>CAWIOJ010000001.1:0-1897199 GCA_963837725.1 uncultured Thermoleophilia bacterium
TCATTTGCCCACTGCAGCGTTAAGGTCGCCCTGACCAGGAGCCTGGAGCCCGTTCGCGGGAGAGCGGCTGCCCTGAGGGCCCGTCGCTACACAGAATTCTCGTCTGAAGGCACACAGCCTCCGACACTCGCGCTCGGCTGCCTCGATCGAACTGCTCGAGAAGGATTCACTACGCGCGGCACTGCACCGCAAGATATGCACCCGCGCCCGAACACCCTGAAGCGTTAGACAGCGTTGCTCAGGCTCTCGGCAAACGCCGCGCTTGGCGCCCCAACCGCGCGGCAATCGTGGGTCGTCCCCACGCCGGCCTTTCGTCCGCCGATGAAGCGAGTGCTGATCATTTGTCGGCTCGACGCCTACGCCAACGCCGTCAAACCCAGCAACTCCGACAGTTCCTGGAAGGCCTCGGTTGTCAGGTCAACCTCTACTCGACCGAGCACCTTGGGCGCCTCGGGACGGGAGGCTCACCCACTTTCTGCCGGGGCGACGGGCACTCCAACTCCGCCTGTATTTGTTGGAAGGACTCCAGAGTCTCGCCCTCCGCTCCCGTCGGGAGTCGGCGATCAAGGTCATTCAGTCACTCACTGCAAAGCGCGTGCTCAGTCTTCGCGGGAAACTGCTCACGCGGATCGTCCCCAGGGGTCGATATGACTTGTTGATCTGTGAGAGCAACTATGACGCGGCATTCACACTCCACGAGCGTGTCGCCAGCGTCCAGATTCTTGACCTCCCCGTCCCACTTGCAGAGGAGCTTTACTACGGCGGGCACCTGGCGGACCGCCAGTTCCGGTCGCTTCACCGCTTCAGGGCTGAGATATATGCCAAGCGGACTACCTGTCATTCCATTGGCATACCTATTCGTCATTCGTCAAGAGCACGAAATACTCGGGCCCCAACTATCTCGATATGACCTACGGCACGACCCCCAAAGCTGTGCGCGCCTCATATTCGGCGCGGCCGCGGGTGGTTTTCTTGGGCAGCCTCGAGGGGTACTGGGTCAATCTCCCTCTTCTTGAGAGACTCACGAGGATCTTCCCGACATCGCTATACGGGGGCCCGCCCCCGCCAAGCAGCCTGTCTCTCAACTATAGGGGCTATGCAGACTCACTAGACGTCCTGGCCGACTACCAGTTTGGTCTGATAACCATCAGCGACGACGAGTTGCGCAGAAATAGCTTCTCTTCAAAGCACCTCGAGTACTTCTCTTACGGTCTGCCCGTCCTGACTCCTGAGTGGCGCGTTGACAGCGCGCTCGGTCCCGGTTCACTTCTCTACAACGAGTCCACCTTCGCCGCCCTGATCGCCCAGTTCAGCGTCAAGGGATCATGGGAAGCGCTATCCCAGAAGGCCCTGGCGACGGCTGCGTCCCTCACGTGGCCTGCCGCCCTCGAGAGCCTGCGCCATCCTGGACGGCGTAGCGGGCCCGGGCGACCCCCGCGCTCACCGGCCTCGTACCGCGTCATAGAGAATCCTCACATCTTTGATCTCCGCTCGCACTCCGGAACCGCCGCGTACGCTAGACCCGCACCGATCGCCAGTCCGGCGATCGATAGCGCCAACGCTGCCACGGCTCCATATCCGTCAAACGTGTCAACCAGTAGGAGCGCTGCCCCTACAGACGCACCGAGCGTGAAAAACCAAAGCAACCCATTCTTCATCAGAACGCCGAGAGGCAGTCCGGAGGCGCGGGCCGCCCACCAAAGACTGAAGGGCCAGAGTATGGCCTGCCCAATCAGATATCCGGTGGCGGCCCCAGTAGCGCCCCAGACGCTTCCGAGAATCGTCAGCGCAATGATCACTGGGCGGCCGACGATTGCGTACCGAAGAAAGCGCCCCTCCCAGTCCGCGGGAGATGAACACCCAGTAGACAACAAAGCCGAGCGTCTCGAGGAGCGCGCTATCGCCAATAGGCGCATGATCGCACCGCTTCCTACCACTGATTCCCGGAGCAGCCGTACGCCGGCTCGTCGCGAGACGAAGAGGAAGCGCCACGGCTATCCCGGGCCGAAGTCACGAGCGCGGCCTGGCCGCGCCTCAGAAGACGCCATGAAAGTGTCAGTCTCATCCTGGAGCCGGGACAGGATCGGAAGCGCGACATCGGTCGCAGGGGCATTTATCTCGTTCATCGGCACGAGGACTGCCTGGCCGGCGCGGTCGTATAGGCCCGCCGCCCCCGCGGACCCAAAGAGTCCAATCGCAAGCGGTGCCACCCCTTTGCTGCCGTAGTTCAGCAGTTGGACCAGGGCGTTGTTACCCCCGAATGTGAAAGAGCCCCGCATGTCGGCAATTTCCGGTAGATCCGGCCGGGCATCCATCGGGCGACACCCACGACGTACGCCAGGCTCGTAAGCGCGGTGACGGTATAACGCCGCCGACCAGCGCCCAGTATCCCGCTCCCGCGACCGCCAGGCCCACCGCGGCTGCCGTTCCGGCCACTGCGCTGACGACGTTGATAGGGAGAGAGCCCCGAACCGGAGACATCCTTACCAAGTCGGCTCTGAACTGGGCCGATGCTCCGTTCAGCAGGAACAACAACAGCCAGGGCCTGGCTATCCCGACTAGCTCCTCGCGGCCGTAGAGCGCTGCGAAGCGGGCTGCGCGCCAAAGACCAGACACAGCCCGAGCACCGCCCCAATCCCGAGGTTCAACCAGAACAGGTTGCTCTTCTGTTCGCGGCTCGAGGCCTCCTCGCCTGTACCGCCGCGATCGATAGTCCGAAATCCCGGACGATCTCTCCGGCTCCAACCAGCACGACGACGATCGCGACAAGTCCGTAGTCCTCAGGAGTGAGCTGCGCGCGACCACCGCCGTCCCGAGAATCGTGACCGCCGTCCGGACGAACTGGGACCCGACCGTGAGCAATGCCACCCCTCGCCGCACGCCGACCGAGCTCCCTCCGCCCGCTCGTGGCATCCCCGGAGTCTCGACGGGCGGGCGCTCCCCCCGCCGACATCCGTCACTCGAAGTTGCGCAACGCAGACGTCTCACTTCCGGAAGGGCCGCGCGCACGCGTTCGCCAGCACTCGCGTGGTTCTCGAGGAGGTCCCGAAGCGCCACCAGCGCATTCTGGCCCATCTCGCCCTGTGACTCGATGCAGCACTCAGGCAGGCCGAAATAGCCCATGAGCCCCTCCACCTTCCCCTGGGTTGAGAAGATCATCGCAGGGGTCCCCTGCATGAGCGCCATGACGCCGAGATGCATGCGACCCGTGATAACCAGGTGCGCGTTCGAACAGATGGCCTTCACTTCCGATGGGGACCACATCTCGCCAACGAGATGCAGGTCTGACGGAGCGCCCAGAGCGCACGAATGCCTCGGCGACCCGATCGTCGTCGCCCTCTCGCCATACATGAGGAAACAGCGCAATGCTCACGCCACGCCTGCGGAGCTCATGAGATCACTCGCGGTAGACAGAGAGCATCTCGGACGACAACCCAAGCTTGGGACTGATATTGATCAGCGCAAATGGTGGGCGAAGGTCCTTCTCCAACTCAGTAACCCTAGTCGTCACGCTCCCTTAGTTCGTCTGAGAACACAATGTCAGCCACAAGTTCCACTCTCGCAATCCCGTCCCTCGTAACCGCCCCGAGGGATACCGGATCACGGACGCACAGGCGCACACCTCGCGCCTCGGCAAGTCGCAGAGCCTGAATAGCGCGTCGATCGGCCTGATCGTTCCAACTAAATCCAAGAAGCGTGACGGCAATTCCTTCCCGTGCGACGCTCCCGGAGAAGTGTGCGATGGTGCTCGATTCCCGCCAGTTATAAGCCCCATCCATCATGTCTGCGCCGACGACGAGAAAGCGGCGCGCGCCCCGCAACTCGCGCCCCAGCGACCACATCGCGATGCAGTGTGGCAGCAGCCTCCCGTGAACCAACCCGGGGAGCGCTGTGATCCGCACGCCGCCGCTCCAGGCCGGCGCCCGGTTGATGGTCCCATCCCTGCGCTCGATGACCACGCTCGCTCGTGGCGACGCTGCGACAGCGGCCTCGATTAGCGCCTGATCGCCGATGTTTCCGGCCCCCGGCGGAGCGAGAATGACTTGATGACCGACTCGCCCGCCGCGAGGAGGGGCCCGAGTAGGAGGCTCGCCTTCAGCGCGAGTCCTCCTGCCGAGAAGTCGCGGGGCTCGTAGAACCGCACCGACCGCTGCGTGAGTCTCCGTGAGGGCCCTACGGGTGAAGCTAACCAGCCAACGGGCTCGACTCCCGTCAGCCACCATTCGACCTCACGGAGCAGGAGGGGGGATCCGTCCGCTGCCGCCGGACCGGGGCCGGGGAGCGCCAGAGGGGTCGTCCCCTGCCCCTCCGTGACGCATGTGTGATTTAGGAGCGTTCTGCAGAGTTGCCCTTTCCGAGTCGCCCCACGCTGACGGTTGCGAAGGCCCTCTGTGTCACGCGCTTGGCGCGTCGCAGCAGGTTGGGCCGCGCGCTCCTGTCGTATGCGCGCACGAAGGGTCCGATGGCATTGACGAAGTAGTCAAGCGAGTCGCGCTGCTTCGCCTCCTGGAAAAGCTTCTGGCTAACAGCCGTTAGCTCGCGACGGGCGCGAATAACCCGAATGCGACGCCTCGTTGCGGCCTCGTAGCCAATCTCCACTCGCTTCCGGGGGACCCAGCGCTGCGCTCGGCGATCATCGGCCAAACGTACTGAGAGTCCGATGCGCCGGTGTCGATAGTTCCCGCTCTGTGACTCCGCCGCTTTCGATGCACTGAGTGAGTCGAGCTCGATACTTCCGTCGGCGACGCCGTCTTTGAGGATCTCAGCCACAATCGCGTTTCGATTCACGACGACATTGGTCCCCCTCCAGTCGGGGGTATACTCGGCGAGCCATGCATCGCCGAACACAACATCGGCCGCCTCGGCAAAGATGTCGTCGCAGTAGTTGCATGCATTCAGTTGGAACATGCCATGACCCCAGTTCCCGCCCAGCAGGGACCGAGACTCGCCGGTGATCATCCCGGCCGACTTAGTCCTCTGGCGCCGAAGTCGTAGTTTGATGCGGGGCGATCGGGCCTCTTCACCCGAAAGTCGACCCGCCTGCAGCTCTTGGGCGGCACCCCCACCTGCCACACCAGAAGCTCGGCAAACGCTTGGGATTTGAGGTGTCCGCAAACCAGTCCGACAAAGAATCGGAGTTGCTGGCCTAGGTCGGGGATCTCGGCAGCCGCGTGACGCGCCGCCGTTATGAAGCAAGGCACCCCGACAAAGACGTAGCGCTTTCCGTTGCCCCTGATCGATAGGAGAGCCTCGGCGAAGCTAGTCGAGTAGTAGATCGACTTTCTCTGCGCCTGGACTTCGGCAGCTGTATGCGAGACGCGGTAGCTGAAGAGTGGATCGGCGGATGGCCCGACGTGAATCACTCCGTCAACCTCGTCTTTTCGCAGAAGCTCCAGCACAAGCCAGTTCGTGAGTCCCCCTGAGCTGCTTCGGAGCGTTTCTGAGGAATCCCGGACGCGCCCCGCATAGACGTCTTGGTACCTGCCCAGGACGTCGTGGTGCGACGTGGCGTCCGAGAGAAGCTCGGAGGCTAAGTCATCTTCGCTGGCCGACTCGTCGGCCCACGGACATACCCTCGAGGCGGCTGCGAGTTCGGCCGTCGTGTTGCTCTCGCCCAGCCGCGCGCGGAAGGACCCGCCCACCATGGATACGGGATCGCTCCGTCGGTAACGACGGAACAGGCGCCACAGCCGACGCACATGTCGCCCGCGACCACATTCTCGATTGAAGCCACAATGGCCCTCGCGGAGCCCGGATTGATTCCCCGAACGGGCCGGCCGCCTCGAAACGGAGCCGGCCTAGCGGTCCCTGTGCCTACCAACGATGGAGGATACCGGGATCGAACCGGTGACCTCTACGCTGCCAGCGTAGCGCTCTCCCAGCTGAGCTAATCCCCCCTGCGACGTCGCAGTATAGAGACAGACGCCCATGGGCCCAACCTGACCGAAAGACCGCAACCACGCAGGGGGCGGCGGCCCTAAGAAGAGGCCCCGGCGGCGGCGCGGAGCTTCCTTAGGGCGGGCCGCCGCGGCAGGACGCTCGACGACGGCCTGGCGGTAGACCTTCGCTAGCTGCAAGGAGGTACGAGCGAGGTCGAATCTGGCCTCCACGATCTCCCTACCCGCGAGCCCTTCTTTTGCCGCCAGGGACGGCGATTCGAGTCGCGACACAATCGCTTCGCCTAGACGCCGCACGTCCTCCACCGGAACCACGGCCCCCGCCCCTGGGTTGAGCCCGTCCCGGACGCCCTCAACGTCGGCTGCGACGACGCTCCGGCATCGAGCCATGGCCTCCATGGCGATGAGTGGCAGACCCGCTTCCATCGAGAAGGGATCGCTACGACATCTGACGCGGCGATCCAGGAGTCAATCTCGTGGCTCCACCCAGGGAGGAGCACCCCGAGAGCCTCCTGGATCGGAGGGCCTGCCCGTCGGAGCCGTCACCAATGAGGGCAAGGATCCCACCCGGACAGCGATCACGCACCAAAGGCCACGTCTCCAGCAGAAGGTCCTGGCCTTTTTGTTCACATAGCCTTCCGACGCAAATGACCAACGGATCCTCTGGCCCGATCCCGAGGCGGCGACGGGCGTCATGCCTGTCCTCGCCAGAAGCAGCGGGCCACAGGCACCGGACTCCCACGCCATTCGGGACAATCTCTGTCACCGCCGCTATCCCGTGCGCTTCGCCGGTGTCCCGCTCGTCCTGGCTGACGCACACGAGAACGTCTGTCCATCTTGTCGCGAACCGCTCCCACGCGACGGCCCCCCTTCGCATCGGGCCCTCAGCTGCAAGGAAAGACCACGCGTGCGGTTGAAACACGGTGAGACAGGGACTTGCACCTCGCATGACGACTCGGCCAACAAGTCCCGCCTTGGCTGAGTGCAGGTGGACGACGTCGGGATCAATCCGATTGACGATTGGCCTCAGGGCGATCGCCTCGGTCACTAGGCCTCGTACGGGTGAACGCCGCGTTCCAACTGACGAAGGTGCCACCTAGCCGGGCCGTGCGGTTCTCGACGTCGCTCGCCGTCGGCCCGGCGATCGTCACGGTCCAACCCATCGCCAACTGAGACTCGAGGAGATCCCCCACGACGTTGGGAACACCGCCGACATCCGGCTGTAGGACGTGCAGCACAGAAAGGGGCCTGTTCCCGCTCATCGCCCGGTCAAGCGAAGCCGCGAGGCTGCTCACGCCGCCGGAGCAGCTGATCCCGGACGCTGCGGCGACGAGCTCGACCGCAACCAACGGTGCTCCCTAGGCGGAGGCGGCGGCGAAGGCCTGCCGGGGTGCCTCTCGCCAGAGGCGATCGAGGCGGTAGAACTGGCGCGCTTCGGGCGTGAAGACGTGGACGACGACGTCGAGGAGGTCGATGAGGATCCACTCCCCTTCACGGGCGCCCTCGACCTTGCGGGCCACGGCGCCGTGCTCGTCCTTCATCCGCACGCGCACCTCGTCCGCGATCGCCTTCGTCTGCCGCGGCGTGGAGCCGGTGCAGACGATCAGATAATCGGTGTAGGACACCAGACCCTGCATGTCGAGGATCACGATATCCCTGGCGTTCTTGCTCTCCGCGAAGGAGGCGGCAGCCAGGGTCAGCTCGAGCGAGGTCGCGAGGTGTCCTTTCGGGACGGAGGGGAAACTGGCGTCGAGGGTACCAGACCCTCCCGCTGGAGTGCCGCCTCGACCTCGGGCGGCACCAGGTGGCCGATCGGCTGCGCCGTCGGCGATCCGCTTGCGGATCATGCTGGACGAGACGCCGATCAGCGGGAACCTCGAGCAGGTCGCATCGTCCCGGGGCCACGGAGTCGGCGAGCTCGGCCAGCTGGTCGTCGCCGGTCTCGCCCTGCCCACCACCGCGAGGCGCGCGAGCTCGAGGATCGCGCTCGGGCTCCATCCAGGTGGGAAAGCCGGCCAGCTGGTCGGCGCCGAGGATGAACCAGAGCTCCACGCCGGGCTCCTCGGCGGCCATCGCCCGCAGGGTGTCGGCGGTGTAGCTGGGGCCGCCGCGGCCGAGCTCGATGCGGCTGACGGTCAGGCCCGGCTTGTCGGCGACGGCCCGCTCGAGCCACTCGGCCCGCTGCTCGGCCGGCGCCACGCGCTCCTGGTCCTTGTGGGGCGGGTGGCGGGCGGGCACCAGGCGCACCTCGTCGAGGCCGAGCTGCCACTGAGCCTCGCGGGCCACGATGAGGTGCCCGATGTGCGGCGGATCGAAGGTGCCCCCCAGCACCCCGATCCTAGAAGGTCCTTCAGGATGAGAGACCACGGTCATCTGCTCGCCTTGTCGGCCCCTGGCCGCCCGGGGAACCTTCGCGATCCGTCGTCCTCAGTCGGGGCAATGCCTTCGGGCATTGCACCCTCCCTGCGTCCTAGGCTCCCTCGGTTTTCGCGGCAGACTGACCGCGTCTCATCCTGAAGGACCTTCTGGGGCTCAGCGAAGGTGGCCGTCTCCGGTGACGTGGTACGTGTAGGTGGTCAGCTCGGCCAGGCCGATGGGCCCGCGGGCGTGGAGCTTCTGGGTGGAGATGCCGATCTCGGCGCCCATGCCGAACTGCCCGCCGTCGGTGAAGCGGGTGGAGGCGTTGACGTAGACCACGGCGGCGTCCACCGACTGCTGGAACTCGCGGGCCGCGTCGATCGAGTTGGTCACGATGGCCTCGCTGTGGCCCGATCCGTGGCGGGCGATGTGCTCGATGCGCCTCCTCCAGCGAATCGACCACCCGCACGGCCATCACCAGGTCGAGGAACTCGGTGGCGTAGTCGAGCTCGGTGGCCTCGGTGAGGGCCGCGCCGGCCTCGCCGAGGATGTCGAGCCCGGCGCGGTTGACCCGCAGGGCCACGCCCTGGGCGCCGAGGCGCTCGGCGACCAGCGGCAGCACGGTGGGCGCGGCGTCCCTGTGGACGAGCAGGGTCTCGGCGGCGTTGCACACGCCGGGGCGCTGCACCTTGGAGTTGACCGTGATCTTGGCGGCCATCTCGACGATCGGCGTCGGCGTGCACGTACACGTGGTTGTTGCCCGAGGCGGCGTAGATCACCGGCACCCGGGCGTGCTCCTTGAGGAAGGCCTTCAGCGACTCGCCGCCGCGCGGGATGACCAGGTCGAGGGCGCCCTCCATCTGGATCAGCTGGCGCAGCTCCTCGCGGTCGGAGCCGAGCAGGGCCACCGACCAGCGCGGGGCGTCGGCCTCGATGAGGGCGCCGGTGAGCACCTCGGCGATGATCAGGTTGGAGCGCTTTGCCAGGTGGCTGCCGCGCAGGATGATCGCGTTGCCGCTCTTCAGGCTGAGCGCGACGGCGTCGGCGGTGACGTTGGGCCGGCCCTCGTAGATCACCGCGATGACGCCGAGGGGCACGCGCCGGCGCACGATGTCGAGGCCGTTGGGCAGGGTCTGGCCGCCGTCGACCAGGCCGATCGGGTCGGGCAGGGCGGCCACGGCGCGGATGCCGGCGGCCATGTCGGCCACGCGGTCCTCGTCGAGCAGCAGCCGGTCGATGAGCGCGTGGGCCGTGTGGGCGCGCTTGGCGGCCTGCACGTCGTCGCGGTTGTCGCGCAGGATCTCGTCGGCGCGGCGCTCGATGGCGTCGGCCATCTCGGCCAGCACCAGATCGCGGTGGTGGCCGGGCATGCGGGCCAGCACGCGGCTCGCCGCGTGGACGTCGGCGACGACTTTTTCGAGACCGGTCACGATCCGCCCATTAGACCACGGTCGCCCCCCGGCGCGTCTCCCCCGCGCGCGTCGGCCAGCACGAACTCGTCGCGGTGGATCACCTGGGGCGCGGCGTCGGGCACGCGCTCGCGCACGGCGTCGGACTTCAGGCCTGCGACAAGGCGCAGCTCGTCGGCCGACATGGCCGAGATGCCCTTGCCCACCAGCGATCCGGCCGGCCCGCTGACCACCTCCACCGCGTCGCCGGCCTGGAAGCCGCCCTCGCTGGAGACCACCCCCACGGCGAGCAGCGAGGTGCCGCGCTCGCGCAGGGCCGCGGCGGCGCCGTCGTCCACCACGATGCGCCCGAGCGTCGGCTTGGCGTGGCGCAGCCACAGCTTGAAGGCGGCCTCGGGGCGGGCGGTCGGGCTGAAGCGCGTGCCCACGTGGTGGCCCGAGGCGACGCCCGGGATCACCCCCTCGTCGCTGCCCGAGGCGATGACGCAGGTCACCCCTCCCCCGGTGGCCATGCTCGCGGCGGCCACCTTGCTGGCGATGCCGCCCGAGCCGAGGCCCGAGCCGCTCATCTTGGCCAGGCGAATGTCGTCGGGCCGCGTCTCGGCCGGCACGTCGCCCAGCAGCACCGGGCCGTCGGGGCCCTCGGCGTAGAGGCCCTCGCGGTCGGTGAGCAGCACCAGCCAGGTGGCGCCCATCAGGATCGCCACCTGGGCGGCCAGCACGTCGTTGTCGCCGAAGGTGAGCTCGTCGGTGGCGGTGGTGTCGTTCTCGTTGATCACCGGCACCGCGCCCATCTCGGCCAGCCGGCGCAGGGTGGTGCGGGCGTTGAGGTACGAGGCGCGCGCGGCCAGGTCGCTCGAGGTGAGCAGCACCTGGGCCGGCACCACGTCGTGGGGCGCGAAGGCCTGGGAGTAGCGCTGGAAGAGCACGCCCTGGCCCACGGCCGAGGCGGCCTGCAGGTCGGGCAGGGCGCTCGGGCGCTCGCGGATGCCCAGGCGCCCGAGGCCGCAGGCGATGGCGCCGCTCGTCACCAGCACCGGGTGGTGGCCCTGGCGGCGCACGCGCACCAGGTCGCGCACCCGGGCCTCAAGGATGTCGTCGCGCAGGTTGCCGTCGCCATCGACGAGGGTCGACGAGCCCAGCTTGGCCACCAGGACGGCCATCGGGGTTAGGTGAGCACTCCGACGAGCCGGGCGCGCAGGTCCTCGATGCCCGTGCCGGTGATCGGTGTCCACGGCGAGGTCGGCCCAGCCGGTGCCCTCCTCGGCCTCGTCGGCGTGGGTGGCCACGACGATCTCGGTGAGGCCCGGCGGCAGGAACTGCTTGAGGCCGGCGCGGACGCGCGCGATGCGCTCCGTCGGCGACTCCGGGTCGCTGGCGTCCACGCAGTGCACGATCACCCTGGCGCGCTCCAGCTGCTCCAGGTGCGAGTCGCGGCGCGGCAGGCCGTCCAGGCCGAGGCCCGGCAGGTCGACCACCAGGAAGAGGCGGCCCTCGGGGCTCTCGAGCGGCCCGAAGGCCGGGTCGAGCGTGGAGAGCGGATACGGGGCCACGGTGGCGACGCCGCCGGTGAGGGCCACCAGCAGGTCGCTCTTTCCCGAGTTGGGCAGGCCGACCATCGCCACGTCCACCGGCAGGCGGAACTCCAGCGTGAGCCAGGCCTCCTCGCCCGGGCTGCCCGGGATGGTGCGGCGCGGCGCGCGGTTGGTCGACGACTTGAAGGCCTTGTTGCCGATGCCGCCGTCGCCGCCGCGGGCGACCGCCACCGCTGTCGCCCACCTCGTTGAGCTCGGCGATGGTGTGGCCGTCGCGGATCACGCGCGTGCCCGGCGGCACCGAGACCAACAGGTCGGCGCCGGCGTGCCCGTGGCGGGCCTTGCCCTGGCCGTGGCCGCCGTTGGCGCGCGCGGTGGTGCACCAGGTGGCGGAACGGCGAGAGGTCGATGACCTGCTCGTCGGCGACCAGCAGCACACGACCGCCGCGGCCGCCGTTGCCGCCGTCCGGGCCGCCGCGCGGGATCTTGGGCTCACGCCGGAAGGACATGCAGCCCATCCCGCCGTGGCCACCCTCCACGTTGATCTGAGCTCGATCGGTGAAGGGCACCGCCGAACGCGCCCGATCCCGACTCAGAGAGCCGCCGGCTCCTCGGGGTGCACGAAGATGCGCCGCCCCTTGCGTCCGGTGGTGAACTCGATGCGGCCGGTGACCGTCGCGAAGATCGTGTGATCGCGCCCGATGCCGGTGCCGTCGGCGGGACGGAAGCGGGTTCCGCGCTGACGGACGATGATCGAACCGGCGGGAACGATCTGTCCGCCGAAGGCCTTCACGCCAAGCATCTTCGGCTTGGAGTCACGACCGTTGCGGCTGGAGCCGCCACCCTTCTTGTGTGCCATCTCGAGACTCCTGCGCGGCTCAGGCGGTGATTGACTCGATGCGAACGCGCGAGAGGCGCGAGCGGTGCCCACGGCGCTTTCGCGAGTTGCGCTTCGGCTTGTAGGTGAAGACGAGGATCTTCTTGCCGAGCACGTGCTCCTCGACCGTCGCGGTGACGGCCCCGCCGTCGGCGATGCCCTCACCGTCCCCGGTGGCGAGCACCCGCGGCTCGAAGGTCGAGCCCTCGGCGTGCTGAAGGCGGTCGACGAGGAGTTGCTCCCCCGCACGAACGCGGTACTGCTTGCCCCCAAGGGCGATCACGGCGTATTCCGGCACGTTCCCTGTCCTGACCGATTGACGAGCGACGTGGCATGTTAGCGGGCGAGCGGGCCAATCGCCACGGACCGTGATGCTTGACCCGTAGCGGGGGCCGTGTAGAAGCGTCTGGTGCGGACGATCCTGCGTTGGAGCCTAGCGGTGGCCGCTCTCGGAGTCGCGGCCGGCCCGGCCCAGGGCGCGACGATGGTGGTGACCACCGACCACGATCCCGACAGCCTCGATCCGGCCTACGCCTACGCCTCCGAGAGCTGGCAGGTGCTGGTCAACGCCGGCGAGGGGCTCCTCGCCTACCGCCGCACCGGCGGGCAGGCCGGCAGCGAGGTGGTGCCGGCCCTCGCCGAGTCGATGCCGACGGTCAGCGACGGCGGCACGCACCTGGAGTTCACGCTGCGCGACTCCGCCCGCTTCGGGCCGCCCGCCAACCGGCCGGTGCGCCCGAGCGACGTCAAGGCGAGCATCGAGCGGCTGTTCCTGGTGCCCTCCCCCGGGCGCGCGCTGTTCCGCGTGATCCGCGGCGCGAGCGCCTTCGAGCGCACCGGCACCGGCGGCATCTCAGGGCATCGTCGCCCGCGATTCCGCGGGCACGCTGGGGATCGACCTCACCCGCTCCGAGCCGGCCATCCTCGACGTGCTGGCCCTGCCCTTCGCCTTCGTCGAGCCGCGCGGCACGCCGGCCGGCGACCAGAGCCAGGTGCAGGTCGCCTCCGCGGGCCCCTACCGCATCTCCGACTACGCGCCAGGGCGAGGCAATCGATCTGGTGCGCAACCCCGGCTACGTGGCCGGAGACGCGGGGCCGCGCGACCCCGGGCCCGACCGCATCCACGTGGCCATCGGCGACAGCCGCGGGCCCACCGACGGCGCCGGCATCGACTACAACCAGGGCCGCCCCAGCGCGGCGCAGATCCGCGCGGCGGCCGCCGACGGGGCCCGCGTGTCGCGCCACCCCAACGGGGCGACCTACTACTTCTTCATGAACACCCGGCGGCCGCCCTTCGACGACGTGCGGGTGCGCCGGGCGGTGAACCTGGCCATCGACCGCGCCGCGATGGCGCGCGCGTTCGGCGGCGCCGCGGTGCCGACCGCCCAGGTGCTGCCGCCCAACACGCCGGGCTACCGGAAGGTGGCGACACCGCCGCCCGACATCGCCCGCGCCAGGGCGCTGGTGGCCAAGGCCGGCGCGACGGGCGACCAGGTGGCGATCTGGGGCCAGCTCAACGAGCCCTCGCCCGCCGTCACCCGCCTGCTCGAGCAGGCCCTCACGCAGATCGGCCTGCGCCCCCAGAAGAAGCTGTGGGACCGGGCGAGCCTCCTGGCCACGCTGGCCAACCCGCGGTGGGCTCGCAGATCGGCTACGTGCGCTGGCAGCAGGACTACCCCGACGGCGCCGACTGGTTCCCGCTGCTGTTCTCGAGCGGGGCCATCCGCGGCGGCGCCAACCGCAACTACGCCCTGCTGGCCGACTCCAAGCTCGACAAGCTGATCGCGTGGGCCGGGGCGGCGTGGGACCCGGCCGAGCGCAGCGACCGCTGGGCCGCGGTGGACCGGGCGGTGCGGGCCCGGGCGGTGTGGGCGCCCTTCGCCAACAGCGTCCGCATCGACATCACCTCGTCGCGGGTGGATGACTACGTGGCCAGTCCCGTTTACGGTTTCCTCTGGATGCGAGTGAATCTGACGTCATCTTCGTGAAGCTCTGGCCCTGGGCGGGGAGCGCCTCACGGACCCGCTCCCCTCCCTGCTGGTGATGCTCACGGTGGTGACCGGCCTGGTGGACGCGGTCAGCTTCATCGCCCTCGGTCACGTGTTCGTGGCCAACATGACCGGCAACGTCGTGTTCGTCGGCTTCGCCCTGGCCGGCACGCCCGGCCTGTCGCTGAGCGCGTCGCTACGGCGCTCGGCGCGTTCCTGGTCGGTGCGCTGGCGGGCGGGCGGATCGGCAAGCGCATCGACGCCCACCGCGGGCGCCATCTGGCCGGCGCCGGGGGCTTCGGCGTGGTGCTGATCGTGATCGCCGCGGTGGTGGCGACGGTCAACGAGCACCCGCGCGGGGGCTCGGGTCAGTACGCGCTGATCATCCTGCTGGCCAGCGCGATGGGCATCCAGAACGCCACCGCCCGGCGGCTGGCGGTGCCCGACCTCACCACCACCGTCCTCACCCAGACCCTCACCGGCCTCGCCGCCGACTCGCCCCTCGGGGCGGCCCGCGGCAACAACACGCTGCGGCGCGCGATCCCGGTGGTGGCGATGTTCGGCGGCGCCCTCCTGGGGGCGCTCGCCGTGCTGCACGTCGGGCTGTTCCTGCCGCTCGCCGCCGCGGCGGCCCTCACGGCGATCGCGGCGGCGCTGGCATTCCACCTCGGCCGGGGGGATCCCCCCTGGACCAAGCGGCCCTAGGCCCCAGGGGGTCGAATCGGACGTAGGGGTAACCCCGCTCCGCATGGCCGCCTCCCGAAGAGCCGGTCGCCCCCCCGCCGATTCGTCCGCCGGATCCGGAACCCCCCCAGCGCCCGCACGGTGATCGCGCAGTACGACGGCGGCGCACAGGAGCACCCAGCCGAGGCCCAGGAGAAAGCCGCCGACGACGTCCGTCAGCCAATGAACCCCGAGCACCAGCCGACTCACGCCGACCACGAATGGGAGTGCGAGCAATGCAGGCACGGCGAGTCGTCGCAACGGCGCGTCGCGGATCGCCCATGCCGCGATCAGGAGCGACGCGCCGACCGCGGTCGCCACCGCCGTATGGCCACTCGGGTAGCTCGAACTGGCGACCGTCGCGACCCGCAGGGAAAGCGGCGGGCGGGGCCGATCGACCGCGACCTTCATCAGCCAGAAGAGCAACTCCACGCCGACGTACGAGGCGATCAGGAATGCGAGCCAGCGGGGGCCGGCACGACGGCGCACGAGGACGCAGCTCATCAGCACCAGCACGCCCAGGGCCACGCTGCCCCCGAGGAGCGCCACAGCGCGCGAGGCGGCGTCAAGGGAATCGAGGTGGTGCGCGTGAATCCAGTCCGCGGTGCCGCGGTCGATGGCCGGTGGCGCCGACGCCCGCCCCACATAGACCGCCACGCCCAGGGCGGCGGCCAGGCAGACCGCCGCACCGGCGAGGGCGCGGTCCGCACCCGGGCCCCGACCCGTGACCTCAGACCTCGCGGTAGCGCCCCTCGGCGAAGCAATACAGGGCGAAGACCACCAGCCCGGCGGCGACGAACCCGAGCAGCGCCGTGCCGTAGGGCTGCGCGGCAAGGCGGCTGAGCGCGCCGTCCAGGCCGACCGCCTCCTTCGGATCGAACTCCACCGCAGCCTTGGCGAGGAAGAAGGCGATCAGACCGAAGACGACGCCTCGTGCCGAAAAGCCGACGACCCCCAACCACTCGACCGGACGGCGCATGCGGGGGGAGGGGTGCAGCCGCTTCATGAACTTCCTGCCGACACCTCGGTACACGTTCCAGACGCCGACGCCGAGGACGACAGCCGCGGCGATCAGCACCCACGCCCGGCCGCCCGGCCAGCCGAGGACGCCCGCGGTGGTTTCCTTGGGGCCTCCGGAGCTCGAGCTGCCGCCGCCCGCGCCGACCAGGATCGCGACCGCGGTCGCGCAGAGGATCGCGTAGGAGACACCGCTGCCGAGCTTGCTCGCGCGAACCACCCAGCCCTTGCCGTCCTCGCCCTTGTCATCGGTGTCGAGGAGGGCCTGGGCGAACCGCCACAGGGCGTAGCCGGCCAGGCCGACCGCGAGGACCACGAGCAGGATCTTGCCGAAGCGCTCCTGCGCCACCACGGCGAGGGCGCCCTTCTGATCGGTGGTCGTCCCTCCGGAGTCGGCGGCCACCTGCAGCGCGAGGAGCCCGATGATGAGGAAGATGCCGCCCCGCGCCACCATCCCGGCGCGCGCGAGCGCCCGGAACCAGGGTTGCCCGACCTGGTCCTCGGCGTTCTGGGCGACCGACTGGGTCGTCATCGCTGCTCCTCGGGGGACGGACAGGGTGTCCCTGGCGTGCCCACCCGTGCCGCCGCCCAAACCGTTGTGTCAACGGCCGCGACGGACGCGCTCCCGCGGCGGCGATGACCTCGGGCCGTGACGCGGCCGCGTCTCGCGGCTCCCCTCCCCGCCCTCCCGCCGATCCCGCGCGAGAGGGCGGGCAATCTCAGAAGGACCCGCCCCCGTCGTCGGGGGGAGTGACGAGCTGGCCTTCGCAGCCCTTGGCGCTGAGCGCCTGGCCCGCGGCGTTGGCATGGCAGATCGCGACCTGGTTGCTCGCACCCATCGCGGGTACCGCGAGTCCGGCGAGGCTCGCAAGTGCGACAGCCGAGATGGCGAGTCGTCGCATCAGCCGTCCCATCGGTAGGGCGGCGCGAGACGCGTCCGTGCCCTCACGCTCGCCCGACGTATCGGCGGCCGCCGGCCGACCCGCCTCCCCCCGATGAGGGAGGCGGACGGGGGCTAGACGCCCCAGCGCTTGACCGCCACGACCTGCGGATCGTCGCCGCGGTCGATCGCCGCCTGCACCTCGGCCTCGGCGATCTGGGGCGTCGGGGCCGGAGGTGTCTGGCGGGCGCGCACCGCGTCCCAGTAGCCCGCACGCCCGTAGTGGCCGTACGTGGCCTCCTCGCGCTCGCGGGTGAACTCCTCGTCGCGATCGTGGGTCGGCGCGCCGTCCAGCTGCTCCCGGGAGTACGGCAGCGCGAGGAACCGGTCCTCGCCGTCGCGCCCGATGCTCACGTCATCCACGGGGATCATGTGGATCGCGGTGCCGAGCATGCCCCTCTTCACCCCGATGTACCGCAGGAGGGGGCTGTCCCTGTCCACGTAGACATCGCCGACCGTGCCGACCCGATCGCCGTACGCGTCGCGGACGTCCATGCCCTCGAGCTCGGCGAGCGTCGGCAGCGCCGTGTCCTGCGAGTACCGCTCGGATCCCACGCCGGCGCGCTCGTACTGATCCTGGTTGGAGCTCATCTGGTCCACCTTCCGTCGGATACGGCGTCCGTTCCCGGCTCCGTGGACGGCGAAACGATTGTGAAATCTCCGCAAAAAGCACCCGTGGGGACGGCCCCGTGACGGCCATCGTCAGCGCGGCGTACAACGCGGACGGACGCGGCCGGGCGCTCGGCACGATGGGCGGCGCCGCGGCCGTGGCCGGGCGCTCGGGCCGACGATCGGCGGCGTGCTGACCTCGGCGTGGTGGCTCGTGCGCCGCCCGGACGACCTGGGCGAAGCCGACTGATTGGCCGATGGCCTCAGGCCATCGCTAGAGAGCGAGGACGATCTCCAGCGCCTCGTCGAGGGAGCCCTGCTCGGCCGGGGTGAGGTGCCCGACGCGCTCGCCGAGTCGTTCCAGATCGACCGCGCGGAGTTGCTCGACCAGAACCCGCGTCACCTCGTCACCCACCTCGATCTGCGGCCGGAAGGTCGCGGGAGCCGCACTCTGGGAGGTGGGAGCGACGATCGCCGTGGACAGGCCCAGGAGCTCATCGGCCTGGACCACAACCGCGAGACGATGGCCGCGTTGTTCGTGGCCACGCCCCGCGGGAAAGCGGATGCGGTAAACGTCTCCGCGCGTCACTCGGGCCAGTCGGCCGCCAGCGACTCCATGTCGGCCATCACGGCGCGTCGCTCCGCGGCGTCCTCGGGATCGTCGGCCAGCCGACGCACCTCGGCGACGAGCGCCGACCGCCGGAGCCGGCGGTGCGCCGACTCGACGAGAGCCGCGCGAACCGCCTCCGACTCGTTACGTCCCTCACGCATCAGGAGGCTGAGCGCCTCCTCCGAGGGCTCGTCCAACCGGGCTCTGACCACGCGAGACGCCACGCCGCGCACCGTAGCACAACCTGTGCTACACCACGGTGCGCGCCTGTGACGTCTGTGTGCCTAGGAGCTCGCCCTGCTGGAGACGCGCCGGCGCGCGGATGCGCCCCGGGCCGGCTTGGCGTCGGCGCCGTTGTCCTTCTCCTTGGCGGCCGCGGCGCTGTTGCCACCGCCACCCCCGCCGCCCTGCACCTTGGAGTCGTGGAGCGACATCGAGGGGTCGCGCTGGAGGGTGATCTTGACACCGACCTCGGCCTCCAGATCGGCCAGGCGTTCGCCGTCCTCGCCCGAGAGCACGTCGGCGATGCGCGGGTTGACCAGCACCGTCACGGCGTCGGCGGCCGTGCCCTTGAGGGTCTGGCGCAGGTGCCGCTCGACGGTGATGGCGTGCGTCTCGTCGCTGGGGATGACCCCGACGCCGGCGCAGGTGGGACACACCTCGGTCATGATCTCGCGCGGCCCGTCGGAGATGTTCTGGCGGGTCATCTCGACGAGGCCGAGCGGTGAGATGTCCACCACGTAGGTGCGCGTGCGATCGCCCGCGAGGGCGGTGTCGAGCGCCGACTTGACCGCCTTGCGGTTGCGGTCGTCGTCCATGTCGATGAAGTCGATGATGATGATGCCGCCGATGTCGCGCAGGCGCAGCTGGCGCACCACCTCGGTGGCGGCCTCGAGGTTGGTCTTGGTGATGGTGTCCTCGAGGCGCGAGCCGCCCTTGCCCACGTTGCGGCCGCTGTTGACGTCGATGACCGTCATGGCCTCGGTGTCGTCGATCACCAGGTAGCCGCCCGACGAGAGCGGCACGCGGCGGTCCATGGTGGAGCGCACCGACGCCTCCACCCCGTGGGCCTCGAACAGCGGCTGATCGTCGGTCCAGTGGCGCACGCGGTCGGCCATCTCGGGCGAGGTGCGGCGCAGGAAGCCCGTGATGCGCTCGAACTGGGCCTCGTCGTCGACCATCACCTCCTCGACGTCCGTGTTGAGCAGGTCGCGGATCACCCGCAGCGAGATGTCGGCCTCGGAGTAGAGCAGCGTCGGCGCCTTGGCCAGGCCCCCGCGCTCCTGCAGCGTGAGCCAGAGGCGCTTGAGGAACGCCAGGTCGCGCGCGATCTCGCGGGCCGACGCGCCCGAGGCGGCCGTGCGCACGATCAGGCCGCCGGTCTCCATCGGCAGCGCGTTGCAGATCGACCGCAGGCGGCTGCGCTCGTCGTCGGAGAGGCGCTTGGAGACGCCCACGCCCTCGCCGAACGGCACGTACACCACGAAGCGCCCGGCCAGCGAGAGCTGCATGGTCAGGCGCACGCCCTTGGTGCCCATGGGGTCCTTGGTGGCCTGCACCAGCACCTCGTCGCCGCGCTTCAGCAACTCGGCGATCTGGCGCTTGCGCTTGGGCACGCCCATGGCGACGACCTCGTCCACGTGCAGGAAGCCGTTCTTCTCGAGGCCGATCTCGATGAACGCGGCCTCCATGCCGGCGAGCACGTTCTCGACCCGCCCCTTCCACACGTGACCCACGACGGAGCGGTGCCCGCGTCGCTCGATGTAACACTCTGCGGCGCGGCCGTCCTCGAGGATCGCGACGCGCGTCTCGGCGCGGTCGACCGACACCAGGATCTGCTTTTTCAGGAGAAGCTCCCCTCCGAATGGGGCATCAGCGGCTCAGTCGGCCGAAGACGCGGTCGATCACCGGGCGCACCTTGTCGATCGGCGCACCCTCGATCAGGTCATGGCCCGCCGCCGACCGCGCGAGCGCGGCCTCGCCGAGGGCCCACGTGGCGCCGTAGGCGACCGTGCCACGCACGGCCCAGCCCACGCCGGGAACCATGCCGGAGGCGCTGCGACCCAGCGCCCTCCAGCCAAACCCCGCACCGACCACCGCGGCCGCCTCGACGGCCCGGTCGGGCCCCGCCGGACGGTCGTGGATGGCGGCGAGGTCGGAAACCAGTCGCACCTGGATGAGCGCGAGAACCGGCATGTCCACGCCCGGGAGCGGCAGCACGCCGATGAGCCCCGCGCGGCGCGAGGCCCGCGAGACCAGCTTGCGGCCGACGGCCGGGCGCAGCCCCGGGTAGCGGCGGGCGGCCGCGGCCGCCTCGTCGCCCAGGGTGCGCATCACGGCGTCGAGGGCCGCCTGGCCCCCCTCGCCCTCGAGCGTCGGCACGTGGGCGATGTTGGAGGGCTCGAGGTGGTGGCCGTTGAGCAGGCGCGCCTCGATGCGGGCCGTGGAGACGGCGTCGCCCACGATGATCGCGAGGGCCCCTCCGCCCGAGTGGCGGCGCCGCGCGAGGGCCGGCGCGCCGATCGAGATGTCCGTGTCGGGGCGCACCACCATGACCGCCAGGGCGTCCTCGGAGGCCACGGCGACGGGGTCGCCGAGCAGCAGGCGCATCCGCTCGGTGCCCGCGGGGTCGCCGGGCAGCAGCGCGAGCAGGCCGCCGTCCTGAGAGGTGGTGTCGCTCCCGCGCACGGCCTCGACCAGAGGCCGCACGAATCTGGCACCTCGCGCGGCGAGGTCCATGGCTCCCACGTGCGTTGCCCTACCCGCGGATGGCGGAGCGGCGTTGGTGGATGCCCAGGAGCAGGCCGATGGCGACCATCGTCGAGATGGTGTGGCTTCCCCCATAACTCATCAGTGGTAGGGGGATCCCTGTGATCGGCATGATGCCCACGGTCATACCGATGTTAACGAACACCTGGAAGCCGATCATCGCGACGATGCCTCCGGCCACCAGCATGTCCACCTGGCTGGAGGCCCTGGCCATGGTTCTCAGTCCCCTCCAGATGACCAGCGCGAACAGCAGGATGAGCAATCCTCCTCCCGCGAAACCGAACATCTCCGACGTGACCGCGAAGATGAAGTCGGTGTGGTGCTCGGGGATGAAGTCGCCGTTGGCCTGGGTGGCCCCGTCGGGCCCCTTGCCCAGCGCCCCGCCCGATCCGATGGCCGTCTTCGACTGATCGAGCTGGTATCCGGCGTCGCTCGAGTCGCGCTGCGCGCCGATGAACGCCGTGAGCCGCTCCACCTGGTAGTCCTGCAGCACGTGGACGCCCGCCGAGGGCAGGATCCAGAGCACGCCGAGGATCAGGATGGCGAGCACCGATCCGGCCACCGCGAAGTGCGACCAGGGCACGCCGGCCAGGAACAGCACCGCGCCCAGCACGGCGAAGTAGACCAGCGAGGTGCCGAGGTCGGGCTGCAGGAACACGACGGCCGCGGGCACGGCGGCGACGCCGAACAGGAACAGCGTGAAGCGCGGCGCTGCCCACGTCCTCCATGCGCTCGATGGCGATGCCGGCCAGGATGATCGCCAGCAGCACCTTGCCGATCTCGGAGGGCTGCAGGTTGAACGGGCCGATGTCGATCCAGCGGTTGGATCCCTTGACCGCGGTGCCCACCACGAACACGACGGCCAGCGATCCCAGCAGGCCGCCCCACAGGCCCCACGCCCAGCGCGCGAGCTTGTCGAGGTTGAGGCGGGTGGCGACGATCATCAGCGCCGTGCCGACCGCGATGAACAGGATCTGCCGGTTGACGTAGAAGCCCGGGTCGCCGGGCACGTCGTTCTTGGTGGCCTCGCCGACGATGAAGATGCTGAGGCCGCTGATGGCGACGACGGCCAGCAGCATGATCCAGTCGAGGCCGCCCACCAGGCCGCGCAGGCGGTCGGAGGTGGTGGACGGGGAGCGGCGCCCGGTGGCGACGGTGCTCATCGGCTCACCCGTCGGCTCGCCGCAGAGGTTGGCGTCGAACTTGAGGTAGGCGCCCATCGTGCGGCACACCGCCGGAGCGGCCGCGTTGGCGCCGGTGCCGCCGCGCTCGATGACCACCGAGACCACGATCTCGGGGTTGTCGAAGGGCGCGTAGCCGACGAACCAGGAGTGGTCCTCGCCCCCGTCGCCCGGCTCGGCGGTGCCGGTCTTGCCGGCCACCTTCTTGTCGGCCGGCAGGGTGCCGAAGACGCTGGTGGAGGTGCCGTCGGCGCCGTTGGCGGCCTCGTAGAGGCCCTCCTTGATGGTGGCCAGGTTGGCCGCGCTGATGTCGACCTGCTTGGTGGGCCGCCCCTTGGAGAGCTCCTGCACCACGCGCCCGTTGGGGTCGAGCACCTCACGGCCGAGGGTCGGCGTGCGCAGCGTGCCGCCGTCGGCGATGGCGCCGTAGGCCACCGCCATCTGCAGCGGGGTGGCCAGCAGGTAGCCCTGGCCCACGCCGAGCTGGATGCTGTCGCCGGCGAGCCAGCTGCGCTGGAAGTCGGTGTACTGCGAGCCCTTGAAGTTCTTCTGCTTCCAGATCGGCGTCGGGCATCAGGCCGGTCTGCTCGCCGGGGATGTCGATGCCGGTCTTCGCGCCCAGCCCGAACGAGCGCGCCTCGGCCTGCAGCGGGAACACGCGCGCCTTGGTGTCCTGCTTGCTCCAGAGCTTGTCGGCCACCTGGTAGAAGAACGTGTCGCTGGACACCTCGAGGGCCGTGGGCAGCGTGACGAAGCCGTGCGAGTGCTCCTCGAAGTTCCGGAAGCGCTGCTTGTGCAGCACGATCGACGAGGGCGACTCGAGCTGCGTCGCCGGGCGTGAGCACCCCCGTCTTCAGGGCCGCGGCGGCCGTGATGGGCTTGAACGTCGATCCGGCCGGATACTGCCCGGCGATCGCCCGGTCGAACAGGGGGCGCGACTCGTCGTTGTTGAGCTGCGTCAGCTTCTTCTGGTTGCGCGTCACGAACGCCGAGGGCGAGAAGGTGGGATACGAGGCCAGCGCAAGGATCTCACCCGTGCGCGGGTCCATGGCCACCCCGGCCGCGCCCTTGGCGCCGGTGACGCGCGCGGCGTCGGCGATGGAGGCCTCGAGCGCCTTCTGCGTGGGCCCGTCGATGGACAGCTCGATGTTGCGACCCGGGGTGGCGCTGCGCGACGAGACGTAGCCGCGGCCCTGGGGCTCGCCGGAGGCGTCCACCTCCACCACGGTCTGGCCCGGCGTGCCGGCGAGGAACTTCTCGTACGTCTGCTCCACGCCGCCGACGCCGACGGTCTCGTTGCCGCTGTAGCCGGCCTTGCGGTAGGCGGCGATGTTCTCGGGACCGATGCGCCCGGTGCTGCCCAGCAGGTGCGCGGCGAGCTGGCCCTCGGGGTACGCGCGCAGGTAGCTCTGCTCGAGGGTGAGGCCCGGGTAGTCGCGGCGGCGCTCGGCCAGGTAGCGGAAGAGCGTCGGGTCGATGTTCTCCAGCAGCACCACCGACTGGAGTGGCTGGTCGTCGCCCGCCTTGACCTTGGCGATCAGCTCCTTGCCCGTCACCGGCTGGCCCAGCTCGGTGAGCTTGCGGGCGAGGCGCGTGAGCACCACGGTGCGCTGCTTGCCGGTCAGGTCGCGCGGCGACGCGACCAGGTTCTCGCCGATCTTGTTCTGCACCAGGGGCGTGCCGTCGCGGGTGAGGATGTTGCCGCGCGCGGGCTGGGTGATGACGGTGCGCAGGCGGTTGCCGTCGGCCTTGGCCGAGTACTCCTCACCGCTGATCACCTGGAGGAACCACAGGCGCACCAGCAGGATGCCCGAGCAGGCTCATGGCGATGCCGCCGAGGATGGCGATGCGCACGGCCGTGCGCGGCGTGAGGGCAGGGGCCCATCCGCCGCCGGAGCCGCCGCCGGTGCGGCGCGGCGGGCGCCGCGGTGGAGAGGTGGTGCTCATCCGCGCATCACGTAGGGCTCGACCACCCGCGGGTGGCCCAGCACGCGGCGGCCCACCAGCAGCACGGGCGGGCTGAGCAGCGCGGTGAGCACGACCGTCGGGAAGATGACCTCGCCCACCAGCTCGGAGGCCGGCATGTCGTTGCCCAGCAGCAGCTGGAAGCAGAGGTAGCCGAGCTGCACCGCGAGGGCGGCCACCACCGAGAGGGCGAGCGGCGCCAGCAGGCTGGCCGATTCCTCACGCTCGCAGTAGCGCCCGCAGAAGGCGCCGACGGCCAGGTACAGCAGCGCGAGCACGCCGAGGGTGCCGATCGGGGCGGTGAGCTCCACCAGCAGGCCGGCGCTGAAGCCGGCCACGGCCCCCACCAGCGAGCCCCGCAGGAGCGCGATGACCACCACGGTCGGGGCGATCAGATCGGGGATGCCGCGCGCGACGGTGACGTAGGGCATCACCGAGACCTCGAGCAGCACGGCCACCACGACCATGCCGGCCACCCAGCCGAGGCCGTTGCCGCCGGGGCGCGACTGGGGCCGCGGGGTGGCGGGGCCGACCGCGCGCAGCGGCGAGGTGACGTCGTTGCTCATCCGCCCGCCGCCCGCGTCTTGGCCTTGTTCGAGACGGGCGCGAGCACGACGAGGTACGACAGCTTGCGCGGGTCCACGAACGGGGTCACCTGGACAGTCTGCTGCACGTCGACCTCCTGGCTCCCGACGCTGGTCACGAGACCGATCGGGATGCCGCGAGGATAGATCGACGGCAGGTTGAGGCTGTCGAAGCCGCCGGTGACGACGGTCTGGTTGGGCTTCACGGGCGCGGCGCGCGGGATGCCGGTCATCTGCAGCTCGCCGGGGGTCGTCGACTGCACGAGGCCCTGGTAGTTGCCCGCCTCGGGGATCGAGGCGCCCACCTCGGTGCGCCCGTCGGTGAGGAAGGCCACCTCGGAGGAGCCGGAGCTGGTGGCCGTGACAACGCCCACGAGGGCCGCCCCGCGGTTGGCGCCGGCCACCACGGGCGAGTTGCGCACCACGCCGTCGGACGAGCCGACGTCGATGCGCGCGCTGCGGTACCAGTCGCTGGTGGAGCGGCTGTAGATCAGCCCGCGCACGGCCTTGTAGTTGGCGCCCAGCTGCTGGGTGGCGTCGATGGTGCTCTCGACGCCCTGCAGCGATTCGAGCTCGGCCAGCTTCTGGTCGCGCACGATGTTGTCGGCGGCCGCGGCGCGCAGAACCTCGTTCTCCTTCTCGAGGTTGGCGGCGCGATCGCGCGCGTCGCGCAGGCTGCTGACCCAGCCCCAGCCGTCCCGCAAGGGCTGGACCGCGCGCGTCGCCACCTCCTGAACCGGAGAGACCACGCTGGCCGCGCCGTTCTGGACACTGTGGAAGGGACCGCCCGACGCCTCCCGGAAGTATCCGGTGAAGATGACGAGGCAGACGACGACGAGTCCGCCGATGACGGCGCGGCGGACGGTGGACCGTCGACGCGCGATCCCGCTGCTGGCCGGGACCGCCATCAGCGGAGCCGTCTGGACCGGCGACCGCTCAGTAGCGCTTCCGGTGTCGGCCGTTGGTCGACGATGCCTTCTGCATCACCTCGAACTCCTCCAGCGAACGACCGGAGCCCACCGCGACACAGGTCAGCGGCGACTCGGCGACGTGGATCGGCATCTCGGTCTCGCGACGCAGCCTCTCGTCCAGGCCCTGCAGCAGCGATCCGCCGCCGGCCATCATGATCCCGCGATCCATGATGTCGGAGGCGAGCTCGGGGGGAGTCTTGTCCAGCGTGCTCTTGACCGCGTCGATGATCTGCACCAGCGGCTCCTCCAGAGCGTCCCGGACGTCCTCGGAGGAAAGCACCACCGTCTTCGGCAGCCCAGTGATCATGTCGCGGCCCCTGATCTCGGCCTGAACCTCCTCGCGCAGCGGGTACGCGGAGCCGATCTCGAGCTTGACCTCCTCGGCGGTCTGGCTGCCGATCATCAGCTTGTACTCCTTCTTCACGTAGCTGATGATCGCCTCGTCCAGCTCGTCGCCGCCGACGCGGATCGACTGCGCCACCACGATCCCGCCGAGCGAGATGACCGCCACCTCGGTGGTGCCGCCGCCGATGTCCACGACCATGTTGCCGGTCGGCTCGGCCACGGGCAGACCCGCGCCGATCGCCGCCGCCATGGGCTCCTCGATGAGGAAGGCGCTGCGCGCGCCGGCCGACAGGGTGGCCTCCTCGACCGCGCGCTTCTCGACGCCGGTCACGCCCGAGGGGACGCAGACGACGACGCGCGGATGGGCCCACCTGTTCTGGTGCACCTTCTGGATGAAGTGCCGCAGCATCTGCTCGGTCACGTCGAAGTCGGCGATGACGCCGTCCTTGAGCGGCCGGATCGCGCTGATGTTGCCGGGGGTGCGGCCGAGCATGCGCTTGGCCTCGATACCCACGGCGTGAACCTCGCCCGAGCGCTGGTCGATGGCGACCACCGACGGCTCGGACAGCACGATGCCACGTCCGCGCACGTAGACGAGTGTGTTGGCGGTGCCGAGATCGACGGCCATGTCGCGTCCGCCGAATCCGGTCAGGTAGCTCCAGAAACCGATTGGTGCCTCCCCCTCATCTGGCGGTCAACGGCCGCAAAGGATCCTGCAAGGCGCGGCATTCTAAACGACGGACCGCGAGCCGGACACACTGGTGGCTCCGCCACCCGGTTCGCGGCTACCGTATCCCCCTGAGGGGCCCTTCGCCAGTCGCGACGGGCCGAGCCTCGGGGATATGTGCCGGTGCGCTACCTTTGCCGGATGCCGTCGCCGCCCCTGTTCGCCGACGACAACAGCTCATATCGCCGTGCCGCCCGCCGCGCCGAGCAGGAGGAGCGCGTCCGGGAGGAGCGACGTCGTCAGATCCTGGCCACCCTCCGCCGCCTCAAGGAAGAGGCCGGCGACGAGTCGATCGTGGCCGAGCGCGAGCGGGCCCGCCGGCACCAGGACATCCTCGAGAGGTACCCGCCCCTCTTCTAGGCGCCCTTGGGCGACGACGCGGCCCACGCCTGCCGTAGGAGGTCGGCGATCTCGTCGACGCCGTAGCGCGCCTGGAGCCCGCTCGGGTTGGGCAGCACCCACACCGCGGCGCCGCCGAGGGGTTGCTCCTGCAGGCCCATCGCGGCCTTGGGGTGGGCGAACGCGGTGCGGTAGGCGCCCATGCCGAGGATCGCCACGGTGCGGACGCGACGGCGCGCCACCAGGGCGCCGAGCCGCCGGCCGCCCGCGCGCAGCTCGTCGCGGGTGAGCTCGGCGGCGGCGGCCGTGGTGCGCGGCACCAGGTTGGTGATGCCGATGCCGAGATCCAGCAGGTCGCGCTGCTCGCCGGGGTCGAGCACGCGGGGCGTGATCCCCGCGGCGTGCAGGACCTTCCAGAAGCGGTTGCCGGGCCGGGCGAAGTGGTGGCCGCTCCAGGCCGTCCAGAGGCCCGGGTTGATCCCCACCAACAGCAGCCGCAGATCGTCCGCGAGCATGTCGGGCACCTCGCGCCCCCGCGCCGCCTCGAGCTCTCCGGGACCGGGGCGCGGGGGGGTCAGGAGTGGCCTTTCCGCCGCACATCTTGGCGGGCCCGGGTCTGATGCGTCACCGCCGCAACGCCGTGCCCAAGCGCTTCCTGGAGGACGCGCCACTTGGCACCATCACGCGATGCCAATTGGCGCACCCCATCAGGAGCAGTGGGGAACCGGGGTCGGGATGCGGCCGGTCGGGTCGCTGAGCTGGAAGTAGCCGTCCTCGCACGTCCACCTGACCCGCAGGCGGGCGACGGTGGCTTTGGCGCGGGTGGCGGTGAGGAAACGGATGCCGACGTGAGAGCGGCCGTCGGTGCGGGGCAGCTCGACGGTGCCGCGGCCGAGCGGCTTGCATGCGGTCCAGCGGCGGCCCCACGAGGAGAGGCCCGGCCGGGTCGGGCGGCCCTGGGCGTCGGCGGGACAGACCTGGAGCGGCGTGTCCGAGGTGACCGAGATCGCGATCGGCGCGGTGGTGGGATGCAGGCCCATGCCGAAGCCCGTGGGGCCGAGCGCGACGTCGGTCAGGTCGATGGTCCACGGAGCGGGCGACGAGACGGCGTCGCAGGACTGGATGATGGAGACGGCCACGCCGGCGGACGGGCTCTCGAGCGTGACCGAGACGCGGGTGCGCGCAGGCACCGTCGCGCCCGCGGCCGGGTCGGAGGACACGACTCGCATACGACGATTGATCTCGGCGAGGCTGAGGTTCTTCTCGGTGCCGGTGATCACCTCGGGCGCCCCCGGAGCCAGTCCCGCGGCACAGATCTGCGCGAGCGCCTCGGTATCGCTCAGGCCGCGCAGGTCGGGGACCACCACCGACGCCGCGGCCGTGGAGGTGCCTCCCCCGTCCCCGCTCCCTCCCCCGCATCCGGCGACCGCGAGAGCGGCGATGACGATGGCCGACAGCACAATGGCGCGCCGAGAACGCCTCCGCCATGGGAATGCGCCATTTGGCCAATCAGTTGAACGCCATTTGGCGCACCACCCCTAGGAGTGCTCTCCGCGTCGCTCGATGGCGTAGTCCACGGCGGCCTGGATGTCGGCTTCGCTGGCGTCGCCGGGGACTCCGCGCTGGCCGTACTGGGAGCCCCAGAGGGCGAGGATCGAGCCGGCGGCGTCGGCCAGTTCCTTGCGCCTTGTGGTACCCGCCGTAGTCCACGAAGCGTGCCTTGCGGCCGGTCTGCCAGCGCCAGATGGTGTCGCCGTCGGCCTCGTGGATGATCGCGTACTGCTTGTCGCTCATCGTGTCTCCCCGACTCTGTCCGTTGCCCAGGGCGCGAGGCCCGTCTGCTCGAAGGCCTCCGCCAGCGCGCCGAGCGGCAGGCCGACGATGGTCGAGTGGTCGCCCTCGATGGTCTCCACCAGCGTGGCGCCGGAACCCTGGATGGCGTAGCCGCCGGCCCGGTCGCGCCACTCCCCCGTGTCCACGTACCAGCCGATCGCGCCCTCGGAGAGCAGGCGGAAGGTCACGCGCGCGTCGTCCACCACGTCGTGCTCGCCGTTCTCGGTGATGAGGCACACCGCGGTGCGCACGACATGCGCGCGCCCCGACAGCGCCCGCAGCATCGCCAGGGCCTCGCCGGCGTCGGCCGGCTTGCCGAGGGCGGCCCCGTCGAGGAGCACCTCGGTGTCGGCGCCGAGCACCGCTCCCTCCGCGGGGATGCCCGCCCGCGCGGCGGCGTCGTGCGCCTTCGCGCGGGCGTTGTCGAGCGGATTCGCGCCCTCCTCCACCTGCGAGACCACGACCCTGAACTCCACCCCGAGCGCCCCCAGCAGCGCCCGCCGCTGCGGCGAGCGCGACGCGAGCAGGATCACCCCAGCTCGGGGAAGTGCAGCGCCAGCTCGCGGGCGGCCGACTCGAGCCCGTCGGAGCCGTGGATCACGTTCTGGCCGACCTCGAGGGCGAAGTCGCCGCGGATGGTGCCCGGAGCGGCGTCGAGGGGGTTGGTGGGGCCGATCAGGGTGCGCAGCGCCACGATCGCGCCCTCGCCCTCGACGGCCATCTGCACCACGGGACCCGAGACGATGAACTCGACGAGCTCGCCGAAGAACGGCCGCTCGGAGTGCTCGCCGTAGTGCTCCTTGGCGACCTCCTCGGCCAGCACCGTCTTGCGCAACGCCACGATCTCCAACCCGCGGCGCTCGATGCGGGAGATGATCTCACCGGTGAGCCCTGCGGCCACGCCGTCGGGCTTCACCATCACGAACGATCGCTCACTCATATGACTCCTGGTCACTTCGGGGTCGTCTCCAGCGGGGGCCGCGACCGGTGTCGCCGCCGCTGCCGCCGGTGCTCTCGGGAAGCTCGCGCGCCTTGCGGGCACGCTCGCTGTTGTTGACGGGCGCGGACGCGTCGTCCTTGGGGATCGTGGCGCGGTCGAACAGGCGCATGCGGAACTCGAGCTCCGTGAGGCGCTGATCGATGTCGCGCACGTCGTCGGTGGACGCGACGCCGGCCTGGCGCAGCGTGCGCTGCAGGTTGCCGGGGTCGGACGTGAGCCCCTCGCGGGCGAGGATCTTGCCCACGATCTCCTGGCCCTCGGCGTCGCCGAGCTCGCCCAGGCGCTGCTCCAGCGCGAGCAGCTCCAGCTCGCGCTCGCGCGCCTCGTCGAGGTACTCGGGCGGCCGGATGATGAGGTAGATGATCGAGCCGAGGAACGGGATGACCACCGACAGCGCCACGGACAGGGCCACGAACGAGGGCGATTCGATGCGCCGCTGCGCGTCGCGGAACGTCCAGTAGATCAGCGCCAGCCACAGCAGGACGACGAACACCTTGAGCAGGAAGCTGGTGACCGTCCATGCGCCGGAGTCGAAGAAATTCGACACCGACTCGAAGGGGTCCGAACTGCTTGTGGTCGTACCCGAAGCCTGAGCCGCGAGGAACCGGATCACGATGATGCCTTTCGCATAACGGTCTAGTTCGCCTCGGTTGGCGCGTTCCCCCCCAGGGCGCGCGCGAGTGTAGCAGGGGGGTTCCGCGGCGCCCATGAGGATCTGGGGGCGCAGGTCGGCGAGCAGATACAGGGAACCGGCCACCACGACGACCCCCTCGGCGCCCGCCTCGCGCCGCGCCGCGTCGAGCGCCGCGACCGGGTCGGCCACCGCCCGCCCCGCGCGCCCCGAGGCCCGCACGAGCGCCGCCAGGTCGTCGGCGTCCACCGCGCGGGCGTGGCTGGAGCGGGTGGCGATGACCGTGTCGACCACCCCGCCGAGGGCGGCGACCATCGCAGCCGCGTCCTTGTCGCCCAGCACCGAGACCACCGCCACCGCCGGGTGGCGCCCGGCCATGACCGAGGGTAGCGCGGCGACCATCGCGTCCATGCCGGCGGGGTTGTGGGCGCCGTCGAGCACCACGGGCGGCGCGCCCGGGAACACCTCGAGGCGCCCCGGCACGCGCACGGCGGCGATGGCCGGCGCGCAGGGGCGCCACGTCCAGCGGTCCGTCGAGCAGCATCTCCACCGCGGCGATCGCGACGGCCAGGTTGTCGCGCTGGTACCCGCCGTTGAGCAGCGAGGGGCAGCGCGTCGTAGCGGGCGACGGGCGTCACGACGTCAACACCGTCAGGGCTGTCAGCCGCCGTCAGTCCGTCGCCGTAGTCGAGGGGATGCAGGTCGCGCCGGGCGCACTCGGCGTCCACGGCCCGGCGCGCGGCCGCGCTGAGCGGGCCGACCACCAGGCGGCGCGAGCCGTCGGCCGCGACCGCGAGCTTCTCGGGGGCGATCGCGTCCTCGGTGTCGCCGAGCAGCTCGGTGTGCTCCAGCGCGATGTTGGTGAGCGCCACGACGGCGTCCGGCTGGAGCACGTTGGTCGCGTCGTAGCGCCCCCCGAGCCCGGCCTCGACGACCATCGTGTCCACACCGGCCGCCCGGAAGGCCCAGAAGGCCGCCGCGGTGAGCGCCTCGAACTGCGTCACCGCGTCGCCGTCGGGCATCTCGAGCGCGTCACCCGCCGCGCGCACCGCGTCGATCGCGGCGGCGAAGTCGTCGTCGCCGATCGGCTCGCCGTCGATCTGGATGCGCTCGGTCCAGTCGGTGACGTGGGGCGAGAGGTACGTCCCCACCCGCCGGCCCTGGCTGGTGAGCGCTGCCGGCCGCCAGCCGGGCGGTGGACGACTTGCCGTTGGTGCCGACGATGTGGAGCGCGGGGGCGCAGCGCTCGGGGTGGCCGAGCGAGGCCAGCAGCGCGTTCATGCGCTCCAGGCCGAAGCGCATGCCCAGGATCTCGAGCCCCGCGATCCACGCGCGGGTCGCCGCGCCGCTCATCAGCCCAGGGCGGCGATGCGCGAGCCGAGGGCCTCGCGCTCGGCGGCGTAGCGCGCCGCCTTCTCGCGCTCGCCGTCCACCAGGTGGGCGGGGGCCCGCTCCACGAACCGGGCGTCCGCCAGCTTGCGGGTGGCCCGCTCGAGCTCGCCCTCCACCGTGGCCAGCTCCTCGACCAGGCGCGCGCGCTCGACCTCGGGATCGACGGCCTCGGCGGCCGGGCCGAGCAGGATGGAGCGCCCGTCGGCGAGCAGGGTCGTGGCGAGCGTGGCGCGCACCTCCTCGGGCGCCGCGGTGACGGCGTCGAGGGCGGCGACCGACGGGTGCGGCGCGGGATCCATCACCAGCGGGGTGCGCGGCGGCAGCCCGCGGCGCGAGCGGTAGACGCGCAGCGCGGTCACGACCTCCTGCACCGCGGCGATCTCCTCCTCGGCCTCGGGATCGACCGTCCCGGGGGCGACCGGCAGCGCGTGCGTGGCCAGCAGGCCCGCCGAGCCGGGCAGCCGTGCCCAGCACTCCTCGGTGACGAAGGGCATCAGCGGGTGCACCAGCGCCAGCAGCTGCTCCAGAGCGTGGCCGGCCACCTCGGGGGTCGCCTCGCCGGCCTTCAGCAGCTCGAGGTACCAGTCGCAGTAGTCGTCGAAGACCAGGTGGTACACCGAGTCGGCCAGCTGCGAGAGCTGGAAGCCGGCGATCTGGGTCTCGGAGCGCTCCACCGCCGCGGCGACGCGCGAGACGATCCAGCGGTCGGCCAGGGTGACGGGCTCGGGCGCGGCGATGCCGGCCTTCCCTCCGCGATCGACGACGAGGCGCGAGGCGTTCCACAGCTTGGTGACCAGCTGGCGGCCCTGGTCGATGCGGTCGGCGCTGAAGCGCACGTCCTGGGTGCTCGACATCATCAGCAGGCCGAAGCGCAGCGCGTCGGCGCCGTTCTGGTCGATCTGCTCGATCGGGTCGATGCCGGTGCCGAGCGACTTGCTCATGCGCCGCCCGTCGGCCGCCTGCACCACCGAGTGGATGTAGACGTCGGAGAAGGGCTCCGTGCCGAGGTACTCGATGCCCATCATCACCATGCGGGCCACCCACAGGAAGATGATGTCGCGGGCCGTCGAGAGCACCTGCGTGGGGTAGAACTTCGCGAGCTCGGGCGTCTGGTCGGGCCAGCCGAGCGTGGCGAAGGGCCACAGCGCCGAGCTGAACCAGGTGTCGAGCACGTCCTCGTCGCGCACCCAGTCGGCGCCCTCGGGCGCCTCGCGGCCCACGTAGACCTCGTCGCCGCGGTACCAGACCGGCAGCTGGTGGCCCCACCAGAGCTGGCGGCTGACGCACCACGGGCGGATCTCGCGCATCCAGTTGAGGTACACCTCGCCCCACTTGGGCGGCGTGAAGCGCACCCGGCCGTCCTCGACCGCGGTGATCGCCGGCGCGGCGAGCCGGGTCATGTCGCAGAACCACTGCAGCGAGACCAGCGGCTCGACGCGCGCGCCGGAGCGGTGCGAGAAGGGCACCGTGTGCGTGTACGGCTCCTCGGCGCGGATCAGGCCCTGGGCCCGCAGGTCGGCCACCACGCGCTCCGAGGCCTCGGCCGGGGTGAGGCCCTCGTAGACGCCGGCCTCGGCGGTCATGCGGCCGTCCTCGCCGATGACGCCGATCGCGTCCAGGTCGTGCCGGCGCGCGATCTCGAAGTCGTTGGGGTCGTGGGCGGGGGTCACCTTGAGGGCGCCGGTGCCGAACTCGGTCTGGACGTAGGCGTCGCCGACGATCGGGATCTCGCGGCCGACCAACGGCAGCGTGACGCGTCTTGCCGATCAGGTCGCGATAGCGCTCGTCGTCGGGGTTCACGGCCACGGCGGTGTCGCCGAGCATCGTCTCGGGGCGCACCGTGGCCACCACCACCTCGCCGCTGCCGTCGGTGAGCGGGTAGGCGATGCTGACGAGGGTGTCGGTGACCTCGCGCTCCTCGACCTCCAGGTCGGAGATGGCCGAGCCGAGGCCCGGATCCCAGTTGACCATGTACCGGTCGCGGTAGATGTAGCCCTTCTCGTACAGGTCCACGAACACGTGGAGCACCGCCGAGGCGTAGGCGTCGTCCATGGTGAAGCGCTCGCGCTCGTAGTCGAGCGTGCAGCCCAGGCGCCGCAGCTGGCCGATGATGGTGCCGCCGTACTCGTCCTTCCACTCCCAGACCCGGCGCGTGAACTCCTCGCGCCCGAGCTCGGCCCGCGAGATGCCCTGGGCGGCGAGGCTCTTCTCGACGACCGCCTGGGTGGCGATGCCGGCGTGGTCGGTGCCGCAGATCCACAGCGTCTCGTCGCCGGCCATGCGGCGCGAGCGGATCAGGACGTCCTGGATCGTGTTGTTGAGCGCGTGGCCGATGTGCAGCGCCCCCGTGACGTTGGGGGGCGGCATGGCGATCGCGTACGCCGGGTCCTCGCTGGAGGGGTCGGCGTGGCCGACGCCGGCCTCGCGCCAGGCCTCGATCCAGCGCGGCTCGACCTCGGATGGCTCGAATCGACCGGCGGAAGGTTTCGTCGACACCGGTCCCTCGCCGGGCGGAGGGGTTATGCGGACTCTCCGCCGGCCTCGGCGGCCCGCTCGGGCGCCTCGGTGACGAGCGTCGGCGGCAGGCCCTTCTCGATGGTCTCGCGGGTGACCACGCAGCGGCGCACGTCGTCGCGCGAGGGCAGCTCGAACATCACGTTGAGCAGGGCCGCCTCCATGATGGAGCGCAGGCCGCGGGCGCCGGTCTCGCGCTCGAGCGCCTTGTTGGCGATCGCCTGCAGCGAGTCGTCGGCGAACACGAGGTCGACCTCGTCGAAGCTGAAGAAGCGCTTGTACTGGCGCACCAGCGCGTTCTTGGGCTCGGTCAGGATCTGCACCAGGTCGTCGCGCGAGAGCTGGTGGACCGCCGAGATGACCGGCAGGCGGCCGATGAACTCGGGGATCAGCCCGTAGTTCATGAGGTCCTCGGGGAGCACCTCGCTGAAGGCGTCGTGCGGGTCGCCGCCGTGCTTGCTGCGCACGTCGGCCGCGAAGCCGACGCCCTTGTGGCCGATGCGGCGCTCGACGATCTTCTCGAGGTTCGCGAAGGCGCCGCCGCAGATGAACAGCACGTTGGTGGTGTCGATGGTGAGGAACTCCTGGTGCGGGTGCTTGCGCCCGCCCTGGGGCGGCACGGAGGCCACCGTTCCCTCGAGGATCTTGAGCAGCGCCTGCTGCACGCCCTCGCCCGACACGTCGCGCGTGATCGACGGGTTGTCGGCCTTGCGCGCGATCTTGTCGACCTCGTCGATGTAGATGATCCCGGTCTCGGCCTTCTTGACGTCGAAGTCGGCGGCCTGGATCAGCTTGAGGAGGATGTTCTCGACGTCCTCGCCCACGTAGCCGGCCTCGGTGAGGGCCGTGGCGTCGGCGATCGCGAAGGGCACGTTGAGGATGCGCGCCAGCGTCTGGGCCAGCAGCGTCTTGCCGCAACCGGTGGGCCCGAGCAGCAGGATGTTGCTCTTCTGCAGCTCGATGTCGCTGTCGCCGGCCTGCATCATGTTGACGCGCTTGTAGTGGTTGTAGACGGCGACGGCCAGGGTGCGCTTGGCCTCCTCCTGCCCCACCACGTAGTCGTTCAGGACCCCGTAGATCTCGCGCGGGCGCGGGAGCGACTCGGGATCGAAGGTGACCGGTGTGGTCAGCTCCTCGTCGATGATCTCGTTGCAGAGATCGATGCACTCGTCGCAGATGTACACGCCGGGGCCGGCGATCAGCTTCTTGACCTGCCGCTGCGACTTGCCGCAGAAGCTGCAGAGAAGCTGTTCGTTCGACTCGGAAGACTTCGCCATCGGTCAGGCCCCCAGGATGCTCTAGTGGCTTTCGATGACGCGATCGACGATGCCGTACTCCTGAGCCTCCGGCGCGCTCATGAAGTAGTCGCGCTCGGTGTCCTTCGCGACCTTCTCGATCGGCTGACCGGTGTGCTTGGCGATGATCTGGTCGAGCCGCTTGCGCAGGTCGAGGATCTCCCGCGCGTGGATCTCGATGTCGGTCGCCTGGCCGCTGAACCCGCTGGACACCTGGTGGATCAGGATCTTCGCGTTGGGGAGCGCCATCCGCTTGCCCTCGGCGCCGCCCGACAGCAGCAGCGCGCCCATGCTCATCGCGATGCCGACGCAGATCGTCGACACGTCGGGCTTGATGAACTGCATCGTGTCGTAGATCGCGAGGCCGGCGTACACCGAGCCGCCCGGCGAGTTGATGTAGAGCGAGATGTCCTTGTCGGGGTCCTCGCTCTCGAGGTGCAGGAGCTGGGCCACGATCAGGTTGGCGATCTGGTCGTCCACCGGCGTGCCGAGGAACACGATCCGCTCGTTGAGCAGGCGCGAGTAGATGTCGAACGAGCGCTCACCGCGCGAGGTCTGCTCGACGACCATCGGGATCAAAGGACTCATCAGGTGGGCTCCGTTCGGGTGGTGCTGGTCACTTGGGGTCGCCGGGCGTCCAGAGTTTCCCCGCCGGAGCGTCCTTCCCTGCCGTTTCGGGCGTCACGAGGCCGCCCTCCGTCTTGGTCTCGTCCTCAGGCGTCCAGAGCTTCTCACGGGCCTCGGCCTGGGCCATCGGAATGGGGTTCGTGCCCTCGACGATCAGGTCCACGGCCTTCTTCAGGCGCATGTCCTGGCGCAGCGCGTCCCAGCCGCCGTGGTGCTGCAGCTCGTGCAGCAGGCGGTCGGCGGCGCGGCCGGTGGCCTCGGCGTCGGAGCGCACCTGCTCCTCCATCTCCTCGTCCGTGACCTCGATGCTCTCGGCGTCGGCGACGGCCTCCACCACCAGCTCGCGACGGATCGCGGCCTCGGCGTCGGGGCGCAGCTCCTCGATGATCTCCTCGATGGAGCGGCCGGTCGCGGCCACGTAGTCCTCGAAGGAGACGCCCTCGGGCAGCTGGGCGGCGGTCTGCTGCAGGATCGTGCCGATGCGGCGGTCCACCATCACGGTGGGCACGTCGACGGTCGCCTTCTCGGTGACCGCGTCGATCGCCATGCGGCGGAAGAGCTCGTTGACCTGGGCGGTCGCGGCCTCGTCGAGGCGGCGCTCCAGGTCGGCCCGCAGCTCGTCGATGGTGTCGAACTCGCTGACCTCGAGGGCCAGGTCGTCGCTCAGCTCGGGGAGCTCCTTGGCCTGCACCAGCTTGACCGTCGCGCTGTAGTCGACCGTCTTGCCGGCCAGCTCCGGGCGCCCGTCCGTGTCGGAGTACGACAGCGGGAACTCGACCGTCTCGCCCGCGCTCAGGCCGGTGAGCTTGGTGTCGAACTCGGGCATCAGGCGGCCGCCGCCGAGCTCGACCACGTAGTCGCGCTGCGCGGCCTGGCGCATGGCCTTGCCGTCGATCGATCCGTCGAAGTCGATGACCACGAAGTCGCCGGCCTGCGCCGCGCGCTCCACGGGCACCAGGCGCGAGGCCTTCTCGCGCAGGGCGTTGAGCTCGGCCTCGAGCGCGCCCTCGGGGATCTCGACGTCGGCCTTGCCGACCTCGAGGCCGGTGTAGACGCCGAGCGTGGCGACGGGGCGCACCTGGACGGTGGCCTGGAAGGTGAGGTCGCCCTCCTCGGGCACGCTCTCCAGGTCGAGATCGGGGTCGTCGATCGGCTTGAGGCCGGTCTCGGCGACGGCGGTGGAGTACCACCCGCTCAGCGATCCCCTCAGCATCTCCTGCACGACGGCGTCACGGCCGACGCGCTGGACGATGACCTCGGCCGGCGCCTTGCCGGGCCGGAAGCCCGGGACGCGGACATCGCGGCCGAGCTGCCGGATGGCCCGCTCCATGCCGCGCTGGACCTCGTCCTCGGGGACGGCGACGTCGAGGCGAACCTTGTTCTCCTCGAGCGGTGTGACTTCTGCGGTCAGCGGCATGCGTGTCTGCACCCCCGCCACATGGCGGTTCGAGGATATGCGGGTGAGAGGATTCGAACCTCCAAGGGTTGCCCCACTAGGACCTAAACCTAGCGCGTCTACCGGTTTCGCCACACCCGCCCGAGACCGGCCGAGGGGTGAACGATGGGATTCGAACCCACGACCGCCTGGACCACAACCAGGAGCTCTACCAACTGAGCTACGTCCACCGAGAGAGGGCCCACAGGCCCGTTCGGGAGCATAGCGAACGTCCCTGCGGCGTGCCCTTGGAGCACGTGGGAACGCGAAACGGGCGTTGCGTCGCATAGGGTCCGGACATGGGCAGGCGCGCATGAAACCGACCCTCGCACCGGGCATCGCACACGAGCTGCGCTTCGTGGTGCCGGTGACCAAGACGGTGCCCCACCTGTACCCGGAGTCGCCCGAGTTCGCGGCGATGCCCGAGGTGTTCGCCACCGGCTTCATGGTCGGATTCGTGGAGTGGGCGTGCATCCAGGCGATCGCGCCGCACCTCGACGAGGGCGAGCTCTCGCTGGGCGTCCACGTGGACCTGAGCCACGACGCGGCCACCCCGCCGGGCATGGAGGTCGTGGCCCGCGTGCGCCTGGAGGAGGTGGCCGGGCGGCGCCTGACCTTCTCGGCCGAGGTGGACGACGCCGTGGAGCGCATCTGCTCCGGCACCCACCAGCGCTTCGTGGTCGATCGCTCCCGCTTCGAGGGCGGCGTCGCGCAAGAAGACGTGAGCCGCACCGCCGACGCGCGAGCGCCGGCGGTGCGAGTGGCTCACCCCTGGATCAGCGCACCGTCGAGCGTCTTGGTGAGGCTCGCGGTGGAGCTGTCACCGGCGTAGACGTCGATGGCCCCCGGCTCGACGACGAAGTGTCCCTCGTTGTCGTAGAAGCCGAAGTCGCTCTTGTCGAGCGTGAACCGCACCGTCTGGGTGGCGCCGGGCGCCAGCGTCACGCGCTGGAAGCCGCGCAGGCGCCGCACCGGCTGCGAGATGCTCGCGACCGGGTCGTGGATGTACAGCTGGGCCACGTCGTCGCCCGCGACGGCACCGGTGTTGGTGACGTCCATGGAGGCGGTGACCCTGCCGTTCTTGGACACGCTCTTGGCACCGAGACGCAGGTTGGTGACCGAGAACGTCGTGTAGCTGAGCCCATAGCCGAACGGGTACAGCGGATCGCACGAGGCGAGGTCGCGATACCGGTTGTTGTACTTCGAGGTCACGTCACACGGACGCCCCGTGGGCTCGTGGTTGTAGTAGATCGGGATCTGACCGAGCGCCCGCGGGAACGAGACCGGCAGCTTGCCGCCCGGGTTGACCTTGCCGAACAGCACGTCGGCCGCGGCGTTGCCCGCCTCGACGCCCGGGAACCAGGCCTCGAGGATGGCCGGCGATGAGGCGTCGACCTGCGACAGCGTCAGCGGGCGGCCGTTGAACAGCACCACCACGAACGGCTTGCCGGTGGCCTTGATCGCGTCGATCAGCTGCTGCTGCTTGCCGGGCAGGTCGATCTCCACGCGGGAGGCCGACTCGCCGCTCTGACCGCGCGACTCACCGAGGGCCAGCACCACCTGATCGGCGGCGTTGGCGGCGGCCACGGCGGCCGGGAAGCCGGCGTCCGAGCCGCACTCACCCGCGGGCGTGTTGTCGGGCGGGTCCTTGTCCTCGATCGTGCAGCCCGCCGTGAACGTGGTGTTGGGGTTCTGCGCCTTGATGCCGGCGAAGAGCGACACGGCGTCCGTGTCCTGACCCCTTGCCCCACCACGGGCCGAGCATGTCGTGCGGGCTGTCGCCCAGCGGGCCGATGACCGCGACCGACTTGGCCGGGTCGAGCGGCAGGGCGCCGCCGTCGTTCTTGAGCAGCACCATCGACTTCGCGGCCGCGGTGCGTGCCGCGGTGCGGTCGGCCGGGGTCACGAAGCTCGCCGGGTCGACGGCCTTGGCCTGGTCGACATAGGGGTGCTCGAACAGTCCGGCGCGGAACTTGACGCGCAGGATGCGCCGCACGGCGTCGTTGACGCGCGACATCGAGATGCGCTTCTGCGACAGCAACTGCTTGCCGTAGTCGCGGATGTTGGTGCTGACCATCTCGGAGTCGGTGCCCGCGTTGAGCGCGGCCGCAGCGGCTCCGGGACCGTCCGCGGCCACGCCGTGGCCACAGGGACCCTCGTCGGGCGTCACGGGCGGGCACGCGCGGAGCTCGGCGACGGCCGTGTAGTCGCTCTCGATGAAGCCGTCGAAGCCCCACTCCTTCTTGAGGAGGTCGGTCTCCAGCTCGGAGTTGGCGCAGCCGGGCACGCCGTTGATGGCGTTGAACGAGCACATCACCGTGTCCGAGCCCGCGTCGATCGCCGCCTTGAAGGGCGGCAGGTACAGGTTGCGCAGGCGCGCGACGGACATGTCGGTGGTGCCGTACTCACGGCCGCCCTCGGGCTGCCCGTACGCCGCGTAGTGCTTGACGCTGGTCACGACCTTGTCGGGCTTGGAGTAGTCCGCGCCCTGACCGGCCTTGACCCGCGCGGCGGCGAAGACGGACCCGAGATAGGGGTCCTCACCCGCGCCCTCGGAGATGCGGCCCCAGCGGGGCTCGTGCGAGACATCGACCATCGGGCTGTAGATCTGCTTGATCCCCACGGTGGCCGTCTCGCGCGCCGAGATGGTGCCGTCGGCGGTGGCCACGCCCGGATCGAAGCTGCTCGCCGCGCCGAGCGGGATCGGGAAGATCGTGCGGTAGCCGTGGATCGTGTCGTAGGCGAACAGGATCGGGATGTGCAGCCGCGACTCCTTCACCGCGATCTGCTGGAAGTGGTCGATCTTGGCCGGATCGGTGAGGCTGAACACCGAGCCCACGCCGGCGCGGGCGTCCGCGTCGGTGATCTGCCCGTCCGAGAGAAGCTGCAGCTGCTGCAGCTTCTCGGTGGTCGTCATCTTGGCCAGCAGGGAGTCGATCCGATGCTCGACCCCCCTGCTGGCGGCTTTGCGCGTCGGTTGCAGCGCCGTCTCGTCGCTCGATCGCGTGACGGCGGCGACCGCACCGACCACCAGTGCTCCGACGGCCGCGACCGAGATCGCGAGCGCCACAGTGGTGCGTCTGCGAGATGCCATGCGTCTACCCCCTTGTGATGCGCGGCGCCGGGGGCCGCCATCGGGGGTTGCCCTGTGACGATTGTCACGAAACGCCGCATCGCGCAGGGGTGCGCGCGCGGCTCGGATCAGGGGAGGACGACCACCTTGGTCGCCTCCCCTGAGCGGGCCAGCCGGAAGGCCTCCTCGACCTCGTCCAGGGGCAGGTGGTGCGAGATGAGGCCCTGCGTCGGGATCGCGCCCGCGGCCAGCAGGGCGAGGGCGTCGCGCGTGTCGAGCGGCCCGGCGGAGTAGGTCGAACTGGATGGTCACCTCGCGGAAGAAGATCGCCCCGAGGTCGAGCGGGACCGGCGTGCCCGGCCGAGGGGGCGCGAACAGCTGCACCACGCCCGCGGGGCCCGCCAGGTGGAGAGCGCCCGCGATCGCCTCGGCCTTGGTGGTGCACACGAAGACCTGGTCGGCGAGACCGCCGAGCGCGTCGCGGATGGCGCCGGGGTCGTCGTCGGCGAAGGCGGCGACCGCGCCGGCGGCGAGCGCCAGCGCGCGCCGGTCCTCCCGCGGCTCGATGGCGACCACGCGCTCGGCGCCGGCCGCGAGGGCCGCGCCGATCTCCAGCAGCCCCATCGCCCCGGCGCCGACCACGGCGACCCGGGAGCCCGGGGCGACCCCGGCGAACCGCTGGCCGCGCAGCACGCATCCGAGCGGCTCGATGAGGGTGGCGTCGGAGTCGCTGACCTCGAGCGGCAGCGCCAGCGTGTCGAGGCGGGCGTTCTCGGCGGGCACCCGGATCAGCTCGGCGAGGCCCCCGGGGTCGATGCGCGTGCGGCGAAAGGTGTCGCACAGGGTGTGCCGGCCCGCGCGGCACAGGGCGCAGGTCATGCACGGGACGTGGTGGTGAACGAACACGCGGTCGCCGAGCGCGAAGGGCGCGCCGGGGCCGGCCTCGACCACCTCTCCGGCCGGCTCGTGGCCCAGCACCACCGGCGCGCGCGGGTCCTGGTACCACTGCATCAGGTCGCTGCCGCAGAGCCCGCAGGCGCGCACCCGCACCACGAGCTCACCGGGGCCGGCCACCGGATCGGGCCGCTCCTCGAGGGTGAGGCGACCGGCTCCGTGGTAGAGGGCGACCCTCACGGCCCAAGGGTATCGGGGCGTTCTGAGCTCTGAGCGTTCTGAGCTACGGGCGAGCTACGGGCGTTGCGCACAGTGCGTTGAGGACTGGTGACACGGCGAGGAACCGGCCTCTTGCGGGGCCGTTCGTCGCGCACCGGGCCCGACACACCGCGGGCACGGTGCGCCATTCGGCCACACGGGCCCTGCACCGCCGGCCAAGGCCGGCCGTCGCCCCGTCGGGGAAGCGGTGACCTGCAGGCGAAGATCCTGGCCCCGATATCGCCGAAAGGCGATGAGACAGCCGGCCTTCTGGCCGGCTGTGCAAGGTCGCCCCGCCAAGGCGGGCCACCGAATGCCAATCCGCCCGGCAGGGCGGATTTGCCGCGCCTGGGTCGGCCCGCAAGAGGCCGACCCTCGCCGCGTAAGGGACAAGCGCGCCGACAGACGATGCGGGACCGCTCAGAGGAGACTCTCAGAGCTTTGAGGATCGTCGTCGGCTCAGAACGTCGTTGTGCTCTTGACCTTAGACCTCGAAACGCTGAGGGCTCGGAACCGCCGAGCTCGGAACGCTGATGGGGTCTGGTCTCAGAGCCCCAGCCGTGTTCGATCCGCGCCGGCGTGTCAGGGTTCGGCTCCACTCTCCTGGGAGGAAAACGATGGCTGTCTGTCAGCACTCCAGCTGCACCTGCGAGGCGAAGAAGGGCGAGAAGTTCTGTTCGCCGTTCTGCGAGGCGAATCCGAAGGCCTCCGAGTGCCACTGCCACCACGAGTCCTGCGACGCGCCGCACCACCACTAGCGCCATCGTGGCGAGATGACCGGATCGATCGTCCACCTCGTGCTCGGGCACCCGACCGCAGGCACCGTGAGGTGGGCGAACGAGCGCCACGCGCTCGGGGGGCGGATCGTCGTCGTCCACGGCGACCCGACGGTCGGCCCCCTGAGCGACGCCTTCGCGGCGGACGAGGGCTGGACCGAACTGGAGGAGCTCCTGCGGCGCGAGACGCGCGAGGTGGTCGTCTGGCATGGGGCGACCGCCGCGGAGCAGATCTTCCTGCTCACGGCGGCGCGGCGGCTTCGGGACCATCCGGGGCCGGTCTCGGTCGCCGACGTCACGAGCATCGGTGGATGGAGCGCCGCGCCCCTGGTGCCTCCGGAGGAGGTGGGGCGGGTGATCGCCGGGCGCTCGCCGATGACCGCCGCGGATCGCGAGGGGATGGCGCGGACGCTCGCCGACATCGAGGCTCACGGCGGCCTGCTGCGGGGGATGCGCGACGGGCGGGTCGTCACGCTGCCCCGGGAGCACTACGACGCCGCCGTGATGAGCCACGCGACATATGAGTGGCGCCCGGCGGCGGATGTCGCGGGCGACGTGATGGGCGGGTGCGCGCCCGACAACCCGCTCTCGGACGACTTCGTCGGTTCACGGCTGCGCGTGCTGATCGACGCGGGCCGGCTCGAGGCCACCGGCGACCGGAGCGCTCTCCGGACGTACCGCGTCCGGAGAGCGCCGCCGGGGTCACCCGGGCCGGAAGCCGAGGGGTGACGTGGCGACCTCGTGGGCGTCGATGACGCGGTCAACCAGGCCGTAGTCGCGCGCCTGCTCGGCCGTGAAGAAGCGGTCGCGTTCCATGTCGTCGGTGATCCGCTCGACGGTCTGGCCGGTGTGGTGCGCGTAGATCTCGTCGAGGCGCTGGCGTAGGGCGATCGTCTCCCTGGCGTGGATCTCGATGTCGCTCGCCTGCCCCTGGAAGCCGCCGCTCGGCTGATGGATGAGGATGCGGCTGTTGGGCAGGGCCATGCGCTTGCCCGGCGCGCCCCCGGCGAGGAGCAGCGACCCCATGCTCATCGCGATGCCGAAGCAGATGGTCTGCACGTCGGGGCGGATGAACTGCATCGTGTCGTAGATGGCCAGCCCGGAGTACACGACCCCGCCCGGTGAGTTGATGTAGAGCGCGATGTCCTTGTCGGGGTCGTCGCTCTCGAGGTGCAGCAGCTGAGCCACGACGAGGTTGGCGATCTGATCGTCGACCGGCCTGGCCGAGGAAGATGATCCGCTCGTTGAGCAGGCGCGAGTAGATGTCGAACGAGCGCTCCCCGCGGGGGCTCTGCTCGACGACCATGGGAATGAGCGGCATGGGCTATCCTTTCGACAACTCAACGGTTGTCGTGGACCATAGCAACCAATCAGTTGTCAAAGGAGGGCCCCGTGCCCGCACGACGTGAGATCGAGGTGGAGGCCAGTCCCGAGGACGTCTGGGACGCCCTCTCCAGCGACGAGGGCCGCGAGGCCTGGCTGGACGAGCCGGATCGCGAGATCCATGTCGAGGTGTCCGAGCCCCCGCACCGGCTGGTGTGGTGGTGGTGGGAGGGCGACGAGCCCGCGACCCGGGTCGAGTTCCTGGTCGTCGCGGCGCCGGCCGGCACCCGCGTCGTGGTCACCGAGACGCTGCCCACCGTGCCGATGGCGCGCCTCGCCGCCCGCTTCTGCCCGGTGGCCGTGTGACCGACGCGCTGGGAGCGGTGTTCGCCGCGCTGGCCGACCCCACCCGCCGCTCGATGGTGGAGTCGCTGCTGCGCGACGGCACCACGACGGTGCCCACGCTGACCGAGTCCCTTCCGATCACCCGTCAGGCGGTGGCGAAGCACCTCGCGACGCTGCAGGACGCGGGGCTCGTGGAGCGCCTGGACGGCCGGCGGGCGCGAGGTGCGCTACCGGCTGCGCGAGGGCGCCCTCCACCCCACCACCGCCTGGCTGCGCTCCACCGAGCGCGCCTGGGACGACCGCCTCGCCCGCCTGAAGCACGCGGTCGAGCTCTAACGGGCCCTAGTGGGAGACGCGCACGACCTCGCCGGCGCCGAGGCGGCGCTCCTGCCCGTCGTCGCCCTGCAGGCGTAGGCGCCCGAGTTCGTCGGTGCCGCCCGAGACCCCGGAGACCTCGCCCTCGGGCAGGCTGACCGTGATGCGGCGGCCGACGAGGGCGTCGCGCTCGGCGAAGGCGGCGAGGATCAGGTCCGGCCCCGTGCCGACCCACTCGCGGTAGCGGTCGCCCAGGGAGGCGAGCAGGCGCACCAGCAGGTTGGCCCGCGTGGGCGCGTCGCCGGTGTCGGCGAGGGCGCCGGGGCTCCAGCGGGCGTCGTCCAGGGCGGGCGCCGAGCGGACGTTGATGCCGATGCCCACCACCGCCCAGGCGACGCCCTCCTGATCGGCCGACATCTCGCAGAGGATGCCCGCCACCTTGCGGCCGCCGATGAGGATGTCGTTGGGCCACACGATGCGCGCGTCGGCCCCGAGCGCCTCGGCGGCTCCGACCGCCGCGACGACCGGCAGCAGGCCGGCGTCCACCGGGGGGATGCCGGGGCGCAGCAGCGCCGACACCAGCAGGCCGTGGCCGCGCGCGGCCATCCAGGTGCGCCCGCGCCGGCCGCGGCCGGCGGTCTGGATGTCGGTGCCGATCACGGTGCCCTCGGGGGCCCCGTCGCGCGCGAGGGCGATCAGGTCCTCGTTGGTGGAGCCGGTCTCGGGAAGCCAGGTCAGCGGCCCGGCGAGCGGAGCGCTGAGCCGCGGGGTCACGAGCAGCGGCACCACGGGATCGACGCCCTCGGCCAGGCGGTAGCCGTCGTGTGCGCTGCGGATGTCGAGGCCGTCGCGGCGCAGCGCCTCGACGTGGCGGTGCACCGACGCGCGCGAGGTGCCCATCGCCTCGGCGAGGGCCTCGCCCGACACACCCGTCTCCCCCGCCTCGACGATGGCCGCGAGCACCCGCTCGCGGCGCTCGGCGGTGTCGCCGCCCGCGGCGGCGCTCACCGGCCGATCAGGATCTTGCGCACATCCTCCTCGCGGCCGGGCTCGAGGATCGCCAGCACCTGATCACCGGGGGCGAGGACGGTCGACCCCACGGCGATGACGGCGGTGCCGTCGCGCACGACGGAGATCAGCTTGGACCCGGTGGGGAGCCCGAGACCCTCGACCGACTTGCCCACGCAGGGGCACTTGGAGCCGATCTCGACCTCGATGATCTCCAGGTTCTCCTTGCGCAGCTCGAGCAGATGCACCAGATCGTGCTCGGGCACCTCGTGCTCGATGAGCGCCATGATGCGCAGCGTCGAGCAGACCGTCGGGGCGACGCCCAGCAGGTCGAAGTGGTCCTGGTTGCGCGGGTCGTTGACGCGGGCGATCACCTTCTCGACGCCGTAGCGCTCGCGGCAGAGCTGGGCGATGACGAGGTTGTCCTCGTCGTCGCCGGTGACCGCGACCACGATGTCCGGCGGGCGCGTGACGCCGGCCAGCTCGAGCACGTAGAGCTCGGTGCCGTCGCCGTGCACGACGCGGTGGCCGAACTCCCCCTCCAGGACGTCGGCGCGCGAGGCGTTGTGCTCGATCAGCACCACCTCTCGGTCGCGCTCCACCAGCGACCGGGTCACGTTGGCCCCGATCTTCCCGCCCCCCACGACGATGGCGAACATCAGTCGACCTTTCCTGCGTTCGTTGCCCACTTGACGAGCTTCTCGATCGCGATCTGAACCGGCGAGATGATCTCGAAGCCCCGATCGCTGTACGCGTCGGCGCGCGCCGGGTCCTGGATGCGTGCCGCCACGTGCTCGACGCTGTAGCGCTTGGTGGCGACCTGGGCGATGACCAGGTTGGTGTTGTCGCCGTCGGTGGCGGCGATCAGGACGTTGGCGTCGCTGATGCCCGCCTCCTCCAGCACCCGGGCGTCCATGCCGTGCCCGAGCACCAGCGGGTGACGCCACTCCGGCCCGAGCCGGACCAGGTTGTCCTCGTTGAGCTCGATGACGGTGACCTCCCAGCCATCGCCGGCGAGCCGCTGGGCGAGCGTCGATCCCACGCGTCCACACCCCACGACGATCGCGTTCATGAATGCATCATGACTCCTCGGCGTCCAGGAGGACGCCCTCGGGATAAGTGACGACCATCACCTCACACGGCGCTCCGCGCAAGACCTCATCGACAGCCGGGCTGAAGAATCGCTTGTGGGTGCGCCACCGTGGGGCCGACCCGAGCACGATCAGGTCGGCGTCGATGTCCCTGGCCTCGCTGATGATCGCCTCGCTGAGGGACCGGGCCCGCACGAGGTGCGCCTGCAGCTCCACGCCCTGCTCCTCGGCGACCATGCGCACCTCGTCCATCGCCTCGTGGGTCCGCACCTCCTCCTCGGTCACCACCGCGTCGAGCGGCTGGGACAGGGGCACCGTGATCACGCACAGCACGCGCACCTCGGCGCCCCGCTCCTCGGCGAGGCGGATCGCCGTCGCGAGCACCTCCTCGCCGATGTTGCTGAGCTTGAGCGGGACCAGGATGCGCCGCGTGTCGTACTCGGGCGTGGCCACCAGGTCGGGAACCGCCGGGGTGGCCCGGCCGAGCAGGGTCTCGCCCCCCGCGCGGCGGGAGAGCAGGTAGACGCCGATGCCCAGCACCAGCCACACCGGTCCGGCGATGCGGGCGCCGCCGTGGGTGGCCAGTGACGTGACCCACAGGATCAGCGTGAGCACCGCGCCGATGACCGAGGCCACCGGGATCGACGCGCCCCGCCATCGCACGTTGCCGCGCACGCGGAAGGGTCGTGGCAGGTCGGGTTCGCGTATCCGCAATCGCACCACCGCGATCTGCGCGGCCGTCATCGCGATCAGCACACCGAAGCTGTAGAGCCCGGCGAGGAACCGGGCGCCGTCGCCGACCGCGTCGGCCAGCACGATCAGCACCGGGGCGATGACCGCGGCGGCGAGGGTGGCGGCCCCCGTGGGCGACGACCCGCGCTCGGGGCGGGCGAAGGCGTGCGGCAGCATGTCGTAGCGGGCCATCGAGTAGGCCAGCCGCTCGCCGCCGGCCATCGCGGTGGCCATCACGGTGATCAGGATCAGCGCGTCCGAGATGCCCACGAACCACTCGAGCACGGTGCCGCCCCAGGGCAGCTCGTCCCCGATGGCCGTCGCGATGCCCAGCAGTGGAGCCTGGAGCCAATCCGTTGAACAGGGCGCTCGCCACGCCGTCCGGCGCCCCCGCGGTGGGCTCGACCGGGTACGCGGAGACCCCGACCATCGACACCGCGACGTTGATCACCACCACCAGGCCGATGCCCACGAACAGGCTGCGCGGCAGGGTGCGGCCCGGCTCGCGGACCTCGGCCGCGAAGTTGGTGATCGTCTCCAGGCCGGTGTACGCCAGCGTGGCGAGCGACAGCGCGACGGCGATCGACCCCCACGAGGGCGTGGTGCCGATGTCCACGCCCACGGTGAGCGAGTCGGACGACCACACCAGGATGAACCCGAGGATCGCCAGCAGCAGCTGGGCGACGAGGGCGACGCCCGCCATGACGACGGCGATGACGTAGAGGCGCACGCGTTTGATGCGCCTGACGATGGCCAGCGCGGCGATGACGCCGATGCCGACGACCGCGTCCCAGGGCCGGTCGGTGATCGCGTTCCACCCGATCGCCCCGCCGATGTAGTGGGGGACGAAGATCGCCGCGAGCGCGATGACCACCAGGTAGTCGAGGAAGAGCATCCACCCGGTGACGAAGCCCAGCGGATCGCTGAAGGCCCGCCGCACGAAGGTGGCCGCCCCGCCGGCCTCCGGCATCGCCGCCGCACCCTCGGCGTAGGAGAGGGTGACCACCAGCACCAGCAGGCCGACGGCGAGCAGCACCCAGGGCGTGAGTGCATCGGCCCAGAGCGCGACGATGCCGAGCGCGAAGATCAGCGACGAGCCGATCTCGCCGTAGGCGATCAGTGCCAGCGACCGGGCGCGGATCTGGCGGGCGGCCTCGCCCCGCGGCGGGCGACCGGGTTCGGTCAGCGGTTTCGCCACGTGGCCACACCCATGTAGATGCGCAGGCCGCCGCCCAGGATCATCATTCCGCCGATCAGCAGCCCGAGGCCGCCGCCCACGCCGAGGGCGATGGTGCGCGCCACGACGAGCAGGCCCATCACCACCACCAGGCAGGCGAAGATCAGCGGGCCTCGGCCGGGGCTCACGCGGCCACCTTGTCGGGCACCTTCTCGGCCACCACCAGCACGCGGCACGAGCTGTGCTTGAGCACGTACCGCACCGTCCGGCCGAACACCGGCGCCCGGCGCCCGATGCCCCGGCGCGGCGCGCCGATCACGACGAGCTCCGCGGTGCGGGCGTCGGCGTCGGCCACGATGGCCTCACCGGCGCTGCGAGCGCGCTCGAGGCGGGTGACGGCCTTGACCCCGTGGCTCTCCACCAGCGCTCGCGCGTCGTCGAGCAGCGCGTTGGCGGCCTTCTCGGCGTCGGGGATCGCGGTGGTCAGCGACAGCTCCATCGGGATCTCGAGCACGTGCACGATGGCCACCTGGGAGCGGCGCTCGGCGGCCAGCCGCGCGCCGGCCACCAGGGCCTCCTCCGAGGCCGCCGAGCGCGTCACCGGGACCACGATCGAGCGGTACTCGATCTGCAGGGCCCCGCCCATCACCAGCGCGGGCGCGCGCACCGTGAGGCCCATCGGGATCTTGAGCACGCCGAGCCGGTAGATCGCGTAGACCACGAAGCCGAGCGCGATCCACCCGAGGCCGGCCCATCGGGTGAGGGGTTCCTGAAACAGCACCACCAGCCACGCGAAGCCGGTCCCGAGGCCGCCGATGATCGCGAACAGCGGCCAGTCGATGCCCCGGAACCGCAGGTTGGGTTTGGCCCGGTAGATCAACTCCTCGTCGCGCCGGCGCACGCGCAGCGCGACGATCGAGACGTGCGCGATGGTGAACGAGAGCATCGCGCCGAACGCGTACATCGTGCCGAGGAAGTCGGTCTGCCCCGGCAGCAGGGCGATGATCGCGAAGACGCCGGCGAACAGCACCAGCGCCAGCACCGGCGTCTTGAAACGCGGGTGCAGGCGCCGGAACGGCTCGGGCAGCTGGCGATAGCTGGCCATGGAATACGTGATGCGCGACGCGCCGATCACCCCGGCGTTGGCGGCGATCAGCAGGATGGTGGCGGCCAGCACGCCGACGTAGATCTTGAGCGCGCTGAGGGTGATGCCCTCGATGCCGAGGTTCTCGACCAGGCCGAGCACCGGGTCGTTGGCGAAGCCCCCGTCCTCGGGCGGCAGCCCGAGCGCCGTGGTGTACCCGTCGGGGCCCAGGGTGACCGGCAGCGCCGAGAGCGCGATGGCCGGCAGCGTGAAGTAGATGGCGTAGACCGCGATCGCCACCATGCGGATCGACCGGGGGATGTCGCGCGAGGGGTCGCGCGCCTCCTCGGCGAGGTTGGAGATGGTCTCGATGCCGGTGTAGGCGATCATCGCCACCGGCACGGCCAGGAAGAAGGCGCCCCAGGTGGGCGCGACGCCGAAATCGACGTTGTTCACGAGGATCGTGGGCGAGAAGATCAGCGCGAAGCCCAGGGCCACCAGCAGCGCCTGCGTGGCGAAGTCGACGACCGCGAGCACGATGTTGAGCTTGGCGGCCTCCTTGACGCCCACGATGTTGATCCCGACGAGCAGCACCACGACGACCGCCCCGACCACGACGTCCCACGGGTTCTGCTTGAGGGGCGACCAGAAGATGGACAGGTAGTGCGGCACGAAGAACACCGAGATGGCGATCGTGATGATGTAGTTGAGCATCTGGGCCCAGCCGGCCCCGAAGCTGACCACCTCGTTGAAGGCCTGCCGCGCGAAGCTCGCCGAGCCACCGGCCTCGGGGAAACGCACCGTGCCCTCGGCGTAGGTCGCCGCCGTGAGGGCGAAGATCAGGCCGGCCACGATGAACACGACCGGCGTGAGGCCCAGGGCGAGGGCCGCCGTGACGCCGAGGGCGTAGTAGATCGACGAGCCCACGTTGCCGTAGGCCGTCGCGAAGAGCGCGGGAGCCCCCAGGACCCGCTCGAGGCCCTGCTGCTGGCGGCGTCTGCGCGGCACTGGCGGCACTCTACGTGCCGGGAATCCCCGGCCCGGGCCGGTCGGCGCCGCCGGGGTGCAACGTCATCGCGGCGTCAGCCCGCTTCGGGTCGCAGCGCGCGGCGCGCCGCGCGCTCGACGTGCCCCACCAGGGGCACCTGGCGCTCGGACGTGCGGCTGGCGAGGCGGCGGCCGAGGAAGCGCGCGGCGGCGGAGGTGCGCGCGATGCGCCAGGTGGTCATGGGGATCCGCTCGATGGCCGCCCGGGCCACCCAGGCGCTCGCGGCGTGCCCGGCCAGCGACCGCTCGAGGCGCGCGCCGTAGGGCTCCATGGTCGCGACGCGGCCCGCCAGCACGTCGAGGGCGGCCTCGCTGACCAGCTCGGAGCTGGTGAACGCCTCGAACATGCCGTCGCCCGAGAAGGGGTCGATCAACCCGGCGGCGTCGCCCACCAGGGCCACCGGGCCGCGCGCCGCGCCGCCCCACGCGCGCCGCAGGGGCATGCGGTAGCCGCGCAGCTTCTCCAGGTCCTCCACGCGCACGCCGTGGCGCGCGCAGAGGATCGCGAGGTGGTCGCGCAGCTTGGGCCCCTCGCTCTCCCACCCGCCGACGCCCAGGTTGATGTGCTCGGCCTTGGGGAAGATCCAGCCGTACCCGCCGGGCACCGTCGCGAGCTCCAGGGTGACGGTGGAGCGGTGGAGCCGCTCGAGTTCGGGCGTCATCGGCGCGTTGCCCTCGAACGCCACCCCGAAGACCCGCTCGGTGGCGATGCCGAGCGCCCGGGCGCTGACGCCGTTGACGCCGTCCGCGCCGATCACCACCGAGGCGTGCACGCGGCGCGATCCGTCGAGCACCACCACGCCTCCGGAGCCCTCGATCTCGATGTCGCGCACGCGCACGCCGTCCTGGAAGTCGGCGCCGGCCTCGGCGGCCCGCTCGGCCAGGAAATGGTCGAGGCGGGCGCGCTGGGTCATCCACGCGATCGGGTGCGCGTACCGGTGCGAGGCCGTCGCGTTGTTGTGGCCCATCCTCAGGTTGATGCGATCCACCACGTCCTCGACCACCGGGCTGACGTCCACCGGCAGCACCTTGGTCGCCCGCATCGTGAGCCCGCCGCCGCACGGCTTGTCGCGCGGGAACGACTGGCGGTCGAGCAGCAGCACCCTGGCCCCGGCGCTCGGCGAGCCGGTAGGCCGCCGTCGAGCCGGCGGGCCCGGCGCCCACCACGGCCACGTCCACGCGCTCGCTCATCGCTCCCTCTCGCCCGGCGTCATCACCGGCGGATCATCGCGCACGGAGCGGCGCTCCGAGGGCCGTCCGCCGCGACAGGCGTCCCCGATCGAGATTTCAGACCCTCGTAAGGGAATCGCCCCCCGCCGTAAGAGTCGCGAAACACCTCGTTCCTAGCGTCGTCCGGGTCCGTCCCGAAAGACATCAGGAGCATTCGATGAAGACGCAGCGGAGCATGTCCCGGTACATGTCGGTCGCGGCGGTGGCCGCCCTCGGACTGGGCGCGTTGACCCAGGCCGGCCTGGCCTCGGCCCATCCGAACCACGGCTCCGACGGAGCCGTCTACTCCCAGACCAACGCCGTCGCGGGCAACGCGGTGGTGGCCTTCGACCGGGCTGCCGACGGCAGCCTGACGCCCAACGGCACCTACACCACCGGCGGTCTCGGCACCGGCGCGGGCCTGGGCTCGCAGGGCGCCGTGGCCCTCGACGACGACGTCCTGCTCGCCGTCAACGCGGGCAGCGACCAGGTGTCGGTGTTCCGCGTCGGCGAGCACGGTCTGCGGCTCGCGGACGTCGAGTCCTCGGGCGGCGACCAGCCGATCAGCGTCACGGTGCACGACGGGCTCGTCTATGTGCTCAACGCCGGAGGCGCGGGCAACGTGAGCGGCTTCCGGCTCACCGGACGCGGCAACCTCTCCCCCCTCCCCGGCTCGACGCGACCGCTCAGCACGGGAGCCGCGGGCCCGGCCCAGGTGCAGTTCAGCCCGGACGGCGACACCGTGGTCGTCACCGAGAAGGCGACCGGTGTGATCGACGGCTTCCCGGTGCGGCGCGACGGGCGCCTGGGGACGGCCGTCCTCAACCCGTCGGCCGGCCAGACGCCGTTCGGCTTCTCGTTCGACCGGCGCGGCCGCCTGTTCGTGTCGGAGGCCTTCGGCGGTGCGGCCGGCCAGAGCGCCGTGTCGTCCTACGGCGTCGCCCGCACGGGCGCGCTCGGGGTGGTGACGCCGAGCGCCGCGACCCTCCAGACCGCGGCCTGCTGGGTGGCCGTGACCGACTCGGGCCGGTACGTCTACACGGGCAACACCGGCAGCAACTCGATCACCGGCTACGCCACCACCCTGAAGGGCGCGATCACCCGGCTCAACCCGGATGGCGTGACGGCGACGACCGGCCGCACCACGACCGACCTCGCCCTCAGCGACGGCAGCAGGTACCTCTACGCGCACAACGCGACCGACGGCTCGCTGAGCGGGTTCCGCGTGAACCTCGACGGCAGCCTGACGCCGGCCGGCACCACCGGCGGCCTGCCCACCTCGGCGGTGGGCCTGGCCGCCGAGTAACCCTTCGCCGACGCGCGACGGGGCTAGCGGCAGCGCAACAGCCGCTCCGCCTCGTCGCGCGGAAGGGCCGAGCGGGCGATGACGTCGTCCATCGACAGGCCCGCGTTGAGCGCGATGCGCATCGCGCGCGCCAGGTTGTCGCGGTAGAGGCCGTGCGATTCGGTCGCGTAGGCCGCGGTGGCCGACGTGATGCGGTCGCGCAGCTGTCGCGCCCGGGCGGCGCTCATCGTCACCGGTCCATCGGGATCACGCCCCCGTCAGGCGCCCCGGGCGATGGCGGCCTCGGTCGGGCGCAGGATCGCCCCGATCAGCCACAGCACCGGGAAGATGATGCCGACCCAGAAGAGAACGGTGTGACCGTTGCGCAGCGTGGTCAGCCCCAACACGATCAGCAGCGTCAGATAGATGACGCCCAGTACGAACCCCATGCCCCACCACATGCCGGACCTCCCGGTCGTGTGGACGGCCCGATGGTCCGCCCCCCTCGAGTCAAGCCGAGGACCCGTCCGGCACAAAGGCCTCGCCGGGGTGAAGCGAGGGGTGAACCGCGGTCTCGTCCACGCGACCGTCCGCGACGGTGATGCTGCGGTTGACGCGCACCCTCTCGAGCATGCGGCGATCGTGGGTCACCAGGATCAGCGTGCCCTCGTAGTCGTCGAGCGCCTCCTCGAGCTGCTCGATGGCCTCGAGGTCGAGGTGGTTGGTCGGCTCGTCGAGCACCAGGCACGTCACCTCGCGCGCGGCCAGGATGGCCAGCAGGGCGCGGGTGCGCTCGCCCGGTGAGAGCCGCTCCGCCGGGCGCTCGACCCGGTCGGCGTCGAGGTTGAACTTGGCGAGCAGCGTGCGCGCCTCCTCGGCGCGCAGCCCCGAGCGCTCCACCACCGCGTCCAGCAGCCGGGGCGCGCCGAAGAGGGCCGTGCGCTCCTGCTCCACCTCGCCGACGACCACCGACGGGCCCACCCTGCCCGTGCCCGCCGTCAGCGCGATGCGGCCGAGCAGTGCCGCGATGAGCGTGCTCTTGCCGCCGCCGTTGGGCCCGGTGATCACCAGCCGGTCGCCGCGCCGCACCTCCATGTCCACCGGGCCGAGGCGGAACGCGCCGCGCTCCACCACCGCGCCCTCGAGCACGGCCACCTGCTCGCCGCCGCCGCGCCCCGAGGCGATGCGCAGCTGCAGGCGCCACCCCTCCCAGGGCTTCTCCACCGCGTCGAGCCGCTCGATCGCCCGCTCGGTGGCCCGCACCTTGGAGGCCTGCTGCTCGGAGCGCTCGGAGCGCATCGCGCGGCCGATCTTGTCGGGATCCCGGGGTCGCTTCTTCTCGCGCTTCACGCCCTCCTCCGACCACGCCCGCTGGCGGCGCATGCGGTCCTCAAGGCGGCCCTTCTCCCCCGCGTAGCGCCCGTGCGCCTCGTACTGGCGCTCGCGCGCCCGGTCGCGCTGGGCGACGTAGTCGGTCCACCCCCCGGCGTACTCGCGCACCTCGTGCGTGGGCTCGACCACCTCGACGACGCGGCGCACGCAGCGATCGAGGAAGGCGCGGTCGTGGGAGACGGTCACCACGGCGCCGCGGTGGGCGTCGACCAGGCGCTCCAGGATCTCCAGCCCCGCGAAGTCGAGATCGTTGGTGGGCTCGTCCAGCAGCAGCACGTCCACGCGGGCCAGCACCAGCACGGCGAGCCCGACGCGCGCGGCCTGGCCGCCCGACAGCGCGCCCATCGGCACCCCGAGCCGCTCGGGCCGCAGGCCGACCTCGGTCATCGCCGCCCCGGCCCGCGCCGCCAGGTCGTCGCCCCCGAGGGCGAGGAACGTCTCGAGGGCCTCCGAGTACTCATCCACCCGGTCGGGCTGATCGGCGAGCGCGGCGGTGAGGGCGTCGAGGCGCGCCTCGGCCGCCGCGACCCCGGTGCGGCGCGCGAGGTGGTCGGCCACCGTCTCGCGCTCCGCGGGGCGCCCGCGCTGGTCCAGCAGGCCGACCCGCAGGGCGGGAGGCGCGCGCAGCACCCGTGCCCTCGTCGGGCGCCTCGACGCCGGCCATCACGCGCAGGAGGGTGGACTTGCCGATCCCGTTGGGGCCGACCACGCCGATGCGCGCGTCGTCGGGGACGATCAACGCGACGTCCCTGAGGACCGTGCGGGGGCCGTAGGCCTTGGAGACGCCGTCGAGTGAGAGCACCGCGTGAGGGTCGCAGATCGCGACCCGGACGCGGACCTACGCGACCCGGGCCGGCATCTCCGCCCAGACGCACACGGTCTGGCCCTCCTCGCGGTCCCAGCGATCGCTGAGGGCGGCGACGATGGCCAGCCCGCGCCCGCCCGGATCGCCCCCGCGCTCGAACGGCTCGGCAGCCGCCCGCGCGAATCCCCGGCCCCGGTCCTCGACCTCGACGCGAAGGCGGCTGTTGGCCCACAGCCGCACGCTGATCCGGTCATCCGGCGCCAGGGCGGCGTGCATGACGCTGTTGGAGACCAGCTCGGAGGCCACCATCAGCAGGTTCTCGACCACCAGCGGGTCGAAGCCGGCGAGCACCGACCGGATCGCCGAGCGCACCTGCGAGGCGGCCGACGGCTGGGGAGGAAGGCGCAGCTCGAGCACAAGTGCGGTGTCGCCGTGCTCAGGGGTCTGCGCGTCGGCCATCCCTGCACCCCCTACCCGCTCGGGCCGTCGCCGACGCCAGGGCGGCGGCGCGGCGGCCCAGCGTGGTGCCTATGCACCGTTCAGGAGGGGGAGGTCCTTGGCGATCTGCGCCGGCGTGAAACCGACCGGATAGGCGGTGGCGAGCTCGCCGCTCGAGGTCACCCCGTAGATCAGCGAGGAGTGCTCGACGAGCTCGGGGTCGTCCTTGGGCACCGAGGTGCCGACCTGCCACGCCTTCCAGACCGGCTCGAGCTCCGCGCGGCTGCCGATCAGGTAGTCCACGAATCCCGACACGCCGCGGGCGGTGAGGAACGAGCGGACGGCCTCGGGCGTGTCGCCCTTGGGATCGACCGAGACGGCGATGACGCGCGTCTGCGCGCCGAGCGCGCCCGCCCGCTGCCGCACCGCGCGCAGGTTGGACATGATCAGCGGGCACACGTCGGGGCAGTGCGAGTACACGAAGGTCACCAGCACCGGGTGCCCGCGCAGGTCGCGGATGTTGACCTCGTTGCCGTCGATGTCCTTCAGCGCCAGCGGGGGCGCCTCGCGGCGCGGCGAGATGACGCCGCCCTCGAAGGCCGTGGTGGACGTGTCCGCCGAACTGCCGGCCGAGCTGGACGAGCCCCCGCAGCCCGCGGCGAGGCCAATTGCCAGCGCCACGACCACCAGCCCCACCAATCGCGATCTCATTGTCGGAACGCCCCGGCTCGAAACTGGACAACCGGCGACATGCCGGCGGACAGGCCCCCGCGGGCCTCCACCTGGGCACGGTAGACGCCGGGACCCCGCAGCGCGAAGCGCGCCCGTCCACCGGCGAGCCGGCGGGTGGTGAGGGCGGCCCAGCGGTAGGTCACCAGGTTGAGCCGCTGGAGGTGCACGGGCGTGCCCGCCGCCGCCGGCCGCACGGCGATCGTCAGCGCGCTGCCGCGCAGGGCCGCCGAGATCATCGGGCGCACCTCCGCCCTGACGCTGGGGCTGATCGAGCCGCCCGCCACGGCGCGGAACGCGGTGCGCCCGAGAGGGGCCCCGACATCACGGTGAACGCCCCCGCGGCGTCGGTCGCCGCCTGGCCGACCGGCTCCCAGGCGCCGTCCGCGCGACGCTCGACGGTGACCGGCGTGCCCCCGGAGCGCCCGGCACCGCGCCGGTCAGGGTCACCGTGCGCCCGACGGTCACCGGGTCGGGCGCCGTGAACGCCACGAGCGACACGGTCACGGAGCCGCGGATGTACGAGTGGAAGATGCAGTGGTACTGGTAGACGCCGGGCGTGGTGGGCGCGCTGATCGTGAAGTCGTCGCCGGGGATCAGCGTGGGCGACCCGAACGCGCCGTCGTCGGCGGTGACGGTGTGCCGGTTGCGGCCGCCGTTGTGCCACATCAGCTCGGTGCCGGGCGCCACCACCACCGAGGTCGGCGTGACCGTCAGATCGGAGATCGCGACGGTGCGCATCAGGGCGGGCACCGTGGGCGACGCCGGGTGGTCGGCGACCATCATCACCGGCTCACCCGGTACAGGCCGACCATGCCGTTGTCCTGGTGCGTCTCCACGTGGCAGTGCCAGAACCACACGCCGGGCGCGTCCTCCTTGAACCGCACCCTGAGCGTGCTCGATGGGCCGAGCAGTTCGGAGTCGACCGGCGTGCCGTTGCGCAGCCACCGGTGCCCGTGGACGTGGAACACGTGGAAGTCCTCGCCGAGGGCCAGAACGTCCCACTGCACCGTCTGCCCCACCCTCGCGCGGAAGGTGGGCGTGTTGCCGATGAACGCCGCCCGTTGATGGTGTCGAAGCCGAGGTGCTTGCTGAGGAACACGACGAACTCACGGTCGGGCGGGGGCTCGCCGGGCTTGGGGATCACGATCGCGCCGTACAGCCCGAGGTCCATCGAGCGCGTCATCGTGGACGAGTGGTCGTGGTAGGGCCACACGCCGTACGAATCGGCGACCGCCTTCAGGCGGTAGGTCCACCGCCCGCCGACGGGAACGTCGCCGCCGCGCCCGCTGATGTACGGGATGTAGGCGCCATCGCTGGAGGGCGCGTACTGAACGCGTGGAAGTGCATGGAGTGGCGCAGGCCGTAGTGGTGGTCGCGGTTCTCGAAGTGGACGAGCACGGTGTCCCCCACCTCGGCGCGGATCGTCGGCCCGGGATGCCGTCGTTGTCGCCCGAGGTCGGGGTGTTGGGCCACGGCCGCCGGAAACCGGGGGTGAACCGCCGGTAGACGACCGCGACGAACTTCCGCTGCTCCGGCGGGATGAGTGTGCCCATCACGGGATCCGTGCCGTTGGGGGCGACGTCCCACTGGGTGTCGACCGCCGCGATCCAGTACTCGCGTGTCTGCGCGCTCGCCTGCCCGGTGCCGATCAGGAACAGCGCGAGCACCACGGCGAGGACGCCGGCCGGTCCGAGGACCAACCGGCGTCGTCGCGGGGTGGAGCTAGCTGACAGTGATCGTTCCCGCATCTCGGGGTGCACGAGGCACTCGTACGCATACACACCGGGCTGCGAGAAGACGAACGTGAAGCTGTGCGGATTCGACCCGGGGAAGCCCGGGTCGGTGAGGATCCCGCTGCTGACGAACCCGTTGCCGTTGGCCGTCGGGGTCACGGCGGGCGGCCCGGCCGCCGGCGGGTTGCTCGGGTAGGCGCCCTCGGCGTCCACCGCGAGGCCGGAGGCCTGGAAGGTCTTCTTGGAAACCGCCGTCAGGAACGCGGCGGGACCGAACGACACCGTGTGGATCTCGTTGCCCCCGCTCATCTTGAACGTGACCGGAGTCCCCACCGGGACCGTCTTGGCCGCCGGGTAGAAGGCGAAGGCCTGCGCCTGCCTGTTCCCGGGCGAGATGATGACCGTGTTGCCCTGGGTCGCCTTGGCCTTCGTGATCGCCGCGTTGACCTTCGCGCGCTGCGCGTTCTTCTCACTCTTCGCGTTGGCCTTGGCCTTGGCCGCCGTGGTGATCCTGGGCGAGCCCTTGGCCACCACCGTCACGGTGCCCTTCATGTTGGGGTGCACGAGGCACCGCACCGTGAAGGTGCCCGTCTTCGGGAACGAGACGGTGAACACCGGCTTGTTGTCGGGCAGGAAACCCGACGAGACCAGCTTGGCGCCGGTCACCTTGGTGCCGCCGGTCGGACCCGGGACGGCCGGGTTGAGGCTCAGCGCGGGCGTGACGCCGCCCCACCAGTAGGGCGTGCCCGCGGGCGAGTTGGTCACCGGGTTGGGCGTTGACGTGGCGACGATCAGCGGCGGCACCTTCTTGCCGCGCGCAGGGAACGTGACCGTGTGGAACCCGAGCACCGTGAATTTGACCTTGCTGTTCTGCGCCACGGTGATGTTGCCCGGGAAGAACGCGTTGAATTCGATCTCGGGCGACCGGTTGAAGTCGCCCACCTGCACCTCGGCGGGCTTCGCCGTGGCCGCGAGCCCGACGGCCGGAGCCATCAGGGCGATCGCCACCGCCATGCCGCCGATCACACCCGCGCCCCCCAGCAGCCGGCGCTTGCCCATGTCAGCCCCCTCGCGTCGCGGGCGATGGCACCTCGCCCGATGCGCCAGATCCTCTGTCGCATCACCTGAAAACAACCTGACCGCCCGCTGTGAGAACTCGCCACTACGGGCGCGAAGCGGTCCATGAGCCAGCCGCAGGGCCCTCGCGCGGCGCTCCGATCGGCTCCGCCGATGCGAGTCGATCTCACCTGGTCGGCGTAGTTGGCCAGGTGGTGACCGTGCGTCAGCCGGGAATATGGTCGCGGGGATGGGGCAGAATGGCCCGGTCCGACGGCGGCCGCGAGGGAGGACGGGCGTGGAGGAGTGGGAGGCCTTCTTCTCGGGCCAGGTGGCGGCCTCGGCCGCCCTCGCCGGGCTGTTGTTCGTCGCCCTCTCGATCAACCTGGACACGATCCTCGCCTTCCCGGGCCTCCCGGCGCGCGCGGGCGTCACCCTGGTGACGCTGTCCACCGTGCTGATCGCCTCGACGGCGTTGCTCGCTCCCGGCCAGTCGGTGAGGGCGTACGGGGCGGAGGTGCTCGCCATCGGCGTCATCGCGCTCGTCCTCGTCGCCGTCCTGCAATGGCGCAGCTACCGCGCCAACCCCCCGGCGCTGCTGGCACAGGAGCTCGCGCGCGCCTCGTTCTGTCTCATCGCCGGCGCCGTGCTGCTGGCGGGCTGGGAGGGCGGCGTCTACTGGATGCTTCCAGCCGTGATCCTCTCGTTCCTCAGCGTTCTTCTGAACTCCTGGGTGCTGCTGATCGAGATCAAGCGCTAGACGTCCGGCCAGGGCGGGTCCCCTGGTTGGCCGAGGAGCGCGCCGCTAGCGTCGCCGGCGCGAGTGCATCACGCACCTGAAGGGCGTTGAAGCCGCTGCCCCGGATCCCGGTGGCGACCGATGGCGATGGTCGTCCCCGGATGAGCAAGGGAGCGCGCGATGTCCGTTCAGCCGCAGGCCTCAAGGTCGCGTCGCAGCACCGACGGGCCGGATGCCTTCGACGCCCTGTTCGGAGAGCACCGCACGGTGGCCTATTCGCTCGCCCTCTGCCTGCTGGGCGACGAAGGAGCCGCTGAGGAGGTGACCCGCGACGCCTTCCTGATGGTCTGGCGGGGGGTGGACGGGCGGCGGACCCGTCGGGACGAGATCCTCGGGGTCGTCCGGGGACAGGTGCTCGCTCACCTGCGCGGGGCTGCGGGCGATTCCCGCGACGACGCGGCCACCATCGTGCGCCTCGCCCACCACGGTGGCCTCGGCTACGGGGAGATCGCCGCAGAGCTCGACCTGCCGCCGGCGCACGTCGCCCGGCAGATGCGCGTCGGCCTCACCCTCCTGAGCGAGCCGCCGCCGGTGACCCGGGAGGGCTGAGACGAGCGGGTCGCCGCCCTGGGCGACCCGCTCGTCCTCCTTCGACGGCACGGACCTCAGCTGGGTGCGGGCACCACCGGCTTCGTGGGCACCAGACGGGAGAGTCCGACGCGCGTCGCGACGGCGGGGACCAGCACCGCGCCGGCGATGATCAGCAGCACCGCCGCGCCGAAGGCGAAGAGCGCCGCCGCGTACATGATCGAGGCCATGGTGTCCCAGCCCCAGGCGGAGAGCAGCGAGCTGCGCAGCATCTCCCCGCGGAAGACGGAGTCGACGAGAGCTGACAGGCTCTGGTTCTTGGGGTCGGTGCGGGCCAGTCCGCTGAGCTCGGAGTAGGTCGTCATGCCCTTGATGCGGGGGTCGGTCGTGGCGGCCGCGGCGATCGACTCGCCGATGTGCGCCGAGATGTACTGGTTGGCGAACACCTTGGCGTCGGCGCCGTTGGTGACGGCCTTCCCGCCGTAGGACTGGATGTCGGCGGGGAGGCCGGGGCTGCCGGCCGGGGCGAACGCGATCTTCTGCGCGGCGAGCTCATCGTGGACATTGCCGCTGATGTAGCGGCTCCCGGCGATTGCCAGGCCGCCTGCGGCGAGCAGGAGCAGGGCGACGACGAAGGCGGTGATACCGACTGCGGTACGGGTCATGCGGACACCTCAGGTCTGTGACGGTCGAGCCGCGCGCGGTGCGCGGCTCAGGGTGGAGACGGCGGGCGGGCGGCTCAGGCGGGGGCGCTCGAGCTCAGAGGCGGGCCCGCTCTCACCAGGGCCGCACCCATCCCGGCGAAGGCGAGGTCGCGAATTCCCGCGGCGATCAGTTGCACGCCCTCGGGAGAGGCCTGCGTCGCGGCGACCAGGACGACGCCCGCGATCAGAGTGACCCCGGTCCACGGTGGAAAGACGCGCGCCCTGACGACGGCCGACCCGAAGGCGATCCCCGCGAGCACCATGATCGCGCCATGGAGCGTCATCCACGGATCGAGCGCGTCGCCGAGCGCCGCGTAGTTGCTCGTCCCGTCGACGAGCGCGTAGACGACCGTGCCCGTGAAGTAGACGAAGGCGTATGCGTACGCGACGGCACCGACCAGGCCGAGCCGCCCGATCTGGGGCCGCTGCACGAGGTAGAGGCCGATGACGAACACCGGGATCGCCGCCTCGGCCACCAGCGTCATCCAGAGCTGCCCGGTGGAGAACCCGCCCTGCAGGCCCTCGACGACGTCCGAAAGGAAGTACAGCGCCGAGAAGACCAGCGCCGCGTGCCCGACCCACCGGGCCGGCGGTCGTATTCCGAACGCACGGCGCGACGCGAGGGCGCGCGTCGCGGCGGGCGCTGCTGGTGACGCTATCGTGCCGTGACCGCGGGCGGTCATCTGTGCCTCTCGGCGGTTCCTGCGTGTGGCAGGACGCCACCGGGGTCCAGGGCAGCGAGGTGCGTGGTCGGCGGACCCATGGGCCGCAATGCGAGTATGGCCCCATGCCGGGCGCACGCAGCGCCCCGCGACCGTCAGGGCCCTGAGTGGCAGCCTGTAACCGCAGGGCTGTCCGCCCGATGGGTCCGCCTCTCGCGCCCCTGGGTGCCTCGGACCGGGCGCGTTGAGAATCTGTGAAAAACGTGATTTCGTCGTCGGCGGGGGTGGGATGTGTCCGGACGCCGTGAGTCACCAGGTGAGGCGGACCTGGCCGCGATCGCGGCCCGTCTCGAGGCGGCCGTCGAGGAGTGGAACGCGAACGAGATCGTCACGTTCCGCCTGGTCGGCCTGGATGGCCTGCCGGTGGTGGCGCCGGCGGTCATGACCTTCCTCGCCAACGCGCCCGCCGACGTCTCCGCCCTGCTGGCCGAGGTCCTCAGCCTCCACCCTTCGTAACATCGCCGCGCGTCAGGCCGGATCGACTCCCGGGCTGATCGCGATCGGGCCGCGCGAGAGCATGCGCCTGTCCGAGGAGCACGCGTCACCAAGGCGCGATGCGCACGGCCCGAGTACGCGAGACTGCACCGGTGCCCGCCGACGCCGCGAAAGAACCCCGCCGGATCCGCCGCGCCCGTCAGGGCCTTCGCTGGGTGCTGGTGGCGCTCCTCGTGCTGATCGCCGTGATGGTCGTCGCGGGGCTGGTGATCTCCCGGCAGATCAACGACGACGCCAACGCCAGATACGTCGATGACGCCATCCCGCTGAAGACCGCCGTCCAGGACCTGGGCCTGGCGATCACCTCACAGCAGTCCGAGGTGCGCGCCTACGTCATCTCGGGCGATCCGGCCCGCGCGGCGGGCTACCGCGCCGGTCGGGATGAGGCGCGGGCCCGCCTGGCCGAGATCTCGCAGAGGCTCGACGGACATCCGATCCTCGCCGGCCTGGTCGACCGGGCGCGCCCGCAGATCTCCGCCCTCGAGGCCTACCTCGCGGGGCAGATCGCGCGGGTGGATCGCGGCGATCGCGCAGCGGCGGCATCCCGGGTCGCGCTCGGCGTCGTCCTGTCCGACCGGTTCCAGGAGACGTCGGACCTGATGGTGCGCGACACCGACAAGTTCGTCCGCGACGCGCGGGCCTCGCAGGACAACCGGACGAACTCCCTCACGCTGATCCTGCTCGCGGTCGGCGGCGGCGCACTGGTTCTCGCGGCGCTGCTCGCGTTCGCGGTGCCGCGCGGAGCGACGCGTCTGCTGACGGCCCTCGACGACGAGCGGCGGACGGCCTCGCTGGCCGAGGCCGAGACCGCCCAGCTCCAGGACATGACCGCCGCGATCGCGGTGGCGTCGACGACCTCGGAGGTGGCTCAGGCCGTGCTCGAGAAGGGCCAGGGGGCGACGGGGGCGGCGGCCGGATCGATCGCTCTACTCGACCGCGACGGCGAGACCCTCACCACCTTCGGCCTGGTGGGGTACACCGGGGCGATCACGGAGGCCTTCCGGACCTATTCCGCGAGCGCCCCGCTTCCCATCCCCGACTGCCTGTCGGGCGGTCCGATGTTCCTCGAGGACGCGGCGGCGGTCATTGCGCGCTACCCGCACCTCGGCGAACTCCACGCCGGCACGGGGCACGAGGCCATCGCCGCGCTGCCGCTGACGCGCGACGGCCGCGCGATCGGCGGGCTGACGATGAGTTTCGCCGAACCACGCCACTTCGACGTGGCCGAGCGGGCGTTCCTCGCGACAATCGCCGATCTCTGCGCACAGGCACTCGAGCGCGCCCGCCTCTACGAGAACGAGCATCGTGAGGCCGAGCGCCAGCAGTTCCTGGCCGAGGCGAGCGCCCTGCTCACCTCATCGCTCGAGCCGCGCGCGACGCTGTCGTCCCTCGCACGGCTGTCCGTGCCGACCCTGGGCGACTGGTGCAGCGTGACCCTGGGCATCCAGGGACGTCTCGAGAGGGTGGCGATCGCCCACACGGACCCCGACAAGCTCGCGCTCGCCCAGGCCTTCCTGGACGATTACCCACCGCAGCTCGACGATCGAGGCGGCATCGCCGAGGTCCTGCGCAGCGGGCGCTCGGAGTTCACCCCGGTGATCACCGACGAGCTGATCGACTCGTCGGTCGCCCCCGGCGAGCGACGCGCCAGGATCAAGGCCCTCGGCCCGACGTCGGCGATGACGGTCCCACTGACGGCCCGGGGCCGCACCCTCGGCGCTCTCACCATGGTGAGCGACGACCCGCATCGCCATTTCGACACCGACGACCTCCGCTTCGCCGAGGATCTCGGGGCGCGCGCCGGCGTCGCCGTCTACAACGTGCTGCTCTACGAGCGCTCGCGTCATATCGCGACCACGCTCCAGCAGAGCCTGCTCCCCGCGGCGCTGCCCTCGATCGCGGGTCTCGATGTCACGGCGCGCTACAGCGCCGCCGGCGAGGGCATCGACGTCGGGGGTGACTTCTACGACCTCTTCGAGCTGCCGAGCGCGGCCGGCTGGGCGGCCGTGCTGGGGGATGTCTGCGGGAAGGGTCCCGACGCAGCGTCGCTGACCGCCCTCGCCCGCTACACGATCCGTGCCGAGGCGGATGCCCTCTCTCCGAGCGCGGTCCTCCGCCGGCTCAACGACGCGGTGCTGCACCAGCGCGGAGACGGACGCTTCCTCACGGTGTCCTATGTCTGGCTGAGGCCCACACCGGTGGGCCTGACGGCGAGCTTCGCCCGTGGCGGCCACACGCCCATCCTGATCCTGCGGGCGTCGGGAGAGGTCGAGAGGTACGTGCCGCGGGGCTCCCTCGTGGGGATCATCCCCGACGCTGTCTTCGAGGAGGACGAGGTCTCCCTGTCGCGCGGCGACACCCTGATCCTCTTCAGCGACGGCGTCACCGAGAGCCGCTCGGCCGAGCGCGAGGAATTCGGCATCGCGCGGCTCACCAGCCTGCTCGAGACGATGCCGGCGGCGTCGGCCGACACGATCGCAACGGCGATCGAGCGAGCACTCACGCACTTTCGGCAGGGCCCACCGCGCGACGATGTCGCTCTCCTGGTCGTGTCCTTCACGGGGACTGCACCGGCGACCGGCCAGCGTGGCGATGGGCAGCGCCTCGGCCTTTCCGCCCCGGGCTCGTAGGTCGGTCGGGTTGCGCCGGGGCGCATCGGGGAACGACATCCCCGGATGTCAGACGAATCGATGCCCGCCGATCCGGCGGACGTGGCCGAACGGATACCCGGCGAAATGCTGCGCGCGCTGCATCAGGTCGAGGTGGCCGCCGAATGGGTCGAGCGCGCCTTCGGCGCCCTGCTCGACGCCCACCATCGCACCGGTCACGCCCAGGGCCTCCTGATCGAGGCCGCGGACTCGCTCTCGGACGCCGGCCGGGAGGATCTGGCGCGTACCGTCCGTGACGTTGCGGCTCTCGACGCCGTCGGTGGCCGCTGGACCTACCAGATGGTGGATGAGTTCCGCTCCCATCTGCTGGGACCGGTGCGGGCGATGGACAGCGCGATCAGGAACGACGTGAGCGGTGGCGCCCGGCACGGCTTCGAGGCCCTCCAGAAGCGTCGGACGGGAGGAGTCGAGACCGGCACGCGCGCCCAGCCACCCCCCCCGGGCGCCGGGTGACGGCACGACGATCCCGCTCGGACGCTACGTTGACCCCTGGAGGGGCGGGTCGAGCTGCGACGGGTCGTTGACCATCTCGATCAGGGAGTGCAAATCGCTGAGCTCGAGCAGGCGATGCGCCGGACCGGAGCCGTTGAGCACGGCGAGCCGGACGCCGGCGTCGCTCGCGAGCGTCCGCGCCTGCAGAAGGCAGCGGAGCCCGCTCGAGTCCATGAACGCGAGCTCCTGAAGGTTCACGATGATGGCCTCCGGCCCGTCCGCGATGGCGGTCGCGAGGGCCTCCATCAGCCTCCCGCTGGTCAGGAGATCGAGCTCCCCGACCAACGCGAGGGTGATCGCAGGGCCGGCGTGCTGGACGCGCACCTCGAACGGAGGAGGTCGATCGGAGAACGGCATCGTCAACTCTCCAATCCTGTGGATGTGGCGACCGGTGACGGGGTCGCGATGGCGCGCACGAATCGATGGGCGAGGCCTACGGGACCGGGGTCTGGGGTGTCGTAGGCGGCGCCGTCGCTGCGACGGCAATCCGGTTTATGCCACACCGCCTCGGCGCTGTCCAGATGCCTGGCGAACATCACGCCACCATGCTCACAGGGCTTCAGGAAGCGGGCTGCTCTGCCCGGATCTCCGCCCACACGCGCAGGCCGTCCCCGGGGTCGATCCCCCATCGCTCGGATATTGCGGCGACGATTCCCAGGCCACGGCCGCCCTCTGACGGCGGGGTCCCAGTCCGCGTCGCCGGCGCGTCGAGCGCGCCGCCTCGATCCTCGACCTCGACGCGAATGCACGGACCGGCCCAGACGCGCACGCCGATGGTCTCGCCCGGCTCCGACCGCCCGTGCAGCACGCTGTTGCTGACCAGTTCGCTGGTCACGACGAGGACATCGAGCAGCACACCGGGATCCACGACCCTGCCGAGCCGGGAGCGGACCGCGGCCCGCGCGCGCGAGGGGGCCGAGTCATCGGGCGAGAGGCGAAGTTCGGCGACCAGGTGAGGGGCGAGCCCAGGATGCACAGGACGGATGATGCCCATAATCCGACGCCCAAACCCGATCGCCCCACCCAACGAGGGGCCGGGCCGCCGTGCTGCGGGTTCGGGCGCGTTTAGCCACCGCGGCTCGGTGCCAGTGTCGGAGGAGGAGGCGCGCAGCGCGGCGCGGGTGGCGCGTCGTCGGACCAACCGGATCGAGGGAGGGCCCATGGCCAGCGAACGGCAGATCGCGGCGGCGAAGAAGAACGTCAAGAAGGCGCAGGCCGCAGCCAAGAGCAAGCGCACGATCGCCCATCTGCCCGCGGACACGCGGCGAGATCTGGTCGCGGAGGCGCAGAAGGGACGGCGCCGGGGCGGGACGGCCGGCCACGCCCTCGAAGACCGCAACCGCGAGCAGCTCAACCAGGTCGCGCGCGACCTCGACATCCGCGGCCGCTCGAAGATGGGCAAGTCGGAGTTGATCCGCGCCATCCGGGACAAGCGGGGCCAGTGACCCTCAGCCGGAGGCCGTGATGACGACCGCCTCGACCGCCTCGTGAGGCTCCTCTGGCCCCCTTGGGGGGTGTAGGCTCGTCGCGAGGTCGCGACAACGGACGCCGCGCGTTGGGCGAAGCCGGGTCGGGACCCCACGGAATCACCGCCACGACCCTTCTGGCCGCACGCAGCCAGACCGGCGCGTCGGCCAGGCTTCCGGGGCGCGGATCACGCGCTGAGGATGCCGTCTCCTCTTCCCGTCGCCGAAGGCACGGTGATGAGGGAGGGATCATGGGATCCGACCAGCCAGCCGCTCCATTTGAGCGCGCCGCGATCTCGGCGCTCACGCGCGGGGTGGTGAAGGTCTACGCCGAGTACTTGGGCAAGGGCCCCCTGCGGGCACGCACCGAGCGAAACGGCCCGGATGGGGTGATGTGCGTCCTTCGCGAGACGCTCACACCGGTGGAGCAGACGCTGATCGAGCGAGGTCGCAGCACCGAGGTGCACGCGCTGCGGCGCAGCTTCCAGGATGTGATGGCGCCCGAGTTCTGCAAAGTGGTGGAGGAGGCCCTCGGCCGCCCGGTGGTTGCCTTCCTCAGCCAGGTCCATCTCGATCCGGACATCTCTGTCGAGATCTTCTTTCTCGGACCGCGACAGGACGGCGCCAACGTTTCTGGCGACCTGTCCACGACCAGCTAGGGCCGAGCCGCAGCTTCGTCGGCCCGGAACTCTTGTCGGAGCGAGTGCAGGGAAATATTCTGCGTGAGCACGGCGGAGGTCTGCTTGCGGACCGCACGTCGCATCTAGCTGCGGGGCAGGGACGCTCGCGTACACGCGCGCACCCAGGCTCCGCACGCATCTCGTGGATGTGCGCGGTGTACCTGCTGATGCCAAGATTCCCCTCGGGCGATGGCCGATAGCGAGCCGTTTCCGAGCGCCGAGTGGCTCGATCCCTACGGCCTGCTGCGAGGGCACGTCACGCACCTGGACGGGCGCGTTGAGCTCCTTGTCGCAGGAGAGCTTGATCTGGCGAGCGCAGACGCGCTCCTCGAGCGGATCGACGCGCTTGCGAGGGAGAGCCCCGGTGATGTCTACATCGACCTCGGAGAGCTCGAGTTTCTCGGCTCAACCGGGATCAGGGCGCTCCTCGCCGCGCACCTCAGCCTCATGGCCGGCCGGAGGCGCTTGGTGCTGCGCAACGTACGGGGGACTCCCCTGCGGGCGCTGGCCTTGACCGGAGCGCTCGAGCAACTGCACATCGAGCACGACCAGATTGGCTAGCGCCGCCGGTACCCCACTTGCCTGGCGCGTGAGTACGCCGCGCCAGGCTGCCGTGCCGGAGCGCCTCCACCGACGTTGACGGGTCAGGAGAAGGCATCGCGGCCAAGGCGCTACTCGGGCGGGTGGTCGGCGGAGATGCTTGGTTTTCGCTCTCACCGGGTAGCTGACGCTCGCGCCTGGACTGCTGTCCCCCTTGCAGGATCGGCGCGCGACGTCGGGCCGGAGCGCCACACCAGGGGCGAGGGAGTCCCGGCCCGACGTCGTCTGCCCTGCCCGTCCTGAACCGCGGCGGCTGCTAAGGGATCGTCTGCACCACATCGAGCGGAACGACGACGGCGACCCCGGAGAAGGTGGCCACGCACTCGCTCTCCGTGATCTCCTCGACCCGACCGATGTCTCCGGGCTGCAGCGAGAGAGGGCTGCCGGGAGCGATCTCCACCGCGCGGAGCAGCACCACCTCGTCACCGGGAAGAGCGCTAGCCATTTCGGTCGTACTCGACGTGCAGCTCTTGGGGCGCGCCGGTGAGGGCCAGCGCGCGCAGCGGAGCGCCGTGCACGTTGCGCAGCACGAGGCGCCGGCCGTCCTCCTGGAGCGCGTTGTGACCAGACAGGAGCGATCGGATCCCCCCGGGGCCGAGACAGTCGACCTCGGCACGATCGGGGCAGACATCCTCCCGACGTGCCGCGCCCAGCTCGGTGAGCCGCTCGAGGAGCGCGTCCCTCGCACGATGAAGCTCACGCGCCTGGGGGAACGCGGCGTTGCCGATCACGTTGTCCTGGCGGCCCGGAAAGCAGCCCGTATGGACCGATGGACTCTGGGTGGTGGGCACCTGCGGATTCCTCGGATCTACGGCAACCGGGGTCTGGGGCTGTCGCAGTCCCGGTATCGCACAGTCGGAGGCCGCGCGCCAGATGCGGCGAGCCGCTTCTGACGGAGCGTGGTCCTGTGACTTAGGCGCTCGTCGTCACTTCGCCCCCGTGCAGCTCGGGCGCGCCGACCGACAGGTGCGTCAGGTTGTTGACGATGAAGTCGCGGGCGACGCCATTCGTCGCCTCGGCGCCGGCCTGGTCGTCGCAGACCGTGACCGAGGTTGCGCCAACCGCCCCGGTCTTGACCATGTAGTAGTCCCGAAAACCGTTGACTTCTTTGAACAGGCCGAGGATCTCGGCCTCGTGCTCCGCGACCGCGTCGGCCCGTCCCTCGGCGTCGCTGTAGATGCGGATGGTCGCGTAGATGGGCTTGTCCCCTTTCGGGGGCCCGTGTCGGGGCCTTTGAGGCGACCGTACGTCGGTGCGTGGATGGCGGCAAGCGTCGCGCGTGCCCCATATCAAGATGTTTCGAGGCGCCGGTGCTCGCTCGCGTGCGCATCACTGGACAGCACCCACGGCGAATGGGGACGGTCTAAACCCAACAGATCTTCGCGCCGGCCCTTCTCTGTACGACGAGCTGGCCGGCGGGTTCGTCATTGCCTCCAGGCTTCCCTGAAACGTCAGACCCCGGGCGCGCGGTCGGGACCTGAGCCAACCGGCCCCGGGTGACGCCCGCACCGCGGCTCCTGAGTCGAGGCTGGTGGATTTCGTCGGGGGGTCCCGGCGGCTCGCTCGGGCGATCCGCGCTGGAGCAGGCAGACGGCGAGATCGGCATGGTCCCGGCCGCGAGGAGCTCTCAGCGCCCGGCCCCCGCGCCAGGCGCGAGGGCCGGGATGAACCTCAGGGACAGCGACCCCCTTGGACGAAGCGAGCGCCACCTCGCTCCCGAACTGCATCGTTATCCACGATGGGTGCGAGTGGGGATGTCGGTCAGACGCCCCAACGCTTGACGGAGACGCTGTTCGGGTCGTCACCGCGGTCGATCGCCGCCTGCACCTCGGCCTCGGCGATCTCCGGCGTCGGCGCCGGAGTCGTCTGGCGCGCGCGGACCGCGTCCCAGTAGCCCGAGCGTCCGTAGTGGTCGTAGGTCGCCTTCTCGTGGGCGTGGGTGAAGTCCTCGTCGCGCTCGTGGGTCGGGGCGTCCTCGAGCTGGTCCTTTGAGTAGGGCACCGTCAGGTAGACGTCGTCGCCGTCGCTCGCAATGACGATGTCGTCGATCGGGATCATGTGGCGCTTTGTGCCGAGCATGCCGGTCTTGACGGCCAGGTAACGGACGTAGGTGCTGTCGGTGTCGGTGTACGCGTCATCCACCTTGCCGATCTTGTCGCCGGAGGGGTCGCGCACTTCCATTCCCTCGAGCTCATCGAGTGGCGGCAGCACCGTGTTCTCCGAGTAGCCCTCGGGGCCGATGTTGGTGCGCTCGTACTGATCCGGGTTGGAGCTCATCGATCCACCTTTCCGTGCTGTCGACGCCCGAGCGGCGTCGCGTGTATCGCCCGGCTTCCCGCCGCGAGGGTTCACCAAACGGCCGCCGTCGCTGCGGTGACCGGAGGTGAATCGGCTGAGCCGGGGAGGCCCTTCAGTAGCCCCGATGGCCGGCGCCGCCGAGCCGGACGGCCTCGCGACAGGGGCGGACCTTCGATCAGGGGTTGGGCTGCTGCACCGCGTCGAGGGGCACCACAACGGTCATCCCATGAACGCTCACAACACACTCCCTCGCGCCGCCCTCCGTCTCGCTCGTCCGGTCCACCACGCCCACATCTCCGGGCGGAAGGTAGAAGACGCTGTCGGGCGCGATCTTCACAGGACGCAGAACGACCACCTCCTGCCCGGCCCTCACGGCCTTGCCTGGACGGGGGCTGCTCACGGTTGAGCTCGCCAAGGAGGCCGGTCAGCTCGAGGGCGCGGTAGGGCGAGCCGGTCACGTTCAGCAGCACAAGCCGCCGCCCCTCCTCAGCAAGGTCGGCATGCACGAGGACAGCACCCGGATGCCCGTCGAGCCGAGAAAGTCCAGATCCGCAAGATTCAGCCGCAGGTCTCCCTGCGTCTCCTGGGCCAGAGCCACAAGGCGATGGCGAAGATCCTCGGCAAAGGTCGAGCTCGCCCGAGAGGGCGTACTCGACCATTCCATTCAGGCTGTCCACCCGACCACGGAGCAGCCCATAAGGGTCTCGACGCTCGGGGTGAGCACGAGCACGTTCCTTCGGTCCACGGGGACCGGGGTCTGGGGTCGTCGCTCCTCGTTGGTCGCACATCGGTGACCGCGGCGCCAGATGCGCTGCCTCGACCCAGGTCACCGACGTCGCTCAGGGCCGCTCGAAGAGGCCGAGGGCGGCGCGGATCGTGGACTGAGCGGTGATCGCGACGTCAACCGGCAGATCGCCGATGCTTCGGCAGCCGTAGCTGGTCGTGTCGTTCAGCTCGGCAAAGGCCGTTTCGCAGAACCCGGTGTGCAGGAAGACGATGCCGTCGGCGTGGTGGGTCGGACCGCCCGCCCCGGCGCCATGGGAACGGTTCCGAGTCGCCCGGTTCTGAGCCGGCTTCCTGCCAGACGAACAGCCTCGCCGCACCAGTCGCACGTCACTTTCAGCTCGGGCGGCATCCCCGTGTCTATGCGCAACTCGAAGCGCGCCCGGCAGGATTCGAACCTGCGACCAACGGCTTAGAAGGCCGTCGCTCTATCCAGCTGAGCTACGGGCGCTCGAGGCCGGACGGTAGCGCACCGGGCCGACGCCTCAGGAGGCCTGATCCGGCACGACGACCCGCAGGGCGCGGGGGCGGATGACGAAGCGGACGTCCCCCACCACGTCGCGCGCCTCCCCGTCGTGGGCCAGCACGGCGGGCTCCCGGAGGGACACGTCGAACCGTGAGCGCAGGCTCTGGGTGAGCCAGCGCGAGCTGCCGCGGCGCGCCGTCAGGATCGAGGCCAGCGCGGTCAGCCGCGGCAGGCGCCCGGCCGCCGACAGGATGCGAACGTCGAGCAGGCCGGCCTGCAGCGACTCCCGGCCGGTGAGCCCCGCCCCGGTGTAGGCGTTGTTGCCAACGAAGACCAGGTAGACCCGGTCCGGGACCCCGTCGATCTCCACATCGAGGGGATCGGCGCGGCGCAGGATGGAGCCGGCGGCGAGCAGCAGGGCGATCCTCTTGGGCAGGCGGTGCTCCAGCGCCTCCCGGCGCCGCACCAGCTCGCCGTACACCCCGAGCGAGGCGTTGTTGACGAACACGACGCCGTCGGCCTCCCCCACGTCGACCGACGCCACGCGGCCGGCGGCGAGGCCCTCCAATGCCTGATCGGGCGCGGTGAAGCCGAGCGCCCGTGCGAAGTGGTTGAGCGTCCCGCCGGGGACCGCCCAGAGCGTGCGGTCGCGGTCGAGGGCGACCTGGGCGGCGCAGCCCACCGAGCCGTCGCCCCCGGCGACGCCGAGCACGGCGATGCCGTCGTCGGCAAGGCCGCGGAGCACCGCGTCGAGATCCTCCCCCTCGCGCAACTCCCTCACCGGCACGTCGTCGAGATCGACGCCGTCGGCGCTGCCCGAGGACGGATTGATCACGATCGTGACCGGCCCGAGCCCCGGCGTCACCTCGACGTCATCGAGGACGACGCCCTCGTCGTTGCGCCGGCGCCGGCGTCGCACCACGAGGGCGGTGACCAGGGAGACGGTCACCCCCAGCGCGGCCCCCAGCGCCACAGGTCGGTCGCTCAGTTTGGGCATCGGGATCCTCGGGTGGTCGCGGGGGATGTGGTGACACACCGCGGCCCCCGCCCTCCGTGAGGAGAGCGGGGGCCGCGGGCCGTGCGACCAGCTACGGCGTGACGCTAGCCGAGGTACTTCGTGGTGTCGATGTTGTGCTCCTCGAGGAGCTTCTTGAACGTCTCGGTCATCTCCTCGGGGTAGTCGGGGAGACCGCCCTCGGCGAGGACCTGCTCGGCGCGCTTCTTGATGTTCGGGCCGAAGTCCCAGTCGTCGTCGTTCATGAGGCGGGTGACCTCCTTGGCGGGCCAGGAGACCACGCCGGGGTCACGGCTGAACTTGGCGGCGAGGGCGTCGATCTCCTCGACGCGGCCGGAGGTCGGAGCCTGCTCCTGGTGGACGCCCTTGGCCGTGAGGGCCTCGTCCACGGCGGGGTCGGGCTCGAGCGGCACGCCGTACGCGCCGTCGTGGAACAGCTTGCTGAACTTCAGCCGCGGGCGCTGGCCACCGGCCTTGAAGTCCTCGAGCGGGTACCCGAACGCGTGCGCCCAGGTGAACTTGAGGTTCGGCGTGAGGCCGAAGGCCTTCTCGACACCGCCCGGCTTGCGGCCGAAGGCGATGAGGATGCTGCCGATGCCGAGGGCCGACGCGGCGAGCGTTGCGGCACCGGCCGCCTGACCGGTCTCGAACCGGAGCAGGTTCTCGGTGCGCTCGGTCGGGAAGCTCATGAGGCGCGGAACCGTCTGCGTCATCGTGAACTCGTAGTTCCAGCCGTGGTACTTGGTGAGGGCACCCGACAGCGACAGCGTCGAGAGACCATCGTTGGCGCGGCCGTACCAGGCGTTCAGGTTCGTCAGCCAGAAGATCAGGTGCGAGCTCTGGTTGATGATCTGGACGTTGAAGCCGGAGACGCACTCCTCGATCTCGTCCCAGAGGTCGGAGTCACCGCGCTTGACGACGATCGCCTCGGTCGCGTTGATGTTGCCCTGGCACGACGCGAGACGCGCGGTCTGGAGGATCGTCTGGATCTTCCAGTCCTCGACGGTCTTGTCCGGGTCGTAGTAACGAATGCTGCGACGGTCCCCGACGGTCTGAAGAAAAGTCTTGTCGGGAATGTCGGCTGCACTTATGGACATCTTGCCCCCCTGGGGTCGCATCATCGGTCGTGTGACTGCAGGGCGGGCTGCACACGGGACCCGCCGGCGAGGGCAATCTACACCGACCATTCCCCCTTGTGGCGTCCGTTGCGATCGAGTTTTTCCATCGGGTTCATCTGGCGATACGCGAGGAGGGTGGTCCGGCGCGAAGGCGAGCGAGCCGGTAACCTCCCGCGCCATGCCGAAACTACTGTTCATCTCCGTTCCCACCGACGAGGTTCTCAACAAGGACGGGAAGGTTCGCTTTCCCGGTACCGAGATCGCCGTCGCAAAGTTGATCGAAGCCGGTTGGGAGGTCGATCAGATCGACCCGACATGGCCGAAGCCCCTCGAGGCCGCCAAGGAGGGCTCGTACGACGCCCTGCTGGTCTCGACGTTCAAGGCGGTCCCGCGCTCGCGTGACGCCGCCTCGATGCTGTCGCGGATGCAGGAGACGCCGGTCTACACCGTCGGCGTCCTCCAGAAGGACGAGGCATTCCGCACCATGGCGCCGACCGTCGGCGTCCTGCGCAACGTCGGAGAGCTTCCGCTCCCCTGAGCCCCACCTGCCGGCTCAGCCGGTGAGATAGGCGATCGTCGCGCCATCCCCGCCCGCTTCGGGCGGGGCGGGCTCGGCGCGCGCCACCAATGGATGCCGCGCGAGCTCCTCGCGCACCACGCTGCGCAGCGCCCCGGTGCCGTGTCCGTGGATGACGCGCACCTCGTCGATGCCGGCCACGGCCGCCGCGTCCATGCGCTCGCGCACGGTGCCGCGCGCCTCGTCCACGCGGCTGCCGCGGACGTCGATCTCCATGGAGGCCGGCGGGCCGGCCGGGGCCGCCGCGGCGCGCGGAGCGGCGCGCTCCTCGCTGAACTCCGCCCGGCGGGACGCCGCACGGTCGGGCCGCAGGCGGGCCAGCGGCAGGCGCATCCGCGCGGAGCCCCCCTGCACCTCGGCGCGGCCCCCGTCGATCGACAGGATGCGTCCGCGAAATCCCATCACCGGGTCCAGCACGTGGTCGCCCACCACCAGCGGCACCTGCGGACCGGCGTCGTCGAGGACCACGTCGGGGTCGGGCCCGCGCAGGGTCTCCCGGGCGCGCCCGGCGGCGCGTGAGGCGTCGCCCAGACGACGGTCGCGCTGTCGCGCCCGGGGGCTGGCGTCCACTGCGGAGGCCGACTCGGCGGCGCGCGCCGACTCCTCGCGGCGGGCGGCCGAGATCGCGGCGCGCAGCTGGGTGAGCTCGCGGTTGAGTGCCGTCAGCTCGGCCTCGGCGCGGGCGCGGGCGGCGGCCCGCTCGGCCTCGGCGCCCTCCCGGGCGCGCTCGATGCGGCGCTCCAGGTCGCGCGTGCGCTCGGTGGCCACGCGCTCCGCCTGCTCGGCGGCCGCGCGCGCCTGCCGCGCCGCCTCGCGCTCGTCGTCGGCCGCGGCCCGGGCCGCGGCGGCCTCGCCGAGCAGGGCCTCCAGGGCGCGCCGCTCCGGCGGGGCGGCGGCCCGGGCGGCCGCCACCACCCGCGGGTCGAGGCCCAGCCCCTCCGCGATGCCGAGGGCGTGCGAGGCGCCGGGCTCGCCGATCTTGAGCTCGTAGAGCGGCCGCAGGGTGCGGATGTCCACGCCCACGGCCGCGTTGGCGGCGCCGGGCCGCTCGCTGGCCCACGCCTTGACCTCGGGGTGGTGGGTCGTGGCCAGCACCAGAGCCCCCTGATCGACCAGCCGCTCGATCACCGCCTGGGCGAGGCGCGAGCCCTCGTCGGGATCGGTGCCCGCGGCGGGCTCGTCCAGCAGCACCAGCGACCGCGGCCCGGCGACGTCCATCACGGCGATCAGCCGGCGTACGTGCGCGGAGAAGGTGGAGAGGCTCTCGGCGATCGACTGGTCGTCGCCGATGTCGGCGAGCACGCGGTCGAACACCGGCATGCGGGCCGACACGGCGGGGACCCGCAGGCCGCACTGGTGCAGCATCGCGAACAGGCCGAGCGTCTTGAGGGCGACCGTCTTGCCGCCGGTGTTGGGCCCCGACACGACAAGCGCCCGGGTGCCGGCGAGGGGCAGGTCGATCGGCACGGCGCTCGCCGGATCGAGCAGCGGGTGCCGGGCGGCGCGCAGTTCGACCTCGGCGGCGGGTTCCACGGGGCACCCGTTCCAGGCGCGCGACAGGGACGCGGCGGCCAGCGCCAGGTCGAGGTCGGCGAGCGCGCCGACCATGTCGTCCACCAGGCGCGTCTCCTCCCCCACCATCCGCGACAGGGAGCGCAGGATGCGCTGCTCCTCCTCGTGCTCCTGGGCCGCGAGGTCGCGCACGCGGTTGTTGGCGTCGAGCAGGGCCATCGGCTCGACGAAGATGGTCTCGCCCGAGCCCGAGCTGTCGTGCACCACGCCGGGCACCGCCGAGCGCGACGACGCCTTGACCGCCAGCACCGGCCGGCCGCCGCGCACCGTGGTGAACGACTCCTGGAGGTGCGGGCGCAGACGCACGGCCAGCTCGCGCAGCAGGTCGGCCGCCGCGCGGCGCGCCGTGATCAGCCGGTGGCGGATGGAGGCGAGGTCGGCCGAGGCGGCGTCGAGCAGCCCTCCGCGCGGGTCGATGGCGCGCTCGAGGGCGGCCTCCACGCGCCGCGCCGCGCCGATGTCGGGCCACTCGACGGTGGCCGTCATGAGCGGGGCGTGCTCGCGGTGCGGGACCACGGCCTCGCGCTCCTCGCGCCAGATGCGTGTGGTGGAGAGGACGTCGAGGAGGGTCTCGGCCTCCAGCACCGCGCCGCGGGCGGCCTGCGCCGCGACCGGGCGCACGTCGCTGGCGCCGCCGGGCCCCGCGACGCCCTGGTCGCGCAGCCACATGCCCTCCTCGGTCTCGGCGGCGCGCCGGGCGACCTCGTCGGCCTCGGCGGAGGGCGCGAGCGCGCGCGCCAGGTCGCCGCCGGCCGAGAAGGAGGTCAGGCCGGCCAGCCTCTCGCGCACGGCGGGCAGCTCGAGCAGTTCGGCGCTCCGCGGATCCACCCCACAAGAGTAGAGGCCTAGGTGGGGTGCTCCACGGAGGCGAGCTCGTCGCCCAGCGGCGGCGGGGCCTTGGTGCCCTTGTAGACGCTCCACCACTCCTGGAGGCACACCTGGACGATGCCGGCGATCGGGATCGCCATCAGCGCGCCCACGAAGCCGAGCACGGTGGCGCCGATCAGCACCGCGAGCAGGATCCAGAGGGGGTTGAGCTGCACGGTGTAGCGGTGGATCAGCGGCTGGAAGATGTTGTTCTCGATCTGCTGGTACACGACCAGGAACACGATCGCCGCCACGCCGATCGGCCACCCCTGGAAGAAGGCCACGGTGATGTACGGCAGCCCGCCGATCGTGGCGCCGACCAGTGGCAGCAGCGACGCGAACCCGGCCCAGAAGGCCAGGAGCAATGCGAAGGGCACGCCAAGGATGGTCAGGAACAGCCACACCGCGAAGCCGCCGGTGAGCGCGACGAGGAAGATGCCGACCACGTAGCCGGAGATGACCCGGTAGATGCGGTCGGCCACGCGCTCCACGCGGTCGTGCCGTTCGCCCTCCAGCTGGGCCAGCGTCCAGACCCGGGCCTTCGGGCCGTAGAGGCTGAGCAGGAAGCAGATCACCGCGATGCTGATCAGGGCCAGGATGCCGTTGACCACCCGCGTCGCCAGCGCGAAGGCGGTGTCGGGGCCGGCAACCCCCTCGAGCGCGGAGGTGGACTCCTTCTCCACGCGATCGACGATCCCGTATTCGCGGTCGAGGTCGCGCACGATCCGCGATTGCGAGATCTGGTCCACGTAGTCGGGCACCTGCTTGGTGAGCTCCTGGCCGGCGTCGATCAGAGGTGGGACGAACAGCAGCACGGCGCCACCCACGACGGCCGTGCCCATCAGGTAGACGAGCAAGATCGCCATCGCCCGCCGCAGCCTCAGCCGGTGCTGGAGCAGGTTGACCAGCGGGTTGATCGCGACGGCGAGGAAGGCGGCGATGCCGACCCAGGTCAGCACGCCCCGGGAGAGGTAGACGAAGTACGCCGCGGCAGCCACCGAGCCCAGCACGGCCAGGACGTGCAGGATCGTGCGGGTGGATGGACCCTCGGACCTCACCCCGGTGGGTTTCTCGCTCCGGGTCGCGACTCCTCGGCGGGGTGTCCGCATATGGTCCGTGCTCACGGCACGCGAAGGGGGGCTCCATGGCGGACAAACTGAGCGACGACGTGTACGAGGACGAGCTCGAGCGCATGCAGGTCGAGCTGGTCGGCCTTCAGGAGGCCGTCGCCCACGAGGGCAAACGCGTCGCCATCGTGTTCGAGGGGCGCGACACGGCCGGCAAGGGCGGCACCATCGATCGCATCACGGCCCGGCTCAACCCGCGGGCCTACGAGGTCGTCGCCTTGGGCGTCCCCACCGAGCGCGAGCGCGGCCAGTGGTACTTCCAGCGCTACGTGAGCCACCTGCCCGGGGCCGGCGAGATCGCCCTCTTCGACCGCAGTTGGTACAACCGCGCCGGCGTGGAGCGGGTGATGGGGTTCTGCACCAAGGAGCAGACCGAGACGTTCCTCACCGCCGTCCCGGAGTTCGAGCGGATGCTCGTGGCCGACGGCATCCTGCTGCTCAAGTACTGGCTCGAGGTGAGCCCCAAGGAGCAGGAGAAGCGCTTCCAGGAACGGGCCGACGACCCCGCCAAGCGCTGGAAGATCAGCCCGATCGACGTCGAGGCCCGCACCCGCTACGCCGAGTACTCGGCCGCCCGCGACGAGATGCTGCGACGCACCGACACCCCCCAGGCGCCCTGGTTCATCGTCGACGCCGACGACCAGAAGCGCGCCCGCCTCAACTGCATGCACCACCTGCTGGAGCGGCTCCCCGACCGGCGCGACACCGAGGTGGCCAAGATGCCGAAGCTCAAGAAGCGCGCGCGTGATTCGGAGGCGCCGCCGGAGGTGGCCCGGGTTCCCGAGGTGTGGTGAGGCCGGCGGCCGGCGGGCCGCCCGGCACCATCGCTCCGAGCACCACGCCGAAGAGGGCGTGCATCGCGACCTCCTGGGCGAAGACGCGCCGGTCGGTGACCAGCGCCGGCCAGCGCCCGGAGCGCCGATCGGGATGGACCCGGTCGAGCACGGCCATGCCCGGCCAGGTGGCGAGGGTCTCGGCCATCGTCCAGCCCAGGCCCGCGCGCGGCCCGCGGCCCCCCGCGGCGGCGAACAACGCGCCGAACGCGGCGCCGTTGACGAGGTGGATGGCCGTACCGGCGAGGGCCCAGTGGCGGCGCGAGGCCATCCTGCCGAGCAGGCGCACATCGGTGTAGTCGGTGCCGAAGGCGCGCGCGGCGAGGGGCTCGACGGCCGACCAGACGCCCGCCGCGACGGCGCCGGCGACGGCTCCGCGCGCGGCGGCGCGGACGTCGATCACGACCCCACCGGCAGGGCGTCCGACACGATGCGGCGGGCCGCCGCCACGCCGCTGGCGAACACGCGGTGGTGGTCGGACGATCCGAAGGACGCCCCGGTGACCGTGTCCCCGGCGATCACGATCCGCGACCCCGCGGGGTTGACGGCATCGGCGTCGAGGTGGCCGATCGGCACCGCGTAACGCCACCGCTTGACCTGCACCCAGGCGGGATCCGCTCCGACCGTGCCCACCGCGATCGCGAGGGCGGGCAGCGCCCGGTCGAGCACCGCCTCGTCGGAGGCGTCGAGCAGTTCCCGCGCCGCGTCATCGCCGAGCCGCGCCACGAACGCCTCGGCCCCCGCCACCGGCGCCCGGCCCTTGACCGTCTCCCGGCGCACGTCGGCCAGCACCCCCGGACCAGGGTCGTGCGACGTCCACGACGCGAGGCCCTCCGGCAGCCCGGCCAGCACCATCACGGCGGGCGCGTAGACCAGGGCGCGCAGGGCGGCGACGCGGTCATCCGGCTCGGGGCTGCGCTCCAGCAGGTCGGCCGCCTGGGGAGCCGGGGCGGTCACGACGACCGCGTCCACCACGCCGTGGGTGTTGCCCTGCTCGTCGCCCAGCTCGAGGCCGTCGGAGTGGGCGCGCAGCGCGGCCAGCCGAACGCCGAGGCGCACGTCGAGACCCTCCGCGAGCAGCTTGGGCAGGCGCGTGGCGCCGGTCGCGTAGACCACGCCGGCCTCGGTCTCGGTCATGTCCGGCGACGGCAGCGCCGCAATGGCGGCGCGCAGGGCGGAGCCCTCGGGGGCGGAGGTCGCGGGGCTGCCGTGATCGAGCACCGTGTCGCCGAGTCGGCGCGACGCCAGGCGCCCGCCGAGGCCGCGGCTCTTCTCGAGGACGACCACCTCGTGGCCGGCGGCGGTCAGCTCCCGCGCCGCGGCCAGTCCCGCGAGACCCGCTCCGACCACCCCGACGCGCAAGAAGCCCCCCGATCCCCGCCTCAAACGTCCGCGACGAGGTTACCCTGGGTCGTGTGATCCCGGACCGCGACCCGACCTCCCCCGCGCCCCTGCTGCTGACCGGCGCCAGCGGCTACGTCGGGGGCCGGCTGCTGACGCGGCTCGAGCAGGAGGGCCTCCCGGTGCGGTGCATGAGCCGCCGGCCCGAGCAGCTCTCGGCGCGCACGGCGCCCACCACCGAGGTGGTGCGCGGCGACGTCACCGAGCCCGACTCCCTCGCGGAGGCCCTGGCGGGGATCGAGACGGCCTACTACCTGGTGCACTCGATGTCGGGGGGCCCCGACTATCGCACGGCCGACCGCGAGGGCGCGGCGGCGTTCGGAGCGGCGGCCCTCGCCGCCGGCGTGCGCCGCATCGTCTACCTGGGCGGCCTGGGCGGCGGCCCCGACCTCTCCGAGCACCTGGCGAGCCGCCAGGAGGTGGGCGCCACCCTGGCCGAGTCGGGCGTCCCCACCATCGAGCTGCGCGCCTCGATCGTGATCGGCTCGGGCAGCGCCTCGTTCGAGATGGTGCGCGCGCTGGTCGATCGCCTGCCGGTGATGATCACCCCGCGCTGGGTCGGCACCCGCACGCAGCCGATCGCCATCGAGGACGCGGTCGAGTACCTGCGCCAGGCCGCCGACGTCGACATCGACGGCAGCCGGGTGATCGAGATCGGCGGACCCGAGCGGGTCTCCTACCGCGAGCTGATGCGCGAGTACGCCCGCCAGCGCAAGCTCCGGCGCACGATGATCTCCGTGCCGGTGCTGACGCCGCGGCTCTCGAGCCTGTGGCTGGGCCTGGTGACCCCGGTCTACGCCCGCGTCGGCCGCGAGCTCGTGGAGGGCCTTCGCAACGAGACCGTGGTGCACGACCCCTCGGCGCTCACCCTCTTCCCCATCCGGCCGCGCGGCGTGCGCGAGGCCATCGCCCGGGCGCTGGTCAACGAGGACCGCGAGTTCGCGGCCACCCGCTGGTCGGACGCGCTCTCCTCGGGGCCGCCGGCGCACGCCTACGGCGGGGAGGCGGTGGGCTCGCGCCTGGTCGACTCCCGCGTCGCCCGCGTGCCCGTCCCGCCCGAGGTCGCGTTCGGACCGATCGTGCGCATCGGCGGACACCAGGGCTGGTACTACGCCAACCCCCTCTGGCGGCTGCGGGGTCTGCTCGACCTCCCCTTCGGCGGCGCGGGCACCCGGCGCGGGCGGCGCGACCCCGATCACCTCTTCCCCGGCGACACCGTCAACTTCTGGCGCGTCGAGGACGTGCAGCCGAACCGCCTGCTGCGCCTGTCGGCCGAGATGAGCCTGCCGGGCCGCGCCTGGCTCCAGTTCGAGGTCGAGGAGGCCGACGGCGGATCGATCATCCGCCAGACGGCGATCTTCGATCCCGCCGGCCTGCTCGGACGCCTCTACTGGTACGGCATCTGGCCCCTCCATGGCTTCGTCTTCCGCGGCATGCTGCGCGGCATCGCCGAGGCCAGCGGCCAGCCGCCGGTGGCGTGGACCCCCGACTCGGTGGGCGTGTGACCGAGTCCGCGACCGGACTGTCCGACGCCCTGGTGGCGTGGATGGCCGACAACCGCCCCGAGCTCGACGCGCGGATGGCGGAAGAGGCCTCGTTCGCGATCCATGAGGAATTCCTGCTCGCCGAGAGCGGCACCCTCCCCGACCGCACCGCGCGCATCGCCCGGGCGCGGCAGGCCAGCGCGCGCGCCTGGATGCGCCACCTCGGCCGTGGCCTGACGGCCGTATGGCCCGAGGCCGAGCCCGACCTGGCCGAGCGCATCGAGGTGTGGAGCGCCGCCCACCGCGAGCGCCGTGAGGCCCTGCTGCTCGAGGAGCACGCGATCGCCGAGCGCCGCGGCGCCTCGGGGGATCCGCTCGCCGACGAGCGCGACGCCGAGCTCGCCGCCCACTGCCGGTACTTCGCCGAGGCCCTCGCCACCCTCTCGGAGGCGATCGCGATCAGCGGCGAGACCCCGCCGGACTTCTCGCGCCGGGTCGCGCTCTGGTCGCGCTCGAAGGAGCGGTGGCGCCACGAGATCGAGGAGCAGGCGCGGGCGGCGTGGGGTGCCGCGCCGCACCCGGGCTCCGAACAGGCCCTCTCCGCGGCCCAGGCCGCCCCCGAGCCCGACGCGATGCGGGTTCAGGAGGCGGCCGCCGTGTGGGCTCACGTGCGGGTGCTGGCCGCGGCCCTGGAGCACGCCCTGTCGACACGCCCCGAGGCCCCGGCCTGACCGTCGCTATGGGGTCAGCGCACCTCCCCGCGGACGTCGGCGATGCCCAGCGGCAGGCCGGCGGTGAGCGCCGAGACCTTGAAGGCGGCGTTCAGCGCGGCGGCCGACTCCGCCGTCAGCGAGACCTTGGCGTCACGCACCACGGCGGTGCGGTTGGAGATGCCGGTCCTCGCCGCGGACAGATCGACCGCCAGCGGAACCCGCGTCGTGCCGTCGCCCACCTGAGCGGTGAGGGTCGGGCTCCCGGTGATGTTGATGCGGAAGTTCGTCAGCTCCACCCGGGTCGAACCGGCCGTGAGGGCGATGCCGCCGGAGTGGTCGATGGTGCCGGCGAAGGTGCGCGCCGAGAGGCGGCCGGCCGTGATCGGGAATCGCAGACCGGCGGCCGAGGCCGTACCGGGGGCGATCACCGACGGGGCCACGCCCAGCGACGTGAGGGCCTTCGCGGTGCCGGCGTCCAGCGCCAGCGTGGTGCCGCCGCCCTTCAGGAGCACCTGCGAGGGCTGGGACCTGAGGTCCACCCGGCCGATGTTGACCCCGCCGGGCAGGTGCGTGCCGAAGGCGGCGTTGAGGGCGCCCGCGGCGGCCGGGGTCAGGTTGGCCTGGGCCCGCACGACCCAGGTGCCGATGCCGCCGGAACCACGCCGCAGAATGACGGCCTTGGCGAGGTCGATGTTCGCCAGGGGGATCCGGGCGCGGCCGACTGCCGCGGTCAGAACCGGACGGGAGCCGGCCGTGTTGACGATGAAGTTGGTGAGGCGAACCGTGGTGCCGTGCGAGGAGAACGCGAGCCCACCGGAGTGGGTGACGCGGCCCGCCGCGGTGGCGGGGTCGATGGCGCCGCCGGTGATCGGGAAGGCGACGCGCAGGCCGGTGGCCTTCGCCGGGCCGATCGGCGCGACCGAGAGTCCGGCGTCGGTCAGTACCAGCGCGGTGCCGGCGTTGAGGTGCAGGTCGGTGGTGCCGCTTGCGACCGGCACCGTCGCGGCGAAGGCCGACGGGGCGGCGATGGCGGCGCCCGCGGCGAGAGCCGCCGTGAGCACGCCGAGACGACGACCGGTGGTCGTTACTGACACAGGTATCCTCCTGTAGTGGATGGCAGCTACTCATCCGTAACGGGACCCGTGATCGGTTGAGTCATCCGATCGAGAGCCGCGGAACGTATCCATGAGTGGTGACCGACACCTCACAGCCGGCCTGCGCCGTGGCGACCCCGACACCCTCGCGGAGATACACCGCCAATTCGGTGGCGTCGTTCTCGGCTACCTGCGCAGCGCCCTGCGCGATCCGGCGAGCGCCGAGGACGTCCACCAGGAGGTGTTCCTCGAGGTCTGGCGGCGCGGCTCGTCGTACGATCCCGACCGCGCGTCGCTCGGCACGTGGATCATGTTGATCGCGCGCAGCCGTGCGATCGACCACCTGCGCAAGCGCGTCCCCGAGCCCCGTGACCCCCTCGGCCCCGGCGGCGCGGTGATGCGCGAGGTGGAGGATCCCTCCCAGTCGCCCGAGACCTTCGTCGAGCGGTGGCGGCTGGCCGTGCTGGTGTCGCAGCTGCCCGACGACGAGGCCCGTATCCTGCGGATGCGGTTCCACGAGGGCCTCAGCCAGACCGAGATCGCCGAGCGCACCGGCATCCCGCTGGGCACCGTGAAGACGTACATGGTGCGCGGCCTGCGGCGCTTGAGGGATCTGATGGAGGCGGGCGGGTGAGCCGGGACGCGGACATCGTCAACTACCTGCTGGGCGAGCTGTCCCCGGACGACCGGCGGCGCGTCGAGCGGCGCGTCGCCGAGGACGAGGTCTTCCGCGCCGAGGTCGAGCGCCTGCGCCCATTGGTGACCGGCCTCGAGACCCTGCCCGTCGAGGCATGGGATCCGGGCGAGGTGCCTCCCCTCCCGGTGCTCCCGCCCCTCCCGAGCCGCGGCGAGGGACGCTTCGGGCGGCGCATCTCGGTGCGGCCGTGGGTCGCGGTCGCGGCGGCCGTGGTCGCCATCGCCGTGGGCATCGGCGTCGGTGCCCTGGTGCAGAGCCGCGACGACGCGCCGGCCACCGGCGCCCAGATCGCGCTGGCCCCCCTCGGACCGGCGGCGCCCACGGCGGCGGGCACGGCGACGATGGTGGACGACGACGCCGGCATGCGCCTCGCCGTCCACGGCCTGGCGCCCTCGGGCGCGGGCCAGTTCTACGAGGTCTGGCTGCTCGACGGCCCGACGCGCGTGATGTCGCTCGGGTCGTTCCGCGTGCCCGCCTCGGGCGACGCCAGCGTGACCGTGCCCCTGCCGGTCGACGTCGCCGACTTCCGGTATCTCGACGTCTCGGTCGAGAAGGAGGACGGCAACCCCGGCCACTCGGGAGACTCCGTGCTGCGGGCGCCGACCTCGGCCTGACAACGCCTGACAGTCGCCGGCCCCGGGTGTGACCCGGGGCATCGGCGCGTCAGATGTGAGGGGCTGCCGGATGAGCCTTAAGCCGTCGCGGTCTCGGGCGTCCCCTCGGGAGCCGGCGGGGCCGGATCCTTGAGGCGCCGGATCAGATCGGCGACGTCCGCGGTCCTCTGCTCGAGGTCCCGCTGGTGCTGCTCGAGGCGCTCGAGCCACTCCTCGCGATTGACGGAGAAGCGCTCCATGCGCCGCGGCCCGCAGTGCGGTCCGCGCTGGCGGTGAGGTCCATGTCTCATGTGTTCACCTCCCCCTGCTTCTCGTGACGGTCGAGGAAGGCGGCGATCAGGCCGCGCGCTTCCGCGAGTGCCGCGACCCAGGCGTCGAGCAGTGCCTGCCCCGACGGGGTCAGCCGGTAGACGCGCTTCGCGGGCCCGGCGAGGGACTCGTCCCACTCCGAGGCGACCACGCCCTCCTCCTCCAGGGTCCGCAGGAGCCGGTAGAGGTTGCCGAGGTCCACACGACGCTCCTCGCGAGCGATCTCGGGGATCTGCTCGAGGAGCTCGTATCCGTGCATCGGGCGCTCCGAGAGCAGCTGAAGGAGGGTCGGCTCGACGAATCGCTCGACCCGAGCCCGCACCTCCCACTCCCCCGGCGCAACCTCACGCCGCGTCCGAGCACCCCGCCCTCCCGGGCCGCGATGCATCGGAGGTCCTCGATGTCCATGTCGGTGTCCTGGTCCCATGGCGAGGAGTATAGGTCAAATACATATGTTGTCAACGTAGGTTGAGTGATGGGTGCGCTCCGGTCTCTGATCGTCTCCGAGCTCTGGGCGTTTCGAGCTCTGGGCGTTTCGGAGCTCGAGGCTTCGGAGCTCTGAACGTTTCCGAGCTGTGGGCGAGCTTCGGGGTTTTCTTCGCGGTGCGTTGAGGACTGGTGACAAGGCGAGGAACCGGCCTCTTTCGGGCCGGTTCGTCGCGCGCTCATCGCCTACCGGCGATTCGGCGGACCGACGCCACCGGCTTCGCCGGGGCCAGGTCGTCGGGACAAACGCAGTCAAGGCCAGCCGGTCAACGGCCAAACGAGTCATGCCCACGCTCTTTGGCGTGGACATTCCTCTCGCTTTGAGGGTGGTCGTTGGCCGCCACGCTCTTTGGTGTGGACCTTCCTCTGGCTTTAAGGGGTTGGCCGCCACGCTTGGCTTGGCTGTGGTGTGGACCTACCTCTGGCTTTGAGGGGTTGGCCGCCACGCTTTGTGGGTGTGGGTCGGGGTTGTCCGCCGGCACCTCCGCCCCGTCGTGGGGCGGAGGGCGAGAGCCTTCTAGCTGGCTAGGCGGACACCGATGCCGTCAACGATGACGTCAACGTGGGCGCGGAGGGCTTCGCCGTCCACGATGCCGGAGCCGACGACCATGGCCTGGAGGAGCGGGCCGGTGAGGAGATCGGCGAGACCTTCCGGGTCGATCCCTGGGCGGATGTCGCCGTCGTCGATGCCGCGGGCGAGGATCTCGACCAGGCGGGCGCGACGGGGCTCGAGGATGCTCTGCTCGAGCTCCTGTGCCAGGTCCGGGTCGGACACGCTCTCGAAGAGCACCGAGCGCAGGAAACGCGACTCGGGACCGACCACCAGCAGCTCGCGATCGTCGAGGAGGCTGAGGTACAGGTCGTCGCGCGCCGAACCGCTGAACTGGGTCACGACCGGCTCACGCAGATCGGCCACGGCGGCGACCATCAGCTCGCGCCGGTTGGCCCACCTGAGATAGATCGTCGGTTTCCCGACACCCGAGTGGTCGGCGATGGCCGACATCGAGGCGCCCTGGATACCCACGTTTGCGGCGACGGCGCGTGCCGCGTCGAGGATGCGGCGATCAGCGCCGGGATCCCGAGGGCGACCGCGTTTCCGCTTTGGGGGCGATACGTCGCCCGTCGTCTCTTGACTGATCGTTACACCCCTTTTCGTGCTAGAGACGAGAGGATACGTCACGGGTGCCTTATTTCGTAAGAGGAACGGTCGGATAATTCATTTCCCGGCCAATCGGCAAATGAAAGCCCAAACACGAGCCGCGCGCCATCCGCGGCTCATTCCTCGAGCTGAGCGCTCTCCCCGGTGACCAGGAAATGCACCCTGGCGCCCAGCTCCGCTGCGTTGTTCGCGACCCTCTCGATGTGCCGCGCCACGAGCACCGCGGCGGCCGACCAGGCGCGCATGCTCGGGCCGCTCGGAGCCCGTGTGACGGCGGCCAGCACCTGGTCGAGCATCTGGCTCAGGGACTGGGCCTCGCGCACCGCGCTCTCGCCGGCGTTGAGGTCGCCGCGCGCGACCGCCTGAACCGCGCCGGCGAGGGCGTCGACCGAGCGCTCGCCCATCTCCCGGATCACGCGGCGGACCGGCTCGAGCTCGGGCTCGGGCGGGGGCACCGAGCCGGCCAGACGGGCGATGGCCACCGCGAGATTGCCGACCCGCTCGAGTGCGATCGCCGTGATGAGCCCGACGTGCAGCAGCCGCAGGTCGCCCGCGAACACCGACCAGTTGCGGTGCAGCTCGAGGATCCGCTCCTCGAGGGCCGAGCTGCGCATGTCAACCTCACGGTCGGTGGCCTCGATCGGCTCGAGGATGGTCGCGTCGGATGCGTCCCAGCCGGCGATCGCCCTCTCCACCTGGGCGAGGACGAGCCCCGCCAGGTCGGCGAGATCCTCCCGCAGGGCCGCGAATTCGCTCGCGGGACTCGTGGACGAGGTCACGTGGCGTCGCTCCACACCGGTGCGCGCCGGCCGAGGAAGGCCGCGATGCCCTCGCGCGCGTCGTCCGAGGCGGCGTCAGCGCACATGATCCCGCTCGCGTGGCGGTAGGCCTCCTCCAGCGTCAGGTCGGCATTCTCGCCCACCGCGCGCTTGCCGCGCGCGACGACCGACCGCCCGGCCACGGCGATCCGCTCGGCGAGGAGCGTCGCCTCTGCATCGAGCAGTTCCGGCGGGACGACGCGGTTCACCAGCCCCCACCGCTCGGCGGTCGGGGCGTCGATCGGGTCGCCGGTCAGGAGCATCTCCATGGCCCGCGCCCGGCCCACCGAGCGCAGCACCTCGACGGCCGGCGTGGTGCAGAACAGCCCGATGCGCACACCGGGGGTCGCGAACGCCGCCCGATCCGACGCCACCGCGAGATCGCAGGCGGCGACCAGCTGGCATCCGGCGGCGGTGGCCAGCCCCTGGACGCGCGCGATCACGGGCACCTCGAGCCGGTGGATGGTGAGCATCAGGTCGGCGCAGAGGTCGAAGATGCGCCGGTGCACGTCGGGATCGTCAACCGCCAGCTCGCGCAGATCGTGACCCGCGCTGAACACCGTGCCCTCCGACCCGACGATCACCGCGCGCACGGACGGATCGGCCCCGGCCTCGCGCAGGCCGTCGCGCAGCGCGGTCATCGTCTCGATCGACAGCGGGTTGCGCCGCTCGGGACGACTGAGGACGAGGGTCGCGATCGCCCCGTCTCGCCGGACGCTCACGGGGCTGGTGGATTTCTGGGACTCGGTCATGACTCTTCTCGGGGTTCCCCCTGAGGCTATCCCGCGAACGCCCGCATGTCGCCGTGACGCGCGCGCCTCGGACATAGTGTTGCAGTGCATATCCACCTGATCGACGGAACCTACGAGCTTTTTCGCCATCACCTGGGGCTGCCGAGCGAGGTGGCCGCCGACGGCCGCTCCGCCACCCGCGGGGTGGTGCGCTCGGTGCTCGACCTGATCCAGGGCGGCGCGACCCACGTCGGGGTGGCCACCGACACCGTCATCGAGTCGTTCCGCAACGACCTCTGGCCCGGGTACAAGACCGGGGAGGGCATCGACCCGGTGCTCCGTGGACAGTTCCCCCTGGTGGAGGAGGCCCTCGCGGCACTCGGCGTCACGGTGTGGGGCATGGTCGAGGTGGAGGCGGACGACGCCCTCGCGACCGCCGCAGCCCGCGCGGCGCGCGATGAGGAGGTCGCGCGGGTGGTGATCTGCACCCCGGACAAGGACCTCGCCCAGTGCGTGGTGGGGCGGCGAGTGGTGCAGCTCGACCGGCGGGCCGACGTGATTCGCGACGAGGACGGCGTGCGCGAGCGGTTCGGGGTCTCCCCCGTCTCGATCCCCGACTACCTCGCCCTGGTCGGCGACTCGGCCGACGGCTTTCCGGGGTTGCCGGGCTGGGGCGCCAAGAGCGCCGCCACGGTGCTGGCGCGCCACGGCCACATCGACGCGATCCCCGACGATCCCGCCGACTGGGACGTGACGGTGCGCGGCGCGGCGCGGCTGGGGGACGCGCTCCGCGAGGGGCGTCAGCTGGCCGAGCTGTTCCGGGTGCTGGCGACACTGCGCTGCGACACACCGGACGTGCTCGAGGACGGCGTGGACACCCTGCGGTGGAGGGGTCCGGGTGCGGCCTTCGCCGAGATCTGCGGACGGCTCGGGGCCGATGACGCGCTCGCCCGCGCCACCACCATCGCCGAGGGCCGGCTCTAGAGGCCGGCCCCCGGCGGGGCATGGATCAGGCGGCGACCTGGTTCTGGTGAACCTCGCTGACCAGCTGATCGATGACCGCGTGCAGTTGCTCGCGGACCTCGTCGTCGGTCAGCTCGCCCTGCTCGTCGAAGCGCTGGTGGGCATAGCCGAGTACGGCGTCGCCCTCGACGACCCGCGCTCCCATCGCGGCGAGCACCTTGCGCAGCTCCGCCTGGGCCCACACGGCGCCGAACGCGCCCGTGCTGGCCCCGACGACGGCCACCGGCGTGAAGCGCACCGGGTTGTCAACCAGCGGCCGTGACACCCAGTCCAGGGCGTTCTTGAGCTGCCCGGGAAGGGAGTGGTTGTACTCGGGGGTCGCGAACAGCACCGCGTCCGCCTCGGCGAGCGCCTCCCGCAGCCGGGCGACGGCCGAGTGGTGCGGCCCGCCGTTGACGTCCTCGTCATACGGCGGTATGTCCCGCAGGCCGTCGTAGATCTCGAACGCGACATCCGAGGGAACCTCACGCGCCGCGGCGCGCAGGAGCTTGGTGTTGTGGGAGTCCTCTCGGAGGCTCCCTGAGATGCCGAGGATCTTCATGGTGTGTCCTATGCCTTTCCGAGCTCGAGCTCGGCGGTCAGCTTGACGTCGTTGCCGACGGCGAAGCCGCCGGTCGGAAGCGGGGCGTTCCAGTTGAGGCCGAACTCCGTGCGGTCGACCGTGCCCTCGAGCGTCACGCCGATCTTGGTGGTGCCGGCGATGTCGTCGTGCGGGCCGACCAGCTCGCCGCGCAGCTCGAGCGGCTTGGTGACGCCCTTGATGGTGATCTCGCCGCGAGCGACGATCTGTCCGTTCTGCACCGAGATGTCGTTCGACTCGTACCTCACCTCGGGAAAGCGCGGGGCGTCGAAGAAGTCCGGCGACTGCACGTGCGCGGTGAGGTTCTCGTCCTGGAGCACGATGCTCGCGACGCGGCCCACGCCCACCAGATGAGCGGTGCCGTCGTCGGCGGCGGTGATCGTGGCCTCGAAGTCCGGGAGGGTTCCGCGGAAGGTCGCGACGACCATGTGCTTGACGGAGAACCCGAGTGAAGAGTGAACTGGGTCCGTGTTCCACGTGCCGGTGGGTACCGCGGTGATCTGCTGCTCTGTGGTGCTCATTGTCAGTCTCCCTCGTGGTGCGCTACTTTTTGAGTACGCAACTAAGTTAGCGAGCCTTCCTTGAGCAGTCAAGTGTCTGGCGTGACCACAGAACCGAGCATCGCCGCATGGGTCGCCCTGATGGGCGCCCACGCCGCCTTGACCCGCTCGTTCAATGCCGATCTGCAGGCGAATCACGGCATGACGGTCACCGACTTCGAGGCGCTCCGGCGGCTGGACCTGGCCGAGAAGGGCGAGATGCGCCGCGGAGACCTGGCGCAGGCGATCGGCCTCACGCCCTCGGGCATCACCCGCCTGCTCGACGGGCTCGAGAAGTCCGGAATGGTCTGCAAGCGCTTCTGCGAGTCGGACGGCCGGGTGTCCTACGCGGTGATCACCGACCACGGGCGGACCACCCTCGTGCGCGCGTCCGAGGGGCACCTGACCGCGCTGACCGCGATGTTCGGCGAGCGTTTCGCGCCGGACGAGATCGAGGCCCTCGCCGTGCTGCTGGCCCGCCTTCCCGGCGGCGGGGACACGCCCCAGTGTCCCACCGGAGTCACCGAGGCCGCGGGGGCCTGAGGGCCGCTCGCAGAGGTTTCCACCCCTCCGCCCCGGGGTAGTTCACGGGGGTCGTTCGAGGAGGGTGGACATGGAAGACGAGAACGCACCGGTCACGCAGCGGGACCTCCCGGCTGAGCCCCACGTGGAGAGCCGCGCGGAGACCATCACCAAGGTCGTCAACGCCAACGAGACGGCCCTCGCCGAGGCGGGTGGATCGGTCGATCCGACGACGAGCCGCGGCATCAACACCAAGCTGCGCACCGGGCTGCTGCGCTGGTCGTCCGTCGGCCTGGTCGCCGGCGTCGTGCTCGGGGTCATCCTGAGCCTGTCGCCCGGCCCCTTCGAGACCCACACCGTCGGGGGCGCGATCGGGTACGCGGCGTTGCTCGGCCTCGCCGGCGCGCTGATCTTCGCCCTGATCGGCGGCCTCACCAGCGTCGCGCGCGAGGACGGCCGGGTCGAGCGTGACGTCGAGCAGGACACCGGCCGCGGCCCCGAGGGACCCGCCAGCCCGAGCTGAGGTCCGGGCACCCGCCCCCGCTCAGCGGGGTGCGGCGCCCGCCCTCTTGGTGAGCTTGGCGCGGGCATGCCCGACCAGCTCCACCTTGCGCAGTCGCACGGCGTTGGGCGTCACCTCGACGCACTCGTCGTCGCGCACGAACTCGAGCGCCTGGTCCAGCGAGATGCGGCGGGGAGGAACGAGGCGCACCAGTTCGTCGCTCGTCGAGGAGCGCATGTTGGTGAGCTTCTTCTCCTTGGTGGGGTTGACGTTGAGATCGTCCCCACGACCGTTCTCCCCGATGATCACGCCCTCGTAGACGGCCTCGCCGGGGCCCACGAACAGGGTGCCCCGCTCCTGCAGGCCGAAGAGCGCGAACGCGACGGTCACGCCGGCGCGGTCGGCGATCAGGCTCCCGCGCGGGCGGGTGCGGATCTCGCCCATCCACGGCTCCCAGCGATCGAACACGTGGTGCAGCAGGCCGGTGCCGCGGGTCTCGGTGAGGAACTCGGTGCGGAAGCCGACCAGGCCGCGGGCGGGCAGTAGGTACTCCATGCGCGCCCAGCCGGTGCCGTGGTTGACGATCTGCTCGAGGCGCCCCTTGCGCAGGGCCAGCATCTGGGTGACGACGCCGAGGAAGTCCTCGGGGACGTCGATCGAGGCGCGCTCGAGGGGCTCGCAGATGACCCCGTCGATCTCGCGGGTCAGCACCTGCGGCTTGCCGACGGTCAGCTCGAAGCCCTCGCGGCGCATGGTCTCGACCAGCACGGCCAGCTGGAGCTCGCCGCGGCCCTGGACCTCCCAGGCGTCGGGTCGCTCGGTGGGCAGCACGCGCAGTGAGACGTTGCCGACAAGCTCCTGCTGCAGGCGGTCCGACACCTGGCGGGCGGTCACGTACTTGCCGTCGCGGCCCGACAGGGGCGAGGTGTTGATGCCCACGGTCAGCGAGAGGCTCGGCTCGTCAACCGCGATCACCGGGAGCGCGACCGGGTTCTCGGGGTCGGCCAGCGTCTCGCCGATGGTCACGTCGGGCAGGCCGGCGACCGCCACGATCTCGCCGGGACCGGCGCTGTCGGCGGCGACCCGGTCGAGGGCCTCGGTGACGTAGAGCTCGGTGACCTTGGCCGGGGCGATGGTGCCGTCGGCGCGGCACCAGGCGACGTTGGAGCCGGCGGTGATGGTGCCCTCGTGGACGCGGCAGATGGCCAGGCGCCCGACGTAGCTCGAGGCGGCGAGGTTGGTCACCAGCGCCTGGAGCGGCGCGCCCTCGGTGTAGGAGGGCGGCGGGATGTGGGTGCGGAGCACGTCGAACAGGGGCTCGAGGTCCTCGCCGCGCTCGTCCGGCGTCAGCGACGCCTGCCCGTCGCGGGCGACGCAGTAGACGATCGGGAACTCGATCTGCGTCTCGTCGGCGTCCAGGTCGAGGAACAGCTCGTAGACCTCGTCCACCACCTCGGCGGTGCGGGCGTCGGGACGGTCGACCTTGTTGACCACCAGGATCACCGGCAGCCGCGCGCTGAGCGCCTTACGCAGCACGAACCGGGTCTGGGGCAGCGGGCCCTCGGAGGCGTCCACGAGCAGCAACACGCCGTCCACCATGTGCAGTCCGCGCTCGACCTCGCCGCCGAAGTCGGCGTGGCCCGGCGTGTCGATGATGTTGATCTTCAGATCCCCGTGGCGGACCGCCGTGTTCTTGGCGAGGATCGTGATGCCCTTCTCGCGCTCCAGGTCGGTCGAGTCCATGACGCGCTCGTTGACGTCCTGGTTCGCCCGGAAGGCGCCCGACTGCCACAGCATCGCGTCCACGAGCGTGGTCTTGCCATGGTCGACGTGGGCCACGATGGCCACGTTCCTGAGATCGTCCCGGGTCGGCACGAGGGGCATGGTACGCATCCGACGCCGAATCGCAGCATCGGCCCGAGTGTGTTACCCCGCTTGGCGCTGCTCCTGGCTGACCGCGACGAGCCGTCCGCCGACCTCGTCCACCCGTCCGGTGGCGATCAGCAGGCCGAGGGCTCCCGAGAGGTCCCGGGGCGAGATCGCGGAGGGCGCGATGTCCAGATGGTCGGCCACGAGGGTCCCCAGCGAGCGCGTCACGACGCCCTCTGACCCGGCGCCCACGGACGCCAGGATCGCGGCCTCGAGGGCGGCGCGGTCGGTCGTTCCGCCGTGCTCCACCGCGCGCAGCCTGCGCCCCTGCCCATCGCCGCTTGCCTGGCTCATTCGATCCTCCGTCTCACCGGTGGGCGGCGATCCTACATCGCGCCCCTGTCGAACACATGTTCGTACTGGATGCGCGAACTCCTTCCACGGTTTCTTTGACGCGTCTGCGACCCACCAATACGGTACTCCGGAATCCTGATGGCTTTACTGGCTTTTCCCATCCCGAGAGGAGCTCGATGAGCACCGCGCCCCCGTCTCCGCGCCCGGAGACGATCTCGCTGCACGGCGGTCAAGTGCCGGATCCGACGACCAAAGCCCGTGCCGTGCCGATCTACCAGACCGTCGGCTACGCGTTCGACGACACCCAGCACGCCGAGGACCTCTTCGGCCTCGCCGTCCCGGGGAACATCTACACCCGGATCATGAACCCGACCTGGGACGTGCTCGAGCAGCGCATCGCCGCGCTCGAGGGCGGCATCGCCGCGGTGGTCACCGCCTCCGGGCAGTCCGCCGTGACGTATTCGGTCCTCAACGTGACGCGGACCGGCGACAACATCGTCGCCCTCTCGACGCTCTACGGCGGGACCTACAACCTGTTCGCCCACACCCTTCCCCAGTACGGGATCGAGGTCCGGTTCGTCGATCCGGACTCGCCCGGCGACCTGGCCGCCCACGTGGACGACAAGACCAAGCTGGTGTTCGCCGAGACGATCGGCAACCCGCGCGTCAACGTCGTCAACCTCGACGCCTGGTCGGAGGCCGCGCACGCGCTGGGCCTGCCCCTGGTGCTCGACAACACGGTCCCCACCCCGATCCTGACGCGGGGGAGCGACCACGGCGCCGACGTCGTGGTGCACTCATTGACCAAATTCATCGGCGGGCATGGCACGTCCATCGGCGGCGCCGTCGTGGACAACGGCACCTTCGACTGGACCGCCCACGCCGACCGCTACCCAGGCCTCACCACGCCCGACCCCTCGTACCACGGGGTGGTGTGGAGCGACGCCCTCGGGCCGGCCGCCTACATCGGCCGCGTGCGGACCGTGCTGCTGCGCAACACCGGCGCGGCGCTGTCGCCGTTCAACGCGTTCCTGTTCCTGCAGGGCATCGAGACGCTGCCCCTGCGCATGGAGCGGCACAGCGAGAACGCCCTCGCCGTGGCCAAGCACCTCGAGGCGCACCCGGAGGTCACCTGGACCTGGTACCCGGGCCTGCCCTCGTTCGAGTACCACGAGGTCGCCGGCCGGATCCTGAAGGGTGGCTACGGCGCGATCCTCACCTTCGGCATCAAGGGCGGCCGCGACGCGGGCCGGAAGTTCATCGACTCGCTCGAGCTGTTCACCCTGATGGCCAACATCGGCGACGCCAAGTCGCTGGCCATCCACCCCGCGACCACCACGCACTCCCAGCTCAACGCGGACGAGCTGGAGAACGCCGGCGTGACGCAGGACATGGTGCGGCTCTCGGTGGGCATCGAGCACATCGACGACATCCTCGCCGACATCGATCAGGCCCTCGCCAAGGCGTCCGCCTGAGGAATAGGCCAGGGAGCCTTGCGAAGCGCGGGTCACGGGGGAAGGATGGCTCCGTGATCCGCGCCCGCACCGCCCGCGTCGGGCTCCTCAGCGCCGCCGCCGTCCTCGCGACGGGCGCGCTCGCGCTCGGAGCGCCCGGCGATCTGCGCCTCGCATCGGTCGGCTCGAACGGCGCCCAGGGCGCCGACCCGGCCGAGGCCGGGGCCGTGTCGGCCGACGGCCGTTTCGTGGCGTTCACGTCCAAGTCGGCCATCAACGGCGTGGCGACCGGTGGCAAGGTGCAGCTCTGGGTGCGCGACCGGGCCAACGGCACCACGGCGCTGGCCTCGTCCAACGCGGCCGGGGTCCCGGCCGACGGCGATGTCGAGTCCGAGAACGTCGGCAACGTCTTCTTCGCCCTCTCGGGCGACGGGCGCTACGCGGTGTTCGACTCGACGGCGACCAATCTGTCGCCCGGCGACACGGACGCCAACGTGGACGTCTTCCGTAAGGACCTCGTCACCGGGGCCGTGACCCTGATCTCGGTCGACTCCGCCGGGCAGAAGGCCAACGCCGCGGTCGGAGGCGACCCGGATGTCTCCTACACCGGCGACCTGGTCGTGTTCACCACCGGCCTCGCGACCAACCTCTTCCCGAACGACAACAACAACGCCTCGGATGTGGTCGTGCGCGACGTGGCGGCGGGCTCCACGTCCCTCGTCGCCAAGACCACCGCCGGCGTGCAGGCCAACGGCACCACCGAGCGCCCGGCGATCAGCGCCGACGGCCGCGCCGTCGCCTTCGAGGCGCCCGCGGGGACGACCAACCTCGCCCCCGACGACACGGGGGCCGTCAACGACGTCTTCGTGCGCAACCTGACGGCCGGCACCCTGGCCCCGGCGAGCGACCCGACCCGGACGACCGGCTCCGGATTCCCCGACATCTCGGGCGACGGCCGGTACGTGGTGTTCGAGAGCGGCGAGCGGTACGACCCCACCAACGACCCGCCGGGGAACGCCTTCAACGACGCCTACCGGCGCGACATGGGCACCGGCGCCTTCGTGCTGGCCTCGGCGCGCAACGGCCTCGCGACGGCCGGCGATGGCGCGGGCACCCGTCCGTCGATCTCGGCCGACGGCGCGCGGGTGGCCTTCGCCTCGACCGCGACGAACCTGGCGGCCGACGGCAACGCCGCGGTGAAGGACGTCTTCACGCGCGACATCGCCAGCGCGACCACGCAGCTCGTCTCGGTCAACGGGGCGACGCAGGGCAGCACCGACAGCGATCACGCGGCGGTGGCCGCCAACGGCGGCCTGGTGGGCTTCGTCTTCACCGACCCGCCCGTGCCGCCCGGGACCCGGCTGATCTCCACGGACATCAACCTCCAGCCCGACGTGTTCGCCAAGGAGCTGACGCCCACCGACACGACGCCGCCCGCCCTCTCATTGACCGGGCCCGCCCAGGGCCTCTCGCAGATCGCGTCGCAGGTGCCGATCGGCGGCTCGGTCACCGACGCCTCCGGCGTGGCGTCACTGACGGTCAACGGTGTGCCCCTGCCCCTCACGGTGACCGGCGGGTTCTCCACCAGCCTGCCGCTGGTGCTCGGGGCGAACCTGATCACGATCACCGCGACCGACGGCGCGGGCAACGCCTCCACGACGACGCGGACCGTCACCCGCACGGGGCTGCCCCCGGCGACCAGCCGGCCCCAGGTCACCGCCCTGAAGTCCGGCCTCTCGCGCGGCAAGCTGGTGGTGAGGGTCACCCTCAGCGCAAACGCGCGGGTGAGCGTCCAGGTGCTGCGGCGCACGGTTCGCACCAAGCCGCGCAAGCGGGTGGTGCTGCAGGGCGTCGCCAAGCCGGTCACCCGCTCGCTGCTGGCGGGCGTGCGCCTGATCAAGCTGGCGCCCCCCAAGAAGGTCGGCTCCTACGTGGTGCGCGTCCGCGTCGTGAGCGACCTCGCCGGCGCGTCGGTGCGCACCAGCGGCGTCTTCACGATCAAGCCCCGCAAGCCACACAGGAAGAGGTAGGCCCGGCTAGCGGATCCGGTCGAGCAGGGATCCGAGGTCGATGTCGCCGAGGTCGCTGACGCCGCCGGCCCCGCGGATCAGCTCCTGGATCGGCGCGCGCTCGGCGACCGCCCGGAAGAGGCCGGCCACCACGCCGTTCAGCGTGCCGCGCTTCTCCGACTCGTCGATCGAGCGCACCAGGCCCGCCCGCACGGCCTTCTCGACGGTCGGCGACTGCCAGTCGACCTTCGCCATCGACCCGCCGCCGAACGAGAGCACGAGGTCCTCGCGCGTGACGTGCAGATCGCACGCGGCGCCGGCCAGCCCGTCGAGGATGACGCCCTGGAGGGTCGCGTCGAAGCCGTTGCGCGAGCGATCGGTGGTGGTGGTGCAGGGATCGGTGATCGTCGAGCGCCCGAGGTCGGGCCCGCCCGCGGCGGCCTCGACGCCCACGAAGAGCACCGCCGCGACCACCAGCCCGCCCAGCGCTCCCAGAGCCGCGCGGGGCGGCCCCCGGCGCGGCGCGCCGGCCCGGGAGCGCACGCGTCCAGGCCGCGGCCACCGGGATCAGGGTGAGCAGGGCGAACAGGGCCGACACGAGGTAGGCCGAGCGGAAGCTGCGCGTCAGCGCCGACTGGATGGTGTCGAGCAGGTGGTCGCGCACGGCCCGGACGTTGGCGTCATCGGCCGCGCCGATGTCGTCGAAGGGCTTGGTCACGTCGGGCACCTCGCCCCGGGCGGTGCGGTCGAACTCCTTCGACAGCGCGAGGGCGACGGGCACCTTCTGCTGCAGGTCGAGCGGCGCGTCGAGGATCACCTGGGTCCCGTTGGCGGTCGCCCGGACCTCGCCGGCGTCGAGGTCGGTGGCCAGCAGGGGCGCCACGATCAGCAGCACCAGCACGAGGCCGATGTGCCGCGCGCTCACCGAGGCCGCCCCGGCGGCGCCGAGACCGCGCTCCCCCGAGACCGACTCGGCGGTCAGGGGCGGCACCAGCAGCCCGAAACCGGCCCCGCAGACGGCGAGGGCCGCGGCGGCCCACCACGCGCTGACCGCCGGCAGAAACGCGAGCCCCACCAGCCCGGCGGCCAGCAGCAGGGATCCGCCCATCGCGCTCCACCCGGCGCCGACCCGGCCCGAGAGACGCCGCACCAGCAGCGCGGCGACGGGCAGAACGCTCACCACGAGCGCCCCGTAGAGGGGCCCGAAGCCCCAGACGGTGACGATCATCAGCACGGCCAGGAACAGCGCGCCCACCAGGGCGCCGAAGGCGAACAGCAGGCCGAGGTTGGACCAGAACGGGATCCTCGTTCCCGAGCGCCCCTCCGGCGCGAGCCGCCGCACCGCCGGTGTCACCACGGCGAGCAGGGCCAGGGCGGCGACGGGCGCCTGCGCGATGAAGATCGCCCGCCAGTCGAAGAGCTCGGTCAGCACGCCGCCGATCGCCGGGCCGAGCACGGCCCCGAGCGTGCCGGCCAGGCCCCACCACGCCCGCCCGGCCGCCGGCGACCCGGTGAGCAGCGCCATCACGGGCAGGGAGGCCGCCAGCACGAACGCCGCCCCGAGCCCCTGGGTGGAGCGCAGCACGATCAGCGGCGTGAGGTCGTTCACCAGGCCGCAGGCCAGCGAGGACACGAGGAACACCACGAGGCCGAAGCCCACGAGCAGTCCGGGCCGCACCCTCCCGACCACGGGGATCAGCGCGAGGGCGACGATGGCCACCACCGCGTTGTAGCCCGTGATCACCAGCGAGACCTGGATGATCGACGCGTCGAGGTCGCCGTAGATCTCGGGCAGGCCGAGCATCACGATCGACGAGTCGGCGAAGGCGAGCGCGACGGCGCCCGCCAGCAGAAGCGCGGGCCATCGCCCGCTCATGGTCAACGTCCGGCCCACCAAGCCCCTCCGTGCGGGAACGGCAGCCAGTGTGGCAGCGAGAGAACCCCTCGGGCGCCGTCCCAACGGTTCAGACCTGGTTAGGGCCCCTTAACCGAGGTCGGCGGCCGTCACCCCCGCGAGGGGCACCAGGCGGGTCGCCGCGGGGGCGAACCGCGCCGCGACCACCTGGCCGGGCTCCAGTCCGCGGCCGTGGGCATCCGCCGCCGCGAGCTCGGCGACCAGCGGGCCGACGCGGATCCTCACGCGGTTGCCCTCGGGCGTGATCGACGCGATCGGCGCCCGCAGCACGTTGAGCGCGGGGTCGTCCGCGTGGGCGGAGTCCACGGCGACGTCCCACGGGTGCACCACGGCGCCGACCGGCCCCTCCGGCCCGGTGGGCGCGCGGATCACGCCGCCCTGATCGAGGGTCACCTCGCTCAGCCCGTTCGCGCCGGCCCGCGCCACGCCGGGCAGCAGATTGGTGCCGACGAAGCTCGCCACGAAGGCGTCCTCGGGCTCGGCCAGCAGGCGCTCCGGGTCGCTCATCTGGCGGATCTCCCCCGCGACGATCACGCCGACGCGATCGGCCAGCCACGCCGCGTCCTCGAAGTCGTGCGTCACGAGCAGCGTCGGCAGCGCGAGCTCGTGCAGCAGATCGCGCAGCTCGCCGCGCACGCGGTCGCGCGTGTGCGTGTCGAGCGCGGAGAGGGGCTCGTCCAGCAGCAGCACACCGGGATCGCTCGCGATGGCCCGCGCCAGCGCGACACGCTGGCGCTCGCCGCCCGACAGGCCGCCGGGGTAGGCGTCGGCCAGGTGCGCGACGCCGAAGCGCTCGAGCAGGTCGCCGACGCGCTCGCGGCCCCCGAAGGCGACGTTGGCGCGCACGGTCATATGCGGAAACAGCGCGTACTCCTGGAACACGTAGCCCACCCGCCGGGCCTCGGGCGGCAGGTTGACGTGGCGCTCGGCGTCGAACAGCACCCGCTCGCCGACGGCGATGCGGCCCTCCGCCGGGCGCGTCGCCCCGGCGATGGAGCGCAGCACGGTGGTCTTGCCCGCGCCGGAGGGGCCGACCAGGGCGACGGTCTCCCCGTCCTCCACCGCGAGGGCGAGCGCAAGCGTGAAGTGCCTCAGCGGGACCCGGATGTCGAGCGTCAGGGCCGTCGCCGGCCTCCCCCGGTCAGAGCAGGCGACCGTAGGGCGTCGCGGTGAGGCGCTCCTGGCGGCGCGACGACCTCCAGCCGAGGATCAGCTTCATCGACAGCAGCACCGCGGCGCTGATCACCACCAGCAGGGCACCGATCGCGAGGGCGACGTCGAAGTCGATGTCGAGCTCCTGGTAGATCGCGAGCGTCACGGTCTGGGTCACGCCCTGGAGGCTGCCGGCGAACATGATCGTGGCGCCGAACTCGCCGATCCCCCGGGCCAGGGACAGGGCGGCGCCCGCGCCGAGGCCCCCCGACGCCAGCGGCAATGCGATGCGCCAGAAGGTGCGCCCCGGACCCGCCCCCAGGGTGCGGCCGGCGAGCAGCAGGTTGGGATCGAGGGCCTCGAACGAGGCGATCCCCTGGCGCACGTAGAACGGGCCGGCCACGAACAGGATCGCCAGCACCACCGCCGTCTGGGTGAATCCGATGGTGATGCCGAAGGCGTCCAGCCTGCTGCCCAGCAGCCCCAGCCGACCGAACGCGGCGAGCAGGCCGATACCCGCGACCGCCGGCGGCAGCACCAGGGGCAGCTCGATCAGCGTGATCAGCACGCTGCGACCGGGGAACCGGCGCGTCGCGAGGAAGTACGCGGCGGGCGTCCCGACGAGCAGCGTCAGACCGAAGGCGATCGCGTTGGTCTTGGCCGTGACGATCAACGCGTCGGTGACGACGTCGTTGCCCAGCTGCGAGACCAGCTCTCCGGGCGGGATCCGCAGGAAGAGGGCGATCACCGGCACCACGAGGAACGTCAGCACCAGGGCGGTGCAGAGGACCAGGACCACGGTGAAGAACGACCGGAAGACCGCCATGCCCGGATCCTATCCCCAGGGAATTATCCGGGCATCAGGAACCCAAAGAGCGTGGCGGCCAACGACCACCCCCAAAGCGAGAGGAACGTCCACACCACAGAGCCAAAGGCGTGGCGGCCAACGACCGCGTCAAAGCGAGGAAGACGTCCACCCCACACCACGTGGGCATGACTCGCTTGGCTTTTGACCGGCTTTTCCCGACGGCCTGGCCCCGGCGAGAGCCGGTGGCGTCGGTACGCCGAATCGCCGGTAGGCGATGAGCGCGCGACGAACCGGCCCGAAAGAGGCCGGTTCCTCGCCTTGTCACCAGTCCTCAACGCACCGCGAAGAAAACGCCCGAAGCTCAGAACGCCTCAGAGCTCGGAACACTCCGCCCAAGACGCTCCCTACGCCGCGTCCCCGACTCTTGGGTTCCCCCACTGCTCGTCGTGGACCAGGGTCCTCCAGGGGCGGCGGGCCTTGGCCGCCTCGGGGCGCAGGCCGACCGGGAACTCGGGCGGGTAGCCGAGGGGGCTGAGGTAGTGGACGCGGTGCTCGTCCGGGATGCCGAGGAGGGCGCGGTACTCGTCCTCGACGAACCAGTGGAAGATGGTCGGCGTGGTGCCGAGCCCCATCGCGCGGGCCGCGATGAAGAGGTTCTCGAGCGCGAACGACACCGAGGAGTCCTCGGAGAACGTCTCGATGCGCTGCTTCATCTCGTCGTCCGGGAAGAAGAACCGCGGCACGACGATGCCGGCGATCCACACCGGGACGTCCCGGTAGCTGCCGAGCGCCGTGTTGGCGTACTCCGTCGCCCAGGCCTCGTGCTCCTCGATGCTGCGGTCCTTGATCGGCCGGTTGGCGGCGAAGTACTTGGCCGCGCCCTCCAGCACCAGCTCGGCCAGGGCCGCGCGGCGCTCGGCATCCCGCACCACGATCAGGCTCCACGCCTGGGCGTTGTGCCCGGTCGGGGCCAGCAGCGCGAGGCGCAGGAGCTTGTCGAGATCCTCGTCGGACACCGGTGCGTCGGTGTACCGCCGCACGCTGCGGCGGAGTCGGACGGCGTCGAGCGCCTCCATCGGGCTACCTCCGGGTGGGTTTGTGTTGCGTCATGAAAGCGACCCTATTCGGGTCACTATCTTCACGCAAGTGTCCTAGACCGGAGGCGTGGGCCTCGGGCCGGCGGGTTGCGACGCTCCCGGACCGAAATGCCAGGTGACCTCATCGACCTCCACGGCCTCGCCGCAGCGCGTGCACACCGCGCGGCCGTCGATCTCGCCGTCGCAGTCCGCATGGCGCACGATGGCCGGCGCGCCCTTGGGCGACAGGTGGGCGTCGCCCCAGCGCATCAGGCCCATCACCACCGGGAACAGTTGCTTGCCGTCGTCCGTGAGCACGTACTCGTAGCGCTCGGGCCGCTCCTGGTAGATGCGGCGGTCGAGGATCCCCGCGTCGGTCAGCGCCCGCAGGCGCTTGGTGAGGATGTTCGGCGCGAGGCCGATGCGGCGCAGGAACACCTCGAACCGCGTGACGCCCATCATGGCGTCGCGGAGCACCAGGAAGGTCCACCTCTCGCCCACCACCTCCAGCGTCCGCGCGACCGAGCAGTTCTGGCCGGTGTAGTCGCGGGGAAGCATCGGGTGAGGCTAGCGCACGGTGGCTTGCGTCACGAAACCCGCGTCATCGAGCCGATCACGACGCCCTCGCCGCAGTCCGGGCAGACGAATCCGGCCGGCGCGTCGCTGCCGCACACGTGCTGGAAGTGGGACGGCTGCGGGCCGTCCTCGGTGCGCAGGTAGCGGTCGCCCCACTGGCGCAGCGCCGTCACGACCGGCGCGAGATCGCGGCCGGCCTCGGTGGCGTGGTACTCGAACCGCGCGGGCCGCTCCTGGTACTGCCGCTTCTCGAGCACCCCGTGCGCGACGAGCTTCTTGAGGCGCGCCGCGAGTATGTCCCGCGGGGCCCCCGTGTTGGCCTGCATCGCCTCGAAGCGGTGCGTGCCGAGGAACACCTCGCGCAGGACGAGCAGCGACCAGCGGTCGCCGACTACCTCGAGGGCCCGGGCGGCAGAGCAGACACGTGGCGAAACGGACATGAGGTGAGGCTACATCAGTGGGTTGTGTTTTCCAACCCTCTGCCCTAGTGTCGCAATCGTCGTCAGTTGGAAAAACGAACGGAAGGTCGAGAGATGCGGTTGCCGCGCCACTGGCAGGTGTTCCTGGTCGTCACGGCCGGAGCCTTCCTCGCCAACCTCGACCTCTTCATCGTCAACATCGCCTTCCCGGCCATCCAGGCCGACTTCACGTCGGCGAGCCTCTCGGAGCTCTCGTGGACGCTGAACGGCTACGCGATCGTGTTCGCGGCGCTGCTGGTGCCCGCCGGGCGCCTGGCCGACCTGCTCGGCCGCAAGCGCGTGTACCTGTTCGGCCTCGGACTGTTCGTCGTGGCCTCGGCGCTGTGCGCCCTGGCGTGGGGCCCCTGGCCGCTGATCGCCTTCCGCCTGGTCCAGGCCGTCGGGGCGGCCCTGCTGATCCCGACCTCGCTCGGCCTGCTGCTCGACGAGTTCCCGCCGGAGCGGCGCAGCGCGGCGGTCGGCATGTGGACCGCGGGCGTGGCCCTGGCGGCGACGCTCGGCCCGACCATCGGCGGTCTGCTGGTGACCCAGAGCTGGCGGTGGGTGTTCCTGGTCAACGTCCCGCTCGGGGTGATCACGATCGTCTTCGGATGGCGGATCCTGCGCGAGACGCGCCAGCCCGTGCGCGGCCGGCTGCCCGACCTGCCGGGCGCCGCGGCCCTCGCGATCGGCGTCGGCGCCCTGGCGCTGGCGATCGTCGAGGGCAACAGCTGGGGCTGGACCAGCCCCGGCGTGGTCGCGGCCATCATCGTCGCCGCCCTCAGTCTGAGCCTGTTCGTGTGGCGCTCAGGGCGCCACCCCGCGCCGGTGGTCGAGCCGTGGCTGGTGCGCTCGCGCATCGTCCGCGCCGCCAACGTGAGCGTGTTCCTGTACTCGGCGGCCTTCTACCCGCTGCTGCTGGTGACGGTGCTCTTCATGACCGACATCTGGCACTACTCGATCCTTCAGACCGGTCTCGCCATCTCCCCCGCGCCGCTGATGGTCGCCCTGCTCTCGGCCCCGATCGGCGCGCGCGCCGGGCATCGCGGCGCCCAGCGCCTGGTGCTGCTGGGCATCACCCTGTTCGTCAGCAGCTGCCTCTGGTGGTTGTGGCGCGCCGGCAGCGACCCGGAGTACCTCACGGCGATGCTCCCCGCGCTGCTGCTGAGCGGCACGGGCGTCGCGTTCACCTTCCCGGTGCTGGCCGGCGCGGCGGTCTCGGGCCTTCCGCCCGAGCGGACGGCGACGGGCAGCGCCGTGTTCAACATGTCGCGCCAGATGGGCGGCGTGATCGGCGTCGCCGTCGTGATCGCGATCCTCGGGTCGTCCGGGGTGCCGTCGCTCGGCAGCTTCCAGGCCGGCTGGGTGTTCATGGCGGCGATCGTGGTGGCGTCTGGTGTCGCGGCGGCCTTCCTCCCGCGGCCGCGCCCACTACGCTCCCAGCCGGAGGTGATGTCCGATGGCGAGCACGACACCGCACCACGGGAGCCCGCTCCTCTACCTGGATGACCTGAGCGTCGGGCAGACGTTCACGGGCCCCGGCCGGGTGGTCCTCGACGAGGCGGCGATCCGCGAGTTCGCCGCCCAGTTCGACCCGCAGCCCTTCCACCTCGATGCCGAGGCGGCCACGGACACCCTGTTCGGGCAGCAGGTGGCGAGCGGGTGGCACACGGCCGCCGTGACGATGCGCCTGCAGGTGGAGACGCTCCCGATCGCCGGAGGCCTGGTGGGCGCCGCCGCGACGGTCGAGTGGCCGCGGCCGACGCTGCCCGGAGACGAGCTGCGCATCGAGGCCGAGATCCTGGAAGTGCGGCCCTCCCGCTCGCGTCCCGACCGCGGCCTGGTGCGCATCGTGACCGAGACCAAGAACGCCCGTGACGAGGTGGTGCAGGTGGTCACGGCGACGATCGTGGTGCCCCGCCGGCCGGACTGATCGCACCGGCGGGGAAACCGCCGGCCGCGTTGACGTGAGATCCTTGCGCCCGCCGTCGCCCGTCCCGAGGAGCTCCGCCGCACATGGATAGGATCCCGCGCCCCGCGCCGTGGCTGGGGCTGCTGATCGGGCTGGTGCTCCTGACCGGTGTCGCGGCGCTGATCGCCCACTTCAGCGGGGGTGGCGGTTCGGACGAGGCGGTGACGCCGACCACGACCGCGCCGCGCGTGAGCCCGGCCGAGGCCAGGGCCCTCGCGCGCCGCCGCGCGATGGCCCAGATCGCCCTCTGGAAGCAACCGATCTACCGGGGCAACGACACCTCGAGCCTGGTGGCCCTCAGCTTCGACGACGGCCCGGCGCCCGCGACGATGAAGACGCTGGCGGCACTCAACCGGCTCAAGCTGCACGCGACGTTCTTCGTCATCGGGCGCCAGATCGCGGGCAACGAGCACGAGCTGCGCGCGATCGTGAAGCACGGCAACGAGATCGCGGTCCACACCTGGGACCACCCGGACCTCACCACCCTCACCAACGCCCAGATCCGCTCCGAGCTGATCGACACCCGCGACGCGATCCGCAAGGGCGTCGGGGTCGATCCGTCCTTCTACCGGCCGCCCTACGGGTCGATCAACGACCGCGTGGTCGATGCGATCGCCTCGGCGCGGATGGTGCCGGTGCTGTGGGACGTCAACGGCGACGACTGGGTGGCCGGCATCTCCGCCGCCGAGATCGCCCGGCGCGTGCTGGCCAACGTGCGCCCCGGCTCGATCATCCTGCTGCACGATGGCGGTGGCCCGCGCAACCAGACCGTGAAGGCCATCCCACTGGTGGTGAAGGGGCTGAAGAAGCGGGGCCTGAAGCCGGTGATGGTGAGCGAGTTGCTGGAGCAGGATCCGCCGGAGCGCAACGGCGTGCCGACCCGGACGGTCAACCCCAGCGCGGATCAGGTGGCCCCGGCCGGCTGAGGCTGCGGTGTCGGCTAGGGGGTGTCGGAGCGGGTGAGCGCGCCGACGGCGCACAGCCGCTCGAGCGCCTCGACCACCTCGGGCGCGAACTGGGTGCCCGAGAGCCGGCGGCACTCGGCCACGGCGCCCTCGACCGAGCGGGTCTTGGTGTAGGTGCGCGTCGCGGTCATGTGGTCGAACGCATCGGCGACGGCCAGGATCCGCGCTCCGGGCGGGATCTGCTCGGCCGCCAGGCGGTCGGGGTAACCCGCGCCGTCCCAGCGCTCGTGGTGGCTCTTGACCCAGCCCACCTGGTCGTAGGTCAGTACGTCGCGCGCGATCTGCGCGCCGAGCGCCGCGTGCAGCGTCACCTGCTCGCGCTCCGCGGGGGTGAGGCGGCCGGCCTTCAGCAGGATCGAGTCGGGGACGCCGATCTTGCCGACGTCGTGCACCAGGCCCGCGTCGCGCAGCAGCGCGCACTGCTCGATGCGCCAGCCGAGCACCGTGGCGAGCCGCACCGCAAGGTCGGCGACGCGGCCGGAGTGACGCCGCATGGCGGGATCGCGGGCGTCCACCGCCCGCGCCAGGGCGAGGATGCCCTCGACGGTGCGCTGCCGCTCGCCCGGGTCGTGCGCCGCGGTGGTCGGCGACGCGGCCAGGCCGTGCACCCATGCCGACACGCGGTCACGGCCCTCGTCCTTGGCGAGGTACAGCGCCTCGTCGGCCTGCTGGTAGAGCTCGTTGGGACCGCCGGCGTCGCTGAGGTGGGCGACGCCGATCGAGATCGTGATGCGCCCGCGCACCTCGGCAAAGGGCGCGTCGGCCACCGCGCAGCGCATGCGCTCGAGGATCGACGACGCGGCGGCCGGGTCGCACTCGGGCAGGATCAGCGCGAACTCCTCGCCGCCCACGCGGGCGAACTCGTCCTCCGGACGGGTCAGCACCCTCAGCCGGTCGGAGAGCTCGCGCAGCACGCGGTCGCCGACCGGATGGCCGTAGGTGTCGTTGACGGCCTTGAAGTGGTCGAGGTCCATCACAGCGACGGCCAGGTGACGGCCGTGGCGGTCGGCCCGCTCCACCTCGACCGCCAGCCGCTCGTGGAAGGCGCGGTGGTTGGCGAGCCCGGTGAGGGGATCGGTCATCGCGCGGCTCAGCAGCTCGGAGCGCGCCTGCGCATTGGCGATGCCCAATGCGACGAGCTCGGCGAAACGCGCCAGGCGCCCGGCGGCGTCGCCGGCGAAGCCGGAGCGGTCGGCGGTGGACACCAGCAGCGCGCCCCACGTCTCGATGCCCACCATCACGGGCGCCGCGACGCTCGCGACGAGCCCGCGCTCCATCGCCTGTTCGCGCAGGCGCGATCCGGCGCCCAGGGCGTCGTAGGCATCGATGCGCGCGCCGGCGTGGCTGCGCGCGACCTGCGCCAGCGCTCCCGGCCCGGTGGTCGAGAGGCGGGCGCCGATGCCGAAGTGCTGGCCGTGCACGCCGACCACCACACCGTGGCGTCCGACGAATCGCACCACGATCGCCGTCTCGACCGTGAACAGGCCCGCGGCCTCGCGCGCGACGAGGGCCCAGAGGGCCTCCTCGCCGATGTCGTGGGCGACGGCCTCGGAAACGCGATGCAGCGCGGCGTGCTCACGCGCGGAGTCGCGCAGCCGCTGCTCCTGGCGGCGGTGCTCGGTGATGTCCTGCACCTGCGAGATGAAGTAGGCCGGGGCGCCGGCGGCATCGGTGGCCATCGAGACCGAGAGGCGCACCCATGCGAGGGAGCCGTCCCCGCGGAGGTAGCGCTTCTCGATCTCGTAGCGCACCCGCTCGCCGCGGATCATCTCGGCCATCTGGTCGAGGTCCCTGTCCAGGTCGTCGGGGTGCGTGATGTCCTGGATCGTCGTGCCGAGCAGGTCCCGCTCCGAGTACCCGACGATGCGGCAGAGCGTCGGATTGACCCTCAGCCAGGCGCCGTCGAGGGCGACGAGCGCCATGCCGATCTGGCCGTCGTTGAAGGCCAGCTCGAACCGCTGCTCTGATGCCCGAAGCGCCTCGGCGACGTCCTCGCGGATCGCCGGGTCGATCGCTGGTCGATTTCCATGAGTCACCACTCCTCTATGAGTCGGCAGGAGGGAGCCGAAGCTGAGGTTCCCCGGCAGTGGTGATCACCCGTACGACAGACGGCAGTAAACCGCAAACCGCGTCGTTCGGCGGTTCCCGGAGGCCGGGTGGGCTAAAGGCCCGGGGCGCGTCTCCCGATGGGCTCGACTCGACGACGCGGACATCGAGAGCGGGAGCGTGGACTGATGGCGAATCGACATGGTCCACGGCTGGCGCTTCTCGTCCCCGTCGTGATCGGGCTGGTGCTCACCGGCACCGGCGTCGCCGCGGTGGGCATCACCACGTCCGATCTCCAGGACGACTCGGTGACGAGCCCGAAGATCCGCGCGGGCGCCGTGACGGCCTCCCGCGTGCGGGACGGCGCGATCGGGCTGCGCAAGCTCAGTCCCGCGGCCGTGCGCGCGCTGACCGGCGCGGCGGGTCCCCAGGGGGATCCGGGCGACCCGGGCACCGCCGGCGCGGCGGGTGAGAACGGAGCGACGGGCGCTCGGGGCGCCGCAGGTGCACGGGGTCCCGAGGGATCTGCCGGAGCGGACGGGGCCGCCGGCCTCGACGGGGCGCCGGGCGCCCCCGGGGCGGCCGGGCTCGACGGCGGCCCCGGCGCAGCCGGAGCACCGGGTGTGGACGGAGCGCGGGGCGCCGACGGCGCCCCCGGAGAGGCCGGGGCCCGCGGGCTGACGGGCGCCGCCGGGCCGCAGGGCGCGGCGGGCGCTACCGGCGCGGCGGGAGCCGCGGGCGCTCAGGGGCCGGCGGGTCCCCAGGGCCCGGAGGGTCCCCAGGGCGAGCCCGGGCCCGCCGGCGCCGCCGGCGTCCACGCGGCGATCTCGGTGACCGAGCGCGAGCCGGCGATCGTGGAGGAGCGCTCGCTCGGCGTGAAGGGCATCACCCGCGTGGAGACGGGCCTCTACTGCCTGAACGTGGAGGGCCTGACGCCCGACCGCGCATCGGCGGTGGTCTCCGTGGACACGGACATCTCGGACCCGGCGCTCGACACCCTCGCCACCGTCGAAGCTCCACGGCTCGGCGCGCGCCTGCGGCGGTAAGCTCTTCGAGATCGCGACCCACGAACTGCGCGACGGCAAGACGGAGTCGTCCGATCGGATCGGGTTCACCATCCTGGTGGGGTGAGCCGGCCGGGGTCGCCATGATGTGATCGGTCTGTCCCGCTGCCGATCCTGGAGCTGTCGATGAGCGATGCATGGCCTCCGCTGCCCTACGCGGACTGGACGCCGACCAAGGAGACGCTGCACCGGTACTCGCAGCTGGTCGGCAAGATCCGGATGGCCCTCACGCCTCCGCTCAACCACTGGTGGCACGTCACCCTGAGGGTCACGACGCGCGGCCTGAGCACGGGCCCGATGCCCTACGGCGGACGGCTACGTCGAGATCGCGTTCGACCTGATCGATCACCGGCTGCGCGTGTTCACCAGCGACGGTCGCGAGCGGAGCTTCGCCCTCGCCGACAAGCCGGCCTGCGCCGACTTCACGGCTCAGCTGATGTCCGCGCTCGACGCGCTCGGAGTATCGGTGACGATCCACGCCCAGCCGTTCGACCTGGGCGACAGCCCGCCGTTCGCCGAGGACCGGATCCACGACTCCTACGACCCCGATGCGGTGGAGCGCTACTGGCGGATCCTGGGCGACACCGAGCGGGTGCTGGCCGAGTTCGCGGGGCGCTTCAACGGCAAGGCGAGCCCGATCCAGCTGTTCTGGCACAGCTTCGACATCGCCCACGCGCGGTACTCGGGACGGCCGGCGCCGGTGTCGCCCGACGCCGACCCCGTCAGCGCGGAGGCGTACTCGCACGAGGTGATCGCCTTCGGCTTCTGGCCGGGGGACCCGCGGCGCACCCCCTTCCCGGCGTTCTACTCGTACACGGCGCCCGAGCCGCCGGGCCTCGCCGACACCCCCCTCACCCCCGCCGACGCGGCGTGGCAGGACACGGGAAACGGGCACCTCGCGGTGCTGCCCTACGACGCCGTGCGCGCGACGGACGACCCGCACGCGACGCTGCTGGGGTTCTACGAGAGCGCGTACCAGGGCGGGGCACGCGCGGCGGGCTGGGACATCGACGCGTTCTCCACCGGGCGGTGAGCGGCGCGGGCGAGGGAGCCGGGCGGCCCTGGCGCGGTTGGCTCCCGTGGGGGCTCCTGGCCCTCGCCGTGATCGCTGCGGTGCTCGTGGTGGTCCACCGCCAGGGCCGCATCGACGACCTCGAGAGCCAGAACCGCGCCCTCCAGTCGCGCGCCTCCACCCCCGATGCGACGGACGCCGCCATGGCGCGCGTGGCCGCGCGGGCCGCGATCGCCGAGCAGGACGCCCAGGACATGATCCGGTCGGTGCAGCTGCAGCAGGGGCGCATCGAGGCACTCAACCGCCGCGTCGCCGCGCGTCAGATCGCCGGCGCGGTCCAGGCCGGGCGGCAGGTCGCGACGTGCCAGATCGCCGCCGTGCGCGCGACGACGGCGGCCTCGTCGGTGGCCAACGCCCTGAACGCCCTGGCGATCGTCGCGGCGGACCGGGGCACGGACGCCGGGGAGAACTCGGCGGTGCGCATCAGCGCGGCCGACAGCGCCTTCGGCCAGGCGCAGCGATCGTGGGTCAACGCGGCGGCCGCAGTGGACATCTGCGCCGCCGGCTGACCCGCCGGCCTCAGGGCCTCTTGGTCACCCGGACCGTGCAGCTCTTGGGCTTCGCCTGGCCGACGAACGACCACGCCCCGATCTTGTCGATCGCGGCGCACACCACCGGGATGGCCGTCGCGGTGGTCTTCTCGACACTGGTCAGGCGCGCGACCACTCGCGTCGTGTCGGCGGCCTGCTGCGCCCGCAGCGCGTCAACCTGCTTCTGAACGGCGTCCACGGACGACTCGGAGGCCAGCCCGACGCGGCCCGGATCGCCCACGATCAGCACGTTGAGCAGCACGGAGACCAGCGCCACGGCGACTCCCACACCCACCAGCGACCACCGCAGGGTGCTGGCGCGCCGGCGCCGGAGCTCGTCGCGCAGGGCGACCTCGATCTCGGCCCGGAGGGGATCGCCTGGCGACCGTTGTTTGCCGATCGACGAGGTGGACATCGGGTGGAGATTTCGGCCCCTTGCAGCCGATCCCTCCACCCGAGGGGTCTCACGACGCCTCGCTCAGCCCACCGTCGGCGGGTCGTGGCGCCACAACACGGCCACGTGGAGCACCGAGTCGTCGAACGTGATGTTGAGCCGCGGCTGCGCGGAGTACTGCCCCTCGTCCGTGCCGGCGTGCCACTCGCCGCTGACGAAGTGCTCCTCCCGCACCGCCAGGAAACCGCCGGTGTCGAGCATGAACGCCTCGAGGTCGTCGCCGGGCGCACGCCTGCCGGTCAGCTCGGGCTGACCCGGCGGCGGGCCGATCAGCACACCCCGCGCCGCGAGGCGGAACGGACCGTGGAGACCACCGACGCGTGCTTCGACGAGCACCTCGCGGCCCTCGAGCTCGCTCAGCTTCGCGAGCGTGGCCGCGTAGTCGAGGGTGTCGTATCGGATCAAGGTCTCGGCGTCACTCATCGTTGCCTCCCCTGTCGCGTGGGGCCATCCAATCATCAGCGGGCCCACAACCAAAAGACCACGAGCAGGATCAGCGCGAGCGGCCGAGACCGCGCTGGAGATGAACGACAGCCCGTAGATCCGCGCCCGCTGGATCGCCAGGCCGGGCTCGGGCGCCGGCGCCCGGGCCGCCGGCCGGCCCGCCCGGAGCACCGCCTGGCGGATGACCGGCGCCGAGGGCGGCGCGCTGCGGGTCTCGCGGATGAGGTCATCGACCGCCGACGCCACCGCCCCCGCTCCGAGCGCGCCGAGCGCCTCCAGGTACTCCGCGCGGCGCTCGGCGCCGAAGTCGGACGCCGGGTAGGTGCTCGCGATGCGATCCGCGATCGGCTCCCACTCGGCGGCGTTCATGCCCCCAGGTTAGACCCCTCGCATCAGGGCCCGGGGTAGCCGCCCGGGCCGTGCGGGGCGGGCCCTCCGGGCGGGTCTCCACGCTGACCGCCTCGAAGTCGGCGTTGACGTAGACCGTCACGTGGGAGCCGTCGGCCTTGGTCATGTGGGCCTCGTACTTGGCGTGGCCGTCGGCGTCGGTCTCGGCGCGATCGACCGTCGCCCCGGGCACCTTGGCCGTGGCGGCGGCGGTGACCTTGGCGAGGGTGTCGCCCGTGAGGGCCGTCTCGCCCGGGCGGGGACCCGGGCCGCCCCTGCCGCCGCGCATGCCGGGCCCGGTGCGGACCTCGACGACGGCGAACGAGGAGTCGAGCACCACCGCGACGTGTGATTCGTCGGCCTTGGTCATCATCACCACGTACGCGCCCTTGCCGTGGTCGTCGGCGAAGGCGGCGTTAACCGTCGCGCCGGGCACCTTGGCCTTCGCGGCGGCGGTCGCCGTGGCGAGCGTGTCGCCGGTGAGGGCCTTCGCCGCCACCCGATGATCCGGGCCGCCCCTGCCACCGGGACCTCCGGGACCGGTGCGGACCTCGACGACGGCGAACGAGGAGTCGAGCACCACCGCGACGTGCGATTTGTCGGCCTTGGTCATCATCACCACGTACGCGCCCTTGCCGTGGTCGTCGGCGAAGGCGGCGTTAACCGTGGCGCCGGGCACCTTGGCCTTCGCGGCGGCGGTCGCCGTGGCGAGCGTGTCGCCGGTGAGGGCCGCCGGCGGAGTGCCCCGAGGCCCGAAACGGCCGTGATCGGGACCACCGTAGGGCGCGTTGGGAGCGGCCGGCGCGGTCGAGGTCGCGCCCGACGTGCTCGAGTTGCTCGCGGCCGACGCGACGGCGTAGCCGCCGGCGGTGAGGCCGACGCACATCGCGGCGATGGCGGCCTTGCGCGTGATCGATCTCGGATTGCGCTCGGACATTCGCTCTCCCCCGTCGTTCGTGGTGCGGGTCGGTGACCCGGACTCGGACCGGGCGCATGGTGACGGGCTCCGATAAGGATCGGCTGTGAGTCGCCGAGGGGTTGCCCGAGAACGGGACATCGCTCATCGCTTGCCGCCCGCCGCCGCACCGCGTAGAAAGGCGGGCGTGGGGAGGATCGTCGCGGGCATCGCGGTGGCGCTGGGTCTCGGGATCGTCGCCGGGGCGTCACCGGTGCTCGCCCAGACGGTGCCACCGCCCGACGCCGCGACGCAGATAACCCTCTACTTCGGGCTGACGCGGCCGGAGGCCGCCGCCCGGGCGGAGTGGGCCCGGGTCGGCGATCCCACCTCGACGGCGTACCGGCGGTTCGCGACACCCGGTCAGAGCGCCCGCCGCTTCGGCGCGAGTCCGGAGACGATCCGCGGCGTGCGCGCGGCGGCCACCGCCCTCGGGATGACCGCGACGGTCAACCCGTCCGGCGTGTTCGCCCGCGTCCGGGCGCCCCTCGGCCTGATGCAGAGGGTGTTCCACGTCGAGTTCCAGCAGCAGTTCGACAACGACGTCTTCGCCGAGACCTACTTCCTGTCTCCTCGCTCGCGGCTGCGCCTGCCGGCCCGCCTGAGGCGCTACGTGCGCGAGGTGGTGACCACCTACGCGCGCTCCTCCCGGGCGCCCGCCGTCGAGACCGCGCTGCCCGCCGCGCGCCGGCCCCGCAACGCCGGCACGTGGACCGACGGCTGCCGGGCGGCCCGGCGCCTGGGCGCCTACAGCCTCGCCCAGGCGCGCACCGCCTACGGGCTCGACGCGGTCGGCAGCGGCACGGGGGCCCGGCTCGGGGTCTTCAACCTGGGCGAGTCGGCCGGCGCCGGGGACGTGCGCGCCAACGCGCGGTGCTTCGGCCTGCCCGGCATCCGCACGCGCACGGTGCTGACCGACGGGCAGCGCGCGCCCTTCTCGTTCGGGACGCCCGAGCCGCAGGAGGACCTCGCCCTGATCCGCGGGATGGCCCCGGGCGCGCGGTCGCTGACCTTCGTTCAGGCCTGGCCCGCCAACGACCTCTGGTTCCTCGGCTTCTCCGAGGCCCTCGCCGTGACGCCGCGCCTCGACGTCCTCTCGGTGTCGTACGGCCAGTGCGAGCGCCTGATGACCGGGCCCGGCGCTCCACTCAGCACCCAGGCCGGCGCCGCGATCGCCGAGTCGCTGATCGTGCGGCTGGGCCTGACCGGGGTGAGCACCTTCGCGGCGGCCGGCGACTTCGGCTCGAGCTGCAACGGGCTGCGCTTCCGCGGCGCGGCCTGGCCGGCGTCCTCCCCGTACCTCACGGCGGTGGGCGGCAGCCGCCTGATCCTGAACCCCGACAACACGCGCGCCGGAGAGGTGGTCTGGAACGACCTGCCGTGGCTCACGGCCGACAACGGGGGCGGCGCCGGTGCCGGAGGCGCCTCACTGTTCTCGGCGCGCCCGGCCTACCAGCGCGCCGTGCCGATCGCCGGACGACGTCGCCTGCTGCCCGACCTCGCCGCCCACGCCTCGATGCTGCCCGGCTGGCCGGTCTCCTTCGCCGGCAACTGGATCGTCGACGCCGGCACGAGCGCCGCGACGCCTCTGGTGGCCGGGGCCTTCGCCGCCCTCAGCGCGCGCGAGCGCGCCGCCGGGCGACCCCCGCTCGGCCCGGTCAACGGGCTGTTGTACGAGCTGGAGACGACCGCACCGACGGCCTTCTACGACATCGTCTCGGGCCAGAACCGGTGGCGGCCCCGCGTGCCGGGATACCGCGCGCTGCCGGGCTACGACCGCGCCAGCGGCCTCGGCGCGCCCCGGTTCGACCGGATCGCGGCGGCGCTGCCCGGTCCCGGGTGAGCGCGCTACCCCGCGGGGGTCGGCGCGACGACCGGGACGGAGTCGTCGATGAAGTTGACGCCGGCCAGGTCGGAGGTCATCACGTTGTGCGCGTCCTGCGTGAACGACGAGCCCCACTTGAGCACGAAGCACGAGATGTAGCGAACCCCGGTGCGGCAGGCGATGGTGCCCGTGGTGTTGACCAGGGTGTGTCCCTTGACGCGGCGGCCGCGTGCGACGGCGTCCTTGGTGAAGTAGCTCTCGGTGGTGCCGTCGCGGTTGACGCCGGCGACCCGGCCGGACTTGACCGACACGCACTGGGCCCAGCTGGCGGCGAGGGTGCAGCGCACACCGCCGTCGGGGCGCGAGAAGGAGCCCTCGTACGTGATGACCGCGGCGTCGGCCGGCGCCGCCGCGATGGCGGCCATCCCGGCCAGCATCCCGAGCAGTACCGCCCACATCGCGAGACCCCGTCCCGCCCTGACGCCGATCGGATCCATCCGTCGCATCTCCGCCTCCTTGCCAATCTCGATGAATCGAGGGTAGGAACGCCGGCCCGCGTGACGGCCCCCGGAACGGACGGGGCCGGGCTATCGGAAGTCCAGTCCCGGCGATCGCGAGCGGGTAGCGTGCCCATACCCCGACCGAATGGCGCACCGTGACCGAGCCCTTCCTCTCCCCGCCTCCCGCGACCTTCGCCGACACCCGCCTCGCGGCCCACCGCCTCGCGGTCTATGTGATCTCGCCGGCGCGGCGCCGGGCGACCGGGCGCATCGGCCTGCGCGCGAGTGATGGCGGGTTCACGACGCCGTCCTTCGGCGACGACGAGAGCGTGCGGCTCGAGGGGACCCGGCTGGTGCGGCGGCGCCGCGGCGCCGAGACGTCGGAGCCGGTGACCACGCTGGCCGCCGGAGCGCGATTCGTGCTCGACGGCCCGCCCGACATCGGAGTGGGCCGCGGAGTTCGACGTCCCGCCGCCCGGCGATCCGGACGCCCCGCTGCCGCTCGACCCGGAGGCGATGGCGATGCTGGCCGCCTGGTACCGGTTCGGCACCGGCGTGCTCGACGCGATCCGCGACGGACTCGCCGGCGACGACCCGAACGAGATCCAGCTCTGGCCCGAGCACTTCGACGCGGCGTTCGACGCCGCGGCGGGCTCCGGGCGCGTGACGTTCGGGGTCTCGCCGGGCGACGCGACCTCGGACGAGCCGTACCTCTACGTGCTGCCACCCGGACCGGTGACGCACGACGCGACCTGGAACGCGGTCGGCTTCAGCGGCGCCGTGCTGCCCCTGTCCGGGCTCCTCGGCCGGCCCGACCAGCACGGGCAGGCCCTCGAGTTCCTGCTCCGCCGCCGGGCCGCGATCGGCTGAGCGCTCGGAGGGTCTTCCGCCCGCCGCACATGTCCGAAACCGTGGGTGACGTGTCCTTGCCGTTGCCGTTTGCCTCCCTGATGCTCGCGGGGCAACTGGCAACCGGCGGAGAGGACGGCCCATGACGACCGATGCGACGGCCCCGGACACGATCGTGCTGATCCACGGCTTCTGGGTGACCCCCCGGAGCTGGGAGCACTGGGTGAGCCACTTCGAGGCCAAGGGCTACACCGTCCTGGCGCCGGCGTACCCCGGCCTCGAGGTCGAGGTCGAGGCGCATCAACGCCGACCCCTCGCCGCTCGAGACCCTGACCGTGCCGGCCATCATCGAGCACCTCGAGGCGGTGATCGGCGAGCTCGACTCCCCGCCGATCCTGATGGGCCACTCGGCCGGCGGGGTGTTCACCCAGATCCTGCTCGACCACGGGGTCGGCGCCGCCGGCGTGGCGATCAACTCCGCCCCCACCGAGGGGGTCAAGGTGCGTGCCGCCATCGCAGATCAAGTCGGTCTTCCCGGTGCTCAAGAACCCGGCCAACCGGCATCGCGCGGTGGGCTTCACCCCCGAGCAGTGGCACTACGCGTTCTGCAACACGTTCAGCGAGGAGGAGTCCCTGCGCGCTGTACGAGCGCTACCGCGATCCCCGCCTCGGGCGGGATCTTCTGGGAGCAGCGCCTTCGCGTCCGTGGTGCCCGGCCACCAGGGCTCCTGGGTGGACTACAAGAACGACGACCGTCGCGCCACTGCTGTTCATCTCGGGCAGCGAAGACCACCTGATGCCGCCGTCGATCCAGAAGTCGAACCTGAAGCACTACAGGTCCGACACGGTGACCGAGATCCTGGAGTTCGAGGGTCCGCACCTGCTGCCCGCGCGCGAGGGCTGGGAGGAGATCGCCGACACCGCGCTCGACTGGGCGCTCGCCCACGCGAAGGGCTGAGGACGCGGGCCGTGACGCCCGTCCGGATCACCCACATCGGCGGGCCCACCACGCTCCTCGAGGCCGGTGGCTGGCGGCTCCTGACCGATCCGACGTTCGATCCCCCGGGCGGCGCGTACCGGTTCGGCTGGGGCACCGGGTCGGTCAAGACGGCCGGCCCGGCGATGCCCGCGTCGGAGCTCGGGCCGATCGACGCGGTGCTGCTGACGCACGACCACCACGGCGACAACCTCGACCCGGCCGGGCGCGCGCTGCTGCCCTCGGCCGGGGTGGTGGTGACCACGGTGCCCGGCGCGGGTCGCCTGGGCGGCGGGGCCCGGGGCCTCAGCGACTGGCAGACGACCCGGCTCGAGGCGCCCGAGCGGCCCACGATCACGATCACCGCGACGCCGTGTCGCCACGGCCCTCCGCTCAGCCGCCCGATCGTGGGCGACGTGATCGGCTTCGCGCTGGCCTGGGAGGGCCAGAGGGACGGCGTGCTCTGGATCTCGGGCGACACCGTGCTCTACGACGGCGTGCTCCAGGTGGCCGGCCGCCTCGACCGTCGGCATCGCCCTGCTGCACCTGGGCGGCGTGCGCTTCCCGGTCACCGGACCGGTGCACTACACGCTGACGGGGGAGGAGGCGGTGGAGCTCTGCGGCGTCGTCAAACCGCGTGTGGTGGTGCCGATCCACTACGAGGGGTGGAAGCACTTCCACGAGGGCCGCGCCGATGTGGAGCGCGCGCTGGCGCGAGCCCCCGACGACCTGCGCCGGCGGGTGCGCTGGCTGCCGATCGGCCAGCCGGCCGACCTGGAGGCGTAGTGGCGGTTCATACTGCGCGGCATGCCGATTCGGACCGTCGCGCTGCTGGCCTACGAGGGAGCGGGCCTCCTCGACATCTCCGGACCCGCTGAGGTGTTCGCGGTCGCCAACGCGCTGGCAGGAGGCGACGCCTATCGGACGGTGATCGTCTCGGCCGACGGGTCGGACATGGTGAGCAGCGCGGGCTTTCGCATCGGCGTCGCCTCGTCCGTCGCGGAGGTCGCCGGCGATCTCGACACCTTCCTCGTCCCCGGGTCGTGGACCTGGAGGGAGGCGCTCCGGTCGGACGACCTGCTGGCCGCGGTGACGCTGGCCGCCGGGCACGCCCGGCGCATCGCCGGCGTGTGCGCGGGTGCCTTCCTGCTCGCGGCGGCGGGACTGCTGGACGGCCGCCGCGCGACCACCCACTGGGAGTTCGTGGACGAGCTGGCCGCCCGCTATCCCGAGATCGGCGTCGAGCGCGATCCGATCTTCGTCCGCGACGGGGACGTGTTCACCTCCGCCGGCGTCACCTCGGGCATCGACCTGGCGCTGGCCCTGGTCGAGGCCGACCATGGGGCGGACATCTCACGCCGCGTCGCCCAGCACCTGGTGGTGTTCATGCAGCGACCGGGCGGGCAGTCGCAGTTCAGCATCCAGATCCGCCCGTCCCCTGAGGATCCGTCACCTCTGCGCCACCTCGTCGAGTCGATCGCCGCCGACCCCGCCGGCGACCACCGGCTGGACACGCTCAGCGCCCGCGCGGGCTTCAGCGCGCGGCACCTGACGCGCGTCTTCGCCCGCGAGCTGGGGGTGACTCCAGCCCGTTACGTCGAGCGGATCCGCATTGAGGCGGCGCGTGAGATGCTGGCCGGCTCGAACGCGCCGCTCGACGTGATCGCCCGCGCGTCGGGCCTCGGCTCGGCCGAGACCCTGCGGCGCACCTTCGTCCGCGAGGTCGGGGTCACGCCCCACGCCTACCGCCGACGCTTCATGACCACCGGCATCGGGGCGATCGCCAGCTGACCCTCAGGGGACGAGCGGCGGCACCTGAACCGGTGGGACCTGGACGGGCGGGACCTGGACGGGCGGGACCTGAACCGGGGGCACGACGACCTGGGGTGTCGAGACCGGCGGCGTGACCACCTGGGGCACCACGACCGGCGGCGTGGTGACGGAGCCGACGATCGGCACCGCGGGCGTCGTCACCGGGGGGACCACCACGGAGGGGACGGTCACCGGCGGGACGGAGACCGAAGGGACGCGCACCGCCGGCACTCCGGCAGAGGGGACGGTGACCGCGGGGACGCGGACCGAGGGCGTCCCGATCGAGGGGACGGCGGGCGAACCCGCGGGGGCGGGCGTGCCGGTGGTCGCCGAGGCCTGCGCCTCGGACCCACCCGCGGCGGGCGCGGCGCCGGAGGCGGGCGTCGATCCGACCGATGCGGTGGTGGTGGGCGCGCCGGAGCGTCTGGTCGTCCGTGTCCGGGCGGGGCTGCGCCGCGACGGACGCCGCGGCAGATGCGGCAGCGGGGGTGGACCCGGCCGGTGCGGTCGTGGTGGCCGGAGGCGAATCCGAGGAGAAGACACCTTCGCCGACACCGCTCCCGACGCCGACGACCAGACGAGGCCACGATCGCGCCGGAAACCGCCACCACGGCGACCGGGCCCGCCACGCCGGCGCCGCCTCCGAAGAGGGCGGCGCGGATGGCGCCGAAGATCGGGAACGGCAGCAGCGCGCCGAGGCCGCGGCGGCGGCCGGGTGTGCGGCCGGCCGCGGTCGCGCAGGATTCGCACGCGCGCAGATGGGCCCTCACCCGCCGGGCGCGCAGCGCCCGTCCGTCGCCCGAGTCGATGCGCTCGCGCACCATGTCGCAGTCAAGCTCGCGACCCGCCTCGAACTCGGCCAGCGAGCTGCGCGCCTCGTGCACCAGCGTCCGCATCTCGGTCTCCGTGCCACCGAGCAGACGCGCGATCTCGGCGTGCGACAGGTCCCCGACCCCGCGCAGCACCAGCGCGCGGCGCTGCGCCTCGGGCAGTTCCACGAGATCGCGCCTGAGGGTCTCGAGGCGCTCGCGATGCTCCACGCGCTCGGGCAGGGTCTCGCCGCCGGCGGCCACCTCCACGAGCAGGGGCTCGACGCCCTTGCGCGCCCGGATCATGTCGAAGCACTCGTTGCGGGCGATCGTGGTGAGCCACGCGAGGAACGATTTCGGGACCTTGCCGGCCGCGAGCGCGCGATAGGCCGCGAACATCGCCTGCTGGGTCGCCTCCTCGGCGTCGTGGGAACTGCGCAGCAGGCAGGCGCACTGCCGCATCACGGTCGGCCGGTGGCGACGATCGAGGGTCTCGAACGCCGTGGCGCTGCCGCCCACGACGAGGTTGACCAGAGCGGGGTCCGGGAGGGCGCTGAGCGCGCCTGCGGGTGGGGCGGTGGCCAGGCTCACGCGGCGGAGTTGACCGTCCGGTAACGGGCGTACGCGGCCCGGGCGGTGCGCTCACTCCAGCGCCCGCCGTGGGAACCGCGGCTGCCCTCCGCGTTGAGGACGCCGGCGATGTCGCGGAACGAGAGCCCCGACGCGCGCAGCGCGCGGAGGCGGTGGATGACCGTGTCGGGGGTTGTGCGCGGCCGGCCCGGGCGGCGGCCCTGGGCGGCGGCGCGGGCCATCCCCGACTTGGTGCCCTCGCTGATCCTGCGGTGCGTCCATCCCCCGACCCTGCGGAGGGTGTCGGCGGTGCGCCGCCCGGCGCGGGTCGTGGTGTCCATCTCGACGTCGAGCGCGACCAGCTCCCAGCCGTGGTCCGCGGCCCGGGTCAGAAGACGGGCCAGGCAGGCGGGCGACTCGGTGAGCCGGTCGAGCTCCGCCACGATCAGGATGCGCTTCCCGGCCGGGGCGGCCTCGAGCTCGTGCACCGCGGCGGTGAGGCCGGGCCGGTTGAACAGACCCTTGCCGTCGGCGTGATCCCGGTGGACCGCCGCGAGCGCCCACCCGCGATCGTGCGCGTGGTCGCCGACGATCGCCTGCTGGCGCTCGAGCGCGCCGTCGCCGTCGTCCGGGTCCTGGTCGCGAAGATAGGCGATCACGCACGTCGCGGATGTGGTTGTGGTTGTCGTCATGCGCTCTCCATCGGCGCCCGACGGCTCCACGTGAGTTTTCTTGCCCATACCGGCACGAAATGTAGCCCTCCGCGTGGAAGGCCGTGTTCCCGCCGGTGCGGTACCGCTGTCGAGTGGGGTCATCTCGGCTCCTTCCGTGTCGCCAAACCCTGTGCACCGTCACGTCCATATGACGGGCGCTCGATCACCAGTGAAGGTGGTGCCCGCCCAGGGCGGGATCCAACCCTTTACACCCGGGCTACCGCAGCAGGGAGAACCAGGCGCGGGCCCACGCGACGCGGCCGAACTCCCCGCGCAGGTAGCGGCGTCGAAAATCACCCGAGGCCATGTGGGACTCCCGCTCGAACCGGGCGATGGCCGCCGCGGCGGTCATGCGGCACACCTCTGGGGAGCGGCAGCCGACCCGGTGACCCAGCCGATGTGGTTGCTGCCCCGCGTCCCGAAGGCGTCGTACCACGCGAGCGCGAACGAGCGCTCGCCCTCGCGGCGCGCGGATCTCTGCGTCCCGTCGATCCACATGGCCACCTGCAGGCAACCCCGGCCGTCGAACACCTCGACCGCCTCGACCGCCGCACTGCGCTGGACGGCGGTGCGCCCGAACGCCCGGCTGAGCTGATCGATCTGGTGGGCATCCGCCCGCTTGCTCGTCCTGATCTCGTATCGCGTCATCTGGACCTCCTCTCCTGGGCTCGGTCAACCTCGTTGTCATGGAGACCGGTCGGCGTACGAAAACGTGGGATCTAGTCGCGGGATGACAGAACCGGCGCCATCGCGCACCATGTCGTCGATGGACGACCTCGACGCCAGCATCGACGCCCTCTTCGCCGGGGAGCCGGGCGAGTTCACCGGCACGCGCGACGCGCTGGCGCGGCAACTGCGGACCGATGGGCGCCGTGACGAGGCCGAGCGGGTCAAAGCGCTGCGCCGCCCGAGCAAGCTGGCCGCGGAGATCAATCGCCTCGTCCGCGAGGACGCGAGCCGCATCGACGCGCTGCTCGCAGCCGAGGACGATCTGCGGGCGGCCCAGGAGCGCATCGTCTCGGGCGGAGGCGACGCGGGCGACCTGCGAACCGCCGAGACCGCCGAGGGCGCGGCGCTCGACGCGTTCCCGGGCGACGCCGCGCTCCATGCCGCGCTGCGGTTCGCGGCCCGCTCCGAGGCCCAGAGGGACGATCTGCGGCGCGGTCGCCTGACCCAGGATCCCGCCGGCGACCAGGACGCCGCCGGCCTGTTCGCGCTGGGGCCCGCGCCGTCGCGGCCGGCGCCGCCCCGGAATCCCCCGCCGGACGAGCTGGCGGTGGCCCGCACCGCGCGCGCCGCGCGCGCCAAGGCGGCCGACGAGGTCAGCGACGAGGGCCGGCGCGCTCAGGAGGAGAAGCTTCGCGCCGCGATCAGCGCGCTCGACGACGCGCGGAGCGCGGAGGAGCGGGCGGGTGAGGCGCGCGACGCCGCGCGCCGGCGGGCGGACGAGGCCGAGACCACGGCGGCGCGCCTCGCGGACGAGCGGGAGGGCCTGCGGGCGCGCGTCAAGGAGATCGAGACCGAGATCAGCGCGCACAAGCCGGTGGTCAAGGCGGCCGCCAGGGAACGCACCGAGGCGGAGGCGGAGGCCACGGCGGCGACCAAGGCCCGCGACGCGGCCGAGCGGGCGGCGCGGCGCCTTACCGAGTGAGCCTGCGGCGAGGGGCCAGCAACCCGGGCACGTCGGTGGTGATGCCGGTGACGCCCCAGCCGGTGAGCGTCGCGGCGCGGACCGGGTCGTCCACGATCCAGGCCCACACCTCGGGGGCCATCGCGCGCATGTCGGCCACGACGGACGGGCTCAGCAGCCGCCAGTCGAGGGTCACGCCCTCGAGCCCCCCGGGGCGGTAACGGCGGCGCAGGGCGCGCAGCTGCCATCGGCTGCCGACCGAGTGCAGGGTCTGGACGTCGGCGGTCTCGCGCAGCCCGTCGATCGTGCGCCAGATCCGGCCGCACACGAACAGCCGCCGGCCCCCGTTCCATCCGGCGATCGCGCGACGCACCGCGCCGACCATGCGGGGGTCGGGGCCCTTCAGGTCGAGCATCAACCCGATGTCGAGCGACGCCGCGACCTCCAGCAGCTCCTCGAGCACGGGGCGCGGAGCCGCGCGGTCGATCACGTGCCAGCGCTCCCACAGCAGCGGGATCGGCCCGATCGTCTTGGCGTGCCGCACCTCCAGCCGCCCGCGGAAGAGATGGACATCGGCCTCGGCCACGTCGCAGATGCCGGCGGCGGCGCGGAGCGTCTCCGGCGTGTTGCCGGCCCGGTGGGCGATGAGCACGCCGGGGAGGGTACTCAGTCGCGCGTGGTGGCCCAGTCCGGGGTACGCCGCACGCGGGGGAGCAGCATCGCGAGGCCGAGGCCCGCGAGGGCGACCACGGCGCCGGCCACCACGTCGATCACGTAGTGGTTGGCCGTCGCGACGACGGCGAGACCCATCGCCACGACCATCAGCACGGCCAGCGCCCGCATCGCGAGGGAGCGGCTGACCCGCCACACCATGATCCCCACCAGCAGGTTCCACCCGAAGTGCAGGCTCGGCAGGGCCGCGTAGCGGTTGACCAGACCGGGGGGCTGGAGGGTGCGGTACGAGCTGGAGCGCTGGGTGACGGTGTCGACGATCTCGAGGATGCCGAGCCGTGGCGGCGCCACGGGGAACACCACGAAGATGATCAGACCGATCGCGCCGGAGATGAACAGCGCGTTGCGCAGCAGGTAGAAATCGGGCGGGTGGCGAAGGAAGAGCCAGGTGAGCGTGGCGATGATCACCGGCCAATGCCCGTAGATGTACATCCAGTTCGCGGCCGTCACGAGGCGGCTGTCGTCGATCAGGTGCGACTGCAGCCCCCGCTCCCAGCTGATGCCGAGCGAGCGCTCGAGGTCGACCAGCGAGTGCGCGTTGGCCGTGGCGGTCGCCCTGGCGCCCTCCGTGAGATCGCGGACGCCGAAGTAGCAGAGGGCCGCCGCCGCCACGAGCGCCGCTTGGACGCCGAGCACCCGCCACCCCGGGAAGACCCCGGTGCCCTCGGCCTGGGAGGCCGGCCGCGTGGCCGTCGATGGCATGTGGAAGACCGCCATCGTCCGAGTATCCGCCGGTCGCGGCTATTGCGCCCTGCTTTTTCGCCGATACCGAACATCGAGACGCCGTAACCACCCGTTGCTACCGTTCCCTGCGCCGGGACCCCCCGGCTCCCTCCTCCTGACTCACCCCCCCACCCACGCCCCGGCCGCCCTGCGGCGGCTCGCCACCCGGCGGTCCATCCTCACCGGGATCCTGGTGCTGGGCGCCCTCGGGCTGGCGGTGATGGGGCTCCGCGGTATCGACCCCTCCGCCGTCGGCTCGGCGCTCACCGGCGCCGATCCGCGATGGCTCGCCCTCGCGATCGTGATGTACGCACTCTCGGGCACGCTCTCGGGCGCCATGTGGGTGCGCTGCCAGGAGGCGGGCGGCGTGGACGGCGTGACCGTCGGCACCGGGCTCGGCCTGCACTGGATGTCGCGGGCCGCCTGCGAACTACTGCCGGCCAGCCTGGGCGAGGGCGTCCGCGTGGCGCTCGTGCGCCGCCACCCCGGCGGAAAGAGCGCCGGCACCTGGCGCATCACCGGCGGGCTCGCCGGCTACAAGGTGCTGGACGGCATCGTGACCGCCGCCGTCGTCATGACCATCGCGCTCGCGACCCCCCTCCCCGGCCCCGCCGCCGGCCTCCGTTGGACGGCCGCCGCCGTGCTCGCCGGCGGGGTGGTCGTCGCGCTCGTCTGGCGCTTCGCGGGCCTGGGGCGTCTGACCCGGTTCCTCCCCGAGCGCCTGCTGCACCCGGGACGCCGCCTGGCGCACGGCGCCGGCATCCTCACCGACGCGCGCGCGGCGGGCAGCGCCTCGTTGCTGGGGCTCGGCTCCATCCTCGCCCGCGTGGTCAGCCTCGGCGCCCTGCTCGCGGCGTTCGGGATCTCACCCGCCGCGGCCGGGCTGACCTTCTGCGTGATCGTGATCGCCGGAATCCTGCCGGGCGCCCCCGGCGGCGCCGGCGCGCGCGAGCTGGTGCTGGTGCCGGCGCTGGCGCTGGCCCACGGCGTGCCGAGCGGCACGGCCCTCGCGTTCAGTCTCGCCATCCAGGTGACCGCGCTCGGCACCTCGCTGATGATCGGCCTGCTGGCGTTGAGCGTGCTGGGCACGCGGTTCGGCGCACGAGCCGCGGAGCAGCCCCTCCCCCAGCCCGCCTGACGCCTCCTACAGCTGCCCGTGGTTGGGCGGGATGGTGTCGTTGAGCAGGTAGGCGCCCAGGTGGTGGTACTTCCAGTCCACCGGATCGTGGACGCTGTGAGTACGCGCGTTGCGCCAGTGCCGGCTGAGGTCGTGGCGCTCGTCGGCGGCGCTCGCGCCCGCGAGGGCGAAGAGGTCGCTCGCAACGAGCACCGCGACCTCGCTGCCGAAGGCCTTCGCCTGGGCCACCGCGAGTGATCCGCGGGCCGCCTCCTGCGGGTCGGCGGGATGGAGGCCGAGCGCGTCGAGCTCCTCGCCCGCCCACCGCAGCAGTTGCTCGGCGGCGCGCACCTGGGTGGCCAGCCGCCCGAACCGGAAGATCGTGTGCGGATCCTCGCTCGCGCGCTGGGCCCATCCCCCGTTGACCGCCTCGAAGAACGGGCGGGCCTTGTCGCGGACGAAGGCGCGCGCGTCGGCGAGCGCCCCGCCCGCGATGCCGACCTCGATGGCCGCGTGAACGATCTGCGCCCGCGCGCCGAGCAGCTGCGGGCTCTCGTAGGCCCGCCAATACTCCAGCCAGAGCGCGCGCTCGACGCGGCAGTCGTCGATCACGGTGGTGCCGCTGACCGTGGCGCGCTGACCCATCACGTTCCAGTCCTCGTCGATCTGGACGGCGGGGTCGTGGCGCGGGATGAAGGCGAGCACGATACGCTCGTCGGGATCCAGGGCGCTGACCGCCAGCCAGCGCGAGGTGATCGCGCCGGTCGTGTAGTACTTGCGCCCGCTCACCGACCAGCCGTCATCGACCGGCACGATGCGGGTGCCGAGCATCTGCGCGTGCTGGGCGCCGCGCTCGGCGAGCGCCGGGCCGAGTCGGCCACCCGCGAGCACCTCGGCGAAGAGCCGCGACTGCTGCTCCGGCGTGCCCAGCAGCCGGAGGATGTCGATCACCATGAAGTGGCCCTGGGGCGCCTGGGCGATGGCCGGATCGACGGCCGCGATCCTGCGCACGACCTCGGCCAGCACCGACGGCGGCACGCCGGCGCCGCCGTGCTCGCGGGGCACGGTGATGCCGATCAGGCCGCTCCGGTCGAGGGCCGCCAGGGCCTCGCGGGGCACCGCGCCGGATCGGTCCCGTTCGATGACGTCCTCGGCGAGGAACGCGGCGAACTCCGCCGCCACCTCGAGCGCCTCGCTCTCGGAGGTGATGACGTGGACCGAGCCGGCGGCGTGCTCTGATGGCGGGGTGCCCATGCGCAGGGAACATGCCACGGATCCGTTGCGCGCGCGGGCGCCGCGCCACGCACTCCTGAATTTGGTCTGACCCGTTCGGGTGAGCGCTCACCCGAACGGGTCACGGCGCCGACGGGCGTTCGCTCAACGCCCGAGCCGCATGGTTGCGGGGGTGTCGTGCGCGCCGGCGCCGTGGCGCCCTGCGGGACCGCTGTAACGCCCGCCGGGGCGACCGTAGCGTCGCCCCGACTCGACTCGACCCGGCGGCGGAAGGAATCGGAATGGAAGAACACGATCCACTCGGGGCGCGGGCGCGCAGGCGGCGACGCGGCATGCGCGCCCTCCTGGGTGTCGCCCTGTGCACAGCGGTGATCGGCGGTGCCGTGGCCTGTGGATCCGACAGCGGCGATTCCGCCTCTGCGGACTTCCCGAGCGGAACCCCCTCGGAGGTCACCGACGCCTCCACGGGCTTCGCCACCCCCAACGGCAACTACGACAACACCCGCGCTGTCGGCGGCAAGATCGACGCGTCCAACATCAGCACGCTGACCAAGGCGTGGTCGGTCCCGCTGACCGGGCAGAGCACCTTCGGTGTGTTCTCGTCCAACCCGATCGTCACCGACGACACGGTGTACCTGCAGGACATCTCCTCCAACGTGATGTCCGTCGACCGGGCGTCGGGCAAGGTCAACTGGGAGCACAAGTTCGACAAGCCGACCACCGGCCCCAACGGGGTCGCGATCGGCGGCGGCCTGGTGGTGGGTGGCACGGCGACCGGCGCCTTCGCGCTGGATGCCGCCACCGGTGAGGTCAAGTGGGAGAAGGAGCTGATCCGCCAGCCGAGCGAGGGCATCGACATGGCCCCGCTGATCTGGAAGGACATGGTGATCATCAGCACCGTGCCGGGCGCCTCGCTGGCCAACTTCTACGGCGGCGGCGGCAAGGGCATCGTCTACGCCCTCGACCTCGCGACCGGCGAGAAGAAGTGGGAGTTCGACACCACCACCGACAACCTCTGGGGCAACCCGAAGGTCAACACCGGCGGCGGTCTCTGGCAGACGCCCTCGGTGGACAGCGACGGCAACGTCTACCTCGGCGTCGCCAACCCCGGGCCGTGGCCGGGCACCAAGGAGTTCCCCAACGGCACCAGCCGCCCCGGCGACAACGCCTACACCAACAGTCTCGTCGTGCTCGACGGCGCGACCGGCAAGATCAAGTGGAGCTGGCAGGCCATCTCGCACGACCTGCGCGACTGGGACCTGCACCTCGGCCCCATCCTGACCAACTTCACGATCGACGGCACCGACACGCCGGTCGCCGTGGTGAGCGGCAAGATGGGCACCGTGTACGTCGTCAACCGCGACACGCACAAGCTGATCTGGAAGCAGGACGTCGGTCTGCACACGCCCGCCGCGGGTGCGGCGGACGGCGAGGGCACCGCCAACGACCCGGGGCCCGACAAGAACGCCCCGTTCACGACGTTCCCGACCACGGTCTACCCCGGCTGGCTGGGTGGCGTCGAGACGCCGATGGCCGTGTCCGAGGGCGTGATCTACGTCCCGGTCAACAACCTCTGCTCGATCTACGAGCGGCAGGCCAACTTCACCGAGGGGTCCAAGCTCTGTGACTTCTCGACCAGTTCCGGCGAGCTCGTGGCCCTGGACGGCGCCACCGGCAAGCAGCTCTGGAAGAAGGACTTCGACACGCAGAACTACGGCGGCGCGACGGTGGTCAACGACGCGGTCGTGACCGTCACGTTCGACGGCAAGATCCACGCGTTCAAGAAGTCGGACGGCACCGAGCTCTGGACCGAGCAGCTCCCCGCCCAGTCCAACTCGACCCCCGCGATCGCGAGCGACGTGATCGTGCAGGGCGCCGGATTCGCCTCCGCCAAGGGCCAGACGCCCCAGGTGGTCGCGTACAAGCTGCCCTAGCCGGCAGAGCCTCGCGTCCCGCCGGGCCTGGACGGCCCGGCGGGCGCCGGTGTTACTGGAGGCTCTCCACGTAGGCCACGACGTCGGCCAGCTTCTGGCCCGACACGAGACCGGCGGGCATCTGGCCGCGGCCGTTCTCCAGCGTCGTCTTGATGAAGGCGGGCTTCAGGCCCTGACCCGAGAGCTGGGGGCCGAAGGCCGCCCGGGTGCCGAGACCGGCGTGACAGCCGGAGCACGTGGCGGCGAACACCACCTTGCCCGCGGCGGCGGTGCCCGCGCTGAGCGGCACCTCGGCCGTCGTGGCCGGGGCGGTGGTCGCCGGTGCGGTGGTGGCCGGAGCCGTGGCGGCCGGGGCCGTCGTCGAGGCCGCGGCGCCGGAGTCGTCATCCGACCCCCCGCCACAGCCCGCGATCGCCACCGCGGCGACCGCCAGCACGGCGACCGCGCCGAGGCGCCGCCGGATCACGGTGCCACCCTCGTCTCGCACATCACGCCAGACTCCGTTCGAAGCATCGAGCCTCCTCGTTCGCGACTGCGGCGAAGACTCGCGACGGCCCGCCGGGTGGACAACCGCGACCTGTCCACCGCTCCCCGGCACCGGCACCCCCACGAGCCGGTGAACGCGATGAACAGCGGGATCTGGCAACTCGCCGAGACCTGATGGCGCGCTCACCCAAACAGGTGAGAAGTGTTGCCGCGGGGCCCGCGCGGGCCTAGTGTCGGCCCGGCGGAGAGCGAAGGGGGAGGATGGGATGAAGCTGCTCGACGAGCGGCGGCCGGCGACGGACGCCTCCCGCGACGTGCCCGGCGGCCCGCGGGTGCACAGCGTGGTGGTCGCCGACGACCACCCGATCGTGATCTCCGGCATGGGCCTGATCCTGGCCGGCTCGCCGGGTGTTCCAGCTCGTCGGCGACGCCTCGACCGGCGCCGAGGCGGTGCTCCGCTGCGAGCAGTTCCACCCGGACGTGCTGCTGCTCGACCTGCGGCTGCCCGACCTGCCGGCGCCGACGATCTGCAATCGGATCAAGGAGCGCAGCCCCGAGACGGCGATCGTGATCCTGACGGCGCACCCCGAGGAGACGGCCGTGCGCGGCTGCCTCAAGGCCGGCGCCTCGGCGTGCCTGTTCAAGGACGTCAGCGGCCAGAACCTGCTCTCGGCCCTGATCCAGGTGGTCCACGGCCGCACCGTCATCGACCCCCGCATCGCCGGCGCCATGATCGCCCACCGCGACGCCGTGGCCCCGGACGGCGCGCTCACCAGCCGCGAGCACGAGGTGCTGCGGCTGATCGCCCGCGGGCCTCACCACCCAGGAGATCGGCGACGGGCTCGGGCTCTCCCCCAACACGGTGAAGAGCCACGCGCGATCCCTGTTCACCAAGCTCGGCGCCCACAACCGCGTGCAGGCCCTGACCGTCGCCCGCGAGCGCGGGCTCCTCTAAGGGCCTATGGCGTCGGTCTGCAGCGCGATCTCGATGGGGTCGCCGCTGTCGATGCGCACCGAGCATCCGCCGAGGTCGTCGGAGACCCCGGTGACCTCGAGATCGCCCTCCGCGTCGGTGTTCCCGGCGACCGTGACGGGGAACTCGTCGATCGACGTGCCCACCTCGGGGCCGTCGGAGAAGCGGCGCACCGGGGTGATGTGCACCGTGCGATCGTCGCCGCCGGTGTTGCGCAGCCCCACGTAGAAGTGGGCCGTGTCGTTCCCGGGGTCGTGGACGCAATGGGACTTCGCGGGGATCACGTGCACCAGGTCGCCGATGTCCTTCGGCGCGCCGGTCACATCCTCGGAGTCGCAGCCCGACGCGAGCAGCCCCAGCGGGACGACGGCGAGCGCGGAAAGGGCGAGCAGCCTGCGGAACGGCACGGGGCACCTCTGCCGGGAGTCGGTGGGGGCGGGGCCGGCCGGAAGGGGGCGCTCACCGATGCGACCCCGCTCCATCAACTCAGCCCGCCGGGGCGGCATTTCCAAACACCGCCCGGGTCCCGATCAGCCGCGGAGCTGGTCCAGGGTGCAGTCGCGCGGGTCCTTGTCGTCGCGCCAGCGCAGCATCTTGGTGCCGTGACGGATGCGGTTGCCGGTGATGTGGTCGAAGCGGATCTCGCACACCAGCTCGGGCCGCAGCCCCTCGGTCATCAGCTCGTCGTCCGGCTTCCACCGCGACGGTTCCCCATGGCCCTGCTCCCCCGTGCGGTACGGGGCGAGGATCTCGACCAGGTCGCGCTTCTGCGCCGCGGTGAAGCCCGAGGTGTGGCCCACCACATGAAGCCGCCCGTCGTCGTCGTAGAGGCCGAGGATCAGCGACCCCACCGTGCCGTCGAGCTTGCCGAAGCGGAAGGCCATCACCACGACGTCCGCGGTGCGCACGCGCTTGATCTTGACCATGCCCTTGCGCTCGCCGGGCAGGTACACGGCGGCGCCCTCCTTGGCGACCACCCCCTCGGAGAGGCCGGTCAGCCACTGCGCCGCGTCGGCGGTGGTGGTGACGCTCGGCGAGGTCTCGACGCGCCCAGATCGAGCTCGGCGAGGAGCGCGCGGCGCGCGTCGTAGCTCTGCTCCAGCAGCGCCTCGTCACCGATCGCCAGCACGTCGAAGGCGATGAACCGGGCCGGGGTCTGCTCGGCCAGCATCCGCACGCGCGACTCGGCCGGATGGATCCGCTGGCCGAGCAGGTCGAACTCCTGGACGCCGTCGACCTCCACCACGATCTCGCCGTCCAGCACCACCCGCTCCGCCGGCATGGCCCCCACCTGCGTCCACCACCTCGGGGAAGTAGCGGTTCATCGGCTTGCCGCCCCGGCTCTGCAGGTACACCTCGTCGCCATCGCGGAACGCCAGCGTGCGAAAGCCGTCCCACTTGGGCTCGTACCGCCACCCCTGCCCCTCGGGCAGCCGCGTGGCCGAGCGGGCGAGCTGGGGTTTGATGGGCGGGGCGAGCGGGAGCGACATCGCACGGCGGATCCTAGTGGCGCGCGGCGGCAGGCCGCCGGATGAGGCCGTAGGCTCGGATCGTGAGCGCGCAGGAGCCACCGACCGACGCCCCCCAGGGGCAGATCGCCCCCTTCGTGCGGGTCACCAACGCCGCCGCGATGATGCGCGCCGTGCTCGACGCGCCCGACCTCTCCGACTATCAGCGCATGTTCGGGCAGGGCGTGGTGTGGAGCCGCCTGCTCGGGCCGGCGCTCGAGCAGATCGACGGCTTCCGCATCGACCTGATCCGGGCCTCCCTCGACGTGGCCGAGGCCGCCACCGCCTTCCGCGAGGCCGGATCGAGCGGCGGCGCGGGCGACGCGGCGCGGATCGCGGCGTCGCTGGAGCGCCTCGACGCCGCGCTCGATCGCATCGAGGCGCTCGCGCCGGTCGCGCAGATCGAGCAGGCGGCGCGCACCGAGGAGTTCCTCGCGATGCTCCGCGCGGAGATCCCCGCCGAAGGCTGAGTGGTCGCGCGGGGGCATGCCCGCGGGCGTCGTTCCGAAACATGCGGTGTCGCCAAGGAACCGCGTGGCAGTGCGCGACTGATCCGTGCCACGCCGAGATCAGTACCCCACTCACCACACATGCCGTGCCCGCCGTCGGCGGGGCGGTACGAAACGAGGGGAACACGCATGTCGGAACGACACATCGATTTGGCCGGGGTGGACAGCGACGGAGCCGTCCGCGAGGCGGCGTCCGCCGTCGCGGCCAGTCCCGAGCTCCGCGAGGCCGCCGCCAAGGGCGACACGCGGGCACAGCTGCCTGCGCAAGGCCGCGATGGGCGGCGGCGCGCTGGCCGGTGGAGGCCTGCTGCTGGGAGGTCTCTCGGGCACCGCACTGGGCGCGGACAGCCGCTCGTCCAAGCAGGACACGGCGATCCTCAACTTCGCCCTCACGCTGGAGTACCTCGAGGCCGAGTTCTACCGCCAGGCCGTCGCGGGCAACGCTCTCACCGGCGAGATGAAGACCTTCGCCGAGATCGTCGCCGGGCACGAGGCGGCGCACGTGGACTTCCTCAAGAAGGCACTCGGGTCGGCGGCCGTCTCGTCGCCGAAGTTCGACTTCAAGGGCATCCCGACCAACCCCGCGAAGTTCCTCGCCACGGCCGTCTCCCTGGAGGACACCGGCGTCGCGGCGTACACCGGTCAGAGCTACCGCATCAAGAGGACCGCCTACATCCTGGTGGCCGCGCAGGTGCTGGCCATCGAGGCGCGTCACGCGGCATGGGCCCGTTCGATGGTCCCCGGTCGCATGCCCGCCGAGAAGGACGAGATCCTCAACGGCCACGCCAACATGAAGCAGGTGCTGAAGGTCGTCGGAGACACCGGCTTCATCGTCTCCTAGCGATCGCGACCCGAGGCCCGCCGGCTCTCGCCGGCGGGCTCTCGTCGCCGCGCCGGTTACGGCGCGGATATTGAAGGCCCTGAGGCAATTCGCTTACGGTGGGGTCTCTTTCACCGTCCGGAAGCGAGAACCACGTGCCCAAGCCCCCCATCGTACTGATCCACGGAGCCTGGCTGTCCTCGGAGAGCTGGGAGAACTACGTCGGCTTCTTCGAATCGCGCGGGTACGACGTCACCGCGCCCGAGTGGCCGCGCAAACAGGCCGGCGTCGAGGCCCAGCGCGAGCACGCGGACGATCTCGCCGACCTCGGCGTCACGGAGATCGTCGACCACCTGGAGGGCGTCATCGGCGGGCTCGCCGAGCCGCCCGTGATCATCGGCCACTCGTTCGGCGGTCTCTTCACGCAGCTCCTGCTCGACCGCGGCCTGGGACGCGCAGGGGTGGCCATCAGCCCCGCGCCGCCCAAGGGGATCCTGAAGCTGCCGTTCTCGACCCTGAAGGCCGGCGTCGCCCGCCCTCGCGCACCCCTCCAAACGCCACGGCGTCGTGCCCCTCACGCTCGAGGAGTTCACCTACGGGTTCGTCAACACGTTCACGCCCGAGGACGCCAAGGCCGCCTACGAGAAGTACGCCGTGCCCGAGAGCGGACGCATCTTCTACGAGGGCGGCTTCGCCAACTTCCATCTTCACTCACCCACCGAGATCGACTGGAAGAACGGCGATCGCGCGCCGCTGCTGTTCGTGGGCGCCGAGAAGGACCACACGGTCCCCGCCAGCGTCACCAAGGCCGAGTTCACGAAGGCCTCGAAGAGTCCCGTCGCGCACCGACTACCTCGAGTTCGAGGGCCGTCCCCACCTAGTGATGGGCGCCCCGGGCTGGGAGGAGACCGCCGAGGCCATTGACGGCTGGCTCGACGAGGTGCTCACCGCCTGAGGGATCGCCCGGCCGCCGCCCTCCCCCGTCGCGCCCCGGCGCCGGGAGGGCGGTGCCGGATGAGGGGACAAGGCGGGCGCTGTATCGTCGGCCCATGGCGATGGACAGGGTCATAGAGGGCCGCGGATCGGCACGGTCGTCCCGGCCGTCGCTCCCCGAGCGCGCCGGCTGAGCCAGGGTGGGAACCCGGGTCCCCAGGCGCCGCGCGTGACGGTCTCCGCGAGGAGTCATGGGGGCCTCGCCTCGCGGCCGTGGGCGGACGAGTCGGTGCGGCGCATCGAGGCCGACGCCAACCGCTCGGCCGACACCCACCTGCACGTCTTCCCGCTGCCCAAGGAATGGGGCATCGACCTCTACCTGAAGGACGAGTCGGTGCACCCGACCGGATCGCTCAAGCACCGGCTCGCGCGCTCGCTGTTCCTCTACGGCCTGTGCAACGGCTGGATCGGCGAGGGCACCACGATCGTCGAGGCCTCCAGCGGCTCGACCGCCGTCTCCGAGGCCTACTTCGCGCGGTTCCTCGGCCTGCCGTTCGTCGCCGTCATGCCGGCCTCCACCAGCCCGGAGAAGATCGCGCTGATCGAGGCGCGAGGGCGGCGTGTGCCACCTGGTCGACGATCCGACGACGGTCTACGACGAGGCGCGGCGCGCTCGCGGCGGAGCACGGCGGCTACTTCCTCGACCAGTTCACCTTCGCCGAGCGCGCGACCGACTGGCGCGGCAACAACAACATCGCCGAGTCGATCTTCAGCCAGATGGCGCACGAAGCGACACCCGATCCCCGCGTGGATCGTGGTCGGCGCCGGCACCGGCGGCACCAGCGCCACCATCGGCCGCTACGCCCGCTTCGGCCGCCACCCCACGCAGATGTGCGTCGTCGACCCCGAGGACTCGATCTTCTACTCCTGCTGGGCGGGCGACCCCTCGGCGTTCACCGGCCGGCCGTCGCGCATCGAGGGCATCGGCCGCCAGCGCGTGGAGCCGTCGTTCCTGCCCGACATCGTCGACCACATGATCCAGGTGCCCGACGCCGCGTCGATCGCGACGATGCGCCTGGTCAGCACGCTCACCGGACGGAGCGTCGGCGGCTCGACCGGCACCAACGTCTGGGGTGCGCTTCCAGCTCGTCGCCGAGATGCTCGAGCGCGGCGAGCGCGGCAGCGTCGTCACGCTCATCTGCGACGGCGGCGACCGCTACGCGGGCACCTATTACAGCGACGACTGGGTCGGCGACCAGGGCCTCGAGCTCGCGCCGTACACGGCGGCGCTCACGACGTTCCTCGAGTCCGGGCGCGTTCCCCGACGGGTGCTCCGGGGCGCTAGACCTCGGTGATGACGTCGTTGATCGCGTCCACGACCTCGGGCGGAACGACGTCCATCCCGTGGGTGTCACGGGCGTGCGAGTTGATGTCCTCGAAGAGCAGCGCCTCGTCGTCGTTGCGCGTGACCCACTCGCAGCCGGGCACCACGTCGCCGCACCTGAATTGCTTCACTGGACCCGTCCCCCCTTGGACCCGCATCGGGGCCGATACGCCGCGAGTACGATCGGCTCGTGTGCCGCATTTTAGCCTACCTCGGTGAGCCGCTGCCGGTTCGGAATCTGCTCTACGACACCGACAACTGCCTCGTCCGGCAGTCGTACAGCCCGCAGATGATGAACACGTTCCTCAACCTCGCGGGCTTCGGCATGAAGGCGTGGGATCCGACGTCGCTGCGGCCCGAGGATCCGTTCTCCCACCGCTCGACCACGCTGCCCTCGTTCGACCGCAACCTGCGGCACCTCTCGTCCAAGCTCGCCCCGACGGGCCTGGTCGCCCACGTCCGCGGGGTGACCTACTCGGACGAGGTCGTCGTCACCGAGACCAACCTGCACCCGTTCCACTTCCGCGGCACCCGCGTCGTGCTGGCGCACAACGGGCACCTGCGCCAGTTCCCGCGCATGCGGTACGCCCTGCTCGACCACGTGCTCCCCGAGCTCGCCCAGCGCATCGAGGGGACCACCGACTCGGAGTGGATCTACGCGCTGGTGCTGTCGCAGCTCGACGACCCCTACGGGCTGCCGGAGACCCGCGAGCTCGCCGACGCCACCGCCGACGCCCTGCGCATCCTGCGCCAGGTCCGCGCCGCGCACGGCATCGACACCTCATCGCCGGTCAACCTCTGCCTCAGCACCGGCCGCTCCATCGTGGCGACACGCTTCTCGTTCGACTACGGCTGGTACCCGCCCGAGGACGAGATGCTGGAGACCGACCTCCCGTTCGTGAGCCTGTGGTACGCCATCGGTGGCGAGTACGAGGAGCGCGACGGCGACTGGCTCATGACGCGCGCCGATCCGGCGCGCTCGCTGCTCATCGCCTCCGAGCCGCTCACGACCGACCACTCCAGCTGGCTCGAGGTGCCGGAGTACTCGATGCTCACCGCCGAGCTCACCCCCGAGGGGCTCACGTTCGAGACGCGCGACCTGGATGTCTGAGCTCGCGGCCGTCGACGTTCCTCGCCGGCGTCTCGCTCTTCGAAGGGCTGGGACGAGGCGGACCTGGTGGAGCTGGCCGGGGTGCTGCGGCGGCGGCGGATGCCCGAGGGCGCAGGTCCTCTGGCACCAGGGCGACGTCGCGCGGGAGCTGATGTTCATCGTCGACGGCGCCCTGTCGGCGTCGCTGCAGGTGCCGGGCGGCCGCACGGTGGAGATCGGGAGGGCGGGCCCCGGCGACATGGTCGGCGAGATCGCGATGCTCGACGGCGGCGGCACCACCATGACCGTCCGCGTCACCGAAGACGCGACGATGCTCGCGCTCGGCCGCGCCGAGTTCGCGGGGCTGCTCGCCCGCCAGGATCCCTCGGCGTTCCAGCTGCGGCGCCGTCTCGCCTCGCTCCTCACCGCCCGCCACCGCAACCAGCTCCAGCACCTCGCCCGATCGCTCGGCGGGGAGGCGGCCGGCCCGCCCGCCGACGACGCGGCCCGGACCTTCGCCGAGCTGGACTACTGCGGCCCGCCCGACAGCGCCTACATCCGCCGCATGGCGACCTTCCACGACTTCGACTCGCTGGCCCTGTGGGGCTTCCTCACCTCGGGCCGATACGCCCTGTGCCCGCCGGGACGCACCCTGCTCGCCGAGGGCGCGCCCTCGGCGGCCTGCTACCTGACGATCAACGGCGCGGTCGAGAGGGTGCTGGTGCGCGCGCGCCGGCGCATCCGCGTCGGGCTGGCCGGGCCGGGGAAGGCGTTCGGCTACGAGAGCCTGATCGACGGGCTCCCCTCCCCCGTCACCGCGGTCACGCGCGAACGGACGCTGCTGCTGGTGCTGCCGCGCGCGCCCTTCGAGCACCTCTTCAACGGCGAGGACGCCGGCTCGCGCGTGTTCCTCGACGTGCTCCAGCGGGACCTGGTGGCCACGCTGCGTCAGACGCTGCGCCCCCACGCGCGCCTCGCAGCGAGCGTCTGAGCACTCTCTCTCCGCGGTGATTCAGCCGGCGTCCGCCGCCGCCCACTTCTTCGCGGACTCGAGCTGCGAGAGGGGGAACGCGCGGGCCTGTCCGGGCCACAGGACGCTGAGCACCCTGATCGCCGGGCCCGCCCAGCGCGCGTCGGTGACGACCGCGACCCGCTCGAATGACGCCGGATGGCGCGCGCCGAGCTCGAGGTCCTCCCAGACGGCCCCACCCTCGTAGTCGTCGAACTCGGGACCGAGGACGTAGACGAGGCGAACCTTGCCGTGCTCGGCGATCGCCGCGTTGACGGCCGGCACGAGGACGTCCTCGTAGTCCTCCTTCTCCACGTCATCGACCGCCTCGAACCCGAGGACGCCGGGCGGCATGCCGTCAAGGGCACGGATCATGGCCGTAGTCTCGGGGGGAGGTCGCCGATGCGTCAAGCCTCTCCCCGCCGCCCGCATGTGGGCGGCGGGGAGCGCGGGCTAGGAGCCCTCCTCGGCGTCCTTCGTGATCTCGGCGAGGTCGGCGCTCATCTCCTTCTGCTCCACCTTGTCGGCCTTCGTCATGGCCGCCGTGATGTCGGCTCCGATCGAGGACACCGCCACCACGACCAGGCCGGCTTGGCCCTCGTCGAGGTGCTCGCCCAGCTCCTTGAGGTCCTTGCGGCTCATCCCCGCCGCCGCGTGCCCGGCCACCGCACCGAGCGCCGCGCCGCCCGCCGTCGTGGCGGCGATGATGCCGCCGCCGATGGCGGCCGCCGGGAAGAGCACGATCACCAGGCCCGTGGCGAGGCCGAGCGCGCCGCCACCCACGCCGCCCACCCGGGTGGGCGTCTCGTGCTTCTTGACGATCTTGACCTTGCCGCCCTCTCTGCGCTCGATCACCGCCGCGTCGTAGGCGTCGATCAGCCCGTCCTTCGTGTGGAGATCGTGGACCGCCTGGTAGTCGGCCTTGGCGGCCTCGACGTCCGCGTACACGCCGACGTAGACCATGAACGTGTCAACAGCCATCGTCCGTCACCTCTGCTCGGGATTCAGTTCGGGGTGGCCGCGCCCTCAGGGCGACAGCGCCTTCGCCTTGATGCCATCGAACTCGGCCTGGCTGATCACGCCGGCGTCGAGCAGGCCCTTCGCCTTCTCGATCTCCGACGCCGCCCCGCCCGACCCGGCGGCCGTCCGCACCTGGGCGTCGAACTGCGCGTGCGCCTGGTGGATCTCGGCGGCCCGCCGCTCGCCCATCTTGTGGCCCTGGGTGATCAGGTAGATGAAGCAGCCGAGGAAGGGCAGGACGATGACGAAGATGACCCAGCCCGTCTTGGTGCCCCCGCCGATGTCATGCCGCCGGAACACATCACCGAACACCATGAACAGCAACCAGAACCAGAGCACCCACGCGAAGAACACGCACATCTCGAGAAACACGTCCCCGAATGACCAGTCCATCAGACCTCCCGCCCCGCTCACCGGCTCGTCATCTGTCGCGCCGATCGTGCCCCCTCGTGCCACGAGAGGCAAGCCGTCGTCGACACCTCGGAAACCGCATGATGGCGACGTGGAGGTAAAGCCGAGCTTCACCCCACTCGCAAAGGCTCAAGTTAGGGTTGAGACATAAATCGCCGCATTGGGACTGCAGCTGCGCGACAGGCCGCACGCGGGAGTGGACGCTGCTCGACACCGGGCCCGGCGGGCATCCCCAGCTCCGGAATCACCACCGTGGTGGGGATGACCGAAATGTCCGTCGCACCCCGAGATCCCCATGCTGGTGGGCTTCAGGGGCAACGGCCTCGATACGTCAACACATGGCGGCGTTGACGGAGATCGTCACCATCGCATGCCTCGCCTCCCTTGTCCGTCGGCGGCGGCCACATCGACACCGCCCAACCATCAAGTCATGGTTGATGGTATGTTCGGTTGTTGAACGAACGCTCTACCCCGGCTCCAGCATGGGACGGTGAATAGGCCCTGGCGGTGTCGAGAAGCCGCGCCGGCGTCGTGAAGCGCGGCCCGCCCCATCGCTGCATGAGATAGAGCGCGAGTGCATCCCAGTTCGCGTTCTCATCATCGAACGGAGCGCGGTCGCCCTCGCCCGACGCGGGAAGATCATCCGCGCCCCATCGTCGCTCTCGTAGAACGACACCGCTGTGACATGGGCCGGACCACCGGATTCATGCGTAGGCGTACCCCTGGTTCGAACGCCACGGCCCATCCATCGAACTCACCGACCGGCGCCCACTCCCCCGTTCGGACGGTGACGGCCCGTGCCCTCAGATCCGGGGCGCCACAGCCTCGGCGAACACCTCCAGCTGCCGGATGGGGTCCGCCAGCGGCCAGATGAACACCCGCTGGGCGCCCGCCTCGGCGAAGGCGCGCATGTTGCGCGCACAGACCTCCGCGGGGCCGATCGGCAGCGAGAGCCCGCGAAGCGCCTCGACGGGCCGCCCGAGGAGCGGGGAGAGCACATCGGCGAGCACGCGCTCGGCGGCGGCGCGGTCCTCGGTCACGTACGACCAGCAGGTGGCGACGCCGTTGGCGAAGCCGTCCGGATCCCGCCCGCGGTGGGCCAGCGCGTCGCGCACGCGCGCCCACGAGGCGGCGAAGCCCTCCGGCGTGGTGTTGTAGCCCGAAGCGAGCCATCCGTCGCCGAGCTCGGCCGCGCGCCGCAGGCCACGGGGCCCGCCCCAGCCCGCGAGCCAGATCGGAGGACGGCCCGGCGGCGTCGCCGGCTCGAGCGCGACGCCGGCCGTGGAGTAGAAGCGGCCCTCGAAGGGCAACTCGTCGCGGCCGAGCAGCGCGCGCAGCGCCCTCACCGCCTCCTCGAAGCGCGCGAAGCGCTCGTCCGCCCCCACGCCGCCGAGGACGTAGTCACGCTCGGACGACCCCGGCCCGAGCCCGGCGACGAACCGTCCGCCCGACAGCAGATCCAGCGCGGCGAACGCCTTGGCGCACTGCACCGGCCCCCGCACGGCGGGCAGGCACACGGTCGTGGCGAGGCCGAGGTCGCCGGAGGAACCGAGCACCGCGGCCAGCGCGGTCAGCCCGTCCAGCCACGGCCGGCGGAACACCAGGTGGTCGTTGGCCGACAGCCACCGGTAGCCGGTCCGCTCCGCCGTGCCGGCGAACGCCCGCAGGCCCTCCAGCGACGGCGGCTCCGCCGACAGAGGGATGAGAGGCAGATGCGCCCCGATCTCCATGGACCGGGTATCTCACGTTTCCCAGACCCTGTCGTCGTCGTCATCCATGCCTCGGCACGCCATGAGGCGAGACTCGAACCCCTGAGTTTCCGCCGACCGGGCGTGGTTGCCGAGAGGACACCGCGGGTGTGCACGCGCCCGCGTCGCGCGCCCTTGCCGTGGACTGCCACACTCTGACCCGTGCTCGCATATGGGTTCACCCGGTTCGGTGACTCGTCCGTCGAGGCGCTGCTCGAGCGCCCGGTGCCGGTGCCCGGCGAGGGCGAGCTGCTGGTGCGGGTGGATGCGGCGGGCGTCAACCCCGGCGACGCGAAGCTGCGCGAGGGCGCCTATGGCGAGGTGCCCCTCCCTGCGATCCTGGGCCGCGAGGTCGCCGGCGTCGTGGAGGCGGTCGGCCCCGGCGTCACCGGCGTGACGCTGGGAGAGGCGGTCTTCGGCGGCACCCCGGGCCTGCTCGGCGGCTGGGCGGAGCGGGCACTCGTCGTCGCCGCCTTCGCCGCCCCGCTGCCGGCCGGCGTGGACCCCGTGAGCGCGGCGGTGCTCCCCGTCGCAGCGGGCACCGCATTCGACGCGCTCGTTCAGCTGGCACTGCCCCGGGGCGCGACGCTGCTCGTGAACGGGGCGGGCGGGGGCGTCGGCGTGGTCACCGTTCAGCTCGCGGTTGCCCGCGGGGTGCGCGTGGTGGGCGTGGCGAGCCCGGCCAAACACGACCTGATTGCGCGGTATGGAGCGATGCCGGTCGCCTACGGCCCCGGCCTTGCCGAGGCGGTGCGCGCCGTCGCCCCGCGCATCGACGCAGTCTTCGACCTGGTGGGTGGCGACGCCCTGCGCGCGGCGGCGCGGCTGGCCGCGGACCCCGCAATGGTCCGCTCGGTGGCGGACCGGGCACTGGTGGCACGCCTTGGCGGATCAGGGGTCGAGCGCGACCGCAGCACCAGGGTGCTCGCAGAAATCGCCGCGCTCGTCGCCGACGGCCGCCTCGATCCCCATGTCACGGAGACGTTCGATCTGCGGGACGCGCGCGAGGCGCTCGCCCGGGTCGAGACGGGCCGCGCGGAGGGGAAGATCGCGCTCCGCGTCGCGGGAAGCCGAAGAGGGGACTCGAGCGCCTGACCTGCCGCCGACAAGGAGTCTCTTCGCTCGAGGACATCGCAGTCGGCATCGGACGAGGAGGCCTCACGCCGTGCGCGTCGATCGGGCGCTATGCGCGTGCGCAAGAGCCGAGGGGGTCTGGCAGCCGACGATTGCCGGCGCCTCCTGCACCAGATCCTCGTTCTCGAGGGCCTCGACCATGAACAGGGCGAAGTCGACGCGGCGCGTCAGATTGCTCGCGAGCACCGGGTCCCCGACATGCCGGCTCCACACGGGCAGGCCCTGACTCTCGCCCTCCTCCAGGTCACTGCCGCGCACGACCGTCCAGCGCGTCGCGCTGTCGAAGACTCGGCGGCAGGCCTCGACCTGATCATCGAGGTCGGCGAAGCGCGCCAAGCGAGCAAGCGGGCCGAAGACCTTCACGAGGAGTTTCAGCTTCCAGGGGTAGACGTCCAAGCCGTCGCGGGAAATGTGCCACCCACAGGAGAACACCAGCCGCGCGCCAGGCTCAGCCTGACCGAGCACCGCCTGGGCGGTACCCGTCGAGTACCCATGCACCCCAAACGGGACGAGCACCACGAGCACGCCGTCACAGCCTGCGATTGCACCCCTGATCACTTTGTCGTCGTCCGTCGGACCGGGAACGACCGTGATCCGGTCGGCGAGTGCCCCGAGCTTGTGCACACTTTGCGCCCGGCAGACGGCGACGACCTCGTGACCTCGATCGAGCGCGTGCCGGACCATGTAGCGCCCGAGCTTGCCCGAAGCGCCGACGATGCAGACCCTCACGCGGACGCTCCGATCTCGTGGTCGCGGGCCGCCCGGGTCAGCCGGCCGCCCTTGAACAGCAGCCACAGCGCGAACCAGACCTCCCCGACCAGCGCCGGAGCGAGCAGGATCGGAGAGATCGCTCCTTCGTAACCAGGAACCAGGAAGAAGGCGGCGCTGTCGGCCAGATACCCGAGACCCGCAAGGCCGAGCACGGCCCCGAGCGGCTTCGGCACGAGACCCGATCGGAACACCAGGTAGCCGATGGTGAGGGTGCTCACGCCGAAGAAGGTCAGGCCGAGCGTGTACCCGTATTGGTGGAGGTCGAGCAGCAGGAGCGCGAGTGCCTCCGACTGGCCCGCGGTGAACTCGCCGAGATAGTCAGCCTCCGCGAGGATCAGGAGCGCTCCGAACATGAACAGGAGGTTGAGACCGATGATCGCGGTCTGAGTGAGCCTGAATGCGGCCGCGAGCATCGACAGCGTCGTGCTCACCGGCCGGAGCAGGAAGTAGAGGACGATCGCGAGAGCGACGTCGCACAGGAAGACGATCACATCGGCGGCGAACCCCATTCGAAACAGCCACTCCGATTCCAGGATGTTCGCCGCCGTCGCCCCCGGGTCCCCGTCGGCGATCAGGCGCGAGCGGACGACCACCTCGGCAAAGATGCCGAATACGATGATGACCACATAGAGGGCGCCGGCGAGCCGGGCGGACACGAGCCACCCGCCGAGACGGCTGATCGCCGGGGGGCCCGCCACCGGGGCGGCGGAGCGCGACTGCTCGAGGGGGCGCGTCCTCATCGCGTCTCCTCGGGAGCGGACGCCCGCAGGGCTGTCGACGGCTCGACCCTGAGGACACGCGCCGGACCGGGTGGCAGCCACCAATTCCAGCGGCCGAGGAGCGAGACCGTCGCCGGCACGAGCACGCCGCGGACGATGGTGGCGTCGAGCAGGATCCCGGCCGCAAGGGCGGTGGCGAAGATCTTGATCTCAGTGCCCGGGCTCGCGCTCAGGGCGACGAACGCGAGGCCGAGGATCAGGGCGGCACTCGTGACCAGGCGGCCCGTGCGCCCAATGCCCTCGACGACCGCCTCGTCGGTGGACCCCGTGCGGTCGTAGGCCTCCCGCATGCGGCTGATGATGAAGACCTGGTAGTCCATCGAAAGTCCGAACAGGAAGGCGAAGACCACGACCGGCATCTCGGCGTTGATCGAGCCGGTCGCCTCGATGCCCCAGATCTGCTCCGAGCCGAGGCCCTCCTGCCAGACCAGCACCATCACCCCCCACGCGGCGGCCACCGAGAGCAGGTTCAACAGCACGGCCTTCAGCGGCAGGATCAGGGAGCGGAAGGCGCGCGCGAGGAGCACGAAGGTGAGCCCCGCGATGAGGGCGATCATGAGCGGGAAGTTGCCGTAGACGGCGTCGGCGAAGTCGGCGCTCTGGGCGACTTGGCCGCCGGTCGTGACCTCACCCGGCAGTTCCTTCGCCGTGCTCCGGATGCGGTCGAGCACCGCGTGGCCCTCGGATGAGTTCCCGTCGACCGCCGGGACCACGGTGACGAGCGCCGTGCCGCCGCGGCGCCAGTCCGGAGGGGCGACGGCGCTGCGTACGCCCTCGACGCCGGCGAGCGCGGCGGCCGACCGCCTCGGGATCGCCTCCACGGACGAGTGCCTCGACGGGCGAGAGCGGGCCGGGGCCGATCCCCGAGTCCTGGAGCTGCTCGAGACCGGCGCGCGCAGCGCCCGCTTGGGCAAGCGATTCGGCGCGTGGAGTCCCCAGCTGGATCGACGACCGCCGCGAGGATGAGCGCGACGAGGAGGCCGGCCGACAGGACGGCCGCCACCACGCGATTGCGCACGACGAACCGCGCCCAGGCGGTCCAGGCGCGGCCGGCCCGATCCCGCCGGCGGATCCGCGGCCGGTCCAGCCACGGCCCGATGGTCGCGAGGATGACCGGCAGCAGCGTCATCGGCGACCGCGACGCTGACCAGCGGGATCAGCATTCCGGCGATGCCGATGCTGCGAAGGAAGGGGACCGGGAGCGCGACGAGCGCCAACAGCGAGACCGCGACGGTCGTGCCGCTGAAGACCACCGCCGAGCCCGCGTGCTCCATCGCCCGCTGGACCGCGAGCTCATTCGCCGGTACCCGGCCGCCGCTCCTCCCGCCACCGCACGACGATGAGGAGCGCGTAGTCGATCGCGATCCCCAGCCCGACCAACGCGACGAGGAACTGCACGACCACCGAGACATCGGTCACCGTGGCGAGCGGCCAGACCAGGAGGAAGGTCGTCGGAATCGCGACGAGCGCCATGAGGAGAGGCACGACGGCCATGAACGAGGAGAAGACGAAGGCGAGGACGATGAGCGCGCCGACGGCCGCGATCAGGACCTCCGCCAGCAGGGCGACACTCGCCCCGGCCTCCTCGCCGGCCGCCGTGGCGCGCAGCGCGTCGAGGCCGGTGACGCGCACCGGAGAGCCACCGACGGTCACGCCCTCGAGCGCACCCTGCGCCAAGCGGGCTTCCTGCTGGCCCGGCTCCAGCCCACCCCTCGAGGGGATGTAGACGAGGGCGAAGGTCGTCCGCCCAGACTCGGAGACGAAAGCGCGATCGCCCGTCGAGGCGTACGAGGCGATGCGCGAGTCCGGGAGGGCGGCCTGGACCTTGGCGAGGGCGGCCGCGAGCTCGTCGGCGACGCCCGGGGAGTCGACTGTCAGTCCGCTCCGCAGCGTCACCACCGGGACGATCGGCGTGACGTCACTGCCGCCGGTTCCGTAGAGGGACGCGATCTCGCTGTTGGCCTCGAACCCCTCCCGGCCGGGCACCGAGAACTCCTCGGAGAGAGCATCCCCTGCCGGCTGGATCGCCGCGATCGCCGCAATCGCGACAAGGATCCAGCAACCAACGACCAATCGTTTGTGGGCGAGGACCCATCTGTTCAGGGCCGCCACGGCGCCTCCTCTCGGCGTTCGCCACGACACGCTTCCACGGGGCCGGACCGGCCGACATGGTGGGCGGCCTGTATCTCGCGGTGACCCCAGGGCATTCGGCGGGCACGGCCAGGGCTACGGCTCCACGAGCCCCTCGCGGATCGCGTACCGGGTCAGCTCCACGCGGTCGTGCAGCGCGAGCTTCTCGAGGATGTTGGCTCGGTGGCGCTCGACGGTGAGCGGGCTGATCACGAGCGTGTGGGCGATCTCCTGCGAGCCGTGGCCCTCGGCGATGAGCTTGACGATCTCCGTCTCACGGGGAGTCAGACGCCCACGCCCCGGCCGCTCCCCGCGCGCGACGGCGTCGAGATAGCGGCGCATGAGGGTCCGCAGAGCGGTCGGGTAGATGAACGGCTCTCCGCGCAGAGCCCCCCGGCAGGCGTCGACGATGTCGCGGTCGGCCGCCCGCTTCAGGACGTAGCCGGACGCGCCCGCCGTCAGCGCCTCGAAGAAGTACTGCTCCTTGTCGTACATGGACAGGATCAGGATCCGAATGTCCGGACGGCCGTGCGAGAGCTCGCGCGCCGCCTGCAAACCCGTCATGCGCGGCATCGCGATGTCGAGGATCGCGAGATCGATGTCGTCCGACAGGGCCCGTTCGACCGCGTCCGCGCCGTCGCCGGCCTCCGCCACGACGATGAGATCCGGCTCGCGCTCGAGCACCGCCCTGAGCCCTGCGCGGACGACCGCGTGGTCGTCCGCGATCAGGATGCGCGCCGGAAACGGGATGGGCACGTCTACGGCCGGGTGGCCGGCAAAGGCACGTCGAGCACAAGGCTGGTCCCCGCGCCGTGCGCCGTGGCGATGGCAAGGGTGCTGTCGATCGCGAACGCCCGCTCGCGCATGCCCCGAATGCCCGCGCCCTCGGTCTCGCCCGCGGAGAACCCGATCCCGTCATCGGCCACGGTCATCGAGATGCGCCGCTCGTCAGCCGCAATCGTGAGGGCAATCCGCAGGGCGGACGAGTGGCGGACCGCGTTCGTCAGGGCCTCCTGCGCGATCCGATAGACGGCGAGCTCCGTCTCTGGTGCGAGCGGCGCCAGCCCCGGGGGGCACGAGATGCGCATCTGGATCTGCGCAGCCTGGCGCCTCGAAGGATTCGACCAGCGCCTCCAGCGCACGAAGGAGGCCGAGGTCGTCCAGGATGCCCGGCCGCAGCTGCCAGGCCAGTTGCCCGACCTCGTCGAGCGTCGTGCGGGCGTCCTCCCGGACGGCACTGACCCGTCCACGGAGCTCGCTCGGCGCGTCCGGCAGGAGGTTGCCGAGCTGGAGCAGCATGCCCGTGAGCCGCTGCCCGATCTCGTCGTGAAGCTCCTGTGCGATCCGCCGCCGCTCCCCCTCGAGCGCGGCGAGCGTGCGCCTGCTGCTGTCGCGCCTCTCCTCCTCCAGCCGGGCGAGCATCTGGTTCAACCCGGCGACGACTGCGCGCGTCTCCGGGCCTCCGACGGCAGGAAGGCGCTCCTGGGGCCGCAACAGGTCGACGGTTTCCATCCGGACCACAATCGCCGCCAGGTCACCGAAACTGATTCTCAGGACGAGCGCGTTTGCGACGATGACCAGGAGGAGACCGACGACGAGCACGCTCGCCTCCCCGAGGCGGATCGGGTATCCGACGGTGGCGGGTGTCACCACAAGAACGAGCGTCGCGCCCGTCACGATCGCCGCGTTGATCGCCACCACGCGGACGTAGAGCGACGTGCGGCGGTAGCGGATCGAGAGGCGCTCGAGCACGCCGGCGGAGCGGCCATCGCGGTCGGCGGCGTCTGACCGTTCAGCCATGCCCACGGAGTATCGGGCCGACCGGATACCCGGTTCCATCGCCAGAGCGCAGCAGCTTCGTCGTCAGAGTGGAATACATCCCGGAGACCATCTTCGGTGCGAATCGTAGGCCGGAGCGTCGAGACGCGTCGCCGCACCCCCGAGCCGGCATTTCCCGTACATCGTCGCCTCTCGCGGCCGTGGGCTGCCGGCTGCTCGGCGTCCTCGGGCATGCGTGACCGGAGCAGATCGATCTCGGCCCTACGCGCGGAGGCCTTTTTCAGAACCGGCGAGGAGTTCGGCAATGAGCCCCGCGGCCCGGTGCGCGGCCCCTGGCCGGGGTGGGCGCACACCCGCGGTGTCGGCGCCCAGGGCGCCGAGCGCCGCGTCGGCGAGGATCTCGGGTGTGGTGTCTGAGTAGTCCATCCGGCGCCCGGCCCCGTGCCGGTCGAGTCGGTGCGTCACGTGGATCTCCTGCTCGCAGTGCCCGCGAAGCGGGAAGTACAGGAAGGGCCGCCGAGCGGCCGCGAGCTCCATCGTCGTACTGAGACCTCCCTGAACGATGCCCAGGTCGCAGCAGCCGAGGTGCTCGTGAAGGTCGCGGACGTAGGCGCGGGTCTCCAGGCCGGGGACCCGCGCCAGGGCCCCCGGGTCGATGCGGGGCCCGCAGACCACCACCATGCGCGCGTCGGGGCGCCGATCATGCATGGTCGGCCACGCCGCCACGATCTTGTCCAGGAGGGGCCGGCCGGCGGCTGTGCCCCCGACGGCCGCAACGATCAGGGGCCCGTCCGGCGGGTACCCCAACCGCGCCCGAACCGACCGGACGTCGCAGACGCCACCGGGCTCCACGGCCCCCGCGTACCCCACCGCGTGAAAGTGACCCCGACCCCACGCGGGTATCTCGGGCAGGCCGGGGCCGAACCGCCGGGGCACCAGGTCGTCGTATTCGCCCAGATAGATCGCCCGATCGCGCACGTGGGGATGGCGTGCGACCTGTTCCAGCATCTCGGCGTTGTGGTCGGCGGTCAGCGCCGCTTCGGGCCCATCCCCGGTCGGCAGCCAGCCGAGGAAGTCGGTGAGGAAGGCGAACGGGGCGGTCTTGAGCTCGGGGTTCTCGTGCAGGTGGTGGTCCACCTCCCACGCCTCGTCGCCCACCCACACGTCGTAGGGCGTCTGAGCGACGGCCTCGAGGAAGACCATGAAGTTCGCAAGCAGAATCTCGTCCATCTCCCGCCACGCCTCGAAGCAGTGCAGCCGGTGCTCGCGGGCGTGCTCCTCCCAGTGCGTCGACTCACTGCTCAGCCGGTCGCTGGCAGGGTGGATGGTCTCCCCCGCCTCCTCCAGCACACCGCGCACGGGCTCCTGGGCGAGCCAGTTGACGCGAAGGCCGGGCGCGAGCCGGCGGAGCTCGCGGGCGATGGCGAGGTCCCGGCGCACGTGCCCCAGGCCGATCGGGCTGCACACGAACAGGGCGCGGCTCTCGGGGGGGCTGGCAGGGGCACGCCGCTCGGCGGGCGGCCGAGCGTCGCCGTCGCCGAGGAATCGGTCGATGAGCAGGTTGACGCGCACCGGGTGGCGCACGTGGGGGGCGTGCCCCGAGCCCTCCAGGCAGATCAGGTCCCAGTCCGGCCGTGCCGCGGCCCATCGACGGCTGGTCGCGATGTCCGCGACGTGGTCGTCGCCGCCGTGCATCAGCAGGACCGGGCACCGCACCCTGCGCAGGGCCTCCTCGACCGGCATCCGAGGGAGCAGGGCGGGCCTCATCACACCCGCGATCAGGACCTCCGGCGTGGTCTCGGCCGCCCAGGCAGTGAAGTCGTCGATGCCCTTCGTCGAGTGCGGCTCGCTGCACACCTGCGAGAAGAAGAACTCGCACCAACCGCGGAAGTCCTGGCGCCAGTAGTGAGCGTTGCGCTTCTCCCATCCCTCGTACGTCTCGCGCTCATCCCAGAACGACGGATCGTCCCCGTACGCCCACGTGGGGTCAACGCTGCCAATGAGCACCATGCGCCCCACTCGCTCCGGATGGCGCGCGGCCAGCCACAGGCCGAACGAGCCGCCCAGCGACAGGCACAGGAGGTCGGCCTGGGGAACCTCCAGATGGTCGAGGAGGCCGACGGCATAGTTGACCACGCGGTCCAACTCGTAGGCGGCCGGGTTCGTCGTGCGCTCGCCGGCGCCGATACCGGGGGGATCCCAGGTGATGACGCGGAACCGCCGGGCGAGGAAGGGCACCTGCATCCGCCAGTGGAGCGATGGTGCGATCTGCCACGTCGGCATGAGTAGCAGCGTGCGCTCGTGGTCGGCCCCGAAGACCTCGTAGCCGCTGCTGAAACCCCGGACCCGCAGGCGCCCGGCGCTGTCGGGCTCTCGTGCACGCACGATTCCACCGTACCCCACCACCGGTCCGCGGCGGTGCCCGGTGGCCCTAACCGGCCGCGTCGGCCGGCATCCCGGCGAGCAGGGCCGCCAGCTCCCCCCGCGAGTGGATCCCCAGCTTCCGGTACACGTGATGCAGGTGGTACTCGATGGTCTTGGGGCTCAGGAAGAAGGCGGCCGCCGCCTCACGCGTTGTGCGCCCGTCGGCCAGCAGACGGGCGATCTGCAGCTCCTGCGGGGTCAGGTCGTCGAGGGTGCTCGGGTCCCGCGCGCGGACCGTCTCGCCAGTGGCGGCGAGCTCTGCGCGCGCCATCTCGGCCCATGGTGCGGCACCCAGCCGGTCCAGGGAGCGCAGCGCCGCGCGGAGTTCGGTGCGCGCGCGCACCCGCTTGCGCGCCCGGCGCAGGCGCATGCCGTACGCGAGCTGCGTTCGAGCCGCCTCGAAAACGTCCGGCGTCCGTGCGTGCAGCTCACGTGCCTCCCGAAAGGCGGCCTCCATGTCGGCGTCGGCGGCGAGCATGCCCCTGCAGCGGGCGCCCCGCGCGAGCGCCCAGGGCTGGCCCTTGGCCTCGGCGCGCACCTGGAGCACCTGGGCCCGCGCCGCGGCCTCGTCCGGCAGGCCGAGACGCAGGTATGCCTCCACGAGCTCGGCGGCCGCCGAGAGGTCGGCGTCGCCGATTCCGAGCGCGTCGAGTGCGGCCTCCTGCTCGAGGTAGTGGCCCACCGCGATCGTGGGACGCCCGAGCCCGAGCTCCAGGTCGCCCAGCGCGGCCATGGTCCACATCTCCACAAGGCGCGCCCCGAGTTCCCGGCCGAGGGCACTCGCCTCGGCCGCGTGGGCCCGGCACGCCTCCTCATTGCCACGCCTTGCCTCGAGCCGAGCGAGGCCGGCCAGCGCCAGCGCGAGATCGGCACGCTGGTTGGTCTCCCGGGCCAGGGCGATCGCCTCGTCGTAGCCGGCGAGCGCTCGGCTCCACTCGCCGGTTCCCGCATGATCGATCGCCACATGGCTCAACAGGAACGGCAGCACGCCGAGTGCCGAGGCGCCGCGCGCGGCAGTGAGCGCCCGGTCGATCAGGGCGCGGCCGACCTCACCCTCACGAAGCCAGAGCGGCCCCACCACCGCCCACGCGAGCAGACGGGGGTCCTCCCGCAGCACGGGCGACGCTTCGAGGATCGCCACGCCGCGACGGATCTGCACCGCGCCCGCCTCGCCTTGCCCGTTGAAGACAAGGGCCATGCCCGTGGCGATCGTGGCGAAGAACGCCGCGTCTCCGGCGGGATCCGTCGGCGTGAGTGCCGCAGCCCTCTCGGCCGTACGCAGCATCTCGGCCGCATCGCCCGCGTAGAAGGCGGCGTCCACCGCCTCGGCCAACATCACCACCGCGCGATCGGGCTCCGCCTCGGCGGCGCGCTCCGCGGCGGCGACCAGGATCGCGTGACCGTCCATCACCAGGCCCAGCCGCATGACGGCATGCCCGCGAAGGTGCTCGATGCGCACCGCCAGCGCGTCGTCGCTGGTGCGCGCGGCGGCCTCAGAGAGCAGCGACAGCGTGCGTTCCCCCGCCCCGGCGAGCCAGGCGGCGTCGGCGGCCGCATACAGCAGAGCCGCGCGTCGCTCATCGTCGGGCGCGAGGCTGGCGGCACGCTCGAAGGCCGACGCCGAGACCGCGTAGGCGCTCCGGTCGCGCGCCCGGCGCCCCGCCTGCTCGAGGAGATCGGTCGTCTCGGGATCCGAGCCGACGGCCGCCTCGGCCAGATGCCAGACGCGGCGGTCGATGTCGCCGTCGGGCAGGGCGCGGGCCAGCGCCCGATGGGCCTCACGGCGTGCGGGGCCCAACGCCTCTCCGTAGACCGCCGCGCGCACGAGCGGATGCCGGAACTCGATCCGGTCGGCACGGATCACGATCAGCCCGGCGGTCTCGGCGTGCTCCAGTTCGAGAAGATCGACCCCCATCGCCTGGGCCGCGCGCTCCAGCACATCGATTTGGCCGGTGTCGCTCACCGCCACCAGCAGTAGAGCGCGCCGCGATCCGACGGGTAGCGCCCGGTGCCGCCCGAGGAAGGCATCCGTCAGCCGCGCCGACATGGGCACCGGCGCGCCGATGACCGCCTCGCCCGCGCGCGCCCCGTCGTCCCCGAGCTCCATGAGGGCGAGCGGGTTGCCGGCGGTGGCGCCGAGAAGGCGGTCAGCGACGTCCGGCGCAATCGGTCCTCCGGACCGCCGGGCGAGCATCACGCCCACGGCTTCCCGGTCCAGCCCGCGCAGAAGCAGAGTCTCGAGGCCGGATCCATCGATCGGGGACGGCTCGCCGGTCCGGGCCGTGAGAATCGCCGCAACGGGGTCGGCCAGCAGCCGTCGCACAGCGAAAAGCAGCACCGCTGCGCTCGAGTCGTCGAACCAATGGACGTCGTCGACCAGCACCGCCAGCGGACCGTCCTCCGCGTACGCGGCGAGCAGGCTGAGGGTGGCGGCACCGATGGCAAACCGGTCCTGGGCGCGCGCAGGTCGCAGCGCAAGGGCGCCGGCCAGGGCCGACGCCTGGGGCTCCGGGATGCGGCTGAGGTGCGCGAGTGCGGGGCGCAGCAGTTCGAGCAGCCCGGCAAAGGGGATGCGGGCCTCGGATGGGATGCCGCGCGCGCGAAGCTGCGTCATGTCCTCGGCGCGCGCCGCGGCGTCGTCGAGCAGGGCCGTCTTCCCGATCCCTGGTTCACCGACCAGGGCCAACACCCCTCCGCGCCCAGCGCGGGCGTCGCCGAGCACCCGTTCGATGGCGAGCCGCTCATGCTCGCGCCCCAGGAGCATCGCCCCCCCTAGCCGGGTCGGACTAGGGGGGGCACCTGATGCGACGTCGCCCGCCAACCCCCAGGGTTGACCCACACCACCGGGAAAGACGCGATCCCGCTCGGCAAACGGTCCCAAGGCACAGGACGACTCTAGTGCGGAGACGGTGCCGAAGGGTGACCCGCGGTCGCCACGCAGGGACCGCACCCGGAGGCCATCATCGACTACGACAGGAGCCGTCATGCCGTTCATCAACGTCAAGCTCATCGAGGGCGTCTTCACCACAGATCAGAAGCACCAGATCATCGAACGCCTCACCGACGCCATGGTGTCGGTCGAGGGCGAGAACATGCGCCCGGTGACCTGGTGCGTGGTGGAAGAGGTCAAGAGCGGTGACTGGGGCATCGCGGGCAACTCGCTCACCGCCGAGCAGGTCCGCGCCATGGCCGCAGGGGTCACCGCCTGACATGTCGCCACCGCCGGCCCTCTCCCGGCTTCGCCAGATCACACGGGGGAGGGGCGGCGGCCGGCCGCCGGACCATCGCGTGTGGCGCAGGGACGGCACGGCGGTCGTGAACCCGAGAGCGACTTCACCGGCATCGCGGCCGCCGTCTCCTGGGCCCTGAGCGGCGCGGTCAGCCTGGGATGAGGAGTCCCAGCTCGCCCGCCCGCCGGGCCGCATCGATGCGCGAGCGGCAGTCGAGCTTTCGCAGGACGTTGCGCACGTGCATGTCCACGGTGCGTGGGCTCAGGTAGAGCTCCCGGGCGATCTCCTTGTTCGTGCGCCCGGCGGCGACCAGCCGCACGACCCCCAGCTCGCGCCGCGAGAGCCCGGCACCCTCGGCGTCGGCGGCCGCCCGCCGGCCGACGGTCCGGCCGGCCGGACCGCCGAGGCCTACCATTTCGCGCGCAGCCTCCACCGCGAGGGGCCGCGCCCCCAGCCGGCGGGCCGTCCGATGAGCCTCGCCCAGCCGCTCCACGGCCCGCTCTCCCTCCCCGGCCGCCGCGAGGGCGACCCCGGCGCGCAGGCCGATCTCGGCCCGGTCGAGCGGGATCTCGAGCGCCCGGTGAAGCTCGAACGCGCGCAGCATCTGCTCGGCCGCTCGCACCGGGTCGCCGTCGGCCAGGGCAATCTCGCCGATGGCGTGGGCCACCCCGGCCAGCGCGTCGGGCTTCGCACTGTCGGCGGCGATCCGGGTCAGGGCGGTCGCGCAGGCGTGCGCGGAGTCCAGATCGCCGTGGCGAGCAAGGAACGAGGCGCCGCAGCGGAGCCCGCGGACCGTGTAGTGGTGGTCCTCGCTGCTCTCCCAGCGCGCGAGCACCATCCGGTGCAGGCGCGCGGCCTCGTCGCCGCCACCCTCGGCCGCGGCGATCCAGGCGAGCGCGCTCGTGGTGTCGACGACCATCACGTAGTGGTCCAACCGAGTCGCCTCCGCCAAAGAGGAGGTGAGCAGCCGTCGCGCGGTGCCCGAGTGCCCGCGGTAGCCGTGGACGGCGCCGATCAGCCCCTCGGCGAGCCACGGCTCGAGCCCCGTGGCGATCTGTTCGCGCGCGAGCGTCTCCGCGCGCTCCCACTCCCCGGACTCGCGCAGCACGTAGATCAGGCACGTGACGGTCTCGAGTTCAATATCGGGCGCAGTGCTGGCCCGACAGAGCTCGAGCGCGGTGTCGAGCGTCGTCTCGGCCCGCCGGTAGTCAGTGCCGTTGTAGAGCACGACGCTCAGCCGCTGATAGAGCTCGGCCGCGACCGAGGTCGGGCCGTGCTCCAGGGCGAGGGCGAGGCCGGTCTGGGCCCGGTCGAGGCCGTCCGCAAGATCTCCGCGCCGGGCCAGCGAGCGGGCCTCCATGCCGAGGGCCCGTGCGCGCAGGTCCAGCCGGCCCGCCGCAGAGGCCTCTTCTCCGGCCAGCCGCGCCGAGGAGATGGCGCCGGAGTGCGTCGCCGTGGCGTTGAATGCCTCGGCGATCGCGAGCCGCTCCACGGCCGACTCAGCGTGACGACCCGCGATCGCGAACGCCTCCGCCGCGGCCCGGCGCGCGGCCAGGGCTCCCTCGCGGTCCCCGGTGAGGTCGTGCACGGCGGCGAGCCGCCGTTCGGCCACGGCCATCCGCTCGCCGGCGCCCTGCTCGCTGGCCAGAGCGCTGATCTCCCGCCACGCGCGGGCGGCCTCGGCGAGGTCGCCCGACAGCTCGGCGCTGGCGGCGAAGGCGCCGAGGGCGCCGATGCGGCGTTCGGTGTCGTCGTCCTCCGGCCAGAGATCGAGCGCCTGCCGGCCGGCGCGCACCGCGTCGCGGTGGGCGTGCACGGTGCGCGACTCGTCGGCGGCTCGCAGCAGAGCGTCGCGGGCGCGCGCCTCGTCGCGGGCGCCGAGCCAATGGGTCGCCACCTCAGCGCTGCGGCCGCCGCCCGACTCCAGATCCTCCGCCATACGCCGATGCAGGGCGCGGCGCTGTAGCCAGGGGACCTCCGCGTAGAAGGCCTCGCGCGTCAGAGCGTGGCGGAACGCCGCGCGCCCCAGCCCGTCCTCCGCGATCACCCCGCGCTCCACCAGGTCCGCCAGGCCGGACGCCCCCGCCGCCGCAGCTACGATGTCCAGATCAAACGTCTCGCCTGCGACCGCGGCGGCCTCGGCGGCCGCCCGGGCCCCGCGCGAGAGCTCCGACGCGTTCATCAGCACCGCGTCACGAACCGTGTCGGGCACCGGCACCTGTGCGCCCTCGGCCAGATCCAGGCCCCCCGGCGCAGCGGCCAGGGCGCCCGTGACCCGCAGCGCCTGCGCCAGCTCCTCCACAAAGAAGGGCACCCCCTGGGTTCGGTCGTGGATCGTGCGCACGAGCGATGGGGCAGGCGCCGCTCCGAGCACCTGGGCCAGCAGGGTGGCGGTCCCCTCGGGCTCGAGGGGCGCCAGGTCGAGCTCCACCAGGCGTCCCGTGCGCCGCAGCTCGGCGCGCAGGGCGCGCACGGTGTGGCCACGGGGCAGGCCGTCCGACCGGTAGCCCGCGACCACCAGCGCCGGGAGACGTCCGAGCGGCTCGGCGAGCGTTGCGAGCAGCGCGAGCGTGGCGTCATCGGACCACTGCAGGTCGTCGAGGAGCACCAGTACGGGCGCCAGCCGGGCGACGTGAGCGAGTGCCGCGTGCACCGCCTCGATCAGCGTGGCGCTGTCGCCCACTGGCGCCGGATCGCCGAGCTCGGGAAGGATCAGGGCCAGGTGTGCCCGCAGGGGCCCGCAGTCGTCCAGTCCATCCGGGTGCTCCCGCAGGTGAGAGCGGAGCGCGGCGGCGACCGGCCCGTAGGCGGCCGCGGCGCCTTGGCGGGCACGACCGCGCAGCACCGGCCCCGGGGCGCCGGCACCCATCTCCTCGGCGAGGCGCGTCTTGCCCACGCCTGCCTCGCCCGACAGCAGCACGAGCCCCCCGCGCCCGCCACCGGCCTCCTTCAGAGCGCGATCAAGCCGCGCGCGCTCGGCCTCGCGCCCGACGAGCGCAGTCGGAGTGTCCATGCGCGCGATGCTAGGGCAGAGGGGGCCGGCGGTCGATCCCCGACAGCCGGCCCCCACCCGCTCAGCTCTCGGCCGGGACCGGGTCGGGCCGCACGATCACGGCGTCGGCCACCGGCGTGATCTCTGTCGCGGGGATCCCCGCCCTGTCCGCGTGGGTGCGGATCGCCTCGGGGCTGTCCGCCTGGTAGATGCAGAGCGTGCCGAGGTCGCCGGCGTCCTCGCCGAGGACATAGCTCCGGATCCAGCGGACGCCGGAGCCGGGCTTGTCCCCCTCGGTTCCCGAGATGCCGGCTGCGGTCTGGAGGGCGTCGGGGGTAGCCCACCCGTTGCGCCGCCTGATTGCGTAGAGGTTCATCTCCCTGTCCTTTCCGTGGCCGGCGTTGTACCCACCGGCCCGAGTCCGTGTGTTGTTGACGTGGGTTCACGCTAGGACCGGACCATCCCGACTGGCATCCGCCAGATCGCCGTAGTTCCGCCGCCGCTACGCCGCACTTTCCGGCGGGGGCCGGCCAGCCGTGCCCAATCATGGCCGACCTCGCGCAACCGGTACCGCCAAAGCGCATCGCCGACCCCCCTCCCCCTACCCCCTCCCCCTACCCCCCTGGTCGCTACCCGCCGACCGCACCCGTCCTCAGATGCTCGAGCACCGTGAGGACCTCGGAGCGCCTGAGAAGCACAACCATCTCACCCACTGCGATCTCAGCAAGCCGAAGAGGGGACTCGAACCCCTGACCTGCCGCTTACAAGGCGTCAGGTGGCCTGACTGAGATGCTTGTCCGCATGCGGGTTCTGACAAAGGAGGGATGCCCCCGCACCGGCTCCCGCACCGTCCGGGTCCCGCCCACGAAGTAGTGTCCCATCGATGCCCGATGACTGAAGCCTCGTCGCAGAGCTCTGGCGGCTCACTGGCACAGATAGTCCAGGGGGCGATCGACCTCAGCGCCGAGTTCGATGACGTAACGGTTACGGGAGAGGACCTGACTAGGGACGAGGTGGCCGTTCGCATCTATGCCCTAGGAGCCTTGGCAGCGGCGCGCGAGCTCGCGTCCGGCGTTCTCAGAGAAGTGGAGGCAGGGGCTCCAGCCAATGCCGTTCGACTGGCCCGACACGCCTTCGAGCAGAGTCTCGACCTGCAGTACCTCTCGGAGAATCCCGATGCGGCCATCCGACAGTTTGAGGCACGCGAGGCGAAGTCCCGACTAGCCATGGAGAGGGCAGACGAGGAGTCGCAGCTTCCCTCCGAGTGGGCCGACGAACTGAGGCAGATGACGAAGGCCGCCCAGCGATTGGATGGGAAGGCACGGACTCGCCCTCCGGAAGAAGTTCTCGCTATCGAACGCGGCACCGTGAACTACGAACAGAAAGCACAGGCGATCGGCCGCACTGCCGAATACGAGACTTTCTACGCCGGTGCCAGCTGGGTGTCCCACCCGGGCGTGATTGCTTCGGAGAACCACCTGATCGTGGATGAGGATCTGGGAAGCGCCCGCATTCGGAGAAGCGGCTCGAACCCAGCCTTGTCTCAGACCGCCCTCAGCCTTTGCTTGCTGAGCCTGGTGGGTGTCCTTGAAAGCGCTGACGGCCTCTTGGGCCCGCTTCCTCAGCTGAAAGGGCGCCTAGCCGCTCTGAAGAAGCGAGGGATCGATGACGTCTCCTTCGGCCCACAGGTCTAGGGCATAAGGACGACTCGACCAAAGACAGCCGCTGCCTCGTCCAACTGAGAATCCCCCAGCAAGTGCGCGTAGATCGTCGCGGTGATGTTCGGGTTCGCGTGACCGAGCTGGCGGGAGACCACGATCAGCGGCACGCCGGCCCCGAGCATGATCGAGGCGGCCGAGTGCCGCAGGCCGTGCGGGGTCACGAGGGCGCGAAAACGCTCCTGAGGCCCCTTGTTGGTCTGGGCAATGTAGGTCTCGCCGAGCCCGCAACGCTCGCAGGCTCGCTCGAGGGCGCGGTACAGGGAGCGGTCGTGCATCGGCCCACCGTCTCCTCCAGGCCACACGTAGCCCTTGGCATCGCTGCCGCCCTCCACGACCGACTCGGCATACCAGTCCGCCAGACGCTCCACGAAGTGCTCAGAGATGGCGACGCGGCGGCTTCTGCGCCCCTTCGGGGTCTTCTCCACCTTGGCCATGCGAACGCCTGCGCGCTTGCGCTCCTGGACGATTGACCGACGGACATTCAAGCGCCGGGCGGCCAAGTCCACGTCCTCCCACTTAAGCCCCGCGATCTCGCCTCTGCGGAGCCCCGCCTCCCCAGCAGCCCTGAGCATCGTCTCCGTTCGCGTCGTGCCGGCGACCTCGAACAGGCGGGCCATCTGCGCAGCGTCAAGGACCTTTTCGACTGCCTGTTTCTCGTTGGTCTCAAGCGCGGGGAGCGAAAGGCGCGCGGCGGGATTCGACGGCAGCCTCCCCCACTCCACCGCCGTCGCCAGGATCACGCGCAGGGTGGCAACCGTCTGCACCACCATGCGCCGGCTCGAGGCTTTGGCCGCCAGGTCGGCGAGCCACACCTCGATGCGCTCACGAGTCACCTGATCGAGGTCGAGCTCGCCAAGCGCCGGAGCGATGCGCAGCCTGAAGTCGTCGTTTCTGTTCCGGATGGTCTCCGACGACAGCACGGGCGCCTTCGCCTGGAGGTAGCTCGCAGCGAACGTGTTGAGCGTGCCGACAGGGATGGGCGCCTGCTCCGGCTCCGGCCGTCCCTCGGCCATGAGCCGACGGCGCTCGGATCGGGCCTCCGTGATCGAGCCGTTGACCGAGCGCATCCGGGTGGTGCCGGGGACGAGCCCCGGCACTTTGACCTGGAACGAGCAACCGCAGCGACGCTTCTCTCTGTGGTCCTTTGAGGAGTCGCAGCCGACGCGGTGGCTTCGGTAGATGCCGGGCTCAACGGTCTCCCGCCACCCCCTGCGGGCGCTCACCTCTCACCCATGACGGCGTCGGCGACGCGCTGGGCGGCGCTGCGAGCCCGGCGAACGCGCGCGAGGCCCTGAGCCGCCACCTCGAGGTCCGCCGGATCGTCGAGGCCGCCGGACCGCTCCTCCGTCTGGAAGCGGAAGAGCTCCTCCACCTCGTCGGCGCCCTCGATCAGGCCGAGGAAACCGGTGAATTCGAAGCTGAGAGACACCGTCGGCAGCGAGTCGCTGAACAGGTCTGAGCCAAGGGCCCCGAGCCCCCGGGCGCTGTCGGTGAAGGCGGCGACGTGCTCGAAGGCACTCCGACCGTCGCCGTCGCCGCTCACCATGAGCGTGTGACGCGACGCCAAGAGCTCGCAGGCGAGCCAGCGCAGGTCGTCGCGCTCGTTGCGGGTGATGAGGTTCCTCTTGTGCGTGATGGTGTTCATCGTTCCTCCGAATCAGTTGATTGGAGGACGAGCCGTCCACACGCGCCTACCGGAGCCGAAGGGGCCGCCGATAGGCTGATGGATGCGGACAGGGACTCATCCTGTTCGTCACGGCCCCGGGCGATTGGCGTCGTCGCGGGGCCACTTTCTTTCGGTCTTGCTGCGCAGGAACTTAGTCCTGCCACGCGGCCTGTGTCAAGGGACTCACGACACAAGAACCGCATAGCTAAGCGGTTTCCGCGTAGACGGAATCGTCTACCGCCGTAGCTATGCGGCATCGGAGTCGATGTTCGGGCGCCACCACTCGGGACCGTCAGCCGGTGAGAGGTGCGCAGCCTTCCCCGGACGCATGGTTTGTGCTGCCACGCGCGGCGCCGGGTTCTTCGGCTCGACCAATCGGCGCTCGTACGCCCCCAGGTCGTCCTCCCGAACCACGAGCCGACCACCCACCTTGAAGGCGCCCGCCTTGTTCATTAGCCGGCGGGCGGTTCGCTGATCGCGCATGCCGTAACGCTGCATGACTTCGCCCACGCGCAGCACGGGAGGAAGGCTCACGCGTCGGCCCCGCCGGAGGACAGCTCAGGAGCAGAGACCGTCTCGCCGTCGATGGTGTCTGGCCGGTCCCAGGGATTTCGGCTGTCTATGACCACGATCTGCGGGCCGTCTCCGTCCCTCTCGGGCTCGAGGTCGATGCCCATCAGCCGGCGGTAGCCCTCCATGCCTCGGTAAACGCGGTCAACCGCCTTCAGATCGCCGTCCATGACACGCGGCCAAAGCGTGGCCACGATCGCCTCGTAGCGAGCCGCCTGGATCGAGCGCAGTTCCTCTGCGCCTTGGGCCGCCTCCTCTTTGAGCGCCTCCATGCCTCGATCCAGCGCCTTGCGAGCGCCCTCTCGCGAGACGCCCAGCTCCACGGCGATGGCCTCGAAGGTGAGGCCTTGGATGCGGAGTTTCACCGCCTCAACCTCGCGCTGCTCAGCGAGAACCATGTCCGGACGCCGTGCTCGGCGGCGGTCCCGCGAAGTAGTTTCGTTGGCAACCAACGTGTCACCACTGGTCCCGCCTTCCTCACCCGGGCCGCTCATCGCCCAGATACCCCTTCGTCGAGCCAGTTTTCCGGGTAGTCCCACGACCAGCCGACACGCGGTGCGATCAAACGTCCGATGGCCCAGATCGCCGATTCGCTCAGCGCCCGAATCTCGCCTGTGGCGGCTTTCGACAGCTTGCCCCGGCGAGGATTCACAAAGCGGGCGAGGCGCGCCTCCAGGGCTGCCGAGAGGAAGACCATCCCGCTCTCACTGTCCGTGAACTCGGCGAGTTGCGCCTGGCAACGATCGCAGGGAGCGAAGGGCCGGTAGACGGGCTGGACTCGGTCATCCACGCAAAGTGCTGGTAGATCGTCGAGAGCCATCCCGTGCCTTGTGAGCGCGCGGAAGACGGCTCGCGCCTGTGGGCCCCGCTCCTCGCGATCAAGGCAGTCGCGGCCGGGAACCGCCATGAAGAAGATCAGGCTCAGCTCAGTCGCCCGGTAACCGTTCATTGCCCGGCGCGCCAGGATCTCGGCGGCGCACGGCTCGCACGCGCCGAACGGATAGTCCTTGCCTCCGATCCGGACGATCATCGCGTCCGCCTCTCCTTGCCCGGAGGCCATCAGCGCACCTCAGCCCGGTAGATCGAGACCTCGGGGGTCTCGGCCATCGTTTCGAGGATCGTCAGATCCCCTTGGCCATCGACTTCGACACTTCGACACTCCGACAATGCATCGACTCTTCTGTCGGAGTGAACGCCTCCATCGGCCATGTCGAGGAGGCGCCAGTTGGAGCGGTGGTCCGCCCCTGACCCCTCCCGCGCGATCTCCAGAACGCGCGCCTTCTGCATGCGCTGCCGGGCGTCGCGGAGCGTGAACTCTGAGATCCCCTCGCGCCTGGCGGCCTCTTTGGGCTCCTTGCTGTCGTGCCATCCTCCATCGCCGAGAACGCCTCGGATGATCTCCTCGGCCTCGTCGATAGCGCGGCGCTCACGACCGTCGGCGTCGGCTGCCTCAAGCACATCGTCGGCTCGACGAGAGTCCGTGCCGAGCCACTCAATGCGAGACGTCTCGATCACGCCGCCACGCGGGTTGGGGATCTCAGCCGACACGATGCGGAAAACGAGCGTCGCCTTGTCCTCGTCGCGGCCGATGTTGCACTTAGTGACGACGAGGAGGCGCCGCTCGCCAGACTCGTCTTGTGGGTCACGCATGACGGCGAGCCCCGTGCGCGCCACGCCGATGATGGCTACGGAGCCGCCGCCGCGGTTGATCGCTGAGCGCCCACCCGACTTGGTGAAGTGGCGGTTCAGGAGAAAGGCAGCGCCGGTCTCGCTAGCCAGGTCGGCGAGCGGGTGCATCATGTGCCGCATCGACGGATCGTTGTTTGAGTTCGCCGACTCCGAGACCGTGGCCATGAGCGCGTCCACGAGGACGAGACGGACGCCGTGGGCCTCGATGAGTTCCTTCACCAGCGGGATGTCCCGCGGGAACTGGAGCATGCGTTTGTCGTCGCTCTCCTCGAGTACGTACTCGGCGAGGTGAACGCGGTTGAGATCCGCTCCGGCCGCTTCGAGCCGGGGCCGGATCGTGTCGGCAGCACCGTCTTCGGCAGCGGCGAGGATGAGAACGTCGGCCGGCCTCCCCAGCCCCGGCGAACCATCGGGCATGACGGCGCCTTGGCTCACCAGGGCAGCAAACGTCAGTTGGAGGGTGGACTTGCCCTCGTCGGGCAGGCCGTCTAGGACGCTGAGCTTGCCGAACGCGATGCGCGACCTCATCAGCCACGTTAACTGCTCCGGCTGGATGTCAGAGAAGGAGCGCGAGACAAGGCGCCCAGGTGACGGGCGCTTGCGGGGCGGGATACCGCTGAGCTTCGCTGTGGGGGCATCCCCCGCCGCAGTCCAAGAGGTTCGCGCCATCAGCCGCGTCACCTCAGACGAAAGTGGATCGGCTGCGTGCCTGCGCCCGTTGTGGATCTCGACCTGTGCCATCACGCCGCGTCGTGGGGGCAGAAGGGCGCCGGGTCACCCGTTCGGTAGCCGAGGAACCTGAAGCTGCTGCTGGGGTACTCATCGCAGACCTCGATGCCGTCGGTCCCGAGGACCAGTCCGCGAGCCCACTTGCTACCGCCCTCGACCCGAAGTGCCAGCACCGGGAACGACTGCCGCTCGGTGTTGCCGCCCTCGGGTGTCCAATCGAAATCGGCCCACAGGCCTGCTGGCGCCGGGATGCAGTAGGGCGCCCGAATCAGCCCCGACAGGCGCTGCCCGCGAATCGTGACGTCGGTCGCCCACCTGACCTGGCCGTCGTGGAAGACCTTGGGGTTGCCCTCCACCATGGCGACAACGAGCAGTTCGTAGTCCCCGTATTCCGCGATGAGATCAGGCACTGACGCCCCGATCCACCTGGTCGAGGAAACGGGCGTACCTCAAGGCGTGCCCGGTGCGCGGCAGATGCTCCTGGGTCTCCCAGCGAAAGACGGTCGAGGCGTCTACGCCTACCGCCCTGGCGATCTCCTCCAGCGAAAGCAGGTTCGCCTCCCGGATTCGACGGCCCTCGCCAGAAGCCAGGACTCGGCGAGCCCTCGCAACGGCTGTGATCTCACTCGCAACGGTCATCTCTGGCCAGTTCCTCCGTTTGGGAGCCCCTTGCGGGCTTTTTGGAGAAGGCTGGCGGTCGCGTTGGGTTTGGTCCAGACCTAACGTATGGTTTGGTACGTCCAGACTCGCCCCGTACCTAGGAGCTGCTGATGAGCTTCCGAGAGATCCCCGGGGACCAACTTCCCGTCCTGCTCGCCCCCGATCCCCGTTGGGGCCCTTGGGCCGTCGCGCCGAAGTTCGTTGTGCTCGATGAGACCAGCGAGATTCGATGTTCCGGACTCACCGTCGAGTGGTGCCCGATGATGGCTTCCCGGGACGCCGGGAACGCCGCAGCCAGGCGTGATGACGCCGGGGCAATCCTTCCCGATGACGGTGGCACGGTCCCCTGGGCCGTGTTTTCTCCCGAGACGATGCCTCCGCCTGAAGAGCTGACATCGACGGTCATGCGATCGATCGCAGTCACCTCGCAGATCACTCAGGCTCGCAAGGCCCTTCCGCGCCTCGAGGTGTTGGCCAACGCTCTGGATCTCGGAGCGAAGGGCGCGGGCCCTGCATCGGGAGGGGGAACTACTCAGATCCAGGAGCGGACCTTCATCAAGGAGCCGCGTCGGCAACGACGCAAGCGGCTCGACGATGACCACTACAAGCTGGTTGCCCAGGTCTACCGGGGCGCCACTGGGAAGCCACGTCAGGCGGTGGCCCACCACTTCAACGTCTCCCCGGCGACCGCGTCGGACTACCTCGCAGAAGCCAGGGCCCGCCACCTCCTCCCAGGGACGACGCGAGGGGTCGCGGCCCGTTGAGAACCGAGGGCTGGGCACACCCGATTCGGGGGCACCATGACTCAGTCTCGCCGGCGGTGGGCGAATCGGCGCCGGAAGGTTAGGCCCGATCGGCACGCGCGACGATCACGCGCTGCGCGACGAGCCTCAGCAGGATGACGAACGCAAGAGGCACCGCCCATTCAGAGCCCGGATGGCTCAGGTCCTTACGCACGTGGGCGACCGCAGCATCAACGATGTCCTCGGCCGCCTCGCTGATCGTCTCTAGGGCTGCGTTCGGCAGGGACGTGACGAGCACTTCGACCCCGCCGGGATAGAGGTCGGGACTCGGATAGAGCTCAGGGCTGGGATACAGCGGAAGCAAGATCGGGCGGTATCGAGCACGACCTGAGACTAGGGCGTCGCTCGGATGAGGCCACCGTGGGCCGGTTCTAAGTCCGGCGAGGGCGACCGAGGAGAACACCGCCAACAACAACGAGCGCGATACCGATCCATGCCGACAACGGGACCGTGATCGTGCTGGAGTTGCTCAGCACGAAGTCGGTCATCCCGCTTGAGCGGTCGATCTTGCACGGGTAGCCGGAGTCTCGCGCCGTACCGGCGTAGTTCGCGCATGTGGGCGTCGCTATGCCCGCGACCAACAAGAAGACGCCGGCGACGATGAGGACGACCCACAGCGCGCGCACGTTCAACCTGCGGCTAGCAGTCGATGATCGAACACGTTGGTAGTCCGTCGCTTGGAGAGTTTCGCCAGTGCCCGGTGACGCTCGTGCCGTCTCGTCTGAGGTAGGGCCGGACGTACTGGTTCTTGGGAAAGCCAGCCTCATTGAGCTCACCAAAGCCGGGCGCGGTGAAGTCTGGAACGTAGGACCCCGAGTACCCAGAACTCGACGTCGCTGGAGCCACGGGAACGCTGTCCCAATAAGCCTCACTCAGTTCGGGGCTGAAGTCTGGATCGATGGCGGCGTATCCGTCTGCGAGCACAGTGGTATCGACCGGAGGAAGATAAGCCGCTGCTGCCGAGTCGAAGCATGTCCCTGGGATTGTCTGACCGGGAAGGGTCTGCGCGGGGAGATAGGTCCCGCCGACCTCAATCGCGGGGATCGTCGTTGGCGGGATGACCACATCCGGCCAACAGACCTGCCCGCTCGCGGCGGTGCTGGGGGCCGTCTCCTCGACCGGGGGTTCGACCGTCAGCGTGGGCGTCTCCTCTCCCTCATCCTCGGGAGGCGTCGGCTCAAAGCGCTGCTCGTCGCTGCCGCGGAGCACGACGACCGCTGAGTCACCGATCACAAAACCGTGGCCGCCACGATTGCATTCGATGCCCCGTCTGGTGTTTGCGCATGTGATGCCCGACTCAGTCGTGACCTCGTTACCTAGACCGAGGGGGGCCGCCGCCGGAAACGAGGTTGCTACCTCGCCCTCGTAACGCGCTCCTGATTGATCGAGCCGCACCCTCTGCCCTGAGCCGATGGACGCACAGACGACGGCTTCGTCAGTGGCCTTGCAGCGCTGAAGCGCGTCCATCGTCGAGAACACGCCCGTGAACCCGACAGGCTCCACGGGCTTTGGGGCAGCTCGAGGAACGGAGCGCGGCTTCGCCTTGATCGCGGGGTCCTGTTCCTGAACCTCGGCGGTCGTGTCATCCGCGGCGGGCGAAGCGGTTTGTGCAGAGCCGCAGCCCGAAAGGGCCATCGCTACCAGGCCCAGGCCGAGGGCCAGGATAATCCGGAAGGATCGTCGCGCGTTGGGCGTCGCCCAGCCCGTGTGTCCAGTTGCCACTGAGGCCATATAAACCGAACACCTAACGAAGGTAAACCGCCCGTTTGGGGAGGCAGCGCTCGCTGGCAGCCCCTTATAGTCGCGCCGTGCCAATCACCAGAAAGGGCTTCGAGCTCTTCAGGCTCGACGGCGGCATTGCCGGAACTCCCGAGCTTCTCGATGCAGCCAAGTACGTCGAGTTGGGAGCGCTGGAGCCACAGCACATTGAGCGGTGGATACGCGAGCGGCCGGAGCTGGTTGGCGAAGAACTGAAGGTCGTCACCAATCAGTTCGCCCAGTTCAAGGGCTCACAGGATCGCCTGGACGTCCTCGCAATCGACCGAGAGGGGCGCTTGGTCGTCATCGAGGTCAAGCGCGACACCTCCGGGGCCTATCAGGACCTTCAGGCTCTCAGATACGCCGCCTTCGTTTCGACCTTTCGCGCCGAGCAGCTCGTCGATGCCTACCGTGACTACGTGAAGAAGTCGGAGGCTCGCGACCTCTCCCCTGCCGAGGCCCGGGAAGAGCTTGAGAAGTTCATCGGCGGGGCTGATCTCGACGCCATCGACGAAGACGAACAGCCGCGCATCATCCTCGTAGCCGGCGGCTTCGAGGCGGGCGTGACCTCAACCGTTCTGTGGCTTCGGCGGGTTCACCGTCTCGATATCTCCTGTGTGCAGCTTGTTCCCTACGAGGTGGGACAGACGCTGCTCCTTGGGTCTTCGATCCTCATCCCACTTCCGGAGTCGGCCGACTACGAAGTCAAGGTGGCCGAGAAACTCCACGCGGCGGCCACCAGTAAGGGCGTTGCCCGACTGAACCACGAGAAGGCGCTCGCCTTCATCGCATCGATTCCTACGGGGCGCTGGTCGGCCTACTACGACGTCGCAGTCGCGGGCGACTCGCCAAAGGGGGCGATGGGCGTCGGGTCCTGGCTCTCGAGTACGGCGGAGGACGTTCCGAACGTCTATCGCGTTCTGAACGTCAAGGGGGAGATCGTCGGAGGATGGAAGGCCGAGAATCCAGCCCTTCCTGCGACCCCTGAGGCTGTGCGAGAGCGGCTTGAAGAGGAGGGGGTGGAGTTTGCTCCTAATGGGCGTGCGCGCCAGGACCAGCGATGGACGCCGGAGGACTACGCCAAAGTCGGCTGACCACGCGCTGGCCTTGAGAGTTGCCCATCACGAGGGCGCTTCGGCATGAGTCTTGACCTGGCGATCGATGACGTTTGCCGAGAACTCGGGACGCGGGACAACGCGATCAGCGCTGGAACCGTGGACCTGGCGAGGCTCGTCCCACGTGAGCCCGGCCTGTATTCCTGGTGGGTCGATGATCTGGGGCGAGAACAGCTGTCCGAGGGCGCAGAAGTGGTCCTTCCAGCACTCATCTACGCAGGTCAGGCCGGGGCGACGTCCCTGCATTCGCGGAAGGAGAGTGCCGCAACCCTCCGATCGCGCATCGTCTCGAACCATTTGGGCGGCCAGATCGGGACCTCGACTTTTCGGAGAACCCTCTCCGCACTCCTTCGCGAGATCCTCATGCTTCGGGTTGCCTCGACCCGGCGCCTCGAGATCGACTCCAATGCGACCCTGACCGAGTGGATACACACCCATCTCAGCGTGTGCTGGGTCCCGTACACCGACCGCGTCTCTCTCGAACCTGCTGAGGCAGCGATGCTTAACACCCTCGATCCACCTCTCAATTTGCAGGGGATGCCGGCAACCGCGATGCGCCTCAGGGTCCGGATGCTGCGCCACCAACTCGGTCGCGACAGCGAGTCCCCGTAGGCAGGAGTCGAACCGATCGGCCCTCGCCGCTCTGTCTTCCTGTCTGAGTGGGCCAGCGTCAGCGGATCGTCGCGGGTGTCCGTCGAGCTGCACGTCGCCAGCGGACCGGGGCCGAGCGACGGGCCCTTCGCTTAGATGCGGAGCCTGTCTACTTTGCCCGCGTTCCTAGGCACCCAGCCACCTTGAGGTCCGCATGGTGGTGCCCCGCTCAACGAGTCAAGCGCCGCCCCTCGGACGGCGAAGGCCCCGCGAAGATGCAACTCGCCCTTAGGACCCCGACGATGCAGCCTGCGCGATCACGCCCTCGAGCCCCTCGACGACGTAGTCGCGAAACTCAAGAGGCACGGTCGGGGCGCGCTCTCTCAGCACCGCAATATCGACCATCTCCATCCGGATGCACACCTCCACGAAGTCTCGATCACGCTGCTCGCCCCTAGCGAGTTTCGCGAGCATGAGGTCATGAGGTTCAAGGCACCACCCACTCCGGAGAGGTCTCGTTTTTGGAATCGGTGGCGGCGCAATCTGGATTAGGCGGCCCTCCCACCCTTCGGGAGCCTTGGCGGTCTCCGGTCCAACTCCATGGGCGTAGTAGCCGTACGAATCGTGAAATGAACTGCCATCGCCGATCTCGGCGTCGATGAGTCGCGCATCTTCCGGCGAGTTGCGCGGATAGACATCAGCCTCCATCGAAACGAGGAGCGCAGAGGGGGCTTGGGGATGCGCTGCCAGGATCGCTTGGCTGCCAATGACGACCAGGTCGTCGCTGGCGATATCACCGGCGGCCCGAATGAGGTGCTCGAGCTCGCCTCGCGTCATGCGGCTAGATCGACGAACTCGAGCACCCGCTGTCGGTCTTCATGCGGAAGCGCGCCGGCGAACGGCGAGGATTGGCGAAGGTCACGAGCGCGCGGATTCTCGGCTGAGATCAGCTGTCTGATCTCACGCAGTGGAAGCGATAGAACGCTCTCCCACTCCCGCCGCCAGTGCTCATCGACGCTGCCATTCCTGCTCCATCGCCGCAGGCGACGACGAGCATCGCTCACCATCTGGGGATCAAGACGGGCAGCCACCGCCCGATGAAAAGCAAGCGCACGCAGATTGCCCGGATCTAGACCCGCCCCTTGATTGGGCGGGACCACTGTCGAGGCCTTGAGCTGTTTGGCGGCTTCTCTGCGGGATCGTAAAGCCGCCCCCAAAGGACGCGACGAGTCCGTCGTCTCTCTCGTCCGATCAAGATCCAAGACGAGCCGGACCAACTCAGGCAGCGGGATTTCCTTCCGTCCAGAAGGCGTGAGGACGACCGGAACCGACCCCCGCGAAATGTGTCGATCAAGAGCCGTCTGAGTAATCCCCAAAACTCGGGCGCTAGAAGCTCTCCCCACTGTCGGTCCAACGATCTCCTCGAGATCCTCGCGCACATCGGCGACGTCCTCGGGCGCTCCCCGCAGTTCAGCCCGTCGCAAACGCACGATGTCGCGGATCAACCTTTCGGTGTCGAGACGAGAACTCATGAGACGAGGCTAGCCAATATAGAGAAAATGGTCAATATTCCTCTACATCGTCTCTTCTCTCCCGTCCTGAATCCTCGGGGCCGGCTGCCTAGCCCTTTCGCCGCTCCGGCCCCCCTACGGGACGGGACGGGCACCAACCGATCCCGCCGCGCGGCCTGCGCGAGCATCCAGGTCGCTAGCGCTTCCCGCTGCTCGTCAGTGAGCCAGTGGCGCACGATGTGCTCGAGGCGCCCTAGTGGCCCGCGGTCGCCGGCAAGGGCCTGGTTGCGGCCGCCGCGGTTCGCCAGCCACATCACGAGGTGCTCGGTCTCCTCATCTGTGAGGTAGAGCCGGACAAGGCAGAGGATTTCGGTGAGGGCGTCGGCCACGGGCCGGCCAGGATAGAACACACGTTCGGTCGGACGCTAGCCCTAGAGCGCAGCCACCCGGAATGGACTCGAGACGGCCCGAGCCTTCGTCGTGGCGACAAGGGCCACGCGGACCTCGATCTTGGACACCCCCCTGATGCCAGTGGCGCCGGAGCGGGCGTAGCCGTCGAGAGCAACGAGCTTCGAGATTCGTCCTGAGGCGGGCACCTTGATCGACGCCATACGAAGAAGCTTTCGCCCGACGCGACGCTGGATCACCAAGGTTCGCCCGCCGAACTTTCTCGGAAGCGCGGTGCTGACTTTCAGGTAGAGCGTTCCGCGCTTCACGAGCGTGGAGAGCTTCGGCTTCGGCAACTTCTCCGGAGGGGCCTTGAACAGCGGTCCTCCGGACTTTGGCGTAGTCGGGCTCGCCGGGAAGCCGCCAACCACGGGGATCGGGCCTGGAGTCGTCGGCGACAGGGGGCAGGTGGCGCCCCCGGAAGACCGAAGCTGGTCGCCTGGACCGCCATGAACGCCAAGTGGTCGTCGAAGCGCGTTTGGGGACGGGAGACGTCTGCCCACACAACGTGGAGCCGGCCAGCGTCATCGACGGCGACGTCTGGGTTGTAGACGTCGGACCCTGCGCTGGACAGCAAGAAGGGCGGATCCCACCTTGGCGGAGAAACATCGGCTTGATCGGCCGGGCGAACAGCCGCATTGCCGCCCCGCCAGGCAACGATCGCGGCTCCGTCGGGGAGTACCCCGATCGATGGCCTCGGGACGAAGATCGGCACCGAAATACTCTTCGCGTATTGCCACGCGCCTTCGGGAAGCTTCCGTGAGGAGACCTGGACAGTCTGATCGTGCTGGTATGAGACGGCACGATTCCACGCCACGACAGCGTCGCCGCTCTGGCCGACCGCCGCTTCGGGGGTCGGCTCATCGAGCCAGAGGTCCCACAAGATGTCGTCCGACAACTGCTTCTGGGCACCTAGACATCCCACGGCCGTAAGGAGTCAAGCGGCCACGGGCAGGGCCACGGGCCAGGCAATCTCCTCTCGGTAGGTCTGGCGGCGCTCCAAGCAGGCGTGCAGGATTCCGACCCAGCGGTTGGCGAGCTGGCGGGTGGCTTGAGAGTGGGTCTTGCCGCGAGCCCGGAGCCGGTCGTAGTAGCGCCGGGCGCCCGGGCTGGTGGTGAGTGAGCAGAAGGCCCACCGCTCACATGCATCGGCGAGGCGACGGTTGCGGGCGACGCGGGCCAGCACGATCAGGCTGCGGCCAGACGCCTTGGTGATCGGGGCGGTTCCCGCGTAGGCCTTTCTGCATCTAGCATCGGCGTAGCGATTCGGGTCGTCCCCGAACTCGCCGAGCACCCGGGCGCCGAGGACTGAGCCGAGTCCGGCAAGACTGCGCAGGATCTCGGCGTCCGGGTGACGATCAAAAAGCTCATCGAGTTGCAGCTCGAGCGCAGCGATCTGGGCGTTCAGCGACACCAGCACGCCGACGCGAGCCGCGCTCGCCGCGCCGAAGGCGTCAGCCACCAGATCGGCCGTCTCGGGCTGCTCGGCGCGTAGGGCGCTCTGGATCTCGGCCGCCCGCCTGTTCGAGGTTGCGTCGGCGGCCTGCGCGGGCAAGAGCCGAGGCGATCTCGCCCGCGAGAGCCCCCGGCCCACCGCGGGTGTCGGGGCGATGGCGAGGATCGCCAGCGCATCGGATGAGCCAAGGTCCGCGCCAAAGGCCACGAGGGCTCCCGGGAAGTAGTCGCGTAGCGCCGAGCGCAGCCCGCTCAGCTGACGCTGGCGTGTCCAGATGAGGCCCTGATGGGCCCGCGCCAGCACCCGGATTGCGCCGGCCTCATCCGAGTCGCCGGCCACCGGGCGGTGGTTGTGGTGATCGGTGCGCACCAGATCTGCCAAGAGCTTTGCGTCGGTGGCATCGGACTTGGCGCCTGAGGTCGTATGGCGATCGCGGTAGCGGCTGGCCGCCAGCGGGTTGATCGCATAGACCCGGTAGCCGGCGCCCACCAGCGAGTTGACCACAAGGCCATGCTCGATCTCGATGGCGATCATCACCTGATCGGGCTCGGGCGCGTGATCGGCGATCAGGCCGTGCAGCTGGGCCAGGCCCGCCACGCCGACACCGAAGCGACCTCGCCCGAGCACTGTTCCCTGCCCATCCATCACCAGCGCGTCGTTGTGGGCCTCGGCCCAGTTGACGCCCACGAAGATCACGATGCGCCTCCTCCCGGATTCAGACTCACCTGCTCCGAGCCCGAGAAGTCCGCGGCGACCTAATGGATCAGTGCTCTACGGCACGCCATCCCACCAGCCGTTGACTCCTCGCCGACCGGCAGGGGCACGCTCTAGGCATAGGGCTCGAAGGCCCAGGCCATTCGAGTGCTCACCCGCCGGTGGCTCGGAGGATCAGCCTCTCCCATGAGGATGATCCAGCGCCATTAGGCCCCCGCGGATCGACCCCCCAAGTGCCCGAACGGACTCCGTTGGGGCGAGGACCGGATTGTCGAACGGGCCGGGCTGCGCCCAAGCCAGCACGACCTGCCCGGCGTCATTGGTCGCCACGCTCGGACGTAGACCTGTAGGCCCGATGAGACGGTGGGCCGTCCAGCCGGCAGAGCTGGTGAACTCCGACACGCGGACGCCGTCCTGCGCTTTCCAAGTCGCTATCGCGTCACCGCCGCCAGAGACAGCGAGATCGGGGGTCTGAGCTGTAGGCGAGAACGAGATCGTCTTGGTCGCGGCCCAACCAGAGGCGGCCGTGTTTCGCGCTGCACGAATGCCGTAGTCGATCCCGCCCCCGGACCACAGGATGATCGCTGCGCCGGCATCGAGGCTCTCCTTGAGGGTTCCAACACCCTCTACGTAGTCGCACCCGCCAAGGACCAGGAGCGCCTGGCTCCCCTCTTCGCCGGCCTCGTCGAGCACGTCGTCGACAGCGCGTATGCGCGTGCTGCAGCCGGGCGTCCGTGCGAGCCTTCCCTGCTGGTCGTGCTCGATGAGGCGGCTAACACCGCGCCGATTCGCAACCTGCCCCAGATCGCCGCTACCGCAGCCGGACAGGGGATCCAGGTGGTCACCGTCTTCCAGGACCTCGCCCAGGCGCGGGCGCGCTACGGGGAGGCCGCCGACACCATCCTCGCCAACCACCGGGCAAAGCTCTTCCTGTCGGGGATCTCGGACGGGAGGACTCTGGAGTACCTGGGTCGCGCTCTCGGGGATGAGGAGATCGCGTACGAGAGCCAGACTCGAGGAAACCACGGAAGCGCCAGCCGCACATGGGGGACGCGGACGCGCCGGCTTGCGCCCGCAGACACCGTGCGGGGGATCTCCTCGGGTGAGGCGATCCTCGTCTACGGCCATCTGCCACCGGCCCGCCTCATGCTGCGCCCTTGGTACCGCGAGCGCACGCTTCGTGCGTTGACCACTGACGAGGGCGGGGGATGCCCTGCACGATCGTCTGCCTCTGACGCAATCTAGGCGCGACCCCAGACTGTCCGCCGGACAGGGGGGACAGCCGCTTGACGCCTGCAAGCCGAGATCACCGGAGACAGGCCCTCACCGAGAGGTCTGGTTTCGATTCCCGAGCCGCGACCAACGAGTTCCTACGGCTCCTCTTCCCCGACGGCCCGCTGATCCACCCGCGGGCGCCGAGGCTGAAGGTCGGAGGTGAGGTAGCGGTCGGGACGCAACAGCCTGAGTGTGGGCATTGTCAGCAACGGACGAACTGGCGTCACGCCCCTCAAGGCCGGTTAGGGGTCAGTGAAGCCGACCGATTCCAGCCCGAAGTTCTCATGGGCCCTTGGTCGGCGATGCGCCGCGTGCGGGTTTCCAGTACGGCGCTCCTAGGGACAAGGCCCCCAGAGGGGTTACGCACGGCCTGAGTTGGGATCCGTGATCCGCAGGATGACTAGGCTACCGCGCCTCGCGACAACATCGGCAGGCGGCGCTGTGCTGGCGATGGGGCGCTTGCGGGCTGCATACGGCCTGAAAAGCATGGCGACAAATCCGGATCGACGTTCGGCGAAGACATCAGAAAGTGAGGCACGAGCCCCCCGCCGGCCGAGGTCTCGACGAACACCACCGCGCCGTTGCCGCCGAGATCGAGGATCCCTTGCTCGAGCAGCCCCGCGAAACGGGCCCGGTAGTCCGAGATCTGAAGTTCGGATCGAAGATCACTTGAGGTGAGGTCAACCACGAGGATCGGCGTAGCCCCTGAGCCGTCAACGGCCTGGGCCCGAGCGAGCTTGCCCCTTGTCCTCTTGAGCACCTGGCCGAAGACCCACTCGGGGGTCAACGCCTGTGACCGAGCCCGGCCTCACGATCGTTGCGCGCTCTGGGACGCGACCGGGCGATTGGTCTACAAGGGCAAGCTCGGAGGCGGCAGCGTGTACTTGGCCGATGGCGCGGGCCCAACGGCGGGAATGGTGTGCGTCGTTCTCGCGAAGGAGGACATGACGAGAACCGCGTGCGACACGCCTGACGCGGTCAAGGCTCGCGGGATCGTCCTCAGCGAGGACGCGGGATCCGGGCAGTTGAAGGTAGACGGATACCTGCCAGGCGGCGTGCAGTCGGCCGGCCAGGATCCGCTGGTCGCCAACGGAGACTTCTTCGAAGGTACCGTGCCCAGGACCCAGCGGGCCGTCACCCTGAGCCAGGATGGCGCGCCTGTACAGGTGAGCGTGCCCGGGAGTAGATGAGCCGACTGCCTGAGCCCCGGCCCCCAAGCACGACTGAGGGCCGGGGCTCAGGCGATGTCCGCTGACTAGGAACTAACTCCGGGCTGCGTAGCAACGGGGACGTCTCAGTTGACCATATGAGGCGACCTCTCTCGGAGCAGCCCCTGACGCAGAGATCTTCTGCCATCCGGCCTTCCAGGGCTTCCGCTCCCGGCCTCCCGTGCCGATAGGGGGGTGACGACCCGCAACGACTGACCCGAGGGCCGCGGCCCGTCCAGGAGAGACTATGTTCTGGCCAATGTCAACGCATTCAAGGAACGGAGCCTCGTTCCTGCGCATTGGTGCGGCGGCCTGCCTGCTTCTCGGCGCCGCAGCCGCCTTTGCCGGCGCACTCGCAGCCATCAGGGCTGGCGACGCGCGCCCAGACGCAGTTCGCTCGGCCTTCCTGATGGCGACAGTGTTTGGCAGCGCCACGGCCGTTGGCGTCGTTCTAATGGCCATAGCGGCCGCAACTGGCGCTCGCTCGCGCATGGAGCGAGGCATCTGGTGGGCACTCGGCATCGCGGTCGCACTGGCATTGGGGGGGTTCGTCGCGGCCCTCTTGGCGGGGATCTCAGACAGCCTGGCCTGAGCAGTATCGGCCTGCGGAGCCACGTTCCGCAGGCCGATAGCCGCCGTCACCTGACCGGAACCACCACGTACGAGCTGCGAGACCCGTTCTTCGAGAGAAGGGCCACTCGCGCCGTGGTCGGCACCGGGCCACGAGTGTCCTGAACCACGCGTCCGCGCGCCGCCGACAGGGCGGTCCTTGCCGTGCTCGGGGCAAACCGATCGCCCGGCCGATCCAGCGAGGTAAGCACCGTCAACGGCTCGGGTGTCCCCGCAATACGCCTACCGACGCCGTAGCGGATCTCAACCTGCGTGCCCTCTCGAACCGCTGTCACACTCACGGGTGCCGCGAGGACCGCCGGCGCAGCCCGACGTGCCCCGACGGTGCAACTGGCGGCGTCCGCGGCCCATGCCAAGGGCTCCTCCCATTTCGGGATCTGGTTCTCGGGGCTCTCCGGGCTATCCGAAGCGCCACCCCACTGACCAGGCCACCCAATCCATCCCGGCGGGCTCGTGACATCGATCACGCCGAGCGGGTCGCCCGAGACCGCTCCATCTGCGTAGTCGTTGACGAAGTCGAACTCGCCGTAGTCGCTCTGGGCGTTGTGCTCGCCCGCCGTGAAATAGCTTGCGTGCGACCCCTCGGCGACGTAGACGACAGGAGCGCCACTCGAGGTCAACACACTCGACCACGGGCAATGCTCGCCTTTCGTGTGCTGCGCATAGGTTGCGCTCTGAGGCGACCCGGTACCGTCGAGTTCAACCTGGACCATCTCCCAGTCCCCCTCGTGAGAGCCTCCGAAGAAGTAGGTCTTGGGATTGTCGTAGTAGAACAGCCAGTACTGGAGAACCACACTCCCATCCGGTGCGTAGAGCGCGCGACCATAGGTCTTGTTGGCATAGCTCCCTATGAGATGCAGCCGTTGTGCGTCGTACATCTTCTGGCCGGGGGACGCGCCAGGGTCACCGTCGTCAACGATGTCGATGTAGTCCTCCGGATCGGTCGGATTCGCGTCGGAGTACGCCGCCCGGCCTAGGTACGAGAGTGCCAGGGTTGGGCCTGTTCCCGCAGGATCGCTTGACGCCAGGACGGCTCCGGTGGTTCGAAATTTCAACAGATTCGAGTAGGTCGCCGCGACGTAGTTGTCGGTAATCGTTGCGGCCGAGTCAGCACGAAACGCCTCCGCGGAGTCGTATTCAAGCTGAGGTGCGTACTGAGCAAGCAACGAGGCCAAGGAGAGGCTGGAGGGCGTGCTCGTTTCAACGAAAACGTCCCGCCTGCTGTTTGTGTCTGAGGCCACCAGATTCGAGGCGTCGGAATCGAAACTGACTAGGCTTCCGTCTCCACTGATCGCCGCCCAAGTCGTGTCCGAATCCGGAGTCCCTCCGCCGGAGGGGATGCTGAGCGCTCTCGTGGTCGCGGTCTGACGGTCGCGGACGAGGGCGTAGTAGCGCGAGCTACCACCGTCCGCAGCAAAGGTGACGTACCTGCCGTCGTCGCTGACGGCTCCCTTGTTGAGGAGCGTGCTTGGGATTGGTCCGCCCGCCGAGCTCACGCTCACGCGCGCGGTTGAGCCAGCCGATATGTTCCGAAGATAGACGCCATCACCCGCGAAGCTGCCCCCGCTATTCCACGCCACGTAGTTGCCGTCAGCGCTCATCGCGGGGGAGAAGTCTTGACCTGCGCCCTGGCCTGAGCTGGCAACGCTGATCATGCTGGTGGCGCCTGTGTTGGCGTCCCACCGGAAGACATCCGTGTTCGAATCTGTGTCGCCCGACACGAGATTGCTGGCATCCGACCCGAAGACGACGTAGCGACCATCTGCGCTGATGCTTGGATCGGCACTGCCCCCATCGACGTCCGCGCTTGCCATGCCCACTGTGACCTGGTCAGTCGTGCCGCTTTGGCGATCGCGCCGGAATACGCGCATGCAGAAGCATGTATCCGGCGGTGCGGCGGTGGCGCTGGATGAGGTGAAGGCGACGTAGCGGCCGTCGTCGCTGATCGAGGGCGAGCCGGCCTCGGACAGTGCGACGCTCGCCGAGGAGACGCTGACGAGGGTGCGCGTCCCCAGGGTCTTGTCGAAGACATAGACACCGCCCGACTTCACGTACGCCGTGTAGCGCCCGTCCCCACTGATCGCCGGATTGGTGCTGGGGGCAACCCCGACGGTGGTCGTCGTGCCGCTCTGTCGGTCCCTCAGATAGACGTTCGTTTGGTTGATGGGCGACGTGTACACAGAGAAGGCCACGTATCGGCCATCCTGGCTTGTCGCCGATTGGGTGCTGGTGCCCGTGAACTGGGTGCCGGCGTTGGTCAGGCTCACCCGGCTCACCGCCGCATTCGCGCTGAATGGCACCGTCATACACAAGACAAGGAGCAGTCCCACGGCTAGCACGTGCTTCTGCCGGTAGCGCCAGCGTCGCCTCTGCATCGCATCCTCTCCCCTAGTTGGATCCGACCACTGCCCCCTTCGGCGCCAGTGCCGTCGGGCCGGCGTGAGCCGGTACTCGTACTACTCGCGAGTGCGGTGCTTCTTGCGTGGGCTGAGGCAGGCAACCGTGCAGAATCGCTGGTCCGGACCTGCGGGCCTTCCTACCGAGTGCCGCTCGTGAACTCGGCAGGCGACAGCTCGGCGGGCGAGAGCCGGGACGTCCATCGATGGAGGGTTGGCGGCCCACTGCGACCTTGCCGACGGTCGGGGCGGAGGGTGTGTTCCGGCGGCCCCTGGCGATCGGGCGGTAGGTGAGCCCGTCGAGGCCGCTACCGCGGCGGGTCGGACGAAGAGTGGCTCATCGCCCCGTCAAGACTTGGCCCAGCTGGATCCCCGCGGAGGCGGTGCGCGCGGTCCGTGGGAAACGCTACGGTCGGCAGAACGAGAACCTCGCCTTCGGCCGCATTGCGATCGGAGCCATTGAGATCGTCACGCTCGTCTTGACGCGCATACAGAGACGCCATCCTCCGGCCGCGGCCGCGGGTCCCGTCCCTTCCAGGTCTGAAAGGGATGGACCGGCTTGCGCCCAGACCTAGAGGAGGACGACCCCCAACTCCGGTGGGCGTCAGAACTCACCGGCCTGCAGGCGAATGACTTGGTTCGGGCACAGGTCGAGGTTAGGGGGTTAGGGATTCCGCATCTGACCTCAGCCCTGGGAAACGCAGCGGACCTTGATGCACTCGTAGGCTCGTGGCTCCTGGCCGACAGCATCGATCGACTTCGCCATCTCGGCGCTAGGGAAGCCAGCCTCGTCAAGAAGCTCCGAGACGATCCTGACGTTTGGCCGACCTGGGCGGAGATCGTGGCTGCTCCAGTCGTCGCAGACATGTTCGGGGCAACCGAGGCCATTCTCGAGCCGGGCAGAGCCCAAGGCGCCCACCCTGATTTCGGGTATGACGGGCCGGCAGGACGCGCATTCGTGGAGTTCAAGGCGCTCGGCTTCTCCCAGTCGGAGGCTGCATTCTGCCGACGCTTTGCCCCGCGGCTTCCGGAGATCTGCCCTCCCGAGGGCTTCGTCACCATGATGGTGCATCCAGAGGCTCCAGAGGATGCTCTGACGCTCCCTCGCGGCGCGGAGGATGACGCCCGACGCCGGATCGGTGCCCTACCTCGGCGCCTCCAGGGACTCAGCGGCGCCCAAGCGGTCATGACGGAGACTGCCGCCGCCCACGCAGCCCGGGTGCGCAGAACGATTGAAGACGCGCTCCGACAAGTCGAGGGTCGTGAGAACGCCTGGGTGGCGCTTCACTGGGCGGGAGGCGGCACCATCGCCGGCGCGGCCGCCGCTCTGACGACGATGGAACTACCGAAGAACGTTGAAGGCGTGATCTTCGTCGGCGCCGCCGTGCTCTTAGGGGATCCACGGCTCCACCAATTCGCCACAGCGATCCGCAGACAGGGCAGCGTGTCCTCTGATTTCATCGCCGACTTGGACGTCCAGTCCAATGTTCCGCGCGACACACGACGCACTCTCGCTGCGCTCGAGGCGAGCGCAAGGGTCAGAACCTCGATGGTTCGAGCACGCTCGGAAACGCCAGGGCACTTCCACACCCTCCTGCACCGAACCGACCGTTCGATCGATCCGTTCGTGCTCTGGACGTCACGAACCCCTGATGTCTAGCCGGACCTGCGGACGGGCGGCTGCGCTCAGTAGGGACGAAGTCCGGTGTCGGCTCTAGCGTGTGCTTTGCGTGAGCATCACGACACGAATATTCGAGCGCGGCCAGGTTGCATGGCTGCACGCGACGGGTGGGGCCAGTGTGGCCTCGCTGGTCTGTGACCCGCTCGCGCGACCGAAGGCGGTCACCGCCCTCGGCGGCGCCGTCTTCGGTCGCGACGGCCTGCTGACGACCCACGAGCTCTTCGACCTGGTCGCGGACCGCTTGGTGAAGCCCCCGCCAGCCCCGAGCTCCCAGCTGGTTCGCCTGCATGCGCTGAGGGAGCTGCTTACCGACGTGACCCTGCCGGGCGAGCTGACCGACCTGCGCGCGCGGGGCGCCGACGTACTGCTCGCCTGGATCGACCGCATCGAGGAGCGTGCCGACCGGGATCACCGCGAGCATGCGAGCACCTCTGTCGAGTGTGGGGTGGAGCAGCTCCGAGAGGCTCTCGCCGAGCGCGGTCTTCTGTCGCCGGGTGGCTGGCGCGCCCGCCTCGCGCGACGATCCAAAGAGGTCCGGCTCGCCCGCCCACTGGTGCTCCTGCCCCAGGATCTCTCGGATCCTGCGGTCTCGGGACTGATCAAGGGCCTCGGCACCCGGCAGTCCATCGAGGTGATCGGTTTGTCGCCCGCCTCGGGGGAGGCCGCCTGGTGTGAGGCATCCCGGCTCGGCGCGGCGTGGGGCACGGACCCACCGACGCTGGTCGGTTCACGAACGGATGCGATCGGTGCCTTCGGTTCCTCGCGCTCCGGCGAGGGGGGCCTCGAGCTGGTGGCGGCCGGCGACCAGTTGGATGCCTCGCTCGGCGTGGCGGAGGCGTGGCTTGCCGCGGGAGTCCCCCCGTCGGACATCGCGTTGGTCGCACCTCTTCCCTGGATGGTCCTTTCGGGGATCGAGGAGCGGGCTCAGCGCCGCCAAATTCCGATTACGGGACTGGTGCGGGCGCACGCGAGCGGCTCTCCCCTCGCAGCGGCGGCGGCGGCGGTGGTGGTCGCCGACCCAGAAGACCCGGCGCCCCTAGCCCGCGCAGAGACCGCCGGTGCCTCCCTGCCCTTACTCCGCGCGCTCCGCGCGCCGACCGACGGCCCCGGGAGGGCGCTCGCCCTGGCCCGGCTGCTTCAGGAGGCGGCCCTGCGACCCGGGGCCGGCGCCCTCGCAGGGCACGACCTTCACCTGGCCGAGGCCCTGGCCGCAGCCGCGGCGGAGGCCTCCGAGCTCGAGCCGCGACCGGGCGCCCAGGAGATCGTCGCATCGGCGCTCGGTCGCCCGCGCGCAGTCGGAGACGCCGACGGTGTGGCGGTGGTCGGGTACCCGCAGGCCGTCGGTCTGGGGCGCACGCACTTGGTGCTCGCGGGCTTGGCCGCCGGCAGCTGGCCGCCGCGGTTCCACCCGACGGCTTTCGCCTCGCCCGATCTGATCGCGAAAGCGCCGGGGCTCGGACCGCGCGATCTCCAGTCCGAGTTCGCAGCCTGCCTGTGCGCGGCCGACCACGCGGTGCTGGTGCGCGAGGCGCGAGACGGCTTCGGGCGCGAGCGGGCACCGTCGGTGTTCTGGGTCGCCGCCGAGGCGGCGGGCGCCGCATCCCGCCCATCACCCGAGGCGCGGCACGCCCGGCCTCCGAGGAAGACACCTTCCGAGGCGCAGCGACGCTCCGAGCAGGCGCGGATCGCGGTGGCCGAGCGGCGGCGTTTCAGCGTCGAAGAGCTCGGCAGCTATCTGAGGTGCCCGCGGGGATGGTTCGCCGAGTACGTCCTCCCGCGGCCGCCGGCCGATCCCGAGGCGGGAAAGGGAGAGGCAGCCCACGCGGCACTGGCCGCCGCCTTCCACCCGACCCTCGCTGACGAGACGAACGCGAAAGGACGAAGCGAGATCGCACACGCGGTCCTCATCGAGCGCGAACGCGCTGGGGAGATCTCCGCCGCCGACATCGCGCTCCTGCACGGACGCTGCCGGGGCGTGATCGAACGCTACTCACCTCCGCTGTGGCCGTTTCGCACCGTCGCCGTCGAGCGGTACTGCGCTCTCCCGACAAAGGACCGCACTTCGCTCGTCACCGGCCGGATCGACCGGGTCGATCAGAACGAGGACGGCGCGATCGTCATCGACTACAAGCTCAACCGCGAACCGAAGATGCAGAACTTCGGAGCGTTGGTGCGCGACCCCCAGGCGACGCTCTACTCGCTGATGGTGGACCGGCGGCTGAAGTTGAACCCACTCGGCGTGCTGTTCGTCTCGTTGTCGCACGCCGACCACGACGGCCTGGTGGCGACAGACCACGCCTCCTGGGGGCCGCTCGCCCGTCGCGAACATGACCTTCTCTGGAAGAAAGGCACCGGCTTCGTGATGGAGGCGATCGAGGGCATGCGCGCCGGTCGGATCGAGCGCAGTCCATTCTGCCGACGCGAGTGTCCCTGCAGGCGTCTCTCGTGGGATCAGGCGTGAGCGCGGTCCACGAGCTCTCCGAAGAGCAGGCCAGGGCGGCCGCCGGTGACGGTGACCGGCTAATCGAAGCACCGGCGGGCGCGGGCAAGACACGCGTCCTCGTCCACATGGTCGCCGAGGATCTGCGCAACGGGCTGCCCGAGGAGCAGATCCTGGTGACGACCTTCACCCGCCGCGCCGCGGGCGAGCTTTCAGGGCGGATCGGCGAGTTGTTGAGCGTGCGCCCTCTCGGCCATCCGGTTCAACCTCGGGCGGCTCTGGATCGGGACGATCGACGCCTGCTTTGCCGACCTGCTCCGGGAGGCGGCGCTGCCGCTCGGCCTCGCGCCTGCTGCGCGAATCGCCCAAGGCCACGAGCTCCGCGCACAAACGGAGCTCTGCTTCGAGCGTGCCCGCCGGGCATGCACTGAGCGCCTCGCCATCCTCGACCGGATGCTGCCGGTGCGGGCCGCCGATCTCGGCGGCCTCGTCGCCAGCCTCTACGGAAAAGCGATCGCCCTCGGCCACGACCCGACCGAGATCGGCGTCGAGCCTTCGGGCGCGATGCCGGACCTCGCAGCGCTGGGGGAGCGGGTCCGGGCCTTCGCGCTCGAGCAGACGAATGCGTCCCGGCGGGAACGACTGCTGGGCGATGCCCGAGCGCTGGCCCTCGGAGATCTGCGCCAACTGCGACTGCGCTGGGGTGGCTTCCCCGCAGCCGACCGCGACCGAGCCACCCGCCTACTCGACGAGGCCCGGGCCGCCCGAAGCCCGATCGCGGATCGGATGGCCGAAGAGAGCCGTGCGGTCCTCGCAGAACTGGTCCGCGCGTACGCGCGCGAGCGGATCGCCGGTTGCCGCGCGAGCGGGCTGCTCGGCTACGACGACGCCACCCTGCTGCTCTCGGGCGGCATCGCAGCGCAGCTCGTTGAGCGGCGGTTCGCGAGGATCTACGTCGACGAGGCGCAGGACACCAACCCGGCGCAGCGGGCGATCATCAACGCGCTCCTGGCTCCGGGAGGCGAGCGCCGGCTGATCGGCGACCAGAACCAGTCGATCTACTCCTTCCGTTTTGCAGACCCCGCCGGCTTCGCGGCCCTCGCCGCGACAATGCAGGTCCGACCGCTCCGCGAGAACCACCGAAGCGCCCCGCAGCTGCTTGCGACCGTCACCGCGATCTCGGCCGCCATCACCGACCCACCACTGGCGTCCCAGGCGGCCGAGATGATCCCACGCGCACCGGAGGCCGCCGATGACCCCCCGCCCACCGCGGTGTTTCTCACCGGCCCTGGTGGCGTGAGGCCCGGCGAGGAGGCACAGGCGACGATCCCGCAGATCGACCATCTGCGCCGCATGCTCGGATTGGCCTTCCGCGACGTCGCGGTTCTGTGCCGCTCGAACGCCCAGGCCCAGGCGTACGCCGACGCCCTGCGCAGCAACGGCATGCCTGCGATCTGCCAGCGCCGCGGAGGCATCCTCGAGACCTACGAGTGCCGCCAGGTCCTCGAGTACCTGCGCACCCTCGCCGACCCCACCGACACCCACGCCCTCGGGCTCGTTCTGACCGGACCGATCGGTCGGCTGGTGGAGGAGGCCGAGGAGGTGTTCTCGGCCGACGACCCTCTCGCAGCGCTCGCCGGCTACCGCCCCGCCCTCTCCGGGGCGATCCGCCGGCATCGCAACTGGGTGTCTCGGAAGCGGCCCGCCGATCTGACCCGCCGTGTGCTCGAGGAGCTTGGGTACCTCGAGGCCTGTGAGGAGCTGGCGGATGGGGGAATCGCCGCGCGCAACATAGCCGGCCTGATCGAGCGGATTGCCGAACTGCAGGACCGGCCCCTCGGCCAGCTGCTGGATGACCTCGGCACAGAAGCCGAGACCGACGCCGACGAGAGCACCCCCGCGGCGCCCGATCCCGACGCCAACGCCGTCCAGGTCATGACGATGCATGCGGCCAAGGGCGTCGAGTTCCCACTGGTCATCGTCGCGTGCGTCGGTCAGTGGACCTCCGACGACCCGCCACGCGCCCGCATCTCGGCGGACGGTCATGTTGGCCTGCTGGTCCGCCATGACGGCGAAACAGTCGGCGACGACACCTACCGCGCGGCCGCGCAGGTCCAGGAGGCCGAGACGATCGCCGAGGAGCGGCGCCTGCACTACGTGGCGATGACGCGGGCCAGGCGCGGGTTGCTGTTTGTCGTAACCGGCGACAGCAAGGCCGCTGATGGCCCATGGAAGCGCTCCGCGAGCTGGCTCGCGCCAATCCTGCTCGCCGGCAGAGGGCTCCCGCGTCTTGGCTCGGAGGACGAGCGTGTGCTCGGCGAGGGCCGCATCCGGGTCGTCCGTGCCGAGCCGCTCCCGGCGGCGACAGCCCCCGCCGATCGGCTCGAACTACCCGAACCGCGTGAGATCTCCAGCCGCCCCGCCGCCCTTTCGCCTCTGCCCCGGACCGCCAGCTTTACAGCGATCTCGGCCTGGGGGCGATGCGGTCTGCGCCGACGCCTCGAGCGAGAGCTCGACTTGGCCGCGTCGGCTGTCGAGCTCCAAGGAGGCAAGGGACGCGTGGCCTTCGGGCGGGCGATGCACCGGACCCTCGCCGCCGTCGAACTGGGCGACACGCCCCAGAATGCCGCCGCTCGATCGGTTCGATGCCGCCGACCGGGAGCGGGCACGCCGGCAGCTCTCGGGCCTCCTCGACGAGCAGGCCCTTGCGGCGCGCCTCGCACGCGCCCACAAGATCGAGCGCGAGCTTCGGTTTGAGATCGCCGGACCGCCGGGGCTCGTCGGGGTAATCGACCTGATCGCGCGCGAGCCCGGCCGCACGCTCGTGATCGACTGGAAGACCGGCGACGACCCGGAGGACGTCTTCGGACCCGACCACGCCCTGCAGCAGGAGATCTACGCCCTCGCGGTTCTGTCGCGCTCCGAGGCCGCCGCGGAATGCGAGTGCCTGTGGGTCCACCTCGACGAGGCCGGCACACGTCTCGAGCGGCGATCGTTCTCAGCCGCGGAGCGAGACGACCTGGCCGACCGCATCGCCAGTGCGATCGAGGCATGTGTGCAGATGCCCGCCGTCCCGGCCGCCAACGGAGAGCCACTACCGTTCTGCCGCGACTGCCCGGGGGCGGGCGGCCTCTGCCCCGGCCTCAGCCGGGGAGTCCTCGCAACGACTCCCCACTGACGGCACGTGTGGAGCGGAAGGAGCGACGAGCTCTCGCGTTGGCTCGAAGCCCGTCACGTGCAAGGCGACCGGCAAAGCCCTGCGGCCTCGAGCACGGTCGAACATGGGTCCTGTCCGACCCGCTACGACCCTCCTTGGGCAACGGCGATTGCGACGAGGGCGATGCCACCTGTGATGACGCCCAGGAAGACGGCAATGCTGACCAGCACGAGCCCAATCGTCGAGAGCTGGCGCGTTTCCACCTGATCCTCACGCCGCATCCGCCGAGCGGCGATGCAAAGCAAAAGACCGGCGATCGTGCAGAGTCCGCCGGGTCCAAAGATGAGGAGCAGGCCAACTGGCACTGACCCGGGTCCGGTGACGAAGAGGACGCTCATGAGAGGGAGGATCGCGCCAAGGCCAGCGCACAGCGCGCCGATCGCGGCATACCGCCACGCCCCGTCGTGCTCCTGTTCCATCGTCGCCTCGCTCATCCGTACCTCCGGGCCAGGCCGCATGGCCTTCTACTCAACATCCACCATGTACGAGTCCCAGGCACTATCCGACCGGGCAGGTTTCCGCGCTCTGCCCGACCGGATCGGCCCACTTTGCACCCTTGGTCTTTGCCCCCAGTGGGCCGCCTCCCTGATGCTCAGGCCCTCGGCGGCTCAAGACCCGTCACGAACAGGGCGACAAGGCACGCTTGTGGCCCCGAGATTCTGCGACTCAGCTGGCGGCTTTTCTTCCCCGACGCCCAGTCGTCCGTCCGGCGGCGGCGAGAAGCCAGGCGATGTCGCCCGACCGGGTCAGCCGCCCGGTGGGATCAAGCCTGCCGGATCAGTCAGTATTTTGAACCAGGTAAGCCGCCGCCAAGAACAAATAGCCAACGACAACAAACATGAATACCGACACCGCGACAAGAATGAATCCGCGCACCGCAATTCTTGCGGTGCCCTGGTCTCGCCTATCCACCCTCCACCGAGCCCATAGGCAGAGAACAAGGCCCACGAGCGTCAATAGGCCGCCCGGCACAAAGCTCACCAATGCGGCCGTCCGCAATGAATATGGCCCGAGTCCGCTAAATATAGTGAGCAACGGGAGGACCGCGCCAACCCCAGCACACGTCGCTCCGATCGTGGCCAGCCGACGCGCGTTCTCATCATTCTCAACTCGTTGGGTCAGGGATCCTCCTTGAGAAGGCCTCGCCGGGCTGGCGCTCCCACCCGACACCTCTTGTCCTATCCGACTGGGCAGTCCTCGACGTCTTGACTGAGCGGGGCGCTCCACTTCTCGCCCTTGAACTTCGGGCCGTCCGGGCTGTCGCCGAATGTCCCGGCGACTGGTACTTCGAAACCGGGCGACCCACCCCAGCGCCCGGGCCAGTTCACCCAGTTGGGCGCTGATTCGGAGAGTTGGAGCACGGTCGGCACGACCGAATCGGCCGAGGCGCCGTCTGCGTTGTCGGTTCCACTGAACCCGACGGGGCCAGGCAGTTCCAAGGTGGCGTCCCAGTCTCCCGCACCGAAGTAGCTCGCATGCGAGCCTTCCGCGACGTAGACAACCGGCCGGCCCAGATCATCGGTCTCTATGTCACCCCACTCGCATCTGGCCGCGCCCTTGTGCGAGGCATACGTCGCAGAAGTGGGGTCGCCGTTAGGCTGCAGCGTCACCTGAACATATTCCCAGTCTCCCTCATGATCGCCGCCCTCAAAACGCCGCAGGAACGGGTAGCCCAAGACCGGAAGGGTGACGCCAAACGTCTTTGGATTGTCATAATAGAAGAGCCAGTATTCGAGCCCGATGCCCGCTGCTGTGACGACACCACGGCCGTAGATGCGATCGGCGTAGTTGCTGTTGAGGTGAAGACGGTGTGCGTCATTGACCAGGGCATCCGGGTAGTCGTCATCGTCGGCTGGATCGACCTGATCGGTCCTATCCGCCAGCAGCTTTGGGCCAGACGGATAGCTCGCCCCCAAGAACTGCAGATTGAGTGTCTCACCGTCCTCGTCCGGGTCTGACGATGCGAGAGGCAGACTGAAGAATGGATGTGAGTGATCCCTTAGCACGTTGGTGTAGGCACCCACGACATAGTTATTCGTCAGCGTGGCAGCACTGTCTGCAAAGAACTGCTCGTCAGAGTCGTATCGAAGGTTTGGTGCATATTTGGCGAGCAGCGCAGGCATAGGGCCCTCTGTTGTCACGTTTCTTAGGACCACCACTCGCTTGTTGGTCACGGCAATCAGGTCCGCCTCACCGTCGCCGTTGACATCTTTCGCTTGAAGGTCTTTCGGGTATTCGGCCGCGCTGTTCCCAGTGACTCCGATAGACAGGGGACTTCCGAAGCCTCCCGAGCCGTTGCCCCGGTACACGGTCACTCGACTCGGCTGCTGGCTTCCAACGGCCAAATCGTCTTTGCCGTCACGATCAAAGTCAGCGACGGCGAGAGTCTCCGGGTCGGCGATCGCGTGCTCGACGGGCGTGTCGAAGTCTCCCAAGCCGTCTCCGGCGGCGATCCACACCGAGCCGTCATCGTCGGCGTCTGCCACCGCGAGGTCTGGCGCACTGTCACCCGTGAACTCGCCAACGACGACCCGCCTGGGACTTGTCCCGACCGAGGAGATAACCGGCCCCGCCGAGAAGCTGGCAGTCCCGTCGTTGAGAAATGTCCTGACGTCTCCACTCAGACTGAGGCCGACAACATCAACGTGTCCGTCGCCATCGACGTCGCCCGTGGTCGTCGCAAAGGTCCGTGGACCCGGGAAGCTGCCTATATCGAGCGGGTTGCTGCCACCGAGGTAGACGAGGGAGTCAGTCGTGTCGCATGGCGTGGGCGGTGGGCCGACGCAAACCGTTCCGCCCTGAAGAACGATGTCGTCCTTGCCGTCCTCGTTGAAGTCGGCAACTGTCAATGAGTCCGGGAACCCTTCGGGCTCGTTGGTATCAGCCGCATCGAAGTTGCCGTCCCCGTTGCCCGGCACTAGGGAGAAACCCAGCCCAAAGGTATCCGTCGAAAAAACAGCGGCCAGGTCTGCGTGATTGTCACTATCGAATTTCCCGGCCACCATCCCGAAGGCGTAGGTGAGATCGAGATCGACACGGTTCTCCCCGCCGAAGCTTCCGTTGGCGTTGCCCAGGAAGATGTTCGCACTCGGACCGGTTGTCGGGGCGGAGGGCGCAATCGCAAGATCGAGGTTTCCGTCTTCGTTGAAGTCGGCCGTCGCCGCGAGATTGCCGAGACCATTCCAAGTCGGCGCGAAGGCGATCGCGCCTGTCCGGAAGCCGAGAGTGGTCGCTCCCGACCGTCGATACCGGGCAAGCACGGGCGCCGCATCGCTGCCGCCGTACGACACCAGGCCAGCACTCAGGTACCGCGGGTAGCTCGTAAGCGCCCCGCTCAATCCGCCGATGGTCGCCGCCACCTCAAGGTCCACGCGAACGCTGACCTCGTCGTCGGCTGTAGTCGAGACCTCCAGGGTGGTCATCGCCCCATCGTTCGGAAGAACGGCGTCAAGATCTTCATTGATGGCAGCCGTTCTCAGCCCACCTGCCGGGCTGGACAACCACAGGTTGCGATCTTCGTCCGCATAGATGCTGTAGAGCTCGCGGTCCTGGGCATCGCGCACCTGCATTACGGTGAGGTCGCCATCAAGATCTTGGCTCTCGTCCAGTTTGACAGTCGTTCGAACAACCGTCGGCTCGTCCCAGCCGTCGGCTCCGCCGAAATCGACCGTCCCGTAGGCTGAGTCTTCGTCGTCACTCGCCGAAGCGATCTCCGCTTCGTAGGTGGCACTCTGCGATTCGAATCGGCAAGAAGCGCAAGTCGCGAAGTCTCCATCGGCCGAGAAGTTGGTGACGTCGAGGTCTCCGGCACCGCTTGCCGGGAGGTCCTCGGTCCGCCCGTAGAGCCACCCAGCCGTACTCGCGCCGACTTCTGAGTGGTGGACGCTGATGTCGGTCGTGGAGGCGCCGTTGTAGCCGGCGATCCCCACCCGGACGTAGCGCGCTGCCGCAGTGGTCGCTCCAGTGAAGCCCGAGGCGCTGAAGGCAGGGAGGCCGTTCACTCTCACGCTGATTCCATCGTCACGCAGAGCGGAAATCTCGACCCGGACTGTCGATGACCCGTCGTTGGGCACCTGGACGCCGGTACTCTCGAAGTAGTCGGTCGAGCGAAGGCCCCCCGTGGGGCTGTAGAGGACGAGCTCGCGGTCAGAGTCGATCGACAGCTCGAACACCTTCGCATCGTTCACGTCCCGCAGCTCAAGGACGTGGAGATTGTCGGTAGGCGTGTCGCCGTCTCCGAGACCGACGTTTGTGCGGATGAACGTCCGGTCGGTCCACCCGCCGGGTCCTCCAAGATCAAGCGTGCCGTATGCCTGATCTTCGCTATCCGCAGCGCCGGAGACCGTCGCCTGCACGCTCCCCTTGTCGGCGAAGGCCACGTCACAGCTCGCGCAGGCGGGAAACGATCCGTCGGCGCTGAGTGCGCTGAAGAGCGGCACATCCCCGGCACCCCCCGTGGGCGCGGCCGTGGTGCGACCATAGAGCCAGCCTGCACTCGTGATCCCCACGTCCCGATGGTGGACACCGATGTCGGTTGTCGATGAACCGTTGTAGCCGACAATGCCGGCACGCAGATAGCGAGGAGCGCTGGTGGTCGCCCCGCTGAGGCCTCCGATCGAGAGCTTCTCGACGCCGTTGACGCGAACCACGACGGAATCGTTCTTCAGCATTGAAAGCTCGAGGCGGACTGTGGACTCGCCGTCGTTGGGCACGACTACATCGGTACTACCGCCGAGGTCAGTTGACCTTAGCCCCCCAGTGGGGCTGTAGAGGCCGAGCTTCCTGTCCGAGTCGATCGAGACCTCCAGCATCTTGGCCTCGTTGGTGTCTCGAACCTCCAGCACGACCAGACTGTCTGTCGGAGTCTGTCCGTCGCCCAGACCGATATTGGACCGGACAAACGTTCGTCCGGTCCATCCGCTCGCTCCACCGAAGTCGAGTGTGCCGAAGGCCGCGTCCTCGCTGTCGGCCGCGCCTGCGATCTCGGACACGATCTCGTGCTCTGATGTCTCGACAGTGCAAGTGGAGCAAGACGGGAAGGAGCCATCGTGGCTGAAGCCGTTCTCGGCAGCCGTCACGAGAGGGACATCACCGCTCGTCCCGGTCGGTGCGGCAGCAGCCCGGCCGTAGAGCCAGCCTTTCGTGGTGACCCCAACATCAGAGTGGTGGGCACTGATATCAGTGGTGGTTGAGCCGTTGTAGCCGGTAATACCGGCACGGAGGTATCGAGGATTGCCACTGCTGGCGCCGCTGAACCCTCCGGCGCCGACCTTCTCGACCCCGTTGACGCGGACACTGACCGAATCGTTCTTCAAGAATCCGACTTCGACGCGCACCGTGGCCTCGCCATCATTGGGCACGATCACCCCGGTGCCTGTCGCGTACTCAGTCGAGCGGAGGCCGCCGGGCGGGCTGTAGATGCCCAGCTCGCGCGACGAGTTGAACGTACAGCTCGAACATCTTCGCGTCGTCGGTGTCGCGGACCTCTGCCAAGACGAGAGAATCGGTCGGAGTCTGGCCGTCGCCCAGTCCGACGCTCGTCCTCAGGAAGGTCCGTGATGTCCAGCCCGTGGACCCTCCGAAGTCAACGGTTCCAAAGGCCGAGTCCTCGGTGTTGGCGGCTCCGGCGATGGAGGCGTTGATGCCGCGCTCTGTGAACTCCACCGAGCAGGTCGCGCAGCCGGGGAAAGCCCCGTCGGCGCTGAAACCGTTGGCCCGCGGGCGATCGCCGGTTCCACCTGACGGAAGCTCTGTCGTGCGCTCGTACATCCAACCGTGCGTCGAGACCCCGACGCGGCTGATCTGCATGCTGAGCGGGTCAGGATCAGATCCGTTGTAGCCGGTGATGCCTGCCCGCAGATAGCGCGGGTTCGAAGTGGTCGCCCCGGTCAATCCACCGATGGACAGCTTCTCGACACCGTTGACCCGCACGACGACGGAGTCGTTCTTCAAGACTGCGACCTCGATCCGGACCGTACCCACTCCGTCGTTCGGCACGACGACTCCGGTATCGCCGCCCAGATCAGTGGACCGCAGGCCGCCGGCGGGACTGTAGATGCCCACTTTCCGATCCGAGTCGATCGAGACCTCCAGCACCTTGTCGTTGCTCTGGTCTCGAATCTCCATGACCTGAATGCTGTCGGCGGGTGTGGCGTCCTCGGCCAGCCCTACATCCGCACGCACAAAGAGGCGGTCGCTGACGCCACCCGAGCCGCCGAAATCACTTGAGCCGTAGGCCGAGTCCTCCGAGTCAGCCGCCGACGCCACCGACGCCGTATAGATGCCGTCCTCAAGCGTGAACGAACAGGCCGTGCAGCCCCCGTCAGTGACCTCGTCGAGGTCAACTAGCTCGGGAAAATCAACCGCCGCCGAGGCGAGGCCGGCCCAGACCATCATGGCGAGAAGCCCGACCATCAAGCCGATCACGCCGATGCGCCCGCGTCCGCTCGCCATGACTTTCCCCTTGTCCGCCCTGCACCGAATGAGAGGGACGTGACCGTCCGCCCCGATACCTCCAGTACTTCTTGGGCCGCCTTTTCTTGCGGACCTTTCGTTCCGGGACTCGTCCTGGGGGAGGAAGGACTGCCAAACCGCCCATCACGGCGATCATTGAGCAGGGCGGGAGGCATCATCGACTCGTGGGCGCTGGCCTCCCCGAAACGCCCGCCAAGGTCCCATAGCCCCGCCAGCGGTCGTCGGCCTAGGGCTGAAGCGCCCGCGATCCCCGCTGGCCCCAAGCCCACAGGGCTAGAACCGCACCGCAGTCGCAGCGGCGAACACGGGTCTGGCGGTGACGATGGCCCTCAAGACACGTAGTCCTCGGGCTAGACCGCCCTGGTGGTGCGCCCGCCCAGGTTTGAGGTAGAAAGACACCGCAGGCGCTGCACCGGCGCGATCTTCAGATCACTGAGTTTGGCGCGTGGCGTTGAGGCCGGAACCAGCGGCATACTCCGGAAAAGAAGGCGCATTGTCGGACGAAAGCGAGTTCGAGCGCGAGCTGTCACGCAGGCTCCGCGAGACTCCCGTTCCCTCCGAGATTGAGGATGCTGTAGCCCAACGGGCGCGGGAAGTAACCGAAAGCCCTCCTCCTAGGGCAACGCGACCCTGGCGCTGGCGCCCTCTCGTGATCGTGCTGGTCGTGCTGCTCATCGCCGGAGCCTTTGGAGCTGTCCTGGCCCGATCGGCGGACTCCCCGATCGCCATTCCGGCAATACCAGGCGGAGTGGCCGGGTGGATGCGGCTCTCTTCGGCCCGTATGGGTTTGTTCAGGCAGCGGCGGCTCAAGGCATCGGAAGGGCACAGCCGCGTAGGCCCTAGGCAGCCGCGTCTCGCGGCCGCAGGTGATGCCGGCTGATCAGGGGTTGCGCTCGGAGGACCAGGTACGGCGGACCCTGGACGCGGAGGCTCACGCTTCGAGCGCGGACGACAGGACTGGCGCACGCCCCCGGGGCCTGCGTTTTCGGGGTGGTCGAGCACCTACGCTCGAACAGTTACAGCTTCTTACATTTTGAACGCTTTTCACCCTTATTAGTCCGCGCTGCCCGCGGCGTGCCCTCCGATCAACCGGCCGATTGGAGGAAACTCGAGGCTTTGGCGATCACCTCTTTCTCCAGTACCAGCGCCAGCGCAGATTCTTGCGATCTCGCCACGATTGGTAAGTCAGCAGCGGGTGTAGCGTCTGTTTGGTGATCAGCGATGGCGACCTCATCGAGCGCGCATGTGCGGGCGATGGTGATGCCGCAGAGATGCTTGCCCGCCGGCACGTTCGGACGGCCTGGCGAGCGGCGTACGCGCTGACACGAGATCGCCACATGGCTGATGACGTTGTGCAGGACGCGTTCGAGAGAGTCTTTCGCAGCTTGCGTCGATTTGATCGACGGAGGCCCTTTCCTCCGTGGCTCCACCGCATCGTGGTGAACTGTGCCCTGACGCAGATCAAAGTGCGTCCTCGGACTGAACCCCTCCGAGAAGAGCTCACCTCACCTCGAACCCCTCTTGCCGTCGCCGGGGAGACGAAAGCGCTCGTCGAAGCGATCGCCGATCTTGATGTAAACCAACGGACGGTGGTGGTCCTTCGCCTCGTCCTTGGTTACTCGCCTGAGGAAGTGGGGGCGATACTGGACGAGAAAGAGACGACCATCAGCTCCCGCTATTCTCGGGCGCTGGCTCGCCTTCGGATCCTGATCGGCCCGCTCGACACCGAGAGCTGACGAGGAAGCTGGCGTAGATCTCGTCCCGAGACCGGATCGGCGCGGACTGCGGATGACCATCCTTGGACGTCTCGTGAAATCTAACGATCGAGGTTGTTCGTCCCGAGGCGCTAGAACTTGCGCTGGAGGGGATCGGCGGCCGCGCCCAGCGGCCCTGGCAAAGCCAAGGGTGGGTCCCGTTCTGCTGAAGAGGGCAGTCCAGAGCGCGGCCGGGCCACGGACGCGTCCGGCTCGACTGCGCTCGGCCGCCCCGCCTCGTCGCCTCGATGGAGGCATCGGCGTCGCCGTCGCTGGGTGAGGTAGAGCCTTTTTAAGACCTAGTTCGGCCAGCGCACATTCCCCTCGGTGTCAAAGCCACGCGAGCGACCTGGTTGGGCCGGTCGGAATACGCCGCCGCTCCTACCGCCGGCAAGCGTGAAGTCAACCGAGGGACCGCTCCATTGGCGACGCTCGTCGATCCGAATCCCGCTCTTCACGAACTGGCGAACGGATCCGGGAAACGGCCGCGGCGAGGCGCCCTTTCCGTGCGGATCCGTATAGAAGACGGATGGTCCTCGGTTCTTCAGCACCCATCGTGGGTGCATGATCCAACGCCGGTCCCCCTTGCAAGTTGACAGTGGACCAGCGGGATCCTCGACCCCGCAGACGGCCGCGGTGTTGAACGCCAGCCGTCCCGGGTCTGCGCGATCGATGACCGTTGTCGGATTGTCGACACCGAACGAGATCCCGAGCGCTTGCAACTTCCCGCCCACCGATAGCTGCGTCGTCCAGCTCTCGTAGCCCTGGGAACAGTTGGGGCCGAGGGCCGGAAGGGCGCGCGCCGCCGGCGGTGGCTCGATGTCCGCGCAGTCGGGAACGGCTGCTCCGAAGTCGGCCATCGTGTGGACCTCTGCGAGGAGAGCGCGATCGCGCCGGCGGACCATCCAGAGGTCGAGCGAGTGGAATGCTTGCGCAGCCCGCTTTGGGCTGCTCGTTCCCTGGTGGAGAACGATCATCCAGGCTTTCCCGCGCCCGTCGTCGTTGATGACATACACCTTGAACCCCTGGTGGGGCTCGGTCATTCCCATGCGGGCGGCGAGCCAGCCAAAGGCGGGCTTGCCGGTCTGTTTCGCTCCGATGAACGTCGACGGATCGCTGCCGTGCTCGTGGCCGAAGGCGCAATGACGATCCGGGGCACTGGGCGGATGCCATGCGGCTTGACGTGAACCATCGGGCGCGACTGCTGTAAAGCCCTCGTGGAGTGCGGTCGTACAGGTGGAAGACTCCGGGGCCGCAGCTGAGGCAATACCCCCCAACACGAGTACGGACGCCATGAGGCTCGCGGAGGAGCACAGCGAAAATGGTCCCCACCTCCGAAACCAGCGCGTCCAGGGAACGGTCGTGTCGCCCCGCACCGCTCCTATCCTGGGATCGTGAGGCCGGGAGCTGTCGCCCAGTGCGCGCCGTCGGTAAATCGGTAGCGTTCGCCAGTCGTCGGTCCTCCTGTGTAACTCAGATGGCGGAGAGTTCCCGCGAAGCAGTCGAAGGCCGCCCGTAACAGGCTGCGATGAGACAGGCCAGTGGGCAAAACGGGGAGTGCGAGTAAGAGCCCCTCGAGTAGAAGGACGCCGACCAAAGCCACGAACCCCGCGACCCGAGCAGCGATTGGGCAGATCATGCCGGGACCGATGCCCCGTTCCGGCGTGATGAACCGCGGAGCACTGGGGTCGATCCTGGCGGCGCTGCTCGGCGAGATGCTGATTGCCCTAGACCGCCTGCGCGTAGCACCTCGCATCAACGAGTGCGCTGCCAGATCAGATAACCGACGCCATCGAACGCGTCAACGACAAGACTGTCTGTCTGCCGAACGATCTCGAGTAGATCGCCCTCATCGAGTTCCGATGACCGCAGGCTTCGAATGAGGCGATCCGTTGGCGACACCAGGGCCAGCGCCACGGTCCACGCCTCGGCGCGACCCAGAACCTCGTCCGCGGTAGGCGCGATCTCGGCTGCTGTAACCATTCGCCAGTGGAAGATGCTCTGGCCAAGAGCAGCGGTTCCTGATCGATCAAGATCGGGGTGCGTCGTCAGGGAGGCCGGATCCTGTGCGATGAGCAGATACCCTGCGCTCGCTGGTGGCGCGTCGGCCTCGAGGATCGCGAGTGTTTGCCGTCTCGCAGAGTCCCACGCTAGCTCTGGCGGGTCGGCGTCAAACCCGTTGGCCTCGACTGACTCGATCGTGACCGTTGGCGGCAGGAGGGCCTTGACCGTTCCCGCGGCGAAGTCGAGCGAAGCCGCATAGCATGATCCAAGAGGTGGGATACCTCGCACCTTCTGCTTGACAAATCGGGCTGCGGCAGGTGAATCGAACGTAACTACGTCATACATTTCGTTCATCCTGACTTGCTTTTCTTGGCGCCGGGACTTCCTGGCTTGGGCTCGCGGCGGCCGTCTGGGAACCACCACTCCCTGGCGCCGGTACGCCTATCTTGGTAGTCGTAGTGTGGCCCGTGTCCATCGCGCAGGCGGCCCCACTTGAGACTCTCCTCCGTCTTTGGATTGAACCATGCCCCGTCGTGGACATCCCACTCATCCCCGCGTCGCTCCCACCCTTCCCCCGGCGACTTCCAAGGGTTCTTGAAGTTGGGGTTGGTTCGGACAATCGCGCCATCCGTCACGTAGTACGGATCTCCGCCGGGCGCCCAGTCTTGGTTCCACGAGCAGTAGAGCGCGCAGCCAAAGCCTCCTCCGATCGGCCGGGCAGCGGCCACTGCGATCAACGCGGCCTCACCAGCTCCCGGAACCGCGACCAAAGCGGGGATCGCCACGCGGACGCCGCCGCCTAGACATCCCACGGCCGTAAGGAGTCAAGCGGCCACGGGCAGGGCCACGGGCCAGGCAATCTCCTCTCGGTAGGTCTGGCGGCGCTCCAAGCAGGCGTGCAGGATTCCGACCCAGCGGTTGGCGAGCTGGCGGGTGGCTTGAGAGTGGGTCTTGCCGCGAGCCCGGAGCCGGTCGTAGTAGCGCCGGGCGCCCGGGCTGGTGGTGAGTGAGCAGAAGGCCCACCGCTCACATGCATCGGCGAGGCGACGGTTGCGGGCGACGCGGGCCAGCACGATCAGGCTGCGGCCAGACGCCTTGGTGATCGGGGCGGTTCCCGCGTAGGCCTTTCTGCATCTAGCATCGGCGTAGCGATTCGGGTCGTCCCCGAACTCGCCGAGCACCCGGGCGCCGAGGACTGAGCCGAGTCCGGCAAGACTGCGCAGGATCTCGGCGTCCGGGTGACGATCAAAAAGCTCATCGAGTTGCAGCTCGAGCGCAGCGATCTGGGCGTTCAGCGACACCAGCACGCCGACGCGAGCCGCGCTCGCCGCGCCGAAGGCGTCAGCCACCAGATCGGCCGTCTCGGGCTGCTCGGCGCGTAGGGCGCTCTGGATCTCGGCCGCCCGCTTTCGAGGTTGCGTCGGCGGCCTGCGCGGGCAAGAGCCGAGGCGATCTTCGCCCGCGAGAGCCCCCGGCCCACCGCGGGTGTCGGGGCGATGGCGAGGATCGCCAGCGCATCGGATGAGCCAAGGTCCGCGCCAAAGGCCACGAGGGCTCCCGGGAAGTAGTCGCGTAGCGCCGAGCGCAGCCCGCTCAGCTGACGCTGGCGTGTCCAGATGAGGCCCTGATGGGCCCGCGCCAGCACCCGGATTGCGCCGGCCTCATCCGAGTCGCCGGCCACCGGGCGGTGGTTGTGGTGATCGGTGCGCACCAGATCTGCCAAGAGCTTTGCGTCGGTGGCATCGGACTTGGCGCCTGAGGTCGTATGGCGATCGCGGTAGCGGCTGGCCGCCAGCGGGTTGATCGCATAGACCGGTAGCCGGCGCCCACCAGCGAGTTGACCACAAGGCCATGCTCGATCTCGATGGCGATCACCACCTGATCGGGCTCGGGCGCGTGATCGGCGATCAGGCCGTGCAGCTGGGCCAGGCCGCCACGCCGACACCGAAGCGACCTCGCCGAGCACTGTTCCCTGCCATCCATCACCAGCGCGTCGTTGTGGGCCTCGGCAGTTGACGCCACGAAGATCACGATGCGCCTTTTCCCGGATTCAGACGCACGTGCTCCGAGCCGAGAAGTCCGCGGCGACCTAATGGATCAGTGCTCTACGGCACGCCATCCCACCAGCCGTTGACTCCTCGCCGACCGGCAGGGGCTTTACGTCTAGTTCTTGAGGCATGAGGGCTCGATAGCCTTTTCAGGCCATCGATCTCACCCGCCGTTGCTCGGATTTTGCTCGCGGGTGTGATCGCGCTCAGACTCTTCACGTCGCCTTCGCGTGGACCTCCCGCCGCCGGCGCCTGGGAGGCGCCCTCGAGCGCTCGCAGAGCCCGCCGGCGTAGCGTCCTTCGTCAGGGCCTTCCGCGATTCCACCAATCGGGATCGAAATCGCGTAGAGGCCTGCCGGATCAGTGGCCTCGGTCGGCGCGTTGCCCACGTACGAATACAGGTTTGCGTCGCCGCCGAGATAGCCGATCGGATCCTCAGAGATGAAGCGACCGATCGACGGGCTGTAGTAGCGAGCCCTGCTGTACTGCAACCCGGTTCCATCCCACTCCCGCCCAGTGAACTGAGTCCGATTGGCAGACGAGCCACCCGTCAGCGTGGGAGTGCCGAAGGGGTCGTAGGAGTATTCGGCGGTCGTCGAGCCGCTTTCGTCGGTGAGGGCGACCGTGCTCCCTAGCGCGTCAGTGAGCAGAGCCTCGGTGTCGGAGGATTCCGTTCTCGTGAGCGCACTGTCCGCACCCAGGCCAGCGAGAACGCGGACGCTGGAGCCACCCTGGCTCTCGACGATTGCGTTGTCGCCGTCGTAGCGGAAGCTCGTGCTCGTTCCCCCGACGGTCGCCTCGCGGCGGCGGCCGAACGCATCGTAAGCAAAGCTCGCCGTCGGAGACCCGCCAGAGAGGCCGGTCAGCTCTCCACGAGCATTCCAGGAATAAGTCTTGGTGCCGTCCGAGGTCAGACTGCCATTGTCGTCATAGCTGAAGCTCGTGCCGCCTCGGGCGGTGAGCCGATTCGCGTCGTCGAAGCTCCCGCTCGCGAGGGTCGAAGGTAGATCCAGGCGGGCCCAGGAGCCAGAGACCTCGTGCCGGCGCCCAGCCGGGTCGTTTCCATAGTCGATCTCGCCCAGCGGACCCGAGTCGTTGCTGTAAGCGATCCCGGTGAGGCGGTTGGCGTCGTCGTAGGTGTAGCCCATCGCGACCCCACCCGGCAGTTCGATCGCCGTGAGGCGGTTGGCATTGTCGTAGGAGAACGCAGGGCTTTGGCTGCCCCGAGCGATCTCCGTCAGGCGATTGGCATTGTCGTAGGAATAGGTTGTCTCCGGCTGGCCCGCGGTGTCCATACTCACGCGGCGGCCCGCATCGTCGTAGGCGTACTCGACAGTGCCGGTCGGCGTGTCCTCGGAAGTCAGGCGGTCGAGGTCGTCGTAGTCGAGTTCGATTGTGCCGTTGGCGGAGTCGTCGGCCTCGACCAGACGCCCCGCGGCGTCGTAGGAGTAGTCGATCGTGCTCTGGTAGGTGGGCGGAGACCCCGGCGTCTCGTCGAAGCCGACGGACGTTTGGCGATCCAGAGGATCGAACGAGAACCGCACGACCTGCCCTTCTCGGTCGGTCGAGCTCGTGAGGTTGCCATTCCCGTCGTACGTGAAGGTATCGCTGTGACCGAGGGGGTCCTCCCGCTCCGTCAGACGGTCCATTGAGTTGTACGTGTACTGGGTTGTGTTCGAGCGAGCGTCGGTCAGGCTGGACAGGTTCCCATTGGCGTCGTAGTCGAAAGAGGTCGAACTCGCCGGCGGGGTTGGTGCTCTCGGTGATCCGGTTGAGTGCGTCGAAGGCACGGTTGCCCGTGGCCCCCGTCGCGCTGGTGGCCGAGATAGGCCTACCCCCCGCATCGACGAATGAGCGCGAAGCGTTTCCGAGGTCGTCGCTGGCGGAGATGGCGGCGCCGTGTGAATAGACCCACGTCGCCTCGTGGCCGAGGGGGTCTTCGACTCTTGTGGGCTGACCGTCCTCGTCCGTCGTGATCGTCGTTGTCTGGCCGCGCGGGTCACCTCGCCCTTGTCGGCACGAAGGAAGAACGCGTCCAGGACTTTAAGGGCCGCGAACCGATCCCGTGCCCCCTTGAGCTTCTGCCATTTCAGCTCGGTCACAGAGGATTCAGTGAGGAGCCGGGCAAGTTCAGACGAGAAGTCAGAGCGCAATAGCGGCCGGCATGCTCACTACGGCCACGGCACCGAATGGCCCAGAAGTGTGTGACGACTCATCCCCGTAGGCTACGTGCGTTATCTGAATCGGCGGTCTGATCGCGCCCACCGTCAAGGCCGGTTTGCAGACGTATTGCCCCCGGCCCGCCTGTTTGCGTAGAGAGCCCATCCCCCCCAGGCGGCCGCGCTTAGCACGACGATTGCAGCAAGGATCGGCCACATCCTCTTGCTGGATCCCGTATCAACAGGATTTGCTGGGCCAGCGAGATCAGGTCGTTCCCCGCACGGTCGGCCCGCTACCTGGACCTTCGCCAAGATGCCCTCATCCAGCGTGTCAATGAGAACCTCGTATATCCGCTGGTTGACGGTCGCGGTACGCCGCGCATCTCGGAAGTCGGCCCGGCTATAGCAGTGATCAACACGGCCGTTGTCCAACGCATCCTCAATGAGGCCGCTCGGGCTACCGGCGGCGTGGGCTGTATACGCCGAGAGGGAAACGGCACAGGCCGCGAGCCAACAGATAACCCAGCGACCGAGGCAAGATATCGGTCGCGCATCTTGACTGCGCCTAGGACCTGCAGGAACGGCGCGGGCTGGGGGCCACGGTCGCTCCTCTCCAAGTCGCCACCTGTGCCTCATCGGACCTTCGTTCGTGCCAAGAGCTTTCCTTCGAAGCAGGACGGACAGGAGCCCCGGGCAGAGAACGACCCGGGGCTCCTCAGGGTTCTGCCCGTGCGGCGCCTAGGGCTGACCAGCCTTAACGACACCCTCGTCCGCGATCCGGTCGGCCTCGGTGGTGTCTGGCACGTCAATCGTGAATGAGCCACCGCCGCTTGAGACCGTGATCTTGTAGCCGGGGGGCCGCGTCGGCAGCACGGCCGTACCACCCGAGACCGGGATGACCGTTTCTCCGGCCCGGACCACGACATCTGCACCTCCCTGGGCGATGAGGATGCCACCCACGAAGTTCTTGCCCTCGGAGACCCCGAGAAGTAGGCCCCGCGCCTCGAGGTCGGCGGGCGGGTCGCAGCCAACAGAAGCGACGTCCTCACTGATTCGTGGGACTCTCAGCAGAAGGCAATCCATCCCAGCCCGCCGTGCTGTGCCCTTGGCTGTATAGAGCTCCACGCCGTTCCGACTGCTCTGCAGGCGGATCGACGAGGGCTCAATGTCGTCCCTCAGGCCAGCGGGGAGGGCAACCGCTGGCTCGCCGTGGCCGCGCTGAATAGTGATTGGTTCGTCGTCAACCCCCCAAGAAACGCCGGTCGCCGCCAAGGCGATGCCGGCGGTTGCCAGCAAGAGGAGCGCCGCCAGCAGACCCCACTTCATGGATGGCCTCCTCATTGCGTCCACCGATAGCGACATGCCACGGCGACGGGATTGGGATGCAGGGACTGGCACTGGCCATTCCGCCAGTCGTCGTGCGTGTCCCAAGCGACTGTCCACGCCGTGGAGCTCGAAGTCCACCATCCGCCAACGGTTTGGGCGGGATTTGAGCCGTACAGCCAGATGCGCTGACGCTTGCTGGTGCCAGAGGACTGGTTATCGAACTCGAGACCTCGGGACTTCCCACCCCAGGTCGTCTGATCGACGGTGGCGTAGCCGTTGCTGGCCATCCCTGCGAACGTGGTGCAACCGGCAGGGGAAGTCCAGGGGAAATAGCACGGGTTTGCGATGAGCGCGTCCGCCCGCGACGCGCCGACGGTCGCGACGAGAGCAAACGCGGTTGCGAGGGCTGCTGCAGCTACGCAGAGCGTGTGCCCCCGAGTAGGTCCCGCACGGCGAGAACATCCGGAACGAACCATTCGCCTCTCCTGTGTTGACCTCTCCTAAGCACTACTCCGAGACCGGACCAGGCGCGCTCGCCGGTGGCCTGTCGTGTCTACGTCGGACACCCGCGATCGGCTCCCAGGAGGGGCATGCCGTCGAAGGGGCCGAACCAGTTCGAGGCCGGATGGTGGCTCTTGCGTAAAGCTCCAGAGCAGGATGCCTTCGTACGGTCAGGCAGTACGAGGAGCCGGTCGGGGTCGCTGAAGAAAGGGATCTTGGCCGTGGGAGTGGATCGCCAACCTCAGCAGTAGACCCAGCGTGAACGGTCTTCTCAGTGGCGTAACGTTCGAAGCGAAGTCCGCCCCTTCCGCTCTCGCGAGGCCGAGGTGTCTGCGGCCATGAAGGGTGCACGCTGGTTTTGGCCCCTGGCCGCCGTCTGCATCTGCGCCGCTGGGATAACCGGAACGGTGCTCGGCCTCACGAGAGCAGACGACCGTGTTGGTCCGGCCCAGAACGCGCCAGCGCTCTTGCCCCCACTTGACGACGCGCCCTGGCTCGTCCAGACCAACGGTTCGCCCCGTCTCGACGATCTGCCCCTGCGCGACTCGCTGCGCTTTCCGCCAGGCGTGACCTACGGGGAAGCCCTAAGGCAGCTCTACGTCAACGCGTTTGAGCAGGGCCGGCTCCCGGACGGGACCCGGCTAGTGGCGCCGTTGCCGCGCGCGATCGTGGTCAACCACCCAGACGGCGACGGCGGTGGCTTGACGCTGTCCATGCTGGCTCCGTGGGGTTACGACGAGGCGGTTGACACCGTGACGCCACCCTGGACGGAGTATCCCGAGGCAACGGCCAGTGAGGCGTTCGCTGCAAGCAGCGAGGCAAGCGCAAATGGGCGCGCCCTTGGGCCTGGCGGTCGAGTCGCCGTCCCGACGCTGAGAGCGTGCCAGGTATCAGACAGCTCGCCGCCTACTGCACCCGCTTGTCCAAGCCGCCAGGGAGAGGTGGGCCGGCCATGACGATCCGAGCCGTATCTCGCGGCGGCCTTCTCGCGCTGGCGTGCGGAATCGTCGCCCTCGCCGGATATCTCGGCGGCATCGCCTTGGGTACGACCACCGACTGCTACGTCAACGCATCCGTGGGCTTCAAGAATTGCTTGTCCTATTCGAACCCCAGCAGCGAGGGTGTCCAGGCGCGAGAGGCCTCAGGCGTGGGGTACAAGACCCAGTTCTGGCGGCCCTCCGACGGGGCGACCTGGGGTCCCTGGAACATCAGCAACCAGAGTCCGCAAACCTTCTCGTTCAACCTGGCCGGCAGCATTACGCTCCAGGTCAACAACTTGGGCACAGGGCAGCCGTCGCGCTACACCGTCGCGATGAGTTAGCGGCCAGCGCCTGACGTCGCAAGAAGTCCGGGGCAAGCGAGTTCTCGACCGCCAAAGGTTGCAGGGAGGAACGCGCGCGACGGTAAGCTGGACTCGTGCACCCGTCCGACAGCGATCTGATTCGGGCGGCACGGCGAGGAGATAAAGAGGCTGCGAACTCTCTCGTCAAAAGATACTGGGACGGTGCCTGGCGAGCTTCGCTGGCCATCTCAGGCCGGCCGGAAATGGCGAACGACGCTACGCAGGACGCGTTCGAACGGATTCTGAGGGCGATCGGCCGGGTAGACGAGAAGCGGCCGTTCGGGGCCTATCTCCACCGGACGGTAGTCAACCGAACGCTCGACCTCCTGAAGCGGGAGGACCGGTACCGCCCTTTCGACGACCGGGATGACCTGGCTCGGCCAGATCTCGAGCTCGGCGAAGACGCAGAGTTCCTGGAGGCGGTGCAGCATCTGCCGGAGGACCGTCGGGTACCAATCGTACTGCGCTATCTGTTCGGCTACCGCCCGCCCGAGATCGCGGAGATACTCGGTTTGCCCGAAGGCACAATCAGTTCACGCATGGCACGGGGGCTCGCCCAACTCCGGCAGGAACTCGAGGCGCGCCGTGGATGACTTCGAGCGCGACCTCGAGCGCCGCTTCAACTCGCTAAAAATTCCGCCATCGGCCGAGGAGGCACGCGTTGCAGCCGTTGAGGAGGGCTTTGCCCAGCGCGAACGGGGTCGCCGGCGCCGTCGTCGAAGGATGGTTGTTTTGGTAGCCGTCGCAGTAGCCGCTGGCGCGGTCAGCGCCGCCATCGCCCTTACTCGCGAAGAAAGCGGGCGAACCGTCCCCAAGGGACCCGCGGGAGCATCGGAGGGGCGGGCTGAGAGCCCCTACCTTCAGGGGCTTCCGTGGCTCTGGCAGCCGAACGGCAACCGGGTTGTGACGGACACACCGCGCGGCACGCGAGGGTTGGTCTTCCCAGCGTCGATGTCCTACCGGGATGCTGCAACGGCGCTGTACCGGTCGGTCACGGAAACCGGGACACTCCCCCCGTCGTCGCGAGTGGTCAACCCACCACCTCGGGGAGTGGTCCTGAAGCGACTGGCGGACGGCAGGTTGGTCGTCAGTTTGGCCGCTCCCTTCGGCTATGAGCCCAACAGTGGCGTGACGCAGACGCCACGGCTGCAGTTCCCGGCCAGCATGTCCCTCGAGGACGCCATGGCTCTCCAGAAGAAGATCGCCAGTGGCCCCGCCGGCGCGCCATGGCCCAAGGGAGTCACTCTCGTCTGGCCCACGCCGCCAAAGTGCCAGGTCCTGCCGCGCCCGCGCGGAGTCCAGGAGTGCGCGTTCATTCGGACGGGCTCCGACTAACCTTCGCACCGCGAACGCCGCTAGCGGTCCAACGCTGCGGACGCCGACTCAAAAGAAGAGCGACCGCTGTGCGTCAAGTGTCTGGCCGGGCCGTCGCAGTCTCCGCAATGCGCTATTCCTCGTCGAGAGCGCGGTGGGTAGAGCTGACGTCTCCGGCTGCCTGTCAAGCGTTGCTCGCGACATCCCGATGACGCCGCCCACGAGTATCACCCCGACATGGGGAACACTCCGGCCATATGACCACCAGGCCGGACCAGCCTCCTGGCGTCCCATATAGCCAAGGCCTAGGACGATTGCGGCGACGCTCAGTCCGAGGCCCCGAGGTCAGTCGCTCTTGGGCCTCTCGGTCTTGATGCGGCCGAACGACGGTCTGGCTCTCGGATCACGCCGAGCGGGACGGACCCTCCAGGGAGCTACTGAGTGGGGCTTGCCTCGGCTCGACCAACCTCGCGGGAGTCGATCGAGGCGTTTGCGCGTAGACATAGCGGCCCGTCCGCTAGTGATCGGGACGGTCTGCCAGCTGATCACTAGGTCTGGGCAAACCAGCGCGAGGCCCGACCCGGTTCGGGTGCGTAACCGATATGGGGTCACTTGGGACGCGCTCCAACTAGACGGAGGTGGTTGTGAGGCAGGGACTCTGGACGAAGCGAAGGTTCTCCGGGCTGATCGTTGCCCTAGTGGTGGCGGGTCTGGCCGTCGCCGGCCTCGCGTTCGCCGCGACTCACACGTATACGACCGGGCCGTTCCCTTCCGGCGGCCGGTGGTCCAGTGGCTGCGCCGTCGGATCGTGCGCGGTCAACTACAGCCGCATGAGTGTTACCGAGAACGCGAACGTTCAGGCCGAGGTTTGGGGAGTGGATGTCCAAAGCGGCCCCTTCCTGTTTGCCTGGGGCCGAGCTGCCTCGTTCGTACAGATCGGCGGGCCGGGGGCCTACTCTGGATACATCCCAAAGTGTGCAAACCCGAGTGGCGTACTCGAGCACGGCTCATGCACTTGGTACGACTGATGAAGTCGCACCGCGGTTCAATAGACAAGACGGTCACGTCAGCGGCGAGGGGGGCGGCACTGTGAACGGATTGCGCCAAGTCGGCCCGTGGGGAGGGCGAGCCTTCACGTTTGCCATCGGGGCAGCCGTCGTCGGTGTGCTGCTCCTCGCGCTCCTTCTGGTTGTTACGAGGGCGGATGGTTCCTCGCCGATGGCTGCCGCCGACTCGGCGGCACCGACGCAAGCAATCGCCGAGGCGGGCATACCGGCCAAGACCGGTTCGATCACGGAGATCAGCACGACGCGGAGTGGCCCGTACTCGGCGATTCTGACGTCGTTCGAGACGCCCGAAGGGGCAAGCCGTAGCTATATCCAGCTCTCAACGGGCGTCCGGCTCTTCAGCGGCTGCGAGGCGGACGGCTCTGCCGTGCAGCTCTGCGGGCGATTTGTGACGCATGGACCGATTGCGGTCGAAGGGCGCGTCGGGCCCGCAGTTGCTGGCCTCTACTTCGTGTACTCAGATGGCCAGCGCGTCTCGGCAGCCGTCTCAGACGGGCGCTGGGTCGCCCTTCTTCGAGGCGAAGGTGGACGTCAGGTGGAGGCGCCTCCGATCGAAGCGCCGATTGGTGTTGTCGCCCAAGACGCTAGTGGCGGCCCGATCGACCAGTCAGACACCGCCAGAGTGCAGGCTGCAATCTCAAGCTTCACAGCCGAGTTCAACAAGCTTCGAGGCTGACCAGGTCAAGGCTGTAACAGCTAGTTCGGCAGGCCAGGGGGGCTCCTCCTCCTGGCCTGCCGGCCTCGCCACGGCGACGGGGCCGGCGACTGTAGCGGCCTGGGCCCGCGCTCCGCCTCGAGGCCTAACGGCTGCCCCGAGATCGGACTCGCGATGCACCACTGCGTGCGCCCCAACGTCGCCCCGGCCCACGGGGATGCCTCCTAACGAACGCCGATAGGCATCCGAGGATAAGCAAGACACCGGCCAGACCCGTGGATGCCAAGAGCGGCCACGGGGGCAACTGTCCTGGACCGAACGGAGCGGGTTCGGGCAAGAGCGATGCATTGGGCGCGGGCGACCTCACGGTCCGGCGGGAGGCGCCCGCAACGTCGTGCTCCAGCGTCATCTGAACGGCCGCTTGGAAGTCCTCGAAGCCCCAGCCGTTCTTCTCGGCAAGTCCGATCGCCGCCCTCAGGTCGGACGGGCGATAGACACCATCTACGCGGCCGTCCTTTGCGTAGTCACGAAAGACTTGGACCGTGGCGGGCTCGCTTTGATCGATCGCCGCGACGCCGTGACCTGCTGGCATGGTGCAGAGGTAGGAATCGCGAAGACGATCGCGTGGCCGCTAGGTGCCAGCGCCCGGTCCAACGCCGCAGGCAAGGAGGCCTTTCTATCCGCGATCGGCCGAGGCGGCACCCTTTGGGGGGCATCTTGCGTTCCCGACCAAAGATCTGGCTAAGGGGGGATCTAGCAGCAGAGATGACCCGGAGTCTCCCAAGACGATCTTCGCTTCGTGCCGCCGCGAACCTCAGTCACGTGGCTCTGAACGAACTACTCCGCAAGCCATCGCCTCCGTCCCGATCGCGCCAGGAGGGCACCCGCGAAGTGCCCAAAAGGTCCGAGGCCCAACGCCGTGGGTCGGTTGCGAGACTGGATGAGCGGAATGTCCTTCACGGAAGGCACGGTCCTTGGCCCCGAATCCAAAGTTAGCGAAACTGAGAACGAAGGGGACGGAGCAACCGCGGCGCGGAGTAGTCGATAGCAGGCCCTCCTGTGCATCGAACATGGGTCTCTCCGACAGCTACGCGAGGGGCCAGCTCCGCGCCGTACCGGACAAGAGGGAGCCTGCCGCAGCGATTCTTCGAGAAAGAGGAAGGGGCTCCTATGAAATGCACAGACAACTTGCCTATCCTGGCCAGGCTTCGCCCTCATGGAGCGGCATGCCGGAGGGGGACCCGGCTTGGGGACCATGGAATAAACCGGAGGAGCAGAGGGGTGCGGCGACTGGCCGGGCTCTTTGTTGCGGGACTCGTCGCGGTCGTCGGCCTTGCATTCGCTCCTGGCGCGCAGGCCTACACCTGCTACTGGGCTAACAGCGCATGTGGCACCGGGGGCATTGGCACGAGTCCCAATTATAAGTCCTCGCCCGTGCCTGTTAGCAGTGGGTTTACCAACCGACCGTTTATGAACAACCAGACTAGCGGCACCCGAAAGGCGATTGATATCTACGCCGTGGGCACTTACATCGGCCGCGCACAGACCAGCTATCCCGACCCTCAGATCTGGGTATACAACAACGGCGTTAACTATAACCAGGCTCAGTACGTGTGCATCAACATTTCGGGCGGCAACGTAAACGTCAACTGCGGCTACTACCCCGCCTGAAAAAGGAGACCTGAGAATGTCATATCCAGAAACCCTTCGTCGGCGTTGGCCTGTCCTGGTGGCGATCCTCCTTCTCGCGCTTGCGGCGGTCTTCGGGGCCAAGTTGTTGGTCGGCCAAGGGGCCGCCGAAGAGATCCAGGCCTCAGTTCCGACGAGAGAGGGCGTCATCCCCGTCGACGCTGGGCACGGCGCGGTGGACGTGCCGGCCACTTTGGGCGAGAGCCTAGACTTGGCGAACGCCAAGACCGCAGTGCAGATCGGCTCCACCCGGTTCGTCGTTGCTCCGGGCGTCTCCGGAGCGTCGGTCGGAAGCCAGTCACTGAGCGGGAAGACGTGTTTCGCGATGATCGCTGAGGGAGCCGGATCTCAGTTTGGCTGCAACCCAGCAAGCTCGGTGTCTCGCGACGGGCTCGGATTCTCGTTCACGGCGCCCGACGGCTCGGTGGTCGGCGCCGTACTTCTCCCCGAGAACTATAGGTCGGTCGCCATCAACGGTACGCCGGCCGACGCTCCCGACGGAATCGTCAGCTACAGCGCTGGGAAGGACGAGCTGGTCGTGATTACCGCCGACGGCCCAGGCGGACCCATCACTCGCACCCCCTAGCGACAACGTCGCAGTGGCCACCGCCCTCGCGCATGAGGACAGCGTTGTGCGGCGGCCAGTCCCGGGAGGACCACCGCAGGGCGGGCAACGGATGGGACCCGCCCGCGGTGTTAGGTGCCAATCGGAACGCTCGGCCTCGAAGTCCCAGCCCCAACGCCGCCTCCGGATTAGAGTGATTCCGCTCTCCTTGAAGATGACGACCCTGTCCTCGTAGGCGAATGATGCAGCTCCGAGTTCATGAACGACGCTCTCGCTCGGTCGCCAGACCTCGTTGCCGTCGGCGTTGAGAAACTTCTCGTCCTTCGTGAGGATGAGGATCGCCGAGCCGCATTCGAGCATGAGATCCTTGACCTTCTTCGGAATCGGCCGCTTAAGGTTGGGTTCGATGACGGCAACCTTGTACGGGATCTGAAAGCCCGCGAGGATCTTCTCCAGCTTCTCAAGTGGACCACTGTTCTTGCCGTGACCCAAGAAGATCGCCTTCGGCTGGCGAGGAGCATCCTCAGCAAGCGATTGGACCTTGGAATCGACCGTCTCCGCTTGGCTCGTGCCTGGGACCTGCCGGTCGAACTGATCGGGCGACGCCTTCTCGGAGCCGTCGGGGCTCGCCGGCTCTCCCTGACGGGTCCTGGTACTCGCCGGCAAAGCGCTCCGGGTTCGCCGGGGCTCCTCCGACCAGCCGGGTCTCGGTCGTAGCCCCGAAGGGCTCGTAGGCGTAGCGCGACTGGGCGGTGCCCGAGGCGTTGATCAGGTCGCTGGTGCTCCCGAGGTCGTTCTGGAGCGCGTAGAAGGTGCTCGAGCCGTCGCTCATTGACAGCGGCGAGCCGTCGATGCCGGCGGTGGCGAGATCTGACGGGCGCACCAGGGTTCGCGCGGATAAGGCTGCGCGCTGGTCTTGGCGGCGCGCCGGGCGGGCCCCCACCGCCGGCCGGGGCGGCCTTCTTCTACTCGAGCTCCGAAGGAGCTTCTGAGAGACCCCGACTACCCAGTCACCGTGCGGCATCTCAAGAGTGAACTGCGAGGCTCCTGCCGCCCTCAACGGCGCGCCCACGCGACTGTTGCAGGAACGTGAAGTCGGTCACCTACAGATCGCCTCGCTACCGCTCAGTCGATGGGTGGGCGGGGAGTCGTGCGGCGCGTTTGACCCCCAGGGGCACCGGTAAGGACCGTTCGTAGGCAAGGCAAAGCCGCCGGGGGCACCGGCGGCCTGTGCATCGTTGGGCGAGAGGGGCGCTGCGGCTACACAGGCGGTGGGTGGGGTCTGGGCGCATCCTCGCCGACAGCAGGACCACGATCCTGAACGCGTTCGATCAGCGTCCAGATCTGCGTCGCGGCGGGCGAACGCAGATCGCCGAAGTCAAGAGGCGTGTCAGGGGGGCTTGTCAGGGGCTCGGAGGCGACGGCAGGGACACGCGTCGAGTTCGGCGAATCGGCGCCGACGCGCGGGCCCCTCGTGCGCTCCCGCTCCTGGCGACGGCGCTCGGCGCGGCTCGCGCGGCCTGCCTTTTGGGCCGCCACCTTCTGTGTGACTGCTCGAGTCCGGACGAAAGCGAGCTCCAGCACTCGCACTGCGCCACGTCCGTAGCCTCGAGCCTCGGGGTCCGGCAGCGACCAGTCGCGCACGACCCCAGCTGCCACTGCGTCACGACGGGCCCGCCACTCGGTCCAACGCGAAACGCCCATCTTCTGTGCGAGCCCGGCTGGCCGGACCTCGCCGCGCGAGCGCCAAGGGCCGAGGGCAAGCTGGGCGACGATGAACCAGCAGACGACATTGGAAGCGCGGCGAGGGCTCAGACCCGATTCGGCGAGAGCTGCCAGAACGCTTCCGCCGACGGCGGCGAAGCGCTCGTTCGCCAGCGCCTCCACCTCGATCGCGTAGGCGGCGTCGGTCACGCTCGGCGCGCCGCCATGCTTCTGCCACCCGGATGGTTCGGGACGATCCGAGGCCTCGGGTACTCTCGAGTCACAGGTAGTGATCTTTCGTAGGGACCGACCCGGGGCTGGCACCCCGGGTCGCGTCGTTCTTGGACCAGCCGGTCGAAGTGGCGGCACTGGACGCAGCGGCCAGCCCGGTGGCGGACGAGCCCGCAGCTCCAGGAGCAGGGCTCGATCCTTGCGACTGTCCGGATCGGGCGGCGGACGGAGGAGTGCCTCAGGACTATCGAGGGCCCGTCCGGGCACCGGATGACGCCGTGTCTCAGCTCGGCGTTCGAGCCTGACAGGGGCCGGGGCGGCCTCACACGCCCGCGATCCGGTGCTTGCCGACGGGCGGAGGGCGACGACCCCGAACGTACGGCGCCCCTGCGGGCAAGGCAGAGGTGTCATTGCAATCGGGAGCCGAGGCCCCTCCGCCCTGAGACGAGCGACGGCCAACCAGAGAGGCAGATCTCCCGCAACGTCTCCCGCAACGTCTCTGCAGCTCCCAGCCGAACATGAGACGCATTCAGGCGCTTTCGCGTGTTCGGCGAAAGATGCGCCTGAGCCGGCGAGAAGCGGGCATTTAGCAGGAGGAAAGCGAGAGCCGAAGAGGGGGCTCGAACCCCTGACCTGCCGCTTACAAGGCGGCTGCTCTAGCCAGCTGAGCTACTTCGGCGGATCGGCTCCATTATGGCGTTTACTGCTCCGGCTCCCGTGGCGCGGCTGCGCGCACCTGCGCTCGCACCGATTTGCGCTTCGTTCTTGACACGCACACGTGGCCGACCACGAAGGCTCCATGGAGCAACGGGCCGCGGAAGCGAGCGGGAGAGGTGGGTCGCGCCGCTGGCGCGAGGATGTAGAGGGCCGCCCGCCGCGAGGACCCTCGGAGTGACGGCCGAGCCGCAACCGGTGGCACCGGAGCGGGGCATCGAGACCCCCGACCTGCAGGGAGCCTTCCCACGCCTGAGCGGCGAGCAGATCGCGTCTCTCGCCGTCGGCGGGAGGCAGCGGGCCACCCGGCCCGGGGAGGTCCTCTACCGCGAGGGCGACCCGTCCTGCGATCTTCTCGTCATCCTCGACGGCCTCGTGGCCGTGGTGGAGGGCCTCGGCGCCGGCGAGCGGGTGGTCGCGGTGCACGGGCCCGGTCGCTTCCTGGGCGAGCTCAGCCTGCTCACCGGCCAGTCGCTCTTCCTCTCGGCGGTCGTCCGCGATGCGGGGCAGGTGCTGGCGGTGCCGGTCGAGCGCCTCCGTGCGATCGTCGGGGAGGATCCGGCGCTCGGGGACCTGATCCTGCGCGCGTACCTGGCGCGCCGCGCATTCCTGCTCGAGGTCGGCGCGGGCCTGCGCATCGTGGGCTCGGGCTTCTCACCCGACAGCGTCCGCCTGCGCGAGTTCGCTGCGCGCAACCGCCTGCCCCACCGGTGGATCGACCTCGAGCGCGATCAGGAGGCCGAGTCCCTTCTTCGCGAGCTCGGCGTTTCCCCCGAGGAGACCCCGGTGGTGATCTGGGGGGGCACCCTGCTGCGCAACCCGGATAACTCGGAGCTCGCGGGTGCGATCGGGTTGAGGGCGTCGGCTCCCGTGGTGGACACCTGGGACCTGCTCGTGGTGGGGGCGGGCCCCGCCGGGCTCGCCGCCTCGGTGTACGCGGCGTCCGAGGGCCTCCACACCCTCACCCTCGAGTCGGTGGCTGCCGGCGGTCAGGCGGGCACCTCGTCGCGGATCGAGAACTACCTCGGCTTCCCGGCCGGCCTCTCGGGCGGAGAGCTCGCCGAGCGCGCGATCATCCAGGCCGAGAAGTTCGGCGCCGGCATCAACGTGCCGACCGAGGCGACGGGCATCGAGCGCCGCGACGGCGCGTACTACGTGGGCCTGCGCGATGGGACGGAGGTCGGCGGCCGCGCCGTCCTCCTGGCCACTGGCATGCGCTATCGCAAGCTGCCGCTCGCTCGGCTCGAGGAGTTCGAGGGCGCGAGCGTTCACTACGCGGCCACCCTGGCCGAGGCGCAGACCTGCCTGGGCGACCCGGTGGTCGTCGTGGGTGGGGGCAACTCGGCAGGCCAGGCCGCTCTCTTCCTCGCGAGCCACGCGGGCGAGGTCCACCTGGTGGTGCGCGAGGCGAAGCTGGACCAGAACATGTCGCGCTACCTGGTGGATCGCATCGAGCGCAGCCCGTCGATCCGGGTGATGCTCGAGAGCGAGGTGCGAGGGCTTTCGGGAAGCGACGGACACCTCGCGGCGGTGGAGGTCGGCGACAACCGCAGCGGTGAGCGCCTCACCGTCCCTGCGCGGGCGCTCTTCATCTTCATCGGCGCCGTGCCGCACGCTGCGTGGCTGGACGGCCAGCTCCAGCTCGATGACGGTGGCTACATCCTCACGGGGGACCAGGTCGCGTGCGACGAGGAGGAGGACGGCCCCCCCACCGAGCGGATCCGGCCGCTGCTGCTCGAGACGAGCTGGCCCGGGGTGTTCGCCGCCGGGGACGTGCGGAGCGGCTCGATCAAGCGGGTCGCCTCAGCCGTGGGCGAGGGGGCGATGGCCGTTCGCCTCGTGCACCAGCACCTCGCCCTGCGATAGGCGTCCACCGCTTGACGCGCCCGCGATCGCCGCCATAGCGTGCGATTCCCGACGGAGGATGGTCGTGCCCCCACAGGTGCCGACGTCTCGGACCGCGCCGATCCCGTTTCTTCCGGGGCTGGACTTCGCTCCCGGAGAGCACGTTTGCGCCTTCTACCGTGGGGTGGGCGGTCGCGATGAGGTGCTGGTGCCGTATCTGGCCGAGGGGCTCCGGGCCGGTCAGAAGTGCCTCGCCGTCGTGGGCGAGGGCGGGCGGGACGACCTTCTCGCCACCCTGTCCCGGGAGCCCGGGTCGGCCACGGCGCAGTTGGACGTGCGAACGCCGGCCGCGGCCTACCTGCGCAACGGCACGTTCGTGGCCGACGAGATGATCCAGTACTGGAACACGGAGATCCCCGCGTTGCTGGAGGCCGGGCCCTACGCCACCGCGCGGATCGCCGGCGAGGGGAGCTGGGCCTTCGCGAACCCCCGCACCTCGCAGGAGATCGTCCGCTACGAGGCGGCCCTCAACCTGCTCGCGAACCGGCACCGCCAGTGCGTCCTGTGCCTCTATGACCTCGGCGGTCTCACCGGCGGGGCCATCGTGGACCTGATGAGGACCCATCCGAAGCTGCTGCTCGCGGGCATGGTCCTCGAGAACCCCCACTACGTGCAGCCGGAGGAGTTCCTGGAGCGGAGGTGACCGGCCGGAGCGGCCGCGCTCAGGCCGAGGGCGCGCCGAGGTGTGGCGCGATCCGGTCGGCCAGGCGGGGGTCCGCACCGACGACCCGGTCGATCTCCTCACCGTCGCGCAGCACGACGAGCGTGGGGATGCTGAGGGCCCGGTAGCGCTGCGCCAGCGAGGGGGCCTCGTCCACGTTGACGCGGACGACCTTGACCTCGCCGGGGCGATCCTCGGCCAGCCGGTCGAGGATCGGGCTGACCATCCGGCAGGGCCCGCACCACGGCGCCCAGAAGTCCACCACCACCGGCACCGGGGCCTGGATCTCCTCCGCGAAGTCGTCCTCGCCCGCATCGACCGCCCAGGGCAGCCGCGAGCCGCACTTCGCGCACTTCGGCACCGCGGAGGGATTCGCACGCACCCGGTTGCGCGTGCCGCAGGTGGGGCAGGTGACGATCGCGGCGGCCATGGTTCAGCCTCCCACGCCGATGCCCTCAGCGTCAGGCTCCCGGGCGCTCGCCCCGTTCGACTCGGTGTCGGGCATGCTCCAGCGCACGCTGAGCTCGTCGTCCGCGACGTCGATCGTGATCGTCGCTGTGGGCAGGATCTCGCCGGACAGGAGCGCGCGCCCCACTCGGGTCTCGACCTCGTGCTGGATGAAGCGCCGCAGCGGGCGGGCGCCGTAGACCGGGTCGTACGCCTCCCGGGCGATGTGGTCGCGCGCCTCGTGGGTCAGCTGTAGGTCGATGCGCTGGTCGGCGAGACGGCGGCGTAGCCCCTCCACCTGCATCTCGACGATCCGCTCGATCTGCTCGAGGGTCAGCGGCGCGAACAGCACGATGTCGTCCACGCGGTTGAGGAACTCGGGCCGAAAGCGCGCGCGCAGCTCGGCCATGACCGCCCCGCGGGCCTCCTCCGAGATGCCGCCCGATGAGTCGACCCCCTCCAGCAGGTGCAGGGAGCCGATGTTGCTGGTCATGATCACGACGGTGTTGGCGAAGTTGACCGTCCGCCCCTGAGAGTCGGTCAGGCGGCCGTCGTCCAGGACCTGGAGCAGGATGTTGAAGATGTCCGTGTGGGCCTTCTCGATCTCGTCGAGCAGCACCACCGAGTAGGGCCGGCGGCGAACGGCCTCGGTCAGCTGGCCGCCCTCCTCGTAGCCGACGTACCCCGGCGGCGCGCCGACCAGCCGGCTGACCGTGTGGCGCTCCTGATACTCGGACATGTCGATGCGCACCACGTTGTCCTCGGTGTCGAAGAGCGCCTCCGCGAGCGCCCGGGAGAGCTCGGTCTTCCCCACCCCGGTCGGGCCGAGGAAGATGAACGAGCCGATCGGACGCCGCGGGTCCTTGATGCCCGCGCGGGCGCGGATGACCGCATCGGCCACCAGGCGCACGGCCTCGTCCTGGCCGACGACGCGCTCGTGGAGGACCTCGTCGAGGCGCAGCAGCTTCACGCGCTCGCCCTCGCGCAGGCGGGAGACCGGAATGCCGGTCCAGCGGGCGACCACCTCGGCGATCTCCTCCTCGGTGACCTCCTCGCGCAGCAGGCGCTGCTCCCCCTGACGGCGCGTGAGCATCTCCTCCTCCGCCGCGAGGCGGGCCTCGAGCTCGGGGAGGCGGCCGTGGCGCAACTCCGCGGCTCTGTTCAGGTCGTAGTCCCGCTCGGCCTCCTCGATCTCGTGGCGCAGCGCCTCGAGTTGCTCGCGGAGCGCCTGGACCTTCTTGATCGCCGCGCGCTCGGCCTCCCACTGGGCATGCATCGCATCGAGTTGTGCGCGCAGGTCGGCGAGCTCCTTGCGGAGGGCCTCCAGGCGCTCCCTGCTGGCCGCGTCGCTCTCCAGCGTCAGGGCGGCCTCCTCGATCTCGAGCCGCACCACCCTGCGCGACACCTGGTCGAGCTCCTGGGGCATCGAGTCGATCTCGGTGCGGATGACCGCGCAGGCCTCGTCGACGAGGTCGATCGCCTTGTCCGGGAGGAAGCGGTCGTTGATGTAGCGCTCCGAGAGGGTCACCGCGGCCACGAGCGCTGCGTCCTGGATGCGCACGCCGTGGTGGACCTCGAAGCGCTCACGCAGGCCGCGGAGGATCGAGAGCGCGTCCTCGACGCTCGGCTCCTCGACCATCACGGGCTGGAAACGGCGCTCGAGCGCGGCGTCCTTCTCGATGTGCTTCCGGTACTCGACCAGGGTCGTCGCGCCGATGCACGACAGCTCGCCGCGGGCCAGCATCGGCTTCAGCATGTTGCCGGCGTCCATCGCGCCCTCGGCGGCCCCCGCGCCGACCACGTTGTGAAGCTCGTCGATGAAGAGCAGGATGCGCCCCTCGGCGGCGCGGACCTCGTTGAGGACCGCCGTGAGACGCTCCTCGAACTCGCCCCGGTACTTCGCGCCGGCCACGAGCAGGCCCATGTCGAGGGCGAAGATGGTCCGGTCGCGCAGCCCCTCCGGGACGTCGCCGCGCACGATCCGCTGGGCGAGGCCCTCCACGATCGCGGTCTTGCCGACGCCGGGGTCGCCGATCAGCACCGGGTTGTTCTTCGTCTTGCGCGAGATGATCTGGACGACGCGGCGGATCTCCTCGTCCCGGCCGATGACCGGGTCGAGGCGGTTGGCGCGGGCGTCGGCCACGAGGTCGCGCCCGTACTTCTCGAGCGCCTCGTAGGAGCCCTCGGGTGTCGCGCTGGTCACGCGCTGGCTGCCGCTCACCTGGGTGAGCACGTCGAGCAGGGCCTCGCGGGTGACGCCCCGCTCGCGCAGCATGCGCCCGGCGGCCAGCGAGAGATCCTCCTCGGTCATGGCCAGCAGCACATGCTCCACCGAGACGTACTCGTCCTTCAGGCGGCCGGCCTCCTCGGCCGCGCGGTCGAGGAGGCGCTCGAGGCGGCGCGACACCACCAGCTGCCCCGGCGCCGCTCCCCCGACCCGGCGGTGTGCGGCCGCCCGGCCAGATGCCGCTCGAGCTCCTCGCGCAGCGCCGCCGTGTCGGCGCCCGCGCGCGTCAGGAGGCGCGGGAGCGAGCGCCTGGGGGTCCTCGAGCAGCGCCAGCAGGACGTGCTCCGCGTCGGTCTCGGCGTGGCCTCGGCGACGAGCGTCGGCCTGGGCGGTGGTGAGCGCCTCCTGGCTCTTCTGGGTCAGCCGGTTCGGATCCATCACGCCTCCTGGTCCTGGTGGCGGCCGCGCTCGAGTTCGTCGATGCGGTCGAGGAGCTCCGACACGAGCACGGCGCCGGCGAGGTTGAGGCCGAGGTCGCGCCGCAGTCGCAGCGCGCGGGCGAGGCGCACGGCGGCGGCCCGCGGCCGCAGGTCGCGCCCCGGGATGAGGGGATCGAAGAGTCCGAGGGCCGCGAGGCGCCGTGCAACGCGGGGGTCGGCGCCCGCGGCCCGCGCCAACTCGGCGATGCTGTACCCCTCGGCCGCCCGAGCCGAGACGACGAGCGTCGTGCGGCGGGTCGTCCTCACCGACATCACGCCGCCCCGCGGGGACGGAACGTGCTCACGGCCCGTAGCCGCTCGTAGGCGGCGCGCTCCTCGTCCGTGAGGGTCTTCGGGACGACGATTTTGACCGTCGCGTAGAGGTCGCCGCCGCCCCGCCCCTTGCCGCGCAGACGCAGACGGCGGCCGCTCGACGAGCCTGGCGGCACCTTCGACCCGCGCGACTCCGCTTGGGGTGGTGACCTCCACGGGTGGCGCCCAGCGCCGCCTCGTCGGGCGACCCGAGCACCTCGGTCACGGAGGTCCGTGCGGCCGTCCGGCCCGCCCGCCGCCCGGGCGACCTGTGCGGCGGCCGAAGAGGTCGCCGAAGAGTCGCCGAACCCCGCCACGTCGCCGAAGTCCCCCACGTCGCCGTAGACCACGACGCACGTCGGGCCCGGCGCCGCCGTTGCCCGGGGGCGGTGGCCCGCCCCGGCCCATCTCGCGCCGAGGCGGGCCCGTACCGGTCGAAGCGGGCCCGCGTCTCCGGGTTGCCGAGCACGTCGTTGGCCTCGGTGATCTCCTTGAAGCGGGTCTCGGCGTCCGGCTCGCGGCTCACGTCGGGGTGGTGCGTGCGCGCGAGCGTGCGGTAGGCCCTGCGGATATCCTCCTGCGAGGCGTTCCGCGCGACCCCGAGGACCTCGTAGGGGTCCCGCGTGCGCGAGCTCATCCGGCATCGCCCGGCGTGCGGGCCACCACCACCTCGGCCGGGCGGAGCAGCCGGTCTCCGACCGTGTACCCCTCGCGCGCCACCGCGGCCACCGCGCCGTCGGGGAGGCCGGGCGCCGGGGCCACCCCGACCGCCTCGTGGCGCTCGGGGTCGAATGGCTCGCCCACCGTCCCGATGCGCTCGGCGCCGTGGCGGCGCATCGCGGCGTCGATCTGCTGGGTCAGCGCGGCGAGACCCGCCGCCGCCGGATCATCCGGCCGGTCGGCCACGGCCGCGAGGCCACGCGCGGCGGCGTCGGCCACGTCCATGAATGAGCGCAGCACCTCGTCGGCAGCCTCGACGCGCGCCCGGGCGATCTCGACGCCGGCGCGCCGTCGGTGGTTCTCCAGATCCGCCATGGCCCGCAGGAGGCGGTCCTGGGTCGATGCCAGGCGCGCCTCGAGCTCCCACGCCGGGACCGCCTCCTCGGCCGGGAGGGCCGGGGCGTCGTCCGACGGCTCCCCCACCTCGCGGGCGTCCTCGTTCACTCCTCGTACTCCGCGTCCACCACGTCGTCCTCGTCGCCGCCGGTCGCGTGAACCGGCTGGGAGGCCGCCGCGGTCAGGGAGTGCAGCACCTGCTGGAGGTCGCCGGCGAGCTCGCGGGCCCGCTCGACCCCGACGCCCTCCTCGAGCGCCCGGCGCGCGTCCGCCACCAGGGCCTCGGCGCGCGCGCGCTCGTGCTGCGGCGCCCGGTCGCCGACCTCGCCGAGAGTCCGCTCGACCTGATAGGCGAGGCGTCGAGCTCGTTGCGCGCGTCGACCTCCTCGCGCCGCCGACGGTCCTCCGCGGCGTGCGCCTGGGCGTCCTGGATCATCCGCTCCACCTCGTCCTGAGGCAGGTTCGTGCTCTCGGAGATCGTGATCTGCTGCTCGGCGCCCGTTTCCTTGTCGCGCGCGGTGACGTTCAGGATGCCGTTCGCGTCGATATCGAAGGTGACCTCGATCTGGGGCAGGCCTCGGGGCGCAGGCCGGATCCCCTCGAGGCGGAAGCGCCCGATCACGCGGTTGTCCTGGGCCAGCTCGCGCTCGCCCTGGAGCACCACGATGTCCACCGCCGTCTGGTCGTCCTCGGCGGTCGAGAAGATCTCGGCTGCGACGCGTCGGGAATGGTCGTGTTGCGCTCGATGATCTGCGTCATCACGCCGCCCATCGTCTCCACTCCGAACGAGAGCGGCGTGACGTCCAGGAGCACGACGTCCTCGACCTCGCCCTTCAACACGCCGGCCTGGATCGCGGCGCCGATGGCGACCACCTCGTCCGGGTTCACGGTCATGTTCGGCTCGGTGCCCCCGGTGAGCTTGCGCACAAGCGCCTGAACGGCCGGAATGCGCGTCGAGCCGCCGACGAGGATCACCTCGTCGATGTCGTCCGGCGTCAGCTTGGCGTCGGCCAGGGCCTGCTCGACCGGGCCACGCGTGCGCTCGACCAGGTCGCGGGTCAGCTCCTCGAAGCGCGCGCGCGCGAGCGTGGTCGTCAGGTGCTTCGGTCCGGTCGCGTCCGCCGTGATGAAGGGCAGGTTGATCTGGGCCTGGGTGGTCGCCGACAGCTCCACCTTGGCCCGCTCGGCGGCCTCGTAGAGGCGCTGGAGGGCCTGGGGGTCGTTGCGCAGGTCGATGCCCTGGTCGCGCTGGAACTCCTCGGCCAGGCGGTCGACGATGCGGCGGTCGAAGTCGTCGCCGCCGAGGTGGCCGTCGCCGTTGGTGGCGCGCACCTCGACCACGCCGTCGCCGACGTCGAGGATCGACACGTCGAAGGTGCCTCCGCCGAGGTCGAAGACCAGGACGGTCTCCTGCTCCTTCTTGTCGAGCCCGTACGCGAGCGCGGCGGCGGTCGGCTCGTTGATGATGCGCAGCACCTCGAGGCCGGCGATCTTGCCGGCGTCCTTGGTCGCCTGGCGCTGGGCGTCGTTGAAGTAGGCCGGCACGGTGATGACGGCCTCGGTCACCTGCTCGCCGAGCTGCTTGCCGGCGTCGCCGGCGAGCTTGCGGAGGATCTCCGCGGCGATCTCCTCGGGCGCGTACTGCTTGTCGCGCACCTGGAAGCGCACGGCGTCGTTGTCGCCGCGCACCACCTCGTACGAGACGATCCTCGCCTCCTCGTCCACCTCGCCCCATCGTCGCCCGATGAACCGCTTCGCCGAGTAGATGGTGCCCTCGGGGTTGAGGATCGCCTGGCGCTTGGCCACCTGCCCCACCAGACGCTCGCCCTCGGGGGTGATCGCCACCACCGACGGCGTGGTCCGCGCGCCCTCGGCGTTCGGGATCACCTGCGCCGAGCCGCCCTCCATCGCCGCGACCACCGAGTTGGTGGTCCCCAAATCGATTCCGACCGCTCGAGCCATCACCACCCTCCCTGTCGTGTCCACTGTCCCGTGATCGCGACGGCGCCGCGGTCAAGTCCGGGGCCGCGGTGGTAGGCCGGCAGCGCCTCCCATGGGATCGTCAGCGAGCGGCCCTCCGCCCGCAGCGCGCCGCGTCGCGTCATTCCCCGGACCGCGGCGGCGAAGGCGTCGTCCGAGACGTCCAGCACCAGCGGCCAGTCAATTCGGACCAGCCCGTGGCGCACGCGAAGGCCTGACGAGGTCCCGACGCCCACACTCAGCGCCAGCTCCCCGAGGCGCACGCGAAGGCGCTCATGCGCGGGGAGGGGGACCGGGATGGCCGTGCCCCAGGTGTCCCAGCCAAGGTGGACTAACCGCTCGTACTCGCGGTCGATGCTCACCGCACTCTCCTCCCGCGATCAGTTCCGGATCGGTACGGAGGGGTGATCGAACACGGGTCCTGGTCAACCCACGGCTGGACGTCGCGCGGCGCTCGATCACTCCTTCCCATCCAGCGATCCGCGAGGGAGGACCGATGCCGGTGCTAGGAGTGGTCAAGTTCGAGCATTTCTTCCGGGCCGCCGCGGGCCTCCGCGTGGATCGCAACGACCTGAAGCGCTTTGACGACTTCGTCCAGAGGGTGATCGAGGACATGGTCCTGATCGCTCAGGAGCGGGCCCATGCGAGCGGGCGTGACGTCGTCGAGGTCGCGGACCTGCCGATCACACGGGGGGTGCGCGAAAGCATCCGCGCGTTCCAGCGGATGGACGAGGCGCCCGAGCTCATGCCCGTCCTCGAGCGCCTGGCCCCCCACCCGCAGCTGGACGTGGCGCTGGGGGTGGAGGCGGAGGAGCGCCTTCCCCTGATCGCCGGCGGGCTCGGGGTGGCGCTGGCGAAGACCTTTCGGATCATCGAGCCTCACAAGCGCAACCCGGGCACCGCGGAGTGGGAGCGGGCCTTCGCGATCTTCGATCTCCTGCTGTGACCCTCCCTCCCGGTCGTCCGGCGTCTACGGGCCGGACGACGCTCCGCCCGCGCCCCGCACCGCTAGCATCGTGTGCCACGCGCGGGTGGCGAGCTGGAGGTTGAAGCAGACGCCGGGGTCGCTCAGGTCCTGGCCCGAGATCTCGGCGATCCGCCGGAGCCGGTATCTGAGCGTGCTGCGATGGACCGACAGGGCCGCGGTGGCCGCCTCGTAGCTGCGACCTCCCTCGAGGTAGCGGCTCAGCGTCGTGACGAGTTCCGAGCCCCGGCGTTCGTCGTACTCGATGAGGGGGCCGAGCCAGTGCCGCGCGAAGCGCTCGATATCCGCCGCATCGCGCACGTCGGCCAGCAGGCGGTAAACGCCGAGATCGTCAAACGCCAGCGCGCGATCGCCCGGAATGGTCGCGTCCTGCACCCGCAGGGCGAACCGGGCCTCCCGGTAGGAGCGCGGGAAGTCCTCCACCCCCCTGCACACGCCTCCGACGCCGAGCCGGCAACGCCGCTGACGCTGCTCGGCGAGCACGAGCGTGTGCAGGTCGCTCCACGAGACCTCGGCGTCCGCGAGCAGGAGGATCTCATCGCCGCGCGCCATCAGCAGCGACCCCGCGCCGGTCGCGCGCGCCGCCCGGCGCACGGAGTGGACGAGGCCCTCGTCGGATGAGCGGCGGTTCTCGATCACCACCACCCAGTGGGGGCGCTCCAGGTCGTAGCCCATGGCCCGGGCCCGGCGTCGGGCGCTCTCGGCGTCGGCACCGGCCAGGAGTTCGTCCACGAGGTCGCGGCCGATGCGCAGCTCCACCTCGGCCACGCTTCGCAGGCGCAGGAGCTCAAGGGCGAGGACCGTCGCACCATGCTCGAGGGCCAGCTGCTGGTGCTCGCCGGCGTCCTCCCCCGGATCGATGAGGGCGAGGACGCCGAGCGCATCGTCGCGGGGCCCCGCCAGCGCGATCAGACGGCCGCCGTCATGAATGGGGGCGCCCTGGCGCGCCGCACGGCGGATCAGGGCGTCCCGCTGCGTCGGGGACGCCTTGGGGTAGGGCTCGGGACGGCCGGGCCCCGCCCACGCCCGCAGGTTGCCGTGGCGGTCCTCGATGGCCGCGGCCAGCCCCGTGAGCTCGTGCACCGCCTGGGCGATCCCGTGCTCCCCCTCCCCCTCGGCGGAGGCGCGTGTGAGGCGGTCGTGCACGGCGGTCCGGCGCTCGAGGACGGCGACCGTCTCGGCGAGCGCCAGGTTGGCGCTTCGCAAGTCCTCTGCAGCCCGCCGCTGGCCGAGGTGGGCGCGCGCGTTGGCCAACGCGATGCCCGCCTGCTGGGCCAGGACGCGCAGCAGGAAGAGGCCGCTGGAGTTCGGCTCGGTATCGGCACCCACGACGAGATGCCCGTAGAGGCTGTCGAGACTGCGCAGGGGGAACGCCCAGGACCAGTCGTCCCCCGGAACCGCGATGGCGCCGCCGCCGACGCCGATCACCGCGAATTGGGCGTCAACGCCCGCCCGCGCGTCGGCATTCTGGAGGCTCCCCTGGGTCCACCGCCAGCCGCCGTCAACCAGGTGCACCCCGTGGAGGCGGTAGGGCCCCAGCGATCCCACCGATGACGTCGCGAGCTCCACGATCCGCCCCTCGTCGTCGCTCTCGGTCATGAGCATGGAGAGGACGAGCAACCCCTGCAGGCTCGACAGGCGGTCGCGCAGCTCGACGTCGCCATTCACTTTCGGGGCCGGCATCCGCTCCCCAATCGGCTGATCACGAGGATAGGCCCGCCTGGGCACGCACACCAGTTTCCGCTCGTCCCCGGAGAGCCAAGCGGAGGCGGCAACCGGTCCTGGAGGACCAGGCGCGGCGAACCGTCGGCCGGGACGGACCTGAAGGGTCGAAGAGGCCACCGCGTCTTGACCGCACGGGTCGTAGCCCGGCCGGCGGGCCGCGACGACCCTTGGGACATGAACCCGGCCAATCATCAGACGCCCGAGACCGAGCCGCTTCGCCTCCAGGCGGAGAGCGAAGCGGCCGAGGCCCTCGGGCACCCTCTCGCGGCCACCGCCCTGTCGCTCGCGGCGGCGGCGTCGTGCCGGCGGCACGGCTCGGCGGACGTCCTCGCGAGGCGGGCGCGGGACCACCTGGTCGAAGCCAACATGCCGCGGGTCGTCACACTGGCGCGCCGCTTCAGCGATCGCCGGATCGAGCACGCCGACCTGGTGCAGGAAGGCAGCCTCGCGCTTCTCGAGGCCGCCGAGCGCTACGACCGCTCGCGGGGCGTCCCGTTCTGGCCCTACGCCGCCCCCTGGGTTCACGGCGCGATCTACCGCATGGCACAAGACCAGCGCCGTCCCATGCGTATCCCGGCGGCGGCGCGCGCCGAGATCAGGCGCCTGCGGCGCGCTGAGGAGGCACGGGGCGGCACCCGCTCGAGCGCGCGCGCCGTGGCGGACCGCGCGGGCATCCCGCCTGAGCGGGCCGAACTCCTGCTCGCGGCCGACAGGCCGCCCCGGTCGCTCGACGAGGCGCTCGGCTCCGATGACGACGGCCTGGTCCTCGGTGACCTGATCCCGGACCCCTTCTCGCAGGACCCCCTCGACCGGGTCGTGACCGCTGCGGACGTCACGCAGGCGACAGGGCTTCTCGACACGCTGAACGAGCGCCAGCGCGAGGTGCTGCGGCGGCATTTCGGCCTGGGGCGGCCGCCCGAGTCACTCGCCGACATCGGTCGCCGCCTCGGAGTCACCCGCGAGCGGGCGCGTCAGATCGAGGTGGCTGCGCTGGAGGACCTGCGCGCGGTCGCGGAGGCCGCCGGCGTTCGATGATCCCGCCTCCAGCGCCGACAGTGTCCGCCTTCTGGCTCAGGTGTAGCCGCCAAGGACCATCTCGAGGGCGGCGACCACGGCGGGGTCGAACTGACGGCCGCTGAGGCGCCGGAGCTCGTCGAGCGCCTGGCCCGGCGATCGGGCCGGGCCGTAGTGCCGGCCCTTCGTGATCGCGTCCCAGGAGTCGGCGACCGTGAGGATCCTCGCGCCAAGCGGTATCGCCTCGCCACGCAGGCCGTCCGGGTATCCCTCTCCGTCGATGCGTTCATGGTGGCTCCGGATCCACGAGACCTGCTCGGGATCGAGGGCGCCGGCGACGATGCGGGCGCCCAGGGATGCGTGCCGCCGGACGACGGCCAACGCGCCCGCATCGAGGCGACCCGGGTGGAAGAGCACCGCGTCGGGCACCCCGACCTTTCCCACGTCGTGCACCAATGCGGCGTCGTGCAGGCGGGAACGGCGATCCACCGACCAGCCGAGAACGGTCGCGATGCGCTCGGCCAGGACGGCGACGCGATCGCAGTGTCGCGCGGTACCGGGGTCGCGTGCGGCGATGATCCGGCGCATCATCAGCACACCGGCGTCGGCCGCGGGGCGCGCCGGCGCGGCGGCTCGGGCAAGGCGCCGCTCGATCGCCGCCTCCGCCGCCGGGGCCATCTCCCGGAGCAGCGTCAGGTCGTGGCTGTTCCAATGGCGGGGGCGATGGTCGATGACGCACAGCGCGCCCAGGATGCCGGCGTCGCCGACGCGAAGCGGGACCCCCGCGTAGGCGACGACGCCGAGGTCGTGGATCGACGGGTTGTGGCGGACGATCGGGTCGGCCGCCGCGTCTGACACGATCAGCGGCCGGCCGTCCAGCACATGTCGGCAGAAGGAGTGGGAGAGCGGGGTCCGCCGACTCGTGGCCCACGGCTCGTCGAGGCCCGCTGCTCCCACGAAGAACTGGGCGTCTGCTCCGACCACGGTGGCGACCGAGACCGGCGCACGAACAGCGGCGGCGGCGACGCGGGTGAGGCGCTCCAGCGACTCATCCGCGGCCCCGTCGGCGAGGCCGGCCCGGGCGATGGCATCCAGGCGGCGGGCGTCGCGGGGCGATCTGAGTGCTGGTTCGAGAGTCTGCATATTCCGAGAGTCGTCCGATAAGGAGTCCCCACACAGGGCCGACCGCCGGGACGCACGTCGGGTTCTGGATCCGCCGATCGGACCACCCGGGTCATCCGATCGTCTGCACCGGCATCAGGCAGGGACCGCCAGGCGGATCCCGCGGCCCGCGCGCCGCCGACCGTCGGCGTGACGCAGAGCCGCGTCCGCGACCGACGGGGCGTGGGGCGGCCTCCACCCGGCGGTGGGCACTACCGCCGGGTGTCGAGGCGTCGCCATCCGTGGCGGCGTCACGTCATCCATGACCGGGACGCAGGGCCCAGGCCTGCGTACCCGTCGTCCGTGACCCGTCGTCCGTGACCTGTGCTCGTGCCGTCCGTGGCGTCGCGCTCGTCCCTGAGCGGTCCGGCCTGATCCCCGTGGAGGGCGAGGAGCGCGACCTGCCCCCTCCATCGGCGGTGTAACCCGCCGGCCGTATCGCCGATGAGCGATAGGGCCGGCGGAATTATCCTTCCTGCGACCGCACCACCCGCGTCATCCGATCGTCTGCGGCGATCGGATGACCGACGGGGAGACGGACCGCCAGGCGGGTCCCGCGCCCCGGCGCGCTGTCAACCGTCAGCGTCCCCTCCAGGGCGCGCACGCGCTCTCGTGCCGATGCCAGGCCGATGTGGCCCTCGCGCAGGGCCTCCTGCTCGCGCCCCGAATCCATGCCCCGTCCGTCGTCCTGCACGATCAGCTCGACCGCTCGCGGGCCGCGCCTGATGACGACCTCGACGTGGGCGGCCTCGGCGTGACGCTCGACGTTGACCAGGGCCTCCCGGACCAGCGCCATCAGGAGGCGGTCGTGCGTGCCCGCCTCCCCGGGCTCGACGAGCACTCGCGTGGCGAAGTGGCCGCGCCGCGCCGAATGCTCGGCGACCGTCTGCACCGCGACCCCGAGCCCACCGTGGGTCAGCGTCACCGGGTGGAGCTCGCCCACGGACTCCCGAAGACTCTCGGCGGCGCGCGTGATGCCCTCGAGGGCAGTGTCCAGTCGCTCCGACGCCGGCCCCGTCGCGATGGCCTCGGCGATGTCCTGGCGGGCGACCAGGAGATCCTGGAGGACGTCATCGTGGAGCGTCTCGGCGATCCGCTGCCGGGTGCGGTCCTCCGCGTTGAGGGCGTCGGCAACCAGCCGACCGCGGTCCTCGGCGAGCCTCTCGATGCGCCGGGACTGCTCACGGGCCGCGTCCTCGGCCCGTCGCTGCGCAGTGATGTCGAGGACGGTGCCGATCAACCGGCTCGCGCGCCCCTGCTCGTCCTGCTCGAGCTCGGCTTGCTCGAGCACGAACCGCTCCTCGCCGTCGGGCCGCACGAATCGGTGCTCGACGCGATACGGCGCGCCCGTCGAGAGGGTGGCCTCGATGGCGTCGCGGATGGCCGCGTGCTCGGCCAGCGGCACCCGGGACCAGAAGACATCGATGCTCTCCGGTCCCTCCCTGGGCGTCATGCCCATGATGCGATAGACCTCGTCCGACCATCGGGACGCCTCGGCCACCACGTCAAACGTCCAGCTGCCGAGGTGGGCGATCCGTTGGGCGGTCGCCAGATCCTCGCGGCTCTTCCGGAGGTTCTCCTCCCGCCGCCGCCGTTCGGTGATGTCCTTCACGATCGTGACGATCCCCCCGCTCTCGCGATGAGGGGCGGCGCTGGCGAGCACGGGGAACCGGGTGCCGTCCGCCCTCATCAGGGCAACGTCGAACTCCTGGGCCCCACGGTCGCGGACGGCCTCCCCAGCGGTCAGCAGCTCCGCGCTCGACTCGGGTGGCCAGAAGGCGAAGGGGGGCAGCGTGCCGACGAGGTCGGCCTCGGAGAAGCCGGTCATGGCGCAGAAGCTCGGCGAGACCCGCACGATCCGCCCATCGCGGTCCGTGACGGTCACACCGTCGCGCATCGCATCGACAAGGGTCCGCGCCTGGTCGCGCTCCTCGCGCAGCACCTCCTCCTGATGGATGCGCTCGAGTCCCGCGGATGCGAGGTAGGTCAACTGCAGGAGCCGGGCCTCGTCGTCGGCGGTGAAGGTTCCCGCGCTGCGATCCGAGAGCTGGATCAGGCCGAGATTGCGCCCGTCGCGGGCCATGAGGGGAGCCGCCAGCCATCCCCGCATCGGGGGGTGGCGGTCTCGCGCGTCACCGAAGCCCCGCCACGCGGGATGGCGGACGAGCTCCTCCTGCGTGAGCCGCATCGGCTGACCCGTGCGCAGGACCTCCGCATAGATGCCGGAGCCGTCGGTCTGCTCGCGGTAGCCCGCCCACTTCTCGTAGACCGGATCGAGGGACACCACGGCGATGCGCTGGGAGAGATCGTCGCCCTGAGTGAGGCTCGCCACGGCCTGGCGAGCGCCGACCGCCACGCGGGAGTGGTGTGTCAGGTGCGAGAGCAGCTCGCCCATCCCGCTGGCGGCGCTGATCGCCCACGATGCCCGCGCGAGCGCCTGAGGGGTCTCGTCCGCGCCCGGGACGGACGCGATCTCGACCTGGGGCCAGAGCTCGGGGGTGTCGTCGTCTTCGCTCACTCGAGCAGCCCCAGCCGGATCGCCGCCGCGACCGCCGCCGCGCGGTCGGATACCCCGAGCTTCTCGTAGACGCTGCTCAGGTGTGACTTCACGGTTGCGGGACTGAGGTGCATCTCGGCGCCGATCCGCGACGCCGACAGCCCGTCGGCGGTGAGGCGCAGCACCTCCCGCTCACGATTGGTGACCACCGGGCGCCGCTCGCTGAAGCGCAGCCTCAGGCTGGCGGCCAGCGCCGTCTGGGCCTCCGGGGCCAGTACCGCCCGGCCTTCGTGCACGGCCTGGATCGCCTCACAGATCTCCGCCCGGTCGGCATCCTTGACCAGGTAGCCCGCCGCCCCCGCTGCGATCGCCTCCATCACCATGACCTCGTCGGCGAGAGCCGAGAGCAGAAGGACCCGCGTCTCCAGACCCTCGCGGACGATCTCGTGGGTCACCTCCACCCCGGTCAGCCCCGGCATCCTGACGTCGAGGACCGCGACATCAGGGAGCAGCCGGCGGATGCCCGCCATTGCCTCGCGTCCGTCGGTGGCAGTGCCAACGACCTCCATCGCCGGGTGCTCGCCGACCGCGCGGGAGAGGCCCTCGGTGAACATCGGGTGGTCATCGGCCAGAAATACTCGGACCGCCATGGGACGAGACTAGGCGACCCGAACCGCGTACGCGATGGCCCGTGGGAGACCGCCCGCCGCAGATGACGCGGCCGAGAGACTGGACGCCCACCTCGCGAGGCCTGACACGGCCTCGGATCGCCCAGCTCGAAGGAGTTCTCTTAGCCGTCCACGGGAGTATTGGGCACTTCTCGGGAGTTTCAAATATTCGAACATCTGTTGGTAAAATCGCACCGCGGCGAGGACCGCGTGACACGCGACCAGACGAGGAGCCGCAGATGTCCCCCGATCAGGACGCCGCGCGCTCTGGCGAGCCGACGCAAGAGCCCATCTTCGTGGTCAAGGCTGAGTTCTTCCGCGTGCTCGGCCACCCTGCGCGCGTGCGGATCCTGGAGTTGCTGCGCGACGGCGAGATGGGCGTCGGCGCCCTTCAGTCCGCGCTGCAGCTCGACTCGAGCGGCACCTCTCAGCACCTCGGGGTGATGCGACGTCACGGCATCCTGGAGAGCCGCAAGGAGGGCACGAGCGTCTACTACCGGGCCAGGGATCCGCGGATCTTCCAGCTGTTGGAGGTCGCGCGCCAGATCCTCACCTCGTCGCTCGAGGCCACCCAGGCGCTCCTGAGCGAGATGGCGACGGCTCCCTCGACGACCCCGAGGTCCGGCCGGCGCGACTGAGCGGGGGCGGGCCCGCGGGACCGCGGACTTCCTGGCGGGCCAAGTCTTCGTATATTTGAATATTTGATTTCTTTCAGCGCAGAAGGGATACTGCGTCTCCTGCCTCGCGTCCGCCTTTCCCCGGGCGCGCGGCAGGTGTCTTTCGGCCGGGGACCGCCCCTCCGGGGCCCATTCGGCTCGACCCACCGGTGACGACGAGGGGGCGAGCGATGCGAGGTGGCGATTCCCGGCTCGAAAGGCGGTGGCGGGAGCCCGCGGTGCCGCTGGCGGTGGGATCGGCAGTGGCCCTGGCCCTGCTCGGCAGCTTCCTCCTGGTCCTGACGCCGTCGCTCGGGGACCGCCCGGGGCTCCAGACCCTCTGGGTTCTCTTCTCCCTCGTGATGCTCAAGGTGCCGCTGTTGCTGCTGGTGTGGTGGATGATCTCCCGGCGGCGAGGGCGGCGCGACGCCGAGGTCGCGCGCCGAGAACCCGCGGCGACCTTCATCGCCCGGGTGGAGCACGAGGCCGCGCTCGCCTCGGGCGCTCCCGACGTCGCGTCGCACCTCGCGCGGCTCCGCGCGGAGACGTGGGCCGAGGTCGGGCTCGCCGGCGACGCCGACGCGCCGGCTCTCGTGGATCTGGCCCTCAGACTCGACCGGCCGCGTCACCCGAGCCGCCGCCCCGGGCCCGATCGCTCGTGAGGCGACGTCACCGCCGGCGGGCGGCGCGTCCGAGTCGGCCGGTGCTCAGACGATCGTGGTGAGGTAGCCGCGTCCGAGGCAGGCCGGGACAGGGGTGCGGGAGGAGGCCCTCGCCGTTGGGCGCCGGCGCGAAGATGCGGCGCTGGCCCCAGCAGTGACCGCACTGCATGGTGTCGGCCGCGATCATGGGCACGCTGGCCCGGCGGGTCGCCTCGCCCACCTTGGCCTCGCGCCACTCGAGCCACGTCGGGTAGCGGACCAGCAGGCTGTCTTCGATAACGAGCGCGGGCATCGCCTACGCCCCCGGTCTGAGCTTGGTCTCATGCTGCCTCCTCTGGCACTTCAAAAAAGATAGTGGAACTGTCAGGTCATCTTTGGGCCGGGGAGAAGCGCATCCGCTCAAGCACGTACCCGTTCTGGATCAAGAGGAACGAGAAGTAGTCGAGCTGGCAATCTCGGTGCTGGCACCGTGGCCCTTCGGCGCCGTCGATGGGACGATGGCGCCGTGATGCCGAACCGCCTTTGGATCGCGTGGTCAGCCGCGGCCCTCACCCTGGGGCTGCTGCTGGCCTACGTGGTCATCGACCAGGTCGCCCGCCCGTCGAGCGAGGGCCGTATCCCCGTCTACATCGGCCTGATCCTCGTCGCGGCCGTGTTCACGCCGACGGTGGTCGCCCTGGTGATCCTGCGCTCGCGGCCGACGAACCGGATCGGCTGGATCATGGCGCTCGGGCCCCTGCCGATCGCGGTGCTCGCCTTCTGCGAGGCCTACTCGCAGTCGGGGGCGACGCAGGGCAGCCCGCTGCCGGGGCATGTCTGGTTCGGGCTGGTGAGCGTCTCGCTGTGGCCGGCGTTCTACATCTGGCCGGTGGCCATCGCCCTGCTCTTCCCCGACGGACACCTTCCATCGCCGCGCTGGCGACCGGCGGCGATCGTCACGCTCGGGGCGCCCGTGCTGGTGGTGATGGGCGTCGCACTCGGCACCGAGCGACTCGAACCGCCCCAGGGGAGCGCGGAGAACCCCCTGTACGTCGGCGAGTGGCCGGCGTTGACCGCGGTCTTCTGGCGTTGTGGCTGGCGATGTTCGCCGGGCTGTTCATCGGCGCCGCGGCCGTCGTGGTGCGCTTTCGCCGGGCGGGCGGGATCGAGCGCCTGCAGCTGAAGTGGCTGGCGTGGTCCGCGGCGCTGATCCCGCTCGGGCTGGCGCTCTGCACGGTCTCGTACGCGGTCGTCGGTGGCGTCGACGGACATCGTGCCCATAACCCTCCTCGCCGCGGGGATCGCGATCAGCGTGTCGGTGGGGATCGCCATCACGCGCCACGGGCTCTACGAGATCGACCGGGTGGTCAACCGCACACTCGTCTACGTGGCGCTCACGGCGCTGCTCGCCGCCGGCTTCGCGGCCATCGTGCTCGGGCTCGGTCTGTTCGTCGGCGGCGGGTCGCCGGTCGCGACCGCGATCGCGACCCTCGTCGTTGCGCTGGTCTTCCGCCCCCTTCGGGCGCGCGTTCAGAATCTCGTCGACCGGCGTTTCGCCCGCGCGCGCTACGAGGGGCTGCGCCACATGCGCGAGTTCGAGGACGCGGTACGCCACGGCGAAGCGGCGCCGGAGGGCGTCGGGACCGGCGATCGCCCAGGCGCTCGGTGACGCCGACGCGGAGCTCTGGCTGCGCCTTCCCCAGAGCGAGGTGTACGCCGGAGTGGACGGCCGGGTGATCGGGGTCGACGCGCCACCGGCCGATCGGGCGATGACGCGGGTCGCACAACGTGGCGAGGAACTCGGCATCGTGCTCCACGATCCGGCGCTGCGCGAGCGGCCGGACCTGCTGCGCAGCGTGCTCTCCGCCGCCGCTCTGCCGGTCGAGCTGGCGCGGCTGCGGGTGGAGCTGCGCGTACAGCTCGCCGAGGTCGAGGCGTCGCGCGAGCGCCTGGTGCGCGCCGGCGACGAGGAGCGACGACGGCTGGAGCGCGACCTGCACGACGGCGCCCAACAGCGCCTGGTGGGACTCGGGGTCGCGCTGAGGCGCATGCAGCGCTCGCTGCCGCGTGAGGCGGGCGTGCTGAGTCCCGCGCTCGATCAGGCGGTGCAGGAGGTGGGCAACGCGATCACCGACCTGCGCACGATCGCCGCCGGGCTGCGCCCGCCGCGTCTCGACGACGGCCTGGCCGCCGCACTCGGAGACCTCGCCCGCAGCTCGCCCCTGCCCGGTCACGGTGCGCGTGGAGGCCGAGGACCTGCCGCAGCCGCTCGAAGTCGCCGCCTATTACACCGTGTGCGAGGCGGTCACGAACGCCGTAAAGCACGCGGGCGCGACGCGCATCGACGTCGAGGCGATCCGCAGCGCGGATCGCCTGGTCGTGCGGGTCGATGACGACGGCGCGGGCGGCGCGGTGGCGCGCTCGGGCAGCGGCCTCACCGGCATCGCCGACCGGGTCGGCGCGCACGGCGGCGTGCTGCGCATCACAGCCCGCTCGGCGCGGGCACGCGTCTGGTGGTGGAGCTCCCATGCGCATCGTGATCGCCGAGGACTCGGTGCTGCTGCGCGAGGGTATCGCCGGCCTGCTGGAGGACGCCGGCCATCTGGTGGTGGCGCGGGTGGGCGACGCCGACACGTTGCTCGTGGCGGTGGCCGAGCACGAGCCCGAACTGGCGGTGGTCAACGTGCGCATGCCCCCCAACTTCGAGGACGAGGGCATGGTCGGCGCCGCGGCGATCCGCGAGCGCCACCCGGCGACCGGCGTGCTGGTGCTGTCCCAGCACATCGAGACCCGCCACGCGGTGCGGCTGGTGTCGAGCGGCGGGGGCTTCGGCTATCTGCTCAAGGACCGCGTGCTCGACGTGGACGACTTCCTGGAGGCGTGCTCTCGAGTGGCGTCCGGGCGGCACCGCCCTCGATGCCGCGGTGGTCGCCACTCTGGTCGCGCCGCCCACCGTCGAGGACCCACTCGCCGCCCTCACCCCGCGCGAGCGCGAGGTGCTGTCGCTGATGGCGGAGGGGCGCACCAACGCGGGGATCGCACAGCGATTGTGGCTCACCGAGAAGACCGTCGAGACGCACGTGCGCGCGATCCTGCGCAAGCTCGGACTGCCCGCCGGCGTCGAGGATCATCGCCGCGTGCTGGCGGTGCTCACCTACCTGCGCGCCGGCGCGACCGGGGCTCCGCGAACTCAGGGCTAACCCCCAGGCCGGTTCGGCGCTGGCATGGACGATCCCGGGGGCCCGTGCTCATAGCGTCGCGGTGACGGGTGGGATGGTCCCACCGCGCGATCCGATGGAGCCCCCTGATGTCCCAAACCGTGCGTTTCCGGCGCCTCGCGGGCGCCGCCAGTCTCGTCATCGGCCCCGCCCTCCTCCTGGTCGCCTTCTGGGTGATGCCGTGGCAGAAGAGCGACGGGACCGCACTCGACTCGCTCGATCTCCTCGGCGCCAACCTCACGGCGACGCAGATCGCCGACCTGCTGGCCTTCGTCGGCGTGCTGGTCCTGATCCCGGCGATTCTCACGATGATGCACGCGCTGCGACGCGGCGCGCCACTGCTGGGGCTCGTCGGGGGATCCCTCTCGATCGCCGGGTACGTGAGCGCGATGCTCGTGATCCTGAGCGACCAGATGATGATCGGACTGGCCGAGAAGGAGAGCCTGCGGTCCGCCGCGGCCGCCGCCCTCGACGACTCGTCGGCGTGGGTGATCAACGTGGTGCTGATCGTGTTCCTGGCCGGCATGTTCGTCGGCTCGGTCGTGCTCGGTGCCGGCCTGCTGCGTTCGCGCATCACGCCCGCGTGGGCCGGTATCGCGCTCATCGTCGCCCCCGTCCTCAGCCTCGCCGCCCACGTCGTCAACCGGAAGGCGATCGACGTCGTGAGCAGCTTCGTGGCCCTGGCCGCCTTCGCCGCGGTCGCGCAGCGGGTGATGGCCACCGACGACGCCGCGTGGGAGCGCGGCGAGATCGCCGATCGCGCCGCGACGGCGACGAGCGGGGTGCCGAGCGCGGCCTGACGAGCCGCTCACAGGTAAGACCCAACGCGCTGTCACGGCGCTGTGAGGGCGGGGGTGGATGGTGACGGCGTCGCGATCACCACCTCGAGGAGCCCGCAATGGCCGTTCTGCGCGAGATCACCGATGACCTCCCCGCCCGCGCCCACCTGACCCGCCGCCCGGTCGACGGCCTCAAGGTGGTCCGGGCGGGGTTCGTGCGACGCTCGATCGGCGGGCGCTCGCTCATGCTCAACGTCAGGACGACCGAAAGGGTGAGTCTGGACATACATCTGCTGCGTGGCACCGCGACCGTGACGCATCAGACGACCAGCCGCGCCAGGGGACTCCACTCCGTGAGGGTGCCGGTGGGGGCGCGGGTGCCCGGCGGCCGCGTGATCGTCAACGTCGTCGCGAAGGACGCGGCCAGGAACACCAAGACCATCACCAAGGCGCTGCGGATCCCCACGAAAGCCCACTAGGCCGGGAGGCCACCGATGTTCGACATCTCCCCCATCCAGATCCTGATCGTGCTGGTCATCGCGCTGCTGGTGTTCGGCCCGCGCCGCCTGCCCGAGATGGGCCGCTCAGTGGGCCAGAGCGTGCGCGAGTTCACGAACGGCATCAGCGGCGACGCGTCCACGAAGTCCGCGGACGACTGATCCGGGTGGCGCGCGCCGCGTCGGGCTGAAAGGGTCCGCCCGACCTTTCTCGACCAGGGGGCGGACCATGGGCGCGGGTACCGGAGCGACGATCGTGACCGGCGGCACCGGCGGGCTGGGTGTCGGCGTGGTGCGCACGCTGGTCGATGCGGGCCACGACGTGGTGGTGACATGGGTGATGGAGCGCGAGCTCGAGCGCTTTCCCGCCGACCTGCGTGAGCGCGTGCGCCTGGAGCCGGCCGACGTGCTCTCGGAGGAGTCGCTCGCGGCCCTGGTGGACAGCTGCGAGCCCGCCGGCGTGTGGGCGCTGGTGCACCTGGTCGGCGGCTATCTCGACGGGGCGCCGGTCGGCGGCATGGATCTGCAGCAGTGGGACCGCCAGTTCGCGCTCAACGCGCGCATCGGCCGCCCTGGGGATGCGTGCCGTGCTGCCCGGGATGGTCGCGCGCGAGGGCGGACGGGTGGTCGCCGTGGGCACGCGCGCCGCGCTGCGCCCCTTCGCCGGCGCGAGCGCCTACGCCGCCTCGAAGGCGGCCGTGCTGGCCCTGGTGACCGCCGCCTCCGAGGAGGTGAAGCGCTCCGGGGTGTGCGTCAACGCGGTGCTGCCGAGCGTGATCGACACGCCGGCCAACCGGGCGGCCAACCCCGACACCGATCCCGGCGGCTGGGTGAGCCCCGAGGAGATCGGCGCCGTGATCGCGTTCCTCTGCTCCACCGAGGCCAGCGCCGTCACCGGCGCGGCCATCCCTGTCTACGGAAGGGCCTAGTGGGGATCGAGATCGGCCCGATGCGTCCCGACGACTGGGGCCAGGTGGAGCGCATCCTCGCCGAGGGCATCGCGACCGGCGATTCGACCTTCGAGACCACGACGCCCTCGTGGGAGAGGTGGGACGCCGATCACCTCGACGATCTGCGCCTGGTGGCGCGCGAGGGTGAGCGACGTGCTCGGCTGGGCCGCCGCGTCGCGCGTCTCGGTGCGCGATGTCTACGAGGGCGTGGTGGAGTGCTCGGTCTACGTCGGCGAGGACGCGCGCGGACGGGGCGTTGGCGAGATGCTGCTGCCGGCCCTCATCGACGCGGCCGACGCAGCGGGCGTCTGGACGATCGAGGCGATCGTGTTCGTGGAGAACGAGGCGAGCGCCAAGATGGTGCGGGACGCAGGGTTCCGCCTGGTGGGGCGCCGGGAGCGCCTCGGACAGGTGCGCGGCGAATGGCGCGACGTCCTCCTGTTCGAGCACCGGCGCCCCGCGTAGGGGGGTTACCCCGGGACGCTAGGCGCGCCCGCGAAGGACGGTGAAGAAGCCGATCACGGCCAGGACGATCACGATGATGACCAGGATGGTCCAGAGCATTTGGGTCTCCTCGAAGGGATGACGGTCCGCCTCCCCCTACCCGCCCTCCCCCGCCTCGAACCCCCTGGCCGCCCCGATTGGGCACCGCGCGATCCGGGAACCGCAATTGCAGGGCCACGACGGCCCCCCGACGCGAGGAGCGCGCCCGATGTCCGATTCGCCGAAGACACCCGCCCAGAAGCCCGTGAGCCCAGCGGAGTTCACGAAGCGCATGCCTGAGGGTGAGGGCGCCGGCCCCGGGGCTCCCGAGACGACCGAGTCGGCCGCTCAGCCGGACCGCGTCGCGCCCGGGGGACCCGCGATGAAGGGCCTCGGGGAGAAGAAGAAGCCCTAGACGGAAATCAGCGGGCAGCAGTTGACCGGCTCGCCCGCCTCGACGCTCTCGCGCTCGGCGGGGATCACCGCGAGGTGGGTCGCGCCGGCCAGCGAGGTGACGGCGTGCGAGCCCTGACGGGGCAGCGGCTGCAGCGTGCCCCCCACCTCGGTGCACCGCAGCAGCTCGGTACGGGGGGTGTCCTTGACGTAGGCGGAGGCGAGCGGGATGCGCCGCTCCCAGCTGTCGGCCCGGCCGAGGAGCGGGCGGGCGAAGGCGTGGAAGCACACCGCCGCCGAGACCGGGTTACCCGGCAGGCCGAGCACCACGCGGTCGTCCAGACGGCCGAGCCACAGCGGATGACCGGGGCGGACCTGGATGCCGAACATCACCTCGCGCACGCCGACCGCCGCGAAGGCGGGCTTCAGGTGGTCGTGGTCGCCCACCGACACACCGCCGGTGGTGATCAGCAGGTCCGGGGCCGACTCGTGGTCGTCGTCGAATCCCCGCAGCGCCTGCTCGAGCGCCGCCACGGTGGCGCCGAGGTCGTCGGGCACGACGGCGGTCGCGATGACGTGGGCCCCGGCGGCCCGCGCCTGAGCGGCGATGCCGGGGCGGTTGGCGTCGTACACCTGCCCGGGGCCGAGATCCCAACCCGGCGGCACCACCTCGTCGCCGCTGCCGATGATCACCACCCGTGGGCGGGCGCGACACAGCACCTCGGCGTGCCCGGCGGCGGCCACCACCGCCACCTCGTGGGACGCGACCACGTGACCGCTCGACAGGAGCACCTGCCCGCGGCGCACGTCCTCACCGGCGGCGCGCACCGCGGTGCCGAGCGCCGGGGCGACGCGCGGGGTGACCCATCCGTCGTCGGTCCCCGCGTCCTCGCGGCGCAGCACGGTGTCGGCGCCCTCGGGAAGCTCCGCGCCGGTCGAGACGCGGGTGGCCTCGCCGCCCGCGATGCGACCGGTGAAGGGCGCGCCCGCGCGGCTCTCCCCCACCACGCGGAGCGCGGTGAGAGACACGGCGTCCTCGGCGCGCAGGGCGAAGCCGTCCATCGACGAGTTGGTGAAGGTCGGGTGGTCCACCCGGGCGCGCACGTCCTCGGCGAGGATCCGCCCGACCAGGTGCTCCAGAGTGACCGGCTCGTGGCGCGGCACGGGGGCGTTCTCGCGCATCAGCGCGAGCGCCTCGTCGAATGTCACCCCCCGCCGGCCGGGCTGCGTCACGCGCCAATAATGGCAGTCACACCTGACGGAAAGGAAATGTTCAGGGGAGTTCACCGCGCAGGGCCATGATGCGCGCCACCGACCGCTCGGCGGCGGCGCGGGAGAGCGCCCCGGACGAGATCGACCTCGCGATGGCCGTCGCCGCCCGCGCGCCGGAGTCGTAGCCGGCGTAGATGAGCATGTCGGTGCCGGCGCCGGCCGCGCGCACACCCACGGTGCCGGGCCCGCCGATCGGCTCCAGCGCGGGAGTGTCCAGGTCGTCGCTCACCGAGACCCCCTGGAACCCGAGGCCCGTGCGTAGCTGCACCGTGGAGATGGAGCGCGACAGCGCGGCCGGGTTGACCGCGTCGAGGCTCGGATAGATCGCCGTGCTCAGCATCACCATCGGCACGCCCTGCTCGATGAGCGCGCGGAACGGGCGCATGTCCACGCCGCGCAGCACCGTGGCCGAGAGCGGGATGCGCACCGACCCCGCGTCGGTGTTCGCGGGCGCGGCGCCGAGGCCGGGGAAGTGCTTGGGGGACGCCGCGACGCCCGCGTCGGCGAGCCCGGCCGAGAAGGCGACGGTGACCCGCGTGACCCGGGCGGCCGAGGTACCCGCGATGCGACCCTCGGCGACCAGCGCCGACCCGGGGCGCCCGACGTCGGCGACCGGCGCGAGGTTGACGTTGGCGCCGACCGAGCGCAGGAGCCTGCCGGCCGCGAGGCCCGCGGCGCGCGCCGCGGCGGGGCCGGCCGCGCCGAGCTCTGCGCCCGAGCGCTCCGGGGGGCCCTTCAGGCGCCGCACCGGCCCGCCCTCCTGATCGATCATCACCAGCAGGGGCCGGTCGAGCGCCGCGGGCCGCGGGATGGCCTGGAGCCGCGAGATCAGCGCCCGCGCCGCCGCGTTGGTGGGCGTGTTGGAGCCGAGAAGCAGCACCGCGCCCGCCTCACCCCGCCGGATGCGGGCCACCAGATCCGGCGGCGGGGTGGTGCCCTCGAAGCCGTACACCACCCGCTGTCCGGCGAGCTGGGCCGGCGTAAGCGCCGCGGTGTCGACACCCGCGGCGACGGGGGCACCGCCGGCGCCGCTCGCCATGACGAGCGCGAGCCCGGCGCCGATGGCGCCCGCGATCAGTCCTTCCCCCGCTCCTCGAAGTCGAGAGAGGCGGAGTTGATGCAGTACCTCAGGCCCGTGGGGGCCGGACCGTCCTCGAAGACGTGGCCCAGGTGGGCGCCGCACTTACGGCAGACGACCTCGGTGCGGACCATGCCGTGGCTGTTGTCGGGGCGGTCCTCCACCTCGTCGGTGGCCGGCGCGAAGAAGCTCGGCCATCCCGTCCCGGACTCGAACTTGGTCTCCGAATCGAACAGCGGCTCGCCGCAACACACACATGCATAAACACCGTCGCCATGGTGATCCCAGTAGATCCCGGTGAAAGCGCGCTCGGTCGCACCCTGTCGGGTGACCGCGAACTGCTCCGGCGACAGACGCTCTCGCCAGTCCTGATCGGTCTGAATAGGGTCGCTGGCCATGGGACTCCTCTTCCACATCGGGGTTGGATCTCCCCAAAGGGTGACACAGCGAATTTCGTTCGGCACCCCGCGACTGGAGGATGGCACCGCGGACGCCGAACGAAGAGGAGTGTCCCGCTTTGCTTTCCTGCCGGTCGCCGTCGCCCTGATCGCCCTCTGGGGAGCCGGAACGGCCGTCGCCCAGTCGCAGCATCCCGCCCCGACGGCCACCGTGCCCGCTCCGGGCGGCACCGCGGCGCCCGCCCAGGCGCCGGTGCCCCCGGCGGACCCGACGCCGGTCACGCCGGCGCCGGTGAACCCCGTCCCGGTGGCGCCCACGACCCCCGTCGCGCCGACCACGCGGGGAATCAACCTCGACTCGTGGGCCGGCTCGGCCGCCGCGCGGGTCGCGCCCTCCTGGCCCGGCCTGGCGCGCGCCAACCTGTCGCGCGACGCCACTCGCGGCGATCTGGACACGGCGCTCGGCATCCTCACGGGCAAGCCCCACACGAGCGCCAAACCGGGCGCCCCCCTCAGCGTGTGGGCCGCCCACTCCGCCTTCATCAGCGCGCTGGGCCTCGGGCCCGAGCGCCTCGGCATCCAGAAGCTGAGCGTCGACGGCGGCCCGGCGCTGCACATGCCGGCCAACGCCGGCAGCGAGGTGCTCGTCCGCGAGCTGGGCTTCGTCTACAACCAACCCTCGTCGCGCGACGGCCGCGAGCGCTCGCGACGCGAGACCATCCGGCTCGCCGACCTCGTGTACATGCTCGACCGCGCGCGCGGCGTCGGCTCGTGGCAGCGGGCCAAGCTGGCGCGCTATCGCACCATCCACCTGCCCGCGATGGACCCGCAGCGGTTCGCCGTGGTGCAGGCCGCGGTGTGGCAGATCGGCCAGCCCTACGTGTGGGCCGGTGATTGGCCCAAGGCCACCACCGGCGCGCCCTGGGGGGCCCAGGCCCACGGCGGCTTCGACTGCTCAGGCCTCGTCTGGTGGGCCTTCAAGGGCAGCGCCAAGCCGAGCGAGATGTCGCTGGGCACGGGCCTGCGCGGGCGCACCGCCGACGACATGGCGTGGGAGGACCCGGCCGAGAAGGTGCCGGCCACCAACCTCGAGGCGGGCGACCTCGTGTTCTTCGGCCCCTCCGGCCCCAAGAGCAAGAAGGGCACGATCAGCCACACGGGCATCTCGCTCGGCGCCGGCTGGGTGATCCACTCCTCCGGCTCGCGCGGCGGCCCGAGCATCAGCTTCCTCAGCGAGTACTGGCCCTCGGCCACCGCCTGGGGCCGCCACGTGGCCGAGCTCGGAGCCTGAGGCCTAACTCCGCAGGAAGGCGAGAACGGCGAGGACACGCCGATGCGCGGTGTCCGACGGCGCCAGGCCGAGCTTGCCGAAGATGTTGGAGATGTGCTTCTCGACGGCGCCCTCGGTGACGACCAGCGCGTCGGCGATCGCGGCGTTGGAGCGCCCCTCGGCCATCAGCTCGAGCACCTCGAGCTCGCGCGGGGTGAGCTCGGAGACGGCCGACCCACGGCCGCGGCGCGCCACCAGCTGGGCGACGACCTCGGGGTCCATGGCGGTGCCGCCGGCGGCGACGCGGCGCACCGCATCCACGAAGTCGGCCGGGTCGGCGATGCGCTCCTTGAGCAGGTAGCCGATGCCCCCTCCCCCGTCGGCGAGCAGCTCGACGGCGTAGGTCTGCTCCACGTACTGCGAGACCACCAGCACGGCAGTGCCGGGCACCCGGCGCCGCGCCTCGAGGGCGGCGCGCAGCCCCTCGTCGCGGAAGCTGGGCGGCAGGCGCACATCGACGACGGCGATGTCGGGGCGCTCGCGCTCGACGGCCGCGACCAGCGCGTCGCCGTCCTCCACCGCGGCGACCACCTCGATGTCGTGGTCGCGCAGCAGCCGCACGATTCCGTCGCGCAGCAGGGCGAGGTCCTCGGCGAGGACTACCCGCACGGCAGCTCCGCCACGAGCCGCGTGCCGCCGCCGGGCGCCGGCCCGACGGTCAGCGTGCCGTCGTGCGCGGCGAGGCGGCGGCGCAGGCCGGTGAGCCCGCCCCCCGAGGGGTCGGCGCCGCCCACGCCGTCGTCGCTCACGCTCACCCTCAGAAGGCTAGCGTCGCCCACCACCTCGACCGAGATCGCCTCCGCATGGCTGTGCTTGGCCGCGTTCGCGAGTGCCTCGGACACCGTGAAATAGGCCGCCGCCTCGATCGCGGGCTCGAGCCGGCGGTCGAGCGACACGCGCACGTCCGTGGGGATCGGGCTGGTGGCCGCCAGCGAGCCCACCGCCGCCTCGAGCCCGCGGTCGGTCAGCACGGCGGGGTGGATGCCCCGCGCCAGATCGCGCAGCTCCACCAGCGCCCGCTTGGCCTCGTCGTGCGCCTCGGCCACCAGGGTGCGGGCCTCGTCCGGCGCGGTGTCCATGCGCTCGCGCGCCATCCCGAGGTCCAGTGCCAGGGCGACGAGCCGCGCCTGGGCGCCGTCGTGCAGGTCGCGCTCGATGCGCCGCAGTTCGGCCGCCTGTGCGTCGGCGGCGGCCGCTCGCGTGGTGGTCAGCACCTCGATGCGCTCGGCCATCCGCTGGTGCGCCCCGGATCGGTACGCGACCCAGGCGGCGTCGGCACCCACGACCAGGGCCAGCACCATGATCGGCCAGACCGGCCAGAAGTAGTCGCCCGGTGTGGACGCGACCCAGACGCCCACCAGGAACATGGCGACGATGGCCGAGATGCCGGCGAGGCGCAGCAGCACGCGCGTGCGTCGCGGAGAATCGGGCGCGACGAGCGGGGTGAGCATCGCCACGGCCAGGATCGCGACGATGGAGAACAGCGGCAGGATCACCCAGATCGGCCAGAAGTAGTCGCCGGGGGTCGTCGCGACCCAGATCACGGTGCACGCCAGCCCGAGCGTCGCCACCACGATCAGGGCGACGGACAGGCCGAGGATCGCGCGCGTGCCGGGCGCGGCGCCGCCCCCGGAGGGCGGGGTGGTGGGTTTGCGGCGGAAGAGGCTCACGAGGGCTCCGATGGTACGAGCCACCGGGGCGCCGTGGCGCCCCGGTGGCGGGGTGGGACTACTTGGACAGGGCGGGTCGCGGGCGCACCCGGGCGATCCGCGCCAGGCGGCGGGGCATCGTCCAGTTGCGCTCGCCGGTCATCCGCATCAGCGCCGGGACGACCAGGCACCGCACCAGCAGGGCGTCGATGGCGACGGCGACGGCCAGGCCGAAGCCGAACTCCTTCATCCCGATGTCGGTCGCGGTCGCGAAGCCTCCGAAGGCCACGACCATGATCAGGGCGGCCGTGCCCACGACCCGGCCGGTGTGGGCCAGACCGAGTTGCACCGCCCGGTGGTTGGTCTCGCCGGCATCGCGCAGCTCGCGCATGCGCTCCACCAGGAACACCTGGTAGTCCATCGAGATGCCGAACAGGAACGCGAACAGCATCACCGGCACCCACAGCGCGATGCCGCGCACGTCGTGGTCCACCCCGAGCAGGTCCGACCCGATGCCCCTCTGGAACACCAGGTACAGCACGCCGTATGTGGCCAGCAGGGAGACGCCCGACATCAGCACCGCGGTCAGCGGGACCAGCCACGAACGGAACGAGCGCATCAGGGCGACGAAGGTCAGCACCAGCACGCCGACGACCAGCCACGGGAACGGCCCGTAGATGGAGTCGGTGAACTCGTTCACCGATGCCGGCTCGCCCGTGAGCAACACCTCACCCCCGGGGACCGCGGCCGTCACCTCGGCCTTCTTCGCCCGCATCAGGGCGTTGAGATCGCGCGCCGAGCTGGACAGGGGGTCGCCATGTGGCGAGACCTGCAGCAGCGCGTACCGGCCGGTGGGGTCGACCAGCCCGGACTCGGCGGCGCGGCGGAAGGCCGCTGGATCGGTCGTGGACGGCCACGTGACGCCGCTCACCACCGAGCGCTCGGAACGCAGCTGGTCGGCGACGCGCGCCACGCCCTCGAGGGTGCGCGGGGTGTAGACGCCGTTCGCCCGGCCGCTGTCGATGACGTAGACGTCCGGGTTGAGCGTGCCCCCGAGCTCGGCGCGCACCAGACGCCCGGCCTGGACCGCCTCGACGTTCGGCGCGTCGGCCAGCTCGTCCTGGTGGATGCTCATGTTGGTGGACTGGCCGGCGAGGGCGATCAGGCCGATGAGCACGACGGCCGCGAGCGGCATGGCCCAGCCGGTGACGGCGCGCGAGATCGGGCCCCAGATGGCGCCGGCCGGCAGCGCCCAGCGGCGCGGGTAGACGCGCAGGGAGTCCACGCGGTGGCCCAGGGCGCACAGCACGGCCGGCAGGATCGTGACGGCGCACAGCACCGCGCTGAGCGGCACCAGCATGCCGCCGATGCCCATCGAGCGGATGAACGGCACGGGCAGCGCGACCAGCACGGCGAGGCCGATGGCCACGGTGACCCCCGACAGCAGCACCGCGCGGCCGGCCGTGGCGACCGTGCGTGCCGTGGCGTCGACGCGGTCGGCGCCGGCGCGCATCTCCTCGCGGAAACGCGACACGACCAGCAGCGCGTAGTCGACACCCAGCGCCACGCTGACCAGCGTGATGATCGTGGTCACCTGCTCGGCGATCATGATCGACTGACCGGCGAGGAACGTCCCCGCCATCGCGAACAACATCGTCACGACGGCCATCAGCAGGGGCAGCAGCGCGCTGGTGATGCTGCCGAAGAAGATCAGCAGGATCAGGAGCGCCACCGGCAGCACCACCATCTCGGCGCGCGCGAGGTCGGAGTTGAAGCCGTCCTCGGTGTCGTGCCAGACGGCGGCGCTCGCCCCCGACGAGGGTCGGCGCGAAACCCGGCGGCGTGCCGATCGCCTCGCGGATCGCCGGGATCCGGTTGGAGGTCGCCTCGTCGTCGAGCGGGACGGAGAGGGTCGCGAAGGTCAGGTGCCCGTCGTCGCCCACCAGGTCGCGGCTGCCCGTGTCGAAGTACGAGACCACGCGCGTGCCGGGCACCACCGCGGCCGCTCGCGCCAGGGAGGCCTCGACGGCGGCGCGGTAGCCCGGGTCGTCAACGGTGAGCGTCGTGTTGCGGAACACCGGCTGGACGTCGGTGGTCTCACGACCATGCGAGAACTTCGACTGCACGAGGTCGATGCCGCGCTGCGCCTCCGAGCCCGGCAGCGTCTGCTGGGAGCCGGTGACCTCGCCGATGCGGGCGCTGAGCATGAACGCGCCCACCAGCAGGACGAGGAAGAGGGGAATGACGATCCACCGGCCGCGCGCCATGCGGCGGCCGTGGCGTTCGAGGAGGGTGGTTCGCGGAGGTGGCATCGCGTGCTCCGATCGCGTCAGATGACCGAGTACGGCCACGATCTGCGATCGGGGTTGCCGCCTCCCATGGAGCCACCGGGCGAGCGGTCGGGAGGCCTCCCGGCGTCTCCTACTGGTGCTGGCCCCACCCCGACGACGGGCGGCCCGTCGCACGGTTGGCCAACATGAGGGCTGCAGGATCCATGGAGTCCACGAAGGAGCAGCGGATGCCGGCAAAGGGCAAAGCACAGTGGCAGGGCGAGCTGAAGACCGGCCACGGAACGTTCGTCGCGGGTGATTCGATCACCGGCGAGTACTCGTTCAAATCCCGCTTCGAGGACGGCCCGGGCGCCAACCCCGAGCAGCTGATCGCCGCCGCGCACGCGGCGTGCTTCTCGATGGCGCTCTCGGCGGCCCTGGGCGAAGCGGGAACGCCCTCGACCTCGATCTCGACCGACGCGGTGGTGACCCTCCGGCCCGTGGACGGGGCGCCGACGATCGCCACGATCGCGCTGACCACCGTCGGCATCGTCCCCGGCCTCGACGAGGCCGGCTTCAAGGAGGCCGCCGAGGGCGCCAAGAAGAACTGCCCGGTGAGCAGGGCGCTCGCGAGCGTGCCCGAGATCACGCTCGAGGCGACGCTGGGCTAGGCGCCCCCGACCCCGAGGCGACCGGCTAGTGCTCGCTGTGGCGCCGGCCGATCGCCTCGGGGGGCAGCTCGAGGCGTGAGTCCTCGAGGTCGAGCTCGTGCTCGATCTCGTGCATCACGTCGCTCGAGATCTTGCCGCTGTTGCGAAGATCCACCAGGGCGCGGCGCTGGGCCAGGATCAGCTCGCGCAGGGTGCGCTGATAGGCCTGCGAGCGCACCTCGTAGCCGTCGTCGTCGCCCCCGTCGGCGCGCGCGGCGAATCGCTGGCGGCGCCAGCCGTACGAGCGGCGCAGGCGCTCGAGGGTGTCCGGCTTGGTCCAGTCCTCGTTCTCCAGCTCGTCCAGGCGCCGCAGGGCCGCCGAGGTCGCCCCGAGGCGCGCGCGGATCTGCTCCGCCTGGAGCTCGCCGTCGTCGTGGACGCCCAGCACCCGGATCACGGCCGGCAGCGTGAGGCCCTGGAAGACCAGCGTCGCGAGGATCACGCAGAAGGTGATGAAGAGGATCAGGTCGCGGCCGGGGAACGCCGCGCCCGAGTTGGTCTCGATGGGCACCGCGAGGGCCGCCGCCAGCGACACGGCGCCGCGCATGCCGGCCCAGCCGACCACGAAACGCGCCTGCCACGGGGCCTGGCGCGCCCGCTGGGACTCGCGCCGGTCGATCGCCCGGATGACCGCGGTGGAGATGAAGACCCAGGCGATGCGCATCAGGATGACGGCGGCGCTGACGGTGACCCCCCAGAGGATCAGCTCGCCGGGCGAGCGCCCGCTGAGCTCGTCGAGCACCTCGGGCAGCTGGAGCCCGATCAGCACGAACAGCAGCGCGTTGAGCAGGAACTGGGCGATCGTCCAGAACGAGAAGCCCTGGAGGCGGGTCTCCGACGAGGCGATCTCGGGCGCGCGCCAGCCGACGTAGACCCCGGCCGCGACGGCCGCGAGCACGCCCGACGCCCCGAGCCCCTCGGCGGGGAGGAAGGCCGCGTAGCCGGTGAAGATCGACAGCGTGATCTCGGTCGGCGGGTGCTCGATGCGTATGCGGATCTGCCCCACCAGCCACCCCACGACGACGCCGATGGCGATGCCGCCGAGCGGGGCGAGGATCAGCTTGAGGCCCGCGTCGGCGGCCGAGAACGTGCCTCCGATGGCCACGCCGATCGCGGTCGCGTAGAGCACCAGCGCGGTGGCGTCGTTGAGCAGCCCCTCGCCCTCGATGATGGTCACGATGCGCCGCGGGGCGCCCAGCCGGGCCATGATCTGGGTCGCCGCGAGGGGGTCGGTGGGCGAGACGATGGCGCCCAGCGTGAAGGCCACGGCCCAGGGCAGCCCGATCATCTCGTGGGCGATCACCGCGACCACCGTCGCCGTGGCGAACACGAGGCCCACCGCGAGCAGGGTGATCGAGCGCGCGTCGCGGCGCACGTCGCGCAGCGAGGTGAAGAACGCCCCGATGTAGAGCAGCGGGGGCAGGAACAGCACCAGCACCACCTGCGGATCGAGCGCGACCGACGGCACGCCGGGCACGAAGCCCAGCACCAGCCCCCCGAGCACCATCAGGATCGGGTACGGGATGCGCAGCAGGCGCGACAGGATGCTGAGCGCCGCGACGGCGACCAGCAGACCGAAGACGACCGGCTCGAGGTGCTCCACCGCTAGCCGCCCTAGGCACTGAGGGCGGGCTCTCCGAGGTTGGCCAGACGGGCGTTGTGGCGGTAGTCGATCGGCACCGTGATCAGCGCCGGCCCCTTCTCGGCGAAGGCGGCGCCGAGGGCGTCGCTGAGCGAGGCGCCGTCGGTGGCGTTGCGGTGGCTCCAGCCGAAGGCCCGCGCGAGATCGGCGAAGTCGGGGTTGCCGAAGTGGATCGCGTGGGTGCGCCCGAAGCTTGCCGCTCCTGCTTCCAGCCGATGACCCCGTAGGCACCGTCCACCCACACCACGACCGTCACCGGCGCGCCCAGGCGCGTCGCGGTCTCCATCTCCTGCACGTTCATCAGGAAGCCGCCGTCGCCCCGAGACGGCCACGACGCGGCGCTCGGGCATCGCCAGCGTGGCGGCGATCGCCCCCGGCAGGGCGATGCCCATGCTCGCGAAGCCGTTGCCCACGATCACGGTGTTGGGCTCGTAGGCCGGGAACAGGCGCCCCAGCCAGAGCTTGTGGGCGCCCACGTCCGACACCAGGATGTCGGTGGGCGCCATCGCGCCGCGGATCGCCGAGATCGCCGCCTGGGGGCTCACCACGCCGGGCCGCTCGGCGCTGGCGCGCAGCTCGGTGTTGACGGCCACGCGCAGCCGCGCGACGTACGCCGGCTCGGGCGCCGCGGGCAGCTCGGCGCGCAGGGCCTGGAGGGTCTCGCGCACGCCCGCGACGATCTCGACCTCGGGGATGTAGCTCTGGTCCACCTCGGCCGGGCGGGCGTCCACGTGGATGATCCGCTTGAGCATCTTGGGGTTCCAGCCGGCGGGCCCGAACTCGACGACGTCGTAGCCGACGCAGATCACCACGTCGGCCTCGTCGAGACCGGCGGTCATGCTGTCGCGCGCCTGGAGGCCGACGGCGGGCAGGGAGAGCAGCGAGCGGTCGTCGAGCGCGCCCTTGCCCATGAAGGTGGGGCACGCGGGGATGCCGGCGTGCTCGCACAGCGCGCGCAGCTCGTCGGAGGCGCCCGGCGCGGATGACGCCGTTGCCGGTGATGATCACGGGGCGCCGGGCGGAGCGGATGATCGCGGCCGCCTCGCGGATGACGGCGTCGTCGGGCAGGCTCGGGCCCGAGTGGCTGGCGGCGAGCGGACGCATCGAGTCGGGCAGCTCGGCGGCGGCGATGGTCTCGGAGAGCTCGAGGTGGGTCGGCCCGGGGCGCTCGGCCTCGGCCAGCTTGAAGGCCTTGCGCACCACCTCGGGGACGGTCTCGGGGCGCTCGATGCGCGCGTTCCACTTGGTGACCGGCCGCAGCATGTCGACGATGTCGATGTACTGGTGGCTCTCCTTGTGCACCAGCTGGAGGCCCACCTGACCGGTGATGGCCACCATCGGCGCGTAGTCGAGGTAGGCGTCGCCGATGCCGGTGATCAGGTTGGTGGCGCCCGGCCCGAGGGTTCCGAGGCACACCCCCGCCCTGCCCGGTGAGGCGCCCGTGCACGTCGGCCATGAAGGCGGCGCCCTGCTCGTGGCGGACGATCACGATCTCGATCGTGGAGTCGCGCAGGGCCTCGACGATCTCGAGGGTCTCCTCGCCCGGGATGGCGTAGATGCGCTCGCACGCCCTCCGACTCCAGGCACCGCACCATCAGCTCCGCGGCCTGCACGACGTCTCCCCTCGTTTCCCACCTCGGCCCGGAGGGTACCCGCGTGGCTATCCTCCGGGACGTCCGCACCGACGATCGGGGTTCACAGCGATGGCGATCACCAGCTCGGCCCTCGACCCGGCCCAGCCCACCGGCCTCCTCCTCGGGGGCGCGTTCGATCAGCGCAACGACGACCTGACCGTGACCAACCCCTTCGGGGGCGCGACCATCGCCACCGTGGCCGTGGGCGGCCCCGACGACGTCGCCGCGGCGGTCGCCGGCGCCCTGGGGCACCTGCCCCCGCCGCCGGCCGCCGAACGCGCCCAGATCCTCGAGCGCGCGGCCGCCCTGGTGGCCCGCCGCGCCGAGACCTTCGCGCGCACGATCTGCATGGAGGCGGGCAAGCCGATCACGCAGGCGCGCGGCGAGACCGCCCGCTGCATCGACACGCTCACCTTCGCCGCGGTCGAGGCCCGCTCGCTGGCCGGCGACATGGTCGCGATGGACGCCAGCGCGGCGGGCGGCGGCAAGATCGGGATGATCCTGCGCGAGCCGATCGGCGTGATCGGCGCGATCTCGCCCTTCAACTTCCCGCTCAACCTGGTGTGCCACAAGCTGGCCCCGGCGATCGCCGCCGGCTGCCCGGTGGTGCTGAAGCCCGCCTCCTCCACGCCGCTCTCGGCCCTGCTGCTGGCCCAGACCCTCGCCGACGCCGGCCTGCCCGCCGGCTTCCTGTCGGTGATCCCCGGAGGCGGGGGCACCGTGGGCAACGCGATCGTCGACCACCCGGACGTGCCGATGATCTCCTTCACCGGCAGCCCGCCGGTGGGCTGGGGCATCCGCCAGCGCCAGCCCCGCAAGGAGGTGGCGCTCGAGCTCGGCAACTCGACGCCGGTGATCGTGACGGCCGACGCCGACCTCGAGCTGGCCGCGAAGAAGCTCGCCGGCTCGGGATTCACCCACGCCGGCCAGTCGTGCATCTCGGTGCAGCGCGTGTACGTGGAGGCGTCCGCCATGGACCGCTTCCGCGACCTGTTCGTGGCCGCCGTCGAGGCGCTGGTGGTGGGCGACCCGATGGACGAGGCCACCGATGTCGGGCCGGTGATCGACGTGGGCAACCGCGACCGCGTGGCCGAGTGGATCGACGAGGCCGCCCACACCGGCGCCGAGGTGCTCACCGGCGGCGTGGTGACCGAGGGCCTGCTGCAGCCGACCGTCATCGAGGGCATCTCCCCCGAGATGAAGGTGACCCACGAGGAGGTCTTCGGCCCCGTGGTCGGTCTCGCGACCTTCGACACCATCGACCAGGCGCTCGAGCTGGCCAACGGATCGCCCTTCGGCCTCCAGGCGGGCATCTTCACCGCGCGCACCGACGCGGCCATGGGCTGGGCCCGGCGCCTCCACTTCGGCGGCATCCTGATCAACGAGACGCCGACCTTCCGCGCCGACCAGATGCCCTACGGCGGGGTCAAGGACAGCGGCAACACCCGCGAGGGCCCGCACTTCGCGGTGCGCAGCATGACCGAGCCCAAGCTCGTCGTGCTGACGCATTCCCACCGAATAAGAGGTTCGGAGAGGGCGGGGTCCCGCCCGCCCTCTCCGTGTCCGACGACCGGGTGCCCACCGGTGCCGGTGCGCGGTGGCTCGAGCTCGGGGGATGAAGATGAAGTCCCGACCGCGCGTGCCGTCCCGCACCTGGCTCATCGGCCCCGGCAGGTGCCGGTCGATCCCCCTTTGGAGGGATCTGGTTTTCGCCCTCCCTGACACGTTCGACAGGGAACTACCAGCAAATATTGGCCCTGGGGAGCATGGGGAAACATGCTTTCGCGGCCGAAGACGAATGTGATGCAGAACGCCACTCCCTCGCCCGACCCCGGTCGCGGCCGGCCGCCGACCGACTGGCGGCACCAGACCCGCCCCCGCCGCCGTGGCGTCGACGCCTCGAGCGACCTCGAGGTCGCGCACCGCATCTCGCGCGCCGTGGGCGGCCTGGTGGACCTCGACCTGGTGTTCCGCACCGTGGTGGACGCTCTCCAGGCCCACCTCGGTGACGACGGCGTGGCCATCCTGCGCTGCGACCACCGCCAGCGCCGGCTGGAGCTGGCCGCCTCGGGCGGCGCGCTGCAGATCGCCGAGGACTACGTGCAGGACATGGACACCGGGCTGCTCGGCATCGCCGTGCGCTCGGGCCGCCCCGCCATCACCGACGACGCCGGCAGCGACGAGCGCTGCGTGCGGGCCCCCGGCATGGACGCGCTGCGCTCGGAGCTGGTGATGCCGCTGCGCACGCGCGACGGCTCGGTGCGCGCGGTGCTCGACGTCACCTCCACCCGCCGCGCCCGCTACGGCCCCGCCGAGGTGTCGCTGCTCGGCACGGTCGCCGCGGCGCTCGAGGGCAGCATCACGGCGGCCGGCCTGTACCAGGACCTCGACGCCCAGGCGGCGCGCGACCCGCTCACCGGCCTCCCCAACCACCGCGTCTTCCACGAGCGGCTGGCGTCCGAGGTGGCCCGCGCGATCCGCCACGGCCGCTCGCTGAGCATCGCCCTGGTCGACCTCGACCACTTCAAGCTGATCAACGACGCCAACGGCCACCAGGCGGGCGACCAGGTGCTGGTCGAGGTCGCCTCCCGGCTGCGCGAGCTGGCGCGCACCGAGGACATCGTGGGCCGCGTCGGCGGCGAGGAGTTCGCCTTCATCCTCCCCGAGACCGACGCCATGACGGCCTACGGGGTGGCCGAGCGCGCGCGCTCGGCGATCGCCGCCGCGCCCTTCGGCGACGCCGGCTATCTGACCGCCTCGGTGGGCGTGTGCGACATCACCCACACCACCAGCGCCGCGGAGCTCTTCCGCCTGGCCGACGGGGCCCTCTACTGGGCCAAGGCGCACGGGCGCGACGTGACCTACCTCTACAGCCCCGAGGTGGTGCACGAGCTGAGCGCCGAGGAGCGGGCCGAGCGCCTCGAGCGGGCCCAGGCCCTCGCGGCCCTGCGCGCCCTGGCGCGCGCGGTGGACGCCAAGGACCGCTCCACCCGCGAGCACTCCACCCGGGTCGCCGCGCTCAGCCACGCGCTGGCCCAGCAGCTCGGCTGGAGCCGCGACGACGCCCGCGACCTGCGCCGCGCCGGCCTGCTGCACGACGTGGGCAAGATCGGGGTGCCGGACGCGATCCTGTTGAAGCCGGGCGCGCTCACCGACGCCGAGATGGACCGCGTGCGCGGGCACTCGACCCTCGGCGCCGAGATCGTCGGAGAGCTGCTGCCCCCGGAGCAGGTCGCCTGGGTGCGCCATCACCACGAGCGGTGGGACGGCGGCGGCTACCCGGCGGGCCTCGCCGGAGAGGCGATCCCGGAGGGCGCGCGCGTGATCGCGGTGGCCGACGCCTGGGACGTGATGCGCTCCGACCGGCCCTACCGCGCCGCGCTCGACCCCGAAACGGCGATCGACCAGATGCGCACCCTCGCGGGCATCCAGTTCTGCCCCCGCTGCGTCACCGCGCTCTTCGACGTGCTCGCGGCGCAGACCGCGGCCGAGATGGCCCAGCGCGTCGAGCCCGCCGAGATCGTCGGGGTCTCCCAGCCCTAGCCCCCGGGCGCCTTGGTGCCCAAGCGCGCGGCCGCGGGTTCTGGCCGGACGGCCAATTGACCCGCCTCGAGAGGCGGGGTTAGCGTGCCCCCCACCTGTTCAGCGGACAGAGGGCGTGTTCAACATGATGAACGACCGCGCGCGCACGACGGAGCGCCCGCGGCACGGTTCGCCTCGCGGTCGTCCAGCCGCGCTCGGCGATCCGGTCGCTGGCCGGCGCGATCGCCTTCCGCCAGGACGTCCCCGAGTCGGTCAACCTCGAGCGGGCCGCGGAGTGGGTCGGCCGGGCGGCCGGCTCCGGCGCGCGCGTCGTCGCGTTCCCCGAGCTGTTTCCGGGCCCCTCCGACGACCGCGGCGATCCTGACGCCGCCGACGTCGTCGCCGCGATGCGCGACCTGGCCCGCGACACCGGGACCTGCGTGGCTTTCGGGGGGATGCGCCCGGCGTCCGGCGGCGGCCATCACAACTCCTACCACCTCGCGGATGGACCCTCGGGGCGCCTCTGGACCCAGGACAAGCTCCTTCCCGCAATCGGCGAACGGGCGGTGCCCGGCACCGGGTCGATCGTGGCCGACCTGGGCCCGTTGCGGATCGGCGTGGCGATCTGCTGGGAGGCCTGGTTCCCGGAGATCACACGGGCCCGGGTGTTGGCGGGCGCGGACCTGGTGCTGTTCCCGACCGGCGCGATCGTGCAGGAGACCCATGACGTCTGGCTGCGTGTGGTGGGTGCGAGGGCGGCCGAGAACGTGTGCTTCACCGCATGTTCGGTCAACCTGCTCGGAGTCGAGCGCGGGATGGCTGTCGTGAGCGGCCCGGAGGGCGACCTCGGCGGCCGCGACGACGCCGGCCTGGTCGTCGTCGATCTCGACCTCGACCGCATCGACGAGCTGCGCGCGGCGGACGACGAGCTCACGACGCTCAAGCGCTACGCCACGCTCCCGGGTCTGCTGCGTGCCCTGCCAGAGGGTCTCGTCGAGGCCCAGCTCGACGCCCTTCGCGAGGCCCGGGGCACCACGTGATCGAGATCGTCATGGGCGGCGCCAGCGCGGTGAGCGTGTCGGCCGGAGACGTGCTCGCGGTGGAGGTGCTGGAGGGATGCCAGCTCGTCGACCTGGCGCCGGCGGGCTTCCACCAGGGCCTGACGCGCAACGCGGCCGGGTGGCGTCGCTTCCACCGCCCCTCGATCGCCCTCGGCCTCCTGGAAGGCGACGAACTCCTCGATGGCGACGGCGCCCCACTCATGCGCCTGATCGCCGGCCCGGGACCCGGCCAGATCGATCTGCTCTACCCCGGATGCTGGAGCGAGCTGTACTCCGACGGGCGACCGGGCTGCCGCGACCTGATCGCGCACGCGCTCGGGATCCCCCGCGCCTCGCTTGGGGGGGTCGTCTCGGTCTTCGGCGCCACCCCACTCGTGAGCGACGGCGGCGTGCATGGATGGGAGGGCGCGGTCGCGGCCCCGGGCTCGAGCATCCGCCTCGAGGCGCTGGTCAACTGCCGCGTCGCGATCTCGGCATGCCCGGACGACGGCATCCCCGGTCACACCGGCGGCCGGCTCGGCATCGACGTCCTCGCCGGCGATCCGGGTTGAGCTCCCCGACCAAACGCGGCCCTCGGCGTTCTGGCCCGGCGGCCAATTGACCGAACCGCCGGGGCCGGGTTAGCGTGCGGCCACCTGTTCAGCAGGCGGGAGGCGCGTTCAACCCAATGAACGATCAGGTCCACGCAATCCGCGGTCCGGGGGCCGGTGAGGCGCTCGGCGAAGTGCTGCTGGCGGGGCCGCGGGAGGTCGCCGCGGCGGTGGAGCTCGCCTCTGCCGCCCAGGCCGGCTGGGCCGAGCGGCCGGTGGCCGAGCGCGCGTCCGTCCTGGAGATGGCCGCTGACCTGCTGGAGCCCGACATCGAGCAGATGGCCGAGTTGCTGGCGGCCGAGTCCGGCAAGCCGATCGCCCAGGCCCGCTTCGAGGTGAGCGCCTCGGTCGGGCTGATGCGGGCCAATGCCGCGGAGGGCCGGCGGATGAGCGGGCGTGTGCTTCCGACCGAGGGCAACCCCGGGACGGAGCGGGACCTGGCCTTCACCCGCCGCGAGCCGCTGGGCGTCGTCGCGGCCGTGGTGCCGTTCAACTTCCCCGTCGAGCTCTTCGTGGAGAAGGTCGCCGCGGCGCTGGTGGCGGGCAACGCGGTGGTGGCGAAGCCCCCGGTGGAGGACCCGCTCGTGGTCGCCCGATTCCATGCGGCGATGATCCAGGCGGGGGCGCCCCACGAGGTCGTGTCCCTGGTTCACGGCGGCCGCGACGTGGGTGCCGCGCTGGTGGCCGACCCGCGAGTCGATGCCGTCTCGCTGACCGGATCGACGGCCGCCGGTATCAGCGTCGCCGAGGTGTCGGCGCCCCTTCTGCGCCCCCTTCACCTGGAGCTCGGCGGCAACAACGCGAGCCTGGTGCTCGACGATGCCGACCTGGACCTGGTGGCGAGCGAACTCGCCTTCGGGCGCCTGATGATGAACGGTCAGGCCTGTTCGGCGTCGAAGCGCATCCTGGTCGACCCCTCCCTCCACGACGACCTCGTGGAGCGCCTGATCGCGGTGTGCGGCGCCCAGGTCGTGGGGTCGGCGACCGACCCGGCGACGACGATCGGTCCGCTCATCACCGCCGCCGCCGCCGAGCGCGTGCACTCGCAGGTCGCCGCCGCCGTGGGCGAGGGCGCGAGTGTCGCCACGGGCGGCGTGGCGCCGCAGGGTGCCGTGATGGTGCCGACGGTGCTCGCAGAGGTGCCCCGCGACGCCGCCGTCGCCAGCGACGACGAGATCTTCGGCCCGGTGTTCACGGTGATTCCGGTCGGGGGCGATCGCGAGGCGCTCGCGGTGGCCAACGCCTCCAGCTTCGGCCTGATGGCATCGGTTTTCACCGCCGACCTCGAGCGGGCGATGGCCCTTGCCGAGCGCCTCCACGTGGGCGGCGTGGTGATCAACGGCACCGACAACTACCGGCCGCCGATCATCCCGTTCGGCGGGGTCAAGCTCTCGGGCGTCGGGCGCGAGGGCATCGGCTACACGCTCCACGAGCTGACCCGCGAGAAGACGATCGTGCTGCGCCGCTTCCGCCGCGGCCCCGGAGGGGTGGCCCGATGAGCACGCCGGCCGACGGCTACCGGGTGCCCGCGGTGGTGGCGGCCGCGCGGACCCTCGACGCGCTCGCGGGGCTCAACGGATCCGGGGCGAGCCTCTCCGAGGTGGCCCGCCTGATCGGCCGGTCCAAGAGCACCGTGTTCAACCTCCTCTCGACCCTGGAGGCCGAGGGGCTGGTGTCGCGCGACGCCGACACCCGCCGCTACCACCTCGGCGCGCGCCTGATCCCCCTCGGCGCGGCGGCCGCCCGCGAGGCCCGGCCGCTGGCGGCCGCGGTCGAGGGCGCGCGTACGCTCGCGACCGAGACCGGCCTTTCGGTGGCGGTGGCCCAGGCGATCGACGGCGCCCTGGCCCAGGTCATCGAGCGCGCCACCCCGCCGAGCGGTCTGCACGTGGGCATCACGATCGGCGATCGCTACGGCGTCTTCGACGGTGCGATCGGAAAATCGCTGCTGGCCGGGATGTCGCCGGAGGAGGCCGAGCGCGCCGTGAACGAGTCCGCTCCGACGGCCCACACGGGCCGGACGATCACCGACCGGGCCGCACTGCTCGCCGACGTCGACGCCGTGCGCCGGCGCGGCTGGGCGACGAGCGTCGGAGAGCTCAACGAGAACAACGCCGTGTCGGCGACCGTCACCGCCCCCACGGGTGAGCCCGCGCTCATCCTGGCGGTGCTCGGCTTCGCCGGCCAGCTGACCCCGGAGCGGATGTCCGAGGTCGGCGAGCGCCTGGGCGCGCTCACACAGTCCGTGTCCATCGAAACCGGCGGGATCGCCGCCGCAGGAGGTGTGGGGGCATGACCAACCCGCGAGAGGTCGATCTCGCGATCGTCGGAGGGACCCTGGTCACTCCCAGCGGCGCGCGTCGCACAGGGATCGCCGTGGACGGGGGCCGCGTGGTCGCCGTCGCCACGGACGAGATGCTGCCGCCGGCCCGCAAGGTGGTGGACGCGACCGGCCTGCACGTGCTGCCGGGGCTCGTCGATCCCGAGGCGCACCCCGGTTGCTACGTGCCGCTGCGCGACGACCTGTTCACCGAGACACGGGCAGCCGCGGCCGCCGGCGTCACGACCTGGGGCGTGCACGCGCCGTCCACGCGGATGGGCGACCCCGACTTCGTCGAGTTCGTGCAGCCCGAGAACGTCTGCTCGTTCCACGACGTGTTCGGTCACTTCGTGGACGCGGTGACCGCCGACTCCGCGATCGACATCTACCTGACCTACATGCTGGAGACCGACCAGCAGGCGTCCGAGATCCCCGAGTACGCCGCCGAGCACGGGGTCACCAGCTACAAGCTCTACCTCCAGTCGATGAGCCCCGAGGCAGAGCCCAACTGGCCCGGTCGCCGCGCGGGCCTCGGCCACGGCTTCGACGACGGCACCTGCTTCCTGACCATGGAGAACGTGGCCGCGCTCGGCCCCCCCGGGGTCGTGGCGATGCACTGCGAGAACTGGGAGATCGCGCGCCTCTTCGACAAGCGGCTCAAGGACGCCGGCCGCGAGGACTGGGCCGCATGGTCGGACCGGTCACCGCATTTCCTCGAGGCCAACCATGTGCGGACGTACGGGCACCTCGCCGAGGTCACCGGGTGCCCGATCTACATCCAGCACGCGACGACCCCGGAGACCTATCGCGAGATCGCCGAGTTGCGCGCCCGGGGAGTCACCGTGCACGCGCAGACAGGTCCGCACTGGCTCCACTTCGGCAAGGGGGAGCCGGGCGCGTGGCGCATCAACGTCCCCCTGCGCTCGCGGGACAACAACCCCAACATCTGGAGCGCCCTGCGCGAGGGCATGGTCGGGCTCGTCGGCAGCGACCACGTGGTCTCGTGGCCGCCCAGCGACTATCCGTCGAGCTTCCAGGAGAGCATCTGGGGTCTCAAGACCGGGTTCACGTCCCGCGTCGAGATGCACCTGCCGGTGCTCCTCGAGGGCGTCCATCGCGGCGAGCTCTCGCTCGAGCGGCTGGTCGAGGTGGCGTGCGCCGAGCCGGCCCGCGTCTTCGGCCTCTACCCCCGCAAGGGGTGCCTCGAGGTCGGCGCCGACGCGGACGTCGTGCTGGTCGATCTCGACCGCACCGTGAACGTCTCCAACGACCAGGTGCTGACCCGGTCGGGATGGACGGTGCTCGACGGCCACGTGATCCACGGATGGCCGGTCGCCACGTTCCTCCGCGGCGCGCAGATCGCCCGCTGGGAGGAGGGTGCCCCGGGCCCCGAATACATCGGCGACTCGGAGGGCACGTACCTGCGCCGCGAGGCGGGGCGCGCCCTGGTTCCGCCCGAGGCGACCATCGGGGTGGGTCACTGATGGCCGTCTGGGACGACGTGCTCCCCGAGGAGGACCGCCTGGTGTTCGAGCGGGCGGGCTGGGGCAAGGACGCGGGCTACGGCACGCGCCCGGTGCTGCTTGTCGTGGACGTGATCTACAACTTCGTGGGCGACGTCCCAGAGCCGATCCTCGAGTCGATCAAACGCTGGCGCTATTCGTGCGGCGAGCGCGGATGGGAGGGGATCGCACACCTCCAGAGGCTGATCTCGGCCGCGCGGGAGCGCGAGGTGCCGATCGTCTACACCGGCATGGACCGGCGCCCGGACGGGTTCGACCAGGGCTCGTGGAACTGGAAGTCGCACCGCTCGGGCGACGATGTCAACGTCATCGGGCACAAGGGCAACGAGATCGTCGCCGAGATCGCCCCCGAACCACAGGACATCGTGTTCGTCAAGCGCAAGCCGAGCGCGTTCCTGGGCACCCCGCTCCTCGGCCACCTCGTGTACCTCGGCGCGGACACGGTGATCGTGACCGGCACCACCACCAGCGGGTGCGTACGCGCCACCGCGGTCGATGCCGCCCAGTACAACTTCCACTCGGTGGTGCCGGAGGAGTGCACCTGGGATCGCGGGACGCTGACCCACAAGGTCAACCTCTTCGACATCCAGATGAAGTACGGCGACGTGAAGACCACCGACGAGGTGATCGCCTACCTCGAGGGTCTGCCCCAACGCCCCTGCGGCCCCACCACACCGACCGGCGCGCCGCGATGAGCATGCCCACTGATGCGCAAGCTGGTGACCGTGGTCGAGGAGGTGGTCGCCGAGGGCGGCGTCGCTGCCACGCCCCCGCTGCGCAAGGCGGCGGCGATGGCCGTGATCGCCAACCCCTACGCGGGCATCGGCTTCGTCGAGGACCTCTCGGAACTGGTGGACCCGAGCGCCGAGCTGGGCGCCCTGCTGGGCGAGCGCGCCGCCGCCGCCCTGGGCCAGCCGGTCGAGGGCTACGGCAAGGCGGCGCTGGTGGGGAAGCGCCGGCGACCAGGAGCACGCGGTGGCGTGCATCACGACCCCCTTCGGCAACGCCTTCCGCGCGGCCATCGGCGGCGGGGACGCCTGGATCAGCTCGTTCAGCAAACGCTGCGGCATGGGTGAGGCGGTGGACGTGCCCATGGCCTACAAGGACGAGATCTGGGTTCGCTCCCACTACGACGGCATCACGGTGCGCGTGCCCGACGCCCCCCGCGAGGGGGAGATCGTCGTCATCGCCGCCGTGTCCTCGGGCGGGCGCGTGCACGCACGGCTCGGGCGGCATGACCCTCGAGGAGGCGCGCTCCCGATGAGCCGGCTCGTGATCCGCAACCTCTCCGGCCTCGTCACCGGGCGGCTGGGCGAGGCCGCGTCGGAGCGGGCGGGCTGGTCGTCGAGGACGGCCTGATCGCCGCGCTCGGGCCGGACGCGGGCGACGAGGCGGGCGACGTCGTGCTGGACGCCGGCGGTGCGGTCGCCATCCCGGGCCTGATCGACACCCACGCCCACGTCGTGTTCGGCGACTGGACCCCACGCCAGTCGGCGCTCGGCTGGATCGAGAGCTCGATGCACGGCGGCGTGACGATGATGATGTCGGCCTCCGAGGTGCACCTGCCCGGCCGGCCGCGCGACCGCGCCGGCGTGAAGGCGCTGGCGATCGCCGCGCAGCGCGCCTTCTCGGCCTTCCGGCCCGGCGGAGTCAAGGTGCTCGGCGGCTCGCTGATCATCGAGCCGGGCCTCGAGCCCTCCGACATGGCGGAGCTGGCCGCTGAAGGCGTGGGGCTGGCCAAGGTCGGCTTCGGCGACTTCTCGCCCCAGGCCGATGCGGCCCCGCTGGTGCGCGCGGCGCAGGCGGCGGGGATGGTGGTCATGAATCACACCGGAGGCGCCTCGATCCCCGGGTCCACGCCGGTCACGATCGACGACGTCCTCGCCCTCGGGTGCGACATCATCGGCCACGCGAACGGCGGCACCACCGCGCTGCCCGACGAGGACCTGCCCCGCCTCTTCGAGGCGCCCGGCGCGATCCAGCTGGTACAGGCCGGCAATCTGCGCTCGGCCCTCGCGATCCTCGCCCTCGCGGTCGAGCGCGACGCCCTCGACCGCATCGTGATCGCCACCGACACGCCACCGGAACCGGGGTGATGCCGCTCGGGATGATCAAGACGCGTGGTCGAGCTCTCCTCCCTCGGCGGGCTCGCGCCGGCGGACGCGATCGCGCTGGCCACCGGCAACAACGCCCGCGTGCTGCGGCGCGACGAGGGCGTGCTCGACGTCGGCCACCCCGGCCGATCTGTCGCTCCTGCAGCCCCGCTCGGGGGGCAGCACGCGCACGCCGCTCGCGGCGATCGCGAACGGCGACATCCCCGGCATCGGCGCGGTCGTGATCGACGGCGAGGTACGGGCGCTGCGCTCGCGCAACACCCCGGCGCCCGCGGGCGAATGCCGGCTGCTGACAACCGCTCAGGTGAGGTGATGACCCGATGAGCACCGTGACCATCGACCACCGCGTGCCATCGGGAGAGGCGCGCGTCGTGGTGGCGAGGGCCGGCCAGGTGATCCAGATCGAGGATCTCGAGGGTCAGCAGGTGGGCGACCTGATCGCCTACCGTCTCGAGAACCCCGCCGAGTACCTCTCCCCCGCCCACACGTGCTCGTGCCTGGTGAAGCTGGTGCCGGTCGTCGGGGACGAGATCTTCTCCAACCACCGCACGCCCCTGATGCGCATCCTGCGCGACGACGTGGGCACCCACGACCTCGTCGTCCCGTGCTGCGACCCGGAGCGGTACGCGCGCGACTACGGCCTCGCGGACCACCGTTCCTGCCTGGTCGGGCTGCGGGAGGCTCTGGCGGAGGTGGGGTCGGACTGGCCGGTGCGCGGGGAACTGGCCTGGAACGTCTTCATGAACAACCGACTCGAGGACGGAAGGATCGTCGACCTACGAGCCCGAGCACGGCCCGGGGTCGGCGATCGAGCTCGAAGCCCTCGTCGATCTCGTGGTGTGCCTGGTCCGCGTGCCCCCAGGACCTGAGCCCATGCAACGCGTTCAATCCCACCGACATGGCCATCCGGGTCCTGGAGCCGTGAGCCGTGCCGCCCTCGACCCCGCCGCCGCGGCCGACGAGGTGGCCACCATCGCCCGCATGCTCGCCTCCGCCGGACTCGTCGAGGGCTTCGGACACGTGTCCGCGCGCACCGGCGAGGGCTTCGTGATCACCTCGACGGCACCACTCGGCGCGATGCGGCCCGCCGACATCGCGCCGCCCGGGTCTCCTGACCGGCCGCTCGAGACGCCCCTCCACGCAGCCGTCTACCGGGCCCGCCCGGACGTCGGCGCCATCTGCCGCACCCACTCGCCGGCCGCGGCGGCATGGGGCGCGCGCGGGGTCGTGCCGCCGCTGGTGCACGGCCTGGGCGGGCTCTCCGGCCGCATCGCGACGGGCCCCGACACCGACCTCGTCGACTCGGACGCCCGCGGCGACGCGGCGGCGGCCGCCCTGGGCGACGCCGACATCCTCCTTCCCCGCGCCAACGGCGCGGTCTGTACCGGAGCGAACCTGCGCGTCGCCACCGTGCGCGCCTGGTTCCTCGAACAACGGGCCCGCGTGGCCCTCGACGCCGGGCCGACGGCCCGGCCCCTCGACGACGACGAGCAGACCGCTCGCTCCCGTCACTTCTCCGCAGAGACCGCCCGCGCCTGGCGATGGCTCGCCTGGCGCCACCCGGGGGCGGACGACCCCATCGCCCGCATCGAAGGAGAGATCCTGTGACCCTCCCGTCCCTGCGACGACCCGCCATCGCGGCTCTGATGGCCGTCGTCGCCGCCCTGCTCGCGCTGGGACTCGCCGCCTGTGGCAGCGACTCGGCCGATGAGACCACCGCCGCGGCGAGCACCCCCGCGTCCGGCGCGGCGCTGCCCTCGATGACCAACGCCACCCTGGTCCTGGACTTCCTTCCCAACGCCGTCCACGCGGGCATCTACCGCGCGATCGCCCAGGGCTACTACAAGGACAACAACATCAACCTGAAGGTCATCCAGCCGACCTCGACCGCCGACACGCTCAAGCTGATCGACGCCGGCAAGGCCGACATCGGCATCGCCGACGGCATCGACATCGCCAGCCAGATCTCTGACGGCCGTGACGCGCAGGCGATCGGCGCGGTCGTTCAGCGTCCGCTCGGCGGTCTGATCGCCCTGAAGAAGTCGGGGATCACCGACCCCAAGCAGTTCGAGGGGAAGACGGTCGGCATCACCGGCGTGCCCTCGGACACGGCGATCCTCAACACGATCGTCAGCAACGCGGGAGGCGACCCCTCCAAGGTGAAGGTGGTCACCATCGGCTTCAACGGCGTCCAGAACCTCGAGAACGACAAGGTCGCGGCGTTCACCGGCTTCTGGCCCGCGGACGGCGTGCAGGTGGAGGTGGACGGCTACCCGACCACGACGTTCAAGCTCGACGAGAACGGCGGACCGGCGTATCCCGGGCTGGTGTACTTCTCCACCCAGAAGAAGATCGCCGCCGACCCGGCGCTGATGACGGCGTTCATGGACGCGACCGTCAAGGGCTACGACGAGACCATCGCCGACCCGAAGGCGGGGCTCGCGGATCTGCTCGCCGAGAACCCGACGCTGGAGCCCAAGATCTCCAGCGCCCAGATGACGGCGTACGAGCCGCTGTTCAAGGCCAACGCCCCGGCGTACGGCGTCCTCCAGACCGAGGAGATCCAGAAGCTCTCCGACTACCTGGTCGCGCAGAAGCTGATCAAGGCACCGATCACGCCTGAGCGGTTCGGCACCAACCAGTTCCTCCCCACGGCGGGGTGACGGTGACGACGAGCTCCCCCAGGCTCCAGGCGGCCGGAATCGGCAAGGTGTTCGCCGGTCCCGGCGGAGACGGTGACGTCGTCGCCCTGGACGGCGTCAACCTTGCGGTCGGCGCGGGGGAGTTCGTCTCGGTGGTCGGCCCCAGCGGATGCGGCAAGTCAACCCTGTTCAATCTGCTGGCCGGGCTCTCCCGGCCGTCGTCGGGAAGGATCCTGATCGACGGCCAGGAGCCCGAGCAGCTGCTGGGCATGGTCGGCTACATGCCCCAGCGGGACCTGCTGATGCCGTGGCGCAACGTGCTCGACAACTGCGCCCTCGGCCTTCAGATGTCGGGAGTCAGGCGCGGAGAGGCCCGTCGGCGCACGCTCGAGGCGATGCCCCGGTTCGGTCTCGCCGGCTTCGAGCACCGCTGGCCGGCGAGCCTGTCCGGTGGAATGCGCCAACGTGCCGCCCTGCTGCGGACCTTCCTCGCCGGCCGGGACGTGATGCTCCTCGACGAGCCGTTCGGGGCCCTCGACGCGCTGACCCGGAGCGCGATGCAGGCCTGGCTCCTCGAAGTATGGGAAGAAGACCGAAAGACGATCCTCTTCGTGACCCACGACGTGGAGGAGGCGGTGCTCCTCTCCGACACGGTCCATGTGATGTCCGGCCGCCCCGGGCGGGTGGACATGACGGTTGACGTCAACCTGCCGCGACCACGCACCCTCGAGATCGCCCAATCCGCACGCTTCGTGGAGCTGAAGTCCCTCATCCTGACACCCCTGCAGCGCGCCGCGCTGGTGCAGGCGGGGATCCCCGAGTGACCGCCGGCCGCGCGATCTCCCTGGGCGGTCGCCTGAAGGCGCGCCGGCGCACGGACCGCACGCGCCGCGGCCTGCGCGGCTGGGCCGCGATGATCCTGCCGCCGCTGATCTTCTCGGTGGTCTTCCTGGCCGCGTGGCAGGCCTACGTCACCATCTTCGACATCAGCGACGCGGCGCTGCCGTCACCCGTGGAGGTCGGCCAGGCCCTGCGCGACGAGCGCCAGCTGCTGATCGACAACACCTGGGTGACGGTCCAGGAGATCGTGCTCGGCTTCCTGCTGGCGCTCGTCGTCGGGGTGGGGCTGGGGGTGCTCCTGCGCTCGTCGCGCATGGTGGAGCGCGCGGTCTACCCCTGGCTGGTGGTGTCGCAGCTGGTGCCCATCCCCGCGATCGCCCCGGTGTTCGTGATCTGGTTCGGCTTCGACATGCGCCCGAAGATCCTCGTCGTGATGCTCGTGAGCTTCTTCCCGATCGTGGTCAACACCATCGACGGCCTCAAGGCGGTTGAGCCCGAGCTCGTGAACCTGATGCGCACCCTGCGGGCCCCGCGCCGGCGCATCTTCCTGTCGGCCCAGCTGCCCGCCGCGATGCCCTTCATCTTCTCCGGCATGAAGATCGCCTCGGCTCTGGCGGTGATCGGCGCGGTGTTCGGGGAATGGGTCGGCGCGTCCCAGGGGCTGGGCTATCTCATCCTCGTGTTCAACAACCAGACCAACACCGCCGCGGTGTTCGCCGTGGTGACCGTGCTGGCGGTGATCGGGATCGGGTTGTTCGCCCTGATCAGCCTGGCCGAGCGGCTGGTGCTGCCCTGGTACCACAAGCCCCGCTCGCAGGGGAACGCGGTATGAACACCGCCCGAACGCTGATCCGCGGCGCATGGGTGCTCGCGATGGCGCCCTTCGCCGAACTGGTGCGCGACGGGGCGGTGGCCGTCGACGCCGACGGCGCGATCATCGCCGTGGCGCCCCACGAACAGCTCGCCGCGCGGTGGCCCAAGGCCCGTGTGTTCGGCGACGGGGACGGCATCGTCATGCCCGGCCTGGTCAACGCCCACACCCATCTGACCGAAAGCCTGATCCCGGGGATGGGCGAGGACTGTCTCCTGTGGGAGTGGTTCGAACGCGTGGTCGGACCCTGCGCCGCGGTGACGACCCGCGAGGACATGGTCGTCGGAACCCGCCTGAAGAGCGCCGAGATGCTTCTGTCGGGGATCACGACGGTCAACGACATGTCGTGCCACCGCAACCTGGGGTCGCTGGCGTCGCTCGGAGCGGTCGACGGCTTGGCCGAGATGGGTCTGCGCGGGGTGGTCGCGTTCGGCGCTGAGGACGTGTACCCCGGGGCGCCCGACGCGGCCGCCTTCATCGCCGAGCACGAGGCGCTCGCCGACCGCTGCGCCGATGAGCGGCTCATCGATTTCCGTGCGGGCGTGGGGACGGTGCTCGGCATCACCGACGCGCTCTTCGCCGCCACCGTCGCGGCCTGCCGTGCCAATGACTGGAGCGTGCACACGCACCTCGCCGAGGTGCGTGAGGAGCTCACCGAGTCGCGCACCCGGTGGGGCATGAGCACCATCCAGCACGCCGATCGCATGGGCCTGCTCGAGCATCCGGTGATCGCCGGCCACTGCATCTGGTGCGCCGAGGCGGACATCGGCCTGCTGGCGTCGCGGGACGTGGCGGTGGCGCACAACCCGGTCGCCAACATGATCCTCGCCTCGGGCGTCTGCCCGGTCGGCCGCCTGCGCCGTGAGGGCATCGTGGTGGGGCTCGGCACCGACGGCGCGGCGAGCAACGACAACCAGGACATGTTCGGGGTGCTCAAGACCGCTGCGCTGTTGCAGAAGGTCACCGCTCTCGACCCCCACGCCCTCTCGGCCCCCGAGGTGATGCGCATGGCCACCATCGATGGCGCCCGCGCCCTCGGCCTGGAGCGGGACATCGGCTCGCTCGAGCCCGGCAAACGCGCGGACATCGTGCTGCTGGACGGCAACACGCCCGAGCTGGCGACGATCCACGATCCGTTCCAGCAGGTCGTCTACTGCGCCACCGCCCGGTGCGTCAGCGACGTATGGGTGGACGGCGTGCGACGTGTGGCCGACGGACGCGTGGTGGACGCCGACGTCACGGCGCTCGCGCGGGATGCCCGGCGTCAGGGGACCGACCTCGTGACGCGCGCCGGCCAGGGGGCCGAGTCGGTGCTCGCCGGCCCCGGCCGTGTGACATGGGAGTGAGCGACGTCGTCGTGATCGGCGGCGGCCACAACGGCCTGGCGTGCGCCGCGTATCTCGCCCGCGCCGGGCTGGGGGTGACGGTGCTCGAGGCGGCGCCCGAACCGGGGGGCTGCATCGCGACGATCGAGCTGCCTGAGGGACGCGGGCGCCTGGAGCTGGGCGCGTACGTGCACGGCGGCATCCGCGCGAGCGGCGTGGCGGACGACCTGGAGCTCGAACGACACGGGCTGCGCTTCCACCTGCGCGACCAGGTGACCCTCTCGCCCTGCGACGACGGCACGGCGCTGGCCTTCCACAACTCACTCGAGCAGACCGTCGCGGGATTCGCTGAGTTGATGGGGCCGGGAGAGGCCGAGGCCTACCGGCGCCTCGCCGTGTGGTCGGCGGCTGCGATGGACGTCGTGGGGCGCACCGAGCGCGGCCCGGCTCCCACTCTGCGCGAGCTGGGGGCGCTGTCGGAGGCCACCCTCGGCCGGCGTGAGGGCGCCCGACTGGTGCAGACCCTCCTCACCTCGGCCTCCAACCTGCTGCGCGGCACGCTCGGCGACGATCGCCTGCGCGGTGCGCTGGGCCACTGGGCCGCCCACTCCCAGCAGCCCCCGGGGGACCCGGGGACGGCGGTCGGCGCCCTGGCGATGGCCGGATCGCACGGTTCCCCGATGGCGCGGCCCGCGGGCGGATCACGCGCGACGGTGGACGCCCTGGTGGCGAGCCTCGAGGCGGCCGGCGGCGTCGTGCGGTGCGGGGTGCCGGTCGAGCGCGTCGAGGTCGTGGGCGGCCGTGCCGTCGCGGTCCACGCTGGAGGCGAGCGCCATCGGGCCGACCGGGCGGTGATCTCGGCGATCGACGCGCGACGACTGTTCCTGGGGCTGATGGCGCCTGCCGACGTGCCGGCCTCCCTCCACGAGGAGCTGCGCCGTATCCACGTGGGCGGCCGCAACGTCTCCGAGCTGAAGGTGGACGCGATCCTGGCGGGCCCGGCCCCCCAGGCGGGCCCGGCGGACTTCGGCGCCGCCCTGATGCTGTCGCCCAACACGCTGCGCGACATGGAGCGCGCCTTCGCGGAGATCCAGCTCGGCCGGATCCCCGCGCGGCCCACCGTGATGATCGGCTTCCCGTCCCTGCTCGAGCCCGGCTGGGCCCCCGAGGGGCACGACGTGGTGTGGCTCTCGGCCTTCGTCCCCTGGACCCCTGAGGCGGGCCCCTGGACGGCCGAGATGCTGGAGGAGGCGTCGGACCACGTCTGGGCCACCGCCGAGAAGGTGCTCGGCGCGACGATGCCGGTGGCCGAGCGGCGCATCACGGGCCCGGCCGACTGGGTTGCCCGCACGGGCAACCCCAACGCGTGCCCGAACCACGTGGAGATGAGCATCGACCAGTTGCTCGGGGCCCGCCCCTCCCCCAGCCTCGCGCATTACCGGACCCCGATCGCGGGCCTCTACCTGACCGGTGCGGGCACGCACCCGGGAGGGGGCGTGACCGGCATGCCGGGGCGCAACACGGCGAACGAGGTGAAACGCGACCTGGGCATCACCACGGCCCCGCGTGGCGACCGGCTGCGGGCGAACGCCGCCATGGTCCGTGACGCGGCCCGGGCGGCGTGGGCGTTGCGAAGGACCGCGTGAGCAGCCCGGATCCGCTGGAGATGGCCACCGCCTACCAGCAGACCGCGGTGGTGGCGGCGGCCTGTGAGACCGGAGTCGCCGCGGCGCTCGCGGGACGGCCCCGCAGCGCGGTGACGATCGCGGCCCAGCTCGGCCTCGACCCCGCCGGGGTGACCGCCCTGATCGGGGGCATGGTCGCGCTCGGCTTGGCCGAGCGGGGCGACGGCGACATGTTCCGCCTCTCCGCGGCCGGCGCCCCGCTGGCGCCGGACCACCCCGATTCGGTGGCGGCCATCGTGGCCAAGGAGTGGTTCTTCTATCGCGCCTGGGCCGGCCTCCCCGAGACGGTGCGTGACGGACACGCGCAGATCGCGCCCTGGACCGAACGGCTCGACGCCGATCCCGGCACGTCGCTCGCGTTCCTCGGCGCCCTCGACGACCTCGGCGCCCGCTTCGGCGGAGAGTTGCCCGGCCTCGCCGACCTGCCCGCCCCGGGGAGGGTGCTGGATGTGGGCGGCGGCTCGGGAATCCACGCGGCTGCGCTGGTGGCCGCGTACTCCGGGCTGGACGTGACGGTGCTCGACCTCGAACCCGTCGCAGCGCTCGTGCGCGACCGGCACCCCGAGCTGAGCTTCGTCGTGGGGGACCTGCGCGAGACCCGGTTCGGCCGCCCCGCCGACGAGACCTGGGACGTGGTGCTGGTGGCCAACATCCTCCACGACCTCCCCGCCGCCGGCGCGCGGCGGATCGTCGCGGAGGCGGCCGGCCTGCTGCGCGAGGGCGGCGCGCTGGTCGTCTACGAGTGGATCCTCGACGAGACCCGCGACGGTCCGCCCGCGACGGCGCTCTTCGCGCTGATGATGATGGTCGAGAACGAGGGCGGGGCCGCCTACACCGAGTCCGAGATCCACGAGTGGATGAGGGACGCCGGCCTGGCGTTCATCGAGACGCGGCGGGGGCACGGCCCGATCGCCGCCGTGAGGGGGTGGAAGCCGTGAAGGGGATGATCGTCCGGTTCGACTTCTCCGGCGCCGGCCCGTCGGCACTGGCCGACTGGCGGCGGTTCGTCACCGAGGAGTCGGTGCCGAAGTTCGAGCGTCACGCCGGGCTGCGGCAGAAGATCTTCTACTGGGACGAATCGCCCCCCACCGCCGTCGCGGTCTACCTGTTCGCCGAGGAGGCGGCCTTCTGGGCCTACGCCCGGCCTCTCATCGACGGCGTCTCCGAGTTCACGACCTCGAAGCGCTTCGGCGTGCCGGCCCACATCCAGGTTCTCGATGTGGCCGGAGTGGCCGACGGTCCGGCTTCAGGCGCCTAGCGCGGCCGGAGCAAAAGTCGGGGGTCTGCGATCGGAGAGGGGATCGCAGACCCTCCTCTACAAGACTGCTCTCCCCTGCCTGAACGCCTCCTGAACGCGCCTAGCGGGGCTGGTCGAGGCGCTGGCGGCGGCGGTTGTCGCGCCAGTCATCGACGCCGAACACGGCGCTCAGGATCGAGTTGACGATCCAGATGATGATCGTCGCGCCGACGGCCGACCAGAACCCGCTGATCGAGAAACCGGGGACGATCCACGAGGTGATGTAGAGCATCAGCAGGTTGACGAAGAACAGGGCGATGCCCAGCGTCAGGATGATCAGGGGGATGGCCAGGAAGGTCACGATCGGCTTGACGATCATGTTCACGATCGCGAAGACCAGGGCCGCGATCACGACGACCCATTTGTCGTCGAAGTGGATGCCGTCGACGATCCAGTCGGCCACGAACAGCGCGGCGATGTTGAGCACCCAGAGGATGAGGAGACGGCGGATCATCGGAGGCCGTCCACCTCGCGCATGCGCGCGACCTCGGCGGCGTCCTTCTCCTCGATGCGCGCCGCCTGCTCGAGGACCTCGCGCAGGTCGTCCGCGGGGATGACCACCGCGCCGGAGGCGTCGGCGTAGATCCAGTCGCCCGGGATCACGGTCACCCCGCACAGCGCTACGGGGGTGTTGGCCGCGAAGGGCATGATCGCCTCTCCGCCCTGGCGCACCGTCTCGCCGCGGCACCAGGCGCCGATGCCCAGCTCCTCGACCTCGGCGAAATCGCGCAGACGCGCGTCCGCCACCAGGCCGGCGAACCCGAGGTTGCGCAGGCGCGAGAGCTTCTTGCCCCCGGCGATCGGCGCGTCGGGGTGCCCCCAGCTGGAGACCGCGAGCACGTGCCCGGCCGGATCCTCGGTGCCCACCGCCTCCATCAGCAGCGCCCCGAAGTCGTGCCGCTCGGGCACGAAGCGGTCGGCGCGCAGGGGCATGAACTGCATGGTCAGGGCGGGGCCCAGCAGCCAGCGCTCGGGCGTGGGGCTCACCAGGTCCATCAGGTGTGCGCGGTGGTCGTGGCGGCGCATCATGGCGTCGCAGATCGCCGAGCAGCTGACCTCGGCCGCGACGGCGCGCAGGTCATCGGCGAGCAGGGTCATGCCGTGTCGTCGTGGCGGGTGAACACCAGGCAGGCGTTGTGGCCGCCGAAGCCGAACGAGTTGGACAGCGCGGCCTTCACCGCCGTGTGGCGGGGCTCGAGCACGTGGTCGAATGGCGCCTCGGGCTCAGGGTCCTCGAGGTTGAGCGTGGGCGGCAGGACGTCCCGCCCGAACGCCAGCAGCGTCGCGACCGCCTCCAGCCCACCCGCGCCGCCGAGCGCGTGGCCGTGGGCCGACTTGGTGGACGAGATCGCCGCGCCGCCGAGGCCCGCCAACTGGATCGCGCGCGCCTCGGCGATATCCCCGGCCATGGTCGAGGTGGCGTGCGCGTTGACGTAGCCGATGTCCGACGCGTCGAGGCCGGCGTCGAGCAGCGCGTTGCGCATCGCCCGCGCGGGGCCGCCGCCGGTGGAGTCGGGGTCGGTCGGGTGCCCGGCATCGCACGACTGGCCGTAGCCCGCCAGCTCGGCGTAGATGCGGGCCCCGCGCGCCAGGGCGTGATCGCGGTCCTCGAGCAGCACCATGCCGGCGCCCTCGCCGATGACGAAGCCGTCGCGCGCCACGTCGAAGGGCCGGGAGGACTCCTGGGGCGGGCGGCCGCTGGCCGTGAGGGCGCCCACCTTGATGTAGCCGGCCACCACGAGCGGCGACAGGGGCGCGTCGGCCCCGCCGGCGATCATCGCGTCGGCCCGGCCCTCGCGCAGGGCCATGAGCGCCGCGCCGATGGCGTCGGAGCCGGCGGCGCACGCGGTGGCGGTGGCGAAGGAGGGACCGTGCAGGCCGAGCGAGCGGGCGACCGCCGCGCAGGGATGGTTGGGCAGCGAGAGGGGGATCGCCAGGGGGCCGACGCGATCGGGGCCCCGCTCGAGGAAGGCGCGGTGCGCCTCCAGCAGAGTCTCGGCGCCGCCGTGGACGCTGCCGACCGACACGCCGATGCGGTCGGGATCGACGCCCAGGTCGCCGCCGTCCTCCAGCGCGAGCGCGGCCGCCACCGCCGCCATGCGGCCGCTGCGGTCCATGCGGCGGGCATCGCGCTGGCCGAAGCGCTCGCGGGCGTCCTCGCCCTCGGTGACCGGGAAGGCGTTGAGGCCGCCGACGGCCTCCAGCTCGATCCGGGCGGCGCCGCTGCGCCCCTCGACGAGGGCGTCCCAGAACGGCCCGACACCGGCTCCGATGGGGCTCACCACTCCCGCCCCCGTGATGACGACCCGTCGGCGCACGTCGGCAATATTTGCAGAGCCTCGGCCCCGCGTGTTGCGCGTCGGCAAACTTCCGCGCTTCTAAGAGGCCGTTTGGGGCGTCAGCGCGATCCCCCAGCTGCCGGCGGCCGACGCGCCGGGGGCGAGCACCCGCAGGCCCTCGCCCGTGTTGAAGGCGTCGGGAGCGCAGCTCATCGGCTCGATCGCCAGACCGCGGCGGCGGCGCTCCGGTGCCAGCGTGTCACCGGTGAACACCATGACGTGGCTCCAGAACGCGTCCAGCCACAGCGTGACGGTCCCGGCCGGGCCCTCGAGGTCCACCCGGGCGACGCCCTCGGCGTCGCGCGCGAGGCCCGTGTAGCAGTCGTCGATCACACGGTCGCCGATCGGCGCGGCGGCGCGGAAGTCGCGCTCGGGCGGCGCGGCGGCCGGCAGCGTCAGACGGCAGTCGTCCACGGTCGCCGATCCGGCCGTCAGGTACGGGTGGAAGCCGGCGCCGAAGGGCAGCGGCCCCTCCCCCGCGTTGGTCGCCGTGAGGGTCACGGCGAGCCCGGCGTCGCCCAGCGCATAGTCGATGCGCAGGTCGAGCATGAAGGGGTACGCGGGCTGCGGGTGCAGGCGCAGCGCCATCGCGCACGCGTCGGGTCGCTCATCGGCCACCCGCCAGTTGACCCACCGCGTCAGGCCGTGGATCGCCGAGCCCGTGGACGGCTCGCTGATCGGCGCCTGCATCGTCCTGCCCTCGAACGTGTAGCGGCCGCCGGTCATGCGGTTGGGCCAGGGCAGGAGGGGCTGCCCCCGCCCGCCGCTGGCCATCTCTCCCACCCCGTAACCGTCCAGCACCGGGGTGCCCTCGTGGCTCAGCTCACGGATCCCACCACCCACCTCGACGACCGTCGCGGACCAGTCGCCATGGCGCATCGCGACCTGGCGGCCGCTGGGTGGTGCTCCGCTCACCCGCGGGTCGTCAGTACCACTTGCCCTTGACGAACCCGCCGAATGCGACCAGCCCGACGACGGCGATGATGATGCCCAGGATCAGGCTCCAGAAGAACGCCACCACGATTCCGACGATCACCAGGATCCCGCCGAGACCGACACCGCCGATATTCACTCCGTCCGAGGCCATTCGGGCTCCTAGATCGATTGCGTTGCGTGCATCTTCCCGCAAACGGGGCCGCCGTAACGACATCGGGGTGGAAACAGCGAAGCCGCCCCGAGGGGCGGCTCCGTGGACGTGCGACTTCGGTCTGGTCAGAGACCTACAGCGGGGCGACCTTCGCGGCCTGCGGGCCCTTGGGACCCTCCTGGCTCTCGAAGCTGACCCTCTGGCCCTCGTCCAGGTTCCGGAAACCGGAGCCCTGGATCTCGGAGAAGTGCACGAAGAGGTCCTTGCCCCCGTCGTCCGGAGTGATGAACCCGTAACCCTTCTCCTGCGAGAACCACTTGACTACGCCTTCGGGCATTACCCATCCTTTATCGCTCAGCGAGGAACCGAAGACCCGCCGAGCTGCAAGGCCCGTTGACGTCGTCGCTCATCCACGCGTTCATAGCCGGCCCCGAGCGGGACCGCCGCGCGCAAGAGTAGCGCGATCCGTCGGACGGCGAAATCGGATCCCGTCGGCATCCGTCGCGTCGAGCCACGCGATCAGGTCCGTCGCGGGCAGCGGGGCGCTGATGTGGAAGCCCTGGCCCAGCCCGCAGCCGAGGGCGCGCAGCGCCTCCAGGGCCTCCTGGTCCTCGATCCCCTCCGCCACCACCTGGAGGCCGAGGTTGCGGCCGAGATCGACTGTGGAGCGCACGATCATGGCGTCGGCGGTGTCCGTGCACATGGCGGTCACGAACGACCTGTCGATCTTCAGGACGCTGATCGGGAGGCCCTTGAGATAGCTCAGCGACGAGTACCCGACCCCGAAGTCGTCGATCGCCAGCACCACGCCGACGCCGCCGAGCTCGTGGAGCATCTCGATCGACCGGACGTGGTTCTCCATCAGCGCGGTCTCGGTGATCTCGAGCTCCAGGCGCCCGGGGTACATCGACCAGCGCGCGAGAGCGGCCTCGATGGAGTTGGCGAACTCGGCGTCGAGCAGGTTGCGCGCCGAGATGTTGACCGCCACCGAGAGCGTGTGCCCCGCGTTCTCCCAGGTGCGGCACTGCGCCAGGGCGCGCTCGACCACGTGGAGGGTGAGCGGGCGGATCAGTGAGGTGTGCTCGGCGACCGGGATGAACTCCCCGGGGGACAGCAGCCCGCGCTCGGGGTGCTCCCACCGCACGAGGGCCTCGACGCCCACCACGACGCCGGTCGTGAGGTCGATCTTCGGCTGGTAGTGGACGATCAGCTCGTCCTGCTCGATCGCGCGCCGCAGCTCGCCCACCAGGGCCAGCCGCTCGGGGCTGTACTCGTCGCGCTCGGAGCCGTACAGCGAGTGGCTCAGCGAGTCGGACTTCGCCGTGTACATCGCCACGTCGGCGCGCTGGAGCAGCCCGTTGAGGTCGTCGCCGTGATCGGGGAACAGGGTGATGCCGATGCTCGCCTCGTTCTCGAGGGAGAGCCCCTCCACCACGATCGGGGCGGCGATCACGCGGCCGAGGTTGGCGGCGACCGCCTCGGCCGCGGCGGCGTCGGCGATGTTGGGCAGCAGCACGGCGAACTCGTCGCCGCCGAGGCGGGCGACCGTGTCGCTGGCGCGCACCGCGTCGCGCAGCCGGCGGGCGATCTCCTGCAGCATGATGTCGCCCGAGTGGTGGCCGAGGGTGTCGTTGACCTCCTTGAAGCGGTCGATGTCGACGATCATCACCGCGACCCGCTCGCCCTGGCGGCTGGCGCGCAGCACGGCCTGCTCGACGCGGTCGTGGAAGAGGCGCCGGTTGGGCAGCCCGGTGAGGGCGTCGGTGACCGCCTGGGAGATGTTCTCGCGGAAGGTGAGGCCGGCGCGCAGCATGCACACCACGAGCGCCGCGGCCGCCAGCCAGATCGCGTCCGACGGCGGCGGGCTGGTAGTGGTCGTAGACCAGCATCGCGGTGGCGCCGAGGGCGACGGCGCCGGGGAGGATCATCACGCTCCAGCCCTCGAGGCGGGCCGCGCGGACGCGGCGGGCCGGCTGCCAGGCCGCGAAGGCCATGCACACCAGCCCGAGCGGCCAGAAGAGGTCGAACAGGCCGCCCTCGGCGTAGGTGCCCGCCGCGGACTGGAACAGGTAGACGCTGTCGGCGAGCGTGAAGGTGAGGCAACCGAAGGCGAGCAGGCCGACCGCGCGCCCGGGCCGCCACCCCATCAGGCCCGCGAGCGCCACGACGAGGCCCAGCACCAGCAGGTCGCCCAGGGGGTAGGCGAGGTTGGTCGCCACGCTCTCGGCGTCGCTGGAGGAGTTGGCGTCGAGGATGGGCGGCATGAGCACGGCGACGCCCGAGGGCCGCGACGATCAGGGCCGCCGCGAGGCCGTCGAGCCACTGGCTGGCGTGGAAACGGCGCACCCGCGCCCGCAGCAGCAGCACCAGGCCGGCGTACATCAGGGGGTAGAACGCCAGGTAGAAGCCGTCGGCGATCGAGGGGACCGGCACCTCGGCGCGGCCCGACAGGATGAGCGACCAGTAGACGTCGCCGACCGCCCAGGCGAGCGCACCGACGCCGATCAACGACCAGGCGAGCCGCTCCTCGCGCACGAGGATGACCCGGGCGAGCACGCCGATGCCGCCGGCGAGGACGAGGAACGAGTACAGCCAGCCGTCGAAGAGGGTCATCATCGCCGGGCCGGTGCCCAGGCCCGCCGCGACGTGGACGGCGTAGACCACGAGCGCCACGACCACGGTGGTGAAGCCGGCCAGCACCGCGAGCCGCGGGCGATGAGCGAGATCGCCCGCAAGATTGAACATGCAGGGGTTATCGGCGGTCGACCGGGCCCTTGTGAGCGCCGCGTCGGCGCGAGATTCCATCGGGACGCCCGGATTCGAACCGGGGACCCCCGCCACCCAAAGGCGGTGCGCTACCAGGCTGCGCTACGTCCCGAGACCGGGGTCAGCGTAGCTCAGCTCTCGGGATCCGCGGCCGAGGCGTCCTCCGGCTCGTCGTGCTGCTCGTGCTCCTCGGCGGTCTCGGTCGATGCCGCCGACTCCGCGGCGGCCAGCATGCGCACCTGGCGCCCGTACTCCACGTCGTGGTCCGGGATGACCCGGTCGGCGTGCTCGGGACCGGTCGTCGGCCCCACCGAGTGGTCGGCGCCGAAGGGGTAGCGGAAGCACCAGGCCACGATGGCGTCGATGACCGGCGCGTCGAGGGCGTCGAAGTCGAAGCCGACCATGTAGCCGTCGCCGGCTGGCGTCGGGCGTGACCGAGGCGACCGTGCCGAGCAGCTCCACCGGGCCGTCGTCGAGCAGCAGCACCAGGCGCAGCCTCTCGCCCGGGGTGCGCTCGTCCGACACCGACAGGCGGGCGCCGTGACGGCTGAGGTCCTCGATGCGGCCGGCCAGGGAGGGCAGCTCGCCCTTCTCGGCGGAGTAGCCGACGTGCACGGCCACGGGGAAGCGGTGGCTGCGGCGCCGGTGCTGCACGCTGCGGGCCCAGGCGACGGTGTAGGCGATCAGGGCGACGTTGACGAGCGCCCACAGGGTGGTGACGAACGAGGCGCCCGGCGTGAGGCGCGCGGGCAGGTCGAGGATCTGCGCGGCGGTCTGGTAGCCGACGGCCGCGAGGGTGATGGCCGCGATCAGGATCGGCAGGCGCAGCGCGCGGGCGACGGGCGAGCCCGAGCCGGTGCGCGCGCCCTTCGGGGTGACCTTGAAGCCGCCGCCGCGTCCGCGGGGCAGGGCCGCGAGCGCGTGGAGGTAGGCCTCCATGCGCACGATCGAGTAGCGCTCGCCCTCGATCAGGCGGTAGTGGCCGCGCGTCAGCGCCTTCGAGGCGGTCGGGATCAGGATCAGCTGCGGGGCGAAGATGAGCAGGTACAGAAGGGGCGACGCCGAGATCGGGACCGTGCCGGTGGCCAGCACGATCGGCGGCACCAACAGGCCGATCAGGCGCTGCGGGCCCTCGAGGAAGTGCAGGCAGCTGGCCATGTACTCCCAGCGCTGGGCCATCGTGAGACCGCGCTTGAACAGCGGGGTGTCGAGCCGCAGCATCTGCAGCGAGCCGCGCGCCCAGCGGCCGCGCTGGACGATGAAGGCGCTGATCTCCTCGGGCGCGAGCCCGAGCGCCATCACCTCGTTGTGGTAGGCCACCCGCCAGCCGCGCGCGTTGAGGCGCAGGGTGGTGTGGGCGTCCTCGACGACGGTGTCGGTGGCGACCCCGCCGACCTCCACCAGCGCCTCGCGGCGGATGACCGAGGGGCAGCCGCACCAGAACGCGGCGCCGTGGCGGTCCTTACCGCGGCAGATGATGTCGAAGAAGATGCTCTGCTCGTTGCGCAGGGGATCGTCCTCCGCGCGGGGATGGCCGAAGCCGCGGTTGTAGAACGCCTGGGGCGCCTGGACGACCGCGACCTTGGGATCGACCATGTGGCTGAGCATCCGCTCGATCAGCTCCGGGCGCGGCACGTGGTCGGCGTCCAGGGTGACCAGGAACTCCGCGTCGACGTGGTCGAGCGCGTGGTTGATGTTGCCCGCCTTGGCGTGCGTCCGCGGGGCCGGGCGGGAGAGATACCGCGCACCCAGTTCCTCGCACATCTCCTCCACCCACACGCGCCCGCCGTCGTCCAGCACCCAGACCTCGGGCTCGACGTCGTTGCGCACGGCGAGGGCGCCCACGACGGTCGGGCGCAGCACGTCCTCGTCCTCGTCGAAGGTCGCGACCAGCAGGGCCACCCGGCGCCCCTCGAGGGGCTCGGGAGTGGGGCGGGCCGCCAGGCGCCAGCACGAGAACGACAGCAGCACCAGCATGATCAGGCCGTAGGTCTCGGCCACCACCAGCGGGATCGCGAGCCACAGCGCTGCGCCGTCGAGGGTGAAGCCCCACCGCCACACGAGGTACACCGCGCCGGCGATGAGGGCCGCGAGGGTCGCGCCCTGCGCCCAGCGGGACGCCGGGGCCAGAGGGGGCCGTCCGGTGTCGACCGTCGTCGCGGTGTGGCTGTGCGTCAGTCGAGGCATCCGTGCCGTCCCCGTTGGTTCCGTCGCGTGCGAGCACGCCTTTCGGGTTCCCTATCGGCGTACGGGAGCGGGACTTGCGGCCCGCGTCAGGCCAATTACGTCCGATCGGCGGCTGACAAAGCCGCCGATCCCACGGAACGGCTCAGAGACCGGCGGCCCGCCGGGCGAGATCGAGGGCGTAGTCGGGCCACCAGGTGCCGGCGGGGGGGCCGCCGTTGCACTCGCCGTCGGACTCACCGGGGCGCTTGACCCACAGCAGGGCGTCGACCAGCGGATCGCCCGTCTGCGTGGTGGGGAACTCGCCGAGCGCCCGGCCCGCCGGGTTGCACCACTCGCCGGGACCGGCCGGGCCGGCGCCGTTGCGGCTGGTGTCGATGACGAAGTGGGCGCGACCGGCGCGGCGCGAGATCGCGCGCCCGTAGGCCCGCGAGCGGGCGGTGGTCTCGAAGCCGGCGACGTTGACCGAGAAACCGCGCGCCTGCGCCACGCCCGCGGCGCGCAGCCGCCGGGCGATGGTGGCGGCCGGCACCCAGCCCGCGTTGCCGGCGTCGATGTAGACGGCCGTCGCGGGATGCGCGGAGAGACGCTGGACCGCGTACCGGATCAGCCCGGTGCGCTCGGCGCGCTGCTGCCTTGGAGAGGCAGTCGAAGCCGGCGAGCGCGTCGGGCTCGACGATCACCACGGCGGGCCGATCGCCGATGCCGTCCGCGACCCGGCCGATCCAGGTGCGGTAGGCCTCGGCGCTGGCGAGGCCGCCGGAGGAGTGCTGGCCGCAGTCGCGGTTGGGGATGTTGTAGGCCACCAGCACCGGCACGCGACCCATCGCGCGGGCCTTGGCGACGCGCCGGGCGACTGTGGCGCGCACGTTGGCCCGCCACTCCCCCAGCCACAGGGCCTGCGGCTGGCGGGCGATCCGCCCGATGAGGGTCGCGTCGTCGGGACGCGAGCCGCTCCAGGCGTCGGCCTGCTGCCGCGCCGGGCCGCCGGGCTCGACGTAGAGCTTCATCGTGGTCAGCGGCGAGGAGGGCGCGCGGCTTGGCGATCCCGGCCCGCAGGAGCCCGTCAAGGATGACGCCGCGCACCCCCGCCGGCGGAGCGGCCGAGGCCGAGGCCGACACCGCGGCCGTCGCGATGAGCGCGATGGTGAGGCCGAGAGTGACGAGACGACGCCGGGCGCCTGCAGCGAGGCGGTGGTGGGATTTCGACTCCATGAGGATCCGCATGCACGGTGACCCACCTATCGGCCACCGGACAGACGGCCTGAAGCCTATGGAATCCTCCACCCCCGCGTCACTCAGTTGGAGGGGTCGAACTGCCGACCTCCAGGGAGATGAGGACGACACCCTGGCGCAAGAGGCTTCTGGGCGGCGCGATCGCGGTGCTGATCTCGGCCGCCGTCGTGGCGGTGCTGGCCGTCCCCTTCCTGTCCTCCGAGCGCTCACGGTCCGAGGCGGCCGCATCGCCCACCACCCCGATCGAGCCGCTCCCGCCCCCCGACCCCACGGTGCCGATGCAGCGCGTGGAGCCCCCGCCGCGCGGCGCCTACCTGGGCGTCTCCAACTTCAAGCTCGTGACCACCCCGGGCGCGATCGTCGAGTGGACCGCCGCCAACGGCCAGCGGCCGCGCATCGTCAACTGGTACCAGCAGTGGCTGAGCGGTGAGCGCCGCTTCCGCCCCGACTGGGCGCGCCACGTGGCCGACGCCGGGGCGATCCCGATGATCACCTGGGAGCCGTGGAGCGCGCCGGAGGGCGTCAAGCACGTCGCCATCCAGCCGGACATCAACCTCCAGCGCATCGCCGACGGCGCGCAGGACCGCTACATCACGTCGTGGGCGCGCCAGATCGCGGCCTACAAGGCGCCGATCATGATCCGCCTGATGCACGAGATGAACGGCACCTGGTACCCCTGGGGCGTCCAGGTCAACGGCAACACGCCGGCCCTCTACATCGCCGCCTGGCGCCACGTGCACGACATCTTCGCCAAGGAGGGTGCCAAGAACGTGAGCTGGATCTGGTCGATCAACAACCTCGAGCGCATCGACGGCGAGGACCACGACATCCAGGCCTACTACCCCGGCACGGCCTACGTGGACTGGGTCTCGACCAGCGGCTTCAACTGGGGCACCGCCTACAGCTGGAGCTCGTGGCGCACGGCCGACCCGCTGTACCGCGACACCTACCGCGCGCTGAGCCGCTTCGACAAGCCGATCATGATCTCGGAGATCGGCACCACGACCGCGGGCGGCGACGCCCGTGAGTGGATCCGCCAGACCTTCACCCGGCTGCGCACGGGCTACCCCAAGCTGAAGGCCGTGCTCTGGTACGACGACATCGACGGCGGCGGGCTCGACTTCCGGCTCCAGGGCCAGACCGAGGGCGCCCTCGCACAGAAGGGCGCCCTCGGTCCGAACTGGCTACAAGCCCCGGTGATCGTCCCCGTCGATTAGAGGCCGGTCCCGAGGGTCCGCTGGCTGAGCGTCGAGGCCTGGAAGTCCCCGGCGCTGAAGCCCCCGCCGAGGCGGGCGATGAGCGCGTTGCTGCGACGCACGGCCGCCTGGGCGATGCGCTGGTTGATGAGGATCTGGTTCGCGCTCAGCGTCACGTTGGCGGCGCCGGTGCGCGGACCCGGAGGGGCGACGACGGTCTTCGACGCCGGCTGGTCCTGACCGGGCACCGACGAGACGACCGTGAGGCCCACCGCGACCTTCGCTGAGGTCACCGCGCCGGGACGCAGGTCGCCCCCGGTGAGGCCGTTGTCGAGACGCGCCTGCAGGGCGTTGGCCCTGCGCACGGCGGCCTGCGAGATGCGCTGGCTGATGAGCAGCTGGGTGGAGCTGAGCGTGACGCCGGCGACGTTGCCGGTGGTGGGCTTGGCCACGACGACCGGCCGCGGGCTGGGCGGCGTCGAGACGCCGGCGGCCAGCGCGCTGGTGGAGCCGAGCACCACCGTGGGGCCGAAGCTCTGCTGCACGAACGCGCCACCGCAGAGGTCCTGGGTGGCGAGGCCGGCGTTGAACCACGCCTGGACGCCGTTGACGCGGCGCACCGCGGCCTGCGAGATGCGCTGGTTGATCAGCAACTGCTCGGCGGTCAGCTTCACCTTGCCCGAGCCCTTGGTCGGCGTCGGGGCCGGCGGCACCGCCTTGCACGCGGCCGAGCCGGTCGGGACGTCGAGACGGCCGGGGGTGCCCGCGCGGCGGCTGCGGGGTGAACGGGTTGGGGTTGGTGATCATCCGGACCCGGTTGTTGCCGAAGTCGCCGATGAACAGGTTGCCGACCGAGTTGAGCGAGACGCCGCTGGGCGCGTTGAACTGGGCCGAGCCCGCCGGGCCGCCGTCGCCCGAGAAGCCGACCGTGCCGACGCCGGCGACCGTGGAGATGATGCCGGCGCTGTTGACGCGCCGGATGCGCTGGCTGCCCGCGTCGGCGATGTAGAGGTTGCTGAACGGGTCGATCGCGACCTCGATCGGCGTCGCCAGCTCGGCGCCGACCGCCGCGCCGCCGTCACCCCCGTTGCCCGGGGTGCCGTTGCCGGCGATCGTCGTGATGGTGCCGGCGGAGTCGATGCTGCGCACGTTGTGCGCGTCGGAGTCGGCGATCACGATCGCGCCGAGGTTGGTCACCTGCACGTCGTTCGGGCCGGACGAAGGTGGCGGCGGTCGCCGGGCCCCCGTTGCCGGTGGAGCCGCTCACGCCGGTGCCGGCGATCGTCGTGATGACGCCGGTCGACCGGGTCACCTTGCGCACGCGCCGGTTGTTGGCGTCGGCGATGTAGATGTTGCTCGCCGAATCGGTGGTGACGCCGACCGGGTTGTTGAGCTCGGCCGCGGTCGCCTGGCCGCCGTCGCCGGAGAAGCCGGCGGTGCCGACGCCCGCGACGGTCGAGATGACGCCCGCGGGGGTGACCATGCGGATGCGCGAGTTGTCGCGGTCGGCGATGTAGATGTTGCCGGCCGAGTCGATCGCCACGTCGCGCGGCCCGTTGAGCTGGGCCGCGGACGGCGGCGCCGCCGTCGCCGGAGAAGCCGGCGACCCCGGTGCCCGCGAGGGTCGAGATGACGCCGGTCGGCGAGACCACGCGCACGCGGTTGGCGTTGGGCTCGGAGACGATCACCCGCCCGTCGGGCGCCGCGGTGATGCCGACCGGGCCCGGGACGCCGGCGGAGGTCGCCGGGCCTCCGTCGCCGCTCGCCGTGGCGGTCCCATTACCGGCGAAGGTGGTGACGATGTCCGTGGACTCGAGCGCCATCGCCGGCCCGACCATCACCAGCCCCGCGGCGATGCCCACCGCCGCGGCAACCGCCGCCCGCCGCCTGCGTACCCGGTTCCGAGCTCCGACAACAACCGTCATGCCGCCCCCTCCTGATGTCTACTGCGAGTGGACCGGGCGCGCCCTGTGCCCGCCGGTCGGGCCGACCCTACCGGCCGGGCGCGCGCGGGTCACCGCAGCCGGGTCAGCGGGGTTCGGCCGTGTCCCCGGACGCCGTGCCGTGGGTGGCGCCCTGGCCGCGCGTGGCCCAGAGCGACGCCAGGATGGCGATGCCGAGCACCCCGATCACGACCCCGAGGGTGATGTAGATCGGCGGGTGGTACACGTCGCTGAGCAGCATCTTCGCGCCCACAAGGCCCAGCACCACCGCGAGGCCGTAGTTGAGGTACTGGAACCGGTCGAGCATCCCCACGATGACGAAGTAGAGGGCGCGCAGGCCGAGGACCGCGAACACGTTGGCGGCGAGCACGATGAAGGCCTCGTCGGTGACGGCGAAGATCGCCGGGATCGAGTCGATGGCGAACACGACGTCGGTGCTGGCCACCACCAGCAGCACGCCGAGGATCGGGGTGGCGAGCCGCAGGCCGTTCTGCCGGATGAACACCCGGTTGCCGTGGTACTCGTCCACGCTCGGCACGAAGCGCTTGACCAGGGTCAGCAGCGTGTTCTTGCTCGGGTCCACGTGCTCGCCGGTGCTGCGCGCCAGGCGGTAGGCGGTGAACACCAGGAAGGCGCCGAAGATGTAGATCACCCAGCCCGCGGCCCCGAGGGCGGCGGCGCCGATCGCGATGAAGATGCCGCGGAAGATCAGCGCGCCCAGCACGCCGAACAGCAGCACCCGCGGCTGCACCTCCTTGGGCACCGCGAAGTACCCGAAGATGACCGCGAACACGAACAGGTTGTCGATCGAGAGGCTCAGCTCGACCAGGTAGCCGGAGAGGTACTCGCCGGCGGCGGTGCTGCCCTGGGTGAAGGCGAGCAGCACGGCGAAACCGAGACCCATCGACACCCAGACGGCGCTCCAGGCGGCGGCCTTCTTGACGGGTACGGCGACACCACCGCGGCCGAACAGCAGCAGGTCGATGCCGGCCAGGACGGGCACGGCGAGGATGAGGGCGATCCAGGCCCAGAGGGGCGGGTTCACGGCAAGGCTCCTTCGAAGCGGACGACGATGCGTTCGCCGAAGGTCTCTCCCGCCGTCCCGATCGCTCCGGGCGGCCGACGTCACCGGGCCGCGAGGCCGTATTGACGATGACGTCGTGTGGGGATACTCCCCTTGCGGTCGTTCGATGGTACCCGACGGAGTGCCCCAGACCTACGGTCCGGCCCCCCGGACCCGATGTTCTGGGAGGGCATGTACACCGTTCAGAACATCCGCAGCTTCGTCGGTGCGGGCTCGAGCCTGCGCACGGGCCAGCGGGCGGTGAGCCGCACCGTGATCCTGCTGGGCCTGACCAGCATGTTCACCGACATCTCGTCCGAGATGGTGGCGACCATCCTGCCGCTGTACCTGGTGCTCACCATCGGGTTCACGCCCCTCCAGTTCGGCGTCATCGACGGGTACCAGCGCGGCGCGGCCGCCATGGTCAGCCTGGGCAGCGGCCTCTTCTCCGACCGGCGGCGCCGGCACAAGGAGGTGGCGACGGCGGGCTACGGCCTGTCGGCCATCTGCAAACCGCTCTACGTCGCTGTGGGCGGGTCGTTCGCCTGGCTGGGCGCCGTCGTGTTCACCGACCGGGTCGGCAAGGGCATCCGCACGGCGCCCCGCGACGCGCTGATCTCGCTGAGCACCCCGCGCGAGAGCCTCGGCATCGCGTTCGGCGTGCACCGCGCCCTCGACACGGTGGGCGCCATGCTCGGGCCGCTGCTGGCGTTCGGCATCCTGGCCCTGGCCCCCAACGACTTCAACTCGATCTTCATCGTCAGCTTCTGCATCGCGCTGATCGGGGTCGGGATCATCGTGCTGGCCGTCCAGGGCGACCGCGAGACCGTCCCCACCGCCGAGGCCAAGATCACCTGGGCCGACATCACGGCGCTCGGGCGCGAGCCGCGCTTCCGGTCACTGCTGCTGGCCGCGGGCGTCCTGAACCTGGTCACGATCAGCGACGGTTTCCTCTACCTCGGCCTCCAGCGCCAGATGGACCTCGACACCACCCTCTTCCCCCTGATGTACACGGTCACCGCATTCGTCTTCATGGTGATGGCCGTCCCGATGGGGTGGCTGGCCGACCGCTTCGGCCGCGGGCGCATGCTGCTCGCCGGCTACGGGCTGCTGCTGCTGCTCTACGGCTCGCTGCTGCTGCCGGGGGGAGGCACGCTCGCGCTGATCGGCTACCTGATCGCGTTCGGCGCCTTCTACTCGGCCACCGACGGCGTGCTGGCCGCGCTGGGCGCCTCGGCGCTGCCCCGGGGCACCCAGGCCACCGGCCTCGCGCTGCTGCTCACCGTCACCAGCCTCACCCGGTTCGGCGGCTCGGTGCTGTTCGGCCTCATCTGGACCACCATGGGCTTCGGCGCCGCGGTCAAGATCTCGGCCGTCGGCCTGGTGATCGGACTGCTGATCGGCGCGACCCTGCTGCGCCACGGACGACGCTCCGCGGAGGCGGCCGCATGAAACGACGCACGCTGATCCTGACCCTGCTGATCGTGGCGTGCACCGCCACGGCGGTCGGCGTGGTGGCCGTGTCCGCCTCGCGCACGCCGTCGACCACGAACGACACCACGGCCTCGGTCGCGCTGCCGGCGCCCCCGTACATGGTGTTCCGCTCGCTCGACCGCAAGCGACCCGAAGAACTACGGCCGCATCGCCGCCGTCCCCCTGAGCGACGTCGCGGGCCCCCGGAAGCTGGGCGGGCTGACCTGCGACCGCGTTGACTTCCAGGGCCAGCGCGGCATCTGCCTCCAGCTCGCCGACTCGTTCCCGCAGCGCTACCGGGCCGAGCTGCTCGGGCCCGACCTGCGGCCGACCGCGTCGATCAGCGTCTCCGGGGTGCCCAGCCGCGCCCGCGTCTCCGACGACGGGCGCCTTGGCAGCGTCACAACCTTCGTCGCCGGCCACTCGTACGCCTCGCTCGGCGTGTTCTCGACCCAGGCGCGCATCTTCGACATGGTCAAGGGCACGACGATCGTGAAGAGCCTCGAGAACTGGCCCGTCACCAAGGACGGCAAGGTCGTCAACGCGGCCGACCGCAACTTCTGGGGCGTCACCTTCGCGCCCGACGGGGACACCTTCTACGCGACGCTCGCGACCGGCGGCACGACCTATCTCGTGCGCGGGTCGATCGCCAAGAAGTCGATGACCACGATCCACGAGAACGTCGAGTGCCCCTCGATCTCGCCCGACGGCACCCGCATCGCCTACAAGAAGCGCACCGGCGCCGACGGCCTCTGGCGCCTCACGGTGCTGGACCTCGCGACCATGTCCGAGACCCCCCTGGCGGAGACGCAGCCGATCGACGACCAGGTCGAGTGGCTGGACGACGACACCGTCATCTACGGCAACGGCGAGGCAATCTGGAGCGTGCCCGCCGACGGTGGCGGGACAGGCCGAGCGGTTCCTGGCGAGCGCCAACTCCCCATCCGTCGTTCGTGAGAAAGATGTGAGCTGAGTTTTCGTCATCCCCCTTTCGGGGTAACGTTGCAAAGGATTCATTAACGAGATGCGAGGTGCCCCGCGATGGATTCCGCTCCGGTTACCGCACGGGTCAAGGACGTCGCAGGGGGGATCCACGTCGAGATGGTGCTCGACCCCGACGGCGAGGGCCGCGTGATCACGGTCACCTCCGAGGGGGAGCTCCAGGCGCAGTTCGCTCAGCTGGCCCGGTCGGGCTGGGAGCTGACGCGCACGATCGAGGAGCCCGACCGCGGCGACGCCACCTCTCGCTTCAGCCTCGAGTTCGAGAAGCCCCGCCACTGAGGTGGAGGCGGCGGCCCGCCCACCGGGCGGCGCGCCCTCCGACGTGCCCCGGGCTGGCCAGGATGGCGCGTCCGGTATGAGTGAGGACATCGAGAGGCGCCCGCCGCGCGGCGGCCTCGCGGGCGAGGCGCAGATGGCCGAGGGCCAGGCGCGCCCGTAGCTCGGAGCGGTGGGGACCGACCCCCTCGGGGGGAGCCTGGTCGAGCACCGCGCCGTACATCACCACGGTGTCGTGCCAGAAGGACCGTGAGAGCGGGTCGTGCACGGAGGTGAGCCGCCCGGTCGTGTCGTCGGCGGACATCACGGTGCCGATGCCCGAGACGGCGCATGCCGGCCCACCGAGGCCGAGCATCAGGAACAGCAGCGTGTCGTCGCGCAGGGAGAGGCGGCGGTCGAAGCCGCCGGCGGCCGTGAAGGCCTCGCGGCTGATGACGCTCGACTGGATCATCGTCGGCTGCAGCGGCAGCATCACCCAGTCGCCGGCGTCGGTCGCCAGTCTCCACGGCGGCGCGGCGTCGAAGCCGCTCGCCTGCCACAGGGTCAGGTCGCCCTCGGTGAACGTGGCGTCCGTGTCGGCGAAGTAGAAGCGCGCGGAGCCGCCGGTCGCGGCCAGGGCGTCGGCCATCCGCTCGAGGTGCCGCGGGTCCCACACGTCGTCCGAGTCGAGGAACGCGATCCACGGGTGCGCAGCGGCCGCCACGCCGTGGTTGCGCGCCGACGCGACGCCGCCGTTGGCCTGCCGCACCAGGCGGATCCGGTCCAGGTACGGGGCGAGGCGCTCCGCCGTGTCGTCGGTGGAGCCGTCGTTGACCACCACGATCTCGTCCGGCGGACGCGTCTGCGCCAGCGCGCTCTCCACGGCCCGCACGACCAGGGCCGCCCGGTTGTAGGTGGGGATGACGGCGGACATCCGGGGCGCCGGTGGGTCAGGACGCGACATGGACGGCCTCCTCCTTGGGGCGCTGGCGGCGCCGGCGCGCGATGCCGAGGAGGTCCTCGCGCACATCGGGAGCCCGCCACCAGAGGAACAACGGATAGGTGATGACGCCGGCGAGGATGCCGGCGACCAGCTGGAGCGCCTGCCCGAACCCACCGGACTCCGCGGCGTAGCGGGCGCCGACCACCGCGATCCCCATCAGCAGCGACGCCTGGATCGGGCCCCAGAGGTTGCGCAGGATGTCCCACGGGTTCATGTCCATCGCCCGGGCGGTGATGACGGCGTAGAGGGGCTCGAGGAAGCAGCTCGCGAGCAGCAGCGAGACCGCGACGCCGGTGATGCCGAACTGGACGCCGATCACGAACGCGCCGACCGTGATGACGGTGTAGATCAGCGAGTAATGCAGCAGGGCCTTGGTGCGGTCGCGCGCCTGCAGGACGCTGCCGTTGAGCGCCTGGAGGGACTGCGCGATTCCCACGGCGGCAAGCACCTGGATCACCGGGATCGCCGAGTCCCACTGGCTGCCGAGCACGACCGGGACGAACTGGTTGGCCAGCAGCGCCAGGCCCAGCAGCAGCGGCATGTTGATCGCGCACACCAGGCGGTTGACCCGCAGGAACGCCTCGCGCAGACGCACGGCCTCGTCCTGAAGGCGTGAGAACGCGGGGTACAGCAGCGACTCGAGCGGGCCGGCGACCTGGCTGAAGGGCAGCAGGATCACGTTGTAGGAGACGGAGTACACGCCGAGGGCGGCCGGGCCGAGGAAGCGCCCGATGAGCAGGTTGTCGGCGTTGCGGTGGAGGTACGAGACCATCCGCGAGCCGAAGACGTTGGCGCCGAAGGTGCCGAGGTCGCGCAGGCTCGCCATCGAGAACGTGAAGTGGGGCCGCCACGGCGACACGAACCAGATCAGCAGGCTCCCCACCCCGACGATGACGAGCTGCTGGACGATGATCGCCCAGGCGCCGCCGCCGTTCGCCGCGACGATGATCGCGATCACCGCGCCCAGGAGCGACGCGGCCATCTGCCGCAGCTCGAGCGCGCGAAAGCTCATCGCGCGGGTCATCAGCGCCTCCTGCGTGACCCCGAGCGAGACGAGCATGAAGCTGAACGAGGCGGCGATGAACAGGGGCTTGACCTGGGGCTCGTTGAAGAAGTTCGCGACCAGGCCCGACAGGGCGATGCCGATGGCGGTGCAGGCGACGCCCGCGCCCACGCTGACCCAGAACACCGTCGAGCGATCCTTCTCGGTGATGGTCTTCCGCTGCACCAGGGCCGCGCCCAGCGAGAGGTCCGAGAAGATGTAGATCAGGCTCGCGAACACCAGCACGATCGCGGCGAGGCCGTAGTCGTCGGGCGAGAGCAGCCGGGCGAGCACGATGCCCACCACGATGCGCGACCCCTGTTTGACGACGATCGAGAGGATCTTCCACAGGAGGCCGGTCATCACGGCGCCACGCAGGTCCGCCCCCCCCGGCGGTGGCGTCTGCGCAGGCGAAGGAGGGGGTGGCGCAGGGGCAGCCGACGGGCCCGCGGGCGACGCCCCGCCGGTCGCCGCGACGACGACCGGCCTGCGCCGCACGGGCAGCAGCGAGCAGCGCCGTCAGGGCGCCGAGGGCCACCTTCGTGCTCAGCTTCATCGGGTCCGCCGGGGGATTCGCATCTGCCGCCGACGGTATTCGGGGCCCCTTTGGGCGCACACGTCCTCTCAGCCAGTTCTCGCTAGCCAGACGTCGAGTCGAGCGCCGCGGGGCCAACCGTTGCGGGAGTGTCGCCGCCGCATCCCCTCGCCTACGATCGACGTGATGCCCGGTCCGGACCAGACCCTCGTGAGCGTGATCATGCCGGCGTACAACGCGGGCCCGTACCTGTCCGCGGCCGTGGCGAGCGTGCTGACGCAGACCCACCGGCGTCTCGAGCTGATCGTCATCGACGACGGCTCCACCGACGGATCCGTCGACGCGATCGCCTCCCTCACCGATCCACGGGTCCGCGTCGTCCGCCAGGCCAACGCGGGCAAGTCGGCCGCGATGAACCGGGGCCTCGAGCACGCCACCGGCGAGTTCTACGCGGTGCACGACGCCGACGACCTGAGCATGCCCACCCGGATCGAGCGCCAGCTCGCCCACCTCGTGCAGAACCCGGAGCTGGCCGGCGTCTTCTGCGGCTGGAACATCATCCTCGACGGGCGGCCGACCGCGCCGCAGAACCGCTTCAAGGACGCCGACGAATGCGCGCCGCGATCTCGAGGCCCTGCGCATCCCCACCCACGACGGCACGCCGATGTACCGGCGTGAGCGGGTCGCGGGGCTGAGGTACGACGAGCGCTATTCCATCGGCGAGACCATCGACTACCTCCTGCGGTCGTCCGAGGCCGGCGGCCGCTACGAGGTGCTCGGCGAGTGCCTCTTCTCGTACCGGATCCTCGACGAGTCGCTCTGCCGCGACGACCCGGAGGCCCGCGACGCGCTGGTGGAGCGCGTGATCGACGCGGCGCGGCTGCGACGAGGCCTCGCACCCCGCTCGCACGCGGCGCGGCGCCCCAGCAGCCGCAACGCCGCGCGCGACAACAACATCGCCTCCTACTTCATGGAGAGCGTCCTCGACCAGCGTCGCGACGGCGAGCGCTTGGGCGCGATCGCGACCGCCCTGCGGTGCTCCGCCCTCCACCTCGCGGACCCGCACTACCACAAGGCCCTCGTGTACAGCCTGGTGCCCAGGCCGATGATCGAGACGCCTCCGGCGTACCGGTAAGAGGAGAAAGTGAAGAGAAGGACACCTCCGCCGGACCGCGTAGAGCGCAGGTGGCCGCGTAAGGCGGCTGGCCGTGGGTCGAGGGGGGCGGCGGCGCAACCCTCCGTTCTGGGGGGGCGCGGCTCCTATGACCGGGGGTCGGCTCCTAGCATCGAGCCCGATGTCACCACGCGCCGCAAACCCCTACGCGCTGCCGTATCCCGGCGCCTACGACCCTCGCGTCGCGGGTGGCGCGGACACGCATCGAGTCCGCATCAGCTGGGTGGCGATGATCGCGGCCCTGGTGCTGGTGGTCATGTTCATCCCGATCCGGCGCTACGCGCTGCCGGGCGCTCTGCCGTTCGAGCTCGAGCCCTACCGGCTGCTGGTGATCGTCGTCGTCACCGGATGGGTCGCGGCCCTCCTGGTCGATCCGCGCGTCACGCTGAAGCCCACCGGGCTGCGCGGACCCCTCCTGCTCATGCTCGTCTCTGTCGTCGGGTCCCTGGCCGTCAATCCGGCGGGTGTCGGAGCCGAGCAGACCCAGGTCGTCAAGTCCCTCACCTTCCTGGTGAGCTTCCTCCTCGTGCTGATGCTCATCGTGAGCGTCATCACCACGCGCGAGGACGTTGACCGCATCCTGAAGGTGCTGGTCGGCTCCGGGGCGATCGTGGCCGTCTTCGCGATCATCGAATCGCGCATCGACTACAACGTGTTCAACGACCTCGGTCGGCTCATCCCCTTCCTGCGACTCGAGGACGTGCCCGACGTGCCGGGGCGCGGAGCGCGACTGCGTGTGTTCGCGTCGGCGCAGCATCCGATCGCGCTCAGCGCCGCGATGGTGATGCTCGTTCCGCTCGCGGCCTACTTGGCGGTGCGCACCTCCCGGCGGCTCTGGTGGGTCGCCGGCGGACTGATGATCGTCGCCGCCGTCGCCACGATCTCGCGGACGGGCATCCTCATGCTCTTCGTGATCCTTGTGGTGTTCGCGGTGCTGCGCCCGGCTGACGCCCGCCGGGCACTGCCGATCGGCCTCCCCCTCCTGATCATGATGCACCTCGCGATCCCGGGCGCACTGGGCTCGCTGCACGACGCGTTCGTGCCCAAGGGCGGGCTCGTCGCCGAGCAGGAGTCCGACGCGGGCCAGCTCGGCAGCGGCCGCGTCGCCGATCTCGGGCCGGCCCTGGACCAGGCCGCCGCGAAGCCGGTCCTCGGCGAGGGCTACGGAACCCGGATCACCGACAACAACCAGGCGAAGGCGAACATCCTCGACAACCAATGGCTCGGGACCCTGCTCGAAACCGGAATCGTCGGGGTCTTCGCCTGGGTCTGGCTGTTCGGTCGGATCGTGCGGCGACTGGGCACCCGCGCGCGCTCCGATCCCGCGGGAGACCTCGGCCTCCTGCTGACCGGCCTGGCAGCCTCGATCACCGCCTTCGCCGTGGGGCTCTTCACCTACGACGCGTTCTCGTTCATCCAGGTGACCTACATCATGTTCATCCTGGTGGCGCTCGCATCGGTGCTGCTGCGCATCAGCGCACGACCCCGGTGGACACCGACAAACGGACGGTCGACGGTCTCCGAGCCCGCGCGCGCGCATGGGTCATCACCAGCTCGACGATCGAGGGCTGGCGGCGTGCCCGGTACGACCGCTTCGTCGCCCTGTGCGGGCTCGAGCCCGACGACCGCATCCTCGACGTTGGCGCCGGTCTGGGCGCGGCGCTCGAGCGCTTCAACACCGTCAACCCGATCACCGCGATCGACCTGACGCCCAACGCCAGCCCGATGATGGAGCAGGACCGGACGGCGATGATCGCGGACGCGACGCGGATGGCCTTGCGACGGCGAGTTCGCCGTCGCGTTCTCCAACTCGTATCGAGCAGCGCCGGTCGAGCTCCAGTACGCCTTCGCGTCGAGGTGCGGTGGGTCTCGCGCCGGTACTTCATCCAGAGGCGGAACTGGACGTTCCCGATCGAGCCGCACTACCAGTTCCCGCTCTTCCAGTTCCTCCCGGAGCGGGCGCGGCGGTTCCTGGGCCGCCACTTCACCCTCGGGTTCCAGCCCAAGGGGCACTGGGCGCCGATCGAGCTGCTGGCGCCTGCGACATGCACGCCTCTTCCCCGACGTCACGATCCACCGGGAGAAGGTGCTCGGCATGACGAGAGCCCGAGGCGGGCGCCGCTGAGGTCAGCGCTGGTCGGCTCCCGCGTCGGAGGCACCGGCGCGCGGGCCTGGCCGTCGATGTCGGTGGCGGTGGCCTCGGCGGCGCCGCCGGCCGATCGCCGGCGAGGAGGCCGTCAGGTGCAGATCGAGCGCTCCCGGGTTGACGAAGCCCGGGTTGGCGGTCCCGGTGAGCGCCGTGTCGGAGGGGTCGCATCTGGCGGCCTGCTGGCCGGCGGTGCCCCAGTAGAAGACGTTGGAGCGGTAGGACCCCGGAGACGCACTCCCAGGCGCCCGCCGGCAGCAGGTTCGCGACCACGCGCACGTTGTTGGCGGCGACCGTGTCGCCCGGGAAGGGCATCACCAGGAAACCCTGGGTGGCCGAGTTGTCGCGGAACAGCAGGTTCTGCACCGCGTAGGCCTGGATCGCGTAGTAGCCGTTGATGGTGGTCGAGAAGAAGTTGTTCTCGATGGTCACATTGCGGGTGCGCGGCGAGTCGCCGTAGTGGGTGATGTGCAGGTTGCCGGTGGCCTCGCAGTTGATGAAGCGGCTGTTGCGGACCGTGACCCGGTCGCCGCCGCCGATCTGGAGGCACTCCGTGTGGCCCGGACGGACCGATGGGCCAGTCGTGGAAGGTGACCCCGTCGATCAGGATGTTGCGCGGCGGGGTGGTGGTGCTCGACTGGATCTGGGGGTGGTAGTCGACGCCCGGACCGACCCGGCCGCCGATGACCGACACGCCCTGCGAGGAGTTGATGAACAGGTGCTGGGCGTCGAGGTTGCGCATGACGACGTCGGCGGCGGCGATGTCGGTCTGCCAGCCGCCCGGCATGGCCATGTCGCGCAGTTCCAGGTGCCGGGCGCGGACGAACAGCTCACCCGAGACGGTGACCGCGGCCCCCGGCGCCGGTGAGAGCACGACCCGGGTGCCGGCGCCGCCTTGGAGTCGTCCACGGTGATCTGCCCACCCGGGTAGCTTCCCGCCGCCAGCTGCACGACCGCCCCGGCCGCGGCGGCGTGGTAGCCGCGGTCGAGCGTCCGGCAGGGGGCCGATGCGGAGCAGCCGTTGGCGTCGTTGCCGTCGGCGAGAGGAACACGGAGGGCGTCACGGTGGGCGGGTCGGGAACCGCCGGCGGCGGGTCCGGCACGGTCGGGGGCGAGCGGGGACCGTCGGGGGCGGCGCCGGGGCCGAGGGCGGCGGGGCGGGTGCGGGATCCGGCGCCGGGCCGGGTCGGCACGGGCTCCGGGGCCGGCGCCGGGTCGAGGGCCGGCGCCGGCGTGATCACGGGCGCCGGTGCGACGGGGTTCGCGACGGTCACGGTGTTGATGTCGCGGCGCTGCGGCCGTTCCGGTCGTAGGCGGTGGCGGACAGTGTGTGCGGCCGTTGGTCGTGGCCGTCGTCCTCCAGCCCTCGGCGAGGAGATACGGGCTGGTGCGGTCGTCGATCGCAGGACGCCGTCAACCCGGAACTCCACGCGGGCGACACCGGTCTTCGCCGACGCCGACGCCGCGACGCGCACGGCGCCCTTGACGCGGGCGCCATCGACCGGCGAGACGATCGAGACGCTGACCGGCGGCGTGAACTCCTTCACGCGCGCGGACCGGTGCGCGCCGTGGGTCGCCGGGGGCGAGACCGAATCCGACCAGCAGGGCCGCCGCGACACCGGCCGCGAGCGAGACGCCCAGGGCCGGCGGGACCGTCGTGGGACGTATCCACGGCGGATTCCTCCTGACCCCGCGCGGGACCGCGGGGTGGGCACTGCAGAGGATCGGCAGCATCCCGGGTTTCCTGAGAGCTCCCGGCCCAGAGGTCGGTAGCCTTTCGCGATGCCCCCGCTGCCGCCCGACGAACGCCGACACCGCCGTGGACGTCGTGGTCGTCGCCTACAACAGCGGCGCGCAGCTGCGCGAATGCGTCGCCCCGCTCGTCCGGGCATCGCGACATCCGCGTCATCGTGGTGGACAACGCGTCTCCCGAGGGCGGGCTCGAGACGGTGGCCGATCTCGATCTCACCGCGATCCAGAGCGGCTCCAACGGCGGCTTCTCGTTCGGCTGCAACATCGGCTGGCGCGCGGGTGGTGCGCGGGCGGTGCTGTTCCTCAACCCGGACGCCCGCATCGGCGCCGACGCGGTGCTGCGGCTGGCCCAGGCCCTCGACGACGATCCGTCGCTGGGCATCGTGGGCCCCCTGATCCGCGACGGTGACGGTGCGCTCGACTTCTCCCAGCGCAATTTCCCGCGGCTGTCGTCCACCTACGCGCAGGCGCTTTTCCTCCACCGCGTCGCGCCCGGCGCGGCCTGGTCGGACGAGCTCATCCGCCGGCCCGAGGCCTACGCGCGGCGCGCCCGCCCGGACTGGATCTCGGGGGCCTGCCTGATGATCCGCCGCGACGTGCTGGAGGCGATCGGCGGCTTCGACGAGCGCTACTTCCTCTACTGCGAGGACATGGACCTCTGCCGGCGCGTGCGGGACCGCGGATACGCGGTGGGCTTCGAGCCCGCGGTGACCTGCGGGCACGAGGGGGGAGCATCCGCGCCGCGCGCCGCGCTGTTCACGGTGCTGGCGGAGAGCAGGATGCTCTACGCCCGCGCCCACCGGGGACGGTGGGACGAGGCCCTCGAGAGGGTCGGCATCGGCCTCGGAGAGGCCACCCATGCGGCGCTCGGTCGCGGAGGCGGCGACGCGCGGCGGGGCCATCGTGACGCCCTGGCCCGCGTGGCCCGCGGACCGCGATCCGGCGGCGGCCCCCCGTGACCGGCGGGCGGTGAATCGACGGGGCGGGGGCGCCGAGGCCCCCGCCCCGCGGAGCGACCTACTGCGACAGGCGCGCGATGCGCCGGCGCTCCTCGATGTCGGCGGCGTCGAACGTCACGCCCGGCTGCTGCGGCGTGGTGCGCGCGGCGTCCTCCCGGGCCTCGTCGCCCGCTCGGGCCGCGGCCAGCGACCGGCGGATGTTGTCGAGCAGGAACGGCAGGGCCAGCGCGATCATGCTGATCAGGAGGAAGGCGATGATCGGCGGCGTGTACGAGCGGCCGTGGATCAGCACCGGCGTCTCCGGACCCTTGATCAGCTGCAGCACGACGCGGTCCGAGTCGGGGATGTTGTTGGCCTTCTGGCGACTGGTGACGTAGGCCTGCAGCGAGGCGGCGGCCGTGGCGGCCGTCTTGCGCGCGAGCTCGGCGGACGTCGCCGAGGGCCGCGATGCGCACCAGCGGCAGCGGCGAGGCCAGGCCGGCGCCGTCGAGGACGGGGGCCGATTCGATCGACCAGCCGGTCGCCGGCAGGGCGGCCTTGTTCATGTCGTTGACCGGATCGCTGTCGGCGAGCTTGGAGTACAGCGTGGCGAGACCCGCCAGGCGACCCGAGCTCTCGACCGACGTGTCGCTGCCGGCGTCGAGGCGTCCCCACGGGAAGCCCGTCTGGGTGACGAAGAGGGTCGTGTAGCTGGCGTACGACTTCTCGCCGCGCAGCGAGAGCGCGGGCGACCCGCCGGGCGTGATCCTCACCATGGCGAGGAAGGCGGCGAGCACGGCCACCAGCAGGCCCGTCATCACGAGGATGCGGTACCGCCAGATGACTCTGAAGAAGAGAGTGAGATCCATAGCTCCGGTGTGCCTCCCCCGATTTGAACTAGTGGGTCCGTGGGCGGGGGCCCACGGTCACGCGGTTGTCGTCACGAGCGGTGAAATAGTGCTCTGAAGCGGGAAAGTAGCGCTGGGCCGGCGGTGTACCCCCGGCCATCTGGACTGGCTGTGAACTGCTCCGACTCATCGTTCGGGTAGTGCGTCGGGGACCATGTGCGGGAGGCGCTCGGCGCCGTTTCCGGGACGCAGCAGGAAGGCGCCGACCAGACCCGCGCCGGCGGCCATCGACACCACGAAGGCGACGGCGATGCGCATCAGCTCGCCACCCGGCAGCAGGAAGAAGATGCCGACGAACAGCACCGCCGCGACGGCCCACGCGAGGGCCGCGGCGGCGCCGCGGTCCTGGGCGAGCAGGGCCTGGGAGATGGTGGACGCGGCGAGGTACAGACCGACCCCGACACCCAGCAGGCCGAGCGCCGCGCGGCCGGCGGCGAAGTCCTCGCCGTAGACGATGCGCAGCGCGGGCGGGCCGATGGCCATCGCGCCCACGGCCATCAGGCCGGCGATGCCGATCAGGATGCCGACGGTGCGCCAGACGGCCGCGCGGAACGCGGCGGTGTCGTCGGTGGCGTGCAGCCGGGTCAGGTTGGGGAGGATCGACGCGGCCACGCCCTGGAAGACGTAGACCGGGATCCGGACGAGCATGGTGGCGGCGAAGACGACGCCGGCCGTGGCGGCGGTGCCGCCGGCCAGGACCACCAGCACCGGGCTGCCGTTGACCACGATCTGGTCGGCGCCCGCGATGACGGCCGCCGGGGCGGCGAACGCGAGCGTGGAGGCCGGCCGGAAGCGCTCTCCCGGGCCGTGGTCGCGCAGCACGGCGAGTCGCCGGCGGCCCACCCACAACGGGATGGCCGCGCCGGCGAGTCCGGCGGCGACCATCGCCGCCCCGGCCAGGCCGGTGCTGGCCACCACGAGCAGCGGCAGCGCGACCAGGAGGCGCGCGGCGCCGTCGAAGACCAGGTTCAGGCCGTATCCGGCGAACCAGCGCACGCCCCCGAGCAGGCCGCGGACGACGTAGGACAACCCGTAGGTGACCACGCCGGCGACCAGCATCAGGGTCAGCGTGCCGTCCCCGTCGAAGAGCCCCGACGTGATCGGCTCCCAGAGGGCGAGCATCACGACGGTCGCGACCGCGAGCAGGGCGAGCGCGACGACCGTGGCCGACGCGACCACGCTGCGGGTCTCCCAGCCACGGGCGATGCGGTTGGCGATGGTGCGTGACGCGGTCTGCTCGATGGGACGGAACAGGACGATCGCGACCAGGAACATGGCGCCCCAGAGCACCGCGATGCGCCCGTAGCCGTCGGCCCCCAGGGTGCGGGCCGCGAGGATGTGGAACGCGTAGGCGAGCACCCCCGAGGCGAGCGTGGCGCCCGAGAGCAGCCACGCGCCCGACAGGGCGCCCCCGTCGCGTGACGCGGGCGTCGCCGCCTGCGTGACGGTCACGGAGGGCGCGGTGGCGGGTCGGGACGTCACGGAGTCGGGCGCGACGATCAGATCGACGAAGTAGTTGTTGTTGCCGTTCGCCGTCGTCGGCCGGGTGCCGGCCGAGGTCGCGTAGACGCCGTTGGTGCCGACCACGGTGCGGACGGGCCCGGCGATCACCTGCGAGTTGAGGCCGTTCGCCGTGCTCGGGTAGAAGTTGTTCCGGTTGACCGAGACGGTGTACGTCTGGCCGTTGGTCAGCGACACCGGCGTGGTGAGCTGCGCGGTCTGCCAGCCGGAGGCGGTCTCGTTGGTGAAGACGAGCGACGCGACCTGGTGGCCGTAACTGGTTCCAGACCCGGCCGGTGTGCGTGCCCGTCTCACCGGGGCTCTTGTAGAAGCGGATCCCGCGCACCTGGGAGGCGGCCGTGACCGTCACGCGGACGCCGGTCTCCTTGATCGTCGTGGTCGCGGTGGCGGGCGTGGTCGGCACCAGCGTGTCGGCGAAGAGCTGCGCGGGCGGTCGAGAAGTTCCAGCTCGCGGTGGACGCCAGGGCCAGGCCGTCGGCCGCGGTGGCCGCGGTCGTGATCTGCGCCGTGTAGACGGTGCCGGGGAGCAGGTTCGCGGTCGGGTTGATCGTCACGGTGTTGGTCGGCGCGTCGTAGGTGACCGTGGCGGCGAGCGCAGTGCCGCTGCCCTGCACCCGGACGTTGGCGGAGGCCGTCGTGAGGCTTCCCGGCGTCATCGCCCGCGAGAAGGTGGCGGTCGGAGACACGTCGAGGGCGACACCCGTCGCGTTGGCGGCGGGCGTGGTCGCGGTCACGGTCGGCGCGCCAATGGTGGTGAAGTTCCAGCTGACCGTCGGACGCCAGCGCGATGCCGTCCGCCGAGGTGGCACCGGTGGTGATCGGGACCGTGTAGCCGGTGTTCGCGAGGAACGTGGCGGTCGGATCCAGTGTCACGCGGTTGTTCGCGGCGTCGTAGCTGACCGTGGCCGCGAGGTTGGCGCCACCGCTCTGGCGGCGCACCGCGACCGACGTGGTGGTCAGCGAACTCGGGTTCATCGCCCGCGAGAACGTCGCCGTGATCGTGCTGTTGGCGGCGACGCCGGTCGCGTTCGACGCCGGCGTCGTCGCCGTCACGGTCGGCGCGGCGATGGTGGTGAAGGTCCAGGTGAACGCCGACGCCAGCGCGATCCCGTCCGCCGAGGTGGCGCCGGTCGAGATGGTGGCCGTGTAGGCCGTGCCCAGGTTGAGGTTGGCGTTGGGGTTGATCGTGACGCGGCTGTTGGCGGCGTCGTAGGTGACCACCGCGGAGACCGCGTTGCCGCCGGCCTGGGGCCGAACGGTCGCCGTGGTCGTCGTCAGGGTCGCGGCGTTCATCGCCCGCGAGAAGGTCGCCGTCGGCGAGACGGTGACCGCCACGCCGGTCTCGGCCGCGGCGGGTGTCGTCGCGGTGACGGTCGGCGGGGGCTGCGTGGTGAAGGTCCACGTGGCGGCGGAGGTCATGGCCGACCCCGTCCGCCGAGGTCGCGCCGGTCGAGATCTGCCCGGTGTAGACGACACCCGGGGAGAGGTTGGCCGTGGGATCGATGGTCACGCGGCGGTTGGCCGCGTCGTAGGTCACCGTGGCGGCGACCGGGCTACCGCCCGCGGGCCGCACCGTGGCCGTCGCCGAGGTGATGGACGTGGCGTTCATCGCCCGCGAGAAGGTGGCCGTCGGCGAGGCGTTGACGGCGACGCCCGTGGCGTTGTCGGCCGGGGTCGTGGCGGTCACCGTCGGAGCGGTGATCGTGGTGAAGGTCCAGCTGAACGCGGACGCCATCGGAGCGCCGTCCGTCGCGGTGGCCGCCGTGGAGATCTGTGCGGTGTAGACGGTGCCGGCGACCAGATCGGCCGTCGGGTCGATGGTCACGCGGCGGTTGGCCGGCGTCGTAGGTGACGCTCGCCGCGACGGCCGAGCCGCCCGCGGGACGCACCGTGGCCGAGGCCGCGGTGAGCGAGCCGACGGTCATGGCCCGCGAGAACGTCGCCGTCAGGGAGGTGGCCGAGCGGGACGTCGATGGCGCCGTCCGCCGGGGTGTTCGCGGTGACGGTGGGAGCCGGGAGCGTGGTGAAGCTCCAGCTCACCGGGGCGGCCAGGGCCGCGCCGTCGGCCGAGGTGGCCGCCGTCGAGATCTGGGCCGTGTAGGTGGTGCCGGTGGCCAGGTCGGAGGTCGGGTTGATGACCACGCGGTTGTTGGCCGAGTCGTAGGTGATGTTGGCGGCGACCGGCGATCCGCCCTGCGGGCGCACGGTGGCCGCGCCGGAGGTCAGCGTGGCCACGTTCATCGCCCGCGAGAAGGTCGCGGTCGGCGAGATGGCGACGGCGACACCGGTCGCGTTGTCGGCGGGGGTGGTTGCGGTCACCGTAGGTGCATCGGCCGTCGTGAAGCTCCAGCTGACAGCCGAGGCCAGCGCCGCGCCCCTGCTCGAGGTGGCGGCGGTCGAGATCTGGGCCGTGTAGGCCTGGGCGGGGCTCAGGTTGTCGGTCGGGTTGATGATCACGCGCCGGGTGGCGGCGTCGTAGGAGACGGTCGCGGCGACCGGCGAGCCGCCGGTGGGACGCACGGTGGCCGAGGCGCTCGTGAGCGTCGCGGGGTCCATCGCCGCCGAGAAGGTCGCGGTGGGCGACGCGGTGGCCGCCACGCCCGTCGCATTGTCCGCGGGGCTGGTCGCGCTGACCGTCGGCACCGGCGGCGGCGGCGGCGGCGTCGCCTCGGCGACGACCAGATCGACGAGGTAGTCGCTGTCGGCGTACGAGGCCGTGGGGAAGGAGCCTGCGGCGTCGGAGAAGACGCCGTTACCGCCCACCACGGTGCTCACCGGGCCGGCGACGATCTGGGAGGCCAGGCCTCCGGTCGTGAGCGGGTAGAAGTCGTTGCGGTTGACGGAGATCACGTAGGTGTCGCCGGTGGTCAGGGTCAGCGGCGTCGCCAGCTGCGCGGTCTGCCAGCCGCTCGCGCCCTCGCCCACGAAGGTGACCTCGGTCAGCTCCGTGCCGCCCGAGCTCCAGACGCGGCCGATGTGCGTGCCGGTCTCGCCGGAGCTCTTGTAGAAGCGGATCGCGCGGATCTGCGTGGCCGACGTCGCGGTGACCTTCACGCCCATCTCGTAGGTGAAGGGTCCCGGCGCCGGTACGGCCGTCCGCGACCGCGTTGCCGTCGGTCTGCGGGGTCGCGGTGTTCGGGGAAGAGCTGGCTCGTGGTGACCGCCGACTCCGTCGTGAAGCTCCAGGTGACGGGGTCGTCGAGCGCGATCGCCGTCCGCCGACTTCGCGCCGGTCGAGATCTGGGCCGTGTAGTCCTGCGCGGGGCTCAGGTCGGCGGCGGGGTCGATGGTGAGGCCGTCGGTGTTGGGGTCGTAGGTGACGGTCGCGGCCAGGGGCGATCCGCCGTCAGGGCGGATCGTCGCCGTCGCGGTGGTCAGGGTGGCCGGGTCCATGGCGCGCGAGAACGTGGCCGTGGGCGAACTGCCCACCGCGACGTCGCCGGCGCCGTCGGCCGGGGTCGTGCCGGTCACCGTCGGGGCGGTCGCCGGGGGCGGCACCTCGGTCGGCGCCACCACGAGGTCCACCAGGTAGCTGCTGTTGTTGAAGGAGGCGGTCGGGAAGGTGCCCGCGGAGTCGCCGAAGACGCCGTTCGAGCCGACGATGGTGCGCACCGGGCCCGCCGTGATCTGGGTCGCGAGGCCCGCGGGGGTGACGGGGTAGAAGTCATTGCGGTTGACGGAGATCACGTAGGTCTGGCCGGCGGTGAGCGCCAGCGGCGTGGCGAGCGGCCTCGGTCTGCCAGCCGGACGAGGTCTCGCCGGTGAAGGTGACCTGGCCGAGCTGGGTGCCGGTCGCGCTCCAGATGCGGCCGACGTGCGTGCCGGTCTCACCGGGGCTCTTGTAGAAGCGCAGGGCGCGGATCTCGGCGCCGAGCGTGGCCTGGACCTTGACGCCCGTCTCGTAGCTGAACGGGCCTGCGCCGGTGCGGCCGTCCTGCACCGCGTTGGCGTCCGCGACGGGGGTCACGGTGTCCGGGTAGAGCTGGCTGGCGCTCGCGGCGGCGGCCGCCGAGGTGGTGAAGCTCCAGATCACCGGCGAGGCGAGGGCGACGCCGTCGGACGACGCGGCGCCCGTGGTGATCTGCACCGAGTAGTCGAGCGCCGGCGTGAGATCGGTGGTCGGATCGATGGTGACCCGGTTGTTGTTGGAGTCGTAGGTGACCGTCGCGGGGACGGGCGAGCCGCCCTCGGGGCGCACGGTGGCCGTGGCCGTGGTCAGGGTGGCGGCGTCCATCGGCCGCGAGAAGGTCGCGGAGGGCGACACGTCGGTGGCGACGTTGACCGCGTTGTTGACCGGGGTGGTGACGCTGACGGTCGGCGGGGTGGTCGCCTGGGTCTCCGTCGCGGCCACCTGGAGGTCGGTGAAGTAGTTGCCGTTGCCGAAGGAGGCGGTCGGGAAGGTGCCGGACGAGTTGCCGTAGACGCCGTTCGATCCGACGACCGACCGCACCGGCCCGGCCGTGATCTGCGACGCGAGGCCGCCCGTGGTGACCGCGTAGAAGTCGTTGCGGTTGACGGAGATGACGTAGGTCTGGCCGGCGTTGATCGCGACGGGGGCCGCCAGCTGCTGGGTCTGCCAGCCGGAGGCGGTCTCGTTGGCGAAGGTCACCGTCCCGAGGGAGGTGCCGCCGGAGGTCCAGATGCGGCCGACGTGCGTGCCGGTCTCACCGGGGCTCTTGTAGAAGCGCACGGCGCGGACCTCGGCGGCGACGGTCGCGGTGACCTTGACGCCCATCTCGTACGAGAAGGGGCCGGCGCCGGTGCGGCCGTCCTGCACAGGGTTGGCGAGCGAGGACGGGACGGCGGTGTCCGGGAACAGCTGGACGACCGCGCCCGGGGCGGGGCCCGCGGCGGTGGTGAAGTTCCACGTCACCGCGGAGGCAAGGGCGATCTGGTTGGCGGAGGTCGCCGCCGTGGAGATCGGGGCCGTGTAGACCGTGTTGGCGTTGAGGTCGGCGGTCGGGTTGATCGTGACCTGGTTCGTGCCCGCGTCGTAGGTGACGGAGGCGCTCACCGCGGCGCCGCCGGCCTGGGGCCGGAGGGTGACCGAGGACGCGGTGATCGTGGCGGGGTCCATCGCCCGCGAGAAGGTCGCGGTGGGCGACACGTCCGCGGGGACGGCGGTCGCGCCGGCGGCCGGGGTGGCTCGTTGACGGTGGGCGGGGTCGTGGGCGGGGGCGTGTCGTCGCCGCCGACGACGACGTCGGTGAAGTAGTTGCTGTCGTTCCAGGAGTTGGTCGGGAAGGTGCCCGACGAGTTGCCGTACACGCCGTTGGCGCCCACGACGCTGCGGATCGGGCCGGCGACGATCTGGTTGGCGAGGCCGCTCGAGGTGAGCGCGTAGTACGTCGTTGCGGTTGACGGAGACCACGTAGGTCTGGCCCGCGGTGATGGCCAGCGGGCTCGCCAGCTGCTGGGTCTGCCAGCCGGAGGCGGTCTCGTTGGCGAAGGTCACGGTGGTGCGCTGCGTGCCGCCGGAGGTCCAGATGCGGCCGACGTGCGTGCCGGTCTCGCCGAGGCTCTTGTAGAAGCGGACGGCGCGGATCTCCGCGTTGGTCGTGGCGGTGAACTTGACGCCCATCTCGTACGAGAAGGGGCCGGCGCCGCCGCGGCCGTCCTGCACCGGGTTGGCGGCGAGGTCGCGGCAGCGCCGTGTCGGCGAAGAGCTGGCACGGGCAGGGCGAGGCGGACGTGGTGAACCCGACGCTGACGGCGCTCGCGAGGGCGATGCCGTCGACGGCGCGGACGCCGGTGCCGAACGTGGCCGTATAGGCGGTGCTCACGCGCGAGCGGGGCCGTCGGCGTGATGATCGCGCGCCGGGTGGAGGCCTCGTAGGTGACCGCGGCCGGGACGGCCTGGCCGCCGGGCGTCGTGAGGGTCACCGTCTGGGTCGTGACCGTGGCGGCGTCCATGTCCCGCGAGAACGTCGCGGAGATGGGGGCGCCGACCTCGACGCCGGTCGCGCCGGCGGTCGGGGTGGTCTGCGGTCACCGTGGGCGCCGGCGGGGGCTGGGCCCAGGTGCTGAAGCCGGACGTGACGGGCGCGGCCAGGGCGGTGCCGTCGGCGGCGGTGATCGCCGTCGTCAGGGTCGCGCGTGTAGGCCGTGTTGAGCGCCAGCGCGGCGGTCGGGGTGAGCGTGGCGCGCTGGGCGGTCGCGTCGTAGGCCACCGTGGCCGGGCGACGGTGTTCCGCCAGGGCCGGTGAGCCGGAAGCTGGACGTGGTGATCGTGGCCGGGGCCATGGCCGCGCGAGAAGGTCGCGGTGACGGCGACGGCGGGGTTGACGCCGGTCGCGTTGCCCGCCGGGAAGGTCGTGGTGACCGTGGGCGGCGGCGGCGGGTCGGCGGTCGTGAAGGTCCATTGCGCCTGCGCCTCGAGCGGCGTGCCGTCGGTCGCGTGCGCGCCCGTCGTGATGCGGGCGACGTAGGTCGTCTGCAGCGCGAGGTTGGCGGTCGGGTCGATGGTCACGCGCCGCGTGGCGGCGTTGTAGGTGATCGTGGACGGGACGACGACGCCGGCCTGGGTGCGCAGGCTCACCGTCGAGGAGTTGATCGTGGAGGCGTTCATCGTCCGCGAGAAGACGCCGACGGGCGAGACGTCAACGGCGGCGCCGGTCGAGGCGTCGCCGGGAGAAGTGAGGATCACGCGCGGCGGGGAGTTGGCGTCGAGCACGATGTCCGCGTCGGGCGAGGCCGGCTGGACGCCCATGTCCGAGAGGACGTTGGTCGTCGCCTGCTGGATGTTCAGGTTGGGCTCGCCGTCGCCCTGGGCGTTGCGGTCCAGGCCGCGGTTCCAGTAGTTGGTGCCGGTGGCGAACACCAGGGCGCCGCTCGCCGCCGTGTACTTGGTGACGTTGACCACGGTGGATGCCGGGCGAGGTGCTCGCGCCGTTGCCCTGCGACAGGTTGCCCGTGACCGGGCTCGAGGCCAGGACGGTGAGGCCGGACGGCTGGCTGCCGTTGTCGACGCGCGCCGTCCCACTCCCAGCCGATGAGGCCGGTGCCCACGTTCTGGAAGGTGCCGGGCGCGAGATCGGACGAGGTCCGTGTGGCGCCAGATCGGGTCCTGTGCCCTCGGCCGCGCTCACGCGCAGCGGGAACGAGCGTGAAGTCGGAGTCGCCGAGGTACATGATCCCGGCGAGGCCGTTCTCGGGCTGGTTGGCGCCGTTGGGGTCACGCCAGGTGCTGGTGGGGAGCCGCGCGGGTCGGCGGCGGCCGGACTCGACGGTCTTGTAGGCACCTGCACGCGGCGGGATGGCCCGGAGGTCGGGCTGGCCTCGAAGCGGATCTGCCAGTAGACCGAGTTGGCGCCGCTGAAGAAGAGCGACGTGCCCGGCGTTGCGCGCGGCGGTCGAGCGCGTCGCGCATGCCGGTCGAGTAGTACTCGTCGTGCCCGCCGAGGATCACTGCCGTCTGGCCGCTGAGCAGCGAGGGGTCGCGGTCGAGGTCGGTGTCCGTGACGTAGCCGACGTTGTAGCCCTGGGACTCGAGCCAGCTGACCGTGCGCAGGTCGTCGGTCGTGTACCAGTCGTGCTGCTGGCGTGCGGACCTGCGTTGTAGGGGCGGTCGTACGAGACCTTCACGGCCCGGGCGGCGCCCGCGAGCGTGTTGGCGCCCGTGGAGCTCCAGGCGTAGAGCGACTTGCCGCCGTAGTTGTTGTAGGCCTGGTAGGTCGGTGTCCGGGACGACGTAGAGGACGTCGGCTGCGGCCGAGTCGTTGCGGACGGTGAGGAGGACGTGGAAGTCGGTGTTGTTGGAGCGGACGAGCCGGATCAGGTAGACGCCCGTCTTCCACGACGACGTGGTGGTCAGGGTCGCCGAGGTAACCAGTTGGAGCAGTCGAGCAGGCCGGTGTTGCTCTGCGAGTCGCAGGCCGGCTGGGAGACGGCCGTCAGGCTCGGGATCGTCGAGATCAGCCGTCCCTGGTCGCCGCCGTAGTGAGCCGGTGCGGTAGATCTCCATGCGGTACGAGGCGCCGGCGGCGGAGTTGACCTTGATGCCGACCGACTCGCCGGCGTTGATGCTGCTGGCGGTGGCGTAGCCCTCGATGCCGTCGATGGCGTCGTCGACGTTGGTCGTCTCCCAGGTCGTCGTGCCCGGGAAGCAGTTCTCGGTGACGATGCCGTTGGAGCCCGAGCAGGTGGACGAGCGCGGGGTGACCTGCGCGATGGTCGAGTTGGGGCTGGTGACGCTGCGCGCCGACCGCCCGCACGACGTAGTAGTAGGTGGTGTTGTTGGAGAGGCCGGTGTTCGTGAAGCTCGTTCCCGTGGTGCCGCCCGCGGGAGTGACCGTCGTGGTGATGTTGGTCGCCGACGTGCCGCGCAGCACGACGTAGTTGTCGGCGCCCGAGACGGGCTGCCACGCGATCTGGGCCGACCCGCTGAGCGCGATGCCGGTGACCCCGGTGGGGGCGCCGGCCGGCGCAGCGAGGGCGCCCTGGACCCCGAACGCTGCGAGCAGCGCCAGGACGAGGGCGAGAGGAACGAGCTTGCGGATCACGCCATTGCCTCCTGGGGGAGCGCCGCGCGACGGGCGCGGTGCCACTCGACGGTCATGCGCAGGCCGTCCTCGAGGGGGACGGACGCCTCGAAGCCGAGGAGCTCGCGCGCCTTGCTCACGTCGGGCACGCGGTGCCGGACGTCCTCGTAGTTGCCGGGCAGCGCCGCTGTAGGGCATGAAGCTCGCCCGCAGCGGCGGAGCGATGTCGAGCGCGGCGTGAACCGACTCGGCCAGCTCGAGGATGGTGCACGGCGTGGTGCCGCCGATGTTGATGATCTCGCCGCGCGCCTCGGGGGTGCCCATCGCGCGGTAGATGCCGTCCACGGTGTCGGTGACGAAGGTGAAGGTCCGCGTCTGGAGACCGTCGCCGTGGATGTCGATCAGCTCGTCGTCCAGCAGGCGCTCGATGAACGCCGACTGCGGACCGCCCCACCAGCTCGGGTGGTTGCGCGGGCCGTAGGAGCCGAAGAAGCGCAGGATCGTGTGCTGCAGCCCGTGCTCCTCGGCCATCGCCATCAGCATGTGCTCGTCGTAGAGCTTCGAGACGGCGTAGGCCCAGCGGCGGCTGGTCGGCGCGCCGAGCATCAGCGGGCCGTCCTCACGGAAGGGCAGCGGGGCGTTGCCGTAGACGTCGCTGGTGGAGGCCATCACGAGGACGGCGTCCATGGACAGGGCCACCTCGGCGGCCGAGTTGACGCCGGCCACGTTGGACTCGAGCGTCATCAGGGCGCCGCCGTACCGCGGGATCTTCTGCGCCGCGAGGTGCACGATCGTGTCGCACCCACGGAAGGCGGCCCGCAGCTCGCGCCGCTGGGTGCAGTCCATCTGTACGAAGCGGAACGCCGGATTGGGAAGGCACGACTCGATGTTCTCGAGCGTCCCCATGGACAGGTCGTCCACCGCGACCACCTCGATTCCCTCCGCGAGGAGGCGATCGCACAGGTGGGATCCGATGAAACCTGCCGCGCCGGTGACTCCGACCTTGTTCATGAGGTTCTCCTTTGCCAGACATCCAGCGCGACCGTGGTCTCGCCATCGTTTCCGAATGACGCGACGCGACGGAAATCGCGATCGAGCCAGTCCTGGATCGAGCGGTAGTAGGTGTCCCCGAAGGCGCCCTGGCCGTACTCGGTCAGCGGTCGGGTGTTGATCACGGCGAGGTCGACACCCGACTCGTCGAGTCGGCGGATCGCCTCGCGCTCAGCCGTCGCGTCCGGCAGCGAGCCCGGCAGCAGAGAGATCTGCGGGAGGGGGTCGGTGCGGCCGGAGAGGGTGTAGAGCGAGGTGAGCTGGGGGGCGAGCAGCACCGGGTCACCCGGTGCGGTCTCGCGAAGGATGGTGTCCAGGGCCGCCTGGTATGACGCGGCCGGCCCCGGACGCTCGGACAGGGTGCCTCCGGGGCCCGTGACGTGAACCGAACGGTCACGCGCGTCGGAAACCACCAGGACGGCGCCCGCGAGGGCGAGGAAGGCGAGCCAGCCCGCGCCGATGCGACGCGCGGACAGGGACACGCCGAGCTCCCTGTCGTGAAGCCAGGCAAGGAAGACGGCGGCGAAGGGGATGGCGTACGCGGCCTGCTGGGGCACCGTCGCGTTGGCGAAGAACGCCGCGTACGTGCGGGCGGCGATGATCAGCAGGAAGGCGGCGAGCAGCAGCTCGGCCTGGGCGGCCGGGCTCCACTCCCCCGCCGTGCGGTGGCGGCGCCAGAGCAGCACGGCGACCGCGACGGCGGCGCCGGCGGGGATCCACCCGTAGGCGAACTGGAGGCCGTGGCGCACGAGCTCCGGGCGCACCAGGAGGGCGGCGAGCGCCCCGGCGGCGACGAGGGTGAGCCCGGCGAGGGCGACGGTCCGGGCGCGGCCGCCGCGCTCGATCATGCCCGCGACGACCAGCAGGGCGCCGGCGGCCAGGGCGTAGAGCGCGAGGCGACCGAGGAGCTCGGCGAAGCTGCCGGCGGTCATGCGGCGCGCCGATGTTGAGGACATCGCCCGCGCCGGCGTTGATCTGGTCGACCGGGTACAGGTTCTCGAACAGCAGCTGGTAGGGCGACGTGGCGGCCATCAGGGCGCCGTAGACCACGAGCGGGATGCCCGCCGCGGGGGCGACGAGCGCCACCAGGTCCCGGCGGCCGAAGGTGTGCGACCGCAGGCGCAGGCCCACCCACAGCCCGCCCGCGATCCAGACGGCGATCGCGAACTCGGGACGGGCGAGCGTGACGGCGGCGGCCGAGACGCCGGCGCACCAGAGCCACCCGCGCGCGCCGCCCGCCGCGAAGCGGGAGGCGCCGAGCAGGAACAGCACCCCGGCGAGCAGGCCGATCGTGGCCGACTGGCTGTGCGGCAGCACGAAGCTGAAGTTGGTCGGCGCGAAGGCGACGGTGGCGGTGATCGCCGCGGCCATGCCGGAGCTGAGCGGACCCGCGACGACCCGCGCGAGGGCGTAGACGGCGCCGACGATGGCGACCGAGAGCAGCATGCCGAAGGCGATGAACGGCGCGAGGCCGGACCCGCCGATCAGCACGACCAGCGCGCCGAGCGCGGGAGCGAGCGGACCGTAGAAGTAGGGGAAGTCGCGGTACGGGATCTCGCCGTCGGCGAGGCGATGGGACGCGATCAGGTCGTAGCCGGTGTCGCTGCCGAGGTCGCCCCAGGTCTGCCAGGTGAGCGCCGCGAGCAGCACCACGAAGAGGCCGAGGCCGATCAGCACGGTGCGGTCGGTGACGGCGACCCGCACCGCGGTGCGGGAGGACGTGGCGGTGGTGGGGGCGGTGCTCACGCGGCCACCGCCTCGGGCGCCCGGACGCGGGCCAGCAGGCCCTCGGCGAGGCGGTCGGCGACGCCGATCACGGCCTGGCCGTTGACGACCTCGGGGTACACGTGGACCGAGGACGCCAGGGCGAGGCCCGGCGCCGGGAACATCTCGGGGATGTTGGCCGCGCCGCCCAGCACGTGCACCGGCTCCACCGCGCGCGCCCGCTGGACCGACCGCGCGAGGATCCGGCGGCGTCCCAGCTCGGGGAGCATCGTGGTGGCGTGGGCGACGTAGTCGTCGGCGAGCTCGTCGGCGTCGCGCGTGAGGTCGGCGTTGTCGCGCGTTCACGTAGCGCGCGACGTAGAGGAGAGTGCCGCCGACGTGCGCGGGGTCCACGACGTGCGTGGTCTCGACCACCGTGGTCAGCGGGATGCTGCGGTCGGTGACGTTGAGCGTGTAGTAGGGGCTCACCGTGCCGTCCACCCGCAGCACGACGCACACGACGCCGAGGTAGCGGCAGTGGTCCTCCGGCGCGCGCGCGCGCAGCTCGGGATCCAGCAGGCGCGCGCGCCGCAGGCGGCAGCAGGGTGCACGCGACGGCGTCGAAGGCGCGGTGGGCGCCGTCCACGACGAGGCCGGTGGCCCCGCCGGCGTCGCCGGTGATGCGCTCGACCGGGGTCCCCGCGTGAACCTCTCCCCCGAACCGCTCGATCGCCTCGCGCAGCCCGTCGATCAGCGTGGGGTAGCCGCCGGGCAGCCAGCCCATGATCTCGCGGCCGCGCTCGCGCGTGGCCGACATGCGGCGGGTGCGGGCCCAGATGTAGCTGGCCGGCAGGTCGTCGAAGCGGCCGTCGAACTTGGAGTCCAGCAGGGGACGCCACAGGCGCTCGGCGGTGCGACGGCCGCAGCGCTCCTCGAGCCATGGCACGAGGGGCACCGTGTCGAGGTCGGTCAGGCTGCCGCGGCGCTGGCACCAGGCGACGAAGGCGCCCAGGCGCAGCCGGTCGCGCATCCGCAGGATCGGGAAGGTCAGGAACTCGCGCGGCGTGGTCATCGAGAACAGCCGGCCCTCGTCGTAGAAGCCGGCGCCCACGGGGCGCAGGCGCAGCTGCGAGGCGACGCCCACCTCGTCGGCGAGGCCGATGACGCGGTCGTCGGTCGGCAGGACGACGTGGTAGAAGCGGTCCACCTGGTGGCCGTCGAGGTCGAAGGTGCCGACCAGGCCGCCGAGGTCATGGGACGCCTCGAACACGGCGACCTGCACGCCGCTCCGCGCGAGGCGGTAGGCGGTGGTGAGGCCGAGGATGCCTCCCCCGACGATGGCGACGCGCGGCGCGCTCATCGGGTGGCCTTCGCGATGCGGCGGCGGGCGGCGACGAGGCGCGCGTAGCCGGCCATGGTCGGCAGCAGGCGCATCTTGCTCTCGCCGGTGCGCAGCGAGGCGTCGAGGTCGATCGTGACCTCCTCGACGCGGGCGCCGACGGCGACCAGCTTGGCGAGGATCTCGGCCTTGCAGGCGAACCCGCGCTCGGTGATCAGGTCGTCGCCGAAGATCGCGACGCCGCGGTCGAGGATCGAGGCCCGGTACACGCGGAAGAACGAGGACACGGTCATCGCGTCCAGGTCGAGGGCGCGGCGCACGACCATGCCGGCCCCGCGGCTGAGGAAACGGCGGAGCGCGCTGACGTTGAGCATCTGGCCGCCGTTGTGCACCGAGGCCAGCACCAGGTCGGCGCCGTCGGCCGCGCGCTGGAGCATCTCGGCGAGGGCGTCGAGGTCGCTGGTGGTGTCCGACTCGAGGGTCACCACGAGGGCGCCCTCGGCGTGGTCGGCGAGCACGGCCGCGAAGCCGGCGCGGAAGGCGCCGCCCGGGCCCTGGTTGACGACCAGCTCGAGCACCTCGAGCGGGAGCGGCCCCTCGTAGGAGCGGGCGACCGCGACGGTGTCGTCGGCGGAGCCGTCGTCCACCAGCACCAGGCGGCTGCCCTGCGGGAAGAGCTCGGGGCGGGCCTCGAGGTCGGCGAGCAGGCGCGGCACGTTGTCGGCCTCGTTGTACGCCGGGATCACGAAGAGGTTCGCGGGGACGGCGGGCGGCATGACCGCCTCATCCGTCGTGGGCGCGATGGTGGTCATCAGTAGGCCCCCTTGCGCTTCAGGACGACGAGGACCGTTTGGTAGAGGATCCGGACGTCCCACCAGAGCGACCAGTTGGTCGCGTAGAGGTAGTCGAGCTTCACCATCTCCTCGAAGCCGACGTCGTTGCGCCCGAGCACCTGCCAGGGGCCGGTGATGCCCGGGGTGGTGTCCAAACGGCGCAGCCCCCAGCCGGTGATCTGGTCGGCCTCGGAGACCACGAACGGCCGGGGGCCGACGAGGCTCATGTCGCCGCGCAGCACGTTCCACAGCTGCGGCAGCTCGTCGATGCTCCACCGGCGCAGGAAGCCGCCGACGCGGGTGACCCGCGGGTCGGTGCCCTTGATCTTGAACAGCGGGCCGTCCACCTCGTTGAGGTGGAGCAGCTCGTCGCGACGACTCTCGGCGTCCACGAACATCGTGCGGAACTTGTTGATCATGAAGGTCGAGCCGTTGCGCCCGCGACGCGCCTGGCGATAGATCGCCGGGCCGGGGGTGCCGAGCTTGATGGCGATCGCCACGCCCAGGAGAAACGGCGAGAGCAGGATGAGCGCGGTCGCCGAGACGACGATGTCGAAGGCGCGCTTGACCAGCCAGGAGCTGCGGCGCAGACGCGTGCCGGGAAGCGTCACGATCGGCACCCCGGCGACGTCCTCGAGCGTGGCGTTGGCCGTGAACAGCTCGTGGTAGCGCGGGATGATCGACACCTGGAGGAAGGGCTTGCGGACGCTGCGGGCCAGTTCGAGCATCTCGTCGTGCGAGGTGCTCGAGGAGGTCAGCACCACGCGGTCGGCGCTCAGGTCCTCGACCGCCGCGGCGAGCTCGCTGGGCGAATGGGTGTCGGCGAGGACGCCCACGATGTCCACGCCGAACTCGGCGTGCGACTCGATCGTGCGCTGGAAGAGCGCGGCGTCGCCGCCCGATCCGACCACGATGGCGCGCTCGCGCCGGAAGACGCGGGTGAACACCCAGCTGCGCAGCGCGCCGCGGGCGACGATGACGGCGGCCAGGGCGACGACCACGAAGATCGCGGCCTGGACGGCGCTGGACACACGCCAGTCGGTCGTGCGGCGCAGCAGCTGGTCCACCATCAGGAAACCGATGGATCCGACGAGGAGGGCGTGGAAGATGCCCGTCGCCTCGTCGAAGCTGGTCACGGCGATGCGGCGGCGGTCCGTGTCGTAGAGGCCGTACGCCGCGAAGAGGCCCACCCAGAACGGCACCGAGATCACCGCGAGCACCACGACGAGCAGCGCCGGCGCGCGCGTCGTGCCCGGAGCGATCTGCTCCGTGAGGCCCCGCATCACCAGGTACGAGACGGCCAGGGCGAGCAGATCGCCCACGGCCAGCAGCGAGCTGCGGCCGCGCGTGGGCCTCACCCGATCGAGTGATCGAATTGAGGTCGGCGCCTCTCGGGTAACCACGCTCATCAGCGGTGAGTTCTTTCGACGAAGGACGATGCGTCAGAACCGTAGGCGAGGCTTTCGCACCTGGTTATTGCCACAAGTAGGGCTGTGGGGCCGACCATTTGGGGGGTTGCAATCCCCTCCTCCAGGTGCGCTCCCACGCGCACGGCGCGAAACTGTCGTCCGGCCCATGTCAGCCTCGTTGACTCGCCAGAAACTCCTAGGGGCGAAAAGAAGCTCGACTGTATGTCCGAGCCCCGTTAAGCAGGGCTCAAGATCTCCGCGACCTGTGTAAAGGTCACGTAAGTGACAAGGATTTGACGCTGTAAGCCTGGGTCAGCCGCTGGGAACGGCGACCGGGACCGACTCGGCGTCCAGGCGGTAGCCGACGCCGGGCTCGGTGCGCAGGTACCTGGGCGACGAGGGGTCGTCCTCGAGCTTGCGCCGCAGGCCCGGCGATGTACACGCGCAGGTACTGGGTCTCCCGCGTGGCGCGCGGACCCCAGACCGCCTCCAGCAGGGCCGAGTGGGTCAGCAGCCGTCCGGCGTGGCGCGCCAGCTCGGCCAGCAGCGAATACTCGCGGGGCGTCAGGTGCACCAGCTCGCCGGCGCGTCGCACCGACCGCGCGGACAGGTCAACCGTGACGTCGCCGAAGACGACCACGGGCGCGCCGTCGTCGATCCGCGCCGACCGGCGCAACACCGCCCGCAGACGCGCGAGCAGCTCCCCGGACGAGAACGGCTTACGCAGGTAATCGTCGGCGCCCATGTCCAGCGCCGCGATCTTGAGCGCGTCGCCGTCGAGCGCCGAGAGCATCACGATCGGCCGCTCGGTCCATTCGCGAAGGCGTGCGCACACGGCCACGCCGTCCATGTCCGGCAGGATCATGTCGAGCAGGATCAGGTCGGGCGGGCGGAGCGCGGCAGCCTCGAGGGCGGCGGCGCCCGTGGAGGCCGAGGCGGTCGTGTACCCGGCCACCTCCAGCAGGCTCGTCAGCGCCCGCACGATCGCGGGGTCGTCGTCGACCACCAGAACGAGGGCCCGGTCGCTCATCGGATCGCCGCCACCGGCAGGCACAGACTCACGCACGAGCCGTTGGTGTCCGACTCGACCACCAGCCAGCCGCCCATCTCCGCGGCGAACAGACGGCTGATGGAGAGCCCCACCCCCATCGCCCCGGGGATGGCGTCGTCGTCCGGCGCCGCGGACAGGGACCCGCGGTCGCGGGCGAAGCCGCCGCCCTTGTCGCGCACGCTGAACTCGACGACCCGGCCGCCGCGCCGCGCCTGGAGCACCACCGGCGCCTTGCCGTAGCGGGAGGCGTTGGACAGCAGGTTGAGCAGGATCACCTCGGCCAGCACGGGGTTCGCCCGCACAGGAGGAAGGCTGTCGTCCCGGTCAACGATCACGTCGCAGTGATCCGGATCGTGGGCGAAGGCGCTGACGGCCGCGGAGAGCACGCGCGCCGGCGCCAGCGGCTCGAGCCTCACCTTCTCTCCGCCGAACGTGACACGGGACACCTCGGCCATCGCGTCGATCAGCCGGTCGATGCGGCGCACCTCGAGGGCGATCTGCTCGCCGGCGGCAGGGGTGGTGTCCACCCCGTCGCTCAGCAGCGAGATCACACCGAGGCTGCGGCGCACCTCGTGCGGCAGGGCGGCGATCAGCGTCGCCGCGACCCGGTCCGAGCGGCGCCGGCCCGACGGGGGACCCTCGACACCCCAACGGGCGGGCGAGGCGATGCCGGCGGGAGCCGCGTCGGCGCGGCGCCGGTCGGTGTCAGGCGCCACGGTTCGGCCCTCCGGCCGGGAGCGGCACGACGCCGCGAAGATAGGCGTGGAGCTCGCGTGCGAGGTCGGTCCCCTCCCCCGTCCGCATCGGCTCGCGCGATCCGCTCTCGGAGACCGCCGCCGCCAGATCGGCGGGGTCCTCGACCAGGCGCACCAGACCGGCGGCGTCGAGGCGGCGCGCGAGGGGCACCTGGTGGTCGTCCACCGCCTCCCCGAGCGCGGCGATGCGTGGTACCACGACGGGGCGGCGCCCCGCCATCAGCGCCAGCATGATCGAGCCGACGCCGGCGTGCGAGACGACGACGCGGGCGCGACGGGCGTGGTCCACCATGTCCTCGAAGGGGAGGAAATCGACGCACGTCGCGCGCGTCGGCGCCGCGAGGCAACTCCCGGTCTGGACGACCATCTCCTCGCCTGGCGGGATGCGCCCTGCGGCCTCGACGAGGCGCTCGAACCGGGCTTCGTTGGTCCCCACGGTGACGAAGATCATCGGTGCCCGAAGACGTTGCCGACATGGCGTGAGCCGCGCAGGCGCCCGACCAGGTCCGGCCACTGCACGTAGAGCCGGTCGGCCACGGGGGCGATCATGCCGGCAGCTCAGCGAGGGTCCGTCGATGCGGGTGAAGCTCTCGACGTAGACGACCCGCGCACCGGCGAGGCGCCCGACCCACGCGAACGGCACGGCCACGCCGGCGCCGGTGGTCAGGATCACCTTCGGCCGCACGCGGCGGATCACCGCGACGGCGAGCCGCAGGTTGCGCAGCAGGTTGGGGATGCTCCGGTTGGTGGGCCCGTGGGCGAAGACGATGCGCTCGCCGCGCAGCAGGGACCGGGCATCGCTCTTGTCGAAGGTCACCCACGCCCGCGAAAAGTCGCCCCACGCCGGGCGCAGGGCGGCCAGCTGAAGCAGGTGCCCGCCGCTGGAGCAGATCAGCAGGACGTCCGCGGCACCCACCGGCTGACGGTGGACGATGGGGTTTTTCTTGCCAATACCATCAAGAGTGGAGGCATTCACGCGTCCATCGTCCCCTCTTGGGGGATATCGGACAACGCCCGGGCGGGCAGGACCGAACTGGACCGGCGGGGGGTAGTCCGCGCCTAAGGTCGCGATTCGATCGCCGAGGCGTGGGTCGCGGACCCCGGTCGCGAACGCCGCAAGGCCTCGGCGGCGCGGCGCGGGACGAGGGCGGGGCTCTGGTTGCGGCGCACGAACGTCGCGGATGAGCGGGTCGGGGGAACGTGGGTAACGCTTCTGCGCGGCGCGCGCCCGTAACCGATGAGCATCGCCGGCGCGGCGACGTCACCGCGCACGAGGTGCATGCCGGCCCGCAGGCCGAGGTACCAGGGCCTGTACCACATGTAGTGGGCCGACGTGCCCTCGTTGATGCGGGCACGGACGCGCCCCCATCCCTGCCGCCCTCGGGCCGGTGGTGCTCGAAGGGCAGGTCGAGCAGCGTGCGGGTCCGCCACCCGAGGGCGTTGGCCCTGCAGCTGGGAGAGGCTGTCCCAGCTCATCCGCTCCTCGAGCTGGCCGACGTCCTGAAGGCACGCCCAGCGGAAGCGCGCGTGCCGCGCCCCAGACGGTGTCGCCCGTGACGTGGCGCTGGCGCCAGACGCCTCGGGTCATCTCGTAGCAGCTGCCCCCGGCGATGCCGAGCGTGGGATCGGCTCGCAAACGCGGCGTCGAGGCGCTCCACGAAGTCGGGCGGCAGCCAGACGTCTGCGTCGAGGTTGAAGACCAGGTCAGGCGGATCGACCGACGACAGGGCGCGGATGCCGGCGTTGAGCGCCCGCGCGCTGGGGGCGCCGCGCATGATCACCGGCGCGGGCGGGATCGTCATGAGCTCGATCCACGGGTGCGCGCGCGGCGAGGCTGCGCGCCAGATCCTGGGTGCCGTCGGTGGAGCCGTTGTCCACGACCACCCACGCGATCGAGCGGAACGGTCTGGGCGCCAGGGACGCGGCGAGGCGCGGGAGGTTGCTTGACCTCGTCGCGCGCCGGGCGTGATGGCGACGACGGGTCGTCAGGTCAGGAGGCCGCACGAGGCCTGGAGCCGAGGCGCGGCGCGGGCCCGCGGCAGGTAGGTCTTGAGCCAGACCTCGAGCATCAGGATCGGAGCAGGAGCGTCGGAGCAGCCCCCGGGTCGCCGGCCGGCGGCGTGCGCGGACACCAGCCGAGTGCACCTCGCCGCGGTCCAGGATGTCGGCGTAGCGGGCGCCGTCGTCGAGCAGGTACTCGGACGACGCGCCGGAGGCCTGAGCGCGGAACCACCCCGACACGGCCTGGTTGAAGAACCCGATCTTGGGCTTGTCGATGATCTCGTCGGGCACCCAGCCGCGCGCGGCCCTCTTGAGCAGGTACTTGGTCACCGACGCGCGGTGCACCTTCATCGAGGGGGGGATCCGCGCGCAGAACTCGACCAGGTGGTGGTCGAGGAACGGCACCCTCACCTCGAGCGAGTGCGCCATCGAGGCGCGGTCGAAGTAATGGAGCATGTCGTCCACGCAGGCCAAGCTTGGCGTCGAGGTAGAGCGTCGTCGGCAGCGCCTTCGCGTCGAGGCCGCCGAGGGCACGCTCGAGGCACGCGGCGGGGCGTCGCCGCCGTCGAGGGCGGCCAGGTCGCCGCGGACGAGCCGCGCGCGCAGCGCCGGGGTCATGTTGCGGTTCATCGCCAGGTGGCGCTCGACGGGATCGGCGGTCGCCAGGGCGCGGCCGAGACGCCGCAGCTGCTCGGGCCCGTGGGCCAGCGCGCCGGCGCCGAGGGTGCCGAGCGGGCGCGGAAGCGTCGACCAGGCGTCGGCGATCGCGGCGGCGCGGTGCTTGCGGTACCCGCCCAGCAGCTCGTCGGCGCCCTGGCCCGAGAGCGCCACCGTCACGTGCCGCGCCGCCAGCTCGCAGAGGGCGATGAAGCCGAGGGCCGAGAGGTCGGCGATCGGCTCGTCCATGTGCCAGGTCAGCTGGGCCAGGTCCACCGGGGCCTCGTCGAGGCCGATCTCCATCTCGTGGTGCTCGGCGCCCACCCAGCTCGCCACCCGGCGGGCGTCGGCCAGCTCGTTGACGGCGCCCTCTCCGCGGAAGCCGACGGCGAAGGTCTGCACCGGCGTGGACGAGTGCCGCGCCATCATCGCCACGATCAGGCTCGAGTCCAGCCCGCCGCTCAGCATCGCGCCCAGCGGGACGTCGGACATGAGGCGCAGCCGGACGGCCTCGTCCAGCTCGTCGAAGCAGGGCCTCGGTCATCTCGCGGGGATCGCGGGAGATCGGGTCGTCGGAGGGCTGCGGGTACGACCAGTAGCGCTCGATGCGATACCCGTCCGGGTCAACGATCAGGCGGTGGCCGGGCTCGAGCTTGCGCACCTGGCGCAGCGGGGTGGCCGGCGAGGGGAAGAAGCCGAAGGTGAGGTAGGCGTCGATCGCCTCGTGGTCGAGCTCGTCGCCGACCAGCCCGGAGGCGAGCAGGCTCTTCAGCTCGGAGGCGAACACCAGAAGGTCGCCGACGACCGCGTAGTAGAGCGGCTTGATGCCCAGGCGGTCGCGCACGAGGACGGCGCGGCGGCGGCTGCGGTCCCACAGGACGATGCCGAACATCCCGCGCAGGCGCTCGGCGAACGCGGTGCCGACGCTCTCGTAGAGGTGCGGGAGGATTTCGGTGTCGCATCTGCTGCGCGAAGCGGTGCCCGCGGTCGCGCAGCTCGCGCCGCACGTCGTCGTGGTTGAACAGCTCGCCGTTCTGGGCGGCCCAGATGGTGCCGTCCTCGTTGGCGAACGGCTGGTGCCCGCCCTCCACGTCGACGACGCTCAGACGCCGCACGCCGATCGCGATCCCCGGCTCCAGGATGGTGCCCCGGTCGCTCGGTCCGCGGTGGCTCATCGCGTCGGTCATGCGGTCCAGGACGTCGGCCTCGACGATGTCCCGGGGTGGCCCGGAGAGCTGGACGATTCCGCAGATTCCACACATGCGAAAAGGCTAACCCGGGCCATCGGCGCCACAGCTGACCAAACGGATGGCTTACATCTACCCGGTTGACGTGACCGGGGTGGGCGGGGTAGCGTGTCGCCGCGGTGCCCAACGAAACTTAGGAAAAGATGCTACCTCCCATTCTTCGCGCATCCATCGGAGGGCTGATCGCCGTCGCGGTGATCGCCACCCTCGCGGTCCTCGGAACCTCCGGCTCAGGGGGCTCGGCCCCGGTCGTCGCCAGCGCCCAGGCGGCGACGGCGGCGCCCCGGCCAACGGTGTCGTTCACGACGCCCAAGGCCGGCGCGACGGTCTCGGGAGCGATCAAGGTGAGCGCGAAGGTCTCGACCAGGCCGGCGATCAGCCGGGTCGAGTTCCGCGTCGACGGCAAGCTGCGCTGGACCGACCGCAAGACGCCGTTCGTGATGAACGGCGACAAGGGCAAGCTGGCCACGTCGTCGCTGTCGGCGGGAGCGCACACGTTGACGGTCACGGCGATCGCGAGGAACGGCACCCGCAGGTCCTCGACGCGCACCATCAGGGTGCGGCGCACCGGCGGCACCGTACCGGTCGGCTCGGGTGGCGGCGCCGGTGGTGGCACCACGGCACCGCCGCCGCCCGCGGCCCCCGCGCCGACGTCCGCGTCGGCACCCTCCGGGCTGCGGCTGGGCCTGGCGACGCAGAACGCCCTCGGTTTCGTGTGGAACGCCGCCGCCGGGGCAACCGGCTACGGCGTCTACATCAACGGCCAGCGCCTGCTGGACACCGCGGGCCCGACGTACACCTTCACCGGGCTGAGCTGTGGCATCACCTACCGCATCGCGATCGACTCGGTCGCCTCGGGCGGAGCGCGCTCTGCACGGGCCCTGCTCGACGACGGCCACGGTCGGCTGCCCGGCCGCCTCGGTCTTCCTGTCGCCCTCGGGCAACGACGGCAGCGACTGCTCCGTCGCGTGCTCCATGCCGAAGCCTGGACCGTGGCTACCACGCCGCAGCTCCAGGGGCGGTCGTGCAGCTGGCGGCGGGTAGCTATCCGGGCGGCCAGATCACCTTCGACAACTCCAAGACCGGCGCGGCGGGCCAGGTGGTGCTCTCACCGGCACCGGGCGCGAGCGTGACCGTGGCGGGCGAGCTGCTGATCGGCGCGCAGCACCTCGAGCTGCGCGACATGGCGCTCGCCAACGGCTGGCAGACCGATGCGAACGCCGCCGACGTCGTGATGCGCAACCTCGACTCCAAGCACTTCTTCGTCAACTCGTCCCAGCAGATCTCGATCATCGGCGGCCGAGTCGGTCCGGGCCAGTCGACTACCACCCCCAGATCCAGTCGAGCAATACCACGCCGCCGCGCGACATCCTCGTGGACGGGGTGACCTTCCACGACTGGACCGCCTCTAACACGTCGGTCCACACCGAGTGCCTGCAGATCGGCTCGGGCGACGGGGTCACCGTCCGCAACAGTCGCTTCATCAACTGCTACGCCACGGGCAACCTGCACATCACCCACTACGGCGACGCCCCGCGGACGCGCAACGTGACAATCGAGAACAACTTCTTCTCATCTACGATCACGGGCTTCTACGCGGTCCAGGCGTACGCGGTACAGAACCTGCTCATCCGCAACAACTCCGCCACTGGCCAGGGCATCCTGGTGATGCCCTTCCCCGGTGACAGCGTCGCCGCCAACAACGTTCGTGTGATCGCAAACGTGGCCCCCGCCGGCGCATGGGAATGCGTTGCCGGGGTGACCTATCGGTCCAACGTCTGGTATTGGTCGGGTTCCGGGCAGCAGGCCGCCAAGTGCAACGCCTCCGACACGGCGCTCACGGGCACTTCCAACCCGGGCTTTGTCAATCCGGGATCGCTCGACCTGCACCTGACCCCCTCATCGCCCGCCCTGGGTAGGGGCTCGCGACCGAGGCCGCCGCCACGCGACATCGACGGTGACGCCCGTGCCGCCGGCGCCGACGCCGGGGCCGACGAGCGATAGGCCTCCGCCGGGATAGCGCGGTGGCCACGGTGGCCGCCGCGCTCGGGTTGGGCGTGGCGCTGGGATTCGGCGGCACCGCAAGCGCCGCCACCGCGGCGCCGGTGTCGGAGACGGCGCGCACCCCGGTGACGGCGATCGCCGGCACGTGGGCGTGGCGCGACCTGGACGAGGCGCTCGCGACCAGCAACGCCCCGATCACCGTGCGCATCGCCACCTCGGGCGGACGACCCGTGCTGGTGTTCCCCGGACGGGCGCCGGTCAAGGGCCGGTGGACGCCGCGCACGCGCATCCTGCGTGTGACGGTGCCGCGCACCCTGACCGGCACGACCCGGGTGGTGCCCGTGCTCTACGTGCTGAAGGCCGGCGTCTCCAAGGGGCGCATGCGCGCCGAGGGCGTCATCAAGATCCGCGCCGCCGGGTACGCCGGCCTCAGCGCCGTGCTCGCCGTCAGGACCGCCGCGCCGAGCTGATCAGGCTCGGCGGGCGCGGGCCTTCGGCTTCACGGCCTCGTACTCGAGGGCGATCGCGCCCTCGGGCCCCGTGGAGCGGAAAGTAAGGCTCTCCTCGAGGTAGAGGGTGACGCTCTCAGCGTCGTGGTCGAGGTAGCCGATCGAGAAGTCCTGGCCCACGGTCAGCTCGAAGTCGCCGCCGCGCAGGCTGACGACGACGGCGCCATCCACGGCGGGCGCCCACACGACCGGGCCGCCGGTGATGAGCCCGAGGTGCTGGAGCACCGGGTAGCCGCCGCGCTCGGTGGTCTCGATGACCCCGGTGTAGCAGCGCGGGCCGAGGGCGATGGCGTACGGGCCGTCGACACCCGACGCGCTTGAGCCTCTCCACGGCCTTGGCCACGTAGTTGGGGTACAGGCTGTAGTCGGTGGTGATCGTCACCGGGTCGTGCGGCGAGGTGCTCGACGATGCCGCGCACCCCGGCGCCGTCGAAGCCGCCGAACACCAGCCGGTCCTCGGCCAGCGCGGCGCGGCGGGCGGCGTCGATGACGCTGTCCCAGTCCGCGTCGGGAGCACCGCGGTCGACCGCGTCGATCTCCGCGCGCGGAACCGTGAACGGCGTCCGCAGCTCGGTGAGGGGCTGCACGAGTCGGATGCGGCTCTCGACGCCCGAGGCGGGGCCGTCGTGGGGGTCGGTGACCCGCCCCAGGTCGAGGCAGGAGTGGTCCCAGCCGTGGGGACCGGAGAAGTCGACCACCCGGCGGGCGGCGAGGAAGTGGCGCAGCTCGCGGGTCGCCTCGGCCTCGATCTGGCTCCAGGCGTCGTCGGAGATGGGCGCGAGCGGACGGTGGAGGTGGTTCATGACTCGCCCCTCAGGCTGCCGATGGACAGGCTGCCGTCGCCGCGACGGCGCGGCGCCGCCGCCACCCTCGACCTCGTTCTCGATCGCGAGGATCGAGCCGGTGGTGAAGAGGTACTCGCGCAGGTGCTCGTCGAGCGCGGGGTCGTTGCGGCGCAGCCACTCGAGGCTCATCGCCGCGTGCTCGGTCTCCTCGTCGCGGTTGTGCGCGAGCACCGCCGCGAGCTCGGGGTCGCCCGTGGCCTCGATGCGCTGGGCGTACCAGTCCATCGCCTCGAGCTCCTCCATCAGCGACACCAGCGCGCGATGGCGGTCGAGTGTCGCCGGGGAGAGGTCCTCCCTGGCCTCGTGCAGGCCCATGCTCGAATCGGCCACCGGTGTCGCCTCCTACTCGTCGTCGGTCGAGGTGTCCGCGAGCCCCTCCGCGAGGGACACCCGATCGCCGTCCACGACAAGCGTCGCCGACAGCACCTCCCAATCGCGCGACATGCGCGCCATCACCAGGTCCACCTGCCCGTCGTCGGCCGGTCCCGAAACCGGGACCACGAGATTGGCCTGCGCCGGGCCCTTGCCCGGAGGGGATCTCGCCCTCCGGATGCCCCACCTCCACCGGACGGCCCACCGCGAGCGGCACGGCCGGATGCCCCGCCACGAAACGCGTGGCCGCCAGCGCGGCGTCGCGGCGGCGAAGCCTCCACGCCCGGTAGAGGATGACGGCGGCGGCCACCAGGTACACGTACGCGGTGATCCCGGCGATGATCGAGAGCGTGTGCTGCGAGGCGTCGACCCGCCGGAAGATGAACGCCACGACGAGGAAGATCCCGAACAGCCACGCCGCGGTCAGCAGCAGCGTGCGCTGGAGGCCGGAGGCGAACATCAGGCCTGCGCCCAGAGCTCGGCGAGCGCACCCAGGGTGTACCGGTAGCGCGCGAACGCCTCGTCGCGCCCCAGCAGCGCCAGGCTCTCGTAGGTGCCGGTCGAGACCAGTCGGCCGGTGATCGCGATGCGCTGGGGCTCGAGGAAGTCGCGGGCCGCCTCCCCCATCACGTGCAACTGGTCCTGCAGCGCGTCCTTGACGGCCTCGACGGTGAACTCGGGGAGCGTCTCGAGCCGCCCGAGGCCGCTGCCGATCACCTGGATCGAATGCTTGACGTCGCGGGTCAGCACCTCCCACGCCTCCGGCTCGATCTCGAGCGGCTGGAAGAGCCACCCGGCCAGCGCGTCGTACTCGGCGAAGGTGCTGATCTTGCGCTTCACGAGCGGCGCGCTCGCCCGGATCAGCTCCTCGGCGCCCTCGCCGCGCGCGGCGATGTAGCCGGTGTCGCGCAGCCACCCGACCAGGGCCTCCTCGAAGTCGGCGGGCGACATCAGCCGCAGGTGGCGGCCGTTGAGCACCTGGAGCTTCTTGAGGTCGAAGATGGCGGGGCTCTTGGAGATGCGCCCCACCGAGAAGCCGTCGATCAGCTCCTGCACGCTGAAGATGGTGGTCTTGTCGTCGAAGCTCCAGCCGAGCAGCGCCAGCGCGTTGACGGTGGCCTGGGGCAGGTAGCCGGCCTCCTCGAGGTCCTCCACCGAGGCCGCGCCATGCCGCTTGCTGAGGCGCTTGCTGGTCCTCGCCCAGGATCAGCGGGATGTGGGCGTACTCGGGAGTGGTGCCGCCGAGCGCCCGGATCACCATCATCTGCTTGGGCGTGTTGGAGATGTGGTCCTCGCCGCGCAGCACGTGGCTGATCGACATCTCCAGGTCATCGACGGCCGCGGCCAGGTTGTAGGTCGGCGAGCCGTCGGAGCGCACGACGATGAAGTCCTCGATCGCGCCGTGCTCGAACGTGACCGGCCCGCGCACGTAGTCGTCGATCACCGTCTGCCCGTCGACCTCCACGGCGAAGCGCCACGCCGGGGCGGACGCCGGCGGCCTCGAGCGCGGCGATCTCGGCCGGGTCGCGGTCGCGCTTGCCGCGCACCACGGGGGCGCGCTTGTCGGCGCGCGCGGCGGCGCGCTGCGCGTCCATCTCCTCGTCGGTCTCGTAGGCGGGGTAGATCGCGCCCGACGCCTTGAGCCGCTCGATGGCGCCCGCGTAGACCTCGCCGCGCTCGCTCTGGCGCAGCGGGCCCTCGTCCCAGTCGAGCCCCAGCCACGTGAGGCAGCGCAGGATCTCGGCCTCGCTCTCGGGCGTCGAGCGCTCGCGGTCGGTGTCCTCCATGCCGCAGGATGAAGGTGCCGCCGGTGTGCCGCGCGATGAGCCAGTTGAAGAGGGCCGTCCGCGCGCCGCCGACGTGCAGACTGCCGGTCGGGCTCGGCGCGAATCGCACGCGTGCCGGACCGGTCACCTCGGGTCGTGTCCTCGCCACGCCCGTAGGATAGCGACGTGAGGTTCGGCGCCCACGTCTCCTCCTCGGGGGGCATCAGCAAGGCCATCGGCCGCGGCGTCGATCTCGGCTGCGAGAGCCTGCAGGTGTTCACGCACAACCCGCGCACCTGGCGGCCGATCAACCACACCGAGCCGAGATCGCGGCGTTCCGCGCGCGGGGCGCAGGAGGCGGGGATGGGCCCGCTGGTGAGCCACGGCCTGTACCTGATGAACCTGGGCGCGCCGGACCGCGAGGTGCCCACGGGCCCGCCGGGCAAGCCGGCGACGGCGACGCGCAACATCTACCGCTCGTCCATCGAGAGCCTCACCCAGCACCTCACCACCGGCGAGGCGCTGGGCCTGGAGGGCGTGGTGCTGCACGTCGGCTCCTTCAAGGGGTCGACCGAGGACGAGGCGATCGCCCGCATCGGCGCCGGCATCGCGGAGGCGTTCGACGCCGCGCCGGGCGACTGCGCCGTGTTCCTCGAGAACACCGCCGGCGCCGGCGACACCATCGGGCGCACCTTCGCCCAGCTGCGCGCGGTGGCCGACGCGGTCGGACCGCCCCGAGCGCCTCGGCTTCTGCCTCGACTCCCAGCACCTGTTCGCCTCGGGCTACCCGATCCACGAGCCCGGCGGCATCGACCGCGTGCTCGAGGACTTCGACCAGACCGTCGGCATCGACAAGCTGCGCTGCCTGCACCTCAACGACTCGAAGACCGCGTTCGGGTCGAATCGCGACCGGCACGAGAACATCGGCGACGGCGAGATCGGCGAGGCGGGGATGCGCAGCATCCTGGGCGCCCCGCCGCTCCAGGGGCTGCCCGTGATCCTCGAGGTGCCCGGCATCGACGGGCGACGGCCCGGACCTCGAGAACATGGCGCGGGTCCGCCGCCTGCACGAGGAGGGCCTCGCGGCCCGCTGACCGGCGTCCGGGTGCAGTGGCCTCAGTTCCCGCGGCCGGAAGCTGTCGATGTGATGTGGCATGAGACTCTGGGCCATGCTCGCGACCGCTGCGGTGGCGTCCACCGTCGGCGATCGTCGCGGTCGACCCTGCTGTTCCCGAACGCCGCGGCCACCCCCGCCGTGGGCGAGTGGGGCCAGGCCCTCGCCGAGGCCGCCGGCGCCGTCGCCTGCGCGCTGGCCGCCCGGCACACGCGAGGCCGGGCGCGATCGGTCTGGGCGCTGTTCGCCCTGGCCCTCGCCATCTGGGCGCTGACCGACGGCGCGTACGGCGTGGCGATCGCCGCGGGCGTCGACGTCCCCGAGGTGAGCGTCTTCGACATCGGCTGGCTCGCCTTCTACATCCCGATGCTGACCGCGGTGGCGACTGCTGTACCTGCGCCTGCGGCCCGAGCGCGGCTGGCAGGGCTTCCTCGACGGCATGACGCTCACGCTGGCCGTCGGCGCCGTCACCTGGATCACCCTCCTCGAGCCGCTCGCGACCGACAACGCGGGCGGCGTGCGCGGCACCCTCGTGGCCGCGGCGTCTACCCGGCCCTCGACCTGGTCGCGCTCGCGGCGCTCGGCTGGATCCTGCTGCGCTCGCCGCCGCGCGCCGGGCTGGATGCGCTGGATCGTCGCGGCGCTCGCCTTCCAGGCCGTCGCGGGCGTTCGCGTACCTGGTCTCGTCGGTGTACGACCACGACCTCTCGCTGCTGTCGACCGCCGCCTTCATGGGCGCGGGCTGGTGCTGGATGGCGGCCGGCGTGCGCCCGCTGCCAGGCGCCCGAGCGGGCCTGGGCGGCCGGGCTGCACGACCGCCCGCCGCGCTGGAGCGAGCCGGTCCCATTCGTGCTCGGCATCGGCGTCGTCACGCTCTCAGCCGTCCGGCCCGACACCGAACTGCGCGTCGCGGCGGTGCTGGCGGTGACGATCATGGCGATCCGCGCCATGGAGACCCTCTCCATCGGGCGCGGGCTGATCACCGAGCGCGACCGGCTGCTGGTCACCGACCCGCTGACCGGCGCGTACAACCGCCGCTTCCTCGCGGCCGAGATGGACCGCGCCTTCAGCCGCGCGCCAGCGCAACGGCGAGTCGCTCTCGGCCATCGCGCTCGACCTCGACCACTTCAAGGAGGTCAACGACCACCTCGGCCACGAGACGGGCGACCTGCTGCTGCAGTCGGTGGCGCGGCGAGGTGGCGGGCGACCTGCGCGGCAGCGACCTGCTGTGCCGCCTCGGCGGCGACGAGTTCCTGATCCTGTGCCCCACCACCGACGCCGCCGGCGCGACGGTGATCGCCGAGCGGCTCCGCGAGTGCATCCGGCGCGGCCGCGGCGCGCGTCGTGCACCGACATCCCGGTGACCGGCTCGCTCGGCATCGCCACCTACCCCGCCGACGCGGACACGCCCGAGACCATGCTGCGCAACGCCGACACGGCCCTCTACGCGGCCAAGGGCCTCGGGCGCGACACGGTCGCCCGCTACGCACCCGAGCCCCGGATCACCGCCGCCGACGGCGCCCCCGAGGTGCGTTGGTAAGGTCTCCGGGAGCGGCATCCCGCGGGTGTAGCTCAACGGTAGAGCAATGGCCTTCCAAGCCATCGACGGGGGTTCGATTCCCCCCACCCGCTCTCGAGGGCTGGTGGGAAGCTCCACCACAACCCGAGGCGTGGCGGCCAACCCCTCAAAGCAAGAGGGAGGACCACACCACAGAAGCGTGGGCGACACTTCGCGTGAGTCCTTGACCGGTTTGTCCCGGACGCCGCACTACGGCGCAAGCCGTGCGGCCGGTCTGCCAATGCGCCCGGCCAGGGCGCATTTGCGCACGACACCCGCCACCGCCCAAGAGGGCGGGTGTCCGCAATGTCACCGGTCCTCAACGCACTGTGCGCAGCGCCCGAAGCTCGTCCGTAGCTCATAAACCCGTCACGAGCTCAGAAACCGCTCAGAGCTCGGAACGTTCCGAACGTCGATGCTTTGCGAGCTCTGAGGTTTGTGAGCTCTGATTGTCTCATCTGGGCAGTCCCGCATCGCCGCTGGCGCGCGTGTCCCTTACGCGTCGAAGCCGGCCACTTGCGGCCGGCTCGGACGTCGGCAAATCCGCCCTGGCCGGGCGGATTAGCATTCGGCGTCGCCTTCGGCGAATCGGAGCCAGGCCTCAGCCGCGAGCCAAGGCCGCGAGGGTCCTAGCTCTCACCCTTCACCAGGACGGCCGAGAGGCCTCCGCCTCCGCCCTCGCCGACCGAGACGACCCTCCAGCCGTCGGCCGAGCGTGCGTTGAGGCGCGCGGCGAGGCTCCGACGCGGAGGCCGTCTCGACGGCGTACTCCGGGGGCTCGACGTCGGGGTCGTCGCCCGAGGCGTAGCGGTTCTTGAAGTGGTTGTACGGGCGCACCACCAGGAAGAACACAACCGCGGCGATGATCAGGAAGGTGATCACCGCGTTGATGAAGAGGCCGTACTGGAAGCGGCTGCCGTTGATCGTGAAATCAAGCTGGCTGAAGTCGGGCTGGCCGCCGATCGCGGCGATCAGCGGCGTGATGATGTTCGCGACGAACGCCGCGATGACTGCGCCGAAGGCGGTCGCGATGATGACCGCGACGGCCAGTGCAACGACATCGCCCTTGAGGACGAACTCCTTGAAGTCCTGCGCGGCGCTCTTCACGTGTCGTCTCCCGGTCGGGGGGTGGTCGGGCGGGAGCGTAGTTCAGTTGATGCGCCGGTCGAGGGGACCCCACTCCCGCTCGCGCAACTCGAACTTGCGAACCTTGCCGGTGGAGGTGCGCGGCAGCTCCTCGAGCACCTCGAAGGTGTCGGGGCACTTGTAGCGGGCGATGCGCTCGTGGAGGTGCGCGGTCAGCTCGTCGTGGTCGGCGCTCGCCCCGGGCCGCAGCACGACGAAGGCCTTCGGGCGCTCGCCCCAGCGCTCGCTGGGCACCCCGATGACGGCCACCTCGAGCACGGCGGGGTGGCTCGCGAGCGCCTGCTCGACCTCGATCGTCGAGATGTTCTCGCCGCCCGAGATGACCACGTCCTTGGCCCGGTCGCGCAGCTCGATGTAGCCGTCCGGGTGCCACACGCCGAGGTCGCCGGAGTGGAACACGCCTCCCCGGAAGGCCGCCGCGGTGCCCTCGGGATCGTCGTAGTAGCCCTTCATCACGTCGTTGCCGCTCATCACGATCTCCCCCACCGTGGCGCCGTCGCGCGGCACGTCGGCGCCGGTCGCGTCCAGCACCCGGATCGGGTCGGCCATCACCATCGCCACGCCCTGGCGGGCGAGCAGGCGCGCACGCTCGGCCGGCTCCTCGCCGGCCCAGCGCCGTCTGCCATTGGCACACGGTGTACGGGCCGTAGGTCTCGGTGAGCCCGTAGACGTGCACCACGCGGGCGCCGAGGGCCTCGGTCTGGGCGAGGATCGTCGGGCTGGGCGGCGCCGCGGCCGTCATCACCGTCAGCGGGCGCTCGAGGGGGTGGGCGTGCTCCGAGTTGACCAGCAGCGACAGCACGGCGGGGGCGCCGTTGAGGTGGGTGATGCCCTCCTCGTCGATCAGGCGCCAGATGGCGTCGTCGCGCACCGCCCGCAGGCACACCTGCACGCCGCCGCAGGCGACGATCGCCCAGGGGTGGCACCACCCGTTGCAATGGAACATCGGCAGCGTCCAGAGGTAGACCGTGTCCTGCCCGTGGCCGGCGGTCAGGTTCTCGCCCAGGCTGTTGAGATACGCGCCGCGGTGCGTGTACATCACGCCCTTGGGCGTCCCGGTCGTGCCCGAGGTGTAGTTGATGGAGATCGTCGCGTCCTCGTCCTCGACGGCCCACGGCAGCGGCTCGTCCGACCCGCGCGCGAGGAGGTCCGCGTAGGCGACGCCGGGGAGGCCCGCGGGGACGGGCTCCGCGTCGTCGTCCCAGATCACCTCGTCCACCGACAGGCGGTCGAGCGACCGGCGCCACCGTGCCCGCCAGCGCGGTGTCGACCACCGCATCAGGCGCGCCCCCGAGTGGGTGCAGATCGTCAACACCTCCTCGGGCGCGAGCCGTGTGTTGACGGCAACCAGCACGGCGCCGGCGAGGGGCACCGCGAAGTGGGCCACCAGCAGGGCCGGCGCGTTGTGGCACAGGTACGCCACGCGGTCGCCGGCGACCGACGCCCGAGGCCTGGAGGGCGCGGGCGACCCGGGTCACCTCGGCGGCGAGTTCCCGGTAGGTGATCCGGCGGTCGCCGTGGACCACCGCCACCTCGTCGGCGAAGACGGACGCCGAGCGCTCCAGGAACGCCAGCGGCGTGAGCGGGGTGATGTGGACCGGCACGAAGCGCCTCCCTCGCCGTGACCCGCGGGTCAGCCGGCGACGACCTCCGGCGTGAGCTCCGCGATGGACCCCAGGACGATATCCGCGCGCGCCAGCGCGTCGGCCGCCGGGGGATACAGCGGGTTGGGGATCGCGATCACGCGCATCCCCGCCGCGCGGGCGGCCGCGAGCCCCGCGCCCGAGTCCTCCACGGCGGCGGCATCGTGCGGCCGGCTCGCCGAGCAGCTCGAGCGCGCGCAGGTAGACGTCGGGCGCCGGCTTGCCGCGCGGCACCTCCTCGGAGGAGACCGTCACCGCGAACGCGTCGGTCAGCCCGGCCGTCGTCGAGCACCGCGGCGATCAGACCGGTCGTGGACGAGCTCGCCAGCCCGAGCGGCCACCGGGCGGCCAGCGCCCGCACCGCGTCCACCGCGCCCGGCATGAGGGGCAGATCGGCTCGGTAGCGCTCCACCAGCCGGCGCTCCACCTCGCGGGCGATCTCGCTCCGGCTCGCATCGCCACGCCGACCGTGTCGCGCATGTACGCGGTCCACTCGGCGGTGTTCATGCCCATCATCGCGTGCTGGGCGTCGGCCGACCACGTGCCGCCCGCGCTCGCGGGCGAGGTCCTCGCGCACCTCGTCCCAGACCTCCTCGGACGAGATCAGGACGCCGTCCATGTCGAACACCACGGCTCGGATCATTTCGGGACTCGACCTCGCGCTCGGCGGCCGCGGACGCGGGCTCGCGCAGGTTAGTCTGCCGCCATGGAGGCCCGCCTGCTCGAATCCGTCTTCCCCACCGACACCAATCCGCGGGGCAACCTGTTCGGCGGCACGCTGGTGTCGTGGATGGACAAGGCCGCCGGCTTCGCCGCGATGCGGCGCTCGCGCACGGTGGTGGTGACCGCGGCGATCGAGGACATCGCCTTCACGGTGCCGATCGTCGTGGGCGATCTGGTGGAGATCAACGCGACGGTGATCGAGGTCGGGCGCACGAGCATGCGCGTCCGGGTCGAGGTGAGCAAGGAGAACCCGATCACCGGCACCAGCCAGCTCTGCACCGTCGGCCACTTCACGCTGGTCGCCATGGGTGACGACGGCAAACCCGACCCCGGTGCCGCCCGCCCCGGTGATCGGGCGCTCAGCCGGGGACGGTCCACTCGTGGACCGGCGCTCCCGCGAGCGAGCGCTCCAGGTAGGCCTCGGTGAGCGCGCCGAGCGCCGCCGGGCGCTCCATCTCCCGCTCGAACGACGCCAGGGCCCGTCGCTGCCACGCGGCGCCGGTGGCGCCCGATGCGGCCCGCTCGGCGATGACCCCGAGCAGGTCGTCGGCCTCCGCGCGGTCGACCCCGAACCCGATCAGGCCGACGTGGGCCACGGGCAACAGGCTCGCGACGAGCTCGGCGGCCGCCCACGGCCGCGGCGAGGGCGCCTCGGGCGAGGGCCACAGCAGCGTCGCGCCGAGGCCGAAGCGCGCGGCCTCGTAGAAGTTGCGGCGCGCCATGGCGAACGGCAGCGAGCGCGCCATCCAGCCGAGTCTGCGGGGCGAGCGCCAGCGTCAGCCCCACCAGGAAGGCCACGTTGGCCTGCATGTCGCGCACCGTCGGCCCGGCCGGCAGCGCCCGCATCTCGATGCGCAGGTGCGGGTCGTCGCCGACGGCGAGCACGGCCCGGTTCCAGCGCCACACGGTGCCGTGGTGCAGGCGCAGCTCGTCGAGCCGCGGCGTGCCGCCCGGCCGCGACCGCCTCGAGGGGATCCTCGTCGCCCACCGCGGCCAGGATCGGGACGTGCAGGGCGACGCTCTCGGCGAAGGGCTCGGTGGGCGCGGCGATCCAGCCGTGCCCGAACGACGCCCGCGACGCGAGCCATCGCTCGCTGAGCGGCGCGCGGTCGTCCACGGCCTGGCCGAACAGCGCGACGCGCGTCTCGTCCCACAGCTGATGCCCCAGCAGCAGCGGTGAGTTGACCGACACCGCGAGGGCCGGCGCCACGGCGATCTGGGCGGCGTTGAACGCGGCGGCGAAGGCGCTGGGTGGCATGCGCAGGTGCACGTGGAGGCCGGTGGCGGCGCCCTCGAGCGTCAGGTCCTCCCAGCTGAGGGTGAGCGGCTCGGGGCCGTCGATGTCGATGGCGAAGGGCCCGCCGCGCAGGCCGAGCAGGCCGGCTCCGAGCGCCCGGAAGCGCGGCGAATCGCTCATCGCCGCCGGACCGAGGTCGTCCAGCGAGAGGGTCGGGCAGGATCCCGATCGTCATCGGCCGGGCGCCCGCCGGGGCCGCGGCGCGCGACACCCGTGCGAGGCCGTCGACCAGGTCGGCGCCCAGCGTCGCGAACGGGGTGCCGCCGAAGCCGACCGGGGTGGAGTTGAACTCGAGGTTGAAGCGGTCGAGCTCGAGGTCGAGGCGGGGGTCGTCCATCGCGTCGCGGACGGCGTGGTTGACCGGCGCCGGCCGCCCGGCGCGCGTCGACCAGGCCGATCTCCAGCTCCGCGCCCAGCGAGGGGGCGCCCGCCCCGAATCCGTGCCGCTCGACGAGGGTGTCGAGGGCGCGCAACCCGTCCCTGCACCGCTCCGCGAATCGCCGCCGGTCGTCGTCCGAGAAGCTCTCGGACTCGATCTCCTCTCCCATGCGCCCATCCTGCCCGACGACGGATGCGATGGCCGTGGGATCGCGGCGAAGGAGTAGAACAGTCGGGTGTCGTCCGCCTCCACCGACGTCCCGCCGGTCGGGCTCCACGCCGGAACGCGCCGGGGAGGTGCGCTACCGCTCGCGGCGCGGGCGGATGATCCTGCTGACCACCGTGCTCGGCTCGGGGATCGCGTTCCTCGACGGCACCGTGGTCAACATCGCCCTCCCGGCGATCGGCGAGGACTTCGACGCCGGGCTCTCGGGGCTCCAGTGGACGGTCAACGCCTACGCGCTGACCCTCGCCGGGCTGCTCCTGTTCGGCGGGTCGCTGGGCGACCACGTCGGCCGGCGCAAGGTGTTCGTGATCGGCGTGGTCTGGTTCGCGGTCGCCTCGCTGCTGTGCGCGATCGCTCCGAACATCGAGATGCTGATCGCGGCGCGCGCCATCCAGGGGGTCGGCGCGGCGCTGCTCGTGCCCGGGAGCCTCGCGCTGATCGAGGCCAGCTTCCATCCCGACGACCGCGGCATGGCGATCGGCGCGTGGGCCGGGCTGGCCGGCGTGTCCACCGCGGTCGGGCCGTTCCTCGGCGGGTGGCTGGTCGAGGCCGTGTCGTGGCGCCTGATCTTCGTCATCAACCTGCCCCTCGCCGCCGTGGTGGTGTGGGCCTCGCGCCAGGTGCCGGAGTCCAGCGACCCGAGCGCCCGCGGCGCAGCGGCTCGACATCCTCGGCGCGGTGCTGGCCGCGCTGGGCCTGGCGGGCGTGACCTACGCGCTCACCGAGGGCCCGCAGGTCGGATGGGGCTCCGCCGGCACCCTCATCGCCGGCGGGGCGGGGATCGGCGCGGCTGGTGGCCTTCTTCGTCGTGGAGGCCCGTGCGCCGCACCCCCTGCTGCCGCTCGACCTGTTCCACATCTCGCTCTTCAACGCCGCCAACGCCATGACGTTCGTGGTGTACGGGGCGCTCGGGGCGGCGCTGTTCCTGCTGCCGATCCAGCTCCAGCAGGTCGCCGGCTACAGCCCGATCGAGGCGGGCTCGTCGCTGATCCCGATGACGATCGTGATGCTGCTGCTCTCGTCGCGCGCGGGGCACCTCGCGCAGAGGATCGGGCCGCGCATCCCCATGAGCGTGGGCCCCATCGTGGCCGGCTGCGGGCTGGCGCTGCTGACGCGCATCGGGCCGAGCGCCGACTACATCACCGAGGTCCTGCCCGGGATCCTGGTGTTCGCCCTCGGCATGTCCATCACCGTCGCGCCGCTCAGCGTCACCGTGCTGGGGGCGGCGGGTCCGGCGCGGGCCGGCGTCGCGTCGGCCGTCAACAACGCCGTCGCGCGGGTCGCGGGGCTGCTGGCCGTGGCCGTGATCCCGGTCGCGGCGGGCATCACGGGCGACGACTACCTGGTGCCGGCGTCCTTCGACGACGGCTTCAAGACCGGCATCCTGATCTGCGCGGGGCTCTGCATCGTCGGCGGCATCCTGGCCGGCATCACCATCCGTCCGCCGGCCGCCAAGGGCCCGCCCCCCGAGACGCCCACGCACTGCTGCCTCAACGGACCGCCCCCCGAGATCGCCGATGACCCCCGCGAACCGCACGTTCGAGCCCCGGCCACGTCATGATCGACACCATGCTGAACGCCCTCGTGATGGTGGTGGAGGACGACCCGGCCCTGCGCTCGGTGCTGGCGCGTGGACTCGCCGAGGAGGGCTTCCGCTGCGAGGTGGTCGACACCGGCGCCCGGCTGCTCGAGCGCGTGCCGATCGCGGAGCCCGACGCGCTCGTGGTGGACATCGGCCTGCCCGACTGCGACGGACGCGACGCCTGCCAGGCGCTGCGCGCCCGCGGCGTCGAGACCCCGGTGCTGTTCCTGACCGCGCGCGACGCCCTGGTCGACCGCCTGGCCGGGTTCGAGGCCGGCGGCGACGACTACCTCTCCAAGCCCTTCTCGCTCGACGAGCTGGTCGCGCGGCTGCGCGTGCTGGTGCGCCGCTCGGGACGACCCGCGGTGAGCCGCCTGGGGGGCATGGAGCTCGACCCGGCCACGCCACGCGGTGCGCGCGGGCGACGCGCAGGAGCGTCTCACCCCCACCGAGTTCCGCATCCTGGCCGCGTTGCTGGCGCGCGCCGGCGAGGCCGTGCGGCGCCGCGAGCTGGTGCGCGCCGGCTGGCCCCACGGGGCGATCGTCAACGACAACACGCTGGACGCCTACATCGCGCGGCTGCGCCGCAAGCTCCGGGCGCTGCCCGACGCGCCGGCCCTCGAGACCGTGCACGGCGTGGGGTACGTGATCCGGTGATACCGCGCCGGCCGCGCGCGCTCCGGACGCGGCTGCTCCTGGCCGTCGTCGCCGGAGTGGGCGTGGCGCTCGTCCTGCTGGTGGTGGCGTTCAACATCGCCCTGGCGCGGAGCCTCGACAACGACGCCGACGAGATCGTGCGCGCCCGCGCGGCCGGCGAGCTGGCCAGCCTGCGGGTTTCCGAGAGCGGCATCTCGTTGCCCCCGCAGCTCGCCGGCTCGGGCATCGCCACGCAGGTCTGGGTGTTCGACGGGAACATGCTGCTGCGCTCACCCGAGGTGGACGCGCAGACCGACGCGGCGGCGCGGGCGCTGGCGTCGGGGCCCGAGCGCGCGATCGACGTGGGCGACGACACCCACCTCTTCGCGCTGCCGATCATCGACGACGGGCGTCGCGTCGGCACGGTCGTCGCGGGGCTCTCGCTGGCGCCGTACAACCGCACGCGCGTGATCGCGGGCATCGCCTCCGGCGCCCTGGCCCTGGTGCTGCTGAGCGCCGTCGCGATCGCCTCGGCACTGATGCTGAAGGCCGCGCTGAAGCCGGTCGCCCGCATGACCGAGGACGCCGCCAACTGGAGCGAGCACGACCTCGACCACCGGTTCGCGGTGGGACCCCCGTACGACGAGATCACCCGCCTCGCCGCGACGCTGGACGGCCTGCTCGACCGCCTCGCCGCCGGCATCCGCCGCGAGCGGCGGCTGACCGCCGAGGTCTCGCACGAGCTGCGCACGCCGCTCTCCCAGATCACCGCCGAGGTCGACCTCGCCCTGCGGCGCGAGCGCCAGCCCCCCGAGTACCGCGCGGCGCTGGAGGAGATCCGGGTCGGCGCCCAGCGCATCGAGGACACCGTCGAGACCCTGATGGCCACGGCCCGCCAGGAGTCGGGCACCCTGCCCCGCGGCACGGGCGACGCCCGCGTGGCCGCCGACCACGTCATCACCGCCTGCGCGCCGCTCGCCTCGCAGCGCGGCGTGACGCTCTCCGTGGAGGACAGCGCCGCCGGGTCGGGCACCCGCGCCGGGGTCGAGTCGCAGGTCATCGAGCGGATCCTGCAGCCGATCGTGGAGAACGCCTGCCGCTACGCCCGCTCGTGGGCGCGGGTGGCGGTCACCAGCGACACCCGGGTGGTGACGCTGGAGGTGCTCGACGACGGCCCGGGCGTCGCGGACGGCGAGGAGGAGATGATCTTCGAGCCCGGGATGCGCGGCTCCGCCGGGGGGCCCGACGGCGCCGGCGCCGGCCTCGGCCTCTCGCTGTCGCGCCGCCTGGCGCGGGCCGCCGGCGGCGACGTGCAGGTGCGCTCGTTCGAGGGCCGCGGCCACTTCGACGTGCGCCTGCCGATCGCCTAGGAGCGCTAGGCCCGCACGACCGCCCCGGAGCGCACCAGCTCGGCCATCACCGACACGGCCTCGTCCCAGAACTGGGTGCCCGAGCAGCGGAGGCACTCGGCGAGCGCCTCCTCCGTCCCCAGGGGCTCGTGGTAGCTGCGCGCCGAGGTCATAACGTCCCAGGCATCGGCCAGCCCGAGCAGCCGCGCGCCGTCGGGGATGGCCTCGCCGGCGAGACGGTCGGGGTAGCCCTCGCCGTCCCATCGCTCGTGGTGGCCGCGCACCCACGACACCTGGTCGCGGCTGAGCACGTCCACCACCATGTCGGCGCCGATCTCGGCGTGGCGCTGGATCTCCCGGTACTCGGCGCGGCGTGAGCGTGCTCGGGCTTGAAGAGGATGCGGTCCTTGATCCCGATCTTGCCGACGTCGTGCACCAGCCCGGCCTCGCGCAGGCGCACCAGGCGCTCGGACCCCCACCCGAGGGCTCCGCCGAGGGCGACGGCGAGGTCGGCGACGCGCTCGGAGTGCTTCAGGGTGAGCGGATCCTTCGCGTCCACTGCGCGGGCCAGTACGCGAATGCCCTGCAGCGCCTGGAGCCGGTGCAGCCGATCCGCCCGGTCCTCGGCCGAGAGCTCCTCGACGACCGTCGGCGAGTACAGGAACGCCACGTCGCGACCGTGCTGCTTGGCCCAGTACAGCGCCCCCTCGGCGAGGCGCACGAGGTCGGTCGCCGACGCCGCCTGGGCGGTGTCGCAGACGCCCGCCGACACGGTCACGCTGCCCGCCACCCCGAGCGGGGTGCGCGCGATGGCCTGGCGGGCCGCGTCCACCGTCTGCCACGCCTCCTGCGCGCCGACGCCCGGCATGAGCCACGCGATCTCCTCGCCGCCGACGCGCGCCACGAGGTCGGTGTCACGGGCGAGGTGGCGCAGGTGGGTGCCCACCGCCACCAGCACGCGGTCGCCGGTGTCGTGGCCGTGCTCCTCGTTGACCTGGCGGAAGCGGTCGATGTCGATCAGCGCCAGCGACAGCACGCCGTCGCGGGCGCGCGCGTCGCGGACCTCCCGGGCCAGGCGCTCCTGGAACGCCCGGTGGTTGGCGAGGCCGGTCAGTGGATCGGTGACCCGGTGGGAACGGGCGGTCGCGTGCAGCCGCGCGTTGGCCAGCGCCACCGCGGCCATGCCGGCCAGACTCTCGACGGCCGTCCGGTCGCGGGAGCTGAACCGCCGCGGCCGGCGGTAGGTCAGGAACAGCGCGCCAAGCAGAACGGGGCCGCCGCCCCCGGTCGCGGAGGGGTGCTCGAGGCGGATGCCGATGATCGCCCCGGCGTCGAGGCCGCGGGCCGTGCCGGACGGGATCTCGAGCTCGCCGGAGACGTTCTCGACGATCATCGCCGGATCGGAGCGGGCCGACAGCACGCGCCACACCGGCATGCGCGCCGGGGTCAGCTCACGGGCGGCCTCGATGAAGGCGCGGCGGGCGGGCTCGGTCTCGGTGGTGTGCACCGCCAGCACGCGGTCGCCCTCGGCGGTCAGCACGTAGCAGGACGCCCTGTCGGCCCTCAGCGCGCGCTGGGAGGAGGCGACGATCAGGTCGAGCGCCGCGGAGATGTCCAGATCGCCGCGGAACACTCCGGCGACGGTCTCGTTGACGATTCGCTCGCGTTCGGGGAGCCCGGACCGCCAGCGTCTCTGAGGGTCGGTCACCTCGCAAAGACTTGCCTTTCACCCCACCTTCCGCAATGCCTTCGACACCGCCAAAGGTCCAGACCGCGCGTCCTGTCGTTCAGGTTTCGCCGTCCGGCGCGCTCCGCGGCGGCGCGGCGCACCAGCAGCTCGGCCATCCGCCGGGTGGCCTCGTCGATCATCTCGCCGTCGAGCGAGGCCGCCCCCGAGCCGTCCGCCGGCCGCGGCGGCGTGGGCCTCCAGCACCCGTCGCGCCCGGGCGAGGTCGTCGGCGGACACGGCGTACGCGGCGTTGAGCGGCGCGATCTGGTCGGGGTGGATGCTCCACTTGCCGTCGTACCCGAGCGCGCGCGACCGGCCCGCCGACGCGCGTGAGCCCGTCCAGGTCGCGGATCGCGGCGTAGGGGCCGTCGATCGCCTGGAGGCCGGACGCGCGCGCGGCGACCAGCACCCGGCTCAGCACCGCGTGCCAGCCGTCGCCGGGATACCCGGGCACCGGGGCGCCGATGGTGGTGTGGGGCATCCCGAGGGAGGCGGCGAGGTCGCCCGGACCCACGACCAGGGCCTCGAGCCGGCCTGGCACGGCACGCGGCGATGGCCTCGGCGTTGACCAGCCCGCGCGCGCTCTCGATCTGCGCCTCGAGACCCACCCGGCCGTGCGGCAGCCCGAGCTCCGCCTCGAGCGCGGTGAGCAGGTGGTCGGCGAAGGTGACGTGGCTCGGATCGTCCACCTTGGGCAGCACGATCACGTCGAGGTCGGCGCCGGCGCCGGTGACCACGGCGACGATGTCGCGGTGGCAGAACGGCGTGTCCACCGGGTTCACCCGCACCGCCCGGGTCGGCGCCGCCAGGCCCGCCCGCAGGGTCGCGACAATCGCCTCGTGGACGCCGGCGCCCTTCGCGCCCGGTGCGACCGAGTCCTCCAGGTCGAGGATCACCTCGTCGGCGGGCAGCGTGGCCGCCTTCTCGAGCATCCGCGGGCTCGAGCCCGGCACGACGTGACAGCTGCGGCGCGCGCGAGCGGGCCGCGGCGTCATTTGCGGCGCTTGAGCATCCCGAAGATGCCCCGGACCACCTCGCGGGTCACCTGACGCCCGACGGACGAGCTGAGCACGTCGCCCACCTGGTCGGCGAGGGTCTCGTTGGCGGGCGGCGCCGACGTGCGCGGCGCGGGGGCGGGCTTCGCCGTCTCGCGGACCTCCTCGGCGCGCGCCGTGTCGCCGGCCGCGCGGGCCTCCAGCAGCTCGGCCGCGCTCTCGCGGTCGAGGCGGGTCTCGTAGCGCGGGCGCAGCGGGGAGGCGGCGATCGCGGCGGCGCGCTCCTCGGGCGTCAGCGGGGTCATGCGCGAGGCGGGCGGATACAGGCGGGTCGCGGCGACCGGCGTGGGCACGCCGCGGGGGTCGAGCACCGTGACGGCCGCCTCCCCCACCCCCAGCGACTGCAGCGTCTGGGCCAGGTCGTAGTGCGTCGTGGTCGGGAAGGTCTCCACCGCGCTCTTCAGCGCGCGGGCGTCCTTGGGCGTGAAGGCGCGCACCGCGTGCTGCACGCGGTGGCCCAGCTGCGAGAGCACGTCGTCGGGCACGTCGGTCGGCAGCTGGGTGATGAAGAACACCCCGACGCCCTTGGAACGGATCAGGCGCACGGTCTGGGCGACCGAGTCGAGGAAGGCCTTGGAGGCGCCGTCGAACAGCAGGTGGGCCTCGTCGAAGAAGAACACGAGCGTCGGCTTCTCGGGGTCGCCCACCTCCGGCAGCCGCTCGAACAGCTCGGCCAGCACCCACATCAGGAAGGTCGAGAACAGCGCCGGCTGGCGCGCGACGTCCACCAGGCCGAGCACCGACACGATGCCGCGGCCGTCGGGCGCGGTGCGCAGCAGGTCGGTCACCTCGAAGGCCGGCTCGCCGAAGAAGACGTCGCCGCCCTCGGACTCGAGCTGGGAGACCTTGCGCAGCAGCACCCCGGCCGTTGCCGGCGAGATCCCGCCGAGCGTCTTGAGCTCGGCCTTGCCCGGGCCGGTGAGGTAGGCGAGCGCGGCGCGCAGGTCCTCCAGGTCGAGCAGCGGCAGGGCCTTCTCGTCGCAGTAGCGGAAGATCAGGCCGAGGCTCGACTCCTGCGTCTCGTTGAGCTGGAGCACCTTCGACATCAGGATCGAGCCGAACTCGGTGACCGTGGTGCGCAGCGGCACGCCGTCGGTGCCGGTCAGCGCGAGCAGCTCCACCGGCGCCGCCATCGCCGACCATGCGTAGCCCAGCTCGGTGGCGCGGGTCGCGAGGCGGTCGTCGGAGGTGCCCGGGGCGCCGATGCCGGCCAGGTCGCCCTTCATGTCGGCGGCGAACACCGGGCAGCCGGCGGCGGAGATCTGCTCGGCGATCAGCTGCAGGGTGCGCGTCTTGCCGGTGCCGGTGGCGCCCGCGATCAGGCCGTGGCGGTTGAGGAACCGCAACGGGATGGCGACCTCGACCTCGGTGTCCACCTTCGCCGGGTCCACGAACGGGCGGCCGAGGCGCACCGTGGCGCCCTCGAAGCCGTAGCCCGCCGCCATGTCGTCGTGGAAGGTGCTCACGCGGGCACCACCACCAGCTTGCGGCCCGCCGGTGCCGGCGATCTGCCGCTCCCAGGCCGCGGGGGCGTCGCCGAACGGCACCTGCCTCGATGTGCGAGGTCCACCTCGAGGGCCCCGCGGACGACCGCCGCGGTCAGCTCGCCGTAGGCGCGCGCGAGCTCGGCCGGCTCCTCGACCATCACCGAGAAGCCGCGGATGTCCAGGCGGCGTCCGCGCAGTGGGCCGGCGACCATCGGCATCATCGGGCTCTCGGCGTTGCCGACCTGCACCAGGCGGGCGCCGCGCCCCATCGCCCCGATCGCGGCGGCGGCCGAGTCGCCCCAGAGGGTGTCGATGACGAGGTCGGCGCCCCCGCCGCACGCCTCGCCCAGTTCGGCCGCGAGGGCCTCGCCGGTGGCGAGCGCGAAATCGGCGCCGAGGCCGAGGGCCCGCTCGCGCCCGGACGCGCTGCGCGCCACGGCGACGACGCGCCCCGCGCCGCCGGCGCGGGCCGCCTGCACGGCGACCTGGCCCACCACGCCGCTCGCGCCGAGCACGACCACGGTCTCACCGGGCACCAGCGCTCCGCGCTCGCGCACCGGCATCCAGCCCGCCAGGCCGGCGATGCCCAGCGCGGCGGCCAGCGGATCGTCGATCTCGTCGGGCACCGGCACCAGGCGGTCGTCGCGCACCGCGACGGTCTCGCCGAACCCGCCGGTGGTGAGCAGGCACCACACGCGCGTGCCCGCCGGGTACCTGCCGTCCGAGACGACCTCCCCCACGGCCTCGGCGCCGGCGACGAACGGCGGGTCGGGCAGGGGCATGTAGAACCGGCCGGACGCGATCGCGATGTCCACGGGGTTCAGCGGCGTCGCGAGGACGCGCACCAGCGACTCCCCCGGCGCGGCGGCGGGCGCGGGCGCCTCCTCCACGACGGGCGTCCCACCCCACTCACGGACGCGAGAGCGAACGCACCGCGTCACGCTACAGGGAGACCCGGGGCTCCGACTTACCCACCGCCGCCGTCTCGCATGGTGAGAGGTTCCCCGCGCGAACGTTGGCCCGCGGGCCAATGGACCGTGGCAACGTGCGGCCGAAACTCGGGTCATGACATGGAACCCGCACGACGACATCGAGAGTCGCTCCGTCTGGATCCCCTGCGGCACGTGCTGGGGCCAGCGCCGTCTGTTCACCGCCACCGCGGGGACCGGGCGCCTGGTGCCACACACGTGCCCGACGTGCATGGGAGTGGGCGAGCGCCTCACCGACGGCGATCACTCCGCCGCCGCGACCACCCCTTAGGCCACCGAACCCCTAGGACCGCTTGCGCGGGCTGAGCTTCTGGTTCTCGGGACGGAGCGGGCACCCCTTGCACAGCCGCTTCGAGTCGCAGCAGCGCTTCTTGATCTTCAGCTTCTTCTGCTTGTGGGCCGCCACGACCGCGGGAGCATAGCTGCCCGAAGGTGGCGATTGAGGCCCGCCGAACTACGCGGGGACGTACGTCCTACCCGGCGAGGCCGACCAGCCATCCCAGGGTGAGCACCGCCACGCCGGCGGCCGCGATGGCGAGGGGGTGAAGGCGGGACGGCAGTCGGTGCACGGGTCGGGCTCCGGTGTCGGGGGCGGTCGTGGATGACGTTCGCCGCCACCCCTCGGCTACCCTTCCGCCGTGGTCGCCTGGCTGACACGCGCGGACCGGGCGGTGCTCGACGCCGTCATCGCGCTCCGCGCGTCGTGGCTCACGCCGGTCATGACCCTGGCCTCGGCGTGGTGGGTGCGCGGGATCGTGTTCGTCGCGGTCGGCGCGGTGGCCGACCTGCGCCGCCGGCCGCGCGCCGTTTCCGGTCACCGCGCTGCTCGCCGCGGCCGCCTACGCGGTGGCGTCGCTCTGCGCGACGGCGATCAAGGCCGCTCGTCGATCGCGAGCGCCCGCCCGTGGCGCATCCCGACGTCACCGCGCTGATCGACGTCCCGGGCGACTCGTCGTTCCCCTCCTCGCACGCGGCGACCGCCTTCGCGGCGGCCGGCGTCGTGGCCATGCGCTATCCCGCGCTGCGACTGCCCCTGTTCGCCCTCGCGACGCTGATCGCGGTGTCGCGGGTCTATCTCGGGGTGCACTACCCGCTCGACGTCATCGCGGGCGCCTGCCTGGGCCTCGGCGTCGCGTGGATCACCGTCACGCTGGGCCGCCGGATCACGGTGCCCACGTGATCAAGTACATCGGCTCCAAGCGGATGCTCGCCCCGCTGCTCGAGGACGTCGCGCGGCGCCTGCCGATCACGTCGATCTGCGACCTGTTCGCCGGCACCACGCGCGTCGGCCAGGCGTTCCGGCGTGCCGGCCGCCATGTGGTCTCGAACGATCTGGCCAGCTACTCGGAGGCCTTCGGCCAGGCCTACATCGCCGCCGGCCCCGAGCTCGACCGCACACGCCTGCGCCGCCTGCTGGACGAGCTCGGCCGGCTGCCGGGAGCGCCGGGGTACGTCACCGAGACCTTCTGCCGCCAGGCGCGCTACTTCTCGGAGGACAACGGGGCGCTGATCGACGCCATCCGCGCCGGCATCGACGATCTGGCGCCCGATCCGGTGCTGCGCGGCTGCCTGCTGACCAGCCTCCTCGAGGCCGCCGACCGCGTCGACTCCACGTGCGGCCTCCAGATGGCCTACCTCAAGCGCCCGGCGGCGCGCAGCCTGCGCCCGCTGGAGCTGCGGGAGCCCGAGGCCGTGGCCGGCCCGGCGGGGGAGGTGCTGCGGCGGGACGCCGCCTCGCTGGCGCCCGAGCTCACCGGCGTCGACTGCACCTACCTCGACCCGCCCTACAACCAGCACTCCTACTTCTCGAACTACCACGTGTGGGAGACCATCACCCGCGGCGACCGGCCCGAGTCGTACGGCGTCGCGCGCAAGCGGATCGACTGCCGCACCACGCGCAGCCCCTTCAACAGCGCCCGGCTCGCCGCCGACGCGATGGCCGAGCTGATCGAGGCGATCCCCACCCCCTGGGTGATCCTGTCGCTCAACGACGAGGGCTTCCACGACCCGGTGGCCATCGCCGAGCTGCTGTCGGAGCGGGGCCACGTGGCCTCCATGGCGATCGACGTGCCGCGCTACGTGGGCGCGCGCATCGGCATCCACAACCCCGCCGGCGAGCGGGTGGGGACGGTCTCCCACGTGCGGGCGACGGAGTGGCTGGTGGTGTGCGGGCCGGACAGGGACGCGGTCGCGGCGGCCTTCGACGCCCCGGACGACGCGGTCAGGCGGCCCGGCTCCGCAGCGCTGCGGCGATGATCACCGGCACGTCGGTGCGCAGCGGCACCCCTCCTCGGCCCGCCGCCTCACCCGCCCGAGGGCGCCGCGGCGCCGAAGCGGCGCCGAGGACATCCGGACCGTCCAGGTCACTGGGCGAGAACGAGGGGCGCGAGCGACTCCTGCGCGCCTCCAGGACCGAACAGGCGGGCGCCGCGGCCGGGCGCGCCGGACAGCAGGCGCGCCGGGGCGTCGTCGCTCAGGTGGATCGCGGCGCCGTCATCGACCGCGTACGTCGGAGGCATCAGGCCGCGGTCCACCAGATCGCGTAGCGCCACGAGGCGCCCGGGATCACTGTCCGCGTGCGGGCAGAAGCCGCCGTCCACGAACCCGAGGCCGGCGACCGGGGTGAAGTACGGGCCCAGGGAGTTGGTCAGGCCCGCCTGGAACCAGCAGATCGCGCCGGCGCTGACGCCCGCCAGCACGACGCCCGAGTCCCAGGCCCGGCGCAGGATGTCGCCGAGGCCGTGCACCTGCCACACCGCCATCAGGTTGGCGCTGCTGCCCCCGCCGACGTAGATCACGTCCTGCGCGAGCAGGTGCTCCTCGACGCCCTCGGGGTGCGCCCGGAAGAGGGAGATGTGCGACGCCCGCACCGGCCGGGTGCGGAAGAACTCGTGGAAGCGCGCGACCAGCCAGTCCGAGTCGCCGCTCGCGGTGGGGAGCAGGCAGATCCTCGGGTGGTCCGACCCGGTGAGGCCGAGGATGTAGTCCTCGAGCGCCCCCTCCCCGGGCTCTGACGACCATCCCCCGCCCCCGCACGCCACGATGTTTCGGCTCATCTCCGCCAGATTACCGACCTCCCGGCTGTGCACCGGGCCAGCCCGAGCGGTGCGAAATCTGTGCACAGGTCCCTGAGCGCGTGTGACGATCCGCCCCATCATCGCGGTCATGGCTCGCGCGCGCTCCACCCGCGCATCGTCCACGGCCCGTCGCAGGCCGCGGCAGATCGTGGCCTTGGGCGGCGGGGGGTTCTCGGAGGATCCCCAGGGCGCGGCGCTCGACGACTACGTCCTCGACGCCAGCGGGGCCGCCCGGCCGCGTGTGTGCTTCCTGGCCACCGCCGGGGGCGACAACTCGAGCTACGTCGTCAAGTTCTACGGCGCCTTCTCGACCCGCCCCTGCACGCCGAGCCACCTGGCCCTCTTCAACCGCACCGTGGACGACGCGCGGTCGCTGCTGCTCAACCAGGACGTGATCTACGTCGGCGGCGGCAACACGGTCAACATGCTCGCGGTGTGGCGGGCCCACGGCATCGACGAGATCCTGCGCGAGGCCTGGGAGCGCGGCATCGTGCTCGCCGGCCTGTGCGCCGGCTCGATGTGCTGGTTCGAGGGCGGCGTCACCGCCTCGTTCGGCTCGCAGCTGGCGCCCCTCGAGGGCGGCCTCGGCCTGCTGCCCGGCAGCAACTGCCCGCACTACAACGTGCGCCGCGACGCCTACATGGACGCGCTGCGCAACGGCCTGGCGCCGGGCCTGGCCGCCGAGGACGGGGTCGCGCTGCACTTCGTGGACCGGCGGCTCGCGGCCGTGGTGGCATCACGCGAGGGGCGCAGCGCCTATCGCGTCGGCCTCGCCGGCGATCGCGTCATCGAGGCGCCACTGCGCCCCGTGCTGCTCGACCGGAGCACGCGCGGCACGCCACCCCTCTCGACGACGCGGAGGCACGCCCGGCGCTCGCCGCGGCGCTGTAGCGCGCGCGGCGAGCGGGCGGCCTCACTGCGACGCAGGCCTACTTCAGGCGGAAGGTGATGCGACCCCGGTTGAGGTCGTAGGGCGAGAGCTCCACCTTCACCCGGTCACCCGGGTTGATCCGGATGCGGAAGCGACGAAGCTTGCCGGCCATGTGGGCCAGCACCTCGTGCTCGTTGTCGAGGATCACGCGGAACATGGTGTTCGGGAGGGCCTCGGTGACCTCACCCTCCACCTCGATCGCCTCTTCCTTCTGCTTTGTCGCCAGAACGTCTCCTCTCGATGCCTGGACCCTGACTCGGGCGCCTAGAGCGCCTGAACGGTCGAAGCCTGTGGGCCCTTCTGGCCCTCGGTGGCCTCGTAGCTGACCCGCTGGCCCTCTTCGAGGTTGCGGTATCCCGACCCCTGAATCTCGGAGAAGTGGACGAACAGATCCTTGCCACCGTCATCCGGCGTGATGAATCCGTAGCCCTTCTCGGACGAGAACCACTTCACGACACCCTCAGCCATTGCCTCATCCTTCGTTTGTCCGCACGACCGGCTCCGACGTACGGAGCCGCGAGCATGGTAGCTCACAAGGGCGTTTGAGGCAGCCTCGCGCGCATAACGTCCAGGCCGTGCCGCAGGTCGGCCTCGCTCACCACGATCAGCGACGCGTTGTCGATCGACCGCACCGGCCCGTCGATCGGGTCGTCCCCGGCCATCGCGTTGCGCAGGAAGCGGATCGGGATGTCGTGCGTCACGACCAGCGGGAAGCGGGCCGGGCGCATCAGCACCCACTCGAAGCCCCTCACGTACCGCGCCACCACGTGCAGCCGGCTCTCGCCTCCCGGGCGGGGCGGCGTCGGGGCCGTTCTCGCGGCGCCAGACGCGGTAGTCCTCGACCGGGTGGCCCTCCATGTCGCCCAGCAGCACGTCGTCGAGGTCCTGGCACACGTCGCGCGGCACATCGCGTCCCTGGAGCAGGATCTCGAGCGTCTGACGGGTGCGCGGGAAGCGCGTGCAGATGCCGCAGTCGATGGGCAGCGCCGCCACCCGGCGGCGCCAGCGCCTCCACCTGCCCGAGGCCGGTGGCGTTGAGCGCGATGGGCACGCTCGGGTCGCCGTTGAGCCGCCGGGCGACGTTGTAGTCGGTCTGGCCGTGACGGACCAACGCGAACGAGCGCTCCCCGGTCATGGCGGCACCCTACGAGCCACGGTGGCGCGGCACCAGCGCGGGCGCCGTGTTTCACGCCGCCCGTCCCGCGGCACTAGAGTGGGCGCAATGAATCGCCGCCAGGCCCTCATCGGGTACGTAACTTTCCGCATCGGACGCCACGTCGTCCGCCGCAGGCTGAGCGACATCCGCCCGGGTGGACGCCGAGACACACAGGGAGGTCAGATGTCAAAGGACAGCGCGAGATCACTCGCTGGCGTCGCGGCGCTGCTCGAGACCGTGCGACCGATCATCCAGAAGGCCGCGAGCGACCCCGAGTTCCACGGGGCCGTCAAGCAGGCGTTCTCCGTCGGCAAAGAGGTGAACGACCAGGTCGGCGGCAAGCCGCCCGCCGCGATCGCCCGCAAGCTGGCCTACGACCGCAAGCTGCAGCGCAAGGTGGAGGGCTCGGCCCTCGACCTGCAGAAGGCCGTGGCCGGCCTCATCGAGCCGCCCAAGAAGAAGAAGCGCATCCGCGGGGCCATCACCAAGATCATCATCATCGGCGCCGCCGCCGGCGCCGTGATCGTGGTGCTCAAGCGCGTCCGCGGTGGCAACGGCGACGAGGGCATCGACGCCGAGCTGTAGGCCCTGCCGCCCTCCGAGCCGCGGATCGTGAACCGCGGCTCGGAGCCGGCGCTCTCCTGCGTCGGGGGTCACCAAGACCTTCGACGGAGGGGTGGAGGCGCTCACCGGCCTCGACCTCGAGGTCCCGGCCGGCGCGTTCTTCGGCCTCCTCGGTCCCAACGGCGCCGGCAAGACCACCCTGATCCGCAGCATCGTGGGTCTCACCCGCCCCACCGGCGGCACCATCTCGGTGTTCGGCGAGCCCGCCTCGGGCGCGACCGCCGGCGCGGCGCGCACGCGCGATCGGCTACGCGCCCCAGGACGTGGCGCTCGACCGGTTCGTGCCCGTGCGCGAGCTGCTCGCCCTGCACGGCCGCTACTTCGGCATGAGCCGCGCCGACGCGCGCCACCGCGCCGACGAGATGCTGCTGGCCTTCGATCTGACCGCCAAGGCCAACAGCTACGCCCACCTGCTCTCGGGCGGCATGCGCCGGCGCCTGCTGCTGGCGCGCGCCCTGCTGCACCGGCCGCGGCTGGTGATCCTGGACGAGCCGACGGCCGGCGTGGACCTGGAGCTGCGGCACGACCTGTGGACCTACATCCGCGCGCTCCACGCCGACGGAACGTCGATCCTGCTCACGACGCACTACATCGAGGAGGCGGAGGCGCTGTGCGAGCGCGTGGCCTTCATCCGGGCCGGGCGGATCGTGGCGGAGGGCCCGCCCGACGACCTGCGCGAGCGCTTCTCCGCGCCGCGGCTCGAGGACGTCTACCTGCGGCTGGTGGGCCGATGAGCTCGGCCGAGGTGCGCCGCGTGCGCCGGCGGGGCATGTTCGCGCTGTCCGAGCGCGAGGTGCTGCGCGTGCTGCGCCTCTGGAGCCAGACAATCGTGCCGCCGGTCGTCGCGGCCGTGCTGTTCATCGTGGTCTTCGGCATCGCGCTCGGCAGCCAGATCCGGTTGATCGACGGCACGCCCTACGAGCAGTTCATCGTCCCGGGGCTGGTGCTGATGGGCGTCGCGACCTCGGCGTTCGGCAACAACGCCACCTCGATCTACCAGGCCCGCAGCGACGGCTTCATCGAGGACCCGGCGAGCAGCCCGATGAGCGCCTCGCAGATGCTGGTGGGCTACATGTCGGGCGGCGTGCTGCGCAGCCTGCTGATCGGTGTGCTCACGCTGGGCGCCGCGCGGGTGTTCGTGGACTACTCGATCGAGCGCCCGCTGGTGCTCACGGCGGCCCTGGTCGGCACGAGCATCGCCTTCTCCGCCCTCGGCACCGTCGTGGGCCTCTACTCCACCGGGTGGGACCAGCAGAACGTGGTCGGCAACCTGGTGATCCAGCCGCTCGTGTTCCTCGGGGGCGTCTTCTACTCGGTCCAGTCCCTGACCCAGCCGTGGCGCGCCCTGACCCACTTCGACCCGATCTTCTACATGGTGGTCGCCGCGCGCGAGGGCATGCTCGGCACCTCCGACGTGTCGGCCGAGCTGTCGGTGGGCGTGACCCTCGGCCTGGCGGCGGTGCTGCTCGGCGTGGGCGTGGTGGACGTTCATCCGCGGTGTGGGGATACGCACCTGACCGGCGCCGGAATCGCCCATGCTCCACTAGAGTCGGGCTCCATGCGGCCGGGCGAGATACTGCGCGAGTCCTGGGACCTCTATCGCGCCCACGCCCGCCATCTGATCTCGATCGCGGCGGTCGTGTACGTGCCGCTCGGCGTCATCGCGGGGCTGCTGGTGCTGATCGGCTGGCCGGGCGTGATCCTGGCCAACCTGCTCAACATCGCCGCCATCTTCCTGGTGCAGGGCGCCCTCGTGAAGGCCGTCGAGGACGTCCGCGACGGCCGTCAGGACATGGGGGTCGCCGAGACCTTCGGATACGCCAGCCACTCGCTGCTGCCACTCGCGGTGGCCGGCGTGCTGGCGGCCGCCGGGATCCTGCTCGGCCTGGTGCTGCTGGTGGTGCCGGGGCTGGTGCTGCTGACCTGGTGGCTGGTGGTGTCGCCGGTCATCGTGCTCGAGTCGCGCAGCGTCCTCGCCGGGTTCGGGCGCAGCCGGGAGCTGGTGCGCGGCAGCGCCTGGCCGGTGTTCGGCGTGATGGTGCTGACCCTGGCGGTGCTCTTCGCCTTCAGCCTGGCGCTGGGCGTCGTCGCCCTGCCCCTCGGCGACCCGCTGCGCCCCTTCATCGTCGCGGCGCTGGGCAACAGCCTCGCGGCCCCCTTCGCCGCGGTGGCGTGGACGCTGACCTACTTCCAGCTGCGGGCGCTCGAGACCGCCGAGACCCCGCCGCGCGTCCCGGTGCCGGTCGCGTGACGAGGGAGGCCGCGGCCGGGTGGAGGCCGGTGGTGGCGATCGTCCTCGCCGCGGTCGCCATCGCGTTCGTGGCGGCCGGCTGTGGCGGCGGCGGCTCGTCCGACGACGCCCGCGTCCTCCTCCTCGGCGGCCGCATCGACCGCCCCCGTGGAGGACGCCGGGGTGATCACCAACTCGACGGGCGCCGAGTGCAGCGCGCGCGTGCCCGACCCGCCGGCCGACCCCACGTCGTACGCGGCGGCGCCGCCGATGACCATCGACACCGCCACCAAGTACCGGGCCACGATGTCCACCTCGTGCGGCGACATCGTCATCGCGCTGGACGCCAAGGCCGCGCCCGAGACGGTCAACAACTTCGTGTTCCTCGCGCGCCAGGGCTTCTACGACGGGCTCACCTTCCACCGCGTGGTCGCCGGCTTCGTGATCCAGGGGGGCGACCCCGAGGGCAAGGGCTACGGCGGGCCGGGGTACACCTTCCCCGACGAGCTGCCCGACGACGGCTACCCCACCGGATCGGTCGCGATGGCCAACTCGGGCCCCAACACCAACGGCTCCCAGTTCTTCATCGTCACGGGCGACGCCTCGGCGCTGCCCAACTCGTTCTCCAAGTTCGGGCGGGTCGTGAAGGGCCTGAAGGTGGCCAAGACCATCGAGGGTTTCGTGGACCCCGACGCCGACCCCGGCGACCCTCGTCGCAGACGCCCACCAGCCCGATCTACATCTTCTCGGTGAGGATCTCCCCGGCCACCTGACCGCGGGCTACTCGGACCAGTCGCCCTCGGCGATCGGGGGCCCGTGGCGGTTGAGCAGGTCGGCGGGCAGCAGGAACCTGCGCCCCTCCTCACCGGAGTCGCGCTCGAAGCCGCTGAGATCCTCCTCGGGGAGGTCCACGGCGAACACCACCCACTCATGGGCCGAGGAGCCGGGCGGCGGCGGCCGGTCGGTCACCCAGACCCCCGGCGGCCCGCCCGAGGGACGGCGATCCTGGAAGCCGCCGCTCTGGATCGCGATGGCCTCGTCGTAGTCGCTGGCGTGGAACACGCGCATCCGGCGCCCCGCGCCCGTGCGACCCGTGGTGCCGGCGCGATCGGTGTCGGCCACGACGCTCTCCATCTCCAGGTCGATCACGACGTGGGTGATGGGCAGGTCGTACCGCGCCCGCGCCTTGCGGACCACCTGACGCTCGAGCCAGCCCGAGCGCTGCGGGGGGTGGGTCGAGATGACCACCTCGTCGGGGTCGAACACGCGCAGCGCGTCGTCGAGCGCCTGGAGCGGATCGGCGTCGCCCAGGTGGCCGCTCGCCTGCAGGCCGGCGCGGTGCATCGCCATGAGCGACGCCTCGAGCCGCTCGCGCGCCTCGTCCTGGCGCCGCTCCAGATCGGAGGTCAGCCAGTGCTCGAGCCGGGTGCGGGCGAGCGCCGGCGCGACCACCATGATCTCGCCCCCGTCGCCGGCCCGGTAGGCGACCTCCTCGATGATGCCGGGGGCCGCGCAGGTCTCGTTGGCGATCACGAGGATCCGCCGGGGTCGCGCTCCACGATCACTCGGAGAGCTCATGTGACGAACGTAACGAATGGCGGCCGTTCGCGCCACCCCCCGCGATGTCACAGACCGCGCATCCGCCCGGGCGGGTAGGATGCGTCGGGATGGGACGCGTCCACTCCACCGACGACTATCTCGAGGCGATCTACTTCCTCGCGACGCCGATCGGCGAGTACGGCCCGGTGGTGAAGGAGGCCCCGGTGCCCGCGGCGCGCGTCGCGGAGATGCTGGGTGTCACACCCCCGACCGCCAGCGAGATGATGAAGCGCCTCGAGTCCGAGGGCCTCGTCGAGCGCGGGCCGCGCAAGGGGCCCCTCCTCACCAAGAAGGGCCGCGAGGAGGCGGAGCGCGTGGTGCGCCACCACCGCATCATCGAGCGGTTCCTGACCGACTTCATGGGCTACACCGCCGCCGAGTCGCACGTGCACGCCGACGACATCGGCGACGCCTTCAGCGACGAGATGGTCGAGCGGCTCTCCGTCCAGCTGGGCCACCCCGACCGATGCCCGCACGGATGGCCGGTGGACACCGCGCACGAGCAGGAGGAGAACCGCGACCTCACCCCGCTCGCGCAAGGTGGAGCAGGGCAAGGCGCGCATCGTGCGCCTGGCCGAGCACGACGGCGACCTGCTGCACTGGTTCTACGAGCAGGGCCTGGTGCCCGGCACCGACGTCGAGGTGCTGCGCATCGACCCGGCGGCGGGTCAGCTGACCGTGGTCGTGGACGGCGACGAGCGCGTGATCGGCGAGCGCGCGGCCGCCGGCCTCTACGTCCTCCCGGGCTAGCCGCCTGACCGATCACGCGGTGGACCTGCTGGTGCTCGGCGGGGGACCCGCCGGCGTCGGCGCCGCCTACCGCGCCACACGCGCCGGGCATCGCGTGACCCTGCTGGAGCGCTCGTCGCGGGTGGGGGGAGCGGCCGGCAGCCTGACCGTCGCGGGCCTGCGGGTGGACCTCGGCAGCCACCGCCTGCACCCCACCATCGAGCCGCGCATCCTGGCCGACCTGCGCGCGCTGCTGGGCGACGACCTCCAGCGACGCCCCCGCAACGGGCGCATCCGCCTCGGCGACCGGTGGATCGCCTTCCCCCTGCGCCCGGGCGACATCGTGCGGCGGCTGCCGCCGGGCATGGCCCTGGGCGCCGTGCGCGACGCGGCCCTCGGGCCGCTGCGGCACCCGCGGGGGGACACGTTCGCCGAGGTGCTGCGGGCCGCGCTCGGACCCACCATCTGCGACCGCTTCTACTTCCCCTACGCCCGCAAGATCTGGGGCGTGGCGCCCCAGGAGCTCTCGGGCGAGCAGGCGCGACGCCGCGTGGCCGCGACGTCGCCCGCGCGGCTGGCGCGCCGCGTGTTCGCGCGGGGGGCCGAGGGCAAGCGCGTGTTCCTGTACCCGCGCCGCGGATACGGCCAGATCGTCGAGGCGCTGGCCGCGGCCGCGAGCGACGGCGGGGCCCGCATCGAGACCGGCGCCGAGGTGACCGGCGTGGACGTGTCGGAGGCGGGCGGCAGCGTCACCCTCGGCGACGGCCGCACGCTGACCGCGCGCCGTGTGTGGTCGACCCTCCCGCTGACCGTGCTCGCCGCGATGACCGCGCCCGCTCCGGACCCCGCGGCGCTCGCGGCGGCGCAGGCCCTCGAGTTCCGGGCGATGCTGCTGGTGTACGTCGTCATCGAGCGACCCCGGTACACGGCGTTCGACGCGCACTACCTGCCGGGCGGCACCACCCCGGTCACGCGCGTCTCGGAGCCCAAGAACTATCGCGACGGCGACGACCCGCCCGACACCACCGTGCTGTGCGCCGAGATCCCGTGCGACCCGGGCGACGCGCTCTGGGCCGCGGGCGACGCAGAGCTGGGCGCCGTGGTCGCCGACGGCCTGGTGGAGGCCGGCCTCCCCCGTCCCCCGATCGCCGAGGTGGAGGTGGTGCGTCTGCGCCACGCGTACCCGATCCTGCGCACGGGGTTCGAGGCGCGCCTCGCCCGGCTGGACGCCTGGGCGGCGGCCCAGCCGTCCCTGCTGACCCTGGGCCGGCAGGGCCTGTTCGTGCACGACAACGCCCACCACGCGCTGGCGATGGCCTGGGCGGCGGTGGACTGCCTACGGCCCGACGGCGGGTTCGACGCGGACGGCTGGGCGGCGGCGCGACGGCGCTTCGCGACCCACGTCGTGGAGGACTAGGGGCTCAGTTGGCCGAGACGACGGGCGGGGGCAGCATGCGCCCGCCGGGCACGAGGCTGACCGCCCGCGTCGAGACCGTCGCGACCGTGTCCAGGAAGTCGGAGGTCAGCTCGCGGTGATCATCGGCCCGGCTGAGCACCGCCATCGTCGCCGGAGGGACGTCCACGATCGGCACCGCCACGATGCCGGGCACGTGGTAGAAGCGCAGCACGGAGGGGATCGACGTGATGACGTCGCCGAGATAGGCGACGGCGTGCAGCACGCCCGCCACCGTCCGGGCCTCGCCGCCCATCCGCGGCCTCAGTCCGCCCAGCTCCTCGGTCGCGGCCCAGTAGTCGGTGATCCGGGGCATGCCGGGGCCGACCTCCACGAACGACTCGTCGGCGAGTTCGGCGATCGAGACGGCCTCGGCCCCCGCCAGGCGATGGCCCGCCGGCAGCAGTACCACGCGCGGCTCGTCGACCATCTCGGTGAAGCGGATCCCCTCGTCCCACTGCTCCGGGATCGGCGGGCGCACCAGGGAGACGTCGACGGTGCCGGTCCCGACCGGGGCCAGGAGCTCCGTCACGTCGCGCAGGAACACGCGCACTCCGGGGTGGGCGCGACGGAAGGCGGCGATGATCGGCTCGGTCAGCTCCGCGAAGCCGTTGGAGGCGATGCCCACCGTGAGCGAGCCCTGAGCGGTGCGCGCCTCGGCGTTGACCGCCGTCTGTGCCTCGTCGAGCCGCGTGAGGATGTCGTTCGCCCGGGGCAGCAGCTCGGCCCCGGCCGCGGTCAGCTCGACCGAGCGGGGCGTCCGCACGAACAGCACGGCGCCGAGCTTCTCCTCGAGCCGGCGGATCGACTGGGACAGTGACGGCGGCGCCATGCGCAGCTGCGCCGCCGCGCGGGCGAAGTGCAGCTCCTCGGCCACGAGCACGAAGGCCCGAAGCTCGCCCATCGTCGGCGCCTTCAGGAAAGGATCCGCGCCTCGTGCCACCTGGATCACCTCCTGCCCCTCCGCAACCAGACCTCGACGCTATCCCAGGGGACAGGTCCCGACAACAGCCCGCTGCCCCCTCGGAATCGCCGAATCAGTCGCCCGGAGTGGCGGCGCTGGTGATGAGCTCCTCGGCCGTCGGCGCGGCCACCGGGGCCGTGACGACGGGCTGCGCGGGCGGCGGCGGCGGCGCGGCGGCCTGGGCCGTCTGGACGGGCGGCGTGGGCTCCTCGCCGGTGATGCCGCCCTTGAAGTCGCGCATGCCCTTGCCGAGGTTGCGCCCCATCTCGGGTAGCCGCTTGGGGCCGAAGATGAGGAGGGCGATGGCCAGGACGATGATGATCTGGATCGGTGAGATGTCGAACACGTGCGCCCTCTCTGTTCGGAATGGAGTCGGGCCGGCGCGCGCCCGGCGCAGGGGCGCCGGGCGGCGCACCGGACTCGTGCGCCCTACGGCGTGGGGTCGGTCGACTGCACCTGCTCGAAGAACCCGAAGCGCGTGCCGTCGGGGTCCACGATCTGGAGCGTCTTGCGGACGCCGTAGGCGCCCAGGTCCCACGTCTCGGGCGGCGCGATGATGGTCTTCCAGGGGTTCTTGAGAAGCTTGAACAGCTTCTCGTAGACCACCTGCACGTTGTTGACCTCGTAGGTGAGATTCATGATCCCGAGGTTGTTGGCGTGCTTGTAGGCCGAGCCGTACGGCTTCGGCGCCTGCCACTCGAGCAGGTCGACCGAGTTACGGCCGTCGTAGCGCGGCACCATGATCGCCGCGTCGAAGTCGGTGAGACCGGTGTAGACCGACCCGTCCGGGTTGCGGACGACGTCGCCCAGCGAGCCGTTGGTCGCCGGCTGGGGCTCGGTCGGGTTGAGCCGGATCTGCATGTTGAACCCGAGCACGTCGCGGTAGAACGGGAACGACTTGTGGATGTTGCGGCAGTTGGTGTTGGGCCCCGTGATCGTGTCGGGCTGCCCGTTGGGGGTCGGATCGACGGGGCCGACGTACTCGAGCGTGCTGCCGTCCGGGTCGCGGAAGGCGAACGACGAGATGATCAGCGTGGGGCTGATCTGGATCTTGCTCGGCGGGCCGTATGGACGGCCGCCGTTGGCGAGCGCCTGCTCGTAGCGGTACTGCTGACCGGTCTGCGAGGCGTTGAAGTGCTCGCGGTACCAGCCGACGTGGTTGGCCTCCGCGTAGGGCACGCCCACCGGACCGGGGCTCAGCCACTGCACCAGCAGGATGCCGGCGCCCTGGAAGGCCTGGGAGTCGCGCATCATGCGCGCCCTGAACTGCCCCGACGAGATGCCGTAGCCGTGGAACGCCTGCCTGGGCGGCTCGATGATCTCGGCGCGCTTCACGGGAAGGGTCTTCTCGTAGAAGTCCACGGCGCGGTCGAGATCGGAGACGTTGATGATCAGGAACAACGCCTTGCCGATGTTTCCGCCGAGGCTCGCCTCACCCGGCAGCTGGCGTCCGAAGAGCCCGCCCTTTCCGCCGCCGCCCTTCGTGCTGGTGGCCGTGGCCTGTCCCACCAGCAGGCTGCCCGCGGCGGTCGCGCCGATGCCGGCGATGGCCGAGCGCTTGAGGAAATCGCGACGCACCGTGCCCGTCGCGGGCTCCGACGCCTGCTCGACGACGGCCGTGGCCGCGCGAGGTGAATCCTGATCCTGTGTCACGTGTCCCCCCTGGATTCATGACTTAGCCTCAATAGTCACAACCCTACGGAGGAGGTGAAACGGGGTTCAAGGCCGCGGCCCAACATTAGGTAAAGCGCAAGGTGTATTAGGCGGTGCCTATCGTACCGATTTACCTCAATTCATTATGCACAAGTCGGTAATAAATCCAAGCGGCCACGTTCGAAAAGCTCAGCGCCAGGCCGATGGCACCCGGGTAGTCATCTCGCGGTCGTGCTCGACCAGGGCCACCGCATTCAGCTCGCGATATACCGCCGGAATCACGCGCCGCAGATAGGGCAAGAGCCGCACGAACGAGGTGCCGTGCTCGCGGAAGCCGTAGCTGATGGGCACCTCCTCGTAGCGATAGCCCTTGCCGAGCAGATCGAGGGTCAGCACCTGCGCGTAGTTGAAGTCGTGGATGATCTCCGCGTTGGCCGCCGCCGCGCGCGAGAGCGCGCGGTATCCGCTCTGGCCGTCCGAGAGGGAGCGGCGGGCCACGGCGGACAGCGCCAGGGTGAGCACCCGGTTGCCGATGCGACGGCCCAGCCTCATCCGCTCGATGCCGCCCTCGAAGCGCGAGCCGACGACGTAGTCGGCGCGGCCCGCCAGTATCGGGGCGACCATCGCCTCGAGTTCCTCGGGGGCGTACTCGCCGTCCGCGTCGCAGAAGGCCACCGCCGCCGGACCGAGGGCGACGGCCTCGGCGAGCCCGCGGCGCATCGCGGCGCCGAGGCCCGCGTGGTGCCCCATCCGCACCACCTCGGCTCCCGCCCCCGCCGCGAATGCGCCGGTGGCGTCGGACGAGCCGTCGTCGACCACGAGCACGCGCACCGGGTGCCCCGCCGCCGCGGCGGGGGCGCGCCGCACCACGTCGGCGACCGTCGCCTCCTCGTCGTGCGCCGGCAGCACCAGCACGACGGGCGCGGCGTCCCCGCGATCGGGAGGGACCGTCGGCGCGTACGGCGTCGATCGCGGCCGCGCGAGGCGCAGGTAACCGAACAGGCTCGGCGCCGGCCAGACCGCGCCGACGCCGCCCGCGACCAGGGCATAGCCGGTCTTGAGGGCGTGCGCCGCCACCGCCGCGGCCAGCGCTGCTCCGGGCTCGGCGCCCAGCCCCACGAATGCCGCCGCCGCGGCGGCCTCGTACGTGCCGATGCCGCCCGGCGTGATGGCCACCGTCTGCGCGGCGATGGTGACCGCCGTGACCAGCGCGGCGTCGAGCGGCGACATGTGGAGGCCCGCCCACCCCGCGCACGACCACACCAGCACGCTCTCCAGCAGCCAGGCCAGAGCGGAGCCGGGAACGACCAGCGCCAGCCACGCGCCGCTGCCGGCGCCGGTGCGCCGGACGACGCGCGCGAGCCACGCGGCGGCCACCAGCAGGAGCGTCCCGGAGACGATCGCCAGAGTGAGCCCCGCGCCGCCGATCAGGTGCTGGGCGAGGCCCGGGCCGAGCACCGCCGCGATGGCCACCACGGCGAGGACGTCGGCGGCGCGCAGCAGGATCGTGGACGCCGTGGCGGCGCCGACCGGGGTGCCGGCCCGGCGGACGACCGAGATGATGCGGACCGGCTCGCCCAGGCGCAGGGGCAGGATGTGGTTCGCCGCGAGCGACACGTGGATCGCCGCCAGCGACTGCCCGAAGGGCAGGCCCGGCAGGGCCCGGCACCACAGCCGGGCACGCACCACGAAGGCCAGGAAGTAGGTGGTGAGCGCGATCGTGAGCCCCAGGGGATCCGAGACCGCCGTGCGCAGCACCTCCCCGAGTTCGGAGAGATCGACCGACCGGGCGATGTAGACGATGCTCGCCGCCAGGGCCACGCAGCCGGCCGCGAGAAGAGCGGCGCGCGTGACCATCGTCCGCTGTTGGTAGGTCCGCCTTATACTCAACGTCGGTGGACCTTACACTGCGCGAAATGGCGACAAACGGGTCGCCGTCACGGGGGTCAGGGCGCTGAAGCGCCGTCCGATCGGCCTGAGGCTGGCCATGCTGCTGGTCGCCGTCGTCGCCTTGGCCGTGGCCGCGGCGGGCATCGACGTGCGCGCGACCACCGGGGCCCAGACCACCGCCGACGAGCCCCACTACCTGATCACCGCCCTCAGCCTCGCGCAGGACGGCGACCTGGACGTGAGCCCGCAGTACCGGGACCAGGCGTACCTGCCCTTCTACGAGCTCCCCCTCGCTCCGCAGGCGCGGCCGCAGGCCGACGGCAGCCTCGTCGAGCCCCACGACCCCCTGCTGCCGGTGATCCTCGCCATCCCGATGGCGGTCGGCGGCTGGGTGCTGGCCAAGCTCGCGCTGTGCCTGATCGCCGCCGCCGTCGCCGCGCTCACCCTGTGGACCGCGGTGCGGCGTTTCGGCGTCCCCCTGCTGCCCGCGGCCACGGTCGCCGCCATCCTCGGGGCGTCGGCGCCGCTCGCGGCCTACGGCTCGCAGGTGTACCCGGAGATCGCCGGCGCCCTGGCCGCCCTCGCCGGTGTCGCCGCCGTGACCGGTCCTCTGCGTCGCGGGGGGCTGGTGGTGCTGGCTCTCGCAATCGTGGCCCTGCCGTGGCTCTCGGTGAAGTACGCCCCGGTGGCGGTGGCGCTCGCGGCGGTCGGTCTCTGGACGCTCTGGCGGTCCGGGCGCCCGCGTGCCGTCGTGGGCCTCTGCGCCGTGCTGGCCCTGGCCACGGTCGCGTTCCTCGTGGCCCACCAAGCGCTCTACGGCGGTACCACCCCGTACGCCTCAGGCTCCTACTTCGTCGACGGGCAGCTGCAGGTGGTCGGCTCCCACCCGGACTATCCCGGGCGGAGCCGCCGGCTGGTCGGGCTGTTCGTCGACCGCGACTTCGGCATCGCCGCGTGGCAGCCGGCCTGGCTGCTGCTGATCCCCGCCCTCGGCGCGCTGGCCGCGCTGCGCCCGCGGGGCTCCGCCGCCCTCGTGCTGCCCCTGGCGGCCGGGTGGTTCGTCGCCACGTTCGTGGCACTCACGATGCAGGGCTGGTGGTTCCCGGGCCGGCAGCTGGTGGTGGTGCTGCCGCTGGCGGCGATCCTGATCGCGTGGTGGGCGCGCACCGGGGGGTGGCGGCTGATCACCTTCGCCGCGCTCGGCGCCGTGGGGGTGCTGGCTCAGGCGTGGGTCGTCGTCGAGGGCCTGCGCGGGGACATCACCTGGGTGGTGACGCTCCAGCAGACGGCCGACCCCCTGTACCGCGCGTGGCGCGAGGCGCTGCCCGACTACATCGCCGAGAACGGCGCCACCTGGATCCTGCACTGGTCGTGGGCCGCGCTGGCGATCGTGGTGGCGATCGCCTCCTACCGCGACGCCCGGCCCCGCCGGGCCGCGGCCGTGGTGGCGCGCGAGGCGGGGCCCGCCAAGGTCACCGCCTAGAGCGAGAAGACGATCCCGGCCGGCTCGCCGGGGTCTGCCGCGATCACCGGCAGGGCCTCGCGGAGGGCGCGCTGGAACACACCGGCGCTCTCGCCGAACAGCCGGGCCAGGGTCTCGGCCGAGGTCGGCTCCTCCATCACGCCGTTGGCGTGGTCGGTGACGAAGCCGACCAGGGCGAAGGGCAGCCGGGCCTCGCCCGCGAGCACGGTCTCCGGGCCGCCGGTCTGGCTGACCGCCGCCACGCCCTGCGGCGGCGAGCTGGGCGATCTCGCTGACCGTGTTGAGCCGCGGGCCGTCAACGTGTCCGTAGGTGCCCCCGTCGCGGACCTCGAGCCCCGCCGCCCGGGCGCCCGCGATGACCCCGGTGCGCACCGAGGCGCCGAAGGGCAGCTCGTAGATCCAGTGGCCCCGGCCCGGGATCTCGGGACCGGTGAACAGCGTGCACAGCGAGCCGTCGGCGAGGCGGTTGGACGGGAAGTGGAGGTCGTCGAACACCACCAGCGAGCCCAGCTCGAGCGACGGGTCCACCGCCCCGCAGACCGTGGTGGAGACCAGGGCGCGGGCCCCCACCGCGGCGATGGCGGCGATCGTCGCGCGCGGCGTGACCTGATGCGACAGCCGCGCGTGGCCCGCGCCGTGGCGGGGAATGTGGGCCACGGGCACGCCCGAGAGCTCGCCCCGCGTCACGTCGACCGAGCCGTAGGGCGTCGCCACCGTCTCGACGCGCCGGCCCTCCAAGCCCTCGAGCTCGTACAGGCCCGTCCCCGTGACGAGGCCGATCGGTGCGGGGGCGGACACGCGCGGGATCCTACCGAGACGCGGGGTGCCGCCTCAGGGGACTCGGATCATCCGGACGGTGAGCGTGTTGCTGCCGAACTCGCTGACCGTCCCGTGCAGGCTGCCGATGGTGACCGTCTGCAGGCCCCTCCGCTTGACGCCCGTGGTGCGGCTCTCGACGATCACCTTCGGCGTCTTCGCGAAGATCGTCGTGACGGCCACGCGGAAGGGGCGCAGTGGCGGCGGAGTCGGCCACGCGTAGTACAGGGCGCCGATGCCGCCGCGCACCTCGCTCTTCGGGCAGTCGAGTCTCCGGGAGCGGGCTGAGGCCGCGGAGCTGGATGCTGAGGAGCCCGCCGGTGTAGACGAGGCCCGCCTTCGCCGTGTCCACCTGGGGCTTGCCGCAGTCCGGGCCCTGCGAGAGGTCCTCGGTGAGCGGCGCGCAGACGCCCGCACCGTTCGGCGGATCGGTGCGGGTGGCCGTGCCGCTCGAGGTGCGGGTGGTGGTGGTGGTGAGCGCCAGCGACGCGTCATAGCTGCGGCCCTTGCGCTGCACGATCACCGGCCCGCCCTTCCTGAGCTGCACGAACTCCATCACGACGCCCTTGCCGCGGCGGTAGGTCGTCGTCTCGACGACGTGGGCGTTGATCGAGACCGTGCACGGCGTCTCGGAGGCCCAGTCCTCGTCCTTCGCCGCGGTGGCCGTGCCCTCGACGATCACCTTGAAGTGCGCCACCCGCGCGCCGGGGATCTTCGAGAAGTCGGGCAGCGCGGGGCCGGGAGGCACGGCGGGCGGGGCGACGGCCCGCCCCGCGAAGAGAAGTCCAGCGGCGACCGATGCGGCCAGCAGCGCCAGTGCGAACGGTGAACGGCGGTGCCAGATCACGTCGCGCCCTCTCCGGTGGGGCTCGCGACCCTACTCCCCCGCGGTCGCCAGAGCGAACGCGGGCCGCTCAGTTCAGCGGTTCGACCTCATGGTCCGGGGTTGTGACGGTGTAGACCGCGTCGGCGCCCGACAGGAGGAAGTCGGGGTTGACGCAGCTCGCGACGACCCGGTGCTCGAAGGTGCGCTCCACCTGCGACCGGCAGATCGGCAGCGGCTCCTTGGACGCGCGCAGCCCGCCGAAGCCGGCCGCGGTGCGTTGAAGGGTGCGGAAACCCTCGAGCTCGATCTCGACCTCGTAGACGCCCTCGAGGCATCCGATCCAGGTCTGCCCCTCGCGCTCGTACGAATACAGCCGCGGGCAGTCGGCCTCCATGCACCCCGCCGGCTCGACCACGCGCTCGCACGACACCGGGCACTGGCGGCAGGAGCCCGAGACGGGCGCGGTGGAGACACGGCTGAACCTCACGCCGGTCATTCAAGCCACCGCCGCACGTCCTCGGTCAAGGACTTACGTCCTGGGGTTTCTTCGCAGTGCGTTGAGGACTGGTGACAAGGCGAGGAACCGGCCTCTTTCGGGCCGGTTCAACGCGCGCTCATCGCCTACCGGCGATTCGGCATACCGACGGCACCGGCTGTTCGCCGGGGCCAGGCCGTCGGGAAAAGCCGGTCAAAAGCCAAACGAGTCATGCCCACGGGGTGTGGGCTGAACGTTTTCTCGCTTTGGCGTGGTCGTTGGCCGCCACGCCTTTAGCTCTGTGGTGCGGACCTTCCTCGTGCTTTAAGGGGTTGGCCGCCACGCTTGGCTTGGCTGTGGTGTGGACCTTCCTCTCGCTTCGGGGGTGTCGTTGGCCGCCACGCGTGTGGCTCAGGCCAGGCAGCGGGCCCCGAAGAGGGTCTTCAGCTCGGCGACGAGGCTGCTGTCGCGGGGGTCAACCGTGAACTCCTCGCCCAGGTGCAGGCGGCGGCGGCCCTCCTCGGTCTGGACGTCCATCACCACCGCCGCGGGGCCGCGGTGGTCGCTCAGCAGGCGCTTGAGCTCGCCGAGCGGCGTCGACGCCAGGCGGGCCATGTCGACCTTCACCAGGAGGCGCTCGTCCTCGCCGCCCTCCTCGGGGGTGAAGGCGCGCACGCCCTGGGCGACCAGCTTGGTCTCGCCCTCCCCCTTCTGGTCCACTCGGCCGTTGATCAGCACCATGCCGTCGGGCACCAGCAGCGCGCGCGCCTCGGCGAGCACCGCGGGCACGACGACCACCTCGACGGAGCCCTCGAGGTCGTCGAGTCGCACGAACATCATCGGCTCGCCGCGGCGTGTGGTGATGCTCTTCACCGCCCCGAGCATGCCGCCGACGGTCACCGGCTCGCCGTCGGCCCGGTCGGCGAGCGCCGCGATGCCGCACGAGACGGCGCGTGCCAGCTGGCGGCGGCAGTCCTGGAGCGGGTGGCTCGAGACGTAGAGGCCGAGGGCCTCCTTCTCGGCCGCCAGCAGCTCCTCCTTGGGCATCTCGCCCGCGGGGATCGGCGGATCCAGCTCGACCACCAGGGAGTCGCCCCCGGTCGTCCCGCCGAACAGCGACTCCTGGCCGGCCGCGAGGTCGTTGCGGCGACGGGAGGCCTGGCCGACGGCGGCCGGGATGGTCTCGAGCATGCCGAGCCGCGTCGCCCCCGTGCAGTCGAGGGCGCCGCCGCGCACCAGGCTCTCCAGCGCCCGCTTGTTGAGCTGCGCCTGGTCCACCCGCCGGCAGAAGTCCCAGAGCGACTCGAAGGGCCCGCCGAGGTCGCGCGCGGCGAGGATCGCGGCGACCGCGTTCTCCCCCACGCCCTTGGTGGCCGTCAGGCCGAAGCGGATCTCCCGCTCGCCGGTGACCGCGAAGTCGGACTGGCTGACGTTGACGTCCGGGGGCAGCACCGACAGGCCCATGTCCGTGCAGGCACGCCACGTAGAAGGGCACGCGGTCCTTGGTGTCCATCACCGAGCTGAGCAGCGACGCCATGTACTCGGCCGGGTGCTTGGCTTTGAGGTAGGCCGTGCGGTAGGCCAGCAGCGCGTAACAGGCGGCGTGGCTCTTGTTGAACGAGTAGTCGCCGGCGGCCTCGCACAGGCTCCAGAGGCTCTGGGCCACCTTGGCGTCGGTCCCGCTCTCCACGCAGCCGCTGATGAACTCGTCCTTGAGGGACGCCATCAGCACCTTGTCCTTCTTGCCCACGGCCTTGCGCAGGTCGTCCGCGCGGGACGGGGGGAACCCGGCGATCTGGCGCGAGATCGCCATCAGCTGTTCCTGGTACACCGCGACCCCGTAGGTGGGGCCGGTGATCGACGCGAGCCGCGGGTCCTCGAAGCTCACCCGCGTGGGGTCGCGCTTGTTGCGCGCGTAGGTGCTGATGAACGCCATCGGGCCCGGGCGGTAGAGGGCCACGAGCGCGATCAGGTCGGCGAACTCGGTGGGGCGCACCTCGCGCAGGGCCTCGCGCATGCCGCTCGACTCGAACTGGAACACGCCGATCGCGTCGCCGCGGGCGAGCATCGCGTAGGTGTCCGGGTCGTCGAGCGGGACCGTCTCGATGTCGAGCACCTCGCCGGTGCGGTCCTCGATCAGGCGCAGCGCGCCCTGGATGACGTCGAGGTTGCGCAGGCCGAGGAAGTCCATCTTGAGCAGGCCGAGCGCCTCGACGTCGTGGTCGGGCACCTGCGTCACGACGTTGCCCTCGTCGTCCAGCCGCACCGGCACGTAGTCGGTGATGTCGCTCGGCGCGATGACCACGCCGGCCGCGTGGACGCCCTCGTTGCGCACCAGGCCCTCGAGGGGGCGCGCCGTGTCGAGGATCTGCTTGGTGATCGGCTCGTCGTTGTAGGCCGTGGCGAGCTCGCTGCCCGGCTTCATCGCCTCGGCGAGCTTGATGCCGATCGGCCGCTCGGGCACGAGCTTGGCGATGCGGTCCACCTGGCCGTAGCTGTGCCCCAGCACGCGCCCCGAGTCGCGCACCACCGCGCGGGCGAGCAGCTTGCCGAAGGTGCCGATGCGCGACACCGCCGCCGAGCCGTACTTCTGGGTGACGTACTGCACCACGCGGTCGCGGCCGGCGACCGAGAAGTCGGTGTCGATGTCGGGCATGCTCTTGCGGCCCGGGGTTGAGGAAGCGCTCGAAGAGCAGGTCGTGCGCGAGCGGATCGAGATCGACGATCCGCAGCGTGTAGGCCACCAGCGAGCCGGCGGCCGATCCGCGGCCCGGCCCCACGCCGACGCCGTTCTCGCGCGCCCACAGCATGTAGTCCCACACGATCAGGAAGTAGCTGGCGAAGCCCATCTCGGCGATGACGCCGAGCTCGAAGCGCAGGCGCTCCTCCGCGTTGGCGGGCGGGCCGTCGGGGTAGCGCCGGGCCATGCCCTCGCGGCAGAGCCGCTCCAGGTACACCTCGGCCGGCTCGTCGCCCGGCACCGGGAACCGCGGCAGCTTGATGTCGCCGAGCGGCAGGCTGAGGGCCGAGCAGCGCTCGGCGATCTCCATCGACACCGGCAGGGCGTCGAGGAAGTCGGGCAGCGCCTCGGCCATCTCGGCCGCGGTCTTGAGGTAGAACTCCTTCGTGTCGAAGCGGAAGCGCTTCGGGTTGCTGAGGACGTCGCGCGTCTGGATGGCCAGCAGGGCCTCGTGCGAGTCGGCGTCCTCGCGGCACGGGTAGTGGGCGTCGCAGGTCGCGACCATCGGCAGGCCGGCGTCCTCGGCCAGGCGCCGCAGGTGGTTGTTGATGCCGGTCTGCACGTCGAGTCCGGCGTGCTGGATCTCGACGTAGACGTCGTCGCGCCCGAAGATCTGGGTGAGCGCGTCCAGCTCGGCCCGGGCGGCCGTCACGTCGTCGCGCTCGAGGCTCGAGCACACCACGCCCGAGAGGCATCCCGACAGCGCGATGATGCCCTCGCTGTGCCGCGCCATCAGCTCGTGCGAGATGCGCGGCTTGCGGTGGTAGCCCTCGAGGTAGCCCGGCCGAGCAGAGCTTGATCAGGTTGTAGTAGCCCGTCGGTGTTCTCGGCCAGCAGGGTGAGGTGGTTGCGCTTCTCCTTACCGGGCCGCGACGTGTGGTCGGGCACCACGTAGGCCTCGAGGCCGACGATCGGGGTGATGCCGCGCCTTGGTCGCCTTGCGGTACAGCTCGACCGCCCCGCTCATCACGCCGTGGTCGGTCAGGGCGACCGCGGTCTGGCCCATCTCGTCGACGCGGGCGATGAGACGGTCGATCGTGCAGGCCCCGTCGAGAACCGAATAGTGCGAGTGGACGTGGAGGTGGGCGAAGGGCGTGTCGACGGGCGGCATGAGCGGTCAGGCTAGCCGCGGGCGGGGGGGCCGACAAGGGACGTCCACGCTAGATGCGGGGGTTCTCGATGACGCGAGCACCCCAGGGATGGTGCAGGTGGCCTCGGACGGCATTTCGCATGCCCCGCGCACCGGCCGCGGGGATCTGACCACGACCTGACAGCGACCTGAGCGCGGGCCTCTCCGGCTAGGTCTCTCCCGGGGCAGGATCTACCATGCCGCGGGTGACGACGACGGCCGGGCCCGAGCAGGGCGCTCTCTCCACCCCTGTGCCGCCGGCGCCGCCCGCGGGACGGTGGAGGCGCTGGCGAACGCCCGCGCTGATCGTCGGCGGGGTCGTGGTGCTGGCCGGGCATCGCCGCGGGCGCGACGATGCTGGTGTGGTCGCCGGTGGACCTGCGCGACGACGGCGCGCGCCCTCGCCGGCGTCGACCTGCCCCCCGGGGCGAGCGTCACCGCCGCGCAGGCGATCGGGCCCGACGGCTCCGTGACGCGCCTCGAGGTGCGCGGCGACGGCCTGTGGCCGCGCCGGCCGATGGCCAGCGGGGAGCGGGTGCGCGTCGACGTCACCGTGAGCGGCCCGGCCGCGGTCGGGATGGCTGGTGGGCGACACCGCGCACCTCACGACGACGCTGCGACGCCGACGCGCGCGGGTCAGCGAGCGCTGGCTGACGCGTCGCGCCGGGCGCGCCGCTGAGGGTGGCCTTCGACCAGCCGGTGCGCACCGTGCTCGTGGGGTCCACGGGCGCGCCCGTGCGCCACGCCCTGCCCCGAGCAGGAGCGCACGGTCACCCTTCCGCACACCGCGCCGGCCGGGACCGTGGCGGTCGCCGCCGCGGCCCGCCAGTGGGAGAAGGCCGCGCCCGCCACGCTGGTCAGCTGGTTTCCCGCCGGGAGCCGGCCGCTCGCGATCGTCCATCCCGTCGCCGGACACCGCCTGGACCCGCGCGACCCGATCCGGCTGACCCTCTCGCGCCCGGTCGCCGCGACGCTCGGGGCGGCACGGCCGACGCTCTCGCCGGCCGTGCCGGGCAAGTGGACGACGCCGGACGAGCACACCCTGGTGTTCACCCCGACGGGCCTGGGCTTCCCCCTCGGCGCGACGGTGCGCCTCAGCCTGCCCCGGCAGCTCGACCTGGCCGGGAGCACCGACCGCAAGGTGAGCCTCCAGGTGCCGGGCGGCAACGAGATGCGCGTCCAGCAGATCCTCGCCCAGCTCGGCTACCTGCCCCTGCGCTTCCATCCCGCGCACCCGATCAAACGAACGCCGGGCGCCGAGCTGGCGGCGGCGATCTCTCCCCCCGCGGGCCACTTCACCTGGCAGTACGCCTCGACGCCGGCCTCGCTGAAGGCGCTCTGGAAGCCCGGGCGAGGACGGCGTGATGACCCGCGGCGCGCTGATGGCCTTCGAGCGGGACCAGGGGCTGACCACCGACGGCCTCGCCGGCCCGGCGGTGTGGCCCGCCCTGCTGCACGCGGCCATCGCCAACCACCGCCAGACCTTCGGCTACACGTACGCCATGGTGCAGCGGGCGCTGCCGCAGTCGCTGACCATCTGGCACAACGGCAAGATCGTGGTGCGCACTCCCGCCAACACCGGCGTCCCCGCGGCGCCCACCGACCCGGGCACCTACCCGGTGTTCGAGCACATCGCGTCGGCCACGATGAGCGGCACCAACCCGGACGGCAGCCACTACTCCGACCCGGGCGTCCCCTGGATCAGCTACTTCAACGGCGGCGACGCCCTGCACGGCTTCCCGCGCGGCAGCTACGGCGTGCCGCAGAGCGTGGGATGCGTCGAGCTCCCGATCGGCGCGGCCGCCAAGGTGTGGCCGTACACGCCGGTCGGCACCCTCGTGAACGTCGCCATCTGAGACACCGGCGGGTGTAAGTCACCGCCTCGTCTCGCCTGACGATGCGTCGCTGTCATCCTCGCGCCGGGCGGACGTAGGGTCGTGAGCGACCCCCATGTCCAAGGAGGCACGATGAACTCCACGGAGACGCTCTCGCTCGCCTCGCGCGCGCTCGAGGCGTTCAACACCGCCGACTGGGAGGCCTTCCGCGACCTCTCGCACGACGACATCGTCTACATCGAGCCGGGCACCGGCCGCCGCATCGAGGGCATCGAGGCCTACCTCGAGACCCTCCGCGAGTGGAAGGTCGCCCTCCCCGACGTGCACGGAACGGTGCGCGCGGCGGTCGCCGACGGCGACGTCGCGGCGCAGAACGTCGTGTGGCGCGGCACCCATCAGGGGGAGCTGCCCACGCCCGACGGCCCCGTCCCGGCGTCGGGCGTCGAGGTGATCGTGACCGGCTCGCTCTGGATCACCTCGCGCGACGGCCGGGTGGCCGAGGTGGAGCACCACCTCGACGTGCTCGCGCTACTCGCCCAGGTCGGGGCCCTCGGCTGAGGGGAACGGCCTGATCCACCGCCGCGCCCGGACGGGCGCGGCGGGGGTGGACCCTCAGTCGGCCGGGACCGCCGTCTCGGCCAGCAGCACGCCCCACTGACCGCCCAGCGCGAGATGGCGGCCGTCGGGCGACCACGCCGCGGCGCGGGCGGCGCGGATCCACCGCACGACGCTGCCGTCGGAGAGCCGGATCAGGGCGACCACGTCGTTGCGGCCCTCCTTGGAGTGCACGGCGACGATCTCGTCGCCCGGCGCGGTGGCGAGCACCGGCAGGTCGGCCTCGTGCAGGCTGGCGGGCGCCACCGGCGGCGGAAGCGCGGCGGCGGGATCCTCGGCCGGCCGCTCCTCCGCCTGGAGGGCGAGGTCGGGCACCGACCAGGCGCGCACGACGAACGGGCTGACGCCGCGCAGCACGCCGGCGTCGGGGTCGAAAGCGAGCGTGAACGCGGGCTCGCGGGCGGCCGCGACGATGCGCAGAGGCCCGGCGCCCGCGAGCGGCGACGCCGCGTCGAGGCCCACCAGCACGAGGTGCGTCTCGGGCGCGGGCGAGAGCATGAGGCCCATCGGTGGCAGGGGCCGGCGGCGGCCGGGGCGGCCGGCCTGGGCGAACACCGAGCTCACCACGCTCCACGGCCCGGGGTCGTCGACCAGGATCGCGGGCGGTCCGAGTGGCTTCGTGCTCATCAGTCCTCCTCCAGTGGTTCCAGCCAGGCGCTTCCCCAGTCGCCCGCGACCAGGTAGGTCTCGGGCTCGGGTGCAGGCGCGATGAGACGCGCCCCCTCGATCCTGCGCACCTGCGCGCCGTCGAGCGCGGAGGCGAGCGCGGCGACGGGGGCCTCCGCGTCGGGGGTGCCGAGGGCCACGAGGGCGCCGTCGGCGGACAGGGCGATGGATCCGGCGTCGGCGACCGGCGAGGCCCAGCTCGCGAGCGGCTCGGCGCGACCGACCTCCCAGAGGCTGATCGTGCCGTCCGCGTGACGGGCGGCGACGCGCGGCACGCCGGAGGCGGCGGCCAACTCGACGATCGGCGAGCCGTCTCCGGCCTCGACGCCCGGAGGACCGACGCGGGAGCCGGCGGCCGCGACCAGGGAGGCGTCGGCCGCATAGACCAGCGCGACCGGGACCCCGGTGTGGAACACCGCCGCGGCCTCCAGGCCGACGTCGTACTCGTCCACTCCGGACTCGTGCGCGGCCGCGTAGCGCCGGCCGTCGGCGCGGATCGCCACCGGGCCGTCGCCGAGGCCCGCGGCAAGGTCGCCGAGGCTCGGGCAGCACCACCCCGCGCCATCCGTCGTCGCCGTGCAGCAGGCCCGCGTTGGCGCCGGCGGCGCCGACCACGCGGTCGAGGCCGGGCGGGCGGCGGTCGTGGACCACGTGCATCTTGGGCGCCATCAGGCTGTAGGCGACGCCGACGCCGGCGCCCAGCACGAGCTTGCCCTCGGCGACCACGCTCGCCTGGCGCAGGCCGGCGGGGGCGGCGGCGCGCACCCGCAGGAACGGGCCGGGCGAACCGGCGGCGTCGCCGGGGGCGGTGACCGGCGCGAAGCGCAGGCCGCGCTGACCTCGCTCGACGCGGGCGTACGGGGGCACCGACGCCGGATCGACCGGCAGCATGGGCGGTCCGCCGCGCCTCATCCCTTGGCCCTCGCCTGCGCGATCTTGTACGCCGTCCGGCTCTGGAGCGAGAAGAGCTCGATGAACCCGGGCGCCGCGTTCTGCGAGAACGACGCGTCGGCGTTGAAGGTCGCCAGGCTGCGGTCGTAGATCGCGTTGGGCGAGCTGCGGGTGACCGCGGTGGCGCTGCCCTTGTAGAGGCGCATGGTGATCTGGCCCTCGACGCGCTGGTTGACGTGCTCCATGAAGGCGTTGAGGTCGGCAAGCAGCGGCTCGTACCAGAGGCCCTCGTAGGCGAGCTGCGCCCAGAGGGCGTCGAGCGTCGGCTTGAGCGCGTTCTCGCGCCCGGTGCAGACCAGCTTCTCGAGCTCGCGGTGCGCGGTGAGGATCACCTCGGCCGCGGGGATCTCGTAGATGTCGCGCACCTTCAGGCCCACGACGCGGTCCTCGATGTGGTCGAGGATGCCGACGCCGTTGCGGCAGGCGATCGCGGCGACGCGCTGGATCAGCTCGACCAGGCCGAGCTCCTCGCCGTCGAGGCTGCTGGGCAGGCCGTCGCGGAACCCGAGCACGATGTCCTCGGCGCGGTCGGGGGCCAGCCGGGGCAGCGTGACGAGCTGGAAGACGTCCTCCGGCGGCGGCTGGTCGAGGTCCTCGATCACGCCGCCCTCGCTGGAGCGCCCCCAGAGGTTGTCGTCGATCGAGTACGGCCGCTCGACGCTGGACGACACCGGGATGCCGTGCTCGAGCGCGTAGGCGATCTCCTCGTCGCGGCCCATCTGCCACTCGCGCACCGGGGCGATGACCTTGAGGTCGGGCGCGATGGTGGCGATGGTGGCCTCGATCCGCACCTGGTCGTTGCCCTTGCCGGTGCAGCCGTGGGCGATGGTGTCGGCGCCGTGCTCGTGCGCGGCATCGACGGCCAGCTTGGCGAGCAGCGGACGGCCGAGGGAGGTGAAGAGCGGGTACGCCCCCTGGTACCGGGCGTTGGCGCGGATCGCCGGGGCGACGTAGTCGCGCGCGAACTCCTCCTTGGCGTCCACCACGAGGCTCTCGACGGCCCCCAGGTCCAGGGCCTTCTGCCGCACGGCGTCGAAGTCGTCGGCCGGCTGGCCCAGGTCGATGCACAGCGCGATGACCTCCGCGTCGTACTCGTCCTGGATCCACTTGAGCATCACCGAGGTGTCGAGTCCGCCCGAGTACAGCAGCACCACGCGGTGCACCTCGTGCGGCTGCGCGAGATATCCGGCGACGGGCGATGCAGGGTGATGCTCGGGCACGAAGAAGCCTCCATTGGATTGGGCGTCGGAAGTCTAGTCGGGCGCCCGCCGGAGGGCGTCGACCGAAGGGTGGTGTGGCGCGGTGTGCGGATCTCGCTGTGTTTCGCCGATAGCCGAAGGCATGTCGCATCACGAGCGCGCACCGTGACCATGCGGCGTCCGACGTCCACACGAGCCTGCGCGTTCCCGCCGATCTGAGCGTCGTCTCGTTCGTGCGGTCCGCGATGGCCTGCATGCTGACGCGCGTCGAGTGGCCCGCCGGAGGATCGGCCCGGGTGCTGCTGGCCTCCACCGAGGCGCTCACCAACGCCATCGAGCACGGCTCGCGCCCGGGGGCCGCGGTGCGCGTGGACCTCACGATCACCCCCGACCGGGCCGGCGTCGTGGTGATCGACCAGGGCCGCCCCGACATCGCCGAGGTCCCCCAGGTGCCCAGCCCAGGCGCCGCCGGCGACCGCCACGCGCGGCCGCGGCCTGATCATCATCAGCCGCCTCGCCGACGAGTTCGACCTGCGGCCCTGCGGCGAGGGCACCGAGGTGAGCGTCGTGTTCTCGCGCGACCTCGACCACGACCACCCGCGGGTGCCCGCCGCCGGCTGAGTCTGAACGCTCCGAGCTCTGGGGTTTGTGAGCTCTGATCGTCTCCTCTGGACGCTCGGAGTTCGAGGCTTTGGAGCTCTGAACGTCTCCGGGCTGTGGGCGAGCTTCGGCGTTTTCTTCGCGGTGCGTTGAGGACTGGGTGACAAGGCGAGGAACCGGCCTCTTCGGGCCGGTTCGTCGCGCGCTCATCGCCTACCGGCGATTCGGCGGACCGACGCCACCGGCTTCGCCGGGGCCAGGTCGTCGGGACAAACCAGTCACGGGCCAGGCCGGTCAAAGGCCAAGCGAGTCATGCCCAGTCTTTTGTGGTGTGGACATTCCTCTCGCTTTGGGGGTGGTCGTTGGCCGCCACGCTTCTCTTTGGTGTGGACCTTCCTCGTGCTTTAAGGGGTTGGCCGCCACGCTTGGGGGGTGTGGTTCGGCGCTTGTCCCAAGGGGACTCCTCTCCCGCTCCCACGGTTCTCCCAGGAGCGGGTGGCTTCACTGCGTGGATCCCGACAACCCACCAGGGAGGAAACACGTGAGTGTCTCCACTCCGCGCAAGATCGCCGCGGGGGTCGCCGCGCTGGCGATCATCGCCGGCGGTGCGACCGCAGTGGCCGCGACCAGCCCGGGCGGCTCGAGCGGCACGACCGGCGACGCCGCCGCGCCCGCCGCCCAGTACGGCGCGCCATCGACCACCCAGAACACCCCGGCACCGCCCGCCTCGGGCCAGCAGGGGACGCACCCGCGGGCCGACGGCGCGGGGGGCGACTGCCCGGGGATGGGCAGCGGCTCCCAGGGCGGCACGCCCCCGGCCGAACCCGGAGGGCTCGTCGGCGCCGCAGGGCTCCGCCCCCCAGGGATACGGAGGCGGCAGCACCTACTGAGCCGCGCGGAACGACTGAGGGTGGCGCGCGCCGCCCTCAGTCGTTCTGGATCGCCTCGAGGATGTTGAGCCGCGCCGCGCGGCGGGCGGGCAGGATCGCGGCGAGCACGCCGAAGATCGCCGCGACGACCAGGAAGACGATCATCGAGCCCCACGGGATGGAGAGCGCCTTGAACTCGGGGATCGCCGAGACGCTGACCGACCCGAGGAAGACGCCGAGCACCAGCCCGACCAGGGCGCCGATGAGCGCGACGATGATCGCCTCCCAGCGGATCATCGCCCGCACGCTGCGCCGCGAGAGGCCGACCGCGCGCAGCAGGCCGATCTCGCGCGTGCGCTCGAACACCGAGAGCGCCAGCGTCAGCACGATGCCGAACACCGCGATGATCACGGCCATCGCCAGCAGCACGTAGAACAGGGTCAGGAAGCTGTTGATCTGGCCCGCGACGAAGTCCTTGTACTCGGCCTTCGTGCGGACGTCGAGGTTGGGGAAGTCGGCCAGCCGCTTCTCCGCGGCCACCTTCGCCTGCTCGGGCGACACGCCGTCCGCCGCCTTCGCGAGGATCACCGTGTCCTGCTGGGTCGAGAAGTTGCGTTCGTACTCGGGCAGGGAGATGAAGAACTGCCCGAAGGTGTCGTCGGTGAACACGGCCACCACGCGTTGCTGCGTGGGCCCGGTCTTGGCGAAGAGCACCGGCATCTTCGACCCGACCGACAGGTCGTGGTCCTTGGCGTAGTCCTTCTGCACCGCGATCGTGCCGGGCCGGCTGAGGGCCGCCCATCGTCCCGGCGTCGACGCCCGGGTCGTAGAGGTCGAGGAGCGTGGCCGGGTCGACCCCGGAGACGCCCTGGGTGTTGCCCTTGTTGTCCTTGAACTCGCCGTCGCGCCACGCGGTGACGTTGCGGCAGGGCGGGGTCGCCCTGCGAGGGCGCTCGCGGCCGCCGGGCTGAAGGGCTGCTGGTTGCTGGAGATGATCACCAGGTCGGCCCGCACGCGCTTGTCGAGCGTGCCGATGAACGTCTCCTTGAGCGACGCGGCGAAGATGGTCACGCCGGTCACCAGCGCCACGCCGATCGTCAGCGCGGCCGCCGTCTGCGCCGTGCGCGAGGGGTTGCGCATCGCGTTCTCCTGCCCCAGCCGCCCGGCCAGGCCGAGCTTGCGACATCGGCCAGCCGATCACCTTGGCCAGCGGGCGCGCGACGTACTGGGTGAGCATCGCCGCGCCGATGAACAGCAGCACCGCGCCCAGCGCCGATCAGGGTGAACCGCTGGCCGCGAGGCCGCCGGAGGCGACCAGCCCGCCCAGCACCAGCAGCACGCCGAGGCCGGCGATGCATGATCGACGCGATCAGGCGGCCGCGCGGCGAGCCGGGGACCTCGCGTGTCGCGCATCGCCGCGATCGGCGGCACGCGGCTGGCCTTCCACGCCGGGATCACCGCGGCGGCGAGGGTCACGACGAGGCCGACCACCAGGCCGACGATGATCGAGCGCGGCTCGATCTGGAGGGTGGTCGCGGGCAGCGAGGCGCCGAGCGCGTTGAAGCCGGCGCGCAGCAGCGCGGCGAAGGCGATGCCGAAGATGATGCCGATGATCGAGGCGATCGAGGCCGATGAAGAACGGCCTCGAGGAGCACCGACAGGATCACCTGGCTGCCGGACGCGCCCACGGCGCGCAGCAGCCCGATCTGGCGGGTGCGCTGGGCGACCGTGATCTTGAACGCGTTGAAGATGATGAAGCTGCCCACGAAGAGGGCGATGCGCCGCGAACGCCGAGCAGGAAGTTGCGGAAGATGTCCACGAACTGCTTGAACTGGTCGCTCGACTCCTTCGCCGCCGTCTCGCCGGTGACGGCCTCGTAGCCCTTGGGCAGCACCGCCTGGACGCGACCGGCGAGCTCGGCGTCGCCGACGCCCGGGTCGGCGCGTGACGTCGATGGTGGCGAAGCGGTCGGCGGAGTCGAAGATGCGCTGGGCCGTCGCCGAGCGTGAACGCCGCGAGGGTGGCGCCGGCGATGTTGTTCTGATCGCCGAAGGCCACGATGCCGACCAGCCGGTACTCGGCCGATCCCGAGGCGGTGATGATGCGGATCGTGTCGCCGGGCGACGAAGCCCTCGTCGTCGGCGGTGGTCTTGTCGATGACCACGTCGTCCGGGGCGCGCGGCGGCGTGCCCGCCGTGATGCGCAGCGGGTTGAGGTCGGCGTCGTCGGTCCAGCTGAAGCCGAGCGCGGGCGGGCCGTTGAGGCCGGCCGCCTTGCCGTCCTTGCCGATGATCTGGGCCGTGCCGAAGACGCTGCCCTCGGCGCTGCGCGACCCCGTCGACCGCCTCGATCGTGGGCAGCAGCGTCGGCGGGCACCGGCTGGCGGTCGGCGTCGGACACCGTCTTGACGCCGCGCACCTGCACGGCGACGCCCTTGGTGGCCGTCTCGAAGACGCCGTCGAACGCCGAGTTGATGGTGTCGCCCGAGCACGAACGCGCCGACGACGAAGCCGACGCCCGAGCACCACCGCCAGCGACGTGAGGAAGAGCCGGAGCTTGCTCGCCAGCAGGTTCCGGGAGGCCTGCTTGACGATCATGTCCGCGGACCCGACCCCGATCGTCTTCATGCGGTCGAGGATCGACTCCGGCGTCGGCTGGTCCAGCTCGCCCACGATCTGCCCGTCGGCGAGGAACAGCACCTGGTCGGCTCGGCTGGCAGCGGCCGGCTCGTGGGTCACGAGCACGATCGTCTGGCCGAAGTCGTCGGCCGCGCGGCGCATGAAGTCGAGCAGCTCGGCCGAGGCGTGGGAGTCGAGCTGCCCGGTGGGCTCGTCGGCGAAGATGATGTCGGGCCGCGACGCCAGGGCGCGGGCGGCGGCCACGCGCTGCTGCTGGCCGCCCGAGAGCTCGGAGGGGCGGTGCGTGAGGCGCTTCTGCAGGCTGAGGGCGTCGATGACCTGGTCCAGCCATCGCCTGGTCGGGCTTGCGGCCCGCGATGTCCAGGGGCAGGCGGATGTTCTCGATGGCGTTGAGGGTCGGCACCAGGTTGAAGGACTGGAAGATGAAGCCGACGCGGTCGCGCCGGACCTGGGTGATCTGCTTCTCGGACATCCCCGTGAGCTCGGCGTCGCCGATCCACGTCTTGCCCGAGGTGAGCCGGTCGAGGCCCGCCATGCACTGCATCAGGGTGGACTTGCCCGACCCCGAGGGGCCCATGATCGCGGTGAAGGCGCCGGCGCGGAAATCCCGCGTGACACCGTTGAGCGCGCGCACCTCGGCGTCGCCGGTGCCATAGATCTTGTAGGCGTCCTCGATGCGGGCCGCCAGAGCGGCGCCTGCGGTCACTGTCGGCGCTTCCGGCATCGAATCTCCTCGCTGGCGGTTCACGAACTCCCCAACCCTAGGCGATGGCCTCCGGAAGGGCATCCCGCAGGGCGGTGACCAAACCGTCGAGATCGGCCTGGTCGATCACCAGCGGCGGCAGGAAGCGCAAGGTTCGCGCGGAGGTGTTGTTGACCAGATACCCGCGCGCCAGCAGGGCGTCCACGGCCTCGGCGGCGCGCGCGCGGGGCAGGTCGATGGCGCACATCAGCCCGCGTCCGCGGGCCTCGACGGCCAGGCCGTCGGCCACCAGCCCCTCGAGGCCCGACAGCAGCTCGGCCCCCTTGCGGCGCACCGAATCCTGGAGCCGGGCGTCGACGAGCACCGCGCACGAGGCCAGCCCCGCGGCGCAGGCCAGCGGGCTGCCGGCGAACGTCGAGCCGTGGTCGCCGGGCTGCAGCACCGCGTCGATCTCCGGGCGGGCGACGATCGCCCCGATCGGGACGCCGCCGCCGAGGCTCTTGGCGAGGCACATGACGTCGGGGGTGACGCCCACGTCCTGGTACGCGAACAGCGGGCCGGTGCGCGACAGCCCGGTCTGGATCTCGTCGATCAGCAGCAGGGCGCCGTGCCGGTCGGCCAGCTCGCGCGCGAGGCGGATCATCTCGACCGGCACCGGGTGGACGCCGACCTCGCCCTGCACCACCTCGAGCATGATCGCGCAGGTCTGGGGGCCGACCGCCGCCGCGAGCCCCTCCAGGTCCGACCGCTCCACGTGGCGCACGCCGGGCACCATGGGCGCGAACGGCTCCTGCTTGGAGGGCTGGCCGGTCATCGACAGCGCGCCGTAGGTGCGCCCGTGGAAGCCGTCGACCAGCGCCACCACCTCGGTGCGCCCCGGCCCGCCGTGCTTGCGCGCCAGCTTGAGGGCCGCCTCGCTGGCCTCGGCGCCGGAGTTGCAGAAGAACACCCTGCCGCCCAGGGAGTGATCGCGGATCCACTCGGCCAGCGCCACCATCGGCTCGGTGTAGTAGAGGTTGGAGACGTTGATCAGGCGCGCCGCCTGGTCGGTGATGGCGCGCACCACCTTGGGGTGGCAGTGGCCGACGTTGTTCATCGAGATGCCCGCCATGCAGTCCACGTAGCGGCGGTCGTCGGCGTCGTAGAGCGACGGCGCCCTCGCCGCGCACGAACGCGACCGGCTGACGGCGGTAGTTGGGCATCAGGGCCGCCGCCTCGCGCTGCACCAGCACCTCGTCGATCACGTCGTGACCTTGGTCCCGATGCCGGTCTCGGTGAAGATCTCGATCAGCACCGAGTGGGGCACGCGGCCGTCGATGACGTGCGCCGCGCCCACTCCCCCCTCCAGGGCGTCGACCACCGCCCCGAGCTTGGGGATCATCCCCGCGCCGATGGCGCCCGACGCGATCATCTCGCGCACGTCGCGCAGGCGGCACTCGCTGATCAGCGTGGTGGGGTCGGCGACGTCGCCGAAGATGCCCTCGACGTCGGTGAGGAAGATCACCTTGCGCGCGCCGAGGGCCGCGGCCAGCCGGCCGGCCACCGTGTCGGCGTTGATGTTGTAGCTCTGGCCGTCGGCGTCCACGCCGACGGATGCGACCACCGGGACGAACTCGGAGAGGCTCTCGAGCACCCACGGGTCGATGCTCGCCACCTGCCCGACGAAGCCGAGGTCCGCGTCGACGCTGACGGCCTTCTCGGCCTCGATCAGGCCGCCGTCGTCGCCGGCGAGGCCCACCGCCGGGGCGCCCGCCACGTGCAGCTGGGCCACGATCTCCTTGTTGATCTTGCCCACCAGCACCATCTTCACGAGCTCCATGGTGGGCGCGTCGGTCACGCGCAGGCCCTGCACGAACCGCACCTCGAGCCCGAGGCGGTCCGAGTAGCGCGAGATGTCGGGGCCGCCGCCGTGGACGATCACCGGGTTCATCCCGACCAGCTTGAGCAGCGCGACGTCGCGGGCGAAGGAGGCCTTGAGATCGGGGCTGGTCATCGCCGCCCCGCCGTACTTGATCACGATCGTCTGGCCGGCGAAGTCCCGGATGTACGGGAGCGCCTCCAGCAGCACTCCGACCCGGGGCTCCAGCTCCGAGCGGGTGGGCGGAATCGTGGTCCTGCTGGTGCTGTCGTCGGCCATCGGCCGGTGATGCTGACACACCGCGCCGCACGGCGGGTGACGAACTCCGTCAACTGCCGGAATCCGTCCGCGCGACGTGCGAGCGTGCCGGGCATCGGCCACTCACACGACCACGGGGCGGGCGGGCGGCAGGGCGACATGCGCGCCCTGGCGATCGTGCTCGCCCTCACCGCCGGGGTCGCCGTGCTGGAGGTCGTGGGCGGCCTCGTCGGCGGCAGCGTGGCGCTGCTCGCGGACGCCGGCCACATGCTCTCGGACGTGGGGTCGCTGGCCCTCGCACTCGGGGCGGTGTGGCTGGCCACCCGGCCGGTCACCTCGCGCATGAGCTTCGGCTGGCGGCGCGCCGAGATCCTGGCCGCCCTGGCCAACGGCGTCGCCCTGGTGGCGGTGAGCATCTGGATCATCATCGAGTCGGCCCAGCGGCTCTCGGATCCGCCCGACTTCGACGCCCTGCCGACGCTGGTGATCGGGTGCATCGGCCTCGCGGTCAACATCATCGGTGCGGCCGTGCTGTGGCGCTCGGGCGGCGAGAGCCTCAACGTCCGGGCGGCCCTGTTCCACGTGCTCGCCGACCTGCTGGGGTCGGCCGGCGTGGTGATCGCCGCGATCCTCGCGCTGACCCTCGGCTGGGAGGCGGCCGACCCGATCGCGGGCCTCCTGATCGGCGGCCTGGTGCTGGTGGGCGCGTGGCGGGTGCTGCGCGAGTCGGTCGCCGTGCTGCTGGAGGCCACGCCCGAGGGCATCGACGCCGACGAGGTGGGGCGGCGCATGGCCGCGGTCCCGGGCGTGCGCGAGGTGCACGACCTGCACGTCTGGACCATCACCTCGGGCTTCCCCGCCCTCTCGGCCCACGTGATGGTGGGCCCGGGCGAGGACTGCCACGCGCGTCGTCGCGAGCTGGCCGCGATGCTCGACACCGACTTCCACATCCACCACTCGACGCTGCAGGTGGAGCACGAGAGCGACCGCCGCCTGCACACCATCACCGACGCGAGCGAGGAATCCCGATGAGCGATCCTGAGGACGCCCTGCCCGTGGAGAGCGCCGCCATCTGGTCGGCCCGCCCCTAACCGACCAGCAGACCCGTCAGGTACATCACGGCGATCCCGGCGAGGAACCCGCCGACCACGAAACCCGAGCCGAGCCCGCCGGGGGCGCGGCGGGCGATGTAGCGGCCCACCTCGACGACCACCTGCAGGGCCGCGCCCACCGCGAGCGCGAAGAACAGCACCACCAGGATCTCGTTGGTGAGGAACCCGCCGATCCAGGCGCCGAGGATCGTCGGGCCCCCGGCGACCAGCGCCAGGACGCCGAGGCGCGTCAGGCTGGTGCGCCGCCCCTCGGCGACCGGGGCGACGATGCCGAGGCCCTCGGTGACGTTGTGGACCATGAAGCCGACCACCAGGAACGTGCCGAGCGCGAGCTGGCCGACGGCGAACGACGACCCGATCGCCAGGCCCTCGCTGAAGTTGTGGATGCCGATCCCGATGGCGATCATCGTCGCCAGCGCCAGCCCGGCCAGCGGCGCGCCCGTCGCCGCGGAGACCGAGTCGCGGCGCGAGAGCCGGTGCGCCACCCAGGTCAGGCCCAGGTAGCTCAGGGCGACGCCGGCGAGCACGAGGCCCGGGCCGCCGAGCGCGCCGGGCAGCGCGCCCTGCAGCTCGAGGGCCTCGGCCAGCGCGTCCACCGCGAGGAAGGTCAGCAGGCCGCCGGTGAGCGCCATGAACCCGGCGAGCCAGCGAGGATCGGCGCGCCGCAGCGCGGGGAGCCAGAGCATCCCCAGCGCGACGGGGATCACGCCCACCAGCAGCCCGATCAGCGCGTATCCGCCGATCGCGGATCCGCTCGCGGTCGGGGTGCGGACCGCCGCCGCCACCGCGATGGTGCTCTGGATGCCCGTCGAGGTGGTGACGCCCACGGTGTACGGGTCGCCCTCGACCCAGTCGAACGGGATCTCGAGAGTGGTGGAGCGCAGGCGGCCGAGGGTGGTCGGGCCGTCGGCCTCGAAGGGCACGATCGCATCGTCCACGGTCACCAGCGCGATGGTGAGGTCCTCGGGCTGCGGGTTGCGCACCACCATGCGGATCTGCCCGTCGCGGAACTCCACCCGGCGCATGTCCAGGGTGTCCGCGGCCGGCGGGCCGTCGCCGACGAGGCCGGTGATCGAGCTCCCCGACGCGACGAAGGCGGCCGCGATGGCGACCAGCAGCACGATCGGCACCAGCGCCAGCAGGCGCGACCCCCAGAAGCCCCCTCCGGGCGCCGGCACCGGCTGGGTGCTCACGCGTCCTCGACCTCGAAGAAGCCGCTCCAGCCGAGCTCCGCGAACTCGGACTGGTGGGCGTGGAACATGAAACGGCCCGCGTGGTGGAAATCGATCTCGATGATGCCGCGCTCGCCCTGGCACTGCATCACCGTGTCGGTGTACTCGAAGTGGTCGGTGCTGCCGGTGCGGTAGTAGCGGAAGAACTCGCCGTGGAGGTGGAACGAGTTGATCAGGTCGAACTCGGTGAGGTTGGCGAGGTAGATCCGGACGGTCTGCGAGCGCGTCACCCTGATCGGGTACTTGGCGTAGTAGAACGCCTTCCCGTTGACGGTGTAGAAGTTGTTCTCGCCGTCGCCGTCCGTGTCGAAGCCGTTCATCACCATCACGAGCTCCTGGGCCGGCGGGCGCGGCTCCCTGGGGTCGATGATGAAGGCGCCGTAGAGCCCCTTGTGGATGTGCTTCTTCAGGGGTGTGGCGTGGCAGTGGTAAAGCTGCATCCCGTACGGCCGGGCCGGGAAGCGATAGGTGAACGAGCCGCCGGGCGGCACGATCTCGAACACGCCGTCCATGCCGGGCGGATGGATGCCGTGGAAGTGGATCGTGTGCGGGTGCGACCCGGCGTTGGTGAACGCGACCTCGAGGATGTCGCCCTCGGTGGCCCGGATCACCGGCCCGGGAACCGTGCCGTTGTAGGTCCAGGCGGGGAAGAACACGCCCGGAGCCACCTCCACCTCGCGGTCGAGAGCCGCGAGCGTGTAGCGCCGCACCCGCCCAGGCGCGTAGGGCAGCGCGGGCGGCGGGATCAGCAGGGCGTCCAGGTCGGAGGGGCCGCCCGGGGCGGGGGCCTCGGCCCCGATCATGGCGGCGTGGCCGAGGTGTGCCTCGGTGCCGGGGCCGGCGGCGCGTGCGGGCGATGCACCGCCCAGCGGCGGGCAACGTGGCCATGCCGGCCATCGGGATCGCGGCGACCACGGGGGCCGCCCCGATCAGCATCTGCCGGCGCGTGAGTCCTCTCCTATTCATGGCTATCTTTTACAGCTAGTCATGACTAGCTACAACTCCTCTATCGGGCTGATCCGAACTGTCAGCCATTGCGTACTCCCTCTGAGATCGCTATCCCCCACTACACGCGCCCGAACGAGCCCATGACCACCTCCACGCCCCCGACGCCCCTCGTCAACAGCGCCCTCCCGGGCGAGGCGCGCGTCGCCGACGCCGCCGACCGCTCCCTCACCGGCGGCAGCCGCGGGTTCCGCGCCGTGCTCCCGTTCCTGGGCCCGGCGTTCATCGCGGCGGTGGCCTACGTCGACCCGGGCAACTTCGCCACCAACATCGCCGCCGGATCGCAGTTCGGCTACATGCTGCTGTGGGTGATCCTGGTCTCGAACCTGATGGCCATGGTCATCCAGACGATGTCGGCCAAGCTCGGCATCGCCACCGGCATGAACCTGCCCGGAGGTGTGCCGGGCGCGGTACTCGAAGCGGGTCTCACGCGGTCTCTGGGTCCAGGCCGAGCTGATCGCGATGGCCACCGACCTCGCCGAGTTCATCGGCGCGGCCCTGGGCTTCTACCTGCTGTTCGGCATCCCGCTGTTCTGGGCCGGCGTCCTGACCGGCATCTTCTCGTTCGGCATCCTCGCCCTCCAGACGCGCGGCGCCCGGGCGCTCGAGATCGCGATCGCCGTGTTCGTGGGCGTGATCCTGGTCGGGTTCGCGGTGCAGTTCTTCTTCACCCACGCCGCCCCGGGCGGCATCGCCAAGGGCCTGCTCACCCCGCAGTTCGACGGCACCGAGAGCGTCCTGCTCGCCACCGGCATCCTCGGCGCGACCGTGATGCCGCACGTGATCTACCTGCACTCCGCGCTCACCCAGCGCCGGGTGGTCGGGCGCAGCGAGGAGGAGCGCAAGAAGATCTTCCGCTTCGAGCGCACCGACGTGATCATCGCGATGACCATCGCCGGGGTGATCAACATGTCGATGCTGGTGATGGCGGCGGCGGTGTTCAACGCCCGCGGCCTGACCGGCGTGAAGGACATCGACCAGGTGTTCGAGCTGCTGGGGACGCTGGTCGGCAACAACGCCCAGATCGCCTTCGGCGTGGCGCTGCTGGCCTCGGGCCTCTCGTCATCGTCGGTCGGCACGCTCGCCGGGCAGGTGGTGATGCAGGGGTTCATCGACCGCCAGATCCCGATCTTCCTGCGGCGCGGCCTCACCATGGCCCCGGCCCTCGTGGTGCTGGCGATCGGCGTCAATCCGACCCGGGCGCTGATCCTCAGCCAGGTCGTGCTGTCGTTCGGCATCCCGTTCGCGCTGATCCCGCTGCTCAACTTCTGCCGCGACCGCGAGCTGATGGGCGGCCTGGTCAACCGCCGGGCCACCACCGTCATCGCGACCGTGGTGGTGGTGCTGATCATCGCGCTCAACGCCTTCCTGCTGAGCCAGACCCTGCTCTAACCCGTTCGTGTGAGGCGGCTCGCCCGAACGGGCGACCCGGCCGGGGGCGAGAACCCCAGCGTTGCGGCCTCGGGGCGATCGGAGCCGCCGACGCGCGTTGCGGGCGGGAGGGGGCGCCGACAGGCTCCGCGCGTGCCTCCGCGCTGGATCCCCGCCGCCGCCGCGGCGCTCGTGCTCGTGCTGGCCGTGGTCGTGATGGTCGTGACCCTCTCCCGTGACGGCGGGGGCGCCCCCCTCCCCGCCGCCACGACCACCGCCGAGCCCGCGACGCCGCGCGAGGGCGCCACCGCCACCACGCCGGCCACCCCGGATACGGGCGTCGCCACCCTGCCGGCGCGCGTGCCCGGCTACGTCGTGGCGCCCGTGGCGATCGGAACGGCGCGCGAGTCGCTGGTGTTCCGCACCCGCAACGCGCTGCTCAACGGGCTGCGCGGGCCGGCGTCGGGGTACGCCGTCGAGATCGCCCAGGCGACCGCGGGCTCCCGGACCGGGGTGCTGGTGGGGGTGGCGGCGCGACCCGGGGTCGACGCTCCGCCGATCCCGCAGGACATCGCCCGGCTCGCGGGCGGGCGGGCCGAGGGGCGCGTCGTGGTGGCGGGCCATCCGGTCACGCTCCACCGGGGCGCCGGCACCTGGCTGGTGCTGGTGGATGCCGGCCCGCGCCGCGCCGTGGTCGGTATCACCACGGCCCGCGCCGACGCGCTCGCCCTGGGAAAGGGCGTCGCCCGCGGGCTCTAGGTGTGGTACTCCGCGTTGATCGTCACGTAACCGTGCCCGAGGTCGGAGACCCAGAGCTCCGCGGACCGCATCGCCCCGGTCGAGGCCCACCTCGAGGTCGTACTCCTCGCGCGCCAGCACCGCGAGGGCCTCCTCCGAGGCGTACGGAACACCGTCCACCGACACCACCGGCTCCGCGACCGGGCCCACCGAGCCGGCGAGCGCCTGGCCGACCGCCTGGGAGACGCGGCCCCAGTTGGGGTCGCGGCCGTTGATCGCGGTCTTGACCAGCGTCGACTCCCCCACCGCGCGCGCGACGGACTCGGCCTCGTCGTCGTCGCGGGCGCCGGAGACCACCACGCGCACGGCGTGGTCGGCGCCCTCGCCGTCCTTCACCATCTGGATCGCGAGCCACCGGCAGACGGTGGTGAGCGCGGCGGCGAACCGGTCGCGGTCGTCACCGGCGAGGGCGGCGCCCCCCGATCGCGCGAACACCAGCAGGGTGTCGGACGGGCTCATCTGGGCGTCCACGCTGATCTTGTTGAACGAGGCGGCGGCGGCGGCCGAGACGATCGCCTGGAGGTCCTCGGCGGCCACGACGGCGTCGGTGGTGACGTAGGCGAGCATCGTGGCCATGTCGGGACGGATCATCCCGGCGCCCTTCGCCGCCGCGCCGATCGTGACCTCGCGGCCGCCGAGGGTCAGGCGGAACGCGCCGCCCTTGGGCGCGCGGTCGGTGGTGCAGATCGCCCGCCCGAAATCGGCCCCGCCGCCGGCGGCGAGCGCCGCCGCGGCGGCGTCGATGCCGCGGTCGGTGATGCCCAGGTCGATGCGGTCGCCGATCGTGCCGGTGCTGCACACCGCGATGTGCGCCGCGTCGATGCCGAGCCGCTCGCCCGCCCGCCGGGCCATCGCGTGCGCGTCGTCCAGGCCGGGCGAGCCGGTGGCCGCGTTGGCCGCGCCCGCGTTGACCACCACGGCCCGCAGGGCGGCGCGGTCGAGGGTGCGGTTGCGCAGCACCGGCGCCGAGGGGAGGGCGCTCGCGGTGTCCACGAAGGCGGACGTCACCGGTGCCGGTGGCCTGGAGGATCCCGAGGTCGAGGGCCCCCGAGGCCTTGAGGCCGCACGCGACCCCCGCGGCGTGGTAGCCCGGGGTGGACGTCACCGAGCCCCCCTCGAGCGCGACGAGGCCCTCCGGCGCGCGCAGCCAGTCGCCGCGCAGGACCGGCGCCAGGGTCACAGCAGTCCGTCGGTCTCGGGCAGCCCGGCCATCAGGTTGAGGTTCTGGACGGCCTGCCCGGCGGCGCCCTTGCCGAGGTTGTCGATGACGCCGAACACCGTCACGCGGCCGCCGCGGGGATCCACCACCGGGCACACCTGCGCGTAGTTGGTGCGCTGCACGGCGCGCATGCCGGGCGGCTCCTCGACGACCTCCACGAAGGGGTGGTCGGCGTAGAAGGTCTGGTACGCGGCGCGCAGGTCGTCGGGGTGCGGGGCGCTGTCGGTGAGCCGGGCGTAACAGGTGGCCAGCAGGCCGCGGTCGACCGGCACCAGGTGGGGTGTGAACGTGACCTCCACGCCGAGCTCCTGCTCGATCTCAGGCCAGTGGCGGTGCGAGTAGACCTTGTACGCGCGCACGCTGTCGGCCGCCGACGAGTAGTGGACCGTGGGGCTGGGCGTGCGCCCGGCGCCGCTGACGCCGCTCTTGGCGTCGATGACGACGTCCTCGATCGATCCCGCCAGCGGCAGCAGCGCGAGGATCGACGCCTCGGGGAAGCACCCGGGGTTGGCGACGAGGCGCGCGGTGCGGATCGCGTCGCGGCGGCTCTCGGGCAGGCCGTACACCGCCTCGGCCAGCAGGTCGGGGCGCGGGTGGATGTAGCCGTAGACGGCCGGGTACAGGGTCGCGTCGTGCAGGCGGTGGTCGGCCGACACGTCGACCACCTTGGCGCCGCGGTCGATCAGCTCGGCCACCAGCAGGGCCGCCTCGGCGTGCGGGTAGCAGACCGCCACCAGGTCGCCGGCGGCCACGGCCTGCACGTCGGGCGTCTCGAGGCGCTGCTCGACGCGGTACTCGGGCGCCACGTCCACCAGGCGCCGCCCGGCGTCGCCGCGCGCCGTGATGGTGCCGAGCGTGAAACCCGGGTGGGCGTCGACCAGGGCGGCCAGCTGGGCCCCGGCGAAACCGGCGGCGCCGAACACGTGGACGGTCGCGCTCACGCCGACGCCCTCAGCTGCGCTCCCCGCTCGGCCAGGGCCTCGCGCACGCGCGTCACCGCGCCCTCGATCTCCTCGTCGGTGAGGGTGCGGCCGGGATCGGCCAGGGTCAGGCGCAGGGCCAGGCTGACGTGCCCGGCCTCCACCTGCTCGCCGGCGTAGCGGTCGAACACGTGCACCTCGCGCACCAGCGGCGCCCCGGCGTCGACGGGCGGCGCTCACCAGGTCGGCGGCGGGCACGCCCTCGGCCACCACCAGCGCGAGGTCGCGGTGGGAGACGGGCACGGTGAGGATGTCCTCGTACTCCGGCGGCGCGCCGACGGCGCGGTCGAGCGCGTCGAGGTCGATCACCACGGCCGCCACCGGCCCGGCGACCTCGAAGTTGCGCAGCACGATCGGGTGCACCTCGGCGGCCCAGCCGATCACCTCGTCGCCGGCGGACATGCGCGCCTGGCGGACCGGGTGGAAGTAGGGCGCGTGGTTGGGCGCCAGGTCGACGCGGACGCCGGCGGCGCGGGCGAGCGTCGCCCCGAGGCCGGTCGCGGTGTAGACGTCCACCGGGCGCGGCTGATCGCGCCATCCGCCGTCGGCGCCGACGCGGCCGAAGCGCACCGCCGCCAGGAAGCGGCGCTCGTCGGCCTGGCCGTCGGGGCGCGGCGCGTAGGTGCGGCCGATCTCGAACAGGCCGCCGTCGGTGCGCTGGTGGTGCTGGTTGCGCGCGACCGCGCGCAGCAGGCCGGGCAGCATCGAGCGGCGCATCACGGCCATCTCGGCGCTCAGCGGGTGCGCCATGCGCACCAGCGCGCGGCGCGGGTCGTCGGCGGGGATCAGCAGCGCGTCGAGGTCGCTCTCGGGCACCTGGCGGTAGGAGACGATCTCGGAGAGCCCGAGGTCGGCCGCGAGACGCGCGAGCCGGCGCTCGAGCGCCTGCGAGGCGGTCAGGCGGCCGTTGCCCGCGATGCGCGGGATCTCGGCCGGGATGTCGTTGAGGCCGCGGATGCGGCCGACCTCCTCGACCAGGTCGATCTCGCGGGTGAGGTCCGACGCCCGCTCGAACGGGATGCGCGCGGTGAGCCCGTCGAGCAGCTCCACCACCTCGCAGCCGAGGCGGGTGAGGATGGCCGCCGACTCCGCGGGCGGCACCTCGACCCCGAGCGTGCGGGTGATGCGCGCGTTGCGCAGGGCCAGCGTCGCCGGCTCGGGCAGCGGCGCGTGCTCGTCGAGGGTGCCGGGCACCAGGCGCGCGCCGCACAGCTCCACCAGCAGCCGGCTGGCGATGGCCATCGCGCGCGGCGGCAGCTGCGGCGGCAGCCCCTTCTCGAAGCGCCCGCTCGACTCGCTGCGCAGGCCCAGCGCGAGGGACGTGTTGAGGATCGTGGGGCCGTCGAAGGTGGCCGCCTCCAGCAGCACGCGGGTGGTGCCCTCGGCGACCTCGGCGAACTCGGCGCCGAAGATGCCGGCGATCACCGCGGGGCGCTCGGCGTCGCAGATGGCGAGCATCGAGGAGTCGAGCGTGCGCTCCTGGCCGTCGAGCGTGGTGATCGTCTCGCCGTCGCCCGCGCGCCGCACCACGATGCGGCCGCCGGCGAGGCGGTCGAGGTCGAAGGCGTGCAGCGGCTGCCCCGTGAGCAGCATCACGTAGTTGGTGATGTCGACGACGTTGGAGATCGCGCGCATGCCGGCCGCCTCGAGGCGGTGGCGCAGCCAGCCCGGCGACGGCCCGACGGTGACGTCGGTGAGCACGCGGGCCATGTAGCGCGGAGCCAGGTCGGGGGCGTCGATCTGGAGGGTGGCGTAGTCCTCGACCGACCCCTCGCCCTCGGCCGGCGGCTCGGACTCGTCGAGCGGCGTCAGCGGGGCGCCGGTGACCGCGTGGATCTCGCGCGCCACGCCCCACACCGCGAGGCAGTCCGGGCGGTTGGAGGTGATCTCCAGCTCCAGCACGGTCTCCGACAGGGGGAGCACCTCGCCGAGCGGCGTGCCCGGGGCGAGGCCGTCCGGCAGCACCATGATGCCGGCGGCGTCCTCGCCCAGCGCGAGCTCGGTGGCCGAGAGGATCATCCCGCGGCTCTCCACCCCGCGCAGCTTGGCCACCTTCAGCGGGCGGTCCGCCCCGGGCAGCAGCGCGCCGGGCAGCGCGACCGCGACGGTCTGGCCGGCCGCGACGTTGGGCGCGCCGCAGACGATGCCGGCGGGGACGCCCTCGCCGAGGTCGACCTCGCACACGCGCAGGCGGTCGGCGTTGGGGTGCTGCTCGGCCGAGAGCACGCGCCCGACGCGGAAGGCGCCCAGGTTGCCGTTGGTGTCGGGCACGCCGATGTGGTGGATCGCCTCGACCAGGGTGCCGCTGCCCGACAGCGCGCGGGCCAGCTCGTCGGGGGGCAGGCCGGGGTCCACGTAGTCGGCCGCCCACGAGATGGGCACCCTCACGCGAACTGCTCCAGGAACCGCAGGTCGCCCTCGAAGAAGAGGCGCAGGTCGGGCACGCCGAAGCGGATCATCGCGATGCGGTCGAGGCCGCAGCCGAAGGCGAAACCGGTGTAGCGCTCCGAGTCGATGCCGCAGGCCTCGAGAACGTTCGGATCGACCATCCCCGCGCCCGCCAGCTCCAGCCAGCCGGGGCGCCCGGACTTGTCGATGTACGACACCTGGACGTCCACCGACGGCTCGGTGAAGGGGAAGAAGTGCGGCTGGAGCAGGATCTCGCGGTCCTTGCCCAGCAGCTCGCGGAAGAAGTGCAGCATCGTGCCCTTGAGGTGCGCGAGGGTGAGGCCGTCGTCCACGGCCAGCCCCTCCATCTGGTGGAACATCGGGCTGTGCGTGGCGTCCACGTCGTCGCGGCGGTACACCGCGCCGGGGGCGATCAGGTAGATCGGCGGCTGCTCGCGCTCCATCGCGCGCACCTGCACCGGCGAGGTCTGCGTGCGCAGCATCCGGTCGGGGTGGCCCTCGATGAAGAAGGTGTCGCTGGGCGAGCGCGCGGGGTGGCCGGCCGGCGTGTTGAGCGCCGTGAAGTTGTGCCACTCGGTCTCGACCTCGGGGCCGTCGGCCACGCGGTAGCCGAGGCCGAGGAGGATCTCCTCCATCTCGAGGCGGATCTGGGTGATCGGGTGCAGCGCCCCCAGCGGACGGGGATCGCCGGGCAGCGTGACGTCGGTGGTGTCGCGCTCGAGCGCGGCGCCCATCTCCTCGGCCTCGAGCTCGGCGGTGCGCGCGTCGAGGGCCTGCTGCACGGCGCGGCGGGCGAGGTTGGCGCCCTTGCCCACCTCGCCGCGGCGCTCGGGCGGCAGGCCGCCGATGCCGGCGAGGATCTCGGAGAGCGGGCTCTTGCGGCCGGTGTGGGCCACCCGCGCCGCCTCGAGCTCGGAGAGCGTCGACGACGCGGCCACCGCGGCCAGCGCGTCCTGCTGGATCTGCTCGAGACTCGGGTCGCTCATCGACCCGTGAGGCTACCCGACAGGCCCGGGCCGGAGGGCTCGGGCGCGATGGCGCGCTGGCGCACGACCTCGGCCAGCAGGGCGGCGCCCGGCGGCCGCGACGTTGAGCGACTCGGCGCCCTCGGCCTGGGGGATGGTCACGCGCACGCACCTCGCGGCCGTCGGAGAGCCCCTCCAGCGCCGGCGCGAGGCCCGCGCGCTCGGCGCCCAGCGCGAGCACGATCGGCCGCGTGAGGTCGGTCTCCCACGGGGGCGACCCCGTCGCGCGGCACCGCGGCGACCACCACGAAGCCCTCGCGCGTCGCCAGATCGGAGGGCGCGACGCCCTCCAGCACGGGCAAGGCGAACGTGGAGCCCATCGCGGCGCGCACCGCGCGGGGATGGAAGGCGTCGGCCGAGCCGGGGCCGAGCGCGAGCCAGTCGGCGCCGAGCGCCGCGGCGGTGCGCACCAGCGTGCCGACGTTGCCGGGATCGGCCACGCCCGCCAGGTACAGGCCGAGCGACGGCGGGAACCGCACGTCGCGGAAGCTGCGCGACGGGGGCTGGGGCAGGATCGCGATCACGCGCGGCGCGGCGGCCAGGCCGCTGGCCTGCGCCATCAGCTTGGGCGGCACCAGATAGCGCTCCGCCAGGCCGTCGGTGGCGATCAGCCGCGGGTCGTCGTCGGCGAGCTGATCGGCGTCGAACAGCATCGCCACGGGCTTCACCCCGCGGGACAGGGCCCCGTCGACCAGGTCCTCGCCCTCGGCCACCAGCAGCCGGCGCTCCCGGCGGACCTTCTTCGTCTGAAGCGCTCTGGCGAGCTGCAGCGCCGGATTGCGCGGCGAGCTGGCCAGACGGAGGTGCCTGCGTCGGAGCTAGGAGCCGACCGGGACGCTCTCTTTGGCGGTGCGGGCGCGATCGCAGAGCGCCGCGAAGGCCGCGGGCTCGTGCGTGGCCAGCTCGGCCAGGATCTTGCGGTCGAGCTCGACCTCGGCCAGCTTGAGGCCGTGGATGAACTCGCCGTAGGTGAGGCCGTTCTCGCGCGCGGCGGCGTTGATGCGGGCGATCCAGAGCCGCCGGAAGTCGCGCTTGCGCACCCGGCGGTCGCGGTAGGCGTAGCGCAGGGAGCGCTGCACCTGCTCCTTCGCGCGCTTGTACGAGGAGTGCTTGGTCCCCCAGTACCCGCTCGCCTGGCCGAGGACCTTGCGACGCTTCTTGCGGGCTCCGACGGAGCGCTTGACCCGTGCCATCGGCTACCTCTTCCCCAGCATGCGCTTCACGCCCGGCACCATCTCGGGGGCGAGGGTCGTCTCCTTGGAGAGGTGCCTCTGCTCCTTGCCGGTCATCTTCTCCTGGTTGTGCCGCATCCCCGCGCGCTGGAAGAGCACCTTGCCCGTTCCGGTGACCCGGAAGCGCTTCGTGGCGGAGCGTCTGGACTTCATCTTGGGCATGGCGTGTTCCTCGGGAGCGGCGGACCGGCCGACACATTAGACGACGCGCACCAGCGGCGCGACTAGGAGGCGGTCTCGGCCTCTGCGGGCTGGGGGCTGGGCGGCTGGCTCCTCGGCGCGTCCGCGGGCTCGGCGGCCTGCGGGCTGCGGCGGCCTCGGGCTCGCGGCGGGGGTCTCCGCCTCGGGGGCGGCCTCGGCGCGGGGCGCTCGGCGCGGCATCCGCGTCGCTCGCCGTCCGTGGCCTCGGCGATCGGGTTCTTGAGGGGGGCGATCATCATCACCATGTTGCGGCCGTCCAGGTTCGGGACGGCTCTCGATGATGGCGAGGTCCTTCAGCTCGTCGGCCAGCCGCAGCAGGATCTGCTCGCCGCGCTCGGGGTGCAGCAGCTCGCGACCGCGGAACATGATCGTGATCTTGACCTTGTCCCGGTGCCGGAGGAACCGCTCGACGTGCCCCTTCTTGGTGGCGTAGTCGTGCGGGTCGATCTTCGGCCGGAACTTGATCTCCTTGATGGTGATCGTGCTCTGGTGGCGCCGGGCCTGCTTGGCCTTCTGCTCCTGCTCGTACCGCCACTTGCCGTAATCCATGATCCGGCACACGGGCGGGCGGGCGTCGGCAGCGACCTCGACGAGGTCGAGGGCAGCGGCGTTCGCGATCTCCTGTGCCTCGGCGAGAGGCACGACCCCCCGGTTCTCCCCCTCCGCGTCGATGAGACGCACGGATTCGGCGCGGATCGCTTCGTTGATCCGGGTCGAGGGGCCGGCAGGCGGACGGGTATCTGGTCCGCGCCTAGGGGGCAAACAGCACCATTACGGGCCTCAGACGTGTCCCCCGCCGTGCGGGAGCTCGCCCATCAAGGGGCGTCGGGGCTCTGTGTGTGTGAGGGGCGTCTGCCATTAAGAGGTTCGTCGCCGTCCGGGCGAGTCGGGGAACAATAGCAGCGACCCCGCCTCCGGCGGAGGATCTCACACGGCACCGGGACCCACGACGTACTGGCGCAGGTAGAGGTCGCGGTAGGTCACCGGCCCGCGCGGGCCGGGCACGTGGTCCACGTTGATGCCGGTCTCGGGGGCGCCCAGCAGCGCGAAGCCGTCGAGCAGGCGGGTGGTGGCGTTCCAGAACGCGCCGGTGCCGGCGTACTCGGCGCAGGAACGCCTCGGCGGCGGCGGGATCCTCGGTGACGATCGTGGCGGCGAGGCCCGAGGTCTCGAGCGTTGGCGAGCCGGGCGGCGGCCGCGGGGCCGGCGACCGGCGCCAGGGTGACCGTGGCCTCGTTGCCGTCGTCGAGCGCCCACTCGTGGCCCGAGCGGGTGATCGTGGGGCGGCAGGGAGGCCCGCAGGCCCAGGCGCCTCGAGCCGGGCGACCAGCGCGACGGCCAGCTCGTCCCACAGCGGCTGCGGCCACCAGCAGCAGGTTGAGCCGGTTGCACACGCCGAGGCGGTCGAGGCCGCGCTCGACCAGCTCGAGCGCCCGCGCGCGGTCGGCGGCGCGCGTCGACGTAGAGCACCCCGCCGCCCTCCGCGTGGGCCAGCGTGCGCACGCCGTGCTCGGCCGCCTCGCGCGCGAGGGCCGCGGTGGTCTCGCCGCTGCCGCGCAGGATCACCAGGGGCACCAGGCCGGGCAGCGACACCAGCGCGCGCGCGGCCTCGCGGTCGGCCGAGCGCACGAGGGCGATCGCGTCGGGGTCGATGCCCGCCTCGGCCAGCGCCGGGCCCGATGACGTCGGCGTGCAGGGCGTCGGCCGAGCGCAGCGCCGCCGCCCCGGTGCGCAGGACGCCCGCGTTGCGCGACTTGATCAGCTGGGAGGCGACGTCCACCGTCACGTTGGGGCGCGCCTCGTAGTTGGCGCCGATCACCCCCACCGGGCGCCGGCGCTCCTCGCATCACCAGGCCGTCCGGGCAGGCGTGCGCCTCGCCGACCACCGGCTCGATGTCGGGCAGCGCCGCGAGGGCCGCGGATCTGGTCGCTCATGCGCGCGAGGCGCGCCGGGTCGAGCCGCAGGCGGTCGATCAGGGCCGGCCCGAGCACTCCCGCGGCGGCGGAGACGTCCTGCGCGTTGGCCGCGAGGATCGGCTCCGGCCGCGCTCGCGCAGGACGACGCGCCATCGCGCCGAGCGCGACGGCGATCTGGTCGGCGTCGGCGCGGGCCAGGCTCGCGTGGGCCGCGCGCGGCGGCCCGCCCGGAGGCGGCCACGAGATCACGGGCGGCGATCTCGGACACCCCGCGCTCCGACCTGCTCAGGGAGCGGCGAGGTCACGACGCGCGCGACCCGCTCGCGAAGAGCGGGTCGCGCGCCTCGAGCGCCTGCAACGAGAGGACTACTTGTTCCCCGACGCCACGGCTTCCTTGAGCACGGCGCCCGGCGTGAAGCGCGGGACGGTGCGGGCCGGGATCTCGACCTTCTTGGACGGATCCTGCGGGTTGACGCCCGTACGAGCAGCGCGGTGCGAGACGGAGAACTTCCCGAAGCCGGCGAAGGCGACGTCCTCGCCCGACTTGAGCGCGTCCTGGATGACCGCGAGTACGGCGTTGACAACCCGACCGGCCTCGGCACCACTGATGTCGGCCTCAGAAGCGACCCGGCTGACGAACTCGGTCTTGTTGACTGACACTGCAGACCCCCTGGCTTCGTTGTGTGCGGGAGCAGGCTTGCCCGCGCGAGCAACCTACCAGCGCCAACGGACGAGAAGGGCGCTGTTGAGCGGTTTTCTGCCCTCGAGGGGCAATTCACAGCCCATCACCGGCCGCGGGGGGAGGGTGGGCGCAGTTGCAAGAATCGGGCGATTTACGGGTAAAACGGCCGTCGGGGCGCCCCTCCGCCACGAGGGCCCGAAAAATGTCGCGCGACAGCCGATTTCGTTCGGTCGCCGCCCGAATCGCGCGCCGCCGTCCCCGCGCGTCGGGCGCCCGGAGGGCGCGCGGCCTACCGTTTGACTGATTCGAACGACGATCTGAGGAGTTGGCGATGGAGCGACGCAGGCTCGGCACCGACGGGCCCGAGGTGGGCCCCCTGGCCTTCGGGGCGATGAGTTTCGCCGGCTACTACGGGCCGGCCGAGGACGCCGAGGGCATCCGCACGATCCACCGCGCCCTCGACCTCGGCATCACGTTGATCGACACGGCGGAGACCTACGGCGACGGCCGCAACGAGGAACTCGTCGGACGGGCGATCGCCGGACGCCGCGACGAGGTGGTGCTGGCCACCAAGTCGAGCCGCGGCGGCGCCGGCTATCTGCGCGACGCCATCGAGAAGAGCCTGCGGCGGCTGAACGTCGACCACGTGGACGTCTACTACCTGCACCGCGTCGATCCCGAGGTCCCGATCGAGGAGTCGGTCGGCACCATGGCCGAGCTGGTCGAGCGGGGGCTGGTGCGCCACGTGGGGCTCTCCGAGGCGGGCCCCGAGACCATCCGCCGCGCGCAGGCCGTGCACCCGATCGCCGCGCTCCAGAGCGAGTACTCCCTGCTTCACCGTGAACCCGAGCTGGAGGTTCTGCCCCTGCTGCGGGAGCTCGGGATCGCGTACGTCGCCTACAGCCCCCTCTCGCGCGGGCTGCTCACCGGGAGCATCCGCACCCCGGACGACCTCGCGCCCGACGACTGGCGCCGTCAGGTGCCCCGCTTCCAGGGAGAGAACCTGGAGAGCAACCTGGCGGTGGTCCGCGCGCTGGCCGAGATCGCCGACGCCAAGGGCGTCGACCTGGCCAGCCTGGCCATCGCGTGGACGCTCGCCCAGGGCGACGACGTGGTGCCCCTGGTGGGCACCAGCCGCTCCGACCACGTGGCCCACAACCTCGCGGCGCTCGAGGTGGAGCTCACGCCGGAGGACCTGGCCGCGATCGACGAGGCCGCCCCGCTCGGCGTGGCGGCCGGCAACCGCTATCCCGACTCCTACATGCCGCGCCTGGGGCTCTGAGCCCCGGGCCGGCGCCCTACTCGGCCGGGGGCCAGCGCTCCTCGGGCCGGGCCTGCACGTTGCCCGCGGGCACCATGCGCTGGCGGCCGGGGTCCATCGCCTCGTAGGGCCGCACGACGGGCGCGCGCCACAGTTCGTAGCTGCGGCACACCGCGTCCGGGTCGTCCGGGTTCTGGCGGCACGGCCTCGGCGAGCGCGTGGGCGTCGCCCAGGCCGATGCCCGAGCTGACCCCGGTCTCCGGGCCGAAGAAGTGGGCCGCGTCGCCGATGATCAGGAGGCCCGGGATCCACCACTTCTCGCAGGCCAGCAGGCGGGGCTCGGAGTAGCGGATCTGATCCATCGAGGTGAGCGCCTCGACGCCCTCGGTGGACGAGGGCAGCAGCTGGCTCCACATCTTCTTGATGGCGTCGAGCCCCGGGGCCAGCGCCGCCTCGGCGCCGACCTTCTCGATGCTCCTCCACCCGGCCGACCCCTCGGGCCAGCTGAGGACGCCGATGTGGCCGCCGTCCGACATGTAGGCCATCTCGAACGAGGTGTCGACCTTCTGCGGGCTCATGAAGGTGAGGGCCGCGTCGGCGAGGGGCTCGAAATCGGCCTGCGAGCCCGGCCATCTCGCGCACCGGCGAGTTCATGCCGTCGCACGCGATCACGAGGTCGGCGTCGATGGTGACGCGGCCGTCGGGCCCCTCGGCGACGACGCCGACGACCCGGTCGGAGTCGTCGCGCACGAGCTCCACCACGGTGTGCTCGTAGACCACGGGGAGGTCCTTCGCGAGGGCCTCGATGATGGCGCCGAAACGGACGGCGATCGCGACGGCCGAGCCGTCGGGCCGGGGGGCGATGTCGCGCCCGACCCTGCGGATCCCGTCGAGGACGCCGGCCTCCTCGAGGGGCGCGTAGCCCTGGAAGCCGAGCATGTACCCGCGGGGCATGTAGGCCCCCTCCGGGTTGCGCTCGATGACGACGGGCGAGAAGCCCCGGACGCGAAGGAGGCGCGCAAGGGTCATACCCACCATGCCGCCGCCGGAGATGACGATGTTCATGCCGCGAGCATAATCCACGGGCGCCGCGGCGGGTCCGAAATCAGGTGGCGATCGTCACGACCGGCTCGCGCACGAACTCCATCGTGACGGTGCCGTCCGCGTCGGACGACCACGCCTGACGGCGCCCTGAGACCCGCGACATCGAGGGCCGCCACGTCGGCCGGCTCCCCCGCGCCCGCCTCCAGGATCGCGCGGGCGAGCAGGCCCTTCAGGCTCTTGCCCGCGTGCCCGACGGCCCGCCGCGTCTCCCCCTCCCCGTCCTCCACCAGCACCACCCGCAGCAGCCGCGAGCGCGTCAGCAGGCGCCGGGTCGATGGCCGCCGCGTGCTCCTGGGGCAGCAGGTCGATGATCCAGCCGCCGTCGGCGCGGGCGTCCACGAGTGGCGTGACCGCCGGTCGCCACCACACGGCCAGCCCACCCAGCGGCGGCACGCGCGCGCCCATCTTCAGGCGGTACGCCGGGATGGGATCGGTGGCCGCCAATAGGCCCCACAGCCCCGACGGCACCAGGACGCGCCGGTCCAGGCCGCGCCGCGCCGCGGCGTCGAGGGTCGCGACCCCGAGCCCGCCCCACACGACGCCGCTGTAGCGCTCGGCCGCCGGCAGGGTCGGAGCGGAGTCGAGAGCCTTCCACTCGGCGAGCGCCCGGTCGAGGTGCGGGCCGCGCACGCCGAGCAGCCGCGCCGCCGGGCCCTTGCCCTGGCGCGAGCGCGCGGCGCACGGCGGCACGCACCTTCGCGCGGCGCGCGTCGAGCTCGGCGAAGGCGCGCGCGCCCTCCGCCCACGGCGGGCCGTCGCCGCCGGGCGCCTTGCCCTCGGACGGCGGCAGCAGGATCGGGGCGTTACTCAGCGGCGGATGTAGCGGCCGGCCTCGTGGCGCAGAAAGGCCTCGGACGGAGGGTCCATCGCCAGCAGCTCGGGCACGCTCACCGACCGCAGGCCGTGCTTCTTCATCCACGGCAGCAGGCGGTTGATCACCTTCTGGGTCTGTCCGCGGTTCTCGTGGAAGAGCACGATGTCGCCGGGCTTGAGGGTGGCCTTGAGGTTGCGCAGCATGTCCTCCCACCCGACCCCGGCCGAGTCGCCGCTCTCGATGCTCCACAGCACCTGGATCATCCCCATGCTCTCCGCCGTCGCGTCGATGGTCGCGTTGCGGGCGCCGTAGGGCGAGCGGAACACCTGGACGGGAGCGCCGGAGGTCTTCTCCACGATCGTCTTGGTGCGGCTGATCTCGCTCTTCATCTCCGCCACCGGCAGGTCGGGCAGAACGGGGTGGTTCCACGAGTGGTCGCCCATGGCCGCCACGGTCGCCTCGATGGCCGGGTCGTCGGGGTAGCGCACCACGCTCTTGCCGCAGAGGAAGAACGTCGCCCGCATGCCGTACTGCTTCAGCGTCGCGACGGTCTTCTGGCTGTAGGGGCCGGGGCCGTCGTCGAACGTGAGCGCGACGATGTCGCCGCCCTTGCCGGGCGTCTTGTAGAGGGGCACCCCGACCTCGCGCACCTTGGCCACGGCGGCCGCCTGTTGCTCGGCGGTCGGCGCGTCTCCGGAGGGCGTGGTGGTCTCGGGCGCCGTGGTGGCGGCCGGGGCCGTGGTGGCGGCGGCCGTCGATGTCGTCGCCTGCGTGGTGGTGACGGCCGCCGTCGGGGAATCGTCGCCGCCGCCGCTCACGATGGCCGCGATCGCCCCGCCCGCGGCGATCAGCACCGCCAGGACCACGGCCCCGCCGATCAGGCGGCGGCGACGCGCCTGGCGCGCCCGCTCGGCGCGGCGGGCACGCCGCGCCTCCGGGTCCATCGAATGGCCCTGCCAGTCGCCCTCGGGATCGGAATCGGTCATCGCCGGGCGAGTATTCCAGACAGCCCGGTTGGCATTCTCACAGCGAGCTCTGCGGTTACCTTCGGTAGGCCTTAACGCGACCGGCCTACGGTTGTCCCATGACTACCTACCGCACACCAGATCCTGACCCCGAATACTCGAATCAGCGCGACACCCGCGTGCGACGGGTGTCGCGTGTGACGCGCGGCGTCGCGGCGGCGGCGGTGCTGGGCACCGCCGTCTTCGGCGGCGTGGCAGCGGCCACCTACCACGGAGGCACACAGGCGACGAGCACGGTGGCGACGAGCAGCGCGTTGACCGCGACCGCCTCCGCCGCGAGCAAGAGCTCATTGACCGCCGCACAGGCTCCGGCGGCGTCGACCCAGACACCGGTCGCCTCCTCCGGCGGTTCGTAGGAGGCGCGTCCACCGAACCTCAATCGGACGATCGGTCCGGTCTTAACGTACCGGCCCTACCGTGCTCGCATGGCATCGGACCCCACGCCCCAGCCCACCGGCGCCCGACGCGACCCGCATCTGAGGGTGCGCCGTGTGACCCGCGGCGTGGCCGCGGCGGCGGTACTCGGCACGGTGGTCGTCGGTGGCCTCGCCGCCGCCGGCTCGGGAAGAGCATCGGCCGAGGCCGCAGCCGCCCGCAAAGGCGACCGAGGTGACGGCATCGGGGCTCGCGCGGGACGCGATCGACTCGTTGTTCGATCGCGTCCTCGGGGAGGACGCTGAGGCCCCGTCCTCGTCCGGGCGGACGCCGGTGGCTCCCTCCGGCGGATCGTGACCGGCCTCCAGAGCGCGACGTTCCCCGCCCTGGGGACCACGGCGCTCGTCGTGGTCGATCGCGAACCGGCCCTGCCGGAGGCGGAGGCGATGCTGCGTCGCGAACTGGACGAGATCGACATGGCGTGCAGTCGCTTCCGGGACGACTCCGAGCTGAGCCGGCTCAACGCCGCGGACGGCGAGGTCGTCCAGGTGAGCCCCCTGCTGGCGCTCGCGCTGCAGGTGGCGCTCGGGGCGGCGGCGATGACCGGCGGCGACGTGGACCCGACGGTGGGACGCGCGATGGACGACCTGGGTTACGACCGCGATTTCTCCCTGCTCGAGCGTCGCGGCCCGGCGTGGCTCGTGCGGGTGGAACCGGCGCCGGGGTGGCGCTGCGTCATCTTCGACAGGGCCACGAGGCGGGTGATGGTGCCGCGAGGCGTCTCGCTCGACCTCGGAGCCACCGCCAAGGCCCTTGCCGCCGATCGGGCCGCCCGCGCCATCGCCGCCACGACGGGTGGCGGGGCCCTGGTGGGCATCGGGGGCGACATCGCCGTGGCGGGCGACGCGCCGGCCGGGGGCTGGCCCATCCGGGTGGTCGAGGACCACCGCCACCCCGAGCGCGCGGGTCAGACGGTCGCGATCCGCAGCGGTGGACTCGCCACGTCCAGCACCACGGTCCGGCGCTGGACGGCGGGCCACGGCGACCGCCACCACATCGTCGATCCCCGCCGTGGCAACTCGGCCCCGGAGGTGTGGCGCACGGTCAGCGTCGCGGCGCCGACCTGCGTGGCGGCCAACATCGCCAGCACCGCGGCGATCGTCCGAGGTCGGGATGCCCCCCGGCAACTCGAGCGCAGCGCCTTGCCGGCTCGGCTCGTCGCCGCCGACGGCGGCGAGACGCGCGTCGGCGGCTGGCCGGAGCGCTGAGAGCGTGAGCATGGCGCTGTGGTATCTGATGCGCGGGACCGGCGTGGTCTCGTTGGTGCTCCTGACCGGGGTCTTCGCCCTGGGGGTCGCCACCCGGCAGCGCGCCCGGATTCCCACCCTCCCCCGATTCGCGACGCTCGCGCTTCATCGCAGCCTGTCGCTGCTCGCGGTGACCTTCATCGCGATCCACGTCCTGACCGCGCTCGTCGACCCGTACGCCGCGGTCGCCGTGGTGGATCTGCTCGTGCCGTTCACCGCGTCGTCCCAGCCGCTCTGGATCGGCCTCGGAGCACTCGCCCTGGATCTCGTCCTGGCCCTGATCCTGACGGGGATGCTGCGGCGGCGGATCGGGCGGCGCGCCTTCCGCCTCGTCCATTGGAGCGCGTACGCGGCCTGGCCGCTCGCGCTGGTGCACGCCATCGGCATCGGGAGCGACACGGCGACACCCTGGCTCCGCTCGGTGGCCGTCGCCTGCGTCATCGTCGCGGTGGCCGTCGTGGCGTGGCGCTCGGGCGCACGGGGCGATCTCTCGCCGGCCCCCCGCGCGACGACGCAGCTCGGCTCATCGCGCCGCTGAACCAACCCGCCCCTCAGACCACGCGGGCCAGCCAGTCCAGCACGGCTCCGACGACCTCGGTCTCGCCGCCGTGGAATGAGTGCCCGACCCCGGGGATCATGGCCGTCTCGACATCGTGGTTGCCGGCGGCACGGGCGATCTCGGCAAGGGCCGGCGCCTCCTCGGCCAGCACCACGTCGTCGGCGGTCCCCTGCACCAGCAGGATGGGCGCCGCCACCCGCCCGATGTGGCGCTCGGTCATCGCGTTGACGGCTTCGGGGCCGCGGGAGTGCCACCAGGTGCTCGCGGAGTAGACCCCCGCCGAGCGCGGCGCGTCACTCGGCGCGTAGGCCCGGCGCGCGACCACGATGCGGTCGCTCCCGGCCGCGAGCACGTCGCGGCACTCCGCCGCCAGGTCGTCGTAGGAGGGGCGCGCCCCGGTCAGCGCCATGCGGCGGCGGGCTGAGTTGGGCAGGCCGACGGCGTTGCCGAAGGTCATCAGCGCCGCGAGGTTCGGCGGGGCCATGTCGGCGGCGAACCGGGTCGCCAGCACCGCGCCCAGCGAGTAGCCGCTGATCACGATGCGGTCGAAGCCCTGGCGCCCGAGCCAGGCGACTCCGGCGGCGAGATCGGCGAGCGCGTCCTCGAACACGGCCCCGCCGAAGATCTGCGACACGTTGGAGAGACGCGTCTCGAGCGAGAGCATCGGCAGGCCGGCACCGGCCAGGGGATCGCCCAGGAACCGCAGCGCCCCCACGCTGAAGTTGCCCTGGTTGCCGTGCAGGTGCAGCACCGCCACCCGCCCCCGCGCCGCCGCTCGCTGCTCGGTGGCCGCGGGGTCGATGTGGAGCAGTGCGTCGTGGTGGGTGCCGTCGTCGCACGCGATGGTCACCAGCCGGTGCAGCACGCCGCCATCGGGCCGCGTGGGCGCCATCTCCGGACGCGCCGGGTGATCGCCGGCGCCGAGCGTGCGATCCAGCCACGCCGCCCCCGCGGCGGTCGCGGCCGGCACGGAGTCCCAGAGGGTGTGGTCCGTGCCGGGGACGCGCTCCAGGTGCACCGGCACGCCGGCCCCGCCCGCGGCGGCCGCCAGCTCGGCGCCGTAGCCCAGCTCGATGTCGGACTCGGGCTGGATCAGCGCCAGCGGGACGGTCATCTGGGACACCCGCTCCCGGGAGATCGCGTGGACCGCCTCCGGCGAGCGCCCGGCCCACCAGGTGCGCTCGGTCCAGATCTCGGTGTCGCGGGGCATGTCCCCAACACCCGAGCCGCGCGCGACCACCACGATGTCGTCGGCGTGGTCGTCCACGGCGACGCGCCGGCCGGCGCGCTGGAGCATCTCGTCGTACGCGGGATCAGCGCCGTGGATCGCCCACCGCGTGCGCATCGCGTCAGGCAGGGAGGCGGGGTGCGCCAGCGTGCACACCGCCTCGACCTGGGAGGGACGGCGCAGCGCCTGGTAGTGGCTGACCATGTTCGCGCCCTGCCCGTAGCCGAGCAGGGCGACGCGGGAGTACCCGAGCTCCCCGGCGAGCGCGATCGCTCCATCGAGATCGGCGGGCGCCAGATCCAGCCGGCCGCCGCCGTAGATGACGCCGAAGTTGGCCATGCGGGTGTTGATCGACAACGTCGGATAGCCGTGGCGGGCCATCTCCAGGGTCGCGCGTCGCACCACGCCCGACGTGTAGTTGCCCATCGCCCCGTGCACCGCCACCACCAGCACCTCGGACCGCGCCGTGGACGAGGGCGGGTGCGCCAGCAGCGCGTCCCAGGTGTGCCCGTCGGCGGACGCGTAGGTGAGGTGCGTCACGGGCGCGTCGTCGAAGTCCGACCCCGGCCGCCACCCGGCGCGGACGCTCAGGCGGTCGGGTCGCGCGCCCTCGGCCACCGCCCCGCCCCTAGGTCGCCGCCGGCGCGGGAGCGGGCGGCGCCGCCGGGTCGGCGTCCTCGGGCGCCATGCGCTTGTCGATCGCCGCCATCACCACCCACGCCGCGCAGGCCCCGAGCACGGCCGACGGGAGCGCGTCGAAGCCGTGGCCGCCCACGATCAGCAGGGAGAAGAGCAGGGGGGCGAACAGAAGGCGCGTGGCGGCCGCCATGCCCGCGGCGACGCCCACCGCGACCGCGAGGGTCGGCGACACGTCGAACGCGATCACGGCGAACGAGGCGAGTCCCACGCCGAGGAAGATGCCGGGGAACACCGGTCCTCCGCGGAAGCCGCAGCCGAGGCAGACGGCGTAGGCGATCGCCTTGGCCACCAGCAGCACCAGCAGGGCGCGCGCGGAGTTCTCGTCGATCAGCGCGGTCAGCGAGTTCTGGCCCGAGAACAGCACGTCCTGGGTGTCGGCGCCCATCGCCCCGGCCAGCTGGGCCAGCAGCCCGGTGGCCAGTCCGCCGGCCAGCAGCAGTCCGACGAGGCCGAAGCGCCGGGCCTGGAGGCCCGCCACCCCGAGGCCGCCGCGGTGCACCACCGTCATCAGCAGCGCGGCGACGACTCCCACCACGACGGCGATCAGCATGTCCTTCACCGAGGCGCCGCTGTAGTCCGGGAGGTCGGGGATCGAGAGCCCCTGCTGGCTGATGTTGCCCCAGTTGTCGAGCCCGAGGATGACGGCGTAGCCGGTGGCCGCGGCCACCAGTGCGGGCAGCAGCGCCGGGATCAGCATCGAGCCCATGCCGATGCCGACCTCCATCAGCAGGAAACCGGCCACCAGCGGACCGCCGAAGACGGCCGAGACCGCCGACGCCGAGCCGGCGGTGCCGATCAGCCGCTCGCCCTGGGCCCCCGCCTTGATGAAGGGCGTCACGGTGAGGCCGATCACCGACCCGAGCGCGATCAGGGGCGCCTCCGGGCCGAGGACGGCGCCGAATGCCAGCGTGCCGAGCGCCGCCAGGGCCACGCCGGGGCCGGCGCTGAGCAGCGTCGGCGACGCGCTGAGCCCCTTGAGCGGCTGGTGCCCGCCGTCGCCGGGCAGGAACAGGCGGGCGAGGGCGACCACGGCCGCGCCGACCACCGGGAGCCCGATGACCAGGTACCAGGGCGGCGACGCGTGGCCGAGGTGGTCGGGCAGGTCCTGCCACAGCCACTCCTGCATCTTGGTCACGAGGGCCAGGAACAGTGCGGCCACGAGGGCCGCCGGGATCCCGATCACGGCGCAGATCAGGATCAGACGCAGGTAGGCCCCGCCGCTCGGCGGGGCAGCCGTTGCGGTGGCCACGGCGGGAGCATACTCGCGGCGTCCGGCCTGCTCATGGCCTCGCCCGGGACGGTCGCGGTAAGGTGGCGCACATGAGCGACCCCGGCAGTCCCCACATCGACCCGAGCGTCCCGCCCAGCGGCCCCGGCTGCGTCGAGTGCCTCGGCGGAGAGGGCGCGGGCTGGTGGTTCCACCTGCGCCGGTGCGCCCAGTGCGGACACGTCGGCTGCTGTGACTCGTCCCCCTCCCAGCACTCGCGCGCGCACTGGAGGGAGACCGGTCACGAGGTCATCCAGAGCTTCGAGCCCGGTGAGGACTGGTTCTACTCATGGCCCGACGGCCTGATGCTGGAGGGGCCGTCGCTGGCGTCACCGACGTCGCACCCGCCCGACCAGCCCACTCCGGGACCGGCCGGGCGCGTGCCCGCCGACTGGCAGCAGCACCTGAACTAGGCGGTCACCAGCTGGTCGGCTTGCCCGGCTGGTAGAGCCAGGTGTTGAAGAACGCGCCCAGGTTCCTGCCCGACTCGCGCTCCGCCAGCCTGATGAACTCGGCCGTGACGACGTTGCCGTCGCGGTTGGCGGCGTACCACTTGCGCAGGATGCGGAAGAAGGTGGCGTCGCCGACCTTCACACGCAGGGCCTGCAGCGTCATGCCGCCGCGCAGGTAGGTGCTGTCGGTGAACAGGTCGGCCGGGTCGGTGAGGCCGTTCGGCGGCGGGTTCCAGTAGCTCTCGTCGGGCGCGCCGGCGTAGAGGTCGTCGAAGGCCTGCTGCGTCGTGAACTGGCCGGTGTGCTCGGCCCACATCCACTCGGCGTAGGTCGCGAAGCCCTCGTTGAGCCAGATGTCGGGCCAGCGCGTGAGGCTGACCGAGTCGCCGAACCACTGGTGGGCGATCTCGTGGGCGAGGGTGATGTCGTCCGGGGCGCGGTCGAAGTTGGGCTTGGTCTGCGACTCGAGCGCGTACCCCACCTCGGGCGCGTCGTCCACGATCGCCCCGACCGCGTCGAACGGGTACTTGCCGAAGACGGAGCTGTAGTAGGTGACGATCTCCGGCAGCTGCGCGAGCACCGGCGCCGAGTCGGCCGCCTGGGAGGGATCGACGGCGACGTAGCTCGGGATGCCCGCGATGCGCGAGGTGGTCAGCTGGAAGTTGCCGAGCGTCGCGGTCGCCAGGTAGGTGGCCATCGGCGAGTTCTCCCGCCAGGCCCACGTGGTGCGGCCGCCGCGCGACCACTTGGCGGCGAGGACGCCGTTGGACAGGGCCGTGATGCCGTCGGGGACCGTGACGGCGACGTCGTAGGTGGCCTTGTCCTGGGGGTTGTCGTTGCTGGGGAACCAGGCCGGCGATCCCTGGGGCTCGCCGACCACGAAGGCGCCGTCGGCGGTGGGCACCCAGCCCTCGATCGAGCCGTCGGGGTCGGTCACGACCTCGGGGACGCCGGTGTACGAGAGCGTGACGACGAACGAGGAGCGCTTGCGCAGCGTGCGGGCCGGGGTGATCTGCAGCTCCTGGCCGTCGCGGGTGAACAGCGCCGGGCGGCCGTCCACCTTCAGGTCCGAGACGGTGAAGCCGCGCAGGTCGAGGTCGAAGCGGCTCAGGTCCTGGGTCGCCGTGGCGGTGATGGTGGCGGAGCCGTCGAGCACCAGGGTGGAGGGCTCGTAGGCGAGGCGCAGCGAGTAGTGCCCGACGTCGTAGCCGCCGTTGCCGGCGAGCGGGAAGAAGGGATCGCCCAGACCGGGCGCCCCGACGGTCCCGCGACCGGGTCCGGGGTGGCCGAAGGGGCCGGGCCCGTGCCCGTGGTGCGCGTGCCGCACCTCGGCGTTCCTCCACGGCGCCGCCGATGCCACACCGGCCGTCAGCGCCAGCAGCGCCACAGCGGTACCCACGATTGCCGCACGCAGCATGCGCGTCTCTCCCTCGTCACGTCGTCGGATGGGGCGTCCCGACCGACCGGGAGCGGCGGGGGCCGGACGATACCTCGCCGTCGCCGCCACACGCCAGGTCATCTGGGAGAAAATCAGAGGTTTCAGCGTGGCCCACTGTCGAAAGGCGGCGCGTCCGCCTGCCCCTCCAGGGACGCGCGCACGAGTAGCGCGACCAGGAGCACCGCGGCCAGGCCGGCGAGCTGGGCCAGACCCGAGACGGCCGTGCCGAGGGGCACCGTCGCGAGGCAGGCGAGTGCGGTGACGGTGAGCAACCCGACCGGGCCCACCCCCAGCCGGTGGCGGAACATCGCCTCGCCGAGCAGGTAGACGCCCACGCCGACCGCCATCGTCACGGCGAAGCGCGCGGGCAGATGGTGGCCGGGGTGATGGACCACCTCGTGCAGCCCGGCGGCCACCAGCACCAGGCCGACGATCATCACCAGGTGGCCCAGCGAGTACGCCCAGAGGGCGTCAGTGGCCATCCGCTCGGGCGGGGCCTCGGCCAGCGCCTCCCCTCCCCGCTCGTCGTCGCCGGCGAAGTACACCCACCACATGGCGGCGATCAGCGCCATCGACAGCAGCACGGCGATCAGCACCGACGCCTCGGTCAGCCGGTCCTCCGCCCCCACGCCGGTGGCCACGATCGTCTCGCCGAGGGCGATGATGATCAGCAGCTGATGGCGCTCCGCGAAATGCGCGGGCCGGATGCTGAACTCGGATTCGCGCCGCAGGACCACCGACCCCGCCAGCACCGCGACCGCGGCCACCCAGCCGATCCAGCCGTATTCGTCGCCGATCGCCGCGGCGGCCACCAGGCACAGGGCGGCGGTCAGGTTGACCGGCAGGATTCCCCGGATCGCCTCGCCGGAGCTGCCGAGCGTCGAGCGTGCGAACGAGGCCGCGTGCACGAGGACCACCACCAGGTAGGCCCCGGCGAAAAGCCACGCGGCGTCGCCGAACGCCTGGGGCGTGCTGATCGCCATCACCAGGAAACAGGTCATCGCGACGAGCATCGGGAGGCGGGTGGAGGCGGTTCGCGGCCCGACGTTGTTGCTCAGCCAGGCATACCCGTCGTACATCCACCACGTCACGGCCAGGATCAGCCCGGCGCGCAGATATCCCGTCGCCCCGTCCGAGTCCACGATCAGTCCCGTCAGCTGGGTGACCGCGAAGACGAAGACGAGGTCGAAGAACAGCTCGAGGGTCGTGACCCCCTCGTCAGCGCCGGGCGCCGTGACCCTCAACGATGCGCGCCGGGTGGTCACCGGCGACCCGCCTCAGTCAGGACGCGGCGGATCGCGGGGATCTCCCGGCCGGTGCGCGTCGGGCACCGGCCGGTGGTCCGAATCCATGTCGCAGGCCGCGACGAGGCGCGTCACGTGCGTGAACGTGCCCGGCGTGCGGCCCGGCTTGATCACCTCGCCGCAGACGGCACAGCGCAGGGTGGTCCTCATGGCCGCAGGATACGGCTACTTGATCGCCAGCACGTCCGCCTGGTTGATCTCGGGCGGTGCGGCCAGGAGGCGGTCGGCGTTGGCCATCAGCGCCGCGGCGATCGGTCCCCCGAGGTGCGCCTGACGCTCCGCGTCGCCGGGGAAGGCGTCGACGATCCAGAAGGTCGTCGCGTCGGTGCGCAGCGACATCCACACCGGCGTCCCGGCCTCCGCGTTGGCGAGCTCGAGCGCGTCGGTGAGGAAGGTGCCCACCTCGTCCGCGGTCTCGGGCTTTGACGTGAGCTTGACGACGAGTCCGACGGTGACCATGTGCGTCCTTCCGGGAGTGACAGTGACGACGGCAGCCTGGCGCACGCGTCCACCATCGTCGAGTGTCGTATCCGCCCACTTCGGTACTGTTTGCGCCAATGCGTATCGGACTGATCGCGATGGACGGGTGCTTCGGCGTCGGCGTGGTGTCGATGCTCGACCTGCTGCAGACGGCCGAGGCGCTGCGCGACGAGATGGATCCCGCCATCCCGCCCATCGAGGTGGGGGTGGTGGGCACGCGCGCGCGGGTGACCACCGGCTCGGGCGTGGTGCTGCAGACGACGGCGGGACTCGGAGACCTGAGCGACTTCGACGTCGTCGTGGTCTGCGCGCTCAAGACCTTCAACGTGCCGGACACGCTGACCGCGCTCGAGCGAGCCGACGTGCGCCGCCTGATGGGCGCCGCGACGGTCGCCGCCGAGCAGGGGGTGCGGCTGGCCGCCGCGTGCACCGGATCCTTCGCCCTCGCCGAGGCCGGCCTTCTGGACGGCGGCCGCGCGACCACCAGCTGGTGGCTCGGCCCCGGCTTCCGGGCCCGTTATCCGTCGGTACAGCTCGACCTCGACGCGATGGTCGTCAGCGACAAGCGGGCCATCACCGCCGGCGCGGCGTTCGGGCACGTCGATCTCGCGCTGACGTTGCTGCGCCAGGGCAGCCCCGCGCTGGCCGACCTGGTCAGCCGTCTGCTCCTGGTCGATGAGCGCCCTTCGCAGAGCGCGTATCTCGCCATCGATCACCTCGACCACGACGACCCCCTGGTCCGGGAGTTCGAGGAGTACGCGCGCGGCAACCTCGACAGGCCGATGGACATCGCCGTGGCGGCGCGCGCCATCGGCACCAGCCGGCGGACCCTCGAGCGTCGCGTCTCGCGGGCGTTCGGGTTCTCACCGCTCGCCCTGGTGCAGCGGCTGCGCACCGAGCGCGCCGTGCACCTGATGCGGACGACGGGCGAGAGCGTCGATCAGATCGCCCCGCGGGTGGGCTTCGCCAACGGCTCCACCCTCAGGGCGCTCCTGCGTCGCTCGACGCCTACCAGCGCTGGGGGAAGATTCCCTCCAGGCAGATGATCGCCGTCATGCCGAGGGTCCCAAACGAGGCGCCCTGCGGGGAGGGCGGCTGCATGACGAAACCGGTCTCACCGACGAAGCGTCGGGGACAACGGCGCTCGAGGATTCCCGGTGCCCACGGCGACGGTGGACTGCAGGTTCGGGAGCGCGAAGGTCTCGACTCCGTCCCCCCCGAAGTTCGTGCCGATCAGGCTGAAGAGCGCCTGGTACTGCTCGACGGGCATGAGCTGTCCGTCGCACGTGGCCCAGCCGCTCGGGGCGAACGAGAAGGCCACCCACTTGATGCTTGCGAGAAAATGGTCCATTCGATGGCCTCCTAGCCGACGATCAGTCGATTGATGACGGCCTCGTACCAGCGCCGCGCGGGCGGGCCGACCGGCACCAGGAAGAGCCGCACCGGACCGATCCCCGGATAGCGGAGGGTGTAGGTCCCCTGGGTGAGCCCCGCGCCGCTCACCTGGCGAAAGCGCAGGCGAAAGGCGTACTCGTGCCCCCGTGCGGTACGCGCCACGGCCGTCGGAGATGTCGCCGACCGCCTCCAGCAGCAGCCGCGCCCCGTCGGGGTCGATCAGCGGGATCACGTTGCCGACGGGCGCGCCGAGGCGGCTGCGCCGGTACACCGGGTGCGCGTCGGGAGGGCACCGGTCGGACGCGGCAGACCGCGGGGCCGCCGACGCCGGGCCGGCGCGTCGCGACGAGCGCGCCGCCGTCGCCACCGCGCCGACGGCGCCCACCAGCGCTCTGCCGGCGTGAGATCGCGGTGGCGATCTGAAGACGGATCCGAGGCAGAGTCAGGCATTTCCGTCTCCTTTGTGGCACGAATGTTCGGACCCATCGGCAGCTCCGGCGGCCGATAGTGAGCGCCGGGGCGCGGCCGGTCTCCTAGGAGACGTCCCGCAGCTCGTGCACCGTCACCCGTGCGCCGCTCGCCGCCAGCAGGTGCGCGAGCTCCTCGCGGCGCGGGTCGGCCCGGTATGCGGCGTAGGCGGCGGCCGATGGGAAGCCGACGAGGTGGACCTCGTTGGTGCCGTCTTCGCTCCGGAGCCGCCGCTGCAGCTCTCCCCCGTGGTCGCTGAGGAGTGGCAACACGGCGTCCTCGTAGCGGGCGAAGTCGGCGACACCGCCGGGCGGCATGTGCGCGACGACGAGCACGATGATGCCGCTCACGAGGCGGCCGAGTCGTGGAGCGCGGGCGCGTAGCCGGCGGTGATCGCGCCGACGATCGTGCGCGCCGTCAGCACCTCGACGGTGGGCGGCGCACTCCGCGCGGCACGGTAGCCGCCGGGGGTCCATTCGCGCAGGCCGCCCGCGTGCACGAGGTGGGCGGCACCGTCGATGGAGGCCATCGTCCCGTCGGGGAGGCTCGCCGTCGCCGCCGACCAGCGGCGCATCCGGCCGGGCGACTCCAGGCGGTCGTCGTGGAGGACGCGATCGAGGGCGTCGGCGCCGATCGACGCCTCGCGCCCCGCCGCCTCCGCCCACGCCTCCCGGAACCGCACCCCGTCGGCCCGCCGGCACTCGAAGCAGGGACGGTGCCCGGCGGCGAGCGCGGTGGCCTCGTCGAGGAAGAACAGCTCGGTGTAGCTCCCGGGCGTCATCAGCGGCCGCCTCCGGCCCTTGAACGCGGTGAGGCAGCAAATCCACCGGCGCACCTGGCTGAAGCGCACGATGCCGCCCTCGTCGTCGTGCAGAACGCCGCGGTTGCCCATGAACATCCCGCGTTCGGGGACGGCGACCAACTCGCTGAACGGGGTGACCCGGTTCCGGCGGGTCACAGGGCGGCCGGGTCGAAGTCGGCCGCGACGACGCGCCGGTCGTGCACGCCCGCGGCGCGGTCGGAGGCGAGCCACACGATCGGCGGGCCCATCACGGCCGGGTCGAGCAGCCCCGCGCGGATCTCGGCGGGGACCTCGTCGGGGACCATCCCGGTGAGGGTGCCGCCGCCCGGGAGGAGGATGTTGACCGTCACCGGACTCGCGGCCAGATCGGCCGCCATCACCCGCGACAACGCCTCGACGCCGGCGCCGGCCGGGCCGTAGGGCACGAAGCCGCGCCGGACCATCGTCCCCTCGTTCATCGAGATGTTGACGATCCGCCCGCCGCCCTCGCGAAGCATCAGCGGCACCACCGCCCGGGCCATCAGGAAGCAGCCGACGACCTTGGTCTCGACCACATCGCGGAATCCGTCCGGCGGCACCTCCCAGAACGGGAGCGCCTCCGACATGAACCGGGGGTTGACCGTCCGCATGCCGATGCCCGCGTTGTTGACGAGCATGTCGATGGCTCCCCATGCGTCGCGGGCGCGCTCGACGCACGCCGCCACCGAGCGCTCGTCACGGACGTCGAGCTCGCACGGGATCGCCGAGCGAACCGAGCTCTGCGGCGGCGGCCCGCGCCCGGGCGCCGTCGCGGCTCGTGACCATCACGCGGGCGCCGGCCGCGACGAGCGCGGCGGCCATCGCCGCGCCCAGGCCGGTGGTGGCGCCGGTGACCAGCACGCGGGTTCCGTTGAGCTCGATCATGGGGCCATTGTCGCCCTTCGGCGGTGACGCGGGCGCCGGCGATAATGCTTCGCTACCATAAGGTTGTGTCTTACAAGCAATCCTCCACTCCGCCCGCCCCCACCGGCGATCCGGCAGTCGCCGAGGTGCTCAGCGCGTTCGGGGAGCTCCTCGTCGCCCAGCGGCGCCTGCGCGGCCGCGACGCCCGCCACCCGGGCGACCTGAGCTTCGCCCAGCTGCGCCTGCTGGCGGCGCTGGAGGAGGGCGAGGGCTGCCCCGCCGGCCGGCTCGGCGAGCAGGCGGGCGTCAGCCCGGCGACCGTCACGGGGATGCTCGACACCCTCGAGCAGCGGGGCATGGTCACGCGCGTCCGCTCCACCGAGGACCGGCGGGTGATCCTCACCCGCCTCACGGACGAGGGCCGGCGCGCACGGGACGAGAAGCGCGCCGAGGCGCGGGCGGTGTTCGAGGAGGCGCTCTCCGGGCTTTCCCCCGCCGAGCTGGCCGCGGCGCCGCGCGTGCTGCGCCTGATGGCCGACGTGATGGAGGGCATGTGAGCACCGACGCCCAGAGCAGCACCGCCCACCGCCGCCTCGTGGCGGTGCTCGGCAGCCTGATGCTGGTGATCCTGCTGGCCGCGCTCGATCAGACGATCGTGGCCACCGCGCTGCCCACCATCGTGGGCGACCTGGGCGGCCTGGAGCACCTGTCGTGGGTGGTCACCGCCTACCTGCTCGCCCAGACCATCGCGACCCCGCTCTCGGGCAAGCTCGGCGACCTCTACGGGCGCAAGCGCGTGCTGCAGACGGCGATCGTGCTCTTCCTGATCGGATCCGTGCTCTGCGGCCTGGCCCGCTCGATGCCCGAGCTGATCGCCTTCCGCGCGATCCAGGGCCTCGGCGGCGGCGGCGCTGATGGTGAGCGCCCAGGCGGCGCTCGGGGACGTCGTCGCACCGCGTCAGCGCGGGCGGTACACCGGCCTGTTCATCGCCATCTTCGGCGCGGCGAGCGTCGCGGGGCCGCTGCTCGGCGGCTTCATCACCACCCACCTGTCGTGGCAGTGGATCTTCTTCATCAACGTCCCGCTCGGCTTCATCGCCTTCGCCGTGCTCGCGATCACCTTCCCCAGCGTCACCCGGACCGCCCACCACTCGATCGACTACCTCGGCACCGGGCTGCTCGCGCTCGGGACTGAGCGCCGTCGTCCTGGTCACCACGCTCGGCGGGACGACCCTCGACTGGGCCTCGCCCGAGATCATCGCGCTCGGCGTCGCCGGCCTCGCCGCTCTGGTGGCCTTCTTCCTGGTCGAGCGCCGCGTCGCCGAGCCGATCCTGCCGCCCCGGCTCTGGCGCAACCAGACCTTCCGCATCACCAGCGCCGTCGGGCTGATCATCGGCTTCTCGCTGTTCGGCGCCGTCACCTTCCTCCCGCTCTTCCAGCAGGTGGTGCGCGGCCAGAGCCCGACGGCCTCGGGCCTGCAGCTGCTGCCGCTGATGGCCGGGCTGATGCTCTCGTCGATCGTGTCGGGGCGGCTGATCGCCCGCACCGGGCGCTACCGCATGTACCCGATCGCCGGCACGGCCATCACGGTGGTGGGCCTGTTCCTGCTCTCGCGCATGGACCCGCACACCCCGGTCCTGACCGCGGCCGTCTTCATGGCGATCCTCGGCCTCGGCCTCGGGATGGTGATGCAGGTGCTGATCCTCGCCGTCCAGAACGACTCCCCCTACGAGGACCTCGGCGTGGCCACGGCGGGCGCGACGCTGTTCCGCTCGATCGGCGGCTCGCTCGGCACGGCGACGCTCGGCGCGGTGTTCACCAACCGGCTGATCGACGAGCTCGGCACCCGCCTGCCCGCCGGACGCCGGCGCGGTCGCCCACTCGGGGAGCGTCGACCCGAAGGCCGTGGCCGCACTCCCCGGCCCGGTGCACGACGCCTACCTCGAGGGCTTCGCCACCGCGCTCTCGACCGTCTTCCTGGTCGCGGCCGTGGTCTCGGCGCTCGCCTTCGCGCTCACCTGGTTCATCCGCGAGGTGCCCCTGCGGACGACGGTGCGCGACCGGGAGCCGCCCGAGGGCGCCCGCCCCCCGGCCGGAGATCTGAGCACCGCCGCCCGCTGAGGGCAGGAGGGACAGGACCCGGCGCGCGCGGCGCAAGAACGCGGGGCTGCTCCAGGGGTTTCGAAACCCGCGTGCACCGGAGCTCAGGAATGGCCGCTGCGAAGACGATGCCTGCACTGCAGTACCGTTACGAGGCTGATCCGCAAATGGATTCGCGCTCGCATCGGCCTGGCCCACGCCCTCACGAAAGCCGCGAACCCATATGAATGGCCACCGCTCCCCGACGAGACGGCGGGGCGCAGCGCTCCTCGTCGTGTCGTGCGCGCTTGCCGCCGTCGCCGCGTCGTCGTTGCCCGCGAGCGCATCGCCGGCCTCCCTCGCGCGCGGCTCCTCGGTGCTCGGAACGACCGGCGCCGGTCCGGACTCCGTCGCCGTCGATGCCTTCGGCAACGTGTACACCGCCAACTCGCGCGCGGACAACGTCACCAAGCTGACGCCCGCCGGAGCGTCAACGGTCCTCGGCGTCACCGGCAGGAAGCCCATGGGGATCGCGCTCGACCCCGCCGGAAACGTCTACACGTCCAACATCGGCGCCAACACGGTCACGAAGATCACCCCCGCGGGAGTGTCGACGGTCCTCGGCACCACCGGCCAGAAGCCGATGGGCATCAAGGTCGATCACCGCGGGCAACGTCTACACCACGAATTACATCGACAGCACGGTCACCAGGATCACCCCCGGCGGCGCGTCCAGCACGCTGGCCGCCACCGGCAGGCACCCGCTCGGGCTGACGCTCGATCCGGCGGGCAACCTCTACACCGCCAACGAGGGCTCCAACACCGTCACCAGGATCACCCCCGGCGGGACCGCCTCGACCCTCGGCGCGACCGGTGGAATGCCACAGGCGATCGCGCTCGACCCGGCCGGGAACGTCTACACCGCCAACTGGAGCTCGAGGAACGTCTCGAAGATCGCCCCGGGCGGCACCTCGAAGATCCTGGGCAGGACCGGCAGGCGGCCCACCGGCATCACGCTCGACCCGGCCGGGAACGTCTACACCACCGACAACGGTGAGGACACCGTCTCCCGGATCACCCAGGGCGGCGCGTCGCGGGTGATCGCCGGCACCGGCAGGCGCCCCGTCGGCATCACCGCCGACGCGGCGGGCATCCTCTACGTGGCCAATGCCGTGTCGAACACCGTGACCCAGGTCTTCCCGGGCCGGCCCGGCAGTCCGAACGTCGTCTCGCTTCGCACGGTCACCGTCGCGTCGCCCCGCAATCCGGCCGCGTGGATCATCCCCTTCTACAACGACGTGTACCAGAGCAGCGACTCGTGCCAGGCGGCTCTGCCGGCGGTCATGGCGGCGGTGGCGCAGTCGCCCGATCCCGCCGTCCAGACGGCCGCTTCCACCTCCTGCATGGCGGTGGGCAGCGTTCCGTACGGGTTCCAGATCGGCGAGACCGAGACCACCGTGGCCCAGTGGGTCACCTTCCTCAACACCGTCGACCCGCTGGGGCGCAACCGCCACCACCTGTGGGACGCGGCCCAGAGCTCCCGCGTGTGGCCCAAGTACGGGTCCATCAACAGGCGCATGAAGGCTCCCCCGGGGCAGCGCTACTACGTGGCGTCGCCCGCGTGGTCCAACAAGCCCTACAACTCGGCGGACTTCACCCGCGGGGCGCGCTTCGTCAACTCATTGGAGAACGGCAAGCTGCTGTCCAAGAAGACCCGCTTCGTCACGACGGTCTCGGGCACCCGACTCAAGCAGACCACCTACACCGTGCGCCTCTCCCCCGAGACCGAGACGGGCATGTACTCCCTTCGCAACCGGAAGGCCACGCGCAACGCGAAATCGGGCTTCATGGTCACGAGCCAGGACGAGTGGATCAAGGCCGCGTACTTCGATCCGAAGGGCGGTGGCAAGTTCTCCTACTGGGACTATCCGACCAATCCCGGCCAGTACGTCAACTGCCCGGTCGACACGTCGGGCTGCGCGTCGGGAGACCAGCCGGCCGCAGCGCTGCTCGACGCCAACGGGGACGTGACCAACGCCGGCACGCAGCCGCTGGCATCGTTCGAGGCCACCCCCGGCGTCGCACCCGACTGGTGCCCGTCGCCGTTCACATCCGAGCAGTGCGCGAAGAGTCCCTTCGGCAGCCTGCCCATCTCCTACACCGGGAACATGAGCTCGATCGGACAGGCGCTCACCCGCTCGCCATGGGGAACGCTCGACCAGGGCGGCAACGTGGTGGAGATAACCGACACGATCGGCCCGCCGCCCGCGCTGGGCGACCCCAAGATCGTGTGGCGCCGCTGGCACGGTGGCGTGGTGACCGCGACCGCCTACCAGATGTGGCTCTCCGCGGTGGGCGTCACACCGCAGACGGTCCCGGGCTTCGCCGTGAACCCCTGGCGCGGCCTCCGGATCGCCGTCCGGGGCAAGTAGGCGCGCACCTCGCGCGGCGGCTCAGGTGGCCGCCGCGCGAGGCGCTCCAGCATGAGAAGAGCCCCGGGTCCTGGAGTCCAGGACCCGGGGCTCTTCTCTGCAGGTCCCGGCCGTTAGCCCAGGCCCAAGGCCGCCGAGATGTCTCGAGCGGGTGCCCAGGGCGGATCGTCGAACGGGGGGCAGCCGGCGGGTGGCCGGCCGATCACCAGCATCCCCGGCGCAGGCCGCGCGTAGTACTCGCACCCGGCGAAGCTGTACTCGCCCACGGCGATGCGCACACGGTCCACGACCTGCCGAAGGGCCGCGGGGTCGAACACGATCTCGACCGGGCCCGAGGTGTCCTCGAAGCGGGCGGAGGGGATGTTGACCACCAAGCCCGCCGTGGAGGTCGTGATGGTGCCGGCGGCCGCGAGGCCGCTGTCGCCGAGGACCTGTCGTGCGGCCTCGGCGGTGAGTGGGTCCGCGCGGACCTCATCGAGGGGGGTCGGCGGGATATAGGGAGGCGCGGACGTGAAGTGAGGCTCGGCGGCCGCCGTCGCACGTGGGTTGTCACCGCGCACCTGCGCGTCCCGCGTCGTCTGGACCCCGAGGTTGTAGACCGCGAGCGCGCAGACCGCGAGAAGCGCGCCCATCAGCACCGCGGCCACGCCGGGCTCGCCGACGTTCAGCACCCGCGACCGCTCGAGGCGGTCCGCGAGAACCGATCGGATCATCACGGAGGGAGGGCGCAGCACGACGAAGAGGCCCACCCCGCAGACGGTCAGCATCGCCAGCGAGAGGGTGCCGAGCGCCGGGGTGGCGTTCCCCGCGGCCATCGCGGTTCCGACGGCTCCAATGATGCCGAGGGCCGCGCCGGTCGTCATCGCCGGGACGATCATGCGCGACCTCCCCTCGGCGAGGAGGACGAAGAGCGCCACAAGCCAGCCGACGAGCGGCACGCCGTAGATGAACGTCGCCATCCAGGCGAGGCCGCCGCCGAAACCATCCTCGGCCGAGCCGACGAGGGCGGCACACCCTCCCGCGACCGCCAGCGCGAGACCGGCCACGAGCGCGGGGGCGACCAGAGACGCGAGGTTGCGGTGTGCGTCGTCCATCCACCCAGGTCATCGGCACCGGGCCGCGCGTGGCTGATCGGTCGAGAACGAGAAAAGCCCCGAGTCCTGTTCCCAGGATTCGAGGCTTCTCTGTGCAGTGGACCCGGCCGGCACTGCCCCGGCGTCCGAAAGCGTTCCCCCAGCGGTTTCTCCGAGCGCAGTCGTCGATGAGTTTCTCGCGAGGGGCGTCATCGGCGACCAACCGCTCCCCCGCCAGGCTCTCCTGTTGTCTCGCTCCTCGGCCGAGTGCCGTTGCCTCGGAGCCAGGATCGCTAGTTGACACCGGTGATCTCTCTCACGATCCGAAGAGAGGCCGATGGCCCTCATTTACTGCTGTTTAGGCAGCGAGAGCGAGCTTGGGAGAGTTCTCCGCAGCTCCATTGTTTCCCGGTTTTTAACGCGGTCCACCGGGTCCGCGGCTCGCTTACCGATGCGGTACCGCTCCGTCGAAACTGGATCGGGCCCGTGTTGCTCATCGAGGGTACCACCCGAGGGGGATACGATCAGCCGATGCGCGCGATGCTCATGCGGACGTGCCTCGCCGACATGGTCGCGCCATCCGTCCCGCGCGCGGCCGCGGCCGTCCTGCGCCGCGTGGGCGTGGACGTCGTGGTGCCCCGCGGGCAGACCTGCTGCGGCCAGCCGGCGTGGAGCTCGGGCCACCCCGACCAGGCGCGCCCGGTGGCGCGGCGGGCGCTGAAGGCCTTCGCGGGCGACGATCCGGTGATCGTGCCCTCCGGGTCGTGCGCCGCGATGATCCGGCACGGCTACCCGGAGCTCTTCGCCGGGCAGCCCGAGGAGCAGCAGGCCCGCGAGATGGGCGAGCGCACGGTCGAGTTGTCCCAGTTCCTCGCGCGGGAGGGCCTGCGCCCGCGGCCGGAGGGCAGCCGGCTCGGTGACCTACCACGACTCCTGCCACATGCTCCGCATCCTGCGCGAGAAGGAGAGCCCGCGGACCGTGATCGCGGGCGTCGAGGGCATGGAGTTGCGCGAGATGGAGCAGACCGAGGTGTGCTGCGGCTTCGGCGGCACGTTCAGCGTCAACTTCCCCGAGGTGTCGGGCAACCTCGGCGAGCAGAAGGCGCGCGCCGCCGCGGCGACCGGCGCGGACGAGCTGGTGGCGTGCGACCTGTCGTGCCTGCTCCACATCGTGGGCCGCGCCCGCCGCACCGGGATCCCCCTGCGCGCGCGCCACATCGCCGAGGTGCTCGAGGGATGAGCGAGCGCCGGCCGGTGGTGTACCCCGAGATCACCGAGACCCTGCGCGAGCGCACCCGCGAGGCCCTGGCCGACACCGAGCTGCGCGGCAACCTTCAGACGGCGGGCGCGCACTGGACCGCCGGGCGCGCGCGGATGGGCGTGGAGCACCCCTTCGCGGCGATGCGCGACCGCGGCCGCGAGATCCGGCGCTCCAACATCGGCAACCTGCCCGCGCTGCTGGAGCGCCTGGAGGAGCGGGTGACCGCGGCCGGAGGGACGCGTGGTGCGGGTGGCCGACGGCGACGCCGCCTGCCGGTACATCACCGACCTCGCCGCCGCGCGCGGCGCGCAGGTGGTGGCCAAGTCGAAGTCGATGGCCACCGAGGAGATCAAGCTCAACGAGGCGCTCGAGGAGGCCGGCCTGCGGGCGGTCGAGACCGACCTCGGCGAGTGGATCCTGCAGCTGGCCGGGCAGCACCCGAGCCACATCATCGCGCCGGCCGTCCACCTCAACGTGGGCCAGATCCAGGAGCTGTTCGAGGCCGAGAGCGGCGGGACGGTGCCCCGCGAGCGCGAGGCCCTGGTGGCCCACGCGCGCCGGCGCCTGCGCGAGGTGTTCGCCGCGCGCCGACATCGGCGTGTCGGGGGTCAACCTCGCCGTGGCCGAGACCGGGACGCTGTGCGTGGTCGAGAACGAGGGCAACGCGCGGCTGGTGACCGCCCTCCCCCGCATCCACGTCGCCGTGATGGGCATGGAGCGGGTGGTCGAGGACTGGGACCAGGCCGCCCACCTGCTGCAGCTGCTGCCGATGGCCGCCATCGGCGACGACGCCGCCACCTACGTCAACCTGATCACCGGCCCGCGCGCCGCCGACGAGGCGGACGGGCCGCAGGAGCTGCACCTGGTGCTGCTGGACGGCGGCCGCGCGGCCCTGCGCGGCACCGACCTGGAGGAGGCGCTCGACTGCATCCGCTGCGGCGCGTGCCTCTACTCGTGCCCGATGTGGCGCAGCGTCGGCGGCCAGGCGTACGGCTCGCCCTACTCGGGCCCGATCGGGGCGGTGATCACGCCGCTGCTGGAGGGGATGGCCGGCGAGCGCTCGTCGGAGATGCCGTTCCTCTCGTCGCTGTGCGGGTCGTGTCACGACGCCTGCCCGGTGGGCATCCCCCTGCACGACCTGCTGGTGCGCGTGCGCGGCCGCGTCAACACGGCCGAGCACCGCCGCGACCGGCGCCGCTTTGCGCTGTGGAGCCGCGCGTGGAGCAGCCCGCTGCTCTACGGGGTGACGCGGGTCGGCGCCCGCATCGGCCTGCGCGTGCTGGGGCGGCGAGGGTGGATCCGCCGGCTGCCCGGGCCGGGCGCCCCGTGGACCGAGCAGCGCGATCTGCCCACCCGGTGGCCCCCGCGATAGCCGACCTCGGGGAGATCCTGGCCGACGCGCTGGTGCGACGGCGCGCGAGCGCCGAGCGCGTCGCGGGCGCCGACGCCGGCGGCGCCGCGGCGCGTCAGGTGGGCGAATGGGGCAGCGCGCGGGTGCTGCTGGCCGGGGATCCGCTGCTCGACCGGCTGGGCATCCCCGACGCCCTCGCCGGCGCCGGATGCGAGGTGCTGCGCGTGGCCCGAGGGGCGCGGGCTGGGGTGGCGCGACCTGCTGGGGCTCGACGGCCCGGAGCAGACCTGCGGGGTCACGGTGCCGGCCCTGGCGGTGGCCGAGCGCGGCACGCTGGTGCTGGCCACGGGCCCCGGGCACGGGCGCTCGATCGACGTGGTGAGCATGCACCACCTCGCGATCCTGCCGGTGTCGCGGCTGCGCGCGACGCTGGGCGAGGCGCTGGGCGAGATGTACGCCACCGGGCCCGCGCCGTCGGCCGTCTCGCTGGTGTCGGGGCCGAGCCGCACGTCCGACATCGAGAAGATCTCGACCCTCGGCGCCCATGGCGCGCTGGCCATGCACGTCGTCATGGTGGACGACGAATGAGGCGGTAGTGTCCGCGTCCGTGGCGGACCCCATCATCCGGCTGGATCACGTCTCCAAGCGCTTCGGGGACAACGCGGCCGTCAACGACGTGTCGTTCGAGGTCCAGCCCGGCCGGTGCGTCGGCTGGCTGGGCCCCAACGGGTCGGGCAAGACCACCCTGATCCGCTGCATCCTCGGCCTCGCCCGCGTCTCGTCCGGGACGATCGAGGTGCGCGGCCACCCGATCCCGGCCGAGACCCGGCAGGCCCTCGAGCGGGTCGGCGGCATCGTCGAGGAGCCCCGCTTCTACCCCTACCTCTCGGGGCGCGGCAACCTGGACGTGTGGGCCCGGTTCACCGGCGGCAGGGCGGCCGAGCGCATCGACTGGGCGCTCGATCGCGTCAAGCTCAGCGACCGCGCCGACAGCCCGGTCAAGCAGTACTCGCTCGGCATGCGCCAGCGCCTGGGCGTGGCGCGCAGCCTGCTCACCGACCCCGAGCTGCTGATCCTGGACGAGCCCAGCAACGGCCTCGACCCGGCGGGCATCGTCGAGTTCCGCGACATGATCCGCTCGTTCGTGGAGGAGGACGGCCGCACGGTGTTCATCTCGTCGCACCTGCTGGACGAGGTGGAGAAGCTCGCCGACGACATCGCCATCGTGCAGGCGGGCAAGCTGGTGATGCACGGCCCCGTGAAGGAGCTGGTCGCGGGCGGGCGCAGCTCCATCCGGCTGCGCGTGGACTCCCCCGACCGGGTCGAGGGCATCCTGCGACCGGCGGGGCTGGCGGGCACGATCGTCCGCCACGAGGACGGCTCGCTCAACCTGACGCTGGCCCACATGGACGATCAGGTGGCGATGCTGATCACGCGCACCCTGGTCGAGGCCGGGATCGGCGTCGCGGAGATCATCCACGAGCGCGAATCCCTCGAGGCGCGGTTCCTCGACATCACCGCCGGGGGCACCCCGGGCGAGATCGGCGGCGCGGCGTCGTGATCCTGGCGACCCTGAGGACCATCATCGGGCGCAAGGGCTCCACGATCGGCTCGGCCGCGACCGCGCTCGGAGCGGTGCTGATCACGATCGTGATCGTCTACATCGTCTACGTGCGCGACACCGAGGAGTTCCACTCGGCGGGCGGCAAACCGCTGCTCGACGCCACCACCGCGGTGCTGGTGCTGCTCGGCGTCGTGATCGCGATCGTGCTCGGGGCGCTCGCCGGCTCGTACGACACCGCGCAGGGCACCATGCGCTACCTGTTGCTGGCCGGGCCCTCGCGCTGGTCGATCTACCTCAGCCGGGCGATCGCGGTGCTGATCGCGAGCTGGCTGGTGCTGATCCCGGCGCTGGTCGTCGCGCTGATCGCCTGCGTCGTGCTGCCCACCGCCTCCCAGGACGCCATGACCGCCGCCAACGTCGGGCTCGTCGGTCTGGAACGTCCTGCTGCTGAGCGGCACCTACGCGCTGATCAGCATGGGCGTCGGATCGCTGCTCAAGTCGAACGGGGCGGCGATCGCGATCGCTCTGGTGATCAACATCGGCGTCACGCCGGCCATCGCCCTGCTGTCGTCGTGGAACCGAGACGCTGGGCGACCTCGCCCTGCCCGCGGTGCTGGACACGCTCGGCGGCACCGAGACCAGCCTGCCCATCGGCGGTGGCGGTCGTCGCGTTCCTCTTCTGGATGGCCCTGTTCCTCGGCGCCGGCTGGTGGCGCGTGTCGAGGGACGAGTACTAGCGCCTGCGGATGGCCTTCATGGCGCGGTCGCCGTCGCGCCGGGCGTCGCGCTCGGCGATGCTGCGCCGCTTGTCGTAGAGGGTCTTGCCGCGGCCGAGCCCCAGCTCGATCTTGGCGCGCCCCTCCTTGAAGTAGAGCCGTAGCGGCACCAGCGAGAGGCCCTTCTCGGCCAGCGCCTGGGCGATCCGCTCGATCTCCTTGCGGTGCAGCAGCAGCTTGCGGGTGCGGCGCGGGTCGTGCCCCGCGTAGCCGGCGTTCTCGTAGTCGGAGAAGTGCGCGCCCACCAGCCATGCCTCGCCGTTGCGGATCTGGACGTAGGCATCGCTGATCGTGGCCCCGTTCTCACGGAGTCCCTTGACCTCGCTGCCCTGCAGCACGATCCCGGCCTCGAACCGGTCGGTGATCGCATACTCGTGCAGGGCGCGACGGTTCTGGGCGATGTCCCGGAACCGATCGTTGTCTTTCTTGGGCGCCATCGGTCGGCGATGTTAGCGCGGCCGGGCGCCCGCCCTGCCGCGGCGGCCGCGGGCGACCGTGGGCCCGCTCGTGGCGCCGAGGGCCGATCGGGCCCCCGCCGGCTCCAACTCGACCCGGCCGCGCAGCGGCTCGATGCGCACCACTCGCGCACGGATCTCGTCGCCCATCCGGATGCGCCGGCCGGTCGAGGCGCCGATCAGGAACACGCCGAGCGGATCGGCGCGGTAGTGGTCGTCCTCCAGGCGGCGCGAGGGCAGGAACCCGGTGAACACCTCGTCGAAGGTCACGAAGAGGCCCGCGTCGATGAGGCCGGTGACGCGCCCCTCGACCGGCGTGTCCCAGCCCCCGGCGGTGAGCCGGTCGCGCAGCAGGAAGGCCGCGCAGACGTCGTCGGCGCGGCGCTCCATGGTGGAGGCCTCGCGCTCGGTGGCCGAGCTGTGGTCGGCCTCGGCGGCCAGCTCGGTGGGGCCCGGCCCGGGATCGCCCAGGCCGAGGGCGTCCAGCAGGCCGCGGTGGACGAGCAGGTCGGGATAGCGCCGGATCGGCGAGGTGAAGTGCAGGTAGGCCGGGCTTGCGAGCCCGGAGTGCCCGACCTCGCTCGGCGAGTAGTGGGCCTGGCGCAGCGACCGCAGCACCAGCGACCACAGGGCGTCTCCCCCCGGGCCTCCGGCCTCGAGGTGCCGGGCGACGGCCGCCGCCGCCGCGGCAGCGGCGGCGCGTCGCTCGGGCGCGCCGAGCGGGCCGTCGGGGAGCGGCGGGGTCGCGACGCCGAGGGCGTCCAGCTGCTCGTACAGCAGCTCGACGCGCGCCTGGGCGGGGTCGTCGTGGTGGCGGAACACCGTCGGGGTGCCCCGCGCGATCAGGTAGCGGGCGACGGCCTCGTTGGCCGCGATCATGCACTCCTCGATCAGCGAGTGCGCCGGCGTCTGGCCCTCCAGGTGGATGGACGCGACCCGGTCACCGTCGAAGGTGACCACCGGTTCCGACGAGGCGGCCTCGAGGGCACCGCGCGCCTGGCGCCGCCTCAGCAGGACGCGCGCGACCTCGGCCGCCCGCAGGATGTCGGCCTCCATGCCGGCGTCGCCGATGCCACCGCCGCCCAGCACCACGTCGGCCTCACCGTAGGTCAGCGCGCGCTCCGAGCGGATCAGCGAACGGGTGAAACGCGTCTCCCCCACCCGGCCGTCGGCGGCGACCACCATCTCGACGGTCACGACCGCGCGATCGACGCCGGCGCGCAGGCTGCAGAGGTCGGACGAGAGGCGCGGAGGGAGCATCGGCGTGACGGTGCCCGGCACGTAGACCGAGTTGCCCCGGCGCGCGGCCTCGCGATCGAGCGGACCGCCCGGGGCGATGAACCGCGCCACGTCGGCGATGTGCACCCACAGGCGGGTCGCGCCGCCCTCCTCCGGCGCCACCGCGATGGCGTCGTCGTGGTCCTTGGCCCCGTCGGGGTCGATGGTGATCACGCGCTGGTCGCGCAGGTCGCGGCGGCCGCGGTCGGAGGCCACCGTGCTCTCGTCGAGCGCCTGCGCCTCCTCCATCACGGCGCGGGGGAACGGGCGGGCGAGGTCCTCCGACACCAGCAGGGCCCGCAGGGCGGCGTGCGGCGAGGTCGCCGGGCCGTGGACCGCCGTCACGCGGCCCGCGCGGCCGCGCACCGTCAGCGTGACCAGGTCGCCGACGTCGGCGCCGCCGCGGGCGCCCTTTGCCAGCGGAATCCGCGGCCCCGGCTCGAAGGCCGGCTGCGCGGCCGCGCTGCGGCCCGACGACACCAGCTCGGCCACCAGCACCGCCGCCGGCGCGCCGCGGCTCATGCCCGGGCCGCCGCCAGGTCGAGCCCGCGCTGAAGCGCCTCGTCGGGTTTCGTCGCGGGGTCGTCGAGCACCTTCACCGCGGGCGGAAGGCCGCGCTTGGCGAGGTCGTAGCCCGAGGGGGTCAGGTAGCGCGCGGTGGTGAGCTTGAGCGCCCCGCCGTTGCGCAGCGGGATGGTGCTCTGCACGAGCGCCTTGCCGAAGGTCCGCTGGCCGACCAGGACGCCGCGCTTGGCGTCGCGCAGCGCGCCGGCGACGATCTCGCTGGCGCTGGCGCTGCCCTCATCGACCAGCACGATCACCGGCAGGTCGCCGGCGACGGGCTCGGCGTGGGTCGTGTACACGTGGCGCGGCGAGTGCTCGCCCTGGGTGACGACCACCTCGGAGTCGTCGGGCAGGAAGACGCCGGCGACGTTGACCGCCTCGGTCACCAGGCCGCCCGGATCGCCGCGCAGGTCGAACACCAGGGCCACGGCGCCCTTGGCCCGCAGATCCTCGACAGCCGTGCGCAGCGCGTCGCCCGCGCCGCGCGTGAAGGCGGCGAGGCGCACGTAGCCGATCTTCTTGCCGTCGGCGGTGTGATGATGCGCGAGGTCACTGCGGGCACCTTGATGCGCGAGCGCTCGAGGGTGAGCACCCGGGGCGCCGCGTCGCCCGTGCTGGAGGCCGATCTTGACCGTGGTGCCCTCCTTGCCGCGGATCTTGCCCACCACGGTCGCGAGGTCCTGGCCCTTGGTCGACGCGCCGTCCACCGAGACGATCACGTCGCCGGTGCGCGCCTTGGCCTTCGCGGCCGGGCTGTCGGCGAAGACACCCGCGATCACCACCTCGCCCTCGCGCTCGGCCACCTGCAGGCCCACCCCGTAGTAGGTGCCGTCGTTGCGCTCGCGCAGGGCCTCCAGCTCATCGGGCGAGAGGTAGTCCGTGTACGGATCCTTCAGCCCGGCGACCATCGCGTCAACCGAGGTGGACTGGAGCTTCTGCGAATCGACGGGCACGTAGTACTCGTCCTTGAGGAGGTCGAGCACCTGCCCCGACAGGTCCTGGCCGCTGTCGCCCAGCAGCACGCCGCGCACGGGATCGGAGAGCTCGGTGAGGCCGGTCGCCTGCGCATGGCCGCCGACGATGATGCCTCCGACGAACACCACCAGAACGCCGATCACGGCGAGGACGGTGGCGAGTACCCGGCGGGGGCTCATGGGCGAAGTCGGCGGCGCACGGGTCTACCCGCCGATGATAGGGACACCGCGCGCGGTGTCCCCCGAGCCCCGGTACGACCCGTGGATCAGACCTTGAGGAAGCGGCGCAGCGTGATGCCGCTGCCCAGCGCGCCGACGATGGCGCCCGAGGCGATCAGGATCAGGCCGAGCAGCGGGAAGCCGATCGTCGTCGCCTGGTCGCGCGTCAGCGCGCCGTCGGCGTCCTGGATCCAGGTGTCCACCACGCCGACCTTCACGATCCACAGCAGGATCACCGCGAGGATCGCGCCGATCAGGCCGCAGATGATCCCCTCGATCACGAACGGCCAGCGGATGAACCAGTTGGTCGCCCCGACCAGCTTCATCACCTCCACCTCGCGGCGGCGGGCGAAGATCGACAGCCGGATCGTGTTCCCGATCAGCAGGATCGACGCGACCATCAGGATCGAGATCAGCGCCAGGCCCGCCCACTGGATGAACTTGGCGACCGAGAGCAGCTTGTCGGCCGTCTCCTTGCCGTACGAGACGCCCAGCTCCTTGTCGATCGCGGCGCTGTCGCTGATCTGATCGATGATCTTCTGCGCGTTGGCCGGGTCGGTCGGCTTGACGTTGAACTTCGCCGGGAGCGGGTTGCTCGGCAGCTCCTTGAGGATCGAGGGATCCTTCAGCCGCCCGCGCAGCTCCTTGAGCGCGTCGTCCTTGGAGACGTAGCGGAACGAGGTGATCTGCCCCGACTCCTTCAGCGCCATCAGCTGGGTCTGCAGGCCGTTGACCTGCGGCACCGTGGCCGAGTCGGAGATGAAGACGTCGATGTCAACCTTGGCCTTCTGGGAGTCCACGGTCAACTGCACGTAGAGGAACGACGGGATGAACGCGCCGAGGATGAACACGGCGATCAGCACCGTGACCGTCGCGGCCACCGATACGGCCGCGTTGGCGCGCACCGAGCGCAGCGCCTCGGCGACGAAGAACCGGATCCTCACGAGTCGGCCCGGGCGTAGCTCGCCTGGCGCTGGTCGCGCACGACCTTGCCGGCCTGGAGCGCGATGACCCGCATCTGCATCTTGTCGACCATCTCGCGGTCGTGCGTGGCCATGATCACGGTCGTCCCCGTGCGGTTGATCCGGTAGAGCAGCTGCATGATCCCGATCGACGTCTCGGGATCGAGGTTGCCGGTCGGCTCGTCCGCGATCAACAGGCGCGGGTGGTTGACGAAGGCGCGGGCGATGGACACGCGCTGCTGCTCGCCACCGGAGAGCTCGTTGGGGTAGCGGTCGCCCTTCTCGGAGAGGCCCACCAGGGCCAGGATCTCCGGCACCTTGCGGCGGGTGCTGCGCGGGTTCTCGCCGATCACCTGGAGCGCGTAGGCCACGTTCTCGTAGACCGTGCGGCCGGCCAGCAGCTTGAAGTCCTGGAACACGCACCCGATCGAGCGCCGCAGGTACGGCACCTTGGAGCGCCGGAGCTTCTGCAGGTTGCGGCCGCCCACGGTGATCGAGCCCGCGGTGGGCTCGAACTCCTTGATCAGGAGCCGGATGAAGGTGGACTTGCCGGAGCCCGAGGGGCCGACCAGGAAGACGAACTCGCCGCTCTCGATGGAGAGCGTGACGTCGTCCAGGCCCATCGCGTCGGTGGTGTAGGCCTTCGTGACGCCCTCGAAGATGACCATCGGGCCATCGCCGGGCCGCAGCACCGACCGGCGGTCGGCACGCGTGATCGACTCCTCGCGGTCGCGGCGGCGCGCGCGTTCACGCGCTCGCTGCGGAGGCGAGTCGGAGTCGGACGGGGGTGTGGGGGGGGCGTCTGTGCTCATGGTGAAGACCAGCGCGCAGGCGATGGGAGGTGCGGGAAGCTGGGAAACGCCGTCATGGAGTTCTTCGGCGGATGCGACCGTCCCGTGAAGCCGAGGGAAGATAGCCCTTGCCCGGAGACGAAGTCAATCCGCGAAAGTCGCCGGAAACAGCGGCTATCGCCTGCGCAGTGACGTTCGACGGAGCGCAGATCAGTCCTCCTGTGCGGGGTCGTCGATCGGCTCGGAGGGGCCGGATCCGCCACGTGAGCGGCGCTCCAGCTCGGCGCGGATGAACCCGTCCAGGTCGCCGTCGAGCACGCCCTGCACGTTGCCGGTCTCGTGGCCGGTACGAAGGTCCTTGACCATCGTGTACGGGTGCACCACGTACGAGCGGATCTGGCTGCCGAAGCCGATCGTCTGGCTCTCGCCTCGGCTCTTGGCCGCCTCGGCCTCGCGGCGCTCCAGCTCGGCCTGGATCATGCGCGCCTTGAGCAGCGCCATCGCGGTGGCCCGGTTCTGGGTCTGCGAGCGCTCGTTCTGGCACTGCACCACGATCTTGGTGGGCAGATGGGTGATGCGCACGGCCGAATCGGTCTTGTTGACGTGCTGCCCGCCCGCGCCGCTCGCGCGGTAGGTGTCGACCTTCAGGTCCTTGTCGAGGATCTCGAAGTCCACCTCCTCGCTGACCAATGGGGCCACGTCCACCGCGGCGAACGAGGTCTGGCGGCGGTTGGCCGAGTCGAACGGGGACAGGCGCACCAGGCGGTGCACGCCGCGCTCGGCCGAGAGCAGGCCGTAGGCGTTGGTGCCGTGCGCGGTGAAGGTGGCCGACTTGATGCCGGCCTCGGTGCCCTCCTGGACCTCCTTGAGGTCCGTCTTGAGGCCCCGCTGCTCGGCCCAGCGCAGGTACATGCGCAGCAGCATCTCGGCCCAGTCCTGGGCGTCGGTGCCGCCCTCCCCCGCGTTGATCGTCACCACCGCGTCGCCGGCGTCGTGCTCGCCCGAGAACAGGCGCGCCTCCTCCAGGCCGGCCAGCACCCGGTCGGCGCGCGTCAGCCCCTGCGACAGCTCGGCGACCATCTCGGGCTCGCCCTCGTCCTCCTCGCGCAGCAGTTCGGCCATCTCCGCGAGCGACCCGATCTCCTCCGAGAGCTCGCGGTACTGGGCCAGCCGGCCGCTCGCCGACGAGTGCTCCGACGAGATCTTGGCGGCGGCGCTCTGATCGTCCCAGAACCCCGGGGCGCCCATCTCGGCCTCCAGCTCGGCCACCCGGCGCTCGAGCCGAGGCGGATCGAGGTACTCGCCGAGTTCCGCGATCCGCTCCTGCAGGCGGGCGGCGCGGGGGATCAGGTCGTCGAGCGAGAGCGTCGAGTCGGTGGTCATGGGGGCGGGCGGCGGCACCGGCGGAGTTCGCCGATGACTAGGCCCCGTGGCACCTCTTGTACTTCTTGCCCGATCCGCAGGGGCAGGGGTCGTTGCGACCGACCTTCTCGTCCTCGCTCAGCACGCGCTGCTCCACCACGGCCACGGCGCCGCGGTCCTGCTCGACCTCGGCCTCGCCCTCGATCTCGTCCTCCTCGGCGGCCATGCCGTCGAAGCCCTGCACGGGATCGCTCTGGTACGAGTAATCGACCTCGGTGACGCGCTGCTCCTCCACCTCGGGCGGGCGCTCGATCTGGATGTGGAACATGTACCGGACGAACTCGCCCTTCAGGATGCCCATCATCTCGTCGAACATCGCGTGGCCCTCGAGGCGGTACTCCGAGAGCGGGTCCTTCTGGCCCAGCGCGCGCAGGTGGATGCCCTCGCGCAGGTAGTCCATGTTGTAGAGGTGCTCGCGCCAGTGCTGGTCGATCAGCTGGAGCAGCACCCAGCGCTCGAGGTCGCGCATCAGCTGCTCGCCGAGCTCGGTCTCGCGCTTCTCGTACGCGTCCATCATGTCGTCCTCGATCCGGTCGAGGAGGTCCTCGCGCGTGAGCGGATCGGCGGGGTGCTCGAGGTCGCCCCTGATGTCGGCGACCGTGAAGCTCATCGGGTAGTAGCCGTTGAGGGCCATGAACAGGGCGTCCATGTCCCAGTCGGCGGGCAGCGTGTCGTCGTCCTCGAACTGGCCGATCACGTCGACCAGGGTCTCGGCCACCCAGTCGCGGGCCTGCTCGCCGAGGTCCTCGCCCTCGAGCACGCGGCGGCGCTCGGAGTAGATCACCTCGCGCTGCTTGTTCAGCACGTCGTCGTAGTCGAGGACGCGCTTGCGGATGTTGAAGTTCTGCTCCTCGACCTTCTTCTGGGCGCCCTCCACGGTCTTGGAGAGCATCTTGGCCTCGATCGGCAGGTCGTCGCCGGGGCCGAGGCGGTCGAGGATCTTGAAGATGCGGTCGCCGGCGAAGATCCGGATCAGATCGTCCTCGGCGGACAGGAAGAACCGCGAGCGGCCGGGGTCGCCCTGACGGCCGGCGCGTCCGCGCAGCTGGTTGTCGATGCGCCGGCTCTCGTGGCGCTCGGTGCCCACGATGTAGAGGCCGCCGATCTCCTCGACGCCCTCGCCGAGCTTGATGTCCACGCCACGGCCGGCCATGTTGGTCGCGATCGTGACCGCGCCCTTCTGCCCGGCGCCGAGGATGATCTCCGCCTCGCGCGCGTGGTTCTTGGCGTTCAGCACGTTGTGCTCGATGCCCCGCTTCTTGAGCATCCCCGAGAGCATCTCGGAGATCTCGACGGAGATCGTGCCCAGCAGCACCGGCTGGCCCTTCTCGTTGGCCTCGGCGATGTCCTCGACGACCGCCCGGTACTTCGCCTCTTTGGTCTTGAAGATGTAGTCGTTCGAGTCCTGGCGCACCATCGGCCGGTGCGTCGGGATCGAGGTCACGTCGGTGTTGTAGATCTTCGCGAACTCGTTGGCCTCGGTCGCGGCCGTACCGGTCATCCCCGAGAGCTTCTCGTACATGCGGAAGTAGTTCTGCAGGGTGATCGTTGCGAGGGTCTGGTTCTCCTCGCGGATCTTCAGCCCCTCCTTGGCCTCGAGCGCCTGGTGCAGGCCTTCGGAGTACCGACGACCCTCGAGCACGCGGCCGGTGAACTCGTCCACGATCAGCAGCTCGCCGTCGCGGACGATGTACTCCTTGTCCTTGCGGTACAGCGAGTGGGCCTTGAGGGCCTGGATCAGGTGGTTGACCAGGTTGCCGTGGACGTCGAGGTAGAGGTTCTCGATGCCGAGCGCCTTCTCCACCTTGTCCACGCCGCTCTCGGTGGGCGACACCGCGCGGTGCTTCTCGTCCACCTCGAAGTCCTCACCGGTCTTCAGCGTCGGGACGATGCGGGCGAAGCGGTAGTACGTGTCGGTCGCCGCCTCGGGCACGCCGGAGATGATCAGCGGCGTCCGGGCCTCGTCGATGAGGATCGAGTCGACCTCGTCCACGATGCAGAAGTAGTGGTCGCGCTGGACGCAGTCGTCGATGCGCACGGCCATGTTGTCGCGCAGGTAGTCGAAGCCGAACTCGGCGTTGGTGCCGTAGGTGGCGTCGGCCGCGTAGGAGTCGCGCCGCGTGGCCTCCGGCATCATCGAGCTGATGACGCCGACGCTGATGCCGAGCGACTCGTAGAGCGGCTCCATCCAGGCCGCGTCACGACTGGCCAGGTAGTCGTTGACCGTCACGACGTGGACGCCGCGCCCGGTGAGCGCGTTGAGGTAGACGGCCGGGACCGCGGCGAAGGTCTTGCCCTCGCCGGTCTTCATCTCGGCGATCTTCCCGGAGTTCAGGGTCATCGCCCCGATCATCTGGACGTCGAAGAGCCGCATCCCGAGGATCCGGCGGCCGCCCTCGCGGACCACCGCGAAGGCCTCGGTCAGGAGGTCGTCAACCGTCTCGCCGTCGGCGAGGCGCGCGCGGAACTCGTCGGTCTTCGCGCGCAGCTCGCCGTCGCTGAGCTTCTCCATCGCGGGCTCGAGTTCGGCGATCTTGCCGACCTGAGACTGCATGCCCTTCATCGCGCGGCCCTCGCCGACGCGAAGGACCTTGTTCAGGAGATCAGTGCTCATGCGGACACCGTGGGGATCGTGGGCACAACTCACTCATCGTAGCGCAGGCCTCTCGGGCCTCATCGGCCGTCAGGGCGTGGGAATGAGCCGCCGTCACGCGCCGGGTGCGATCAGGCCGAAGTCGCCGTCGCGACGCCGGTAGACCACGTTCACCAGGCCGTCCCCCTCGTTGAGGAAGACGTAGAAGTCGTGGTGGACGAGATCCATGAACAGCGCCGCGTCCTCGGGGCTCATGGGCTTGAGCTCGAAGCTCTTGCTCTTGACCAGGCGGGGCGTGGGCTCGGCGGGCTCGAGCGGCGCGATCGGCTCGGCGGTGAGGGCGGCGGCGGGCAGCGCGGGAACCTCCGACGCGACGGTCTCGGCCACCTCGTCGAGGGGCGGACGGCCGTGGTGGTCCTTACGCCGGTCGCGATAGCGGCGCGCCTGGCGCTCCAGCTTGTGCGCGGCCTGATCGATGGCCACGTACATGTCGTCGGCGCTCTCGCGCACGCGCAGCACCGGCCCCTTGGTCCGGACCGTCACCTCCGCGATCTGATCGCGCTCGATCTTCTTGTTGCGCTCGACCGACAACTCGAGCTCGACCATGGTCGCTTCGTCCCACGGCGGAAAGATGCGGGTGAGCTTCTCGAGCTTCTGCTCCGCGTGGTTGAAGAGGGCGTCGGTGACGGACATTCCCTTGCCCTTGACCTGGAGTTGCACGGTGCCCCCCCTGTTCGCTTCTCGGTGTGTCGACACTAGCGCGAGGGGTCAACATCGCCATGCCCGCATGATCACGTCGCCTGCTCCGGCACCCGCGCGAAGCAGGTCGCCCCGACGCGGCGGGCGCCGCCCGCGCGCAGGGCCCGAGCGCAGTCGGCGAGGGTGGCGCCGGTGGTGAGCACGTCGTCGATGATCCACGCGCAGGCGGGCACGGCATCCGGCCCCTCCGCGGCGAAAGCGCCGGCCGCCTGGCGCGCCCGTGCGGTGGCCCCGGCGCCGCGCTGATCGGGGCCCTCCCGCGCGCGGACGAGCGCGTCGGCCACGGGCCGGCCCCACAGGTCGCCGAGCGCCCGGGCCAGCAGCAGGCTCTGGTTGAAGCCGCGCTCGCGCACGCGGCGCGGCCCGAGCGGCACAGGCACCAGCACCGCGCCGAGAGGCGGCGGCGGGATCGCCTCGGCCATCACGTCCGCCATCACGGCCGCGAGCACCCGCCGCCGGCCGTCCTTCAGCGCGCCAACGATGGCCGGGGCGGGACCGGTGTAGGCCACGGCCTGGCGCCCGTCGGCCAGCTTTCCGCGGCAGGCGGAGCAGCGATCGACCCTGACGGGCAGCGGCGCGCCGCACCCGCCGCACCAGGGCGCCGGCAGCCGCGCGAGCGCCGTGCGGCACCCGTCGCAGACCGGCCGTCCGGGCAGGGCGCAGGCCGCGCACGCCGGGGGCAGCAGGATGTCGAGGAGGGTGTCGAGCGGCACGCCGCCAGCCTGCCCCGCCCCACCCCCACTCCTCTCCACCCGACCGTGCCGCCCGGCGCGCGCGCGCGTGCCGGGATGCGGCTCAGCCCTGCGTGGACTCCCGACGCAGCGAGCGCTCGTAGGGCGGGCGATGCACCCCGTGCTCGGTGACGATCGCGGCGATCAGGCGGGCGGGCGTGACGTCGAAGGCCGGATTGGCGACGGCCGTCGTGACCGCGGACGCGGGCGACCCGAACAGCACCAGCCCGCGCACCTCGTCGGCCGAGCGCTCCTCGATGGGGATGTCGGCGCCGGTGGGCGTCGAGGGATCGATGGTGCTGGTGGGCGCGGCGACGAACACGTCGATGCCGTGCTCGCGCGCCAGGATGGCCAGCCCGTAGGTGCCGATCTTGTTGGCCGTGTCGCCGTTTGCGGCGATGCGGTCGGCGCCGACGACCACGTGCGAGACCGCGCCGGCGGCCATCATCGAGGCGGCCATGGAGTCGGTGATCAGGGTGTGCGGGATTCCGTCGCGGGCCAGCTCCCACGCGGTCAGCCGGGAGCCCTGCAGCAGCGGCCGGGTCTCGGGCACCACCACCCGCACCGACGGGTCGGCCTCATACGCGGCGCGCACCACCCCGAGAGCGGTGCCGTAGCCGCCGGTGGCGAGCGCCCCGGCGTTGCAGTGGGTCATGATCCGGGCACCCCGGCCCATCAGCCCCAGCGCGTGGGCGCCGATGCGCCGGCAGCGGTCAACCTCGTCGTCGTGCAGCCGGCGGGCCGCGTCGGCCAGGGCGTCCGCGAGCGCGCCGGGCGGACCGGGATGCGCGTCGGCCAGCCGCATCTGGGCGTCGACGGCCCACGCCAGGTTGACGGCGGTGGGGCGCGCCGCGCGCAGGGCCTCGGCGGCCCGGGCGATCTCGGCGCGCCCGGCCGCAGGGTCGGCGTCGCGGACCGACGCCGCCGCAAGGGCGACCCCCATCGCGCCGGCGATGCCGAGGGCGGGGGCGCCGCGGATCGAGAGGCGGCGGATCGCGTCGACCACCCCGGGCCACTCCGCGCACACCAGCACCGACTCCTGCGCCGGCAGCAGCGTCTGGTCGAGCATCTCCACGCCGGCGCCGGTGAGCCGGATGATGTCGAGGGGCGCGAGGCCCTCGGACTGCGACACGCCGCTCACGCCTCGGGGGCGGGAGACCTCCCGTAGCCCGTCGCGGCGAGACGGCCCTTGAGCCGCTCGATCATCTCCACGGGCCCCGGGTCGACGCCGTTGAGCAGGGCCAGGTACAGCGACACGTAGTCGCCGAGCAGCACCAGGTCGAGAGCGCGGGCGAGCGCGCCGCTGCCGTCGGCCGTGACCGACACGACCTGGCTCACGTGGGGCTCCACCAGCTCGCGGGTGAGGTCGAAGCGGCGCTGCACCTGCCGGTGCTGGCGCTCGTCGCGCAGCATGATCAGGGCCGCGTGGGAGCTCACCTCGGGCGACATCCCGGCGAACCCGCAGATCTCGTTGTGATCGAGCTCGGGCAGCGCGGAGGCGTAGGCCGGGATCTTGGCGTTCTCGTTGAACTGGCCCTTCCACCGCACCGCGACAGGCGCGGTGAGCTCGGCGCCCCACAGCAGCGGGACGGCGCCCTGCAGCGAGCGCGCGAGCTGCTTGGCGGGGTTCTGGGCCTCGGGGACGTCGGGGCCGAGCGTCGCGATGGCCGTGGCGATCGTCTCGCGCGCCTCGTCGAGGTCCTCGTCGATCGGCGGGAGCACCTCGAGGCGGCCGAGCAGCACCACCACCGGCACCAGCATGCGCAGCAGCGCGGCGCGCGGCTGGAAGCCGGGCACCACGGGGACCACCGGCACGCCCTCCTCGGTGGGGTAGTGGTTCCCGAGCTTGCCGCCGCTCGTCACGGCGACGGTCAGGGCGTTGCGATCGAGGGCCTGCGAGGTCGCGGTGAGCGTCTCCTCGGTGCCGCCCGAATAGGAGCTGAGGATCACGAGGGTACGCTCGCCGATCCATCCCGGCAGGTAGTAGTCGCGCACGACGGCCATCGGGCGCCGCAGCCGCTCGCGGTAGGCGCCGAGCACGAGGTCGGCCGCGATGGCCGAGCCGCCCATGCCGCAGAGCGCCACGTCGCTGATCTCGGAGGGCGGGTAGACGAGCTCCACGCCCTCGGCCGCGGCACGCGCGTCGTCGAAGGCGGCCAGGGAGTCGCCGATTCCGCGGACCAGGCCGAGGCTGTCCGCGTCGAGCGCGCCCGCTGCGTCGAGGTCGATCACGGCCCGCAGGCTACCGGAGCGCGGCGTCGGCGCTCACGGACCCACCGGTGGGCACCGCAAGGGAGGGGTCAACCTGGGCTCCGGCGGCGATTTCCGCCTCGTCGCCGACGACGGATCCGGCGGGAATGCGCGCGCCGGCGCCCACGGTGACGCCCTGCCCCAGGATCGCGCCCGAGATCTCCGCGCCCTCGCCCACGCGGGCATCGGCGCCGATCACGCTGCCGCGCACCACGGCCGCCGTGGCCACCGTGGCGCCGGCGCCGATGCTGGACAGCTCACCCACGCTCGCGCCGGCGTCGATGGTCGCACCGGGCCCGGCGTAGAGGTCGCCGGTCGGGGTCGCGGTGACCAGGGCGCCGCGCAGCACGTCGTGATTCGCCGTGAGATAGGAGGCGGGCGTGCCGATGTCGCGCCAATAGGCGTCGCTCGGATGGCCGTGGAGCAGCCCCTCGTCGGCGAGGACGGGGAAGATCTCCCGCTCGATCGAGCACGCCTGGCCCGCGGGGATGCGGGCGAGCGCGTCCGGCGTGAGCAGGTAGGTGCCGGCGTTGATCCGAAAGGGCTCGCCGGGTCGCAGCTGGTCGGGCGACGGCTTCTCGACGAAGGCCTCGACCGAGCCGTCCGGGTGCAGGCGCACCAGCCCGAACGCGCTGGGGTCCTCGACCGGGGTCAGGGCGACCATGCCCGCGCCGCCGCTGGCGCTGTACGCCTGGGCGAAGGCCGTGAGGTCGAGGTCGGTGAGGATGTCCCCGTTCAGCACGAAGAACGGCGCGTCGTCGAGCAGCGCCTCGGCGTTCTTGACGGCGCCGGCCGTGCCGAGGGGCTCCGGATCGACCACGTACCGCACCCTCATGCCGATCGCCGACCCGTCGCCGAAATGGGCCTCCAGCGCATCCGGCCGGTAGCCGCACGAGAAGATGACGTCGTCGATGCCGTGCCGGCGCAGCAGGTCGATCTGGTGCTCCACGAAGGGCCGGTTAACCAGCGGCATCATCGGCTTGGGGCGCGTGTCGGTGAGCGGGCGCAGGCGGGTGCCCGTGCCGCCGACCAGCAGGACGACCTGACTCAGGTCACACCCACGTGCGCCGGGATGCGGCCGATGCCCTCGAATATGTACCCGTGGCGGGTCATCTCGCGCGGGTCGAGCGCGTTGCGCCCGTCGATGATCACCGGGGAGCGCATGGTGGAGCACAGGCCGCCCCAGTCGAGCCCGACGATCGACGCCCACTCGGTCACGAGCACGGCGGCATCGGCGTCGGCCATGGCCTCCTCGGAGGTGGCGCACATGGTGACGCCGTTGAGACGCTCGGAGGTCATGTCCACGATCGGGTCGAACGCGCGCACCTCGGCGCCCTCGGCCAGCAGGCGCGCCGCCAGCACCAGGCTCGAGGCCTCGCGCATGTCGTCGGTCTCCGGCTTGAACGCCAGGCCGAGCAGCGCGATGCGCTTGCCCTCCAACGCGCCCAGGTGCTTCTTGAGCTTGCCGATCACGCGCCGCTTCTGGAGCTCGTTGACCTCGATCACCGAGGTGAGCAGCTGGAAGTGGTACCCGGAGTTGCCGGCCAGCTGCTTGAGGGCGGAGACGTCCTTGGGGAAGCAGCTGCCGCCGAAGCCGATGCCGGCGCGCAGGAACGAGCTGCCGATGCGCGAGTCGAGGCCCATGCCGTGGGCGACGACGGCGACGTCCGCGCCGACCTCCTCGCAGACGTTGGCGATCTCGTTGATGAAGCTGATCTTGGTGGCGAGGAACGCGTTGGAGGCGTACTTGACCATCTCCGCCGAGGGCACGCTGGTGCGCACGATCGGCGCGCCGAGGGGCGCGTAGAGATCGGCCACCCGGTCGCCATGACGGTCGTCGAACGACCCGATCACCACGCGGTCCGGCTGGAGGAAGTCGGCGATCGCCGCGCCCTCCTTCAGGAACTCCGGGTTGGAGCAGTAGCCGACGCCCCCGAGGCCGCGGGCGTCCAGCTCGGCCCGCACGCGCTCGCCCGTGCCCACCGGCACGGTGCTCTTCATGACGAGGATGTGGTTGACCTCGGTGCCCACCTGCTCGAGCTCGTCCACCACGCCCATCACCCGCGAGAGGTCCGCGTCGCCCGAGTAGGTCGGGGGCGTGTCCACCGCGATGAAGATGATGTCGGAGAGGTCCAGCATGCGCTGCAGCGACAGCGTGTAGGTGAGCCGGTCCTTGTGCTCGGCCATCAGGTCCTCGAGGCCGGGCTCGTAGATCGGCACCTGGCCGTCGTTGAGGGCCGCCACCTTGGTGGCGTCGATGTCGCGCAGAGTCACCTGGTAGCCCATGGAGGCCAGGCAGACGCCGGTCACCAGGCCGACGTAGCCGGCGCCGATCACGCCGATGCGCTCCCGTGGCGGCGGGGTGCCGTTGAGGTCCTGGGAGTCGCTCACGGAGTCGATGCGTCCGTCTCAACCGACATCGGGGTGTTGGTGGTCCCCTTGGGCAGCTTGGCGCGGTTAAGGGTGCGCATGGACTTGGCGATCTCCTCGATCGTCTTGGCGCTGAGGTCGTTTTTCAGCGTGTTCGACACCCAGTACCAGACCCCATCCTTCTCGAAGGCCAAGCGCTGGAGGTTTCGGCCGTCATAGTACGTCAGGTAGCGCCGACCTCCAGAAACGTACGACCCGGTCTCGCCCTCGACGATCGGGGGGTTCTTCATGTCGGTCATCGTGATCGCCCAGTAGCGGGGCACCCCGCCGGGATTGACGTTGACGACGACCTTGACCATCTTCGGGCTGTTGGAACCCCCGCTGGCCACGACCTTCGCGGCCCGCACGATCTTCACGGCCGAACCGCGCGCCACCTTGAGCGGCGCCATCACGGGGAACCCGACCTGCGTCTGGATCTGGCGCATCGCCGGCACCAGATCCGAGGTGGCCACGGTGTCGGCGGCGGGCCGGGCCTGCGCCTTGGGCGGCGTCGCGAGCTTGCCGGTGAAGTCCGTGCCGGCGATCACCACGACCTCGTTGCCACGGGCGTCCGACGCGTTGAGCGCGCCGACGCTGGTCGTGGGCCCGAGCAGCGCGGCCACCTTGCGCGCGGCGTCGCGGAAGCCGGGGCCGTAGAGCACCGCGCTCGAGGTGTACCCGAAGTCGTTGGCGTTGCCCGCGACGGTCGCGCGGTAGTTCTTCTCGCTGAGCGCCTGGGCCACGTCCTCGGCGGCGAGGGCCCTGCCGCTGCCGTTGTAGACGTTGATGTCCACGGCCGACGGATCGATGGGCTTCGCCGAGGTCTGCGAGGCCTGTTCGAACTCGGGGTCGCGCCACTGCGCCACCTTGGTCGCGATCTCGCCCGGGGGCGCGAGCTCCACGGAGGCCCCGTTGATCATGTCCGAGCTGCCCTTGATCGCCACCCGCGCGATGCGGTCCTTGGGGACGGTCAGCGCGAGCTCGAGCATCGAGAGGAAACGCGGCACGTTGGTGACGCTGGTCTCGATGTTCTTGCCCCAGATCTTGCGGAAGCTGGTGATGTTGGTGAGGTTGTCGAGCTGCTTGGTCTGGCGCTTCAGCTCGGACAGGAACTGCTGCTGGCGCGCGATGCGGTCGTAGTCCGAGTCGGTGTGGCGGTAGCGGACGTACGAGAGCGCGTCGGCCCCGTTGAGCTTCTGGTACCCCGGCTGGAGGTCGATGCTCGAGTAGTTGGTCGCCACCGTGCCGATGTTCTTGTTGTAGTAGCGGCGGTCGATGTCGAGGTAGACGCCGCCGACCTCGTCCACGAGCTTCGCGAAGCCGGTGAAGTCGACGATCAGGTAGTCGTTGATGTCCTCGCCGGTGATCTCGTTGATCGTCTCGATCGTCTTCGCGGGGCCCTGCGAGTAGGCCGCGTTGATCTTGTTCATCCCCATGCCGGGGATGTTCACGTAGAGGTCGCGCGGGAAGGACAGCATCGAGATCAGGTTCCGCTTGGGGTCCATCCGCACCAGGATCAGCGAGTCGCTGCGCCCGGGGTCGCCGAGGGACGGGCGTGTGTCGGAGCCGATCAGCAGCACGTTGACCGGCTTGCCCGGCAGCACCGGTCGCGTCGCCGCGCGGGCGGCCTTGGCCTCGGGCGTGTTGGGCGCCGCCGCCTGCAGCGTGTTGTCCAGGTAGATGTAGCCGCCGAGCACGACCGACACGACCAGGCCGATGATCGCCCACAGCGAGAACGCCACCACCGCCAGCCACCCCTTGCGGCGCGGGCGCACCCGCCAGTAGCGGGCGCTGCGGTGCGGAGGCTCGGGCGTGGGCGTCGGCGTGGGCGTCACGCGGAGGCCCGCTCGGCGGTCGGCGCGGGCAGCTCGGCGACCATCCGGGCGAAGTCGGTCAGCGCCCGGCGGTAGCGCGGCAGGCTCTCGATCTCGACGTGCTCGTCGGGGCCGTGGTGCCCGGCGCCGCGCGGCCCGAACTCGACCGCGGGGACGCCGACGTCGAGGAAGGCCACGGCGTCGGAGGCGCCGTCACGGCCCACCGAGGTGGTCGAGGGCTCGTAGCGGCCGGCGGCCCCGAGCAGCGTCTGCACGAACACGTTGTCGGGCGGCACGTCGGCCGGTCGCAGGGCCAGCAGCACCTCGACGCTGGCGCGCGGATCGATGGCGCTCACCTGCCGCAGCACCTCGTCGGGCGACTGGGTCGGCAGGTAGCGGAGGTCGACCTCCATCCGGCACGTGTCGGGCACCTTGTTGACCGCGTCGCCGCCCTGGATCCTGCCGAGGTTGATCGACGGCCGGTCGAACAGCGGCGCCGACTCGGAGGCGAACGGCAGCTCGGAGATGCCCCGGAAGATGTCCACCGCCCGCAGCACGGCGTTGTCGCCCAGCCAGGGCGTCGCGCCGTGGGCGGCCGTGCCGGCGACGTCGATCCGCAGCATCAGCACGCCCTTGGCCTGCACGCCCACGCGCATGTCGGTGGGCTCGCCGCAGACGACGAAGTCGGCCGTCAGTCCGTCGTGGACCATCATCTGCGTACAGTTCTCCCCCGGCTCCGAACGTTCCTCGTCGGGGACCACGATCAGTTCCACCTGAACCCCGCGCAGCCCCGTCGAGAGATCGGCCACGGCGAGCATCATCGCCGCGAGCGCGGCCTTCATGTCGTAGGCGCCGCGACCATAGAGACGGCCGCCGTCCACTCGCGGCGCGAACTGCTCCGGGTGACCCGGAACGACGTCCACGTGCCCGTGATAGATGAGCCGAACGGGACCGGACCCGACGCGCGCCACGAGACTCCGGCGACCACCGGTCTCGACGCGATGCACCGACGCCCCCCGGGCCTCGAGCCAGCCCGCGATGAAATCCGTGGCCTGGCCGATCTCGGAGCGACGCGACGTGTCGTAGGCGATCAGCCGCTCAGCGAGCAGAACCTCGTCCACGCGGGCAGGATACCCGGTCCCCCGATCGAGGCGCACCGCGGCCGGTTTCTGCACCCCACAACCCCCGAGCGTGGCGGCCAAACCCTTAAAACACGAGGAAGGTCCACACCACAGAGCGAAAGCGTGGCGGCCAACGACCACCCTCAAAGCGAGAGGAAGGTCCACGTCAAAGAGCGTGGGCATGCTCGCTTTGATCCTTGACCCGTTTTTCCCGACGACCTGGCCCCGGCGAAGCCGGTGGCGTCGGTCCGCCGAATCGCCGGCAGGCGATGAGCGCGCGACGAACCGGCCCGCCAGAGGCCGGTTCCTCGCCTTGTCACCAGTCCTCCGCGCACTGGCAGAAAACCCCGAAGCTCAGAAGCCTCAGAGCTCGGAGCGTTGTGGGTTTGACCCTCAGCGCTCGAGTTCTTCTGAACCTCCCCTTGGCCGAACGCGAACACCCGCGTGTCTACCCTCAGAAGAGTGATCTCCGCATTGATCAGCGCCGCCCTGATGGCCGTGGCCACACCCACGACCACCGTCGAGCGGCCGGTCACGATTCGCACCTCCGACGGGGTCACCCTGTCCGGGACGGTGACGATCCCTGCCGGGGCGGGGCCTCATCCGGCGGCGGTGATCGTGGGCGGTTTCGGTCCCGACAACCGTGACGGGTCCCTCGACGGCCGCGGCGACGTGGACTACAAGATCCTCGCCCACAACCTGGCCAAGCGCGGCATCGAGGTGCTGCGCTACGACAAGCGGGGCATCGGCCGCTCGGGGGGAGCGCCCCTCAGCTGGTTGGACGCCCGGCCACTGGCCACCGACGCCGTCGCGGCGACCCGCACCCTCGCCGCGCTGCCCGGCGTCGACTCGGCACGGGTGACCCTGATCGGTCATAGCCAGGGCGGCGACCTCGCGCTTCAGGCCGCGCGCACCGCGCCGGCGACGCGGGTGGTCGCGCTCTCCGCTCCCGGCCGGCCGCTGAGCACGCTGCCGAAGGTACCCGGCGGGACCGCCGATCGCCTGCTGGCGCGCCTGGTGGGCGGCGACGTGGCTCGTGCCACGCTGATGCGTGATCCGCGCGTCGACGCGGCCGCAGTGCGACAGCCGACGCTACTCGTCCAGGGCACGGCCGACGGCGTGGTGCCGATCTCCGACCTGGGACTGCTGCTGGCGGCGCGCACGGCCGCCGGACGCCCCACCAGCACCATCAAGGTGCCGGGCGCCGGGCATTTCCTAAAGGTCGAGGGCCGCGTCCCCGCCAGGGTCCTCGACGCGATCGCCGCGTTCGCCGACTGAGGCCTCGCGACGCGGGGCGTCGATGGCGGGGACGTCGTTGCGCAGGCTCCACGCTCCCCACGCGGCGAGCAGCACGGCGCAGCCGGCGAGCGTGGCGGAGATGCCCACCTGCCCGGCGACCACGCCGGCCAGGGTCGATCCGACGGCGATCGGGCCGATGACCGACAGCTGGTAGAGCCCGAGCAGCCGGCCCAGCAGAGGCGGCGGCGACAGGAGCTGCACGGCGGTGTTGGTGGCGGCGAACATCCAGATCCAGAACACGCCCGCTGAAGGCCATTCCCAGCAGACCGACGGCGAACCAGGGCGTCAGTGCGACGACCGCGAGGCCGACGGAGAAGCTCAGCGAGGCGATCGGCAGGGCGCGGTGCCGCTGCAGCCCGGACGCCTGGAGGCGCTCGAGCAGCCAGGCGCCGAACAGCGCGCCCCCGCCCATGGCCCCCAGCAGCAGACCCAGCCCGCCCGCGCCGGCGTTGAGGCGGTCGGCCACCACCGGCGCGAGCTCCTGGATGGGTGAGGCGAGCGCGGTGAACAGCACCATGCCCAGCAGCAGGCGGCGCATGGCCGGGTCGCGGCGCGCGTAGGCGAAGGCCTCGCGCATGCGGTGCCGCTCTCCGAGGGCGCGCACCGGCGGACGCGGCGCGAGCCGCAGGAGCGCCCACACCAGCGCCAGGAACGAGACGGCGTTGAGCGTGAAGCACACCGTGGCGCCGGCGAAGGCGAGCGTCAGGCCACCGATGGCGGGGCCGAGCAGCCGCGCGACGTTGATGCCGGCGGCGTTGAGGCTGACCGCCTGCGAGAGGCGGGGCCGCGGGACCAGGGCCGGGATCAGGGCCAGCATCGCCGGCAGCCCGAGCGCGAAGCCGACCCCGATGACGAACGTGAGGATGTAGATGGCCGCGAACGTTGACGCCGTCGACCCAGGTGATCACGGCCAGCAGCAGCGCCGCGACCGCCTGCAGGAGGAAGGTCCAGATGCCGATCAGGCGGCGGTCGAAGCGGTCGGCGATCTGGCCGGCGTAGGCCGCGAGCAGGATCGCCGGCGCCCGGGTGACCAGGGCCAGCGCACCCACGGCGGCGGGGCTGTCCGTCGCCTTCAGGATGAGCCAGCCGCTGGCCACGATCTGCAGCCACGAGCCCGCGTTGGACGCCACGCTGGCGAGCCAGACGTGGCGGAACTCGCGTACGCGGAGTACCTCGGGGACCGGGATCACGCACGCCAGTATCGCCGTCGGCGACTACCCCAGGGCGGAGGCGATGAGCCAGACCACCGGGATCAGCAGCACGACCACCGCGATGACGATCGCCGCCGTGCCCATGCGGCGGCCGGCCGTGGTGGCGGCCGCATCGCGGCGGGCCCGGACGCCGAGCACGAGTCCGGCGAGCGCGAGCGGGACGCCGATCACGATGCCGCCCGCGGTGAACCAGTCCCACGGGAGCATGCTGCCGGGGAACGAGATGATCGCCAGGGCGAGGGCGACCGGGGCGAGGCCGAGGCGCCGGGTGGGAGAGACGTCGATGTGGTGTGTGCCGGTGCTCATGATTCCTCCGAGGTCGGTGTGGAACTCGGAGCGATCCTCGCCGCGCCACACCCGCGCCGGGCATCGTGGCGGGCGCGGGACCCGGCTACGTGCTGGCGCGGAGTCCCGGGCCCGGCGTCGGCGCGCAGATGGGCCAGCACCGCCAGCACCCGGCGGTGGTCCTCGTCGGTGGCCGGCAGCCCGAGCTTGCCCAGGATGCTGCGCACGTGGGTCTCGACGGTGCGGTCGGTGAGCCACAGCCGCCGCGCGATGCCGGCGTTGGTGCGGCCCTCGGCCATCAGCGCCAGCACCTCGCGCTCGCGCGGGCTGAGCGCGGACAGAGGGTCGTCGCGCCGTCCCGAGACCAGGGCGGCGACCACCTCGGGGTCGAGCGCCGAGCCCCCGTCGGCCACGCGCCGCAGCGCGTCGAGGAAGTCGTCCACATCGAGCACGCGGTCCTTGAGCAGGTAGCCGAAGCCCCCGGTGGCGACCAGGTCGAGCGAGTGGCGCGTCTCGACGTGCTGGGACAGCAGCATCACGCGCGACGGCGGGGTGGTCGCGACGGATCTCGGCGGCGGCGCGGGCGCCGTCGTCCTCGTTGCGGGGCGGCATGCGGATGTCGACCACCGCGAGGTCGGGCGCCTCGCGCTCCACCGCGGCGACCACCGCGGGCGCGTCGCCGACGGCGGCGACGACGTCGTGGCCGGCGTCTTTCAGGAGCAGGGCGAGACCCTCGCGAAAGAGCGCCGAGTCCTCCCCGATCACGATCCGCACGGCAGCACCACCTCGAGACGGGTGCCGGCGCCCGCCGGGCTGTGCACGTGGAGCGCGCCCCCGTGGGCGGCGACCCTGTCGGCAAGGCCCGCGAGCCCGCCGCCGCCCGGTGGCGGCGGCGCCGCCGCGCCCGTCGTCGGCGACGGTCAGCGTCAGCGACCCGTTCACCCGCTGGGCGCAGATGTCGACGCGCGTCGCGCCCGCGTGCTTGACCGCGTTGGCCACCCCCTCGCAGACGACGTAGTAGGCCGCCGTCTCGATCTCGGGCGGCAGCCCCTCCGGAGGTCCGTCGACGTCCACGATCAGCGGGCTGCGGCGGGCGAGATCGGCGAGGGCCGGCCCGAGCCCGTCGTCGAGGGCGCCCGGCCGCAGGCCGCGCGCGATCTCGCGGAGCCCGGACACCGCGTCGCTGAGCTCGTCGACCGCCCCGTCGAGGGCGCGGACGACCTCCGGGTCGGCATCCGGGCGCCGCTGGACGCGCCGCAGCGCCATCCCGAGGGCCACCAGGCGCTGCTGCGCGCCGTCATGCAGGTCGCGCTCGAGGCGCCGGCGCTCCTCGTAGCCGGCGCGCACGATCCGCTCCCGGCTCTCCTCCACCTCGTCCAGCCGGCGGCGCAGCTCGCAGCGCAGGCGGGCCACCTCCACCGGCAGGGCGGCGGCGCGGACGACGTCGGCGAGGAGCCCCGGCCGCTGCAGCAGCCGGTCGGAGTGGACGATCAGCCCGAGGGGTGCGTCCCCACGACCGACGGCCGTCACCGTGCGGCCCCCGCTCGGCGACGGCACGGGCTGCTCGGCGCCGGCGAGATCCGCGTGGGTGTCGTGCTCGGGCAGCCACACCAGCAGCCGCAGACCGGGGTCGCCCAGCGCGTCGCGCAGCACGTCCTCGATGTCCTCGGGCTCGGCGGCGCCGTCGCGGAGCCGCGACGAGAATGCCTCGACCCGCCCCACGGCGCGGGTGCGGTCGCGGTCGAAGCGCCGGTCCACGATGCGCTGCAGCCGGCGGCGCAGGGGATCGAACACCAGCGCCGCGGCCACCCCGGCCACCGCGGCGCCCGCCACCGACCCCCCGCCGAGTGGCACCGCGATCACCAACGCGATCGTCACCACACCGGCGACGAGGAGCACCGACAGGGCGAGCCAGGCGATCGTCAGGCTGATGACCCGGTCGACGTCGTAGAGCCCGTGGCGCAGCATCGCCACGGCGACGGCGCCGATCAGAGCCAGATACGCGGCCACGAAGGTCACGGCCGTGACCACGCCCGTGCCGTCAACAAGCGTGCCCTCGACCGTCCCGCGACGAGGGCCACCGGCAGCAGCAGCGCCGCCGCGGCCAGCCACTTGATCTGCGTCCGCTCGACCCCGCGGGAGCGCCGCAGGCGCAGGATCACGGAGACCGCCGCCAGGACGACCGCGGCGAACAGCGACGCCAGCCCGATCCAGGAGAGGAGCGCCTGCGGGGCCCCCGAGAAGGTCGGCAGTGGACGGGCGACGTCCTCATAGGGCGCGTCGAAGCGCGCATCCCGGAACGTGGTGCCGACGAGCATCACGAACGGGGACGCCACGGCAAGCCCCACGGCCCAGCGCCAGCGCGGCCCGATCGGATGGCCGTCGGGGAACAGCAGCAACAGCAGGGCGAGCAGGGCGAAGACCGGGATCCAGTCGCTCTGGAAGAGGAGCGCCCCCCAGCCGGCGCCCTCGACCTGGCCGTGCATCCCGGCGGAGGCCCACGCCTCGAGCGCGACGTCCAGCGCGGGCAGCAGACCGAGTCCCGCGACGATGGGGCCCACCGGGTTGGCCGGCTGGTTGCGCGCGATCGCGACCCCGGCGATCAGCGGGGGTGCCGCGAACAGTGCGAACCCGAGCGCGTCGAACGCCGACTCCGGCGGGTGGTCGTCGATCGACCGCAGGACGAGCGCGGCCGCGAACGCGGCCACGGCGAGTGCCGCACAGGTCCACGCCGTGGCGAGGGGCCAGCGCACGGCGCGATCATCCCACCGCGCGACGCGCCGGGGATCCGTGCCAGCACGGATCCCGCGGATCAGCTCAGGTCAGCTGACCCCGAGGAGGTCAACCACGAAGATCAGGGTCTCGCCCGGCGCGATGACGCCGCCGGCGCCGCTGATCGCCGTACGCGAGGTGCGGGGGGATGACGAGGCGGCGGCGTCCGCCGACCTTCATGCCGGTCACGCCCTGGTCCCAGCCGGCGATCACCTGGCCCTGGCCGAGACCGAAGCGGAACTCCTGGCCGCGGTTCCACGAGGCGTCGAACTCGGCGCCGCTCGAGTGGGAGACGCCGACGTAATGCACCGAAACCGTCGTGCCCGGAAGCGCCTCGTCGCCGTCGCCGACGATCAGGTCGGTGATCTCGAGGTCGGCGGGCGGCGGACCCTCCGGCGGATCGACCAGCGGGCGCTCAGACGCCACGGTCGGCCACCCGGATGCGGTTCTCGGCGCGCGCCCTGGCCCTCTCGGCCGTGACGCGCGTGGTCTCCTCGAGCGCGGTGTCGCTCAGGATCTGCTCGGCGGTGGCGAGCGCCGTCTCGGCGCGCGCGCGGTCGATCTCCCCGGCCAGCTCGGCCTGCTCCACCAGCACGAGCAGGTGGTCGTCCTCCACCGCCATGTAGCCCTCGCTGGTCGCGAAGACGACGATCGTGCCGTCGGGCTGGTGGATGCGGACATCCCCCACGCGCAGCTGGGCGATGAACGGGGCGTGGCGGGCGAGGATGCCCACCTCGCCGGCGACGCTCGGCACGATGACCATCTGCGCCACGCCGTCGAACACCGGGCCCTCGGGCGTGAGCACGCGGATGCCGAGCGTCCGGCGCTCGGTGCCGGCGGAGGTGCTCACACCGCCGCCCGCAGGCCGGCGGCCTTCTCGACGGCCTGGTCGATGCCGCCGACCAGGAAGAACGCCTCCTCGGGGAGGTCGTCGTGCTTGCCCTCCACGATCTCCTTGAACCCGCGCACCGTCTCGGCGAGCGGCACGTACTCACCGGGCCGGCCGGTGAAGGCCTCGGCCACGTTGAACGGCTGGGAGAGGAAGCGCTCGATGCGGCGGGCGCGCGACACCGCGAGCTTCTGCTCGTCGGTCAGCTCGTCCACGCCGAGGATGGCGATGATGTCCTGGAGGTCCTTGTAGGTCTGGAGGATCTCCTGGACCCGGGTGGCCACCTCGTAGTGCTCGGCGCCGACGCCCTCGACCGAGAGCAGGCGGCTCGACGAGTCGAGCGGGTCCACGGCCGGGTAGATGCCCTTCTCCGAGATCGCCCGGCTCAGCACCGTGGTGGCGTCGAGGTGGGCGAAGCTGGCGGCCGGGGCCGGGTCGGTGAGGTCGTCCGCGGGGACGTAGATGGCCTGCACCGAGGTGACCGATCCGTTGCGGGTCGAGGTGATCCGCTCCTGGAGGTCGCCCATCTCGCTCTGCAGGGTCGGCTGGTAACCCACGGCCGACGGCATGCGGCCGAGGAGCGCCGAGACCTCGGAGCCCGCCTGCACGAAGCGGAAGATGTTGTCGATGAACAGCAGCACGTCCTGGCCGGCCTTGTCGCGGAAGTACTCCGCCATGGTCAGGCCCGACAGGGCGACCCGCAGACGGGCTCCGGGCGGCTCGTTCATCTGGCCGTAGACGAGGGCGGTCTTGCTGATGACCCCGCTCTCCTTCATCTCCAGCCAGAGGTCGTTGCCCTCGCGGGTGCGCTCGCCGACGCCGGCGAACACGGAGAGTCCGCCGTGCTCCTGGGCGATGTTGTGGATCAGCTCCTGGATCAGCACCGTCTTGCCCACGCCGGCGCCGCCGAAGAGGCCGATCTTGCCGCCCTTCACGTACGGGGCGAGCAGGTCCACGACCTTGATGCCGGTCTCGAGGATCTCCTCGGTCGGGTTGAGCTGATCGAACGCCGGCGACGGCCGGTGGATCGGCCACCGCTCGCCCTCGCCGATGGGGCCGGCCTCGTCGATGACGTCGCCGAGCACGTTGAAGATGCGCCCCAGCGTCCGCTCGCCGACGGGCACCGAGATCGGCGCGCCGGTGTCCACGACCTCGGTGCCGCGCGCCAGGCCGTCGGTGGTGTCGAAGGCCACCGCGCGGACGCGGTCGTCGCCCAGGTGCTGCTGCACCTCGGCGACCAGGGGCGGCTCACCGTCGCCGCGCGAGATCTCGATCGCGTTGTAGATGGACGGCAGCCCGTCGGGGAAGCGGGCGTCGATCACCACTCCCTTGATCTCGAGGATGGTCCCCGTGCTTCGAGCGTCGTCAGCCATGTTTCGCGATCTCTCCTCGGAAATGGATCGTGCTATTCCAGTGCATCCGCGCCGCCGACGACCTCCAGGATCTCCTGGGTGATCGCGGCCTGACGGGCGCGGTTCATCGCCAGCGTGAGCGAGTCGATGAACTCACCCGCGTTGTCGGTGGCGTTGCGCATGGCGCTGCGGCGGGCGGCGAGCTCGGCCGCGGCGCTCTCGAGCAGTGCGCGGTAGATCGTGGTCTCGACGTAGTTCGGCAGCAGCGACTCGAGGAAGTCCTCGGGCTCGGGCTCGAAGAAGGCGACGCCGCTCGGGCGGTCGACCGCCTCCCCGTCCACCGGCTCGTCGTTCTCGTCGAGGACGAGCTCACGATCGATGGGCAGCAGCTGCTCGGTGGTGACCTCCTGCTCCAGCACCGACTTGAAGGTGTTGTAGACCAGCACCACGCGGTTGACCTCGCCGGCCGTGAAGCGCTCGGACACGTGTCGTCAGCACGTGCTCCGCGTCCGCGAACTGCGGGTCGGCCGAGAAGCCCTGGAACACCTTGTCGATCGGCTGCCGGCGAAACCTCAGGGTGCCGGCGCCCTTCTTGCCGACCGCCGTGAACTCCACGTCCTCGAAGCCCTCGGCGCGCAGGTCGTCGGCGACGTGCAGCGCGGTGCGCAGGATGTTGACGTTGAAGGCGCCCGCCAGACCGCGGTCGCCCGTGATGGCGACCACCAGCGCGCGACCCTCGGCGGGGCGCTCCTGGAGCAGCGCGAGCGAGCCGATGCCGCCCCCGCTCTGACGCGCCGCCTGGGACATCAGCCGCCGCATGGCCCGGGCGTACGGGCGCAGGTGCTCGATCGACTCCTGCGCACGGCGCAGCTTGGCCGAGGCCACCAGCTCCATGGCACGGGTGATCTTGCGGGTGTTGCGGACCGAGTCGATCCGCCGCTTGATGTCTCTCTGGCTCGCCACGGGCTAGGCGGTCGTGGCGGCCGGCTCGGTCGCCTCGGGCTCCGCATCGACCTCGACGGCCTCGACGACCTCGGGCGACTCGACCGGCAGCGTGCCGGTGAACCGCTCGGCGACGTTGTCGGCGATCTTCTGGATCCCCGCCGCCGTCTCGTCGGACAGCTGCTTGGTGTCGCGGATGTCGGCCAGCAGGGCCGCCCCGCCGTCGCGCAGGTCGAGCCGCAGGGCCTCGTTGGCCTCCGGCACCTTCTCCACCGGGATCTTGTCGAGCATGCCCTGGTTGGCGGCGTAGATGATCGCGACCTGCTCCTCGACCGGCCACGGCGCGTAGGCCGGCTGGTTGAGGGTGGCCACGAAACGCGCGCCACGGGCCAGCGAGGCCTGGGTGGCCGCGTCGAGCTCGGAGCCGAACTGCGAGAAGGCCTCGAGGTCGCGGTACTGGGCGAGCTCGAGCTTGAGCTTGCCGGCCACCGACCGCATGGCCTTGATCTGCGCGGAGCCACCCACGCGGCTGACCGAGATGCCGACGTTCAGGGCCGGGCGGACACCGGAGAAGAAGAGCTTGCTCTCCAGGAAGATCTGCCCGTCCGTGATCGAGATCACGTTGGTCGGGATGTAGGCCGACACGTCACCGGCCTGCGTCTCGATGATCGGCAGGGCGGTCAGCGATCCGCCGCCCAGCTCGTCGCTGAGCTTGCAGGCGCGCTCCAGCAGGCGGGAGTGGAGGTAGAAGACGTCACCCGGGAAGGCCTCGCGACCCGGCGGGCGCCGCAGCAGCAGCGACATCTGCCGGTAGGCGTCGGCCTGCTTGGAGAGGTCGTCGTACACGCACAGGGCGTGCTGGCCGCCGTAGAGGAAGTACTCGCCCATGGCCGCGGCGGAGTAGGGCGCCAGGTACTTCAGCGCCGCCGCCTGCGAGGCCGTGGCCGCGATCACCGTCGTGTACTCCAGGGCGCCGGCGGCGCGGAGCCGCTCGACCACCGTCGCGACGGTCGAGGCCTTCTGGCCGATGGCGACGTAGAAGCAGAACACGCCGAGGCCGCGCTGGTTGATGATCGCGTCCACCGCGATCGTCGTCTTGCCGGTACCACGGTCGCCGATGATCAGCTCGCGCTGTCCACGGCCGATCGGGATGAGCGCGTCGATCGCCTTGATGCCGGTCTGGAGGGGCTCCTTCACCGGCTGGCGCTGCACCACGCCGGGAGCCTTGAACTCCACCGGGCGGTAGTGCTCGGTCTCGATCGGGCCGCGGTCGTCGAGCGGGTTGCCCAGCGGGTCCACGACACGGCCGAGCAGGGCCTCGCCCACGGGTACCTGGATGACCTTGCCGGTGCGCCGCACCGGGTCGCCTTCCTTGATCAGCGTCTCACCGCCGAGGAGGACGACGCCGACGTTGTCCTCCTCGAGGTTCAGGGCGAGGCCGGTGACGCCGTGCGGGAGCTCGAGCATCTCGAGGGAGACGCACGACTGGAGCCCGTGGACGCGCGCGATGCCGTCACCCACCTGGAGCACGGTGCCCACCTCTTCGGTGTCCACCTCACCCGCGTAGTGCTCGATCTGGTCGCGGAGGACCTTCGTGATCTCGTCGGGTCGCAGCTTCATCTGGGGGACGTCACCTTTCTCTCTCCTGGGGTCTTTCGGTGCGCGGTCATGAGGGCGACAGGGCGGCGTCGACCGAGACGGCGTGCAGGCGCTCGGCGAGGCGGTCGAGGTTGTGCCGGACGGATCCGTCCACCACGAACTCCCCCACCTTGAGCACCAGGCCGCCGACGATCTCGGGGTCCACGGTCTCGCTCAACACGACCGACTGGCCGGTCTTCTTCTGAATGTCTTCGACGAGCCGGTCGCGCAGGTCCGCGGGGAGCGGGACCGCGGTGATGGCCTCGACCTCGAGGCGCGCCTCGGCCGTGTCCACGCGGTCGCGCGAACGCCTCGCTGATCTCCTTGAGCTCGGTGAGCCGGCCGCGGTCCACGAGCACCTTGAGGAAGTTCGCCGAGCAGCGGATGGGCGCCCTCGGTGATCTCGCCGATGATCCCCCGCTTCGCGCGGCGGTCGACCTCGGGGTTCTCGAGGGCCTCGCGCAGCTCCGCCGACCCGGCGACCGCCGTCGTGAACTCCTCGAGGTCGGACGCGACGGCGTCGACCGCGCCCTCCGACACCGCCGACTCGTAGAGGGCCTCCGCATAGGTGGCGGCGACGCTCAAGCGGGCGCCCCGTTGGAGAGGGCCGACAGGTCGGCGGCGGCGATGGCCTCTTCGATCAGCTTGCGGTGGTCGGCGTCGTTGAGCGACTTGCGCGAGACCTTCTCGGCGGCCATCAGGGCGAGGGACACGACGTCGTCGCGCACCCCGGCCGCGGCGGCGCGGGCCTGGGCCTCGATCTGGGCCTCGGCGTCCGTGACCGTCCGCTCGCGCTGAGCCTGCGCCTGGGTGATGATCTCGGCCTTCTGGCGCTCGCCTTCCTTGCGCCCCTGCTCCCGGAGCTTCTCGGCCTCGGCCTGCGCCTCGGTGAGCCGCACCTTGTAGTCCTCGAGCAGGCGGGTGGCCTCGTCGCGGCTGCGCTCCGCCTCGTCGATGCTCTCGGCGATGTTGTCCCGGCGCTTGGTGATGATCTCCCCGACCGGGCCGAAGACCTTCTTCTTCAGGATCCACAACGTGATCCCGAAGATCACGAGCGTCCAGATCATCAGGCCCGGCTGGGCCTTCAGGAGCGGGTTGTCGCCGGATGATGCCGCGGGATGCGTCAGCACGGCCACAGGAAGGTTGACCATCAGATGTATCCGCTCTAACCGATGAAGAACGCGACGAAGCCCATCAGGAGGGCGTAGAAGACGATCGCCTCCGTCAGAGCGAGGCCGAGGAACATGAGCGACATGATCTCGCCGCGCAGCTCGGGCTGGCGGGCGACGGCTTCGACCGTCTTACCCATGAGATAACCGACGCCCGCGCCCGGCCCGATCGCACCGAAACCGGTGGCCAGACCCAGAGCGAGGATCTTGGCTGCGCTCTCTACGTTGCCTTCAAGTGCCACGAGATGCCTCTCCTTGTTGTTAGTGCGATGACTCCACGGCGAAACCGATGTAGATGCCGCTCAGCATGGCGAAGATGAACGCCTGCAGACCGGCGATGAGCACCCACTCGAAGATGTAGAAGAAGACGCCCACCGGGATGGCGATGACGCCCGCGAAGTTTCCGAGCAGGATGCTGAATCCGGCGCACATGATGATGAGCAGGTGGCCGGCGAGGATGTTGGCGAAGAGCCGCACCGAGAGGCTGACCAGTCGCAGGAGCTGCGACAGGATCTCGAGGACGGCGATGAACGGCTTGATCGCCCCGGGCGCGTCCGGGACCAGCGTCTTGGCGTAACCGACCGCCCCGTGCGCCCGAATGCCTTCGTAGTTGTAGGCGATGAAGGTGACCAGGGTCAGCGCCAGGGTGACGTTGATGTTGGCCGTCGCGGCGTAGAGCGACAGGTCGGGGATCCCGAACGGGAAGGTGCCCGACTCGTGCGACACCGGAAGCGGGATGAAGCTGATGAGGTTGTTGACCGCGATGAACAGGAAGAGCGTCGCGATGTACGGGAAGTAGCGCGGGAAGGTGCTCTGCGTCAGCGTCGGCCTGGCGATCTGGGTCTCGGTGAACTCGTAGGCCATCTCGACCACGTTCTGGACGCCCTTGGGGCGATCCTCGAGGCCCTTGCGGACCGCGTAGAGGCCGAAGCCGATGCAGATGGCCGCCGAGGCCAGCATGTAGAGCACGGCCTTGTTGATCGACAGGTCGATCGGGCCGAGGTCGATCGGGATGTACTTGTTGAGGGCGAACTCGACCGAGGGGTCGAACTTGTCCTCCTCCTCGGCCGCCGCGGCGATCGCCGGGAGCACGAGGAGCATCAGCGTGGCGAGGGTGCTCAGCGGCACCCAGACGCGCCAGCGCCTCACCTCGGGGTGTCCTGCTGAAGCTTGGAGCGCATCGCGAAGAGCATCGTCCGTCCCACCAGGTCGCAGGTGAATGCCGCCAGGAACACGCCGGCCGCGCAGAGCCCGATCGTCTTGTCGTACTTCAGGGCGATCACGAAGAGGATGATCGCCGTCAGCCAGGCGCGGGAGATGAACGAGACCCCCGACATCCCCACCGCGACGGTGGGCGTCGAGCCGAGGGCCACCTTCGCCGTCCAGAGCTGCAGGCCCCAGTTGACCGACCACAGCACGACGCCGAGGATCCACCCGTTGAGGGGGCCGCCCAGCGCAAGCACCACGGGCAGGCTGAGGATGGCGACGATCAGGCCGATACCCGATGCGATGAAGACCAGCGGGCGGGGCGCATCCGCAGGATGGGGTGTGGCGGCGACCGTCACGAGTCGTCCCTCGCACTCCGGGCAATGCTCTGGGGTGGGATGCAGGTCCTCCGGTTGGATCTGGCACTCGTCGGGCCGTTCGCGCGCAGCCTGGCTCCGGCGAAGCGCGAGGCAGTATATCCAGGCGGGAAATCGGTGCGTGGCGGTCGGCCGCGGGCTGTGACATTCGTACCGCCGAATCCTGGTCGGACGGGATGCCATTTCGCCGACCGCAACAGGGATCCGGGCCGATCCGGCGAAAGGAGCGGCGTCATGCGTCGCGCGCGTTCCGGTCATGAGATCTCCCGCTCACCCGCCCCGAGGCCGGGCCTCGTCTCGCTCGGGCTGATCGCGCTGGCGATCGGGGCGGTCCTGCCGGGCTCCGCGCTCGCCCGCAGCACGCTGCTCGACGACGACGCCGCCACCCTCCAGGCGATGCTTGCCGACCGCCCCGACGGCACCCCCGGGCTGCGCGTCCTCGACGGCCTCTACCAGGTCACCACGACGCCGGCGCCTGCTGCCGATCGGCCGGCGCGTGCCGCGGGTCGCGAGCACCGGCGGGTCGGCGACGGCTCCCAGCCTGGTGGGCCAGGGGCCGGAGGGCATGGCCGCGATCCTCGCGTCGCAGATCCTCGCCTCCCGCTCGGGCCGGGTGCTGGTCGACGACCTCGGCCCCGAGTTCCGCGGCGCCGAGGGCGACGACCTGGCGGCGGCGCTCGGCATCCTGGCGGCGCGAGGGCCTGGCCCGCGGCGTCAACTTCTCGGTGCCGAGCCCCGGCGCCCTGCTCACCGATCCCGCGTGGGCCGGCGCGCGGCTCGCGGCGGTCCGGGCCGGCGGGGTGTGGCTGACCACGGCGCGCTGGACCCCCGCCCAGTGGCTCACCTGGCCCTCCGAGACGGCCAACCGGCTGGCCACGAGCGGCAGCGCGCGCAACCGCGCCCACGTGACCATCGGCGCGGGCGACCAGACGGCCATCTGGACCCGCGCCCGCGCGGGCAGCGCATGCGCCGTGCTGGCCAACGGCCCGGGCGGCGAGCGCCTCGGCTCGTCGGCGAGCGCCTTCGTGGCCCAGTTCCGCCGCACCTTCCCGGCGGTCGAGAACTCCAAGACCCCCGCCGCGGGCTGCACGGCGGTCACGACGCTGAGCGACAGCGGCGCCCGGGCCCTCAACGCCGCGGCCGCCGACGAGGGCACCGGCCTGGAGATCCCGACCGGCGGCCTCGTGACCCCGCCGCTGGCCGTGGGCGAGCCCGCCCAGGTGACCGTGCAGCTGGGCCCCGACCCGCTGGGGCTGGCCGCCGGCATCGGCGTCACCTCCGACGACTTCTGGCTCGCGGCGCGCGCCGTCGTGACCGCGCGCGGCGCGGGCGTGGCGAGCGAGGCGCAGGTCGCGGGCGACGGCTCCGTGACCCTGAGGTTCACCCCCACCCAGCCCGGCACGATCGCACTGCGCCTGGTGATGCCCGGGGCGGCCGTGTCGCGGGCGCTGGGCGGTCCCACCGAGATCGTCGGCCCGCTGACGGGCCGCGCGCGCAAGCGCCGCCCTGATCACCGGCATCGTGGCCTCGCCCGACGCCTGGGAGCTGGACATCCCGCTGATGAACCCCGGCCAGTCCCCCGGCAGCGGGGCGATCGAGGTCATCGCCCCCTAGACCTCGGGGCGGTTCGCGGACCTAGGGGCGGTTCGGCGACCTCCGCGCTGCGGGCGAGGCTCCGCTTGCGCACCAGGGTCACCACCGGCGTGTTGCGCCACTTCAGGATCTCGAGGATGTAGATCAGGTACACCGAGGCCGCCAGCGCGACCAGCGCGCCGACGCCGAGGGCGATGGTGCCGCCGACCGCGAGGGTCCCGTCGGGCTCGCGGTAGGGCACGAACCGCAGCAGCAGGGCGACCGCGCCCATCAGGGCGCACCACGCGTACAGCGCCAGGACGGTCTTGCGCTGGCCCCACCCGATGGTGAAGAACCGGTGGTGGAAGTGGCTGCGGTCGGCGCCGTACACCGGCAGGCCGTGCTTGATGCGCTTCATGATCACGAACGACGTGTCGAGGATCGGGATCGCCAGCACGATCAGGGGCGCCACGACCGCGACGGCGGCGGCGCTCTTCATCACCCCGCTGACCGACACCCCGGCGATCACGAAGCCCAGCAGCATCGACCCCGCGTCGCCCATGAAGACCTTGGCGGGGTGGAAGTTGAACACCAGGAACGCGACGCACGCGCCGGCCAGGGCCGCGGCCATGATCGCCGGGTCGGCGCGGCCGAGCGAGGCGGCGAGGATCGGCGAACGTGGTGGCGCCGAGGCCGGTGACGCCCGCCGCCAGGCCGTCCATGCCGTCGCTGAAGTTGATCATGTTCACGATCGCGACGAACCAGATGATCGTGAGCGGGTACTGGGCCGGGCCGAGGTCGCCGACGCCCAGGAACGGCAGCGTGACGTGGTCGATGGTGAGGCCCGCCGAGACGGGGATCGCCGCGCAGGCCACCTGCCCGAGCAGCTTGACCGAGGGCGACAGCCCCCAGATGTCGTCGACGGCGCCGAGCGCGCAGATCAGCACGGCGCCCACGATCAGGGCGCGCGAGGTGGGGTCGGCCGGCAGGAAGTACAGCACCGGCACGAGGAATCCGGCCAGGATCGCGAGGCCGCCCAGGCGGGGCGTCGGCTCGCGATGGATGCGGCGATCCGACGGCTGATCGACGGCTCCCACCGCTCGGGCGAGACGCGCCGCGAAGGGCGTCGTCGCGAGCACGACGAGCGCCGCGATGATGGCGCTGAGTGTGGGGATGAGGGTCGTCGTCACAGGAGGTGCCCCCGGGGGCACAGGGGTGATTCTAGGTGCGGGGGGCCGAGCCCTTCAATGACCGGGGCAGTCGATGGGTCAGCGCGGCCCCGCGCACGACCAGCCCGCGGGGCAGCAGGCGCGCCGCCGAGGAGGCTCCCGCGGGCCACGATCCCGGTGGGCGCGCGGCTGCGGCCGCCGGCCAGCGCGCGCCAGGTGGCCCGCACGACCAGGTCGACGTCGTCGAACGGGATCACCGCGTGGCTGCCGTCGGATCCCGGACGGACAGCGTGAACTCGGTCGCGCGTCGGCCCCGGGCAGACGGCGAGGGCGCGCACGCCGGTGCCGCGCAGCTCCTCGGCGATCGCCTCGGTGAAGTGCAGCTCGAAGGCCTTGGTCGCGGCGTAGGTGGCCATGAAGGGCACCGGCTGCCAGGCCGCGGCCGAGCTGACCACCACCAGGCCTCCCCCACCCCGCACCACCATCCCCGGCAGCACGTGCGCGGCCAGATCGACCACCGCGACGCAGTTGAGCCGCACCATCTGCGCCTCGCGCTCCCGGTCGAGCGCCCCAGATGGGCCCGTGCGATCCGAACCCGGCGTTGAGGATGACCACGTCGGGGGTCGGCGCGTCCGAGAGCGCCTCGCGCGTCGTCGCGAGCCCCTCCGGCGTGGCGAGGTCGGCGACGACGACCTGGGTCTCGACCCCGTGGGTGTCGGCGGCCCACCGCGCCAGCTCGCGCAGCCGCTCCTCGCGCCGCGCCACCACCAGCAGCGCGTAGCCGCGCGCGGCCAGGCTCTGCGCGATAGGCGTATCCGAGCCCCGACGAGGCCCCGGTGACGACCGCGAGGCGCATCAGCGCCGCGGCTCGGCGAAGAGGCGGTCGCCCGCGTCCCCGAGCCCGGGGACGATGAAGTTGCGGGCGTCGAGGTGGTCGTCGATGGCGGCCACCGTGATCGGCACGTCCGGGTGCGCGGCGCGGATCGCCGCGATGCCCTCGGGCGCGGCGAGCAGGCCCGCGAGATGCATCCGCTCGGCCCCCGCGGCGCGCAGGGCGGTGAGCGCGTCGACGCCGGAGCCCCCGGTGGCGATCATCACGTCGAGCACCACCACCTCGTCGTCGCCGAGGTCGTCGGGCAGGCTCTCGAGGTACGACGAGGCGCGGGCGGTGGCCTCGTCGCGCGCCAGGCCGAGGAAGCCGACGCGGGTGTCCTCGGGCAGCAGGTCGAGCGCCGGCTGCAGCATCGCGAGGCCGGCCCGCAGCACGGGCACCACCGTCACCCGGCGCGCCGGCAGCAGCACGGCCGCCGTCGCGAGCGGCGTCGCGACCTCCGCGTCCCGGCCCTCGATGGCGCCCATCGCCTCGGCCAGCACCAGCACCGCGAGCGCGTGGGCCGAGCGGCGGAAATCGGGCGAGGCCGTGCGTGCGGTCGCGCAGCCGGGCCAGGTGGTGTCCGGCGATCGGGCCGGGAAGGATCAGGGGTGGTCGGGCGGGCACCGGGCCAGGTTAGACGTCCTGGCACGGCTAACCTGGCGGCATGGACCATCGCGAGATCGCACCTGAGCGGACGCGAGGGATGGCTGCGCGCCGCCGTGCTCGGCGCCAACGACGGCATCCTCTCGACCGCCGGGCTGGTGCTGGGAGTGGCCGCCGCCAACGCCTCGGTGAGCGCGATCGCCACGGCCGGCATCGCCGGCCTGGTGGCCGGGGCGCTCTCGATGGCGGCCGGCGAGTACGTCTCGGTCAGCTCCCAGCGCGACGCCGAGAGTGGCCGACCTGGCACTCGAGGAGCGCGAGCTGAAGGACGATCCGGAAGGCGAGCTGGAGGAACTCGCGGGCATCTACCGCGGTCGGGGCCTCGACCCGGAGCTGGCACGGCGGGTCGCGGAGGAGCTGACCGCCGCAGACGCGCTCACGACCCACGCGCGGGACGAGCTGGGCATCACGGAAATCCACATGGCTCGACCGCTTCAAGCGGCGTGGACCTCCGCCGTCGCCTTCTCGGTGGGAGCCGCCGTGCCCTTGATCACCATCACCGCGGCCCCTCAGGCCGTGCGGATCGCCCTCACGGTCGTCCTGACGCTGGTGGCGCTCGCAGGCCTGGGGGGCGTCGGCGCGCGCCTGGGCGGCGCGCCCATGGGACGCGCCGCGCTGCGGGTGACCATCTGGGGCGCCGTCGCGATGGCGCTCACCTCGGCGATCGGCGCGCTGGTCGGCACGGCCGTCTGACCTGGCGATCAGACGCTGTCGGCGGCGGGCTCGAGCTCGCCGGGCGTGCCGGACACGTCCCGCTTGGTGATGGACAGGAACACGACGACGCTGAGGATCGTCACGAGGAAGACGACGCTCGTCGCGGTCGTCCCCCAGCCGCGACCGCCGTCGGCGGTCGGCTGGGAGAGGTAGTCGCCGATCGATGCGCCCAGCGGCCGCGTCAGCACGTACGCCGCCCAGAAGGCGAAGACGGCGTTCAGCCCGAAGCGGAAGTGGGCGAGCGCGATCACGGCGATCGCGCCGCCGAACAGGAGCGCCGACTTCCAGTACCCGATGGCGAGGGTCTCGGCCAGGTAGTCACCGGCGGCCGTGCCCAGGGCGAAGGTGAACAGGATCGTCAGCCAGTAGAAGGCCTCGCGGCGCGTGGTGAAGATCGTGTGGATCGAGAGCGTCCGCTCGACCGCGTACCACGCGGCGAAGGTGACGGCGAGGGCGATCGAGAAGATGATCGTCGTGGTCGCGCAGCGGGACGCCGTGGTTGTCGACGAGGTTGTCGGTGATCTGGGTGCCGACGACGCTGATCAGGACGACCGCCGTCCAGTAGACGAGCGGGACGTAGCGGCGCAGGCCGAACTGCACCCCGAGCACCGCGATCAGCACGGCGGCGGTGACGTAGGTGGTGTTGGTCAGACCCCACCCACGTGTCGCTGAGGTAGTCGGAGACGGTCTCGCCGACGGTGGTGCAGAGGATCTTGATGATCCAGAACCAGAGGGTGATCTCCGGCACCTTGTTGAGCATCTGCCGGCCGAGCGACCGGGCGGCGTGGGAGCGGCCGTGGTGGCCGTGGTCATGAGCCCGCGCCCGTCGGCGCAGTGTTCGAGCAGGGGCCCTGGCTGTCCGTGAGGCGGGTCATCCGATCTCCTTGCATGTCGTGGGTCGAGCGCGAGGACGAGGACGTGCCGCACGGGGCCCGTCCTGCGATCAGCGGTGCGCGACCACAGAACCAGGCCCCCGTGAGAACGGAATGAGAGGGCGCCGAGAGACCGCGGCCGGCGGCCGCGGGGCTACCGCGAGCGGAGTGCGGTGGCCGCCGTCGGGGCCGGAGCGGCCGGAGCGGCCTGGGCCCGGATGTACGAGACCATGCCGAGCGCCTCGTGCGACGAGGCGCTGCCGGCGAACAGCGAGCACCAGACCTTGTAGACCCCCGGCGCGAGTGTCGCGTGCACGATCTGGGTGTCGCCCGGCGGCAGGTACACCTGGTGGCGGACCCCGGCCGAATCGACGATCGTCAGGTCGTGATCGTCCATGCCGCGGTTGTAGACGCGCATCGCGACGGGCCCCGCGGCGACCACCCGCCGGGAGGGGGTCACGGCCCACTCCTTCTCGTCCAATGCGAGCGAGGACGACAGCGGCGGAGGGGGCGGCAGCTTGGTGCGGTGGATGCGCGGCGCCGCCACGGCGCTCGCGGCCGCGACGAGCGACACGCAGATCAGCGCCCCGGCGATGCGGGCGGCGCCGGTCATCCGATCAGCGGCGCCGAAAGCCCGAAGGGCCCGCCCGGCAGGACGGCGCCGGGGTCACCGCCAAGCCACTCGGCGACCACGGACGCATACACCGAGCGGAAGTCGGTGGTCACCCGCAGATCGCCGCGGTCGAGCGACGCGAGGCCGGGGAAGTCGCCGCGCATGCCGCCGCGCACCGAGGAGCCCATGGCCATCATCAGGCCGCCCGCGCCGTGGTCGGTGCCGCTCTCGTTCGACTCCACGCGACGTCCGAACTCGGAGAACACGACGGTCAGCACGCGGCCCTCGATGCCCCGCGTCGTGAGGTCGGCCTTGAACGCCGCGAGCGCCTGGGAGAGCGTCGCGAGCTGCGGGTCCTGGCTCGCGATCTGGTTGCCGTGGGTGTCGAACGAGCCCCAGTCGAGGGTGATGATCTTGGTGCCGAGGTTTGCCGCGAGCAGGTTGGCGGCCAGCTGGAGCCGGGTGGAGAGGTCGGAGCGCGGGTACCCCGCGCCGACGCCGGCGCCCGCCAGCGTGCGCAGCGAGCGCGAGACCTGCACCGTGCGCCCGTAGGTGTCGCGCACCTTGGCCAGGTGGACGTTGCCCGCCCCCACCGGGACGGCCGCGATCGGCGCGATCTGCTCGGTGGTGTTGACCAGGTTGGTCGAGACGCCGTCCACGCGGAACTCGGCGCCGTTGAGGCTGCGCACGGCCGAGACCGGCGCGGACGCGGTGCGGATCTGCTTGGAGATGCTCGAGTCGAGCGAGACGGCCTGGAGCGGATTGTCCTTCGATCCGTAGGTGTCGAGCCAGCGCCCGAGCCACCCGGTGGTCATCTTCTGCAGCGCCCCGGCGAACCAGTAGTCGCGGCTGTCGAAGTGGGAGCGGTTGGCCGGGGTGTAGTCGGCCGCCGGCCAGACGGCGAGGTCCGAGCCCGCGCCGCCCGAGCCGTCGCCCCAGAGGGTGTCGAAGCCGCGGGTGCCGCCGTTGTTGCCGACGCCCGAGACACCCGGGTTGGCCCACGCGTGGGCGCCGCCGGTGCCGGGCATGATCGTGGAGCCCACCGTGCCGGCCACCGTGGGGCCCTGGCCGCGCGCCAGCTGGGGGCGCTTGGCGGCGTAGGCCGCGTAGTCGGCGATCGGGACGATGGTGTTGAGGCCGTCGTTGCCGCCGTTGAGGAAGATCATCACCAGCTGGTTGCTGGGGTTGGCCCCCTCGGCCACGGCCGCCTCGAACGCGCGCGTCCAGTCGATGCGGCTGGCGGCGTACACCGAGGCCATTCCGAGGGCGCCGGTGCGCAGGAAGGAGCGGCGGTCCATGCCCTTGGCGCGCGGGACGCCGTCAGGGAAGCCGGCCATCGCCTCGGCCGAGATCGGCATCCGGTTCGACCGGGTCGAGGTCGGTGACCAGGCTGTCGGAGCGCGCGCAGTCGGCGCAGCGGATGGCCTCCGCCGCCCCGGGGTCGGGCCCCGTCGGCGCCGGCATCGCGTCGTCGTGGATCTCGTCCATCACATCACCTGTGCGTCGGGGCCGCCGAGCATGAAGGCGCGCAGCGCTCGCTGACGCGCGATGCGGTCGTTGGCCGACACCGCCCGCGTCGTGCTGGCGTAGTACATGAGGGAGCTGATCGTCTTGGGGGCGAGCCACGGCTGGCCGACGGCGGCGCGGGCGCGCTGGACGGCCTGGGCCGGCGTCTCGGTGGGCACGTCCTCGGGCGACTTGTTCGGCAACGGGGCGTAGCTGAGGGTCAGCAGCCGGTTGGCCAGCGCGAAACGCGAGAGCGCGGTGTTGGTGTTGAGCCACGAGAGACCGCCCTCCCAACCCGCCACGGTGGGCGGGAAGTAGGGCAGCTGACCCATGTCGCGCAGGGCGTTGTAGAGGCTGTCGTCGGTGATCCAGAGCCCCAGGGCCTTCATCGTGCCGATGGCCTGCACGATGGGCGGCTTGATCATGTTGGGCTCGCGGATGGAGTCGAGCATGCGCGGGTGGGTGAGGATGCGCCGCACGAGCGGCTTGATCTGGAGGCCGCTGCGCAGGTAGACGCGCGTCAGGTCGCGCAGCGTCGCCGCGTCGGGCGCCGTGGGGATGAACTCGTTCCAGAGCTTGGTGACCAGGTACGGCGCGTGCGCCGGGTGCGCGAGCACCGTGTCGACCAGGCCGCGGTGGTCGAGGGGGGCGGTCGTGCCGAGCAGCGTCTTCGGCCCGTCGTCCCATCGCGAGCGGTTGAAGTAGCCGATCGCGGCGTCGGGGTTCTCGTCGTCGATCTGCCAGCCCGAGGCGGCGCGCGCCGCCTCGCGCACGTCGACCTCGCTGTAGTTGGGCTGCCCGGCGGCGTTGGTCACGCCGAGCGTGAACAGCTCCATCAGTTCGCGGCCGTAGTTCTCGTTGATCGCCTTCTTGGTGCTGTCCTCGCCGGTGAGGTAGCGCAGCATCGCCGGGCCCTCGCCCACCTCGTAGGTGAGGGTGCGAAACGACGCCGTCGGGTTGGCGGCGAGGTCGGCGTAGCGGCGCAGCAGATCGTTCTGGTTGACGATCAGCTGGGGAGGCGAGACGTCGGCCCGCGACGTGGCGAAGTGCCGGTGCCAGAAGAAGGTGAGGCGCTCGACGAGCGGGTTGCCGGTCTTGAGCATCCGGTCGCACCAGGCCAGCACCAGGTCGGTGTCGGAGGCGAGCGGCTGCAGCGGGTTGGTGTCGGCGCGCACCGCGGGCGGGCCGGCCAGCGCGCCCTGGGGCCGCGCCATCAGGCGATCCACGGCCTTGTGGAGCGTCATGCCCGTGTACGCCTTGCGCGCGGACGCGGTGGGGCCGAACCCGGTGCGCCAGAGGAGCCGGTCGACCATCGCCTCGGTGAGCGCCTGCTGGGCGCCGCCGGGCGCCGGGCGGTGCAGCCGGCGGCGGCGGGGCGGAGCGGCCAGTCGCGGGCTCATCGCGCTCTGGCCCGCCCCGTGAACGCCTTGAAGGCCGAGCGCAGCTGCTTGGAGGAGCTGACGCGGAAGTCGCCGTTGGTGTCACGCACGTCGAACCACACGATGCCCGCGAGGTTGGGGATCGAGGTCCTCAGGGTGGCCAGGGAGTTCATCCACCGGACCTTGCTGCCGCCCTTCGAGGTGGAGCCGGTCTCGGCGATCCAGAAGGGCTTGGGGGCGAGGGCCGAGATCTGGCGGTACGCGTCCTCGAAGAGCGGCTCCGGGTCCACCCAGGCGAGCCCGCCCGTCGTGCCGAAGTTGTAGCCGCTGGTGCCCACCAGATCGACCTGCGTCGGACCGGGGAAGTAGGCCGCGAAGGCGTTCTCGGGCGTGTCGGGGGCGCTGCGCACATACGGCGCCCACATCATCTTGATGCGCTTGCCGCCGGCGCCGCGCACCACCTTGCGGATGCGCTTCCACGCGGTGACGTAGTCGGCCGGGGTGTTGCCGTTGACCGTGCCCGACCAGGCGTACCAGGGCGTGTTGGCCTCGGGCATCGGGCGCAGGATCGGCGCCGGGTTGAGCCCCCTGAGCTGCTTGGTCAGCTTCTTGAGGCCTGCGTCCTGCTTGCCGCCGCGGATGGCCGAGAGGCGGAAGCGCTTCTGGTTGGCGCCGTCGCGGCCGCCGTCGGGCATCCAGGTCACCAGCAGGCGCGCCTTCGTGCGCTTGGCCAGCGCGACGATCTTGGGGTCCACCGTCTTACCGCCGGTGACATAGGTCGAGATGACCCGCGTCGCCTTCTTGCCCGAGGCCTTGGTGAGCGCGGGGACGCCGGCGACCGGGTTGTCCTGGTACACGCCGACCTCGATGCGCGCCGCGGACGCCGCGGGGGCGTGGGCCGCCGCGAGGGCCAGGATCGCGAGCAGGCAGAGCGCCGCGCAGGCGCTCGCGCGTCGCAGGGTCACCGGCAGGGCACGCTGCAGAGGACTCATGTCCCGACCGTATCGGCCGGGCGTCCCGGATCCTGGAGCCCTCCGTCCAACCCTGACGGAACCGTCACAGGCCGCTCACATCTTCGGTTGTGAGTGATCACTCACTCACATATACTGGCCGCCATGTCCGCGACCCCGCCGACACGCCGTACCGCACCGGAACGCCGCGAGCAGGTCATCGAGGCCGCCATCGCCGTGTTCGCCGAGGAGGGCTACGCCGCCGCCTCGACCCAGCGGGTGGCCGACCGGGCGGGCATCTCGCAGGCCTACGTCTTCCGCCTCTTCGACGGCAAGCGGGCGCTGTTCATCGCGTGCGTCGAGACGGTCATGGGGCGCATCCGCACCGCGTTCGTGGACGCCGCGGCCGCGTCGGACGACCGGACCCCGGACGGGATCCTGAAGGCGATGGGCCTGCGCTACCCCGCCCTGCTGGAGCAGCCGGGGCTGCTGGCGCTGCAGCTGCAGTCGCACGCGGCCTGCGGCGACCCCGAGATCCGCGCGCGGGTGCGCGCCCTCTTCCTCGAGCTGTGGGAGACCGTCCGCACCGCCAGTGGGGCTCCCGAGGAACACATCATCGACTTCTTCGCCAAGGGACTGCTGATCAACGCGCTGGGAGCGCTCGGGCTGACCGAGCTGTTCTTCCGCCCGGCCGACGACGGGGCCCCTGCCCCCGGAAGGGAGACGGCATGAGCCAGGCCGCCCGCACCACGTGGATCTTCGCCATCACCGGCGTCGGCCTCTTCATGGCCGTGCTCGACAACCTCGTCGTGACCAACGCCCTGCCCGCGATCCGCGTCTCGCTCGGGGCGTCGATCGAGAACCTCGAGTGGACGGTCAACGCCTACACCCTCGCGTTCGCCGTGCTGCTGCTGACCGCCGCGGCGCTGGGCGACCGCTTCGGGCGGCGGCGTGTGTTCGCCATCGGCGTCGCGCTGTTCACCGTCTCCTCCGCGGCGGCCGCCCTCTCCCCCAACGTCGAGACGCTGATCGCCTCGCGCGCGCTCCAGGGCGCGGGGGCCGCCGCGATCATGCCCCTCAGCCTGACCATCCTCAGCGAGGCCGTCCCGGCCGCGCGGCGCGGCGCCGCGATCGGCGTCTGGTCGGCCATCGCCGGCGTGGGCGTCGCCTTCGGCCCCCTGGTCGGCGGCGCCGTGGTGACGGGCATCTCCTGGCACTGGATCTTCTGGCTCAACGTCCCGATCGGTCTGGCCCTGGTGCCGCTGATCCTGCTGCGGCTGCCCGAGAGCGTGCGCCCCGGCGCCCGCATCGACCTGCCCGGCGTCGCCCTGGCGAGCGTCGGATTGTTCGGGCTCGTGTGGGGCCTGGTGCGCGGCAACCCGGACGGGTGGTCCAGCCCGCGGGTGCTGATCCCGCTCATCGTGGGCGCGATCGTCACGGCGGCCTTCGTGGTGTGGGAGACGCGGGCGGCCAACCCGATGCTGCCGATGCGCTTCTTCCGCAACCGCTCCTTCGCGGCCACCAACGCCACCACCCTGCTGATGTACTTCGGGATGTTCGGCTCGATCTTCCTGATCGCCCAGTTCCTTCAGACGGTGCAGGGGTACTCGGCCTTCGGCGCGGGCGTCCGCACGCTGCCGTGGACGCTGCCGATCCTGTTCGTCGCCCCGGTGGCCGGCCTCGTGTCCGACCGCATCGGCGGGCGGCCCCTGCTGGTGTCCGGCATGGCGCTGCAGACGGTGTCGATGGTCTGGATGGCGATGGTCTACGACCCGAACATGGCCTACTCCCAGCTGGTGGCGCCGTTCCTGCTCGCCGGCATCGGCATGGGCCTCGTGTTCCCGCCCGCCGCCAGCGTGGTGCTGGGCGCCGTGCGGCCCGAGCAGGCCGGGCAGGCCTCGGGGGCCAACAACATGATCCGCGAGCTGGGCGGCGTGTTCGGCATCGCGGTGATGACCTCGGTGTTCACCCACGTCGGCGGCTACGCGTCGCCCCAGGCCTTCACCGACGGGCTGGTCGCCGCGGTGTGGGTCGGCGCCGCCGTCCTCGCCGTCGGCACGCTGGCCGCCCTCGCGGTGCCGGGCCGGCCGCGTCCCGAGATGGTCGCGGCGCCAGAGGTCGAGGGGTCACCCCAGCCGACCGGCTGAGCGGTGCCTCAGACGACGCCTTCCACGACCTCGACGTCGTGGGAGGCGCCCGCCGCGATCAGATTCAGCAGGCGGGCTCCCTCGGCGGCGATCGCCGTCCGCACCCGGGCCGGCACCTTCACCGCCGTCGTGACGATCAGCCGCGCCGCCCCCTTCTCCCGCTCGGCGCGCCAGAGGGCGCGGGCGAACCCGTCGATCAGCACGGACCCGGGCGTGGTCCCGTTGGCCGTCGCGAAGTACGCGGCATGGATGTCCGCATCGACGATGCGGCGGCGGTCCTTGTGACCGAGGACGACGTTGTCGTAGCCGGGCAGGAATCGCGGCGGCGCGGGCGTCTCGGGATCGGGCCGCGGGGCGTCGGGCAGGTCGTAGAGGGTCACGCCGCGGTCGTCCGCGAAGGTGACCAGGCGCGGGGCGAGGCCCTCGACGACCGGCGCCATGCGCACCAGTCCCGACCAGTTCTGGAGGTCCGCGACGCTCGCGGGGCCGAAGGCCGCGAGGTACCGCAGCACCAGCGCTCTCGAACGTCCGGCGCGCCATCGATGGGCTCGCCGAGCCACGCCTCCACGGTCGTGAGCGTCGGCCGTCCGGTCTCGCCCCAGACGCCGCGCGGGGGCACCTGCACCACCGGCACGATCTGGGCCACGGCCTGCCCCATGGCGTGCGGGTCGCGGCCGGGGAATCGCTCGATGAGGGCGTCGCGCAGCTCGACCGGGGTCAGCGGGCGCTCGGCGACCAGCGCCTCACCGGCCGTGAGCAACGCGTCGACATCCATCCCCTCGAGCGCGCTCCTGTAGGTGCCGTTGCCCCAGAAGCGCCGGGCCACGGTCTCCTGCATGGCCGCCCGCACCGCGAGGCAGTCGGCGGCCGTCACCAGGTGCAGCGTGGAGCGCATCAGCGTGGCGCGCACCGCCGCGCGCGTCCGGATCAGATCGGCCGAGCTCGGCGGGATCGAATCCCTCGATCCGGCTCCAGAGCGCGATGTACGGATGCAGCGGCTCCTGCGCCTGCATCCCCACCAGGTGCTCCACCACCTCGGACGCCGCGCGCCGCTCGCGCGACAGCAGCAGCTGGCGGGCGAGCAGAGCGCGGTTCAGCGCCCGGGTGGTGAGGACGCGGTCAGACGGGCGGTGCCCGCCAGGAGGCGCGGGTAGAGCGGGAAGCGCTCGCCGACGGCGCGCGAGCGCTGGCGCAGGGCGTCGAGGTCGGCCTCGGTGGCGGCCGGGTCGAGCGCGGCGGCGATGACGCGGCCGATCTCGCGCATCTCCGGCTCGCGCAGGCCGCGGGTGGTGAGCGCGGCGGTGCCGATGCGCAGCCCGGAGGTGACCGTCGGCGGACGCTCGTCGAACGGGACGCCGTTCTTGTTGACGGTGATGCCGGCCAGATCCAGGCGCTCCTCGCCGTCCTTGCCGGTGAGCGGCGTGGCCGACAGATCGACCAGCACGAGGTGGTTGTCGGTGCCGCCGGAGACGAGGCTCAGGCCGCCGGCGATCAGCTCCTCCGCGAGGGCCTGGCAGTTGTCCACCACCGCGCGCTGGCGGGCCTGGAACTCGGGGGTGAGCGCGTGGCCCAGGGCCACCGCCTTGCCCGCGATGACGTGCATCAGCGGACCGCCCTGGAGGCCGGGGAACACGGCCTTGTCGATCTTCGTGCCCAGCTCGGCCGTGGACATGATCAGGCCGCCGCGCGGGCCGCCCAGCGTCTTGTGGATCGTGGTGGTCACGATGTCCGCGATGCCCACCGGCGAGGGGTGCACGCCCGCGGCGACCAGCCCGGCGATGTGCGCCATGTCCACCATCAGCAGCGCGCCGACCTCGTCGGCGATCTCGCGGAAGGCGGGGAAGTCGATGATGCGCGGGTAGGCCGAGGCGCCGGCGACGATCATCTGGGGGCGCAGCTCGAGGGCGAGCTCGCGCACCTGGTCGATGTCGATGCGGGCGTCCGAGCGGCGCACGCCGTAGTGGTGGTACTCGTAGAAGCGCCCGGAGAAGTTGACCTTCAGCCCGTGGGACAGGTGGCCGCCGTGGGAGAGCGACATCCCGAGGATCCTGTCGCCGGGCTTCAGCGCCGCGAAGTAGGCGGCCTCGTTGGCCGTGGCGCCCGAGTGGGGCTGCACGTTGACGTGCTCGGCGCCGAACAGCGCGATCGCGCGGTCGATGGCGAGCTGCTCGACCTCGTCGACGACCTCGCAGCCGCCGTAGTACCGGTTGCCGGGCAGGCCCTCGGCGTACTTGTTGGTCAGCACCGACCCCACCGCCTGCATCACGGCCTGGCTGGTGAAGTTCTCGCTGGCGATCATCTCGAGCGTCTCGCTCTGGCGCTCGGCCTCCGCGCGCAGCAGGCGGGCGATCGCCGGATCGGCCTCGGAGATGTCCTGCGACAGGTAGCTGTCGTCGTCGATGAAGCTCACTCTGATCGACCCCCGAGGCGACGTTGTCCAGATTCGAGGGTACCAGCCGCGGGCGGACGGACGACCTGGACGCCGACCGCGCGCCAGCGCCCCCGCGACGCCCTCCGGATCGGGGCCGGGCCGCATCAGCACGGCCTCCCCGCCGGCGGCGACCGGCGCGCAGATCCACCACCGCCGAGGCGGTTCCGGGCAGGCGGCCCCCGTCGATGACGGCGCACCCGTCGCGCAGGTCGCGGGGCACGTCGGCGACCGTGGCCGGGTCGGCGCCGCCGGGGTGGTTCGCGCTGGTCGCGACCAGCGGGATGTCGAGCGCGAGGATCGGGCCCGACATGTCCGGCGCGCGCAGCCCCACCGACACCGGGGGTGTCGCCCGCGGCGGCGGCGAACCGCCCCGCCGGGTCGGGGACCAGGCAGGTCGCCGGCCCGGGCAGCAGCGCCGCGGCGGCCTCACGGGTGGCGGGGGTCGAGCCCGGCCAGGGCCTCCTCGAGCAGCGCGGGCGTCATCAGCAGCACCTGGCACGGCTGGGAGCGCGGGCGGCCCTTGAGGGCGTAGAGCGCGTCGATGCCGGCGGGCACGTCGAGCGCGGCGGCAAGGCCGTAGACCGTGTCGGTGGGGACCAGGGCAAGCCCGCCCGCGAGCAGGGCGGCGCGCGCCTGCGCGACGGCCTCCCTCATGCCGCCCGCGCGGCCACCACCCGCGCGACACCCGCCAGGTCGTCGCGATGGCCGGCGTCCACCAGGCCCGCCGCGGTCAGCAGGCCCTCGGCCCCGACGGCCTGGCCGTCGCCGACCTCCATCAGCAACCAGCCCCCGGGCTCGAGATGGGCCGGCGCCTCGGCGGCGATGCGCGCGATGGCCTCCATCCCGGTCGGACCGGAGACCAGGGCGCCCTCGGGCTCGAAGCGCAGCTCGGGCGGGGCCTGCTCCAGGTCCTCCGGCGAGAGGTACGGCGGGTTGGCGGCGATCACGTCGAAGCGGCGGCCGGCGACGGCGGCGAACCCGTCCGAGAGCAGCCACTCCACCGCGGCCCCCTCCACGCCCTCGGCGTTGGCGCGCGCTGTCGCAAGTGCGTCCTCGGAGCGGTCGAGCGCCGTCACGCGCAGGTGGGGCCCCTCGTCGGCGAGCGCCAGCGCGATCGCCCCGCTGCCCGTGCCCCAGTCGAGCACCGAACCGCCCTCGGGCGCCACCTCGAGCGCCCACTCCACCAGCAGCTCGGTCTCGGGACGGGGCACGAGCACGCCCGGGCCCACCGAGAGCTGCAGGCGCCGGAACGCCCGCCGGCCCGTGAGGTAGGCGAGCGGCTCGCGGCGGCCGCGGCGCCCGACCAGGGCGCGGGCGCGGTCGAGCTCGGGCGGCGTGAGGGGGCGCTCCGAGTCGGTGTACAGCTCCAGCCGCTCGATCCCCAGCGCGTGGGCCAGCAGCAGGTCCGCGTCGAGCCGCGGCGACGGCGAGCCCCGCTCGGCGAGGTAGGCGGTGCTGCGGCGCAGGATCTCCCCGATGCTCAGGGACCCGCTCGTCGGCCGCCCGGTCAGCGGCGGGCGCGGGCCATCATGAACGCGGTCAGCGGGCCGACCAGGAACTCGTGGACGGCGTCGGTGGCGTCGCGCAGCGCGGCGGCGTCGGCCACCACCTCGCCGCCGGTCTGCACCAGGCGGATGTAGACCTTCGACGGCTCCGAGTGCATCGGCTCGATCGCGCACTCCATCGACGACTCGCCGGCGCGGCGCCAGATGCGCAGGCCGAGCGTCACGTCGTCGCCCTCGAGCAGCTCCAGCCGGTCGTCGTCCAGGCGCAGGACGTTGTCGACCAGCAGCTCGCGGGCCGCCTCGGCGTCCTCCATGTCCCACACCGCGACCAGGGTGATGTCCTCGACCCAGGTGTCGCCGATGCCGTAGCGGTCGGTGGCCTCGTCGATGAGCCCCACGATGCGCTCGCGGCCCTCCCGGTAGCCCATCCCGGTGACGCCGCACGACGCCATCTGCGCGGGGCGCAGCACGAACTCGGTGCCGTCGGGGCTCGAGAAGGTGGCCCCGGCGTCGGAGTGGTACTCCAGGCGCGAGAGCCCGTAGCGGTCGCTGATCGAGGCGAAGAAGAGCGCCATGTCCTCCCGCGGGAGCACGACCTCCTCGTGGCGGAGCGTGACGCCGACGAACTCGATGCGGAGCAGTTCGGTGTTGAGGCTCACGTGGTCTCCCCCTGGAGCTGAACCGACTGCTCCTCGAGTCGCCGACTGCGCTCGTCGGCCGCGAGGGCGTCGGTGAGAGCGGACAGGTTGCCCACCAGCACCTGCTCGCGCAGCGGGATGGTGACCCCGACGCGATGGTCCGTGACCCGGTTCTGGGGGTAGTTGTACGTGCGCACCTTCTCCGACCGGTCGCCGGATCCGAGCTGGGACTTGCGCGCCGCCGAGACCTCGGCCGCGCGCTCCGCCTGGGCGCGCTCGTAGATGCGGGCGCGCAGCACGCGCATCGCGCGCTCGAAGTTCTGGAGCTGGCTCTTCTCGTCCTGCATCGAGACCACGATGCCGGTCGGGAGGTGGGTGAGGCGCACCGCGGAGTCGGTGGTGTTGACGCTCTGGCCGCCGGGGCCGCTGGAGCGGTACACGTCGCGCTTCACGTCGTTCTGGTTGATCTTGACGTCCACGTCCTCCACCTCGGGCAGCACCGCGACCGTGGCCGTGGACGTGTGGATGCGCCCCTGGCTCTCGGTGGCCGGCACCCGCTGGACGCGGTGCACACCGGCCTCGTGCTTGAACACGGCGAACGCGCCCCGGCCCTTGATGGCGATCGTGGCGTCGCGGACGCCGCCGGCGTCGGCGTCGGCCACCGACATCAGCTCCACCTTGAGGCCCAGCGACTCGGCGTACCGCGTGTAGACGTCCACCAGGTCGCGCGCGAACAGGGCCGCCTCCTCGCCGCCGGCCGCGGCCCGGATCTCGACCAGGGTGTCGCGGTCGTCGTCGGGGTCGGGCTCGACCATCGCCTCGCGGATGCGCGGCCACAGCGTCTCGAGCTCGGCCTGCGCCTCGGTCAGCAGCGAGCGCACGTCCTCGTCGGCCTCGTCCTCGGCCAGCAGCTCCTCGGCCTCCTCGGAGCGGCCCGCGGCGTCCTGCCACTGGTCGGCCAGGTCGAATGCCGGAGAGAGATCCGACCAGCGCTTGTTGACCGCGGCGTAGCGCTCGCGGTCGTTGCTCAGGTCGGGGTCGGAGAGAGCCTGCGACAGCTCGTCACGCGTACGCACGATCTGCTCGACAAGAGATCGTGCGTCCGCGCTCACGAGGTCATCTGCCGGCCCGGAGCCGGACGCCTACGCGCCGGTGCGCTGGCTGGCGGCGAGCTTGCGCTGGAAGCGCTCGACGCGGCCACCGGAGTCCACCAGCTTCTGCTTGCCGGTGTAGAAGGGGTGGCAGTTGCTGCAGATCTCGACCTTGATCTCGGGCTTGGTCGAGCGCGTCTCGAACTCGTTGCCGCATGAACACCGCACGTGGGCGGTGACGTACTCGGGGTGGATGTCCGTCTTCATGATGGGTCCTCGCAGTGTGGACGAACCGCGGTTGCGGCGAACGTCGATATATCGATTCTAGAGGACCGCGCAAGGGCGGCCCCGGCCGGGGCCGCCCTCGCTCAGCCACGGGCTCTAGGAGCCCTTGCGCTCCTTCACCAGCGCGGTCAGCTGCGGCACGATCTGGTGCAGATCGCCCACGACGGCCATGTCGCTGAAATCGAAGATCGGCGCGTTGGCGTCCTTGTTGACCGACACGATCACCTGCGAGGTCTGCATGCCGACCTTGTGCTGGATCGCGCCCGACACGCCGAAGCCCAGGTACACCTTGGGCGAGACGACCTTGCCGGTCTGCCCGATCTGGGTCGGGTAGGGGTACCAGCCGGAGTCGACCACCGCGCGGGTGGAGGCCACGGCCCCGCCCAGCGCGCCCGCCAGCTCCTCGAGCGACCCGAAGGCCTCCGGGGCGCCGAGCCCGCGGCCGCCGGTCACCAGGATGTCGGCCTCCTCGATGGAGGGGCCGGTCTGCTCCTCGTGCGCCTGCTCCACCATCTTCGCGCCGGAGGAGAACGACTCGAGCGAGACCGCGACGTTCTCCGTCGCGCCCGCCCCGGCCGACTCGACCGGGTCGAACGAACCGGCGCGGATCAGGCCGATCTTCGGGCCGGTGGTCCAGCCCACGTCCGCGCTGATCGTGTCGCCCAGCGCCGAGCGCTTGCCGACCAGGCTGCCGCCATCGACCGCCAGGTCGTTGAGGTCCCAGTTGAGACCGGCGTCCAGGCGGGCGGAGAGCCCGCCGGCGATGTCGGCGGTGAGCACCGACGCCGCGAACAGCACGGTGTCGAAGCCCTGGTCCTTCACCAGCGCGCTGATGACGTCGACGCGCGGCTGAGGCAGGGGCGCCTCGAGCGAGGGGTCGTCGGCGATCAGCACGCGCGCGGCGCCGTACTTGGCGGCGGTGGCCGCGAGGCCCGCGACGCCCGAGCCGATGACCACGGCGGCGGTGTCGGGGTCCAGCGCGACGGCCTTGGAGAGCACGCCGAGCGCGCCCTTCTGGATGGCGTCGCCGTTGTGCTCCAGGAAGACGAGGGTGCTCACACGAGCTTCCTTTCCACGAGGAAGTCCAGGATCTTCTGCGCCGCGGAGCCGTCGTCCTCGATCTTGAGCGTGTCGCCGCGCGATGCCGGCGGGCTCAGCGAGATGACGGTCGTGCGCGAGCCGGCCTCACCGGCACGGTCGGCGTCGACGCCGACGTCCGCGAGGCTCTTGACCTCCTGCGGCTTCTTCTTGGCGCCCATGATGCCCTTGAGCGACGGGTACCGCGGCTCGTTGAGGGCGTCCGAGACGGCCAGCACGGCGGGCAGCGAGGCCTCGATCTTGTCGTAGCCGAACTCGGTCTGGCGCTTGGCCGTGACCGTGGTGCCGTCGACCTCGAGCTCCGAGATCTGCGAGATCACGGGGAACTTGAGGCGGTCGGCCACCGCCGCCCACAGCACCGCGCCGTCGCCGTCGGACGCCTGCTGGCCGAACAGGACCAGGTCGGGCGACTCGGCGCCGAGCGCCGCCGCCAGCACGTAGCTGGTGGCCACCAGGTCGGAGCCGGCGGCCGCGTCGTCGGAGACGAGCACCGCGCGATCCGCGCCCATGGCGAGCCCCTTGCGGATCGAGTCGAGCGCCTTGCCGGCGCCCAGCGAGACCAGCACGACCTCGCCCTCCCCCGCGCTCTCCTTGAGACGCAGCGCCTGCTCCACGGCGTTGAGGTCGAACGCGTTGAGCGAGCGGTCGCCCGAGCGGTCCATCCTCAGGGTCCCCGGATCGATCCGACGCGACGGACCGGGGTCCGGCACGTCCTTCACGCACACGGCGATTTTCATTCAGCCCCCCTGCTGACCTAAAGCTCTCCGGCCGGGGAAAGGTCACCCGATCCGCTCTTTGCCTTCTGGCGAGGCAGCCTAACGTGCGCGGGAGCGCATGTCGGAGGGCATCCGGCCTCCGAGGCTCAGGACGGGGTCGGAACGGCCCCCTGGATGAAGTCGATCATCCCCTGGATCGGCGCCCCGGGGGTGAACACCTCGGCCACGCCCAGTTGCTTGAGCGCCGGGATGTCGTCGCGCGGGATGGTGCCGCCGACGATCACCAGCACGTCCCCGGCGCCCTCGGCCCGGAGCAGGTCGACCACCCGCGGCACCAGCGTCATGTGGGCGCCCGACAGGATCGAGAGGCCCACCACGTCGGCGTCCTCCTGCACCACCGTCGCGGCGATCTGCTCGGGCGTCTGGTGGAGGCCGGTGTAGATGATCTCCATGCCCGCGTCGCGGAGGCTGCGCGCGATGATCTTGGCGCCGCGGTCGTGACCGTCCAGGCCGGGCTTGGCGACGACGACTCGGATCGGGCGGTCCACGAGCGATTCCTCCGGGTGGGACGGGCGCCGAGTATTCCACACCACGGCGGCGGGGAACTCCTCCGAGGGTAGTGTTTCCGCCGTTCCCGACCCCTGGAGTGAGCGATGCGCAGCACCGTGAGGAAGTCCGCCGATGCGGTCACCGCGAAGGCCGACCTGCTGGTGGTCTGCGTGCCCGATCGACCCAGGCCGCTCGACCGGCCCGGCCGCCGACGTCAACAAGGCCCTCGGGGGTGTCGTCGCCGCCGCGATCAAGGACGGCGAGATCACCGGGGAGTCGGGCGCGGCGACCCGCTTCCACTCCGGCTCGGCCCTTGCCGCGCCGCGCGTCGCCGTGGTCGGCATCGCCACCGGATCGACCGACGACTGGAAGGCCGCGGGACGCGCGGCCGCAGGTCTCGCGGGACGCGTCACGACCCGCTCGGTCGCGCTCGTGCCGCCGGCCGAGGCCACCGCCACCGAGGTGGGCGCGTTCATCGAGGGCTTCGGCATCGCGAGCTACCGCTTCGACCGCTTCCGGACGGCGAACGAGGACGCGAAGCCGCCGACCGAGCGCCTCACCGTGTTCTCGTCGACCATCCGCACCGCCGACGTCCAGCGCGCCGACCGCATCGTCGCCGCCGTCAACGGGGCCCGGGACCTCTCCAACACGCCGGCCAACCACCTCACGCCGACCATCCTCGCCGAGCACGCGAAGGCCCTGGCCGACGCGATCCCCGGACTGACGTGCACGGTGCTCGGCACCTCGAAGCTCGAGAAGCTGGGCGCGGGCGCGCTGCTCGGAGTGGCCCAGGGGCTCGGCCGAGCCCCCCAAGCTGATCGTGCTGCGCTACCGGCCCGCCGAACGCGCCCGCCCCGACGAGGTGCTCGGCCTGGTGGGCAAGGCGGTCACGTTCGACACCGGCGGCATCTCGATCAAGCCGTCGGGCGGCATGGAGGAGATGAAGCTCGACATGGGCGGCGGCGCCGCGGTGCTCGAGGGCGCCGCGCTGGTCGCGGCCCTGGGGCTGCCGGTGGAGCTGCTCGCGGTGATCCCGGCGACCGAGAACATGCCGAGCGGCACGGCCGTCAAGCCGGGCGACGTCATCACGGCGCTCAACGGCCGCACGATCGAGGTGATCAACACCGACGCCGAGGGCCGCCTGATCCTGGCCGACGGTCTCGCGTACGCGGTGCGCGAGGGCGCGACGCGGATGATCGACATGGCCACGCTGACCGGGGCGATCGTCGTGGCGCTGGGCGAGGTCTACGCCGGGCTCTTCGGCTCGGACGACGCATGGACCGAGGCCGTGCGCGAGGCGGGCGAGGAGTCGGGCGACCTGGTGTGGCCGATGCCGATGCACAAGCGCTACGACCACCTGATCAAGAGCCAGGTGGCCGACCTCGCCAACGCGTCCAACAAGCGCCAGGCGGGACCGGTCTACGCCGCCCAGTTCCTGCGCGAGTTCACCGGCGACCTGCCCTGGTGCCACCTCGACATCGCCGGCACCGGCATGGTCGGCGGCAAGGGCACCGGCTTCGGAGTACGGCTCATCCTGGCCGTGGCCGAGCGGCTGGCGACGCCCGCGGAATGAGCGCCTGGGTCATCCTCATCGGCTTCGCCGTCGGCGGTGGTCGGTGTGGTGACGAAGGTCGGGATCGACGTGGCCCGCTACCTGCGGGCCGACCGTGAGGCGCACGGCGGGCGCCTCACGGTGGTCGCCGCCCGGCGCGCCTTCCTGATCGTGGCCGCCGTCGCGCTCGCGGTGCTGCTGCTGATCGTGTGGCCGCTCCTTCTCGGGGATCGTTAGAGCCAGCCCGAAATGCCCGACACCGCCCAGCTCACGTTGCTCGCGGGGGCCGGCGTCATCGCGGGGGCCGTCAACGCGGTCGCCGGCGGTGGATCGCTGATCGCCTTCCCGGTGCTCATCGCCACCGGCCTCTCGCCTCTGACGGCCAACATCACCAACACGATCTCGCAGCTGCCGGGCTACCTCTCGATCGTCGAGGGCTACCGGCCCGACCTGAAGGGCCAGTCGCCGCGGATCCGCACGCTGGTCGTGCCGACCGTGATCGGCGCGTTCGTGGGCGTCGCGTTGCTGATCTGGGGAGGCGACTCCGCGTTCGAGGTGGTGGTGCCGTGGCTGGTGCTGATCGCGTGCGCGCTGCTCGCCCTGGGCCCGCGCATCCGCGCGGCGATGAACGCTCGCGGCGACGGCTCCGTGGCGACCCGGCTCTCCCCCGGGCTGCTGCTCGCGGTGTTCGCGTCGGGGGCCTACGCGTCCTACTTCGGCGCGGCGGCCGGCGTGCTGCTGCTGGCCGTGCTGGCTCTCGGGATCGTGGATCGGCTGCAGCGGCTCAACGCCCTGAACCGCGTGATGATCCTGGTGGCGAATTTCGTCGCCGCCCCCGCCCTGATCCTGCTCGGTCCGGTCGACTGGCCCTCGGTGGCCGTCCTCGCCCCGGCGACACTGGTGGGCGGCGCGATCGGCTCCCGGGTTGCGCGGCGCCTCAACGACGACGTCCTGCGCTGGAGCGTCATCGTCCTCGGAGTCGGCGTGGCGGTGTGGCTACTCGTTCGCTGAGCTCTGGGCTTCTCTGAGCTCTGAGGGCAAGACCACAACGACGTTCTGAGCTCTGAGCGTTTGCGAGCTTCGGAGCTTTCTTCACAGTGCGTTGAGGACTGGGTGACAAGGCGAGGAACCGGCCTCTTTCGGGCCGGTTCGTCGCGCGCTCATCGCCTACCGGCGATTCGGCGGACCGACGGCACCGGCTGTTCGCCGGGGCCAGGTCGTCGGGACAAACGAGTCAAGGACTCAAACGAGCGTGCCCACGCTCTTTGACGTGGACCTTCCTCTTGCTTTGAGGGGTTGGCCGCCACGCTTGGGGCTGTGGGGTGGCTCGGAACCCCTCTCGCCACATCCAATTTATTGCGCAGAGGGGGGCTTGCCGCAAGCCCGGGGGGGTGCCCCATAATCGCCGGCCGAAGCGCGAGCCGACGTCGTGGGGAGGTCGCTGATGGACGCCGATGTGATCGTCGTGGGGGCCGGTCCGACCGGCCTGATGCTGGCCGGCGAGCTGGGCCTGGTGGGCGTGAGGGCCCTCGTGTTGGAGCGGCACCCTCGGATCCGGGAGATCCCGAAGGCCGGCGGGCTCAGCGGGCAGATCCTGGAGCTGCTGCGCTACCGCGGCGAGCTCGGGCGGTTCGAGGCCGCCGGTACGGCTCCCATCCTGGCTCCGCAGCTCCCGTGGGGCGGGATGCACATCGACTTCTCCCGGATCGCCGATCCCCCGATGGCGGTGATGCCGCTGCCGCAGCCGCGCCTCGAGGCCGTGCTCGACGAGCTCGCCCGCGAGCGGGGCGCCGAGGTCCGCCGCGGGTGGGAGGTGGTCGGCCTGAGCCAGGACGAGAACGCGGTGAGCGCCGAGGTGCGCGGCCCGGAGGGCACCGGCCGGGTGGCCGCGCGCTACCTGGTGGGGTGCGATGGCTCGATGAGCCCGGTCCGCGAGATGGCCGGCATCCCGTTCCCGGGCATCACGTACCCGGAGGTCCAGCGGCTCGCCGAGGTGACCGTGCCCGATTCGGTGACCCTGCTCGAGAACGGCGACATCGACGTCGCCGGGCTGGGCAGGATCGCCTTCGGGTTCACGCGCACCGAGCACGGTGAGTTCGCGGTCGGGTCCAACAAGCCCGGGCTCCTGGGGGTCTTCACCAGCGAGGAGGAGTCGGCCGACTACGCCGACGACGAGCCGATGACCCTGGACGAGCTGCGCAACAGCATCCGCCGCGTGCTCGGGGTGGATCTGCCGCTGGGCGAGCCCACCCGCCTGACGCGTTTCACCTTCCATGCGCGCGAGGCGGAGCGGTACCGCGACGGGCGCATCCTGCTTGCCGGCGACGCCGCCCACCTGTTCCCGTCCCCGGGCGTGGCCCTCGCCGCCGACATGCTCGACAGCGTCAACCTCGCATGGAAGCTGGGCGCCGACATCCAGGGCTGGGCGCCGGCCGGCCTGCTGGACACGTATGACGGCGAACGCCGCCTGGCCACCGGGCGCACGATGCTCCACGCCCAGGCCCAGGTGGCGGTGCGGCGCGGGCACGACCCGGCCGCCGTCGCCCTCCGGGAGCTGTTCCAGGACCTGCTGCTCGACGAGCAGGCTCTGCGGCGCATGGGCGCGATGATGGCCGGCAGCGACGTCCGCTACCCGTCACCCGGCCCCGATGCCCATCCCCTGGCCGGCGCCTTCGCTCCGGACCTCGCCCTGCGCACCGACCGGGGAGCGACGAGCGTCGCGGGCCTGTTGCACGCGGCGCGGCCCGTCCTGCTCGACCTCGCGGACCGGGCGGACCTCCGCGAGATCGCCCGGGACTGGCGGGACCGGGTCGATGTCCTCACCGCCGAGACCGATCAGCGGCCGGCCGACGCGATCCTGATCCGGCCGGACGCCCATATCGCCTGGGCCGCCGGCGTCGACGAGCCCACCGGCACCGCCGCGCCGGCGCTGCGCGACGCGCTCTGCGCCTGGTTCGGCGCACCCCTGACGACGACGGTGCCCTCCTAGGTGAGGTCGGCGCGCTCCAGCAGCAGGTCGACCGCTCCCGAGGGATCGGTGGTGCGCGCCATGACGTCGTCGAGGACGCCCGCCGACGAAGTCGGGGTCGGACGCGGCGTCCACCCGGCGCGAGAGGCGGTCGAGGGCGAGCGCGCGCAGCTGACGGCGCAGGCCCTCGCGGCGGCGGGCGTCGAGGCGCCCGTCGGCGTCGAGGAACGCGCGGTGCCGCTCGACCTCGGCCCAGAGCTCGGCGACGCCCTCGCCCTCGAGCGTGCGGACGCGGACGATCGGCGGCTCCCAGTCGCCGGCCGGCGCCAGGGTGAGCGCGTTCTTGAGCTCGGTCACCAGCTGGTCGGCGCCCGGGCGATCGGCCTTGGTGACGGCGAGGACGTCGGGGATCTCCATCAGGCCCGCCTTGATCGCCTGCACCCCGTCGCCGCTGCCGGGCATCAGCGCCAGCACGACCGTCTCGGTGAGCGTCTGCACCTCGACCTCGTTCTGGCCCGAGCCGACGGTCTCCACCAGCACCACGTCGAAGCCCGCCGCGTCGAGCACCAGCACCGCGTCGGCGGTGGCCTCGGCGAGGCCGCCCAGGTGGCCGCGGCTGGCCATCGAGCGGATGAACACGCCCGGGTCGAGGAAGTGGTCGGTCAGCCGGATCCGATCGCCCAGCACCGCGCCGCGCGTGAAGGGGCTGGTGGGGTCGACGCTGACGATGCCCACGCGCTTGCCGTCGGCGCGCAGGTGGCGCACCAGGGCGCCGATCAGCGTGCTCTTGCCCACGCCCGGGGCGCCGGTGACGCCGACCCGCCAGGCGCTGCCCGGTCTCGGGATGCAGCGTGGCGGCCAGCTCGCGGCCGTCGGGGCCGAGGCGCTCCACCAGGCTGATGGCGCGACCGATGGCCCGCCGCTCGCCGGCGCGGACGCCGGCGATCACCTCCTCCAGGGTCATCGCAGGTCCCCCAGCGCCTCCGCCGCCGCCGCGAGGAGGCGCGCGTTCTCCTGCGGGAAACCGATGGTGATGCGCAGCGCGGTCGGCGCCCCGAAGGCCCGCGCCGGCCGCACGATGACCCCGCGCGACAGCAGGGCGGCGTTGAGCGCCTCGGCGCGCTCGGCGGAGCCCAGGTCGACCAGCAGGAAGTTGGCCGTGCTGGGCAGCGGCTCGAGCCCCAGGGCGCGCAGCCCGGAGGCGGTCATCGCCCGCTCGGCGTCGTTCATCCGGATCCGCTCGGGCAGGTGCGCGTCGGCGTCGGCCAGGCTGGCGATCGCGGCGGCCTGCGACGGGCGCGCCGACGTCGAACACGTTGCGCACCACGCCGAGCGACCGCACCAGCTCGGGCGGCCCGAGCAGGTAACCGACGCGCAGGCCGGCCAGGCCGTAGGCCTTGCTGAAGGTGCGCGTGACGGCCATCGGGCGGCCCTCGGCGAGCAGCGCGGCCCCGTCGTGCCCGCCGGCGGGCAGGTACTCGAAGTAGGCCTCGTCCAGCACCGGCAGCACGTGCCCGGGAAGGGCGTCGAGGAAGGCCCGCAGCGCGTCGGCGCCCACCGCCGCACCGGTCGGGTTGTTGGGGCTCACCACGACCACGATCTTCGTGCGCGGCGTGATCCGCCCGGCGAGGGCGTCGAGGTCGTAGGAGCCGTCCGGGCGCAGCGGGGCGTCGCGCACCGTCGCGCCCTGGATCTGCGCGCCGACACGCCACGACAGGAACGACGGCCACCCGATCACGACCTCGTCGCCCGGGTCGAGCAGGGCGTGGCACATCAGCTTGATGAGCCCGTCGATGCCCGCCCCGGGCAGCACCTGCGTCGCGTCCAGCCCGAGCCGTGACGCGATGGCGTCGCGCAGCGCCCAGGCGCCCGGGTCGGGGTAGGCGCGCACGCCCGCCGCCGCCTCGCGCATCGCCTCGATCGCGCCGGGCATGGGCGGGAAGGGCCCCTCGTTGGACGCCAGCTTGACCACCGACTCGATGCCGAGCTCGCGCCGCACCTCGTCGATCGGGCGCCCCGGCTCGTACGCCGTCACGCCGGCGAGCGCCGGTCGCACGAGGCCCTCGGGAAGGGGCGGGTGGGGCGGCGCGGGCGCCGTGTGGGGATCGCGTGACACGCGCGGCGATGCTATTCGACCGGTCCGGATGTGGGACGGTTCGCGAGCGGCCGGGGATAGGGTCGGCGCCGACGTTGGCCCTTTTCCCGGAGGTGTGACCGACCGTGATGATCACCGAGCGCAGCAAGAGCGTGATCCCCTTCCGCCCGGCGGATGCCGCGAGCGTCGGCGAGGGGGCCTTCTACCTCGACATGATCGTGTGGCTCAACGGCGACCGGGTGACGATCGGCGACCGCGTCGGTTTCAACTACGGCTGTTACGTCAACGGATTCGGCGGCCTCACGATCGGCGACCGCTCGATCTTCGGCCCCTACACGATGATCCACACCGCCAACCACGAGATGGACCTCGGAGCCCCGATCCCGGACCAGGGGTGGACCTCGGGACACGTCACCATCGGCCCCGACTGCTGGATCGGCATGGGCGTGAGCATCCTGCCGGGCGTCGACGATCGGCGCCAGCAGCATCATCGGCGCCGGCAGCGTGGTGGCGAAGGACATCCCCGAGTACTCGATCGCCGTCGGCAACCCGGCCAAGGTGCTCCGCGACCGCCGGGAGACCCGCGCGTGAGGGTCCTGTTCCTGCAGCGCCAGCCGTGCATCCGCGCGATGAAGTACGCCATCGGCCTGCGCGCGCGGCACCCCGAGATCGCCCTGGGCTTCGCCTACCAGGGCAAGACCCTGACCGGGTGGTACGGGACGGGGGACGAGCTGTTCGACGGCTGGTGGGCGCTGCCGCGCACCGACGTGGCCGCGGCGCTCGGCGGAGGTCGTCGACGAGTTCCGGCCCGACGCTGGTGCACAGCCACAACCTGCCCGACTCCCTCACCGTGCTCGCGCTGGAGGTGCTCGACGGCCGCATCCCGGTGATCCACGACGTCCACGACCTCCAGAGCCTGCGCCAGACGCCCTACGAGGACGGCTTCGACGACCCGGACGACCCCGCCGAACTGGAGGCGGCCGCGGTGGAGGGATGCGCGGCGCTGATCGCCGTCTCGGCCGAGATGCTGGCCGAGATCGACGCGCGCCACGAGACCCCGCCGCTGCGCCTGCTGTTCGCCAACTACGCCCTGGCGCGCGACCTGACGCCCGACCCTCCGCGCCGCGACGACCGGCCATGGCCGCCGCGGGCGGTGTACCAGGGCAGCCTCTCCGCCAACGGCAGCCACTACGACCTGCGCGACACGTTCGCGGCCATCGCGGCGCACGGGAATCCCGATCGACGTCTACCCCAACCGCGACGCGCCGGCCTACCGGGAGCTCGCCGCCCGCACCGCCGGGCTGCGCGTGCTCGACCGGCTCGGAGCCCGCCGCGCTGCTGCGGGCCCTGCCCGCCTACGACATCGGCCTCGCGACGCTTCAACACGGGGCTCAACGCGGCCCACCTCGACACCGCCCTGCCCAACAAGGCGTTCGAGTACCTGGCCTCCGGGCGTGCCGATCGCGGTCGGCCCCCACCGCGCGCTCGAGGGCCTGGTGGAGCGACAACGGCGTCGGCGTGGTCATCGACCGGCCGGGCGATCTCGCCGCGCGCCTGCGGGAGGCCGACATGCCGGCACTGCGCGCCCGGGTCGCGGAGCGCCGGCACCGGTTCACGGTGGAGGGCCACATCGACGCCGCTGGTGCGCCTCTACCGCGGCGCGGTCGGGCTCGGCGCGGCCGGCGTCGCTCACCCCCGGCTAGACTTCCGGGGGTGAGCGACGACCTCGACCTCGGCCTCTTCCCGCTGGGTCTCGTGCTCCTGCCCAGCGAGCGGGCGCCGCTCCATCTGTTCGAGCCCCGCTACCGCCAGCTCTACGCCGATTGCGTGCTGGAGGACAGCCCGTTCGTGGTCGTCCAGGCCGGCCCGACCGGGACGGCCGACATCGGCTGCGCGGCGCGCTTCGAGTCGCTGGTGCGCCGTTTCGAGGACGGCCGCCTGAACGTGATCGTGCAGGGCGTCGAGCCGGTGCGGCTGGTGGAGGAGACCGACGGCCGCCTCTACTTCTCGGCCCGCGTCGAGCGCCTCGAGGACGTCGCCTCCGAGGTGCCGGCCGACCTGGCCGCCGAGGTGCTGCGCCGCTTCCGCGCGCTCGGCGGGCTGGGCGAGACCGCCATGCCCGACGCGCCCGAGGGCACGCCCCTCTCCTACGCCGTCGCCGCCGCCTTCGACATCCCGGCCGGCGCCAAGCAGGAGCTGCTCGAGACCCGCGAGGAGGCGCGCCGCCTGACCATGCTGACCGAGCTGTTCACCGCGGCCGACCGGGAGAGCGAGCACGCCCGCCTGGCCGCGCACCGCGCCGGCACCAACGGCAAGGTGAGCACCCCGTGACGCCCGCCCGCGACGACGGAGGGCGTCGACGCGGGCTACGCCCTGCTGCGCGCCGGCGCGCCCGCCGCCGCGCGCGGGCGTGCCGCGCTGGTCTGGGTCGAGGGCCCCGACGCCGCGAGCTTCCTCCACGGGCTGCTGAGCAACGAGGTCGAGGGGCTCGCCACCGGCGACACCGGGCACGCGCTGTTCCTCGACGCCAAGGGTCACATCCAGGTGGACCTGCGCGTGCGCCGCGACGCCGACGACGCCTTCACCCTCGTCACCGCGCCGGCGCTCGGCCCGCTGCTGCTTGAGCTGCTCGAGCGGTACCACTTCTCGGAGGACCTCGAGCTGCTCGGCCCCGAGGGGGTCGATCTGGTCACGCGTGTCGGGCGCGGCCGGCGCCGCGGAGCTGCCGGCGCAGATCGTCATGCCCGGGCGGCTGCCGGGGACGCTCGACCTCGTGGTCGACGACGCCGCGGCGACGATCGCGGCGCTCGGGGTGGACGAGGTGCCCGCGCAGGCGCTCGAGATGGCACGCGTGGCCGCGGGCGTCCCGGCGGTCGGCGTGGACACGGGGCCCTCGACCCTGGTGCAGGAGGTGGGGCTGCAGGACGACGCCGTGTCGTTCGACAAGGGCTGCTACCTGGGGCAGGAGACCGTGGCGCGCGTCCGCTACCGGGGGCGCGTCAACCGCGAGCTGCGCGGCCTGGCCCTGGGCGCGGCGACGGTCGCGCCGGGAGCGACGGTCAGCGCCGCGGGCCGCGAGGTGGGCCGCGTGACCAGCGTGGCGGTCGACCCCCGACCTCGGCACCATCGCCCTCGCGGTGCTCAGGAACGAGGTGGCGGCGGACGCCACGGTGGACGTGGAGGGCGTCGCCGAGCCGGCGCGGGTCGTCCGACTCCCCTTCCCTCCGGCATGAGCGACGACGCCGGGGCCGGGGCCCTCATCGGCCTCCTCGGGCCGGTCGGGCACCGCGGCGCTGGAGTCGGCGACGCAGGCGCTCGGCGAGACGACCGGCGCGGGCAGCGCCACCCTGCGCGTGGCCGGCTGGACCGCGGCCGACTGGGCCTTCCGCTTCGAGCTGCCGGGCGTGGTGCACCACGTCGTGGTGCACGTCCCCCACGACGGGGGCCCGGCCGTGGTGCGCGAGGCGGGCCCGCGGCCCGGATCCCCTCGCCCCCGAGGATCTCCGCCGCCCCTGATCTCGCGACGGCGGCGGACGGTTTGTCCGTCCGGTGGTGGTGGAATACTACGAACATGCGTTCGATCACCCCACCCGACGGCGAGGGCCAGCTGATCCTCTTCCCGGGCGCCGAGGCGCTCACGAGGCCCTCGGCCACAGGCCCACGCGGCGGGGCGCCGCGACGGCGGCGCCTGCCGGCGAGCCGGTCGGCGCGGATGGCCGAGCGCCTCGACGATCTGGCCGCGGCGGCCGAGCGCGAGATGGCCGAGAGCCACCGGGCCGGCGACATGATGGGCGCGAGCGCGGCGCGCGACCGGGCGCTCGGAGCGCGCCGCGCGGCCGAACTGCTGCGGGCCGGGCCCCGCGGCGTCGCCGATGTGCTCGGCGGCCGCCACGAGGCCGCGTGACCCGGACGACCTAGGCCAGGGCCTTGGCCTTCAGCGCGTCGAACTCCTCCTGCGTGATGGCGCCGGAGTCGAGAAGCCCCTTGGCACGGGCGATCTCGTCCGCCGGACCGGACGCGCGGCCTCCTTCACGTAGCTGTCGAACTGCTGCTTCTGCTGCTGCTGGTGCTCGAGCTGCCGCTGCGCCATCGAGTCGTGGCGGGCGATCAGATAGATCAACGCACCGATCAGCGGGAGTATCACCAGCAGGATCACCCAGAGCGCCTTGGCGAATCCACTCAGGTCCTTGCTGCGGAAGATGTCCACCACGATCGTGAACAGGATCATCAGCACGAAGAACAGGAAGTAGATGACGAGCAGCGTCCAGATCAGATCCAGGAAGCTGTAGTTGTCCATTCACCACCCCAACGTCGTTTGTCATTGAACGGGCTCATCTTGTCACCCCGGCCGGATCCCCCGAGGGGTGAGAGTCAGGTGAACAGGATCTCGTCGCCGGTTTCGCCGAGCCGCAACCGCTCCTCGACCTTCTCGAAGGCCAGCTCGTGGAGCACCGGCATCAGGACGTCGATCGGGGCGTCCGGGGCGTCCGGGTTGCGGAACTGGACGCTCACGCGGCCGACGAAACAGGTCTTGATGCCGAGCTCCTCGCCGTCGCTGCTCAGCACCCGCACCTGAAAACCCCACAGCATCGACGGCCCGTCGGTGAGCGAGGTGCGCAGGCCTCCCGGCTCCAGTTCGTACTGCCTTACCCTCTACCTCGACTCGATGTTGAGTCATAGATCGATCACCTCTCCGGCTCGCGTGAGCGCCGCGGCGGCGCCACCGCGGCGCGGATCCCCGGCGCCCTCGAGCCCACGGGCCGCCCCGGGCGACGGCGCTGACGCCGCCGAAGAACAGGTTGAGCTCGCCCCAGCGGCGCAGCCGGTGGCCGTCGGTGAGCAAGCGCGTCCACGGCGTCCTGCGGGACGCCGCCCTCCACGTCCACGCCCACCCCCTCGGGATGGACGCGCGGCCGCCGCACCGCGTCCCCGGCGTCCGATAGCCGGCGTCGACCATGCTGACGACGGTCTGGAGGATGGCCGAGCGCAGGCGGTTGGACCCGGCGGCGCCGAGCGCGATGACCGGCTCGCCGCCGCGCAGCAGCAGGCTCGGCGCCATCATCGAGGTCATCCGCGTGCCGGGCGCCAGGTGGCCGAAGCCGGCCGGGTTGAGGTCCTCTTCTCCCATCATGTTGTTGAGGAGGATGCCCGTCCCGGGCAGCACCACGCCCGATCCGGACCCGTTGGAGCTGGAGAGGCTCGCCATGCCCCCGTCGGCGTCGATCGCGCTGACGTGGGTCGTCGATCCGGCCGGCTTGCGGGTCTCGCCCCCGCCGCGCTCGCGCCCGCCCGCCGTGCGCCGCGCCCAGAGGCGCTCCATGCAGTCCTCCTCGTGCAGATCGGCGAGGAACCGCGTCGTCCCGCATCGCGTTGGCCGCCACGCCGGCGCGGGTGACGGCGAGGTAGTGGGCCGCCGCGGAGGCCGGGGCACCGCCCTCCTCCATCTCGGCGAGCGCCGCCGCGATCAGCGCGCCCGCCCGAGGAGGGCGGCGGGTTGGTGAGCAGCGTGGTGTCCCGGTAGGCGATCCGCAGCGGGCGTCCGGTCGATGACGCGGTACGCGCGCGAGGTCGTCCGCCGTCACGTGGCCGCCCGACGCGGCCATGTGGGAGACGAGCGCCTCGGCCAGGTGGCCGTCGCGCATCGTCGCCGGGCCGGCCTCGCCGATGTGCACCAGCGTCTCGGCCAGGTCGTCGAAGCGGAGCCGATCGCCGGGCCCCAGCAGTCGCCCCCCGGGCGCGTACACCGCGGCCGCCGCCGGTGTCGCCGTGAGCATGTCGGCGAGGATCTCGTGCAGATAGCCGGTCTCGCGGGTCAGCACCACGCCCTCGCGCGCGAGGGCGACGGCCGGGCGCCACCACCTCCGCGAGCGGCAGGCGGCCGAAGCGACGCACGGCCTCGCCCAGCCCCGCGATCATGCCGGGCACCGCCACCGAGGCGGGGCCGATGTGGAACACCTGGTCGGCGCCGCCGAAGGGCACGGTGAAGCTGTCGAGCGCGCTCGGGTCGAGCGGCCGGCCCTCGGGCCCGAGCCCCGGAGCGGCCACGAAGAAGTCGAGCAGCGCCGTCTCGCCCTCGGGCGTGCGCATCAGCAGGAACCCGCCCGCGCCGGGCCCGGTGAGGGGGCTCTCCGCGACGGCGGCCGCGAACGCCGCCGCGCACACGGCATCCACCGCGCCCCCGCCGCGCGCCAGCGCCTGCGCCCCGGCGCGCGCGCTCGATCGATGCCCCGCCGCAACCACCCCGACCGGGGCGCCGGAACCCGGAATCGCTACGCCGCGTCCTCGGGGCCGTCGGGCACGATGTCGGACCTGCGCATGGTCGTCGTGGCCTCGGGATCGGCCGGGGGCTCCGGCGGATCCGCGGCGGGGGCCGGGCCGACGGTCTCGAGATCGAAGACGCGCGGGCCGGACTCCTCGGAGGGGGCCGATCGCGCCGGGTACGGCATGTCGAAGCGCGTCACCCGCTCCTCGCGTGCGGCGCGACGCGGCGCGACGACGCGCGGGCTCGGAACCGGCCTCGGGCCTCGGGCTCGGGCGCCGGCGCGGCGCGGATGCCGCTGAAGTTGGCCGCCACGACGGTCACCCACACCTGGCCGTGCAGGTCGGGGTCGATGGTGGCGCCGAAGATGATGTTGGCCTCGGGGTCGGCCGCGTCGGCCACCACGCGGGCCGCCTCGCTCACCTCGAGCAGCGAGAGGTCGGGGCCGCCGGTGACGCCCAGCAGGATGCCCTTGGCCCCGTCGATCGGGGTCTCGAGCAGTGGCGAGGCGATCGCCGCGAGCGCCGCCTCGGTCGCCCGGTTGCCGCCGCCCGCGTAGCCGATGCCGAGGAGCGCGGTGCCCGCGCCCCGGATGATGGTGCGGACGTCGGCGAAGTCGAGGTTGATCAGGCCGGGCAGCGTGATCATGTCGCAGATGCCCTGCACGCCCTGGCGCAGCAGGTCGTCGCAGACCTTGAAGGCCTCGACCATGCTCGTGCCGCGCTCGAGCACGCTCATCAGCTTGTCGTTGGGGATGATGATGACCGTGTCCGCGGTCTCCTGGAGGCGCTCGAGCCCGTCGTCGGACGTGCGCATGCGTCGTCCGCCCTCGAAGCCGAACGGCCGCGTCACCACCGCGACGGTCAACGCGCCCAGCTCCCGGGCCACCTTGGCCACCAGCGGCGCGCCGCCCGAGCCGGTGCCGCCACCCTCGCCGGCCGCGATGAACACGAGGTCGCTGCCGCGCAGGGCCCGGCGGATCTGGTCCTCGCTCTCGCGCACCGCCTGCTCGCCGAGGTTGGGGTCGCCACCGGTGCCGAGGCCGCGCGTCATCTCCGCGCCCACCGTGATGCGGACGTCCGCCTCGCTCTCCTCGAGCGCCTGGCGGTCGGTGTTGACGGCGACGAACTCGACCCCGCGCAGGCCGGCCTCGATCATGCGGTTCACCGCGTTGCAGCCGGCCCCGCCGACACCGACGACGCGGATCACCGCGACGTAGTTGGTGCCGTCCTGGCCCCGCAGCCCGAACTCGGGCTCGGGCGCGTGCGGTGGGGTCGACGGGCTCGGAGGCGCCCGGCTCGGTGCTGCGGAAGAGGTCCGACAGCGGGCCCTCGCGCATGCTCGGGCGGCCCCCACGGGTGCTCACGCGGCCACCACCCCGGCGCCGCCGGGAACGACGCCGGTGACCGGGCCGTTGGCGACCTCACGGGCCAGCTGCCGGTACCAGCGCGCCGCCTGGCCCTGGGCCTCGAGGCGGATGCACGCTCTGGCCGGCGACGGGCGCCTCGGCGAAGCGGATCGTCCTGCCGATGCGCGTGCGGAACACCCGGTCCCCGAAGTTCTCCTCGAGCATGGCCACCGCCTCGCGGCCGTGCAGTGTGCGGCCGTCGTACATCGTGGGAAGGATACCCACGATGTCCACCGTCGGGTTGAGGTTGTCCCTCACCTGCCGCAGGGTCTCGCGCAGCTGCGCGAGGCCGCGCAGCGAGAGGTACTCGCACTGCACCGGCACGATCACGCCGTCGGAGGCCACCATCGCGTTGATGGTCAGCAGGCCGAGCGACGGCGGCGTGTCGAGAAGGATGTAGTCGTAGGTCTCGCGCAGCGGCCGCAGGGCCCTCTCGAGCGCGCGCTCGCGGCCGATCATCGCCGACAGGGCCAGCTCGGCGCCGGCCAGCTCGATGCCGGCGGGCGCGATGTCGATCTCGCGCTGCTGGATGATCGAGCTCATCGGGAGGCCCGACGTGAGCACGTGGTACATCCCGGTGTCGAGCGCCTCGACGTCGATGCCCTGGCTCATGGACAGGTTGCTCTGGGGATCGAGGTCGATCGCCAGCACCCGCAGCCCCATGTCCTTCAGGGCCACGCCGAGGTTCAGTGTGGTGGTCGTCTTGGCGACGCCGCCCTTCTGATTGGCGAGGGCGAGGACGCGGGCGGTTCGGGGCATCGTGCGCACCTTCGATATGTCTGCGGACCTCCGCACGATTCTCCCCCCACGGCCGATCTCCTTGCCGCGGGGGACGATGCGTGGGGGTCCGCCCACTCGCCGAGCGGCCCCGATCAGTCGGGCGGGAGCTCCAGACGGCGCTGGCCGGCCCACGCGGCGGCCTGCGAGCGGCGCTGGAAGCCCAGCTTGCGCAGCAGCTGGGACACGTGGTTGCGGACCGTCTTCTCGGACAGGTGCAGCACCTCTCCGATGGCCCGGTTGGTGTAGCCCTCGGCGATCAGCGCGAGCATGCGGCGCTCGCGGTCGGTGAGCCCGGCGAGCTCGGCCTCGGCCTGCTTGGCCGAGAGCTCGCGGAACTGGTGCAGCAGGGCGCCCGCCGCGCGGGGATCGAGCGTCGACTCGCCGGCGGCGGCCTCGCGGATGGCCTGCGTGAGGCGCTCGGCGTCGGCCTGCTTGAGCAGATAGCCGCTCGCGCCCGCCATCACGGCGCCCACGATGGCCTCCTCGTCGGTGTACGAGGTGAGCATCAGCACACGGGCCTCGGGGTGGTCGGCCTTGATCTTGCGACAGGCCTCGACGCCGCTGCCGTCGGGCAGCCGCACGTCCATGAGCACCACGTCGGGGTGGGTCTGCTCGTTGAGCTGGACGGCCTCGGCGGCGGTCTGGGCCTCGCCGACGACGCGGAAACCGGCCGAGTGCGTGAGCAGGGTGCGCAGTCCGATGCGGACGACGGTGTGGTCGTCGACGATCAGAACCCTGATCGGATCAGCCTGGATGGTCGTCATGAACGGGTCACCTCGCGCTCGGGTTCGGGAAGGAAGATGTCGGCCTCGGGTTCGTCGCTGTCGAGCGGAACCTCGAGGGTTACGCGGGTGCCGCCACCGGGGGCCTCCTCGACGGCGATGCGGCCCCCCAGCCGCCGTGCCCGCTCGTTCATGTTGCGCAAGCCCTCGTGCAGGCCCGGCGTGGAGGCGGCCACCGGCGCGCCGGGCCCGCAGCCGTCGTCGGAGACGATCAGGTCGAGCTCGTCGGGCGCGAAGACCAGCGACACGGTCACCCGGCAGGCGCCGGCGTGGCGGGCGGTGTTGGTGAGCGCCTCGCGCAGGATCTGCTCGAGGTGCTGCCCGGCCTCGTCGGGCAGCGGGCCGGCCGAGCCCATGCCCTCCACGGTGAAGCGCACGCGGCGGCCGGTCTCCTCCTCGAAGCGCCGGGCGAGATCGCCGAGGCCCTTGGAGATGCCCTGGGGCGTGGAGGGCGCCATCGCCAGGGCGCGGATGTAGTCGCGGATGCCGTCGGTCGCGCTGTTGAGGTCGGCGACCACCCCGCGCACGTCGGCGCGCACGGTCGGGTCGTCGGAGCGGATCGCGATCGACTCCAGGTGCAGCCCGGCGGCGTAGATCGACTGGATCGTGCCGTCGTGCAGGTCGCGGCGGAAGCGGGCGCGCTCCTCGGCGATGGCGCGTGCGCGGTCGATCTCCTCCAGCTGCTGCTTGGCCTCGACGTCGAAGATCTCGAGCAGCTTGACCGCGAGCACGCACAGCGCGAGGCCCGCGACGCCGCGCATCACCTCGAGCGGCAGGCCGGTCATGTCGAACCAGCCCTCCGCGCTGCCGATCCCCGGGGGTGCGATGGGCCCGCGCGGGACGATCACGCCGAGCAGCGCGTACAGCCCGAGCACGCCGGCGGCCGCCGCGGCGTAGGGCTTGATCGCGGTCATGCCCGCGTCGCCGAGCTCAGCCCGCTGGCGCCAGAGGCCGACCGCCGACAGCACCGCGCCGGGGAACAGCAGCGAATAGCGCGCGAGGCCGTTGACGACCTCCTCCCACTCCGCGGCGCTCCAGCCCACGTCCTGGGCGACGAGGGCGGTCACGGCCACGATGCCGACGGCCACCAGGATCGAGAGCGAGGTGAGGGCGCGGCGGGTCATGTCGGAGAGGCCCAGCAGGCGCAGGCCGAACTGGACCAGGAACACGAAGGCGGCCACCTGCACGATCGCCCGCAGCACCAGCAGGCTCTGGATGACGCCCGGCCGCATGTACGTCTCCTGGATGGGGACGAACACGTAGCCCCACACAGCGAAGGCCTCGACGAACGCGAACGCGGCCAGCCAGATCAGGGATGAGGAGAGCGTCAGGCGTGTCGCGCGGCGTCGTTGCAGCCACACGGCGAAGCCGAGCGAGAAGAAGACGAGCCCCTGAGCGAACAGGAAGATCGTCTCGTTCTGAACGAAGAACTCGCGCACGCGGCGCACCCCTCATGGTCCGACGCGGCACGGTGGGCGAGGGGCCCTCATTCGTCCCTCACCCACCGCGGCATCCCGCCGGAAATCGACCCTCTTACCTGGATCGAGTGTAGCGCCCCTCTACCGAGGGGTTCCCGCCATCGGCTAGAACGTGGCGATCTGGAGGCTGGCGGCCCCCGCCATGCGACGCAGGCGGGCGACGCGCTCCTCCATCGGGGGGTGCGTCGAGAACAGGCCGGCCGCCCGGCCGCCGCGCCCGCCGCCGCGCGCGTTGGCGGCGAGGGGGTTGACGATGTAGAGCGGCTCCGCCGCCGGGTTGACCCGCATCGGGATCGCCTCGGCTGAACGGGAGAGGCTCTCGAGCGCGTCCGCCAGGGGCAGCGGGTCGCCCAGCAGCTCGGCGCCCGTGGCGTCGGCCACGTACTCGCGCTGCCGCGACACGGCGAGCTGGATGATCATCGCGGCGATCGGCGCCAGGATGATCGTGGCCAGCGTGCCGACGAGGCCCAGCGGGTTGTCGTCGTCACCGCCGAAGAACAGCGAGAACTGAAGGAAGTTGGCGATGGCCGAGATGGCGCCGGCCACCATCGCCGCGATGCTCGCGATGAGGATGTCGCGGTTCTTGATGTGGGCCATCTCGTGGGCGAGCACGCCCTCGAGCTCACGCTGGCTCAGCGCCCGCTGGATCCCGGACGTGACCGCGATGGCCGCGTGCTTGGGGTTGCGCCCCGTGGCGAACGCGTTCGGCTGCTCGGCCGGGGTCACGTAGACACCCGGCTTCGGCACGCCCGCGCGCTGGGCGAGCGTCGCGATCATGCGGTGCAGCTCCGGCTCCTGCTCCTCCGTCACCGGCACGGCCTTGCTCATCTTCAGAGCGAACTTGCCGCTGAACCAGTACATGACGAAGTTGAAGACGATCGCGAGCACGGCGAACAGCACGAGCCCGGACGCGCCGCCGATCAGAAGCCCGATGACGAGCAGCAGACCCGTGAGGGCCGCGACCAGCAGGAACGTCTTGATGTTGTTGCCCGCCTTGTATGAGGCGAGGTTCATCGCATCCCTCCCTTGGGATCTCCGGCCGTTCCTCTCCGAACGACACGGTGATCCGAGTATAGGAGCGATAAACAGGGACGTCCCTGTGACGAGATTGACGCTTGGTTAAGGCCTTTGGCGCGCGATTCGACGGCGACGGCGCACCGCGACGGCGGCCAGCACGAGGGCCGCGCAGGCCATCACCACGAGCACGGCCATGCTCGCCGGCCCGAGGGCGCTCTCCACGTCGCGCCACGACTCGCCGAGGGCCCAGCCAAGGCCGATCAACACCGCGTTCCACACCAGGCTGCCGATCGTCGTGAGGACGACGAAACGCCAGAAGGGGAACTTGGCGAGGCCGGCGGGCAGGGAGACCGTGGTCCGGGCCAGGGGGATCGCCCGGCCGACCAGCACGGTCGCCGACCCCCAGCGGTCCATCCACGACTCGAGGCGGGCGAGCCGCGCCGGCGTCGCCCCGACACGGTGGCCGTGGCGCGCGACGACGGCGAGCCCACCCCGCCGCGCGGCGACGTAGAGCGCGAGGTTGCCGACCAGCGACCCGATCGTCGCCGCGGCCAGCGCGAGGGGGAAGGACATCTCGCCGTCGTAGACCGCGAAGCCCGCGAACGGCAGGATCGCCTCGCTCGGGATCGGCGGGAAGATGCACTCCACCAGCATCAGCAGCGCCAGGCCGACGTAGCCCAGCGTCGTGATCACCTCGACGGCCCAGTCGGTCACGGCGCGCATCGTGGCATGGGGTGCGTCGGGTTTCTGAGCTCTGAGGGTTTCCGAGCTCGGCGTTCTGACCTCCGCGGTCCGAGGAGCGTGAGGACTGGTGACAAGGCGAGGCACCGCCCTCTGCGGGCGGACGTCCGCGATCAAAGCCTGGGCATTCGGCGGACCCTCGACCGGCTTCGCCGAGGCCTGGTCGCCGGCGAACAGCCGGTGCCGTCGGTATGCCGAATCGCTCGGTGGGCATGATCGCGCGTTGAGTCGTTGCCCGCCACGAGGCTGGTGTGGACCTCGCCTTGTTAGGGAGTCGTCAACGCGCTGTGGTGTAGTTCGAAGCTCGCCACGAACCACTCCGACGCTCCTCCACGCCTGCGCACGGCTACGCTGATTCCGTGCGTCTCCTCCTCCTTCTCGCCTGTGTGATGGCCGTGGTCGTGGCCGGGTGTGGGCCTCTCGATGCGACGGGGTCGGGGGGGACCGAGGTGGATCCGGTCAAGGTGCTGGGGATCCTTCCCAGCCCCGATGATCTGCGCGGGCAGCCGGCGACGCCGGCCGACGCGTCGCAGCTCCAGGACGCCTTCACCGGCGATCGCGATCCCCGGGTCGCTGCGCGCATCGCGCAGCTCAAGCCGCCGGCGGCGGCGGTGCGCACGTGGACGGCGTCGGGCGGTCGCACGCTGGTGGCGGTGGTGAGCGTGTGGGACTCGCACCTGACCGCCGTCGGCGTGGGCGGTGACGTGGCCACCTTCCTCACCGACAAGGGCGGGGCGGCGTGGACCCCGGACAACGCGCGCGGCAGCCGCGGGGCTCGCGTCGGCACCAATGGGGACCAGGAGATGCGCCTCTCCTACGCCGTCGGGCGCAACTCGCTGTACGTCCGGTCGGACGGCCCGGTCGATCCCCAAGTCGTGATCCGCACCCTCAATCGCCTGGAGAAGGTGGTCGAGGCGGAGGTCGACTGACGCTTCGCGGCGTCAGGGAGTGAGGTCGCGGCGCTCGATGATGACCAGCGCGGCGACCATGGTGACCAGGGCGAGGGCCGCGAGGGCGACGATGTCGCCCGGGTCCAGGGCCCCGCTGCGCAGCACGGCCGGCGGGTCGAGGTAGTTGAAGATCGACAGGCGCCCCAGCGGCTCGGCGACGGTCCAGAGCCGCGCGAGGTAGTCGAGGGCGTAGGAGATCAGCAGGAAACCCGTGGCCCAGGCGACCGCCCGCGCGCCGGTGCGCACCAGGGAGGCCGCGAACAGCGTCACGCCGCCGACCGCCAGGAAGCAGACGAACCCGGTCAGCAGCGCGCCGGCGAGCGGGGCCGCGTGCACCGGCGCGAGGTCGTTGACGGTCAGCGCGGCGACCAGGGAGCCGATGTATCCGCCGAGCACCACCACGGCCAGGGCGGTGGCCATGGCGAGCGTGTGCGCCCCGAGCCAGCGGGCCGGCGGGAGCGGGCGCGAGAGCACCAGCTCGGCGGTGCCGTCCTCGGTCTCGCGGGCGGGCGCCGAGCCCATCGTGATGACCACCGCGGCCTGCACGGCCAGCGCCACGGGGTGCAGCAGCCCGGAGCCCACGTACCCGGTGGCCGTCGCGATGTCGGCGCTCCCCGCCAGGGCCCGCAGCGCGGGGGGCAGGGCGTCGACCAGGCTGCGGATCGCGTTCTGGTCCACGCTCGCGAAGGCGATGCCCGACCACGAACTCGAAGAGGCCGAAGCCGAGGGCGAGCAGCAGCAGCCGCCCGCGATTGCGCTCCAGCGCGAGGCCGTAGATGGTCCTCACGCGGGCGAGGCCGCCGAGTAGAGGTCGCGGAACGCGTCCTCGAGGCTGGCGCGCTCGATGGAGACGTCCACGAGGGGCAGGCGCGCGAGCGCGGCCAGCAGCGGCGCGGGGTCGCCCTCCAGCGTGAAGCGGTGCAGGGTGCCGTCGACGTGGGACGCGCCGACGCCCGGCGCCGCGTATCGCCCGGGGTCGACCGGCTCGGCGAAACGGGCCTCGACGCTGCGGCTGCGGGCTCCGCGCAGGTCGCCGAGGCGGCCGACGAACAGCAGTCGGCCGTCGCGCACCATGGCCGCCCGGTCACAGAGGGCCTCGACCTCGGCCAGCACGTGGCTGGAGAAGAAGATCGTGCGCCCGGCCTGCGAGCGGCCGGCGAGCCAGTCGAGCAGCCGGGACTGGATCACCGGGTCGAGGCCCCCGGTGGGCTCGTCGAGGATGGCCAGCGGCGGGTCGTGCTGCAGAGCCGCCACCAGCCCGAGCTTCTGCTTCATGCCGCGCGAGTAGTCGCGGACGCGTTTGCCGAGCGCGGTGTCGTCCAGCTCGAGCGTGACGCAGAGGTCGTCGCGCAGCACCGGCGGGCGCGGGTGCAGCCGGGCGAGCACGTCGAGGGTGCGGCGGCCGGTGAGCGTGGGGTACAGCCCGAGCTCGCCGGGCAGGTAGCCCACCTGCGCCAGCGCGCCCATCCGGTCGTGGGCCAGGTCGTGCCCCATCACCGCCACGGAGCCGGACGCCGCGTGCACCAGCCCGAGCGCGAGACGGATGAACGTGGTCTTCCCCGCCCCGTTGGGACCGAGGAAGCCGAAGCACTCCCCGGGCTCGACGATCAGGTCGATGCCGTCGACACCCGCCCCGGGGGCGTACAACCTGGTGAGAGCCGCGGCCTCGATGGCGTGGTCCACTGCGACGAAGGGTACGCAACCACCGTGGAACTGAGCCTGACGTACGCCACGCCCTGGGGGGTCGGATGGATCGCCGCCACCCCGCCCAAGATGCAACGCGCCTCCCATGCCCTGGCCCAGGACGGCGACGTCTGGCTGGTCAACCCGGTCGAGGGCGAGGGCCTGCTCGACCAGATCGAGCAGCTGGGGACGGTGCGCGGCGTGCTCCAGTTGCTCGACCGGCATCCCCGCGACTGCGCCGCCCTCGCGCGGCGCTTCGGCGTCCCCCACATCGTGACGCCGTTCGAGGGAATCCCCGACTCGCCGTTCCAGACCCTGCCGGTCATCGACCGCCGCTGGTGGCATGAGGTGGCCCTGTGGTGGCCGGAGCAGCGCAGCCTGGTGGTGCCCGAGTCGCTCGGCACGACCGGCTTCTTCCTGACGCCCGACGAGCGCATCGGCGTCCACCCGGGCATGCGGCTCACCCCGCCGCGCGTGCTCGACGGCCACGATCCGTACCGGGTGCTGGTGGGCCACGGCGCGCCGGTCGAGGGCGACGACGTCGCGGACCTGGTGACCCACGCGATCCACACGTCGCGCCGCAGCTCCCCCCGTTTGCTCGTCAGCGTCGCCAGGAACTGGCGGGCCGGCTGAGCCGCGCTATCCGGTCGGGGCCAGCCGCCCGGTGCGCTCGGTCTCATGGCGGAGCCAGGCGGCGAGCTCGGGGGTCAGCTCGCCGGGACGAAGCCGCCACGACCAGTTGCCGTGCACCGTGCCCGGCGTGTTGAGGCGCGCGCCGGAGTCGAGGCCCAGCAGGTCCTGCATCGTCACGATCGCCAGCCCGGCGCGCGACGCGAGCGCCATGCGCGTGAACAGGCGCTCGGAGCGGTCCTCGTGGATGCCCATGGCGCGGGCGGTCTCGAAGGCCTGGTTGCGCGCCTCGGGGTCGGCGTGGAGCCACCAGCCGTGCGCCGTGTCGTTGTCGTGGGTGCCGCTGTAGACCACGCTCCGCTCGGGGTGGTGCTCGGGACGGTGGGTGTTGTCCCAGCCCCCGGGGAAGGCGAACTGGAGCACGCGCATCCCGGGCAGGCCGAGTTGGTCCATCAGGTGGTGCACGCCCGGCGTGATGATCCCGAGGTCCTCGGCCACCAGCGAGAGGGGCCCGAGCTGCTCGCGCGCGGCCTCGATGACCACGGCGCCGGGGCCGGGATACCAGGCGCCCTCGCTGGCGAGGTGCGCGTCGCGCGGGACGCCCCACCACGCCTCGAAGGCGCGGAAGTGGTCGATGCGCAGGCTGTCGTGGAGCTGCGCGCTGCGGCGCAGGCGCTCGATCCACCAGCGCTGGCCGTCCTGCGCCATCGCGTCCCAGTCGTACGTCGGGTTGCCCCACAGCTGCCCGTCGGCGGTGAAGGCGTCGGGCGGGACGCCCGCGACGAGGTCGGTGCGGAAGAGGTCGGGATGCGCCCGCGCGTCGGCGGCGTGGGGCGCGACGTAGAAGGGGATGTCGCCCATGATGCGCACGCCGCGATCGGCCGCGTGGGCGCGCAGCGCGTTCCACTCGCGGTCGAAGCGGACCTGGTCGGCCAGGGCGTCGGGGCCCGCGACGTGGGTCCAGTCGTCGATCCAGTACGCGTTGCGCTCGCGGAACGCGTTGATCTCGTGACCCGAGACGGCCGAGGTGGGGTGCGCCAGGAAACCCGGCCAGCCGGCGAACGCCGAGGGGCTGGCGTACGGCGAGCCGTGCACGTCCGGCGGCGTCAGCGGGAGGATCTGCCACCACGACTGCCCGGCGTCGGCGAGCCAATCGACGAACGCGTAGGCCTCCCGTCCGAGCCGTCCCTCGGGCAGGGAGCCGACGTGGAGCAGCACGCCCGAGCGGCGCTGCGACGGTCGGGTCGGATAGGTGTGGAGCTGTGGAGCACCGGGAAAGGCTACGCTCAGTGCCGCCCGTGCCTGTAGCCATTCCCCGCACGCAACCGCCGCGCATCCAGATCCATGACGTCCGTCCGGCCGTCGATGGCGGACGCTGGCCCGTGAAGCGCACCCTCGGCGACGTCGGTGGTGGTCGAGGTGGACGTCGTCCGCGACGGTCACGAGCAGCTGCGGACCGTCGTGCGCCACCGGCCGCCCGGCGCGCCGCGGTTCCTGGAGGAGCCGATGGTGCAGGTGGCCGCCGACCTGTGGCGCGGCGAGTTCACCACCTCCGCGCTGGGGCGTCACCAGTTCCAGGTGGAGGCCTGGGTCGACCTCTTCGGCTCGTGGCGCAGCGAGATCGAGCGCAAGCTGGCGGCCGGGCAGGTGGACCTCGACAGCGAGCTGGCCGAGGGCGCGGCGATCCTCGAGACCGTCGCGGCGGGCGGCCTGCGCGGCGCCGACCGGCGGGTCGCCGAGGCCGCCGTCGCGGCCCTGCGGGCCACGGGCGATCCGGCCGACCGGGCGCGCGCGGGTCTCGATCCCGAGATCGCGGTGGCCGCCGACCGGGCCACGGCCCGTCCCGAGCGCCTGCGCTCGGCGATGCTCGAGGTGGACGTCGACCGCGAGCGGGCCCGCGTGGGCGCCTGGTACGAGCTGTTCCCGCGCTCGTTCGGCGGCCTGGCGGGCGTCGAGGCCCAGCTGCCGGCGCTCGCCGAGCTCGGCTTCGACGTGGTGTACCTGCCCCCGATCCACCCGATCGGCGTGACCCATCGCAAGGGGCGCAACAACGCGCCCACCGCCGAGCCGGGCGAGCCCGGCAGCCCGTGGGCGATCGGCTCGCCGGACGGGCGGCCACACGGCCGTCAACCCGGAGCTCGGGACGCTGGCCGACGTGGAGAGCCTGGTCGCCGCGGCGCGGGCCAACGACATCGAGATCGCGCTCGACTTCGCGATCCAGTGTTCGCCGGACCACCCCTGGCTGACCGAGCACCCCGACTGGTTCCACCGCCGGCCCGACGGGACGCTGAAGTACGCCGAGAACCCGCCCAAGCGCTACCAGGACATCTACAACGTCAACTTCGCGAGCGACGACTGGCAGGCGCTGTGGACGGCCCTGCGCGACGCCGTGGTGTTCTGGGTCGAGCGGGGCGTGCGGGTGTTCCGCGTGGACAACCCCCACACCAAGCCGATCGGCTTCTGGGAGTGGCTCATCCGAACCGTCCGCGACGAGCACCCCGACGTCGTGTTCCTGGCGGAGGCGTTCACCACGCCCGAGGCGATGTACGCGCTCGCCAAGGCGGGGTTCAGCCAGTCGTACACCTACTTCACGTGGAAGAACTCGGCGGCCGAGCTGACCGAGTACGTCACCGAGCTCGCCGGCCCGGTGTCGGAGTTCTTCCGGCCCAACTTCTTCACCAACACGCCCGACATCCTCCACGCCTACCTCCAGACCGGGGGCCGGCCGGCCTTCGAGGCGCGCCTGGTGCTGGCCGCGACCCTCTCACCGAGCTACGGCATCTACTCCGGCTTCGAGAACCTCGAGGCGACCGCCGTGGCGCCCGGCAGCGAGGAGTACCTCGACTCCGAGAAGTACGAGGCCAAGGAGCGCCGCCTGGACGGGACGCTGCTGCCCCTGGTGCGCCGCCTCAACGAGATCCGCCGCGAGACGCCGGCGCTGCGGCGCATCGACGTCCGGTTCCTGGCCACCGAGAACCCGGCGCTGATCGCCTATGCCAAGGGCCACGGCATGGGCACGACGATCGTCTGCGTCAACGTGGACCCCCACAACGCTCAGATCGGGATCGCGCTGGTCCCCGACGATCTCGACCTTCCCGACGCCTTCGCGGTGCGGGATCTGCTGTCCGGTGACGTGCATCGGTGGAGCAGGGGTCCAAACTACGTGCGGCTCGACCCCGTCGTGTCGCCCGTCCACATCTTCCGGGTGGAGCCATGACACCACCGATCGGCATCGACCGCGACATCGCCCTGCTGGACGAGCGCGACCACCACGAGCCCCACAGCGTGCTGGGCGCGCACCCGGTTCCCGAGGGCGTGGTGTTCCGCGTCTGGCGCCCCGAGGCCCGCGTGGTGCGCATCCACCCCGAGGGGCACGCGCCCTTCGAGCTGACGCACCGCGCCTCGGCGCTCTTCGAGGGCGTCCTCGCGGACGTCGCGACGCCGCCGCGCTACGAGGTGGAGGTCGAGTACGACACCTACACGGTCCGCGCCGGCGACCCGTACGCGTTCCTGCCCACCATCGGCGAGCTCGACCTGCACCTGGTCGGCGAGGGCCGCCACGAGGGGTTGTGGGAGCGCCTGGGCGCGCACATCCGCGAGGTGGACGGCGTCCGGGGCACGTCCTTCGCCGTCTGGGCGCCGTCGGCCCGCTCGGTGAGCGTGGTGGGCGACTGGAACGGCTGGGACGGGCGCGTGCATCCCATGCGGTCGCTCGGCTCGTCGGGCATCTGGGAGCTGTTCGTGCCGGGCGTCGGCGCGGACGGCCACTACAAGTTCGAGATCCGCGGAGCCGACCGGTCGCTGCGCCTGAAGGCCGACCCGCTGGCCGCCGCCGCCGAGACGCCCCCGCGCACCGCCTCGGTGGTGTTCGAGAGCGCCCACGAGTGGCGCGACGCCGCCTGGCGCGAGCAGCGCGGCGCGCAACCGGCCCGCACGCCGAGCCCGTGTCGATCTACGAGGTGCACCTGCCCTCCTGGCGGCTCAACCCGCTCGAGGGCAACCGGCCGCTGACCTTCGCCGAGCTGGGCGTCGAGCTCGGCGACTACGTGGTCGAGATGGGCTTCACCCACGTCGAGCTGCTGCCGGTGATGGCCCACCCGTTCTCGGGGTCGTGGGGCTACCAGGTGACCTCCTACTTCGCGCCCTCGCCGGTGCAGGGGACGCCCGACGACCTGCGCGAGATGATCGACCTGCTGCACGCGCGCGGCATCGGCGTGATCCTCGACTGGGTGCCCGCCCACTTCCCCCGCGACGCGTTCGCGCTGGGGCAGTTCGACGGCACGGCGCTCTACGAGCACGAGGACCCGCGGCGCGGCGCGCACCCCGACTGGGGCACGCTGATCTTCAACTACGGCCGCAACGAGGTGCGCAACTTCCTCGTCGCGAGCGCCCTCTACTGGCTGAGCGAGTACCACGCCGACGGTCTGCGGGTGGATGCCGTCGCCTCGATGCTCTACCGCGACTACTCGCGCAGCGGCGGCGAGTGGGTGCCCAACGAGTACGGCGGCCGCGAGGACCTGGAGGCGATCGGCTTCCTGCGCGAGCTCAACGAGGTGACCCACGGCGCCGAGCCCGGGGTGGTGATGGCGGCCGAGGAGTCGACCGCCTGGCCGGCCGTCTCGCGCCCCACCGACGCGGGCGGTCTCGGGTTCGACTTCAAGTGGAACATGGGCTGGATGCACGACACGCTCGACTACTTCGGGATGGACCCGATCCACCGCCGGTACCACCACGACGAGCTCACGTTCAGCCTCGTCTACGCCTTCACCGAGCAGTTCGTGCTGCCGCTCTCGCACGACGAGGTGGTGCACGGCAAGGGATCGCTGCTCTCGCGGATGCCCGGCGACGACTGGCAGCGCCACGCCAACCTGCGCGCGCTCTACGCCTACATGTGGGCCCACCCCGGCAAGAAGCTGCTGTTCATGGGCTGCGAGCTCGCCCAGGAGCAGGAGTGGAGCCACGAGCGCAGCCTCGACTGGCACCTGCTCGACCGCCGGCGCCACGCGGGCGTGCAGAACCTCGTGCGCGACCTCAACCACCTCTACAAGGACCACGCCGCCCTGTGGGAGCTGGACGCCGACCCCTCCGGGTTCCGGTGGCTCGTGGTGGACGACCGCGACGCCAACGTGCTGGCCTTCGCCCGCTTCTCCGCCCAGGGTGCGCCGCTGGTGATGGTGGCCAACCTGTCGCCGGTGCCGCGCTCGGCCTACCGGGTGCCGATGCCGTTCGCCGGCCGCTGGAAGGAAGTGCTCAACTCCGACGCCGACGCGTACGGAGGGGCCAACCTGGGCAACCTCGGTGGCGTGGTCGCGGTGGACACACCCTGGGGCGCCGAGAGCGCCTCGGCCGAGATGGTGCTGCCGCCCCTCGGCGTGGTCTGGCTGGTGCCCGAATAGCGGCCGACGTGCTGCCCTGGGAGCGACCACTGGGGGCGACCCCGGATGCGGACGGTCGCACCGTGTTCCGCGTGTGGGCGCCGAGCGCCGGGCGCGTGGCCGCCCTGGTCAACGGGACGGTGCTGAAGCTGGAGGCCGTCGGCGGCGGGGTGTTCGAGGGTGAGACCGACGCGCGGCCGGGCGACGACTACCACCTGGTGGTGGACGGGGGCGTCTCCCTGCCCGACCCGTGCTCGCGCTTCCAGCCCGAGGGGGTGCTCGGGCCCTCGCGGATCGTCGATCCGGCGGCCTTCGCGTGGACCGACGCCGGCTGGGGAGGGCTGACGCTGCCGGACCTCGTGATCTACGAGCTGCACGTGGGCGCCTTCACCCCCGCGGGCACGTTCGCCGGCGTCATCGAGCGGCTGGCCGCGCTGCGCGAGCTGGGCGTCACCGCGATCGAGGTGATGCCGGTCGCGACGTTCCCGGGCGAGCGCAACTGGGGCTACGACGGCCTCTACACCTGGGCCCCGCACCCGGCCTACGGCGGCCCCGAGGGCCTCGCCGCGCTGGTCGACGCCGCGCACGCCGCGGATGTCGGGGTGATCCTCGACGTGGTCTACAACCATCTCGGCCCGGGCTCGCAGGCGCTGGAGGTGTTCGGCCCCTACCTGACCCACGACTACGCCACCCCGTGGGGCACCGCGGTCAACTTCGACGGACCCGAGAGCGGCGGCGTGCGCGAGTGGGCCATCCAGAACGCCTGCATGTGGGTGCGCGACCTGCACATCGACGGGCTGCGCGTGGACGCGGTGCACGCGATCCACGACCACGGCGCGCGCCACGTGATGGGCGAGATGTGCGACCGGGTGGCGGCCGTCGCACCCCACGGCGCGGTGCTGATCGCCGAGAGCGACCTCAACGACCCCAAGGTGCTGACCCCCACCGAGGCGGGCGGCTGGGGATTCGACGCCCAGTGGTCGGACGACTTCCACCACGCGCTGCACGCGCGCCTGACCGGCGAGCGCGACGGCTACTACGCCGACTACGCGTCGGTGGAGGACCTGGCCACGGCCACGGCGCGGCCCTTCGTCTACGACGGCCGCTACTCCGCGTTCCGCCGTCGCCGCCACGGGGCGCCGGCCACGGACATCGCCCCGGAGCGCTTCGTCGTCTACTCCCAGAACCACGATCAGGTGGGCAACCGCGCGTTCGGCGACCGGCTGCCGGCCGCCGTGCGGCCGCTGGCGGCGATGTGGGTGCTGCTCTCCCCCTTCACCCCGATGCTCTTCATGGGCGAGGAGTACGGCGAGGAGCGGCCGTTCCAGTTCTTCACCGACCACATCGACCCGTTCATCGCCGACGCGACGCGCACCGGGCGCCGCAACGAGTTCCGGGCCTTCGCGCGGCTTCGACGAGGAGGTGCCCGACCCCCAGGCGCTCGAGACGTTCTCGCGCTCCGTGCTCGACCCCTCGGCCGGCGAGCCCGCGCTGGCGCGCCTGTACCGGACGCTGCTGGAGCTGCGGCGCGATCTGCCCCGCGATCCGGCCGAGGTGAGATTCGACGCGGATCAGGATTGGGTGGGGATGGTGCGGGGGGATATCGAGGTGCTGGGAAACTTCGGAACGCAGACCGCGGAGGTGCAGGTGGACGCGACGCGCGTGGTGGTGCTGGCGACGGACGAGGCGACGACCCTGGACGGCGGGCGCCTGAGCCTGCCGCCCTTCGCCGGCGCGGTGGTGCGATGAGGGTCTGGCCGGGGCGCCCGTTCCCCCTCGGGGCGACGTGGTTCGGGACGGGCACCAACTTCTCGCTCTTCTCCGAGAACGCGACGCGCGTGGAGCTGTGCCTCTACGACGAGGCCGACCGCGAGACCCGGGTGGAGCTGTCCGAGGTGACCGCCTTCAACTGGCACGCCTTCCTCCCCGACGTCGGCCCGGGCCAGCGCTACGCGTACCGCGTCGACGGCCCCTGGGAGCCCGAGAACGGGCACCGCTTCAACCCCCACAAGCTCCTGATCGACCCGTACGCGAAGGCGATCGAGGGACCGATCCGCTGGGAGGCGGGCAACACCCTCCCCTACGAGCCCGACGGCGAGGACGCCGACCTGGTGCGCGACGACTCGGACGACGCCGACGCGATCCCCAAGGGCATCGTCATCGACACCGGCTTCGACTGGGAGGACGACCGCCCGCCGGCCACCCCCTGGCACGAGACCCTGATCTACGAGGTGCACGTCAAGGGCTTCACCAAGCTGCACCCCCACGTGCGCGAGGACCTGCGCGGCACCTACGCCGGCCTGGCCTCCGACGAGGCGATCGAGCACCTGCGCTCGCTGGACGTGACGGCCGTGGAGTTGCTGCCGGTGCACCACAACGCCGACGAGCACCACCTGGTCGACAAGCAGCTCACCAACTACTGGGGCTACAGCTCGATCGGGTTCCTGGCGCCGCACGCCATGTACGCGGCCACCGGGCGCTCGGGCGAGCAGGTGCGCGAGTTCAAGGGCATGGTCAAGGCCCTCCACCGGGCGGGCATCGAGGTGATCCTCGACGTGGTCTACAACCACACCGCCGAGGGCAACCACATGGGCCCGATGCTCTCCCTGAAGGGCATCGACAACCTCTCGTACTACCGCTGCTCGCCCGAGGATCCGCGCTACTACGTCGACTTCACGGGCACGGGCAACAGCCTCAACCCCCTGCACCCGAGCGTGCTGCGCCTGATCATGGACAGCCTGCGCTTCTGGGTGCTGGAGATGCACGTTGACGGCTTCCGCTTCGATCTCGCGTCGGCCCTGGCGCGCGAGTTCTGGGACGTCGACCGGCTCTCGGCCTTCTTCGACATCATCCACCAGGACCCCGTGCTGTCGCAGGTCAAGCTGATCGCCGAGCCATGGGACGTCGGCCCGGGCGGGTACCAGGTGGGCAACTTCCCGGTGCTCTGGACCGAGTGGAACGGCCTCTACCGCGACGAGATGCGCGACTTCTGGCGCGGCCAGACCGACGGCGTCTCGGGGTTCGCGTCGCGGCTGACCGGCTCGAGCGACCTGTACCAGTCGGACGGCCGGCGGCCCTTCGCCTCGATCAACTTCGTGACGGCGCACGACGGCTTCACGCTGAACGACCTGGTCTCGTACAACGAGAAGCACAACGAGGCCAACCTCGAGGACAACCGCGACGGCACCGACGACAACCGCAGCTGGAACTGCGGCGCCGAGGGCCCCACCGACGACCCCGAGATCCTCGCCCTGCGCGAGCGGCAGAAGCGCAACTTCCTGGCGACGCTGATCCTGTCCCAGGGCGTCCCCATGCTGGTGGGCGGCGACGAGATGGGCCGCACCCAGGGGGGCAACAACAACGGCTACTGCCAGGACAACGAGATCAGCTGGTTCGACTGGGACCTCGACGCGCGCCAGGTGGCGCTGCTCGACTTCACGCGCCGGCTGATCCAGCTGCGCCGCGCGCACCCGGTGTTCCACCGGCGCGACTTCTTCGGCGGCGAGTCGCCCGACGGCTCCGGCCTTCCCGACCTGCGCTGGTTTCGCGCAGACGGACGCGAGATGAGCCGCAAGGACTGGCGCCGCTCGGACCTGCGCGCCCTCGGCGTGTTCCTCAACGGCGAGGAGATCCCCAGCCCGAACGCCGTCGGCGAGCCGGTGGTCGACGAGTCGTTCGTGATGCTGATCAACGGCGGCCACGAGGGGCAGCTCTTCCGCCTGCCGGCCCGGCGCTTCGGCAACCGCTGGCGGCAGGTGATCTCGACGGCCGAGCCCGAGGCGCCCGACGGCTGGCGCAGCTGGCCGGCGCGCACCGACGTGACGCTCGAGGCGCGCTCGCTGGTCGTGCTGCGCCGCGCCTGGTGAGGGCGACCTACCGCCTCCAGCTGGGCCCCGATCTCGACTTCGCGGCGGTGCGGGAACTGGTGCCGTACCTGCGGCGCCTCGGCGTCAGCCACCTGTACCTCTCCCCCATCCTCCAGGCCCGCGAGGGCTCGACCCACGGCTACGACGTCACCGATCCGCGCCGCATCTCCGCGGCGCTGGGCGGCGAGGAGGGCTTCCGAGAGCTGGCGGGCGCGGGCCTCGGCATCGTCCTCGACGTGGTCCCCAACCACATGGCGGCGACCGACGAGAACCCGTTCTGGGTCGACCCGGCCACGCGCGAGCGGTTCTTCGACATCGACCCGCGCACCGGCCGCCACCGGCGCTTCTTCTCGATCGACGAGCTCGCCGGCGTGCGCGTGGAGGAGCCCGAGGTGTTCGAGGTGACCCAGGCGCTGGCCGTGCGCCTGGTGTCCGAGGGCCTCGTGGACGGCCTGCGCATCGACCATCCCGACGGGCTCGCCGACCCGAGCGGCTACCTGCGCCGGCTGCAGAAGCTGGGCGTGGACCACATCTGGGTGGAGAAGATCCTGCAGCCGGGCGAGGAGCTGCCCGACTGGCCGGTCGAGGGCACCACCGGGTACGAGTTCATGGCCGACGCGACGGGCCTCTTCATCGACCCGGCCGCCGAGGCCCAGCTGACCGCGCTGCACGCCGGGCTCACCGGCGAGCGCCGCGAGTTCGCCGACCTGGCCACCGAGGCCATGCGCGACGAGGCCCACACCACCTTCGAGCCCGAGGTCGAGCGACTGCAGGAGCTGGTGGACGACCCCGGCATGGCCGACGCCGTCGCCGGCCTGCCGGTGTACCGCACCTACCTGGAGCCCGAGACCGAGGGCGCGGACGAGCAGGACCTGCAGGTGGTGGACGACGCCGAGCTGCCCGACCGCGTGCGCGAGGCGCTGGTGGACCCGTCGGACCCCGACGAGGAGGCGTTCGCGGTGCGCTTCCAGCAGACGACCGGCGCGATCATGGCCAAGGGCGTCGAGGACACCGCCCTCTACCGCTACACCCGACTGGTGGCGCTCAACGAGGTGGGCTCCGACCCGGGCGAGTGGGGCCGCACGATCGACGACGTGCACGCCGCCAACGTCGGGCGCGCCCTGCGTTTCCCCCTCAGCCTGCTGGCCACCCAGACCCACGACACCAAGCGCTCGGGCGACGTGCGTGCGCGCATCGGCGCCATCTCGTGGATCCCCGGCGAGTGGCGCGCCGCCGTGGCGCGCTGGTGGCGCCTCAATGCGCCGCTGCGCTCGGGCGACGCGCCGAGCCCCGACGAGGAGTACCTGATCTACCAGACGCTGATCGGGGCCTGGCCGCTGGAGGTGGAGCGCCTGCGCGACTACATGGTCAAGGCGATGCGCGAGGCGGGGACGACCACCAACTGGATGGAGCCCGACGAGGCCCACGAGGCCGCCGTGCTCGCCTTCTGCGATGCGCTCCTCGGCTCCGAGGCGTTCGTCGCCGACCTCGAGCGGTTCCTGGCGCGCATCGTGCCCCTGGGCGAGGCCGCCGCGCTGGGGCAGACGCTGCTCAAGCTGACCGCGCCGGGCGTGCCCGACATCTACCAGGGCGACGAGCTGTGGGATCTCGCCCTCGTCGATCCCGACAACCGCCGGCCGGTCGACTGGGAGCTGCGGGGGCGGCTGCTGGAGGAGGTGGCCTCCGCCGACGGCCCGTCGCGCGAGACGGCGAAGATGTTCCTGATCCACCGGGCGCTGGCGCTGCGCGAGCGGCGCCCCGAGCCGTTCGCCGGTGCGTACCGGCCGCTCGACGCCGGCGAGACGGTGTTCGCCTACGCCCGCGGCGAGGCCGTGATCGTGGTGGTGCCGATCCGGGCAGACACGTCGTCGGCCGTCCTGCGGGTGCCGGACGAACTGCGCGGCCCGTGGCGCGACGCCCTGACCGGCGTGCCCGTGGAGCTCGGGAGCGAGATGATGGTCGACGAACTGACCGGACCGCTGTCGCTCGCGTTGCTCGAGCGGATCGCCTGAGGGCGACGGCCGACCTCACGAAAGGCGTCGCACGATGGAGATCATCCGTACACGTCCCGCCAGCGGACGCGGACCGGCCGAGTGGTTCACCGGCGAGGTGTGGATCGACGTGGTGGCCGTGCCCCCGCCGCCGTCCCGGGTGCGCCTGATGAGCGTGCACTTCGCCCCCGGCGCCCGCGCCGGGTGGCACACCCATCCCCTCGGTCAGGCGATCCACGTCACCGAGGGCGTCGGCCTGGCGCAGAGCCGCGGCGGCCCGGTCGAGACGATCCACGCGGGTGACACCGTGTGGTTCGCGCCGGGCGAGGAGCACTGGCACGGCGCCACCCCGGACCACTTCATGACCCACCTGGCGCTGCACGAGGTCGGCGACGCGGGCAACGCCGCCGACTGGGGCGCCCTCGTCACCGACGAGGAGTACCGCGCCGGCGCCGGCTAGGCCTCGAGCACCAGGTCCTTGAGGCCCATCAGGGCGATGGGCACCCAGAGCGGGCGGTTGTTGAGCTCGTAGGTCAGCTCGTACACGGCCTTCTCGAGCAGCGACGTGTCGAGCAGCACCTTCAGGTCGGCCCGTGAGTCGGGCAGCCACGCCCCGCCCTCGGAGGCCTCGAGGTAGGCGCCGAGGAACGCCGACGAGACCGCGTCGTTCCAGGCCCGCCCCCACAGCTCGAGCTGGTTGGCGGCCTCGGAGTCGCGCTCCACGAGGCCGCGGGCCGACTGGTCGAGCAGCGCGGTGAAGGTGGCGTAGTGGAACGAGCGCAGCAGCCCGGCGACGTCGCGCAGTGAGCTGCGCTTGACCCGCCGGTCGCTCAGCGACCGGGCCGGCTCGCCCTCGAAGTCGATCACCATGAAATCGCGGCCGGTGAACAGCATCTGGCCCAGGTGCAGATCGCCGTGGCAGCGGATGCGCATGGCCGACAGCGGCCCGGCGGTGATGGTCCCGAACCGCTCGAGCAGCACCTTCTCCGACCCGAGCAGGAACTCGGCGTCCTCCCGGGCCCGGTCGCTCAGCCGCGGCAGGGACGTGCGCAGCAGCTGGAGGGCCCGCCCCGACAGGTTGCGCATCGACTGGTACACGGAGCGCTGGTAGTGGGGCGTGAAGGGCTCCGGCACGAGCCCGGGATCGAGCGTCTCGCCCGCGAACGCGGCGTGCATCTCGGCGATCCTCTGCCCCATCAGCTGGGCCGACTGGAGGTAGGAGCCGACCAGCTCGCTGCCCTCGGTGGTGACCGGCCGCAGGGCGCGCTCGAGCAGGCCGCGCCGTGGCGGCTCGGGGGGCGGCTCGCCGTTCTGGATCCGCTCGGTGACGACCCACTCGTAGTACCGGCTGAGGGCGTCGAGGGTGTACTGCCAGGCGTCGCCCTCGTTGGGGACGAAGTCGTGCAGCACCGCGAGCGTTGACGACTCGCCGCCGTTGACGTCGTACTCGAGCGACCCGGCCACGGCGGGGGTGTTCTCGAACGAGGTGCGGTCGGTGAGGAACCGGCCGAGCTCGAGGTCCGGGTTGACGCCGGGCTCGACGCGGCGGAACAGCTTGAGGATCAGCGACTGGCCGAAGAGCACCGACGTGTTGCTCTGCTCCGCGCGGAAGATCGAGGGCTCGGGCGACTCCTGGGTGCCCAGCGCCCGGCGCAGCGCCGGCGCCGGCCGGCCGATCAGGCGACCGCCGTCGTGCCCCTTGAGGGTGCGGCGGCGGCGCACGGCCTCGAGCAGCTCCTTGCACACGTCCGGGTCGACCAGCGCGTCGGCGAGCACCGCGGTCTCGCCACGGCGCGGCAGGCGGGCCACCACGCTGCGCGGCGAGTCGGCCACCAGGTAGTCGGCGCGCTCGCCCTCCATGATCGTCAGCAGCACCGAGTAGGTCTCGGCCTCGCCCTCGGTGAACTCCACGCGCGTGATCAGCACACGGGCCGGGATGGACGAGCGCACGCCCGTCAGGGGCAGCGAGTCGATCACCGAGACCAGGCGGATCGTGCGCGCCTTGCCGGCGAACCACCGGCGGGTGGGCAGGAAGCGGGTGATGGCGCGCTCCAGCTCGGCGCGCCCGCGGCCGCCCAGGATGCCGTCGATCGAGGCGTCGATGGACAGCAGCGGCGCCTCGTCGTCGGCCGACGGGACGTCGATCTCCTCGCTGGGCCCCTCGAGCGCGAGCCAGTACACGGCGTGCGGGCCGAGGGTGAGCAGGTACGGCAGCTCGCCGATCGGCGGGAAGTGCGTCTGGCCGAACAGCTCCACCGGCTCGGACCCGCGGAAGCGCGAGAGGTCGAGCTCGACGTACTGGGCGAAGCGGGAGAGGTTGGCCACGATCAGGACGCAGCGGTTCTCGTCGCGGCGCAGGTAGGCCAGCACGCGCCGGTTCTCGGGGTGGAGGAACTCCAGCTCGCCGCGGCCGAACACCTCGTAGCGCTTGCGCAGCGCGAGCATGCGCCGCATCCACCACAGCAGCGACCCGCCGTTCTTGGCCTGGGTCTCGACGTTGACCGTCTCGTAGTGGAACTCGGGGTCGATGATCGGCGGCAGGAACAGCCGCTGGGGGTTGGCGCGCGAGAAGCCGGCGTTGCGGTCGCCGCTCCACTGCATCGGCGTGCGCACGCCGTCGCGGTCGCCGAGGTAGATGTTGTCGCCCATGCCGATCTCGTCGCCGTAGTAGATGACCGGCGTGCCCGGCAGCGACAGCAGCAGGCCGTTCATCAGCTCGATCTTGGCGCGGTCGTTGCCGAGCAGCGGGGCGAGGCGGCGGCGGATGCCCAGGTTGATGCGCGCCTGGTGCTCGTGCGCGTAGACCCGGTACATGTAGTCGCGCTCTTCGTCGGTGACCATCTCGAGCGTGAGCTCGTCGTGGTTGCGCAGGAACAGCGCCCACTGGCAGCCCTCGGGCAGATCGGGCGTCTGCTGGAGGATGTCGATGATCGGGAAGCGGTCCTCCATCTGGATCGCCATGAACAGCCGCGGCATCAGCGGGAAGTGGAACGCCATCTGGCACTCGTCGCCGTCGCCGAAGTACTCGGCGGCGTCCTCGGGCCACTGGTTGGCCTCGGCCAGCAGCATCCGGTTCGGGAAGTTCGCGTCCACGTGGGCGCGCAGCGAGCGGAGGTACTCGTGGGTCTCGGGCAGGTTCTCGCAGCTGGTGCCCTCGCGCTCGTAGAGGTAGGGCACGGCGTCCAGGCGCAGCCCGTCCACGCCCATCCGGAACCAGTGGTCCACCTGCGAGGTCAGCGCCCGGCGCACCTCGGCGTTGTCGAAGTTGAGATCCGGCTGGTGCGAGTAGAAGCGGTGCCAGTAGTACTGGCCGGCGACCGGGTCCCACGACCAGTTCGAGGTCTCGAAGTCCTTGAAGATGATGCGGGCGTCGCGGTACCGCTCGGGGGTGTCGCTCCACACGTAGAAGTTGCGCCAGCGGCTGCCCGCCGGGCTGCGGCGCGCCCGCTGGAACCAGGGGTGCTGGTCGGAGGTGTGGTTGAGCACCAGCTCGGTGATCACCCGCAGCCCGCGCTCGTGGGCGGCGCGGATCAGGCGGCCGACGTCGCGCATGCTGCCGTAGGCCGGGATTGACCGACCGGTAGTCGGCGATGTCGTACCCGTCGTCGCGCAGGGGCGAGGGGTAGAAGGGCAGCAGCCAGATCGCGTTGACGCCCAGATCGTGCAGGTAGTCGAGCTTGGAGATCAGCCCGCGGAAGTCGCCGATGCCGTCCTCGTCGCTGTCCGAGAACGAGCGGACGTGGAGCTCGTAGATGACCGCGTCGCGGTACCAGTCGGGCGCGTCGTCCGCGATGTTGGCCGGCTCCCGGATCACCGCGGCATCCTACGGGGCCGGGGTGCCCCATGGTCCGACGCGCCTTAGGGCATGATCCGTCGATGCCGGAAGAGATCCAGCGCACCTACCGCGGCCGGGCGGCTCGCCCCGAGGACGAGGTGCGGCGCCAGGGCCCCGAGCGGGCGCTGGTGATCGCGTCGCTGGAGGTGACCGGCGACGAGGAGGAGGACCGCCTGCGCGAGCTGGGCGAGCTGCTGCGCACGGCCGGCGCCGAGGTCGTCGAGACGCTGGTGCAGCACCGCGAGCGCCCTCTGCCCCGCACCTACCTGGGCACGGGCAAGCTCGAGGAGCTGAAGGAGTTGGTGGTGCGCCTCAAGCCCGACCTGGTCGCGGCCGAGGGCTCGCTGACCCCGGGGCAGCAGCGCGCGCTGGAGGACCGCCTGACGACCCGGGTGGTCGACCGCACGGCGATCATCCTCGACATCTTCGCCCAGCACGCGCGCTCGGCCGAGGGCAAGCTGCAGGTGGAGCTTGCGCAGCTCGAGTACTCCTACGCCCGCCAGGAGGGGCTGTGGCAGCACCTCGAGCGGCTCGGCGGCGGGGTCGGCACCCGCGGACCGGGTGAGAGCCAGCTCGAGTCGGACCGGCGACTGGTGCGCAACCGCATGGCGACGCTGCGCCGGCGCCTGCGCGACGTGGCCCGCTCGCGCGACACCCAGCGCGAGAAGCGCGTGGGCTCGGCGACGCCGCGCATCGCGCTCGCCGGCTACACCAACGCCGGCAAGTCGAGCCTGATGAACGCCCTCTCGGGCGCCGACGTGAGCGTGGACGACGCGCTGTTCCAGACCCTCGACCCGACCACCCGGCGGGTGGAGTGCGAGGGCCACGAGGTGCTCCTGTCCGACACCGTCGGCTTCATCCGGCACCTCCCCCACCAGTTGGTGACGGCGTTCTCGGCGACACTCGAGGAGGCCCGCGACGCCGATCTGATCCTGCACGTGGCCGACGCCTCGGAGCCGGAGGCGCGCCGCGCCGACCGTGCCCGGGCGGTGGGGGAGGTGCTCACCGATATCGGCGCGGCCGACATCCCCCGCCTGCTGGTGCTGAACAAGGTCGATCTGCTGCCACCCGAGGAGCGCCTCGCGCTGGCCTACCGCCACCCCGACGCGGCGCAGGTCTCGGCCGTGACGCGCGCCGGCCTCGACGATCTGGAGCACCGCCTGGCCGAGGTCGCGCGGCGACGGCTCGTGACGCTGGACGTGACGATCCCCTACGCCCAGGGCAACCTGATGGCGGCCGTCTACGCCGACGGCAGCGAGGTGACCCAGGAGGCCACCGAGGAGGGGACCCACGTCCACGCCCTCATGCCGGCGGGCGCGGCGGCGCGCATCCGCACGGCGCTCGCGGAGAGCGCCGCGCGGGGCTGACTACCTGATGTAGACCGGCGTCCCGATGTCCACGAGGTCGTAGAGCCGCTCGGCGTCGTGGATGTACATGCGGATGCACCCGTGTGAGGCGCGCGACCCGATGGAGCCCGACTGCGGCGTGCCGTGCATGCCGATGGCCGGCGCCGACGTGCCGATCCAGCGGGTGCCGAGCGGGTTGCTGACTCCGGGCGGCACCGGGCCGAGGCCGGCGGCCCAGGGCGAGCTGGGCGGGAACCACGTCGGGTTCTTCTGCTTCTCGATCACCCTGAAGTTGCCGGTCGGCGTCGGGTGCTCCGGCATGCCCACGGCGATCGGGAACGTGATCCTCTTGCCCGCCTTGAACCAGGTGAGGCGGAAGTTGCCGCGATCGACGATCACGACGGCGCTCGTGGTGGTCACCGCCGGGATCACGCGCTGCTGGGTGAGCGCGTAGCTCGGCCGGTCGCGGGTGATGATCGCGTTCTGGACCGTCGTGATCGACTTGGTGATGTTGATCGTGGTGCCGATGCGGGCCTTGCGGACGACGGGCTTGGTGCCCTTCACGGTCACGGAGGCGTCCTGGGCGGGGACGCTGTACTTGGCCGCCCGCAGCGCGAGCACGGCCCGCAGCTTCGCGCGGTTGACCGTCTCCTTGAGGGGCACCGTGACACCCTCGGGCGGCACCGCCTGGGAGCGCCCGTAGATCAGGGCGACCTTGACCGCGTAGGCGACGTCGGCCACGTAGCCGACCTTGACCGGGTCGATGCTGAGGTTGCGCCCGCGGAAGGTGACCGTGAGCGGCGCGCGGCGCGGGGCGACGTGCTGCGCGATCACCGCGCGCTCCGCGTCGGCCGCGGCGAGCCCGGCGACCGGCACGCCGTCGATGTTCACTCCCGCGGCGATGATGCCGGGGGCCAGCGGGGGCGGCGCGACGGGCGGCGGGGTGGTCGTCGTCTGGGCGGCCGCGAGAGCGGGCACGATGGCCGCGGCCGTCGCGATGATCGCCATGGTCCAACCGATTCGCCGCATCGTCATCGCACGTTCCGTCCTGATCGCCCGTAGATATTCGCGGCGATGCTAGCGGAGCCCCGCCGTTTTTCGATACCCGCCGGGGCGTGGCCCCCCGCGGACGCTAGGCGAAGACGTTGACCAGTCGTCCGCGGTGGCCGTCCGGATCGGGCTGGGTCGTGGCCGGGTCGGGCCGCATCGGACTGCGCCGGGGCTCCGCGCCCGCCTCGGGCGCGTCGGGACGAACGCTCGCGTCGGACGCCCGGCGTCCGGCGGCGGCGAGGCCGGCCGCGGCGGCGGCCGAGGCGGGGGGCGCGGTGGGCGTGACGCCGGTCACGAGGCCTCACCGGCCGCGGCGCTCGCGGCGGCGGCGGCGGCCTGTGCCTTAGCTTGTGCCTGGGCTCCTCGCCTGGGCCTGCGCCTGGGCGGCGTCGTAGCCGTCGCGGGTGGTCTGGACGGCCGCGGCGCGCATCAGCGCCTGGATCACCAGGAGCGCCGACCACCAGGAGACCAGCGAGAGCGCGACCGCGCCGATCAGCCCGCGCAGCACCGCGTCGGTCGTGGTGAAGCCCTGGCGGTGGCAGATCCAGAACGCGATGGCAAAGCCCATCAGGGCCCCGACGCCTCGGGCGCGGGCCACCCACATGTCCATCGGCGTCCCGGACTCGGCGTCGCCCTTGGCGGCGCCCTTCTTCTTCTTCGACCCCGCCGCCATCAGTCGAGGCCGGCCTCGCGGCGGCGCAGCTCACGCTGGCGCTCGAAGAGGAAGTGCACCAGTTGCTCCTGGGTGGTGACCGGCGGATCCACGAAGGCGAGGGCGACGCGCCAGGGCCGCTCCTCGGCGCCGACCCGGTCGCACCGCACGACTCGCCCCTTGAGACTCACGGTGCCGACGGTGCCGCCGCACTCCACCTTGATGAAGAGGTCCGTGTTCGCCTTGATCGGCTCGGCGACGCGCAGCAGGGCGCCACCACCGGAGAGGTTCTCGGTGACGGCCGAGATCGTCAAGGTTGTCGCCGGTGGCCTGCGCGATCAGGTTGATCGGCACGCGGACAGCGGTGCGGCGCTGCAGGCGGCGCGGACCGCCGACGAGGCGGGCGGTGTACGAAGGGGTGGCTCCGTCCGGAGCCGCGAGGATGTTGACGTCCATCTCGGTCGGCACCTCGCCGAGCGAGTACGAGACGCGCGCGCGGCGGCCGATCGGCAGCCGGACCGTCTTGCCTCCGAGCCGGGGCGGCGCGATCAGCACGACGCCGTCCTCGCTCACGCCGTCGACGGTGGTCAGCCAGGGGCCACCGGGGAGGTCGTCGAGCATCACCTGCCTGCCCCGGCCGGGGAGGGTGGCGAGATCGATGGCGGCTGTTTTCGACGCGGGTGTCATGGCAGAAGCATCTCCGCGACGCGGCGCGCGTCGGCGGGCGCCAGGGCGCCCGGGACCGACGTGCCCGCCGAGAGGAACGACAGGGGCTTGCCCATACGCATCGGCAGATTGAGCAGGTTTCCGTGAAAACGTGTCTCGTCCAGCTTGGTGAGCGCGAGTCGATTTACGCCGACCATGCGGAAACGCCGCTGAACATCCCCGATGTCGGCCATCGACGCGGCCGCCGGAAGCACCAGGTGCACCTCGGCCGGCTTGGCCGGCGCGAGCAGTCCGGCGAGGTCCTCGATCTCCCCGAGCTGCTGCTGCGAGCGGCCGGCCGTGTCGATCACGACCAGGTCGCGGTCGGCGAGCGTGCCGCAGAGGACGGCCAGCGCAGGGCCGTCGGGGGCGCGGAAGAGCTGCACGTCGAGGCGGCGGGCGTGGCCCTCGAGCGAGTCGTGGGGGCCCTCCCCGGCGGCGACCAGGGCCACCGCGAGCCCGGCGGCGCGGTAGCGCCCGGCGAGGCAGGCGGCCGCGGTGGTCTTGCCCACGCCGCTCTGGCCGACGAAGGCGATCGCCTGGCCCGCGGGGTGGGCCTTCCAATCGCGCACCATCGGCAGCCGGGAGGCGATGTAGTCGCGCACCGCGTCGCGCGGCGAGTCGCCGGCGTCGAGGAACGGGGCCACGGTCTGGCCGAAGCCCTCCAGGAAGCGGTCGAGCAGCCGCTCGTCCACGCCGGCGCGCACCAGCTCGTTGCGGACGCCGTCGAGGTTCGCCGCCGCCTGGCGGGCCGGGGCGCGCACGGGGGTGGGCGCCGGAGCGGGCGCCGGGACCGGCGCGGGCTCGGGCGCGAACGTCGCCGGCACGAAGGGCGGGTCGAGGGCGAGGTCGTCCTCGTGGATCAGGTCCTCCACCGCCGGAGCGGGGGGCGGCGCGGGAGCGGGGGGCGGCGCGAGCGCGGCCGCCTCGTGCGCCTGGCGCACCGCCGCGCGTGCGGCCTCGAGGATCGCGTGGCTGCGCTCCAGATCGCCGGCGGCGAAGGGCCGCGCTGGTGGCGGCGGGGTCGCACCGGCCGAGCGCGCGTAGGTCGCCGCGGGGGACGCGGGCGCCCCGGCCATCGGCGGCGCGTCGAGCGCCTCGGCCTCCTCGGCGGCCGCGAGGCGGCCCTCGAGGTGACGCTGGAAGGGGTTGTCGCGCGCACCCGTGTCGTACTCCGCGTCGGCCTCGGTCGGGATGGCGACCGATGCGGCCGCCTCCTGGTTGGCCTCGTCCGCGTCGGGCAGGCCCTCGGCGGCCGTCACCTCGACGCCCTGACGGCCGAAGAAGCCGCCGATGCCGCCGTTCACGACCCGCTTGGTCTGGAGGATGACCGCGTCCTCGCCGAGCTCGGCGCGGACCTTCAGCAGCACCTCGTTGACGGTGGCTCCGGAGAATTGCTTCATCTGCACGACCAGGTGCTCCTTGTGGAGTTACGGCGGGGGGACATGGCTTAGACCAGGGCGGCGAGCCCGATGGGCTCGACGCGGACGGAGGGCAGGATCTCGTGGTACGAGAGGACGGTCAGGGCAGGGATCGCGTGCGCCGTCATGGCCTTCAGGTGGCGGCGCGTGGCGCCGGAGCAGAGGACGATCGGCGCCGCGCCCATCGACTGGGCCAGCTCCACCTGCTCGGAGAGGGTCTCGACCAGGGCGGAGGCGCGGGCGGGATCCATCGTCACCGTGGTGCCGTCCTCCGTGCGGGCGACCGACTCGGCGATCTCGCGGTCGACCTCGGGATCGAGCGTGATGGCGCGGAGCGTGCCGGTCTCGTCCACGAACCGGCCGCAGATGGCGCGCGAGAGCGCCTGGCGGCAGTACTCGGCGAGGATCGGGACGTCCTTGGTGAGCTTGGCCTTGTCGCCGAGCGTCTCCAGCACGGTCACCAGGTCGCGGATCGGCACGGCCTCCGAGAGCAGGGTCTGCAGCACGCGCTGCACCTCGCCGACGGTCATCAGGTCGGGCACCAGCTCGTCCACCGGGGCGGGGAAGCGCTCCTTGAGCGCGTCGAGCAGGGCGCGCACGTCCTGGCGGCCGAGCAGCTCGGCGGCGTTGCGGCGGATCACCTCGCTGAGGTGGGTCACGATCAGCGAGGTCGGGTCCACCACCGTGTAGCCGGAGATCTCGGCCTGCTCGCGCTGCGCCTCGCCGATCCACACCGCCGGCAGCCCGAACGAGGGCTCCACGGTGGGAAGGCCGTCGAGCGGCAGGTCGGCGGTGCCCGGGTTCATCGCGAGCAGCTGACCGGGCATCAGCGACCAGCGCGCCACCTCGACGCCCTTGATCTTGACGGCGTAGTCGTGCGAGCCGAGCTGGATGTTGTCGCGGATGCGGATCGGGGCCAGCGAGAGGCCGAGCTCGGTGGCCATCTGGCGGCGCACCATCGCGACGCGGCCGAGCAGGTCTCCCCCCTCGTCGGCGTCGACCAGCGGCACCAGGCCGTAGCCGATCTCCAGCTCGAGGGGATCGAGCGGCAGCAGCGCGGTGACGTTCTCGGGCTCGTTGGGCCGCGTCGCGACGGCCGACGCGGCGTCCTCCAGGGCCTGCTCCTCCTCTTCGCGGATCCCCTTCTTCAAGAGCGTCGCGACGATCAGGATGATGCCGCCGATGATGAAGAACGGCAGCTTCGGCAGGCCGGGGACGAGCCCCATGCCCACCGCGACCAGGCCCGCCAGGAACAGCGCCCGCGGCTGGCGGATGACCTGCTTGGCGAGGTCCTGACCGAGGTTCGACTCGCCGACCGAGCGGGTGACGATGATGCCGGTGGCCGTCGAGATCAGCAGTGCCGGGATCTGGTTGACGAGGCCCTCGCCCACGGTCAGCAGCGAGAAGTGCTGGATCGCCTCCGAGAAGCTCATGCCCTGCTGGAAGACGCCGACGCAGAGCCCGCCGATCAGGTTGATCATCACGATCATCACGGCCGCGATGGCGTCGCCCTTCACGAACTTGGACGCACCGTCCATGGCGCCGTAGAAGTCGGCCTCCTTGGCGATCGTCTCGCGGCGCTGGGTGGCCTCCTGGTCGGTGATCACGCCGGCGTTGAGGTCGGCGTCGATCGCCATCTGCTTGCCGGGCATCGCGTCGAGGGTGAAACGCGCGGCCACCTCGGCGACGCGCCCTGCGCCGTTCGTGATCACGACGAACTGCACCACGATCAGGATCGAGAACACGATCAGCCCGACCACGACGTTGCCGCCCACCACGAAGGCGCCGAACGAGGAGATCACCTCGCCGGCCTCGCCGTGCAGCAGGATCAGCCGGGTGCCCGAGATGTTGAGCGCCAGGCGGAAGAGCGTCGCCACGAGCAGCAGCGACGGGAACACCGAGAACTGGAGCGGCTCGGTGGTGTAGAGCGTCGCCAGGACGATCGCGAGGGCCGCGGAGATGTTGGCGGTGAGCAGGATGTCCAGCAGCCACGGGGGCAGCGGGACGATCATCATCACCACGATGCCGACCACGACGACGGCGATCGCGACGTCGCTGTTGTCGAGGATGCGCGACATCGTGTTGCGCGTGGCGGCGCGCGGGGCGGCGATGGCGGTGCTCATGCGGCGGCCGGCGCGCGGCCGGTGGCGCGGTAGACGTGGGCGAGGATCTCGGCGACGGCGCCGAACGCGTCGGCCGGGATGAACTGGCCGACCTCGGCGGCGGCGAACAGGCTTCGCGCGAGCGGCGGGTCCTGGATGACGGTGACGCCGTTCTCCTTGGCCATCGCGATGATCCGGAACGCGACGTTGTCGGCGCCCTTGGCGACCACGCGCGGGGCGGGCAGCGCCCGCGCGTACCGCAGCGCGACGGCGAAGTGGGTCGGGTTGGTGATCACGACGTCCGCGTCCGGGACGGCCGACATCATGCGGCGCACGGCCATCTCGCGCTGGCGGCGCTTGAGCTGGCCCTTGATCTCCGGGTTGACGTCCTGCTCCTTGGCCTCGCGGCGCACCTCATCGCGGGTCATGCGCAGGTCCTTCTCGTGCTGCCAGCGCTCGAACAGCAGGTCGCCGATCGCGATCACGGCGTACACCGCGACGATCGAGAAGCCGATGCGCATCGTCAGGTCGCTGATCACCGAGATGGTGCGACCGGGGCCGGCGCCCATCAGGCCCGTCAGCGAGGGCAGCGAGTCCTTGAGCACCATGTAGGCCACGAGGCCGGTGGCGGTGACCTTGAGGAGGTCCTTGACCAGGCTCACCAGCGAGCGGGGGCCCAGCAGCCGCTTGGCGCCCTGGATCGGGTTGAGCACGGAGAAGCGGGGCTTCAGCACCTCGGGGGTGATGCCGGGCTTGACCTGGATGGCCGAGGCCACGACGCCGATGATCATGCCGCCGATCGCGAACGGCGCGACCAGGCGCAGGGAGGCCCATCCGGCGTCCACCATCACCTGCCAGCCCGAGGTCGTCGTGATCGGTCCGGAGTCTCCGGACGGTGCCCAGGGAGGTGCTCATCACCTGCATCAGGCCGGTGAGCATCCAGCCGCCGAGGAACGACAGCATCGCGAAGGTGGCCAGCAGGCCGAGACCGGTGTTGACCTCACGGCTGCGCGCGACCTGGCCCCGCTTGCGCGACTCGTCGCGCCGACGCGGAGTGGCCTTCTCTGTGCGATCACCAGCCGAGCCGGCCATTCGACGCCGCCATCCTGGGTGCGCGCCGTCCGTGACTCCGACAACCCGCGCTCATCCTGAGCGCAGCCGATGGATCAGGTCGTCCCGGAGGTGGCCTCCACGACGATCACCACTTCTTCGTCAGCAGGGGCCGCAAGGTTGAGCGAGCGGGAGCGAGAAGGTGATGGCGGTGCCCTCTCCCCGGACGCTCGCGACGGCCACGTCTCCGCCCAGCGCCTCGACGGCGGCCAGAACGGCGTCCATGCCCACACCTCGGCCCGAGATGGCCGTGATCGTGCGGGCCGTGGACAACCCGGGCAGGAACACCAGCCGCAGCGCGTCCGGGTCGGGCAGCGCCAGGGCGGTCGCCACGTCCATGCGGCCGGCGCGCACCGCCGAGGCCCGCAGGGCCTGGGGATCCATGCCGCGCCCGTCGTCGCGCACCTCGACCACCACCCGCGCGCCCTCCCGGCGCGCCGACAACCGCACCACGCCCACCGCGGGCTTGCCCACCGCGACCCGCTCGCAGGGATCCTCGAGGCCGTGGTCGATCGCGTTGCGCAGCGCGTGGAGCAGGGGCTCGGCGAGGCGATCGGCGACCGCCCGGTCGAGCGCGACCCCGCCGCCGCCGCACTCCAGGTCGACGAGCTTGCCGAGCGCCTGCGCCAGATCGCGCACCATGCCGGGAAACCGCAGGAAGACGTCGTCGACGGGGATCCTCCGGACGCTGGCCACCAGGGCGGCGAGCGCGGCGACCGCGGCGGCCATCCCCTCGAGCGCCTCCGGATCGCCGGCCTGCGCCGAGGCGACCAGCTCGCTCAGTTGGGTGGCCGACCGCGCCAGCGCGTCGAGGTGGCCGGCGGCGACCCGCACGCCCGCCGGCGTCGCGCCGAGGGGCGTCGGACCGCCGGTGGGTCACGGGGGCCGGCTCGCGGCCCTCCGCGGCGGCGTCGGCCAGCCGCGCGAGGGCCTCGCCGCATCCCGCGAGCATCGTCAACACGGCCGGGGTGACCTCCCGGCCCTCGTCGCGCACGGCCGCGAGCACGTCCTCCATGCGGTGGGCGAGATCGGTCATCGCGGTGAGGCCCATCGCCGCGCTCATGCCCTTCAGGGAGTGCAGCACGCGGAAGACGGCGGCCAGCGCGCCCGCGTCGTCCGGAGCGCGTTCCAGGTCGCGGAGGGCGACGTCGAGGGCGCGCAGGTTGTCGCGGGTCTCGTCCAGGAAGAGGCCGAGGTGCTCGGAGGTGCCCACGTGGCCCTATCGACCGCCGCCGCCGGCGCCCTTAGCGGCGGCTCCCAGCCTTCCCCGAATGGCGGCGCTCCGGCTATCCGGATGGGTGGTCTCGCCACCGGGCGCCGCGCTTACTCTGCCCCTCGTTCGATGTTCCACGAAAGAGGCTTCCCGGTGACGATCTGTGAGGTGCAGGGCGACGACCCTTCGGCGGTGGCGACGCTGTCGATGGCGCTCGAGCTCGAGCTGGCCGCACTTGGCGCGGCCACCCGCCCGGTATCCTTCGCGTGCATCGGCTCCGACCGCTCGACCGGCGACGCCCTGGGCCCGCTGGTCGGCCAGCGCCTCGAGCGCCTCGGCCACCCGGCGGAGCGGATCGTCGGCACCCTCGAACACCCCCTTCACGCCCTCAACCTCACCGAGCGCGTCGCCGTGATGCACGCCGACCCGTCGCGGCCGCTGGTGGTCGCCATCGACGCGGCTCTCGGCCCGCTCCGGGGAGTCGGCGGCATCGCGCTGCGGCGCGGCGGCCTCCAGCCCGGCCAGGGTGTCGGCAAGGCCCTGCCCGCCGTGGGCGATCTGGCCCTCACCGCGACGGTCAACGTCCAGGCCGGCGCACTCGACTCGCAGGTGCTCCAGTCCACGCGCCTCTACCTGGTCCAGAGCCTCGCCGAGACCATCGGCACCGCCTGCTGGTGGGCGCTGCGCAGCCTGCGGATCGCCGAGGAGTCGGACGAGTCGTCCCTGAGGGTCGCCTAGCCCCTCGGGCTCAGGCCGGCGGCCAGCGCTCCTCCTCGGGGCGGCGGCCGCCCGCGTAGACCTTCGACGCCGTTCCGCCCACCGCGAGGTACGGCGCGATCGCCGGCCGGCGCCAGTGCTCGTAGGTGCGGCAGGCGGCGTCGGGGTCATCGGGGTTGGCCGCGATCGCCGCCGCCAGGGCCTGGGCGTCGCCCATCCCCAGCCCGGAGCCGATCCCGACCTCGGGGTTCATGGCGTGCAGGGCCTCGCCCACCAGTGCGACGCCGGGCGTCCACCACTGCTCGCACCGCACCTCGGTGACCTCGCGGTAGGTCAGCTGGTCGTCGGAGGTGAGCGCCGACAGCGGTCCCTCGGCCTGGGGCAGCAGCCGCACGAACGCCCGCCTGTACGCCTCGAGGCCCGGGGCGAGCGCCTCCTCGGCGCCCGCCCGGCACGCGGTCGATCTGCCAGCCGCCGGCGCTGCCGCCCGACCAGCCGATCAGCGTCACCTGACGGCCGTCCGAGAGGAAGGCGATCGAGAAGGGCTCGGGCGCGGGCAGCGGGCTGCGGAACGAGACGAACGCCGTGTCGGACACCCGGGTCTCCGCCTGGATGCCCGCCAACTCGCGCACCCGCGAGCCCGTCCCGTCGGCGCCGACCACCAGATCGGCCTCCAGATCGCTCTCGCCGCCCGATCCGCGCACCCGGGCGCCGACGATGCGGTCTCCCTCGCGCAGCAGGTCCAGCAGCTCGTGCTCCCACCGGATGTCCACGCCCTCACGCAGCAGGTCCAGCACGGTCTGACGCGGCACCGAGATGGCCACCGGCTGGTCGTTGCGGTGGGGCGGGATGTCCATGCCCTGGGCCCGGATCGGCGCGAGCACGCCGATCTCGTCGAGCGAGTCGTACGCCTGGAAGGGCAGCATGATCGGCCCCGGGATGGTCCGGTCGGGCGCGGCGCGCTCGATGACCGTCGCCTGCCCGCCGCGCAGCGCGATGCCCCGCGCCAGCACCAGCCCCGCCATGCCCCCGCCCGCGATCAGCACCCGCATGCGTCGCCTCCTGTGCCCACGCCGTACCCGTCAAGGCTACCCTCGTCCCATGCGCGCGATGCAGTTCGAGGCGTCGGCCAGCCGCTGCGCGCGGTGGAGCGGGAGATGCCGCGCGCCGAGGCCGGCCAGCTGCTGCTGAAGGTGCAGGCCTGCGCCGTCTGCCGCACCGACCTGCACCTGATGGACGGCGAGGTGGAGATCGCCGTCGCCGCCGCGCATCCTGGGGCACCAGATCGTCGGCACCATCGGATCGGGCACCGAGCGGGTGGGCGTGCCGTGGCTGGGCTGGACCTGCGGGGTGTGCGCCTACTGCACCTCGGGGCGCGAGAACTTGTGTCCGCGGGCGCGGTTCACCGGCCGCGACATCGACGGCGGCATGGCGGAGTACACCGTCGCCGACGAGCGCTTCTGCTTCCCCCTCCCCGACGGCCTCTCCGACGCCGACGCGGCGCCGCTGCTGTGCGCCGGCCTGATCGGCTACCGGGCGCTCACCATGTGCGGCGACGCGCGGCGCGTGGGCGTCTACGGCTTCGGGGCGGCGGCGCACATCATCACCCAGGTGATGCGCTGGCAGGGGCGCGAGGTCTACGCCTTCACGCGCGCGGCGGACGACCCCTCCCAGGAACTGGCGCGCGAGCTCGGCGCCGCGTGGGTCGGCACCTCGGACGAGCGGCCGCCCGAGGAACTGGAGGCCGCCATCATCTTCGCGCCGGTCGGCCCCCTGGTGCCGCTGGCGCTGGCCGCGCTGGCGCCCGGCGGAACCGTGGTGCTCGGCGGCATCCACATGAGCGACATCCCGTCGATCCCCTACGAGCTGCTGTGGCACGAGCGGTCGGTGCGCTCGGTCGCCAACCTGACCCGGCGTGACGGCGAGGAGTTCCTGGCGCTCGGCCCCGCGGGCGGGGTGCAGGACCCACGTGACGACATATCCGCTCGAGCGCGCCGGGGACGCGCTGGACGATCTGCGCGCCGGCCGGTTCACCGGCGCCGGGGTGCTGATTCCACCCGGTAGAACCCGCTGATGTGAGCGCTGACGAGCGCGGACGCCCGAGTGGCGTGGCCGCGCTCCACGGCGGTGAGGATCGCGGCGTGCTCGTCGGTGAGCCGTGCGAGCGTCGCCGGGAGGTCGGGCTGGGCGGTGAGCATCTCGAGCAGGTGGCGGGCGACGGTCTGCCGGAGCACCTGCATCACGAGGTGCATCGCCTCGTTGCCCGACGCGCGCACCAGTGCGACGTGGAAGCGCACGTCGCCTCTCTCGAACTCCTCGACGCCGATCCCCGGCCGCCGCATCTCCTCCAGCGCCTCGCGGGCCTCGGCGAGTCGCTCGGGGTCGCGGGCGCGCGCCGCCGCCGCCAGCGCGCCGCTCTCGAGCATCGACCGGAAACCCATCAGGTCGTCGACACCCACCCCGTTGAGACGCAGCAGCGTGATCATGGCGTCGCGGGCGTGATCGCCGGCGCCCTCGGCGACCATCGTGCGGGAGGGCGAGCCGGTGGCCGAGACCAGCCCCTGGGCCTGGAGCGCTCTCAGGGCCTCGCGGACCGACGCCCGGCTCACCCCGAACCTCTCCGAGAGGTCGCGCTCGGTGGGCAGCGCCTCTCCGGGGGCCAGCGTGCCCGCGATGATCGCCTCGCGGATGCTCTCGGCCACCTGGAGGTACAGGGGGTTGCGGCTCACCTCGTCGAAGATCATCGGCATGTGCCTATTGTCTCATTGACTGATGGTCTGACCAAGGGTTACGCTGACCGCGATTCCGGAACGCGCGAGGAGACTTCCAATGCCCAAGGTCCTGATCCTGACAGGTGACGCCGCCGAATCGCTGGAGGTGATGTACCCGTACCAGAGGCTTCTCGAGGAGGGGTACGAGGTTGAACATCGCGGCGCCGACCAAGAAGAAGCTGCAGTTCGTGGTCCACGATTTCGTGGACGGCTACGACACCAGCGTACGCTCGCCGCCGCCGGCGTGCTGACCGACGTTAACCTGATGGATCGGTTTCGCAACGACCACGCGGAACTCGTCGAGGGCGGACGGCCCCTCGCCGTCGTGCGGCCGCGCGACACCGGCGAGGTGCAGGCGGTGATGCGCGCGACGGCCGCGCACGGCGTGGCCGTGGTCCCGCGCGGCGCCGGCAGCGGCCTCTCGGGAGGCGCCGCGGCGATCGACGGCGCCGTCGTGCTCTGCACCGAGGAGATGACCCGCATCCTCGAGATCGACGAGGCGAATCTCGTTGCCCGCGTCGAGGCCGGCGTGATCAACGGGGTGCTCAAGGCCGCGGTCGCCGAGCGGGGCCTCTGGTACGCACCCGACCCGGCGAGCCGCGATTTCTCGACGATCGGCGGCAACATCGCCACCAATGCCGGCGGCCTGTGCTGCGTCAAGTACGGCGCCACGCGCGAGAGCGTCCTGGGCCTGACCGCCGTGCTCGCCGATGGCGAGCGCGTCGAACTCGGCGGCCGCACCGTCAAGAGGGTGGCCGGGCTCGACCTGCTGTCCCTGCTGGTGGGGTCGGAGGGAACGCTGGCCGTGGTCACCGAGGCGACCCTGCGGCTGCGGCCGATGCCGGCGGAGCCGCTGACCCTGGCGGCCTATTTCCCGACGCTGGTGGCGGCCGGCGAGGCAGTGCAGGCGATGAGCCGGTCCGGCATCACGCCCTCGCTGCTGGAGCTGATCGATCGCGTGACACTGGCGGCCGTGGAGGACTGGCGCCGGCTCGACCTCGACCTCGGATCCGCCGCCATGCTGCTGGTGCAGTCGGATCTGCCCGGCACCGCGCGGCACGACGAGATCGCCGTCGCGTCGCGCTGCTGCGAGGAGGCCGGCGCGAGCCTGGTCGTGGCCGCCGAGGACGAGGTGGAGAGCGCGATGCTCATGGAGGTGCGTCGCCTCTGCTTCAGCGCGCTCGAGCGCCGGGGTGGGACGCTGCTCGAGGACGTCGGAGTGCCGCGCGGCCGGGTGGCGGAGCTGCTGGCCGACATCGAGGGCATCGCGGCGCGCACCGGGCTCGAGATCGCCACCTTCGGCCATGTGGGTGACGGCAACATGCACCCCACGGTCGTCTTCGACCGCCACTCCGCCGAGCAGCGAGCGCGGGCCCTCGAGGCGGCGGGCGCAATCTACGAGGCGGCGCTGGCCCTGGGCGGCACGATCACCGGCGAGCACGGCGTGCGGCACGCTCAAGCTGCCGTGGCTGGAGAGCGAGATCGGGCCGCGCGCGCGTGACCTGGCGCGCGGCGTGAAGGCCGTCTTCGATCCCGGCGACCTGCTCAACCCGGGGAAGGCGCTCTAACCGCCCGGCCCCGCGACCTGGTCAGCTCTGGAAGAGGCCCTGGCCGAGATAGCCCTTCTCGTCGGGCACGCCGGGCAGCGCGAAGAAGAAACCGCCGCCCTCGGGGCGGATGTACTCCTCGAGGGGCTCCCCGTTGAGGCGCGACTGCACCGCCATGAAGCCGGTCGCGATGCTCTTCTGGTAGCTGACGAATGCCAGCCCCTGGTCGAGCTGGCCGGCCCCGTCGTAGCCTCGGGTGTACGAGAAGCCGCGCCGCAGGATCAGGTTGTCCTGGGTCGCGGGCGTGCGCGGGTTGGCGAGCCGGATGTGGGCGGTGAGGGGCGTGATCGTGCCCTTGGGGTCGGCCCCGTAGTCCGGGATGTCGGTCTCGTGCGTGCCGTCCAGCGGGGCGCCGTTGATCTTGCGGCGGCCGATCAGGTTCTCCTGCTCGGACAGCGGGGTGCGGTCCCAGAACTCCACGATCATGCGGATGATCCGGACCACCTGGTACGACCCGCCGGTGGTCCAGGCCGGTTCGCCGTTCGCGCCGCCGGTGGTCCACACGTAGCGGTCCATCAGCTCGGCGTCGGTGGTCAGGTTGGCGGTGCCGTCCACGAAGCCCAGCAGGTTGCGCGGCGAACCGGTGGTCGTGTCATCGGGATCGCGGCGGCGGTTGTAGCCGTCGATCACCCATTTGAGCGTCATGTAGCGGCGGGTGCTGCGCATCAGCTGGCGCAGGGCGAAGATCACGTGGTCGGTGTTCTGCGACTGGATCGTCAGCAGCAGGTCGCCGTGGCTGCGATCGGGATCGAGCCGGTCATTGGCGATGAACGGCATCTTCACCAGCTCGCTCGGCCGCTGATGCGCGAGGCCGTACCGGGCGTCGAAGAGGCTCGCGCCCACGCTGACCACCACCGACAGGTCGTCGGGAGCCGGCTCGGGGCCGAGGATGCCCGAGTCGGTGGGCGGGTAGGCGGAGTCGCGCTGCACCGGCGGGGTCCCGGCCATCAGGCCGCGGATCTCCTCGGTCAGATCGCGGAACATCTCCTGCAGGGCGGCCCGGTCGGCCGCGACCACCGTGAACGAGGCCATCAGGCCCCGCGCCGGCTGGGGGTCGGCCGTGATGCCGGCCTGATGCTCTCCCGCGAACGGGATGAGCTTCAGATCGGGAGCGTCCGCGCCGGCGGCCTGCCCCTGCGCGGTACCGACGACGAGCCCCCCCGCGACGGCGCCGACGGCGATGCCGCCGGCGCCCGCGAGGAACTCCTTACGTGAGACGTGGCCCTTCACGCCATCGACGCTACTTGAGCCCGAGGGCCCCCGGCACGAGGGCCAGGTCCTCGGACAGACCGGCCAGCTGAGCCTTCAGCGTGTCGATCTGCGCCTGCGTGACGGTGGTCTTGGGGCACAGCTGCGTGTTGGGGAAGTCGTCGTTCTCCTGGCAGAAGAGGACGTAGCCGTCGCCCGTGCGCAGTTTGTCGAGGCTCGCCTTGAGCTCCGTGAAGTCGGCCTGGAGACTCGTCAGAAGGTCCGGGTCGGCCGCCTCCAGCGCGGGCGTGAGCCCCTCCACGATCCGCTGGGCGCCGTCCACGTTCGCGACGAAGTCGTACAGGTCCGTCTTGGAGTAGCGGTCCTCCTCGCCGGTGATCTTGCCCTCGGAGACCTCCTGGATCAGCTCCGACGCCCCCTGCGCCATCACGAGCGGCGGGATGTCGAGCGTCGCGAGACCCTTCTGCATCTTCGCGAGGTCGGCGTCGAGCTGGTCGGCGTAGGTGGCGGCGCCCGTGGTCGTGTCCTTCTCCCAGAGCAGGTACTCGAGGCGGTGCCAACCGGTCCACTTCGGGTCGGTCACGCTGGCGAAGTCGTCGACGCGGAAGTCCACGGAGCCGTCGGTCTGCGGCACCAGCGAAGCGATCGGCTCGATCTGCTCCCAGGCCTTGCGGCTCGGGGCGTAGGCGGCCTTGGCGGCGGGGATGTCACCCGCGCGAACGGCGTCCGTGAAGACCTTCGTGGTCGTGATGATGTCGGCGACCTGCTCGGTCACGTAGGTCCGGTAGGCCGCGACGGCGGCCGTGACGTCGGCGCTCTCGGCGGGGACCGTCGTCGTTGCCGCGGCAGAGGACGCGTCGGAGCTGCTGTCGGAGCCGCAGGCCGTCGCGACGAGGGCGATCGGAACGACGAGGAGAAGAGCGATGGCCAGCGCGCGACGCATGGAACCTCCGAGACGAGGACAGAAGTGTTACCGGCTGAACAAACCGGGTTAGGCTACCCGAAGTTTCTAAGGATGGACAGTCGTTGATGACGGCCGTCCCTGAAATTCGGTCCACCTAATCTTTTTGCGTCGTCGTCCCTTGCATCGTCGCGATCGATGCGGCATGGTGCCGCCCGACGAGGACACCGACCGGCGCCTCGGCAGGGCCCCGCCGGTGACTCGCCCGAGTGCCGCGAACAGCCCTCGTTCGCCGCTCACTGCGCAGGGCCCGGGCCGAACGCCCGGGCCCTGAATGCATCCACGGCCAACCCCCCAAAGCAAGAGGGAGGGCCACACACAGAGCCAAAGCGTGGCGGCCGACCCCCTAAAGCAAGAGGAAGGTCCACATCACGCCACGTGGGCACACCTCGTTTTGAGTCCTTGACCGGTTTGTCCCGGACGCCGCACTTCGGCGGAGCCGTGCGGCCGGTATGCCAATGCGCCCGGCCAGGGCGCATTTGCGCACGACACCCGCCCCGCCCAAGAGGGCGGGTGTCCGCAATTGTCACCAGTCCTCAACGCACTGTGCGCAGCGCCCGAAGCTCGCCCGTAGCTCGGAGACCCTCAGAGCTCAGAACGCCTTTGTGGGGTTCGAGTTCAGAGACCTCAGACCCCTACTTCCCCACCTCTCGCATGATGTGGGAGAGGTCCACGAACATGTTCCCGGTGAGGGAGTTCGTGAGGGCGATGAAGGCCGGTACCAGGATGGCGCTTCCGGCCAGGGCGACGATGATCTTGAGGGGGAGGCCGACGATGAAGACGTTCATCTGGGGGACGGCGCGGGAGATGATGCCGAGCGTGACGTCGGTGATGAGCAGGGCGCCGATGATCGGGGCGGCGACCATCACCACCACCAGGAAGATGTCGTCGGCCTGATCCAGCACCCCCGCGACGGCCGCGTTGAGGTTGAGCTGTTCGAGCGGCGGGGCCAGCGTGAAGCTGCGGATGATGCCGGCGATCATCAGCTGCGCCCCGCCCAGCGCGATGAAGCACGAGGTCGCGACCAGGTTGTACCAGCGGCCCAGCACCGAGATCGTGACCCCCGAGGTGGGGTCCAGGGTCTGGGCGATCGCGAAGCCCGCGGAGGTGTCGATGAAGGCGCCCGCGGTCTGGATCGCGGCGAACAGGAACTGGGCGATCAGGCCGAACGCGAAGCCGATGATCGCCTCTTTGATGGCCAGCATCGCGAACGGGATGATGCCGTCGGGCACGGTGCCGCCCTGGGCGGCCACCGACGGCAGGGTGATGTAGCTGATGATGATCACCAGCCCGGCCTTGATGCGCGCCGGCACCATCTTCGAGTTGAACACCGGCGCCACCGCCAGCATGGCCGAGAGGCGCGTCGCGATGAGCATGAACAGCGTGGCCTGCGGCGCCAGCTGGGCGAGCATCTGATCCATGGGCGCCTAGTTGGGCTGGATCAACGCGATGCCGGTCCACAGATCGACCGTGAAGTCGAGCATCGTGTTCATCATCCAGGGCCCGGCGAAGACGATCACCACCACCACCGCCAGGATCTTGGGGATGAAGGTGAGGGTCGGCTCCTGGAGCTGCGTGACGGCCTGGAAGATCGACACCAGCAGGCCCACCACGAGGCTGACGCCGAGGATCGGCAGCGACAGCTCGAGGGTGACCCACATCGCCTTCGCGCCGATCTCCATGATCTGGCTCTGGTTCATCGGGCGCGCCTCACGACGCGAAGCCGCGGATCAGCGACTCCGACACCAGGTGCCATCCGTCCACCAGGACGAACAGCAGGATCTTGAACGGCAGCGAGATCACGACAGGGGGCAGCATCACCATGCCCATGCTCATCACGGTCGACGCGATGACCATGTCGATGATCAGGAATGGGATCAGGATCAGGAAGCCGATCTCGAACGCGGTCTGGAGCTCGGACAGCACGAACGCCGGGATGAGCACGCGGGTCGGGACGTCGGCGCGGGTCTTGGGGCGACCGCTCTTCGACATCTCGGTGAACATCGCCAGGTCCTTCTGGTCCACCTGCTTGAACATGAACTCGCGGATCGGGATCTCGGCCCGCTTGATCGCGGTCTGCTGGTTGATCTTCTTGTCCATCAGCGGCTGGATCGCCGTGTCGTTGATGGCTGTGAAGGTGGGCGCCATCACGAACATGGTCAGGAACAGCGAGATGCCGACCAGGATCTGATTCGGCGGCATCGATGGCGTTCCGAGCGCGTTCCGCACGAAGCCGAGCACGATGATGATCCGCGTGAAGCTGGTCATCATGATCAGGATCGACGGCGCGAGGCTCAGCACCGTCAGCAGCACCAGCAGCTGGAGCGAGGTCGAGACCTGGCCGTCGCCGTTGCCGCCGCTGTCGAGGTTGAGGTTGATGCCGGGGGCCGCCCACGCCGCGGCCGGCCACAGCACGCAGCCCAGCGCCAGCACGAACGGCGCCGCCAGGAAGATGCGGCGCGCGCGGCGGCGGCGGCGGGTCTTTGGCGGCGGCGGCAGGGCGGCGACGATGCGCTCGCGCAGGGTCGGCAGCGGCATGGCCGCTCCGTCGGTGGCCGGGGTCATGCGAAAGCGGTCGGTCACTTGCGCGTCGTCAGGGAACGGAGCTTGTCGACCAGGGCGCTGTCGCTGGACGTGCTGACCGCGCGGACGCGGTCGTCCACGCCGGGGCCGCCGGTGGCCGGCGGCGGCGCGTTGCGGCCGAAGGTCGAGGTGGTCGGCGGCACGTCGATCAGGCCGACCAGGTCGTCGGTGCCGAGGCGCGTCAGAGCCGTGATGGCGTGGTCGGTGGAGCCGACGAGGATGATCTCCTCGCCGACGCGCACCACGTGCAGCGAGCGGTTGGGCCCGAGGGGTGTCGTCGAGACCACGTCGATCAGCCCTCCGGCCTTGCCGCCGCTGTCGAGGGCGGGGTAGCGCGAGCGCTGGACGCGCTTGAGCACGTACCAGACGAGGGCGATCAGCCCGACGACGACGACCAGGCCGAGGCCGAGGCGCAGGAGGGTGTCGCCGGCGCCGCCGCTGATGTTGCCCGGCGAGGAGGAGCCCTCGGGGATCGGCAGCGACTCGGGGTCCTTCGGAGCCGTGGTGGTCGCGCCGAGCGCCGGCGCGGCCAACGCGGCGAGCACGAGCAGGCAGAGCGAGGCCACCGCGGTGAGTCGCGGTGAACGAGGGCGCTTCCTGCGCCGGGTGGAGGGCGATCCGTGCCTGGTCGGGGTGAGGGTGACCACGGCGGGGGGTCGGCGGAGCCGACGGGGGGAGCTGCTAGTTCAGGGCCTTCTCCACCGCGCTCAGGACGCGATCGGGCTGGAAGGGCTTGACGATGAAGTCGCGTGCGCCGGACTCGAAGCTCTCGACGACCACCGAGCGCTGCCCGAGCGCGGAGCACATCACCACGCGGGCGTCGGGGTCGTCCTCGCGGATGGTCCGCAGGGCCGAGAGGCCGTCGATGCCGGGCATCGTCACGTCGAGCGTGGTCAGGTCGGGGCGCAGCTCGCGGAACTTGCCGATCGCGTCCTGGCCGTCCTCCGCCTCGCCGGCGATCTCGTACCCGGCCTCGCTGAGGATGTTCCTGATCATCATCCGCATGAAGGCGGCGTCATCGGCGATCAGCACGCTGGGCAAACTCGGCTCCTCGGCGACGTTGGCTCGGGTTTCGGCGCTGCTGCCGATATCGGCGTGCGGTGCTGCGGCTTGACCTGGCCGACCGGCGTAAAGGAATGCCAGGGCCTGTTCCAGGATGAGCCGTGGTCGGCTGCCGCGAAAACCGAGGGAGCCTAGGACGCAGGGAGGGTGTGATGCCTTTTGGCATCGCCCCGACTGAGGACGACGGATCGCGAAGGTTTGCAGCGAGCAGACGGCCGCGCCTCATGCTGGAACAGGCTCTAGGCCTCTTCCACGGCGATGCCGTGGAGGCGCTTGGCCTGGCTGGCGACCTCGGTGATCCGGACGCCGAATTCCTCGTCGATCACGACCACCTCGCCGCGGGCGATCTGCTTGCCGTTGACGAGCACGTCCACCGGCTCGCCGGCGAGCTTGTCGAGCTCGACGATCGACCCGGGCACCAGCTCGAGCACGTTGCGGATGCGCAGCTGGGTGCGGCCGAGCTCCACGGTCACCTGCAGCGGCACGTCGAGCAGCAGGGCGATGTCGCCCGCGCCCGGAGCCTCGGAGGCGTCCTCGAGGGTCGGGAAGGTCACCGGCCGCGCCACGGGGGCCGTCGCGGGGATCGCGTGCAGGTGGCGCTCCTCATCCGACTCGCCCGCGGTCTCCACCTCGGGCTCCACGGGAGCGCCGCCGGCGGGACGCGAGGCGACCCGGTGCAGCAGCAGGCGGGCGAAGCCGACCGGCATGATCTGCATGAGGGTGGTGTCGAGCAGGCCCTCGACCTTCAGCGCGAACGAGGTCCGCACCAGCAGGGTCGTGGGGCCGGACATGCCGGGAGCCCCGCCCTCGGCGAGGTCGACGATGTCGACGCCCGGGGCGGCGATCTGGACGCTGCGGCCGGTGAGCTCGGCGATCGCCCCGGCCGCGCCGCCCATCATCTGGTTCATGGCCTCGGCGACCGCGGACGACTGCATCTCGGTGAGCTCGTCGGAGGCGGTCCCCTCCCCTCCCATCATCAGGTCCGCCACGACCGCGGCGTCCGGGATGGCGAGCACGAGGATGCTGCTGCCCTCGAGGCCGTCGGTGTAGGCCACCTCGATCACCGCGGAGGGCGCGTCGAACTGGGCCCGCAGGGCGGCGTCGCTGAGCAGTTCCACCGTCGGCGTCGTGATCTGGACCGGTCGCGAGAGCAGGGTCGCCAGGATGCCGGCCGCCGCCGACATCGAGATGTTGCCGACCTCCCCGAGCGCGTCTTTCTCGAACTCGGAGAGCTCGTAGGGCCCGGTCGGGGCCGGGGCCGTGGGCGTGCCCTCCTCCGTGGAGGGGGTCTCGTCGCTCATGCGAGGGTCCTTTCCGACTCATCGATCGGGCTGCTGATCTGGACGGCCACGCGGCGTCCGCGGACGCCGGGCTGGGCGAGGAAGGCCTCACGGCGTCCGACGCGCAGCGTGGCGTCGGAGCCGACGCCGATGGCAAGTGGGATGACGTCGCCGGGCTCGAGGGCGAGCAGCTCGGCCACGCTCAACTCGGCGTTCCCGAGCTCGACGGCCACCGGCACCATCACCGAGCCGATCGAGGTGGCGACGTTGTCGCGGCTCTCGGGGGTGGAGGTGTCGGACTGGCTCGAGAAGTAGCCGCGCGCCGTGAGCTTGTCCATCGCCGGCTCGAGCACGAGGTACGGCACGCACAGCGAGACGTTGCCCGTCGCGCTGCCGATGCGCAGGGTGAAGCTGATCAGCACCACCATCTCGGAGGGGCTGACCACCTCGGCGAACTGGGGGTCCATCTCGGTGCCGACCAGGCGGAAGTGGACGGGCACGACGGTCGACCACGCCTCGGTGAACGCGCCGAGCAGGACGTCGGTGACGTTGGCCAAGAGGGCCTGCTCGATCTCGGTCAGCTCGCGCGCCTTGGGGCGCTGCGTGCCCGGACCGCCCACCAGGCGGTCGATGATCGCCAGGGCCAGCGGCAGGTTGAGCTCGATGACCGCGTTACCCTCGAAGGGCTCCATCGTGACGATCGACAGCAGGCTGGGCGTCGGGATCGAGGTGACGAACTCCCGGTAGCTCACCTGGTCGGCGCTGACGACCTCCACCTCGACCGGCGTCCGCACGACGCCCGACAGCTGCGTCTGCACGGATCGGCAGAAGACCTCGTGGAGCAGCTCGACGGTGCGCAGCTGGTCCTTGGAGAACTTGCTCGGCCGCATGAAGTCGAAGGGCCGGACGTTGTGCCCGGTCCGCGCTTCGCCCTCGTCGGCATCGCCGCGCGACATCGCGACGAGAAGCTCGTCGATCTCGCTCTGTGAGAGGACATCCGGCACGCCCCTCTCATCGGCTCTAAAGGGAAAGAGTTGAGGTTGCGGTTAGCCGCCCTCCACCCGCCCCGGCGCGGGCGGAGGGCCGTATCCCACGGCCGCTCCGCCGAAAGCCGGTTTCACCTCAGGCCGGGATGCCGGGAGGGCCGAGGATCTCGATGCCGTGCTCGGCCGCGATCGCGCCGAGGACGTCGGGCGGGGGCGGCGTGACCGTGGCGGGCGGCAGCCCCGGCTGTGTCGCCGGCTCCGCGACGGCGCGCATGAAGTCCTCGAATCCGGTCGGCTCCGTGACGAGCAGGAACCGCGCCTCGTCCGAGGTGACGAGGAAGGTGTGCGGGACGCCGAGCGGACCGAAGACGAAGGCGCCCGGCCCCGCCACCGTCACGGCGCCGTCGACCCAGAACGTGACCTCGCCCGACTGCACGTAGAACCACTCGTGCTCACGGTGGTGGACGTGCAGCGGCGAGCCGTGGCCACGGGGCGCCCACCACTCGCTGACCATCGTCGTTCCGCCGGTGGCGGCCCCGGATGCCTTGATCGTCCCGAGCGCGCCGAGGAACCAGAGCGGCTCGCCCTCCCCGGCCTCGAGCACGATCGGCGATGTCGTGATGCCCATGGATCCCCCTGTTCGAGGTGGCTGTCGATGTCGCGAAACGGGCTCGACCGTAGAGCGTCCGGCTCGGTGGCGTCAAGATCGCGGTACACGTTGTATCGTCAATTCGTGCCCCCGCGCAGATATGTCCTGAAGGACCGCGCCCGGCGGCAGCGGGAGACCCGGCAGCGGATCGTTGACGCCGCCATCGACCTGCATCAGACGATCGGGCCGGCCCGGACCAGCTTCGGCGACGTCGCCGAGCGCGCGGGGGTCGGACGGGTGACCGTCTACCGTCACTTCGCAGACGAGCCGGCGCTCGCGGCGGCCTGCAGCGGGCACTACTTCGCCACGCACCCGATGCCCGACCCCGCCCTCTGGCGGGCCATCGCCGATCCCACCGAACGACTGCGCACCGGGGTGCGCGAGACCCTCGAGTGGTGGGGTGCGAACGCCCGGATGATGCGGCACGTGCTGGCCGACGCGCGCGACCATCCCGTGATGGCGCCGTTCCACCGGCACTGGGACGCGGCGGTCGAGGCCCTCTGCGACGCATCGCGCGCACCCGGGCGGGGCCGGGAGCGCCGGCGCGCGGCGGTCGCCCTGGCGCTCAGCTTCGAGACCTGGCGGACGCTGGTGGAGGAGGGCGGCCTGTCCGTCGACGAGGCGTGCGCGTTCCTGGCCGGGGCGGTCACGCGGGCGTGACGACGCGCGAACGCGCGCAAACCTCCCCATACCGGACGAGTCCCCCCACGCCCCAGGACTAGCTAGCCTTCGCCACTGCGAGTTGGGAGAAGGGGTCGGTATCTCGAGGCAGGAGTCAGGGGTGGGTGGGGACGGTCGCTACTCGGCGGCTCTTGGCGAGGACCCGGCGGAGATCGCCGAGGTTCGATCGGCGGTGCATGGGATCGCCGTCAACGAGGGGTTCGGCGACCGCGCCAGCGATCTCGTTCTCGCCCTGGACGAGGTGATCGCCAACGCCCAGGAGCACGGCGCCGCCCCGATCGCCGTCGAGGCGTGGGTGGACGGCCGCCTGGTGGTGGAGGTCTCCGACGTCGGCGGCGGCTTCGACCGCGGCGAGGTGTGGAAGACCCACCCCCCGGAGCCGCTCGGCCGCCGCGGACGCGGCCTCTGGATCGCCCGGCAGCTCGCCGACATCGTCACCATCGACTGCGCCGGCGGCCACACCAAGGTTCGCATCGAGCTCTCGCCCGACCCGCAGATCGGGGCCTGAGCGCGCGCCGCGCGGACGTCTTACTGGACGGCGAACTCCGTGTAGTAGACGTCGGTGATCTTGAGGTCGGTCTGCTTGTTGACCTTGGTCATGATCTGCTTCTTGACCCTCTCGCGGCCGCCCGGGTTGTCGAGGTCCGTGCTGCTGTGGGCCTGGAGCGTCGAGATGACGATGTCGCGCAGCTCGGAGTCGGCCTCGACCTCCGCCGGCTTGTCGCCCTTGGCCGGCACGATCTCCGCCTCCGAGAGCTTGGAGAAGCGCAGCGCGACGCCGACCTTGGCGAAGTGGGGCGTGCTGTCGCCGTCGTCCAGGTTGACCACGAACGGGGTGGCCATGGTGTAGACGGCGCCGGGCTCGACGGCGAGCTTCTTCGGGTCCGGCGGCGCCGGGGCGAGGAAGATGGTCTTCGCCGCGAAGAGCCCCACCAGGAGGAGCACCGGAAGACCGAACATGAGGGCCTTCTTCACGTGTGCTCCTTATCCACCGAGGGCGGCTGCGGGTGACTGCTCTGGCGCGCCCTGCAGGCGCATGACGAGGATCTCGACGCGGCGGTTCTTGCCGCGGCCGGCCTCCGTGGTGTTGTCGGCGATCGGACGTGCATCCCCGAATCCCGCGGCCTGGAGGCGCGCCTCCGGGATGCCCGCGTTCTGGAACACCTGGACGACGGCGGCCGCGCGCACCCCGGAGAGCGCCCAGTTGCTCGGGAACTGCGCCGAGGCGATGGGGGTGCTGTCGGTGTGGCCCTCGACCCGGATCGGGTTGGGCAGCTTGGCGAGCGACGCCGCGATCGGGCCGATCAGCTTCGCGCCCGCGGGCTTCAGCAGGGCCTGGCCCGAATCGAAGAGCACGCCGTCGGTCTCGACGCGCAGGGTCAGCCCGCGCTCGTTGACCGAGGTGCTGACGCTCTTGCCGAGGCCCTCCTTGGCGAGGGTCGCGTCGATCTTCTGGCCGGCCTTCAGCAGCTGGTCGGTCTCGAGCACCTGGCCGGGCGAGGCCTTCTCCAGGTTGATGCCGCCCACGGACGGCACCTCGGGGGCGATCTGGCTCGACACGTTGTCCAGCACGGGGTTCGAATCCACGGAGCCGGACCCGCTCAGCACGCTCTGCCCGCCGTTGGCGAGGCCGCTGTTGAACGCGTCCTGGAGGCTCTGCTTGAGGACCTCGAACTTCGCCGTGTTCACGACGGAGATCGAGAACAGCACCATGAAGAGGACGAACATCAGCGTGAGCACGTCGGCGTAGGTGATCAGCCAGCGCTCGTCGGGATGCTCTTCGTGTCGTTGCTTTCGCTTGGCCACGGGCTGCCGCTACGCCGCTTCGGGGATCGCGTCGGCGGGGGCCCTCATGGGCTCGCCCTCGTCGTCGCCCTCGACCTCGCGGGCCTCGGGGGGCAGGAAGCTCCACAGCTTCTCGGCCAGGATCCGCGGGTTGTCGCCGCTCTGGATGCTGAGGACGCCCTCGATGATGAGCATGCGCTCGCTGGCCTCGAGGGTGGTCGTCTTCTTGAGGGCGTTCGCGATCGGCAGGAACACGATGTTCGCCATCGCCACGCCGTAGAAGGTCGCGAGGAACGCGGCCGCGATGTGGGCGCCGAGCGTGTCCGGCTCGTCCAGGTGCTGGAGCACCGAGACCAGGGACAGCACGGTCGCCAGGATGCCGATCGTCGGGGCGAAGGCGCCGCCCTGTTTGAACATGTCCTGGTTCTTGTGGTGGCGCTCCTCCATCGCGTCGAGCTCGGTCTCGAGGATGTCCTTCACCAGCTCGGGATCCGTGCCGTCCACGACCAATCGGACTCCCTTGCGCAGGAACGGGTCGTCGGCGCTCTTGGCGTCCTCCTCGAGGACCAGCAGGCCCTCGCGGCGCGCCTTCTCGCTGTAGCCGACCAGCGTCCGGATGATCTCGGGCCGGTTGTCCGCGCGCTCCTTGAGCGACAGCATCGTCAGCTTGATCATCGAGATGGTCTCCTTCATGCCGAAGGAGGCGATCAGGACGCACATCGTGCCGCCGACGACCATGATGAAGGCCGGGGGGCTGATGATGCCCCCGACGCTGCCGCCCTTCATGATCATCCCGACGAGGATGAAGACCCAGGCGCCGACCAGTCCGATCAGTGGAGACATGCCGGCGCCTACGGGGCCGTGTGGGTGGCCAGGTGATCGACCGGGGTGGCCAGGTGGCCCCCGCTGGCGACGCGGTGGCGGTAGTCGAAGACGGCGGCGATGACCTCGTCGACCGTCTCGGTCACCAGCACTCGGCGCCGGTCCATCATCAGGATGTGTGTGTCGGGTGTCGCCTCGACGGTGAGGATGAGCTCAGCGTTGAGCGTCATCTCGTCTCCGTTCAGGCGGTGCAGGGTGATCACGTGAGCCTCCGATGCGGTGGCGGGCCGACAACCGTCTGGCCCATTACGCCACCCGGTTATCGGTAGACCGGCCCGCCGGTTGAGCCGGCGGGCCGCGGTTGTGCGTCTGCGGCGCGAATCACGCCTAGCGCTTGAGGTTGACCAGCTCCTGGAGCATGTCGTCGGAGGTGGTGATCGCCCGGCTGTTCGCCTGGAAGCCACGCTGGGCGATGATCATGTTGGTGAACTCGAGCGCGAGATCGACGTTGCTCATCTCGAGCGCGCCCGGGACGACCACGCCGTGGCCGGCCGCGCCTCCGGGGGCGCCGTTGACGGCCGCTCCGGAGTTGTTGGACGCCCGGTAGAGGTTGTCGCCGATGCGCTCGAGTCCGGGCGCGTTGGCGAACTTGGCCAGGCTGAGCTGCGCGATCGGCGTCGAGACGCCGGCCGTGTCGATGGCCGAGACCCCGCCCGCCGCGTCCACGTTGACCGCGGCCGTGGTGGCCGGGTCGACCTGGATGCGGCCGACGTTGCCGGTGGCCGCGACGGTGCCGAGCACGTACTGACCCTTGCTCGTCACCAGGAAGCCCTGGCTGTCGAACGAGAAGTTGCCGGCGCGGGTGTACTGCTCACCGCCCGCGGTGACGTCGTTGCCGCCGACGCCGCCGAAGGTGGAGCCCGGAGCCGCGACGCGGAAGAAGCCGTCGCCCTGGATCATCATGTCGGTGACGACGCCGGTCGACTGCGCGTTGCCCTGGGTCATCAGGGTGTCGATCGAGTTGAGCGACATCCCCAGCCCGACCTGGCGGGGGTTGGTGCCACCGAGGCTCGGGGGCACCGGCGCGCCGGCGCCGGAGAGGTTCTGGTAGAGCGAGTCCTTGAAGGTCGCGCGCTGCGACTTGTAGCCGAACGTGTTGACGTTGGCGATGTTCGAGGACAGCACGTCCATCATGGTCTGATGGTTTCGCAGGCCGGAGACGGCCGCGAACATGGATCGCATCATCGGGTGGGTTTCCTTTCCCTGGTGGCGATCCGACCCCCCTCGAAGAGGTCCGGCTCGGTCGCCGAGTTCATCCGGGCCGACGTCATCCGACGACGGCGCTGTCGATGTTGGTGAACACCTGGTCCTTCATCCCCGCCTGATCGACGGCCGTGATGACGGTGCGATTGGCCACCGACACGACGAACGCCATCTTGTCGACGAGGACGACGCTCTCGCGCCCGCCCTTGCCGGCCAGACGATCCACCGCGCCCTCGAGACGCTGCTGCGTCTCCGGCGAGATGGCGATCTGGCGTTGCGAGAGGCGCTGCACCGCGTGCGCGCTCCACTTGAGCGCGCCGGGGGGCTGTTGCCCGCGCAGCTTGTCCGTGAGCACCCGGTCGAAACCGGCCGCCGCGTCTCCGGCGCGCGCAGGCGCCTGAGGGAGCCGCGGGGCCCGCGGCCGGGCGAACCTGCCCGATCGAGGGGCGCTCGATGCTCATTGGGCGATCCCCGTGACCTGTGAGACGTCCACGGAAACGCCGTTGACGATCAGGTTCATCGACTTGTTCGCGGAGCCCACGGTGAGGCTCTGCACGACCCCGGTCACGGCGGGGTCGCCGTTGGCGGGCTGGTAGGTCACCGACTTCCCGATCAGGGCGGCGCCCTGCGAGAGCTGGCCGCTCATGGTGAGCGCCTTGATGTCGGAGGCCATGTTGGTGGTCTGCTCGAGCTGCGAGAACGAGGCCATCTGGGCGACGAACTCGGTGTCCTTCATCGGCTCGAGAGGGTTCTGCGAGCTGATCTGCGTTGCGAGCAGCTTGAGGAAGCCCTCCGACGAGAAGATGTCGGTCGTGGGTTTCGCCTTCGCCGCCTGGAGCGGCGTCGTCGGTGTGAAGTCTCCGGTGACCGGAGCCGTCTCAGCCATGGTCCCTCCTCAGGCGAGCAGGTCGAGCCGCGACGGCGAGGCCGCGGCGTGGGTGGTCGGGGCGGTCGTGGTGACCGCCTCGCTGTCGTCGATCGCGTCCGTGCGCGGTGGGGCCTCCGTGCCCGCCGAGGAGGAGCGCGCGTCCCGCGCGTCCTGCCCGCCGTAACTCACGTCGAGTCCGTCGAGTGAGTAGCCGAGATCGGACAGCGCCGTGTCGAGCTGTCCGAGCGACTGCTGGAGCATCCGTGCCGCCTCCGGGCGATCAGCCGTGATCTGCGCATGGAGGACTCCGTCGGTCATCGTGACCCGGATGGTCAACTGCCCCAGATCCCTTGGGCGCAGGTTGACGAGAAGCTCGCGTCCCCCCTCGCGCACGGCCATGTGCACGCGGGTTCCGAGCTCGTGTGCGAGCTCGTGGGGGGTCGTGAGCCCGCCGGCCCCATGGGCGATCCCGCCCGGGGCCGGAGACTGGATGGGAGCCGGCGCGGCCTGGCCGAACGCGGGCGACGGCGCTGCCGTCGGGCTCGCGGCGGCGGCGGGTGCCGGAGCCGGCTCTCGCGACGCCGCGGCCGGCGGGGCATCCTGCCCGGATCCGGCCTGCGGCGTCACGCTTGGGGAGATGGTGGGTGCGGCCACGGTCGCGGGGGTCGCGCCGGGAGCCGTCGTGGCGCCCTGGGCGGTCGCGGGAGTGGCAGGCGCCGGCGTCGCCGGGGGCTGCCCGGCATCCTTCGACGTCAACGTCAGGGTGATGGTTGCCGCGGGAGCGGGCGTCGTGCCCTGGGCGGTGGCCGTCGTGGCCTGCGAGCCCGCCGTCGTGGCGGTGGGAACCGTTCCCTGCCCATCCGCGCCCGGCGTCGTGCCGGTTGCGGTCGTGATCACCGGCACAACGGCGCCGTTCGCGTCCACCCGCGCCGGCACCAGGCCGGGGAGCGGCTGTGGCGGAGACGCCTGCGCGGCGCCCGGAGCCACGACCACGGGGGTCGTGGAGCCGGCGCTGTCGGTGGCCGTCGCCGGGGGTGCGGCCGCCGTGGCGACGACCACCGGCGCGGTCACGGGGACGACGGCGACGATCGCCGTGGCGATCGCGGCCGCCGCGGCCGCCTGGCTCGCGTCGGGTGAGATGTCGGCGTCGGCGACAGTCTCTGTGGGCAGCTCCCCGGTCAGGGGTCCGGCTGCATCTTTGGGTTCGTGGGCTCCGGGGTCCGCATTCCGTGAGTCGGGTGGCGTGTGACCATCGAGTGCGGTCACGAAACCTCCGTCATCCGGTCCCTGGGCTCCTCCGGCGGTCTCGCCGGCGGCACCCGCGCTGGGGGCGGATCCTCCTCGGCCCGCGGCTACCGGTGGTAGCCCGAGCTGTGGTTCGATCATCTCATCAACACCGTCCCTCCCCGTCGGTGATCGTGCCGGAGCCATTCCGTGGCTCCGCGGGCCGGGCGAACACGCCGGTGGCCCGAAAGTCGTCGTAGTACCCCATTACCTTCGGCAGGAAGGCCCGCATTTCCGAGTAGGGGGGCACACCGCCGTGCCGCTCGACCGCGTCGGGGCCGAGGTGGTATGCGGCGAGGGCGAGCGGCAGGTTGCCGCGGTGGGCGCACAGCTTGGACGCAAGGCAGCGCGCCCCGGCGTCCAGCGTGGCGGCCGCGTCGAAGGGGTCGGACACGCCCAGCGCGCGTGCGCGGGCCGGCATCAGCTGCAGCAGTCCGCGGGCGCCGGTGGGCGACTCGGCGCGTGGGTCGCCGCCGCTCTCGACCATCACCACGGCCGCCAGCAGGGCGGGGTCGAGCCCGTGGGCGCTGGCCGCGCGGTTGATCTGCCGGGCGACGCGCGCCGACGGCGCGACGGTGGTGGGGGCGGCGCTCCGGGCCATCGGCGCGGTGGCGATCACGCAGCCGCCCGCGCGCGGGCGGTGCGGCGCGTGGCGAGCTCGTCCATCTGGATCGCCTCGTCGCGGCGCTCGTCCACGCGGTGGCGCTCGAGGGCGCGAACCCGCAGCTGGGTGAGCACCTCACGCTGCTGGCTGGCCCGCACGAGATCGGCGCGCCGCTCGTCGGCGACCTCGCCGAGACTCGAGAGCATCGCCCGCTCGTGGCGGGAGCGCGAGCGCGCCAGGGCGAGGGCGTCGTGGGCGGACCGGAGCCTCTCGAGCTCCACGGAGCCGCCCATCAGGTCGCGCAGGGACGCGAGCTCGCGCTCCATGTCGGCATCGGCCGCCACGACGCGCTCCTGCTGGGCCGCGACCGCCATCATCGCGTGGGCGAGATCCTGGCGCGCCAGATCCTCGCGGCGGGACCGCACATCGAGCACCTGCTGGAGCCGGAAGCGGAAACGGGGGATCACGCCCCCGTTATCGGCCCTCCCTGCCGAACCTTGATGCCGGGGTCAGCCCCGGGCGCCCGCCGTCTCGACCGAGGCGATGACCTCGAAACCGCCCACCCGGACCACGTCGCGCATGGACAGGATGCCCACGAGCTCGGAGGCGTCGAACACCAGCACGTGGCGCACACCGTGATTGACCATCACCGCCGCCGCGTCCGCGATGCCCCAGTCGGGGGCCGCCGTCACGACCTCGCCGGTCATGTGGTCCTCGACGTATTCGTTCGCCGGATTGAGACCGGCGCCGACCGCCCTCAGCAGGTCACGCTCGGTGACCACCGCAGGGCCCGGAAGCGAACCGTCCAGCACCACGGCCGCGCCGGTGGCGTACTGCACCATGCGCTTGGCCGCCTGCTCGAGAGTGTGCTGAGGGCCCACGATCGCGCTGATCGGGCTCATCGCATCCTTCACCCTCATCGCACGCTCTCCTCGTTACGATTGTTGCAATATCGGGAGCCTGACACGCCCCGTTCGAGAGTTCAACCACCCGTTCGCATGGTGGACCCGCCGCCCCGCTAGCGTCCCGCTCCGGATGACCGCGACACCCGCCAGCCCGCCGTCGCCGCGGGTGATCCTGACCATGGTGTTCACGGTGGGCGCCGCCTCGCTGGGCACCGAGATCGCGGCGGCGCGCCTGCTGGCGCCGTGGTTCGGCGCCTCGACGGTGATCTGGGCCAACACGATCGCCACCGTGCTGGTGGCGCTCTCGGCCGGCTACTGGCTCGGCGGGCGGCTGGCCGACCGCGGCGCCACGCTGGCCGGTCTCGCGCGCCTGATGCTGGTCGCGGCCGCGCTGCTCGCGGTGGTGCCCTTCGTCTCGGGGCCGTTCCTGCGCAACTCCGTCGAGGCCTTCGACAATCTCAGCGTCGGCGCCTTCGCGGGCTCGCTGGTGGCGGTGTGCGTGCTCATCGCCGCGCCCGTCGTGGTGCTCGGCACCATCTCCCCCTACGCGATGCGCCTCAGCATGACCGCGGTCGAGGAGGCGGGCCGGGTGAGCGGCCGGCTGTACGCGACCTCGACGATGGGCAGCCTGGCCGGGGTGTTCCTGGCCGCGCTGGTGCTGGTGCCGTTCGTCGGCACCCACCGCACCTTCCTGCTCTTCGCCGCGTCGCTCGCGCTGGTCGCGCTGCTCGGGCTCTCATGGCGCTACGCGGTCGCGCCGGTGGCCCTGCTCGCGCTGGTCGCCCTGCCCGTGGGGACGCTCAAGTCCAGCGACACGGGGCGCGTGATCTGGGAGGCGGAGACCGAGTACCAGTACGCCCGCGTGATCGAGCGGCCCGACGCCTCCCGCCACCTGGAGCTCAACGAGGGTCAGGCCGTCCACTCGGTGTACCGGCCCGGCCAATGGCTGACCGGCAACTACTGGGACGAGTTCCTGGTGCTGCCGCTGGCGAACGGGAGGGTGCCCGGCTCGATCGCGATCCTCGGCAACGCCGCCGGCACGACCGCCCGCGCGTACGGCCACTACTACCCCGAGACCCGGGTGGACGGCGTCGAGATCGACGGCGCGCTGACCGACGTCGGTCGGCGGCTCTTCGACCTCGAGGGGCCGAACCTGCACCTGCACACGGCCGACGCGCGGCCGTTCCTGCGCACCTCGGACCGGCGCTGGGACGCGATCATGGTCAACGCCTACCGGCAGCCCTACATCCCCTTCTACCTCACCACCAAGGAGTTCTTCGCCCTGGTGCGCGACCATCTCACCCCGGGGGGCGTGCTGATGGTCAACGTCGGCCACCCCGCGAACTCGGACGGGCTCGAGAAGGTGCTCGCCGCGACGATGCGCACGTCGTTCACCACCGTGCTGCGCGATCCCAGCGAGCGGCTCAACACCGTGCTGCTGGCGAGCAACGCCCCGATCTCGGGCGCCCTGCTGGACGACGCGCCCGTGCCGGCCGGGCTCGGCGTGCCGGCCGTCGAGACGGCGGCGCGCCTCGCGCCGGCGCTGCGGGGCGGCGACGTCTACACCGACGACCGCGCGCCGGTGGAGTGGCTCATCGACGCGTCGATCGTGCAGGTGGCCGCGGACGGGACGGGGCGCTGAGGCCCCGCCCCGTCGCGCGGGTCACCTCGGGGCGACGTCCGACAGCGTCCCGTCGGGGCTGCGCAGCACGATCCGCAGGGTCATCGTCCGCCTGAGCTGGGCGGAGAGGTTCTTCTGGAAGACGCTCGAGAGGACCACCTTGGTGCCCTCGATGCTGGTGACGAGCACCGGGGCGCTGAACTTCCTGCCGAGCAGGCGCCTGCCGATCCGGGTGCCGGAGATCTGCCGGACGCGCTTCCCGGTCGCCGGGTCGCCGTAGATGAAGGTGTAGCGGCCCTTCCGGTTGAGCTGCAGCCTCTGGACCACCCGGGGGTTCCCCGCGGCGGTGGTGGTGCGCGTGGCGGGGGCGAGCAGGGTGACCGCGGGCGTCGCGGGGGTCGCCCCCGACGGCGACGCCGGTGTCACGGTGATCGTCGCCGTGCCGCACGGGCCGCCGGTGCTGTACTGGAACGTGTCCGTCCCGGTGAAGCCGGCGTTCGGGACGTAGCGCATCTTGCCGCCCTCGGCGGTCACCGTTCCGTGAGCCGGGGCGGTGCAGATGCCCTGGAAACCGTTGCCGCCGTTGCCGGCGGGGACATCGACCAGGCCTCCCGTCGAGGTGACGGTGTCGCTGATGTCCGCGGCCGCGGCGATCTCCTTGACCACGTACTGGACCCGGACGGTCGCGGTCGCGCCGGCGGCGATCGAGGAGACGTGATCGACGGCGTAGATGCCGTTGTCGCCGAAGGTGCTTCCGAGGGTCGAACGGTAGGCGGCGTTGCCCCCGCTCCAGAGCGTGGAGAGGCTTGCCGGGTTGCTGAAGCCGATGTTCTGAGCGAAGGCGCGCCCCTGCCCGCCGATCATGCGGAGACCGAGGTAGGTGTCGTCGGTCTGGGTGGCGGTCACCAGCGCGGTCGATGACGCCGACCCCTGCGACACGACGGTGTTCAGCGTCTCGAAGGCACCGGCGGTGTCGGCGATCCCGTCACCGCTGCTGTCGCACACCGCCTGGGTCTCCATGCGGCAGTTGTCCGGATCCAAGCCGCGCAGGAAGTAGACGTCGTTGATCGCGGCGCCCGTGGTGTTGGTGAGTTCGACGGTGGTGTCGATCATCCACGCATAGGGAGGGATCGCGTAGGTCTGCTTCACCGCGATGCCGCCGAACGGGGCGGTCGCCCGCCAGACGCCCGTGACGCCAGGGGCGTCGGCCGACGCGAACGCGCCCGGGATTCCGTTGGCGCTGTTCGAGTTGTACGCCGGTGTCGTTCCGTCGCCGACCTGGATGCCCCACGCCTCATAGGGCGAGCCGGGGGTGAAGAAGTCGCCCTGCGTGAGGCAGGCGGGGTCGGTCCACCCGCACTCGTTTGGATTGACGCGGAAGCCGAGGATCGGCGTCCCGCCGTCGGTGCGGGGGCTGTAGCCCGCCGGTGCCGCGACGGTCGATCCGAACGATCCGTTGGCGCGGGCGCCGGCCTCGACCTTGGTGGTGCCCATGAAGAGGTTGTTGGTCACGATCTCGGCCGTCGGTCCACCGGTCGCGAACGCGGGTGTCACGGCCGTCGCGAGAAGCGCGAGCGCTCCGCCCGCGATGAGCCGGCGGGCTCGGCGAGAGCCCCTCTGACGGGGGTGGGACACGGGAGGCTCCTCGGAAAGGGGGCGGAACGCCCTTTACTTGTCGGTCCGAGGATTTAAATCGTGAGCGACGCGGCCGCTCGCCTCGCCGAACCCTTAGGTGGGGACCACCTCGACCCCGGGCGGCAGCGGCTGGAAGGTGCCGGTCAACCCGGCGTCGGGCTCGGGGGACGACGGCGGAAGGGCGCCCCCGGTGAGCGCCAGCAGCTGGCCGAGCGCGTCGTCGCGGGAGTACGGGATCGTCCACGGCCTGGCGCAGGAAACCCTCGATGGCGTCGTACTTGGCGCGCGCCTCGTCCACCAGCGGATCGGAGCCGCTCACATAGGCGCCGATCGCGATCAGGTCGGCGGCGCTGCGGTGCGCGGCCAGCAGCGCGCGCAGGCGGCCGCCGGCCTCCTGGTGCTCGCGCGACAGCAGCTGCGCGGTGAGGCGCGACACCGACTGCAGCACGTCGATCGCCGGGTAGTGGTGGCGGTGGGCCAGGTCGCGCGAGAGCACGATGTGGCCGTCGAGGATCGAGCGGACGGCGTCGGCCACCGGCTCGTTCATGTCGTCGCCCTCGACCAGCACGGTGTAGAGCGCGGTGATGCTGCCCACCGGCGAGGTGCCGGCCCGCTCCAGCAGCCGCGGCAGCAGGGCGAAGACGGACGGGGTGTAGCCGCGGGTCGCGGGCGGCTCCCCGATGGCGAGCCCCACCTCGCGCTGGGCGGTGGCCAGGCGGGTGACCGAGTCCATCATCAGCAGCACGTCGGCGCCGCGATCGCGGAAGAACTCGGCGATCGTGGTGGCCACGAAGGCGGCCTTGATGCGCACCAGTGCGGGCTGGTCGGAGGTGGCGACCACCACCACGCTGCGCGCCAGGCCCTCGGGCCCGAGGTCGTGCTCGATGAACTCGCGCACCTCTCGGCCACGCTCGCCGACGAGGGCGATGACGTTGACGTCGGCGCTGCTGCCGCGGGCCATCATGCCCATCAGGGTGCTCTTGCCCACGCCCGACCCGGCGAAGATGCCCATCCGCTGGCCGGTGCCGCAGGGCATCAGCGCGTCGATCGCGCGCACCCCGAGGGCCAGCGGGCTGCGGATGTTGGGACGCAGGAGCACGTCGGGAGGACGGGCGTCGATGGAGCGCCGTCCCTCCAGCGCCGGCAGGCCGAGACCGTCGAGCGGTCGGCCGAGGCCGTCGAGCACGCGGCCGAGCAGCGCCTCCCCCACCCCCACCTGCACCGCCGTGCCGGTGGCCACGACGGTCTGGCCCGGTCCCACGCCGGCGGCGTCGCCGAGCGGCATCAGCAGGGTGCGCCCCTCGCGGAAGCCGACCACCTCGGCCTGCAGCGGCGGACGCCCGGTGCGGTGGCCGGGAAGGAGGATCTCGCAGCGCTCGCCGATGCCCGCCTCGGGGCCCTTGCTCTCGACCACCAGGCCGATGAGCTGGTTGACCCGGCCGTTGAGCCGGTAGGGATCCAGGGAGCGCAGCCGCCGGAAGCCCTCCGAGAGGTCCACGGTGCTCACAGGATCGGGGGCTCGACCAGCGACTCGTCCGGCGGGGCGAAGAGGGCGTCCATGACGCGGGTCAGCTGGCTCGGGAACGTGGCGTCCACGTCGCCGTTGGCCGTCTCCAGCACGCACGAGCCGACGCCGATGCGCGGGTCGTCGACGATCTCGAGCGACGCGATGCCGCCCATCTCGTCCAGGATCACCGGCGCGAGCCGGCGGCACACGTCGAGGTCGGCGGGGCTGACGCGGGCGATCAGGCGCGAGCGGTCGCCGGTGCGGCGGATGGCGCCGCGCAGCACGTCGCCGACCCGCTCGGGGCGCACGGCGACCTCGGCGCGCACCAGCTTGGCGGCGGTCTCCACGGCCATCGCCATCGCCTCGCGCACCATGTCGTCCTCGAGACGGGCGCGGTGCTCCTCGACGCCGTCGGCGGCCGCGCGCAGCGCCGCGAGCGCCGCGGCCACCTCGCTCTGGGCCGCCGCGCGGCCCTCGGCGAGCCCCTGCTCGCGCGCCTGCGCGAGGGCGTCGGCCGTGGCGCGCTCGGCGCCGGCCAGCATGTCCTCGGCGTCGACGCGTGCGCGCTCGAGCAGGTCCTCGGGGCTCCCCGGGGTGAGCCGGCGGGGCGTGTGGGGGCGGAGCGGAAGGGCGACCGGCGCGTCGGACACGGCGGCGCCGCGTACCAGCGCGTTAGATGACAAGCTGATCCTCGGTCCCGCGGACCACGACGATCTGGCCCGACTCCTCCAGGGAGCGGATGATCTCGACCACCTTCTGCTGGGCCTCCTCGACCTGCTTCACCCGCACCGGGCCCATGAACTCCAGGTCCTCGCGGATGTTGGTCGCGGCGCGCTCGCTCATGTTGCGGAAGATGGCGTCCTTGACCTCGTCGCGCGTGCCCTTCAGGGCCACCGCGAGCTCCTTGGTGTCGACCTCGCGGAGCACCTGCTGGATGCTGCGGTCGTCGAGGGTGACGATGTCCTCGAAGAGGAACATCATGCGGCGCACCTCTTCGGCGATGTCGGGGTGCTCCTGCTCGAGCGCCTCGAAGATGGCCCGCTCGGTGCCGCGGTCCACCTGGTTGAGCAGGTCGACCAGCGAGCGCAGGCCGCCGGCCGAGGTCAGGTCCTGGTTGATGACGCTGCTCAGCTTGCGCTCGAGGACGCGCTCGATCTCGCGGATCACCTCCGGCGCGGTGCGGTCCATCAGCGCGATGCGGGTCGCGACGTCGACCTGCTGGATCTCCGGGAGCGTGCCCAGGACCTGGGCGGCCGTGTCGCTGGGCAGGTAGGCCAGGATCAGCGCGACGGTCTGGGGGTGCTCGTTGGCGATCACGTTGCGGATCTGGGTGGCGTCGGTGCCGCGCAGGAACTCGAACGGGCTCACCTGGATGGCGCCGGACAGGCGCGCCATCACCTCCTGGGCGTGTTCGGGCCCGAGCGCCTTCTCGAGGATCGCGTTGGCGTAGTCGAGTCCGCCCTCCGAGATGTACTCCTGGGCCAGGGCCACCTCGTAGAACTCCTCGACCACCTCGGCCTTGCGCTCGGGGGCGACGTGGCCGATGCCGGCGATCTCGAGCGTGAGCTCGTCGATCTCCTCCTGGCGCAGGTGCTGGAAGATCGCGGCCGAGGCCTCGGCCCCGAGGCTCACCAGCAGGATCGCGGCCTTCTGGCGGCCGGCGATGCTGTTGGGCGCCACTAGCGGGCGCCCGTGCCGAGCAGCCAGCCGCGCAGCAGCTGCGCCACGTCCTCGGGCTTACGCAGCGCGAGGTCCTCCATCTGCGCCTCGATCGTGCTCTTGCGCTGCCCCTCGAGCTGCTGGACCGCGCCGACGGGCGAGCTCGGCATGACGCCGGGGTTGAGCTCGGACACCGGCACCGGACCGCGCTTGAGCAGCTCGGGGAGCGCCTTCTCGAGGTCGGTCTGGCGGCGGCGCAGCGACTTGCGGGCGAAGAGGGCCAGCAGCAGCACGCCGATCGCGGCGATCGCGGTCTTGGCGATGCCCATGATGTCCATCCCGCCGCCCGAGCCCGCCGTGGCGGTGGCGCCCTTGGCGGCCGCGGCCGCGGCGGTGACCGCGGTGCCGTCCGCCGCGAAGGGCACGGCCTGGACGCTGATCTGGTCGCGGCCGGCCTGGAAGCCGACGGCGGCCTTGACCGTGTCCTCGATCGAGGCGACCGTCGCGGCGGGCACCTTGTCGCTGACCTGGACGGAGATGGCCTGGCTGGTGACGGTGCCGGGCGCCTTCTCGACCTGCTGGCGGACGCGATCGACGCCGTTCTTGGTGGCCTCGGAGCTCTTGTTGTAGTTGGTGGCGCCGCTGCCCGTGGTGGTGGACGGGAAGGTGCTCGTGGCGGGCGTGTTGGCCGAGGCCCCGGCCACCGCTCCCGCGGCGCCGCCGGCCGACTTGAGCGTCTCCTTGCTCGTGGTGCTCTCGAGCGGGACGGCGCTCTCCTTGTTGTAGGTCTCGCTGTCGGTGGTCGTCTTGTCCAGGTCGAGCACGGCGCTGACCTTGGTGACGGCCTTGCCCGGGCCGAGCACGGCGGCGAGCATCGCGTCGATCTGGCTCTGGACGTTCTGCGAGTAGGCCGACTGGAGCTTGAGCCGCTCGGTGGCGGCGCCCGCGCCCGAGGCGGCCGCGTCGGCGCCGTCGAGGATGTTGCCCTGCGAGTCGGTGACGGTGACGTCGCCGACCTTGAGGCCGGGGACCGCCATCGACACGAGCTTGGTGATGCCCTTCACCTGACCGGGGTCGAGCGACTGGCCGGCCTTGGTGGCGACGACGACGGCGGCCGTGGTGGGCTGCTGGTCGTCGGTGAACAGCTGCTCCTCGGGCATGGCGATCTTGACCGTGGCCGACTGAACGGGGTCGAGCCGGCTGATGGTGCGCGTCAGCTCGCCCTCGGTGGCGCGGACCAGGTTGATGCGGTTGGTGAAGTCGGTGGCGCCCAGGTTGGACTTGTCGAAGATCTCGAAGCCCACGGTGCCGCCGCCGTCGAGCAGGTTCGACGACGCGAGGTCGAGCCGGGCCTGGTCGAGGTCGGAGGCCGGCACCTGGATGGTGCTGCCGCCGTCGGTGAGCTTGTAGCGCACGCCCATGCTGTCGAGCTGCTTGGTGATCGCCGCGGCGTCGTCGGCGCTCGCCGACGTCGCCAGGTTGGCGTAGGACGTCTGCCCGGAGAACTTCATCAGCAGGAAGATCCCCACGATGAAGATCAGCACGGCGCCGACCAGGAGGCGACGGCTCGGGCCGGTCAGGCCCTCCCAGAACCCCGTGATCCGTGACAGCCCGCCCACCGCCTAGACCTGCATCCTGCTGAGTTCCTGCCAGCCTTCGACCAGCTTGTTGCGCACCTGCACCGCGGTGCTGAAGGCCAGGTCGGCCTTCTCCACGGCGACGAGCGCCTCGGTGGGGTCGGTGAGGCCGCCGGTGGCGGCGTCCTCGGACATCTTCTCCGAGCTGGTCAGCTGGCCGTTGAGGCCCGAGACCGCGCTCGAGAGCATGTCCGCGAAGCCACCGCCGCCCGCCGAGCGCGCCGGACGCGACGTCGTCGGTCGCGCCGATCGGCCCCATGGCGGGCCGGCATCGCGGGAAGCGCTCCGACGGATCCGAGGGCGACGGTCACGAGATGATCCTCAGGGCGTCCTTGGCCATGGCCTTGGTCGCCTCGAAGGCGGTCACGTTGGCCTGGAAGGCGCGCGTCGCCGCGACCATGTCCACCATCTCCGTGACGGCGTTCACGTTCGGCTTGGTGACGTAGCCCTTGGTGTCGGCCTCGGGGTTGCCCGGGTCGTAGACCTTCTTGAGGGGCGCCGTGTCCTCGACGATGCCGGTCACGGCCACGCCGTGGAGGTCGGCGACCCCGTCGGTGCTGGCGTTGCCCGCGGGCCGCGGCAGCGCGAACTCGGCGCCGCCCGGGGCGGGCGCCATGGTCACGGCCTTGCGGTGGTAGGCGTCGCCGACGCCGTTGGTGCTGTCGGCGTTGGCGAGGTTGTTGGCGATCACGTCCATGCGAAGGCGCTCGGCGGCGAGACCTGTGGAGCTGATTCCGAGCGCGGGGAACATGCCCATCTGTGAGCCCTCCCGCGGGTGGTTGACGGTGTCGGTCACTGGCCGGTGATGGCCGTGCGGAACTGTGCGAAGCGCTTGTCGAGAAGCGACACCACGGTCTGGTGCGCGAGCTGGTTGGCGGAGAGCTGGGCCATCTCGTCGTCGGGATCGACGTTGCTGCCGTCGACCCGCATCGTGGTGGTGTCGACCGACTGGACGGCCGGAGCGACGTCGTCCACGGCGTTGGCCGCGTCGCCGTTCCAGAGGTCGGGCATCGACGAGCTCTGGCTCGTCCGCGCACGGTCGCTCTGCACGGCGTCGGCGAGGGCCGACTCGAACGAGACGTCCACGCGCTTGTAGCCCGGGGTGTCGGCGTTGGCGATGTTGTTGGCGATCGCGGTGTTGCGGGCCTCGAGGCCGCGCATCGACGCCGCGAGCACCTCGGTGGTGAGGTCGTCGGGGAACATCAGGCGTCCCCGAAGGGGTCGGCGGCGATCGCCTCGGCGACCTGCTCGACCACCGCGATGAGCTGCGCCGGCGCGATGCCCAGGGCATCGAGCGACGTGCGGTCGATGCCGTCGGCGAGGGCCGTCTCCCGCGAGACCCACGCCGATCAGGATGCAGGTGGCGTCGGCGACGTAGACGCAGTGCGCGAGCTCGGGGCGCTCGGTGGCGCGCGCCGGGTCGTGGTGAAAGCGGATCGCCTCCTCCAGCTCGGCCGGGAAGTTCCAGGTGGCCGCGATCTGCGCGCCCAGCTCCGCGTGGTCGAAGCCGAGCAGCTCGATCTCCACCTCGTGCAGCGGGGCGCGGCGCTCCTCGGCCACGGCGATCACCTCCTCGAAGGCGTCCTCCATGCGGCTCGAGAGGATCACCTTGCCGATGTCGTGCAGCAGCCCGGCGACGAAGGCCTCCTCGACGGGCTCGACGCCCGCCTCGATGGCGAGGCGCCGCGCCGTGAAGGCGACGGCCACCGAGTGCTGCCACAGCTCGCCCTGCTGGAGCCCGTAACCGGGCAGCGGGCCGGCCAGCAGCCCGGAGGTGTGCGCCGAGATCGCCAGGCTCTTGATGGTCGAGAAGCCCAGCAGCAGCGTCGCGTCGGAGATGGTGGTGACCTGGCGCGGGTGCCCGTAGAAGGCCGAGTTGGCCAGCCGCAGGATCCCCGCCGTGAGGCTCTGATCGCGCAGGATCACCTGCGAGATGCGCCCGACGGTGATCTCCGGGTCGTCGCACGCGTCGATCACGGCGACGATGCTCGAGGGGATGGCCGGCAGGTCGGCGACCTCCCGGGCCACCTCCTCGGCGCTCAGGCGCGTGATCGTCGTCATCTGATCGTCTCCCTGGATCGCGGAGGTCAGGCCAGCGCCGGGGCGGCCGACTGCTCGGCGTGCCGCTCGTCGACAAGGGCGGTCCAGGCCTCGCACAGCACGTTGAGGTCGGCGATCACCTCGTCCAGGGTCTGGGCGGAGACCGTGTCGGGCTCCAGGCGCCGCAGCACGTACTCGTAGATGGCGCTCAGGTGGCGGCTGATCGCGCCGGCGGCGGGGTTGAGCCCGCGCTCGAGCTCCTCGACGATCGCGCGCACGCGGCCGACCAGCATGGCCCCGGTCTCCCGGTCGCCGTCGGAGATTGCCCGATGGGCCTCACGACCGAATCGGACGGCACCCTCGAAGAGCATGAGGACGAGGTCCTCGGGAGCGGCGGAACGGACCTGCTCGGGAGACGGAGGGGTGTGCAACGGGGGAACCTCGCGGTCGCGTTTGGCGATTTACGGCGGGGTTCCGTCCCCTATCTCACCGGCGTCTCTCCATGCCGATGCCTCCTTTCTCTCGACTCCCCGCCGCGCGTCCTTGAGCCCCCGGCGCACGCCGAATATCGCTCCGTTGGAGGCAGTAATTCACCCCCAGAGCAACGTCGAACCAACAACAACCCCCCAAGCGCGGCGGCCAACCCCTTAAAGCGAGAGGGAGGGCCACGCCCACACAACCATCAAGCGTGGCGGCCAACGACCACCCCCAAAGCGAGAGGAAGGTCCACACCACAGAGCGTGGCGGCCAAGAGCTTCAAGCGAGGAAAACGCCCACACCACGAAAGACTGGGCATGACTCGTTTGGCCCTTGACTCGTTTTTTCCGACGGCCTGGCCCCGGCGAACAGCCGGTGCCGTCGGTATGCCGAATCGCCGGTAGGCGATGAGCGCGCGTTGAACCGGCCCGAAAGAGGCCGGTTCCTCGCCTTGTCCCCAGTCCTCAACGCACTGTGCGCAACGCCCGAAGCTCAGAACGCTCAGAGCTCAGAACGCACCGAACCTCGAGGTTGTGGCTCTGAGGGTTTCTGAGCTCTGAACGTTGCGAGCTCGGGCTCGGTGTGAGGTTTTCTTCGCGGTGCGTTGAGGACTGGTGACAATTGCGGACACCCGCCCTCTTGGGCGGGGCGGGTGTCGTGCGCAAATGCGCCCTGGCCGGGCGCATTGGCAGACCGGCCGCACGGCTCCGCCGAAGTGCGGCGTCCGGGACAAACCGGTCAAGGACTCAAAGCGAGGTGCGCCCACGTCATCGTGATGTGGGCCTTCCTCTCGCTTTGAGGGGTTGGCGAGCACACAGCCGGCCGGAGGCCGGCTGTTCGAGTCGTCCTTTCCCGTGGGCAGCCTGTCCTCGCATGGGCGACAGCCGGCCGTCTGGCCGGCTGTGCAAGGCCCGTGCGACCGAAAGGTCATACGCGCCGAATGCAGCATGCCCACGGTTTATGGGCATGCTGCGCGTCCACCGCGCCCGCTAAGAGGGGCGGTGTACGCCATGTCGCCAGTCCTCAACGCACTGTGCGCAACGCCCGAAGCTCGGGGACGCTCAGAGCGCAGAAACCTCCTCCCTAGAAACGTCTCTAGGAGGGCTCCCACGTCACGAGGAAGGCCGGATCCGGGCCTCTGCCGTCGGGCCGGAGGGCCACGGCGCGGGCGGCGCACGGCCAGCCGTCCGCTCTCGGAGGCGGGCACCGTGGCGACGAAGTGGTAGGCGTCGCCCTTGGCACCCTCGTGGACGGCCTCCGCCACGCGACGGGGCGTGAACTCGCCGTTGGCGTCCACGGCTCCGGCGACGACCTCGATCTGCGACGTCGTCAACCGACAGGGGACCGAGCGTGGCGAGCACGTCGACGAGCAGGTCCGAGCCGACCGGCACCGAGCCGTTGGCGCGCACGGTGCTGGAGACGCTGACCTCGGGCCAGGCGTCGACCATCCGCTCGCGCCAGTGGGCCAGGGCCTTGACGCCCTTGCCGGAGTCCTTCGACAGCGACACCGACGCCTCGTGCGCCGGGATGTAGGCCCTCAGCGCGTAGTCGCGCACCATGCGGCCGGTGCTGAACGCGCCGCCCAGGTTGCGGATCGAGGCGGTCATCATGTTGGTCCACTCGCGCGGGCGGCCCGAGGAGTCGCGGGCGAAGAAGGCCGGGATGACCTCGCTCTCGAGCAGCGTGTAGAGGGCCTCGGCCTCGACGGCGTCGTTCTCCTCCGGATCGTCGTACTGCTCGCCGCTGCCGATCGCCCAGCCGCAGTCGGACGCAGTAGCCCTCGGCCCACCAGCCGTCGAGCACCGACAGGTTGAGCGCGCCGTTGACGGCCGCCTTCATGCCGCTGGTGCCCGAGGCCTCGAGCGGGCGGCGCGGCACGTTGAGCCACACGTCGGCGCCCTGCACCAGGTACCGGGCCACGTGCATGTCGTAGTCCTCGAGGAACACGATGCGATCGCGCAGGCGCGGGCCGCTGCGACTCCTGGACGACGGTGCGCAGCACGTCCTTGCCCGGGCCGTCCATGGGGTGGGCCTTGCCGGCCACGATCATCTGCACCGGCCGGCGCTCGTCGCTGAGCAGGCGGGCGAGCCGATCGGGGTCGCGGAACAGCAGGTCGGCGCGCTTGTAGGTGGCGAAGCGGCGCGCGAAGCAGATGGTGAGCGCGTCGGGGCGCAGCGCGTCGGCGGCGGCGCGGCTGGCGATGCGGCGCGAGCCCTGGCGGTTGAGCTGGCGGCGCAGGCGCTCGCGCGCGAACAGCACCAGGCGCTCGCGGCGCAGCTCGTGGACGCGCCACAGCTCGCCGGCGGGGATGGTGTCGGCCTTGTCCCACACCGCCGGGTCCTCGGGCCGCTCGCGCAGGGCGGGGCCGATGTAGCGATCGAGCAGCTCGTGCATCTCGCGGCTGAGCCAGCTGGGCGGGTGGATGCCGTTGGTGATGCTGGTGATCGGCACCTGGTCCACGGGCAGCTCGGGCCACAGCCCGCGCCACATGTGCCGCGAGGTGTCGCCGTGCAGCGCGGCGACGCCGTTGGCGAAGCCGGAGGTGCGCAGCGCGAGGGGCGTCATGCCGAAGTCGGTGTTGCCCTCGTCCGGGTAGGCCGCGAGGGCGGCCAGGTCGTCCCAGGTGAGGCCGAGCTCCGCGGCCTTCGGCTCGAGGTACGAGCGCGCGAGGTCGGGCTCGAAGATCTCGTTGCCGGCCGGCACCGGGGTGTGGGTGGTGAACACGGTGGAGGCCACCACCAGCTCGCGCGCCTCCGCCAGGTCGTATCCCCCGTCCACGATCAGGGCGCGCATGCGCTCCAGGGCCAGGAGCGCGGAGTGGCCCTCGTTCATGTGGAACACGGTGGGCACCAGGCCCGCCGCCGCCAGGGCGCGCACGCCCCCGACGCCGAGCAGGATCTCCTGGCGCAGGCGGTGGTCGCGGTCGCCGCCGTAGAGGACGTCGGTGATCTGGCGCGCGTGCTCGGAGTTGCCCTCGACGTCGGCGTCGAGCAGCAGCAGGGTCACGCGGCCCACCTGGATGCGAGCGCACGGCGGCGCGCACCGTCTCGTCGCCGATCGCGACCTCCACGACGACCGGGTTCCCGTCGGGGCCGACCTGGTCGCGCAGAGGCAGGTCGGACCAGTCGGTGGCCGGGTAGCGCTCGCGCTGGCCGCCGTCGGGGCCGAGCGCCTGGCGGAAGTAGCCGCTGCGGTACAGCAGGCCCACGCCGACCAGCGGCACGCCGAGGTCCGAGGCCGACTTCAGGTGATCGCCGGCCAGGATGCCGAGGCCGCCCGAGTAGAGCGGGATGCCGGCGTCGAGGCCGAACTCGAGCGAGAAGTAGGCCACCAGCATGCCGTCGGCCTCGGGATGGGCGGGCACCAGCCAGCCCGGCTCCGTGACGTAGGCGTCCAGGCGCCGCGCCACGCGCGCGACCATGGCCACGAAGCTCTCGTCCGCGGCCGCCGCGTCCAGGGCCTCCTGGGGCAGCTGCCGCAGCAGCGCGATCGGGTTGTGGCTCAGCCGCTCCCAGCCCTCGGGATCGAGCCGGGCGAAGAGGTCCCCGGCCTCGGGGCTCCACGACGACCAGACGTTGCGTGCGATCTCTCCGAGCCAGGCGATGCGCTCGGGAAGCGCCGGGTGGACGTCTACCTCGTGGACCTTCATGCGGGGATCTCCTCCGGTCGGCGGGCACTCGCGGCCCAGGTCGTGGCGCGTAAGACCAGGGCGGCAGGAGTGCCGCCCCTCCGGGATCGGCGGATCATAGGCCAGAGCGCGGGGCGCCGGACCCGTGCCGCACGGGAGCCGCCCCGGGGTGACGGAGAGGTGTCAGCCGGAGTGGTCGAGGTACAGCGAGCGCCCGGAGGCGGCGGGGCGGTATCCGGCGAGGGCGGTGCGCCCCGCGCCGAGCGTCCCGATCTCCTGCCCGAGGGCGTCGCGCGCGGCGGCGGCCCTCTGCAGCAGCTCCTGCTGGTCGCGCTGCAGCAGGTCCATCAATGCGCGCGCCTCGGCCATGTCGGCCGACGACAGCGGCGGCGTGCCGCGCGGCGCGATCAGCGCCTGGAGCGACCGGCGCTCGCGGTCGAGCTCGGTGAGCCGGTCGAGGTCGGCGGCGGCGAGGGCGTCGCCCTGCTCGAGCTGGACCTCGCGCAGGCGGCGCAGCTCAGCCAGCAAGGTTGACCCCGACCACCGGGCCCGTGCGCGTGGTGGCGGGACGCGCGACCGAGGCGATCTGGACCCAGGCGATGCGCAGGTCGGACATGCACCGGACCGCGTGGTCGATCTCGTCGGGGTCGCGGTTGAGGCGAGCGGCGGTGAGGCGCTCGCTGACGTAGGTGTAGATGCTCGCGAGGTTCTCGGCGATGATGCCCTGGGTCATGTCGAGGGTCACGCGCAGCTCGGTGACGATGTCCTGGGCGCGGGTGAGCTTCTTCCCCGCCTCCTCGATCTCGCCGCTCGCGAGGGCCGCCTGGCCCTGTGCCGCGAAACGCAGGAAGCCGTCGTACAGCATCACCACCAGCTGCCCGGGGGTGGCCGTCTGGGCCGAGTGGTTCGTGTACTGCCGCAGACCCGTCGTCAAGGTGTGTGCCCCCTGGGTGCCTGTATGCCGGTCATGGCGTGACTAGAGCTTCGCGAGCTGGGCGGCGAGATCGCTGCCCTGCGCCTGGAACTGCGCCACCGCGGTGTTCATCGCGGTGAACTGCGCCTTGAGGCGCGCCTCTCTCAGGTCCATCAGGGCGTTGAGGGAGGTGATCTTGTCGTCCAGGCGCGCGAGCGAGGCGGTGAACCCGGTGAGGCGCGCCGAGAGCGTCTGCGTGGAGAAGGTGTTGGTGAAGGCCTGCAGCTGCCGGGCGATGCCGTCGGCGGGGCCGGGGCCGTCGACGCCGTCGTCGGCGCCGAAGACCTTGCTGACCGCGGTCGGGTCGGCGGCCAGGGCCGTCGTGAAGGCGCCCTCGTCGAGCGTCAGGGTGCCGTCGCGCGAGCTGGTGATGCCGATCGAGGCGAGCGAGTTGTAGGCGCCGCCGAGTCCGTCGACCGCGCTGCCGGCGATGTTGCGCAGCGAGCTCGCGAGCGAGGAGATCGACTGGTCGCCCTGCAGCGTGCCGGCCGTCTTGGTGGCGCTGTCGTAGCTGGTGGCCAGCTTCACGTTCTTCATCACGGCGTTGTAGGCGTTGACGAAGGCCCGCGCGGTGGTCGAGCGAGTCGGCCGTGTCGTTGCCCACGGTGACCGTGGTGGAGCCGACCTTGCCGAGGGTCAGATCGACGCCGTTGATCGCGCCGGTGATCGTGTTGCCGGCGCTGGTCACCGGCAGGCCGTTGATCGTGGCGGCGGCGTCCTGGCCGGGCTGGGTGGTGGTGAAGCCCAGCGACGCGGCCGCGGTGCCGCCGAGGGTGACGGAGCCGGCGCTGCCGCTCTGGCGCGAGATCAACACGAGCTTGTTGTTGACCACGCTGGCCGAGACGCCGACGTCGTCGGTGCCGTTGATGCGGTCGGCCAGGCTCTGGAGGGTGTCCCCGGCCTGCACGGCCACGCTGGTCGTGTCGGCGCCGATCGTGATGTCGAGGTTGTCGCCGGCGTTCAGGGTCGGCCCCGCGGTCGAGACCATGGTGTGCGCCTGGGCGAGCGAGGTGACGACGACGTTGTAGCTGCCGGTCGCCGCCGAGTCGCCGGCCGTGGCGGTCAGCACCGAGGCGTCCGCCGGCCGTGGCGGTCTTGCCCTGGAAGGCGCTGGCCGAGTACATGCCGGCGGCGGCGTCGCGGAGCGTGGTCAGGAGCCCGTTGATCTCCTGGACGACGCCCTGCTTGGCCGTGAGGGCCGACTTCTGGGTGTTGATGCGGTCGATCGGCTGCCGCTCGATCTTCATCAGCGCGTCGACGATCGAGGCCGTGTCGATGCCGCTGCCGATGCCGCTGAAGGTGACCGCGGGCGACGCGGTCGTGCTGCTGGTGCTCATGCCGGCCGCCTCAGGACGCGGTGTCCACGTGCAGGCCGCTCTCGGTGACGGACGCGAGCAGATCGAGGATGCGCTTGGAGGGGATCTCCTTGAGCACCTCGCCTGTCTCCCGTTCGTACATCGTGACGGTCACCCTGCTCGTGGCTTCGTGGATCTCGAACTTCGCGTCCACATCGGCCGCCGCGACATTGAACTTGAGCAGGCTGCGAGCCTCGAATCGATGGCTCGCCGGCTCGATTCTCGGCGTCTTCGGGGCCTCGTCGGCGGCGGGCACGGACGGGTTCGTGCGCGTGAAACGACGGGACTCTGTTTCGACGGGCGCCGGGGGGCGCGATGCACTGAGGTCCATGACGACTCCGGATGCGATGGATCCACGCTCGTCCGCGGGCACGCGGACTACCTTCTGGATCGGCCCGTCACGGAAGAACCTTGACGCCGTGAGGGCGCGCTGGGGGGTCAGTCCGGGGCGGAGGCGAGCAGGGACATCGACTGCCGCAATTCCCGAAGGACACTGGAGTGTGGGTACACCAGCAGACCCTCGCGCAGCACCGCGTCGGCGTCCGAGTAGCGCCCGTGACCGGCCAGCAGGCCCGCCAGGTCGAGGTGCCGCGTCAGGTTCTGGTCGTCGCACTCGAGCGCGGCGCGCAGGAACGTCTCGGCGTCCTCGTCGAGGTCCTTCGACTGGCAGATGCGGCCGAGCGCGGCGAAGGCCTCGGGGGAGGTGTCACCGGCGCGCAGGGCCGCCAGCAGGCGGTCGGCGGCGGGGTCGGGGAAGTCGTTGACGTAGAGCAGATACCCAAGCCGGCGGTCCACGTCGGCCTGGTCGTCGGCGGCGGCGTAGAGCAGCGGGACGATCGCGTTGAACTGGTCGAGGGCGCTCAGCTCGAGCAGCGTGCCGGCCAGCTCGATGACCACGGCGAGCACTCCGGCGCGGTCCACGCCCGGGGGGATGACCGGCGCGGGCGCATCCAGGCGCTGGGCGGCGACGGCGGCCCGGTAGGCCGTGGCGTAGGTGCCGTCGCCGAGGTCGCCGATGCGGTCGATGGCGGCCAGGGACTCGTCGGGGTCGTCGGAGAGGACCCCCAGGAGCACCGACTTGGCGCAGGCCGGAAGGTGGCTCGCGCTGGTCGGCGGGATGCTCGCGATCAGCAGCCGGGCGCCGTCGAGGTCGCCGGAGCGGATCAGCGCGTCGACCATCGTCAGGCGGATGGTGGCGTCGTCGGGCGCCAGGGCCCGCGGCCTCGGCGAGGACGGCGAGCGCGTGCTCGGCGTGGTCCTCGGCCAGCAGCACCTGGGCGATCGCGCGCAGCGAGTCGGCGCGGCGGTGTTCGCCGACGATGCTCGACATGTACTCGCGCACCTCGCGCGGCGGGTCGCCCTGCAGCAGCAGGCGCGTGAGGCTCACCACGGGCGCGGCGTAGTAGCCGTCGGCCTCGCGGATCGCGTTGCGCTGGCAGCGCAGGGCCTCGTTGCGTGTCGCCCATCATCTCGTTGAGGCGCCCCGAGGGCGTGCCACGAGTAGAAGGAGCCCATGCCGGCCTGCGCCAGGTAGCGGTCGCCGCCGTGGTCGCCGAGGTCGATCGCGCGCCGGAAGCTCTGCACGGCCGCGCGGTACTCGCGCCGGCTGGTGTGGATCTGCCCCTGGAGGTAGTGGAGGTCGGTGAAGTCGGGGTACGCGCTGAGGGCGTCCGCGAGCACGTCGAGCGCCTCGTCGTAGCGCTCGAGCGAGTTGAGCGTCGCCACGATGTTCCGCAGCAGCAGCGAGGCGTAGTAGGCCTTCAGCGACGGCAGCGTCGTGAACGAGCGGCGGAAGTAGTGGAGGGCGTCCTCGTACTCGCCGATGCGCTGGAACTCGACCCCGGCGTTGAAGAGGGTGAAGGAGTCGTCGGGCCGGCGCGCCACCTCCTCCATCACGATCGCCATGTTGCGGTCGGTCTTCTCCTTGGCGCGGCTGGTCGGCTCGAGGTAGCCGTAGTGGTGGATCTCGATGCCGACGAAACGGGTGGTCGTGCCGCCCTCGGGGTCGACCGTCCCCATGATCTGCTCGTGGAGGGCGCCGGAGTAGCGGTAGGCGGGCCGGTTGCGGAAGAGGCGGAACGCGGAGTTGACCACGCTCTCGATGCCGAGCTCCTCGCCGATGAAGTTGACCTCGCGCAGGCAGTAGCCCTCGATGTCCTCGTGGTGGAGCAACTCGCGGATCCGCGCGCCGTCGATCAGCTCCTCGTCGGCGTCGAGCACCAGGATCCAGTCGCCCGTGGCGGCCTCGATGGCGGTGTTGCGCGGAGCGGCGAAGTCGCCCCTCCACTCCTCGTGCAGGATGCGCGCGCCGAACGACTCGGCGATCGCGATCGTGCGATCCACCGATCCGGTGTCGACGATCACGATCTCGTCGACCGCCTCGCGCACGCTCTCGAGGCAGCGCCCGAGGTGCTCCTGCTCGTCGCGCACGATCATGCACAGGGAGACCCGCTGGGGGGTCTTCTCCTTCGGCGCGTTGAGGTTCGCGATGGTGAGGCCCATGCCGGTCCTTCCCGTGGTCGACGGCCACCCCGCTATCGGCGGGAGGCGGCCATCCTTGAGTCGATCGGGACGTGATCGCGGCGGGGGTCGAAATCGCGGTCCGGGAGCAGCCCGCGCGGGTCGGCGTCCGTCGGGAGGTCCCACTTCATGACGTAGCGGATCGTGTTGGCCTGCAGCAGCGCGTCGTAGTCCTCGTCGATCAGCGCGAATGTCTTATGGCCGAAGTGGTGGATGTAGCTGTCGTCGGCGATCCAGAGCCGGAAGCCGGCCAGGCGCGTCCGCAGCGAGTAGTCGTCGTCCTCGAGATTGCCGACCGCGAAGCGGGTGTCGAATCCGCCCACGCGCTCGAGCACCGGCTGGGAGATGGCCATGCACAGCCCGCTGAGCCGGCGCGGCCTCGGTTCCCCGGCCGGCGTGGGCCCGCGCGCGCTGGGCGGCGAAGCGGGTCAGCGCCTCCGACGGGGCCTCGGTGTAGGGCGGGTGCGGGATGATCTGGTCGTCCGAGACCCAGTTCGAGCGCGGCCCTGCGATGCCGACGCGCGGCTCGCGCGACAGGGCGCAGAGCAGGCCCCGCAGCCAGCCGGGCGTGACCAGCGTGTCGTTGTTGAGCAGCACCACCACGTCGCCGCGCGCCTCGGCGAGCCCGAGGTTGACGCCGCCGGCGAAACCGAGGTTGACCGGCGAGCGCACCACGCGCGCACCGCGGTCGGCGCACCACTGCGAGGTGGCGTCGGTGCAGCCGTTGTCCACGATCACGATCTCGTGGGGCTCGGGGGTGTGCAGCGCGATGCTGTCGAGGCAGAGCGCCGTGAACAGCAGGTTGTCGTGGCAGGGGATGACGATGCTGGTGAGGCGCGGGTCACGCGGCGTGCGCTCCGACCGCGGCCCGGCCGGCGAGGGAGCGCAGGCGCTCCGCGGCGATCGCGGCGGCGGCATCCCAGGTGTGGTGCGCGCGCACCTCGGCGCTGGCGCGGGCGCCGACGTCACGGGCGGCGTCCCGGTTGTCGTAGGCGTCGCGCATGCGCGCGGCCAGGTCCAGTGCCAGCACCTCGATCACGCTCACGTTGCCCACCAGGTCGAGGTCGCCGACGCGGGTGCGGTCCAGCACCAGCGGGTGGGAGGGCACCAGCAACGCCGTCCGGTCGTCGCAGAAGTCGGCCGTCGATCCGCCCTCGGGCACGATCACGGGCAGCCCGGTGGCCATCGCCTCGGCCACGGTGAGGCCGTAGCCCTCGCCGCGATAGGGGTGCACCAGGCAGTCGCACGAGGCGTAGAGCCGGGGGATCTCCTCGTCGGAGAGCCGGTCGCGCAGGAAGCTCACGCGCGGCCCGGAGGTGTCGGCGGCCATCGCGCGCACGCGCTCCTCGGCCTCCTGGGGCTGGTAGGGGCCGCCGCGGCCGAAGTCCTTGATCACCAGGGTCACGTCGTCGCGCGCCGAGAAGGCCGCGCGGTAGGCGTCGAGCAGCAGGTCGATGCCCTTGCGCCACAGCAGCCCCCCGACGAACAGGAAGCGGTAGCCACCGCCCACCCCCGGCAGCGGCAGGGGCGCGAGCCCCGGGTGGAACCGCAGCGGGTCGATGCCGTGGGGCACCATCTTGACCACGTCGGGGTCGAGCCCGGATGCCAGGTAGCCGTCGCGCAGGTGATGCGAGCAGGCCCACACCTCGTCGACGCCGTCGGCGATCGCGCGGCGCCAATCGCGCGGGATGGCGCCGAACTCCCAGGGCAGCGCCACCACGAGGCGCCCGGCCGGGGGGCGGGCGAAGCTGGGCGGGTAGCCGTGGCGGATCGTCACCTCGGGGGGCTCGCCGAACAACCGCTCGACGGCCCGGGTGACGTCGGGCGAGAGGGGCGCGTCCTCGGCGCCGGCGTCGGCCGGCTCCACCTCGACCAGGCTCAGGTCCACCTCGCCCGCCCGGACCAGGGCGGCGGCCAGGTGGCGGTTGGCGGTGGCAAGCGAGTGGGCGCGCGTGACGGCGCCGTACAGCGCCACCCGCGGAGGGGCCTCGTCGGGCGCCCGCAGGCGGGGGCGGGGCTCCAGCTCGTCCAGGCGGGCCAGGGCGCGCGCGGCCACCACCTCGGCGGCGTTGTCGCGCGCCACCCGGCCGCGCGCCCGCGCGCCGAGCGCGCGCAGCTCGGCGTGGCGCGCGTGCGCGTCGCGCAGCGCGCCCACCAGGGCGTCGCGGTCGGGCCGGCCGGTCCGCGGATCCACGGCCACCCTCCACCCGACCTCCGCGTCGATCGCAACGCCCGTCGCCGAGGCCGGCGCGATCACCGGACGCCCGCAGGCCATCGCCTCCAGCAGGTCGCGACCGCGCCCGAAGCCGTACGTCGGCGCCACGATCACGTCGGCCGCCCGGTACAGGGAGGCTCATGCGCACGGCGGGCAGGCTGTCCTCGAGCAGCACCACGTCGGGCATCCGCTCGGGGTCGTGCCCGGCCGCGCGCACGGCAGCGAGCGCGGCCTCGCCGTACTCGCCGCCCAGACCGTCGCTGGCGAACACGTGCAGCAGCAGGGTGACGTCGGCGTCGGGGGCGAAGGCGCGGCACCAGGCGTCGAGCAGCAGGTCCCAGCCCGATCGCGCAGTCCAGTCGAGCACCGCGAGCACGACGGTGCCGTGCAGGCCGTCCAGGCCGAGCGGCGGCGAGTCGACGGCCGGCATCTCGACCGGCTCGGGCATCGTGGTCACCCGCCGCGGCGGCAGGCCGGCCGCGATCAGGGCGTCGCGCTGGGCGTCGGTGGGCACCCACACGTCGTCCATCTGACGCAGGCGGTTGAGCCAGTCGTCGCCCGGGATCGCGCCGGGCAGGGTGGTGAGCGCGACACGCACCACGCCGGGGGCGTACGGGTCGAGGATGCGGCCGGGCACGTGCTGGACGCTGGCGCGCGCGCCCTCGATCGGCACGGCGGCCATCACGGCCAGGGCCCGCTCGCGCTCGGAGTCGATCACGGACCCCTGCTGCCACAGCAACGGCTCCAGCGCCACGTCGGCGCCGACGGCCTGGAGGCCGGCCAGGAACGCGCGCGAGCTCGACGCCCACGGGGAGCGGTCGAGCACCGGTCCGCGCCAGACGACGGTCACGCGGTGGTCGCCACGCGCAGCCGGGCCAGCGCCTGGGCCGCGACCCGGCGGTGGTCGAACGTCTCCGCCCGTGCGCGCGCCGCAGCGCCGCGCCGGTCGCGCTCGTCGGGATAGCGGTGGGCGTCGCGCAGGGCCGCCCTCAGGTCGTCCACGTCCGGCTCGGCCCAGAGGTGACCGGCGTACGCCGCGACCTCGGCCACGGCCGCGTCGGGCACGGGCACCAGTCGGAAGGAGACCGGCCACCCCGTGGCGGTGTCGACGAACGCCGCCGGCCCGGACCACGCGGTCGCGATCGCCGGCCGGCCGATCGCCATCGCCTCCAGCACCGGCCGCCCCCACCCCTCGCCGCGGGTCGGGCTGACGTAGACGTCGCAGGCCGCATAGAGCCCGGCCATCGCCTCGGGCTCGAGCAGCTCGTCGATGATCACGATGTCGGGCACGCGCCCGGGGTCGAGGCCCAGGGCGACGATGCGCCCGGCGATCTCGCGGTGTATCGCGCCGGAGTCCATCCCGCGGGTGGTCGACCACACCTTCAGCGCCAGGGTGACGTCGTCATGATCCGCGAAGGCGGTGCACCAGGCCTCCAGCAGCACGTCCCAGCCCTTGCGCAGGCTGAAATCGAACGCGGCGAGGAACACCGTGCCGTGCGCGCCGGGGATGGACAGGGGCGCCGCGTCGCGGTGCAGCCGGTCGAGCTCGAAGGGCTCGGGGATCACCACGAGGCGCCCGGCCTCGACACCCGCCGCGCGGAACGCCGCGCGGTTGTGCTCGGTGGGCACCCACACCTCGTCGGCGCGGTTGCAGTGCGCCACCCAGCCGGGCGGGATGCGGTCGGTCTCGAACATGGTGCGCAGCACCCGCAGCGGAGCGGGCCGGTCCAGGTCGGCGTGCGGCGGGAAGGTGTGCTCGACGCGCGCGTCGAGCCGGGCGAGGTCGGTGTCGAGCAGGCCGCCGAGCAACGCCCTGTCCTCGGGCGCGAGCGCGGTGCGGTGGCTCCAGGTCTGGGGCTCGATGCGCACGGCGGCGCCCAGCTCGGAGAGACCGCGCACGAAGGCCCGCCCCCCGGCGGCGTATCCGGAGGGGTCCGTCAGCGGTCCGCGCCAGAGCACGCCGGGTGCGCCGGGATCCGTCGGGGAAACCATGCGGGCCCCATCGGCGGCGCGGGCCGGGGCTTGAGGCGCGGGTCGCGCCATGCCGCGCGCGCCCTTTTCGGCGCCACCGGCGGCTCCATAATGATGACTTTCTTACTTTCGGCGCGTCTTCTTCATTACGACCGGTGCCGATACTCCTCGCCGCATGGACAGATGGTCCCGGATGAGGAGAGACGCATGAGACGAGCACGAATCGCCACCATCGCGGTGATGGCCGCGGCGGCGGTCGGCGGAGGATCGGCCACGGCGCTCGCGCACGGCGGGGGCGACCACCGTGGTCCCGACGCCCACCAGCTCTTCGCTCCAGGGCCTCACATCGGGGCGCTCAAGGGCCGCACCTGCACCGTTCCCGACGCCCAGAAGCTGACGACCGCCACCAGCACGGCGCTCGCCCGCCTCGACGCCCGGCTCGACGCCGCCGTCGCAGCGAAGCGGATCACCCAGGCCCAGGCCGACACCCGCTTCGCGCGGGCGGTCACCCGGCTCTCGGTCGCCAAGATCGTCGGCGACGCCGGCCTCGCCCCGGTGCTGAGCGTCCTCGGCATGACGGCCGACGAGCTGGCCGACGCCGGGAAGGACGGCACCACGGTCCGCGAGCTGCTCGAGGAGAAGGGCGTCACCCGCGACCAGCTGCGGACCGCCTACAAGGCCGGGCGCACCGCGGCCAAGACGGCCCTCGACACGGTGTGCCCCCGTACCGACCCCCCGAAGGGGAAGGGTCACCGGGGCCACAAGGGGTAGCTCCCGTGCCGACGAGGGGTGGCGGTACTCTTCCGCGGTGCCGCCGCCCCTCTCGGTCCTGGATCTGACGCCGGTCCCCTCGGGGTCGACCGGCGCGCAGGCGCTGGCGAACACCGTGGACCTGGCACGCGCGACCGACGGCTGGGGCTACACGCGGTACTGGCTGGCCGAGCACCACAACCTGCCGGGCATGGCCAGCTCGGCCCCCGAGATCATGATCGGCCGCATCGCCGACGCCACGGCGCGGATACGGGTCGGCTCGGGCGGGATCATGCTGCCCAACCACTCGGCGCTCCAGGTGGCCGAGAGCTTCAAGGTGCTCGAGGCCCTCCACCCCGGGCGCATCGACCTCGGCATCGGACGCGCGCCCGGCACCGACGGCCTCACGGCGATGGCGCTGCGGCGCTCCACGCAGTCGCCCGGTCCCAACGACTTCCCCGACCAGCTGGTGGAGCTGATCGCGTTCGGCGGCGACGGCCTGCCCGACGATCACCCCTTCCACTCGGTGCACGCCGAGCCGCGCGACGCGGCGATGCCGCCCCTCTGGATACTGGGCTCGAGCGACTACGGGGCGCACGTGGCCGCCGCGCTGGGGGTCGGATTCGCCTTCGCGCGCCACATGAACCCGCGCGGCGCCGAGGAGGCGATGCGGATCTACCGCGACGACTTCCGGCCCTCCCCCGCCATGCCCGCGCCCTACGCGATCCTGGCCGTCTCGGCGGTGTGCGCCGACGATCGCGCGCGCGCAACCGAGCTCGCCATGTCGCTCGGGCTGGGCGTGGTGCGCATGCGCAGCGGCCGCCCCGGCCCGCTGCCCTCGCCCGAGGAGGCGGCCGCCCACGAGTACACGCCCCACGAGCAGGACCAGGTGCGCCGCTACCTGCGCGCCCAGGTGCTGGGAGGGCCGGCCGAGGTGGCCGACGAGCTCCGCCGCCTCGCCGCCGAGACGCGGGCCGACGAGGTGATGGTGATGACCAGCGTGCACGGCCACGCCGAGCGCCTGCGCTCCTACGAGCTCCTCGCGGAGGCCGTTCTCGCGTAGAACGGCCGAAGCCCGCCATGACGGCGGGCTTCGGCTCCGAGCGTCGGTGCTGTGAGCTGTGACTACCGCAGCAGCGAGAGGATGTTCTGCGGGGCCTGGTTGGCCTGCGAGAGCATCGCCATACCGGACTGCTGGAGGATCTGGTTCTTGGTGAACGAGATCATCTCCTGCGCCATGTCGGCGTCACGGATACGCGACTCAGCCGCCTGCGTGTTCTCAGCGGTGATGTCGAGCCGGCTGATGGTGTTCTCGAGCCGGTTCTGGATGGCACCCAGGTTGGCGCGAGCGGTGGTGACGGTGCTGATCGCCGCGTCCAGGGACGCGATGGCCGCGCTGGCCGACGCCGCCGACGAAACGGCGATGCCGGAGATACCGAGGTCGGAGGCCGACACGGTACCGATGGTGAAGGCGATGCTCTGGCTGGCGTTGGCGCCCACCTGCAGGGTCACCGCGGACGCAGCGGTCGCGACGGAACCGGCCAGGATCTTCAGGCCGTTGAACTCGGTGTCCGAACCGGTCTTGCCGACCTCGGTCAGGATCTGCTGGACCTCGACGTTCAGGTTGCTGCGCTGCGAGTCGGTCAGCGTGCCGTTCGAGGCCTGGACGGCCAGGTCACGGACGCGCTGGAGCATGTCGCCCACCGTGCCGAGGCCACCGTCGGCGACCTGGACCATGGAGATGCCGTCCTGCGCGTTGCGGGAGGCGACGTTCATGCCGCGGATCTGCGAGCGCATGCCCTCAGAAACCGCAAGGCCGGCGGCGTCATCCGCAGCGTGGTTGATGCGCAGACCGCTCGACAGACGCTCGATCGACTTGCTGACCATCGAGTTGGTGCTCGAAAGAAGCCGGTGCGCGTTCTGCGCCTCGACGTTGTTGTAGACGCTCAGACCCATGATTCCTCCTTGAATCCAGGGCGGTATGTGTAAAGCCATCGCCCCGGCCCGCATCCATGCGAGTGGTGGAACGACGACGCGGCGACCATCCTGGTCTCTCCGCGTTCAGAGGTCCTATCGGCGGAGGATCCGCCATCCTTGAGATGGCGCCACCACCGTGGAGATCCCTCTAGACGGCCTCTTCGGCGTCACCCATCATCCCGAGGGCCTGATCCAGCGCTTCCTTGCTCGATTCCGCCGCTTCGAGGTTCTGCGCCTGGATCTCCAGGAACACCTCCTTGCGGAACACGGGCACGTCGCGTGGCGCCTGGATGCCCAGGCGCACCTTCTCGCCGAGCACCGAGAGCACCGAGACCTCGATGGTGTCGCCGATCATGATGCTCTGGTTGGCCTTGCGTGTGAGCACCAACATATGGGAGGCCTCCTTGCGCACAAACAGGTCGGATGCGAAGCGCTGCCGCGTGGGCGCTAGTATGCAGGGTCGGTTTCGAAATCGCCACAAACGGCCGGGGAGGTTGGATGCTGTACGGACGGCGCTTGGATCAGTCGCTGCAGCACGTTGACGGATCGCGCTACGCACTGGTTCACGCGGTTGCGAAGCGAGCTCGCCAGATCACGCTCTGGCTCACCGCCGACCCGGCGGAGCTTCGCGCGGAGGCCGCGCCGCCGCCGGCTCCCGGGGAACTCACCTCCCGCGACCCGGTCGCGCTGGCCGAGGCGGAGATCCTCGATGGAGAGGTCAAGGTCCGCTGGGACCCGGACGGCCTGGACGAGGCCGCCCTGCTCGAGCTCGACGAGCTCGAGACCGACCCGCTCCTGCTCGAGGGTCTGGACGACGATGTCGACGGCGTCGAGGGTGACGACGACGGCATCGCCCTGACCCCCGCTCTGGCCCACGTGCTCGAGGGCGAGGCCACCGAGGAGGTGGCCGAGGCCGAGGCGGAGACGGAGACGGACCCGGCCGACGAGGAAGAGGTCGTCGCCGTGGCCGTGGTCGCCGACGGCGAGGTCGAGGAGATCTCCCTCGAAGAGGTCGAGGAGCCGGACGACGACGACGACGAGGAAGACGCCGTCTAGCTATCTCCCGGGGTCCGCGCATGCACCGCGTGTGCATGCGCGGACCTGTGGGCAGGAGGTAAGTTCAGAAGCGCCGAACACCACGGCAGGCGCTCCCGACGCCCCCAGGCCCATTCGCCCCCAGGGAGACCCGATGTCACACGCCCCCGCGTACGACCCGCTCGAGACCATCACGTGGATGCTCGAGGAGGCGCGTACCGAACTGGCCGCCGAGACCGTGACCACCGCGGACGGCAAGACCAAGAAGAAGACCAAGGCCCAGCGCAACGACGACCAGGTGCGCTTCGACACCCTGGTCTCCGTGATCTGGAACATCACCGGACGCCCCGAACCCCTCGAGGTGGTGGCCGAGAAGACCCTGGCCGGGGTCTGAGGAAGCGCTCTGCGCCCTCCGCCCCCGGGGCGGAGGGCGTCAGAACAAAGACCGAAGCCACACCACCCCCAAGCGTGGCGGCCAAGCTCTTCAAGCGAGGAAGACGTCCAGCCCACACCACGTGGGCATGACTCGCTTTGAGCCTTGACCGGCCTGGCCCTTGACTCGGTTTGTCCCGACGACCTGGCCCCGGCGAAGCCGGTGGCGTCGGTCCGCCGAATCGCCGGTAGGCGATGAGCGCGCGACGAACCGGCCCGAAAGAGGCCGGTTCCTCGCCTTGTCACCAGTCCTCAACGCACCGCGAAGAAAACGCCGAAGCTCAGAACGTCGTTGTGGCTCTTGGCCTGACCCAGAAACTCCAGAGCCCCGGAACGATCGAGCCCTAGGCCAGGCTTCCCTTCACAGGATCCCCGGCCGGCAGCGGGTCCACGATCAGGATCTCCATGGGCTCGGCCCAGAGGTCGTGGCTGTCCTCGCGGAAGGCGGTCAGGTGTGGCGTGGCGAGGTGCTGGTCGAGGGCCTCGCGGGAGGCCCAGCGCTCCACCAGCACGAGCCGATCGGGGTCGTTCGCGACCCGGTGGAGGGCGTAGACGATGCAGCCCTCCTCGGCATGGGTGGGCACGGCGACCTCCTGGAACGCCGCCGCCGCCTCGTCGCCGCGACCGGGCTTCGCCCGGGCAAGCACCACCACGTGGACCTCGGACATCCCCATCCCTCCCGATCCGGTTGAACAGACCGGGAGAAACTACGCGTACTGGGGGGCCACCGCCCGGCACAACCAGGCCGGCATGCCCAGCTGCTCCGCGCCTCCGGTCTCGAGCCAGTCGAGCAGGCGAGCGGCGTCGGGGCCGGGGATCTCCGGGAAGGCCGAGCGCAGGCCGGCCTCCTCGGTCCAGGCGGCCGCGCCGTAGATCGACAGCTGCCCCACCTCGCGCGGATCGCCGGCGGGCGAGCCGAGCCACTCCGCGAACGCACGCTCGCCGTCGGGGTCGAACGGGTTGGGCGGCCCGGGAGCGCCGGCCGCCTCGGCGGCCACCAGCGCGCGGCGGTAGAGGCGACGCATGCGCGGCTCGAGGGTGAACCCGCCCGGGAGCACGTCGAGTCCATAGGGCGTGCGGCGCAGGGTCTCGTGGCCGCGCTCCTCGAGCCGGCGCGCGTAGTCGTCGCAGATGGCCGCGCAGGTCGGCGTGCTCATCGAGGCGGATGCGCGGGTCGGGGCCCTGGTACTTGCTGAGCAGGTCGGGGCGCGCCGGGTCGTATCCGCTGAAGTGGAAGAAGGTCAGGGGGCGCCCGTCGACCGTCCATCCCTGCGGCCCGCGCGCGAACTCGCGCACCGGGAGGTTCCAGTAGGCGACGTTGACCTCGGGCGCGCGCATGATGTGGTGGCGGAAGTAGCAGGGGGCCAGGTCGATCCACTTCTGGTCGACGAACAGGCCCTGGGCCGTCGCGTCGAGGCACTGCCGTGCCAGGCGTCCCGCCCACCAGTCGAGGAACGGGCCGCCGCCCGGTCCGACCGCGACGAAGCCGAGGTTGAAGACGCCGCAGGCGAGGAAGGCGGCCTCGTACGGGTGCTTGCCGTCGTCGGGGAGCGGGATCGAGGTGTGGGGCGTGAGCACGATGTCGTCGCTGCGGGCCCACCGCTCGATCTCGTCGAGGGGCGCGAACACCAGGATGTCGGGGTCGAGATACACGACCGCCTCGCCGCCCTCGTCGAGCAGGTGGCGCATCAGCGTGGGCTTGACCGCGGTGGCCAGCTCGACGACGCCGTAGATCGTGGCCATGCGGTGGAACTCGGCCTCCGAGAAGCCTGCCTCGGTGGGGCGGACGACGCGGATGCGCGGATCGTCCGAATCGACGCGCTCGTCGCCGAGGTCGATGACCAGCACGGTGAACGTGCCGTCGGGCTGGGCGGCCACGAAGGAGTCGGCGAGCGCCGACGCCATGGCCAGGTAGTTGCGCGCCACGATCGTGCAGCCGTTGATCATCGTGCGACCTCCAGGGGCGGGGTGGCGGCGGCGCCGAGGACGCGCGACTCGGGCACCTCGATCGGCAGGATCGCGGCGCCGTTGCGCAGGGCGCCGAGCGAGGCGAGCACGCAGATCTCGCGGCCGGTGCCGCCCTCGATGCGCGGGCCGACGGCGGTGATGCCCGGCCGCCGCATGGCGTCGACGAGCGGGGCCAGCCAGCCCGGCGTCAGCTCGACATCGCTCGTCACGAGCAGGGCGACCTGCCCATCGGCCAGATCGACGGCGAGCGGCCACGACGCGCCGGGGCCGATCGGAGTGGGGTTGCGCACCACGCGGACGTCGCCGCCGAGTCCCGCCAGCCACCGGTCGGTGCCGTCGCGGGATCCGTCGTCGATGATCACGGCCTCCACCGACTCGATGCCGGCGCACGTCGCGACGGCCGAGGCCAGCAGCCGCTGGAGGCCCTCCACGTCGTCGCGCGTGTGGATCACCACGGCGAGGCCCGCGCGCGGATCGCGGGCGAAGACGTCGCCGTTGCGCACCACCGCGTCACGGTCGGAGATGGCCATACCGGAGGCCTCGTGGAGGGCCAGCAGGAATGCGTCCTCACCCTCCGTGTCGTCCGTCGGCGGGGCGATCGCGGTGAGAGCCGGGGCATCGCCCGTGGCGAGCGCGGCGGCCCGCGAGTAGACGTCCTCGAGGGTCTCGGTCCAGGCCCGGGGCTCGCGCATCAGCGCCGAGGCGTCGCGCGCGGCCTGCGACGCGCGGGCGAGGGCCGCGGGGTCGTCGACCAGGCGCCCGATCGCGGCGGCGAGGCCGGCGGGGGTCGTGGCGCGCAGGTGGCCGTCGCCGAGGGCGGGCTCGTCGATGTCGTAGGTGGCCGCCTGGGGCCGCGGGGGCTGGAAGCTGACCACCGGCATCCCGACGGCGGCCGCCTCGAGCGCCGCGGTCAGCGACGAGCAGGGGTAGCCGTCGACGAAGACGTCGCCCGCCGCGAGGGCGGTGGACGTGTCCGAGAGCACGCCGAGGGCACGGATGCGCCCGCCGCTGCGCTCGCGCGCGTCGCGCCAGGCGCCCTCGTCGTCGGGGCCGACGGCGATCAGCACCAGGTCGGACCGCGAGGCGACGATCGGCTCCATCAGATCCAGGAATCCCACGTCGTCGATGCGCTCCAGCTTGTAGGCCGACGCCATGGCGACGAGCACGGTCACGTCCTGCGACAGGCCGAGGTCGCGGCGCGCGCGGTCCCGCTCGGGCAGAGCGACGGGCGGATCGGCGGGCACGGCCAGCAGCGCCGAGCGCTCGGCCGGGATGCCGCGCCGGGTCGCCGTGGAGCGCGCCGCCGCGCGGCGCGTGCTGACCACCAGGTCGGGCACGCCGGCGCCCAGCCAGAAGCAGTGGTCGGCGTGGTTGACCAGCACCACCGGCGGCCGGCCGCGCCGGTCGGCCAGCGCGATGGCGCTCACCACGTCGAACGGGTGCACGTGCAGCACCACGATGTCGGCCGCGTCGATCAGGCGCGCCAACTCGCGCGCGCGGTCGATCTGGTCGTGCCCCTCGACGATTTCGATGCGCCCGCCGCGGGCCGCGACGGCGTCGGCGAGTGGGTGCGGGATCGCCCCGCGGTGGCGGGTGAGCGCGAGCGTCGGGACGCTGCCCGTATCCCGCTCGATCCAGCGCCAGGCCATGCGGGAGTGACCCCCGACCGCCGCGCACTCGGTGGCCACGTGGAGCACCCGGCGGGGCCCCGGGGAGCGCTCGGCCGAACCGGCGCGCGGACACACGCGGAGGCCGATCCGCTCCATCGCCGTGTCGATCGCCGGACTCGCCCAGACACCGGACGGGCTGTGCCAGGCGTAGTCCCCGGCGATCTGGGCCCAGGCGGCGGCCTCGGCGTCGGCGCCGGCGGCGGTCAGCCCCGCGACGCGGTCCTCGAGGACGGCGAGCGCACGACGGTGGGCCGCGACCCGGTCGCGAGCCGTCACCCGGTCGCCACGGCGCGCACGCCGATGTTGGCGAGCAACCCGGGCGGCAGCTCGGGGCTGATCTGGGTGAGGGCGTCCATCAGGTCGGGCGACCAGTCGAGCATCATCGAGTTGGGGACGGTCTTGAGCTGGAAGCCGAACTCCTCGCGCACCTCGAAACCGGCGGCGGCCAGATCGGCGCCCAGGGTGTCGAGTCCGTAGACGCGGCGGTGGCCGACCAGGTGGTCGCGCGCCGACAGCTCGCCGAGCTCGGCCTGGAGGCCCATCAGCACGGCGAGGCGGCGGTGCAGGGAGTGGCGATTGGGGACGACCACCACCAGCGAGCCGCCCGGCGCGAGCCAGCGGCGCACATGGTTCATCAGCTCCAGCGGGTGGTCGACGTGCTCCATCACGTGGAGCGCGAGCACCGCGTCGTAGACCGGGCCGGGCGTGAACTCCTCGAACATCGCCCGGTGCACCACCAGCTCGGGGTGTCGGGCCTGCGCCTCGTCGGCCAGCAGCGGGGAGCCCTCCACCACCTCGGTCTGGAGCCCGCGGGACAGCAGCTCGCGCGCCATCTCGCCGGTGCCGTAGCCCATGTCGAGCACCCGCCGCGCGTCGCCGACCGCCTCGGCCACCCGGGGGGCGCTCAGCCGCTGCGCCCGCTCCTCGATGTCGATGTCCTCGATCTGGTCGCTCAGGTAGTAATCGCGCGCGTAGCCGTCGAGGGCCGCGGGGGTCAGCGTCATGCCGTCATCTCCTCGGCCCGGAGGCCCTGGATCACCTGCTCATTGAACGAATCCGCTCCGAAGGCGCTCGCCCCGCCGACGATCTCCGCCTCGAGGCGACGGCGGTCGAGGATCGCGCGCGCCACGGCGAACGCCTCGACGCTCTGCGCGCGAGGGATCGACCGGCCCGAGGCCCGCGTGGCGGTGCACGACGCGGATGTCCGCACCGGGGCGCACGAGGCCGACACCGCGCAGGGTGGTGTCGACCGCCTGGTCGATCGCGCCGGGAGGCGTGTCGTGGCGCAACTCAAGCGCGAGCACGCGCGTGCCGGGGGTGCCGTCGCCGCCGGGGCTGACGCGGAAGGCGGGGATGTCGGGATCGGGGATGTGGGTCAGGCTGGGGAGGGCCGTCACGTCGGCCTCGTCCACCTCGGCCCAGGCGAGCGCCATCGGGACGCGGCCAGGGGCGTAGCGCGCGCCGGCGGCGGCGAAGATCTCCTCGGCCCCGGTGCCGAGCACGGGATTGACGCGCGGTGCGCACGACGCCGTTGTCGAAGCCCAGCGCGGTGATCCCCCGTCCGACACGCGTGACGCCGACGAGCCTGCCCGACTCGACGATGCGAGCACGGGCGGAGCCCCGGATGCGGGCGAGCAGCGCCTCGACCACCTCGCCCATGCCTCCGGGCTCGACGGTGTGGAAGGGACGGCGCGGGTGGAAGCCCGTGGGCTCACCGGCGGCGGCGCGCTCCAGCGTGCGCGGGTGGAACAGCGGCATCCACACCTTGCGGCGCAGCGCGGCGGGCACCGCGGCCGCCCCGCCCGGGTGGATCTTGGCGCACATCGACGCGATGAAGCGGTCGTGGAAGGTGGCGCCGTGGTTCGCACGCGAGGCCTCCTCGAGCGAGCAGCGCAGCAGGTCGTGCGCCTCGTCGAGCACCCCGGCGTCGCCCTCGCGCCGGCGGGCGTCGCCCGCCTCGGCCGCCGTGCGGCGCGCCTCGTCGGGCGCCAGCGTGGACGAGAGGCCGTCCAGATCGACCGTGAAGTAGATGTCGTCCACCAGCCGGCCGTCGATGGACATCGCCGGGCGATCGACCTCGCGCAGGCGGTCGCCCACGAGGTCGCCGACCCAGTCGGCGACGTGGCGCACGTAGGCGGCGTGGGCCGTCGGGCCCGGGCGGTAGCCGGCGAGCGGCGGCGGCGTGGAGGCGTCCTCGCGGTCGATCTCCAGAAGGCGCACGCCGATGTCCAGCCGGCGCCCGTCGACCTGCAGGGGCCGGAACCCGCCGCCGACGCCGGACCGCGGCAGGATCAGCTCCACGTCGCGGCCGTTGCGCAGCGCCGCGTCGGCCGCGACCAGGGAGGCGATCGAGCCGCCCACGACGACGAGGGGGCTACCGGGCACGGAGCACCAGGTAGTTGATGGCGCAGTGCTCGGGCAGGTACCGCGCCGCGCGCTCGAAGCCGTCCAGCACCTCGGCGGGCAGGGCGGCCATCATGTCGTTGGGCAGCGGCTTCAGCATCACGCCCTCGCGGGCGACCAGTCGCAGACCGGCGTCCCAGGCCATCTCGATCAGCTCGTCGGCCTCCCAGATCTGCCGCGTGGCGTACCGCCGGCCGCGCCCCGAGATGCCCCGGGTGTCGTCGATCAGCCCCATCTCGACGGCCACCAGCCGGTGGATCGAGCCGGGGTTCTGGAGGCTGAGGTGCACCACGCCGCCCGCGCCCAGCAGCGCGCCGGCCCGGGCGAGGGTGTCCTGCGGATCCGGCAGCTCGTGGATCAGGTTGCAGGCGAGCACGTGGGCGAAGTCGCCGCCGATGCGCTCGTCCCAGCCGGGCTCGTCGAGCTGGGCCTGCACGAAACGGGCGCCCGGCAGGCCGCGCTCGCGGGCGCGGCGCAGGTAGGCCTCGGAGCGATCGACAGCCGTCACGCGCGCGCCGCGCGCGGCCAGCTCGGCGGTCATCAGGCCGGTGGCGCAGCCCAGCTCCAGCACGCCCTCGCCCTCCAGCACGTGGGGCGCGATGCGGGCGATGGTGGCGCGCGAGTACCGGCTGTCGAAGTCGGTCTCGGGGTCGTAGATCGCCGAGTAGTCCGTCTCTGTGCGCTCGGAGGTGCTCACGGCGCCATCCTCACCAGGTCGAGACGCAGGCTCTCGCGGGCCAGCACGCTGCGCTTGAACTGGATCAGGCCCTGGTCCGGCACACCGTTGACGCTCGAGATGCCGAGGTCGAGGGTGAGGGCGCCCTCGGCGAGGACCGTCTCCACCAGGCGCAGCGCCAGCAGGTTCATCGGCGAGCGCGGCAGGTCGTGGCCGGCGTCGCCCCAGTAGACGACCAGTTCGCGGCCCGGCGCGACGCGGTAGAGGAGGGCGGCGGCGCAGGGCCATCCGCCGTGCGTCATCAGGAACATCCGGATCCGCCCCGGGAACGCCGCGCGCGCGCGGCGCAGGTAGTCGAGGGGCAGGGCCAGGCTGCGGCCCTTGGCGCGGCGGTTGTCGGCCAGCACGCCGTAGGCCTGCTCCCACGCCAGCGTCGTCGAGGGCGGGGCCGAAGGCGAACGGCTCGTCGATGGCGTGGCGCAGCGCGCGGCGGGCGGGCGAGCGCAGGCGGGCGATGTAGTCGTCGGCATCGGCGACGCCGTCGAGCTCGATGTGGAAGTTGAGCTCGCAGCGCGCCACCGAGAAGCCCAGGTTGAGCAGGGCGAACTGCACGCTTGCCTCAGAGCCCGAGTAGAAGGCCGGACGCGCCTTGACCTCGATGCGCTCGACGCCTTCGGCGTCGAGCTGTGCGACGGCCGACGTGAGCGTGTCGACCACGTTGCGGGTGGTCTCCGTCTCGCGCACGAAATCGGGTCCGCCGAAGGGGGCGCTGTGGCCCGAGCGGAAAGTGGCGCCGTCGATCACCCCCACCAGGGAGCCGACCAGACGCTCGTCGGCGGCGTGGTCGAGGCGCCGCACGCGCTGGCCGGGGTCAGGTTGAGCGCGTGGAAGGCATCGAGTCGAGAACACGGCCAGGTGCTCCTCGGACATCGCCGTGCGCCCGCGCGATCGGAGTCAGCCGTCGGCATGGAAATCCCGCACGGCGTCGCACCACCCGCTCGGCGTCCGCCGCCGTACGAGGTGCGGGCCCATGGGCAGGCTCAGCGTCTCGCGCGCGATCGACTCGGCGATCGGCAGGTCGCCCGGGTCGGAACCCGAGGTCGCGGTACGCGCCCTGCAGATGCGGCGGCACCGGGTAATGGATCAGCGTGTCGATGCCGGCGTCGTCGCAGGTGCGCCGCCAGCGCGTCGCGCCGCGCGGTGCGGATCGCGAACACGTGCCACACGTGCACGTCGCCCGGCGGCACCACGGGCAGCCCGAGCGGCGAGGCCGGCCAGCCCCCGAGGTAGATCGCGGCGACCGCGCGCGCGGCGCGCGTTCCATGCGTCGAGGTGGTCGAGCTTCGACCGAGAGGACGGCCGCCTGGATCTCGTCGAGGCGACTGTTGAGCCCGCGCTCGGAGTGCACGTAGCGCTCCGACGAGCCGTAGTTGCGCAGCGAGCGCAGGCGCTCGGCCAGGCGCGCGTCGTCGGTGGTCACCGCGCCGCCGTCGCCCAGCGCGCCGAGGTTCTTGGAGGGGTAGAAGCTCCACGCGCCCGCGTCGCCGAGCCCGCCGACGCGCCGGCCGATGGTGGCGGGCGCCGTGGGCCTGGGCCGCATCCTCGAGGACGCGCAGGTGGTGGTGGCGTGCAACCTCGCGGATCGCGTGCATGTCGGCCGGGCAGCCGTGGAGGTGCACCGGCACGATCGCGCGCGTGCGGTGCGTGACGGCGGCGGCCAGCCGGCCGGGGTCGATGTTGCCGGTGCGTGGATCCGGTTCGACCGGCACCACCGCGGCGCCGGTGCGGGTGACCGCGAGCCACGTGGCGATGTAGGTCGTGGCGGGCACGAGCACCTCGTCACCGGGCCCGACGCCCATCGCCAGCAGCGCGAGGTGCAGGGCGTCGAGCCCCGATCCCACGCCCACGCAGTGGCGCACGCCCACGTACTCGGCGAAGCGCTCCTCGAAAGCCTCGACCTCCGGCCCCAGCACGTAGCGGCCGCCGGCGGCGACGCGCGAGAGCGCGGCGTCGATCTGGTCGGCCAGCTCCGAGATGCGGTTTGCGCCCATGTCCAGGAACGGGACGCGCGCGAAGGGTGGCGAGGCTCACCGCGCGCTCCCGGCGGCGCGCGCGTGACCGGGGTCGTGGGCGTCGCGGGCGAACTCGTCGTAGTCGCGGTAGTAGTCGGCCTCGGAGTAGTGCTCGGAGGCCAGCACCAGCGCGACCGATCCGGACGAGAAGTTGGCCAGCTCGCGCCAGACCATCGACGGGATGTAGAGGCCGGTGTACGAGCGGTTGAGCGAGAACACCCGCGTGCGCGGTGCCGTCGTCAACCGCCACGTCGAAGCTCCCGGACGCGGCGATCACCAGCTGCTGCAGCTCGCGGTGGGCGTGGCCGCCCCTGCCCTCGCCGCCGGGCACGTCGTAGAGGTAGTAGACGCGGCGGCACTCGAACGGGACGTGCTGCCCCGACTCGATGAAGGTCAGATTGCCGCGCGGATCACTGATCTTGGGCAGCGACAGCACCCGCACCGGGCCCTCGGGCCCATTCCCCACGCGCACGCCGTCGGTGGGATTTGCGGGCGTTTCGCCCAGCAGTCGGAGACCCATGGCCTCCCCATCGGCAGGGAGGCCATGGGGTTTAGGACCCGTTTCAGGATGAGCCGTGGTCGGCTGCCGCGAAAACCGAGGGAGTCCGAGGACGCAGGGAGGGTGTGATGCCTTAAGGCATCGCCCCGACCGAGGACGACGGATCGCGAAGGTTTGCAGCGAGCAGACGGCCGCGGACCTCCATCCTGAAACGGGTCCTTAGATCATTGCGTGGGCGTGCTGGCGTCGGTCGGCGCGGTGCCGGTGCCGGCCGCGGGATCCGTGGCGGCGCCGGAATCCGTCGCCGCGCCCGAGTCGGTGGTCGCCGCGTCGGAGCCGAGCACCACGATCACCTGGGCGTCGCCGCTCACCGCCAGCAGCCCCGATCCCACCTGGGCGGCGGTCGGCGCCGGCAGGTCGAGGTCGTCGGCGACCTGCTGCGCCTGGGCCGCGAAGCCCTCGCGGTAGACCACCTCGCTGGAGGCGGTCGGCGAAGGCGCGTCGGCCGCCGTGACGGTCGTGTAGCCCATGTTCTTGGCCGTGTCGGCGGTGCGCCCGGCCAGCCCGGACTCACCGGAGCCGTTGAGCACGGTCAGAGCGATCGTCGCGCGCGAGGCCGCTCCGCTCGCCGTCGCCGCTCCCGGCGCGGACGCGGAGGCCGGCGCGGAGACGGTCTTGGTCTCGGTCACGGTGGCGGTGCCGCTGCCTCCCGAGCTGACGACATAGCCCACGAACAACCCGCCGATGAGCGCCGCGGCGACCACCGGGAGCCCGAAGCGCCGCGCCATCGGTCCGGAGGGTCCGCGCCCACCGCGACGGGGCAGGTCGTCGTACTCGTCGTCGTAGTTGTCGGCCCCCCGCCGGGGAGTTCTCGTTCGGGTGGTGGCCACATCGTCCCCTTGTCATGGTGTGACGCGTTCCGTCATGGCTTGCACGGCGAGCCCCGGACTCCTGCCACGGATGTCACGGCGGACCGGCCACGGGCCCCGCCGCGTAGGCTGCCGCGATGCGCTCGGACCGCTCGATCGTGATCGTCTGGCTGGTTCTCGTGCTCGTCGCCGCGGCGTACGAGGCCGTCGTCGGCCAGAACATCATCGACGTCGGGCGCAGATCCGCCGACGGGGCGCCGGGGGCCGCCGGGCTGCTGCTGGTCGCCATCGGCGCGGTCGGCCTCGGGGGACTCGTGCTGCTGGTCGCCGGCTTCACCGCCACGCTGGCCGTGCGCCTGAGCGCCGTCGGCGAGGTCGCCCTGATGCCCGTCGCGGCGGCGATGCTGCTGCTGTACCACCACCTCTCCTTCGACCCCGACTACGCCCCGGGCCTCGACCGCTTCTCCAACGGATCCGCCGCTCCCACCGCCGTCGTCGTGGTCGTCTGCATCATCGACCTGGTCGCCGCCGGCCTGCTGGTGGCGCGGCGGCTGCGCGCGGGGTTCCTACTCGGTGGGGCCGGACTGGTGGTCAGCGCGGTGCTGACTCTGCTGACGAGCGGGGTGGGTTAGAGAGCTCTGAGCGTTCCGCGCTTCGGCGTTTTCTTCGCGGTGCGTTGAGGACTGGGTGACAAGGCGAGGAACGGCCCTCTTGCGGGGCCGTTCGTCGCGCGCTCATCGCCTACCGGCGATTCGGCGGACCGACGCCACCGGCTGTTCGCCGGGGCCAGGTCGTCGGAAAGAGCCGGTCAAGGGATCAAACGAGCATGCCCACGCTTCCCGGTGTGGCGTGGGTGTGGACATTCCTCTCGCTTTGAGCGCTTCGGGGGGTGGGGCTCTCCCCTATCCGGTGAGGATGACCTTGCCGGATCTCCCCGGCTTCTCCGCGTGGACTACGGCGTCGCGGATGTCGGCGAGGTCGTAGTGGGCTTCGACCGGGGGGTCGATGACGCCCTCGGCCATCAGGCCGAACACCGCTCCGATGGTCTCCTGGATCTTCTGCGGCGAGGCCTCGCCGAACCAGCGGGCCAGCCAGAAGCCGCGGATGGTCGTGCCGCGGAAGATCTGCAGGCCGGTGTCGAGCGGTACCGGCTGCTGGGAGAGGCGGCCGTAGGTGATCAGCGTTCCGTGGACGCCGAGCGACGCGGCCATCCGGCCCGCGAGCTCTCCGGCCACCGAGTCGATGGCCTTGGCGACACCGGCGCCGTCGGTGATCTCGTGGACCCGCTCCCCGATGTCGTCGCGCTCCGTGACGATCACCTCGTCGGCGCCCAGGGCGATCAGCTCGTCGGCCTGCTCGGCGCGGCGGACGAGGTTGATCGTCCGGAAACCCCGGGCGCGGGCGAGCTGAAGCACGATGCGCCCCAGGGTGGAGCCGGCGGCGCTCTGCATCAGCCACTCGCCGGGCTGCAGGTCGAGCTCATCGACGACGAGGATCCACGCCGTCAGGGGATTCACCACCAGCTGGGCCGCGGCGTCGTCGGAGACCGCGTCGGGGACGGGCACCAGCATGGCGGCAGGCGCCACGCGATGCTCGGCCCAGGTCCCCGGTGAGATGCCGAGGGGCACCACCCGCTGGCCGACCGCAACCGAGTTGACGCCGGCGCCCAGCGTCTCGACGACGCCCATCCCCTCGAGCCCGGGCGTCGCCGGCAGGTCGGGGAGCTCGCCGTAGCGACCGCGCACGACCGAGAGGTCGGAGGGGTTGATGGGCCGCGCGCGCAGGCGCAGCGTCACCTCACCGGGTCCGGGGCTCGGGGTGGGGACGGTCTCGACACCGAGCATGTCGGACGGCTCGCCGAAGGCGGAGAAGCGCACCGCGCGGGAGGTGGGATCGGGCATCACCGGATCATAGATCCCCTCCCGAAACGACCCCTTGTATCGAACGTATGTTCGATTATCCTGCCCGGTCCGTGCTCGCCTCGGTTGACGATGTGATGACGTACTGCCGCCTCAACATCGGAGAGGGGGACGCCGAGCGCCTGGTCGGCTGGATCGCCTGGCGCACGGGGCGCAATCAGGCGATGGCGGGGGGTGGGCCGCCCATCGAGCGGCTGGAGCACGCCGTGGCCAACTGGCTCGACGACGAGCGTCGCGGGCGCCTGCTGGACTGGCTGGCGCGCCGGGTCGTGGAGGGCCGGCCGCCGGTTCCCGACTGGAGAGCCCGGGGGCTACGCGGCGGGGGCGTTCACCATGTGGCGCGTGTGGTACTGCTCGTTGAGGAGCACGACCTGCTTGCAGAGGCGCCGGGCCACGTTGATGACCACGGGGGCCCGCAGGTTGACGCTGATCTCGCTCGGATTGCGCGGGATCGTGAGGATGGCGTAGACCCGGGCGTCCTCGAAGCTGTTGAGCTCGAGCTGGGCCGCGTCGGAGTCGGAGACCTCGGGCGCGAAGTCGGGGAACACCGACCACGGGTCGGTCACCACGAAGGCGTGGAAGGGAGCCTCCACCGCCTGGAGCCAGAACACCGAGCGGCTGGCCGAGCCGGTGGCGTGATCGTGCTCCACCAGCGCGTACGAGACGCAGCCCGGGAAGCCGGCCAGGGGCTCGCATGCCGTGATGATCGACTCGGTGCGCACCTCGACGGCGCCCAGCGCCTGCGAGGCCACGGTGATCGAGGCTGCGACGCCGCTCGTCGTGGTCATCCCATCTCCTTGCTCGGTCCGGGTCATCTCTCTCCTACTGCAGGAGCTTCAGGATGCTCTGCGGTGCCTGGTTCGCCTGCGCCAGCATCGCCGTGCCCGACTGCTGGAGGATCTGGTTGCGCGTGAAGTCGATCATCTCTGAGGCCATATCGGCATCTCGGACGCGAGACTCAGCGGCCTGGAGGTTCTCGGAGGTGAGATCGAGCCGGCTGATCGTCTGCTCGAGGCGGTTCTGGATGGCGCCCATGGCGGCTCGGCTCGAGTTGACCGAGCGGATGGCGGCGTCGACCGAGGCGATGGCCTGGGTGGCGGACGCGGCGGTTCCGATCGCGATACCCGAGATGCCGAGGTCGGCGGCGGACATCGTGCCGATGGTGAACGCGATCACCTGGGAGCCGTTGGCGCCGACCTGCAGCGTCACCGCGTTGGCGGCGGTGGCGACCGATCCGGAGAGGATCTTGACGCCGTTGAACTCGGTGTCCGAGGCGACGCGCGCCATCTCGGCGACGATCGACTGGACCTCCTGATCGAGGTTGCTGCGCTGCTGGTCGGTCAGCGTGCCGTTGGCGGCCTGGACCGAGAGGTCACGGATCCGCTGGAGCATGTCGTTGACACCACCGAGGGCGCCGTCGGCGACCTGCACCATCGAGACGCCGTCCTGCGCGTTGCGCGAGGCGACGTTCATGCCCCGGATCTGGGAGCGCATCTCCTCACTGACCGCGAGACCGGCCGCGTCATCGGCGGCCCGGTTGATGCGCAGGCCGGAGGACAGCCGCTCCATCGTCTTGCTGAGCTGATTGTTCGTCGACGACAGCTGACGGTGGGCCATCTGCGCCTCGACGTTGTTGTAGATCCGCAGACCCATGTGAGAATCCCTTTCTCGCCAGTCATTCCGCCGGCGGAACCGGCAGCGGGCGGGTGCCCGGTGAAGAGCTGAGACGGGACTTCCATGTCCTGCGTCAACAAACGAACGTGGTGCGGGTGGTCGCCGATCATCCGGACCGGCGTTGGTGTCAGATCCCCAGACGGAGCGGGATCACGTGAACCCTCATCGGACCCACGAGGGAAGACTTGAGACTCGTGTCCCAGACGCTCATTGCAGGAAATCCACGAGGGACTTCTGGATGACGCGGGCGCCGGTCGCCAGGGCGGCGTTGTAGACCGTCTCGCGCATGGAGAGGTCGGTGATCGCCTGCGCCATGTCGGCGTCCTCGATCTTCGACAGCTGCTCCCCGGAGGCGATCTTGAGCGAGTCGAAGCGGCTCGCGGTGAGCTCGAGCCGGTTGATCTTGGCCGCGCCCTCGCCGCGCAGGGCGCTGATGTTGCTCTGGTGGGCGTCGAGGTCGTTGAGCGCCGTCGCGATGGCGTCGGAGTCGCCGGTCTGGAGCGCCGTGGCCAGGCCGTCGAGCACCGCGAAGATGTCGCCGCTGGCCCCGGGGGCGGCCTGAAGACGGTCGGCGGTGATGTTGACGCTCATCACCGAGCCCTGGGACACCTCGCGGCTGATCGCGCCGGTGTTGATCGGGGTGGTGGCGGCCTCGGCCGTGGCGTCGAACGGCGGCGTGTCGGTGGCGGTGCCCCCGAAGATGAACCGCCCGCCCTGGCTGCTGTTGCCGATCTCCACGAACTGGCTCTTGAGGGTGGTGACCTCGTTGGCGATCAGGGCGCGGGCGTTGGACGAGAGCGTCCCGTTGCCGCCCTGCACGGCCAACTCGCGTGCGCGCTGCACCACGTCGAGGGCCTGGGCCAGCGCGGTGTCGGTGGTGTTGAGCCACGTCTGGGAGTCCTCGACGTTGCGGCCCCAGGCGGCCGTCGCGCTCTGGTCGCGGCGGATGCTGAGGCCCGACGCGATGCCCACGGGGTCGTCCGAGGGGCTGTTGATGCGCTTGCCCGTCGAGAGCGTGCGCTGCGCGTCCGTGAGTCCGCGGTAGTTGCCCTGGAGGTCCGAGAGGAAGTTCTGGACCGCCTGGTTGGAGCTCATGCGACCGACCATTGCGTCTCTCTCCTATCGGCCGACGAGGCCCATACGGCTCACGATCGTCTCGAGCATGTCGTCGAGTGTCGTGACCATGCGGGCGGCCGCGTTGTAGGACTTCTGGAACCGCACCATGTCGCTCATCTCCTCGTCCAGGTTGACCCCGCTGACGCCCTCGCGACGCGAGGTGGCGGCATCGAGCACCCCCTGGTGCACCTGGGCGAGGCGGTTCGCCTGATCCGTGTCGACCCCGAGCTTCGTCACCAGCTGCTGGTAGAAGCCGTCGAGGCTCGTGGTCGCGGTGCCGATCGTCTGCACCACGTACTGGAGCTGGGCGATGCCGGTGGCGTTGCCCGCCCCGGCGGGGACGCCGGCGGCCGTGTCGCTGGCCGCGATCTTGTCGGTGGACCCCGCCACGGCGGCGGAGATGCCCAGGGTCGCCGCGGTGGTGCCGGCGAAGAAGGCGTTGCCCGTGGTGCCGTCGAGGCCGTAGCCGGCCGCGTGGCGGGTGTTGACCACGTTGGCGACGGCGGCGGCGAGGGTGTCGAGCTGGGCGAGGTACCCGGTCGCGCCGCCGATGACGGTGTCGCGCAGGTCCACCAGGCCGCGCAGGCTGCCGCTGGTGATGGTGGTGGCGACGCCGTTGACCGTCGCGGCGCCGGCGCCGTCGATGGCCAGCGCGTTGACCGTGTCGGTGGTCGAGTCCACGATCAGCTGCGAGCCGATGGCGACCGAGACCTTGCCGCTGGCCGGGTTCTCCGTGACCGCGACGTTGGCGTAGCCGGCGATCTGATCGATCAGCAGGTCGCGCTGGTCGCGCAGGTCGTTGGGCTCCTGCCCGACGGCCTTCACCAGGGCGATCTTCTGATTGAGCGTGTTGATCTGGGCCGACAGCTCGTTGACGCGGCCGGTGCCGAGGCCGATCTGGGTGTCCGCGTCGCCCTGGGCCTTCGTGAGGTTGGCGCTCAGGTCGTTGAAGCCCTCGGCGAGCGCCTGCCCGGAGTCGCGGACGGCGGTGCGGTTGGCGGCCGACTCGGGCGACAGCGAGAGCGCCTGCCAGCTGCCCCAGAACTCGCCCATCAGGTGGGTGATGCCGGTGTCGCCCGGCTCGTCGATGATCGAGTCGAGGTTGCCGAGGGCGTCCGACTTGGCGGTGAACTGGCCGACGTCCGAGGTCGCGCCGCGGAAGTTGACGTCCACGAACTGGTCGCGCAGGCGCGTGTACTGGGTCGCGACCACGCCGGTGCCGACCTGGCCCGCCGAGACCGGCATGTTCAGGGCCGGCTGCGTGAAGGGCATCGACGCGCTCATGTCGACCCGCTGGCGCGAGTAGCCCGGCGTCGTGGCGTTGGTCAGGTTGTGCGAGACGTTGTTGAGCGCCCGCTGCTGGGTGACGACGCCGCTGAGCGCGACGTTGAGCCCGAAGAATGTCGATCCCATCGCCGCTCCCCTACGCCGCGGTGTTGAGCATCAGGGGGCCGGACGCGGGAGCCGCGGCGCGGGTGCCGCCGGCGGTGTAGGCGCGGTGCGCCGGGTTGCGGTCGGCGGCCCCGAGGCTGCGCACCGACATGTCCACCAGGTTCAGCTCCTGGCGCACCAGCTGTCCGTTGACCGTGTTGGCCAGCTCGAGGTCGCGGACGACCCCCTCGATGGCCTGCACGCGGGGGGCGATCACCGCGCGCTCGTCGGCGGTGAGCGCCTCGCGCAGTACCGACCAGCGGGTGGCGGCCAGGCCGAGCTCGTCGGCCAGCAGCTCGGCGGCGGCGGCGCGCGCCTGCTCGATGGTGGAGAGGCGGCGCACCTCCAGCTCGATGCGGCCGGCGATGGCGTCCACGTCGGCGTGGCGGCCGGTGGCGATGGCGGGGCGCTGCTCGACGACCAGCTCGAGCAGGCGGCGCTGGGAGTCGAGGGCCTCGTCGAGGCGCTCGGCCAGGGTGGCGATGGCGTCGGCGCGGCTCATCAGGGCTTGCTCCTCATTCCGGGCTGGTCCTGGGGGCCCGATCAGGCCGGTCGCCTGGCGGACGAATCGTGCGCGCAGCATCTGCTCGACGCGCTCGCGCTGGGCGGCGTCGGGCGAGGGCTCGACCGCGCGCAGGCGACCCTCGCGGATCCACCCGGTGACGAGCTTCTCGTCCACGCCGAGCGACTCGGTGAGATCGACCATCGTCGCGTCGGGGTGGGTCACGAGCCAATCGCGCACCGCCTGGAACCGCAGCTCGCGCGCCTCCTGGCATGCGACGCACAGGCCGCGCGGCAGGAACGCGAACAGGCCGGAGCACTCGGTGCAGGTCATCGGGCTCATCACGTCGTCCCGTCGGCCGGGGCTGCCGGATCAGCGGTGCCGCCGCCCATCTGCTTCTCGAGGACGTCGGCCAGGCCGATGCCGCCCGAGGCGGCCAGCTGATCGCCGAGCTTCTCGGTCATCAGGCCGGAGTAGACGGGGTTGCCCTGCTCGACGTCGGTGCCTTTGAGCATCTCTCCCACCAGCATCGACATGAACACGCCCTCGAACCCCTCCGCGGCCTGGCGGATGGACGATTTGCCCGAGGTGGACGCGGGGTCGGCGCTCGCGGCGCCGTTCAGGGGGACGATGGGGGCGCTCATCGGCGCAGGCCGTTCGCCATGCCCATCATCTCGTCACTGGCGCTGACCACCTTGCTGGAGGCCTCGAACGCGCGCTGGGTGACGATGAGCGAGATCATCTCGGTGCCGACGTCCACGTTGGACGACTCGAGGACGCCCTGGGAGAGGGAGCCGCGGCGCTCCGTGCCGGGCGCGCCCACGTCGGCGGTGCCCGAGTTGGCCGAGGGGGTGAACAGGTTGCCGCCGACGGCCAGGAGGCCGGAGGGGTTGGCGAACGACGCGATGGTGACCGAGCCGAGCTTGGTGTTGGCCCCGTTGACGACCGCGCTCACGCGGCCGTCGGCGCCGATGGTGATGTCGCTCGCGCCGGCGGGGACCTGGACGCGGGGCTGAAGCAGCTCGCCGCCGGGCAGGCCGATGCGGCCGTTGGCGTCCACCTGGAGGTTGCCGGCCCGGGTGTAGGCCAACGTGCCGTCGGGACGGGTCACCTGGATGAAGCCCTCGCCCTGGATCGCGACGTCGAGGTCGCGGCCGGTGTTCTGCAGGCCGCCCTGCTCGTGCTCCTTGGCGACCTGCCCGGGGGCGGCGCCGAGCCCGATCTGGCCCTGCTTGCCGGAGGGGAGCTTGAAGGGCTGGTAGGCCAGATCGACCAGGTCGAGGCGGTCGCGCTTGTAGCCCGTGGTCGTGGCGTTCGCCAGGTTGTTGGCGACCACGTCCATGCTGGTCTGCTGGGCCATCATGCCCGTCGCAGCCGAATACAAAGCGTCCATCATCTGCCCATCAACCTCCGTGTCGTCGTACCTGACGGCGGAGCCGGGCGGAGAGGTCATGCGAGCGATGTGGTGCGGGGGGAGCCGTCTGTCTGTCGGGCTCCCAGAGCTTCCGCCACGTCGGGGCGGTCCGGCTCAGGTGTCTGCTCGCGTGGCGATCTCCGTTATCCGACCGCGCCCACCCTGGTCACCGAGGCCTGGAGGGCCTCGTCCTGTGCGTTGACGGACTTCTGGTTGGACTCGAATGAGCGCATCACGCGGATGAGCTCGACCATCTCCGAGACCACGTTGACCGTGCTCGACTCCAGGTGGTCCTGGCGGACCGTGGCCTTCGCCGTGCCCGTCGGGGTGCCGGTGAGCAGGCTCTCGCTCTCGGCGGAGATCGAGTCGGGAGCGAGCTCGGTCAGCTGGAGCTTCCCGCGCACCTCGCCGGCCTGTGAGACCGTGCCGTCGGCGGCGATCTTCACCTCGCCCTGTTCCAGGGTGATCGGGCGACCGTTGGTGCCGAGCACCGGGTAGCCCTCCTTGGTCACGAGCTTGCCGGTCGCGTCCAGCGAGAACGACCCGTCGCGCGTATACCTGCGCCCGTTCGGCGCGTCGATCGTGAACTGCCCGGTGCCGATCAGGGCGAGATCCAGGTGGTTGCCCGTGTAACGCAGCGGGCCCTGGGTGTCGATGCGGGCGATCCCGTTGACCTGGGTGCCCATCTCCATCTTGCCGATGGTCGGCTTGCCCGGCATCCCCATGCTCGAGAGCAGCATCTCGTCGAACGGCGAGGCCGTCGTCTCGCTGCGCTTGAACCCGGTGGTCGTGGCGTTCGCGAGGTTGTTCGCCACCGCGTCCTGGCGCGCGCTCTCGGCGAGCAGCCCTGTCGCGGCGATGTACAGCCCTCTGATCACGCCATACCTTCCGTGGAGAGTCCGATCGCGGATTGCATCGGCAGCGCCCGCGTCGCCACTTGACCGGCGGGACGCTTCAGCCCCGGGGCCCCCGCGACGACACATCAAGAAGATGCCTCCCGCCTCCCCCGCGCCCGCGCCCGCGACCCCGCCCGCCTCAGCGGCCCTCGCCGCCGTCGCGCCGGCGATCGGGTCCAACGCGATCGCGGTCTCCGGCCAGCTCGCCGTCACGCCCGGCCAGACGCTGGCGGCGCGCGTCCTCCAGATCCAGGCCGGCATGGTCGAGCTCGCCCTCGCCGGCGGCGTGGTCATGGCGACCACCGACCTGCCGCTGGAGCTCGGGCAGTCGCTGCGCCTGGTGGTCGGCGCGGCGGGCTCCGACGGCGTCACCCTGCGCCTCGCCCCCGAGGGGCCGCTCCCCGGCGCGCCCGCGCAGACGCCGGCCGGGACGCTGACGGCAGCGGGCCTCCCCTCCTCGGCGGCCTCCGCCCTGCTCTCGGCGCTGGCCGACCAGGGCGCCGAGATCCCGACGGGCGCCGCCCTGGCCAACCTCGCCGCGCGCGCCGCCGACGCGCAGGTGAGCACCCCGGCCCAGGCCGCCGCCTTCGTCCGCCTGGCGCAGGCCGGGCTGCCCACCACCCCCGCCACGGTCGCCGGCCTGGCGCAGCTGCTGGACGGCGCCCCCCTCGGACGGGCCCTCACCAACATCCTCGACGCCGCCGCGGCCCGCCTCGCGACGACACCGGCGCCCGCCGCCGGCGGGGCCCCCGTTCCGACCCCCGCCACCTCGGGCGCCACGTCGAGCGTCGCTACGGCGACGGCGCCGTCGGGTCAGATCCCCGTCGCCACCCAGGTTGTGGAGGGTGGCGCCAATTGGCGCGGCGTGTCGACGCCAAATGGCGCGTCCCCCATAACGACCCCGGCGGCCGCCCCTCCAGCGGGAGCCTCCCCCCTTCCGGCAGCCGCGTCCGCGGCCCCCGCCGTGGCCGCCGCCGCTCCCGCCCAGGCCTCGGCCGCGACGGCGACGGCGCCGGCCCAGACGACCGCGACCGAGGCGCCCGACGCCTCCATCACCGCGCTGGTGGCCCGGCTCACGCGGCTCGTTCACGACGTCGAGGCGGGGGCGGTCGAGGGGCGGGGCGACACGCTCCAGAGAGCGGTGCTCCAGCTCGGCGCGGGCATCGAGCGGGGTGCGGCCCACGCTCAGGCGTCCGCCCACGAGGCGCCCGTGCGCGCCCTGCTGCTCGCGCTCGCCGCGCATCCGGCCGTGGATCCGTCGCTGGCGCGCGCGGCCGGCGGCGTGGCCGATGCCGTCGGGGCCCAGGCCCTCGCGGGACCCACCCTGCCGCCGCCGGCCGGCGCCGATCCGTCGTCGATGAACGGCGCGTACATGCAGATCCCCCTCCCCGGCGGCGGCACCGCCGAGGTGCGCGTCTCGCCCGATGCCGAGGGCGACGGCGTGTCCGGCGAGAAGCCCCGGCGGCTGGCGTTCCTGCTGCACCTCTCGGCCCTCGGGCCGGTGATGGTGGAGGCGACCGCCGGGCCGCGCGGCGTGGACGCCACCGTGCGCGTGGCCGGCGACGAGGCGCGCCGTCATCTTGACGGGCTCGCCCCCGAGCTCACCGATGCCCTGCGGCGCACCGCCCCACGCGCCAGCGTCAGCGTCGAGCGGCTGAGCGGGCCGGCCCCCGAGCGCCTGCTTGCCGCCTCCCCCCTCGTCGGGACTCGACGTGTCGGCGTGAGCGATCCGCAGACGCCGCCCCGGCGCACCGCGGTCGCGCTGCGCTACCGCCGGCACGACGACCCCGCCCCGCGGATCACCGCGGCCGGCAGCGGCCCGGTGGCCGACCGCATCCTCGCGATCGCGCGCGAGCACGACCTCCCGCTGCGCGAGGACCCCGACCTGATCGAGGCCCTCTCGGTGCTCAACCTCAACGCCATGATCCCGCCCGAGCTGTACGACGTCATCGCCGAGGTGCTCGCCTGGGCGTACCGGGCCAACTCCTCGTTCACCTCCACCACGCGTGGTGCTCGCGGGCGGATAGGGCGCTCGCCGCCGCGCTACCGTGGTCGGCATGTCCACGGCGGTCACACTCGGCGATCTGTCACGTGATCCCGGTGAGGTCGCGCGCGGGCTGGTGGCCTGGCAGCGCGGCGATCCCGCGGACGCGGTGGTGCAGACGCTCGCGGCGTCGGGCCGGGAGCTGCACGGGGTGCGATACACGCTCTGGGTCTGGTCCGGGTGGACGGCCGCCGGCGAGCCCGCCTGGGTGCTGCCGGTCAGCGCGCGCCAGACGGCGGCGTTCTCGCCCAAGGGGCCGATGGCCGCGCTGCTGAGCTGTCTCGACACCGCCGTCGTGCTGGGCGCCGACGCCCGCGCGCTGCGCCTCGAGGAGTGGCGCGGCCTCACCTGCCTGGTGGCCCCCGGCATCGAGGAGGAGCTGGCGCCGGGCATGCTGGCCGACGCGCACCCGCCGCCCGGGCAGGCGCGCCTGGCCGCGCTCCCCGAGGACGTCATGCCCGGCGGCCCGGCGGTTCCCCTGGTCGCCGACGCCCACCGCTCGGGCGACGGGCTGGTGGCGATCGCCCGCGACCTCTCGGTGCACCCGGTCATCGCGGCCGTCGCGCTGCTGGAGCAGCGGATGCCGATCGATCACCTGCCGGCCGACCACGCCGCCATCAGCGCCCTGCTGCGCGAGCGCGGGCTGGGCCGGCGAGCGGCTCGTCGAGGTCGAGCAGGCGCCCAGCCTGGAGATCGCCGACGACCCGTGCCCGCGCCGCCGCCACGCCCGCGTGGTGCTCCAACGCATGCTGCGCATGGGCAAGGTGGGCCCCGGCTACCACACCGACATCTCCAACTTCGCCCGCGGCGCGGCCGCCCACGAGCGCCACCAGGCGCTGGAGGTGGGCGAGGCGCTGCTGCGCGCCGGCCTGCTCGGCGAGAAGCCGAGCGTCGGCCAGCGGCACATCTACCTCAACGTCCGCGCGCTGCCGGAGATCCATGCGCTCATCGACCGGGGCGAGACCGCCGACCCTCAGCTCGCCGAGATGTGGACCGCCCCGGCGCCTACGGCGCGGAGGGAACCGTGACCGTCACCACCGGCACCGTGCGCGTCTGAGTCACCAGCTTCGCGGGTGGCGCGTCGCCCCGGGAGGCGTAACCCACGACGAGCCCCACCACCAGCGCCAGGCCGGTCAGCAACAGGGCCAGGGTGAGGGCGATCTTGCGCTTGGGCGGCCTCCGCGGCCGCGGAGGCCGCCCCGCGCGCGGCGTCGGCTCGTCGGTGCTCACAGGCCCGCGTCCGTGGCGCGCCGGGCGTAGATCGCGAAGGCCGCGTCGAGGGTCACGGCCGGGTCCCACGAGTCAGGCTCGCGCGGCGCCGTCCGAGCGGCGAGGTCGAGGTACCAGGAGGAGGCCTCGTCGTACACGCGCACCAGCTCCCGGGTCGAGAACGTGGAGCCCACCCGCCGGCGCAGCTCGCGGTGGACCACGGTGACGATGCGCTGGCGCGCGCGCACCACGCCGCCCGGCGCGGGCTGCGACATCCGCGAGAGCCCCTCCTCCCACGAGAAGCGGGCCGTGGCCACGGCGGGGTCGGCGGGGCTCACCCGTCCCCCTCGGGCAGCAGCCGCTCCACGCAGCACCGCTCCGGCCACGCGATGTCGGTCCGCGCCCGGATCCAGTCGGCGACCGGGGAGCCGCCCTGCGCCATCCCGAACGCGAGGTGCGCGTGCAGGCATTTCACGTGCGCCGGGTCGCCGGAACCCGCCACCCGGTAGCCCGCGTGCAGCTCCTGGTGCGGTCGTGTGCGCCGCGGCGACGTGCTCGCGCATGTCGGCGATCGTCCTCGAGCATCCTCACGCCACCGGTCGCCTCGAGCCGGCTGACCGCCTCGTCCAGCACCCGGCACGTCAGCCAGTCGCGCGTGGGGAACGGCCGGCCCTTGAGATCGAGGGGCGCGTTGCGCACCACCGCCGGCCCGCCGTGCGGACATCTCACCACCACCTGGAAGTCGGTGAACGGCGTCCGTCCGATCAGCGCGGCGACGGCACGGGCGTCAGAAGACTCCGGTGAGCCACCCGAATGGGCCGCCGTCGTCATGCGCGCTCGAGGGCGGCGGAGGCGCGGGGTCGAGATCGCCGCGTACCAGGAAGGCCCGCTCGCCCGGCTGGATCAGGCCGAGCGCACGCGCCCTGGCCTCCAGGACGGGACGCTGATCCAGGGCGGCGAGCTGCGTCTTGATCGTGTCGCGCTCGCGCCTGCAGCACCGCGAGCTTGCTCGTCTCGTCGCGCAGCTCCGCGCGCTGCTGGAGATAGCCGGAGACCGGTCCGATGTACCCCAGCAGCACCGCCGTGAGCAGTCCCGCGAGGATGATGCGCTTGACTCGGATTGCGTGATCCCCGAACGGTCGATTCGGGCCGTCGGGCCCCGATCATCTGGGGATACGCCCCGCCCCCCGCCGCTCCTGCCCCGTGGTGTTTCACGCGCGGAAGGCCGACCGCCCGGGGTACGACGCCGCGGGGCCGAGCTGCTCCTCGATCCGGATGAGCTGGTTGTACTTCGCCACCCGCTCGCTGCGCGACGGCGCGCCGGTCTTGATCTGCCCCGCCCCCGTCGCCACGGCGAGGTCGGCGATGAAGGTGTCCTCGGTCTCGCCCGAGCGGTGCGACACCATCGAGGCGTAGCCCGAGCGGCTCGCGAGGTCCATCGCGGCGAGCGTCTCGGAGAGCGTGCCGATCTGGTTGACCTTCACCAGCAGGGCGTTGCCCGCGCCGAGCTCGATGCCCTTCTGAAGCCGGATGCTGTTGGTGACGAACAGGTCGTCGCCCACCAGCTGCACCCGGTCGCCGAGGCGCCTTGGTGAGGGCGACCCAGCCGTCCCAGTCCTCCTCGGCCATGCCGTCCTCGATCGAGATGATCGGGTAGCGGTCCACCAGATCGACCCAGAAATCGACCATGCCGGCGGTGTCGAGCGTGCGGCCCTCGCCCTCGAGGACGTAGGCGCCATCGTGGTAGAGCTCGGTGGTGGCGGGGTCGAGTGCCAGCGCCACGTCCACCCCGGGCTCGTACCCGGCGGCCGTGATGGCCTCGACGATGATGTCGAGCGCGGCCTGATTGGTCGGCAGGTCGGGCGCGAAGCCGCCCTCGTCGCCCACTCCGGTGGCGAGCCCGCGGCGCGCGCAGACCGGACTTGAGTGAGGCGTACACCTCGGCGCCCATCTGCACCGCCTCGGCGAACGTGCGGGCGCCGACCGGCGCGACCATGAACTCCTGCAGGTCGACCGAGTTGTCGGCGTGCGCGCCCCCGTTGAGGATGTTCATCAGCGGCACCGGCAGGCGGTTGGCGCGCGCCCCGCCGAGGTAGCGGTACAGCGGCAGGCCGGCATCGACGGCGGCGGCCTGGGCCACGGCCATCGAGCAGCCGAGGATCGCGTTGGCGCCGAGGCGCGCCTTGTTGGGCGTGCCGTCGAACTCGATCATCGTGCGGTCGATCACCGCCTGCTGGCTCGCCTCGGCGCCCACGAGCACACCGGCCAGCTCGTCCTCGACGTTGGCGACCGCCTTCATCACGCCCTTGCCGCCGTACACCTGGGCGTCGCCGTCGCGCAGCTCCAGCGCCTCGAACGCGCCCGTGCTCGCTCCGGACGGGACCGCGGCGCGGCCGATGGCGCCCGACTCGAGGCCGACCTCCACCTCGACGGTGGGCTGGCCACGCGAGTCGAGGATCTGGCGGGCGTGGACGCTGGCGATCTTGGACATGGGCGCTCCGGGACCGGGGGCGGTGACAGGCGGCCGAGTCTATCCGGCCGGTGGGGGCCGATCTCACACGCGGGCGCGCCGGTACGTTCTCCTGACAGATGCCCCCACCGCCGTTCTCCGTCTTCCTCGCCGACCAGGGCGAGGTGGTCCATCGTTTCCTCAGGAGCCTGCTGCCCCGCGACGACGTCGACGACGCCTTCCAGGAGACCTTCATCAAGGCCCTGCGGGCCTACCCGCGGCTGCGCGACGCGGACAACCTGCGCGGCTGGGTGCTGACCATCGCGCGCCGCGTCGCGATCGACGCGACCCGTGCCCGGCGGCGTCGCCCGGAGCCGATCGCCGAGCCCGAGCCGGCGCCTGTGGACGGCACACCGGAGGTCGCCGACCCCGCCCTCTGGGCTGCCGTCCGGGCGCTGCCGCCGCGCCAGCGGCAGGCCGTGGCGCTGCACTACGTGGGGGATCTGGCCTACGACGACGTGGCACGGGCGATGGGCTGCTCGACCGATGCGGCCCGGCGAAGCGCCTTCGAGGGCGTGCGCCGACTACGGGAGGTGTGGGATGCCGGATGAACTGGACCGGGCGCTGCGCGAGAGCGCCGCAACGCCCGAGGGTCTCGAGGTCGCCTCGGCGCGACTGGCCGAGCGCGCCCAGCGCGAGGGCCTGCTCGACGTGGCCTACGCGATGGTCGACTCGCCCGCTCGGGCCCCTGCTGGCGGTGGGCACCGAGAAGGGCCTGGTCATGCTCGCGTACACGGACGACGGCATCGACGACCGCCTCGCCCGGGTCGCCACGGCCGTGTCGCCGCGCATCCTGGAGGCCCCGGCGCGCCTCGATCCCGCCCGCCGGGAGCTGGACGAGTACTTCGCGGGCCGGCGGCGCGCCTTCGACCTGCCGATCGACTGGAGCCTGGTGCGCGGCTATGCCCGAGCCGTGCTCGAGAGCACGGCCGCGATCCCCTACGGAGAGGCACGCTCCTACGCGGAGGTCTCGGCCGAGGCGGGGAACCCGCGCGGAGCCCGCGCCACCGGGCAACGCCCTCGGGAGCAATCCGATCCCCATCGTCATCCCGTGTCACCGCGTCCTGCGCAGCGGCGGGGTCCTCGGCGGCTACACGGGAGGGACCGAGAGGAAGCGCTTCCTGCTCGACCTGGAGTCGATCGAGGCCTCGTGAGCAACCCTCAAAGCGTGGCGGCCAACGACCACCCTCAAAGCGAGAGGAATGTCCACACCACGAAAACTGGGCATGACTCGCTTGGCCTTTGACCGGCCTGGCCCTTGACCGGCTTTTCCCGACGACCTGGCCCCGGCGAAGCCGGTGGCGTCGGTCCGCCGAATCGCCGGTAGGCGATGAGCGCGCGACGAACCGGCCCGCAAGAGGCCGGTTCCTCGCCTTGTCACCAGTCCTCAACGCACTGGCAGAAAACGCCGAAGCTCGATACCCGAAGCTCGCAACGCTCAGAGCCAGCCTCGGTCGTCCGCGACCCGGACGGCCTCGGTGCGATTCCTCACTCCGACCTTGGCGATGGCGGCCGAGAGGTAGTTGCGCACCGTGCCCTCCGAGAGGAAGAGGGCGCCGGCGATGTCGGCGACGGTGCTGCCGCCGCGCGCCGCGACCAGCACGTCGCGCTCGCGGCCGGTGAGCGGCGAGGGTCCGCCGGCCAGGGTGGCGGCGGCGAGTGCGGGGTCGACCACCCTCTCGCCCGCGGCCACTCGCCGCACAGCGTCGGCCAGCTGCTCCGCGGGGGCGTCCTTGACCACGAAGCCGAGGGCGCCCGACTCCATCGCGCGGCGCAGGTAGCCGGGCCTGCCGAAGGTGGTCAGGATCAGCACCCGGCAACCGGGCACCTCCTGGCCGAGGGCGGCGGCGGCCGCCAGCCCGTCGATGCCGGGCATCTCGATGTCGAGCAGGGCCACGTCGGGAGAGCTCGCGCGGGCGGCGTCCACCACCTCGTCGCCGCGGCCCACCTGGGCCACGACGGTGAAATCGTCCTCCAGCTCGAGCAGCGCCGCGAGCGCCGAGCGCACCAGCGCCTGGTCGTCGGCAAGCAGGATGCGGATGCTCACGCGGCGACCGGGTCGTTCATCTCCACCCGCAGACGCCACCCCCGCGGGCCGGCGCCGGCGAGCACGGTGCCACCGGCCGCCGCGACCCGCTCGCGCAGACCGGTGAGGCCGTTGCCCGCATCCGGCGCGCCACCGCGGCCGTCGTCCTCGATCTCCAGCCAGGTCGGGCCGAGGGCGATGACGCAGTGGCGCGCGCGCGAGTGGCGCACCACGTTGGTGACCCCCTCGCGCACCACCCAGCCGAACAGCTCGGAGTGGGCCGGGTCGACCACGTCGACCGGCGGCGGCGACGGCGCGTCGATGCCGGCGGCCCGCAGCACCTCCTGGGCGGTGGCCAGCTCGCCGGCGAGCGTCACCTCGCGGTAGCCCGAAACCGCCGCCCGCACGTCGGTGAGCGCCGACCGCGAGAGCCGCTCGACCTCACCGATCTCCTCGGCGGCCCGCTCCGGATCGCGCGTGGCCAGGCGGTGCGCCAGGCCCGCCTTGACGGTGATCGCCGTCAGCGAGTGGCCGAGCAGGTCGTGCAGGTCGCGGGCGATGCGGTTGCGCTCGTTCTCGGCGGCCAGGCGGGCCACCTCGGCGCGCGCCTCGGTCAGCTCGCGGCTCGCCTTGATGATCGTGAAGAACCCGAACATCGCCAGGGCGACCAGCGGGAGGGTGATGAGCATGGACCATTCGGGCTCGGCGTCCCACGAGGGGACGAGGGCGGGCAGCGCCGTCGCCACCAGCGTGAGCACGGCCACGGCCGGGATCGTCGCGCCGGCGTGGCCCGTGAACACCAGTCCGGCCATCACCAGCACCACCAGGAACACGCACATCACCAGCGCGTCCTCGTGCGCGAACACCGTCTCGATCGCCGTCAGCGCGATCATCCCCGCGAACAGGGCCCAGTAGAGCCGTCGGTTGCGCCGCGTGGACGCGATCGCGAGCACGTACCCGGCGGCGAACAGGGCGATCACCACATAGCCCGCCACGGCGGCGAGGCCGCTCGAGTGCTCGTGCACCCCGCTGGCCGTCTGGCCGAGGTAGATCAGCCAGATCGCCGGGAACAGCAGCCGCTTCCACGCGCCCGGCGCCCGCAGCCCGGTCACGCCGTCGGCGAACAACGCCGCGCCGTTGCGCACCTGGGTCTCGGACTCGTGCGAGGACATGGCTGCCATCAGGTTAGACCCGGTGCGTGTCGCGGCGGTACGCCCGGGCCGCCACGTACGCGAGGGCGACGCTCCACGCGGCGACCACCAGCCAGCCGCGCGCGCCCCACGCCGCACCCCCGGTCCCGACGTGGCTCGCCTGGACCAGCCAGTAGGAGGGGATCGCCTGGCCGATGTCCGACAGCACGCTGCCCTGGTCGAGGGGGAACCAGGTCCCGCCGAGGAACGCGAAGAGCGCCGTGATGCCGCCGAGGGCCGGGCCCATCGACTCCACGGTCAGGGTGTGCCCGAGGGCGACGCCCATCACCGCGAAGGGGATCAACGCGATCAGGATCAGGGCGGTCATCTCCACCCACCGCCCCACCGGCATGCGCACCCCGAGGGCGATGCCCGCGGCGTACATCAGCACGATGCTCACGCCCGCCATCAGGTAGCCGGTGAGGACCTTTACCCGGATGTAGCTGCGGGCGCTGAGCGGCGTGAGCCGGATCTGCCGGTTCCACCCCACCGACCGCTCGGCGGCGATGCGGGCGCCGCCGGCGATCACGGCGGTCATGGTGCCGAACGCGATCAGCCCGACCATGTAGTAGAGCGGCGCCGAGATCCCGCTGTTGAGGAAGTCGTCCTCTCCGCGGTTGGGGGCTGCGAACAGCAGGTACATCGTGAGCGGGAACACCAGCGAGAAGATGAAGAACCGCCGGTTGCGGAAGGTGCGCAGCACCTCGAGCCGGGCGTAGGTGGACGGGCCCCTCATGAGTCCTCCCTGTCGGTCGTCGCGCCCACCAGTGGCACGGACTGGTCGTCCCCCGGGTCGCCCGTGAGCCGCAGGAAGGCCTCCTCCAGCCCGGCGCCGACGATCTCGATGTCGCGGGCGTCGGCGTGGGCCTCCAGCAGGGCGCGGATGGCGCGGTCGGAGTCGGTGCACTCGAGCACCACGGCGTCGCCGCGGCGGTCGGCGCCGGCCACGCCGGGCAGTCCGCGCCAGCTCGGCGAGGTCGGCGCCCGGCAGGGTGGCGCGGATCGTCCTCAGCCCGACGCGGGCCTTGATCTCGGTCGCGGGCCCGTCGGCCACCACACGACCCTGCGCCATCAGCACGATGCGGTCGGCGAACTCGTCGGCCTCCTCGAGGTAGTGCGTCGCGAAGACGATCGTCGTGCCGCGCGCCGCGAAGCCGCGCATCGTCTCCCAGAAGGCGTGGCGCCCGGCGACGTCCATCGCGACCGTCGGCTCGTCGAGCACCAGCAGGTCGGGGTTGGACACCAGTGCCAGGGCGAAGCGCACGCGCTGCGACTGACCGCCCGACAGCTTCTCGGTGCGACGGGCCCGGATCGGCGCGAGGCCGGTCAGATCGAGCACGTCCTCCACATCGAGGGCGTTGGGATAGAGCGAGGCCATCATCGCGACGATCTCGCCAACCGTGAGATCGCGGATCAGCTGGCCGGTCTGGAGCATCGCTCCGACGGCGCCGGCCGCGACCGCCTCGGACGGGTCGCGGCCGAACAGCGACACCGAGCCCGCGTCCGGCGGCAGCAGGCCGAGCATCATGTCGATGGTCGTCGTCTTGCCCGCCCCGTTGGGGCCGAGCAGTGCGACCGTCTCCCCACGGGAGATCTCCAGATCGACCCCCCGCACGGCACGGACCGGACCCTGCGGGCTGCGGAACGTCTTCTCGAGCCCCGAGAGACGGATGCCCTCAGGACGTGATGTGGGTGAAGTGGTCATGGAGCCAGGATCCCCGAAGGGAGACCATCGCGGCAGAGCCGCGATGGCACCTATTACGTCTGACAAAAGTCAGACGAGGGGAAACTGCGTGGCGGCCAACGGCCAACGTCAAAGCGAGAGGAAGGTCCACATCAAGGAGCGTGGGCATGCCTCGCTTTGAGCCCTTGACCGGCCTTTCCCGACGCCGCAGTGTCCGGCGAAGCCGGAGCGTCGGTATGCCAATGCGCCCGGCCAGGGCGCATTTGCGCACGACACCCGCCCCGCCCAAGAGGGCGGGTGTCCGCAATTGTCACCAGTCCTCAACGCACTGTGAAGAAAACCTCAGACCGAACCCGAGCTCGCAAACGCTCAGAGCTCAGAAACCCTCAGAGCTCAGAACGCCCTTGTTGCCGTTGGGTCAGGCCGTCTTCGGCCCCTCCGACTGGATCACGTCGAAGGACCACAAAGAGCTCTCGCTCGACACCGGCCCCTCGGTGTTGTGCGCCTTGTGCCCCCGCTGGAAGGCCTGGCCGGAGACCCAGGCGTCGAAGGCCTCCTGGCGATGCCCAGCGGGTGTAGACCAGGTAGACACCGCGGTCGTCCGTGGGGCGCAGCAGCTCGAAGGCCTCGAAGCCGTCCATCGTGGCCACCTCGCCGGCGCGGGCGGCGAAGCGGCGCTCGAACTCCTCCGCGCGCTCCGCCGGCACCGTGATGGCGTTGATGCGAACGACGCTCATACTCTTCTTCTCGTCGTGGCCGCCGAACTGCTTGCGCATGGCGGAGAGCAGCTTGTCGCCGAACAGCGCCTCGCCGCGCGAGCTGAAGCGCTCGAAGAGGGCGGCGGTGAGGACGTGGGCCGGGACGCCCTCGTCCACGGCGGCGAGGATCGTCCAGCGGCCCTCGCCCGAGTCGGAGACGCGCCCGCCGAAGGCGTCCAGGTTCGGGTCCTCGTTGAGGGCGATCGCCGTCAGGTCGAGCAGCCACGACGAGATGACGCTGCCGCGGCGCCACACCTCGGCCACGGCCGCCGTGTCGATCTCGTACTGGTAGAACTGCGGATCGCGCAGGGGGGTCGTCTCGGCGTCGTGCACCTGCTCCGACTTGCCGACGTTGGCGTGGCGCAGGATGCCCATGCCCTCGGCGTACGCGGCCATGATCCCGTACTCGATGCCGTTGTGGACCATCTTCACGAAGTGGCCCGCCCCGGGGGGACCGCAGTGGAGGTAGCCGAACTCGGGCTGCACCGGATCACCCGTGCGGCCGGGCGTGCGCTCGGCGGCCTCGATGCCGGGGGCGATGGTGCGGAAGATCGGGTCGAGGCGCTGCACCGGCTCGGTCCTCGCCGCCGATCATCATGCAGAAGCCGCGCTCCAGGCCGAACACCCCGCCGCTGGTGCCGACGTCGATGTAGTGGATGCCCTGCGCGCGCGAACTCGGCGGCCCGCTCGACGTCGTCGCGGTAGTAGCTGTTGCCGCCGTCGATGATGATGTCGTCGGCCTGGAAGAAGCCGGCGAGCTCCTTCGCCGTCTCACCCGCGTACGCCGCGGGCACCATGATCCAGGCCGCCCGGGGCAGCGTGAGCTTGGAGGCGAACTCCTCCAGCGAGTACGCGCCGGTGGCGCCGGCGGTCTCCATCTCCTTCACGACGTCGGCGCTCACGTCGTAGACCACGCATTCGTGGCCGTCGCGCATCAGGCGACGCACGATGTTGGCGCCCATCCTGCCCAGACCGATCATCCCGAGTTGCATCAGGCTCTCCCTCGTTGAGCGCGGTAGCGCCGGATCAGCGCATTGGTCGAGCTGTCGTGGTGCAGGTCGGGCGCGGCGTCGCCGGTCAGCTCCGGGAGCGATGCGCTTGGCGAGCGCCTTGCCCAGCTCGACCCCCCACTGGTCGAACGAGTTGATCCCCCAGATGGTCGCCCTGCGTGAACACCTTGTGCTCGTACAGGGCGATCAGCTGGCCGAGCACCGACGGGGTCAGCTCGGGCGCCAGGATCACGTTGGTGGGCCGGTTCCCGGGGAAGGTCCGGTGAGGGACCAGAGCCGGCGCCACCCCCTCGGCGGCGACCTCCTCGGGGTCTTGCCGAACGCGAGCGCCTCGGCCTGCGCGAGCAGGTTGGCCATCAGCAGGTCCTGGTGCGTGCCCACCTCGCGGGCCGGGCGGCAGATGCCGATCAGGTCGCTCGGCACCAGGCGCGTGCCCTGGTGGATGAGCTGGTAGAAGGCGTGCTGGCCGTTGGTGCCGGGCTCCCCCCACACGATCGGGCCCGGTGCCGGTCTCGACCGGCCGCCCGTGGAGGTCGACCGACTTGCCGTTGCTCTCCATGTCGAGCTGCTGGAGGTACGCCGGGAAGCGGCCGAGGCGCTCGCTGTAGGGCAGCACGGCATGGGTGTCGGCGCCGAGGAACGTCGGCGTTCCACACCCCGAGCAGCCCCATCAGCACGGGCATGTTGCTCCGCGAGCGGCGCCGTGCGGAAGTGCTCGTCCATCAGGTGGAAGCCCGCGAGGAACTCGGCGAAGCGCTCGGGGCCGATGGCGATCATCAGCGACAGGCCGATGGCCGAGTCCACCGAGTAGCGGCCCCCGACCCAGTCCCAGAAGCCGAACATGTTGTCGGTGTCGATGCCGAAGGCGCGCGACCTCCTCGGCGTTGGTCGACACGGCCACGAAGTGGTGGCGGCACCGCGTCGGCGCCGAGCGCGTCGACCAGCCAGTCGCGCGCGCTGCGCGCGTTGGTCAGCGTCTCGAGCGTCGTGAACGTCTTCGAGGAGATGATGAAGAGCGTCTCGGCCGGGCTCGAGCCCGGCGACGGCGTCGGCGATGGCGTTGCCGTCGACGTTCGAGACGAAGCGCGCCGTGATCGCGGGGTCGGCGAAGTCCGCGCAGCGCCCGGTGGGCCATCGCCGGCCCGAGGTCGGATCCGCCGATGCCGATGTTGATCACGTTGCGGATGCGGCTAGCCGGTGGCGCCGGTCCAGGCGCCCGTGCGGATGCGCACGGCCAGGTCGGCCATCCGGTCGAGCACCTCGTGGACGTCGGGCACCACGTCGTGGCCGTCGACCTCGATCACCGTGCCCCGCGGGGCGCGCAGGGCGACGTGCAGCACCGGGCGGTTCTCGGTGACGTTGATGCGATCGCCGCGGAACATCTTGGCCCGGCGCCGCTCGCACGCCGGCGCGCTGCGCCAGGGCGACCAGCAGGTCGAGCGTCTCGCGCGTCACGCGGTTCTTGGAGTAGTCGAGGTACAGGTCGCCGACCTCGAGGGTCAGCTCGTCGCCGCGGGCCGGGTCGCTCCTCGAAGATCTCCCGCAGGGTCAGCGACCCGGCCGTCGCCGCGTGCGCCGCGAGGGCGCGCCATTCGTCCGTTCGTGCGATCACCGTCGCGCCTCCTGGTACCACCTGCAGCTGCAGGTCGGGTGGGAGCGCGTCGAACCGGAGCCCGGCCTCGGCCGCGAGGCGCGTCGCCCGCTCGACCCGCTCCCGGAATCGCGTCGCCGTGGCGCGCAGCGCCAGCTCGGGATCGGCGCCCACCGCCCGCGCCGCGCCCACCGCCGCGAACAGCACGTCGCCGAGCTCGCGGGCGACCCGGGTCGGCCTCCAGCTCGGACGTCTCCTCGCGCAGCTTGCCGAGGGCGGCGTCCACGTCGGGGAAGTCGAAGCCCACCGCGGCGGCGCGCTTCTGGGTCTTGGTGGCGTAGGCCAGCGCGGGCAGGCCGACCGGCAGGTCGTAGAACACGTCGAGCTCGTCGCCCGCGGCGCCCCGCTCCTCGCGCTCCTCCGCTTGCGCCGCTCCCACACGTCCACCACGTCCTGGGCGTCGGTCGGCGACCGCCTCGCCGTAGACGTGCGGGTGGCGGCTGATCAGCTTCTCCGACTGGCCGCGCGCCACGTCGGCGAGGTCGGCTCCGCCCTCGTGCTCCTCCATCAGCTGCGCCAGGAACACCGACTGGAACAGCAGGTCGCCGAGCTCGTCGGCGAGGCCGTCACCTCCGGTGGCCACCGCGTCGGCCACCTCGAAGGCCTCCTCGATGGTGTGGGGCACGATCGTCTCGGCGCGTCTGGGCGCGATCCCACGGGCACTCGCGCCGCAGCCGCAGGCCCGACCTCGGCGAGCGCCGCCACCTCGGCGCCGATCGCGCGGGCGCGCAGCGCCTCGCGGTCGGGGATGGTCGCGGCGCCCGGCAGCCGGCGGGCGATGCGGTGGGCCTCCGCGTCCGGGGCCACGATCAGCACGTCGTCGGGGACAGTCAGCCGGATCGCCGAGCGGCTCGGGTACGAGAGGGAGCGCCGCCAGGAGGGCGGCGTCGAGCTCCGGAGCACATCACGCGCCGTGCCCCGGAGACCGCGGCCAGCGCGACCGCCGGGACCGACTCGGGTGCCCCCGCTCCAAGTCCGGCGACGGTGATCACGCCGTAAGACTAGTGCCCCGGCGGCCGGGGCACCGGATCGCTCAGCCGGCCGGCGCCGTGGTCGCCGCGGCAGCCGTGGTGGCCGGCGGCTTCAGGTCGTTGTTCGCGTACTTCGGTCCGCTTGGTCCAGCTCTCGAACGCCTTGGCGCTCCAGGCGCCGTAGACGGCCTGCCGCTTGGCGGCGAGCTGGCTCGAGATGATCTGGGCCTTGGCCTCGGCGAACGGCGTGGTGCGCGCCGGGGTCGTGGTCACGGTGATGATGTGCCAGCCGAACTGGGTCTTGACCGGCTGCGAGATCTCGCCGCTCTTGAGGGCGAACGCGACCTTCTCGAACGCGGGGACCAGCTGGCCCTTCTGGATCTGGCCGAGGCTGCCGCCCTGCGGCGCCGAGCCGGTGTCGGTGGAGTACTTCTTGGCCAGCGCGGCGAAGTTCTCGGGGGTGACCTCGGCGCGGATCCTGTCGGCCTCGGCCTTGGTCGCCACCAGGATGTGCGACGCGGTGCGGCCGGCGGCGACCTTGAACTGGGCCGGGTTGTCGTCGTAGTACTTCTGCGCGTCGGCGGCCGTGAAGCGGACGCCGCGGGTGACGTGGTTGACCAGCGCCGTCTGCAGCAGGTTGGTCGCGCACGATGTCGCGGGCGTCGGCCTGCGAGATGCCGCGCTCCTTGAGGTACGCGTCGAACTTCTTCTGCGAGTTCTCGAAGTTGGCCTTGCGGATGCTGGCCAGCTCGGTGTCGATCTGCTTGGGCGTCACGGCGCACGGCGTGCCGCACTTCTTGGCCTCGAGCTGCACGATCTTCGACCGCACGAGCTGGTCGAGCACCGACTGCTCGACCGCGGTGTAGCCCTCGGCGCCGGCGGCGGGGACGGTCTGCCCCTGCGCCTTCGCGTCGAAGCGCGTCTGGTCGATCGAGGTGTCGAGCTGCTTCTGGGTGATCTGCACGTCGCCGACCTGCGCGACGACACCCTCGGGAAGGCTCGCCGAGTCGCTCGCCGCACCCGGCCAACCCGAGGAGGGCGGCGGCGCTCAGGGCCACAAGGCCGACGATGACCCCCGCAACGAGCGGTGATCTGCGGTTGGTCTTCGTCACGACGCGGGGAATGTAGCACCTCCCTCGGGGACTCCCGTTAGAGGCTTCTTAAGGCGTCCCAACATGGTTCCGGCGCGACTCACGCGGCGATCGCCGAGGCGCCCGCGAGGGCCTCCAGCACGGCCTCGGCCACCTCGAGGCGCTCGGTCGAGGCGGTGCCGGCGGGCACGGACACGATGCGCTCGCTGCCGGCGTAGGTGGCGCGCGGGAGGGTCTCGCGCAGCACGCGCAGCTGCTGGCTGGTGAGGCTCACCGGGCCCACGGTGACGCGGCCCGAGCGCACCGAGATCTGGCTGGCGCCCGCGCCGCGCAGCTTGATGCGCACCCGCTGCACCGTCAGCAGCGACTCGACCGGGGGCGGCACCGGGCCGAACCGGTCCTCGATCTCGTCGTGCAGCGTGGTGACGTCCTCCAGCGACCCCGCCAGCGCGATGCGGCGGTGGAGGTCGATCTTGGCGGTCTCGAGCGGCACGTAGTCGGTGGGGATGTACGCCGAGACGGCGATGTCCACGCGCACCTCGCGCTCGGGCGGCTCCTCGCCCTGCCCGCGCAACACGGCCTCGTTGAGCATCTCGAGGTACAGCTCGAACCCGATCGCGGCGACGTGCCCGCTCTGCTCGTCGCCCAGCAGGTTGCCGGCGCCGCGGATCTCCAGGTCGCGCATCGCGATGCGCAGGCCGCTGCCGAGCTCGGTGTAGTCGGCGAGCGCCCGCAGCCGCGACGAGGCCTCGCGGGTGAGCGACGCCGCATCCGGATAGAACAGGTACGCGTGGGCGGTCACGTCGGAGCGCCCCACCCTGCCGCGGATCTGGTAGAGCTGCGACAGGCCCAGCCGGTCGGCGCGATCCACGATCAGCGTGTTGGCCTGGGGGATGTCGAGGCCCGACTCGATGATGCTGGTGGCCACCAGCACGTCGGCGTCGCCGCGCACGAAGGCCAGCATCACCTCCTCCAGCTCGTGCTCGCCCATCTGCCCGTGGGCGCGCAGGATGCGCAGCTCGGGCATCAGCGCGCGCAGCGCCTCGGCCGCCTCGTCGATGGTCTCGACGCGGTTGTGCAGGAAGAAGCTCTGCCCGCCGCGCTCGGTCTCGCGCCGCAGCGCCTCCACCACCAGCCGCTCGTCGTACTCGCCCACGTGGGTCGCGATCGGGCGGCGGCCGGGCGGCGGGGTCTCGATGACGCTGATGTCGCGCAGGCCCGACAGCGAGATCTGCAGGGTGCGGGGGATCGGCGTCGCGCTCATCGCCAGCACGTCCACGCGCAGGCGCAGCTGGCGCAGCGACTCCTTCTGCGCCACGCCGAAGCGCTGCTCCTCGTCCACGATCACCAGCCCGAGGTCCTTGGGCTCCACGTCCATCGACAGCAGGCGGTGCGTGCCCACCAGGATGTCGAGGCGCCCGTCGCGATAGCGCGAGAGCACCTCGCGCGTCTCCGCCGGCGTGCGGAAGCGGTTGACCATGTCCACGGTCACCGGCAGGTCGCCGAAGCGGTCGCGGAACGTGGCCAGGTGCTGCTGGGCGAGGATCGTGGTCGGCACCAGCACCAACACCTGCTTGCCGGCGGCGGCCGACTTGAAGGCGGCGCGCATGGCGATCTCGGTCTTGCCGAAGCCCACGTCGCCGCAGATCAGCCGGTCCATCGGGCGCGGCCGCTCCATGTCGTCGGCCACCGCGTCGATCGCGCGCTGCTGGTCGGGCGTCTCGCGGTGGACGAACCGCCGCTCGAGCTCACGGGTCAGCTCGTCGTCGGGCGGGAAGGCGAACCCGGTCGCGGCGGCGCGCGCCTCGTACAGCGAGATCAGCTCGCCGGCCATCTCGCGGACCGCCGCGCGGGCGCGCGACTTCATCCGGTCCCAGGCCTTGCCGCCCAGCTTGGAGAGGGCCGGCGGGGAGCCGTCGGCGCCGACGTAGCGGGTGACCCGGTCCAGCTGGTCGTGCGGCACGTACAGGCGGTCGCCGTCGGCGAACGCCAGCGCCAGGTAGTCGCGGGTCAGCCCGGCGACGGTGCGCGTCTCGAACCCGGTGAGGCGCCCGATGCCGTGGTCCTCGTGCACCACGTGGTCGCCCACCTTGAGGTCCATGAAGCTCGCGAGGCGCTTGCCCACCACGGGCCCGCGCTGCGCGGAGGGCCGGCGGCGGCGCAGGACGCGCTCCTCGGGGACGATCGCGATGCCCAGGTCGCGCGACACCAGGCCGGCCCGCACGCCGAGCACCGACGCCGCGACGGCGCCGGGCGACGGCACCTCGCCGGCGTCCAGCTCGAGCGGCCGCAGGCGCTCCATCCGGGCCAGCGCCCGCGACATGTCGCCCCGGCGGGCGAAGCCCAGCAGCACGCGCAGCCCGGCGCGCCCGAGCCGGCCCAGCTCAGCCTCGGCCTCCGACGCCGACCGGGTGGCGAAGCGCGCCTCGACCGCGTCGAACGCGCCGCGCGACGATCCGCCGGGGGGCGTGAACTCCAGCACCGACAGCCTCGCGAGCGCGGCGTCAACCTCGTCGGGCGGGGTCAGCGCGCCGGCGGCGGCCTCGTCCTCCAGACGCTCGAACGCCTCGCGCAGCGCGCCGGCGTGCTCGGCCGGAGCCAGCCGGATCACGGCCGCGCCGGCGATCTCGGGCTGGCCGAGCGGATCGACGGTGGCGCCGTCGGGCTCGGCCGCGGGCCAGGCGAGCAGGCGGGAGATCGGCCGGATCGTGCGCTGGGTGAACGCCGAGAAGGCGCGCATGCTCTCGACCTCGTCGCCGAACAGCTCGAGGCGGGCGGGCAGGTCGGCGGTGGACGGGTACACATCGAGGATGCCGCCGCGCACCGAGAGGTCGCCGCGCTCCTCCACCTGGGCCACGCGCTCGTAGCCGAGCGCGACCAGGCGATCGACCAGGTCGTCGAGCGCGATCCGCTCGCCCACGGCCACCTCGACGGCCTCGCGGACACCGGCCACGGCCACCCGCTCGGCCACCGCCGGCGCACCCGCGACGACGATCGTCGAACGGGCGGCCCAGTGTGGCCAGGGCGCGTGCGCGCTGGCCGACGAGGTGCGGCGACGGACCCACCGCGTCGCCGACCGGCACGCCGCGCGTGGGCCACAGGGCCACGGCTCCGCGGCCCATCAGCGCGATCAGCTCCAGGGAGAGGTCGCGCGCCTCGTCGTCGGCGGGCGCCACGACCAGCAGCGAGCGTTCGCTGTCGCGCGCGAGGGCGGCGAGCGCGTAGGGCCACGCGGCGCGCGCGAGCGCCACCGAGCCTGCCGCGGCCCCCTCGACCAGGCGGTCCCGCGCGGCCGCGATGTCGGGGGCGCCGAGCACGAGGCGATCGATGGCGGTGGTCGCGCTCACTCCGCGGGCTCCTCGGCGGGCGCCGCCTCGGCGGCCGTTGCCTCGCGCCGCTCGGCCCGCAGCCTGGCGCGGGCGCCCGGCTCCGATGCGTGGAAGCGCTCGATCGCGGCCGGCATGCCCTCGGCCAGCGCGACCTCCACCATGTCGGTCGCGCGGTCGACCATCGCCTGCACCTCGTCGCGCGACTCGGCGAAGCGGGTCAGCACCCAGTCGGCGGGATCGCCGCGGAACTCGCTGGGCGGGCGCCCGATGCCGAGGCGGATGCGGGGGTACTCACCGGTGCCCAGGCCGACGTTGACCGAGCGCAGCCCGTTGTGTCCGCCGTGGCCGCCGCCCACCTTGCCGCGCACCGTGCCGAAGGGCAGGTCGAGCTCGTCGTGCACCACCAGCACCTGCTGGGGCGCGGCGTGCAGCGACCCCGCCGCCGGCCCGACGGCGTCACCCGAGTTGTTCATGAAGGTGGTCGGGATGAGCAGCGCCAAAGGGCCGCGCGGGCCGCGCGCCTCGGCGAAACGCCCCCCGTAGCGGTTGACGAAGCGGCCGGCCCCCAGCCGGCCGGCGAGCAGGTCGACGACCATCTGACCGGCGTTGTGCCGCGTGCCCGAGTACCGCGGCTCCGGATTGCCCAGACCCGCGACCAGCCGGATCGCGATCGGTCCGCCGGGCTCAGTCGTCGGAGGAGTCGGTGCCCCCGTCTTCCACCTCGTCAACCTCGACGACCTCGGCCTCCTCGACGATGACCTCGCTCGGGGCCACCACCGACGCGACGACGGTCTCGGGGTCGGTCACGATCGTGACGCCATCGGGCGCCCGCAGGTCGGCCACCGTGACGGAGTCGCCCACGGTGAGCTCGGCGACGTCGATCTCGATGTGGTCCGGCAGGGAGTCCGGCAGGGCGCTGACGATGACCTCGCGCAGCGGCTGGTCCAGCACACCGCCCTCGCGGACGCCGACGGGCACGCCGCCGAGCGTGATCTGCACGGGCGCCTCGATGGTCTGCGTCAGGTCAACCTCGACGAAGTCGACGTGCACGACCTCGAGGTGAAGGGGGTGCAGCTGCCAGTCCTTGAGCAGGACGGGGCGGGCCGGGGCGTCGCCGATGACGAGGTCGATCACGCCGGTGCGGCCCTCCTGGAGGGCGCGCCGCAGCTCGCGGTCGGACAGCGAGAGCGCCAGGGACGGCTGGCCGGGCTGGTAGACGATGCCGGGCACGAGACCCTGCTGACGCAGGCGGCGTGCCGGTCCGTTACCGAACTCGGTGCGGGGCTGGGCGGTGAGCGATACGTGTGCCATTCGTGATTCGTTCCTCGTCGGGGCCGACGGGGGACTCTAGCCGACTCGCCGCCCGAGCGCAGGTGCCCGGCCCCGTCGGTCAGAAGAGCTGGTTCTCGCCCTCGAAGATGGCGCTGACCGACTCGTCGCAGAACACGTTGTGCACCGAGTCGGCGAGGATGCGGTCCACGGAGAGCACGCGGAAGAGGTCGTCGTCGACCGCCTCCTCGGGCAGCGGGATGGTGTCGCTGATCACGACCTCCTCGATCACCGACTCGCGCAGACGCTCCACGGCGCGGCCCGAGAGCAGGCCGTGGGTGGCGGCGGCGAAGATGCGCGTCGCGCCCGCGTCCTGCACCACCTTGGCGCCCGCGCAGAGCGTGCCGGCGGTGTCGATCATGTCGTCGATCAGCAGCGCGGCGCGGCCGTCGACGTCACCGATCAGCAGGGTGATCTCGGCCTCGTTGTGATCGGGGCGCTGCTTGGTGAGGACGGCCAGGGTGGCCCCGAGGCGCTCCGCGAAGTGGTTGGCGAGCTTCGCGCGGCCGGCGTCGGGCGAGACCACGACGAGCCGCTCGGAGATGTGGCGCTGGTAGGCCCGCTCCTTGAAGTGGTCCACGAACATCGGCAGGGCGGTCATGTGGTCCACCGGGACGTTGAAGAAGCCCTGGACCTGACCCGCGTGGAGGTCCATGGTCAGCACCCGGTCCACGCCCGAGGCCTCGAGCAGGGTGGCGATCAGCTTGGCCGTGATCGGCTCGCGGGGCGCCGACTTCTTGTCCTGCCGCGAGTACCCGTACCACGGGATGACCGCCGTGATGCGGTGGGCCGAGGCCAGCTTGGCGGCGTTGATCATCACGAGCAGCTCCATCAGGCTGTCGTTGACCGGCCGGCTGGTGGACTGCACCAGGAACACGTCCGCGCCGCGGACGCTCTCCTCGAAGCGGACGTAGATCTCGCCGTTGGCGAAGGTCTTGAGGGTGACCGCCCCGAGGTCGATCCCGAGGCGCCCGGCGATGCGCTGGCCCAGATCCTGCGACGCCCGCCCGGCGAACACCATCAGCCGCTTCGAGTCGTCCCGGTCGATGCTCGTGTTCAACGACCCTCCTCCTTCGCCTTCGCGGCGGCCTCTGCCGCGCGGGCGGCGGCCTTGACGGTGAACCCCTCGATCACCGACTGGCGGGCGCGGGCGATGCCGAGCGCGCCGTCGGGGATGTCGTCGGTGATGATCGATCCCGCGCCGGTCATGGCGTCGTCGCCGACGCTCACGGGGGCGACGAACACGCAGTCGGAGCCGGTCTTGACGCGCGCGCCGATCGCGGTGCGGTGCTTGCGGAAACCGTCGTAGTTGGCCGTGATGTTGCCCGCGCCGATGTTGGTGCCCTCGCCCACCGTCGCGTCGCCGATGTACGAGAGGTGGGGCACCTTCGCGCCCGGGCCGAGGGTCGTGTTCTTGAGCTCGACGTAGGTGCCGGCGCGGGCCCCGGACTCGAGCCGGCTGGCGGGCCGCAGGTACGCGAACGGGCCGGCCTGGGCGCCGTCGGCGAGCTCGGAGTCGAGCACGTGGGCCCGTACCACGGTGCACCCGGAGCCGATCGTGGAGTCGGCGATCCAGGTGTCGGGGCCGATGGTGCAGCCCTCGCCGATGGTGGTGCCGCCGCGCAGGTGGGTGCCGGGCCACAACACGGTGTCGCGCCCGACGCTGACGCCCGCCTCCACGTACACGGCCGCCGGGTCGGGCATCGTCACCCCGCCCCGCATCAGGTCCTCGCGCAGGCGCTGCTGCAGGGCCGCCTCGCACACGGCCAGGTCGACGCGGTCGTTGACGCCCGCGGCGACCAGCGGGTCGTCGGCGACCAGGGCGGCCACCGTGCCGTCGAACCTCTCGAGCACGTCGGTCAGGTAGATCTCGCCCTGGGCGTTGCCCGAGCCGAGGCCGTCGAGGGCGGCGGCCAGCGCGGCCCGGTCGAACACGTAGAGGCCCGCGTTGTACTCGCCGATGGCCAGCTCGTCGGGGGACGCGTCGCGCGCCTCGACAACGCGGTCGACCGTCCCGTCGGCGCCGCGGACGACCCGCCCGTAGGCGGCGGCGTCCTCGACGATCGCGGTGAGCATCGTCGCCGCCCGGCTCTCGGCGCCGTGCTCGGCGACCATCCGGGAGACCAGCTCGGCGGGCAGCAGCGGCGTGTCGCCGCACGCGACGATCACCGCGTCGCAGGAGGGGTCGAGGGCCGCGAGGCCGATCTGGGCCGCGTGCCCGGTGCCGAGCTGCTGCTCCTGCACCGTCACCTCCACCCCGGCGGGCAGCGCGTCGCGCACCACCTCGGCGCCGTGACCGACCACCACGACGGTGTGGGCCACCCCGCCGCCGTCGAGGGCGTCGAGCACCCAGCCGACCATCGGGCGGCCGGCGATCGGGTGCACCACCTTCGGCAGCGCCGATCGCATCCTGGTTCCCTGGCCGGCGGCGAGGACGACAGCGCCGATGCTCATACGGTTCTCGTGTCCGTCCCGGGGAAGAATGTCGAGTCTGTGCCTGGTTGGGGCGGGAGGAATCGAACCCCCGATCGCGGGACCAAAACCCGCTGCCTTACCCCTTGGCTACGCCCCAGCTCACGTCGTCCCTGACCGCCCGGGAGTATAGCCGGAGGATCCGGATGCCCTCCGCGCGGGACGAGCGGTCAGCGCTCCGCGCGCGTGAGCCGCGACCAGACGCTCAGCAGCCACGGGGCGAGCGCGAGCGCGGCGATGTCGAAGAACACGTAGCCGCTCGCCGCCCCGCTGGGGGGGTTGCCGTCGGGCACCCCGATGCCGGGGATCCACTGCTGCCACGTCCACGTGCCGACCGCGGTGCCGTAGATCTCGAGGAACCCGACCACGAAGAACACGCCGGCGTAGACGGCCGGCATCCGCCCCTTCAGCAGGAACAGCACCAGCAGCGCGGCCCCGACGGCGCCGGCGACGTCGGGGTGCCCCAGGGCCACCAGGCCGAGCAGCGCCCAGGCGCGAGACGGTCACGATCGCGGCACGGATCAGCAGCTTGGGGCGTGCCGCGAACAGGGGCAGCTGGCTGAACCGGAGGCCCGTCAGGTACACGAGGCCGTGGCCCGGCGGCACGAACAGCGGCAGGTTGCCGAGGCGGTAGACGTAGACGCCCCAGATCACCGATCCGATGATCTCCGCGCAGGTGGCCACGACGACCACGACCGAGGTCTGCGCGCGCTCCATCGGGGTGAGGTAGACGAAGGCGATCGCCAGGAAGCCCCAGGTGCAGAGGGCGAGGAACAGCTGGCCGCCGAGGCCGGTCTGGCTGTCGAGCGCCAGGCCGAGGACCGTGATGAGCAGGGTGGCGACGCAGAAGCGGCCCGGTGTCCGGACGATGCGCTCGACGGTTCCCATCGCCACGACGGGTGGCGGTGCGGCGATCGCTCCTGTGCTGGTGGACACGCGGTCAGGGTACCGGTTAGGTTCTCCCAGCTTCATGGGTTGGTCGCGAGGGAAGCCGGTGGAAATCCGGCGCGGTCGCGCCACTGTGACCCGGGAGCGCCATCCGCATGACGAACGTCGGCCACTGGGATCCGTCCCGGGAAGGCTGCGGGTGGCGCGTTCGAACCGGGGAGCCAGGAGACCTGGTCCAACCCGCACCTGACAACACGCCCTCCGCGAAACGAGGACTCTCAGTGCGTACTTCTCTCCGGTTCACCCTGGCCGCCGCATGCGCGGCCGGGCTGGTCGCCGTACCCGTGGCGACCGCTCTCGACACGACGATCCGGGTGGAGGGGTCCAGCGCGACCCTCATCCCGGAGAGCGCGATCCCCATCGAGGGATCCGGCACGGCGACGGTCTTCGACAAGAACTTCGCCGCCGTCAACGTCAGCCGCTCGTCGGCCTTCTGGCAGCTCTACCGCGCCACCCAGAGCACCGGCCTCGGGTTCGGCTTCGAGTACTTCCCGGCCTTCTCGTCCAGCCTGGTCCAGAAGATCGGCCCCGACGAGAACGTCGGATCCACGGGGTGGCAGTTCCGCGTCAACCACGTCGCGTCCGCCGGTGGGCGCCGACGCCACCACCCTCGCGCAGGGCGCGACGGTGCTCTGGTACTACGGCGGCTTCGACGCCGTGCGCGAGCTCGACGTCACGCCCTCGAGCGACAAGGTCACCAAGGGCACCTCGTTCACCGTCAGGGTGACCAGCTACTCCGACACCGGCGAGGCCCAGCCGGGCGCGGGCGCCACCGTGCGCTACGGCCAGACCGCCGCGACCGCCGACGGCGCGGGCTCGGCCACGTTCGTCGCCCAGGGCAACGGCACGCAGCCGGTCACGCGCCAGCCGCGCGGGCGACATCCGCAGCGCCAGCCGCAACGTCTGCTCGTACGACGGCGACCCGACGGTCTGCAACCTGCCCGCCGCTGCCTCCACCCCGACCCCGGCCGTCTCCGCCAGCACCGACACGATCGCGCCGGGCAGCCGCATCGCCTACCCGGTCATCGGACGCCGCTACACCAGCGTCAAGGCCATCAAGGGCAGCACCGGGGCCGACCGCTCCGACGTGAAGGGCGTGGGCGTCTCCCTCGCGCTCCGCGTGGGCACCCAGTGCCGCTTCCGCACCAGGACGGGCAGCCTCACGACCCCGCGCTCGTGCACCCGGCAGCTCTTCCTGCCGGCCGCCTCGGCGGGCGGCGAATGGAGCTTCGGCCTCCGCAGGAAGGCGCTCGTCCCGGGCACCTGGCGGGTCTGGAGCCGTGCGACGGACGGCGCCGGCAACACCGAGTCGGTCGCCCTGGCGCGGGTCAACGGCGGCCAGTTCACCGTCGCCCGCCCGCGGCGGGCCAAGTGAGGGCCGCACTCCCGCTGGCGCTCGTCGCCGGCGCCGTCCTGGCGGCCGCCCCCCTCGCGGGGGCGGCCACGACGGCCGATCGGGTCGCGGCGACGCGTGGGGCGACCTGGCTGGCACGGAACTCCGCCGGAGCCCCCGGCGGGCAGCAGGCCGACACCATCGTCGCCCTCCGCACGGCCGGGCGCAGCCGGGCGTCGCTCGCCCCGAGGCTGGACGAGCTCTCGAAGGCCGCGCCCAGCTACGCGGTCACCGCGGGCGGCTCGGGCAAGGTGGTGATGGCGCTCGTCGCGGGCGGGCGCAATCCCGCGCGCTTCGCCGGCGTCGACTACATCCGTCGTATCACCGGCAGGTACGCGGCCGGGCGCTACGGCGAGACGGCATTCGACCAGGCCTATTCGATCCTCGCGCTGAGATCCGCCGGGCGCCCGGTGCCGGACACGGCCATCAGGGCCACCTTCGCCGCGCGCGCGACCGGCGGATGGGGCTTCACCATGTCGCGGACCGCCGCCGATTCGGTCGACGCGACCGGGCTGATGATCGAGGCGCTGCGCGCTGCCGGGGTGCCCTCGCGCAACGCCGGCCTGCGCGCGGCGGCGGCGTGGATGCTCGCCCAGCGCAACGCCGCGGGCGGACTCGCGTCGGCCGGCGGTCGCAGGCCGACCGAGGCCAACTCGACCGCCGGGGCGATCCGGGCCCTCCGCGCGCTCGGCCGCACGCCTCCCGCCAACACCCGCGCCGCCCTGCGGGGTCTGCAGCAGCCGGACGGCGCCTTCCGCTTCACGCGGGCCACCGCAGGCAGTCGCCTGCTTGCCACCAATGACGCCGGTCGTCGCCGCTGGCGGGGAAGTTCCTGCCGCCGTACAAGTAGGATCCCCGCCGTGTCCACCAGGCTGACCTTCCAAGCGGAGATCGAGCATTTCCGCACGGGCCTGGTCGAGATGGCGAGTCTCGTCCTCTCCCAGGTCGAGCGGGGCGTGGTGGCCTGGGAGGAGGTCGACATGGAGGCGGCGGCCGGCGTGATCGACGCCGACGACCAGGTTGACCAGCGCTGCGCGGAGCTCGATCAGAAGGTCTTCAGCCTCCAGCTGCTCCAGGCCCCGGTCGCCGGCGACCAGCGCCTGCTGCACGTCGGCCTGATCGCGGTCATCGCGCTGGAGCGGGTCGGCGACCTGGCCGTGGCCATCGCGGAGGCGGCGAAGTCGGTGCCGCCCGAGGGCGCGGTGCCCGAGATCCAGGCGCTCATCGCCCGGATGAGCGCGCGCGCGGTGGACACGCTCGCCCGTGCCATCCAGGCCATCGCCCGCGGCGACGCCGAGCTCGGTGAGCAGGCGTCCGTCGAGGCCGCCACCGTGCGTCAGATGCTCGCCGAGGTGGTCACCGGCGTGGCCGGCGCGCCCGACGAGCCCGAGACGCGCATCTGGGCCGCCGCGGCGGTGCTCGTCGCGCGGCACCTGGAACGGGTCGCGAACAACGGCGCCGAGCTCGGCGGCCGCGTGCGGTTCCTCGTCAGTGGAGAGGCCTTCACCCGAGACGCCTGAGCGTCCCGGAGGGGCCCTGCTCACCTACTCCGGCTCGGCCTCGGCGACGGTCGTCGTCGGGTTCTCGCCCTCATTGGCCTCCGCGCCGGACTCCGAGGCGGAGCGCTCGGCCCGCTCGAGTGATTCGAGCGCCTCGAGCGCCGACGAATCGGCCGACATGGTCCGGATGCTGTTACGCCGCTGCCGCTTTGCCTTTGCCATCACCCCTCCCAGGTCCCGGTCAAGTCTACCGTCCCCGCCAAATCCGCCGGTCCGGGAACCGGTCTAGATCCGCCCCTCCGCCAGCGCGCTGACCAGCCCCGCGTCCGCCGGGGGAAACTGCAGGGCGGGCAGATCCTCCCGGCGCACCCACCGGAACTGGACGCTGCCGAGGGGGCGGGGGCGCTGCGCATCGAGCCACCGGCACCGGAAGAAACGCAGCTCCAGCGGCCCGCCCTTCGCCGTCCAGATCATCGGTCCCACCTCGATCTCCACATCCAGCTCCTCGCGGATCTCGCGCACCAGGGCGGCGAGGTCGCTCTCGCCGCGCTCCCTCTTGCCGCCGGGGAACTCCCAGCGGCCGGGCTGTCCCACGCTCTGGCCCCGCTGGCTCACCAGGATCCGGCCGCCCCGCTCGATGACGGCGGCCACGACCACCTGCTGGGGGCCCCTCACGCCTCGGCTCCGACGCGGACCAGCAGCCCGCCGCGGCGGTCGGCCAGCCCGTCGGCCAGCAGGCTGCGCGCCGCCTCGGGATCGCGGTCGGCCGCGACCGCGCCCGCCGCCGCCAGCTCGCGCAGCAGGTCGCCGCGCCGCTGGCGCATGGATCCCTCGTATCGCCCCTGGGGCCGCCGCCGCGGGGTCATCTCGAGGGCCGCGCCCGCCGCGGCCGCGGGGCATCCCTCGCGCAGGGGGCACCCGCTCTCGCAGCGCGGCGCGCGAGCGGTGCACCACAGGCGGCCGAGATCCATGATCGCCTGGCCGGCCTCCCATCCCCGGCCCGGCGCGCCGGGCCATCCGGCCGGGAACCGGCGGGCCACCACGCGGGCCGCGTTGGTGTCGACCGGCAGCACGTCCTCCCCGTCGGCGAAGCAGCGGATGGCGGCCGCCGTATAGGGGCCCACGCCCGGGAGATCGGTGAGTCGCTCCGGCGGCGGCCAGCCGTCACGCGCGATCACCTCGGCGGCGGCGTGCAGGTTGCGCGCCCGGCGCGGGTATCCGAGCCCCTGCCACGCGGCCAGCACCTCGCCCAGCTCGGCGGCGGCCAGATGGGCGGCCGTGGGCCAGCGCTCGATGAAGAGCGCGTAATAGGGCAGCACGCGTGCCACCGGCGTGGCCTGGAGCTGCGCCTCCGCCACCAGCACGCGGTAACGATCGCGGGTCCGGCGCCACGGCAGGTCGGCGCCGTCGCGCTCGAACCAGTTGACCAGGCGCTCCACGCCCGCGTCCGCCCCACCTCGCCCGTTCACCGGCCAAGTCTGTCACGCCGTCGGCGACGGCCTCCACACCACCCGCCGGACGGGGTCTCCCGAGCCGGCTTCCCACCGCACGATCGCCGGAGCGTGGGCCGTCTGCCGGCCCTCCTCGTCGATCGCGAAGGGGCCGAGGAAGGTGCCGGTGCGCAGCGCGCGGGCCGCGTCCCAGAGCGCGTCGGGCTCCGGCGTGCCGGCCACGCCGAGGGCGCGCTCGGCGAGGATGCCGGCGGCCAGGGCCTGGGCAGCGGGGTAGTCGGCTCCCGCCGGGAGTGGCACCGGCAGCCGGGTGGTCTCGCCGTCCCACTGCACCGGTCCGAGCCATCCGACCACCCGGTCGCCCAGGCGGTCGAGCACGGCGTTGACCCCGCACACGACCAGCGCGCCCCGCAGTCGCGCATCCGCCGCCGCGGTCGCCAGGGCGAGGTCGTCCTCGATGCGCCCGCCCCCCACGATCCATGCCGCGCCGGCCGCGACCGCGCGGGCGACCACGGACGCCGGCTCCTCGGTCGCGAGGTCGCCCGTGGCGACGGGCAGCGATGGCGGCCTCCTCCAACGCCCGGCGCGCTCCCTCGTGCACCGCCGCGCCGAAGCCACCGGGTTCCGCCACGAGGGCCACCCGCGTTCCGCCCGCCTGCGTCGCGAGGACCTCGGCCAGACCGCGCCAGTAGCTCTCGGCCGGGCCGAGCACGTTGACCATCCGGGCTCCCGTGCGCGCGGTGGCGGCGGCGCCGTGGTTCCAGATCACCTCGGTACGGGAGGCCATCGCCTCGGCCACCGCCCTCCCCGGCCCGCTCCCGTACGGGCCGAACAGCAGGTCCGCCCCGCCCGCGAGCTGGGACGCCAGACGCGCGCTCAACGCGGGGTCGCTGCGGTCGTCCTCGATCCGCAGCCTCGCCCCCGACCCCGCCGCCCAGGCGCGCAGCCCCGCGGCCGACTGAGACCCCATCGGGCCGAACCGCCCGCTCAGCGCCAGGGCGGCGGCCGCGCGGATCTCAGCCGTCGGCGAGCTCCGGGTCGGGCTCGGGCGGATCGAGCTCGACCACGGCGCGCACCGCGGCGCCGATCCGCTCCAGCACGGCGGGGACCTCCCAGCCGGCCCCCAGCTCCATGGCGCTTCCGGTCACCCGCAGCAGGCGGATGCGCTCCGCGATGATGCCGGCCTGTTCCATCGCGTCGGCAGCGAGGGAACCCGGGATCTGGCGTGCCAGGACCTCGAGCCCCTGGCGCGCCGGCCCCTCCCACTGCTGCGCGTCCACCATCGCCGAGTGGCGCACCACGCCGCCGCCGATGAAGAAGATCTCCGCCGCGCCGTCCGCCTCCCCCCGCTCCACGAGCACCGCCGTGGTCGTGGCCGCACGCCGCGCGCGCGCCAGCGCGGCGAGCGTGGCGAGCACCGCGTGCGCCGGAGCGACGCCGTCGCCGTCGTCGATCGCGACGGCCCCCGCGGCCATGCCGGCCCCCAGCAGGACGCCGAGTTCCCCGATCGCGCGGGGATCCCCTCGCAGCACGGCGTCGAGCCGGGAGAGCGCCTGCGCCCGCGCGTCAGGGTCGGGGTCGTTGATCGGGTACAGCTCAGTCAGGCACGCGATCGCCTCGCGCGTGAGGCGCGCGGAGCGCAGAGGCCCGAAGTAGGCGGCCCCGTCGCGGCGCACGCGGGGCACGGCGTAGAGGCGCGGCCGGCGCGCGGAGGCGTTGAGCTTCAGGAAGTGGCCCGGGCCGGAGGTGCCGCGCCGGTTGCACGGGGGGCGCAGGCTCTTGATCAGCGCGTCCTCGCGCAGCAGCGCGGCGAACTCGGATCCGCACGTCTCGTGCTCGATCGACTCGAGCTGCTCGAGAGCCCGCCCGATCAGGCGGCCGTGGCGCCCGCCGGGGCCGAAGTACGAGCGCACGCGGCGGCGCAGGTTGCCCGCCTTGCCCACGTAGAGCGCCTTGCCGTCGCGGTCGCGCATCACATAGACGCCGGGACAGGTGGGCAGGTCCTCCGCCAGCGCGAGCTTGTAGGCGTGACGGGCGCCGCCGAGGCCGCCGAAGTGGACGGCCCGCTCGAGCGTGTCGATGCCGCGATCCTCGAGCATGCCGATCAGGCGCACGAGCACCTCGGCGGTCGCCTCCGCGTCGGGCAGGGCGCGGTGGGTGGGACGCACGACGGTGTCGGCCCACACCGACAGGCTGCCGAGGTCGTGGCGCGCGACCTGGCCGTTGAGGAGCCGCCGCGCCAGCACGAGGGTGTCCAGCCACGGCTGGGTGAAGTAGCGGCCCCACAGGCGGCGGCGCTCGTAGTTGAGGAACCGCAGGTCGAAGGGCGCGTTGTGCGCCACGAGCACGTCCTGGCCGGCGAAGGCCACGAACTCCGACAGGGCGGCCTCGATGTCGGGGCTCTGCGCGACCATCCCGTCGTCGATGCCGGTGAGCCCCGTCACCACCGGCGGGATCGGGCGGCCGGGGTTCACGAGGGTGCTGAACCGCTCCTGGATGGCGAGACCCGTGAGGCGGACGGCGCCGATCTCGGTCACCTTGGAGTGCCCGGGCGCCCCGCCGGTGGTCTCGAGGTCCACGATGCAGAAGGTCGCCCCCGCGAGGCTCGCGCCGAACCAATCGGGCGGCGCCAGGCCCACCAGATCGCGTCCGAGCCAGGCCAGACGGGCGTCCCCCTCGACGATCTCGGCCACCAGCAGGCGCTGAAGACGCTCCGGGCATCCGCGCAGGCGCAGCAGCTGCGCGGCGATGTGCCCCACCTCCAGCGGACGCCCCCGCCGCACCAGCAGCGCGCACAGGCGATCGGGCAGCGAGTCGCCCCCCTCGGCCCCCGGCTGGGGTGTGGGGAGTTGCAGGTGGAGTTGGGCTGCGATGGACACCGGCGATCGACTCTAACGGCGCCCTCCGCCGTCATCGCTCCGCCCGGAATCTCCGGAAAATCACAGGATGTGCGCGCCGGGGGCTTCACGCCGTCTGGCGGCCGTTGTATTCTCGCCCCGCGTTGTAAGTGGCCGTCGTTGCGTGAACCCTGATAGGTGCACCCGCTCCGTTGAGTTCTGTGTCTTCCATATTCGCGAGCGGAGCCAGGCGGCTTCTGCTGATGGCCGTGCTGCTCGGGGTTCTGGCGATGCTGGTGCCGGGCCTTGCGATGGCGGACCCGGCGGCCACGGGCGGCGAGGTCGTCGCCACGGCCCCCGCGGCACCGACGGACGCGACCCCGGTCGCGGACCAGCCGGTCACCGATCCGCCCGCCGCCGACGCGCCCGTCACCGAGGGCCCGAGCGCCGGCGAGCGCCTCACCGAGACGCCCGTGACGGAGACCCCGACCACCGAGGCCCCGGCGCCGCCGCCCTCGACGGTTGACCCGACGGTCCCGCCCGAGACCGAGGCCACGCCGGCCCCGGCCCCGGCCCCCGTCGCGACCGACCCCGGCACGCCCTCCACCCTTCCCGGCACGCCCGACGCGCCCAAGGCGACGCGTCGTGCCCGACAAGGTGCCGCTCGCGGCCCTCGTCCCGGACCACAACACGTCGGTGGTGCTCCCGCCGGTCGCGCCCAAGGTCAGCGTCGACGCCTCCGTGCCGGACGCTCCGGCCTCGATCGCCCCGGCCGCGACCACGCCGCGCCACAAGGCGCCGCCGGTCGCACCGAAGGTGTCCACCCCGGGCGGCGCGCTGCACCAGGATCTGCTCACGCTGGATCCGAACCACGCGCGTCCCATCGCCGCCGTCCCGCCTCCGACGATCGACCAGGGCAAGGGGCAGGCCCTCGCGGGCCGGGTCACCGACCCGTCCCTCTTCGCCCAGACCGCAGTCGCGGCCGTCGGTGGCATCCACTCGGGCTCCAGCCTGCTGGCGGTGCTGGCCGGTTACGTGCTGCCGGGCGTCGCCGGTCCGCCGGCCACCTCGATCATCATGTTCATCCTGGTCGGGTTGATCGTGGGCATGGCCCGCGCTCCCCGCCCGCAGCTGAGCGAGCGCCTTCACCTCGGCGGTCTGCTCGGCGCCCGCAGCGGCCACGGCCTGGCGGTCTGCCGACCCGGCTAGTTCGTACTCCCCCGGTAGAGGTGCGCCCTCATGGCGTCACCGACCGGATATCGCGTCCCGCGCGCGGCCCCCGATGGGCCGGTCAGCGCAGAAACCTTCGCGAGACATGGGGTACGACAAATGCAGTCGATGCGGATCTTGGTCCTCGGACCCGAAGGAAACGGCCGAAGCGCCCTCGAGGAGACCCTCACGCGCCTGGGCTACGTGGTGATGGGCGCAGAGGCGCGGCCGGACCGTCCGGCACCCGCCTCGGGCGACATCGTGATGCTGGACCTGCGCGACGAGCACGCCGACTGGCGCGGCCTCGCCGAGAGCCTCCACGCCGACGAGCGGCCGATGATGATCATCTGCGACCGCCCCCGGCGCCTGGTGCGCACCCTCTCGGGCCGTCCCGCCGGCACCATGCTGCTCACCGGCGCCGAGTCGGACGCCGGCTACCGGGTGGCGCTGACGGTGGCGAACGCCCTGCGCCGCACCGCGGCCAACCGCGCGGACGACTCGCTTCACCTGGCGGCCCTGTGAGGAGCACGACCTCAGACCCGGTGAGGAGGCTCGCGGCATGAGCCTCTTCACCGGTGTCGACGTCGTCTTCTACCAGGTGTGCAGCATGGACCGGGCGATCGATTTCTACTCGGGCGTGCTGGGCCTGGAGGTCATCCGTCGTGAGGGCAACGACTGGACCGAGCTCCAGGCGGGCGACACGGTGATCGCCCTCTCGGGCGAGCTGGCGACGCGTCCCCACCAGGGGGGCGCGACGGTGATCCTCAGCACGGACGACGTCGAGGCCGTGCACCGCGTGCTCGGCGAGAACGGTGTGCAGCGCGGCAAGGTGGAGGACATGGGCGGGGCGAAGATGCTGCAGTTCTTCGACCCCGACGGCAACGAGATCGTGGCCCTTCAGCCCCCGGGCTAGGAACGTCTAGGCGCTCCGGGAGACCGGCCGAGTTCCGGGCCTCGACGATGGCGGCGATCAGCCCCTCCACGTCCTCGGCCCCGATGGCGATGCTCGTCGCGGTCCAGCCGAGCGGAGCCCTCACCTTGAGCGGCCCCGAGAGCTCCACGAGCACGAGGGTGCCCGAGTGGCCGACGAAGGCCACCATGCCGCGGGCGATGCGCGCGCCGAAGCCGCCCCACTTGGGCCACTGCACGGTGCCGACGCGGTCGATCTGCGTCAGGGGGATCTTCGCGCGGCCCACGTAGCCCATGCGCACGTCGACCATCGTCGCGTCCACGCGGGCGGTCGGCTGACGGAACGCGAGGGGGGCCATGAAGATCCGGGCCCACCGGCCGCAGCGAATCGGGAACGTCTGCACCGGCACCAAGGGTACTCACAGGGCGACGGCGTATCATCGGGAGTCGGCTTCGGATCGAGCGGACGAGGGGTGCGCAGTGGCGCGACGACAGGGCTGGTACGGACGTGACGGTGGCTTGACCGCCCGCATGGGCCTGACGCTGTTCGGCCTGGGCCTGCTCTACGTCGTCTTCATCGCGGTGCTGATCGCGGCCGGGGTCGGCGCGATCTTCATCCTGCTGATCGCCGGTGGCTTCGCGCTCGTCCAGCTGCTGTTCGGCGACAAGATCGCCCTGGCCTCCATGCGGGCCCACGTCACCGAGCCGCACGAGGCCCCCGAGCTGCACGAGATGGTCGAGCGGCTGTGCCAGCTCGCCGACATCCCGAAGCCCAAGATCGCGATCGCGCAGGCCGACATCCCCAACGCCTTCGCGGCGGGACACAGCCGCAAGACGGCCACGGTGTGCGTGACGACCGGGATCATGAACCAGCTCGAGCCGCGCCAGCTGGAGGGCGTGATCGCCCACGAGCTGTCGCACATCATCAACAAGGACGTCGTCGTGATGACGGTGGCCGGCTTCCTGGCCACGGTCGCCGGTCTGCTGGTCCGGTTCGGCGTCTACAGCGGGATGATGGGCGGCGGGGGACGCAACCGCGACAACACGGCGATGGTCTTCTTCGTCGTGGTCATCGCCTCGATCGTCGTCTACGTGGTGTCGTTCCTGTTGCTGCGGGCGCTCTCGCGCTACCGCGAGTTCGCCGCCGATCGCGGCGCCGCGATCATGACCGGCGCGCCGGCCCAGCTGGCCGCGGCCCTCGCGACCATCAGCGGCACGATGACGCGCATCCCGACCACCGACCTGCGCGCGGCCGAGGGCATGAACGCCTTCTTCATCATCCCCGCCGTGTCCAAGGGCTTCTCACTCTCGAGCATCGTCTCAACCCACCCGCCGGTCGAGAAGCGCATCGAGCGCCTGATGGCGATGCAGGCCACCCTGGACGCCTCGCCCGGCGCCTCCCTCTAACCGGGTGGGCCTGTTCGACGTCCTGCGGGGGCAGAAGGCGCCGCGCCGCGCCGACCTGGACCAGCTGTTCGCGATCGGCCAGGCGGCCATCACCCTCGAGATCTCCCTCGACCTGCGCACCACCGGGCACGCCGCCGTGTGCTTCAAGTCCATCGAGGCCGGCGTCTTCGACGAGCTGGTCCGCGAGATCGAGGACCTGCTCACCGCCACCAGCGCCGAGTCGGGCACCACGATCCGCCGCCAGAACGACGACATGGGCTTCTCGTGGGTGATCGTCGAGGACCCCGATCTCGACGACCTCGTGACCACCACCCACGTGGTGAGCCAGTCGCTCGAGGAGCGCGGGTACTCCGAGCAGCTGCTGTGCGCGGTCTTCCCCTTCGACGGCGGGCCCGGACCGGTGAGCCTGGTCTACGGGTACAAACGCGGCAGCTTCTACCCCTTCGCGCCCCGCGAGGGCAAGCGGCGCGACAACACCCTCGAGCTGCGCGTGCAGTCGATGCTCACCCACGAGCTGCCGCTCGAGCCCGAGCTCGAGCGCTGGTACCCGGTCTGGGACGCGCCGACGAGCTAGGCGCCCCTAGGAGGGGATGAGGCCTTCCGACGAGAGCAGCTCGCGCGCTTCGGCGAGCGTGGTGCCGTGGCCGGGCACGATGGCGTCGGAGGGGTGGAGGTCGGCGGCGGGCAGTGGGGCCCCGCGTTCGATGATCGTGTCCACCAGTTCCGTGAGGGCCGTCGCGAAGGCGGCCTCGTCGCCCGCGTCGGCCGCGGCCTGCACGCGGTCGTCGATGCGGTCGGCGACGGCGAACGCGTCGGCGTCCAGCTTGTACTGCCCCTCTCCCAGGACGCGCACGATCACGAGCTCTTCTCCCCGTCCTCGATCTGCCCGGCCGGCGGCGCGGGCGCGTCGCCGGTTCCGAGCTCGGCCTTCAGGCGCGCGAGGTCGGCGTCCACGCCGCTCGCCATCCCGATCTGCTCGAGCTCACGGTCGAGCGGGTCGCGGCGGTCACCGAGATCGGTGAGGGCGCCCGACTCCAGCAGCTCGTCGATGGCCCCGGCGCGGGCGCGCATCGTCTCGGTCTTGTTCTCGGCGCGCTCGATCGCCATGCCGACGTCGGCCATCTCCTCGGAGACGCCGCTGAAGGCCTCCCCGATCTTGGCCTGGGCCTCGGCGGCGGTGTACTGCGCCTTGACCGTCTCCTTGCGGGTGCGGAAGGCCTCGACCTTGGCGCTCAGCCGCTGCTCGGCGAGCACCAGCTTGTCCTGCTCCGCCTGGAGCGTCGCGCGCTGCTCGTCGATGCTCTGCAGCTGCAGCTGGACGCCCTTCTTGCGCTCGAGGGCGACGCGAGCGAGGTCCTCGCGGTTCTGCTGGAGGGCCATCCGCGCCTGGCCGTCGAGCTTCTCGACGCTCTGCTCGAGCTTGCCGGCCTGCAGCTCGAGGCGCTTCTTGCTGGTCGCGACGTCGGCCACCCCGCGACGCACCTTCTGGAGAAGCTCGAGCTGCTTCTCGTACGAGTAGTCGAGCGTCTCGCGCGGGTCCTCGGCGTTGTCGAGCGCCTTGTTGGCCTTGGCCTTGACGATCATGGTGAAACGACCCATCAGGCCCATTGCACGGCTCCCTCTCGCGCCTCCCCGAACCGGGCGAGGATAGCACCGGGCACCCGCGTGGCGACCCCTAGCGGAGGTCCAGCACCTCGCGGCCGCGGAGGTGGGTGAGCACCTTGCGCTTCACGCGCTGGAGGGCGTTGTCGACCGTCTTCGGAGTGCAGTCGAGGCGGCCGGCGATCTCCTCGTAGGAGCGGCCCTCGAGGTACATCGTCAGCACGCCGCTCTCCAGATCCGAGAGGGCCTCGCCGAGGCACTCGACCAGGCTGCGCAGCTCCTCGGACGAGATGACCTGGGTGACCGGGTCGCCCACCGGGTCGCCCGGCAGCACCTCGGCCAGCGACATCTCCTGGTCGCCGCTCGCGCCCGCGCGGGTGTGGCTGAAGGAGACGTAGGTGTTGAGGGGCGTGTGCTTGTTGCGCGCCGCGGTCTTGATCGCCGTGATGATCTGACGCGTCACGCACAGCTCCGCGAACGAGCGGAACGACGCCTCGCGGTCGACGCGGTAGTCGCGGACCGCCTTGAAGAACCCGATCAGGCCCTCCTGGATCAGATCCTCGCTCTCGCCGCCGGCCAGGAAGTACGCGCTGGCCTTCATCCGCACGAATCCGCGGTATCTGTCGATCAGGCGGTCCATGGCGGCCGCATCACCCGCGCGAGCCCGGAAAATCAGGGCGCGATCCTGCACCTCGATCCAAGGTTGAGGGTGGCTGCCCTCGGCCCGGTCGCCGCGTCCCCTACTTGCGGTTGCTGCACGTGAGAACGCGATACTCATGGGCTTTCTCCCTGGTTCAACCTCGGTACCTCAAGGTGAACTCAAGCGTTTGGATGTGACGAGTTGCGCATTGTTATCGTCCGCACAAAGCCGCGTCAACGTCACAAACCCGCAAAATGCGTTATTTCAGCGTGCGCAACGTTTCAAATAGGAGGATCCCCGAGGCGACCGAGATGTTGAGCGACGCCACGCGGCCGGCCATGGGGATCCGGGCCAGGTGGTCGCACTCCTCGCGCACGCGCGGGCGCAGGCCCTCCCCCTCGGCGCCGAGCACCAGGATCACGTCGCGCGTCCAGGGCAGCTCGCGGTAGTCCTCGCCACCCTCGGGGTGGGCGCCGATCGACGTGCGCCCGCCTCCCGCCGCGCGCGTCGTGCAGGAAGCTCACCATGCTGCCCACGCGGGCGATGGCCATGTGCTCGACCGCGCCGGCCGACGCCTTGGCCACCGTCGGCGTGATGCCCGGGCTGCCCGCGCTTGGAGATGATGATGCCCGCGGCGCCGGCCCCCTCGGCGACGCGCGTGATCGCCCCGAGGTTGCGCGGATCCTGGGCCCCGTCGAGGCACACCACCGGCCCGGGGCGCTCCAGCACGTCCTCCGGCTCCGCGTAGGGGTAGGGATCGGCGACCGCGACGATGCCCTGGTGGTCGGAGGTGCCCGCCAGCTTGCCGAGCTGGTCCCGGTTGCTCGTGGTGAGCGCCACGCCCTCCAGCCAGGGCTCGCCGCTCAGCTGGGGCAGGGCGAACACCTCGTGCACCTCGCGGGCGCGGGCCGCGAGCAGCTCGCGCACGGGGTTGCGCCCGTAGACCACCTCGCGCCCGTCGGCGCGCAGGGGGGCGGCGCTCACGCCGGCTCGACCCGCGGGCCCTCCGCCGTGTCGGTGATCTCGAAACCCAGTCCACGAACGCGATCCCGGAGTGCGTCGGCGCCGCTGAAGTCCCGGGCGGCGCGCGCCTCCTGCGCGCCGTTCGACCAGCTCCATCACCTCGTCCGGGACGGCCGCCGCGGGGCCGGGGTCGATGCCGCCGAGGCCCAGGCAGTCGAGCAGGTCGATCAGCTCGTGGCGCGCCTCGCGCAGCTGCCCGGTGCCCGCCAGCCCCGCCGCGATGGCCCGGTTGATGCCGCGCACCATCTCGAACAGCGCCGCGAAGGCCTCCGGGGTGCCGAAGTCGTCGTCCAGGGCGCGGAAGAACTCACCGCGGCCCTCCACGACGGTGCGGGAGAGGTCGGGGTCGTGCCCCTCCCGGTCCGCGCCCTCGATCGCCCGGTCCATCGACGCGCAGGGTGTTGGCCAGGCGATCCACGGCGGCCTGGGCGTCCGCCAGGCGCTCCTGCGAGAACGGCAGCCGTGAGCGGTAGTGGCTGGTGAGGAAGTAGGCGATCACCACCTCGGCGGGCCACCGGTCGAGCACGTCCGACAGCGGCGCGATGTTGCCGATGCTCTTGCTCATCTTCTCGTCGCCCAGCTCGAGCATCTCGTTGTGCATCCAGATCTGGGCCATGCGGCCCCCGTGCGCCCCCTCGGACTGGGCGATCTCGTTCTCGTGGTGCGGGAAGACCAGGTCGATGCCCCCGCCGTGCACCTCGAAGTCCGGCCCGAGGGCGCTCTCGGCCATGGCGGAGCACTCGATGTGCCACCCCGGCCGCCCCGGGCCCCACGGGGACTCCCACCAGGTGTCCTCGTCGGGCTTGCGCCCCTTCCAGAGGGCGAAGTCGAGCGGCGACTCCTTGCCCGACCCCCGGCTCGCCCGAGACCATCTCGTCCAGGCGGCGCCCCGAGAGCCGCCCGTAGCCCGGGAAACGCTCGACGCGGTAGTAGACGTCGCCCTCGGAGGGGTACGCGAGGCCCGCGCTCGATCAGCTCGGCGATCAGCGCGATGATCTCGGGGATCGAGTCCGTCACGCGGGGCTCGGACGTCGGGCCGGCCCAGGCCGAGGCGGTCGGTGTCGGCGATGTAGGCGTCCGAGTAGCGGGTCGCGAGCTCGCTGCTGGACACGCCCTCGGCCCTCGCGGCGGCGTAGATCTTGTCGTTGACGTCGGTCAGGTTGGAGACCAGCCTCACCCGCAGCCCGCGGCGCTCCAGGTAGCGCTTCAGCACCGAGAACACCACGAAGGGGCGCGCGTTGCCGATGTGGATGCGCCCGTAGACCGTCGGGCCGCAGACGTAGATGCGCACGGTGCCGTCGGCGTTCGGGACCAGCGGCTCCTTGCGCTTGGTCAGCGTCGAGTGGAGGCGCACCTCGTCGCTCACGGCGCGTCCACCAGGGCGACGGCCTGGCAGGCGATGCCCTCGCCGCGGCCGGTGGCCCCCATGCCGTCGGTGGTGGTGGCGTGGACCGTCACCGGGGCGCCCACGATGCGCGAGAGCGCATCCTGCATGGCCGCGCGGTGCGGCGCCAGGCGCGGCCGCTCGCAGATCGCGACGGCGTGGGCGTTGGCCACGGTGCACCCGGCTCTCGCGCACCCGCTCGACGACGATCGACAGCAGGCGCTCGCCCGAGGCGCCCTCCCACTCGGCGTCCCCGGGCGGGAACAGCGCGCCGATGTCGGGCAGCCCGGCGGCCGCCAGCAGGGCGTCGCACAGCGCGTGCGCCACCACGTCCCCGTCCGAGTGGCCCACGAGCCCCTCGGGGTGATCGATGGCGATCGTGCCGAGCATCAGGGGGCGCCCGGGGGCCAGGCGGTGGGCGTCCACGCCGTTGCCGACCCTCATTCCCATCGCACGCGACACCTGGCTCGGCTCGCGGCGCGAGAAGCGGGTGATCGTCTCGTACCCGGCGCCGCGCAGCGCCGCGACGGTCGTGGGGTAGTCGCGGGCGACGTCCTCGGGTGCGTGGGCATCGCTGGCCAGCGTCGCGGGCACCCCGGCGCGGTTGAGGCGCGCCAGCAGGCCCGGCTCGGGGTACAGCTCGCCGATCGGCTTGCGGAAGCCGGCGGAGGAGCACTCGATGGCGATCCCCGTGGCCGCGATCGCGTCGATCGCCTCGTCCAGGCGCCCCTCCAGCTCGGGCGGCATGCGGTGGCCGAACACCTTGGGCAGGTCGGGATGCGCCAGCACGTCGAACAGCCCCGACCGCGCGGCCGCGACCAGCGCGTCCAGGTACTCGCCCCACACCCGCTCGGCCGGCATGTCGTCCCACGCCGGGAAGTCCGGATGATCGACGCCCCGCCCGCCGAGCCAGTGCACCGAGCCGAGCACGATGTCGAAGGGGCGGTCCGCCAGGAAGGCCGCGATCTCCTCCGTGCGGTCCGGGAGCCAGTCCATCTCGACCCCCACCAGCACCGGCAGGCCGCTCTCGCGCGCCGCCAGGAGGCCGTCGCAGTAGGCGTCCACGTCCTCGGTCGCCTCCTCGCGCCACCACGGGTTGTCGAGCCAGTCGCGGGCCTGCGCGAAGCGGTGCACGTGCTCCGTGATGGCGATCTCGGACACCGCCCGCGATCGCGCGCGCTCGACGTAGCCGCCGATCCATCCGCGCGAGAGATGCCCCCCCTGGGCGGCCCAGCGATCCGCCGCCTCGGCACGCGCGCGCACGCCGTCGGGTTGCAGATGCATGTGGTAATCGGTCAGCACGAGATCGCGCGTAACCCTACTGGCGTGCCGTGAGCAGCGCGGCCGCCAGCCGGGCGTCGGCGGGGGTGGTGACCTTGAGGTTGGGCTCGAGCGACGCCACCAGGCGCACCGCGCCGCCGACGGCCTCGATCAGCGACGCGCAGTCGGTGGCGTCGGCCAGCCGCCCCTGGGCCTCCGCCGCCGTGATGGCGGCTCGCAGCGGGTCGGCCCAGAACGCCTGCGGAGTCTGCGCGCCCCACAGGCCGGCGCGGTCCACGGTGCCGGCGATCCGCTCGTCCTCGCGTCGCCCGCTTGAGCGTGTCGGGAACCGGCACGGCGGCGATCGCGCCGTCCACGCCCTCCATGGCGGCCGAGCACCGCCTCGATCAGCGCGGCCGACGCCAGCGGGCGCGCCGCGTCGTGCACCAGGATCCGCTGCCGCCCGCGGCGACACGGCGCGCACCCCCTCGCGCACCGACTCGGCGCGGCTGGCGCCCCCGGCCGTGACGCGCTCGTCGGGCAGCAGGGGACCGAGCGCATCGCGCATCTCGTCCTCCCGGCCGGCCGGCGCGAGCACCACGATCTCGTCGACGCGGTCGCTCGCGCGCAGGGCCTCCACGCTCCACAGCAGCATCGGGCGCCCCGCGAGCGGGACGAGGGCCTTGGGCACATCGCCGCCCAGGCGCACCCCGGCGCCGGCGGCAACGACGATCGCACTGGTGAAGTTGGGCAGAATCCCTCCTCGTGGGGGCGACCGGACGGACGATCGGCCGCGCCCCGAATGATGTCATCGAGACGGAGTCCAACCGTGAGCCTCCACGTCGGAACATCCGGATGGGCGTACCCGGAGTGGAAGCCCGCCTTCTATCCCGCGGCGCCTGCCGCAGAAGGGCTTCCTCGCGTACTACGCGGGCCAGCTGACCGCGTGCGAGATCAACGCCACCTTCTACCGGGTGCAGTCGGAGTCGACCGTCACCCGCTGGGCCGCCGGGACGCCGCCCGGCTTCCGCTTCGCGGTCAAGGCGCATCGGCGGCTGACCCACTCGCGGGTGCTTCCGCCGGGCGAGGGGGCCGGCGAGTTCCTCGAGCGCTTCCTGGAGTCCCTCACCGGGCTCGGCGACCGCCTCGGGGTGGTGCTGCTGCAGTTCCCGGCCACGCGGGTCCGCGACGACGGCGTGCTGGCCGATCTGCTTGGGTGCCTGCCGCCCGGGCTGCCGGTGGCGCTCGAGTTCCGCAACGACTCGTGGGACGACCCCGCCGTGGCCGACCGCATCGCGGCCGCGGGCGGCACGGTGTGCCTCTCCGAGACCGTGGGCGCGGTGCCCGAGCGGCTGCCGCCCGGGCCGGTGGCCTACGTGCGCCTGCGGGCGAGAGCTGTACTCGGACGAGGCCCGCGCGGGCTGGCGCGACCTGCTCGAGCGCGAGTCGGACGACCGGCAGGTGTTCGCCTTCGCCAAGCACGAGGGCGTCCCGGCCGGCAACCCCTACGCCGGCGTCGGGCTGGCGCAGTGGCTGGTCAGCCCCCGGGCTGAGCCGCGTGGATCAGTCGGCGGTGCCCGGCATCCGGGTGAAGATCATCTTCCCCGAGGGGCTCTGAAGGACGCTGGTCACCTCGACGGTGACCTCCTTGCCCACGGCGGAGCGCCCGCCCTCGACCACGATCATGGTGCCGTCCTGGAGGTACGCGACGCCCTGGTCGTACTCCCGGCCCTCGCGGATCACCTTCACCTGGAGCGGCTCGCCCGGCAGCACCGCGGGCTTGAGGGCGTTGGCCAGCTCGTTGACGTTCAGCACCTCGACGCCCTGGATCTGGGCGACCTTGTTGAGGTTGTAGTCGGTGGTCACGATCGAGGCGCCCACCTCCTGGGCCATGCGCACGAGCTTCGCGTCCACGCCCTCGACACCCGGGTAGTCGCCCTCGCGCACCGAGAACCCGCCGTTGGCGACGCTCTTCAGCTCGGACACGATCTCCAGCCCGCGCCGCCCGCGCGCGCGTTTGAGCCCGTCCGCGGAGTCGGCCACCCGCTGCAGCTCGTCGAGCACGAAGTCGGGGATCACGATGGCCCCCGAGAGGAACTTGGTGCGCAGCACGTCCACCAGGCGCCCGTCGATGATCGCGCTGGTGTCGATGAGGCGCGTCGGCGCGTTGGCCGGCACGTTGCGCGAGCGGATGCCGACCAGGCGCAGGATGTCCACGTGCCGGCGCGCCGCGATGCGGCTGAACACGAAGGCCACCACCAGCACCACCGGCAGCAGCAGGTAGGGCCCGATGATCGGCAGCTGCGCGACGGCGACGCCGGCCAGCGCCGCGGCAACCAGGCCGACGACCAGGCCAAGCGCACCCACCGTCAGCTCGGCGGCGGACCGGCGGTCGGCGGCGCGATCGATCGCTCTCAGGCGGTCGCGCAGCCACCGGCCGAACACGCCTCCCAGAAGGAGGCCCGCCAGCGCGCCGACCACGGTGATCGCCGCCCACGCGGCGTACCGCCAGGGCGACGAGAACCACGACTCCAGGGGAAGGGCGTTCCCGATCCGGTACGCCCCGAGCCCACCGAGGACGGCGAGGACGATCCGGCTGACGACGATCAGCACGCTGTTCTCACCTTCTGCGCCCGACCAGCGAGCGGGTACCCCGTCATCCCCTTTGAGCCCTTCCCCGTTCAGTTACCCCCGAATGCCCACCCGCGGTACGGTAGCCGCCTGCGCGGCTACTCGACTAGCGCTTCCGCGCCACTTACGCCTGCGGCCTCGTCGTCGGCACGGTTCTGCCCGATGTCGCCGAGAAGGTTCTCGAGGAAGTCGATCGCCTCCTGCTCCTCCATGTCGCGGGCGTACATCAGCTCGCTGGCGAGGATCTTCTTGGCCCGGCCGAACATCTGCTTCTCACCCGTCGACAGACCCTTGTCCAGGTCGCGGATCGAGAGGTTGCGGACCACCTCGGCCAGCTCGAAGATGTCGCCGGTCTTGATCTTGTCGCGGTTGTGCTTGAAGCGGCGGTTCCAGTTCTTGGGCATCTGCGTGCCGTCGTCGCGCAGCACGGCCAGAACCTCGTCCACCGTCTCCTCGCCGATCACCTTGCGGAGGCCCGCCGAGTCGGCGTTCTCCGTCGGGACCATGACGGTCATGTCGTTGTAGAGGATCTGGATCGTGAGGTACTCGCGCCGCTGCCCGAGGATCTCCTTCTGCTCTTTCTTGATGATGTTCCCCGCACCGTGATGCGGGTACACGACCTTGTCTCCGACCTCGTACAACCGCGCCCCCTCACTCGTCATCGACAGGACAGACTCGCTCATCGCCCGAAGGCGACTTCGAGGGCCTCTCGGACCCCCGGTACCGCGTACAGATTCTCCGGCGCCGGCGCGTCGTTCTCGCCACCGGGCTCGGCAGGCGGGCGTGACCGCCGCCCTCATGCCGTGGGCGGCCGCCGCAGCGAGGCGCCTCACTCCGTGACCGGCCGGGCGCACGGCGCCCGTCAGGCCAAGCTCGCCGAAGGCCACGGTGCCGCTCGCAAGCGGCATGCCGCGGTGGGCGCTGGTGACGGCCAACGCCATCGCCAGGTCCGCCGCGGGATCCATCGCCCGCGCTCCGCCGGCCACGCTCACGAACACATCGGCATCGCCGAGCCGCACGCCGGCGTGGCGCGACAGCACGGCGATCACCTGGGCCAGGCGCGTGCGATCGACGCCGATCGCCACGCGGCGCGGCGGCACGATCTCGGTGGGGCCCACCAGGGCCTGCACCTCGACGAGCACCGCGCGGCTGCCCTCGATGGCCGGGAAGACGCATGAGCCGACGCGATCCCCGGCCTCGGCCAGGTACAGGCGCGTCGGGTCGTCGACGCACACGAGGCCGGCCGGGCGCATCTCGAAGATGCCGGTCTCGTTGGTCGAGCCGAAACGGTTCTTGGTCGCGCGCAGCACCCGGTGGGCCCGCAGGTCGTCGCCCTCGAAGGAGAGGACGCAGTCGACGAGGTGCTCCAGGGTGCGCGGGCCGGCGAGGCCGCCGTCCTTGGTCACCTGGCCCACCAGGATGATCGTGACGCCCTGCTCCTTGGCCAGCCTCATCAGCTCGGCGGTCGCCTGGCGCACCTGATTGGGCGCGCCGGGGACGCCGTCGAGGGCGTCGGAGTGCAGCGTCTGCACCGAGTCGATGGCGCACACCGTCGGGCGGTGTGCCTCGATCGCGGCCAGCACCGACTTCGAGACGCGTCTCGGCCAGCACCTGCACCGGACCGCAGTCGCCCTCGATGCGCTCCGCGCGGCCGCGCACCTGGATCGGCGACTCCTCGCCGGTGACCAGCATGGCGTTGCCGCTGACCGCGATGTTCGCGAGCGCCTGGAGCACCAGCGTGCTCTTGCCGATGCCGGGCTCGCCGCCGAGCAGCACCAGGGATCCCGGGACGAGACCTCCACCGAGGACCCGGTCCAGCTCGGAGATGCCGGTGCGTCATGCGGTCGGGGGTCTCGTCGGTGAGATCCGCGAGGCGGGTGACCACGGGCACGGCGCCGAGAGGCGTGCGGTGGCGCGCCACCGGCGTGCCCTCCTCGGCCACGGTGCCCCACTCGCCGCAGGTCGGGCAGCGGCCGACCCAGCGTGGGGCCTGCTGACCGCAGGCCCCACACGAATAGACCACCCGTGCGCGCGTCGCCGCGCGAGGTCCCCCGCTCGGGGATTACGACTCGCTCGAGCCGGCGGGCGAGTCCTCAGAGGTCGCACCGGCCGCTGCGCCAACCGTCTCCGGCGCCTCGGGCTCGACCTCGCGCCTCCTTGACGGTGAGCTTCATGTCGTCGCCATCCCGATCGACGGTGACGGTGCCACCGCCCTCCGGGAATCCGCCCGAGAGCAGACGGTCCGACAGGGGGTCCTCGATCAGGCGCTGGATCGCGCGCCGCAGCGGCCGCGCGCCCATCGTCGGGTCGTATCCCTGCTCGACCAGAAGGTCCTTGGCCTCGTCCGTCAGCCGCAGAGCCATGCCGTGCTCCTCCATCTGGGTCTGGAGGCGCACCAGGAGCAGATCGACGATCTCGGTGATCTCCTCCTTGGTCAGCTTGTGGAAGACGATGATCTCGTCGATGCGGTTGATCAGCTCGGGCCGGAAGACGCGCTTGAGCTCGCCCATGATCCGGGACTTCATGTCGTCGTACGACATGCCCGTCTCGTCCGTGACCGAGAAGCCCAGCGGCGTGCTCCGCGAGATGGTCGCGGCGCCGATGTTCGAGGTCATGATCAGGATCGCGTTGCGGAAGTCGACCGAGCGCCCCTGGGCGTCCGTCAGACGGCCGTCCTCCAGGATCTGGAGGAGGATGTTGAAGACCTCGGGGTGCGCCTTCTCGACCTCGTCGAGCAGGATCACCGAGTACGGCTTGCGACGGACCTGCTCGGTGAGCTGGCCGCCCTCGTCGTAACCGATGTAGCCGGGAGGCGAGCCGACCAGGCGCGACACCGCGTGCTTCTCCATGTACTCGGACATGTCCACCTGGATCAGCGCGCTCTCGTCGCCGAAGAGGAACTCGGCGAGCGTCCTGGCCAGCTCGGTCTTACCCGACGCCCGAGGGGCCCAGGAAGATGAACGAGCCCGAGGGCCGCTTGGGGTCCTTGATGCCCGCGCGGGCACGGCGGATCGCGCGGGAGACGGCGGTGATCGCCTGCTCCTGCCCGATGACGCGCTTGTGGAGCTCCTCCTCCATGCGCAGCAGCTTCTGCGTCTCGGCCTCGGTGAGCTTGAACACCGGGATGCCGGTCCACATCGAGACGATGTCGGCGATCTCCTCCTCGCCGATGGAGGCCCGCGGGCCGCCCTCGTCGCTCTTCCACTGCTCCTCGAGCTCGCGCTTCTTGTTCGTGAGGCGCCGCTCCTTGTCGCGGAGGTTGGCGGCCTTCTCGAACTCCTGCGCCTCGATGGCCGCTTCCTTCTCCTTGCGGACCTGGTCGATCTCCTCTTCCAGCTCGCGGTAGGTCGGAGGGGCGGTCATGGTGCGGATGCGCATGCGGGACGACGCCTCGTCGATGAGGTCGATCGCCTTGTCCGGCAGGAACCGGTCCGCGATGTAGCGGTCGGCGAGGTTCGCCGCGGCGGCGAGGGCCTCGTCGGTGATGGTCACCCGGTGGTGGGCCTCGTACCGGTCGCGGAGGCCGCGCAGGATCTGCTCGGTCTCCTCCTGGCTGGGCTCGTCCACCTGGATCTTCTGGAAGCGGCGCTCCAGGGCGGAGTCGCGCTCGAGGTACTTGCGGTACTCGTCGAGCGTGGTCGCGCCGACGGTCTGCAGCTCACCGCGGGCGAGGGCCGGCTTCAGGATGGAGGCGGCGTCGATCGCGCCCTCCGCGGCACCCGCGCCGACGAGATTGTGCAGCTCGTCGATGAACAGGATGATGTCGCCGCGCTGGGTGATCTCCTTCATCACCTTCTTCAGGCGCTCCTCGAACTCGCCGCGGTACTTCGAGCCGGCGACCAGCGCCGCGAGGTCGAGGGTGTAGATCTGCTTGTTCCGCAGCAGCTCCGGCACCTCGTTGCTCGAGATGCGCTGCGCGAGGCCCTCGATGACGGCCGTCTTGCCGACGCCGGGCTCACCGATCAGGACCGGGTTGTTCTTGGTGCGCCGCGAGAGGATCTGCATGACCCGCTCGATCTCGGTCGCGCGGCCCACGACGGGGTCGAGCTTGCCCTCGGCGGCGAGCTTGGTGAGGTTGCGGCCGAACTGGTCGAGCAGCTTGCTCGACTTCTTGTCGCCGCTCTGGCCGCCGGTGGCCTGACCCTGCTGGCGACGGCCGGGGCCGGACAGCATGCGGATGATCTCGTTGCGGATCTTCTCGGAGTCGGCGTCGAAGTCGGCGAGGATCCGGGCGGCGACGCCCTCGTTCTCGCGCACCAGGCCGAGCAGGATGTGCTCGGTGCCGATGTAGTTGTGGCCGAGCGAGAGCGCCTCCCGAAGGGCGAGCTCCAGCACCTTCTTCGCCCGCGGCGTGAAGGGGATCTGGCCCGAGGTGACCTCCTCGCCGGACCCGACGATGCGGATGACCTGGGCGCGGACCTCCTCGACCGTGATCTCGAGGCCTTCCAGCACGCGTGCCGCCAGACCCTCCTCCTCGCGGAGCAGGCCCAGCAGGATGTGCTCGGTCCCGATGTAGTTGTGCTTGAGGGTGCGCGCTTCTTCCTGGGCAAGTACGACGACCTGCCGCGCGCGCTCCGTGAACCTTTCGAACATCGGGATTCCCCTTCCTACTCACCCGTTCCCGAAGACGCGAAAACCGCGCCGGCGGGGTACGACGGGCGTTGGAGAGTGCGGGACAACGAGGATGCGCCGTGGTGCTGACGCCTGGTCAGCTTAGCACGACCCCTCTTTTCGCCCCCTGCATCGGCGACCGGCGGAGCCATCTCAAAGATCGCGGCTGCGGAGCGGGAAAATCGCCCCCCGTTCGCATGGACCCGAACTCCCCGCCGGAACGGTTGACCCGGACATGAACGCCGATCTCATTCGGCAATCATGAACCGCCGCCCGGACGTACCGGGCGACGCCCGCCACGCTAGTGGCGGACGCGCCGGTCCTGATCGGGGTAGACCAGCAGACCCATGGTGCGGGCCCGCTTCACGGCCTTCGCGACCAGCGACTGCTGGCGGCGCGAGAGCCCCGTGATCCTGCGGGAGCGGATCTTGCCCCGCTCGCTCACGAAACGCCGGAGCGACGGGTAGTTCTTCCAGTCGATCTCCTCCGCAGCGAGCTGCGGACGACGCTTGCGCTGCGCGGGCGCACCGCCCTTGCGTCCCTTGGTCTTCGATCGCGCTCGGCCTCTGGGCTTTGCCATCCGCTCCTCAGTGTTCTCGGTCCTGCGAACGGCCGGGGACTATAGCGCACGCCCCCGGCCGTGGGCGGACCTAACGCGTGAGGGAGGGTCGCAACCCCGAGACACGGCGGCGCATGTAGCGCTTGCCGACCTTCCAGGCCACCATCCCGAGCACCGCGTAGAAGGTGCGCTTCATGGGAGTCCTCCTCTGCGTCGAAGTGCGGGGACTACCTCTTGGTGACGGCGTCCTTGACGTCCTTGACCGCGTCGGCACCTTCTCGCCGGCCTGGCGCAGCTTGCCCTCGGACTGGTCCGCGCGACCCTCGTCCTTGCGCTGCTCGTCGCCCGTAGTGCGCCGGCGGCTTCCTTGACGCCGGCCCTTGGCCTCCTGGGCCTTCCCTGATTCGCTCATCGAAACCCCCATCGCGTCGCTTACTGGGACTCCTCTGTCAAGTGCCCGTGCAAGGGGGGACGCGAAACGCCGGTCAGGTCCTCATGGCCGGGAACAGGATGACCTCGCGGATGGTGTGCCGGTCGGTCAGCAGCATCACCAGGCGGTCGATGCCGAGCCCGAGGCCGCCGGTCGGCGGCATGCCGTGCTCGAGCGCCGCCAGGAAGTCCTCGTCCATCGGCTGGGCCTCGTCGTCGCCGGCGTCGCGGTCGGCCGCGGCCATCGCGAACCGCGCGCGCTGGTCGTCGGGGTCGTTGAGCTCGGTGAAGGCGTTCGCGATCTCCATGCCGCCCGCGAAGGCCTCGAAGCGCTCGACCGTGTCGGGGTCGTCCTCGCGGCGCTTGGCGAAGGGCGAGAGCTCCAGCGGGTAGTCGAAGAGGATCGTGGGCTGGATCAGCGTGGGCTCGAGGCTCTGGGAGAGGATCCCGTCCACGAGCTTGGCCCAGGGGAGCCCGTCGGGGGCGTCGAGCCCCGCGGCCCGCATGGCGGCGCGCAGCGAGTCGGCGTCGGCGTGCGCCCGGATGTCGATGCCGCTGGCCTCCCTGAGGCCCTCGCGGAAGTCCACGCGCCTCCAGGGCGGCGCGAAGTCGATCTCGTCGCCCTTCCAGGCCACCCGGGTGCCGCCCGTGCTCTCGGTCGCGACCGTCGCGACCAGCTGCTCGAGCATCTCCATCACGTCGCGGTAGTCCGCGTAGGCCTCGTACGTCTCGACCATCGTGAACTCGGGGTTGTGCTTGTGGCTGACGCCCTCGTTGCGGAAGTCCTTGCCCAGCTCGTAGACCTTCTCGAGCCCGCCCACGATGCAGCGCTTGAGGTAGAGCTCGGTCGCGATGCGCAGGAACAGGTCGCGGTCGAGGGCGTTGTGGTGGGTCACGAACGGCCGTGCGGCCGCCCCGCCGTAGATCGGCTGGAGGGTGGGCGTCTCCACCTCGACGAACCCGCGCGCGTCGAGGAACCGGCGCACCCCCGCGATGGCCCGCGACCGCGCGATGAAGGCGTCGCGCACCTCGGGGTCGGACATCAGGTCCAGGTAGCGCTGGCGGAAGCGGGTCTCGGGATCGCGCAGCCCGGCGTGCTTGTCGGGCGGAGGGCGCAGGGCCTTGGCCAGCAGCGTGACCTCGTCCACCGCCACGCTCAGCTCGCCGCGCCGGGTGCGCACCACCGGGCCGGTCACCCCGATGATGTCGCCGAGGTCGAGATCGAGGAGCGCCGCCATCGCGTCGGCGCCGAGGCGGTCGACGCTCGCCCACAGCTGGATGCGGCCGCTGCGGTCGTCGAGGTCGAGGAAGGCGGCCTTGCCCTGGCCCCTGCGGGCCGCGAGGCGGCCGGCCACGCGCACCGGCGCGTCGCCCTCCTGGCCGGCCTCGAGCGCCTCGTACTGCTCGCGGACGCCCGCGATCTCCCGGCGTCCCTCGAACCGGTGGGGGAAGGGGTCGACCCCACCCTCTCGCAGAGCCTGAGCCTTGGCCCGGCGCTCCGCGATGAGCGCCGGGAGACCGCCCTCGGACGGGGCCTCAGCCGTTGTGGTCCCCCGCCCGGATGTCCACGATCTGGTACTGGAGCGGGCCGCGAGGCGCCGGGATGGTCACCTTCTCGCCCTTCTTCTTGCCGAGCAGGGCCTTGCCGACCGGGCTCTCGTTGGAGAGGCGGTGGTTCTTCGGGTCGGCCTCCGCCGAGCCCACGATCGAGTACTCGCGGGTCGCCTTGCTCTTGACGTCCTTGAGGGTGACGTGCGCCCCGATCGACACCTGGTCGGTCGACAGGTGCTCGGTGTCGACCACCCGGGCGTTGCGGAGCTTCTGCTCCAGGGACTGGATGCGGTAGAAGAGCTGCGCCTGCTCGTTCTTGGCGTCGTCGTACTCCGAGTTCTCGGAGATGTCTCCGAACTCACGCGCCTCTTTGATGCGCTCGGCCACCTCGCGACGCTTCGTCGTCGTGAGGTACTCGATCTCCTCCGTGAGCTTCGCGTAGCCCTCTTCCGTCAGGATCACTTCGCGGTCCATCGGGTGGGTCTCCTTCGTTTAGGCGCAAGAACCTGCCCCCGTGGCGGCGGCGCCGAAAGGTAGCTTCGCTTCCGTTCGTAATCAAGCGGCCGCCGTGGCGGCGGCCAGACGGCGCAGCCGCGCGAGCGCGGCGGCGACGCTGGGAAGTGTGAGCAGCTCGGCCAGCTCGGCCGGCGCGACATCGTACCCCGCGAGGTACCAGGGATAGAACTTCCGCATGTAACCGGTGGCCCGCGACTCGCCGATCGCGAGGGATGCGTCGGCGGCGAAGCGGTCGATCTCGTCGATCACCTCCTCGAGGCCCGGGCGCGGCCCGGTGACCCCGCGCAGGATGTCCCCGTACACCCAGGGATTGCCGAGGGCGGCCCGCCCCACGGCGATCGCGGCGCACCCCGTGTCCTCCAAGACGCGCCGGGCCTGCTCGGGCGTCGCGATGTCGCCGCTGGCGACCACCGGGATGCCGACCGCGGCCACGACCTGGGCCGTGATGCGGTGGTCGGCGCTGCCCTCGTACTCCTCCGCGGCGGCCCGCGGGTGAAGGCAGATGGCCGCGGCACCGGCCGCCTCGAAGCGGCGCGCCGTCTCGGTGGGGTCGGAGGTGGCCGGCGTCAGGCCGCGGCGCATCTTGACCGTGACCGGCACGTCGACCGCCCGCACCATCGCCTCGACGATCCGGGCGGCGGCCTCGGGATCGGCCAGCAGGGCGGCGCCCGCGCCGGTCTTGCAGATCTTGGGCACCGGGCAGCCCATGTTGATGTCGATCAGGTCGGCCCCGGCGGCCTCGACGGCGCGGGCGGCCTCGACCATCGCGTCCACGTCGGCACCGAACACCTGCACGCCCATCGGGTGCTCGCCCGGGACGACCGTGAGCATGCCGAGCGTCTTGCGGTTGGCGTACCGGATGCCGAAGCTCGCGATCATCTCCGAGATCGCGAGGCCCGCCCCGTGCCGGCGCGACTGGCTGCGGTACGCCCAGTTGGCGATCCCCGCGAGGGGCGGCTGCACCAGGCGGTTCTCCATCCGCAACCCGCCGATCGTGAAGGGCTGGGCGACCGGCCAGTCGGCCGGCGCCGGCCCCGCGTCCTCGGGCTCGGTCCAGCGCTCGGCGAGGATCGCGCGCATCCGCTTCTTCACGCCCCCTCCCCCGTCGCGGCCACCGGCTTCACGTTGAGCTCGTGCACCAGGCGCAGTCCCTCGAGCGTCAGCAGGGGGTCGTGCTCGTCGATCTGGAGCGACAGCGGCACCACGACCGGGGCCAGGCCACCGGTCGCCAGCACGAACGTGTCCGCGCCCAGCTCCTCCTTCATCCGCTCGACCACGCCGTCGACCATCGCGACGGTGCCGAGCACGATCCCCGAGCGCATGCTCTCGATCGTGGACTTGCCGATGATGCGCGCGGGGGCGACGAGGTCGACGCGCACCAGGCGGGCCGCCCGGCTGGTGAGCGCGTCGAGGGACGTCTCGATGCCCGGGGCGATGACCCCGCCCAGGTACTCGCCGGCCTCGGACACGGCGTCGAAGGTCGTGGCGGTGCCGAAGTCGACGACGATGCAGGGCCCCCCGTGGCGCCGGTGGGCGGCGACGGCGTTGACGATGCGATCGGCCCCCAGCTCGCGGGGGTTGTCGATGGCGAGGGAGATGCCGGTGCGCACGCCCGGGCCGATCACCAGCGCCTCGCGCCGCAGGTACTTGAGCGCCAGCGAGCGGTAGGCCGTGGACAGCGTGGGCACCACCGAGGCCACGATCATCTCGTCGAGCTCGCCGAGGCTGCCGCCGCGCAGGCGCAGGATCTGGTCGTGCTCCGCGGCGATCTCGTCCTCGGTGGCCGCGCGGTCGGTGGAGATGCGCCACTCGTGGAGCAGCTCCTCACCGCTGTAGACCCCGGCCTGGGTCTGCGTGTTTCCGACGTCGATCGCGAGCAGCATCGGGCCGCTCTCTATGCCGTGGTGTCGTTCGGCTCCGGAGCCGACTCGACGCCTCGCAGGATCTCGACCGTGACGTCCTGGGTCGTGTAGATCTCGACCTTCGGGATGATCCGGGTCGGCCGGTTCTTGTCCCACACCCAGACGTCCTGCATCGTGATGTGGAAGAACGGGTACGACGCCTGCGGCAGGAAGTCGCGCTCGAACTGGTTGCAGAGGTACGTGGCCTCCTGCGTGAGGACACAGAACCGGAAGAGCGGGAACACGTCCGCGTACTCGCGCTTCAGCCTCAGCTCGAGTTCCGCGTCGTACTCCTCGAGCTCATCGGTGTGGGACATGCCGTGGCTCCTTGGCGCTCGGTCGGCCGCCGATCATAGCTCACGCTCCACGGCGCCCTCGGGCCGCGCGAGCGGCTCGGACAGCCTGCGGGCGGGCTGCTCCAGGGGGTCGAGGGCCGCCTCGATGTCGGCCAGCGCCCGGCCGTCCGGAAGCCTCAGACCGGGGTCGAGGTCGAGCACCGGCAGCAGCGCGAAGCGGCGCTCGACGAGGCGCGGGTGGGGCACCTCCAGCGCGTCGTCGCGCCACTCACCGCCCTCCCACAGCAGCAGGTCGCAGTCGATCGCCCGCGGGCCGAAACGGATGCCGCCGGGATCGCGCCCCAGCTCGCGCTCGAGGCGCTTGGCCTGGGCCAGGAGCTCGGGCGGCGCGAGCGGTGTCGCCACCCGCACGGCCGCGTTGAGGAAGGGCGGCTGGTCGACCACCTCGCGCGGCGCCGTCTCGTAGGCCGCGCTCACCGCCTCCAGCGCGACCACCCGGTCGAGCCACGCGATCGCCGCCTCGACGGTCGCCCGGCGATCGCCGATGTTGGCGCCCAGACCGAGCCAGTACCGCGGCATCAGCGTCCGCGGCGCAGGGTGACGGCGGTCTCCTCGACGGTGTGCGGCAGGGCCACGTGGGGCTTGTGGACGGTGACCACCACCTCGCGCACCGCCGGCTCGCGCAGCACCCGGTCGGCGATCACCCCGGCCAGCCGCTCCAGCAGGGCGAACGGCGGTCCGGTCACGATCGCGACGATCGCGTCGGCCAGGGCGGCGTAGTCGACCGTGTCGGCCAGTTCGTCGGTGCCGGTCGCCACGGCATGGATCAGGGTGAGCTCCACATCGACCACGAAACGCTGGCCGAGGGCGGTCTCCGCCGCGAGCACGCCGTGGTGCCCGAAGGCCTCCAGCCCCCGGATGGCGACGGTGAGGTGGTCCTCGCTCACGCGCCGGCCGCCCCGACCGCGTCCCACACCCGCACGGCGTCAACCGTCTCGCGCACGTCGTGCACGCGCAGCACCGCCGCCCCACGCGCCACGGCCGCCAGCCCCGCCGAGAGCGAGGCCGCGAGGCGCTCCTCCACCTCGCGGCCAAGCAGGGTCGCGAACATGCTCTTGCGCGAGACGCCGATCAGCACCGGCCGCCCCAGCGCGGCCAGCTCGCCGACCCCCGCCAGCAGCGCGAGGTTGTGATCGAGCGTCTTGCCGAAGCCGAGGCCCGGATCGAGGATCACGTGCTCCTCGGGGATGCCCGCGGCGACGGCGGCCTCGAGGCGCCCGGCCAGGTGGTCGCGCACCTCGGCCACCACGTCGTCATAGCGCGGGTCGGCCTGCATCGTGCGGGGGTCGCCGCGCATGTGCACCAGGCAGATGGCGGCCCCGCGCTCGGCGACCAGCGGCAGCAGGTCGGGATCGCCGCGCCCCGCGGTGACGTCGTTGACCAGCACCGCGCCGGCGTCGAGGGCGGCGGCGGCCACCGGGGCCAGGGAGGTGTCGACGGAGAGGGCGATGGCGGGCGGATTCTCGCGCACGGCCCGCAGCACCCCGTCGAGGCGGGCGAGCTGCTCGGCGGCCCCGACCGGCTCGGATCCGGGGCGGGTGCTCTCGGCCCCCACATCGCAGATCGCGGCGCCGTCGCGGGCCATCCGGTCGAGGCGCTCCATGGCCGCGGCCGGCTCGAGCGCGCCCGCCCCACCCCACAGCGAATCGGGCGTCGCGTTGAGGATCCCCATCACGCAGGGAGCCGCCAGCCAGCTGAGGGGGTCGGCCATGACGCCAAGGCTACCCGCCCCGGCCTCCCGCACTACTCCGGCAGCGGCTCTCCGGAGGAGGGGTAGGGAAGGCGCTTGGAGGGCTTGGCGGTGTCGGCCTCGTTGTTGGCGCGCTCGATCTCGGCGGCGGTGCGGGCGGCCTTGGCGTCGCGGGCGGCGAACACCTCGTCCTCGGGCTCGCCGGCGAGGATCGCGAGGAACTCGGTGCGCTCGATGGTCTCGCGGCGAAGGAGGATCTGGGAGAGGGTCTCGAGGTCGGTGCGGTGCTCGACGAGGATGTCGCGCGCGCGCTGGTGGGCCTCCTCGATGATCCGGCGGATCTCGGCGTCGATCGTGCGGGCCAGGTCATCCGAGTAGTCGGGCTCCGAGTGCATGTCCCGGCCAAGGAAGGGCGCGCCCTGGTTGTGGCCGAGCACGCGCGGGCCGAGCTTGTCGGACATGCCGAAGCGCATCGTCATCTGCTTGGCGGTGCCGGTCACCTTCTCGAGGTCGTTGGCGGCGCCGGTGGTGATCTCGTCGAAGACGAGCTCCTCGGCGGCCCGGCCGCCGAGGGTCATGGCCATCTGGTCCTCGAGCTGGGCGCGCGTGGTGAGGAACTTGTCCTCGGTCGGCATCGAGATCGTGTAGCCGAGGGCCTGGCCGCGGCTGACCACCGAGATCTTGTGCACCGGGTCGGCGTCGGGGAGGAAGTGGCCGACAAGGGCGTGGCCCATCTCGTGGTAGGCGGTCACCACCCGCTCCTTCTCGGAGAGGATGCGCGACTTCTTCTCGGGGCCGGCGATCACGCGCATGATCCCCTCCTCGAGCTCCAGCTGGTCGATCACGCGCTTTCCCTTGCGGGCGGCGAGCAGGGCCGCCTCGTTGACCAGGTTGGCCAGGTCGGCGCCGGTGAAGCCGGGGGTCTGGCCGGCCAGGGTCATCAGGTCGATGTGCTTGGCAAGGGGCTTTCCCTTGGTGTGCACGCGAAGGATCTGGGCGCGGCCCTCGCGGTCGGGGCGATCGACGACGATCTGGCGGTCAAAGCGCCCCGGGCGAAGAAGGGCCGGGTCGAGGATGTCGGGTCGGTTGGTGGCCGCGATCAGGATGATGTTGTCCTTGGCCTCGAAGCCGTCCATCTCGACCAGCAGCTGGTTGAGGGTCTGCTCGCGCTCGTCGTGGCCTCCGCCAAGGCCCGCGCCGCGGTGGCGGCCGACCGCGTCGATCTCGTCCATGAAGATGATGCAGGGGCTCGACTGCTTGGCCTGCTCGAACAGGTCGCGCACGCGGGATGCGCCGACGCCGACGAACATCTCGACAAAGTCCGATCCCGAGATCGAGAAGAAGGGCACGCCGGCCTCCCCGGCCACGGCGCGCGCGAGAAGGGTCTTGCCGGTTCCCGGCGGGCCGAACAGGAGCACCCCCTTGGGGATGCGGGCGCCGAGCGCCTGGAACTTCTTCGGGTTCTCGAGGAACTCCTTGATCTCGTGCAGCTCCTCGACGGCCTCGTCGGCGCCGGCGACGTCCTTGAAGGTGATCTTCGGGGCGTCCACGGCCATCCGCTTGGCCCGGCTCTTTCCGAAGCTCATCACCTTCGAGCCGCCGCCCTGCATGCGGTTCATCAGGTAGATCCAGAAGCCGATGAACAGGACGAAGGGAAGCAGCCAGATCAGCGAGGACCACCAGGGGGTGCTGGGGATGCCCTTGACGGTCAGCGGGACGTTCGCGGTCTGCAGCTCATCGGTGAGCGTGCTCGCGTAGTCGTCCGGGTAGCCGGTGGTGAACGTGTCACCGGCCTTGGTGGTGACCGTCAGCTCCTGGCTCTCGACCTTCATCGTCGCCTTGGCGATGTCGCCGCCGCGGATGTCGGTGAGGAGCTGGTTGAACGTCGGCGCCGGAGTGGACGACGAGTCCGAGACGATCAGGCGCTGGGCCACGAACACCAGCAGGATCACGATGAGGATCGGTAGCACCGCGCTCTTCACAAGCCTGCTCACCGCGCCCCCGACACCTCGTTCCGACCAGGAGACCCAGGATAGCAGCGGTTACCCCGCGGTCCCCCCCTCGGTCGTCTGGTCGAGGGCCGCGATGAAGGGAAGGTTGCGAAAGCGCTCGCCGTGGTCGAGGCCGTAGCCGATCACGAACACGTCGGGCAGCTCGAAGCCCACGTACCGGGTGGCGATGCGCAGCCGCTGGTGGCGGGGCTTGGTGAGCAGCGCGCAGATCTCCAGCGAGGCGGGGTCGCGGGAGGCGAGGTTCTTGAGCAGGTACGAGAGCGTCAGGCCCGAGTCGATCACGTCCTCGACGATCAGCACGTGCCGGCCGGCGATCGGGATGTCGAGGTCCTTGAGGATTCTCACCACCCCCGAGGAGTGCGTCTGGGATCCGTATGACGAGACGGCCATGAAGTCGATCTCGCACGGGACGTGGAGCTGGCGCACGAGGTCGGCGATGAAGAACACCGCGCCCTTGAGGACGCCGATCACCAGGAGCTCGCGGCCCTCGTAGTCCCTGTTGACCTCGGCCGCGATCTCCGTGATCCGGGCCTGGAGGGTCTCCTCGGTGATGAGGACCTCCCCGACGGATGCGAGGGCGTCGTCGTTCATGCGTGCTCGAGCTCGAGGATCACAGCCGGTCCCGAATCGCGGACGATGAGGTCGTCTGCCGCACGGTGACCCGCCACCCACACCACGCGCTCGGCGGTCGCCACCACCGGGACGTCCTGGCGCAGCCGCGACGGGATTCCATCGGCCGCGAGCAGCCTACCCACCGCAACGTGTCCACCCGAGGGGAGCGGCAGCCGATCCCCCGGGCGCGGGGCCCGCACCTCGAGGGATGCGTCGCACCGCACCGCGACGCGTCCGGGGGTCGGAGCCTCCCCCACGCCCCGGCTGGCGCGCAGTGTGAGCCCACCGAAATCGACCTCTCCGGGCACCGCGAGGCGCGCCGGTGGTGATGGCGGGGACGGGGCCGGATCGACCACCAGGGCCCCCCGCTCGAGCGCGGCGACCCCCGCTCCGGGCAGGCTCAGCCGGCCCGCCCCCCCGAGCAGGTCGAGCACCCGGGCGACCGCGGCCGATGAGGCGGCGTCGCCGGGCAGGCCGGCACGCCGGATCAGCCGGCGCACGAGGATGCGGCGCATCGCGGCGGGCTCGGCGGACAGGGCCGTGGCGCTCAGGCCGCGCCCGTCGAAGACGCGGGCCCAGGCCGCGTCCACCAGGGGGTCGAGCAGCTCGCCCTCGTCGCGCAGGGCGTCGGCCAGCGCCGCGACGTGGCGCTCGGCCTCCGGGTGAACGGCCGCGAGCGCGGGAACCAATCCCTGTCGCACGCGCGCCCGCGCGTGAAGCGGGTCGGCGTTGGACGGGTCGCTCACCACCGCCAGGCCGCGCTCCGCGCACCATGCGCGGGTCTCGTCGGCGGAGACCACCAGCAGCGGCCGCACGAACGCGTCGCGGCGCGGCGCCATCCCGAGGGCCCCGGTGCGCCCGGTGCCGCGCGCCATGCGAAAGAGGACGGTCTCGGCCTGGTCCGAGGCGGTGTGGCCGGTCGCCACCGCGGCGTACCCGTGGTCGCCGGCGACCTGGCGGGCGGCGGCGATGCGCCCGTCGCGGGCGCGCTCCTGAACCGCCGGCCCGGCCGCCAGCCCGAGCGAGCGGCGATGGGCGCGCAGCCCCAGCGCCGCGGCCTGGGCCAGCACTCCGGAGACCTCGTCGGCGGCCTCGGGGCGGAGCCCGTGATCGATGCTCAGCACGCCCACCGGCCCGTCGTGGATCTCGGCGAGCAGGTGCATCAGACAGAGGGAGTCGGCTCCTCCCGAGACCATGGCCAGGATCGGCGCTCCCGGCGGGCAGCAGTCCGTGGCGACGGCAGTGGTCCGCGACGCGGGCCTCGAGTGAGCTCGTCACACGGCGATTATGGGCCACGCGCCGCGCCGTCGCTGCGCACGGGGATACCCTTGCCGAGACATGCCTGCGATCTCCCGACTGGATCGGCGATTCGGAGACACGCTGCGGCGGGCGGCGGGCGCCGTCCCGGGCTGCGCGGGCGCCGCGACCGTCGTGGCGCAGAGCATGAGCCCGGCCTTCCGCGTCACCGTGGCCGCCATGATCATCCGGCCCTCGACGCGGCGCACCGGTGTGGAGGCCCTGGCCGCGGGCGTCGTCGCCGCGATCGTCGCGCGCCTGCTGCGCGACCGGCTCGGCCGGCGCCGCCCCGGCGACCGCGCCGAGGGCGGGTTCCCCAGCCGGCATGCGGCGGCCTCCTCGGCGATCGCGAGCGCGGTGGCGCGGCGCAACGGGCGCGCCGGCGGGATGCTGGCCCTCGCCGCGGGCCTCGGGGGAGCGGCGCGCATCGCCGCCGCCGAGCACGAGCCGGGCGACATCGCCGCCGGCATGGCCCTCGGTCTGGTCACATCCTGGGGGCTCGCGGTGCTCGCGGACGGGATCGGCGCGGAATGACGCCACACCGACCCCCCTCCACCGGCGCACGCGGACGGGCGATCATCGGGATGAGCCGCGTCGTCAGCGGCGTCCTGTTCTCACTCGGCCTTCTCGGGCTGCTCAAGTCGGGCACCGACAACTCGCCGGAGCAGCTGTTCGTGTTCACGATCCACCCGTTCACCGCCCTGGTGTGGCTGGTGCTGGGCCTGGTGGGCATCGCCATGAGCGTCGCGCCGGAGCGGGCCCAGCTCTACCTCGTGGGGACCGGGGTGATCCTGCTGGTGTGGGCGGCGCTGTGCCTGGCCCTCGGAGGCCGAGGTCTCGCAGATCGTGGCGCGCGACACCGCGACGCTTGCCATGTACCTGATCGGGGGCGTCGCCTGCCTCGTCGTCGCACTCGCGCCCCTGCGCCTCAGGCCGTCGCCGCCCACCGATGCTCGGGGGAGAACAGGCTGACGCGATCGCGGCCGGTGGCCTTGGAGTGGTAGAGCGCCTTGTCGGCCTGATCGAGCATGCGCGTGCCGTCGTCGGCGACGTCGTTCTGGAAGTCGGCGACCCCCGCGGAGATGGTCGTGCCCACCGCGTCGCCCCCGGCCACCAGCACCTTCACCGACTCGACGGCCGAGCGGATGCGCTCGGCGGCCTCCATCGCCTCGTGTGCCGGGCCCGGGATGATGACCGCGAACTCCTCGCCGCCGTACCGCGCGACGACGTCCGACGAGCGGGTGTTGGCCGCGATCGCGTCGCCGACCGCCGACAGGAGGCGGTTGCCGGCGTCGTGCCCCCACCGGTCGTTGAACGCCTTGAAGCGATCGAGATCGAGGAGCACCAGCGAGAGCGGCTGGCCGTAGCGCGCGGCGCGACGGCACTCGCGCGGGAGGGCGTCCTCGAAGAAGGCGTAGTTGTGGACGCCGGTCAGCCGGTCGGTGAGCGAGAGGCTCGCGATGCGGGCGGCGTCGCGGGCCTGGGCCCGGTGGCCGGTGCCGACGATCAGGCCGGTCGCGACGAAGGCCAGGAAACCGAGGGCGAGGGCCCCGTCGTCGGTGCCGGAGCGCCCGGACGCGAACGCCATGGCGAGCCCCGCCACGGCGATCGCGACCACGAAGCCGCGACGGCCGGCCAGCGGCGGCGCGAGCGCGACGGGCACCGCGAAGAGCACCCATGCGGAGGTGACGCCCACCAGCAGGAGCGCAGTCGGCACCCCGAGGGCGACGCCGAGGAGGATGGTGCGCCGGCGCGCCGCAGCGGCGTCGCTCGTGCCGTTCCCATCATTGGCGCCGAATGTGCTCATGAACCCCGGGGGTCGCGACGGGCCCGAATCTAGTGTCGCCCTCGGACGGCATCCGCACGGGGATCGCGATCCGGTCCGGTTACACTCCCCGGCCGTGACCTGGAGCCCATTCATCGCGCACCCGGCGCTCGCCGGGCGATCGCTGCTCACCCTTCGGCACCACCCCCCGGAGGGGGTGGCCGCGATCCTCGACACCGCCGACCGGCTCAAGGCCGAGCCCCGCGACGGCTGGCCCCCGCTGCTGGCCGGCAAGGTGATCGCGCTGATCTTCGAGCGCCCGTCCACGCGCACCCGCGTGTCCTTCGTCAGCGGCATCGCGCGCCTCGGCGGCACCAGCCTGGTGCTCTCGCCCGGCGACATGCAGCTCGGGCGGGGCGAGTCGATCGAGGACACGGCCAAGGTGCTGGGCCGGATGGTCGACGCGATCATGCTGCGCACCGGCCCGCAGGCGACCCTGGTCGAGCTCGACCGGCACGCCGGGGTGCCCGTCATCAACGGGCTCACCTATGAGCACCACCCCTGCCAGGCACTGGCCGACGCCCAGACGCTGCGCGAGCGCTTCGGCGACCTCTCCGGGCTGCGGGTCGCATGGCTGGGCGACGGCAACAACTGCTGCGTCTCGCTGATGGTGGTCGGCGCCCTGACGGGCATGGCGATCACCGCCGCGTGCCCGGACGGATACACGCCCGATCCCGAGCTGGTGGCGTGGGCCGACGCCACCGCGCGGGCCCACGGCGGCGAGGTGCGCATGGTGAGCGACCCGGTCGAGGCCGTGGCCGGGGCCCGCGGGCTGTTCACGGACACCTGGGTGTCGATGGGCGACGAGGGCCACGAGGACGCGCGGCGCGCCGTGTTCACGCCCTACCGCATCGACGACGCCATGCTCGACCGCGCGGCGCCCGACGCCGTGGCGCTGCACTGCCTGCCCGCGCACCACGGCGAGGAGATCACCTACGAGGTGCTCCACGGCCCCCGGTCGGCGGTGTGGGACCAGGCCGAGAACCGGATGCACGCCCAGGCCGCCCTGCTGGCGCACACCCTGGGATGAACATCTTCCGCAGGAGGCCGCGCCGCCCCCGGGTCGAGCCGACCCAATGGGTGCCCGTGGCCTTCGCGCGCCACCAGCCCGAGGCCGAGATGCTGGCCGGGCTGCTGGCCGAGCTGGAGATCCCCTGCTTCATGCGCCGCACCACGATCGACGTCCCCGACATGATGGCGGGAGGGCCGCGCGAGCTGCTGGTGCCGGCCGATCGGGAGCTCGAGGCGCGGGCGCTGCTCGACCCCCTGGAGCCGATCCAGAACTGAGCCTCGAGCCGGCGGCGCGACCCCGCCCTTCCCAGGTGCGCCACAATCACTGCCATGGGTGAGCATCCGGCATTCGGAGTGGGCCTGTCGCGCGCGTCCGACCCCGTCGAGGCGGCGGTCGAGGCGTGCGCCGCCGCGCGCGCGACGATGGGGTGGTCGGGCCGCCCGACGCTCGTGGTGATGTTCGCCTCGCCGGATCTGTGTGAGGACGCCGACCGCCTGCTGGCCGCGGTGCAGGAGTCGCTGGCCCCGGAGCACCTGATCGGGTCGATGGGCGAGACCATCATCGGCGAGGGCCTCGAGGTGGAGGAGGGCCCCGCCCTGGCGGTGTGGGCCGCCCACCTGCCGGGCGTCGAGGTGATCCCGTTCCGGCTCGTCGCGCGACCGCTGGGCGAGGGCATGGGCGTGCTCGGCTGGCCGGACGCGATCGCCGAGGCGCCCGAGGGCAGCGTCGGCCCGGTGATCATGCTCGCCGACCCCTTCTCCTTCCCGGCCGACGGCCTGCTCGCCGAGCTGGAGGGCGAGGCGGGCACGCCCGAGGTGGTCGGCGGCCTGGCCTCGGGAGGGCAGCGGCCCGGCGACCACTGCCTGTTCGCGGGGACCGATGTGCTGCTGGAGGGGGCCGTGGCCGTCGCGCTGATGGGCTCGGCCACCGTGACGGTGGTGTCGCAGGCGTGCATGCCGATCGGACCCGAGATGGTGGTGACCGCGTCCGAGGGGTCGTCGGTGCTCGAGCTGGCGGGCATCCCGGCCCTCGACAAGCTCGAGGAGGTCGTCAACGCGCTCGAGCCGGCCGAGCGGGCGCTGGCCGTCGAGGGGCTGCTCGCAGGGATCGTGATCGACGAGAACACGCCCGACTACGAACGCGGCAACTTCCTGGTGCGCCCCATCCACGGCGGCGACCGCGACTCGGGCGTGCTCGTGCTCGGCGAGAACGCGCGGGTCGGCCAGACGATCCGCTTCCACGTGCGCGACGCCCAGTCGGCCGACGAGGACCTGCGCGCCGCCCTGCGGGCCGCCCGCGGCGAGATGGGCGCCGCCTCACCGGCCGGCGCGCTGATGTTCAGCTGCAACGGGCGCGGCACGCGCATGTTCGACGCACCCAACCACGACGCCCAGACGGCCGCGCAGGAACTGTCGGACATACCCCTCGCCGGCCTGTTCTGCAACGGCGAGATCGGCCCGGTGCGGGGCCGCAGCTTCCTTCACGGTCACACGGCCACGATGGTGGTGTTCGCCGACGATTGACATCACGCGGCACGTCGCGACGATCGGTCGTTACGTAACGCGATTTTGTCGTTGATGTATTGAGCCTCATACTCCCGCCCACATACACGAGGGCGGAGGATTCACGCATGGTCGATGACGAGCAGGCCGGCGGCACCCGGGGCAACATCGGCAACGAGATCTTCGAGCAGGTGGAGAAGATCATCAGCGACGAGGGCCTCAGCCGCACGCAGGCCTTCCAGCGTCTGTCGGAGTTGACCGGTCGCCGGGCGGGCACCGTCGCGGCCAACTACTACCGCGTGGCACGTCAGCGCGGCGCCACGCTCGCTCCCCGCGCCCCACGCGGCTCCAAGCAGCGGGCGGCCCGCTCGGGCTCAGGTTCCTCGGCCGGCGTCGAGTCGGCCCTCAGCCGGGCGAGCAGCGCGATCGATGAGCTGTCGGCGATCGTCCGGCGGCAGGAGAAGGAGATCGCCGATCTGCGCGCCGACGCCGCCAAGTGGGAGCAGGTGCGCGACCTCCTGAAGTGACCCCTCGCCGCGGTTCACTTGCGGCGTAAATGAACGCTCACGGCCTCACCGGATGCTTGTCACCGGGTGAGGCCGTCAGCGTTGCGGCCACATCCTCGAGGCCTATCTCCGGGTGCAGGAACTCATGCACGGCGATCTCACCGCCGGCGAGTCGATCGAGCGCTTCGCGGAACACATCCGGGGTGTGATGAAACGAACCGCGAATGGTGATCTCTGAATAGTGAATCCGACCGGTCGGGAGGTGCACCACCGCAGCGGGCGGGCAGCCGCCGTGTAGCAACACCTCACCTCCCGGACGGGCGAGCACGACGGCGAGTTCCCACGTCTCCGGTCGCCCGACGGCCTCCACCACCAGGTCCGCCCCGCGCCCTCCGGTGAGCTCACCCTGGAGCGCCTCGGCGCCCTCGGCGTCCCGCGGGGCGTCGTGCACGGCGAACGCCCCGAGGCGCAGGGCCCTCTCGCGTCGCTCGGAGTGGGGGTCGGCCAGGTGCACCCGGTCGCCTCCGGCGGCGAGAAGGGATGCGAGCAGCTGGCCCTGCACGCCGCCCCCCAGCACCAGCACCTCGCGACCGCCGGCCGGCCCGCACCGCCGCACGGAGTGCAGCGCGCACGCGAGCGGCTCGGCGAAGGCGGCGACCTCGGGCGCGAGGTCCGCCCCGACCGGGTGGGTGTTGCGGGCGACGATCGCGGCCGGCACCCGCAGCAGCTCGGCGAACGCCCCGGTGAGGAACACGATGTCCGGGCACAGATTGGGCGCCCCTGAGCGGCACACGGCGCAGACCCCGCAGGGGGCCGAGTTGGCGACCACCACCCGCTCGCCGACGCGAGGCCACGCCACCCCCGCGCCCACGGCCGCGACGACGCCCGTCACCTCGTGGCCGAGGGGCGCCGGCAGCGGCCCGAGGGCGGGATGCGCGCCGGCGCGCATCATCTTGGCGTCGGTGGCGCAGGTGAGCGCCGTGCCGACCGCCAGCACCAGCTCGCCCGGCCCCGGAGAGGGGTCGGGAACCTCATCGAGCCGGAGATCCCCGGCGCCGTGCAGAATCAGGGCGCGCACATCGCGACGCTACACACAGCGGTACGATGCCGCGTCCACCTCGCCGCGGAGACCCTCCACGCCCTATCCCGATCACCTGTGCGACCTGGTCGAGGCCTATCTGGAGGACCTCGACTTCGCCGCCACGAACCCCGACGAGCTCGAGGAGATGGCCGGCACCGAGGGTCTGGTGGAGGCGATGCGCCACTCCCTGCTGGCCGGGGGCAAGCGGCTGCGCCCCGTGTTGGCGCTGGCCACCTGCGAGGGCCTCGGCCGGTCCCCCGAGATGCTGCTCCCGGCCGCGGCGGCGATCGAGCTGGTGCACACCTACTCGCTGATCCATGACGACCTGCCCGCGATGGACGACGACGACCTGCGGCGCGGACGGCCGACCTGTCACAAGTTGTTCGGTGAGGACACCGCGATCCTCGCCGGCGACGCGCTCTTCGCGGAGGCGGTGCGCCTGGTGGCCGAGCAGCAGCCGGGCGGCGCCCAGGTGCGGGTGGGCATCCTGCTCGAGATCAGCCGCGCCACCGGCGTCGGCGGCATGGTCGGCGGCCAGTACCTGGACCTGAAGGACGCGGCCAGCGCGTCACCCGAGGCGCTGCGCCGGGTCCACTCGCTCAAGACGGGGCGCCTGATGTCGTGCGCGGTCAACTGCGCGATCGTGCTCGGGCAGCCCGAGCCCGCGGTGGGGGACGCGCTGCGCGGCTACGCCCGCGAGCTGGGGCTGCTGTTCCAGATCGTGGACGACATCCTCGACGTGGCGGGCACCGAGGTGGACCTGGGCAAGGCCATCGGGGCGGACGCGCGCCAGAACAAGATCACGTACGTCAGCACCCACGGGCTGGATGGCGCGCGACGGCTGGCGGGAGAGGCTCACGCGCGGGCGCTGGAGGCCCTGTCCACGCTGCCCGGCGGCTTCGAGGATCTGGCCGGCATCGCCGACCTCACCTACGTGCGCCAGAACTGAAACGGGCCCCGGCCGCGCTGCCGCGCGACCGGGAGCCCGGAGGAACTAGGCGGCCTGCGGCGGGATCGCCACCAGCGGGCGCTCGGGATCGGCGGCCGCGCGGCGGTTGATCGCCACGATGCACTGCATCAGGTCACGGTAGGTCGGCGGCATGCCGGGGCCGTCCACGTCGAGCTCCATGGCAAGGCGGTTGGCCCATGCGACGAGGCTGGCCTGCGGCTCCGCGCTGCCGTCGAGCAGCGCCTGCTCCAGCACCAGCCCTCCGAGACCGCGCAGCTCCGAGACGACCACCAGCCGGGGCCGCGGGGGCTTCGGCTTGGCACGACTGCGCCGCCGCGACGGCGAGGCGTTTGCGGGCGCGATCGGGGGCGCTGCGGTGAGGGAGGCCAAAGCGGGTGCTCCTGAACGGGGGCCGATCAATCGGCGCCGGGTGGGCGAGTACCCCCGTCTTCGGCGTCAATCACGCACAGGAACGTCCCCCGAATGGGGGATCCTTCTCTCTCAGAGACCGATGCCCGTCGTGTGGGGGCCCGGGGCGGAGTGCTCGGCGACGATCCTGACCAGCTGCTGGGGCTCGGAGATCCCGAGGAAGTTGAATCCGCTGTCCCTCTCATCGGTGCCCGCCGTCTCGAAGTTAACGGCCCCGACGCGAAAGAGCCGGTCGAGCAGCGACTGGTCGATGCTCACGTTCTGGATGCGGTCGAAGCGGGCGGTCTTCTCCTTGCGGGAGAGGATGCCCCGCCGCACGCGCAGGCGCTGGTCGGTGAGGACGTAGAGCGTCGAGTACCGGAAGATCGAACTGACCCCGATCACGATCAGCACCAGCACGATCGAGATCAGCACCCACCGGGTCGAGTCGACGCCGAACAGCAGCGCGATGATGGCCGGCAGCAGCGCGAGGGGGATCCAAAGGGCGAAGAAGCTCATCTGGGCGCGCCAGCACGGGCGTCCCTCCCAGAGCACGTTCTCCCCCTCGACCAGTTCCATGGGCGGGAATCTACCGGCGCACCCGGCCGGATGGGTTCGCCGATCCCGCCAGGGGTAGAGACTTCGTGCCGACCGATACCATCTCCCCGCATCCCTTCCCGGCGCGCGTCTCACCAAAGGAGCCGAGCGAATGAGCACCGACGGCCCGAACATCACCTCCCTCGAGTTGGAGGACCGGCGTTTCCCACCGCCCCCCGAGTTCGCCCGGGACGCGGTCGCGACACCGGACCTCTTCGACCGGGCCGCGGCGGACCCGGAGGCGTTCTGGCTGGAGCAGACCAAGGAGCTCCTCGACTGGAGCACCGAGCCCACCGTCGCGTGCGACAGCTCGAACGCCCCCTTCTTCACGTGGTTCGCCGACGGCGTGCTCAACGCCAGCGTCAACTGCCTCGACCGCCACCTGGCCGAGCGCGGCGACCAGGTGGCCTTCCACTGGGAGGGCGAGCCGGGCGACCGCCAGACGATCACCTACCGCGACCTGCACGAGAGGGTCTCGCGCCTGGCCAACGGCCTGCGCTCCCGTGGGGTCGCGAAGGGCGACCGCGTCGCGATCTACCTGGGCATGGTCCCGGAGATCGTCGTCGCGATGCTGGCCTGCGCCCGCGTCGGCGCGCCGCACACGGTCATCTTCGGAGGCTTCTCGCCCGAGAGCGTGCGCGACCGCGTGCTCGACTGCGGGTGCACGGCGATGATCACGGCCGACGGCGCCTGGCGCGGGGGCAAGCTGATCCCGCTGAAGGCCAACGTCAACGAGGCCCTGGAGCAGTGCCCCGACGTCACCACCAGCATCGTGGTGCGGCGCACCGAGAACGAGGTCGGTTGGGCCGAGGGGCGCGACGTCTGGTACCACGAACTGGTCGCCGACGCAGGACGCCGAGTGCACGCCCGAGCCGATGGGCGCCGAGGATCCGCTCTACATCCTCTACACCTCCGGCAGCACCGGGAAGCCCAAGGGCATCCTCCACACCACCGGCGGGTATCTGACCGGCGCCGCCGCCACCCACCGCTGGGTGTTCGACGTCAAGGACGGCGACGTCTACTGGTGCGCGGCGGACGCGGGCTGGGTGACCGGGCACAGCTACATCGTCTACGGCCCACTCGCCAACGGGGTCACGAGCGTGCTCTACGAGGGCGCGCCCAACACGCCCGACAAGGACCGCTGGTGGGACATCGTCGAGCGCTACGGGGTGACGATCCTCTACTGCGCCCCGACGGCGATCCGCACGTTCATGAAGTGGGGCGTCGAGTACCCCGAAAAGCACGACCTCTCCTCGCTGCGCCTGCTGGGATCGGTGGGCGAGCCGATCAACCCCGAGGCGTGGATCTGGTACCGGGACACGATCGGCGCCGGCGAGTGCCCGGTGGTGGACACCTGGTGGCAGACCGAGACCGGCCACATCATGATCGCCCCGCTCCCGGGCATCAGCACCCTCAAGCCGGGGTCGGCGTCACGCCCGATTCCCGGCATCACCGCCGACGTGGTCAATGACGCCGGGGCCAGCGTGCCGCTCGGCCAGGGCGGCTACCTGGTGATCTCCAAGCCGTGGCCGGGAATGCTGCGCACCCTCTACGGCGACGACGACCGCTTCGTCTCCACGTACTGGAGCACGTACGAGGGCCTCTACCTGGCCGGCGACGGCGCCCGCCGCGACGGCGACGGCGACTACTGGCTGCTCGGCCGCATCGACGACGTGATGAACGTCTCGGGCCACCGGCTGTCCACGATCGAGATCGAGAGCGCCCTGGTGGACCACCCCAAGGTGGCCGAGGCGGCCGTGGTCGGGCGCGCCGACGAGACCACCGGCCAGGCGATCGCCGCGTTCGTGACCCTGAAGGGAGGCGTCGTGGGCGACGAAGCCCTGATCGCCGAGTTGCGCCAGCACGTGGCGACCAAGATCGGCGCCATCGCCCGCCCCCGGTCGATCGTGCTCACGGACGACCTGCCCAAGACCCGCTCGGGCAAGATCATGCGCCGCCTGCTGCGCGACATCTCCGAGAACCGTCAGCTCGGCGACGTCACCACGCTCGCCAACGAGGAGGTCGTCAGCGAGATCTCCGGGATGGCGGCGTCGGCGAGGGCCTCCGACGAGGAGTGAGCCTGCCGCGCGCCGGGGCTAGGCGGCGGCCGGCTCCGGCGCGGACAGCATGCGCTGGTAGGAGATGCCGAGCAGGGGGCTGGACAGCAGGAAGTCGGCCGTCGAGCGGTTGCAGGCGATGGGGCAGTCGTGGACCACGGCGATGCGCAGCAGGGCCTTGACGTCCACGTCGTGGGGCTGGGGCTGAAGCGGGTCCCAGAAGAAGATGACGATGTCGAGGCGCCCCTCGGCGATGCCCGCGCCGACCTGCTGGTCGCCGCCGAGCGGGCCGCTCAGGAAGCGGGTCACCGGGATGCCGAGGGCCTCCTCGACGAGTCCGCCGGTGGTGCCGGTGGCGTAGAGCTCGTGCTCCTCCAGCGTGCCCCGGTTGAAGAGGGCCCAGTCGAGGAGATCGAGCTTGCGGTTGTCGTGCGCGATGAGGGCGATGCGCTTGCGGTTGTTCAATCCGTGCTCCCGTTTCTCGTATGCGAATCGGGGTCACGGTAGCGCGGGTCCTCGCGGGCGAAGTTGCCGGCTGGTGAAGCCTGGCTCAGAACTCCGGGTGCTCGTCGGCGGTCTTCTGTTCGAGCCGCACCTCGACGTGGTTGAGCGCGAAGGCGAGGGCGTTGCGCGGGGGAGCACGCCGGTCGGAGTCGCGGAACCAGAACACGATGCCCTCGAGGCCGAGCGCGATCCTGGTGCGCTCGTGAGTGTCCGCGTCCTCGGCCATCGCCAGGGCAAGGGCGAGCGCCGCGATCTCGCGAAACGGGCCCGCCTCGTCCGGGGTGGACGCGAGATGGGGCACGATCGCCGCGCGGGCCTTGACCAGTTGCACCTCCACGCGGGCCCGCCCCTCGCCCTGCCAGTCGACCACCAGCAGGTCGCCGTGCGCGCCGAGCTGGTCCAGGGACACGAGGTCCTCGGGCAACGGCCCCGGAGGCGACTGGTTGATGCCCTTCGCCAGATCGACCATCGCCTCCCGCAGCGGCGGCCAGCGGTTGTCGGGGGCCTTGTTGGACGCCAGCGCAGCCATGCTGATCGCCAGGGAGAGCCGGTCGTCCGCCTGCTGCCCGGGGGTGCGCCCGGCCGCCGGGTGGAGGCGCACCGCGGTGCGCAGGGGGCCGTAGAAGACGATCTCCCCGCCGATCAGAACGTTGCGTTTGAAGAGAGGCGTGGCGGGGCTCCTGTGTCCGTGCGGGAGGGGTCGTAGCCCCGGCTAGCTGCGCGACCACACCCGTGGCGGCGACTTGACTTAGCAAGAGCCTAAATCACTACCGTCCCCTGGATGCACGCCGACTCTCGCGCCAACCGGTCCGCCGCATTGCTCTCGGTGGGGTCCAACACCCTGCTGATGCTGGCGAAGTTCGCGATCTGGCTCGTGACCGGGTCGGTCGCCGTGCTCTCGGACGCGGCCAACTCGGCGGGCGACCTGGTGGCCTCGGCGATCGCCTTCGCCGGCGTGCGCGCGGCCGCCCGGCCGGCCGACGAGGACCACCCCTACGGGCACGAGAAGACCGAGAACCTGGCCGCCGCGGTGGAGGGGGTGCTGGTGCTTGCCGCCGGCCTCGCCGTCGGCATCGAGGCCACACGGCGCCTGTTCTCCGGCGACGACGCCCTCGTGCGCCTCGATCTCGCCATCGCCGTGATGGCCGTCTCAGCGGTGGTCAACCTGGCCGTCTCGACGCATCTGCGGCGCGTCGCGCGCCGGACCGGCTCGCCGGCGATCGACGGCGAGGCGACCCACCTGGCATCGGACGTGTGGACCTCCGCCGGCGCCGCCATCGGGCTGATCCTGGTGGCGATCACCGGCTGGACCGCCCTCGACGCCCTGGTCGGCATCGCGATCTCGGCCTACGTGATCGTGGTCGGCGCCCGGCTCATGTGGCGCGCCGTGCAGGTGCTGCTGGACAGCAGCCTCCCGGCCGACGAGCTCGCCGCGATCGAGGCGGTGCTCGCCGGGTTCTCCGAGCGGGACGGCATCGGCTTCCACGCTCTGCGCGGGCGGCGCGCCGGCAGCAAGCGGCACGTCGATCTGCACATGGTGGTGCCCCCCGAGACCACCGTCCGGCAGGGCCATGCGATGAGCGGACGGGTGAAGAGCGCGGTCCAGGCAGTCGCTGCCCAACGCCGAGGTGCTGATCCACCTCGAGGACCACTAGATCCGCGGACCCGGGCCCGAAGGATCTGGCGGTTCGGCGGCGAACAGACGGGCATGACCACACAGACGATCGACCTCAACGCAGACAGCGACACGCTGCAGGTGAACCGTCAGGCCATGAACAACAACGTGTCACGCCCCCGGCTGTCGGAGATGGATCTCGACCCGCCGTCCGGCCCCGTGCCCGCTGAGGTTCTGGCCTACTTCGAGTCCGCGCTCGAGCGCGAGGGTCGTCGCCGGGCCGCCTGAGCGCCGCCGCTCGTCCTATTGCTGTGCCTCCCCACCACCCGCCTCGCGGCGGGCGGTCCGGACAGCGTCGCCCACGCGCAGGCTCCCGATCATGGAGGCCAGGCACAGCAGCCCCAGCACGACGTTCACCACGAGCATCACCGCCTCGATGCCCACGCTGAACGCGAGCAGATCGCCCCGTGAGGCCTCCCCCGCGAGCAGGATCACGATCAGGGCCTGCTTGGGACCGAGCCCCCCGGGAGTGGCCGGCAGCAGCGTGCCGACGCTGCTCGCCACCTGCACCAGCAGCGCGTTGTGGAGCGTGGCCGGCACGTTGAAGGCCATCAGGAACCAGTAGGCGCTGGCCACCCGCAGCCCCCACCCCACCGCCTGCAGCAGGGCCACCCGGCGCAGGTAGGCCCCGGGCATCGTCAGGATCACCAGCCCCTGACGCACACGCGCCCAGAACGAGCGCACCCGGATGGCGGCGTAGATCAGCGCGGCGAGGAGAACGCCGACGATCACGCCGAGGATCCAGGGACGGTCGGCGTACCACGAGATCTCGAAGGCCGGCAGACTGGGCAGCGAGGGAAGGTCGGGCACGATGCCCAGCTGCCACGCCCAGATGAGCAGGCCGGTGGCCACCAGCGCGTCGAAGACGGACTCGGCGATCAGGCTGGAGGCGAGGGTGGGATACGTCGAGTCGCGGACGCGCCGCTTGATGAGGAAGAGCTTGACCACGTCGCCCACCCGCGCCGGGACGACGCTGTTGATGCCCACGCCCGCGTAGTACGCGCGGAACGTGTCCCACCAGCGCACCACCGAATGCGGGGTACGCGGCAGCGAGGATGTTGCGCCAGGCGCGCGTGCGCACCGCGGAGTTCGCGATCGCGCAGAGCACGGCGGCCGCGAGGGCCCACCAGCCGATGGCGGCGACGCGGTCGCCGAGCGCCACGAGGGCCTGGCGGAACGACTCCCACGAGTCGCCCGCCGCGAGTCGCAGCCGCGAGGTCGACGGCGACACGTCGACCGTCAGCACCGTGATCGCGACGCCGACCGCCCCCGCGATCACCACCATCGCCCACCACGCCGCCCAGACGCGTGGCGACTCGTGGACCTAGGGGTCCGGGGTGGCCGCCGTCGGCGGGCGTGTCGTCGAGGGGTTCCACAGGTCCTGGATCTCCTCGAGAGTACGCCCTCGCGTCTCGGGAACGTTGCGGCGTATCCAGACGTACGACACGACGCAGGTCGCCGCGAGGAGGAAGAAGGTGGTCGCCTCGCCGATCGCGTCGACGATGCGTCAGGAAGAACTGGCGTGATCAGGAAGGCGGCGCCCCAGTTGACCGCCGTCGCCAGCGATACGGCGCGGCCGCGCACCCGGTTGGGGTAGATCTCCGAGATGACGGTCCACACGACCGGGCCCAGGGAGAAGGCGAACGAGGCGATGAACACGACCAGCGCGACGAGCGTGAACACGCCGGCCACCGAGATGCCCTCGGCCCCGCCGCCCGACTCGGTGCTGAAGAAGGCGAACGACGCCCCGACGGCCGCCAGGCTCGCCGTCATGCCGACGAGGCCGGCCAGGAGGAGGGGCCTGCGGCCGAAGCGGTCAACGTAGGCGATCGCGATGAACGTGGACAGCACGTTGACCAGGCCGATGGCGTAGAGCGTCGCCTGGGCCTGGTCCTCGGCGGTGGCGAATCCGGCCCGGGCGAAGATGTCGTTGGCGTAATAGATGATCGCGTTGATGCCGGTGACCTGCTGGATGATCGCCAGGCCGATGCCGATCACCAGGGGCCCGCCGCAGCCGCTGGGCGAAGACCTCGCCCCAGGTCGCCCCGCCCTCCTCCTCCTCGGCGCTCGAGCTCGTCCTCCATCTCGACGAGGATCCCGGGCGCGGCCTCGGGCCCGTCGACCTTGGTCAGGCTGGCGAGGGCCGCGTCGCGACGACCCATCCGCAGCAGCCAGCGGGCCGACTCGGGGACGATCAGGAAGCCGACCACCAGCAGCGCCCCGGGGATGACCGCGAGCGCGAACATCTCGCGCCAGTGGTCGCCCGCGGTCAGGGCGTCGTCGGCCAGGTAGGCCAGGAAGATCCCGACCGTGATCGCGAGCTGGTAGGACGAGACGACGCGTCCGCGGATCCAGGCCGGCGCCATCTCGGCCGCGTAGAGCGGCGCGACGGTGGACGCGAAGCCCACCGCGAAGCCCGTGATCACCGCCCGACGGTCAGCGCGCTGGCGTCGTCGGCGGCCGCCTCGAGCAGCGCTCCGCCCGCGAACAGGACGCCGGCGATGACCGCCGTCCAGCGCCGGCCGATGCGGTCGGCGAGCGTGCCCGCGATCAGCGCGCCGACCAGCGCGCCGAGCGTGACCCAGCTCGTGATGACCTCGGCGGCGAACGTGCTGAGGCCGAGGTCCTGCTTGACCAGCGGCAGCGCGCCCGAGATGACGCCCTGGTCGTAGCCGAACAGCAGACCGGCCAGGAAGGTGACCACTCCGACCATCGCCAGCCACGGTGTGAGACGACGGCGAGCCCCCGGCGCGGGCGCGGGGGCTATAGGCTCGGTGTGCTGGCCCGGGAGAGGCACGGCGGCAGATTATGCGCGGGGCTGGCGATTCGCCAGTACTTCACAAGAGCGGTACAGGTAGGCTCCCGGCCGCCTGACGTCCGGTTGGCCTCTTCCGATTCGAGCGCGCCGTCCCAACCCTGCCCCAGATCGACCGTTTCGCGATCGGTTTCGACCACCGTGACCGCCTGCGCCTGCACGAGCTGTGGGACGAGGCGATGGACGCCGAGCAGTGGTCCGAGGGGCGTCTGACCGCCGGCTTCGAGGCCGCGTGGGGCGCCTCGAACGCCCTGCCGGCCGTCGCGTTCTCGAGCTGGTCCGGGGCCGCGCTGGCCGCGCTCGCCTTCGCCGAGGTGGCGGGCGAGGTGGTGCTGTGCCCGTCCAACACCTTCATGGCGACGCCGCTCTCGGCCGTCTCGTCGGGCGCGCGCGTCGAGTTCGTCGACGCCAACCGCGACGACCTGTGCGTGTCGTACGCCGACTTCGTCGCGCAAGGCCGAGAGATTCCGCCCCAAGGCGGCCTTCGTGGTCCACATCGGCGGCCACATCGCCTTCGAGATCGAGCAGATCGCCGAGTACTGCCGTGCCAACGAGCATCTTCCTGATCGAGGACTGCGCCCACGCCCACGGCGCCTCCTGGAACGGGCGGAGGGCGGGCACCTGGGGCGACGCCGGCATCTGGTCGTTCGCCGCCACCAAGACGATCTCGACCGGCGAGGGCGGGATGCTCGTCTCGCGCCACGACGACCTGATCGCCCACGCGCGCGAGTTCCGCAACTACGGCAAGCCCTCGTACGAGACCTTCGGGCTCAACTTCCGGATGAACGAGTTCACGGCCGCGCGTCGGGATCGTCCAGACCGAGCGCCTCGACGAGATCGTCGCCTGGAAGAACGCCGCCGCGCGCGAGCATCTCGACCCGCTGCACCCGGGCGTCTCGAGCTGCCCGAGGGGATGGTCTCGAGCCTCTACAAGTACATCGTCTTCGACCCGATCGAGCGCTCGACCGGGAAGGTCTACGACGAACCGTGCCACCGGATCATGGGGCACGAGACCGATCTTCCGGTCTCCGACTGGATTGCGACGAACCACTGGTGCGTGCCGCTCTACTACCGGCCCGTGGAGGCTGACTCATGAAGGTGTTGGTAACGGGTGGCTCGGGGTTCATCGGCTCCCATGTCGTCGACCGGCTGATCGCGCACGGCCACGAGCCGCGCATCTACGACCTCGGTCGAATCGCCGTACCACCGCCCCGACGAGGTGGAGCAGGTCGTCGGCGACCTGATCGACGAGGACGCCGTCCGCGCCGCCCTGGCCGGCTGCGACGCCGTCGTGCACCTGGCCGCCGTCTCCGACGTCAACCAGGTGCTCGCTGTTCCCCGGCCGCGCCGAGAGCGTCAACGGCGGCGGCACCCGCACCGTGCTCGAGGCCGCGCGGCTCGAGGGCGTCTCCCGGTTCGTCTACGCGAGCACCGTCTGGGTCTACGGCGACTCCAACGGCCACGGCCCCCTCGACGAGGACGAGCCGCTGACGCTGCCGGGCCACCTGTACACCGCCACCAAGCTCGCGGGCGAGATGTACTGCTCGCTCGTACGGCGCGCTGTACGGGATGGACACCACCATCGCGCGTTTCGGCATCCCCTACGGGCCCCGCGCCCGCCCCGCCACCGTGCTGGCGGCCTTCGTCGCCCGGGCGCTGGCCTCCGAGCCGATCACCATCGCCGGCGACGGCACACAGTCGCGGCGGTTCATCTACGTCGAGGACCTCGCCGAGGGCGTCGTCGCCACGCTCGATCCGGCGGCCGTGGGCCGCGTCTACAACCTGGTGGGCGAGGAGAGCACCACGGTGCGCGAGATCGCCGACACGGTCGTGCGCGTGGTGAGCCCCGTGCCGATCGTGCACACCGAGGGCCGCGCCGGCGACATCAAGGGCGCGGAGATCTCGGGCGCGCGCGCCAAGCGCGAGCTCGGCTGGGCCGCGACGACGAGCTTCTCCGAGGGCGTCACCCGCTACGTCGACTGGGTGATGGAGGGGAAGGCCCTGGCGAGCCGTGGCGACGCCGTGCTGCTCACCGACGAGGGCGCCGGCACCGAGGTCGCCTCAGTCTGAGCCCGGTGCCGCCGTGAGGCGGACCAGGGGCACCCCCACCGAGAGAGCCGAGTCGACGACCGCGGGGAGGGCCGCGACGGTGCGACGCCACGAGTCGCGGGAGCTGTAGTGGTCGGCATCGTGCAGCAGGACGATGTCGCCGGAGGTGAGCGCCAGGGACGCGCGGCGGGCGATGGCCTCCGGCGTGGCCCGCGCGGGCCAGTCGCGACCCCACCGCGACCACAGGGCCGGGTCCCATCCGCGCCGCCGGCACAGGGCCAGGCCCCCGGCGCTGAACACGCCGTACGGGGGGCGGTAGCTGACGGGCGACCTGCCGGTGGCGTACTCGATCACGGCCATGGCCCGGTCGAGATCGCGCTCGAGGCCCCGCGGCGTGCGGCGCAGCAGCAGGGTGTGGGCGTGACCGTGGAGCCCGATCTCGTGCCCGGCGGCGGCGATCTCGGCGGCCAGCGACGGGTACCGCTCCACCTGCTCGCCCACCAGGAAGAACGTGGCGACCACGCCCCGTCGCGCGAGGTGGTCGAGCACGGCCGGCGTGCCCTGCGCGATGCGGCCCGTCGTCGAACGTGAGGGCGATCCCGGGACGATCGAGACGGGTCCGGATGCCGAGGGCGGCCGCAAGCGGCGCCACGTGCGCGGCCGCCGCCGGGGCGGTCCACGCCGCGAGCGCGGCGCCGCTCAGGGCCCCCGCCCCGAGCGCCGTGCGGCGGCTGCTCAGCGCGGCCCCGCGGTGGGTGCGCCCGGCGCGATCGCCGCGTGCTCCAGCACCACGGACGCCGCCGAGGGCAGGGAGGCGAAGTCGAAGGGCACGGTGCGGGGGTCGTCGAGCGCCGACCGCAGCGCGGCCGTGAGCTCGGCCTCCGACCCGGCCACCTGCACCAGCCCGAAGCCGCGGAAGGCCTGGTTGTGCAGGCGCACATGGCCGCGACCCCAGCCGAACGAGATCGCGGGGCAGGAGCGCATCTGCGCCTCGAGCATCGTGAGCCCCCCGGTCGAGTGCACCAGCACGTCGGCCGCGGCGAGCCAGTCGGACATCTGCTCGGTGAACCCCTCGACCCGGATGCGCCGCTCGGCCGCGTACCGGCGCATCAGCCGCAGCCGGAGGTCGTCGTTGCGGCCGCAGAGGCAGACGGCGAGGGCGGCGTCGGGCAGCCCGAGGCAGGCGTCGAGCGCCTCGGTGATGTTGCCGACCCCCCACCCGCCGCCCGAGACGACGACGATCCGGCCCTCGGCGGGCAGGTCGAGCGCCGCGCGCGCCGCGGCCCGCTCGCGCGGCTCCAGGAAATCGGGGGTGGTGAAGCCGTGGACGTGGTGGATCTCCGCACCCGCCCCGGCGATCGCCCGGACCTCGCCGATGGACTCCGAATGGGTCACCAGGTGGACGTCGGCGCCCGGCGTCGCCCAGTACCAGAGCGCCGCCAGGTCGGTGATCCCCGCGACCACGGGGATGTCGAGCCGGCCGCTGAGGCGCAGCCGCCCGAGCACCTCGGTCGTCTGGGGGAACAGGGACACGACGATGTCCGGGCGCGCCGCGGCGATCAGCGCCAGCAGGCCCTTGCCGCCGGTCCGCACCAGGCTCGCCTGCGAGAGCCGCCTCGCGGGCCCGAACCGCGCGAAGGCGGCGTAGCCGACATCCCACATCCACTCCCCGCGGAAGAACACCACACGCGGCGCGCGCTCGCTGACCACCCGCACGGCCCAGCCCATCGCGGCGAGGCCGTCCTCGACGATCACCTCGACCTCGGGGCACTCGCGGCGCAGCTGGGCGGCCAGCGTCCGCGTGGGGGCGTCATGCCCCTCGCCCACGCTCGCGGTCAGGATGAGGACTCGGGGTGGCACGATCGGCTGAGGATATGACACCGGCGTGATCCATCTGCTGCTGATCGTGGTGGCGATCGCCCTGGTCAACTCCCTGCTCAACCCGACGACGATCCTCCCGTCGCTCTATCTCGCGACCACTCCCCACCCGGTGAGGGGGATTCTCGGCTTCGCCGCGGGGGCCTTCGTCACGAGCCTCGCCGGGGGGCTCCTGCTGCTCGCCCTCGGCGACCGGCTGGCCGACGCCGTGCCCCACCCCTCCGACGACCTGGTCCACTGGACGGAGCTCTGCCTGGGCGCCGTCGCGCTCGTCGCCGCGGGCGTGCTGTGGTGGCAGCGCGCCCGGGTGAGCGCGAGCTTCGCCAGGGCGGAGCGCGGCGTGCACCGCTTCGCGCCGCTGGCCGGCGTCACGATCACGGCCGCCGAGCTGCCGACCGCCCTCCCCTACTTCGCCGTCATCGCGTCCGTCGCGGCCTCCAACGAGCCGATCGCGGCCCAGGTCGGCCTGCTGATCGTCTTCAACCTGGTCTTCCTCGGCCCGGTCTTCGCGATCGCCGCTGTTCCGCGCGCTCGCCGGCCCGCGCGCGGTCGGGCTGCTCGAGCGGGCCCGCGGGTTCACGCTGGCCCACGCGGGCTCGGTGGTGGCGGGCCTCTCGCTGCTCGTCGGCCTGGTGCTCGTCATCCTGGGCGCGATCGGCCTCGCCGCGCCCTAGTTGCTCAGGTGAGCAGTTTCAGGAGTCCCTCGACGATCATGTAGACGCCGATCGCGGCCACCACGATCACCACGACCTGCTGGGCGTGGGCCTTCACCCCGGCCATGAACCGCTGCACCAGCGCCGTGGTGCGCTCGGGCGCCACCAGGTACCCGATGATCGGCACCTCCACGAACGCGAACTGGATCGCGTTGAAAAGCAGCACAAGGCCGACCTGGGCCGCGGCGCCGGAGAAGTTCTCCGCGATGTAGGGCAGGGCGGCGATGTAGTAGACGCTGGGGAGGCTCATCACCATCCCGACGAAGAAGGCGACCAGGCCCGAGCCGCGCGCGAGGACGCGGTTCGACCAGGACGGCCCCGTCGGCTCCTGCGGCGTCTTCCTGCGTCGATCGCGGAACTTCTGGGCGCGACCGGTGGCCACCGCGTAGGCCAGCAGCAGCGCGAGCGCACCCATCACGAGTTCGAGAGCCGGGGTGAGGGTGGGCTCGGGCCCCTCGACCCAGCCGGACTGGCCGAGCACCACGAGCGCGATCAGCCCGAGCCCGACGCTGACCAGAGCTCCGCCCATCAGGTACCCGACCAGCATCCGTCAGCGGACGCGGGGTCGCCAGGATCACCAGTACGGCCGCGAGGCCGAGCGGGTAGAAGGCCGACCCGACCGCTAGCACCACGATATGGAGCACTGCGGCGAACCCTAGTGGTGCGGTGACCTCGCCCTGTGGCCCCGAAGGGTGAACGAGGGGGTGGAGATTGGGCTATCTCAACGTCAACATCAGAGTGAGAGTTCCGGTCGAGGGCTGAGGGGCGCAGGCCACAACGACGTTCTGAGCTTCGGCGTTTTCTTCACGGTGCGTTGAGGACTGGGTGACAAGGCGAGGAACCGGCCTCTTTCGGGCCGGTTCGTCGCGCGCTCATCGCCTACCGGCGATTCGGCGGACCGACGCCACCGGCTTCGCCGGGGCCAGGTCGTCGGGACAAACAGTCAGGGCCAGGCCGGTCAAGGCCAAGCGAGTCATGCCCAGTCTTTCGTGGTGTGGACCTTCCTCTCGCTTTGGGGGTGGTCGTTGGCCGCCACGCCCTTTGGTGTGGACCTTCCTCTTGCTTTGGCCGCCACGCTTGGGGGTTGTGGTTCGGGGTTTCGGGCTTTGAGCGTTACGGCTCGGAACCCTCAGTTCAGGGCATCAGGTTGTTCGCGCTGACGACTTGGGTGAGCGCTGCGGCGTACTGGGCGTGGCCGGCTTGGCTCGGGTGGATCCCCGTGTCCCCTCCGATGATCCAGAACTCGTTGGATCCGCAGAAGCCCTCGTGGAGCAGGGCCAGCTCATCCTGGGCGGGGTCCGACTGGCGGCTCTGTCCGTCCACCAGGCCCGAGAGGCCGCCGTTGGGGCAGATCGCGTCGCCGGGACCGAGGCCCACCGGGAACAGCGGCGGCGTCATCATGAAGACCCTCGTCCCGACCTGGGGCGCCGCCTGCACGCCCGCGGCCACGGCCGCGTTGAGCTCCTGCTCCATGATCCGCAGCGACGTGACGCTGAAGATCGTCGCCGACGGGATGGCCTGGTGGTATTGCGACACCACGATCCGGTTGGAGGGGGCGAGCAGCAGCTGGTTGATCACCGCGGTGACCCGCGTCGTCACCTGATACTTCGTCAGGAACCCCTGCACGCAGGCGCGGAACGCGGGCTCGGAGAGGGTGATCGCGCAGCCGATGCCGCTCCCGCGCAGGAAGGCGTCCAGCAGCGGGTTGGCGCCGAGCGTCAGCACCGTGAGGTCGGGGTCGGCGGCCACGATGCCCGCGAGTGTCCCGTTGAGCTGCCCGCCCGGGAGCCAGTCGGAGGGCGTCGAGCCCGAGACCGCGAGGTTGGCGTAGCCCGCGGCGGTGATGCCGGCCGCGTTGGCGAACTGCGCCGGCCAGGCGATGTTGTCGGAGAGCCCGAAATCGGGCTTCCACGCCGCTGGGCCGCCGCTGCTCGGCCCGTTGTCGGAGTTGGACGAGCAGCGGTCGTTGAGCGGACTCGGCGGGATGCACGAGGGGAGCTGGGTGATCCCCATCTGGCTGCCGTCGGGCAGGAACCCGTAGCCGGCCGTGATCGAGTCGCCCATCGCGCGCATGGTGAAGGGGCGGACGGTGAGTGCGTGCGACACGACCACCGAACCCGCACCGTTGGTGGCGCGCAGCCGTATGGCGTCGGCGCCGGTCTGCTGCGGTGCCGTGTAGTCGAGCACCGCCCGTCCGGCGGATCCGCGCAGCAGCCGGACCGCGCCGCGCCGCGGTCCGGCGACGATCTCGATGCGGGGCGCGTCGCCGGTGCAGCGCACGACGATGCGGAGCGTGCGCCCGGCGGTCGCGTGGCTCGAGCCGCTCTCGCACCGCGGCAGGGGCCGCGCGGGCGCGACCGCGCTCCACGCGCCCGCGGCCGGAAGGGGGCTCACGCGGCGGGCCGAGGTGGTCTCGAGGGGCCGGCGGCGCCCGGCGACCAGCAGGCGGCCCTGCGCCGCCACCTCCACCCGGAGCGGGCCGGAGGCCGCCGCCCGGCGCACGCGCGCCGCCTGCGCTCGGCCGAGCGTCACCCGGTAGCGATGCACCGACGGGCGGGCCTCCAGCAGCAGGGGTTCCCGCGCGCCGGCGCTCGCCAGCACGCTCCCCGACGGCGACAGCACGCGCAGCCGGGCCACCCCCTCCTGCGTGGTGCGGGTCGGGTCGAACCGGCCCGTCGCGCGGGCCGAAAGGCCGGCCATGCGCACGTTCACATCGATCGCGATGGTGCCGTCGGCGAGGTCCGCGACCCGCACCGACCCCGGCTGGGGAGCCCCGCCGAGCAGCGGAGCGGCGCTCGCGGCGCCCGCCGGGAGAGCGGCGATCGCCAGCGCGGCGAGGGCGACGAACGTGCGCATCGAGGGGTCGGCGCGGGTGCAAGCGGTGCTCCTGGGTCCGGGGTGGCGCGACCCTAATCGAGCGGATCCCGGCGCGTCCACATGCACTCAGGAGCGCTCGCCATCGGGCGACCACAGCCGTCGTCCGGCGTCCGCGAGCGCGGGCTCGTGGCGCCGAAGCGACTCGAGGTGCTCGCCGGCCCACGCCATCGCGCGGGCGGCCACCGCCTCGTCGTGGCGACCGGCGGCGGCCCTGACCCAATCGAGCATGTGCTCGGTGCGCTCGGGGTCCCCGTCCCGCGGAGCGGGCGGGGCCGTGCTCGCCACGCAGGCCTCGCCGAACGCGTCGAACCACCGGGCGAGTTCGTCCATCCCGGCGCCCAGCGACGCGCGGGCTCCGGCCAGCGCCGGGCCGTCGTCGCGGGCCGCGTCCATCCCCCACATCGCGTTCGACCGGCTCAGCGCGTGCCCCGTGCGGCGCAGGCGCACGGCGCCCGCGAGCACGGCGCCCCAGGCCCGCAGCGCCCCCTCGTCGGGCGCGCGCCGCTCGCTGAGGTACTGGCGGAAGGCGGTGTCCACCCGGTCGTGGGTCTCGCGCGCGAGCCGGTGCGCGGCCCGGCTCTGATCGGCGGGCAGACGCCCCCGCAGGATCTCCACCACGGTCTGCGTGTAGGCGGTGCTCGCCTCGTAGGAGGCCCGCACGGCGCCGCGCAGCACGGCCGCGGCGCCCCGGGGCCAGAGCAGCGCGCCCACCACGAGGCTGACCGCGCACCCGATCGCCACGTCCTCCACCCGCACGAGGCCGATGCGCCAGCCGATCGGATCGAGCAGGTTGAACAGGATCAGCACGAGCAGGGAGAACGCGGCCTGCCCGGCGAGGAACGAGACCGCCTTTGGCGCCCACGCCGCGACGAACACCGCAACCGGGAGGAGGGTCCACAGCACCCAGTCGTGGGGGCCGACGCCGAGCACGATGACGCCTCCCACGACGATGCCGGCCAGCGTGCCCATCAGCGCCTGGACGATGGACGAGCCCGTCCCAAGCGCGTGGGAGCGCAGCACCGAGAGCGTGCCGAGCACGATCCAGTAGGCGTTGTGGGCATCGGCCAGCTGGCCGATGCAGACCGCGGCGGCGAGGGCGACCGCGCCGCGCAGGCTGTTGCGCAGCCACACCGACTTCATCGACACCTGCGCGATCACCTGCGCCCCCGCCTCGCTGAGCTCCGGCACGACCGACGGCGCCTCCGGGTCGCGCTCCACGGGCGCCGGGTGCCCGGCCCCGAGCAGGGCGTGCCGGCCCAGCTGCCACGCCCCGAAGGTCAGCGCGCGCAGCCGGAACACCTCGCGCAGCCGGCGCGCCGCATCGTCGGCGACCGCGCCACCCGCCCAGTCGCGGAACGCGATCCCGGCGGTCGCGGTTGGCCGCGTCGAGGGCATCGAGGTCGGGTCGGGCCGCGCCGCCCTCGAGCGTCTGGGCGCAGGCCTCCAGCGCGTCGGCCACGGTGGCGTGGGCCGCGGCCCGCTCGTCGTCGAAGCCCGTGGGGACGCCCTCCGCAGGAGGCATCGAGAGCGGCAGCATCCACTCCAGGTCGTCGACCAGCTGGCCGATCGCGGCCGTCGGCCCGGACGGGCCGGAGGGCCGGTACGGGCGTGCTCGCGAACGCGGCCTCGGCGTCGGCGACGGCCGCCACCGCCGGCTCCCTGGCGTCAACCGGCCCGACGTCTCCCGCCGGGACCGTCGCCCACGCCCGCAGGAGGGCCGCGAGGGCGCGGCATGCCGCCGCCTCGGCCGCGCGCACCCGCCCCTGCGGGCGGCTCGGGCCAGAGGAAGGTCAGCGCGAGGATCGAGCCCACGCAGGCGAGCACCCATCCGAGCAGGCGCTCGGGGATCTCCGAGGGGCCCGCGGGGATCATCACGGGCAGCACGAAGAGCAGGATCGCCGACGATGCGCCGGCCGCGACATAGCCGCTGAGGATGCCGGCGAAGAGGATCACGAAGGCGACCACGGCCATCATCACGGTGGCGAGCACCACGTCACGCGAGCAGAGGGTGCCGAGGGGGATCAGCACGAACCCTGCCGCGGCCAGACCGAGGTTGGCGCGCAGCCGAGGGCCCGGCTGCCCCGTGAAGTCCGCGAAGACGAGGAACGCGATCGACCCGAAGACCCCCGTCACCGCCGCCTGGCGGCTGTCGAGCCCCAGGTCGCAGATCGCGAAGACGATCGGCACGACCAGCGTCGCGCGGATCGCGCCGCGGATGGCGAGGTGCTCCCGATCCCTTACGCGAAGCCGCATCCGGCGCATCATGACCGGCCGTTCGCTTGCGTGCTCGCGCGGTCGCGGTGGATGCTCCCGGCGCCGTCAAACCGAGGGGGTCCAGGTGATCGTGAGCGTCTTCGTCCGGCGACTCAAAGAGGGTCGCACGTTCGCCGACTTCGTCGCCGAGTGGGAGGCCGACCAGGGCTTCGGCGTCCCGACCCGCGTGTTCAACGCCCAGAGCCTCGAGGATCCCCGCGACATCATCTCGATCGGCTTCGTCGCGGTCTCGGCCGAGGAGCTGCGCGCGTGGAGGGAGACGGACCGGATCGGAGGCCGAGGCGGCGCGCCACGAGCGCGTCGACACGGTCATCGAGTCCACCGCGCTGCGCTGCATGTACGAGGTGCGCAGCGAACACGACTTCACCGGCGTCCCCCACGCGATCGACCTCGGCTCGGCGGTGAGCCTGCTCGCGGCGCTTGCGCTAGGCCCGCGCCTCAGCTCCAGCTGGCGGTCGCCAGGAACACGACGGCGACGCCGAGGAACGTGACGATGTCGAGGATCACGATGAACATGGCCATCTGGGCGAGCAGCTTGATGCGCGGGTCGTCGGTGAAGAGGGCGAAGACCGCGAGCATCAGGGCGATCAGGCAGCACATGAACCCCGCGATGAAGCCGAACGCCCCCAGCGCGCCGAACCCTCCCCCCTCGTGCCGGGAGGTCGCGACCGCGCCGACGATCAGCAGCGGCCAGACCAGCAGGCCCGCCGCGAGGCTCACCACCGCGAAGGGGCGCATCGTCGTCCATCTCGGGGTGGGCGCGTCGGTCATCGTCACGTCCGCGCACCCTTTCACGGCCGGCCCGCACCCGCGCCACGCACCGGGAATATCGTCCCGGCCCAGAACGCTTGTCGCCCCGTAATCCGGTCCCGTATGCTGCCCGCCGTCAGCCCGGCGGCCGCGCCGTCCGGGATCCGTTCGGGGAGCCCACGGGCGCCCCCTGGCCCGGGCGTGCGTCCATGGTCGACCTCACATGAGCCGCCGTCGGGGGCGCCTCGCGCTCCTCGTCGTGATCGCGGCGATCGTCGCCGCCGCGCTCGCCGGGACCGCCAACGCCGCGACCAAGATCGCGTTCGTCCAGGGCGAGCAGAACGTCTCGGTCACGCGACCGGGCGACGGCCTCAACTCGGCGATCGCATCCCTGCTCGCCGGGCCGACCCCGGCCGAGCGGCGGACCCAGATCCGCAGCTACATCCTGCCGGCCACCCCGGTGCGCAGCATCACGCAGACCGGCAGCGTCGCCACCATCGACCTCGGCGCGCGGTTCGTCGCGGGCACCGACTCGGACACGCTGCTCGCGCGGCTGTCGCAGCTGGTGACCACCGCCACCGCCGTGCCCGGCGTCACGTCTGTCCAGGTGCTGATCCAGGGCGGCGTCCCGCTCGGCCTGTTCCCGGGCATCGACGCCACCAAGCCCCTCACGACGGCGGCCCTGCGCACGCCCAACGTCGCCCCGCCGCCGCCCACCCCCGAGAAGCCGACCACGCCCACCCAGGGCACCAAGGGCGCACAGCAGCGCCTGGCCGACCTCGGCTACCTGCTTCCGGGCGGCGTGGACGGGCAGATGGGCCCCGGCACCACGGCCGCGGTGATCGCCTTCCAGAAGTGGGAGGGCCTGCCGCGCGACGGCGTGCTCGGCCCGGCCACGCTGGCCCGCCTGAAGACGGCCGCGCGCCCGACGCCGCGCACCCAGGGCGGATCCGGCCGCCGCGTCGAGGTGCTGATCGACCGCCAGCTGGTGCTCGCGATCCAGAACAACATGGTCGTCCGCGCGCTGCACGTCTCGACCGGCAAGCCCTCGACCCCGACGCCGATCGGCAGCTACTCGGTGTACGCCCAGTACCCCCGCTGGTGGTCCACGCCGTTCCGCGAGTGGCTCCTGTGGGCCTCGCCCTTCGTCGGCGGCGTGGCGATGCACCAGTTCCCCGACGTCCCCGTGTACGCCGCCTCCCACGGCTGCGTGCGGGTCCCGGAGGCCAACGCCCAGTGGCTCTACCACTTCGTCTCGGTGGGCAACCCGGTCCGCGTCCTGGCGACATCCCGATGAGGCGCCTCGCGACCATCGCCGCCGGCCTCGCCGCGCTGGCCCTTGCGGCCGCTCCGGCGCTGGCCCAGCAGGCCGCCCCGCCGCCCACCATCACGCCCGGCGTCCTCACCGTGGCGCTCAACATGCCGAGCGACGGCTTCCAGGTGGGCGCGGTCAACGGCTCGCAGGTCGTCTTCGCGCGGGGCCTCGAGGTGGACCTCGCCAACGCCGTGGCCAAGAAGCTCGGGCTGCGGACGTCCTTCGTCAATGTCCCCGTGTTCTCCGACATCGTGGCTCCCGGAGCCAAAGCCCTGGGACGTCGCCTTCGCCCAGGTCTCGATCCTCGCCGGGCGCCGGGCGGCGATCAGCTACACGGTGCCGTACCTGAGCGTGGACCAGGGGGTTCTGCTGCGCCGCGGCCTCGCGCCGGCTCCCCGCACGCTGGCCGCGCTGAAGCCCCTCAAGATCTGCGTGGAGAGCGGGACGACCGGCGCGACGGTCGTCGCCCGCCGCGTCAAGCCGACGACCAAGGCCAAGGCCTACCCCGACGTGACCTCACTGGTGCAGGGCCTCTCGACCGGGCGCTGCGACGCCGTGGTGTACGACGCCCCGACGCTCGCCGTGCTGCGCTCCGAGGTGCCGCTGCGCGTCGGGCCGATGGCCGGCGTGATCCCCACGGCCGAGAACTACGGCGGCGTGACCACCAAGGGCAGCCCGCTGACGCCGGTCCTCAACACGGCGCTCAACGGACTTCTCAAGGACGGCACGGTCGGCGCGCTCTCCACCAAGTGGCTGTCGATCAACGTCACGTCGCTGAAGCCGCTCACCTAGCGGGAGCCGGGCCGGCGGGACCTCAGGCGCCGCCCGCGACCTCGCCCACCCGTGCTCGCCGCAGCCCAACGACGAGCACGTGCAGGGAAAGGGCCAAGACCCACGCGGGGAAGGCGAGCTCGATCCAATCGAGGACTCCGGACGCGATCAGCAGCAGGAAGCCGACCGCGTAGCCGGACACCACGAGCCACCGCGGCGCGAGCCGCAGGCGCAGCAGGATCGTCGAGGTGGCGAGCGTGAACACGGCGGCCATGCGCATCGCGTAGACGTCGAGGAGCTCGTACGTGGCGCGTCGCCCGAACTGCCACACGCCGGAGCTGACGAGGGTCTGGCTGCTGTCCCCGGCACTCGCGACCAGTGCCGCCGCGACGGCTCCCGCGACGAACAGCATCGCCACGAACAACACGCCGCTGCCGAGGAAGACCGTGGCGAAGAAGCGGTCCTCCGCCTCACCGATCCGGTCCCGCACCACGCCGACGAACCAGAGGAACGCGAGCCCCGCGAAGGGGACGAGAGAGAGCGCGACCAGCACGGAGTTGCGCCGGACGTTGTCCGTGAGCCACACCCCCGCCTCGTCGGGATCCGACGGGACGGCTGTCCGGAGCAGGACCAGGGCGACGGCGAAGAGGATCGAGAAGACGACGCCCGCCAAGCGCCGCCGAACGCGGCGTCCTGATCGCGCGCCCAAGCGCCGTACCGTCGCCGGCCACGCCGCGGGGGGAGGTGGTCACGACTGCGGGCTCACTGGTCTCGAGGGCATCGAACCTCACTCACGCGGGCGGCGCGATTCTAAGCCCACGCGCGCCGGGCCGTCCCACATAATCCGGCCGCGGTGACAACAGGTCCAGATGGCGTCAGGGGGCAATATGAAACTGCTGATCGGGATCATCCGTCCCGAACGGGCGAACAACGTGCTGGAGGCGCTCTACCGCGCCGACGTGCGCGGCTACTCGATGAGCCGCGTCCAGGGCCACGGGGGTGAGCTCGACCGGGTCGAGACGTACCGGGGAACCACGGTGCAGATGCGGCTCTCGGAGAAGATCCGGTTCGAGATCGCCGTCTCCGAGGAGTTCGTGAAGCCGACGATCGAGGCCCTGCGCGAGGGCGCGCGCACCGGCGAGGTCGGCGACGGCAAGATCTTCGTCATCGACCTCGAGCAGGCCGTGCGCATCCGCACGGGGGAGACCGACGAGGGCGCGGTCACGCCGGTGTCGTCGTGATCGACAGCGGCGACACCGCGTGGATGCTGAGCGCCACCGCGCTCGTCCTCCTGATGACCCCGGCGCTGGGCCTCTTCTACGCCGGGCTCGTCCGGTCCAAGAACGTGCTGAACACGTTCATGATGTCCATCGCCGCACTCGCCGTGGCGACCGTCACCTGGGCCGCGGTCGGCTATTCCCTGGCATTCGACGGCACCGGGGGCGTCGTCGGCGGGTTCGGCAACGCCTTCCTCACCGACGTGGGGTTCGCGCCCCGTGAGGGCACGACCATCCCCGCGCTCGTCTTCTTCGCCTTCCAGGCGACCTTCTGCATCATCACCACCGCGCTGGTCTCGGGCGCGGTGGTGGAGCGGATGCGCTTCGGCGCGTACCTCGTCTTCTGCACGCTCTGGTCCGTGCTGGTCTACGCCGTCCTGGCGCACTGGGCGTTCGGGGGCGGATGGCTCCAGTCCAACGGCACCCTCGACTTCGCCGGCGGCGTGCCGGTGGAGATGGCGTCCGGGTTCTCCGCCCTGGCGGCGGCGCTGGTCGTGGGCGCGCGCAAGGACTACGGGCGCCAGGCGCTGCTACCGCACAACGCGGTGTTCGTGCTGCTCGGCGCCGGCCTGCTCTGGTTCGGCTGGTTCGGCTTCAACGGCGGCAGCGGCCTCTCCACGGGGGACCCCTCGGTCCTCGCGTTCGTCAACACGCTCCTCTGCCCCGCCTGCACGCTGCTCACCTGGTTCGTCCTGGACCTGCTCCGCGACCGCCAGGTGACCGCCATCGGCGCCGCCACGGCGATCATCGTGGGCTGCGTCGGCATCACCCCCGCCGCCGGCTACATCAGCCCGGGGTGGGCGATGCTCCTCGGCGTGGTCGTCGCGCTACCCAGCTACGGGGTGATCGTCTGGCGCACCCGGACCCGCGTGGACGAGACGCTCGACGTGCTCGCCGCCCACGGCGTCGGCGGCCTCGTCGGCATCGTGTTCATCGGCTTCGTCGCACAGGAGTCCTGGAACGGCGTCGCCGACGGCCTCTTCTACGGCAACCCCGGCCAGCTCTGGGATCAGGCCGTCGCCGCGCTCGCCGCCCCGGCGTACGCGTTCGTGGCCACCTACGTCCTGCTCCGGCTGATCGGCGCCGTGATGCCCCTGCGCGCGACCGAGCACGAGGAGGCGATCGGCATGGACGTCGTCTTCCACGGCGAGGAGGCCTACATCAGCGGGGAGGGTGCGATCCTGATCCGGACCGACGCCCCGCTGGAAGAGGACGCCGCCGTCCGGTCCTAGGGCGAGCGCGGCCAGCGTTCCGCGCCGACGTCCGGATGCCGTCGATCGACGGCATCCGGACGTCGCGCCTCGGCGGCGCGCCGGAGGCAGCGCCCCACCCTCGGACTGCTCAGCGCCAGTCGAAGTACTCGCGGTGGATGTTGCGGGCCAGGACCCCCGCCGCGCGCAGCTGCGGCTGGAACGTGCGCAGCATCCCCTGGGGGCCGCACATGAACACCGACAACCCCGCGGCATCGCCCCCCGCGGTGACGAGGACATCCTGGGCCGTCAGGCGCCCCGCGGTACTGGTGTCGATCAGGTGAGCGCTCAGCGAGTCGTGCCGGTCGGCGATGCCGAGTATCTCCTCCGCGAACGGAGCCTCGCCGTCGGCGGCATAGAAGAAATCGACATGCGGGGACAGGTGGCCGTCGAGCGCCCGCAGCCAGCTGAGGAACGGGGCGACGCCGACACCACCGGCGATCCAGACCTGCCGGTTGGTCCCCTTGGCGTGGGTGAAACGGCCGTGGGGTCCGCCGATGACGGCCGGCATTCCCGGCTCGAGGATCTCCTGGAGTCGAGAGGTGTAGTCCCCGAGCGCCTTGACCGTCACCCGGACCACGCCCTCCTGCGGCGCGCTGGCGATGGTGAAGGGGTGTCGATGCCAGCCGTCCTTGCTCTCGATGTAGACCATCGCGAACTGGCCGGGGACGAAGTCCATGTGCCGGCCGATCGGGGCGAGTGTGATCTCCACGAGGCCCTCCTCGATCCGCTCGACTCCGGCGACCTGATAGTCGTGCAGCGAAAGAAAGTGGCGCGACAGCAGTTCGCGGTAGACGTAGAAGGACAGACCGATGCCGCCGATCGCGAGGTAGGTCCAGCGCAGCACCGCGGAGTGGTCGAAGGGCGATCCGTCCAGCGCGCCGTGGAGGAACCCGGCCGCGACGAACACGCCGGTGGTGCGGTGCAACGCGCGCCACCTCTCGTAGCCGCCGAAGATGCGACGCACGTCGCGGATGAGCGGCGCGTCGCGCGCGGCCACCACGAGCCCGCGCAGCGGACCCGGCACCACCGAGCGCCAGCGCGGCAGGATGGCCCACAGCACGAGGCCGAGCAGACCGAGGGCGCCGATCACCCCGAGCGGCCCGCCGAGCGCCGTGCCTCCCTCCGGATTGCTGGACATCAGGATGTGTGGCGCCAGCAGCACGAGGCCGGTGATCGCGACCCGGCGGTGCCAGATCGCGGCCCGGTCGATACCGTCGAACCACACCTCGACCCACGGCAGAGTCGAGATCAGAACCAGCGCGATCGACAGCAGCAGGATCGACTCGGCCCCCAGCAGCTGCCCGATGTAGGAGCCGGTCGACTCCCCCGCCGGCATGGCCACGATCCAGAGCGCGCCGAGCGCGAGCACCAGGATTCCGATGGTCGCCGGCCCCACGTCACGGGCGGATGGACGCGGACGGAGGTTGATGACCACGACACGACACTACTCCGGCGCTCGCGCGGCTCCCGCGCCGCTCGACGGAGCGCAGCCGCGCCGATGCCGGAGCCGGGATTTGAACCCGGACGCCCTTGCGGGCCGAGGATTTCAAGTGGTTTCGATCGAGTACCGCTAAGTGCCGCTTGGTGTCGGATGCCGCAACAGATGGGACGTCATCTGGCCTTTAGGCGACGTCAGTGGCGCTGCGTGCCTTTCAGGGCCCGTGACCCACAGCGTGGCCCCTATCGACGCTGTAGCTAGGGCCAGCGCGCGGCCATCGCCTGACCTTGGGGGCGTGACGCCGGGGCCTCGGCTCGCGTCTCCCTCCTCGGCCGGGTCGTCCAGAGCCTTCATGACGAGAGCGTGCGCAGCCTGCCGTGTGATGCTCAGCGCCTCTCCGATCCTGGCGAAGGGTCGCCCCTCCCTGCCGCATTCGAAGAGCCCCGCATCGTCTCGCAGCCGATCGTGTGCGCTCAGGGTGAGACGGGCTGTCCGGACGGGACACCGGGACGCCTCGCCGATCAGTCCTGCGAAGACGTTCGAGTCACCTGTGGACGCCTCCAGGAGAGCCGCGAGCAACGGGGGTGAGCACGATGGCGATGTGTGAGCGTGCGCGACATGAGCGGACGGAACGGTGACGACCTCACCCTCGGCCCCGCCGGACCGCTCCACCCGAGGGGGCGGGCCGCCTCAGCGGAGGTGGACCGGCGTCCGCCCGAGCCGCCACCGGCGCGTCCATCCCCGGTCGGCGCTGCGGACGGACGAGAGGGCGAGCGGGCCGAGCCGGACCGTCATCACCGTCGCGGTCCGACGGGCGCGACGTTTGGCCGCCGACCGGAGGGACGCCGTATTGACGAGATCGACCCCCGAGACGATGGTCGTGACGCCGCGCGCGTGGAGCTCGTCCATCACCCCCATGAACATGCGCGAGTGGATCGCCCGCCCGCGCGCGGGCCTGGCCACGAAGCCGTCCACGGCCCACGCCTCGCTCGGACCGAGGGCGATCCGGACGCCGTCCTCGTCCCAGTGGTCGGCCCCGTCGGCCACCCAGAGATACGCGAGGACCCGGTCGTCGGCGACGGGATCGACCACCGTGGCGGCTCGGATGCCCGCCGCGAGGCGCTCGGTGTGATCGTCGATGTGTCCGTGCAGACCCACCAGGCGCGGCGCGTCGGCCGGCCTCGTGATCCAGCGGTAGGCCATCGTCTCGGCACCCGGATCGTGGGTCGTCTCGAGGATGGCGAACCACTCCACCCGGCCCCAGGGCTGGTGAAGGAGTACCCGCCCGGCGACGAAGGCAGCGCCGGGAAGGCCGTGTTCGCGAACGATCGTGAGGGCGCTGCCGGCCTTGCTCCGCAGGCTCATCGAGGCGGGTGGGGCGATGTGCATGTAGCCACGGTTCCAGGGCCTCCGGGTGCGTTCGCTGAACGGATCCCCCACGCGACGACGGGCGACGAAAGCTGCATGGATGCGGATCTGGCAGGCGCGCGCCCGCCGAACCTCGAACCGGTACCAGTGGATCGCCCACGGCACCGTGCCGCGCCCGGTTCATGAGGCACGGAGCGATCGTAGGCCCTCCGAGAGAAGGGAAAGGGAAGGGCTTCTCCAGGAAAGCCCCAAGGACGGCCCCGCGAACGGCGGCACCTCCACGCCGTGATCCCTCCGCCCCGTGTGGGGCGCGGTGGACCCCGGCGCCATCTCCTCGCCGGGGGTCCGGCAGGCTACGCCAGCGTGTTCACCTTCGCGCCCTTGCCGCCCTCGACGGCCCGCTCGGCCGCCTCCTGCGACGGCGTCTCCGCGGCCTCCTCAGATCGCCGCGTCTGGAGGGCGCCGGGCGCGGTCTGACTGGCTGCCGCGCCGGCCTGGATCGGTGAGATGCTCATGTCCTGGGATCCTTCCCGTTGGATGTGCGCAGGTCTCATCGGCACGAGTCGCCGTGCGACGAAGCGCCCTGGACAAACCTTTACCCAGGCACCTCACGCGAGCCCGTCGAGCCTCTCTCCGAGGATGCCCCGAGCCCTCCTCGACCCTCACGGGTCGCCGTAGAGGAGGGCCATCGCGACGCCAGGAAGGGACTCGTGACCACGAAGGCCAGCGAGCTGATCGCGTTGATCGTGCCGAGCCGAGAATCACGAGACCGAGCCCCCTCCTTGGCTGTCGTGACCCTTGGCGTGACCCCACCGGCAGTTCTGCCGAGAACTGCAGGGTCCCGCTACTGGAGCACCTTTCAACACGCCGATGCCGGAGCCGGGATTTGAACCCGGACGCCCTTGCGGGCCGAGGATTTTAAGTCCCCCGCGTCTGCCAGTTCCGCCACTCCGGCCGAGCGTCAGCGTACGGGCTGGGTCCTAGCGGCCGAAGCTCGCGGTCCCCGGCGTGCGGTCAACCGCGGCGAGGCGGTTGGACTCGACGGCCTTCGCCCAGTCCTCAGGGATGATCGGCCAGCGGTGGAGGATCTCCGCGTGGCGCACATGCCGCATGTTCGAACCCATCGCCATGATGGTCCGGCGACCTTCCATCACATCGCTGCGACCGGCCTGCGTGGGGGCGGGAGCCGGCGGTGTCTGTGAACTCATCCTGCTCAGTCTAAGGCAACGCTCGTCACAATCGGAACAGGTCGATCGAGGGGTCCCACGCGGCCAGGGCCACCCCGTCGAGCAGGTCGCGCTCGCTCACCACCATTGTGTCCCGCCCGGTCGAATCGAGCACGGCGGCCGCGATGATGGCTCCCGCCACGATCACACGGGCCCGCTCGGGCTCGAGGCCGGGCACCTCGCGCCGTCGCGCGAGCGGCAGCGCGGCGAGTTCTGCGACGATCCGCTCCACGCTCGCGCGGGTGAGCACCCGGCGGTGGACACGGTCGCGGTCGTAGCCCCCGATCTCGATCGCGACGAGCGTGGTGATGGTGCCCGCGACGCCCACGATGTCCGTGAAGCTGCCGAACGAGGCGAGCGCGTCGTCCACCGCGGCGCGGGCCTCGGCCCGCACGGCGGCGACCTCCGCCGCGGTCGGCGGGTCGGTCGCGAGGTGGCGCTCGGTCTGCCGCACGGCGCCCAGCTGGAGACTGATCGCATCCTCGGGGAGCGCGCGCCCGCGCACCAGCTCGGTACTGCCCCCGCCGATGTCGAGCACCAGGATCGGATCGTCTCCGCCCACGCCGAGGCGGGCTCCGGCGAAGGAGACCGCGGCCTCCTCGTCGCCTGCGAGCACCGTCAGGGACGCGCCGAGCCGGTCGCGGACGATCGCCTCCACGCGGTCGCGATTGGGTGCGTCGCGCACCGCGCTGGTGCCCACCGCGATCACCGGAACCGGCCCGAAGGCCGCGAGGCGCTCGCCGTAGCCGGCGAGGCAGGCGTCGAGCCGCTCCAGCGCGGGTTGCGGCGATGGTCCCGTCGTCCGACGCGCCCCGGCGAAGGCCCGTGACGGTCGTGAAGCGCTCCCCCACCGGGCCCGCCTCGTCGGCCCCCTCGCACAGGAACAGCCGCACCGAGTTGGACCCAACGTCGACGACCGCCAGTCGCGAGGGCGACCCGCTCACCGCCCGGAGAGGTACCGCAGCGGCGAGCGCAGCACGGCCGACGCATTCGAGGCCGTCTGAGCCAGAAGCGAGAGCGCCGCGACCCGACCCTGCAGCGACGCGACCGCGCCCTGCAGTTCGGCCTGGCGGTCGGGCATCGCCGCGAGCGCCGCCTGGAGCCTGTCGCTCTCGGCCGTGAGGGCGGCGCTGGCCACCGACACCCGGCCCTGAGCCGCCTTGACCACGCGCCACAGGCGCAGCCCGGCGAGCGCCGCCACGGCGAGCGCGATCAGGATGATCACCACGATGGCGATCACCGTCAGCACGGTGGCGTTGTCGACCAGGAAATCCATCCCGGGGAGTATCGCACCGGGAGTAACCTGCGGGTCGATGGCGGCGGACCAAACCGTGCCGCAGGCGCTGCCCCGAGTGGCCGAGGATGCCGTCTTCGTGCCCGAGGAGGACGTCCGCGGAGCGCCCAACGTGGTCGTGGACGGCGCCCGCCAGGAGGGCACGGTGCTCGCCCTCTCGCACTGGCCGGCGACCGGCACGCCCCAGAGCCTGCGCGCCGACACCAGCGCCGAGATCGTGACCCGCTACCTGGACGCCGATCCGACCGGCCCCGAGGTGCGGACGATCACCATCAACCACTACGACGAGGACGGCCTGCTCGGCATCTGGCTGCTGCTCGAGCGACCGCCGCCGGGCTCTCCCGAGCGCGCGATGGCCGTGGCCGCCGCCGAGGCCGGCGACTTCGGTGTCTGGAGCGATCCGTGGGCCGCGCGCATCGCCATCGCCGCGATGCGCATGGCCGAGCGCTCGACCACCCCGTTCCCCGAGGTCGGCCGGGCCCTCGCCGGCGCGGGGACCGGCGATCCCGCGGGGCGCCTCTACCTGGCGCTGCTGCCGCGCACCGGCCGGCTGCTCGCCGATCCCGAGCGGTACCGGATGCTCTGGGCGGCCGATTGGGAGAGGATCGAGGCCGACCAGGCGCTGCTCGACACGGGGGACGCGACCCTGACCGAGGACATCACGACGGACGTGGCCGTCGCTGCGCACGCCCCGTCCGCTGCACCCGATGGCCGTCCACCCCCGCACCGCGCGCATGCGGGTGCTGACCGTGCTGCCCGACGGCACCCTCACCCTGGGTCACCGCTACGAGACGTGGGTGGACTACGCCTCGCGCCCGCTGTCGCCGCGGGTCAACCTGACGCCGCTGGCGTCGCGCCTGCAGAGCCAGGAGGAGCGCCCCGGGCGCTGGCTCTTCGAGGGCGTCGAGATGATCACTCCGCGGCTCTTGCTTGCCGGCCCCGCCGGCGCGCCGGCGCCGTCCTCGATCGGCCCGGAGCGCCTGCTCGCCGAGCTCGCCGCGGCCCTCGCGGAGGCCGCGCCCGCATGAGCCGCCTCGCCTGGGTGGACGTGTTCGCCTCGGGTCCGATGACCGGCAATCCGCTGGCCGTGGTGCTCGACGCCGAGGGCTGGCCGGCCAGCCGCATGCAGGGCCTCGCCGCGGAGCTCGGCATCTCGGAGACCACCTTCGTGCTGCCCCCCGAATCGGACGGCGACCACCGGGTGCGCATCTTCACCCCCCGGCGCGAGCTGCCGGTGGCGGGCCATCCCATGGTCGGCACCGCGTGGGTGCTGCGCGCCGCAGGGCGCATCGAGGAGACGGCCCGCCTCGAGACCGGCGCCGGGATCCTGGCCGTGCGCGTCCAGGGCAACGTGGCGACCGCCGAGCTGGGCGCTCCGGAGGCGGGGCCGATCGTGGACGGCGCGGAGGCCGGGCGCGCGACCGGCGTCGCCCCCGCGGCCGATCCGCCCGCGCAGGTGTGGAGCGCCGGGGTGCCCCAGCTGATGCTGCCGGTGGCCGACATCGACGCCCTCACGGACGCGCGGCCGGACGCCGACGCGATCGCGGCGCTCGGCGAGCGCGACGGCTGGCTCGGGGTCTCCCTGTACTGCGTCACCGGCGGCGAGGACGGCCGCATCTCGGTGCGCGTGCGCCACTTCGCGCCCCAGCTCGGTGTGCCCGAGGACCCCGTCACCGGCTCGGCCGCGGCGGCCCTCGGGGCGTGCCTCGCCGCCGCCGGACGCGCCGACGCCAACGGCAACCTCGAGATGGTGGTCGGTCAGGGGGTCGAGCCGGGGCGCGGCGGCGAGATGGCGGTGCGCGTGCGGGCGCGGGGGCGCGCGCCGGCGCTCATCCAGATCGGCGGGCGCGTCGTACCCCTCTTCGAGGGGCGGTTCCTCGACCCCTGACGCCCTCCGCCGATCCGGACGCTAGGGTTGACGATCCGGGAAGGGGGGCACGGGGGGTCGTGTGGTGACCGACGTCGAAGCTGCGAAGAAGCGGGTGCACCAGTTGCTGTTGTCCGGCGACAACACGCTGAAGAACCGTGACGATCCCGAGAGGTTCGGGCGCGCCCGGGGACGCTTCGAGGAGGCCGCCGCGGTGGCCCGCGAGGCCGGCCTCGACGACGCCCTGGTCATCATCGACCGCCGCATCGCGCTGCTCGACGGGTCCGATGCCGCGTAGACGCTCCGAGGGCGCGGGCACCTGCGCCATCTGCGAGCGGGTGCTGCTGCCGGGCGAGCCGGTGAAGCACTTCGAGCAGCCCGACCGCGGCTACCGCCGCTGCGTCGTCTGCCCCCTCTGTCCCCGCAGGGCGGTCGCCCGCGGCTGGATGCGCGCCGGCGAGCGGGCCACCTCGAACCCGAGCGCGTCTGCCGCCTGACGGCCCACCTCCCCGGGCGCCGGAGGGTCCGCCGCTCTGGGAGCGGCGGCTCCGCTTCGTGCTGGGCAAGGGGGGCGTCGGCAAGAGCACGGTGTCGGCGGCCATGGGGCTGGCGGCGGCCCAGGCCGGGCAGAAGGCCCTGCTGGTGGAGGTGGCCGGCGAGCAGAACCTCTCCCGCCTGTTCCGCGCCGCGCGGGTCGGCGACGACGAGCCCGTCGAGCTCGCGCCGGGCCTCTTCGGCATCTCGATCGATGCCGAGGCGGCGACCGAGGAGTACCTCGCCAGCCAGCTGAAGGTGCGGCCGCTGGTCGAGATCCTGACCCGCAGCAAGGCCTTCCACACCTTCGCCGCCGCCGCGCCCGGCCTGCCCGAGCTGGTCACGATCGGGAAGATCTGGAGCCTCGCGATCGCCGCTCGAGGACGGCACGCCGGCGTGGGACGTGGTGATCGTCAACTGCCCGGCGACCGGTCACGGCCTGGCCCTGCTCGAGACCGCGGGCAACATCGAGGAGCTGGCCGCCGGTGGGCCGATCCGCGACCAGGCGGCGCGCATCCACGAGGTGGTCTCCCACCCGGCCGCGACGGGCATCGTGATCGTCGCGCTGCCCGAGGAGCTGCCCGTGAGCGAGGCGATCGAGGCCGCGACCTCCCTGCGCGACCACGGGCTGCCGGTGGCCGCCGCCGTGCTCAACGCCGTGCGCTTCGACCGCTTCACGCGCCGACGACGCGCCCGCGCTGACCGGGGCGCTGGAGCACGGCTCGATCCCGGTGCGGGAGGCCGCCCGCGCGGCGCTCGAGCACCTGGGCCACCAGCAGGCCGACGCGGTGTACCGCGAGCGCCTGGGCGCCGAGACCGGGCTGCCGGTGATCGACCTGCCGGAGGTCATCGCCCGCCACTTCGACATCGCGTCGCTGGCGACGCTGGCCGACGCCCTGCGCGGGCGCCGCGGCGGGGGCGCGATGATCGAGGAGCTGCGCACGCGACGCCTGGTGGTGTGCTGCGGGGCCGGCGGCGTCGGCAAGACCACGATCTCGGCATCGGTCGCCCTGCGCCTCGCGCGCGAGGGCGCCAAGACGGTGGTGGTCACCATCGACCCGGCGCGGCGGCTGGCGTCGGCGCTCGGCATGTCGGGCCTCTCCGACGATCCCCAGCAGGTGCCCGCCGACGCGCTGATCGAGGGCGGCGGCGAGCTCTGGGCCCTGCAGCTGGACGCCAAGGCCACCTTCGACCGGCTGGTCGCCCGGTACGCCGCCGACGACGAGGCGCGCGACCGGATCCTCGAGAACCGGATCTACCGCCACCTCTCGGGCGCCGTCGCGGGGGCCCAGGAGTACATGGCGGTGGAGCGCCTCCACGAGCTGGTGGAGGAGACCGACTTCGAGTGCATCGTGCTGGACACACCGCCCGCGACCAACGCCCTCGACTTCCTGGACGCGCCCCAGCGCATCACGCGGTTCATCGAGGGCCGCGCGCTGCGGCTGCTGCTGCGCCCCTCCAGCAGCGGCGGGGGCATCGGGTGGCGGCTGATCCACGCGGGCAGCGGCACCATCCTCTCGCTGCTCGAGAAGCTCACCGGCGCCCAGCTGCTGCGCGACGTCGGGGACTTCCTCGCCGGCTTCGACGGCATGTACCAGGGCTTCGCCGACCGGGCGCAGGCGATCCGCACGCTGCTGCTGTCCGACGACGTCGGCCTTCGTGGTGGTGTCGGCCCCCGGCGGCGATCCGCTGCGCCAGGCGGTCGCGCTGACCCACCGGCTCGACGAGGAGGGCTTCCCGTTGATGGGCGTCGTGCTCAACCGCGTCCACCCGCTGCCGCCCGGCGGCCTGCCGATCAACGGGGAGCTCGAGGCCGCGCTCGAGGGCGCCGCCGACCCGGCCGGCCTGGCCGGGCGGGCCACCGCCACGCTGGAAGAGGCCCAGGTGCTCGGCCTCCGCGACCTCGACGCCACCGAGAGCCTGCGGGGCGCGATCGACGGCACCGCGATCATCACGGTCCCGGCGTTCGCCCGGGAGCCGGTGGAGCTGGAGGGGATCGCCGAGGTGGCCGCGGCACTCGGGCGGTGAGCCGCGCAGCCGTCGTCGTGCTGGGCGCGGGGGTGGTGGGCGCCGCCTGCGCCCGGGAGCTCGCCGACGCCGGGGCGCGCGTGCGGGTGGTCGATCCCGGGTGCCGGCCGGGGCGCCGCGTCGTGGGCGGCGGCGGGCATCCTCTCCCCCTCCCACCCCGAGCAGCTGCCCGACGCGGTCCACGATCTCGGGGCGCGCAGCCTGGAGCTCTGGGCCGACCTCGGCCGCGCGGCACCCGCGCATCGAGCTGCGGCGCACCGGGCTGGTGCTGCTGGGCGACGAGCCCGGCTGGATCGACTGGCGCCGCGCGCGCGGGCTCACCCAGGAGGCGCTCACGTGGCGCACGGCTCGCGACGGCGCCCGTGCCGACGCGGTGAGGTTCCCCGAGGTGGCCACCGTGCGCACGCCGCGCGTCGCGGGGGCCCTGCTCGCCGAGATCGTGGTGGAGGCCTCGGTGCCCCCCTCGCTCGATGCGCTGCGCGCCCAGGCCGACGTGGTGGTGGTCGCCACGGGGGCCTGGGCCGGCGACACCCTCGCGGAGCTCGGCGTCGACGTCGAGGTGGCCCCCCGGCGCGGCCAGATGATGCTGTTCGCGTCGGGCGACCTCGACGCCGTGGTGATGGAGCCGGCCGACGGGGTACCTGGCCGTGCCGCGGGCCGACGGCAGGGTGGTGGTCGGCACCACGCTCGAGGACGTGGGATTCGCCCCCGGCACCGTGCCCGAGGACCTGGCCGGCATGGAGGCGTGGGCGCGCCGCACGGTGCCGGCGCTCGGCGAGGCCGAGGACGCATGGGCGGGCTTCCGCCCCTGGTCGAGCCGCGCCGACCCCGACCATCGCGGAGGTCGCGCCGGGGCTGGTCGCTCGCGGTGGGCCACTTCCGCAACGGCCTCCTGCTCGCGCCGGCCACGGGCGAGCTGGTGGCCGATCTGGTGCTGGGCCGCGCGCCGCGCGTGGCGCCCGAGCCGTTCTCGGCGCACACGGGCCCGGACGCGCGGTGATCCCAGGGATACGATCCGGGCGATGACTGCGACCGAGAACGCGGCGGCCACCACCACGGCCGCGCCGGGCGCCCGAGGACGTGCTCGCGGAGGTCCGCGCCGAGGTGGCGAAGGGGACGCCCCTGGTGGGCGCGCTCGCGGCGCGCTTCTACCGCGCCGTCCACGCCCTCGACCCGGCCGCCACCGAGGACTCGCTCGCCGTGCTGCCCGGCAACCGAGGGGTGCACCTGTACGAGACCCTCGTCGCCTGGGCGCCGATCGCGAACGGCGAGCAGGTGATCGACCTGGGGTGCGGATCGGGGGGCGCCACCCGCGCCGCGGCCCGCGTCGTCGGGCCCGAGGGCATGGTGGTCGGCGTGGACGCCAGCCCCGAGAGCCTGGCCGAGGCGCAGGCCCGGACGCCGCCCGGAGCTGCCGATCCTCTACCGGCAAGCGGCGAGATCCAGCGCCTCGGCAACGTTCCCGACCGCACCTTCGACTGCGCGATCGCCAGCATGGTGCTGGAGCAGGTGGACGACCTGGCGCCGGTGCTCGAGGAGATCACCCGGGTGCTGCGGCCCGGGAGGCCGGTTCGTGGCCAGCGTCACCTCGTTCGACCGCCTGCGCCCGATCGACGCGTCGTTCATGGGCTCGGTGATCGCCGTCGTCGGGCGCAAGGCCCCCGGCGCGCTCGCCGGCCGCGCCAGCCGGGCCAGCATCCCCAACGAGCCGATGGACCGCCTGGCCTTCAAGGAGGCCGGCCTCGCGACGGTCGAGGAGCAGGACGTCCAGTTCGCCGTCGTGATGGAGACCGTCGAGGACGCGTGGCGGGTGTTCTCGCGCACCTACATCGCGCAGGTCCTCGACGAGGACGGTCAGGCCGAACTGCGCAAGGTGCTGGAGCGGCGCATGCCGCACACCCTGTACCTGCCGCTCCGCTTCCTGCGGACGCGCCGGCCGGGCTAGGAGGCGACGGCCTCCAGCAGCGGGGCGGGGTCGCACGGCCTCGTCGGCGACGAGGAACTCGCTGCCGTACTGACGCATCGCGTCCACGATCGGCACCAGGTGCGAGCCCTTGGCGGTGAGCCGGTACTCGACGCGGGGCGGCATCTCGGAGAACTCGCGCCGCTCGATGATGCCCTCCTCCTCGAGGGAGCGCAGGCGGATCGAGAGGGTGCGCGGGCTGATGCCGCACAGGGAGCGTTCGAGTTCGCTGAACCTCCGCGGCCCTTCGGCCAGGTCACGGAGAAGAAGGAGCGTCCATTTCCCGGCCACGATCCGTGCGGTCGCGAGGACCGGACAGACAGATTCGGGAGCGTCCGCGGGAGCGATTCGGCTCATGATCGTGACAAAGGGTACCACCGCGTCGCGGGAACCCGGAAGGGCAGTGTCGCCGCCTAGGAGTACTGGGCCGCGGCGCGGCGCGATGCGCCGGCGTCGAGCATCAGCTTGAAGTCGTGGGGGCTCGAGGCGGCCTCCATCGCGGCGGCCAGGCTGACGCGCCCGGCGGTCACGTGGTCGAACAGCGACTGGTCGAAGGTCTGCATCCCGTAGTAGTCGCCCTCGCGGATGACCTCGGAGATGCGGCCGGTCTCGTCGGGGTTGAGGATCATGTCGCGTGCGCGGCCGGTGGTCACCAGCACCTCGCACGCGGGCACGCGGCCGGCGCCGTCGGCGCTCCGCACCAGGCGCTGGGAGATGATCCCGCGCAGCGTGCCGGCCAGCATCGCGCGCACCGGCTGCTGCTGGTGCAGGGGGAAGAAGCCGATCGCGCGGTTGACGGTCTCGGTCGCGTCCAGGGTGTGCATCGTGGAGAGCACGAGGTGCCCGGTCTCGGCCGCGCTCAGCGCGGTCTCCATGGTCACCAGGTCGCGGATCTCACCGATCATGATCACGTCGGGGTCCTGCCGCAGCACCCGCCGCAGGGCGCTGGAGAACGACTCGGTGTCGAGGCCCACCTCGCGCTGGTTGATCAGCGAGCCGCGATCGACGTGCAGCATCTCGATCGGGTCCTCGATGGTCACCACGTGCTTGTGGGACGTCCGGTTGATCCGGTCGATCATCGCCGCGAGCGTCGTGCTCTTGCCCGAGCCCGTCGTGCCGGTCACGAGGATGATGCCGCGCTCCTCGTCGGCGAGGCGGTTGACCACGTCGGGGAGCTCGAGATCCTCGACCGAGAGCACCTTGAAGGGCACGACCCGCAGCACGACGCTGATCGCGCCCCGCTGGCGGAAGATGTTGACGCGGAAGCGGCCGAGGTTGGCCCGCGCGTGCGACAGGTCGGTCTCGCCGGTGGACTCGAACTCGGCCCGCTTGGCGTCGTGCCCCTCGAGGAGCTCGTCCGCGAAGCGCTCGGTGTCGCTCGGCCTCCAGCGGCCCGTAGCCCGGGACCTGGGTCAGCGTGCCGTGGACGCGGACGATCGGGCGCGCCGGCACCTTCAGGTGCAGGTCGCTGGCGCCGCGCTCGACGGCCTCGCCGAGCAGGGCTCCGAGATCCGGCGGGGTGGCGGAGCGGGTGGACGCGGCGTTCGACACGCAGAATGTTTCGGCAGCCGGGGGGACCTCCATGAGTCGGCGCGCCGCGCCCGACCGACGACGTCCGTCCCGCCAGAGCGGGACCGCGCAGCATGGCGGCGGCCCCGCGGGCGGGTAACGTCACGCGTCCGAGTGCCCGACACCCCGCGACCCACCGCCCGGCGGATCCCGCCCGCCCGCCTCGCGATCATCCTCGGCGTGTGGGTCGTGCTGGCGGGCGCGGCGCTCCTGATCGCGATGGCCCTCGACAACCCCGTGGGCGCCGGCGCGCGGGACGAGGCGCAGCCGGCCGTGCCCGGGCGGTCGTGGCCGATCCCACCGACACCGCCCCGGCCGAGCTCCCGCCGCTGGCGCTCGTGCTCGACCAGTCGCTGCCCCCGGTCGTGGCCGACATCAAGGCCCCGATCCGCCAGGTGCCGGTGCTGCGCCAGCTGGCCCAGGTCACCGCACAGCCGCGGCGCTACGTGGAGCTCGGCTCCGTGCTGCAGCTGCTGGGGGACGGCACGGGCGCGGCGGACGCGTACAACACCGCGCTCGCAGCTCGAACCCCGACGACGTGGCCGCGAAGACCGGCCTGGCGCTGGTGACCGGGGCGCAGGGCGGCGACGGGCCGGCCGCGGCCACCGTCGCCCTCCAGCGCCTCGCCGCCGCCAACCCCACGCGACCAGCTGGTCGCCTTCAACCAGGGGTGGCTCGCGATCTACCGTCGCCAGGCCGCTCCGGCGAAGGCCGCGTGGACGCGCACGGTCGCCCTCGGGCCCGACACCCGCCTCGGCCGGACGGCCGCCGCGCTCCTGGCCTCTCTTGAAAACGGAGCCTCCGGCCGAAACCCATAGGGACGGCCTCGCGAACTTCACCCGGATCGCACATGGGCTTAACCACGGCTTAAGGGCAGGCTGGCAGCATGCCGTCGCACGTTGGGGAGGAAGGTCCATCCCTGCGGAAGAAGCGTGAGGAGGATGCGTCCTGCCTCATTTCTTGTCGCAAAGCTAAAGAAATAGGGTCGGCGCGCTGATAGGAGATTCATGAGGCCTCGACCCTCTTGACTTCAACAAATGAAGCGATAGCCTTCCGAACGGACGTTCGTTTCGGACGGTCTGCGGTGGGTTGCGTGGGATCGTCCACGCGCTCCGATGGCGTCCAGCCGGAGGTGAGGACATGACAGTTAGTGAGATGGTCGAACTCGAAGAGGTCCAGGCGCTCCTCGCGCGTGGTCAGGAGCAGGGATTCCTGAGCATCGACGAGGTTGCGAAGTCGGTGGAGGGCGTATCGCTCGACGCCGGCGCCGCGGAGGACCTGTACCGGCACCTCGACGAGGTCGGGGTGGAGCTGGTCGAGGAGTCCGAGGCACGCGACCGACTCGCTGCAGATCGCGGAGGCCGCTGACCGGCCGCCGCGCAAGCTCAACCTCAAGGCGGACACCAGCACCGACGCGCTGCAGCTCTTCCTGAAGGACGTGGGCCGGGTTCCCCTGCTCACGGCCAAGCAGGAGGTCGAGCTGGCGAAGCTCATCGAGCTCGGTGACCTCCAGGCCAAGAAGAAGATGGTGGAGTCCAACCTCCGCCTCGTCGTCTCCATCGCGAAGAACTACCGCAACCAGGGGCTCGCGTTCCTGGACCTGATCCAGGAGGGCACTCTCGGGCTCGTCCGCGCGGCCGAGAAGTTCGACTACCGCAAGGGCTTCAAGTTCTCCACGTACGCGACCTGGTGGATTCGCCAGGCCGTGGCGCGCGCGATCGCCGACAAGGGGCGGACCATCCGCATGCCGGTGCACGTCGTCGAGAAGCTCAACAAGATCAACCGCGCCGAGCGCAAGCTGGTCAGCGAGCTGGGACGGGAGCCGTCGATCGCCGAGATCGCCGACGCCGTCAAGCTGCCCGAGGCCGAGGTCGAGTCGATCAAGCGGAGCGCCCAGACGCCGGTCTCCCTCGAGAAGCCGGTGGGCGACGACGAGGAGTCCGAGTTCGGTCAGTTCCTCGCCGACGAGAAGGCCATCGCCCCCGAGGCGGCGGCCGAGACGGTCCTTCGCAACGAGGCGCTCCGGGATGTCCTGAACTCCCTGAGCTACCGCGAGCGTCGGGTCCTCGAGCTCCGGTACGGACTGGGCGGGGAGCACCCCCGCACGCTGGACGAGGTCGGGCGCACGTTCAACGTGACGCGCGAGCGGATCCGTCAGATCGAGAACCAGTCGCTCCAGAAGCTGGCGAGCCTCGCCGAGGCCCAGCGGCTCCGGGACGTGGCGTAGAGAGTTCACGGCCGCCGCGGCGGCCGCGAATCAGGTGGTGACGAGGGGCCCGGAGACGGGCCCCTCGGTCGTTGTGCCGCGGGAGGGGTAGATTCACCTCATGGCATACGACGATGACGACTGGCCCGATCCCGAGACCGACCCCGCGAAGATCGAGAACGCGAAGGAACAGCTCCGCAGCGCGAAGGCCAAGCAGCAGAAGATCCTGCAGATCAGCTACGCGGTCATCGCCCTGCTCGTGATCCTGGTCATCGTGCTCGCCTACCTGCACTGAGCGGGGGGCCGCAGGGCGAGGTCGGGGTCGTCTCCGACCTGTGGCGGTTCCCGATCAAGTCGTTCGCCGGCGAGCAGTCGCGGCGCGCCTTCATCGGCCCGTTCGGCATCCTCGGAGACCGGCGGCTGGCCGTCCTGGACGAGACCGGAGACGTGCTCACCGCGCGCCGGGCGCGCGCGCTGCTGGGCTTCCGGGCCCGCTGCGCCGAGCAGGACACCGGCGAATCGGTGCAGGTGGTCACCGCCCAGGGCTGGGAGCTCGCCTGGGACGACCCGGCCGTGGCCGAGGAGCTCTCGGACGCGCTCGGGCCAGCGGGTCCAGCTGGTGCGCAACCCGGTGGGCGTCCACGACGTGGCCCCCATCCACCTGCTGAGCCTGGGATCGCTGACCGCGGCGCGCGCCTGGGTGGACGACGAGGACATCGACCGGCGGCGCTTCCGGGCCAACATCATCCTCGACCTCGAGAGCGCCGAGCCGTTCGTGGAGGACGGGTGGGTGGGCGCTGCGGTCGAGATCGGCGACGGGAGGCCCGGTGCTCGAGGTGATCTCCCCCGCCGAGCGCTGCGTCATCACCACCTTCGATCCGGACACCATCGCGCGCGACAACCGGGTGCTCGCCGGTCTGGCCCGCACCCGCGACAACCTGTTCGGCGTCTACGCCCTCGTGCGCCGCGCGGGGTGGGTCGAGGTGGGTGCGACGGCACGGCTGCTCTTGACCTGACGCGCGAGCGCCCTACACTTCATAACCCGCCGCGGGGTGGAGCAGTCTGGTAGCTCGTCGGGCTCATAACCCGAAGGTCGCAGGTTCGAATCCTGCCCCCGCTATACGAAGAGTTCGACCTCAGGTTCCCGAGAGTTCCTGAGATCTCGCAGAGTGAAGCGAGGAAAAGGGTGCCCGGTGAGACTCCCTTCTCGTTTCCAGGGCATCGCCGAACGGCTCCCGTGAGGGCCGAGCGAGAGCCCCATCACGTTCGAGACCCAGCGGCGGATGACGCCGCCAGGGCCTCGCGTGAGAGGCCTGCCGGCCCACCAGGCGCGCCGGCCCTCGACGTCCTCGCGCTGCCCGGGACACGCGGCGCTCCGTCACGTCGCCGGGAGGTAGGTGAGGAGGACGACCCCCGAGTCGAACCGCTGCACGTCCTCCAGCTCCATCCGCACGGTCCCCCTGTCGCCGAGCAGGTGCAGGTTGCCCCCGCCCCAGACCAGCGGGTTGAGGTAGACCTCGAACCGGTCGATCAGGCCGCGCTCGGCAAGGGCGTAGGCGAACTCGCCGCTCCCGTGCATGAAGAGATCGCCTGCGACCTCGCCCTTGAGCGCCGGGATCGCGACGTCGAGGTCCCCCTGGAGCGCGGCCGCGTTCCACTCGAGATCGCCGGAGAGGCTGGTGGACCCGACGTACTTCGGCAGCGCGTTGACCATGTCGGCCCACGTGCCCGTCTGGCTCGGCCAGAACCCCGCGAGCCCCTCGTAGGTCTTGCGGCCCAGCACCAGCCCGCCGGATCTCGCCTGACGCTCGAACGAGTGCTCGCCGTGGTCGCCGGCGGGGTCCACCCACTCGCCGACCGGGTCGATGACGCCATCGAGCGTGGCCTGCGCCGTCGCGATCAGCTTGCCCATCTCGGCTCTCCTTGGGTCCGGGTCCCTGGGATCCCTCTACCCATCACCGCAGGAAGGCATCCACCGCCCGGGCGAAGCGCTCCCGGTACTGGAAGAGGAACGCGTGGGACCCGGGGAGCATCTCCAGCCGTGCGCCGGGGATCAGCGCGGCAATGCGGCGGAGGTTGACCGGGCGGGACCACGGGATCGACGCGTCCGCCCGCCACGAGCGCCGGAATGCGCAGGACGCCCGAGGGCGTCGGCGTTCGCGTCGCTGCGCAGCCAGCCGTCCTCCGCGGCGACCTGGGCTCTCACGGTGCTCGCGGGCACCCGGAAGTCGTCGGGGATCGCTCCGCTCTCGGATGCGGTGTCGAGGCGGTCGAGGAAGGCCCGCCCGGCGGCGCGGCCGGCGGCGGTGCGCGGGTACAGCACGCTCAGCACCGCCGCGTCCGAGGGGTCGGGGTCGCTGTCGATGCGCTGGTCGGCGGCGAGGGCCGAGCACCGTCGCCGCGCCGCCGGGATTGGTGCCCGCGAGTACCAGCCTGCGCACCCGGCCGGGGTGACGGATCGCCAGCTGCTGGGCGACGAAGCCGCCCATCGACCAGCCGAGGACATCGGCGCGGCGGAGGCCGATCGCATCCATCAGCCCGGCGGTACGGTCGGCGAGCGCCGCGAAGGCGGTGCGCGTGATCGGCGGCCCCGAGAGGCCGATGCCGGGATAGTCGAACATGATCACGCGGTGATGGCGGGCCAGGCGCTCGACGAGCGCGGGGTCCCACTCGGCCATCGTCGAGCCGGTGCCGATGGCCATCACCAGCGGCGGGCCGGCTCCGCGCTGGTACCAGGCGATCCGTCGGTCGCCGACCTTCGCGACGTGGACCTCGGCCGCGGGGGCATCGGCGCTCGCGTGCCCGGCCGCGGCGAGACAGGCCGCGGCGGCGGCCCCCCGCAGGATCCAGATGGAGGGCCTAACCCGAGTGCGGAGGTGTCGGTCGTGTTCAAGAAATCCTTACGAGATGCCCACTATCGGTGGCTCTATCCCCCATTTGGGGGATAGCCAGTCTGACAATCACCTGAAAAAACTCCCCGATCGGACGTGGGCTTAGGCCTTATATTCGCGCCGATATTCCCCGGCGACGAAAGGGAGCCCCATGAAGAAACCATCGCCCTCGATGGTTATCGCGACGCTTGCGCTGGTCTTTGCAGTAGGCGGAACGGGCATTGCAGCAGGCGGTCTGATCACCGGCGCGGACGTCAAGGACGGATCGCTGACCGGTAAGGACATCGCGGTGGGTTCGATCACGCCCGCCAACCTGACGACGGTCACGTCGGAGCAGGCGCTCCGTGGCAGGCGCGGACCGCGCGGTGCTCGTGGTCCCCGTGGCTTCCGCGGTTACCCGGGTGCTCCCGGCGCCGCCGGTGCATCGGGCGTCACGGCCTCCGGGTTCGTGGACAACAGCTCGGGCACGGCCGTCATGCAGAAGGCACAGGGTGGCGTCAGCGTGCGTCGCGCCGGCAACGGCGTGTTCTGCATCACCGCCCCGGGCCAGGACCCCAACACGAAGGCCTTCACCGCCGTCGCAAGCGCCAAGAGCGGCGCGCTGGGGATCATCTTCGTGGGCAGCGGCCTGAACTTCTCGCAGCTCTGCACGGGCAGCGAGTTCCAGGTGATCACGGTGTCGCCCGCCAACTTCGCGGTCGGCCTCAACAACGCGTCCTTCGAGTTCATGATCTCGTAGGCGGCGAACCTGCCGGATACGTTCGGTAGCGCGAGAGCCCGTCTTCCCGGCGGGCTCTCGTCGTTCCGGCCCGGGTCGCCCTACGGGCCGGTGGCGACGATCGAGATGTTGTCGGCGTCGAGGATCGAGCCGGCGACCGCGGAGCCATGGCTGGCCCTCAGGCCGAGCGTGCCGCCGGCGCTCGTCGCGGTGCGCGACACCGTCAGCTTCTGCCAGGCCGTGGTGAGCGCGATCTCGGGCGAGCCGACGTCGGCCACCTGCACGCCGGCCGCCGTGCGCTCGCGCAGCTTGAGCTGGATCGGCTTGCCGACCGAGGCGGTGCTGCCCGCCTTGACCCACGCCGTGGCGGTGTAGGTGCGCCCGATCGCGGTGGAGGTGACCGTGAAGGCGCTGTCGTCGAGCGTGAACGAGGTGCCGGTGGTGCGGGTGACCCGGCCGACGTACTGGCCGGCGGGCGCGCCGCTCTGCGCCACGCGCGCAAGCGTGCCCTGCCAGGCGCCCCAGCCGGAGATCCCGGCCTCGAAGGAGGGGTTGGCGATCAGGTTGGCCCCGGCCGGCGGCGCGGTCGCGACCGTGACCTGGCGCGAGGTGGTGGCCGGCGCCCCGTCGTCGTCGGTGACCTGCAGGCCCACGGTGAAGGTGCCGGCGGTCGGGAAGCTCCGCGTCGCGGTCGCGCCCGTCGCGTCGTCGTACTGACCGTCGTTGTCGAGATCCCAGGCGCGGGCGGCGATGGTGCCGTCCCCGTCCGTGGAGCCGTCGGTGAAGGTCACCGTCTGCCCGGTCTGTGGCGAGGAGGGGGCGAACGAGAAGGCGGCCGAGGGCGGCTGGTTGGGCGGCGGAGCTGGCCGTGACGGTCACCTGGCGGCTGGCGATGCTGCTGGCCCCATCGTCATCGGTGACGCGCAGGCGCACGGTGAAGGTGCCGGCGCTGGCGAACGTCTTCGTCGCCGAGGCCCCGGTGGCGTCGTTGTACTGGCCGTCGTTGTCGAGGTCCCAGGCGCGCGCGGCGATGGTGCCGTCCGGGTCGCTCGAGCCGTCGGTGAACGTCACCGTCTGACCGATCTGGGGCGAGGTCGGCGAGACCGTGAACGCCGCGGCCGGCGGGAAGGTTGGAGGGCGGGGTGCCCGTGCCGCCGGTCAGCGTGAACGCGTCGAGGTACATGGCGGTGCCCGCGACCGCTCCGTCGTGCGACACCCGCACGCCGAGGCTGCCGCCCGTGGTCGTGGTGGTGCGGGTGACGATCATCTTCTGCCACGCGGTGGACAGCGTGACCGTCGGCGACGCGACGTCCGCCGCGGTGGCGCCGGCCGAGGTGCGCTCGCGCAGCTTGAGCTGGACGGTCTTGCCGACCGAGGTGGCCGAGGCGGCCTTGACCCAGGCGGTCGCGGTGTAGAGGACGCCCGGCGTGGTCGAGGTGAGGCTCGACCCGCCCTCGTCGAGCGTGAAGTAGGTCCCGCTCAGCCAGCTGACCTTGGCGACCGCCACGCCGTCCGGGGCGCCGGACTGGACCTCGCGGACGGCCGCGCCCTGGTAGCTGGTCCAGCCGGACATGCTGTTCTCGAAGGAGGGGTTGACCAGCACGTTGCCCGGGGACGGCTCCGGCGGCGGGGCCTGCTGGATGCCGATCGACACCTCGGCGAAGGCCGTCGGCGCCGCGGTGCTGGTGGCACGGATCGTGACCGTCCCGCCGGCGGGCGCCGTGGCGGGGGCGACGTAGAGGCCGGCCGAGGTGATGGTGCCCACCGTCGCGTTGCCGCCGGCTACCCCGTTGACCGACCACGTGACGCCCTGCGCGGCGTTGGTGACCGTGGCGGAGAGCTGGGCGCTGGTGCCGGTCTGGAGGCTGGCGGGCGCGCCCGAGATGGCCACGGAGGCCTGGCCCGGCTGCTGGCCGACGGTCAGCGACACGGCGGCCGCGGAGGGCGTGTGCGGGAAGGCGCTGGTGGAGTCGAAGGCGCTGTAGGTGAAGCCGTCGGGCCCGGTGTAGCCCGAGGCCGGCGTGTAGGTGACCGCCGCGGGGGTGACGACGGCCCCGGCGGCGAGCGTCGTGGTGCCCGACTTCAGCGTGCCGTGGTCCGGCAACGTGACGATCCGGAACCGGCGGGCGCCGGGGGTGACGCCGGGCTCGGTCCAGGCCGGCCGGGCCGGGCGGACGAAGGTCTGGGAGGTCAGGGTGACGGTCGAGGCCTGGCCCGCGGCGACCGCGCCGGCGTTGACCGGCTGGGCCACGTACCCGGGGATGATCGAGTCCTCGGGCTCGAAGGTGCGGGTGTTGTTGGCCTCGTTCGACTCCTGGACAACGTCCTTGGTGTCGATCTGCGAGGCGAGGCGATAGGCGCCGGGCTGCACGTCGGAGACGTTGACCCACTGGTACGAGAGGTAGCGGCCGTACACGTCACGCCAGCCGGCCGAGATCCCCATCGCGACCGCGGACGCGGTGGGCTGGTTCTGCAGGCAGAAGTTGACGCCGGCCGAGTACACCTGCGTGGAGGGGCCGTTGGTCTCGCGCCGCTCGCTGTCCTCGAGGCAGAAGCCGACCTTCATCGCGGGCGTCACCTCGGCGGTCCGCGCCGCGTTCCACAGCGAGTAGCGGGCGATCTCCTTGAGGTGCCAGTGGTTGTGGCCGTCGGCCGTCTCGTAGCGCAGGGTCGCCTCGTGGCCGGCGATCGGGGTGAGGGCCTCCAGGGCGCCGCCACCTGACGCGCGCGCCCACTGGCGCACCGTGGTCATGTCGAGACCTGTGCGGTCGGTGCCGCGGATCTCGAGCGGCCCGGACCCCTGGTTGTGGACGAAGCCGTCGAACCTCAGCAGCAGCGCCGCGGTGCCGTCCGGGTAGGTGTAGTCGGACAGCTGAGGCCGCTCCGGGGAGTCGGCGACCAGGTCCGGCAGATCGTGGCCGGGCCCGGCGAGCGCCCCGACCAGGGGGAGCGCCACGGCGGCGAGCGCGGCGGCCCCGAGGGCGACCAGCATCGCGCGGGGACGCATGGCGCGTCGGCGGCCGGGAGGCATGGGCGATCATTGGCCCGCGGGGAGGACGACGGCAAGGGCTCGGCGGAGAAACTCTCGGAATCTTCGTCACTCATATGGGTGATGCGGGAGTGCCGCCGATGCGATTTAGGGTCGTTCGCGACCTTTGGGGGGGCCGAAGTCTTGCCTTCCGGCATGCCTCCGGTGGATCGTGTGGCGGTGCGCAGGCGGGGGTGGAGAGGGGTCGGGCTGGTCCCGGCGGTGGTCGCGGCAGCGGTCGGGCTCGCCGCGGCGGGAGCCGCCGTGGGCGGGGCCCAGACGACCGGCCCGTTCAACGTGGTCTCCACCACCAGGGTCGGGCCGAGCCCGGGCCGGGTGGTCTTCGGATATGGCGCCGCGTGGACGCTGAACGGCAACGGCAGCGTGAGCCGCGTTGACGCGACCAGCGGGACGGTCAAGACCACCTCGATCGGGCCGAATCCGCGCGACATCCGCGCCGGCTACAACCGCATCTGGGTGCTGAGCTCGACGAAGTCCCAGGCATCGATCGTGACCCTCAACACGGCGGGCGCGAAGGTCGGCAAGACCATCACCATCAGCCTCGGGTCGACGGTCAACCTTGGCAGCGGGCAGCCCAACGGGGCCAACACCCTCGGCGTCGGCTCCAACAAGGTGTGGGTCGCGGGCGTGCGGACCTGGCAGAAGCTGGCGAGCATCGACCCCAGCAGCGCGAAAGTGGTCGTCAAGACCTGGCCCGTCCCCCAGGCCTTCGCGGCCGCGGACAGCGCGCTGTGGACGGTCACGCCCAACCAGGCCGACATCCAGAAGCGCTCGCCGTCGAACCTCGCGATCCAGAAGAGCCTGCCGGTGAGCGCCGCCACCGGCGGGGTCGCAGGGCCGCTTGCGCTGACCTACGGCGCCAATCTTCTCTGGCTCTCGCAATCCACGCCCAACGACCTCGGGCAGATCAACCAGGTCTCACCCACCAGCGGGCTGGTGAAGGGCGCGGTCTCGAGCGGACTGACCGTGACGCTGACCTGCACCGCGGTGGGCGAGGGCGCCGTGTGGGCCACTCAGCTGCCGAACGCCGCCGATGGCGCGCCCGCCATGCTCTTCCGCCTCAGCCAGGCCAACCTGGCCACGCTCGCCTCCGGCACCCTCCCGGCCGGGGCGAACCCCGGCGCGGTGCGATGCGTGACGGTGGGCGGCGGCCTGGTGTGGGTGACCGACGGGGTCGGCGCCCTCTACAAGATCCAGCCCTAGCGGCGGGGCTTCGGCTTCGGCGTGGGCTTCTTCGGCGGCGCCGGGAAGCGGAAGCCGGCGGCGACCATGGCGCGGCGGCCGGCGGGGCCGGTGACCCTGGCGATGAACGCCCGGGCGGCGGCCTTGTTGGAGCTCGACGTCACGACCGCGATCTCGTAGCGCACCTTCGGCTGCGCGAAGGTCGGGATCGTGATCTGCCGCAGCCGTGAGGCGGCCGCCTGCGCGTCGGTGACGTAGACGAAGCCGGCGTCGGCCTCTCCGAGGGCCACCTTGCCGACGACGCCCTTCACGTCGCTCTCCTGGCTGACGACGTTCTTCAGCACCGGGGTCGAGATCCCGAGGTTGGTCGAGCACCGTGCGCGTGTAGGCGCCGACGGGGACGCGGGAGTTGGCGACGACCAGCTTGATGCCGGGGCGCGTGAGGTCGTAGACCGACCGCAGGCCGGCGGGGTTGCCCTTCGGCACGATCAGCGCCAGGCGGTTGAACGCGAGGAACCGCGGCTTCTCGACGAGGCCCTTGGCGTAGAGATCCTGGGTGTAGTTGGGCGCCGCGGAGGCGAAGACGTCGGCCGGGGCGCCCTGGGTGATCTGCAGCGCCAGGGTGTTCGACCCCGCGAAGCTGTAGCGCGCGTTCGGCTGGATCTTCGGGAAGACCTCGGTGAGCGAGGCGGCCGCGAACACGGTGGGCGGGCCGGCGGCGAGGGCGGATCCGGCCATGCTCACCAGCAGCACGGCGGTCGCGATGATGACGCGAACGGCTCTCATGGGGTGTACCTCGCGAACTCGTCGGCGGCGGTGGCGATGCCGTGCACCGGGGGAAAGGGATCGGTCAGGAGCAGGCCCGGTGAGCCCCCGGAGGAATGTGAGCTGCTCGGCCTCGCTGGCCGCGAGCTGCGAGAAGAGCTGGCGGATCGTCTGATCCTGGATGGTCGTGACCGCCCCCAGGTACGCGCTGAGGAGCGCCGACTCGAGACGGCGCCCGAGGGCGACCGCGCGCTGGCGGGTGTCGAACGCGTTGTCCGGGAACACGATCTCGATGTCGGCGTCGTCGATCGGCGCCTGACCGTTGTTCTGCAGCGTCTCGCGCAGCGCCGTCCGGTGTGCGTTCTGCGCCGCGGTCGCACGCTCGAGCGTGCGGGTCTCCGCGGGACCGAAAAGACCGCTGCGCCGCGCCAACCGGTAGTAGTCGGCCGAGACGAACTCGGCCGTGATGCCGAAGCGCACCCAGGCGAGGTCCATCTCGCCCGCGGGGGCGGCGGCGGCGGGCGCGATGGCCCATCCGACCGTGGCGCTCGCGGCGAGGGCCGCTCCGCCCACCCCGGCGGCGCGCTTCAACAGGGCGGATCGCGTGAGACCGTCCGTGGTCCGGGCCTCCATCACCCGGCCGTGGCGAGTGAGCCACAGTCTCGAGGTCGTACCCGCCGACCAGACCGACGCGGTCGCGCAGGACGGCCGATCGGAGCAGGTCGATCAGGGCGTTCGCACCCGGGTGGTCCGCCCAGGGGCGGCCGATCCAGAGCTCCACGGCGTGGGTCTCGAGGGGCAGGAAGTGGAGGCCGTACCGGTACGCGGCGGGCTCGAACGTGACGGCGGCACAGCCGCCGATCGCCGCGCGGCGCGCGGCGTCCACATGCCCGGTGGCCCGCGCCGCGGGTGGTGGCGCCGCCTCGCCCACGGCGCGGGCCAGTGCCTGCTGGCTCGAGGCCGACGTCTCGCGCTGAACCAGCGGTACCTCTCTTTCGAGGATCTCTCCGAGTGAACGGGCCGTGTGCGTTCCGCCGACGCCGACGCCCACGCGCCAGCGGGCGAGGTGGACACGGAGCACTCCCTCGGGCGGCTCCGGCAGACCGCCCTCGGGGCCGTGGACGACGGCGGCGTGGGCGCGGTCCGCGCGGAGCGCGGTGAGGCCGGAGCCGGTCGAGCCGGAGACGGCGACCACGCGGCGGGCCCCGCCGCGCGACAGGAGTCGCTCGCAGAGACCGAGGACGGGATCGCAGCCGACGACGACGAGCGCATTGGGGTTGGCGCCGGGCAGCAGCCGGATCTCCCCGCCCTCGACGACGCCGTCGGGCGCCCCCCACCCGGCCTCGCCGTCGGCCGAATCCTCCAGGGGTGACGCGCACAGCCGCTCGCCGACCCGGCCCACGACCACGAACTGGCCGTCGCGCAGGGGCGCGCCGTGCACCGTGCTCCACGCGGGCGCCTCGGCGCCGAAGAGGGCCTCGACGGACTCGCCGAGCACGCCGGCGATGCGCAGGGCGGTGTCGACCGCGGGCGCGTGGCGGCCGGCCTCGGCGTTGCCGATCAGCTGGCGACTGACCCCGGCCTGATCGGCCAGTTCGGCCTGGCTGAGACGGGCGCGCTCGCGGGCGCGGCGGAGGCGGTGATTGGGCATGCCAGGATCCTATGCGGACGCTTGTATCTCAAGCAAGACAGTGGGGCGGCGCCACGACCGCTCAGGGATGATGCGCCCACGCCGAGCGACCGAGGGGGGAGCATGAGCACCGATCCGCAGGCCTGCTGGACGACGTCGGCCCCGCGCAGCATCGTCGAGATGGGCACGCTGGTCGCCGATCTGGGCGACCGTTACATCCTCGAGGGCGCCCCCTTCGGCACCCGCGTGATCGTGGACGTCACCGACATGCGCATCGAGGGCCCGCGTCTGCGCGCCCGCATGAAGGGCACCGCGGCGGCCGACTGGGGCTCGCGCGCCGCCGACGGGACGGTGCAGCTCGACGTGCGCGCGACGCTGGAGACCGACGACGGTGCGCTGATCTTCATCCAGTACAACGGCCGCTGCGACTTCTCGGATCCGAGCGCCCCCGGCCCGGTCTACACCGCGCCCCGCTTCGAGACCGGGGACGAGCGGTACGCGTGGCTCAACACGGTGCAGGCCGTGATGAAGGGCCGCTCCGACGGCAGGACGCTGATCGCCTACCGCATGTACGAGGTCGTCTAGCTCGCACCAGGACCACGCGGATCCCGGAGGGGTCGCGCACCTCATGCCCGTCGGCACCCGCCGTGACCTCGTGCCCTGCGGCGTCGAGGCGGGCGGCGATGGCGTCCACCTCCGCCGCGGCGGGCAGATGGATGCGGTAGCGGTCGAGACCGGCGGAGCCGTCCGGCGCCGCCGGGGCGCCCCGCGAGCCCCAGACGTTGAGCCCGAGGTGGTGGTGATATCCGCCGGCGGAGACGAACAGCGCTCCGGGATAGGCGGTGACGGTCGGGTCGAAGCCGATCAGCCCGCCGTAGAAGTCGCCGGCCTCGGCCGTGTCGCGCACCTGGAGGTGCACGTGGCCCATCACGGTGCCGGCGGGCATGCCCTCGTCGGGCACACCGGGCGGCAGCGACGCCATCACCCCGTCGAGGTCGAGCGGCAGGGTCGCCATCTCCAGCTCGCCGTCGGCGCGCCGAGCCCACTCGTCGCGCGGCCGATCGCGGTAGATCTCGATGCCGTTGCCCTCGGGGTCGTCCAGGTACAGCGCCTCGCTCACGAGGTGGTCGGACGGCGCCGGTGAACGACCAGCCCGCATCGACCACGCGGTGGACGGCCTGGGCGAGGTCGGCACGGGTCGGCACGAGGATGGCGAGGTGGAACAGACCGGTGGTGCGGGCGGGCCGCACGGGCGCGTCGGCGTCGCCGACCAGCTCGACGAGCGGGGCGCCGGGGCTCACGCCGAGGTGCACCTCACCCGCCGACCGCGCGATCTCGTGAAGGCCGATGGCGCGCTGGTAGAAGGCCGCCATGGCCTCGAGGTCGGTGACGCGCAGCCGCACGGCGCCCAGAGTCGTGGCAGGGTCGATCGAGACCCGCGACCCCGGTGAATCGGTGTTGCCCATCGAGACCTCCTGAACGCGCGGCCGTGCCGGCTGCTCAAAGTATTTGATGACTCAACGATATCACCTGGGTACGATCCGCGCGTGCTCGTCGGACGCGACGCCGAGTGTTCGGCAATCGACAATCTCATCGACGCGGCACGCTCGTCCAACGGCGGCGCACTGGTGCTGCGTGGCGAGGCCGGCGTCGGCAAGACCGCCCTCCTCGACTACGCCGCCGAGCGGGGTTCGGACATGCGGGTGCTCCGGGCCGTCGGGGTGGAGTGGGAGGCCGATCTGCCGTTCGCGGCCCTCCACCAGGTGGTCCGCGAGGGCCTGCCGCAGCTCGAACGCCTGCCGGCGCCGCAGGCCGCCGCCATGCGCGGCGCGTTCGGCCTCAGCCAGGAGAGCGTGGAGGACCGCTTCCTGATCTGCCTCGGCGCGCTGGGCCTGCTGGCCGAGATGGCCGAGCAGCAGCCGCTGCTGATCCTGGTGGAGGACGCCCAGTGGCTCGATCGCGCCTCGGCCGAGGCCCTCGGCTTCGCCGCGCGGCGCCTGCACGGGGAGCCGGTGGCGATGCTGCTCGCCGCGCGCGCCGGCGAGGCCCGGCGCCTGGAGGCGGCGGGGGTGCCCGAGCTGCACCTGGAGGGTCTCGACCGCGTCTCGGCCCGCGCCCTGCTGGACGACGGCGCCTCGGAGATGGCGCCTCACGTCGCCGAGCGCCTGGTGTCGCTGACCGGCGGCAACCCCCTCGCGCTGGTGGAGCTGCCCTCGGTGCTCGGCGCCGACCAGCTCGCGGGACGGGCGCCCCTGCCCGAGCACCTGCCGCTGACCAGCGAGGTGGAGCGCGCCTTCCTCGCCCGCGCCGAGAGCCTCGGCGAGGGGCCGCGGGCGGTGCTGAGCGTGGTGGCGGCGGACGAGACCGGCGACGTCGCCACGGTGCTGCGGGCGGCGGCCGCGCTCGGCGCCGGGCCGGGGGACCTGGAGGCCGCGCAGGCCTCGCGCCTGATCCGGGTCGTCGGCGACCGGGTGGAGCTGCGGCATCCGCTGGCGCGATCGGCCCTCCACCGCGGCACCCCCTATCCCCTGCGCCAGGCGGCCCACCGGGCGCTCGCCGACGTGCTCACCGACGAGGGCGACGCCGACCGCCGCGCGTGGCACCTGGCCGCGACCGCCGTGGCCCCGAACGACGAGGTGGCCGAGGCCCTCGAGAAGACGGCCGAGCGCGCCCGCGCCCGCAGCGGTCACGCCGCCGCCGCGGCGGCGCTGGAGCGGGCCGCGCGCCTCGGTGCCGACCCCGACGAGAACACCCGGCGGCTGGTCGCCGCCGCCCGCTCGGCGCTCGCCGCCGGCCGGGCGCCACTGGCGCAGGCGCTGGCCGCGGAGGCCGCGCCCCGGGTGCGCGACGAGGCGCTGCGGGCCGAGTTGCTCCACGTGCAGGGCTCCGCCGAGCTGGCGAGGGGGCGGCCCGCCGAGGCCCACCGCCTGCTGCTCTCGGCCGCCGAGGCGGCGGAGCACGGCGCGCCGGAACGGGTGCTGGACCTGCTGCTGGTCGCGGCCGAGGCCGCGATCGCCGGTGGCGATCGCGCGGGCGTCATCGAGGCGTGGCGGCGCGCGGAGCCCCTCGCCGGCGCCTCCACCGGATGGGGCCCGACCTGGCTCGAGGGCGTGGCGCTGGTGCAGCAGGACGACCTGGAGCGCGCCGTCCCGGTGCTGCGCCTGCTGGTGGCCAACGCCCACGACACCGACGACCCGCGGACGCTGGTGTGGGCGGCCAACGCCGCCGTGTGGCTCGGCGAGCACGACCGGGCGATCGCGCTCCAGTCGGCCGCGGTGGCGCGCGCCCGGGCGCGGGGCGCGTTCGCGACGCTGGCGGTCGCGCTGCTGCGGCGGGGCGGGCTGATCGCGGCGCGCGGGCTTCCCCGCGAGGCCCTCGCCGACGGCGAGGAGGGGCTGCGCCTCACCGAGGAGGCGGGGCTCGACAACAGCATCGCCCAGAGCCACGCCGTGCTCGCGGGTGCCGCGGCGCTGCGCGGGGACGACGCCACCTGCCGGCAGGAGGCCGCGCGCGCCATCGCGCTGGCCGTCCAGCGCGGGCTGGTGCCGGCGCGAGAGACCGCGGTGTGGGCCCTCGGCGTCCTCGAGCTCGGGCACGGCCGCTACGAGGCCGCGTTCGATCAACTCGTCGGAGATCGCCGGCGGTGAGGACACGGCGCGCATGCGCACCCCCCTCTCCCTGTACGCCGCCGCCCCCGACCTGATCGAGGCCGCCGCGCGCGCCGATCGCCCCGAGGCTGCCCGGCCGGTGCTCGAGCGCCTGGCCACGTGGCAGGCCGCCACGGGGGCCGACTGGGTGGCTCCGCTGCTGGAGCGCTCGCGCGGCCTGCTGAGCGAGGGCGCCGAGGCCGAGGCCCACCTGCGCTCCGCGCTCGAGCTGCACACGGGGGACGCGCCGGGTTTCCATCGGGCCCGCACCGAGCTGTGCCTGGGCGAGCTGCTGCGCCGCGACCGGCGGCGCGCCGAGTCGCGCGACCCACCTGCGCGCGGCGGCCGCGGTGTTCGACGCGCTCGGGGCGGAGCCGTGGGCCGAGCGGGCCCGCGAGGAGCTGCGCGCCACCGGGGAGTCGCGGCGCCGGCCGGATCAGTCCGGCTCGGCCGACCTGACGCCCCAGGAGCGCCGCATCGCCCGGTTCGTCGCCGAGGGCGCCTCCAACAAGGAGGTCGCGGCCCAGCTGTTCCTGAGCCCGAAGACCGTCGAGTACCACCTGGCCAAGGTGTTCCAGAAGCTGGGGATCGCGTCGCGCGGGGACCTGGCCCGGCTGGAGGAGTCCCTCACATAGGGGTGGGTCCCTAGGGGGTCGCGGCGACAACACTGGGGACGCCCCCGATGCGGGCCCGGGGGCCGCTCCGCGAGCGTGGTGGTGCACACACCGCGACCCGAGGAGACGAACCCGTGCCCACCGACACCGCATCGCCCACGATCGACATCGAACGCGCTCCGGCGCGCCCACGCGGGGCTCGTGCTGACGCGGGCGGAGGCGGAGTGGGACGCGGCGCGGGTGCCGTGGAACGTGGCCGTCGACCAGCGCCCCGAGGTGATCGCCGTGGCGTCGAGCGCCGACGACATCGTCGCGGCGGTCCGGTTCGCCCGCGACAACGGGCTCGACGTGCGCGTGCAGGGCACCGGGCACGGCGCGTGCGGCGACCTGGAGGGCGCGATCCTGATCGACACGTCGTCGCTGACCGGCGTCGAGATCGACGCCGAGCGGCGCGTCGCCCGCGTGGAGCCCGGCGCCCTGTGGTCGGACGTCGCCGGGCCGGCCGCCGCGCACGGGCTGGCCGGCCTCTGGGGCTCGAGCGGCGGCGTCGGCGTGGTGGGCTACACGCTGGGCGGCGGCATGGGCCTGCTGGGACGCCGCCACGGCTTCGCGGCCGACAGCGTGCTGGCGATCGAGTTGGTGAGCGCCGACGGCGAGCACCGGCGGGTCGACCGCGACAGCGACCCCGAGCTGTTCTGGGCGCTTCGCGGCGGCGGCGGCAACTTCGGCGCCGTGACGGCCCTCGAGTTCCGCCTCCACGCGATCGACGAGGTCTACGCCGGCAACCTCTTCTGGCCCATCGAGCAGGCCCGCGAGGTGCTCCTGGCCTACGCGGCGTGGACCGAGACGGCGCCGGACACCGTGACCTCGTCCATCCGGCTGCTGCGGCTGCCGCCGATCCCCGCCGTGCCGGAGCCGCTCCGGGGCCGGGCGTTCGTCTCGATCGTGGCCGGCGTGATCGGCGACGAGGCCTAGGGCGCGGAGGTGATCGCGCCCGCTGCGCGCCATCGCCCCGCCCTACCTGGACACGTTCGCCTCGATGCCGGCCGCCGGCCTGACGGAGGTCGCGGGCGACCCCCTCGACCCGGTGCCGTCGATGTCCGGCCACGCGCTGATCGACGGGCTGCCCGCCGAGGCCGTGGACGCCCTGCTGGCGGTCGCCGGGCCCGACACCGAGACGCCGCTGCTGCAGGTGGAGCTGCGCCAGCTCGGCGCCGCCCTGAGCAGCCCGGCGCCGGACGGCGGGGCCGTGGGAGCCCTCGACGCGGGCTTCGCGCTGTTCGCCGTGGGCATGCCGATGGCGCCGGGCCACGCGGAGGCGATCGCGGCGAGCCTCGCCGGCGTCCAGCAGGCGGTCGCGCCGTGGTCCACCCCGCGGCGCTATTACAACTTCACCGACGCCGAGGTGGACGGCGCCTCGCTGCACGCGCCCGACGCGCACGAGCGGCTCACCTCGCTGCGGCGGCGTCTGGACCCCGAGGGGCTTTTCCGTCCCAACCACGCGGTCGACGGCACGCGATGAGCACCCCGGGGCGCAGCGCCACGTTCGACGGCGCGCGGGTGATCGAGCTGGTGTCGGCGGCCTCGACCGACGGGCGCGTCGCGGTGCAGGAGCACCGCGGCGCGCGCGGCGTGGGGCACCCGATGCACGCCCACACCCTCGAGGACGAGGTGCTCTACGTCGTCGAGGGGATCGTCGAGGTGACCGCGTGCGACCTGCTCACCCGGGCGGAGGCGGGCACCTGCGTTCCGCTGAGGCGACACGTGCCGCACGGGTGGCGGATGGTGTCCGACGAGGGGCGCGTGCTCATCACCACCGTGCCCGGCGCGTTCGCCGACTTCTTCCTCGAGGCCGCGGGCGGCGATCCCTGGAGCGGCGACGACCTCGCGCGCCGGGGGGTGGTGCTCTCCACCGCCGCGAACGGGGGCGCGGAGCCCTGAACCACGTCGGGCGTCGAGCCCTACTAGACCATCGAGGGGGTGTTACGCCTCCTCGACGGGCATAGTGTGCCGCCCGTGAAGAAGAACCGCGAGAACGAACTGCGCGTTTCCGCACCGAGCTCACCGCCGGTCGCCGAATGGGAGCGCCAGGGAGCACTTCACGAGCTGACCCGCGTGGCTCGCGATCTCGAGTTCGAGAATCCCGACGCCGTCGTGGCCCGTCTCGGCCGCCTCACCCAGAGGCAGCGTGAGGCCGTGGCCGAGGCGATGGAGCGGATCCTGGAGCTCGAGGGCTAGCTCGATTCGTCGCCCGCCGCGCGCGGGCGAGTTGAGGACGGCGCCGTGGGACCGCAGCGCAACACGTGTTGTTCGACCCCCCGTGGCGGGCTCCCGTTCCGGCGGCGCATCGGTATGGTTGAACGCGGTCCGTTTCGGGCCCACCTTCTTTCAGGAGATCGGCCGTCGGTACCGAATAGGGCCGGAGCGGCCGAAAGTCCCGGCCGGCCAACGGCGATCGCGATACCTTAAGAACTCGGCGTGTCCACGACCTCCTCCCACACAACCCAGGTTCTGCTGCCCGAGCTGGGTGAGTCGGTCACCGAGGGCACCGTCGTCGAGTGGAGGGTCGCCGAGGGCGACTCCGTCGAGATGGGCCAGACGCTCCTCGACGTGACGACCGACAAGGTCAACGTCGAGGTCCCCGCGCCCGCCGCCGGCGTGATCACCCGCATCGTGGCCGGCGCCGGCGAGACGATCGAGGTCGGGGCCCTGCTCGCGGAGCTCGGGCCGCCCAACGGCGGCAACGGTTCGGGCAACGGCGCCGCCGCGCCGGAGGCCCCCGCGGCGAGCGCGCCGGATGGCGCCGGGCCGGCCGAAGATGCCGGGACGGTCGTCCCGATCGTGCTCCCCGACATGGAGTCGGTCACCGAGGGCGTCGTGGTCGAGTGGCGCGTCGCGGTCGGCGAGGCCGTCGCCGTCGATCAGATCGTGCTCGAGGTCTCGACCGACAAGGTCGACCTCGAGGTGCCCGCGCCCGCCGCGGGGACGCTGACCTCCATCGCCATCCCCGACGGTGAGACGTTCACCGTCGGACAGCCGCTCGGCGAGATCACCACCGGCGCGACGGCCGGCGGCGCGGCACCCAGCGCGCCCGCGCCGTCCGCGCCCGGCCGCCCGCGGCCGCCGCCGGCCCCGCGGTCGCCGCCAAGGGCGCCGACGTCACGTGGCCCCAGATCTCCCCCATCGCCCGCCGCGCCGCCCTGGAGAAGGGCATCGACCCGAGCACCCTCGTCGGGACCGGCCCCGGGGGCATCGTCCGCAAGGGCGACGTGGTCGCCGCCGCCGCGGCACCCGCCGCCCCGGCCGCCGCGCCGATCCCCTCGGTCGAGGGCGAGGAGGCGGTCGTGCTGCGCGGCCCGGCCGCCGCGCTGGCCGGCTACATGGACGAGAGCCTCAAGATCCCGACGGCCACCAGCTTCCGCACGCTCAGCGTCGCCGTGCTCGACGCCCAGCGCCGCGCGATCAACGCCGACCTCAAGTCGGCGGGCCGCTCCGAGAAGCTGTCGTTCACCCACCTGATCGCGTGGGCGATCATCAGGGCGGTCGCGTCGCAGCCGGTGATGGGCACGGGCTTCAGCGCGATCGACGGCAAGCCCCACAAGCTGGTGCGCGAGGCCGTCAACCTGGGCCTCGCCGTGGACGTCGAGCGCAAGGACGGCAGCCGGTCGCTGCTGGTGCCCGTCGTGCGCGACTCCGCCGCGGCCGGCTTCGACGGCTTCCGCGTCCAGTTCGACGACCTCGTCGGGCGCACGCGCGCCGGCCAGGTCAAGCCCGACGAGCTGCGCGGCGCCACCGTCACCCTCACCAACCCCGGCGGCATCGGCACCATCGCGTCCGTCCCGCGGCTGATGCCCGGCCAGGGCACGATCGTCGCGACCGGCGCCATCGGCTACCCGCCCGGGCTCTCGCCTCCGTCGCGCCGGAGACCCTGCGCGACCTGGGTGTCGAGAAGGTCATGACCATGACCAGCACCTACGACCACCGGGTGATCCAGGGCGCCGAGAGCGGCGCCTTCCTCGCCGAGATCGACACGCCTCCTGCAGGGCGGCGACGGCTTCTACGACGAGGTGCGCACCAGCATCGGCCTCGCCGCCGCCGCGCCGATCGCCAAGGCCGTCCCCGCGGCCGCCCCGGCCCCCGCCGCCGCCCCGGCCGCGCCGGTCACCATCGACGACGCGCTGCTCGAGGGCGTGGCCGCCGCCGTCTCGGTGGTCAAGGCGCACCGCAGCCACGGCCACCTCGCGGCGCACCTCGACCCCCTCGGCTCGGCGCCTCCCGGCGATCCGTCGCTGGCGCCCGAGTCGGTCGGCCTGACGCCCGAGCTGATGGCCCGCATCCCGGCCTCGCTGCTGCGGGTCAAGGTGCCCGGCGAGAGCTTCGCCGCCGCGCTGCCCGAGCTGCGCAAGGCCTACTGCGGCACGATCGCCTACGAGATCGAGCACCTCTCCGACCACGGCAAGCGGCTGTGGCTGCGCGGCATGATCGAGGGGGGCCGCTACACGCAGACCCCGTCCCCCGAGCACCGCCGCCACGCGCTGTCGCGCCTGATCGAGGTCGACGCGTTCGAGCGCTTCCTGCGCCGCACCTACCTCGGCCAGAAGACCTTCTCCATCGAGGGCGTCAACGCGCTGGTGTCGATCACCGACGAGGTCATCGAGCTGGTCGGCGACGAGGGCGCGGACGACGTGGTGATGGGCATGGCCCACCGCGGCCGCCTGGCGTTCATCTCGCGGGTCGTCGGGCGTCCGCCCGAGTCGATCCTCGCCGAGTTCGAGGGCCACATGGCGTTCGAGTCGGGCGACGAGGAGGTGCGCGAGACCGCCGGCGACGTGAAGTACCACCTCGGCGCCGAGGGCACCTACACCACCCGCAACGGGCGCACGGTCGCGCGTCAAGCTCGCCGCCAACCCGAGCCACCTCGAGCAGGTCAACGCCGTCGCCGAGGGCCTCACCCGCGCGCTCCAGACGCGATCGCGGCACCCGCGACGCCCAGCACAACCCCGGCGTCCGCCGTGCCGATCCTGATCCACGGCGACGCCGCCTTCACCGGCCAGGGCGTCGTGGCGGAGACGTTCAACCTCCAGGCGCTGCGCGGGTACACCACCGGCGGCACGATCCACGTGATCGCGAACAACCAGATCGGGTTCACCACCGACCCGTACGACTCGCGCTCGACCTACCACGTGAGCGACCTCGCCCGCGGCTACGACGTACCCGTGATCCACGTGAACGCCGACGACGTGGACGCCTGCATCGGCGCCGCCCAGATCGCCGCCGCCTACCGCAGCCGCTACCAGGGCGACGTGCTGATCAACCTGATCGGCTACCGCCGCCTGGGCCACAACGAGCTGGACGAGCCGGCCTACACGCAGCCCGTCATGAGCCGCACCATCAAGGCGCACCCCCCGGTCAGCAAGCTCTACGCGCAGAAGCTGGTGGACGAGGGCGTGATCACCAAGGCCGACGTGGACGCGCTGATCGCCAAGGCCGAGAAGTGGATGCGCGACGCGCACGAGGCCGTCACCAGCCGCGGGGAGACCGGTGGCGAGGGCGAGAACGTGCCGACAGCCCAACGGCACCAGCGCCCCGCCGACCAGCGCGGTGCCGGAGCCCCTGCTGCGCGAGCTCAACGACCAGCTGCTGGCCGTGCCCGACGGCTTCACGATCCACCCCAAGCTGGTCCCCCAGCTCGCGCGGCGCCGCGACGCGCTGGGCGACGAGGGCGGCATCGCCTGGGCGCACGCCGAGTCGCTCGCGTTCGCCTCGCTGCTGGTGGAGGGCGTCCCGCTGCGGCTGACCGGCCAGGACTCCGCGCGCGGCACGTTCAGCCAGCGGCACCTCGAGCTGCACGACGTGGGCGAGGGCGAGACCTGGACCCCGCACACCGGCCGCGTCTACACGCCGCTCGCGCAACCTGCCCAACGCGCACCGCCTCGCTGGAGCTGCACAACAGCCCGCTGTCGGAGGCCGCCGCCGTGGGCTTCGAGTACGGGTACAGCACGCAGGCCCCCGAGGCGCTGGTGCTATGGGAGGCGCAGTACGGCGACTTCGTCAACGGCGCCCAGATCATGATCGACCAGTTCATCGTCTCCGGTCGCGCCAAGTGGGGCGAGGCGTCGCGCCTGACGCTGCTGCTGCCCCACGGCTACGAGGGCAACGGCCCCGAGCACTCGTCGGCGCGCATCGAGCGCTTCCTGCAGGCCGCCGCGGAGGACAACATCCGCGTCGCCAACTGCAGCACCGCCGCGAACTACTTCCACCTGCTGCGCAAGCAGGCCCTCACCGAGCGCTCGCGCCCGCTGATCATCTTCACGCCGAAGAGCCTGCTGCGCGCGAAGAGCGCCTCGTCGCACCTCTCCGACCTGACGGACGGCACCTTCCACCCGGTCGTTCGACGACACCACCGCGCAGGACCGCCGCGCGTCCGTGACCCGGCTGATCCTGTGCTCGGGCAAGGTCTACCACGAGCTCGACGCCCGCCCGGAGCGCGCCGAGCGCACCGGAGCTGGCCATCGGCCGCGTCGAGATGCTCTACCCCTTCCCCGACATCGAGCTCACCGAGCTGCTGTCGCCTCGTATCCGAACGCTGACCCAGGTCACCTGGGTGCAGGAGGAGCCGCAAGAACATGGGCGCCTGGGAGTTCGTCCGGCATCACCTCGAGGACCTCTTGCCCGAGGGCGTAGCATTGGATTACGTCGGTCGAGCGCGCCGCGCGAGCCCCAGCGAGGGGTATCCGCAGGCCCATCAGGCCGAGCAGGAGCGGCTGCTTTCGGCCGCGCTGAGTCCAGACCAGGAGAAGTGATGAGCGAGCCCACCCGGGTCGTCGTGCTGGGCGGTGGTCCAGCCGGCGACGTCGCCGCGCTGCGCGCAGCCCAGCTGGGGGCCGATGTGACGATGGTCGAGCGTGCGGAGCTCGGCGGCACGTGCCTCAACTGGGGCTGCATCCCCACCAAGGCGCTCCTCGCGACGGCCGACCTGCTGCGGCGCGTGCGCCGCGCGGACGAGTACGGCCTCGTGGTGCCGGAGGTCTCGTTCGACTTCACCAAGATGATGACGCCGCAAGGAGGACGTCGTCCTCAAGATGCGGCAGGGCGTCGAGGGCGCGGCCAAGCGCAAGGGCGTCAACGTGGTGCGCGGCGAGGGCCGCGTGGACGGCGACGCCGTGGTCGTCGACGACAGCGCTACGAGTACGACCACCTGGTCGTGTGCGTCGGCACCGAGCCGTCGGGCCTGCCGGGCTACGACATGGACCACCCCGCGGTGCTGACCTCGAACGACATCCTCGTGCTCGAGTCGGTGCCCGAGAGCATGATCGTGGTCGGCGGCGGCGTGATCGGCTGCGAGTTCGCCAGCCTCTTCGCCGCGCTGGAGACCAAGATCACCATCGTCGAGATCCTCCCGCGCCTCCTGGCCGGCATCGACAACCGCACCGCCTCCCAGTTCCAGAAGCTGATGGAGAAGGAGGGCGTCGCCATCCACCTGGGCCGTCAGGCCGAGGTGAGCGAGTACCGCGAGGACGGGGTCACCGTGACCCTCGACGACGGCACCGTGATCTCCGCCGAGAAGCTGCTCGTCTCCGTGGGGCGTCAGCTCGCAGGCGGCCGGCATCGGCCTGGAGGAGCTGGGCGTCGAGATCACCGACCGCGGCATCGTCGTGGTGGACGACTACCTGCGCACCGCCAACCCCAAGATCTGGGCCGTCGGCGACTGCATCGGCGGTCTCCAGCTGGCGCACCTCGCGTCGGCCGAGGGCGGTCGCGCGGTGGAGAACGCGCTCACCGGGCACCTGCTGCCGATGGACCGGACCGTCGTCCCGAGCTGCATCTACACCCACCCCGAGATCGCGACGGTCGGCCTCAACGCCGACGCGGCCAAGGAGGCCGGCTACGAGGTCAAGCTCGGTCAGGCGCGCTTCCTCGGCTCGGGCAAGGCGCTCGGCGAGGGCGAGCCCGACGGGTACGCGCAGGTGGTGATGGACGCGAAGACGGGTCTCCTGCTCGGCGCGACCATCATGGGCGTGCACGCCGTGGAGATGATCCACGAGATCGGCGTCGCCATCTCGGACGGTCTCACGGTCACGGAGCTGGGCGAGATCATCCACGCGCACCCGACCGTCAGCGAGATGGTCATGGACGCCGCCCAGCAGGCGGTCGGCGTCGCCCCCTACCTCTCCTAGAGGAACCGCTCCCGAATCCTGGAGGCGGCTCGGCCCCGCTGAGCTGACTCCCCACGCGGCGGTCGCCCGCCCCGTGGGGATCCTCCAGGCGATGCCCGCCGGCGGGCCGCCGGTCCACTCCTGGTCAACGGTGGTCTCGCCCGGGCTCGTGCTGGGCCGCCTGGCCCGGGACCCGACGCTCGACCGCGCGGCCGCCCGCGACGAGGGCGTCGCCATCGTGCGCCGGTCGTCGGGGGGCGGGCCGGTGCTGTGGGACCGTGACCTGCTCGCGCTGGACGTGGCCCTGCCGCGCGGCCACCCGCTGGCCGCCGACGACGTGGTGGCCGCGTACCGCTGGCTGGGCGAGGCGATCGCCGACGCGCTCGCGGGCGGTCGGGGTCGCCGGCGTCGAGGTGATCGACGTTCCCCGCGCACGGGCGGCGGCCGGGGCGCCGGGGGCGGCGGCCGACGCGTGCTTCGGGGGCCTCTCCCCCTTCGAGGTGCTCGCCGGGGGCCGCAAGGTGGTCGGCCTCTCCCAGGCGCGCCGGCGCCCCGGCACGCTCCTGCAGGCGGGCATCCCCCTGTCGATGGACGCGACGCTCCTGGCGCGGCTGATGGCCCGCGACGAGGATTTCGCCCAGGGCCTCTGCCGCCACGGCGGCCGGCGTGAGGGAGTTCGTGCCCGGCATCGGCGCCGCGGATCTGGTGGCCGCCGTCGACGCGGCGGTGGTCGACCGGCTCGGCGTCCGGCTGGTGGACGACGACCTGACGGACGTCGAGCGGGCGGCGGCGGACCGCGCCGAGGCGGCCGCCGGGGATCTTCCGCGACTAGGATCCCGGCGATGGACGACCCACGACGCAACCGGCGGCGCGAGCAGCAGCGTCGCGTGCACCGCCAGCGCCGCCTGACCGCCGGGGTGATCGCCGTGGTGCTGGTCGCCCTCGTGTCGGCCATCGCGCTGCGCGGCGGAGGCTCCTCGAGCGACGCCACCGCGACGGCCGCCGAGTCGTCGAAGACGCCAGGCCGCGGCCGTCTCACCGCCCGCGCAGCCGATCGCCGACGCCGGGCCGGTGAAGGTCGCCGCCGTGGGCGACACCAACATGGGCAGCCTGCCGTACGGCCTGCCCTCCGACGGCGGCGCCTCGCTCTTCTCGCAGGTGAAGCCCCTGCTGACGGGCGACATCGTGATGGGCAACCTGGAGGGGACGCTCTCGAGCGGGGGCGCGTCGAAGTGCGGGTCCAACAGCACGGCGTGTTACGCGTTCCACACGCCCCCGTCGTACGCGCGCTGGCTCAAGGACGCCGGGTTCACCGTGATGAACCTGGCCAACAACCACGCGCTGGACTACGGCCCCTCGGCCCAGACCGAGACCGTCGCCGCGCTGACGCGCGTCGGCATCAGGAACACCGGCCGGCCGGGGACGATGGCCACGCAGAAGGTCAACGGGCAGACCGTCGCGATCCTCGGATTCGCGCCCTACTCGTGGGCCGACCCCCTGCTCAACATCGCCGCGGCGAAGAAGCGCGTCCAGGCCGCGGCGGCCAAGGCGCAGATCGTGGTCGTGACCTTCCACGGCGGCGCCGAGGGCAGCGACAAGACCCACGTGCCCCGCGGATCCGAGAGCGCCTTCGGCGAGAACCGCGGCAACCTGCGCGCGTTCACCCACGCGATGGTCGACGCCGGCGCCGACGTCGTGATCGGCCACGGCCCCCACGTCGTGCGCGGCATGGAGTTCTACAAGAAGCGCCTGATCGCCTACAGCATCGGCAATTTCATGGGCTACAAGGTGTTCTCGCTGGGCGGGCCGCTGTCGACCAGCATGGTGCTGCAGACGACCGTGAACCCCGACGGCACCTTCGCCGCCGGGCGCATCCGCCCCACCGAGCTGGTCGGCTCGGGCACCCCCGCCCCCGGCGGGGGTGCGATCGACGTGGTGCGTCAGCTCTCCCGCGACGACTTCGGGTCGCGCGCGCCGCGCATCAGCGCGGACGGCGTCATCCGGCCCCCGGCGGCGAGCTAGACCGGATAGCCGACGGGGGCCGCGTGCCCCCCGACCTCGACCACCAGCACCGCGGGGCCGTCGTCGGTGCGGCGCCAGAGATCGGCCATGCGCCTCGGGCAGATCGCCCACCGCGGCGACGCGCGCGGCGGACGCGCCGTACCCGCGGCAGATCGCCTCGATGTCGATGCGCGGGGTGTCCAGACCGATGCCCGGCCAGACGCCCTCGGGCCGGCCGGTCAGGCCCTCGAGCCCCGCGCGCAGGATCTCGTAGCCCCCGTTGTCGGCCACCACGAGGGCCACGCCGAGGCCCTCTCGCGCCGCGGTCCACAGCGCCGAGACCCCGAACAGCAGACTGCCGTCGCCCTGGAGGGCCATCACGCGGCGGCGGGGATCGGCCAGCTTGGCGCCCACGGCGGCCGGGAGGCCCCAGCCGAGGGCGCTGCCGCGATGCGCGAGCCAGGTCGCCGGCGTGCGCCGCGAGACGACGGCGCGCAGGCCGCGTCCGGAGGTGAGCGCCTCGTCCACCACCAGGTCGCGCGGCCCGAGCGCCTCCGCGACCCCGCGCGCGAACCCGGCCGCCGTGACCCCGGGTGCCGCGGCGGCCGCCGCGGCGGCGAGCCGATCGCGGGCCGCGCGGCGCCGGCGCCCGGTCTCGGCGACGACGGCCGACGCGCCGGGCCGCGACATCGGGCGGCGGATCGCCCGAGGCGCGCGGCCAGGCCCAGCGAGCCCCGCGCCGATGTCGCCCACCAGCCCGACCTCGGTGGGCGAGGTTCTTGCCGACCTCGTGGGCGTCCACGTCCAGATGGATCAGGGTGACGCCGTCCGGCAGCGCCGGGCCGGGGCTGGTGCCGAACAGGCGGAACACCGGCATGCCCACGGCCAGCACCACGTCGTGCCCCTCCAGCACCGGGCGGATCTGCGCCGCGAACGGCGGCAGGGGCCCGCGCCACAGCGGGTGATCGGTCGGCAGGGGCACCGAGGCGGCCATCGGCTCGCCGAGGATCGGCGCCGCGAGCCGCTCGGCCAGCGCGACGAGGGCCGCCGACGCGACCGCGCCGCGCACCTCGTCGCCGGCGAGGATCGCCGGGGCGCGTGCGGCGCCGAGCAGGGCGGCCGCGCGGTCCATCGCGTCGGCCGGCGGGCCGTGCGGCGCGGGGACGGCGGTGGCGACATGGGGCGGCGGCGCGGGGGCCACCTGCACGTCGAGCGGCAGCGACAGCACCACCGGCCCGCGCGGCGGGCGTGCACGCCACGTGGACGGCGTGGGCGAAGGCGGCCGGCAGGTCGGCGGCATCGGCGACCTCCCACGCCCCCTTGGCCAGCGGCGCCGCGAGCGCGACCAGCTCGCCCCCGAGGAACGGCTCCTCCGCCAGGAGGCTCCGCACCTGCTGCCCGACCGTCACGATCAGCGGCAGGCGGCACCTGCGCCGCGTTGAGGATGCCCGACATCGCGTTGGCGAGCCCCGGCTGGACGTGCACGTTGACGGCCGCCGGGCCGCCGGTCACCTGCGCGTACCCGTCGGCCATGCCCATGGCCACCGACTCGTGCAGGGCCAGCACGTAGGCCACCTCGCCCTGGCGCCCGAGCGCGTCCGTGATCGGCAGCTCGGTGGAGCCCGGGTTGCCGAAGAGGACCGGCATGCCCTCCGCGGCCAGCGCGGACAGGAGCCAGTCGGCCCCGTTCATCCCAGTGGCGCCATGGTCAGGCCGGCGGCCTTGAGCTGCTCCCAGTAGAGCTCGGCCTGCTCGCAGGATCCGCTCCAGACGCGGGCGCGGCCGGAGTTGTGGATCGCCGTCGCGAGGGCCATCCCGCGGTCGTAGTCAACGCCGGGCAGGTACCGGGCCAGCGTCTGCGCGACGTGCTCGAACGTGTTGTGGTCGTCGTTGAGCACGATGACGTGGCACGGCTGGTCGGAGCCGCTCCCGGAGCCGGGGAGGCCCGGGCGAGGCTTGACGGGCGTCTCGGTTCCCACGGCGACAGCCTACCGGCAGGTCGCGGGATCAGCTCAGGTCCCCGGCGCCACCAGACGCACGAGACCGGCGTAGCCGCCGGGCCCGTAGCTGCGCGCGGACACGGCGTTGCTGGAGTTGCCCTCGACGGTCTGGATGCTGCCGTCGGGCGACGCGCCGGTGACGACGCCGATGTGATCGAGCACGCCGTCGCCGCCGCGGTCGAACACCACCAGGTCGCCGACCTGGGGCGATCCGGTGCCGGCGGGGATGTAGCGGCCGGTCTGCTCGGCCCACTGCTTGACCGTCGGCACGTAGCCGATGCCCTGGCCCTCGGCGCCGACCGGCACCCCGGCCTGTGCGGCCACCCAGGAGGTGAAGTACGCGCACCAGGGCTGACCGGCGGACGCGCCGGCGGTGGCCGTGCGGTAGTCGGCGATGCGGGGCGCGTCGTTGGAGCCGGGCGGCTGTTCGGCCACCCCGAGCTCGGCCGTCGCGATGGCCGCGATCTGCTGGCCGCGCGGACCCGACCCCGCGGACGCGGTGGGAGCCACGGCGCCGACGCCGACCGGCAGGGTGCCGCCGACGCCCGAGGGGACGTACGACGAGGCCGTCTGGCCGCCCGCGGTGCTCCCCATCGCGGACGAGAGCTGATCGCCGAAGGTGCCCGTGTCCGAGGTCGCGGCGGCCGGGGCGGTCGCGGGAGGCGGGTTGAGCGAGGTGGTGATCTCGCGCACCCGGGCGATGGCCTGGGTGTATCCGGTGCTCTGGGTGTCGATCGGCAGCGAGGGGTCCCGAGATGGAGGTCTCCCGGCGGCATCGGCCACGTCGGGGGCGCCCTTGAGTCGCGTGCACGTCCTGCGTTCCGGGGTCGCGGCTACCATCGTCGGATGGGGGTCGCCGTCTCACCGCCGCTGGCGCCGTTCCACCCTCTGGTGGCCGAGTGGTTCGCGCGCGCGTTCGCCGAACCGACCCCCGCGCAGGAGCGGGGCTGGCCGCCGATCGCCGCCGGCGACAACACGCTGATCCTCGCGCCGACCGGCTCAGGCAAGACGCTCACCGCCTTCCTGTGGGCGATCAACACGCTGGTCACCGACCGCCTGGCGGGGCGGGAGACCGGCCGCCTGCTGTACCTCTCCCCCCTCAAGGCCCTGAACTACGACGTCGAGCGCAACCTGCGCGGCCCGCTGGCGGGCATCGCCGCGGTGGCCGCGCGGCAGGGCGTCGAGCTCCCCGAGATCTCGGTCGGCCGTGCGCACCGGCGACACGCCCCAGCGCGACCGCCAGCGGATGCTGCGCACCCCGCCCGACATCCTCATCACCACCCCGGAGAGCCTGTACCTGCTGCTCACCTCGCGCGGCACCGAGATGCTCGCCGGCATCCGCTCGGTGATCGTCGACGAGATCCACGCCGTGGCGGGCACCAAGCGGGGCGCCCACCTCGCCGCTCAGCATGGAGCGCCTCGAGCAGGTGGTCGCCGACGACGGGGGCAGCCTCCAGCGCATCGGCCTGTCGGCCACCCAGCGGCCCCTGGCCGAGATCGCGCGGTTCATGGGCGGGCAGGACGGCGAGGGGCGCCCGCGGCCGGTGACCGTGGTCGACGCCGGGTCGGCCAAGCAGCTGGAGATCGAGGTGATCGTGCCGGTGGACGACATGCGCGAGCTCGGCGGCGACGCGAGCGCATCGACGACCGAGCTGTCGGACGTGGCGGGAAGCGAGAACCGGCGGCGCTCGATCTGGCCCGCGATGTACCCGGAGCTGCTCGCGCTGGTGCGCGCCCACCGCTCGACCCTGATCTTCGTCAACAACCGCCGCCTGGCCGAGCGGCTCGCCCTGCGCCTCAACGAGCTCGCCGAGGAGGAGGTGGCGCGCGCCCACCACGGCAGCCTCGCGCGCGAGCAGCGCACGATCATCGAGGAGGAGCTGAAGGCCGGGCGCCTGCCCGCGCTGGTGGCCACCAGCAGCCTCGAGCTCGGCATCGACATGGGCGCGGTGGACCTGGTGATCCAGGTCGAGAGCCCGCGCAGCGTGGCCCGCGGGATGCAGCGCATCGGCCGCGCGGGACACCAGGTGGGCGCGCCCAGCCGCGGGCGCATCTTCCCCAAGTACCGCGGCGACCTGCTCGAGTGCGCGGCCGTGGTGGAGCGCATGCAGCGCGGCGCGATCGAGGAGACCCGCGTCCCCCGGCTGCCCCTCGACGTGCTGGCCCAGCAGCTGGTGGCCATCTGCTCGGACGGCACCTGGACGGTCGACGCCCTGGAGCGCCTGGTGCGCGGGGCGTACCCCTTCGCCGAGCTCTCGCGGGAGCAGCTCGAGGGGGTGCTCGACATGCTCGCCGGCCGGTACCCGTCCGACGCGTTCGCGGAGCTGCGCCCGCGGGTGGTGTGGGACCGGACCGCGGGGACGGTGCGCGGACGCGACGGGTCGCGGGCGCTGGCCGTGCAGAACGCCGGCACCATCCCCGATCGGGGCCTCTTCACCGTGGTGCTCCCGGACGGCGCGCGGGTGGGCGAGCTCGACGAGGAGATGGTCTACGAGGCCCGCAGCGGCCAGGCGTTCATGCTCGGCGCCTCCACCTGGCGCATCGAGGAGATCACCCGCGACCGGGTGGTCGTCACGCCCGCCCCGGGCGCGCCGGGCGCCGCTGCCCTTCTGGAAGGGCGAGGGCGTCGGCCGCCCCTACGAGCTCGGCGAGGGGGTGGGCCGCCTGGCGCGCGAGCTGATCGCCGCCGGGCCCGTCGAGGCGCACGCGCCGGCTGCGCGCCGAGAGCGCCTTCGACCAGCGGGCGGCGGACAACCTGGTGGCCTACCTGGAGGACCAGGCGGCGGCCACCGGCACCGTGCCGAGCGATCGCGCCGTGGTGGTCGAGCGGTTCCGCGACGAGATCGGCGACTGGCGGCTGTGCGTGCTGACGCCCTTCGGCGCACGGGTCCACGCACCCTGGGCGCTCGCGCTGGGCGCCCGCATCCGCGCCCAGACGGGGCAGGAGGCGCACACCATCTGGGGCGACGACGGCATCGCCATCCACCTGCCCGACGCCGACGAGGCGCCGGGCGCCGACGTCGCGATGATCGCCCCCGACGAGCTCGAGGAGCTGGTGCTGGGAGAGCTGGGGGCGACGGCCCTGTTCGGCGCGCGCTTCCGGGAGAACGCGGCCCGGGCCCTGCTGATCCCCCGCCGACGCCCCGGGCACCGCACACCCCTCTGGCAGCAGCGTCTGAAGGCGTCGTCGCTGCTCCAGGTGGCGCGCGAGTACGGCAGCTTCCCCGTGATCCTCGAGACCTACCGCGAGTGCCTGGACGACTGGTTCGACCTGCCCAGCCTGCGCGGGGTGCTCGGCCGCATCGCCTCGCGCGAGCTGGCCGTGGTGGAGGTCGAGACGGCCACGGCGTCGCCCTTCGCCGGCTCGCTGCTGTTCGAGTACGTGGCGTCGTACATGTACGAGGACGACACGCCGGTGGCCGAGCGGCGGGCGCAGGCCCTGTCGCTCAACCGCGACCTGCTGCGCGAGCTGCTCGGGCAGGAGGAGCTGCGCGACCTGATCGACGCCGACGCGCTCGACGCGCTCGAGGCCGACCTGCAGGGCCTCGTCCGAACGCGCGCGCGCCCGCGGCGCGGACGGCCTGCACGATCTGCTCCGCCGCATCGGCGACCTGTCGGTGCCGGAGATCGAGCGCCGCGTCGTCGAGCCGGCCTCGGCTCCCGCGCATGATCGAGGCGCTGGTGGCCGAGCGCCGCGCCTGCGTGGTGCGGGTGGGCGGCGAGGAGCGCGTGATCGCGGCCGAGGACGCCGGCCGCTACCGCGACGGCCTGGGCGTGATGCCGCCCGCCGGCCTGCCCGACGCCTTCCTGGAGGACGTCCCCGGCGCGCTCGAGAGCCTCATCGCGCGCTACGCGCGCGGCCGCGGCCCGTTCCACATCTCGGAGCCCGCCGAGCGCTACGCGCTGGAGCCCGGCGTGCTCGAGGCGCCGCTCGCGGCCCTCGAGAGCGCGGGCGCCCTGGTGCGCGGCGAGCTGCGCCCCGGCGGCACCGGGCCGCGAGTGGTGCGACGCCGAGGTGGTGCGGCGGCTGCGGCGCGCGAGCCTGGCCGCGCTGCGGCGCGAGATCGAACCGGCCGACCCGCGGGCGCTCGGCCGGTTCCTGCCCGACTGGCAGCGGGTCGACCGCCCCGGCGGGGCGCGCGGCGCCGAGGCCCTGCGCGAGGCGCTCGGAACGCTCCAGGGGCTCGCCCTGCCCGCCGCCCAGTGGGAGGGCGAGGTGTTCCCGCGGCGGGTGGCCGACTACGGCCCGGCCTGGCTCGACGAGCTCGCGGCCCGCGGCGAGATCGTCTGGGTGGGCGCCGGGCGCCGGCGGGGTCGGTGGCGGCCGGGTGGCGATCTACTTCCGCGAGGACGCCCCGCTGCTCGGCCCGCCGCCGGCCGATCCGGCGCCCGAGGGCGAGATCGCCGAGCGGCTGCGCGCCGCGCTCGGGGGCGGAGCGAGCTTCTGGGACGACCTGCTGGTGGCGGGCGAGGCGTCGCGCGAGGAGGTGTTCACCGCGCTGTGGGCGCTGGTGTGGGCGGGGGAGGTGACCAACGACCTCTGGCTGCCCCTGCGCGGCCCCAAGCGGCTGCCCGCGCTGACGCGCCCGGCATCGGGGGGGCCGGCGGGCCGGCGCCTCGGGGCCCGCCGTGCCCGCGGCGCGCCGTCGGCGGTCTCCGGCCGCTGGTCGCTGGCCGCGCGCCTCTTCGCCGATGCGCCGCCCGCCGACGAGCGCCGCCGCGCGCTGGCCGAACTGCTCGTGGAGCGCCACGGCGTGCTGACCCGGTCGGCGACCCTCGCCGAGGGCGTGCCGGGCGGATACGCCGCCGTGTACCCCGCCCTCAGCGACATGGAGACGCTCGGTATGTGCCGGCGCGGCTACTTCGTCGAGGGCCTCGGCGGCGCGCAGTTCGCGTCGCCCGGCGCCGTGGAGCGCCTGCGCGATCTGCGCGACCCGCCGCCGGACGCCCCGCCCCACGTGCGTGGTGCTGGGCGCGGCCGACCCTGCGCAGCCGTACGGCGCCGCGGTGCCCTGGCCCGCGCCGGGACGCGGCGCGCGCGCCGTCGCGGGTCTTCGGCGCGATGGTCGTGCTGGTGGACGGCCGGCCGGCGCTGTACCTGGAGCGCGGCGGCCGCGGCCTCCTGACCTTCGCCAGCCCCGACGACCGGGCACTCGAGCCCGCGCTCGCGGCGCTGGCCGACTGGGTGCGCGGCGACCGGCGCCGGCGCGCGGCGATCGAGCGCGTCGACGGGGAGCCGGTATTCGGCTCGCCGCTCGAGGCACCGCTTGCGGCGGCCGGTTTCCGTGCCGACCTGCGGGCGATGGTGCTGCGGGCGTAGCCATCTGACGAGGTCCTGAACGCGCCGGGCAGCATTACTTGCAGTATGCAAGTATTACCCGGTGAGTTCGTCCAGCCCCACCGTCGCACCGTCTCAGGCCGCCCGCAGCCGGCGTCCCGGCGTCTCGGCCGACCACCACCACTACCGCTGGTGGGTGCTGTCGGTCACGAGCCTCGGGCTGTTCCTCGCCACGGTCAACACGGGCACGCTGCTGATCGCACTACCCGACGTGGAGCGAGAGCTGGGCACCTCGCTGCTGAGCCTGATCTGGGTGATTCTGGCCTACATGGTGGCGAGCACGGTGCTGCTGCTGCCGGCCGGGCGACTCGGCGATCAGCTCGGCCGCAAGCGCCTGTACGTGGCCGGCATGGCGCTCTTCACCCTCGCGTCGTTGGGGGCGGGATTCGCCGACTCGGGCACCGCGCTGATCGTGTGGCGCGTCGTGCAGGGGGTGGGCGGCGCCTTCGTGTTCGCCAACTCGGGCGCGCTCGTCACCGACGCCTTCCCGCGCGAGCAGCTCGGCCTGGCCATGGGCACCAACACCATGGTCGCGGCCGTCGGCCTCGTGATCGGCCCGGTGCTGGGTGGTTGGCTGGTGGAGTTCGGCTGGGCGTGGGTGTTCTGGTTCAACGTCCCGATCGGCATCGTCGGGACGGTGTGGGCCGCGCTGGTGCTGCGCGAGCTGACCGGCAAGGAAACGAGCCGTACCACCAGACGCTCCTACGACCTGCTCGGCAATGCCCTGGCGCTGGGAGGCCTCACCGGCCTCGTGCTGGGGCTCTCCGACGCCGGCCTCGACGGCTGGAGCGCGCCGATGGTGATCATCGGCCTGATCGCGGCGGCGATCCTGCTGCCGGCCTTCGTGATCGTCGAGATGCGCACCGCGTCGCCGATGCTCGACCTGGAGCTTTTCCGCATCCGGGTCTACTGGACCGCCGCGACCGCCGCGTTCCTCAACGGGCTGGCCCGGTTCGCGCTGATGTTCCTGTTCGTCTTCTACTTCCAGGGCCCGCAGGGGGACGATCCGATCGTGGCGGGCATCAAGCTGATCCCGCTCGCCATCGGGATGCTGGTGGCCTCGCCGATCGCCGGGTGGTGGGCCGACCGCCACGGATCGCGCGCGCCCGCCGTGCTCGGCATGCTGCTCACCGCGGCCGGGCTGGCCGGCATGACCACCCTCCAGGTGGACTCGCCCTTCTGGCAGTCGGCCATCTGGCTGACGATCGTGGGCGTGGGCTCGGGCGTCTTCAACTCGCCCAACACCGCCGCGATGATGGGCGCCGTGCCGCCCCACCGGCGCGGCATCGCCTCGGGCACGCGCACGATGCTGCAGAACACCGGCGCGGTGATCTCGATCGCGCTGATGCTGATGATCGTGACCGCGGTCGTCCCCACCACGCTGCTCTTCAGCATCTTCAGCGGCCTCACGACGGGCCTCTCGGCCGACAAGCTGGAGCCGTTCATGAGCGGCATGCACCTGGCCCTGTGGGTGCTGGTGTCCTTCTCGCTGCTGGGCGCGCTGGTGTCGGCCCTGCGCGGACCCGAGCGGGCGCCCGCGGCTCAGGCGTAGCGGGCGACGATGCTCTCGGCCTGGCGGGCGTAGCCGCCGCCGAACAGCCGCACGTGGACCAGCACGGGGTACAGCTGGAACAGCGCGACCCGGTCCTCGTGGCCGGCGGCCCGCGGGTACACCTCGTCGTAGGCCGCGTGGACGCGCGCGGAGAACCCGCCGAAGAGGCGCATCATCGCCAGGTCCATCTCGCGGTGCCCGCCGTAGACCGCCGGATCGACCACCGCCGGCCCGCCGAGGGCGTCGATGATCGCGTTGCCGCTCCAGAGGTCGCCGTGGAGGCGGGCGGGCGGCTCCGGGGGGCCGCACAGCTCGGGGAGCCGCCCGCAGAGCCGGGCGATGCGCTCCATGAACGACGCCGGCAGCCCGCCGTCATCGACCGCCTGGCGGGCCATCGCCGTCAGCCGCCGCAGCCCGTAGAACTCCGGCCACGTGTCACAGGGGGTGTTGTCCTGGGGCAGCCCGCCGATCGCGTTGTCCCGGTCGAGGCCGAAGACGGGCGCCCCGGACAGGTGCAGCGCGGCGAGGCCGCGGCCGAACGCCTCCTGCGCCGCCGGTCCGCCGGAGCCCGCCTCGATCCACTCCAGCGCCAGGAAACGCGGCCCCGGGCCCTCGCCCACCGCCACCACCGCCGGCGTGCGCAGGGCGTTCGCGGCGGCCAGCCAGGCGAGGCCCTCGGCCTCGGCGCGGAACGAGCCGGCGGGCGCGTCGGGGTGATGCTTGACGAAGATCCGCCGCCCGTCCGAGAGGGTGGCGCGGAGCGGCGCTGGTTGATGCTGCCGCCCGCGACCGGCGACGTGTCGACCACCGTCGCGCCCGTCGCCGAGGCGAGCGCGGCCAGGAGGTCGCTCACCGTCCCGGGGGCGTCCACGTGCGCAGGTGGGCGATCAGGCCGGCGCTCGCGGCGTCGGTCATCTCGAACACCTCCGCGAACCCCTCCGGCCCGCCGTAGTACGGGTCGGGAACCGAGAGGTCGCCGGTCGCCCGCGGGTCGAACTCCCGGAAGAGGCGCACCTTGGCCGCCGCCTCCGGGTCGGGCGCCAGGGCGCGCAGGTCGGCCGCGTTGTCCCCGTCCATCGCGAGCACCAGGTCCAGCCGCGCGAAGTCGGCCGCCTCGAACTGGCGCGCGCGGCCGCCCATCGCGATGCCCCGCCCGCGGGCCTCGGCGCGCGCGCGGGCGTCGGGCGGGCTGCCGACGTGCCACGCGCCCGTGCCCGCGCTCTCGATGAGGATCTCGGTCCTCCAGCCCGGCCGCCTCCACCCGGTGGCGCATCACGGCCTCCGCGGTGGGCGAGCGGCAGATGTTGCCCAGGCAGACGAAGGAGATGCGGACCGGCCAGCGTCAGCTCTCCGGATCCGTCGGCGCGACGACGGTGGCCTCGTCGCGGGAGCGCAGCTCGCCGCGCAGCGAGGCCTCGCGCTCCTTGGCGCGGCGGCGCGACATCAGCAGATACCGCAGCCCGATCACCGCGGCCACCGCGAAGATCGCGCCCACAAGGGTGGCGCCGCGGAAGTCGGGGGCGCGGACGTCGAGGGTGCGCTCGCCGGCGTGGGCCGCGCTGCTGTTGCCGATCACGATGCCCAGCGTGAACAGGTTGGGCAGGGCCAGCAGCACCGCGAGCCCGATCAGCCACGCGCGCGCGCGCCACGAGCGCCGGCGGCGCACCGCGAAGGTGAGCACGAACAGGGGCAGGAAGGTGAAGACGAAGCCGTAGAACAGGCCCAGGGCGATGCCGGCCGTGATGCTGCCGTCAACCTGATCGCCGATGCGCTGCGCCCACCAGCGCGGGATCGTCGCGCCGCCGATGTAGTACAGCAGCACGATCCCGACGAGCACGCCGACGCCGATCAGCACCCGGCGCTTGAGCGGGCTCTTCTGCGGTGCCGGGCTCGCGCGGTCGGGGGACTCGGCGGTGTCGCTCACCCCGCGAGTCTGTCCGGTGGGCACGCCTTTCGCCAGTCGGTCCCGCCGGCGCGGGGCGCGGATATCGTGGGTCGATGCCCGAGGGTCACGTGAGCCACCGCAACGCCGGACGCTTCACGGCGGCCCTCGCCGGGCACGCGCTGGTGCGGGTCGAGGCGCCCGAGCCCCGGCTCGCCTCGCAGCGGATGCCGGAGCGCCTCGACGGCAGACACGGTGGTCGCCGCGGAGGCGGTCGGCAAACACCACCTGCTGCGGTTCGCGAGCGGCCGGGTGCTCCACTCCCACCTGATGATGAGCGGCGTCTGGCGGCTGGGACCCGCCACCCGGCCGCCGTCGCGCGGGTGGCCTGTTCCTCGCCCTCTGGACGTCCCGGCACGTGGCCTCGCTGTACCGCTGCCCACACGTCCGCCTGCTGGAGCCCGGGGAGCCGCTGCCCCGCGGGCTCACCAGCACCGGACCCGACCTGCTCGCCGCGGCGGTCGACCCCGGACCGGCGACCGCGCGCGGCCATCGCGCGGCTCGAGCCGTCCCGGGAGGTCGGGGAGGTGCTGATGGACCAGCGCGTGGTGGGCGGGATCGGCAACGTCTACAAGAGCGAGACGTGTTTCCTCACCGGCATCGACCCGTGGCGGCCGGTGGGGAGTCTCGACCCCGACGAGGCGACCGCGCTGGGCGCGACGGCCGCGCGCGCTGCTGGCCGACGGTGTGCGCGAGCCCGGCGGCATCCGCACCTACCGCCCGGCGGGCGCGCCGCCGTGGAGCCGCGAGCGCACCTGGGTCTACAAACGCCGCGGCAAGCCGTGCCGCCGCTGTGGCACACCGGTGCGCTCGCGCGGGCAGGGCGACGCCAACCGCACCACCTACTGGTGCCCCGTCTGTCAGACCTGAGTGCGGGCCTCCGCGGCCTCCTTGGCCACCATGTCCGCGCGCCTTGCGCCGCACCCGCATCACGTACCACTGCTCGTTGACCTCGGCGCCCACCAGCAGCGCCACGCAGGTCAGGAAGAGGAAGATCAGGTAGATCGCGGCGCCGGCCAGCGCCCCGTAGACCGTCCGGTACGAGTCGAAGTTCTCGATGTAGAGGGCGAACAGCCGGGTGATGCCGAACCAGATCGCCACGCCGACCACGGTGCCGGGGACCGACGCGAGCAGGCGCCGCCGGGGGGCGTTGGGCCCGAAGTGGTAGACCGCGATCGTGAACACCAGCAGCCCGGTGGTGCCGATCAGATAGAGGAACCGCGTCGCGACGTTCGGCGCGCCCTTGCCGAACACCTGCTCGGCCACCGCGTCCACGAGGCGCGAGCCACCGAGGATGGCCAGCGTGGTGGCGACCGCCAGCAGGGTCGCGGCGATGGCGATGACCAGGGCGGTGAACTTGCCGCGCGCCCACGGACGGTGGGCGACTCCGCGCACCCGGTCGAGCCCGCCGACAAGGGCGCCGATCACGTTGGCCGAGACGTAGAGGGCGCCGATCAGACCGATGACCAGGAAGATCGCGGCCTGCTGGGTGTTGGTCGGTGGCCGACTTCAGAGCCGATCGCAGCAGATCGCGCAACTCGACCGGGATGGCGTTGTTGGCGTCGGGCGCCAGGAACTCGTCGAAGGCGTCCGGCTCGGAGACGAGGCCGACGATCGAGACCAGGACGAACATGAAGGGGACCGTCGCCAGGAAGGCGTTGTAGGCGAACTGACTCGACACCTGGGTGATGTCGTCGACGATCGAGCGCTGGACCGTGCCCGAGATCAGCTCGTACAACCATGAGATGGGGCGGCGCAGCGGATGCAACGCCGAACGCACGCGGGATGTCGGGCCGAGCACCGTGCTCATCTGACCTGGATATCGGCCGGTCCGGGTCCGCGCAACCCGGGTCGCCGTGGGTCGAGCCGCAAGACTCCCCCTACGGCGAGTCGGGGAGGCCTCCGACCACCCCTCCGGGGGGCGCAGGAACACGCCCCCCACGGCATATTTCTCCTCGAGGGCCGCTCCACTGTCCCCCGCGCGGCGGTTCGGAGGCTCGGGACGCTCGGGCACAGCGTTTCGGACTTTCTGGGCAACGCTCCCTTGGCAACGAGGTAGAGCGCAGGCGCGGCCCTCAACTTCTCCCCCGCCCCCGGTGCGACAGGCGATATCGTCGGCGCCGTGCTGATCGGCTTCGCCGGATCGGGCCTGATGGGCTCGGAGATGATTCGCAACCTCGCCGCGGCCGGGCACGAGGTGCGGCTGTACGCGCGCACCCCGGCGCGCGCGGAGGGGCTGCCGGTCACGGTGGTGGCCTCGATGGCCGAGGCCGTCGAGGGCGCCGACCTGGCGTGCTCGTGCGTCACCGACTCCCCGGACGTGCGACTCGTGGTGGAGGACATGCTGCGCGCGCGGACGCCCGCCCCGGTGCTGGTGGAGATGAGCACCATCGCCCCCGCGGTCGCGCGGGAGCTGGCCGCCCTCTGCGCCGACCGGGGCGTCGCGTACCTGGACTGCCCGGTCAGCGGCGGCCCTCCCGGGGCGGCCGCCGGGACGCTGGCCGTGATGTGCGGCGGCGACATCGCGGCGCTCGAGGCCGCGCGGCCCGCCCTCGACGTGATCGGCGATCCGGCCAAGCGGGTCCACTGCGGGCCGGTCGGCCTGGGACTGGTGGCGAAGCTGGTCAACAACATGCTCGTCGCGACCATCTCCGCGGCCACCGCGGAGGCCCTCGGCGCCGGCCAGCGGGCGGGTCTGGATCCCGCCCTGGCGCGCGAGGTGGTGATGTCGGCGTCGGGCGACTCCTGGCAGCTGCGCAACCTCTTCCCCCGGGTGCTGGCCGGCGATCACGCGCCCGGCTTCACCACGCTCAACCTGCTGAAGGATCTCGGTCACGCGCGGGATCTGGACATCGTCCCTCAGGAGTTCGCGGAACGTGCCCGGACTCTTCTCGAACAGGTCCCCGGCGAGCTGGACTACGGGGCGGTCGCGCGTCTGAGCATGGAGTTGCCCGGCGCGTAGTGCGGCGAGCCGCTACTTGGACTGCGAGAGGAGCACGGCGAGGTCCGCGTAGGACAGCCCCTCCGGGGTCTGCGGGAGCCCCAGGTCATGCTCGATCGCGGCCGCGAGGGCGCGGGCGCGCTCCAGCACCGACTTGTGGACCGGCTGGCCGGGCGCCGACTCGGCGACCCGCTTGGCCTCGTTGCGCAGCTGGTTGAGGTCGGCCGCGGGCGAATTGAAGCTCGGCTTCGCGGGCGGCGTCCACGTCGGGACGTCCGGGGTGTCGGTGCTCATACGTCCACGATACCGGACGCCCTCCGCGGATGGCGGATGGGCGTCAGGTGATGCGGGCCAGGCGCGCCGCGGTCTCCATCAGGGCGTCCTGCCAGTTGAGCGGCTCCTCGCCCGGGGCCGGGGTGACGCGCTCCCAGGCGCCGTCGGGCCCGAGCTCCCACGCCAGGGCGGTGTCGGCGAGCTGCAGGTCGAGGCCCATCTGGATCTCGGCGCAGGCCTGCTCGTCGTCGATCGGGCCCACCAGCTCGACGCGGTTGTCGAGGTTGCGCGCCATCATGTCGGCGGAGCCGATCAGGTAGGTCGTCTCCCCGCCCACCGTGAAGGCGAACACGCGGGCGTGCTCCAGGAACCGGCCGACGACCGAGATCACGCGGACGTTGTCGCTGACACCCGGGATGCCGGGGCGCAGGCCGGTGATGCCGCGCACGATCATGTCCACCGGCACGCCCGCCTGGGACGCGCGGTAGATCGCCTGGATGATCGGCCCGTCGATGATCGAGTTCAGCTTGATCACGATGCGCGAGGGCGACGCCTCGGAGTGCCCCGCGATGGCGCGGTCGATCTCGCGGATGATGCCGTCGCGCATGTCGGCCGGGGCCACCAGCGCGCGCCGGTACATCGGCGGGCGGGCGAACCCGGTGAGGTGGTTGAAGAGGTCGGCCACGTCCTCCGCGATGTCCTCGCGGCATGTGAAGAGGCCGTAGTCGGTGTAGAGGCGCGCGGTGGACGGGTTGTAGTTCCCCGTCCCGAAGTGGACGTACCGGCGCACCCGGTTGCCCTCGCGGCGCAGCACCAGCGCCAGCTTGGCGTGGGTCTTGAGGCCGCTCAGGCCGTAGACGACGTGGACCCCCGACCGCTCCAGCGCGCGCGCCCACTGGATGTTGCGCTCCTCGTCGAAGCGGGCCTGCACCTCCACCAGGCAGACGGTCTGCTTGCCCTGCTCGGCGGCGCGCATCAGCGCCGGGACGATGGGCGAGTCGCCGCTCGTGCGGTACACGGTCTGCTTGATGGCCAGCACGTTGGGATCCTCGACGGCCTGCTCGACGAACCGCTCGACGCTGGTGTGGAAGTCGTCGTACGGGTGGTGCACGAGGATGTCGCCGCGCGCGGATCGCGGCGAAGATGTCGAGCTTCTCGCCCTCCTCGGGCCGCAGGCGGGGACGCGTGCGCGGCTCCCACGGGGGATCGCGCAGCTCCGGGCGGTCCATGGTCGCGAGCGACCAGAGCGAGGTGAAGTCGAGCGGCGGCTGGATGCGGAACGTGTCGCGCTCGCCGACCTCGAGGGCCTCGATCAGATCCTCCACCAGGCCGTCCGGGGCGTTCTCCTCCACCTCGAGGCGCACCACGTGCCCGAAGCGGCGGCGCCGGAGCTGGGCCTCGACGGCGCCGAGCAGGTCGTCCGACTCGTCGGAGATCGAGAAGTCCGCGTCCCGCGTGACCCGGAAGAGCGAGCTGTCGAGCACCTCCATCCCGGGGAAGAGCCGCTCGACGTGGCACCGGATGACATCCTCCAGCGGCACCAGCCGGCGCTCGTCGACCGGCAGGAAGCGCGGCAGCCGCGAGGGCACCTTGATGCGGGCGAATCGCGTCTCGCCCTTCACCGGGTCGCGAACCCTCAGTCCCAAGTTGAGGGAGAGGCCCGAGATGTAGGGGAAGGGCAGCCCGGGGCCGACGGCCAGCGGCGTCAGCACCGGGTACACCTCCCGGTCGAACTGGATGTCGACCTGGCGCCGGTCCTCCGGCGGCGAGGTCGGTGAACGACACCACCTCGACGCCGTTCTCGGCCAGCTCGGGCAGCAGCTCCTCGCGCCAGATGCGGCTCTGCTCCTTGGTCAGCTCGCGCACGCGCTCGGTGATCCGGTCGAGGACCTCCTCGCGGGGGAGCTGGTCCGGGGTCGACGGCCGGCGGCCCGCCTCGAGGGCGTCCTGCACGGCGGCGACGCGAACCATGAAGAACTCGTCGAGATTGCTCGAGAAGATCGCGAGGAACTTGCAGCGCTCGAGCAGCGGCACCTCGACCCGCCGCGCCAGCGCCAGCACGCGGGCGTTGAAGTCCAGCCAGGACAGCTCGCGGTTGATGTAGAGCGAGGGGTCCGAGAGGTCGTGGGCGGTGGGCGCTTCGTGGGCTGTGGTCATCAGGTCCTCATTGTGGACTGTCGACGCGCGCGCCGGAAGTCCCGGCCGGGGTGACCTGCGCGTCATGTTGCAGCGTCAACTCGTATGCGGCCTCCCCGCGCAGCCCCTGCACCTCGAGCGTGTACGTGCCCGCGACCGGCGCGACCACGCGTCAGACGCTCGTCGGCGCCGGGGCCCAGGGACGAGGCCGCCAGCCATGTGCGCCCGAACAGGGCGCCCCGCCGGCCGGCCGGGGTGCCCGGCAGCCAGAGGGCGAGATCCAGGTCGGCGCCCGTCGTGCCCGTCGGGCGCAGCTGCACCGAGATGGACTCGCCGGCCGCCAGCACCACGGGGAACCCGTCGCGCGGGTCGGAGGTCGATCCGGTGCGCCCCAGCAGGACCCGCGGCGCGGCGCCGACGCGGATCGCGGGCGTGCCGGCGGCGAGCACGGTGTCGTCGTTGGGCTCGGGGTCCTCGACCGGGGGTGCGGGCGCCGCGAGGGCCGCGCGCAGGTCGAGGGCGCCCGCCCCGGTGGAGAGGTCGTCGCCGGCCGGCGGCACGTCGCGCGCGGTCTCCCTCAGCACCGCCCGCACCTGCTGGGCGCTCCAGCGCGGGTGGCGCGCGATGATCCGCGCCGCCGCGCCCGACACGATCGCGGCGGCCATCGAGGTGCCGGTGCGGCGGACCAGCCCGGCGGCCGCGATGCCCGGCAGCGCCCGGGGCGGGATGGAGGCGATGTTCTTGCCCGGCGCCGCGATGGCCACCTGGGGGCCGCGCTCCGAGAGGGCGAGCGCCCGGCCGCCGGGGCCGAGGGCCCCCACGGTGAGCACCTGCCGGTACGCCCCCGGATACGCGGGGCCGCCGGCCGACCCGCCGTCGTTGCCGGCCGCCACCACCACCAGGGCGCCCGCGCGCACCGCGTCGTCGATCGCGCGCTGCTCGGCGGCGGAGTAGCCGCGGCCGCCGAAGGAGATGTTGATCACCCGCGCGCCCCGTGCCGTCGCGTAGCGGAGCCCCTTGACGAGCGCCGCGGGGGTGGTGCGCCCGTCGGCGTCCGCGATCGTCACGGGCAGGATGCGGGCCGCCGCCACGCCGGCCCCTCCGACCCCGTTGCCGGTGCGGGCCGCGATGATCCCGGCGACGCTGGTCCCGTGCCCGTCGGGGTCGGTCCCCGCCGCGGTCCCGTCCACGAACGAGCGCGCCGCCCCGGTCAGCACCACGCCGGCCAGATCGGGATCGCTCGCGTCGACGCCGGTGTCGAGCACCGCGACCAGGGGGCGGCGGCCCCGCGCGGCCGGGGCGGTCCATCCGATCTGGGTGAGGAACCCCTGCTGCCCGAGCAGCGGATCCGGCCGGGAGGCCGTTGCGACCGGCTGCTCGGCGACGATCGCGGGGGGTGGCGGTGGAGCGGCCGGGGTCACACCCGCCAGCGGGCCGCGACCGCGACCAGGCCGACGATCAGGACCACCGCGACGAGCAGGCCGGCGACCAGCGAGAGCCCCACGACGAGGGGGATGACCACGACGATCCCCTGCGCGATGGCCCCGATCCACAGGAGGTCGCGGGGGATCCCGGGACCGAGCCGGGTGGCGCCCGCGACGCACAGCACCAGGACGACGACGGCGAGGGTGGCGAGCAGCAGCGCGCTCGGCCGCCAGACGATGAAGGCCACCACCTCGAGCAGCGCCAGCACCCCGGACAGCATGATGCGCCGTCCGCGGATCCACTGGTGGGCCCGGCCCAGAACGGTCGTCGGGCGGGCCTCGATGGTGAGGAGCGGGTCGTCCATGGGGTCAGTTTAGCGGGGCCCCGCCCGCCCCAGCGACGGGCGGGGCCTGCGCTCTACCTGCCCACGCGAACCGCGAGCGATGCCCAGGTCCGCGCGCCCGACTCGTCGGTCACGCGCGCCGCGAGGGTGCGCGTCCCGGCCTTCAGGCCCACCCTGACCGTCGCGCCGACGGCATCGTCGTAGCGGCCGTCGGCGTCGGTGTCCCACTCGATCCTCGCGATGTCGCCGTCCGCGTCGGTCGCCCGGGCGATGTACGCGGCGCGCTGACCGGCGGCCGGGCGCACCGTCGTGGGCACGATCGTCACCGCCGGCGGGATGTTGGCGCGTGGCCCCACCGACTCCTGGCGTGCGGCCATGCCGGTGATCGTCAGCTTCGGCGTGCCCCTGCCGACAAGGCTGCCGGTGCCGATCGGCCCGAGGTCGCCGGCGCGGCCGGTGGCCAGGTTGACGCTGTACAGGCGCGCGCCGGTGCCGCCGACCGGGGTCGTGACCATGAATCCGCGGTTCTGGAGCCCCGCGATGTCGAACGATGTGCGCTCGCTCACATTCACGCCGAGTGGCTTGCCGTTGACCAGGGTCCCCGCGTTGGGGGGATTCTGGGTCAGGAGCTGGTCGGAGGCCGCGTCGATGTCGAACAGCGTGGTCGTCGCCGGGCGGGCCGCCGTGAGCGCCGAGTTGGTGTAGGCGCTCGCCACCACGGACGGGTTGCCCGGGTTGAGCGTGCCGTCGGGGCTGAGCGCCCCGTGGTTGCCGCTGGCGAACGCGATCCGGTAGTTCTGGTCGGCGTCGCTGGTGATGCGCAGCGCGTCGGCCGCCGGGTTGACGTCCACGCCGAAGGCGGTCCCGTTGAGACCGGGCGCGAAGCCCGTGCCCAGCGGGACGGTGGCGCCGGTGCCGGGGTTGAGCGTGTAGACCATGCTGTTGCTCCCGACGCCGACGAGGTCGCCGGTCGCGGGCCGGAAGTCGATGCCGACCAACGACACGCCGGCCGGCAGGCCGGTCAGCGGTGTGCGGTCGAGCGCGACCCCCGGGAAGCGGGAGTCGAAGCGCAGCAGGTCGCCGCCGGAATCGGTGGCGTAGATGTCACGGGCCTGGGCGGCCGCGGGTGCGGCGAGCGCCAGTACGGCGCCGAGCGCGATCGCGCGGCGTCCGAGTGAAAAGCGGGCCATGAGTGTCCTCTCCTGGTCGTCATGGTTGATCGACCGGGGTACGAGGGACCGCCTCACTCCGTTCACTCTGCTGCGTCTCGGATGTCGCGCGGGAACATGCCTCCATCCGGGCCAGCCGCCACTCGTCGGCGAAATCGCCCGCGGAGAGCGCCTCCCCCGGACGGCCGGCGCCGATCACGTCGAGCAGCGCGTGGCACATCTCGCCGTCGAAGAGGATCCCCGCCTCGTGGGCGACCTCCGACCAGGCCACGACGTGCGGCTTGGCACGGCCGAAGGGGCGGGGGGCCGTCATCGCGTCGAACGACTCGCAGAGCCCGACGAGGCGCCCGAGCAGCGGGATGTCGGACGCGCAGAGCCCGCGGGGATACCCGCTCCCGTCCCAGCGCTCGTGGTGCGTCCGCACGCCGTCGACGATCGGGTCGGCGACGCCGAGGGCCGCGAGCAGGTCGGCGCCGCGGTCGGGATGGCCGTGCATCAGCACCCACTGGGCCGGGCTCAGGCGTCCCGGCGCGGTGAGGACGGCGTCGGGCAGCCCGACCCTGCCGATGTCGTGCACCAGGCCCGCGACATGCGCGAGCGCGACGTCCTCGGCGGACCAGCCGAGGTCCATGGCGACCAGGCGGCACAGCCGGCCGACGGCGGCGGAGTGCCGCCTCGTGAAGTGGTCGCGCTCGTCGATCACCGCGATCAGCCCGGGAACGCTGTCCGCGGCGACGTTGGGGAGGTGATCCACGGCTCAAACCTATCGCCGTGACATACGAAAATACGCGCTATTCGCCACCATTCGGGCGGCGACCTCGGAGGGGTTCGGACCGCCGGGGCACCCCCCACTTGGGGGGCCGGCGCCGCCGATCAGCGGGGAAGCGGCGCCAGTGGCTCGACGACGGCGCGGAACCACGACGCGGGCAGGCTCGCGTGGGCCGCCGTGGCCGCGGCGCGGCCGGCGAAGAGCCCGGCGACGCACGATCCGCTGCCGCACAGCAGCACCGCCTCGGCCCCGGCGGCCGAGAGCGCCCGCGCGGTGGCCCCGAGGGACGGCTGCAGCGCGAGCGCCGCCGGCCAGAGGTCGTTGCGCACCCAGCCCGCGAGCGCCGGCAGCCCGAACGGCGGGGGGACGTCGTCCGGCGGCGCGGGGGGCGGAAGGCGGTCGAACGCGGCGTAGACCGCCGCGGTCGAGAGCCCGCCCGGCGCCTTGGCCAGCACGGCCGTGAACGCCGGCGCGAAGGCCGGGCGCAGGTGCTCGCCGCGACCGCGCGCCCACTGGGCCCCGGCCCGGACGAAGAACGGCACGTCCGATCCCACCCCCGCCGCCACGCGCTCGAGCCCCTCGTCGCCCAGCCGCAGGCCGTGGATGCGATCGGCCGCGACGAGCGTGGCCGCCGCGTCGCTCGAGCCGCCGCCGAGGCCGGCCTGCGCGGGGATCGCCTTCTCGATGACCACCTCCAGCGGCAGGGTCCGGCCGACCTCGGCCTCGAGCGCGTCCAGCGCCGTCCAGGCGAGGTTGTCCGGGCCGGGGATGCCCTCGCAGACCACTGTTCGCCGATCGGCGCGCTGCGCCGTGACCACGTCGGCCACCCCCCCGAGGGCGACCATCAGGGTCGTCAGGGGGTGGTAGCCGTCCTCGCCGCGCGGTCCGACGGACAGGCGCAGGTTGATCTTCGCGGGGGCGTGGAGGATCACCCGGTCCATGCGATCTCCTCCGCCAGGGCGGCGAAGTCGCCGGGCGCGAGCGCCTCGGGCCGGACCGTCGCCGAGCGGCCCGAGCCGCTCCAGGGCCGCGGCCACGCCGCGCGCGGTCGGCGCCGGCCAGGCCGAGCGCGTTGACCAGCGTCTTGCGGCGCGTCGCGAAGGCCGCGCGCACCAGCCGCCGCACGGCCGGCGAGGGCCCCGGGCCGATGCGGCGCAGGGCGACCAGCGCCGAGTCGACCCGAGGGCGCGGCGTGAACACCTCGCGGCCGACCGAGCGGCGGAACGTGACCTCGGTGGCCAGCTGCAGCAGCACCGACGGCGCGCCGTAGAGCCGGCCGCCGGGAGCCGCGAGCCAGCGGTCCACCACCTCGCGCTGCACCATCACGCACCACCGCTCGAGCGTCGGCAGCCCCCAGAGGCTCTCGAGCACCAGCGGCGTGGCGATCGAATAGGGCAGGTTGGCGACCAGCGCCGTGGGCGGCGGCGCCAGCTCGTCGAGCGGCAGCCGCATGGCGTCGCCCCAGTGCACGGTGACGTTGCCGCGGCCGGTGAGGGCGTCGGTGAGCGCGGGCTCGAGGCGACGGTCGAACTCGACGGCGTGCACCCACGACGCGGCGCGCGTGAGCGGCGCCGTGAGCACCCCGAGCCCGGCGCCGATCTCGAGGACGACGTCGCCCGCGTGCACGCCGGCCTCGCGGATCGCCAGATCGACGAGGTTCTCGTCCAGCAGGAAGTGCTGGCCGAGATCGGTGTCGGGCCGGATGCCGTGCGCCGCGAGGCTGCGCATCACCCCCATGCGCTCGCCCGCGGGCGGCGGGTCAGAGGGCGAAGACGCGGGCGGCGTTGGAGGTGGTGAGGGCGTCGAGGTCGCTCTCGGTCACGCGGCGCAGGCCGGCGATGAACCGCAGGGTGTGGGCCACGTTGGCCGGGCGGTTGGGGCGGCCGCGGCGCGGCACCGGCGCCAGGTAGGGGCTGTCGGTCTCGACCAGCAGCAGATGGTCGGGCGCCCGGTAGGCGGCGCGCTGGAGGTCGAGCGACTTGGGGAAGGTGACCGGGCCGGCGAAGCTCAGCATGTACCCGCGCTCGACCGCCTCGTCCAGGCGCTCCGGCAGCGAGAAGCAGTGCAGCACCACCGGATGGTCGCCGGCCTCGCTCGCGAGCATCGCGAAGGTGTCGTCGGCGGCGTCGCGGGTGTGGATCACCAGGGGCACCCCCGCCTCGCGGGCCAGCCCGATCTGGGCGGAGAAGGCGCGGCGCTGCGCCTCGGGGCGCGCGTGGTCGCGGTAGTAGTCGAGACCGCACTCCCCCACCGCGACGGCCTTGGGGTGGGCCAGCAGCTCGCGCATCCAGACGATGTCGGCGTCGGTGAAGGCGTCGGCGTCGTTGGGGTGGACGCCGATGGCGGCGAAGACGCCGGGGTGGGCGTCGGCGAGCGCGACGGCGCTTCTCGCTGGAGGCCCGCCCCACGCCGATCGCGACGATCCGCTCCACGCCGGCCGCGGCGGCCTCGGCGATCAGCTCGTCCGCCGGGACGTCGCACGAGTCCAGGTGGGCGTGGGTGTCGACTACGCCGCCTCCTCCTCCACGCGGGGGAACAGCTGGCCGGCCGGCGCGACGGTGACGCCGGGGTCGCCGCCGCCCCAGGCCGCGGCGGCCAGGTCGAGGCGCGCGGGGTCCTGCCCGAGGGCGACGAGGATGCGCTCGGCCGACGACGGGGATCACGGGCCAGAGCAGGATCGCCACGGAGCGCAGGCCCTCGGCGAGGCTGTAGAGCGTCTGGTCGAGCTCGCCGGAGCGCGCGGGGTCCTTGGCCAGCGTCCACGGCGCGCGCTGCTCCACCAGGCGGTTGAGCCGCTGCACGATGCGCCAGACGTCCTCGATGGCGCGCGAGATGTCGAGGCGCTCGAGGTCGGTGGCGAACGCGCTCGCCGCGTCGGCCACCTCGGCGGCCAGCTCGCCGTCGTCGCCGCGGTCGGCGGGCACCACGCCGTCCCGGTACCGGCCGATCATGCTGACCACCCGGTTGAGCAGGTTGCCGAGCTCGTTGGCCAGTTCCTGGGAGTAGCGGGCCTCGAAGCCCTCGGCGGTGAACGTGCCGTCCTCGCCGAAGCGCACCTCGCGCGCCAGGTAGTAGCGCAGCGCGTCGATGCCGTACCGCTCGATGAACGGGAAGGGGTCGACCACGTTGCCGGTGGTCTTGCTCATCTTCTCGCCGCCCTTGAGGACGTAGCCGTGGATCATCAGCCGCCGGGGCAGCTCGAGGCCGGCCGCCATCAGCATGGCCGGCCAGATGACCGCGTGGAACTTGAGGATGTCCTTGGCCATCAGCTGCAGGTCGGGCGGCCAGAACTCCTCGACGAGGTCCTCGCCGGGGCGGGCGTAGCCGAGGGCGGTGCGGTAGTTGAGCAGCGCGTCGATCCAGACGTAGATCGTCTGCTCGGGGTCCCACGGCACCGGCACGCCCCACTCCACCTGGGCGCGCGACACCGACAGCTCGTCGAGGCCCAGCTCGATCATGCGGCGCGCCTCGTTGAACCGCGCCTGCGGCTGGATCCAGCCCGGGTTGGCGTCGAAGTGCGCCAGCAGACGCTCGCGGTAGGCGGGCAGGCGGAAGAACCAGTTCTCCTCCTCCACCCACTCCACCGGGGTGTGATGGATCGGGCACAGGCGGCCCTCGAGCAGGTCGTCCTCGGTGTAGAACGCCTCGCAGGCCGAGCAGTACCAGCCGCCGTAGCTGCCCTTGTAGATGTCCCCCGAGTCGTGCAGCTGCTGGAAGATGCGCTGCACCTCGGCCTCGTGCTGGGGGTCGGTGGTGCGGATGAAGAAGTCGTTGGTCGCGTCGAGCACGCCGCCGAGGGCGCGGAAGCGCGCCGAGAGCATGTCGGCCTGCTCGCGCGGGGACCGGCCCTCGCGCTCGGCCGAAGCGGCGATCTTGCCGCCGTGCTCGTCGGTACCGGTCAGGAAGAAGACGTCCTCGCCCAGCTGCCGGTGATGGCGGGCGATGATGTCGGCCATGATCGTCGTGTACGCGTGACCGATGTGCGGGTCCGCGTTGACGTAATAGATCGGCGTCGTGAGGTAGAAGCGTCCGTCGGCCACGACCCCGGAGTGTAATGACAGCGTCCCTCGCGCCGCGCCCGCTCGCCGCCCTCGCGCGCCCTGGCCGATCTCCTCGGCCGCGACGGGTCCTCGTGGCTGCTGGGCGGCAGCGCCGGGCGGGCGCTGCTCGGCTACCGGGTGCGGCCGCGGGACATCGACATCGAGATCGCCCCGGGCGACGCCGAGGCCGTCGCGCGGCGCCTGCGCGCCCCGCTCGCGGCCGCCGCGGGCGCGGGGCGCGCCTCGCGCCGGGCGACCCTGTGGCTGGCCGGCGTCGAGGTGGACGTGACCTGCGATCTGGCGGTGACGGGCGCGACGCACCACCTGCCGCCCGACTTCCCCCTCCAGCGCGAGTGGTCGCACCAGGTGAGGGTCTGCGGGCGGGCGGTGCGCGTGGCACCGGTGGAGGAGACCATCGCGCGGGCGGTCGTGCTGGGCGACTGGGGCCGGCTCGCGAGGATCGTCTCCGAGGTGACCGCCGACGCGACGCCGATCCGGCCCGACTACGTGGAGCTGCGCCTCTCGTCGGCCACCTCGAGCGCCGCCGTGTAGGCCCGGTTGCGCGAGGCGACGCCCAGGGTGGCCGCCACCTCGGCGGCGCGGGCCGCGCCGACGCCGGCGTCCAGCAGCAGGGCCATGGCCGCGCGCAGGCCGGCGCCGCCGGCGTCCTCGTCGGGCGCGGCGGCCGGGCCGATGACGACGGCGATCTCCCCGCGGGGCGCCTCGGGGAACCGCGCCGCCACCTCCCGCGCGGTGCCGCGCACCACCTCCTCGTGCAGCTTGGTGAGCTCGCGGCATACCGCGACCGGGCGCTCCGGCCACGCGGCCGCCAGCTCCGCGAGCAGGGCGGGCAGCCGCTGAGGGCTCTCGAAGGCGACCGCGGGCATCGCGAGGGCGCCGATGCGCTCCATCACCTCGCGGCGCTCGGCCCCGCGGCGCGGGACGAAGCCGAGGAACACGAAGCCGCCCTCGCCCGCGAGCCCCGAGGCGGCCAGCGCGACGGTCACGGAGCTCGGCCCGGGGATCACGGTCAGGGGGAGGTCCTCCGCGATGACCGCGGCCACCAGGCGGGCGCCGGGATCGCTGACCAGCGGCATGCCGGCGTCGCTGACCAGGGCGACGCGGGCGCCCTCGCGCATGCGCTGGACGAGATCGGCCGAGCGGGCGGCCTCGTTGTGGCGGTGGACGGCCACCATGCGCACGTCCGCGCCGGCGTGGCGCAGCAGCGTGGCGGTGCGCCGCGTGTCCTCGCACGCCACGAGGTCGGCCTCGCGCAAGGCAGGCCGCAGCGCGCGGGCTCAGGTCGTCGAGATTGCCGATCGGGGTCCCCACCACCACCAGGCCTCCGCCATCCGCCACGGCGGCCCCTTCCCGAGTCCGTCGGTTCTCGCCGAGGCGGACGCTACCATTGCCCGCCGATGAGCCGGACCACCAAGCCCTATCGGCGTTTCCGCGCCCGCGGAACCGCCGTCGAGCCCGGCCCCGAGGACGGACTCGCCGAGCTGCGCGCCCTGACCGAGCGCGAGTCGGGCGCCGCGGAGGCGCCGCCCGGGGGCCGCCGGCCACCGCCCGATCCCGAGCTGCGCTCGCCGCGCCCCGGGCGACTCGAGCGCCAGCAGCGCCGGGCGCTCCAGCGCGAGGGCCGCAGCCGCTGGTCGTTCAAGGGCCTCGGCCCCGGCGGCTGGATCGCCCGCATCGCGATCCTCTTCTTCGTGCTGTTGATCGCGTGGTCGATCTTCGGCTACATCGCGCTGAACGGCGCGGTGAAGGAGGCCAACCGCAAGATCACCCCGGCGGCGCACCGCGCCCTCGACCCCGCCGGCGGCGGCATGCTGGGCACGCCCACCAACACGCTCATCCTGGGCGTCGACGCGCGCCCCGGCGAGCGGCGCAGCCGCGCCGACACGATCCTGATCATGCGCACCAATCCCGACACCGGGCGCATCAGCTACCTCTCGATCCCGCGCGACTGGCGCGTGGACCTGCCGGTGGTCGGCACCCAGAAGATCAACGCGGCGTACTACTTCGGCGGCCAGGCCTCGATGATCAACGCCGTCAAGCGGCTGACCGGCGTGCCCATCAACCACATCATGATCGTGCAGTTCGGGGGCTTCCCGAAGATGGTCAACGCCCTCGGCGGCGTGTCGGTCAACAACCCGACGGCGCTGGTCGACTGCCCCTACTCGGGCGGCATCACGGTCAGCTTCCCGAAGGGCCGCATCAACCTCGACGGCCCGCGCGCCCTGGAGTTCGCCCGCGTCCGCAAGTGCGACGGCGACTTCCAGCGCGCCCTGCGCCAGCAGGCCGTCGTGGCGGGGATGAAGAGCAAGGTGCTCTCGCTGAGCAACATCTGGCGCGCGCCCTGGCGCGGCGCGGCGGTGGTGCGCAGCCTCGCGACCGACATCGGCACCATCGACATGGTCAAGATGGGCTGGCTGCAGGGCAGGCTGAAGCAGGAGAAGTCGGATCGCATCCTGCTGACCGGCGAGCCGCAGCTGATCGACGGCCTCTCCTACGTGGTCCAGACCGACCCGGACCTCAACGAGAAGGAGATCGCCAAGTTCATGGGGAACGGGGCGAGCTCCAACTAGGCCTAGGCCCTACTCGAGGGCGGCGAAGGCCTGAGCCTTCTTGACCTCCCCCGCGACGACGATCAGGTCGCCCTCGTTGGCGATGGTCTCCGGGGTGGCGTAGGAGAACCTGCCGCCGGGCTGCTTGATGCAGACCACGGTGACGTCGTGCCGGCTGCGCAGCTCCGCATCCCTCAGCGTCTTGCCCACGATCCCGCGCGGGACCGTGGTCTCCACCAGCACGAAGTCCTCGTCGAGAGGAACGTAATCGACCGTCCGGCCCACCAGGGTGTGCGCCACGCGCACACCCATGTCCCGCTCGGGGAACACGACGCGGTGCGCGCCGACGCGCTCGAGGATGGCGCCATGCTCGGCCGTGATCGCCTTCGCCCAGATCCGTGGCACGCCGAGATCCACGAGCGAATAGGTGATGAGGATGCTGGCCTGGATGTCGGTGCCGATCGCCACCACGGCGGTCGGGAAGTCGGGGGCGCCGATCTGGCGCAGGGCCTCGATGTCGGTCGCGTCCGCCCGGACCACGTGGGTCATCTCGGACGCGCAACCCTGCACGACCCGCTCCGACGCGTCGACCCCCATCACCTCGTGGCCGAGGCTCGCGAGCGTCCCCGCGAGGGCCTTGCCGAAGCGACCGAGGCCGATCACCAGCGTCTGACCGTCGCTACCCAACGATGGGCCTTTCCTCGGGATGGCTGTAGAGGCGCTCCCGCTCGCGCAGCACGAGGGCGACGCCAAGCGTAAGCGGCCCGACCCTCCCGAGGAACATCAACGCCATCAGCACTGCGTGACCCACCCCGTCGATCTCGGGCGTGACGCCGGTGCTCAGCCCGGTCGTGGTGAACGCGCCCATCACCTCGAGCAGCACCGGGGAGAGGCCGAGATCATTGGTGGAGAGCACCACAAGGGTCCCCGCCGCGACCGCCGCCATGGCCGTGATCGCAAGCGTGAGCGCCTGACGCAGGACGGGCGCCGGCATGCGCCGGTTGAAGGCGTTGACCTCAGACTCGCCACGGATCTCGCCCCACACGACCAGGAACAGCAGCGCGAGCGTCGTGACCTTGATGCCCCCCGCCACCGATCCGCTTCCTCCGCCCGCGAACATCAGCATGTCCGTGAAGAGCAGTGAGTCCTGCTTGAAGGCCGCCGTAGTCGAGGGTGCTGAAGCCCGCGGTGCGGGGCATGACCCCCGCGAAGGCGCCGTTTGCGAGGCGGTCGGGCACGCTCAACGCGCCCAGGGTGCCCGGGTTGGACCATTCGAGCGAGGTGACGACGACGATGCCGATCACCAGCAGGATCGCCGTCGCGCCGAGCGTCAGCTTGACGTGGACGGTCCAGCGCGACGGATGTCGCGGGTGCCGCCACACGTCGAGCCACACGGGAAAACCGAGCCCGCCCACGATGACCGCCACCGCCACCGTGGCGAGGACGCCGGGGTCGTCGACGAACGCCGCCATGCCTCCTGGGAAGATCGAGATGCCGGCGTTGTTGAACGCGGCGATGCCGTGGAAGACGCCCTCCCAGGCCGCGGTGCCCGCCGACCGTCCCCTCGCGAGCAGCAGCAGGAACAGCGCCAGCGACGCCAGCGCCTGAAAGGCGAGGGTGAAGCCGACGATGGCGAGGATGAGGCGGCGCATCCCACCCAGCCCGAAGGTGTGGATCTCGGCCTGCGCGACCAGGCGGCTCCGCAGCCCGACCCGTCGCGCCACCAGCAGGAACAGCAGCAGCGCGCTGGTCACGATGCCGAGACCGCCGATCTCGACCAGAACCAGGATGATCGCCTGACCGGTGGGGCTCCAGTAGGTCGCGACGTCAACCAGGCTCATCCCACTCAGCGTGACCGCCCCCGTGGCCTGGAAGATCGCGATGTGGAAGGAGGCCCCGCCAGGCTCGTTGGTCGCGACGGGCAGGCACAGCAGCACGGCGCCGATCAGGATGACCCCCGCGAACCCCGCCACCACCAGCCGCGCCGGATGCCGCAGCCGCAGGCCGCGCGGGGGTGCCATCAGACTTTGTCGAGCCCCACGGTCTTCTTCGACGAGCCGCCCGATGACGTCGGAGCGTCGTGCCGCCGACGTGCCCGAGCCCGAGTCCGACGTGCCCGAGCTGGTCCCGGAGTCCGAGGCGCCGGCGCCGTTGGAGCCGGAGTCGCCGCGAGGCGCCGCCGCCGTCATCGCCACCGTTGCCACGCCTCTTGGAGCCGTAGTCGGTGTTGTGGAAGCCCGAGCCCTTGAAGTGGATCGCGGGGGCGAAGAGCACCCGCGACGCCTTCGCGCCGCAGACCTCGCACTTGGTCACGGGCTCATCGCTCATGCTCTGGCGCATCTCGAACGTGTGGCCCTTGACGCATCGGTACTCGTAGAACGGCACGCAAACACCTCGAACGGACGACCCGGAACGGACAGCCGATTATAGACGACGCCCTCAGACCGCTGGCACTCTCCACCCTGGTGTGCCAAGAACGCCGTGGGAGCCGGGCCGGCGGAGCATTGATAGCATCGCCGGGCGCCGTAGGTCGGCGCATGCGCGAGATCCCGAAGCCATGACGCAGCCGATGCGAAAGGGCGAGGCCGTGCATCGCGCCGTATGGACCGGCGTCGGTGTCGCGCTCTGCGCCGCCATCCTCATCCGCCGCCGGCCGGCAACCGCAGCGATCCTGGTCGCCGCCGCGCTCGGTCGCGGGCGTCGCGGCCTTCATGCCGCGCAACCCGGCCCTCGGACGCGCGCTGTGGCGCGGCCCGGCCGACCGGCCGCGGGCCGCCCTGACCTTCGACGACGGCCCCGGGCCGTCCACGCCGGACGTGCTCGACGCCCTGGCGCAGCGAGGGCGTGCGCGCGACCTTCTTCGTGCTGGGCCGCCAGGTGGAGCGACACCCCGACATCGTGCGGCGGATCGTCGCCGAGGGGCACGAGCTGGCCAACCACGGCTACGACCACGGCATCCTGATCTTCCGCGGCGCCGGCCACGTCGCCGACCAGCTCGACCGCACCGAGCGCGCGGTCGCCGAGGCCGCCGGCCCGGACGCCATGTCGCGCCTCTTCCGCGCGCCGCACGGCTTCCGCGGCCCGGCCACCGCCCTCGGCGCCCGGCGCGCCGGCTATCGGATGGCCGCCTGGACCCGCGGGGTGTTCGACTCGGCCGAGCCGGGCGCCGCGACGATCGCCCGGCGCGCCGCGACGGCGCTCGCGCCCGGCACCATCCTGCTGCTGCACGACGCCGACGGGTGGGCGCCGGGCCGGCCCCGGCACCAGACCGCCGAGGCCCTGGCCGACATCTGCCGCGGCGCGCGCGAGCGCGACCTGGAGCTGGTGACGCTGAGCGAGCTGGTGGGCGCCGGCGTGAGCACCCAGGCCGCGTCGACCTGGCGGCGCCTCACGGGCAAGCACCTGGTGCGGACCGTCGTGCAGCTTGCCGTGATCCTGATCATCGGCACGCTGGCGTTCTGGAAGCTCGACCTCGGCAAGATCCAGGACGCCTTCCAGATCACGTCCTGGGGGTTCCTGGCCGCGGCCGTGCTCGCCAACTTCGCGTCGGTCGGCTTCAAGGGCGTGGCCTGGAAGGGCGTCGTGGACGCCCTTCCCGCCGTGAAGACGCGCACGCGCTACCGCGACCTGATCGGGCCGCTGTTCGTCGGGTTCCTCTTCAACGCGCTGCTCGCCGCGCGGGTCGGCGAGATCGTCAAGGTGCTGCTGCTGCGGCGCCGGATGGAGCGGCGCGGGCCCACCCCGCCCACCACCACCCTGCTCGGCACGGTGGTCGCCGAGAACCTGGTCTCGACCATCACGTGGGTGGCGCTGGTGGTCGGCATCGGGATCTTCCTGCCGCTGCCCTCCTACGCCTGGTTCGCGTCCATCGCGCTCGGCGTCGGGTGTCTGGCGATCGTGATCGTGGCCCTGCTCTCGGGCCCGGGCCGCCAGCTGCCGCCGTGGCTCAACACCGGCACGCTGTGGTCGCGGGCCACCCGCGCCGTGGCGCGCCTGTGGGGCGGCGTCCGCGAGAGCCACCTCGGCCTGCGCGACCCGCGGCGCATGAGCCTCGTGGTCGGGGCCAGCCTGGCCACCTGGTTCTGCCAGTGGGCCGGCATCTACTTCACCCTCGAGGCGTTCGGACTCGGCTACGTCGGCTGGGGCGGCGCGGGCCTGCTGCTGGTGACGATCACCCTGGCGCAGGCGTTCCCGGTGCTGCCGGGCAACCTGCTCGTGTTCCAGGCCGCCGCCGTCGTCCCGCTGACGGCCTCGTACAACGTCGGCGCCACCGAGGCGCTCGCGTTCGCCGTGGTGCTCCAGGGCACCGAGGCCCTGGTCGGGCGTTGCCGTCGGCTTCCTGTTCCTGCTCGCCGAGGGCGTCAGCTTCAACACCCTGCGCCACCAGGCCGAGGACCAGGATTCGGTGCAGGGCACGACGCCCACCCCGTGAGCAGGCCGGGCGTCACCGCGCGTCACGACCTGACAACACGGTCGTAACCCCCGCGCCGGCCGGTCCGGCGAGACTGCCGTCGACTCCTGGAGCGCCGAGACGCGCCCCCGCCGGCGCCGGGAGTCGCCAGGGCCCGACCACGGGCCGGGGAACGGTTGGAGGGGTCGGTGAGCCCCTCCGGTCACCCCTCGGCGAGCCCGGGCTCCAGGCGGGTCCAGTAGTCGCCCAGTCCGGCCAGCTCCTCGTCGCTGAAGCGCGACAGGAACTCGCGCCGCACGCCCGCCAGGTGGCTGGCGCGAGCCGCGCGCAGGCGGACGCGCCCGGGCGGCGTGAGGGCCACCTCCGCCCCGCGCCCGTCGTCCTCGCACGACTCCTTCACCACCAGACCCTCGCGCACCAGGCGGTCGACCATCCGGCTCATGCCGCTGACGCTGAGCAGGGTGGCCGCCGAGAGGGCCGAGACGCGCATCCGCCCGCGCGGGGCGTCGCCGAGCAGCATCAGCACCTCGTAGGAGGTGACCGACAGCCCGTGGCGGGCGCGCAGGTCCTCATCCAGCCGTCGCACCAGGCTGGCGTGCACCGCCAGCATCCCGCGCCACGCGCCCAGCTCGAGCGGGGTCAGCGGCGTGCCGTCCACGCCGCGGGTCTCATTGACGTTTGCTTGCATCGTCAACTACCATTGTGTTTGCTCATGCAACAACATTACCAGGCGGCCCTCCGGCGGCCTCGGAGGGAGAGCCCAGATGCGCCTCGACGGCATTCATCACGTCACGGCCATAACGAGCGACGCGCAGCGCGCGGTGGACTTCTGGGTGCCGGTGCTGGGCCTGCGCCTCGTCAAGACCACGGTCAACTTCGACGCGCCCGACATGTACCACCTCTACTTCGGCGACGAGACCGGCACGCCGGGCAGCATCCTCACGTTCTTCGAGATCCCCGGCGCCCCGGTGGGACGGCCCGGGCCGGGCATGGTGCACCGCATCATCTGGCGGGTGCCCTCCGAGGACGCGCTCGAGTGGTGGGCCGCGGCGGCTGGGCGACGCCGGCCGGCCAGTGGACCTGCGCGAGGGCGCGCTCGTGTCGTCCGATCCCGAGGGCCTCGCGATCGAGCTCGTGCCGGGCACCGAGTCCGAGGGCGTGCCGCGTGCCGCGTACTCGCCCGACATCCCGGCCGAGTACGCGCTGTCCGGCATCGCCGGCGTGCGGGCCCACAGCCGGGCGCCCGAGGCCACCGAGAGCCTGCTGATCGACGTCCTCGGCTTCGAGAGCCTGGGCGGCGGACGGTTCGCGACCGCCGGCGAGGAGCGGCGCGGCGTCTACGTGCTCGACCCCGCCCCGGAGCAGCGCGGCGAGCCCGGCGCGGGCACGGTGCACCACGTCGCCTGGACCTCGACCGACGCCGACCACGAGGCCTGGGGCGAGCGGGTGCGCGCCGGAGGTGGCCACCCGACGGGCGTGATCGACCGCCAGTACTTCGAGTCGATCTACTTCCGCGAGCCGGGGGCCGTGCTGTTCGAGATCGCGACCGAGAGCCCGGGCTTCGCGGTGGACGAGCCGGTCGAGAGCCTGGGGGAGGCGCTGCGCCTGCCCCCGCAGTACGAGAGCTATCGCGCGGCGATCGAGGAGCGGCTCACCCCCCTGCGGGTGCCGCGCCACGGGGTCGCGCCGACGACGTCCACGGCCATTGAGGAGGAGCGATGACGACACCCACGCCCGACGAGCGCCTCGCGCGCGGCAGGGCCCTGGCCGAGCTGCACCTGGGCGAGGGGGTCATCGAGCGCTGGCGCGCGACCTCCCCCGACCTCGAGGAGCTGACCTCGGCGTTCGGGTTCGCCGACCTCTGGGACCGGCCGGGCCTCAACCGGCGCGACCGCTCGATCGTGGCGATGGCCATCACGGCCACGCTGCGGGCCGAGCCCCAGCTGGGCTGGCACATCCGCGGCGCGCTCGGCGCCGGGGTGACGCCCGACGAGGTGCGCGAGGTGCTGATCGCCGTCAGCGGCCTCGCGGGCTTCCCGGCGGCCTGGACCGCGATGGAGGTGGCGACGCCGATCCTCGCCGAGCACGAGCGCGACGCGGCCGCGGGGGAGGCGACATGACCCTGGTCTCGCGCCACGTCCCGGCCGCCCCCGGCGCGCCCACCCTGCTCGTGCTGCACGGGCGGGGAGGGCACGAGACCGACCTCCTCGGGCTGGGCGAGGCCCTCGGCGGAGGCATCGGCGTGCTGGCGCCGCGCGGCCCGGAGATCCAGCCGCCCGGCTACGCCTGGTTCCGCAACATGGGCATCGGCAACCCGGTGGCCGAGAGCCTCGATCTGCGCCTCACCGAGCTGATGGAGTGGCTGGAGGCGACGGTCGCGGAGCTGGGCCTGACGACGCCGCTCACCGTGGTCGGCTTCTCCAACGGCGGCATGATGGCGGGCGCCCTCGCGGCGGCGCGGCCCGACCTGGTGGACCGGGTGGCCCTGCTCTCGAGCGCCTATCCCCTACCGGCCGAGGTCTACGCGCTCGGCGGCCTCGACGGCACGCCGGTGCTGGCGATCGGCGGCGACGAGGACCCGGTGCTGCCCCTCGAGCGGGTCGCGGCCGGAGTGGCCGCCTACCGGGCGGCCGGCGCCGAGGTGACCGCGATCGTGCGCCCCGGCGGGCACGGCGTCGGCGCCGAGGAGATCGATGCGCTGCAGGACGTTCTTGGAGGCCTAGCCGAAGCGACCCGAGACGTACGCCTCGGTGCGGGGGTTCGAGGGCTTGGTGAAGATCTCGTCCGTGGGCCCGGTCTCGACGAGGCGGCCGGGCTCGCCCTCGTTCTCGATGGTGAAGAAGGCCGTGCGGTCGGACACGCGGGCCGCCTGCTGCATGTTGTGCGTGACGATGATGATCGTGACCCGGTCCTTGAGCTCCCGGATGAGCTCCTCGATGCGCAGCGTGCTCTGCGGGTCGAGCGCCGAGCAGGGCTCGTCCATGAGCAGCACGTCCGGGTCGATCGCGAGGGCGCGGGCGATGCACAGCCGCTGCTGCTGACCGCCCGACAGGCCGCCGGCGGGGGCGTTGAGGCGCCCCTTGACCTCGTCCCAGAGCCCGGCGCCGCGCAGGGTGCGCTCGACGAGATTGTTGCGGTCGTCGCGGTCCATCTTCATGCGGATGAACTTCGGGCCGGCCTTGATGTTGTCGGCGATGGACTTGGTGGGGAACGGGTTCGGCCGCTGGAACACCATGCCGACGCCGCGGCGGATGGCCACCGGGTCGGCGCTGCGGCCGTAGATGTCGTTGCCGTTGAGCAGCACCGAGCCGTCCATGCGCGCCAGCGGCACGAGCTCGTGCATGCGGTTGAGGCAGCGGATGAACGTCGACTTGCCGCACCCGGACGGGCCGATCAGCGCGGTGACCGTGTTGGTCGGGAACGTGAGGCTCACGTCCTGGATCGCGTGGTGCCGGTTGAAGTAGGCGTTCACATTCACCGCCTGCATCGGCGCCGGAGCATCGCCGGGGGCGGGCGGCGGGGACGTCACCACGGCGCCCGGCGCGGGCGCCGACGGGGCGACCTCGGGAGGGGTCGGCGTGTCGCCCTCGGGCAGGGTCATCGACTCTCCATTCGACCGCGGGTGGACAGCACCGACGCCAGGACGTTGAGCACCAGGATCATCACGACGAGCACCAGGGCGGCTCCCCACGCGAACTCGATGGACGCGTCGGTCTGCACGGTGATGGTGTTGTAGTAGATCAGCTGCGGGATGGCGGCGATCGGCTGGGACAGGTCCGTCGAGAGGAACTGGTTGCCCAGCGAGGTGAACAGCAGCGGAGCCGTCTCGCCCGCGGCGCGTGCCATCGCCAGGATGATGCCGGTGAGGATGCCCGGGAGCGCCGTGGGCAGGATGACGCTCCACGTCACGCGCCAGCGGGGCGCGCCGAGGGCCAGGGCCGCCTCCTTCTGGGAGCCCGGCACGAGTCGCAGGATCTCGTCGCACGAGCGCACGACGATCGGGAACATGATCACGGCCAGCGCGATGGCCCCCGCGAGCGCCGAGAAGTGGCCCTGCACCACGACCACCCCGAGGTAGACCGTCAGGCCCACGACGACGGACGGCACCCCGAGGAGGATGTCCACGAAGAAGCCGATGCCGTTCGCGACACGGGAGAGGAACCGGTTGGACTGGCCGACCTCGGCCGTGAACAGGGCCGCCAGCAGGCCGAGGGGGCCGGCCAGCAGCGTGGCGATGCCCATCATGATCAGCGTCCCCACGAGGGCGTTCGAGATGCCGCCGACGGTCGAGCTGGGATCGAGCGGGGGCAGCTCGGTGAAGAAGTCCCACGAGATGGCGGGCAGCCCCTTGCGGAGCATCTCCACCAGCACCAGCACCAGCGGCACGAGGCCGAACAGGAGCGTGAACCAGACCAGCCCCTCGCCGATGCGGGAGCGCACGATGCGCGAGCGCGAGACGCGCGGCAGCGGTGCGGGCCGGGCGCCCGCGGCCTCGCCGGGCGTGCCGGCGGGCGGCGGGCGCTCGGCGGGCGTGGACGCGGGGAGGCGGGCGCGTCGTCGGGCGAGTGGTCGCCCTCCTCGACGCCGACCTCGGCGCCCTCGGCGCCGCGGCCCGAGCTGGACCCTGGTGAAGGCGCGCGTCAGCGCGCCGGCGCCCTTGCCCGGGCCGCGGCCCACCAGCAGGCGCGCCAGCACGTTGATCAGGAAGGCGAGCACGAACAGCACCACGGCCAGCGCGGTGAGGGCGGCCAGCTGCAGCCCCCCGGCCTCGCCGGTCTCGAGGGCGATCACGCTCGCGAGGGTGGCGCCGGGGCCGAGCAGCGACTTGAAGATGCCGGGCGAGTTGCCCAGCAGGACGGCGATCGCGATCGTCTCGCCGACGGCGCGCCCGAGACCGAGCGCCGACGCTCCGACGATGCCCGAGCGCGCCCAGGGGAGCATCGAGTAGCGCACCATCTCCCAGCGGGTCGCGCCGAGGGCGTACGCGGCCTCCTGCTGGTCGCGCGGGACGGTGGCGAGGATCTCGCGCGTGATGGCCGCGATGATCGGCAGGACCATGATCGAGAGCACCAGTCCCGCGACGAGGTAGGAACCGGTCGTGACCGGCCCCTCGAACGGCTGCCAGCCGAAGATGCTGAAGCCGCCGAAGTGGTCGGCGAGCCACTCGAGGAGCGGCTTGAGGGCCGGCACGAGGACCGTGATGCCCCAGAGGCCGTAGACCACCGAGGGCACGGCGGCGAGCAGGTCGATGGTCTTCGCGACGGGGCCGCGCAGGCGCCGCGGCAGGAAGACGGTGGTGGCCAGCGCCACGCCGACGGCGGCGGGCACGGCCAGCACCATCGCGATGAAGGCGGTCATGAGGGTGCCGTAGATGAACGGCAGCGCCCCGAACTGCGGCGGGCCCGTCGACCGGCGTCGGGATCCACTCGGTGCCGGTGATGAAGCCCCAGACGCCGAAGGTGGACCACACCTCGCCGGTCTGCTGGACGGTCTTGGTGATCAGGTAGACGATCACCGCGACGCCGATCACGCACGCGAGGAACGTCACCGCGACGAACGCCCGGTCGGCCCAGAGGCTGACCGGCGGGCGGCTCACGCCGCCGACGGGCCGCGCCGCGGGCGGCGGCGCCGGTGGATCGGCCGTCGCCGCGGGCGGCGGAGGCGGGGGCGGGGGCGGCGTCATCGCCGCCCCCGGCCCACCGCCGGGTTGGTCGTGGTGGTTGTCAGGACGGTGGTGCGGCTACTTGAAGTTCTTGATGTTCTGCTTGGCGGCGGCGAGCACCGGCTTCGGCAGCGGCGCGAAGCCGTAGCTGCGCCAGCTTGGCCTGCTGCGCGGGGGCGAGGAAGAAGTTCGCCACGCGCTGGTCGTCGCGCGATCTGGCCCGGGTTCTTGGAGGTGCTCCGGGCGACCAGGAAGGTGGTGATCACGATCGGGTAGCTGCCCGGGACGGGGCTCGCCGAGAAGTCGATCGTCAGGTCCTTCTTGATCTTCGACTTCGGCAGGTCACCCGCGGCGGCGATCGTCTTGACGGACGGGAGGACGAACTGCGTGACGCGCTTGGTCTTCTTGCCCACCTTGACCACGCGGCTGGCGCCGATCGCGCTCACGTTGGAGCCGAGGCCGGCGCGCAGGGCGTCGGCGAGGTCCACGTAGCCGATGGAGTTGGTGGTGCTCTTGACGCAGTTGGCGACACCCGGGTTGCCGGGGCTCTTCACGATGATCGGAGCGGCCCAGGGCGGGGTCTGCGAGCCACCGCCGCCGACCTTGGAGAGGAAGTTCTTGCTCACCTTGCCGAGGAAGCGGCTGAAGCCGAAGCTGGTGCCCGACGCGTCGGCGCGGACGCAGACGGTGATCGCGGCGTTCGGCAGCGCGGCCTTGGCGTTGAGGCCCGTCCGCAGCTGCTTCCAGTTGGTGATGTTGCCCGCGAAGATGTCGCCGACCTGCTGGCCGGTGAGCTTGAGCTTGTTGCCGGTGACGCCGCTGACGTTGACGGGCACCGAGATGGCGCCGAGGAGCGTCGGTACGTAGACCGGCGGCGCGCCGAGCTGAGCCTGCTGGTCGGCACTCAGCGTGGCGTCCGAGCCGATGAGTGTGTTGACGCCGTTGACCAGGTTCCGGATACCGGTACCCGATCCGACGCCGGTGTAGTTGCAGTCGCCGCCGTTGGCGCAGAAGTCCTTGTAGGCGATCTGCGGGAAGGTGGCGCCGGACATGTTGAGGGTCGCGGCGAAGGCGCTCGACGCCCCGGCCGTGACCACGATGCCGGCCGCGGCGAGGCTCATCGCGACCGATTTGCGCAGGGTCTTGTTCACCGAGCAGTGACTCCTTCTTAGGAGGGCGTCCAACGCCCCCTCTTGAGATCCGATGTGCCCTGATCGGGACCAAGGCGGCGCGAAGCTAACACCGGCTCCCGGGCATCCAGGTGACACGCTTGTGACGCCTTGTCGACCGTCTGTAACACGCGCTCGGGGGGCACGTTTCAGGACGTTCACCGTCGTTCACATCATCGTCACCGCACGGCGACGATGCTCCCGGGAGACCGCCCTATTCTCCGCCGACATGGACGCCCGACCGATGAGGGTGCTGATCGTCGAGGACGATGAGAGCACCGCCGAGGCGATCGGCTTCCACATGCGCGCCGCCGGCTTCGAGGCGACGATCGCCTCGGACGGGCTGGCCGGCCTGCGCGCCCTGCGCACCGGGGCGCCGGACGCCGTGGTGCTCGACCTGATGCTGCCCGGCGCCGACGGCTGGCACGTCATCCGCCAGGCGCGCGAGTGGTCGCCGCGCCTGCCGATCATCGTGGTCAGCGCCCGCACCAACGAGCACGACCGCGTCGAGGTGCTCTCGCTGGGCGCCGACGACGTGATGAGCAAGCCCTTCTCCATGCGCGAGCTGCTCGCCCGCGTGACGGCCGCGCTGCGGCGCACGGCCCTCGAGAGCGCGCAGTCCGACCGGCTGCCGATCGCCGAGGGCGAGATCAGCATCGACCCGGAGCGCATGTCGGTGATCGTCTCGGGCCGGCCCGGCGTCGCTCACGCCGCTCGAGTTCAAACTGCTGTGGACGCTCGCCGAGGCGCGCGACCGCGCGCTCGTCGCGCGACGAGATCTTCCGCCGCGTGTGGGGCGGCGAGCGCGGTCACGGCGACCGGTCGGTCGACGTGCTGGTGCGCCGCCTGCGGCGCAAGGTGGACGAGGTGGGCGGCAGCTTCACCTACATCCAGACCTTCCACGGCGTCGGCTACCGCTTCCTCGCCATCCCGCGCCGGATGCCCGGCGACGAGATGTCCGGACCCTACGCGGAGTCGCGCAGCGCCTGAGCCTCGGGGAGCGCCTCGAGCTTCTTGAGGGTGTTGTTCTCGATCTGACGGATGCGCTCGCGGGTGACGCCGAACGTGCGCCCGACCTCCTCGAGGGTGCGGGGCTGCTCGCCCTGCAGGCCGAAGCGCAGCTCGATGACCTTGCGCTCGCGGTCGGGCAGGGCGTCGAGGGCGCGCATGATGTCGGTGTGCCGGAGGTTGACCGAGGCCTCGTCGAAGGGCGACGCGGCGCGCCTCGTCCTCGACGAAGTCCCCGAGCTCCGAGTCCTCCTCCTCGCCGATCGGCTTCTCGAGGCTCACGGGCAGCTGGGCCATGCGCAGGATGTCGCGCACCTCGTCGGGGCTCATGCGGAGCTCCTCGGCGATCTCCTCGGCGCGGGGCTCGCGACCGAGGCGCTGCACCATCTGGCGCTCGAGGTGGACCACCTTGTTGAGCTTCTCGACCATGTGCACCGGGATGCGGATGGTGCGGGCCTTGTCGGCGATAGCGCGCGTCACGGCCTGGCGGATCCACCACGTGGCGTACGTCGAGAACTTGAAGCCGCGCCGGTAGTCGAACTTCTCGACCGCGCGGATCAGGCCGAGGCTGCCCTCCTGGATGAGGTCCAGGAACGAGAGCCCGCGACCGAGGTAGCCCTTGGCGATGCTGACGACGAGGCGCAGGTTGGCCTCGACCATCGCCTGCTTGGCGATCATGTCGCCGCGCTCGATGCGCTTGGCGAGGGCCACCTCCTCCCCGCCCGTCAGCAGCGGGACGCGCCCGATCTCGCGCAGGTACAGGCGCAGGCTGTCGAGGCTGGGCTCCACGGCGAGGTCGAGCTCGGGCGGGCGCTCGGTCTGGGTGGCGGCGCCGCGGGCGATGACCTCGCCGTCGGCGTCCAGCACCTCGACGCCGACCTCGACCAGGTGGGAGTAGAAGTCCTCGATCTGCTCCTTGGTGACGTCCGCGTCCTGCAGCGCGCCCACGATCTCGTCGTAGGTCAGCACGCCCTTCTCGCGCCCCTCGGCCACGAGAGCGCGCATCTCCTCGACATCCGGCAGGGCGATCTCGATGGCGCTGCGGGTGGAGGTGGGCGTCATTCTCGCGGTCCTTCCTTCAGGGGGAACGGACGGGAGCTGCCTCGCAGCATACCGACGCGCCGCGCGGGCCCCGGAGGGATGGTTGCGTCAGAATCCCGCTCGCTCGTGAAAAACGGGGGGACCGGAAGGGATTACCGCCGGCGCCCCCAGCACGACACACTGATCACGGCAGAGCAGTCACCGACGAGAGCGAGACATCGACATGAGCACGATGCGGCGGAGTGTCGCGGAGGATCTCCAGCAGACGCGGCCGGCGGCCCCGATCAGCCTCTCGCGCGCCGGCGTCAGCCGCTCGGCGAAGGCCATCCGGATCCGCCACGAGGGCGCCGAGCGCCTCTTCCAGGCCGAGATCGCCTGCTTCTGCGACCTGCGCGCCGCCCAGAAGGGCGTTCACATGTCGCGGTTCGAGGAGACGGTCAACGAGGCCATCGACGAGGTGGTGCTCGGCGAGGCGCTGCGCATCGAGGAGCTGGCCGAGCGCATCGCGCGCACGATCGTCGAGAGCCAGAGCGCGCTGCGCAGCGAGGTCACCATCACGCGCGAGCTACCCGGTGGAGAAGCGCACCCCGGTCACCGACATCCCCACCCAGGAGATGTACGGCCTGATGGGCATCGCCGCGGCCAACCCCGCGGTCAGCCGGCGGCTGGTGGGCGTCACCGCCCAGGGCATGAACGCGTGCCCCTGCGCGCAGGGCCTGATCCAGGCGCAGGCCTCGGACGACCTGCGCGCCGACGGCTTCTCCGAGGCCGAGATCGAGCGCATCGTGCGGCTGGTCCCGATCGCCACCCACAACCAGCGCGCCCGCGGCACCCTCTACCTCGGCGCGCCCGAGCCGGTGGACATCGACGCCGACACGCTCCTCGAGATCGTGCTCGAGGGCATGTCGTCGGAGATCTACGAGCTGATGAAGCGCCCCGACGAGCAGTACGTGGTCGATCGCGCCCACCGCCGCCCCCGGTTCGTGGAGGACTCGGTGCGCGAGATGGTGCGCGGCGCCCTCGAGCGGTTCCCCGAGCTCCCCGACGGACGCCTTCGTGCACGCGCACCAGGTCAACTTCGAGACCATCCACACCCACGACGTCGAGGCCGAGCGCTCCGGCGTGGTCGGCGAGATCCGGCGCGAGCTCGAGGACGAGGCGCCACGCCGGTGCGCCACGTCACCCTGCGCGCCTGGCTCGACGGCGTCGTGCCGGGCGCCGTCTAGGGGTTCTTCCGCAGCAGCCGGGAGATCTGGCGGCCGGTGCTCGCCGCGAGCCAGGTCGGGTCGCTGAGGGGCGGGTCGAGCTGGTGGTCGCGAGCGACCGCCGCGTGGGCGATGCGCCGCGCGATGGCCACCGGCGACTCGTCCGAGCGGCGCGCGAGGGCGTCGCGGAAGGCCGAGAGCTCGCTGGAGAGCGGCAGGTAGGTCACCGAGCGGGCGATGCCGACCGGCGGGCGGAAGTGCCCGAGCGCCGCGTCGACGCCCCACGCCGCCTGATCGAAGCCCGCCGCGGCGGCGGCGCCGACCGACGCGGCGAGGCGCAGGTTGACGTCGTGGAAGTAGAAGCGGCCGTCGCGCTCGATGAGGTTCATGCAGCAGGGCCCGCGGTAGTCCACCGCGTCGAGCAGCCGCCCCGCCGCGGCGCTCAGGGCGGCCGGCGCGGGAACGATCTGCGAGACCGAACTGGTGCCGACGACACGCGGGTAGGTCGAGCTGACCCGGGCGGCGACCATGGCGAAGCCGCCGTCGCCGCGCACGCAGTGCAGCACCCACGGCTGCCCGACGATGCGCTCCTGGACGACCGCGTCGATGCCCGACGCGCGCAGGTGGGCGATGGCCGCGTCCCGCTCGGCGACGGTCTCGACGCCCACGACGGGCGCGACGACGTCGTCGGTGAACGAGGTCCGCGGCTTGACGATGGACGGCAGCGTGGGCCAGGGGCCCTGCGGACCGTCGGCGGTCACCTCGACCGTCGGCGGGTGATCGACGCCCGCGGCGGCGGCCGTGCGGCCGAGCTCGATCTTGTCGCAGAGCGCGGTGTACTGGGCGGCGGTGGGGCCGGCGACGACGGCGCCGGAGAGGCTCGGCGCGCCCGCGGCGATCACCCGCACGGCGTCCTCGTCGAGCGCCAGCACGGCGGAGATGCGCTCGGCGCGGCAGGTGTCCTCCAGCCAGCCGAGGAAGGCGTCGGGCTCCGTCGCGGGGGACGGGTAGCGCAGGGGCGAGCGGCTGGCGGCGGAGCGTCCGCCGGGGGTGCCCTCGGGGTGGCTCGCGAGCACGCCGTAGCCCGCGTCGCGCAGGGAGCGGACCGCCCAGGGCCCGCTGCGATAGCCGACCCACACCACCAGCACCGTCGCGGTGGTCACCATCACGGTCCCGTCGCGGAACGACAGCTCGCGCGGTCCCTCCCGCCTCGGCTCCCTGACTGGCGTTCTCATCGTCGCCTCATCCCCACGGTCGCTGGCCGGCGTTCACAGGTTTCCATCGGCGCGACCTCCGCGAACATGAACGGCCGTACTCCGAGGACTATCCTGGCCTCGTGAACGAGGTCGTCGTGACCGCGATCGGCGCGGACCGCCCGGGAATCGTCGCGGCCCTCAGCGCCGCGCTGCTCGACATCGGCGGCAATTTGGAAGACGGCCGCGCCGCGCTGCTGCGCGGGTCGTTCGCGATCACGCTCGCGGTCGCGGTGCCCGACGGCGTGGAGCCCGAGGCCGTCTCGGCGCGGCTGGCCCCGGTGGCCGACGCGCTCGGGCTCGGGATCTCGGTGCAGAAGGCCGATCCCAAGGGCGCCGAATCGACGGCGCGCCGCTGCATCGTGCAGATCTACGGCGCCGACCGGCCGGGCATCGTCGCCACGATGGCCGCCGCGCTCGCGGACAACGACGTCAACATCCTCGACCTGAGCGCGCGCCTGGTGGGCGATCCGCCGATCTACGTGCTGGGCATGGAGGTCGAGATCCCCGACGACCGCGAGCCCGCGTCCATCGCCGCCGCCGTGCGGCAGGTGGCCACCGGCCACGGCCTGGACGTCTCGTTCGAGCTCGAGGAGTCCGAGGCGCTCTGATCCGGGACGTCCTGAGGTACCCGGACCGCCGCCTCAAGCTCCCGGCGGTGGCGGTGCCGCGGCCCGGTCCGGCGCTGGACCGCCTGGCCCGCGACCTGGAGGAGACGGCGCGCTCCTACCCGCGCACCGTGGGCATCGCCGCGCCCCAGATCGGGGAGCTGTGGCGGGTCGCCTGGATCGACTGCACCGGCCACCCGAAGGTGCCGGACGCCCTGGGGCCCATGTGGCTCGTCAACCCCGTGCTGCGCGAGCACGAGGGCGCCGCGGTGGGACGCGAGGGCTGCCTCAGCCTGCCCGACCTGACGGCCAACGTACGGCGGGCCGAGCACATCGTGGTGGAGGCCGCCGGGCTCGACGGGCGCCTCCGGACGATCCGCACGGAAGGATTCGAGGCGCGTGTGATCCTGCACGAGATGGACCACCTCGACGGGATCCTGATCCTGGACCGCGTGGCGTCGCTGACCCTTGACGTGTTCCCGCGCCGCTCCCGATGAGTCACTCCTCGCGGGCGGCCGCCTGGGCGAGGAGCATCACGATCTGGTCGCGGGCGGGCTCGCCGAAGGTCTCACGGGCGAGGGCGAGTCGCGACTTGGCCGCGTCGTCGCCGGAGCGGGCGGCGTCGGCCACCGTGCGGCGCAGGCCGGCGACCAGCAGCAGCAGCTGGCGATCCGGGGCCAGATCCTCGATGCCGGGCGCGATCGGGTGCACCACGCGCAGCCAGTCGGAGGCCGGCTCGCCGGGACGGGCGCTGGACCACGCGCTGGTCATGACCGCCTGCTCCAGCGCCGCGCGGCGCTCGCGGCGCCCGGGGCGGCCGTTGGCCGCGGCCATGGCCTCGATCTGCCCGCGGCCGACCGAGACCCGGACGACCCTGCAGAAGGCGTCCTCCTCGGGCGCGGTGGGGCCATCGCTCACACCCTCTGGATCGGCGTGTCGGCGCAATGGCTGAACCGCTCCTCGTGCGCCACGGGGTCACCCATCCGGTGGCGGTGCTGCGCGCGCTCGACGGTTCGCCGGACAGGGTGCTCGTGGACGACGGCCTGCCGGTGGTCGCCGACCCGCGCCTGGTCGCCGCCGGCGCCCCCCATCGCGACTCCGTGCTGCGCGCCGCCCCCGCGACGTGGAACGGGGCGATCCTCGGCTTCCGCGCGATCGAGGGGGACACGGTGGTCGCCGGACGGACCGACTACTTCACGATGCTGGCCACCAGCGACGCCCTGCGCGCGGAGGTGGCTGGAGCCCAGGGCGACGGCGGGCGGATGCGCACCCTGGCCTGGGAGCTGGCGGGCGGCGATCCGCGGCGCAGCGGCGCGGGCCGCGCCTCGGTGGTGGGGCTCTCCATCCTGGTGGTGTTGACCCACGGGGACGACGCCTGGCTGGTGCTCGGCCGGCGCGGCACCGACCTCGCCGTCTCCCCCGGGCTGGTCGGCACCATCGACGGGTGCACCGAGCCCGGCGCGTCGGACCACCCGATCATCGAGAACCTGGCCCGGGAGCTGGGCGAGGAGGCGCCCGGCATCGTCGCGCGCTCGGGCGCGACGCGCGACCGAGCTGGCGCGGGGCGCCCGCCTGCAGGGGCTGACGATGAACATGCTCCGGCTGAGCCCGACGATCAGCGTGGAGATCCGCGTCCCCCTGGCGCGCCCGCCCGACGCCGGCGGGCTGCTCGCGCGGGAGGAGTTCAGCGGGGCGGTGCTGGTGGAGGCGACGCCCGAGGGCCTCGCCGCGGTGTGGACCGCGCCGGAGCCGGTGGCGCCGCCGGCGGCGGGCGCGCTGGCCCTCTGGGAGGCCCGCTACTTCTTGTAGACGTCTCCGCCGATGTCGCCGCGCACGGCGTGCACCGGGTGGCCCGCCGCCTCCCACTGGTAGTACGAGCAGGCCGGGCCGAACCCCGGCTCGTAGACGGTCGGCTTGGGATTGCGCCCCACGTCGCGCGCCGCGGCGGCGTGACGCAGCAGGGCCGGGTCGTCCATCTCGGGCCACACGATCACCAGGTGCGCCGCGGTCAGGAATCGCGCGACGAAGCTGCACCCCTCGGCGGGACACGGCCACGGGTCGGTGCTCACGCAGTACCAGCCGCTGTAGTCCTGCCCCGAGTCGTCGATCCAGAGCTCTTCCTGCTGGTCGAACTCCTGATCGATGTCCGGCATCGGGGGCGCGATGACGGGCGCCTCGGTCTCGACGCCGGGTGGTGCGGGGACCTCAGGCATGCTGGCTCCTCGCCGATCCGTGGTGGTCGTGGACACAGCCGTCGATCCAGTCGGTGCCGCCGTCGGCGTACACGTTCTGCTTCCAGATCGGCACCCGGGACTTGAGCTCGTCGATGACGTAGCGGCAGGCGGCGAAGGCGGCCGGGCGGTGGCCGGCCGAGGCGGCGACGATCACGCTGGGGTCGCCGACGGCGACGGCTCCGCGGCGGTGCGCGACGGCGACGCGCGCGCCGAAGCTCCGCTCCGCCTCGGCGACGATCGCGGCCATCTCCGCGAGGGCGAGCTCCTCGTAGACCTCGTAGCGCAACTCCACGACCTCGCGATCCGAGACCTCGCGGCGGGTGCTGCCGACGAACAGCGCGGTGCCGCCGTGCTCGGGGTCGGCGACCTCGGCGAGCAGGGCGGAGGCGTCGAGGGGGGTGTCGAGAAGCGCGATCAACCCCCCGACACCGGCAGCACCAGCGCCACCTCGTCGCCGTCGCGCAGCGTGGCGCTCGGGAGCGTCCACTCGTGGTTGACGGCATAGCGCAGGCCGTCGGGCAGACCGACGTGGCGCACGGCGTCCGGGAGGTATCCCCACAGGGCGCCGGCGGGCGTCGCGGGGAGCACGCGGAGCGCGACGCGCCCCGTGCCGGCGGCCTCGCGCATGGTGCCGAAGAGGCGAACGGTCACCTGGATGTCATCTGCCACAGGGCCGATTGTACCCGCCTCGGGCGCACGCCCCCGCGGCGTACCCGACCCGCTTTCCCCACGGGCATGCTCGCCATACGGTCGCGCGGGCGAGGCCGGGAGGGGCCGCGTTCACACATCCCTTACCGCGCTACTGGTCGGTGGGGGGGTCGACCTGTCCGCATGAGGAGTGTCGTGGAGAACCGTCCCGAACTTAGGCTTCGCAGCATGAAATCACCTCGCCGTCGTTCCGTGCTCGGGCTGCTGGGCGCTTCCGCCGCAGTGGCCATCGCCCTTCCGATCTACACCATGGCCATTGGCGCCAGTCCCGCAGGCGCCCGACCTGCGCGCCGACCCGGTCGAGAACATCGACCAGCCCGCCGTCGCCTGCCAGCGGTCTCAGCGCCGGCCGCCTGCTGGTGCGCTTCGACGGCTTCGTGACCAACGTGGGCCAGGGCCCGCTCGAGGTCTCCGGCAACCCGAACCCGGGGCCGGGCGACGCACCCGATGCAGCAGTACGCGCGGATGACGACGAACGGACCGGTGAACGTCCCCGAGGGCGCCGTCCAGGTGAAGTACGAGGCCGCCGACGGCCATCACCATTTCCACCTGATGCACGTCATGCGCTACTCGCTGTGGAACAGCTCGCGCACGGCGGAGGTGGCCCCCGGCCAGAAGGTCGGCTTCTGTCTCTACGACCTCCAGCAGGCGACCGGGGCTCCGACGACGGATCCGATGACCTACACCGATGCCGTCACCCATTTCTGCCGCGACCCGAACTACTACAACCCCAACAACCCCGACGCCGAGGCCACGACGGCCCAGTACATCCGCATGGGCACCTCGCCCGGCTGGCGCGACGTGTACGACAAGAGCCTCTCGTACCAGTGGGTCGACGTGTCGGACACGGCCCCCGGGCATCTACTACGTCGCCAGCGACGCCGACCCGGACAACGTCGTCTGGGAGGGCGGCGGCAGCGCCGAGAGCAACTCGCGCGCCTTCGCCACCAACGATCCGGTGACGGTTCCCGGCTGGATCGCCCAGCCCGTGTCCACGCCGCAGACCGGCGGCGCGAAGTCGATCACGCTCGCGACCACCAAGTTCGGCGGCCAGGGCAACAGCAACCTCCGCTTCAAGGTCGTCTCGGGGCCCGTCGCACGGCTCCCTGAACGTGGCGACCGGCGCGACCTTCACCGGCCGGCTCTGTCACCTACACGCCGGCCCCGGGCTACACCGGCGCCGACGGCTTCACCTACGCCGCCCTCAACGCCGCGCTCGAGCTTCCCGCTCAGCCCCGTCGTGGCGACGGTGAGCCTGACGAGCACCGCTCCGACGGTCGCCATCTCCGGCGCGCCCGTCGAGCATGATCGCGGGCACCAGCGTCCAGCTCACCCCGACGCTGGCGAACCTCGGCGGCGGCGTCACGTGGAGCGCCACCGGCGGCGCCATCACCCCGGGCGGCCTCTTCACGGCGCCCGGCCACGCCGGGATCGGTCACGGTCACGGCGACCAGCACGGTCGAATCCGAACGTGAAGGCCTCGGTCGCGATCGCCATCGCGCCGGTGCCGCCGCAGACCGCGCTGCCGAGCGTCAACACCAAGATCACCAAGCCGGTCGGCAAGGCGCTGCTCTCGAACGTGGCCACCGGCCATGTCGGCAAGCGGCTGATCGTCGGCAAGGTCATCACCGGACCGAAGAACGGGACGGTCAAGTTCACCGCGACGATCAACCGCAAGGTGCTCGGCCGCTGCTCCGCCAGGGTCCCGGCACGGCACTCGTTCAGCTGCAAGATCGTGATGAAGCGCAACTACCCGCTGACCAAGGTGCTGATGACCGCCCAGCTGAAGATCGGCAAGAAGTCGGTCGTGAAGCGCGCGTACGTGGTCAAGCGCCGGCGATAGGCCCCTCGGAACCCGGCGACGGCGTGTGGTAGCGTCGCCGGGTTCGTAGGGCGCGGGATCCGCGGCCCGAAGCCGATCTCAGCAGGGGGCACGTGAGCGACAGCAAGGGCGGCGCGGAGCGGGACTCCCGGGCCACCGAGTCAGGTCTCGAGATCGAGCGTGTCTACGACGCCTCGTCCATCGCGGATCTGGACCTCGCCGAGCGGCTGGGTGAGCCGGGCGCCTTCCCCTACACGCGGGGCGTCCACCCCACGATGTACCGCCAGAAGCCGTGGACGATGCGCCAGTACGCCGGCTTCGCGACGGCGGAGGAGACCAACGAGCGCTTCCGCTATCTGCTGGCGGCCGGCGCACCGGGGCTCTCGACCGCCTTCGACCTCCCCACCCAGCTCGGCATGGACTCCGACGACCCGCTGGCCGCCGGCGAGGTGGGCCGCGTCGGGGTGGCGATCGACTCGGTGGAGGACATGGGCCGCCTGTTCGACGGCATCCCGCTGGACCGGGTCTCGACGAGCATGACCATCAACGCCCCGGCCTCGGTGCTGCTGCTGCTGTACCAACTGGTGGCCGAGGAGAACGGCGCCGACGCCCGCGAGCTGCGCGGGACGATCCAGAACGACGTGCTCAAGGAGTACGTGGCGCGCGGCAACTACATCTACCCGCCGGTGCCGTCGATGCGGCTGACCACCGACACGTTCGCCTACTGCGACGCCGAGCTGCCGAAGTGGAACACCATCTCGATCAGCGGGTACCACATCCGCGAGGCGGGCTCGACGGCGGTGCAGGAGGTGGCCTTCACCCTCGCCAACGGCATCGCCTACGTCGAGGCGGCCCGGGCGGCGGGCCTCGACGTCGATCGTTTCGGGCCGCGGCTGTCGTTCTTCTTCAACGCCCACAACAACCTGATGGAGGAGGTCGCCAAGTTCCGGGCGGCCCGCTCCCTGTGGGCCCACATCATGCGCGACCGCTTCGGCGCCACCGAGCCGCGCGCGATGGCCCTGCGCTTCCACGCCCAGACCGGCGGCAGCACGCTGACCGCGCAGCAGCCCCAGAACAACATCGTGCGCGTCGCGGTGCAGGTGCTGGCCGCGGCCCTCGGGGGCGCGCAGTCGATCCACTCCAACGGCTTCGACGAGGCGCTGGCGCTGCCCACCGAGGAGTCGGCCAAGCTGGCGCTGCGCACTCAGCAGGTGATCGCGGCCGAGTCGGGCATCCGCGACACCGTCGATCCCCTCGGCGGCAGCTACTACGTGGAGACCCTGACGGCCGAGATCGAGGAGCGCGCCCGCGAGATCATCGCGGGCATCGACGAGCGCGGCGGGGCCGTCGAGTGCATCGAGTACATGCGCGAGGCGATCGGCGACGCCGCCTTCCGCCACCACGAGGAGGTCGCCTCGGGGGAGCGGGTGGTGATCGGCGTCAACGAGTACCGCGAGGACGACGAGCAGCCGGTGTCGATCCACCGCGTGGATCCCCAGATCGAGGTCAACCAGGTCGCGCGCCTGCGCCGCCTGCGGGAGGGGCGGGACGCAGTCGAGGTGGACGCGCGCCTGGCCGATGTGCGCGACGCCGCGCGCGGGACGGCTAACCTGCTCCCGCCCATGCGCGAAGCCCTGCGCGCGCGGGCCACGGTGGGCGAGGTGTGCGGGGTGCTGCGCGAGGAATACGGGGAGTACGACCGGATGCTGGCGGCGCGAGGGTGAGCACCGAGGAGAAGCGGGAGCGCCTGCGCGAGCTGCGCGAGGAGGCCCGGCACGCCGGCACCGAGGCGGCCGTCGAGCGCCAGCACGCACGCGGCAAGCTGACGGCCCGCGAGCGCATCGACCTGCTGCTCGACCCCGGCAGCTTCGTCGAGCTCGACATGTTCACCCGGCACCGCGCGCACGGCTTCGGCCTGGAGGAGACGCGGCCCTGGGGCGACGGCGTCGTGACCGGCCACGGCACCATCGACGGCCGCAAGGTGTTCGTGTTCAGCCAGGACTTCACCGTGTTCGGCGGCAGCCTCGGCGAGGTGTTCGCCGAGAAGATCGTCAAGGTGATGGACCTCGCCGTGAAGATGGGCTGCCCGATCATCGGGATCAACGACTCCGGTGGCGCCCGCATCCAGGAGGGCGTGGTCAGCCTGGGCGGCTACGCGGACATCTTCTTCCGCAACGTCCGGGCGAGCGGCGTCATCCCGCAGATCTCGGTGGTGATGGGCCCCTGCGCCGGTGGCGCGGTGTACAGCCCGGCGATCACCGACTTCATCTTCATGGTGCGCGAGACCAGCCACATGTTCATCACGGGCCCCGAGGTCATCAAGACGGTCACCGGCGAGGACGTGACCATGGAGGAGCTCGGCGGCGCCTACAGCCACGCCACCAAGTCGGGCGTGTGCCAGTTCGCCGCCGACTCCGAGCCCGAGTGCCTCGAGATGGTGCGCGACCTGGTGTCGTACCTGCCGCAGAACAACCTCGACCCGGCCCCGTTCGTGGCCACGGACGACCCGGTGGACCGGGCGGCGCCCGAGCTGGCCACGATCATCCCGGACACGGCCACCAAGCCGTACGACATGACCGAGGTCATCGAGCTGATCGTGGACGACGGCGACTTCCTCGAGGTCGCCCCGCTCTACGCGCCCAACATCGTCATCGGCTTCGCCCGCCTCGCCGGCCATGTGGTCGGCCTGGTGGGCAACCAGCCGAAGGCCCTGGCCGGCGTCCTCGACATCGACGCCTCCATCAAGGCCGCGCGTTTCGTGCGCTTCTGCGACGCCTTCAACGTCCCGATCGTGACCCTGGTGGACGTGCCCGGCTTCCTGCCCGGGACCACGCAGGAGTTCAACGGCATCATCCTGCACGGCGCCAAGCTGCTGTACGCCTACAGCGAGGCCACCGTGCCGAAGCTGACGGTGATCACGCGCAAGGCCTACGGCGGCGCCTACGACGTGATGGCCAGCAAGCACGTCGGCGCCGACTTCAACGCCGCCTGGCCGACCGCCGAGATCGCGGTGATGGGCGCCGAGGGCGCGGTCAACATCGTCTTCCGCCGCGAGCTGCAGAAGGCCGAGGCCGACGGCGGCGACGTGGCCGAGCGGCGCGCGGAGCTGATCGCCGACTACACCGAGCGCTTCGCGAACCCGTACATCGCCGCCGAGCGCGGTTACGTGGACGACGTCATCGAGCCCGAGGAGACCCGGGCGTGGCTGATCCGCGCGCTCGAGGTGTCGCTCACCAAACGCGAGCTGCGGCCCCGCCGCAAGCACGGGAACATCCCCCTGTGAGCGCGGCACGACTGCGGGTGCGGGCCGGCGGGACACCGGCTCCGGCCGAGCTCGCCGCGATCACGGCCGCCCTGACGGCGCTCGTCGAGTCCGAGAGCGCGGCTCCGGCCGACACGACCCCCGTCGCGTACCGCTCGCGCTGGCGTCGGGCCGGGATGCTCGAGAACACCGAGGTGCCGGGCGGCGCCAAGGACGACGGAGCCCCATGGGGAGGAACCGCGTGACCGCGATCTCGAAGGTGATGGTGGCCAACCGCGGGGAGATCGCGATCCGCGTCTTCCGCACGCTGCGCGAGATGGGCATCGCCTCGGTGGCCGTCTACAGCGAGACGGATCGCGACGCCCTGTTCGTGAGCCACGCCGACGAGGCCTACCTGCTGGGGCCCGGGCTGGCCGCGGAGACCTACCTCAACGTGCCGCGGATCCTGGAGATCGCCGCCCAGGCGGGCGTGGACGCGGTGCACCCGGGCTACGGGTTCCTGGCCGAGAACGCCGGATTCGCGCGGTCGCTGGCCGACGCCGGCATCGTCTGGATCGGCCCGCCGCCGGACGCGATCGACGCGATGGGCTCCAAGGTGAAGGCGCGCGCGCTGATGGACGCGGCCGGCGTGCCGATCGTCCCCGGGGTCACCGAGCCGGTGGCCGACGTCGCCGCGGCGCGCCCGATCGCCGACACGATCGGCTACCCGGTGGCCGTCAAGGCGTCCGCGGGCGGAGGCGGCAAGGGCTTCCGCGTCGCGCTGACGCCGGACGACCTGGAGGACGCCTTCGCCGGCGCCGTCCGCGAGGGCGAGCGCTTCTTCGCCGACGGCGCGGTGTACCTCGAGCGCTACCTGCCCGAGCCGCGCCACGTCGAGATCCAGATCCTCGCCGACAGCCAGGGGAGCTGCATCTGGCTGGGCGAGCGGGACTGCTCGGTGCAGCGCCGCCACCAGAAGCTGATCGAGGAGACGCCGAGCCCGGTGGTCTCCGATGACCTGCGCCGCCGCATGGGCGAGGCCTCGGTGCGCGCGGCCGAGGCGGTCGGCTACACCTCGGCGGGCACGCTCGAGTACCTGGTCTCGGGCGAGGAGTTCTTCTTCCTCGAGATGAACACCCGCATCCAGGTGGAGCACACGGTCACGGAGGCCGTCACAGGCCTCGACCTGGTGCGCGAGCAGATCCGCGTCGCGGCCGGCGAGCCGCTCTCGATCACCCAGGCGCAGGTGAGCCCGCGCGGGCACGCCTTCGAGTGCCGCATCAACGCCGAGGACGCCTCCGCGCGCTTCCTGCCCTCCCCCGCGCGCATCACCGCCTACCGCGAGCCCTCGGGGCCGGGCGTGCGGGTCGATTCCGGCGTGCGCGCCGGATCCGAGATCCCCGAGATCTACGACCCGATGGTGGCCAAGCTGATCGTGTGGGACGTGGATCGCGAGTCGGCGCGGCGGCGCATGCTGCGGGCGCTCGGCGAGTACGTGGTCGAGGGACCCGCGACGCTGATCCCCTTCCACCAGTGGCTGCTCCAGGAGGAGGAGTTCATCGCCGGCGGGGCCTGCCACGCGCTGCTCGCCCGGCTGGCCGACGAGCCGACCCCGATCCCGGGCACGCCCGGAGCCGTCGCCGGCCCGTCCGACGAGGCGGCCGACGCCGAGCCGCAGACCGAGCGCACCTTCGTGGCCGAGGTGGCCGGGCGGCGTTTCGAGGTGGCCCTGCGCTACGCGGATCGCGGCGGCTCCTCGGCGCCTGCGCCGGCCGCGGCGAAGAAGACCAAGCGCGCGCGCTCGTCGGGCGGCGCGGGCGGCGGCGCGTCACCGGATCAGGTGGTCACCCCGATGCAGGGGACGGTGCTGCGGGTGGCCGTGGAGGCGGGCCAGGAGATCGCGGCCGGCGACATCGTGTGCATCGTCGAGGCGATGAAGATGGAGAACGAGATCGCGGCCCATCAGGGCGGGACCGTGAAGGAGGTCCGGGTCGCCGAGGGTCAGGCCGTCACGGTGGGCGACGTGGTGGCGATCATCTCCTGAGCCGGGCGCGCGCCCGGGCCACCCCGGCCCGCAGCGGCGCGAGCCGTTCCGCCGGCATCGCCTTCAGTGCCTTCCGGGCGAGCATCGCCCCGGACACGGCCGGGCGCAGCGGGCTCCACGACCGCACCAGCATCACCGTGGTCGCCGTCCTCATCCCGCTGGCGAACTCCATCTTGTAGGTCGCGGTGCCCTGTCCGAGATCGAAGTGCTCCACCCCGTGCTCGAAGCCGTCCTCGAGGGCGCGGGCGAACAGCACGATGCCCACGCCGCGCGAGGCGTGCTCGGGGTCGAATCCGCCCTGGAAGTGCGTCTGCCGCCCGCCCAGGCGCCAGGCCAGCTCGGCCGCCGCGGGGGCGCCGTCGAGGTCGAGCAACCACAGCTGGAGCCATCCGCGCCCGGCGGCGGCGACGTTGAAGTCGGCCAGGGTGGCGCGCGCCGCCGGCGATTCGATCGACGAGCCTCCGCGGTCGTCCCAGCGCAGGTCATGCAGACGGAACAACGTCTGGGTGTCCGCCGTCGCGGACGCGGCATCCGCCGAGCGGAACCCGTGAGTCTCGTCCTCCTCGATCCTCCGGCGCCGCCGGCGGGTCTCCTTGCGCACTGTGCGACGGCGCCCCTCGAGGTACGCGACCCACGTGTCGCCCGCGTCCTCGATCGACGGGGCCTCGATGCGACGGCGCTCGATGGAGGCGACCGACCCCGGCAGCGCGGCGCGGAAGTCCTCGTGCCACCCGGCCCGCTCGTCAACGTGACCCAGCATCACCATGTCCCAGCGCAGGCCGCTCGCGCCGATCGCCTCCCCCACCAGCCGCCCCACCTCCCGCTCGCTGACGCCGTCCGCGCACACCGGGCCGAAGGCGTCGCCCAGGTCGTCGCCGGCGAAGTGCAGCACCCGCAGCCCGTTGCGCCGGCTGAGCACCATGGCGAGCACGGCGCGCGCGGTGCCCCGGCCGTCGCGGACGACGGCGACCACCGGGCGCGCGGCGGGGTGGTTGGCCAGCCAGGCCTGGTGCCACTCCGGCGTGGTGAACGGCACGCCGGTCCCCTCGGCCAGCGCCCGCCACTCATCACGGACCCGGTCGAGCAGATCGGCTCTCATGAGCAGATCCACCCGACCGGGTCCCGCCGTCGTCCGTGGTGCGGTCACGCTGCTGTCTCCTCCGTAGCCAGGCGGCAGCCTAGAAGGTCGATCGGTCGAGCACCCTCAGCGATCCCCACGGGATGCCCGAGGTGTCGCTGCGCGACAGGCCGTCGGAGGGGCTGTCCTTGTCGCGGATCAGGTAGCCGTAGGAGCCGTAGAGGGGGGCGCCGACCACCGAGGTCCAGGGGGCGGTCTTGTCGTGCTCCATCATCAGCATCAGGCCGCGGTCGCCGGTGCCATCGACCGCGATCATGCCGTAGCGCTGGAGGGTGGTGCAGAGCATGCGCAGGTAGCGGGTCTCGGGCGAGGAGTCGGCCTTTCCGGGGACGGTGCGCAGCGCGCAGTTGACCGCCGGATCGAGCTGCAGGCGCATGCCCATGTCCATCGCCGTGGCCGGGTTGCGGGTCGAGGTGCCGTTGGGCTGGTCGGTCTTGGTGGCCGGGGCGCGGAAGCGGTTGGTGAAGTCAGACGCCGAGTAGGCGAAGCGAAGGGCGTGGTCGATCTGGCCGCGGCGCACCTCCTCGGGGCGGATGAGGCCGGCCATGATCGACAGGCCAGAGCCGGTGCCCTGGCCGCGGAAGGGGGCGCCGATGCTGCGCGTGCCGTTCGGGTTGAGGATCGCCCCGTCCGAGTTGTAGTGGAAGAGCCCCGCGCCCGAGGCCGACAGGGTCGAGCCCGAGATCGAGGCCTGCCAGAGGCGAAGCTCGGTGTCGGCGCCGAAATCGGGGTGGCTCGGGTCGAGGATCACCATCGGCGTGTCCGATCCGCCGCCGGGCACCGCGCCGGCCGGGACCCGGAAGCGGGTTGACTGGCCGCCGACGTTCACCGTGTAGAAGGGGTCGGTGGGCTTGGCGACGTAGATCGGCGGGACGTCGCTGGAGGAGGTCATGATCACCTTGGAGGCGGCCGTGTTGGCATCGACCTGGCTGACGATCGCGTCGCTGCGCGCGTCGGTGGCGACACCGCGCGGGGATGGCCTGATTGAAGGCGAACGTGCTGTCGTAGGGCCGGTCGGAGGCCGACAGCGCGAGGGCGGTCGGCGCGAGGGGCACCGGGGCGGCCACCGGGGCCGGGTGGGGCGCGTGGATCGTGGCCGGGGTCTTGCGGATAGGCGCGACGGTCGGGGCGACGACGCGGGCCGACGGACGGGACACGAGGATGTTGCCGCGACCCGGTCCGGGGGCGAGCCCCAGCGCGATGTGGCGGCGCGAGACGGAGCGCATCTGCGCCCGCCCGCCGGTGAACACGGTGCGCCCGTCCACCCGCACGACCACCGAGGTGGCCGAGGCGCTGATGGTCAGGTGCTGCATGCGGCCGCGGCGGACCGGGACGCCGGAGACGGCGACGCGGGCCGTGCCGGAGACGCTCTGGCGCCAGCCGGCCCAGTGGGTGCCGCCGCCCGGCGACCTGACCACGCCGACCTGCAGGCGCGGGCCGCGGGGAGAGCCGATGCTGACGACCGCGCGGCGGCCGCCGTCGAGGGGGGCGCTGGCCACGCGGACGCGGGTGGTGACGACCACGGCGCGCCCGGCGGGCACGGTCGCGGTGAGGTGGGCGCGCGCCGGGGCCGGGCCGCTGCGCAGGCGCCATGTGGTGGCGGCGCCGGGGTGCGGCACGCGGAGCACCGATCCGGCCGTCGTCGTCGAGTGCCAGGGCCCGGGAAACGCGGCCGTGTGGCCCGATCCGGCGGCGGCTGCCGCAGCGGTGTGGGCTCCCGCGAGGGCCAGTACCGCCAGGCCCATCGCCATCGGGGTCGAGCCTCGGTGCGTGCTGCACCGCAACATCCGTGTCGGCTCCATCGCGCCTCCTTGCGCTCCGGGCCCTGATGGACCCGTATGACTGCACCGCTACCTTCGGAGCCCTGGCGGCAACCTTTACGGGGGAGGTAGCGAAAGGGGACAATCGACGCTCCCCGAGGACTGGAGTCGGCCCCCGTCCGAGCCGACAAGGAACGGAGGAGCAGAGATGCCTCCCTGAGACGGCTAGGTCGGGACTAGACCTTCGGGTGATGCCGCTGGGAAGGCCGCTTGCGACACTCGCAGCCGTTGGGAATACCACCCGACGGGAGCCACAGAGATCACGGAGGAACAGGACACACATGCGAGCCTTCCGACACAGAGGTCGGCGCCAGGCAGGACGAGGCGACAGAGGGACTGGATTGCCCGTGCTCGATGACGTGATGACGCTCATGGAATACGAGCTCGCGAGGGCCCGTCGATATGAGCGCCCGCTGTCCCTGGCGGCGATCCCGCTCAGCGTTCAGGTCTCGGCCCGGGTCCCGATCCGCTTCTCCGATCTCTTCGCGCTGTCCCCCGACGGCCGCCACGTGCTGGTGATGCTTCCCGAGACCGACGGCGCGGGTGCCGGCGCTCTCGCGAGGCGACTCCAGGAAACCGGCGGATCTGTCGATGACATCACCGTGGTGACGTTCCCCGACGACGGCGTGACGCTCACCGACCTGATCGATCAGGTTCTGGAGCCCCGCCACTCGGAGGGCCCCGTGGCCCACGCGTCATGAAGGTCGTCGTCACCGGCGCGGCCGGTTTCATCGGCTCCCACCTCTCCGAGCGCCTCGTGTCCGAGGGCGTCGAGGTCGTGGGCATCGACATGTTCACCGACTACTACGCCCGCTCGGCGAAGGTCGCCAACCTCAGCGTGCTCAACACCCTGGCGGGCTTCCGCCTGGTGGAGGCCGACCTGCGCGCGGACGAGCTCGACTCCCACCTCGAGGGCGCCGACCTGATCGTGCACCTCGCCGCCCAGCCCGGCGTGCGCGACAGCTGGGGCCGCGGCTTCGAGGTCTACGTCGGCCACAACGTCCTGGCCACCCAGCGCGTCCTGGACGCCGCGGTGCGCACCGGCATCGAGCGCGTGGTGTACGCCTCGTCGTCGTCGATCTACGGCGCGGCCGAGTCGCTCCCCACCGCGGAGGACGTCACCCCGCTCCCGATCTCCCCCTACGGCGTCACCAAGCTGACCGGCGAGAGCCTGCTGGGCGCGTACCGCCCGCTGGGCATCTCCAGCGCCTCGCTGCGCTTCTTCACGGTCTACGGACCGCGTCAGCGCCCCGACATGGCCATCCGCCGGTTCATCTCGGCGGCCATGACCGGCGACCCGGTGCCGCTGTTCGGCACGGGCACCCAGGGCCGTGACTTCACCTTCGTCGCCGACATCGTGGACGGCATCACCCGCACCATCGCGTCGGGTGCCGAGGGCCCCTTCAACCTCGGCGGCGCCAACACGATCGTCCTGAGCGACCTCCTGGACCTGATCGGCGACATCGTCGGCCAGCCCGTGCCGCTCGACCGCCGCGCCGCTCTGGCCGGCGATCCGCCGAGCACCTCGGCCGCGATCGACCGGGCCGCGCGGACCTTCGGCTACCAGCCGCGGGTCGGCATCGCCGAGGGCATCGCGCGCGAGGCCGAGTGGCTCGAGGGCGAGCTGTCCCGCTCGACCGAGGTCGCGGCCGTCGCATGAGTACGCTTCCGCAGATCGACTCCCACAGCTTCGCGTTCCCCAGCCGCGACCAGGCGGCAAACGGAGAGCCCGACCGTCCGGGACGTTCGCCGATCGATTCCGCGGTCGCCTTCAACCAGCTGCGGCGCACGTTCCTGACCGACATCGCGGCGCTGCCGCGCCCGTCGCGCGGCTACTTCGTCACCAAGCGGATCATCGACCTGACGATCGCTCTGATCATCGGGATCCTGGTGCTGCCGATCGCCCTGCTGATCGCCATCGCCATCCCGATCAACGACCGTGGCTCGATCTTCTTCCGCCAGCAGCGCACCGGCCTCGGCGGCCGCCGCTTCACGATGCTCAAGTTCCGCACCATGTGCACCAACGCCGAGGAGATGAAGGCCGAGCTCCAGCACCTGAGCCTGGTGGCCTACCCGGACTTCAAGATGGACAACGACCCCCGCATCACCAAGGTCGGCAAGTTCCTGCGGGCCACCTTCCTCGACGAGCTGCCGCAGCTGATCAACGTGATCCGCGGCGACATGAGCCTGGTCGGCCCCCGCCCCACCTCCTTCGCCGCCAGCACCTACAGCCTCTGGCACACGGAGCGCCTCGAGGCGAAGCCGGGCATCACCGGCCTCTGGCAGGTGCGCCGCGGCGCCGACGAGACCTGCCTCGACGAGCGGCTGCGCCTGGACGTCGAGTACCTCCGCACCCGCAGCACCTCCGGCGATCTCAAGCTGCTGTTCGAGACGATCGGGAGCACCATCCGCCGGGCGGGGAAGTAGCGGCACCCACCGTGCCGATCTCGGGCCGGCGACTGCTGGTGCTCGGCTGGCACAACGTCGAGGGCACCCCATGCTTCCCCTCCGCCCCGGGAACCGGGGTCGGGGGCTTCTGCGACCAGCTCGACTGGCTCGAGCGCTGGGCCAACGTCGTCCCGCTGGGCGAGGGCCTGCGCCGCCTGTCCGAGGGTGAGCCGCTTCCCCCCGGGCCGTCGCGCTGACCTTCGACGACGGATACCGGGACAACCTGGAGCTCGCGGCGCCCGAGCTGGAGCGGCGCGGCATGGCGGCCACCTTCTTCCTGGTCCCCCGCCTGCTCGATCGCCGTCTCGACCCATGGTGGGAGACGGCCGCCTGGGCGGTCAACGAGACCACCGCCGACGAGGTGGCGGTCGGCGACCGGCGGCTGCCGCTGGGCACCCCGGCCGAGCGCCGGACGGCCCGCGGCGCCGTGGCCGAACTGCTCAAGCGACGCGACCGCGAGCGTCGCGAGGACGCGCTCGGGGATCTGGTGGAGCGCCTCGCGCCTCCTCCGCGCGAGGACCTGGCGGAGCTGTTCCTCGACTGGGACGGCGCGCGCGATCTCGCCGGCCGCGGATTCGAGATCGGCTCGCACTCGCGCGACCACTGCATCCTCTCGGAGGAGACCGCCGAGGTGCAGCGCGACGACCTGGGCGAGTCGCGGGCGATGCTCGAGGAGCACCTGGGCGTCTCGATCTCGACGATCGCCTACCCCAACGGCACCACACGCGACTACGACGAGGCCACGCTGAGCGCCGCCCGCGCCGCGGGCTACGCGCACGGGGTGACCACCCGCAAGGGCTGGAACTCGCGCCGCACGCCGCCGTTCGAGCTGCGGCGGGCCGTGGTGTACCCCGAGCGCGGGTCGCGTTTCCTGCGCACAGCCGCCGAGATCGCCGGAAAGCGGGCCCGGCAGGTGGGGACGCGTGTGATGGCGAAGGCCGAGGGCTATGGCGTGACGGCCCGGCGAAGGTACGATTCCGCGTGATGAACGCTCTCGCGCCTCAGGATGCTGGTCGCCCTCGCGCTGCTCGCCGTGCTGCCGTCGCTGGCGTATCGCCGCCACGGACCTGCCGAACACGCCGGATCTGCCCCCGGCCGAGGCCCCCTCGACGCCGGCGCCGACGCCCACCCCGACGCCGACGCCCACTCCGACCCCCACCCCGACGCCCTCGCAGAGCTCGCCGAGCTCGGGCTCGACGACCACGACGACGCCCAACCGGCCCGACCGCCGCGGAGCTCGCGGCCCAGGCCCGCGCCGCGGCCGCCGCCCGGGCCGCGGCCGCCGCCCGGGCGAAGGCCGCCCGCATCGCCGCCGCCAAGAGGCGTGCGGCGGCCGCCGCGAAGGTGGCCCTGGCCGCGCAGACCAGCGCGAGCGCGAAGATCGACGCGGTCGCCCCGGCGGTCGTGACGGCTGCCAAGACCACCGTCGCCAACGCGTCCGTGACCAGCAGCGCCAAGGCCGAAGCCCAGTCCGACAGCTCCAACCTGCGCCTCGCGGCGTTCGCGATCCTGGGCATCGCCCTGCTGATCGGTCTCGGAGAGGTCGCCCGCCGCCTCACCCACCGCCGCACCGGCCACCCCCGCGGAGCCCGTCGCAGCGCCGGAGACGAAGCCGCCCGCCGCCGCCGCACCCGCGCCGCGATCACGGTCCTCGCCTGCGGCTCCGGAGCCTTCTTCGCCTACCTGATCGTGAACCCCAGCATCATCGGCGGGTAGTCCGAGCCAGGGCCCCAAGCGTGGCGGCCAACCCCTCGAAGCACGATGAGGGTCCACACCACGAGCCAAGGGCGTGGCGGCCAACGACCACCCCAAAGCGAGAGAACGTCCAGCCCACACCGCGTGGGCATGACTCGTTTGATCTTACCGACCTGGCCCGGACTGTTTCCGACGGCCTGGCCCCGGCGAACAGCCGGTGGCGTCGGTCCGCCGAATCGCCGGTAGGCGATGAGCGCGCGACGAACCGGCCCGCCAGAGGGCCGGTTCCTCGCCTTGTCACCAGTCCTCAACGCACTGCGGAGAAAACGCCGAAGCTCAGAAACGCCCCAGGCTCAGAAACCCCAGAGCCCGGAACGTCCTGAGCGAAGAGGCCCCTAGACCCGGACTTCACGGTCAGGGTCTCCCTGCGGATGACGCGGACGCGGCCCTTGGCGTCCTTCACGCTGACGACCAGGGCGACCTTGGCGGGCTTGCCGCGGGTCACGGGGACGCGGACGACCATGAAGGCCGTCTTCAGCTTCGTGATCTTCGCGCTGCGGCGGACCAGCGCCTTCGGGCCGGCCTTCAGGTGGCGCGCCCCGACGGTGACCTTGCCGGCCCGCAGGCGAGCGGACGGCCAGGACGATGTGGACCTGGTTCGCACTGCGCACGACCCGGCGGCGCAGGAGCGTCGCCCAGGAGGTCGGGGTGAGGGTGCCGCCCGCGCCCGTGGAGGGCTTGTGGCCCGTCGCCGGGCCGGTCGCGCCGCCGGTCGACGGCGCCGGCGCGGCGACCGGTGCGGCTCCGCCGGGCCGGGGAACGCCATTGCCGCCCGAGGACGCCATGGCACGCAGGCGCGACGAGGGGATCGCCCGCACCGTGTAGTTGTAATAGCCCGAGCGCGGGTCGCCGATCAGGGCCGGCCAGGGGTTGGGCTGGCCGATGCTGGTCCAGCTGACCGGGTTGACCATCTGGAAGCCGGTGCCGCCTGAGTTGGTGACGACGATGGCGCCGTAGCGCTGCATGGTCCGCGCCACCAGCTTGCCGAAGCGGTTCGACAGGGCCCCGCCCTCGAAGGTGAGGCTGTTGACGTCGAACGCCGGGTCCAGGAACACGCGCTGGCCCATGTACAGGCCGCCCGACGAGTTGCCGCCGGCGCGGATGGCCGGGAAGAGGTACGTCGAGTTGCTGATCTGACTGTGGAGCAGCGCCAGGGCGTGGCCGAGGTCGCCGTTGGGGCCCTCGGCGATGCCGCGCTTGACGTCGTCGGGCGTGATCAGGCCGGCGAGCTGGCTGATGCCGGACTCACGGCCGCCGATCGAGTCGCTGCGGTTGCCACCGCTGCCCGACAGCGGCGCGATGCCGCCCCAGGAGGCGTTCCAGGTGCTCCCGCTCGGCCCCTGGGCCGCCTGGTACAGGCTGATGACGATGTCCTCCTGCGGGACGATGATCGTCATGTGGCCGTCGGTGTCGTCGGCCCGGCGCGCGGCCGGGTTGATGCGCACCTTCTTGCCCTCGAGGGCGTTGGGGCCCCAGCCGGACGTGAGGTGGATCGTGTACTGGGGGTCGCTCGGGCTCGAGATGAACACGGCCGGCGTGTAGTCGTCGGACGCCACCCCCAACGTCACCCCGCTCAGGCTCCCGCCGTTGGACGCGACGGGCGCGTTGGGCGGCAGCTGGAGGTTGAACGGGCTGGTGGGGGAGAACGGATTGGTCGAGAGCGGGACTGCCGAGGCAGCCGCCGGCAGCGCCACCACGGCGGCGACCGTCGAGCAGGCCAGGGCGATCGACCGGAGTCTCGTCGTCACATTCATGCGGAGGGAGGCCTCCTGGGCGTGGGCACGGACCCGGGCGACCCTAGCCGGGCCTCCATGGCACGACAACAGGCCCAGGGGTGAGGAATGTGTGAAGTTCCACGCGGCGTACAATGCCGCGGGGCGCTGGCGGGATGCGCGTCCGGGATGACGACGAGGGAGACAGGTGGATCTCTACGAGTACCAGGGCAAGCAGCTTTTCGCGGGTCATGGGATCCCCGTGCCGTCCGGCCAGGTGGCCGAGACGCCGGAGGAGGCCCGGGCCGCCGCGGAGGCGATCGGTGGCAAGGTCGTTGTGAAGGCGCAGGTGCAGGTGGGCGGGCGCGGCAAGGCCGGCGGCATCAAGGTCGCCGACACGCCCGACGAGGCCGAGGCCCGCGCGCGCGACATCCTCGGGATGGACATCAAGGGGCACACGGTGCACCGGGTCTGGATCGAGGCCGCGTCCGCGATCAAGAAGGAGTACTACGCCTCGGTGACGTTCGACCGCGGCGAGAAGAAGCCGCTCGTGATGCTCTCCGCCGCGGGCGGGGTGGACATCGAGGAGGTCGCCGCGTCGCGCCCGGACGAGTTGGCGCGGCTGCACATCGACCCACTGACGGGTTTCCAGCAGCACCACGGGCGATGGCTGATCTACCACTCCGGGATCGACGTGGAGGCCCAGAAGGGCGTCCTCGACATCCTCACCAAGCTCTACGCCGCGTTCATCGACCTCGACGCCCTGCTGCTCGAGATCAACCCGCTGATCCTGACCGAGGACGGCCGGGTGATCGCGCTGGACGCCAAGGTGACGATCGACAACAACGCGCTGTACCGCCACCCGGACATGGCGGCGTTCCAGGAGGCGGTCACATCCGACCCGCAGGAGCGCCTGGCCCATGAGAAGGGCGTCACCTACGTGAAGCTCGACGGCGACGTCGGCATCCTCGGCAACGGCGCGGGGCTCGTGATGAGCACCCTCGACGTCGTCGCCCTGGCGGGTGGCCGGCCGGCCAACTTCCTCGACGCCGGCGGCGGTTCGCGCGCCGACGAGGTGGTCGCCGCCCTCGAGGTGCTGCTCTCCGACCCGAAGGTGAAGTCGCTGCTGGTCAACATCTTCGGCGGCATCACCCGGTGCGACGAGGTCGCCGAGGGCCTGCTGACGGCGCTCGACCGGCTCGGCACCACGCTGCCGATCGTCGTCCGCCTGGACGGCACCAACGAGGTCGAGGGCCGGGCGATCATCGCCGAGCGCGCGCCCGCCAACGTGGTGGTCGAGCCCACGATGCTCTCCGCCGCCAAACGAGCCGTCGAGCTCGCGAAGGAGGCCGCATGAGCATCCTCGTCGACGCCTCCACCCGGCTCGTGGTGCAGGGCATCACCGGTCGCGAGGGCGCATTCCACGCCACGCGCAACAAGGCATACGGCACCCAGGTCGTCGCCGGCGTCACGCCGGGCAAGGGCGGCCAGGACGTCGAGGGCATCCCGGTGTTCAACACCGTGGACGACGCGGTCAAGGAGACCGGCGCGAACGCCGCGATGGTCTTCGTGCCGCCGCGCTTCGCGGCCGACGCGATCTACGAGGCCATCGAGAGCGGCGTCGACCTGATCGTGTGCATCACCGAGGGCATCGCCGCCCACGACATGCTGCGCGTCTACACCCACATCAAGCGTGGCGATCAGACGCTGCTCGGCCCCAACTGCCCGGGCGTCATCAGCCCGGGCGTGGCGTCGGTGGGCATCATGCCGACCCAGGTGTTCCAGCCGGGCCGCGTGGGTCTGATCAGCCGCAGCGGCACTCTGACCTACCAGATCTCCAAGGAGCTGGCGGAGCTGGGCATCGGTCAGAGCACCGTCGTCGGCATCGGCGGAGACCCCGTCGTCGGCAGCTCGTTCATCGACATCCTCGGCCGCTTCGAGGCCGACCCCGAGACGGATCTCGTGGTGATGGTCGGTGAGATCGGCGGTGCCGAGGAGGAGAAGGCGGCCGACTTCATCGCCGCCAACATGTCCACTCCGGTCGTCGGCTACATCGCCGGCTTCCAGGCGCCCCCCGGCAAGCAGATGGGTCACGCCGGTGCCATCATCACCGGCTCGTCCGGCACCGCCCAGGCCAAGAAGGACGCCCTGGAGGCGCGCGGCGTGCGCGTGGGGACCAACCCCACCGAGGTCGCGCAGCTGGTGAAGGATGCCATCGGCGCTGGCTGACGCCGACTCCGTCCACCGGGTCGAGATCGTGCGCGATCTCGGCACGGTGGCCGAGTCCTGGGGGGCGCTCGCCGATCGCCTGGCGGCGCCCCCCGCGTTGTATCCGGGGTATGTCGCGTCCTGGGTGGCCGCCTACTCGGCGCCCGAGCGGCTCCGCGTGGTGACCGTGTGGCGCGGCGACCGGCTGGCCGCGGTGCTGCCCCTGGTGCTGGACCGCTCGCACCGCTCGACCGTGGCCATGCGCGAGGTGGAGGAGACGGGCCTTCTCAGCGACGGTCCGGACTCCGCCCTGGCCGCCGCGCGCGGGGCGCTCGGAATCGGCGTGGGCCGCGTGCTGTTGCGGCCGGTCGTCGCGGGGAGCCCCACGCACCGGGCGTTCGTCGCGGCAACCGAGGGGGGCGGCGGGGCCACGCTCGCCCGCCCGGTTGACGAGCAGCCCGTGGTGGACATCGCCGGTCCGTGGGAGCCCTACTGGCGCGGCCTCTCCCGCAACACGCGCAGCGACGTCGCGCGGCGGCGGCGGCGGCTGGCCGAGGCCGGCGAGGTGAGGATCGAGGTCCTGGACGGCGGCGAGGGGCTCGAGGCCGCGCTCGACACGGCGATGCTCATCGAGACCAGCGGCTGGAAGGGGCGGGCGGGCACGGCGCTGGCGTCACGCCCGGACGAGGAGCGCTTCCACCGCCTCCAGGCGATCTGGGCCTCCCGGCGCGGGTGGTTCCGCCTGACCTTCCTGCGCCTCGACGGCCGGCCGATCGCCTTCCATTCCAGCCTCCAGGCGCACGGCGTGCTGTACCCCCTCAAGATCGGCTACGTCGAGGACATGGCCGCCCACTCCCCCGGCACGATCCTGATGGCCGCCGAGATCGAGCGCGCCTTCGCGGAGGGCCTCTCGCGCTTCGACTTCGCCGGGAGCGCGGCCGACTACAAGAACCGCTGGTCCACCGGGTCGCGCGGGCTGATCGAGCTCTCGGCCTTCCCGCCCGGCGTCGCCGGGAGGGCGGCGTGGGCCGCCGCGCGGGTCCGGCTGCGCGCCATCCCGGTCGCGAAACGGGCCCGCGCCGGCCTGCGCGCGCTGCCGATCAGCCGGCGGTAGGACCCTCGTAGACAGCGAGGATGCCCGCGGCGATCGAGGACCACGAGTGCTTGGTCTGCGAGAGATGGCGCGCGTGGCCGCCCATCCGCTCGGCGCTCTCGGGGTCGTCCACCAGCCGCAGGATCGCCTCGGCCAGCTCGGCCGGTTTCTCGGGCGCCACCACGTAGCCGCTCCGCCCCTCCTCCACCACCTCGGGCAGCGCGCCGACCCGCGTCGCGACGACCGGCCGCCCGTACGCGTATGCCACCTGCAGCGCACCGCTCTGGGTCGCGCTGCGGTAGGGCAGCACCACGACCCGCGCCATGCCCATCAGGGCGCCCAGCTCGTCGTTGGGGACGTACTGCGCGTTGACCGTCACTGCGTCGCCGATCCCGAGCCCGCCGGCGAGGCGCTCGAGGCCGCCGTCCTCCATGCGGCGCGAGGGATGGCCCGCGATCAGCAGGCGCGCGTCAGGACGCCGCGCGTGCACGGTGACGAAGGCCGCGATCAGATCCTCGATGCCCTTGCTGGGAAGCAGGGTCCCGAAGAACACCACGACCGGCGCGTCGGGGGCGAAACCATGACGCGCGCGCAGATCGACGTCGCTCTCGGCGCCGGGCTCCAGCACCACCAGGCTGCCCATCTCGATCGAGTGGACGCGCGCCTGCGGGACGCCCGGGTAGAGCTCGGTGAACCGCGCCACGTTGGCGGCGCCGTGCAGGAAGAGGTGATCGAAGACACGGTAGACGGCCCGATAGAGGCGGATGTCGACCGCCCAGCGGATGCCGCGGTTGGTGCGGATCTCGGGCTCGTGGACGACGTCTGCCAGCTCCAGCCCGCGCCGGCGCAGATGCCAGAGGTAGGGCGCCTCGATGGCGTGCTCGATGCTGCCGAACTGGACCACGTCGGGCCGGGTCGCCAGCAGGTGACGCGAGAGGCGCACCCACTCGGCGTTGACCCGGACGAAGGAGGCCGCCAGCCGGGCCAGGCGCCGCGCCTTGCGCAGCGCCACGCCGAGCGCCCCCGCGCGCGGCGAGGCCGGGCCCGCGGGCCGGGAGGTGGGTCGCAGGATCGCCTCCACGGCGAAGTCGTGGGGCTCCCCGGCGAGCTCGTAGTCGGTGCTGGTGATCAGCGTCACGTCGGCGCCCTGGGCGGCCATCGCCGCGCACAGCCGGTAGGCGTAGTGGATCATGCCCCCGGCGCCACGGGGCTCGACGACGGCGATCCTCATCGCGCGATCAACTGCCGGTAGAGGCTGCCGAGCCGCCCCGCCTGGGTGCGGATGTCGTAGCGCTCGCGCGCCACCGCGCGGCCCTCGTCGCCCATGCGCGCCGCCAGGCCCGGATCGCGCAACAGCCGCAGGCACGCTGCCGTGAGGGCGGCGGGATCGGCGGGCGGCACCAGGATGCCGTTGCCCTCGTCGATGCACATCTCCGGCACGCCCCCGACGGCGCTGGCGACCAGCGGCACGCCCGACGCCGCCGCCTCGGCGAGCACGGTCGGCAGGGCATCACTGACCGTGGGCAGCACGAACACGTCGCACGCTGCGAGCACGCGCGGCACGTCGGTGCGGCTGCCGGCGAAGACGACGCGGGCGGCCAGTCCCGTGCTCGGCGACCGCGGCCTCCAGGGTGCCGCGGTGATCGCCGTCGCCCACGACCAGGTACACCACGTCGGGGACCTCCGCGACGATGGCCGGCAGCGCGGCGATCATGTGCTGCACGCCCTTGTCGGGCCGCAGCACCGCGACCGTGGCCAGCACCGGGACGCCGGGCGCGATGCCCAGCTCACGTCGCACGGCGGGCCCCTCGGAGGCCGCGTCGGCGAAGCGCGTGAGGTCGATGCCGTTGCGCAGCGTCACCAGCTTGCGGCGCGGGTAGGGGCGGTGCTCGATGTAGTGGCGGCGCGCCTCGTCCGAGACGGCGACGATGGCGCTCGCCAGGCGCCCGAGGGCGAGGTCGCCCAGCCAGTTGCGCCACCAGGCCCGCGACCACTTGCGGGGCTCGTACATGGTGTGCAGCGTCGAGACCGAGGGGATGCGCGCGAGACGAGCGGCCACCGAGCCGAGACCGTCGGCGAACTCCAACTGGGTGTGCACGACGTCGGCACCGCGCCGGCGTAGATAGCGCACCAGTCGCGGGACGGCGGTGACGTCGCGCAGGCGCTCGACGGAGACCGTGTCCACCTCGATGCCCAGCGCGCGGATCTCGTCGGCGACCGGGTTGCCGCTGCGCTCGTGCATCACGCAGACGATGGGGTCGAATCCCTCCGTCCGGAGGTGGGGCAGGTACTGCAGCAGGAGCCGCTCTGCCCCGCCCCATCCGAGCGAGTCGATCAGGAAGACGACGCGTGGCACACGCCTATCCTGCCCGACCGACCCACCCGACGTGGGAACGACGAGGGGATCCGCCACCCGTGCGGGTGACGGATCCCCGGTGAACGTCAGGACCTAGGCCTTCTTGATCGTGACGGCGAGCTTGCCGCGGGCCGTGGAGCCACAGGCGGCCGACGCGCCGACCGTGCTCTTGCGCTGCCCGGTGCTGGCCTTGGATCCGGCCTTCAGGGTGAGCGAGAGGGACTTGCCCTTTCCGGCGAGGAGCGTGCCGAAGTTCAGCGTGACCTTGCCCCTCTTGACCGTCGCGCCCCTGGGCTTCTTGACGAGCGTGAAGCCGCGCGGGATGGCGAAGGTCGCCTTGGCGCCGGTCGCCGACGCGAGCTTCGAGGCGTTGGTCAGCTTGACGATGACCACGCCCTTCCTGCCCTTGATCACCTTGGTGGCGCCGGTGATCTTGGCCACGAGGCCCACCTTGACGCAGGACGGAGCCTTGGGCGCCGCGATGGTCGGGGGGGTCAGCGGCACGACGGGCGTGACCGGTGCGGGGGTCGTGTTGACCGGAGGGGTGGTGTCGCCGGAGGCGTCGCGCCGGGGTCGCAGCCGTCGGTGCCGGTCAGATCGAGGCTCCACCCGTTGAGCGTGCCCGCGTCGAGCGGGAGGACGTCGGTGATGGTCAGCTTCCAGGTGCCGTTGGGGTCCTGGCCGATGAAGGCGCCGAGGGCGCTCTCCGGGACCACCTTGGGCCGGGTCTGGCCCGCCGTCCAGCCGAGCTGGGTGATGAGCTTGTCCCCACCGGCCTGGTCGTCCCAGGTGGTGGTCAGGGAGTCCACCGAGCCGCTCCCGCGCTTGTTGCTGATGAGCACGGTGGTGCCCTGCGGCGAGGTGAGCCGCATCTGCAGCTCGCCCGGGTCCGACTGGTGGGCGATGTTCGTGATCAGGTTGACGTCGGTCAGGTACTTCTTCGCCCCCGAGACGACGACCGTCCTCTCGAGCGTGCTCATGTCGGGGATCGCGCCGGCGGGGCCGCTCACGTTGGTCACCGTCTGGGCGTTGGTCACCGCCGAGGTGGCCAGGTTGAGCGTCCAGCCGTTGAGCGTTCCCACGTCGCCGGCGGCCGCGTCGTTCACCTTCAGGGTCCACGCGCCGTTCGGGTTGTCACCGATGAACGCGGCGAGGGCGCCTTCGGGCGCAAGAGTCGCCTTCGTGCCGTCGGACTGAAGATCTGCCGCAGAGACGGCCTGGGGGGCGGAGTCGTCCCACACGGTACCCGCGTAGCCGTTCTTGCCGGAGCGGGCGGGGATGTACGACGTCACGAACTGCACCGTCTTGGTTCCGTGCGTCAGCGAGATGTTCAGATCACCGTTGCTCGGGTGGATGAGGTTGGTGATCGCGTCCACGTCGCGGATGGTGCCGGTCGCGCCGGCGACGGTGATGGTGGACGTCTTCACGGCGCCCGGCGTGTCGGGCACCCGGGGAAGCTGCGGGGCCGGAGGGTCCGGCTGCACGGGCTGGGGGTTCGCCGTGGCGTCAGGAATCGCCACCGGCGTGTTATTGCTCTGGGTGATCTTGTTGAACGCGGCGCAGAAGGGCGCGGGATCAGGGGTCGCCGCGAGGGCCCCCTGCGCCATCATCCCGAGGGCGAGTGAGGCGGCTGCTGCCCCCGCCACTCGGCCGATGTACTTACGCTTGATCCTCACGTCTCCGCTCCCTTTCGACTATCCAGGTCACGGACGATGATGCGGGAGCGCACATCAGGCTGCGCCAGCCGTCTGGGGGGATCGCCACTCGCCGTTGGTGGGGGGGTCGGCCCCGAACGGGTCATTTTGTTCCGCGGGAACGCGAAGAGCCGCCCGGAGGCGGCTCTTCTGTAGTGGTGGATCCGGCCGGTCGCGCCGGGGTTTCCCTGCCGTTAGAACTCGCTGCGGTCGAGCACCCTGAGCTTGATTCCACGGGATGCCCGAGGTGTCGCCGCGCGACAGGCCGTCGGAGGGGCTGTCCTTGTCGCGGATCAGGTAGCCGTAGGAGCCGTAGAGGGGGGCGCCGACCACCGAGGTCCAGGGGGCGGTCTTGTCGTGCTCCATCATCAGCATCAGGCCGCGGTCGCCGGTGCCATCGACCGCGATCATGCCGTAGCGCTGGAGGGTGGTGCAGAGCATGCGCAGGTAGCGGGTCTCGGGCGAGGAGTCGGCCTTGCCGGGGACGGTGCGGGCGGCGCAGTTGACCGCAGGATCGAGCTGCAGGCGCATGCCCATGTCCATCGCCGTGGCCGGGTTGCGGGTCGAGGTGCCGTTGGGCTGGTCGGTCTTGGTGGCCGGGGCGCGGAAGCGGTTGGTGAAGTCAGAGGCCGAGTAGGCGAAGCGAAGGGCGTGGTCGATCTGGCCGCGGCGCACCTCCTCGGGGCGGATGAGGCCGGCCATGATCGACAGGCCAGAGCCGGTGCCCTGGCCGCGGAAGGGGGTGCCGATGCTGCGCGTGCCGGTCGGGTTGAGGATCGCCCCGTCCGAGTTGTAGTGGAAGAGCCCCGCGCCCGAGGCCGACAGGGTCGAGCCCGAGATCGAGGCCTGCCAGAGGCGAAGCTCGGTGTCGGCGCCGAAATCGGGGTGGCTCGGGTCGAGGATCACCATCGGCGTGTCCGATCCGCCGCCGGGCACCGCGCCGGCCGGGACCCGGAAGCGGGTTGACTGGCCGCCGACGTTCACCGTGTAGAAGGGGTCGGTGGGCTTGGCGACGTAGATCGGCGGGACGTCGCTGGAGGAGGTCATGATCACCTTCGCCGCCGCGGTGTTCGCGTCCAGCTGCCCGACGATCGCGCTCGAGCGGGCGTCGATACCGACGCCGCTCGGGATGGGCTCGTTGAAGGCGAACGTGCTGTCGTAGGGGCGCTCCTCGGGCGAGAGGCCGGTCGAGGGCGGGGGGGCCGGGGTCGGGTCGGGCGTGGTCGTCGCGTTGGTGACGGTCACGGCGACGGTGCGGGTGGTGGTGTTGCCGGCCGGGTCGTAGGCGGTGACGTCGATCGAGTGGGCGCCGTCGGTCGCCGTGGTCGTGTCCCACGCGAAGGCGTAGGGGCTCGCGGTGTCGGTCGCGACCAGCGCGCCGTCGATGCGGAACTCCACCTTCGCCACGCCGCTCACGTCGCTGGCGGTCGCGGTGGCGGAAACGCTGCCGGCCAGCGTGGCGCCCGCGGTGGGGGCGGTGACGGTGAGGGCGGGAGCGGTGGTGTCGGCGGACGGGGGCGGTGCGGGCGTCGGGTCCGGCGTCGGCGTCGGGTCCGGCGTCGGCGTCGGGTCCGGCGTCGGGGTCGGGCGTCGGCGTCGGCGGGGTGGCGACCAGGCGGATGGCGTCGAGGTAGAAGGCGTTTCCGCTGGTGGCGTTGGTCTGGCTCACCCGGACGTCGAGCGAGTTGCCCGAGGCCGCCGGCGTCCGCGAGACCGCGAGGCGCTGCCAGGAGGTGGTCAGGGTGACGCTGGGCGACGAGGTGTCGGCCACGACGGTGCCGCCGGGAGTGCGCTCGCGCAGCTTCAGCACGGCGGGCTTGCCGACGGAGGAGGTCGTCGCGGCGCGCACCCAGGCCTCGGCGGCGTAGGTGGTGCCGGCCGAGGTGCTCGCGACCGTCGGTGTCGCGTCGTTGGTGGTGAAGTAGCCGAGGGCCCCCGTGTTGGTGGCGCGGATGGCGTAGCTGCCGGCCGGCGCGCCGGCGACGGCCTCGCTGACGACGCTGGCGCCGTAGCCGGTCCAGCCGGCGGTGGTGCCCTCGAAGGAGGCGTTGGCGATCAGGCCGCCGTCGAAGCTCGAGGAGGGCGGAGGGGTCGGCGTCGGCGTCGGCGTCGGGGTCGGCGTGGGCGTCGGGGCCGGCGTCGGGGTGGGCGTCGGGGCCGGCGTCGTGCCGGTGCCGGTCAGCGTCACCGCGTCGGCGTAGAAGTACTGGCCGGACGCGGCGCCGCTCTGGCTGACGCGGACGTCGAGGCTGCCGCCCGAGGACTTGGTCGTGGCGGTCACGGAGACCTTCTTCCACGTCGATCCCAGCGTGGCCGAGGCCGAGGCGGTGTCGGCGACCTGCGTGCCCGCGGCGTTGCGCTCGCGGAGCTTGATCTGCACCGACTTGCCGGTCGAGCTGCTGCTGCCGGCCTTGACCCATGCCTCCGCGGTGTACTTGGCGCCGAGGGGCATGGGCCCCGTCGAGGACGACTCCTGGAGCGTGTAGTAGGTCAGCGACCCGGTGCGGGTCACCTTGGCGGCGTACGCGCCGTCGGGAGCGCCGGCCACCGCCACGCGGGCGATGGTGGCCGAGTAGCCGCTCCACCCCGCGAGGTCGGCCTCGAAGGAGCCGTTGGAGACGGCGCCGCCGACGCTGGCCATCTGGCTGCTCGCGCCGCGCGGCGTGACGCTGACGTCATCGACCGCGATCGCGTCGCCGCGACCGGCGTGGATCTGGGAGACCTGCACGTCGAACCGGCCGCCCGGGGGCTCGCGGTGACGGTGACGCCGACGCGCCGGAACGTGCGCCCGAGCCTGACGGGCGACGAGGTCGTGCGGCGCACGACGCGGCCGTCGGCCGACCGCTGGACGACGCGGATGACGGCGCGCTCGCCGATCGAGCCGGGCGCCGCCGCGCGCACCCAGGCCGTCGCGAGATACGAGCGGCCGGTGGCGGCGTTGGCGACGATGGCGCGGTCGGTGAGCGTGAGCGGGCCGGAGCCCCGGTGACGCGCGAGGCGGGCGACGGTGCGCCCGTCGGGGGCGTCCCCGGCGCGGACCCTGCTGAGCGTGCCGCCGGAGGCGGACCATCCGGCGGCGGTGGTCTCGAAGGAGGTGTCGGGGGCGGAGGAGGCCGTCGCGATCTCCGCGACGACGGCGGGCGCGGCGCACAGGGCGACGCACGACAACGCGAGGCTCAAACGCCGGGCACGGCGGAGCCTCCCCACGGAAGCTGGGGGCACTCAGGGGTCCTTCCCTCTGGGATGTCCCACCCGCTTACGGGAGCCGCGGTGGTGGGACCTATGGGGGCACGACGCATGTTCCTCGCGTCGTTTCGTTTATCGTCCGATCGGACCGCGGCCTTAACAGGGTTGCGTTTTTTCGTCTTTTCGATGACCTTCGACCCACTCGCCGGCGGCGCGGACCGCACACGCCCCCTCGGCCCCGTGATGGTCGTCGACCTGGCCAAGCGGTTCGGCGGCGCCGACGTGCGGGTGCTGCAGATGGCCCGGTCGCTCACCGAGCGCGGCGTGCCGTTCGTGGTGGTCACCCTCGCCGGCTCGCCGCTGCACGAGCGCCTGAGCGCCCTGGGCTACCCGCGGCTCGCCCTGGCGCGGAGGCGCTCCGATCCCCGGATCGTGCTCGACCTCGTGAAGGTGCTGCGCGCGCACGGCTTCGCCGTCATCGACGCCCAGAACCCGCAGTCGCAGCTCTGGTCGCTGCTCGCCGGGCTGGCGGCGCGCACCCCCGCGCGCGTGACCACGGTGCACTCGCAGTACATGGCCGAACACGGCGGCTCCGCGCGCGGCCGCTTCTACGAGGGCGTGCTGCGCCTCAACCGGCTCCTGGGCAGCCGGTTCGTCGTCGTGTCCGAGCCGACGCGCGACTACGTCGCCTCGCTCGGCGTGCCCGCCGCCCGCACGGCGCTGATCCCCAACGCCGTCCCCCCCGCCGAGACCGACCCGGCCGGGCGCGCCGCGGTGCTCGGCGACTGGCCCGCCGACGCCTACGTCGTCGGCGTGGTGGCCCGCCTGGAGCCGGTGAAGGGCATCGCCGACCTCGTCGAGGCGCTCGCGCTGGTCGCGCCCGACCACCCCCGCGCGCGCTGCCTGATCGTGGGGGACGGGCGCAGCCGCGAGGCCCTCGAGGCCCAGGTCGCCGAGCTCGGGCTGACCGACCGCGTGCGCTTCACCGGCTTCCGCGACGACGTGGCCACGCTCCTGTCGGGCCTGGACGCCTTCTGCCTGCCCTCACACTCCGAGGGCCTGCCCTTCGCGCTCCTTGAGGCCTGCGCGCACGAGGTGCCCCTGCTGGTGACCGGCGTCGGCGGCATGGACGCCCTGCTCGACGACGACGTCACGGCGTGTGTCGTGCCGCCGGGCGATCCGGCCGCCCTCGCCGCCGGCCTGCGCTCCCTGATCGACGACCCGGACGGAGCGGGGCGGATGGCCGCGGCGGCCCACGCGCTCGCCGCTGAGCGCTTCAGCACCGACCGCATGATCGACGCGACGCTCGCCCACTACGGGTCGGGCGGCTAGGCGGCCTTCGCGAAGCGGGGGAAGGTCTTCTCCAGCAGGTAGGTCAGGGTGGTCCGGTCGGTGACCCAGAGCATGCCGACGTAGGTGATGAACCCGACGGCGGCGCCGACGAGGATCTTGGACCAGTTGCCCGGGATCTCCACGGTCGCGAGCCAGATGACCCCGCCGGTGACGATCGCCGACACCGCCGGCGCCCAGCACGCGCCCACCATCTGCAGGGGCCGCGCGCCCGTGACCTTGCAGGCCAGGCCGAGGGCGATCGAGGCGAAGAGGGCGGTGACGCCCACGAGGCACCAGGCCACGGCCGCGAGGCCGTAGTGCGCGAAGAGGATGAGCGCGATGTAGAGCAGGATCGTGCGCGGGATCGCCAGCTTGAGCAGCATGGACGCCCGGCCGGTGACCTTGAAGATCGTGCCGCCGGGAATCTCGAGGGTCAGCAGCAGCGCGTAGAGGCAGATGATCTGCATCGGGGCGACCGCGCCGCCCCACTGGCCGCCGAAGAGGGCCGGCACGATCGCCGGGCTCAGCACCGCGAGGCCCGCCGCCAGGGGCGCCCCGATGACCATCGTGAAGCGCAGCGAGGTCAGCAGCACGCGCTTGAGGCGGTCGTCGTCGACCTTGGTGAACGCCGGGAACAGCACCGACGCGGCCACGACCGAGAGGTTGATGATGATCAGCTCGGGCAATCGGATGCCGAGCGAGTAGAGGCCGAGGGACGAGGCGCCGAGCACGCGCCCGATGACCAGGGCGTCGGCCGAGGCCCAGATCCCGTGCAGCACGTCAACCGCCGTCAGGATGCCGCCGAAGGCGAAGAGCTCCCGGGCGTGCTGGTTGGTGAACTTCAGCTTGGGGCGGAAGCCGACCAGGATCCACAGCACCACCGACCACGTGAGGGTGCCCACGAGGTAGCCCAGCACGAGGCTCCACACGCCGAAGCCGAGCACGGCCAGCACAACGCCCAGGGTGCCGCGCACGGCCACGTTGGAGAGCTGCGCCGCCGTCTGCCAGCGGAAGTCCATCCGCTTCTGGGCGATCGCCTCCTGGGTGGCTCCGAGCGCCGTCAACGGGAAGTTGAGCGACAGGGCGATCAGCACCCAGAACACCTGCTGGTTGTTGTAGAAGTCGGCGATCCAGTGGGCGCTGACGCAGATGATCGCCGTGCCCGTGAGACCGATGATCATGCCCCACCAGAAAACGGTGTTGGCACGGGTCTCGATGTCCTCCTCCTTGCTCACGATCAGGGCCTGGCCGAGGCCGAAGTCCTTGACCGTCTCGAGCAGGGCGGTGAACGTGAGGGCCAGGGCCACCAGGCCGAAGTCCTTCGGCGTGAGCAGCCGCGCGAGGATCGCGATCGACAGCAGCACCATGATGCGGCCGCCGACATAGGAGCCGTAGACCCAGAACATGCTCCGGATCGTCCGGGTGCCGAGGCTGTGCTCCTGCTTGGGCTCCTCGCCCGTCGGGGCGGGAGGCGCCTCCGCCGCGGTCGCGGCGATCTCGTCGGACATCAGCGGACGGGATCCCATCGCACGCTCTGCGCGCCGCGGATGCCGCGCAGCAGACCGACGCCGACCGAGTAGTTGCCGAGCATGAACTGGCCGCAGGCCCGCGCCAGCGTGGACAGGGGGCGCGGCATCGGGGCGCCCGCCAGCGAGGCGGCGCCGAGCGCGTATCCGGCCACCTGCACGGCGGCCGCCGTGCGGTAGGGCTGGCGCCGCGAGAGGGCCAGCGAGGACAGCAGGGCGATGGGCAGCATCACCGGTAGGGCGAGGCGGCCGTACTTGTGGGAGAGCACCCGCCAGCGGAAGCCCCAGGGCAGGCCGCCCAGGTCGGACGCCATCTGGAGGCGCCCGGCGCCCATGCGCGACCGGCGCGCGATCTCGGCCTTGTGCCCGATGGCGGGCTCGATGGACCCGGCGGCCGGCTCGTACACGGCCCTGCCGCCGCCGCGGGCGAGGTGGCACAGCAGCCAGAGGTCGTCAACGACGGCGTTCTCGGGGAAGGCCGCCAGGCGGTCACGGCGCACCGCGATGAACTCGCCCGACATCGCGGCGACGCCGCCGCTGCGGGTCTCCAGACGCCGGATCAGCCCCTCGTACCGGTCGTAGGCGCTGCGCTCCTCGCCGCGGCGGCCGGCCACGGCGACGATCTCGGGGTCGGCGAAGTGGCGCAGGGCGGCGCGCAGGCTGCCCGGCTCGAGCAGGTTGTTGGCGTCGGTCATCACCACCACGTCACCATCGGCCGCGGCGATGCCGCGATTCAGCGCCGCGGGCTTGCCGCCGCGCTCGGTCGAGAACATCACCAGGGCGCCCGGCAGCGCGTCGCGCGCGATCTCGGCCGTCTCGCGGTCCTCGTCCACCACCACGATCACCTGGAGGCGGTCGGCCGGGTAGTCCTGCGCCGCCAGTGCGCGCAGCTTGTCGGCCAGGTCCTCGCGCTCGCGGTAGGCGGCGATCACCACCGAGGTGCGCCGCGGCAGCTCGCCGGGCTCCCAGGGGCGCCGCGGCAGCGCCGCAAGCGCGGCCGGGTAGCCCACGAGCACCCACCCGCTGCCGAGCAGCGACGTCCAGAAAAGCGTCCGGGCGACCATCATCTGCCTCCCTCTCCGAGGATGGTGCGCATGCGATAGCCCGACAGCAGCAGGGTGCCGGCAAGCAGCCCCTCCCACGCCCACAGGTACTCGGGGAAGGCCTGGTGCAGCAGCGCCGCGGCGGCGAGGTATCCGACCAGCCCTGCGACGAGGCCCTCGCAGATACTCGCCATCGGGAGGTTGTCGCGTGCGAGGAAACGGGTGCGGGCGCGCACGCCCGCCCACAGCCCGCTCACCGCCATCGCGATGAAGGCCAGCAGGCCGAGGGTGCCCATCTCGGCCGCCGACTGCAGGTAGCTGTTGTGAGCGTTGCGGTTCGTGCGCGCGTCGAGACCGATCTGCGCCGCGTACGTGCGGTAGTTGGTGGGGAACTCACCCGCCCCGACGCCGAGCACGGGGTGGTCGCGCCACATCTGGAAGGCGGCGATGTTCTCGCTGAGGCGCCCGCTGAACTCCGTGGACTGCGCGGGGTCGGAGAGGCCCTTGAGCTTCTCGAAGCGCGCGGTGGATCCGGTGAGCAGCACGGCGACGATCACCGCGAGCGGCAGGATGCCGATGGCCAGGCGGTAGCGACCGCCCTGGAACCACAGCCACACCCCCACGCCCAGGAGCAGGGCCATCGCGCCGCCGCGCGACTGGGTGAGCGCGACGCCGGTGGCGATCAGCACGGCGGCGGCCGCGCCGCCGTAGCGGGTCAGCCGCGTCGGCCCGCGGCGGATCATCCAGAGGGCGAGGGGGAACGCGAGCACGAGCGCCTGCGCCCAGAAGTTGGCGTCGGCCAGCGGGCCGGTCGCGCGCGACAGGTCGCCCTGGATGGTGAAACCGGCCCGGTTGGACAGGGCCTGCTGCTCGGCGTTCGGCGGGTTGTCGGTCGCGAAGCCGAACCACGTGCCTCCCACGCCGAGTTGCTTGAGCAGCGTGAGTCCGCTCATCAGGGCCGCGACCATCACGACGAGCTCCAGCGAGTGGCGCAGGCCGTCCTCCATCGACGCGATGGTCGAGAGCACCAGCACGATCGCGACGCCGATCAGGACGTCCTGGGTCACGGTCTTGACGTCGGCCGTCGGCGACTGCACCGCCGAGATCACCCGGATCCCGGCGAAGATCAGGAAGGCGAACAGCACCGGCGTCGGCCGCAGGACGCGCGCACGCCATTCGGAGCTCGCGAGGAAGCAGCCGAGCACCAGCAGGGAGAGCCCGGAGATCACGTTGGGCACGCCGTGGTCCTTCAACACGAGGCCGGCGTTGGCGAAGATGACCGCGGGCAGCACCGTCGCACCCACGTCCGGGCGCAGGGCCACGACCACCAGGCAGCCCAGGCCCAGCGCAAAGGCCAGCGCGTCCACGCCGCCTCGCGAGTTGGCGATCCCCATGACGAAGTAGCCGAGCCCGCCGGCCACCAGGGCGGCGCCGATCCAGACGAACCCCCCGAAGCGGATCGGAGGGCTCGACAGCGACCCGCCTCGCGAACTCATGAGCTTCGTCGGCCCCCGGAACGCGAGACGCGCGTGCGGATCGAGGTCTTGCCGTCGTCCTCGGGCTCGGTCATGTCGCCGTCCGCGCTCCGGTTGCCCGGCACGATCAGCGGCGACCCGGACGGCGGCGGCGGGAACACCCGGCCGAGCACCGCGGCGGCGGCGAGGGCGAGCACGAGGGCGACGACGATGGCGATCACCACGAGGGTGGAGGTGCTCGCGCCGCTGCGCGAGGCCGTGCCGTCGGCCGAGCCGATCTGCTCGGGCGAGAAGGCGCGCGTGTAGCCGCCCAGCGCGGGTGAGGCGCCGGCGACCGCGTTCGCCGCGCGCTCGGCGAGCACCGGCGAGTTGGACGTGCCGGACACGATGATCACCGAGGTGTCGGTGATCAGCGAGGTGCCGACCGAGACCTGCGCCGCCTCGGCGGCGTCGAAGCCGGCGTTCTTGAGGGCGTCTTGGACGACGCGGCTGCTCGAGTAGACCTCGGCGAAGGTCGAGGCCACCGGGCCGCGGCTGAGGGTGTCGGCGCCGTTGATGGCGAGGCCGTCGTCGGTCGTGCGGGGGACGATGAGGATCTTGGCCGTCGCGTCGTAGCTCGCGGAGCGGCCGGCGATACCGAGAAGGCCGCCGATCAGGGCAACGAGCCCGATCAGCGCGCTCGTCAGGATCATGGTCCGTTTAGGCACGCGGTATCCCCAATTTCGTCACTCGTTCGACGGCCAAAGTATCACCGTGTTTCAGCGGCACCGGAACTGGTCGTTCGTGCAGGCATCGACCGTGGAACGCCCAGCTTGAGCACTCGGAACCTGTCCCATGGAATTCCCGAGGACGCGTCGCGCGACAGGTGGTCGTCAGGAGTGGCCTCGTCGCGCACGATCCAGCTGTAGCTGCCGAACTGCTCGTCGCCCAGGATGGAGGGCCAATCGGCCGTCGTGCTGTCCTCCATCATCAGCGCCAGCCCGCGGTCGCCGGTGCCGTCCACGGCGATCATCCCGTAGTCCTGGAGCGCGTGGCAGATCATCCGCAGATAGGTGGTGGCCGCGCTCGCGTCGGACTCGCCCGGGACGGTGCGGGTGTCGCAGTCCACGGACGGGTCGAGCTGGAGCCTCATGCCCATGTCCATCGCCGTGGCGGGGTCGCGCGTGGTGGTGTTCTTGGGCTGGTCGGTCTTGATGGCCGGCGCGCGGAAGCGGTCGGAGAAGTCGGGGGCCGAGTACGCGAAGCGCAGCGCGTGGCGGATCACTCCGGCCTCGACCTCCTCGGGACGGATCAGCCCGGCCATGATCGACAGGCCGGAGCCCGTGCCCACCCCGGCGAACGGCTGGGCGAGGCTGCGCGTGCCGTCCGGGTTGAGGATGCGGCCGTCGTCGTTGTAGTGGAAGAGGCCGGCGCCCGCGCCGGTCAGCGTCCGCGTCGCGGGGTCGATCTCGGCGCGCAGCAGCCGCAGCTCGGTCGATGCCCCGTAGTCGGGGTGATGGGGGTCGAGCAGCACGAGGGGGTGGTCCTCCCCGCCTCCCGGCTGGGCGCCCGCCGGCACGCGGAAGCGCACCTTCCTCCCGTCGACCGTCACCGAGTAGAAGGGGTCGCTCGGGCGCACCACGTAGACCGGCGGCACGTCGGAGCGGCTCGAGAGGTCGACGGTGCCGATCGCGCGGTTCGCGGCCAGCTGCCCGACGATCGCCGCGCTGCGCGGATCGAGCTCCGGATCGGCCGGTATCGGCTGCTTGAACGCGAAGGACGGGTCGTAGGGCACGGCGCGCGCGGCGTGGGGCGTCGGCCCCTGCGGCAGCGTCTTGGTGGGCTCCCCATCGGAGCAGCCGGCGGCGATCGCGGCCATGCAGACGCCCACCCCCAGCGCGAGGGCGACGACGACCGGCCGCATGCGACGTGACGAGGTGCCCATCGGCGGGCGACGGTAGCACCGGGCCGGGTCCGGACCCGGCGCGGGGGGTGCCGCGTCCCCCATCCGGGTGACGCCCGACTGTGAAAAATACTTTCAAAAAGTGAAAGCCCCCCATATGGTCTGGACCCGTCCGCGGTGCTTGTGCAGACTGGCTCCGCCGTTCAGTGCCCACTGGAACGGCGAGATCAGACGACGTCCGCGCATGTCGCCGGCCCTCCCTGGGCGTGGTGGCGGGAGTGTTCCCACCTGCGCGGCTCACGCCTGAAGGGGTGCCCCTTATGAAGTTGTTCCTCCGCCCGATGGCGGCCACGGCCATGGCCGCCGCCGCCATCGCGCCATCCGTGCTGCAACCCTCGGAGGGCGTGGCGGCGAGCGAATCGTCCACGACGAGCGCGCTCAGCCTCTCGCCGCAGACCCGCGACCTGGGCGGCTGGAAGCCGTCCCGCGCGGGGCGGCAGGCCAAGCTCTCGTTCGAGCGGCACGGTGCGGCCTCGAAGCGCGCGCTGCGCCTCAGTGATCTGCGCGGATCCGGAATCGCCGCGATCACCGCGAAGCTCCCGGGGATGTCGCGGGTCTCGGTGAGCGCGGTGGTCAACATCTACCGCATGCGTCTGGCTCCCAAGGCGTCGCGGCCCCTGCTGTGGGTCGGCGGCACCGGCGGCCAGAACCAGCAGGCCGGCGTCGTGCGCCTGCGCGGCCACCTGCGCTGGGCGACCTGGTACCTGACGCCGTCGGGCGAGCGCACCAAGCTGCGCGTCGGCCGCCGCGCCGTGGTCACCCGGGCCTGGCAGAAGGTCGTGCTGACGACGGTCTGGTCCAAGCAGAACGCCCACTCGGTGCTGAAGGTCGGCGGCAAGGTGGTCGCCAGGACGCGTGCCCTCAAGCTGCGCTCGGTGCGGGCCACCCACGTGAGCGTCGGCCTCGGCCGCGCCACCACCGGCAGGGCCAGCAGTCTGGTGCTGCTGCGCTCGGCCGTGGTGCGTCTGCGCCAGGCCGGAGCGCCCGCCCCGGCGGCGCCGGTCGTGGTCGCGCCCGCGATCAAGACCAAGCTGCCGGCGGAGGAGGAGCCGTACTCGCCCACCTTCGCCTTCAACGAGACGATCCCGGCCAACATCCCGAGCGATCCGCGCAGCGCGGCGATCGTGGGCCAGCTGGCCACGAACGCGAGCAGCGCCAAGGTGACGCTGACCAGCGACGGCGAGGTGCCGCCGGTCTACGTGGCGTCCGCCACCGATCCGCTGCTCAAGGTCAACGTCGGCGGGGTCAGCACCACCTTCCGCGTGCCCTCCGACGCCGTCGTGGGCAGCGGCAGCGACAGCCCGCTGGTCGTGCTCGACCCCGTCCACCCGCAGTTCGGCAAGGACACGGAGCTGCGCCTCTGGCAGGCCACGATCTCCAGTACGAGCATCTCGGCCTCCGGCGCCGGGCTCTTCCACTACAACAACGACGGCGCCGTGTTGAACCCCGACGGCTCACAGAGCGTGAGCGTGCCCTTCGCGGGGTCCGGCACCGGTTCCGGCCTCTCGATCCTGGCCGGACTGATCCGCGCCGACGAGGTGAAGCAGGGAGAGATCCGGCACGCGCTGCGGTTCGCCTACTCGGCCGGTGACTTCACCAGCAACTACCGGGCGCCGGCGATCAAGTCGGACCAGCCCAAGAACACCTCGACCCGCAACCCGGCCACCGCGATGGACATGGGCATGCGGCTCCAGCTCGATCCGTCCGTCAACTGCGACACCCGCACCGTGCCGGGCACCAGCGCAACCAGCGGCCAGACCCGCTACCTGAGGATGATCTGCCACGCGCTCCAGCAGTACGGGATGATCGCCGTGGACGGCACCGGCACCGGAGGCCTGCTGTTCCAAGCCGAGAACGACGCCACCGCCGGCTGGCCCGCGATCGTCGGACCGACCGTGAACGGCTCCTACGGCTACATCCTGCGCGACCAGACGTCGCCGAGCGACGGCCTGCAACGCGACGCCAACTCCGGCATCCCGTGGAGCAGGCTGCGCGTCCTCGCGACCAGCGAGTACTGATCCGCTAGTGCAGACGCAGCCCGACGACCGCCGCGTGGTGGCGGTCGTCGGGTGACGCGTCGAAGCCCAGCGCGGCCAGGTCGCGGCAGCACGCGGCGACGTCGTACGGGTCGTGCACCTCGACCAGGATGATCCGCACGCGGGCGGCCCACTCGGTGTCGCGTGACAGCACGTGGCGCTCGACGCCCTCGATGTCCATCTTCACGAGATCGATGGGCGCGTCGTCGCCCCACCGCGCCGCCAGGGTGTTGAGCGAGATGGCGGGCGAGGTCAGGCGCGCGCCGCCGCCCGCGCCGGTGGCCTCCTCGGCGCGGAAGCTGAGCTCCTCCCCCTCCTCGCGCTCGTACTCGATCTCGCCGTCGGTGGCCCACACGGCCGACTGGAGGATGTCCACCCGGTCCGCCCAGGTCGCGGTGTTGCGGCGTGCGAGGGTGGCGTTGGCCGCGTCCATCTCGACGCCCTGGATCCTCGCCTGGGGGAACAGCACGGCGTAGTGCGCGACGGTCATCCCGATGTTGGTCCCGAGGTCCCAGATGCGCCGGATCGTCGGATCGCCCGGAGCGACCGGCGGCACGTGGTACCGGCCGATCAGGGTGTCCTTGACGGCGTAGAGGTCGGCCGTGCGCGGCCGCACCCAGATGCGCGCCCCGTTCAGGGGCCTCAGGCGCAGGCTGACGTTCTGCTCACCGGGCCCCCAGTGCGAGGTCGAGCACTCGAGCCGGTGGATGGTGCGCACCGTCGCCGGGGTCGAGGCCAGCCGCGCGAGCGGCGCGCCCTCGGCGATCGCGCGCACGTGCGACCGGATGGGCTTGGGGATGCGGCGGGTGAGACTGGACACGTGCCTCGCCTGGGGTGGGGGGTTTCCCGGCACCGTACCGGGGCGGGCTACCGCGAAGTCGGCAGGGCCAGAACCTCGTCCGAGATCTCGAGCAGCTTCGCGACGTAGGCGTCGGGGCTGAAGTCCCGCCGCGCCGACTCACGCCCCGCCGCGGCGATCTGCGCCACCTGCGCGGCGTTGGCCGGATCGACGGCCCAGGAGATGGCGGCGCGCATGGCGGCCACGTCCCCCGGGGGCACGATCAGGCCGGTGCGACCGTCATCCACGTAGTCGCGGATGCCGGGGGAGTCGGTGGTGATGATGATCTTCCCCATCGCCATGCCGGTCAGGAACGTCTCGAGACCCGCGGTGCGCACCACGCCGGCCTTGAGGGGCACCACGACCACCGCGGCCGACCGCACGAGCTGGATGTAGTCGGAGTGGGGCACCCGGCCGATGTTCACGTTGGGCGGCGCGTCCGGGAAGCTTGCGCGCGCGCTGGCGATGCGGAACTCCATGGGCAGCCCGCGAGCCACCTCGACCAGGGTCTCGTAGTCGCGCAGCGAGTCGCCGCCCGAGAAGACGTGCGACCCGGCGATCGGGTCCTGGGCCAGCTCCTCGTCGGTGAGGTGGTAGTAGAAGGGCGTGAACGCCATCTTCCCGGGGTCGACCGACCAGCGCGCCGGGAAGGTCTCCAGCTCGGCCTTGGTGTAGACGCAGTAGCGCGCCACGGCACGATCGACGGCGCGGATACCGATGTGGCGGAGCATCTTGGCGGTGCCCGAGCCGGGCTTCCAGTTGCACTCGGTGAGGATCATGGCCGGGGGACGGCGGCGGCGGGCGATGATCGCCGCGGCGGCGAGGTCGGGCGAGCGCCCGGCGATGCCGATCGACCCGTCCAGGATCAGCAGGCGGTACTTCGAGGCCACGTCGTGGGCCAGCCGGCGGACCTGGGACGCCCAGGACGACCCCGGCTTCAGCACGAAGTCCACCTGGGCGACCCAGTCGGGCCGGCGCGGGTAGTCGTGCGTGCTGGCGATGAGCGCCCGCACCCCCGGTGCCGGGTCTGCCGGATTCGGTGGTGCGGGCCCCAAGGGTCTTAGTTGAGGACGGAGCGGAGGACGGTGTACGCCTCTCCGTACTCGACGCCGATCTCGCTGCCCCGCAGGTATGCGAGAGCGCGGACGTTCTCGATCGAGCGGATGTGCGGCGGCTCGCGCAGCTGCGTGGGGTACAGCCGCACGCCGTCGAGCTTGATCTCGATGACGTCGCTGATGTCCACGTAGAACGCGGGCTTGAAAGGCGCGTCGGACCAGATGATCTTGGGGATCTCGTAGGTCCAGATGTTCTTCGGGAAGAACTTGTCCAGGTTCTGCGGAATCGGCCGCGCCGCGGCGAACGCCGCGCGGTACGTGTACCGGTGGTCCTGGTCGAAGTCCTCGCCGTGCGGCAGCAGCAACAGGTCGGGCCGGTGCTCGTTGTAGGCCGCCTCGAAGAGGTTGACCATCTCGCGCTGGCTGACCGTGTCGAGCTGTTCGATCAGGTCCTTACCCGAGTAGAAGATCTCGTAGGTGAAGCCCACCCGGGCCGCCACCGCGTCGATCTCGGCGATCCGCTCCTCGAGCGTGGTGACCACGGGGTGGCCCCAGTGCTTGAGCCCGTCCACGGCCATGAACACCACGTGGACCTTGGCACCCGCGCGGGAGGCCTGAGCCATCAGGCCTCCCGCGCCGAGCACCTCGTCGTCCGCGTGCGGCGCGATGACGAGCAGCGATTTGAGCGACTTAGAGTCGAGCATTCGCCCCACGGAGGTCCGCGTGTGCCGAGTAGTACTCGATCGTCTCCTGGATCAGGGCGTCGAGGTCCATCCGGGGCTGCCACCCGAGGGCGGCCGCGTTCTTGAGCTCGGGGAGCTTCTCGAAGCTCTCGGCCTCCTCGTACTGCGGGCCGTAGATCTTGGTGGCGTCGGCGTAGATGATGTCCGACTCGCTGCCGGTCATCTCCTTGATCCGGACGGCCAGCTCGTAGATCTCCGTGGTGTTGCCCGGGTTGCCGACGTTGTAGATCTTCGGGTCGTTGAACGCCTCGTCGGTGAGGTGCTCGTCGATGAACCGGCAGAGGTCGAACACCGACAGGAAGGCGCGGCGCTGCTGGCCCGAGGCGAAGACCGTCATCGGGAGGCCCTCGAGGGCCTGCTGGACGAAGGTCGGCATCACGAAGCCGCCGTAGCGCGACTGGCGCGGGCCGGCGACGTTGAACGGCCGGATCGTGGCCGAGCGCAGGCCGTGGACCTTGCTGTTGATGCACATGGCCTCGGCCGTCAGCTTGCCGAGGGCGTACTCGATGCGCGGGTTGAAGTAGGGGGGCACGCGGATGTCGCCGTCCTCGCGGAGGATCCCGCTCTTGCCGTAGATCTCCGCGGACGAGAAGTTGACCAGCGGGATGTCCGCCGCGATGCACTTCTCGATGACCTTGGCCGTGGTGCCGACGATGGCCGGGCCGAGCTGGCCCGCGAAGCCGAGGATGCTCGCCGGACCGACGTAGCTCGCGCAGTGCACGACCATGTCGAAGTCGTCGAGAGAGCCGGCCTCGACCAGGTAGTCCTCGACGGTCTTCTGGACGACCGTGATGGCGCCGACGGGACCGCGCAGGTCCTCGGGCTCGATGACGCTGGACACGCACGAGTCCACGACGGTGACGCGGTCGCCACTCTCGACGAGGCTCTCGGTGACGAAGGAACCGATGAAACCGAGCCCTCCGGTCACGAGCACGTGGCGACTCGCCCTGCCAGTCCTGTGATCGGTCACTTCTACCTCCGTCTGTCGTTCACGTTGAGCCGGCGTCCAAGCCGGGCCAGGCGCAGTTCGCGTCCCGGCAGCCAAGGTACGCAGCCCCGCGATTTCGGTCCCCCCCCGGGAGGTCAAGTCGGGCTTCGCCGGAGGTCTAGTTGAACCCCCGCGTCACACGACCGTCCTCCCGCGACCGCACTCGCGTCCCAAGGATCATCGGCAGCAGGCCGGGGCCACCATAGCCCGGAGTCACGCGGGTCGCGGGGTCGCCCGCCACGGCCGCGCGCTGCGCAGGCAGCACTCGCGCTCCACCAGCTCCACGCGCTCGCCCAGCTCGATCGCCCCGTCCTGGATGAGGGGTGACATGGCCTCGGCCGCGTCGTCCTCGGTGAAGCCGAGGGGCGCCGACGAGCGCTGGGGCACGTTCTCGGGCACCGTCCACACGTCGCCGGCCAGGCCGCACACCGGACAGCCGACGAGGCTCACCAGCTCGCCCGAGCGCGCGAGCGCGTCGAGCTGGGAGGCGATCTCGGGCGACGGCTCCTGCCCGAGGGTCCCGACGGCGCCATGGCCCAGGAGCACGCTGATCGCCCCCGGGGTCATCACCTGACTCCTCGATCTGAGGAGATTGAGGATCTCGTCGTCCACTCCCGGAATGGTAGAGCAGCGACTGGTCGGCACGCGTCAACGGCAATTCACCGAAAAAAGGTGACAAAACCGCCCCAGCGGGCAGAAGGTACGTCGAGACGCCGGTCTGCCTCCCCATTGGGGGGGCTGAACCTCCACCAATGCCGCCAGGCCTCACGCACAGTGCATGACATAGTGGCCGGGTTGGAGGGGTGGGACGTCAGCCGTTCTGCTTGTCGGAGTACATCCCAGGTTTTGGAGGTCAGGCCCATGCAGGTTCACGCGAACAGAACGAAACGACGCGTCGGTCGCATCGCCGCCGTCGTCTTTGCGGCGCTCGCCGCATTCCTCGTTCTGCAGATGTCATCGGCGCTGGGCGCCCCGCAGACCCAGGTCTGGAGCGGCCAGGCCAACGGCGCGACGCCGGACATCGAAGTGAGCAACCTGGTCTATTTCCTCCCCAACGGCGCCCAGGGCCCCGGGGGCTCATCCGGCACGATCAACCTGACCCTGGGCGGCAACCCGGTGGTCGCGTACTGCATCGAGACCACCAAGTTCCTCAACCAGAACGCCGCGGGCACCACGTCGGACGTGACCGAGGTCCCGCTGGCGACGCCGCAGGACCGCGCCGTGCTCTGGATCATCCAGAACGAGACGCCGACGGGCGCCCCGACGCCGGCCAAGCAGACCCAGGCCTCGACGTCCCAGATCGCGATCTGGGTGCTGCGCGGTGAGCTGCGCGCGACCAACCCGACCAACAGCGCGACCACCAACGCGGCCGTCGCCGCCCTGATCCAGACGGCCCTCACGGAGAGCGCCACGCCGCGCACCCTGGGCCTGTCGATCGCCCCGCCGGCCGCCGGCGCCACCAGCGCCACCGTGACCGCGACCGGCAAGGCCGGCGCCGTCGTCACGCTGGCGATCGCCTCGGGCCCCGGAACGCTGTCCGCCTCGTCGGTGACGCTCGGCGCGGACGGAACCGGCTCGGTGACGCTCACCGCTCCCGGCGCCGGCCAGACGGTCGTCTCGGCCGCCACGGCGAGTGACGGCACGCTCTACATGATCCAGCCGCTCGACGACTCGCAGAACACCACCACGGCGGCCAAGGGCACGCTCACGGCCTCCGCGACGGTGAACTTCACGGCCGCGACGCCGACCACGCCGACCACGCCGACCACGCCGACGGTGGTCCCGTCAGACGCCGGTCACCCCCGCCGGTGGCGTCACGGCCAAGGCGAAGCTCGCGATCACCAAGGTCGGCCCGAAGACCGCCAAGGTCCTCAAGAAGGTCAAGTACACGATCGTCGTGCGCAACACGAGCAAGACCACCGCGAAGAACGTGACGCTGCGCGACGCGCTGCCGAGCGGGCTGTCGTTCTCCAAGGCGAGCCGCACCTCGACGCTGTCCTCCGGCCGCGTCAACTTCACGCTCGGCACCCTTGCCCCGGGCCAGAGCCGCACGGTCACCGTGTGGCTGGTCGCGAACGCGTCGGTGAAGGGCAAGCGGACCAACACCGCCACGACCCAGGCGACGGGCGTCGCCGCCGTCAAGGCCACCGCCGCGACGATCTTCTCCCCGATCGTCAAGCGCGTGCAGCCCGCGGTCACCGGCTGAGCGGATCCACCCGGCCCGGGCACCCGCTGAGGGTGCCCGGGCCCGCGGTACCCCGCACGGCTGACACGGGAGGCCCGGCGTCGTAGCATCCCGCTGATGGCCCCGCCCTCCCGCCGCCTGCCACCACGCCTGCTGCTCACGGCGATCGCGGCGCTGGCGGTGCTGATCGTGCCGGGCCTCGCGTCGGCCGCCCCGTCGCTGCTCGCGCCGCTGACCAACGCGGCGGTTCCGGTGCGCCCCACCTTCACCTGGGCCCCCGGCGCGCAGGACAACCCCGTGCGGTACCAGGTGTACGTCACGTCGGCGACGACCGTCGGCGCCCTGCAGGCCGGCGACAACCTGGTCGCCCAGGTGCAGGCGCCGACGACGTCGGCCGTCTCGACCGTCGACCTGCCTGAGGGCGTGCTGCTCACCTGGTTCGTCCGGAGCATCAACGCGAGCAACCAGCCGGTGGACACGCCGCTCGCGGACCGCAACTCGATCCGGGTCGCGCCCCCGGCGCCGACCCTGACCCTCGCCCCGGCCGCGCTGTCGGCCACCACCACGCCGACGTTCGCGTGGAGCGGGGACCGGGCCACGTCGCACTGGACGATCTTCGACGCCTCCGGCGCGCCGGTGCAGGGCGGGGAGGTCGCCGCACCCAGCGGGCAGGCGACCGCGGCCCTCGCCAGCGGCACCTTCCGGCTGGAGGTGATCCAGCGCAACGCGGTCGGCGCCGAGAGCGCCCCCGCGACCGCGGCGTTCACCATCGACGCGACCCCTCCCGCGGCGCCGACCGTCTCGGCGAGCCGCCCGTCGCCGACGGTGGGGATCACCCCGAGCTTCACGTGGAGCGGGGTCGAGGCGGGTGCCACCTCCTGGTGGCGCGTCATCGGCGCCGGTGGCGCGGTGGTCCAGGGGCCGTCCACCGCCGCCGGCACGTCGGCCGCGCCGGCGCCGCTGGGGTCGGGCTCGTATTCCTTCGAGGTGCGCCAGGTGGACGCGGTGGGCAACTCGGGCCCCTGGGCGACCGAGCCGTTCTCCATCCTCCCGGCGCCGGCGGCGCCGCCGGCGACCGCCGCGAGAGCCCCGTCCAAGCTGCCGAGCAGCAACACCAAGCGCCTCACGCCGCGCGTCGGCGCCAAGATCAAATCGACGCGCCCGGTCCTGAGGTGGACGAGGGGCCCCAAGGGCACCCGCCTCTACAACGTCCAGATCTTCATCGTGGGCAAGAACAACGTGCTCCGGAAGGTCCGCACCGCGTTCCCGAAGACCAGGTCCTTCCGGCTCTCGTCCAAGGCGAGGCTGAAGAAGGGCTCGTGCTACGTCTGGCGGGTCTGGCCGTACCGCGGCTCGACCTTCACGGCGACGCCGCTCGGAGTCAGCAACTTCTGCATCAGGAAGTGATCACGGACCCCCCGAACGGGGGCCGTGAAGACTGACCGAAAGGATGGCTCGCGGGGCTCGGCGGGGCGTTATCACGGCGTAGGATCGCCCTGGATGCGCCTTCGTCTCACCTCCCCGCGTCTCCTGGGGACCTGTCTGCTCGCCTGCGTCGTGGCGATGCTGGTGGGCGCGCCGGCCGGGTTGGCCATCGGCACCCCCACCGTGGCCGGGGGGAGCCCGCAGTACACGGCCGCCACCGCCGCGACGATCAGCTGGAGCGGGGTCGCGGCAGACCCCCTCTACGACACGGTCACGTACAGCGGCGACCTGTCGGGCGCCGCCTTCGGTCCCACGGGCGACACGTCCACGGCGGTCACGTTCGGGGCGGCGGGCACCTACACCTTCCGCGTCCGCGCGACCGAGTCCGACTCCCTCAACATACTTCCGCCCGTGCCCGGGCCCGATGGAGTCGCCACCATCGTCGTCGACCGCACCCCGCCGTCGATCTCGGTGGCGCTCACGCCGGCGGCGCCGAACGGCGACAACGGCTGGTACACCTCGCTCAGGATCACCTGGACCTGCGCCGACAACGGCGCGCCGGTGACCTCCTGCCCGGCGAGCGGCCCGTTCACGACCCAGGGCGCCAACCAGACGCGCTCCGGGACGGCGTCGAACGCGGCCGGCCTCACCAGCGCGCCGGTCACCACCCCGATCTTCAACTTCGACGGGGCCGCGCCCCGCCAGGCCACCCTGCGCCAGCCGACGCCGCGCGCGACGGTCACCAGCGAACCGACGTTCGTCTGGGCCCCGCCGACCGGCGGCACCGAGACGTCGGGGTACAACCGCTACGAGATCTACGCGCGCATCGGCGGCGCCTACCGCAAGATCGCCCAGGTGCCCTTCGTCCCCGGGCAGGCCGAGTACCGCGCGACCCGCGACCCGGCCCTGTGGCCGACGGTGATCCCGAAGGGCGTCTCGACCCTCTGGTACGTCCGGACCGTGGACAACGCCGGCAACGGCGGCGGGGGCACCGGCCAGGCGCGGGCGTTCACGATCAACCCCAACGCGCCGGCTGCGCCGACCATCACCGGCGGCCCCGCGGGCCCCACCAACCAGTCCAGCCCGACCTTCTCGTGGACCGGCGACCAGCCCGGCTTCTCGTGGGGCGTCTTCGCGGCCGACAACGACACGCCGGTGCGCGAGGGCTCGGGCCCCGCGGCCCAGGCCACGCCGGCCGGGCTCGGCGACGGCGAGTACACGTTCCGCGTCTCGCAGGTGAGCGCCTTCGGCGACGACGGCGCCGAGGCCGCGCGCGACTTCACGGTCGACACCAGCCCGCCCGCGGCGCCGGTGATCACGTCGCGGCCCTCGTTCCCGACCAGCGACCCCGCGCCATCCTTCTCGTGGTCGATGGAGCCGGGCGCGTTCGCGCGCTGGCAGGTGCTCGCCAGCGGGGGCGGCGTGGTGCAGGGATCGGACACGCCGGCCGGCACGGCCAAGGTGAGCCCCCTGGCCAGCGGCGCATACGTGTTCCGCGTGGTCCAGATCGACGCCGCCGGCAACGTGTCGGCCGCCACCTCGGACCCCTTCTCGATCGCGGGCGCCGCGGCACCCGCCCCCAAGGTCGCCTCGCTGATCTCGCTGCTGCCGCTCCAGAACGCGAAGAGGCTCAGCCCGCGCGCCGGGCGCACCCTGGTCACCCGCACGCCGGTGCTGCAGTGGACGAAGGGCCCCAAGGGCACGACGCTCTACAACGTCCAGCTGTTCAAGGTCGTCCGCAAGCGACCGAGCCTGCCGCCGGTCGTGAAGAAGGTCTACTCGAGCTTCCCCAAGCGGACCCAGCTGCGGCTGCCCAAGAGGGCGACGCTGCCGAGCACCTGTTACGTGTGGCGCGTCTGGCCCTACACGGGCAAGCGCTTCACCAAGTCGCCCCTCGGCATCAGCAACTTCTGCATCGCCGGCACGAAGGCCATCGCGAAGGCCGCCAAGGCCGGCAAGGCAAAGCGCAAGCGCTAGAAGACCCCCCGCGGGTCCCAGCGAGGGGGCGTCCGGTAGACTCCCGGCCCGTGGCGACGATCTCATTCGCGCGGGGCGCACCGTGTCCCGAGGCCCTCGACGGCGACCTGATCGCCGAGTGCACCAGAGCGGCCCTCGAGGCCGATCGGGTGCGCATCCTCTCCTACGGCACCGGCAACGGCTATCCGCCGCTGCGTGAGCTGCTGGCGGCCGAGCACGGGGCCACGCCAGACCAGGTGTTCATCACCAACGGCTCCCTGCAGGGCTTCGTCTTCCTGCTGGAGACGATGCTGCAGCCGGGCGATCTGGTGGCCGTCGAGGCCCCCACGTACGACCGCGCCCTGCTGCAGCTCAACCTGCACGGCATGGACGTGCTGCCGGTGCCGGTGGAGGACGACGGCCTGGACGTCGATGCCCTGGCGGCCGCCTGCGCCGCCGGTCGCGTGCCGCGGCTGATCTACACCATCCCGAACTTCCAGAACCCCTCCGGCGCGACGATCTCGCTGGAGAAGCGGCGCGCCCTGGTGGAGGTCTGCGAGCGGCACGACATCCTGATCCTGGAGGACGACCCCTACGGCAAGCTGCGCTTCGAGGGTGAGGCGCTGCCGGCGATCGCCGAGCTGGCCCCCGAGGGGCGCGTGTTGTTCACCTCGTCGTTCTCGAAGACCGTCGCGCCCGGCCTGCGGGTGGGCTACCTGATCGCGCCGACCGCGATCGCCGGCCCGCTGGCCGCGGCCGCGTCGCGCACCTACATCTCCCCGGCGCTGCTGGCCGAGGCGGCCGTGCACCAGCTGATGGCCTCCGGAGGCCTGCCGGGCAACATCGCCCGGGTCACCGAGCTGATGCGCGAGCGCCGCGACGCGATGGTCGCCAGCCTCGGCTAGATGCCCGAGGGCACCCGCTGCGTGCCGCCCGCCGGTGGCTTCTTCATGTGGCTGACGCTGCCGGAGGGCCTGTCGGCCGACGCGCTCTTCGACGAGGCAGCGGCGGCCGGGCGTGGCCTACGTGAAGGGCAGCGATTGCTTCCTCTCGGGCGGCGAGCGCACGCTGCGCCTCGCCTACAGCGGGGTCAGCCCCGCCGAGATCGAGGAGGGCATGCGCCGCCTCGGCGGCGTCTTCCGGGGAGCCGCGGTCACCACCTGAGGGCACGCCGGGCGGCGGGTCGCCCCGGAAGGTGGAAGTTCCCCCGGCGGACGGGGGCGATGCGACGCCGTCGGACCGCTACGGTCTCGGCATGCGCAGAGGCAGTGCGGGAGAGGGCGCCTCGGGCATCGCGCCCGGAATCGCGGACGCCACCGTCCTCGTGCTCTGGGTCGGCCACCGGCCCGGGCCGTGGACCTGCCGCTCGCTGGAGCGGCACGGCTACCGGGTGCTGCGGGCGCACCCGGCCGGCGCCCGCGACGGACGCTCCCCCGGCCACATGCGCCCGCTGCGCTACCCGTCCCCCACCGCGGAGCCCGAGGCCTTCCTGGACTTCGTGGCCCGCACCTGCCTGACACGGGGCGTGTCGGCGGTGCTGCCTCTGGACGAGGACATCGTGCGGCTGCTGGCCGAGGCCGCGCCCGACCTGGGCGGGGCGGTCGTCGCCGGGCCCGACGCCACCCAGTACGCGGCGCTCTGTGACAAGGGCCTGCTGGCGCTGACCGCGTCGCGTGCGCAGGTCGACCACCCGTACACCCTCGAGGTGCCGGGCGCACCGGCGGACGCCGTCTGGCCGGACCTGCCGTGCATCGTCAAGCCACGCCTCTCGGGCTCGAGCGGCCTGTGGGAGAAGCCCATGCTCGCCACGACGGCGGCCGAGCGCGACGCCGCGGTCACCGCCCTCGTCGAGGCCGGCATCCCCGCCCTGGTGCAGGAGCGGCTGATCGGACCCCGGTACGTCGGACACTGCGTGCTCTCGGATCACGGCTTCGACTTCCTGGGCTTCCAGGTCAACCGCGACTACCCGCGGGGAGCCGGCCCGGCGTCGGTGATGCACACGGCGGTCGTGCCCGCCCCGGTGATCGACGCCACCCGCCGGCTGCTCGATCTGGTCGGCTACCGCGGTCCGTGCAGCCTGAGCTTCATCGAACGCGACGGCCGCTTCTTCGTGCACGACGTCAACCTGCGCCTCGGCGCGACGGTGGAGGCGTCGATCCGAGCAGGCTTCGACATCCCCGGGCGCTCCGTCGAGGCGGCGCTCGGTCGGCCGAGCCCTCGGCTGCCTCCGCTGCGGCCGGTCCGGTACGTGCGGTTCGACGGGGAGCTCAAGCAGCTGATCCGCTCCGTCCGCGGACGCGCGCCCGACGACTCGCCCGAGCGCCTGGCACGCTGGCTCGGCGACGGCTTCGTCTCGCGCGGGACGGTTCTCGATCCGTCCCCGGCCGACCCCTCGTGGGTGCTGGGCCTGCTGTCACGCAAGGCCCAGCACCTGAGGTCGGGCATCAGGGCGCGAACGCCCTGAGGAACAGCTAGCCCAGCATCTCCTGCACGGTCGCGCGCTCCTCGGCCAGCTCGGCGTTGGTGGCGGCGATCTTGCCCTTCGGCGAACTCGTCGTGCTCGAAGCCCTCGCGGACCACCTCGTAGGTGCCCGGAGCGGTGGTGCGCACCGGCACCGAGGCCCACAGGCCCTCGTCGAACCCGTAGCTGCCGTCCGAGCGCACCGCGATCGAGTGGATCGTGTCCCCCGGGGTGTGCAGCGAGCGGACGTGGTCGATGGCCGCGTTGGCCGCCGACGCCGCCGACGACAGGCCACGTGCGGCGATGATCGCCGCGCCGCGCTTGCCGACGGTCGAGAGGAAGGTGGTCTCGAGCCACTCCTGATCGCTGATCGCCTCGCGCACCGGGGTGCCCTTGATGCGGGCGTTGGTGAAGTCGGCGAACATCGTCGGCGAGTGGTTGCCGAAGATGATGATGTCCTCGACGTCGGTGACGTCCACGCCGGCCTTCTGCGCCAGCTGGGTCTGCGCCCGGTTCTGGTCGAGGCGGGTCATGGCCGTGAAGCGCTCGGGGCCGAGGCGCTTGGCCTTGGACGGCGGCGATCATCACGTTGGTGTTGCACGGGTTGCCGACCACGACGACCCGCGCCTCCGCGGAGGCGACCTCGTCGATGGCGGTTGCCCTGCTCGACGAAGATCTTGCCGTTGTCCTTCAACAGGTCGGCGCGCTCCATGCCGGGCCCGCGGGGCTTCGAGCCGACCAGGATCGCCCAGTCGGCGTCGGCGAAGGCCTCGCGGGGGTCGCCGGTGAGCACCAGGCCGCGCAGCAGCGGGAAGGCGCAGTCGTCGAGCTCCATGGCGACGCCCTTCAGCGCCTCCTGGACCTTGTCGACCGGGATCTCCAGCAGCTGCAGGATGACCGGCTGGTCCTTGCCGAACGCCTCGCCGGCGGCGATGCGCGGAAGGATCGAGTATCCGATCTGGCCGGCGGCGCCGGTGACGGCGACGCGCAGAGGGGTCTTCTCGGTGCTCACGCGGTCACCGAGAGCTTCTCGACCAGCGCGTCGGCGACGCCCGAGGTCCCGACCGCCGTCGGATCGTTGCGGTCGTCCTTCATGTCGTAGGTCACAGACTTCCCTTCACGGATCAGCTCCGCGATGGCGGTCTCCATGCGGTCGGCGGCGTCGGTCTCCTTGAGGTGCCGCAGCATCATCACGCCGGAGAGCATCATCGCGAGCGGGTTGACCTTGTTCTGGCCGGCGTACTTGGGCGCGCTGCCGTGCGTGGGCTCGAACAGCGCGGCCTCGGTGCCGATGTTCGCGCCCGGGGCTACGCCCAGACCGCCGACCAGACCGGCGCCGAGATCACTGAGGATGTCGCCGTACAGGTTCGGGAGCACGATCACGTCATACAGCTCGGGCTTCTGCACGAGCTGCATGCACATGTTGTCGACGATCCGCTCCTCGAACTCGATGTCCGGGTAGTCCTTCGCGACCTCGGTCGCCACCGCGAGCCAGAGCCCGTCGGTGTACTTCATGATGTTGGCCTTGTGGACCGCCGTGACCTTCGAGCGGCCGTTCTCGACGGCGTAGTCGAAGGCGTACTTGACGACGCGGCGGGTTCCCTCGACCGAGATGGGCTTGATCGAGATGCCGGTGTGCTCCTTGATGACGGCCGTCGGGTCGAGCTCGCGGATCACCTCGGCGAGCCGGAGCTCCTCGGGCGAGTCCATCTCGAACTCGATGCCGGCGTAGAGGTCCTCGGTGTTCTCGCGCACGATGACGATGTCGATGTCCTCGTAGCGCGAGCGCACGCCCGGATAGCTCTTGCACGGGCGAACGCAGGCATAGAGATCGATGGCCTTGCGGAGCGCGACGTTCACGCTCCGGAAGCCATGACCGACCGGCGTCGTGATCGGGCCCTTGATCGCGACCTTGTTGGCCTTGATCGACTCGATCACGGAGTCGGGCAGGGGGGTACCGGCGGTCTCGAGGATGTCGATGCCGGCCTCCTGCACGTCCCAGTCGAAGTCGACTCCCGTCGCGTCAAGGACGCGTTTGGTGGCTTCGGCGATCTCCGGCCCGGTGCCGTCGCCTGGAATGAAGGTGACGCGGTGTGCCACGGGTCCGACTCCTTCGCAGTGCGTTCTCTGACACGCGACCGTCTGGGCGGCCGCAAAACGCACTGAGCATACCGAAGCGGATGCACCCCACTCCCGGTCCTCAGTGAAGGGGCCACGCGATCGGTATGACGACCATGGAAACGATCACCATCACAACCGACAGCGGGAGGCCGAGGCGCGCGTAGTCGCCGAACCGGTAGCCGCCGATGCCGTAGACCATCGTGTTGGTCTGATAGCCGATCGGTGTGAGGAACGACGACGAGGCGCCGATCGCGATGGCGATGGCGAAGGGGCGCGGGTCCAGCCCCGCCGCGAGAGCGGTGTTGAGGGCGACCGGGAACAACAGCACGGCGGCCGCGTTGTTGGTGATGAGCTCGGTCAGCACCATCGTCGCGAGAAGCACGCCGAACAGCAGCCCCAGGTCGCCGAACCTGCCGAATGGCTCGACCAGGACGCTCGCGAGGTTGCCCGCCAGACCGCTGGACTCGATCGCCGCGCCCAACCCGAAACTGGCGGCGATCACCACGATCACATCGATGTTGACCGAGTCGCGCGCTTCCGTGGGGGACAGGATCCGGAGCGCGACGACCGCGAAGGCGGCGAGGAACGCCGCCAGCAGGATGTCCATCACCCCGGTGCCCGCCAGCACCAGGAGCGCCAGGATGATCAGGCCGACCAGGGGCGCCTTCTCCTCGCGCGGCGGCCCGTCGCCGCTGAGGGGGGCGACCACCAGGAAGTCGCGGCGGTCGAGCGCCCGCGGGCGGAAGGCCGGCCCCGACAGCACGAGCAACACGTCGCCGGCGTGGAGGGGGACCTCACCGAGCTTGCCCGCGACGTGCCCGCCGGCCCGGTGGATGGCGATCACCGCGCCCCCGTACCTGCCGCGGAAGCCGGCCTGCTTGAGCGTCCGGCCCACCAGCCCCGACGCCGGGGCGACGACCGCCTCGTACAGCCGGCGATCGATGGCCGACCCCGCCGCGGAGAAGTGCCGCTCCTGCGCGGAGGCGAGGCCGCGCATCTCCTGGAGGTCGAGGACGCGCGTGACGTTGCCGGCGAAGGTGAGCCGGTCCCCCACGGCGAGGATCTCGTCCGGCCGCACCGATGAGATCCGGTGGCCGTCGCGCTCCACCTCGACGAGGAACACGCCCTGCAGGCTGCGCAGGCCGCCCTCGGCGACGCTGTGGCCGGCGATGCCGGGCTCCTCGGTGACGATCATCTCGAGCGTGAACTCACGGGCATCGGCGTCGGCCGTCTCGCTCGGCGCGCGGCGCTCCGGGAGCAGGAGCGGGGTCAGGAGGATCATCGTGACCAGGGCGAGGATCGCGAACGGCAGGCCCACCTTGCCGATCTCCCACAGGCCGAGCGGGCGCGTAGCCGGCGTCCTGCAGGAGCCCCGACACCACCAGGTTCGTCGAGGTCCCGATCAGGGTGACGGTGCCGCCGGCGATCGCGGCGAAGCTCACCGGCATCAGGAACCGGGAGGGCGAGCGCCCCGTGCGACGGGCCCATGAGAGGACCCCCGGGATCACCATGGCGACGATCGGCGTGTTGTTGAGGAAGGCCGAGGCGGTTGCGGTCGGCACGAGCAGGCGGGCCAGCGATCCCCGCTCGCCGGGCTCCCGCCGCCGGGCGCCGGGGCGAGGGGTCACGCGGGCGGCGAGGGTCTCGAGCACCCGGGTGCGCCCGGCCGCCGCCGCCAGGACGTAGAGCGCGGCGACGGTCAGCGGTGCGGGGTTCGCGAAGCCCGCGAAGGCCTGGCCCGCGTCGATGACGCCGAACAGCAGCAGCGCGATCACGCCGGCCAGGATCGTCAGCGCGGGTGACACCCGCTCGCTGACCAGCGCCGCCACGACGGCGACGATCACGATGAGGGTGATGACGGCGTCGGAGCTCACGGGACGGGATCATGCCCGCCCGCGCGCGGCCCGGGAGGCCGCGAGCCGCCGTCTCCGGGCCCCATCGGCCGCCACGGAAGCGACGAATGACCCGGATGGATGCGGTCTTCCGTCCGATAGAGTCACGCGAGAGGGCAATCAAGAGCGGAGGGCACCAACATTGCTGAGCCATGACGTCGTGGTGGTCGGCGCGGGCCTCGCCGGCATGAGGGCGGCAATCGCCGCGCACGAGGCCGGTGTGGACGTCGCGCTCGTGACGAAGGTGCACCCGGTGCGCAGCCACTCAGGGGCGGCGCAGGGCGGGGTCAACGCGGCGCTCGGCAACGAGACCGAGGACCACCCCGACAACCACACCTTCGACACCGTCAAGGGCGCCGACTACATCGGCGACCAGGACGCGATCGAGATCCTCTGCAACAACGCCCCCGGCGAGATCATCCAGCTCGAGCACTGGGGCGCGGTGTTCAGCCGCGACGAGGTGACCGGCAAGATCTCGCAGCGCCCGTTCGGCGGCGCCGGCTATCCCCGCACCTGCTACGCGGCCGACATCACCGGCCTGGTGATGCTCCACACGCTCTACACCGTGTGCGTCAAGTACGACATCCCGACGTACGAGGAGTGGTTCGTCACCGAGCTCGTCAAGGACGACCACGGCGGCTGCTAGCGGCGTCGTCGCCTACGACATGGTGCACGGCACCATCCAGACCATCGGCGCGAAGTCGGTCGTGCTGGCCACCGGCGGCGCCGGCCGCGTGTACCGCCCCTCGACCAACTCGCACTCCTCGACCGGAGACGGGATGGGCCTGGCCCTCAAGGCCGGCGTCCCGCTGAAGGACATGGAGTTCATGCAGTTCCACCCCACGACGCTCAACCCGAGCGGCGTGCTGGTGACCGAGGGCGCCCGCGGCGAGGGCGGCTACCTGCTCAACAGCCTCGGCGAGCGGTTCATGAGCAAGTACGCGCCGAACAAGCTGGAGCTGGCCTCGCGCGACGTGGTGTCGCGCTCGGAGGCGACCGAGATCCTCGAGGGCCGCGGCGTCAACGGCTCGATCATGCTCGACCTGCGCCACCTCGGCCGCGAGAAGATCATGGAGCGGCTCCCGCAGATCCGCGAGCTCGCGATGGCCTTCGCCGGCGTCGATCCGATCGAGGCGCCGATCCCGATCCGGCCGGGTGCCCACTACCACATGGGTGGCGTGCACGTGGACTCGTGGGGCGCCTCCCCGCACATGCCCGGCCTGTTCGCGGCCGGCGAGTGCGCCTGCGTCTCGGTGCACGGCGCCAACCGCCTGGGCGGCAACTCGCTGCTCGAGGCCGTCGTCTACGGAGCACGTACCGGCGGCGCGGCCGCCCGCTACGCCACCGAGACCCACAACGGCCGCGGCCACCAGGCCACCCCGGCCGCGGCGGCGGAGTACGAGAAGACGCTGCGCGAGCTGCTCGAGCGCCAGCGCGGCCCGCGCCAGCACGAGCTGCGCGAGGTGCTGGCCGACACGATGCAGGAGAAGGTCGGCGTGTTCCGCACCGGCCCCGAGCTCGCCGAGGCACAGGCGACGGTCGAAGAGCTGCGCGAGCGGTACAAGAGCGTCGTGGTCACGGACAAGGGCCGCACGTTCAACCAGTCGCTGATCCACACCATCGAGACCGGCTACCTGCTGGACCTCGCGGCCACGATGGTGGCCGGCGCGGTGGAGCGCACCGAGAGCCGCGGCGCGCACTCCCGGACGGACTTCCCGGATCGCGACGACGAGAACTGGATGAAGCACACCCTGTCGTACCTCGAGGACGACCAGATCCGTCTGGACTACTCCGAGGTCACGGTGACCAAGTACGAGCCCCAGGTGAGGTCCTACTAATGGCGACGACCACCTTCGACATCTTCCGCTACCAGCCCGACGTCTCGGACGTCGAGTACCGGCAGCAGTACGAGCTGGAGCACGGCGAGGACTTCACGCTGCTCGACGCGATCCTGCGCCTGCAGGACGAGCAGGACGGCACGCTCGCCGTCCGGTACTCGTGCCGCAGCGCGATCTGCGGCTCCTGCTCCTGCAAGGCCAACGGCAAGACCGTGCTGGCCTGCATGAGCCAGGTCGAGGAGGTCAAGCGCGAGAACGACGGCGGCCCGGTGGTGATCGACCCGATCGGCAACTTCAAGCCGCTCAAGGACCTGATCGTCGACCTGGACCCCTTCTGGGACAAGTTCAAGTCGGTCAAGCCCTACCTGATCCCCGACGGCCCGGCGCCCGAGAAGGAGCGCCTCGTGTCGAAGGAGGACATGCAGAAGCTCTTCCGCGAGGCCGCCTGCATCCTCTGCGCCGCCTGCTACAGCGAGTGCAACTCGCTCGCGGCCGACGAGGAGTTCGTCGGGCCGGCCGCCTTCGCCTGGGGATACCGCTTCGCGGGCGACCCGCGCGACGGCCAGCGCAAGGAGCGCGCCAAGCTCTACACCGGCGAGCACGGGGTCTGGGACTGCACCCGCTGCATGTTCTGCAACGAGCGCTGCCCCAAGGGCGTCAACCCGCGCGACGCCATCGAGAAGCTCGGCGGCATCGCCTTCCAGGAGGGTCGTGGCCTGAAGGACCCGGGGGCCCGGCACGCGAAGGCCTTCCTCGTCTCGATGCGCACCGGCGGCAAGCTCAACGAGACGGTCCTGGTGCCCTTCACCGACCCGATCAAGGCGCCGCTCGACCTGCCCTTCGCGCTCCGGATGATCAAGCACGGCAAGGCACCGTCTCCGATCCCGCACCGCATCAAGAAGCTGAAGGAAGTGCAGAAGCTGATGAAGAACGTCAAGGAGACGATCTAGTGGCCACGCGGTTCGCGTACTACCCGGGCTGCATCGCCGAGTTCAGCTCCAAGGAGCTCGACGCGACCACGAAGCACCTCGCCCCGATGCTCGACATCGAGCTGCTGCCGATGCCCGCGGCCACGTGCTGCGGCGCCGGCGACATCGCCGAGGCCAAGCCGAACCTGTACCTCACGCTCAACGTCCGCATCCTCTCGCAGGCCGAGGAGATGGGCGTCGACATCCTCACCATCTGCAACGTCTGCACGCTCAACCTGCGGCGGGCGAACAAGATGGTCAAGGAGGACGCCCGCCTGCTCGAGCAGGTCAACGAGGAGCTGGTCAAGGTCGGCGCCCGCGCCGTACGAGGGCACCAGCGACGTCACCCACCTGCTCTGGTACCTGTCCACCGAGGAGGGCCTCGCCCTGCTCGAGAAGCAGGGCCCGCGCGGCCTCAACGGCCTGCGCGTCGCGCCGTACTACGGCTGCCAGCTGCTGCGGCCGTCCTCGGTGATGGGCTTCGAGGACCCCGACAAGCCGCAGTCGCTCGAGCGGCTGATCACCGCCCTCGGCGGCGAGGTGGCCGACTACGAGGCCAAGTCCTCGTGCTGCGGCTTCCCGATCATCCTCGCCCGCACGGAGGTGGCACTCAAGGAGTCGCACCAGGCGCTCTCGCAGTCGCGCGACGCCGGTGCCGACTGCATGGTCACCCCGTGCCCGCTGTGCCACCTGGCGATGGACGCCTACCAGCGCAAGGCCGAGGCGGCCAACGCGACCGAGTACAACATGCCGGTGCTCCACCTGCCCCAGCTGATCGGGCTGGCGCTGGGCATCGACAACTCGATCATGGACTTCAAGCGGCACCTGGTGCCGGTCGACCGCGTGCTCGAGGCGGTCGGAGCCTGATCCAACCCCCGGGGCGGTCGCCGACCGCCCCGGGGTCCCGCGGGGAAGGGACATCTCCCTGAGCCAGATCACCCCACTCACGGCCGGTACCCGCTCCTTCCTCCCGCCGCCGTGCGTCAGTTGCGTGTTCTGGCAGCACGACCGGCTGATCTCCGACGAGCGTCACAAGGACGCCTGGGTGGAGTCGTTCGGCCGGCGTCACGGCGCCTTCGGCCGCGTGCTGCGCGACGGCACCACCTTCCGCGGGATGGTGCAGTACGGCCCCTCCCGCGCCTTCCCCCGGGCCCTCGCCCTGTCGGCCGGCCCGCCGACCCGCGACGCCGCCCTGGTGACCTGCGTGTTCCTGGAGGGTGAGGATCCCCAGGGCTCGTGCGAGCACCTGCTGCTGGAGGCGCTCGCCGACCTCAAGGACCGCGGCCTCGCCCGCGTCGAGGCGTTCGCGCTCAACTACCCGGACGAGGTTCCCGTGGACGATCGTTTCCTCGGCCACCACACGCTGTTCGACCGCTCCTTCCTGGAGCGCCTGGGGTTCTTCCCCGTGCGAGCGACCGGGCAGGTCTCGCTGATGGCCATCGAGCTCGGGGGCCTGATCCGGGGGCCCTCCCTGCTGCGCCGCGCGACCGGCGCGGTGCGGCGCGCGGTCGAGCCCGGCATGCGGGGGGCGCCCGCCTGAGACTGCGCCGCGGGATGGGGATCGTCGTCCTGGCGGCGGCGGTGGCCCTGCTCTTCGACGCGCCGGCGATCGCCGCCGACCCGGCCGAGACGACGCTGGCGTCGCGCGACGCGTACGTCAGCCCGCGCGTGCTCGGCCCTGCCGCCGTCGCGGGCCAGGCGACGCTGACCGCCGCCGCCCGGCGTCTCAACCTGGACGGGCGCCACGTCAAGCTCGCGGTGGTCGCGGGCCCGGTCGGCGCGCCGACGCTGCAGGTGTACGCCCGCGGCCTGGCCCGCCGGCTCGGCTACTCCGGGACGCTGGTGGTCACCTCGCCCAGCGGCACGATCGCCGCGGTGGGCCCGCGGCCGGCGGCCGCCATGACCCGGTCGCTGCGGGCCGCCCAGGTGAGACGCATCACCAACCCCGTCGACCGCCTGATCGCCGCGGGCGAGGTCGCCGCGCCGAGAGCCGTCGATCCCGGCAGCCAGGGCACCCGCTCGGTGCTGATCCTGGTCGCGCTCGGCGGGCTGGGCGCCCTGTGGGCCGTGGCGCTGGGCAGCGGCCGGCGCGAGCGCCGCACCCGGCGCCAGGTGGCCGAGTCGCGGGCGCGCACCCGCGTGTGCCTGGACGCGCTGGGCGCCCGCGCGGGCGCGCTGACCCGGCGCGACGACCTGCCGCCCCCGGCGCGCGAGGGCATCGCCCGCGCGCTGACGACCTACGCGTCGGCCACCACCTCGCTCGAGGAGACGCGGCGGATGGATCAGATCGACGAGCTGGGGCCCGACGTGCGGTCGGGCATGGACGAGATCGCCCGCGCCGCCGAGACGGTCGGCGAGGAGATGCCGGGCGACGACCCGTTCGCCGGCCTCTGCGCCATCGACCCGATCCACGGGCCCGCGACCGACGACGACCTCTGCCCCGACTGCGCCGACGCGGCCGAGCGCGGCGAACTGCCCCCGCCCCGCATGCTGGCCCAGGACGGCCGGCCCGTCCGCTTCGACGCCGTCACCTACGGCCCGGTGCTCCGTCCCGAGGAGACCAAGGCGAGCCCGTCCTAGGAGGCCGTCACTCCAGGATCCGGCTCAGGAGGCTGCCGAGGCGCCTCTGGTCGGCGGCTCCGAGGCGGCCGATCAGCGGCGCGACCAGGGCGCCGACCTCCTCGGCGCCCGCGGCGGCGAGGCGGCGGCCCTCGGGGGTGAGGCTCACGCGCACCGCCCGCCGGTCGTCGTGGCTGACCTCGCGTCGCACCAACCCGCGCCCCACGGCGCGGTCGATCAGGCCGCTCACGGTCAACCGCTCCAGACCGAGGTGCGCCGCGAGCTCGGTCATCGTCGGCGCGCGGTCCCGCAGGATCGCGAGCACCCTCAGCTGGGTCAGCGACAGGTCGTGATCGGCCGCCACCGTGCTGAGCAGCGCGATCACCGCGAACGAGGCCTGGACGAGGCTGTCCATCACGTCGGTGGACGCGGAGTCGCCATCGGAGAGCGTGCCCACCCCGCCAGGATACCTTGCACTACTTCGCATCACCAACTAATTTACTTCGCAGTACCACGTATCTCTGAGAAAGGGGGACACCCATGCGCGCAGCCGTCGTCACGGCCTTCGACACGCCGCCGACCTGCAGGGAGTTCCCCACGCCGGTCCCGCACGGGCCCGGCGAGGTGCTGGTGGACGTCATCGCCACGGGTCTGCACCCGCGCGTGAGATCCCAGGCCGACGGCTCGCACTACACCCGCGCCGACGAGCTCCCCCTCGTCCCCGGGATCGACGGGGTGGGCCGCGCGCCCGATGGCAGCCTGCGCTACTTCGTGCTGCCGGACACCCCGATGGGCGCCATGGCCGAGCGGACGGTCGTCAACCTGCGGCGGAGCATCATCCTCCCCGAGGGCAGCGAACCCGTGCTGATCGCCGCGGCCATGAACCCCGCCATGTCGTCGTGGGTCGCCCTGCGTCGGCGCATCGCCTTCGCGCCGGGTCAGAGCGTTCTCGTGCTGGGAGCGACCGGCAACGCCGGCAGGATGGCCGTCCAGGTCGCCGCCCACCTCGGCGCCGGCCACGTGATCGGCGCGGGCCGCCGGCCCGACCGGCTCGCCGCGCTCACGGCCCTCGGGGCGAACGAGGTGGTCTCCCTCGACGGCGCGTCCGACGAGGTCGCCCGGCGCCTCGGCGACGCGGCCCGCGACGTTGACGTGGTCATCGACTACCTCTGGGGGGAGCCCACCGCCGACGCGATGCGCGCCATGGTCACCGGCCGGACCGACCCGGGACGGCCGCTCGCCTGGATCGAGGTCGGCTCGGTTGCCGGGTCCACCGCCGCGATCCCCTCTGCGGCCCTCCGCGCGGCGCGCCTCCAGATCGTCGGCAGCGGGCAGGGCTCGGTGCCCACCCGCGACATCCTGGCCGAGCTCCCCGAGCTGGCGGCCGAGATCACCGACGGGGCCTTTCAGATCGACACCCGGGCCGTGCCGCTCGAGGATGTCGAGACAGCGTGGCACGACGCCGGCGGCGGCCGGCGCCTCGTGATCACTCCCTAGAGCCAGCCCTTGGTGACCAAGGACTCCGCGATCTGGACGGCGTTGGTGGCCGCGCCCTTGCGCAGGTTGTCGCTCACGACCCACAGCGCGAGGCCGCGGGAGTACGAGCTGTCCTCGCGGATGCGACCCACGAGGACGTCGTCGCGGCCGGTGGCCTCGCGCGGGAGCGGGTAGAGGTTGAGCCCGGGCTCGTCCACCAGGATCACGCCGGGGGCGGCCATCAGCAGGTTGCGGGCTGCCTGGGCGGTGATCGGGTCGGTGGTCTCGATGTGGACGGCCTGCGAGTGCGATTGGACGACCGGCACGCGCACGCATGTGGCGCTCACCCGGAGGTCGGGCAGGCCGAGCATCTTGCGCGTCTCGGCCGCCACCTTGCGCTCCTCGCCGGTGTAGCCGCTCTCGTCGAAGGTGTCGATGTGGGGCAGCACGTTGAAGGCGATCGGGTGCGGGTACACCACGGGCTCGGGCTCGTCGCCCGCGAGCAGGCCGGCGGTCTGCTCGCGCAGCTCCCGCACCGCGGCCTGGCCGGTGCCGCTCACCGACTGGTAGCTCGAGACGATCACGCGCTCCAGGCCGACGGCGTCGGCCAGCGGCTTCAGCGCCACCACCAGCGGGGCGGCGACGCAGTTCGGGTTCGCCACGATGCCGGCGTGACCCTCGAGGTCGGCCTCGTTGACCTCGGGCACCACCAGCGGCACGGCGTCGTCCATGCGGTAGGCGCTCGAGTTGTCGATCACGACCGCGCCCGGCCTCGACCGCGGCCGGGGCGAACTCCAGGGCCCGCGAGCTGCCCGCCGAGAACAGTGCGATGTGGATGCCCTCGAAGCTGTCCGCCGACAGCCGCTGGACGGTCCGCTCCTGGCCGAGGTAGTCCAGCCGGCGGCCCTCGCTGCGCTCGGAGGCCAGCGGCCGCAGCTCGGTGACCGGGAAGCCGCGCTCCTCCAGCACCCGCAGCATCGTCGAGCCCACGGCGCCGGTGGCGCCGACCACGGCGACGTTAAACATCGGCGCGGCTCACGGCACCGAGGTCGAACGCGGCGTGCAGCGCGCGCACGGCCTTCTCCACCTCGTCGCGGGCGATGACCACCGTGATGCGGATGGTGCTCGTGTCGATCATCAGGAGGTTGATGCCCTCGTCGGAGAGGACGCGGAACATCTTGGCCGCGACCCCCGGCTCGGACTTCATGCCGGCGCCGACCAGGGTGACCTTTCCGATGGCGTCGTTGCTCGAGACGGACGTGTAGCCGAGATCGTCGCGCAGCCCCTCGATGGTGGCCAGGGCCGGGCGCAGCTCGTCGAGCGGCACGGTGAACGACACGTCCGCCCCGCCGACCGCTCCGACGTTCTGGATGATCGTGTCCACGTTCAGGTTGGCGTCCGCGAGGGCGCCGAAGATCAGGGCGGCCACGCCTGGGCGGTCGTCCAGACCGGACACCGTGACCTTGGCCTCGTCGCTGCGGTGGGCGATGCCCGAGACGATCGCCTTCTCCATGCCGGGTGTCTCCTTCGTGATCCAGGTGCCGTCCTCCGGGAGGAAGGAGGACCGAACGTGCAGGGGGACGTCGTGGCGCCGCGCGAACTCGACCGAGCGCAGGGCGAGCACCTTCGAGCCCATCGCGGCCATCTCGAGCATCTCCTCGTGGGAGATCAGCGGAAGCTTGCGGGCCGCGGGCTCGACGCGGGGGTCGGCCGTGAACACGCCGGTGACGTCGGTGTAGATCTCGCAGACGTCGGCGCCCAGCGCCGCCGCCAGGGCCACGGCCGTGGTGTCGGAGCCGCCGCGTCCCAGGGTGGTGACGTTGCGGGCGTTCTCGGACATGCCCTGAAAGCCCGCGACGAGCACGATCTTGCCGTCGTCGAGCGCGGCGCGGAGGCGCTCCGCGCGGATCTCGACGATCTTGGCCTTGGTGTGTGAGTCGTCGGTGAGGATGCCGGCCTGCGAGCCGGTGAACGAGCTCGCCTCGTGCCCCAGGTCGTGGAGGGCCATCGCCATCAGGGCGCACGAGATGCGCTCGCCCGTGGAGAGGAGCATGTCCATCTCGCGGGGATCCGGGGTGTCCGAGATCTCGTGCGCCAGCGCGACCAGCCCGTCGGTGGTCTTGCCGCGCGCCGACACGACGGCGACCACGTCGTCGCCGCCCTCGCGCGCCGCGGCGATGCGCCGCGCGACGTTGGTGATCTTCTGTGCGTCGGCGACCGAGCTGCCGCCGAACTTCATCGTCCTCAGACCGATGGCCGTGTCTCCTTCCGAACGCGACGAGGGCCAGCGAAGGATGGTAGCTACAACCAGTGCTGCTGGCGGAAGTACTGCAGCAGGGCCAGCACCAGCAGCACCGGCAGCACGAGGCCGAGGAGCACGAAGGCCCAGGCGCTGCCGACGTGATCGACCATCCAGCCGAAGTTCTGGCCGAAGTAGCCTGTGAGGAATGTCAGCGGCAGGAAGATGCCCGCCAGCACCGTCAGCTGCTTCATCACCACGTTGAGCCGGTTGTTGACCGTGCCCAGGTAGACATCGGTGGCCGCTTGGGCGGCGTCGCGTGCGCCGTCGAGCGCGTCCACGACGCGCACCATCCGCTCGTAGTCGCTGCGGAAGCGCCGCGACATGTCGCGGGTCATGCCGGGCACGTCCTCCTCCTCGGCCTCCGAGAGGCGCCCGAGCATGTCGCGCTGGGGGATGGCGACCCGCCGCAGCGCGATCACCCGGCGCCGGATCTGGAGGATCTCGCGCTGGATGTCGCCGGCCGGGCTCTCGAGCACCGCGTCGGCCAACTCGTCGCCGCGCGAGTCCAGCTCGCCGATGATCGGCAGCAGGCTCTCGACCATCAGGTCGACCACCCGGTGGAGCGCGCCGGCCGGGCTGATGGGCTGGTCGTGGCCGTGCGCGCAGGCCCCGACCGCGTTGTCGAGAGCCGGGCTCGGCTGGTCGTGCAACGTCACCAGGAATCGCTCGCTCAGCAGGCAGTGGACCTCGACCAGCCGGTCCATGCCGGACGGCTCGACCTCGGCGGCGCCGTAGACCGTGACCAGGTCGAAGTCGTCGTAGTCGTCGAACGAGGGACGCCGGCCGACGTGGTCGAAGCCGCCGTGCGAGACGTCGGTGATCCCGAGCGCGTCACGGATCAGCGCCGTGTCGTCGTCGGTGGGCTGCTCCACGTCGAGCCAGAAGAACTCGCCCCGGTCGAGCAGGGCACGGACCGCCGCGTCGCTGACGTCCTCGGCGATCGACGAGTGGGACTCCAGCCGGCGGGTCACAGGTCGCGCCGCCCGAGGAGCGCCCTCCCCAGCGTGAGCTCGTCGGCGTGCTCCAGGTCGGCTCCCACCGGCAGACCGCTCGCGAGGCGCGTCACCCTCACCCGGCCGCGCATCAGGTCGGCCAGGTACAGGGCGGTGGCCTCGCCCGACATCGTCGGGTTGGTGGCGATCACCAGCTCCTCCACCTCGTCCTGCCCGATGCGCGCGACCAGCTCGTCGATGCGCAGGTCCTCCGGATCGACGCCGTCGATCGGCGACAGCGCGCCGCCGAGCACGTGGTACCGCCCGCGGTACTCGTTGGTGCGCTCGATCGGGAGGATCGCCGAGGGCTCCTCCACCACGCACAGCAGCGACACGTCACGGCGGGGATCGGCGCAGATCGGGCACAGCTCGGCCTCGGCGAAGCTGAAGCAGACCGAGCACGGCCGCAGCTTCTCGGACATGTCGACGATCGCCTCGGCCAGGCCGCGGGCGCGCTCGGGCGGAGCCTTCATCATGTGGAAGGCCAGCCGCTGGGCGCTGCGCGGCCCGATGCCGGGCAGGCGCGCGAGCTCGGCGACCAGCCGCTCGATGGAGGGCGTCAGCATGGTGGGGGTTCCCGGAGCCGACGGCTCCTAGAGGCCGGGGAGCCCCATTCCCGAGAGGCCGCCGGCGACCGTTCCGAGGCGGTCCTGGGCCAGCTGCTGAGCCGCCCGCATCGCCTCGTTGACCGCCGCCACGATCACGTCCTGCAGCAGCTCCACGTCCTCGGGGTCCACGGCCGCGGGATCGATGGTGATCTCCAGCAGCTCGAGGCCGCCGCTCACCTTCGCGGTGACGGCGCCGCCGCCGGCCGAGGCCGAGACCGACTCCTGCTGCAGCTCGGTCTGAACGCGGGCCATGTCCTCCTGCATCTTCTGCATCTGCTTGAGCATCTTCTGGGGGTTCATCCCTTGGGCCATCGCTGTCCTCCCTGCTCGGTCCGCTCGCCGTCCTCCTCGACGGCCCGGAACATGGTCTTGAACTCCTCCAGGAGCGCCTCCTGGTCGCGCGGCGCAGCGGGCTCCGACGGCTCGGCGCTGGACGGCTGGGCCGCCCCCGCCAGGAAGTCGATGGCCATGGTGCGCCCCGAGACGGTCGCGACGGCGCCCTGCACCCGCTCGCGATGCTCGTGCCTGCCGAGCATGTCGGCGCGCATCTTGCTGGTGACCGTCACCTCGAGCGACTCCTCGTCGACCCGGGTCGGACGCGATCCGTCCAGGAACCCGCGGGTCGGGGGCGTCTCGCGCTCGAGGATGTCGAGCACCTGGCTCCAGAGGCGCGCGAAGTGCTCGAGATCGGCGGGCGCGGGCTCGTGGACCGGCGCGGGCGCGGGCGCGGCGGCGGGAGCGCGGAGGCGGAGGCGGGGCGGCCTCCTGCTCGGGGCCGGGATCCGCGTCGAGCTCGGCGTCGGCCGGCTCCGCCGCGGGCGCCGGCGGGGCGGGCGCGGCGGCGGCAGGGGCGTCCGGGGGAGCGGCGGCGGGCGGAGGCGGGGGACGGGCGCGGCGACGGGAGCCGCGAGCGTCACCGGCGCGGCGGGGCGTCCGGCCTCCAGGGCCTCGAGGCGGGCGGCCAGGGCGGCCGTGGACGGATCGAGCGACGGCCGGCTGAGCCGCGCGGCGACCAGCTCGAGCTGCAGGCGCGGGTCGGCGTGGCCGTGGTGGATGCGCACCTGGGCGTCGGAGAGCAGCTCGAGGCCCCGCACGATCTGGGCGTCCGAGAGCTGGTTCGCCTGGGCCTGGAGCCGGGCGATCTCCTCCGACGAGAAGGCCCACTCGTCGCGGGGGCGCGCGCCCTGCTGCAGCAGGCAGACGTACCGGAGGTGGGTCACCAGCCCGCGCAGCGCCTGCTCGGGGTCCACCGGGCCGTCGAGGGTCTCCTGGAGCAGCTCGAAGGCGCCGGCGGCCTCGCCGGCGGCCATCAGATCGACCAGCTCGAAGATCGTCTCGCGCGCGACGGCGCCGAGCAGCTCCAGCGCGTCGGCGGCGTCGACGCGGTTGTCGGAGTAGGTCGCGATCTGATCGAGCAGGCCGAGCGCGTCGCGGTACGAGCCGTCGGCCGACCGGGCGAGGATGTCGAGGGCCTCCTCGGAGGTCTCGATGCCCTCGGCGCGGGCGACGCGGTCCAGCACGCGCACCAGCGCGGGCAGGCCCGGCTTGCGCAGCACGTAGTGCTGGAGGCGCGAGCGGATCGTGCCCAGGATGTCCCAGGGGTGGGTCGTGCAGAGGATCACCACCAGGTGGGGCGGCGGCTCCTCGAGCGTCTTCAGCAGCGCGCTCGCCGCCTGCTCCTGGATCTGGTGGGCCTCGTCCATGATCGTGATCCGGTACCGGCACGCCACGGGCGCGTAGCGCACGGTCTCGAGCCACTCGCGCATCTCGTCGATGCGGCGGGCGCTCGAGGCGGCGTCGACCTCGACCACGTCCAGCCAGTCCTGGTGGCCGGTGCGGCGGCACGAGTCGCACACGCCGCACGGCTCCGCGGTGGGACCGGGGCTCGACTGGCAGTTGAGGCAGCGCGCCAGGATGCGCGCCGTGGTGGTCTTGCCCGTTCCGCGGGGGCCCGAGAACAGGTAGCCCTGCGAGGGCCGCCCCGAGCGCAGGGCGTTGCCCAGCGCCCGCGCCACGTGGTCCTGCCCGACCATGTCGGCGAAGACCAGCGGACGATGGCGGTTGTAGAGGCTCGCGCCGGGCTCGCTCATTCTGCGGCCCGGCTCAACGAGACGAAAGAAACGTGACCGTGCACCCGTCGTCGAAGCGCGATTCCAGGGTTGACTCCGAGCCGCTGGCTCCGGCGAGGTGGCCCCACTGCGCGTGAGCGGATCCGCTTAAGGCTGCTTCCTTCCGGACCTGACCTGATTCGCGGACGCACACCGAATGGGACCTCGCCATCACTGCTGCTCTGCTCGGAACCGAGCCCAGGGATCGCCCCCTCGGACGGGAATTACGCCCCGCTGTAGCGGATTGCGGGTACAGGGCACCGCTAGCTCCCCGCCTAGCACGGTCACGCATCGAGGATAGTCCACCGCGAGAGCCGGTGCGAGCGCTCCCGGCCAGGTCAGCGATCGCGGCGGCGACCCGATGCGAGGGCCGAGCCGCTCCCCGCGCCGGCGCGCGCCGGTGGCGCCGAAGAACGCGGCCACGCCTCCGCCGAGCATCCCGATGCTGACCGCCAGGTAGGCCCAGCCGTAGGCGCCCGTCTCCTTGCCGGTCAGCTCGAAGATGAGCCACATGATCGATCCCCAGGCCACTCCGAGCGCGACGCCCGAGAGCACGATCGCGAAGCGCGACATCGGCGGGCGCGGGGTCGGGGTGGGGGTGGCGGACTGCTTGCTCATCGCTCCCGCGAGCTTAGACCACTCCGCCCGGCGACGGGCGGCGCGGGCGTGCGGTCCCTAGTCTCGTGGAGATGGCCCCACGACGCCCCTTCGGCCGCAGCGGCCTCGAGATCTCCCCCCTCACCCTCGGCGGCAACGTCTTCGGCTGGGGCGCCGACGAGGAGGCGTCCCGCGCCGTCCTCGACGCCTACGTGGAGGGCGGGGGCAACGTCATCGACTCGGCCAACATCTACTCGTGGTGGGTGCCGGGCAACCACGGCGGCGAGTCGGAGCGGATCCTCGGGCGCTGGCTCGCGGGCCGGGACGACCGCGACGAGCTGGTGGTGGTCACCAAGGTCGGCATGGCGGGTGGCGCCGACTTCCCCAAGGGGCTGACGCGCGACCAGGTGCTGCGCGGGGCCGAGGGCTCGCTGCAGCGGCTCGGCGTGGACCACATCGACCTCTACTACGCCCACGAGGACGACCCCGAGACCCCGATCGAGGAGACGCTGCGCGCGTTCGACGAGCTGGTGCGGCAGGGCCTCGTGCGCGCGGTGGCGGCGTCCAACTACCCGGCGCCCCGGCTCGCCGAGGCCCTCGCCGTGAGCGAGCGGGAGGGCATCGTGCGCTTCGAAGGCCTCCAGCCTCCGTTCAACCTGCTCGACCGCGACGAGTTCGGCGGCGAGACGCAGGCGCTCTGCCACGACAACGGGCTCGGCGTCGCGACGTACTTCTCCCTCGCCCGCGGCTTCCTGACCGGCAAGTACCGCCGCGACCAGCCGCACCCCGAGACCCCGCGGGCGGCGGGCGTGGCGAGCTCGTACGTCAACGACCGCGGCTTCGCGGCGCTCGACGTGGTGGACGCGGTCGCCGCGGCCCACGGCGACGGCACCTCCCAGGCCCAGGTCGCCCTCGCGTGGATCATGGCGCAGCCCGACATCACCTCGGCCGTCGCCAGCGCGACATCGCCGGAGCAGGTGCGGGAGCTTCTCGGCGCCCTGGAGCTGCGGCTCTCGACCGAGGAGCTCGCGGCCCTCGACGCAGCCGCCTGAACCTCACGCCGGGGCGACCCGGCGTAGTCGTGACGTCCGCACCGAGCGGATACGGTTGTTGACAATGTGCGCCCGCGGGTCGATAACCAGTGTTGCATGGACACGCGAACCCACGGCCTCAGGGCCTGACGAGCACCCGGTTCGCCGTGACCCGCGCCCAGCCACCACACGTACGGTCGGCGGGTGAGCGGGTCGATAACCCATCGAGGAGGTCCTCATGGCAAATCACCTCACCCCGGACGAGTTGTCCGAGGCGTTGGGCCTTGCGCGCAAGCAGGTGGTGCGCATGTGCGTCGAGACATCGGTCCCGATCTACAACGGTCGGATCGACAAGACCCTGTTCGTGAGATCCGTGACCGCCGCCGGCCATCGCCTTCCCGAGGAGGCGCAGGGACTCCTGGCGGCTCCCGCCTAGGGGCGACGCGGCCCCGGGGGCTCCTGGCGGCGGCGTTGATCGCCGCCGCGGCAGCCGCCGGGGTCGCGGCCCCGAGCGCGGTCGCGACCCCGGGAGACGCCCAGAGGGCGCTCTCCGCCTGGACCTCGGGCCACCCGACGACGTCGGCCCTCGTGTGGCGGCTCGACGACGTCGGTGAGCCGTCCGTGGTGGCGTCGTACCGCGCCGACACGCCCCGCATCCCGGCGTCCACGATGAAGCTGGTGACGAGCGCGGGCGCGCTGCTGCAGCTGGGCCCGACCTTCCGCTTCAAGACCGACCTGGTGGCCGGACGCGACGCCCGGCTGAGCGCCGGGACGCTGACCGGCAAGCTGTACCTGAAGGGCGCCGGCGATCCCCTGCTCGCCACCGGCGGCTACGGCCGCAACTACCTCTCGGGCACGTACACGCCGATCTCGGACATCGCCAAGGGCGCCCGCACGCTGGGCATCCGCCGCATCCGCGGCCCGGTGATCGCCGACGAGCACCTGTTCGACACGCGGCGCACGCCGCCCGGCTGGCCGTCCTACTACACGTCGTACGCCTCGCCCCTCTCGGCGCTGGCGACCAACCAGGACTACGCCGGCGACGGGCGCTCGTCGTACACCACCAACCCGACGCTGGCCGCGACGCAGCGGCTGCGCGCGTCGCTGAAGTCCAACGGGATCGCGCACGCGGGCGGCCTCACCTCAGGGCGTGCGCCGGCCAACGCGCGCGTCATCGGCACCGCGATCTCCCCGCCGCTGCCCAAGATCCTCCGGGAGATGAACCTGGAGAGCGACAACTTCATGGCGGAGACGTTCGCGAAGGACGTGGGCGCCTACGGGGTGGGTCGCGGCACCACGGCCGCCGGCATCGCACACACGCACGACCTGCTGCAGCGCAAGGGCATCGTCACCTCGGCCGACACGTTCGCCGACGGCTCCGGCCTCTCACGCTCCAACCGCATCGCCGCCTCGTCGCTGGTGCGGCTGGTCGCGGCGGCCGACGCCGACCCCGGCTGGGGAGCGGCCCTGCTGGGCACGCTGGCGCAGGGCGGCCAGGGCACGCTGATCCACCGGTTCACCACCGGCGTGGCGACCAAGCGCGTGCGCGCCAAGACGGGCTACATCAACAACGTCAGCGCGCTCGCCGGCCGGGTGGTCAGCCGCCGCGGCCAGCACTACGCGTTCGCGTTCCTGATGGCCACGCCCGACATCGGCGGAGCCCACGCCGTGCAGGACAGGGTCGTGACGCTGCTCGCCGCCGGAGCGGACGACACCACCACCACTAGTCGGCCGCGCCCGGCCTCTCGGGCGGGGGCTGCTGCCGTCGAGGACGGCGAGGAAGGCCGCCTCGTCGATCACCGGGACGCCCGCCGACTCGGCCTTCTGCAGCTTGGAGCCCGGGATCCACGCCGGCCACCACGAACGCCGTCGACTTGCTCACGGAGCCGACGAACTTGCCGCCGGCCGCGATCACGGCCCGCTTGGCGTCGTCGCGCGAGAAGGCCTCGAGACCGCCCGTGATCACCACGCTGAGCCCGGTCAGCGGCCCGTCGGACGGCGGCGGCGGGGCCTCGCCCACGGTGGTCAGGCCGGCGGCCCGCAGGCGCTCGAGCTGCTCGCGGTTGGCCTCCGACTCCAGGAACTCGCGCACCGACTCGGCGACCACGGGCCCGACACCCTCGGCCTGGGCCAGCGCCTGCGCGTCGGCGGCCAGCAGGGCGTCGAGCGAGGGCGCCACGGCGACGACCGCGTCGGCGGTGACGTCGCCCACGTGGCGGATGCCGAGGCCGTAGAGCAGCCGCGACCAGGGGCGCTTCTTCGACTGCTCGACGGCCGCGAGCAGGTTGTCAACCGAGACGTCCTTGAACCCCTCGAGCGCGATCAGGCGCTCGCGGTGCTGGTGGAGGTCGTAGATGTCGGCGAACCCGCGCACCAGGCCCTCGTCGAAGAAGCGCTGGACGGTCTTCTCGCCGATGCCCTCGATGTCCATGGCGCCGCGCGAGACGAAGTGGCCGATCGCCTGCTGGATCTGGGCCGGGCACGAGCGGTTGGGGCAGCGGATCTGCACCTCGCCGGGCGGCTGCACCACCGGCGTGTCGCACACCGGGCAGCGCTCGGGCATGCGGAAGGGGCGCTCGTCGCCGGTGCGCTCCTGGGTGAGCGGGCCGACCACCTGCGGGATGACGTCGCCGGCGCGCTGCACGATCACCCTGTCGCCGATCATGAGGCCCTTGCGGGCGACGTCCTCCTGGTTGTGGAGGGTCGAGAGCCGCACCGTGGCCCCGCCGACGTTGACCGGCTCCAGCACGGCGAAGGGCACGAGCGCCCCGGTGCGGCCGACGCTGATCATGATGTCGTTGAGCGTGGTGACGGCCGTCGTGGGCGGGAACTTGTAGGCGATCGCCCAGCGCGGCGCGCGGCCGACGGCCCCGAGGCGCTCCTGCACGTCGATGTCGTCGATCTTGACCACGGCGCCGTCGATGTCGAAGTCCACCTCGCCGCGGCGCTCCTGCCACCGCACGCACTCCGCCGCGACCGCCTCGATGTCGTCGAGGACGGCGATGTCCGGGTTCACCTTCAGCCCGGCCGCGCGCATCCACTCGAGCGACGCCGAGTGGCTGGGCAGCGTCAGGCCCTCGGTGTAGCCGATGCCGTAGCACCACACCGACAGCGGCCGGGCCGCCGTCGCCGCGGGATCGATCTGCCGCAGGCTGCCCGCCGCCGAGTTGCGCGGGTTGGCGAAGGTGGGCAGGCCCTGCTCGGCGCGCGTGGCGTTGAGCTCGGCGAAGGCCGCGAGCGGCAGGTACACCTCGCCGCGGATCTCGACCACCGGCGGGGGGTCGACGCCCTCGGGCATCCGCAGGCGGGTGGGGATGGCGCGGATCGTGCGCAGGTTGGCGGTGACGTCCTCGCCGACGACGCCGTCGCCCCGCGTCGCCCCGGCCACGAACCGGCCCTTCTCGTAGGTGAGCGAGATCGCGAGGCCGTCGATCTTGGGCTCGACGACGAAGGACACCTCCCGCGACCCCATCCCCTCCTGCTCCATCACCGACCGCGCGCGGCGGTACCAGTCGGCCAGCTCCTCGGGGCCGCGGGCGTTGGCCAGGCTGAGCATCGGGCGGCGGTGCTCGACCGGAGGGAAGCGACCCGAGAGCGGGGCGCCCACCCGCCGGGTGGGCGAGTCGTCGGAGACGAGGTCCGGGTGGGCCTCCTCCAGCGCCTGGAGCTCGCGCAGCCAGTCGTCGTAGGTGATGTCCTCGACGCTCGGGTCGTCGAGGACGTAGTAGCGGTGGTTGGCCTCGTCGAGCAGCGCGCGCAGCTCGGCGACGCGCTCGGCGGCGTCCCCGGCCATCAGATGCCCTGGAGGCACGTCCGCAGGAGCTCCTGGGGCGTGTCCACCACGATGTCGGGGCGCTCGGCGACGAGGTCGGCCGTCGAGAAGAACCCCCACGTGACCGCGATGGTCGCGACCCCGGCGGCGCGGCCGGACTGGAGGTCGAAGGGAGCGTCGCCGACGTAGCAGGCGCCCTCGGGACCGGCTCCGAGGCGGGCCAGGGCCTCGCGCACCGGTGTCGGGTCGGGCTTGTGGAGCGGCGTGTCCTCGGCGGCGATCACCACGTCGAACATCGCCTCGAGGTCCGGCAGCACGCCCCAGGCCAGGGCGACGGCGTCGCGGCTCTTGGAGGTCACGATGCCCAGGCGCCGGCCGGCGGACTTCAGCTCGGTCGAGCACCTCCGCGATGCCCTCGTACTGCTCCAGCAGGGCGGCGGTGTTGGCGTGGTTCCACTCGCGGTAGACCGCGTAGAGCTCGTCGGCCCGGTCCGGGGCGAACACGGCCATCTGCTCCAGCAGCGGGCGCCCGACGTTGGCCACCAGGCGCTCGTCGGGCCAGTCCTCGCCGAGCACCGTCGTCACCGCGTGGCGGTGCGACTCGCGGATCAGCGCCACGGAGTCGATGACCGTGCCGTCCAGGTCCAGGAGGATCGGATCGAAGCCGCTCACGTGCCCCTCACCAGCGGACCGGGCCCGAGCAGGTCGGTGACCCACGTGCGCTCGAGGTTGTCCATCTCGTCGATGTCGGTGAGGTCGAAGTGCATCGGCGTCACCGAGATCTGGGACGCCTCGATGGCGGCGAAGTCGGTGCCCTCCTCGCGCTGGTACGAGGCGCTCTTGCCGTAGATCGTGAAACGGCGGCGGGCGCCCTCGGTGGCCTCCAGCACCAGCTCGTCGTTGTAGATCCGGCGCCCCAGGCGGGTGATGCGGGCGCCGCGCACCGCGTCCGGCGGCAGGCCGGGGGCGTTGACGTTGAGCAGCGCGCGACCCGACACGTCGCCCTCCAGCACCCTCGGCACCAGGCGGGCGGTGAAGTCGGCGGCCGCGCGGAAGTCGTAGGCGGTGCCGTCCCACTGCTCGGCGCGCAGGTCGGTCGCCTGGGCAGAGACGGCGATCGCCGGGTAGCCGAGCAGGATGCCCTCCAGCGCGGCGGCGACGGTGCCCGAGTAGGTCACGTCGTCGCCCAGGTTCACGCCCAGGTTGATGCCGGCGACGATGATGTCCGGCAGGTCGCCCTCGAGCAGCCCGAGGGTGCCGAAGCGGACGCAGTCGACCGGGGTGCCGTCGGTGGCGAACGCCGGCGAGCCGTCGGCCAGGCGCACCTCCTCCACGTGCAGCGGGTTGTGGATGGTGATGCCGCGGCCGATGGCGCTGCGATTGGAGTCGGGGGCGATGACGCTGACCCGCCCGAGGGGCTCGAGCGCCTGCTTGAGCGCGAGCAATCCGGGCGAGGAGACGCCGTCGTCGTTCGTGACGAGGATGTGGGTCACCGGTCTCCAAGGGTAGCGACTGCCCCCGTCGACGGCGGGTACCGCACCGCCACGAGTGTCAGGGGATGGGCGGGCGCCGTCGGCCCCGCCGCGCCGCGGGGCGCGCCGTCGCGCAGGGCGGCCACGCGGGCGGGCGTCCAGACGCCCCGGCCCACCAGCAGCAGGGTGCCGGCGATCACCCGCACCATGTGGCGCAGGAAGGCGTCGGCCTCCACCACCAGCACCAGCTCGTCGTCGCGCGGCGTCACGTCGCAGACGGACACGGTGCGATCGAAGAAGACGTGCTCGGTGCGGGTGGGCGTGAAGGCGCGGAAGTCGTGCTGCCCCACGAGCAGGGCCGCCGCCTGCGACATCGCCGCGGCGTCGAGCGGCGTCGGATGGTGCAGCACGCGTTCGCGGCGGAGGGCCGACGGCGGCCCGGGCAGGATGCGGTACTCGTATCGCCGCGCAACCGCGTCGCGGCGGGCGTCGAAGTCGTCCGGAGCCTCGGCCACCGCCCGCACCGAGACATCCAAGGGGCAGCAGTCCGCCGAGCCCGCGCAGGATGCGCGCCGGCGTGAGGTCGGCCGTCGTCCGCAGGCTGGCGACCTGCCCGGAGGCGTGGACCCCGGCGTCGGTGCGGCCGGCCACCACGATCTCCACGGGCTCGCGCAGGAGGGTCGTCAGAGCGGCGCCCAGCTCGCCCTCCACGGTGCGGAGGCCGGGCTGGGCCGCCCACCCCGAGAACCCGGCCCCGTCGTACTCCAGGTCCAGACGCAGGACCCGGCCGTTCGCCACGATCAGCGGGCGGCCGGGACCTCGATGTCCTTCGAGAGCTCCAGGAGCACCATCGGAGCGGCGTCACCCTGACGCGGGCCGAGCTTCAGCACGCGGGTGTAGCCACCCTGAGTGTCGGAGAACGCCGGCCCGATCACGTCGAACAGGCGGTATGTCACGTCCTTGTTGCGAAGGAGCGCGATCGCCTGGCGACGCGAGTGGAGGGTGTTCTCCTTGGCGAGGGTGATGGCCTTCTCGGCGATGCCGCGGGCCAGTTTCGCCTTCGTCTCGGTGGTCTGGATGCGCCCGTGCGTCAGCAGGGCGGTGGCCAGATTGGCCCCCATCGCCTTGCGGTGGGCGGGGCTCCGGTTGAGCTTGGGTCCAGCTTTACGGTGACGCACGGTGCTCTCCTGGTCGTGTGAGGACTCTAGTCCTCGTCGCTGCGCAGGCCGAGGCCGTGCGCGGCAAGGTTCTCCTTGACCTCTTCAATGCTCTTCTTACCGAAGTTCGGAATGGCCGACAGCTCGCCCTCCGTCTTCGAGATGAGGTCGCCGATGGTCTCGACGCCCACACGCTTGAGGCAGTTGTACGAGCGGACACCCAGCTCGAGCTCCTCGATCATGATGTCGTGCATGCCGCCACCGGGGGGCGGCTCCTCGACGGCGGTCTCGCCCACGAGCTTGGTGCTGTCGGGGTCGGCGAAGATCGCCAGACGGCCGATCAGGGTCTCGGCGGCCTCGGACATGGCGCCGCGGGGATCGATGCTGCCGTCGGTCTCGATCTCGATGAGCAGCTTGTCGTAGTCCGTCCGCTGGCCCACGCGGGCCGGGCTGATCTCGTAGCGCACCCGCAGGACCGGCGAGAAGTTGGAATCGACCGGGATGACCCCGATCGTCGTGCCCGGGCCCTTGTTGTGCTCGGCGGCGACGTAGCCGCGGCCGCGGGAGATCATCAGGATCATGTCGAGCCGCGCGCCGGCCTCGAGGTTGCCGATCTCCAGATCCGGGTTGAGGATCTCGAGGTCCGCGGGGGCGGAGATGTCGCCGGCGGTGACGGGGCCGGGGCCGACCTTGGAGAGCTCGACCTCGATCTCGCCGACCTCGCCGTGGAGGCGGGCGACCAGCTCGCGCAGGTTGAGGATGACGTCGGTGACGTCCTCGCGCAGCCCGGGGATGGTGGTGAACTCATGCTGCACGCCCTCGATGCGGACGGAGGTGACCGCCGCGCCCTCGAGGGACGACAGCAGCACGCGGCGCAGGCTGTTGCCGAAGGTGTGGCCGAAACCGCGATCGAGCGGCTCGACCTCGAACCTGCCGAGCGTGTCGCTGACGGGCTCGTAGGTCATACGGGGCGTCTGGATGTCCAGCACGTGACTTCCTGTTCTCCGGCATTGCGCCGGGTGGTGGTACTGACGCGGTCCATTGGCGGGCGCATCGGCGACCACCCGCGCGTCACGGGTGGAGCCATCGCGCCCAGCCGGGCCGTTACTACTTCGAGTAGAGCTCCACGATGAGCTGCTCGCTCACGGGTGTGTCGATCTCCGAACGCTCAGGAGCCTTCAGAACCTTGCCGTTGAGGGCGTCGTAGTCCGCCTGGAGCCACGGCGCCACGGAGGCCACCAGCTCGGTCGCGGCGCGGATCACCGGCTCGGCGTTCGATCCCTGCTTGACGGTGATGATGTCGTCCACCTTCACCTGGTAGCTGGGGATGTTCACCTTCTGGCCGTTGACCCGGAAGTGCCCGTGGTTGACCAGCTGGCGCGACTGGCGGCGCGTGGCCGCGAAGCCGAGGCGGTACACGACGTTGTCGAGACGCATCTCGAGCATCTTGAGCAGGTTCTCGCCCGTGATGCCGGGCTGGCGGCTGGCCTTGCCGTAGTAGCGGCGGAACTGCTTCTCGAGGACGCCGTAGAACCGGCGCGTCTTCTGCTTCTCGCGAAGCTGGAGCAGGTACTCGCTCTGACGGATGCGGCCGCGGCCGTGCTCCCCCGGGGGGTACGGGCGACGGTCGAGATACTTCTGCGCCTTGTCGGTGAGGGCGACGCCCTCACGACGCGACTGCTTGATCGCGGGACCGGTGTAGCGCGCCATGCCTAGACCCTCCGCCGCTTGCGCGGACGGCAGCCGTTGTGCGGCACCGGCGAGACGTCGGTCACCGAGGCGACCTCGATGCCGGCGGCCTGGAGCGACCGGATGGCCGTCTCGCGACCCGAGCCCGGGCCCTTCACGTAGACGTCGACCTTCTGCAGGCCGTGCTCCATGCCCTTGCGTGCCGCCGAGTCGGCGGTCACCTGGGCGGCGAACGGCGTGCTCTTGCGCGAGCCCTTGAAGCCGGCGGATCCCGCGGTCTCCCACGCGATCACGTTGCCCTGCTTGTCGGTCAGGGTCACGATCGTGTTATTGAACGACGTCTTGATGTGGGCGTTGCCGACGGGAATGTTCTTCCGCGTACGACGACGGGTACGACCACGGGTCACTTTCTGGCGTGCCAACGCGCTCCTCAGTCCTCTTCGGGGATCTCGGTTTAGCCCTTGCGCTGCTTGCCGACGGTGCGCTTGGGGCCCTTGCGCGTCCGGGCGTTCGTCTTCGTGCGCTGCCCGCGCACGGGGAGCCCGCGCCGGTGGCGCAGACCGCGATAGCAGCCGATCTCCATCAGTCTCTTCATGTCGTTCGAACGCTCGCGCCGGAGGTCACCCTCGACGATGAGCGTCTTCTCGATGACGTCGCGGAGACGCCCCACCTCTTCCTCGGTGAGGTCTCGGACGTAGGTGTCGCGGTTGATGCCCGTCTGCTCCAGCACCTTGTTGGCCGTGGGACGGCCGATGCCGTAGACGTAGGTGAGGCCGATCTCGATGCGCTTCTCGCGCGGGATGTTGACTCCGGCGATGCGCGCCATCAGCCCTGCGTCTGCTTGTGGCGGGCGTTGGTGCAGATGACGAGGAGCTTGCCGTGACGCTTGATGACACGGCACTTCTCGCAGATGGGCTTCACGGATGCTCGGACCTTCACAACTCATCCCCTGGAACCGGTCAACCGGACGATTCCGGGACGACGCTGGGCGCGGGCAATCTCGCGGGACCTCTCCCACGAGCGGTCCGGAATCGTAGCACGCGGCAGATGCCCTTTTCAGGGGATGACGCGGAAGCCCTTGGTCCTGACGACGGGCTTGGCGGCGCCGAGCTTGGGGAGCGTGAGGACGAAGGTGTAGGGGCCCGGCGAGAGCGCCTTGCCGCGGAGCTTGCCGGAGAAGGCGATCGTGTTGAGGCCGGCGCTGCCGGCCTTCGCGAGGCTGCCCTTGAGCGGCACCTGGCGGGTGCAGCGCGGCTTGCCCGACGAGCTTGCCGGTGGGCTTCACGCACCGGCCCTTGGAGCGCCGGCCCGTGGCCGGCTTGGTCACGGTGAGGACGATGCGCGAGGCGACGGTGAGGCGCACGCCCAAGGTGGTCCCGAGGGGCTTCTTGCCCTTGGTGCGGAATGCGGAGCGCGACAGGGTGACGCCGCTGATGCGACGCAGGGTGGTCGCCGCCGGGGGCGAGGGTGCGGGCACCGCCGCCCGCGCCGGCGCCCGGCGCAGCGGGGGTGCCGGCTGGACCTCGAAGGCGCCGGCGTCACAACCGGCGAAGCGCGGGCGCAGCTGCCCGCGCGCGTCGGTCGCGGGGCACGGGCCGGCCCACGAGGGCGTCGATCGCGAGGGCTGCCGGCGCCGGGCGACAGCGTCGGGGCCGGAGCCGCCGTTGTCGCCGAGGGCGCCCAGGCGCGGGTCGCCGGCGATCTTCGGGCCCGGGCACAGCTCCGGTCGCCGGGAAGGACGACGTTCGCGAGGCCGGCGAGGTCGAGAGGCGGCACGCGGGGGCCGAGTCCGCCACGATCGAGGCGCTCACCTGCGCCGCCCGCGACCGCTCGAGGGCTGCCGGCTCTGCGACCTGCGGGCTGAGCGCGTTGCCCGCGAAGGTCGAACGATGTGATGCGCAGGCTCGCGCCGGACTCGGCCGCCGCCGCTCCGCCCTGGCCGCCGCGCCGATTCTGGGGCGAAGGGAGCTCGCTCCGCGTTGCCCGCCGGCCGCGTTGCCGGCGAAGGTGCTGTTGGCCACACTCGCGCGTCGCCGGAGCCGACCACCGCGATCGCGCCCGCCGTCGCCGCCGGGGCCCTCGGCGACGCGCGAGGGCCGCCACGCTCACCCCGGCGCCGCCGCGCCCGCCCGGTTGCCGGTGAAGTCGTGGCGGACACCGCCGGCGAGCGCCCGACTCGATCCGATCGCGCCCGCCGCCGACCGACCGGCGCCGCCGCCCTGCGGCCGGTTCGGACTCGGAGTGGCGCCGTGTCGCGCCCGCCCCCGCCGCGTTGCCACGGAAGACGCTCTCGGAGATCAGGACGGTGAGCTCTCGCCGGCCCGCCGCTCCAGATCGGCGCCGCCGCGCCCCGGCTCGGTGCTCGAGGGGCTCCGGTCGCCGCCCCGGCCGAGTTGCCCACGAAGCTGACCCGCACCGCGACGAGCGACCCCTGGTTGAGGACGGCGCCGCCGTTGCGCCCCGCGGCGGCGTGGCCACCCCGGACGGTGAGGTCCTGAAGGGTCAGGCTGGCGCCCCGGGTAGACGCGGAAGCGCGGTCGACACCTGCCGCATCGATGACTCGTCGCGTCCCTTCCCCGCGCCCACGATCCGCACCGCGTTGAGCGGGCCCGGTGTCGAAGTCGCCGCTCAGGCCGCCAGTCCTCGCCGGCTGCGCCGCGGCCATGAAGAGGGTGCCCGCCGGGCAGGCGGATCTCATCCAGCGCCGGCGGCGCCGGCCGCGCAGCCCTGCAAAGGCGCTGGTCGCCGCGCGACGCGAAGAGGGCCTCGCGCAGCGAGCACTGCCCGTCGTTGGCGACCACGTCCGCGGTCGTGGTGACCGGGATCGTCGCCGCGTGGGCGGCCGGGACCACGGCGCCCAGCGCCGCGCCGGCCAGAAGGATCTTGAGCCAAGAGTGCATCGGCAGCGACCCTAACCCGGACGGCGCGCCCGCGCGCACCTAGACGTCAGGCCAGTGTCAGGACCCTCGGGCCGTCGGCGGTGACGGCGACGGTGTGCTCCCAGTGGGCCGAGAGGCTGCCGTCCTTGGTGGCGATGGTCCAGCCGTCGTCGGCCAGCATCACCTCGTGGCGCCCCGCGTTGACCATCGGCTCGATGGCGATCACGTAGCCCTCGCGCAGTTCCGGGCCGGAGCCGGGGCGGCCGTAGTTGGGCACCTGGGGCTCCTCGTGCATCGAGCGTCCCACCCCGTGGCCGACCAGGCTCTGGACGACGGCGAAGCCGGCGGCCTCCACCTCGGCCTGGACCGCGTGGCCGATGTCCCCGACGTGGTTGCCCACGACGCAGGCCGCGATGCCCCGGTCGAGGGAGACGCGGGTGGACTCGATCAGCCGCGAGGCGATCGGCGTCACCGCGCCGACCGCGTAGGTGCGCGCGGCGTCGGCGACCCAGCCGTCGAGCACCACGCCGCAGTCGATGGAGAGGACATCGCCGTCGCGCAGCGCGTATGCGCCCGGGATGGCGTGCACCACCTGGTCGTTGACAGACGGGCAGATCGTCGCCGGGAACGGCGTGGTGCCGGGGTAGCCCTTGAAGGCCGGAACGGCGCCCTGGGAGAGGATGTACTCCTCGGCGATCGCGTCCAGGTGGGCCGTCGTGACGCCCACGGCCACCTCGGCCGCCATCAGGTCGTGGCACCGCCCGAGCACGGCGCCCGCCGCGGCCATCGCCTCGATCTCGGCCGCGGTCTTCGGCACCGGCCCGCGCGGGGCGGAGGACACGGCGCGCCTAGCCGGGCGGCGGCGGGATGTGCGTGACGATCTGGGCATAGACCTCGTCCGGTGTGCGCTCTCCGTCAACCTCTCGCAGCAGGCCGCGCGCACGGTAGTAGTCGATCAGGGGGGCGGTCTGCTCAGCGTAGACCGACAGCCGGTTCATGACCGTCTCGGGCTTGTCGTCGTCGCGCTGGTACAGGTCGCATTCCTCGGTGCCGTCGCCGCTCGGGCACGCCGAGTGGTCGTACGGGTTGAACACCTCGTGGAACGAGCGCCCGCAGCGCCGGCAGATCCAGCGGCCCGCCAGCCGGCGCACCAGCTCGTCGTTGGGCACCGCGATCGAGATGACGCCATCGAGCGGGAAGTCCAGGTCCGAAAGCGTCTGGTCGAGGGCGTCGGCCTGCGGCACGGAGCGGGGGAAGCCGTCGAGCAGGAAGTTGCCACCGGGATTGTCGGTGAGCCGCTCGCGGATCATTCCGACGACCACCGCATCGGGCACCAGCTCGCCCGCGTCCATGTAGCGCTTCGCCTCGCGTCCGAGCTCGCTGTCGGCGGCGACCGCCGCGCGCAGCAGGTCGCCGGTCGCGAGGTGCTCCAGCTTGTACTCGTCGCGCAGCCGTTCGGCCTGCGTTCCCTTCCCGGCCCCGGGCGGGCCGAGCAGGATCAGCCGGGCTATTTCAGGAACCCTTCATACGAACGCATCATCAGCTGAGCCTCCATCTGGCGCATGGTGTCGAGGGCGACGCCCACGACGATCAGGATCGACGTACCACCCAGCACCCCGAAGAAGACGTTCGTATCGGGGAGGTACCGGAAGATGATGTTCGGCAGCTCGGCGATGCACGCGAGGTAGATGGCGCCCGGCAGCGTGAGCCGCGTGAGGACGCGATCGAGGTACACCGCGGTCGGTCTGCCCGGGCGGACGCCCGGGATGAACCCGCCGTACTTCTTGAGGTTGTCGGCCTGTTCGACCGGGTTGAACTGCACCGCTGTGTAGAAGTACGTGAACAGGATGATCAGCAGCGCTTCGAAGATGATGTAGTACCAGGAGCCCGGCGCCATCCAGTCGGAGATCTGCTGGAAGACCGAGCCGCGCCCGGCCAGCTCCGCCAGGGTCGGCGGCAGGATCACCACCGACGACGCGAAGATGACGGGGATCACCCCGGCCATGTTCACGCGCAGGGGCATGTAGGTGGTGCCACCCGAGGTCATGCGGCGCCCGACCACCCGCTTGGCGTACTGGATCGGGATGCGCCGCTGGCCCTCGTTGATGAACACGACCGCGACCACCACCGTCAGCGCGATCAGCACGATCAGCACCTGCGACACCGGCGGCAGCGTCAGCCAGCCGTCCACGGCGTCGGGGACCGACGACACGATGCTCGCGAAGATCAGCAGCGAGATGCCGTTGCCGACGCCGCGCTGGGTGATCAGCTCGCCGAGCCACATCAGCAGCACGGTGCCCGTCGTCACCGAGAGCACGATCAGGTAGAAGCGGCCGGGGCTGAAACCGGGCAGCGCGTCCTGCGAGCGGAAGTAGAGGACGTAGGCCATCGACTGCAGCAGGGCCAGCACCACGGTGAAGTACCGCGTGTACTGGGTGATCTTCTGCTGGCCGCTCTCGCCCTCCTTCTGGAGGCGCTCGAGCGTCGGGATGACCACGGTCATCAGCTGCAGGATGATGCTCGCCGTGATGTACGGCATGATCCCGAGCGCGAAGACCGCGAACCGGGTCAGCGCGCCGCCGGCGAAGAGGTTGAGGAAGTCGAGCAGCCGGCTGCCGCGCTGGTCGATCGCCGCCTGGAGGGCGTCGAGGTTGACCCCCGGTGTCGGCACGTAGGAGCCGAACCGGTACACGGCGAGGATGAACGCCGTGAAGAGGAGCTTCTTACGAAGCTCCGGGGAGCGCAGCGAAGTGAGGATGGACTTCAGCATCCCTACCTACTCGGTCGTTGCTGCCTCGCCGATGATCTCCACGGTCCCACCCGCCGCCTCGATCTTGACCCGGGCCGCGGCGGACACCGCGTGCGCCCGCACCGTCAGCGCGTGGTCGATCTCGCCCTGGGCGAGGATCTTGACCGGCCAGTCGCGGTTCGCGTTGTTCTTCACGAGCCCCTTCGCGGCGAGCGCCTCGGGATCGACCGTCGCGCCCGCCTCGAAGACCTCCGACAGGCGGCCGACGTTGACCGGCACCGAGTGCGTCCGGAACGGACCCATCGGCATCGACATCTTGCGGTTGGAGCCGCGGAGCTTGCCCTGCTGCATGTACACGGGCATCTGCCCGCCCTGGTAGCCGGGGCGCACACCGCCGCCGGCGCGCGAGCCGAGGCCCTTCTGGCCACGACCGGACGTCTTGCCGGTGCCCGACCCGATGCCGCGGCCGACCCGCTTGCGCGGGCGCTTGGCGCCCGGGCGCGGGGCGAGCTTGTCGAGCCGGATGTCCTCCGGCGCGCTCTCGGGGATCTCGGTGTTCTCAGGCATTCGGGGCACTCTCCACACGGACGAGGCGGGCCACCATCCGGAGCATTCCCTGCAGCTGCGGGGAGTCCTCGTGCTGGACGGTCTGGCCGATCTTGCGCAGGCCGAGGGCGCGCAGCGTGCCCCGGTGGCGCTTCTGGGTGCCGATCTCGGACCGCACCTGGGTGATGGTGAGGAGGCTCATTCGGAGCTCGCCGCCGCCACCGCCGCAACCGGCTCCGTCGCGTTCGCGCCCGAGCCGGACTGGATGCCGAAGACCTCGGCCACCGTCTTGTCGCGGAGCGCCGCGATCTCCTCCGGGCGGCGCAGGGACTTGAGCCCCGCAACCGTCGCGGCCACCAGGTTCACCGGATTGCTGGTGCCGAGCGACTTCGTGAGGATGTCGCGGATGCCCGCGAGCTCCAGCACGGCGCGCACGCCACCGCCGGCGATGACGCCGGTACCCTCGGATGCCGGCTTCATGAACACCTTGCCGGCGCCGGAGCGGCCGAGCACCTGGTGGGTGATCGTCGTCCGGTACTTGGGCACCCGGAACAGGTTCTTCTTCGCGTCCTCGACGGCCTTCTGGATCGCGACCGGGACCTCTTTGGCCTTGCCGTGCCCGACGCCGACGGTGTCGACCTCGTTGCCCACCACGACGAGCGCGGAGAACGAGAAGCGCCGGCCGCCCTTGACGACCTTCGCGACACGGTTGACCTGGACGACCCGCTCATTGAGCTCGAGCCCGTCCGGATTGATCTTTGCCCCTCGGCGTACCTCAGCCACGCGCGCTCACCCTCTCACGAACTAGAACTCGAGCCCGCCCTCGCGGGCCCCGTCTGCGAGCGACTTCACGCGCCCGTGGTACTTGTAACCGCCCCGGTCGAACACGACCTGCTCGACACCGGCCTGCTTGGCCCGCTCGGCCAGCAGCTTGCCGACCTCGGCCGCCGCCTCCCCCTTGGACAGCCCCTTGAGGGGCGCCTCGTGGGAACCGGCCGCCGCCAGCGTGTGACCGCGGGCGTCGTCGATGACCTGGGCGTAGATGCGCTTGTTGGATCGGGCGACGCACAGACGCGGCCGCTCGGCCGAGCCCACGACGCGGCCACGGATGCGGCGGTGGCGGCGAAGGCGCCCTTCCCGAATAGCTGAGGCTCATGCTCGCTTACCAACCTTGCGTCGAACGGCTTCGCCCGCGTAACGGATGCCCTTGCCCTTGTAGGGCTCGGGCGGACGAACCTGGCGAATCTGGGCGGTGATCTCGCCGACCGCCTGCTTGTCGATACCGCGCACGACCACCTGGGTCGGTGCCGGCACGTCGAAGGCGATGCCCTCGGGGGGCTGGATGGTAACAGGGTGCGAGTAGCCGACCGCGAGCTCCAGGGTGGTGCCCTTGAGCTGGGCGCGGTACCCGACGCCGACGATCTCGAGCTGGCGCTCGAAGCCGTTGCTGACGCCCTCCACCATGTTGGCCACGAGGGTCCGCGAGAGGCCGTGCAGGGCACGGTGCGGGCCGCGGTCCGTGGGCCGCGTGACGACCAGGGTGCCGTCCTCCTGGTTCACCCGGATGGGCTCCACCACCGTGTGGCGCAGCTCGCCGCGGGGGCCGGTGACCGTGACCTTCTGGCCCGCGATCTCGACCGAGACCCCATCGGGAATGGGGATCGGCGCGCGTCCGATTCGACTCATCTGCTCAGCCCTCCGCTACCACACCGAGCAGATGACCTCGCCGCCGATGCCTCGGCGACGGGCCTCGTGCCCGGTGATGACGCCCTGCGACGTCGAGAGGACCGCGATCCCCATGCCGCCGAGGACGCGCGGAATGGTGGTCCGGTCGGCGTACACACGCCGGCCGGGCTTGGAGATGCGCTGGATGCCGCTGATCACGCGGCGGCGATCGCGGCTGTACTTGAGCTCGCACGACGAGCTCGGTACCGACCTCGGCGTCCTTCAGCTCGAAATCGGTGATGTAGCCCTGCTCCTTGAGCACGTTCGCGACGGCGGCCTTGAGCGTGCTGCCGGGCATCTCGACGGCGTCGTGGAGAGCGGTGTTGGCGTTGCGGATGCGCGTGAGCATGTCCGCGATGGGGTCGGTCATCATCTCGGGCCCCCTACCAGCTGCTCTTCGTCATGCCGGGGATGACACCGGCGTGAGCCGACTGACGCAGGCAGATGCGGCACAGGCCGAACTTGCGAAAGACCGCCCGAGAGCGTCCGCAGCTGTGGCAGCGCGTGTACTGCTGGGTCGGGTACTTCGGCGTGCGAGACGCCTTCACCCGAAGGCTGGTCTTTGCCACTTTTCTCCTCTAACGACGGCCGCGGCCGTACTTCTTCTGCTTGCGCCGGCGGCGGGCTGCCCGCTCCTCGGCCGTGTATCCCTCTGCACGGAACGGCATCCCGAGGTGACGGAGCAACGCGCGCCCCTCCTCGTCGGTGCCGGCCGTGGTCGTGATCGTCACGTTGAGGCCGCGCACGGCGTCCACGTTGTCGTAGTCGATCTCGGGGAAGATGGTCTGCTCGCGCAGGCCAAGGTTGTAGTTGCCGCGCCCGTCGAAGCCGTCCGGGTTGATGCCGCGGAAGTCGCGGATCCGGGGAAGGGCGACGGACGTCAGGCGGTCGAGGAACTCCCACATGCGGTTGCCCCGCAGCGTGACCTTCGCGCCGATCGCCATGCCCTCGCGCAGCTTGAACTGGGCGATGGACTTGCGGGCGACGGTGGTGGCCGGGCGCTGGCCCGCGATGATCGCGAGCTGCGCGATGGCCTCGTCGAGCGCCTTGCTGTTGGTCTTGGCCTCGCCGACACCCATGCTGAGCGTGATCTTCTCGAGCCCCGGGTGCTGCATCGGGGACCGGTAGCCGAACTCCTCCTGGAGCTTCGGCCGGATCTCGGTCTCGTACGTGGTCTTCAGGCGGGCGGGCGAGCCCTGGTGATTCGTGGTGGACATCAGTCGAGCTTCTCCCCTGAGCGTGCCGCGACGCGGACGCGCTGGCCGTCGATCTCCTGGATGCGCACCCGGGTGGGGCGCGAGTCCTTCGGGTCGATCAGCGAGACATTGGAAATGTGGATCGGCGCCGGCCGCTCGATCACGCCGCCCGCGTCATTGGGCGGACGCGGCTTGGTGTGCCGCTTCATGATGTTGAGGCCCTCGACCAGCACGCGCTGCTCGGAGGGGCGAACCTCGAGCACGATGCCCGTCTTGCCCTTGTCCTTGCCGGACAGCAGCACGACGCGGTCGCCCTTACGGATCCGTGCCGGCATGGCTAGAGGACCTCCGGGGCGAGGCTGATGATCTTCATGAAGTTCTTCTCGCGGAGCTCACGCGCCACAGGGCCGAAAATGCGCGTCCCCCGGGGGTTCTGAGCGTTGTCGATGATGACGGCGGCGTTCTCGTCGAAGGCGATGAAGGTGCCGTCACCGCGACCGTGCTCCTTCTTGGTCCGCACGATGACCGCGCGCACGACGTCGCCCTTCTTGATGGCGCCGTTCGGGACGGCCTGCTTGACCGTGCCGACGATGACGTCGCCGACCGAGGCCGAGCGGCGGCGCGAGCCGCCCATGATCCGGATGCACAGGATCTCCCGGGCGCCGGTGTTGTCCGCGACGCGGAGGCGTGTCTCTACCTGGATCACTTAGCGGGCCTTCTCGATGATCTCGACCAGGCGCCAGCGCTTCTGCCGCGACAGCGGCCGGCACTCGACGACGCGCACCAGGTCTCCCTCGGAGGCCTCGTTGTTCTCGTCGTGGGCGTGGAGCTTGGACGAGCTGCGGACCGTCTTGCCGTAGACCGGGTGCGCGCGGGACGTCTCGAGGCGGACCGTGATGGTCTTGTCCCGGACGGCCGAAACGACCAGGCCCTGGCGGGCCTTGCGGCCGGCGACGGACTCCTGGGGTGTGCGTGCTGCGGCGCTCATGCCTGCAACTCCCTCTCGCGCGCAATGGTCAGCAACTGGGCGATCTCGCGCTTACGAGCGGAGAGCTCGGACGTGCGCTCGAGCGATCCCGATGCGTGCTGGAAGCGCAGGTTGAAGTGCGCCTCACGGGCGACACCGAGCTGCCGGGCGAGCTCATCGTCGGACAGGTCTCTGATCTCTTTGGCCTTCACGCCCTAACCATCCTCACGGGTGACGAACTTGCAGCGGATCGGGAGCTTGTTCGCGGCGAGGCGCATCGCGTCGCGCGCCAGCGGCTCGGGAACCCCGGCCAGCTCGAACATGATCCGACCCGGCTTGACCACGGCGACCCAGCCCTCGGGAGAGCCCTTGCCGGAACCCATGCGGGTCTCGGCGGGCTTCTTGGTGACGGGGAGCTGCGGGAAGATGTTGATCCAGACCTTGCCGCCACGCTTGATGCGGCGGGTCATGGCGATACGGGCCGCCTCGATCTGGCGGTTGGTGATCGACGCCGGCTCGAGGGCCTTGAGGCCGAACTCGCCGAAGTGGATGACCTCGTTGCCCTTGGTCAGGCCTCGACGGCGCCCGCGATGGTGCTTGCGGTGCTTGGTGCGCTTGGGCATCAACATCTAGCTGTTGCCCCCACCGCTCGAGGAGGAGTCGCCGCCGCCCGAGCCACCGCGCCGGTCACCGCCGCCACCGGGGCGACGGTCGCGACGCGGGCGACGCGGCGGCGGGGCCGCGTCCATGTCGGTGCGGCCGCGGCTGTCCGTGACGCCCTCGGGCAGGACCTCGCCCTTGTTGATCCAGACCTTGACGCCGATGCGGCCGAACGTCGTCTTGGCCTCGTGGAAGCCGTAGTCGATGTCCGCGCGCAGCGTGTGGAGCGGGACGCGGCCGTCGGAGTAGTGCTCCGACCGCGACATCTCGGTGCCACCCAGCCGGCCGCCGCACTGCACCTTGACGCCCTGGGCGCCCGAGCGCATCGCGGAGGTCAGGGCGCGCTTCATCGCGCGCCGGAAGCTGACCCGGTTCTCGAGCTGCTCGGCGATCGACTGGGCGACCAGCTTCGCGTCGAGCTCGGGGCGCTTGATCTCGTTGATGTTCACCTGGATCTGCTTGCCCGTGAGCCGGTTGAGCTCGCGTCGCAGCGCGTCCACCTCGGAACCGCTCTTGCCGATCACGATGCCCGGGCGGGCGGTGAAGATGTCCACCGTCAGCTTCGTCTGATCCTTCTTGAGGTGGATCGACGAGAGGCCCGCGTGACTCAGCTTGCGGGTGATGTGGTTGCGGACGACGCGGTCCTCGTCGAGGTACTTCGCGAAGTCGCGCTCCGTGAACCAGTTGCTCCGCCAGCCGTTGAGCACGCCCAGACGGAAGCCCGTGGGGTTGATCTTCTGACCCATGTCCTAGCTTCCCGTCTCGGCGACGCCGATGGTGATGTGGCAGGTGCGCTTCATGATCGGGGTCGCGCGGCCCTGGGCGCGCGGGCGGAAGCGCTTGATCGTCGGGCCCTCGTCCACCGTCACGCGCACCAGCACCAGCTCGCGGGCGTCGAGGCCGTGGTTGTGGTCCGCGTTGGCGACCGCCGACTGCAGCGTCTTGCGCATCGGCACGGCGGCCGCGCGGGTGCTGTAGGCCAGGATCGCCTGCGCGTCGCCCACGGACTTGCCGCGGATGAGGTCGGCCACGAGGCGGCCCTTGCGGGCCGACATGCGGACGTAGCGCGAGGTCGAGGTGACGACCTTGGGGGTGTCGAGGGTGTCGGTGCTCATCGGCGCAGGGTGGAGGTACGGTCGGAGCCGGCGTGGCCCCGATAGGTGCGCGTGGGCGAGAACTCGCCGAGCTTGTGCCCGACCATGCTCTCGCTGATGAAGACCGGCACGTGCTTGCGCCCGTCGTGGATCGCGATCGTGTGCCCGACCATCTCCGGGAAGATGGTGGACGACCGCGACCAGGTGCGGACGATGCGCTTCTCGTTGGCCGTGTTCATGTCCTCGATCCGCTTCATCAAGCGGTCATCGACGAACGGCCCCTTCTTGGTGCTACGACCCATTTTCTCAGCGTCCCTCGGTGTGCTTGCCGCGCTTGCGGCCGCGAACGATGTACTTGCTGCTCAGCTTGCCCTTGTCCCGGGTGCGGTAGCCGTTGGTCGGCTTGCCCCACGGGGTCACGGGGTGACGGCCGGAGTTGCTCTTGCCCTCGCCGCCGCCGTGCGGGTGGTCCACCGGGTTCATGGCGGAGCCACGGACCTTGGGGCGCTTGCCCTTCCACCGGCTGCGTCCGGCCTTGCCGATGGTGATGTTCTCGTGCGTGGCGTTGCCGATCTGACCGACCGTCGCGCGGCAGTCCAGGTGGACGAGCCGCATCTCGGAGGAGGGCAGGCGCACGGTGCCGTAGTCGCCCTCCTTCGCCATCAGCTGGGCCCCGGTGCCGGCCGAGCGGCAGAGCTGCCCGCCGCGACCGATCTGGAGCTCGATGTTGTGGATGATCGTGCCCGTCGGGATGTCCCGCAGGGCCAGCGAGTTGCCCGGCTTGATGTCGGCCCGCGGGCCGCTCATCACCGTGTCGCCCACCCGGATCCGCTGCGGAGCCAGGATGTAGCGCTTCTCGCCGTCCGCGTAGTGGAGCAGCGCGATGCGGGCCGACCGGTTGGGGTCGTACTCGATCGCCGCCACCTTGGCGGGGACGTCGTCCTTGCGGCGCTTGAAGTCGATGATCCGGTAGCGGCGCTTGTGCCCGCCACCGATGTGCCGGCTGGTGACGCGGCCGTTGTTGTTGCGCCCACCCGACTTCGAGATCTTCTCGAGCAGGGACTTCTCCGGGGTGGTCTTGGTGACCTCCTCGAAGTCCGAGCCGGTGAGGAAGCGCCGCCCCGGGGACGTGGGCTTGTATTTGCGAATGCCCATCAGGCCCCCTCGAAGAGCTCGATCTTGTCGCCGGGCCGCAGCTCGACGATGGCCTTCTTCCAGCCCGGGCGACGGCCGCGCGAGGCGCCGCGCCGCTTGGGCTTGCTCTGGACGGACACGGTCCGCACATCGGTCACCGTGACGTCGAAGAGGTCTTCGATCGCCTGACGGATCTCGGTCTTGTGGGCGCCGTCGAGCACGCGGAAGGTGTACTGGTTGTGCGCCTGGACGAGCTGGAAGCTCTTCTCGGAGATGACCGGACGCACGATGACCCTGCGGATGTCGTCACGAAGCACGGTCATGCGGTCTCACCATCCTTGGGCTCCTCGGCGGGCGCCTCGGTCTCGTCGGCGGCCTCGGCCTCCGCGGGCGCCTCTGCCTCCGGCCTCGGGGGTCTCGATCGCCTCGTCGACCGGCTCCTCGGCGGCGGGCTCGACGACCTCGGGCTCCTCGGCGGTGGTCGCCTCCTCGACGGGGACGGCCTCCTCCGCGGGCGCGGCGGCCTTCTTGGCGCGCGAGCGCTTGGGCTTGGGCGTCTCCACCTCGGCCGCCACGGGGGCGGGCGCGGGCGGCGGGGTCTTCTTGGGCGCGGGCTTCACCTTGGGCGCGGGCGAGACCACCTCGACGTCGATCGCGCCTCCGGAGAGCCGCTCCCAGGCCGAGCGCTCCACCAGGATCGCGCGGGCGGCGACGATGTCCACCGTCTCCAGCTCGGAGGCGGCGAGCACGTAGATGCCCGGGATGTTGCGGAAGGAGCGGGCCTCGACCGAGTCGAGGTCGTCCAGGATCAGGAGCAGCGGGCGCACCTGGATGGCGTCGGGCGCCTGGCGCAGGTACTCGGCGGCGGCGCGCGTCGAGGGCGCGTCCCAGCCGGTCGGGTCGAGGACCGCGGCCGAGCCGCGCTCCACCTGGGCGCGCAGGGCGGCGCGGAACGCCTGCTGGCGGACCTTGCGGTTGACCTTGCCGCCGTAGGTGCGCGGCGTCGGGCCGAAGACGATGCCGCCGCCGGTCCACTGCGGGGAGCGGATCGAGCCCTGACGGGCGCGGCCGGTGCCCTTCTGGCGCCACGGCTTGGTGCCACCGCCGCGGACCTTGCCGCGGGTCAGCGTCGAGTGCGAGCCGGCGCGACGCGCGGCGAGCTCGGCGATGACCGTCTCGTGGATGAGGTGCTGCTTGATCGGCTGGTCGGCGATGGCGGCGGCGAGCTCCGCCCGTCCCACCGCGAGGCCGCGGCCGTCGAGCACGTGGATTGTCGTGGTCACTACTCGGGCCTCACGATCACGATGCCGTTCACGCCACCGGGAACCGCGCCCCGCACGAGCAGCAGGTTGCGCTCCGGGTCGCGGTCCACGATCTGCAGACCGCGCTGGGTGACCGTGCGCGCGCCCATGTGACCGCTCATCCGCATGCCCTTGAACACGCGGGCGGGATAGGCGGCGGCGCCGATCGAACCCGGCGCGCGGACGTTGTGCGAGCCGTGGCTCACCGGTCCGCGCTTGAAGTTGTGCCGCTTGATCGTTCCCGCGTAGCCCTTGCCCTTGGAGGTGCCGGTGACGCGCACCATCTGGCCGGGCTCGAAGGGCTCGACCGTGACGATGTCGCCCAGGGCGAGCTCGCCCTCGAACTCGTCGGCCGGGAACTCGTGGAGGTGACGGACCGGCGGCGCGTCGGCCTTCTTCAGGTGACCGAGCTCGGGCTTGCTGAGGCCCTTGGGCTTGATCGTCCCGAAGCCGAGCTGCACGGCGTCGTAGCCGTCGCGCTCCTGCGTCTTGACCTGGGTGACGTGGCAGGGGCCGGCCTCGATCACGGTGAGCGGCACGCGTGCGCCGTCGTCGCCGAAGATCTGGGTCATGCCGACCTTGCGTCCGATGATCACGGGCACGGCTCTACGCCTTGATCTCGATGTCGACGCCCGCGGGCAGGTCGAGGCGCATGAGCGAGTCGACCGTCTTGGGCGTCGGCGAGTAAATGTCGATGAGGCGCTTGTGCGTGCGGATCTCGAAGTGCTCCCGCGAGTCCTTGTCCTTGAACGGACCGCGGATCACGCAGTAGACGTTGCGCTCGGTCGGCAGCGGAACGGGCCCGGAGATGGTCGCGCCACTCCGCTGGGCCGTTTCCACGATCGAGGCCGCGCTCTTGTCGATCAGCTCGTGATCGTAAGCCTTGAGCCGAATCCTGATCTTGTTCTGCTGCACTCTCGCGGCGCCTTTACGTGGGGAAAGAAAACCCCGCCGCCTCCGATGTGGAGACGACGGGGTCGGGGGCGAACCCTGCTATTCGGTGATGCTTTCGACCACTCCAGCCCCAACGGTACGGCCACCCTCGCGAATCGCGAAGCGGAGGCCCTCCTCCATGGCGATCGGCTGGATCAGCTCGACGTCCATGGTGGCGTTGTCGCCCGGCATGACCATCTCGACACCCTCCTGGAGGGTGACGACACCGGTCACGTCGGTCGTGCGGAAGTAGAACTGCGGACGGTAGCCCTGGAAGAACGGCGTGTGACGGCCGCCCTCGTCCTTGGAGAGGACGTACACCTGGGCCTTGAACTTGGTGTGCGGGGTGATCGACTTGGGAGCCGAGAGCACCTGACCGCGCTGGATCTCCTCGCGCTTCACACCGCGCAGGAGGGCGCCGATGTTGTCGCCGGCGCGACCCTCGTCGAGCAGCTTCCGGAACATCTCGACGCCGGTCACGGTCGTGCTGTTGGTCTCGGGGGTCATGCCCACGATCTCGACCGTCTCGCCGACCTTGATGATGCCGCGCTCGACGCGACCGGTCGCGACGGTGCCGCGGCCCGTGATGGTGAAGACGTCCTCCACCGGCATCAGGAACGGCTTGTCGATGTCGCGCTCCGGGACCTCGATGTAGTCGTCCACCGCGGCCATCAGCTCGAGGATGCCCTGGGCAGCCTCGGCGTCGCCGTTGAGGGCGTTCAGGGCGGAGCCCTTGATCACCGGGATGTCGTCTCCGGCGTACTCGTACAGGGAGAGCAGCTCGCGGACCTCGAGCTCGACCAGCTCGAGCAGCTCCTCGTCATCGACCATGTCGGCCTTGTTGAGGAACACCACGATCGACGGCACGCCCACCTGACGGGCGAGCAGGATGTGCTCGCGCGTCTGGGGCATGGGGCCGTCGGCGGCGGATACCACGAGGATCGCCCCGTCCATCTGCGCCGCGCCGGTGATCATGTTCTTGATGTAGTCGGCGTGGCCCGGGCAATCGACGTGGGCGTAGTGCCGGTTCTCGGTCTCGTACTCCACGTGGGCGGTCGCGATCGTGATGCCGCGCTCGCGCTCCTCCGGGGCCTTGTCGATGGCATCGAACGAAACGGCGGTCGTTCCACCACCAGTGCCGTTCTCGGAAAGCACTTTGGTGATGGCGGCCGTCAGGGTCGTCTTGCCGTGATCGACATGACCGATCGTGCCCACGTTCACGTGTGGCTTCGACCTGTCGAACTTCTCTTTCGCCATCGATAGCTCCCTTGGGCACTCTGCGATGCGACCGCCTCGCGCGGCCGCGTCCTCTGACGGAAAAATCCCCCCGGCACAAAACGCGCGGCCCGAAGGCCGCGCACGAAAAACCGGGCGCTCCGTAGAGCCGGGGTAGATTAGCAAAAGGACCCCGGCCCGCAAGGCATTCGGCCTCTCGGCGAACACCTCGTCGCACGGACGCCAGGAGACCGTACCATCCCCGTCGTGAACGCGTCCGGACTGGTCGCCGACCTTCGCGCCTCCGTGGCCGGAGAGGTGCGCGACGACCCCGCATCCCGGGAGCTCTACGCCTCCGACGCGAGCATCTACCGGCGCCGTCCGCTGGCGACGCTGCGGGCGGCCGAGGCGGACGACCTCGACGCGGCGATGGCCGCCTGCCGCGCCCACGGCGTGCCGCTGACGATGCGGGGGGCCGGCACCAGCCTGGCCGGCCAGGCCGTGGGCCGCGGCCTGGTGGTCGACTGCTCGGCGATCGCGTCGATCGCGATCGACCCGGACGCCCGCACGGCGCACGTCGGCCCCGGCGTGGTGCTGGACGCCCTCAACGCCGCGGCGGCGGCCCACGGCCTCACCTTCGGGGCCGACGTGGCGACGGCGAGCCGCGCGACGCTGGGCGGGATGATCGCCAACAACTCGGCGGGCGCCCGGTCGGTGGTCCACGGGCTGACGGCCGACCACGTCCGGGCGCTGGACGTGACGCTGGCCGACGGGACGCGCGCGCGGCTGCGGCGCGGGGCGCCCGCGCCGGGCGCCCTCGAGCGGGCCCGGCCGCTGGCCGCGGACGCTCGTCCGCCCGAGCTGATCCGCCGTGTGTCCGGGTACGCGCTCGACGCGCTGGCCGGGCCGGAGCCCGACTGGCCCCGGCTGTTGTGCGGCTCGGAGGGCACCCTGGCGCTGACCCGGGGCGCGGAGTTGCGCCTGGTGGAGATGCCGGCGGCCCGCGGCCTGGCGCTCGTCGGCTTCGACTCGGTGGATCGGGCGCTGGAGGCGGTGGTCGGGCTGCTGGAGGCCGGGCCGTCGGCGATCGAGCTGATGGACCGAGCCCTGCTGGATCCAGCCAACCGCCCGCCCGCCGTGCGCGCCCTGCTGGGCTTCGCCGGCGACGCCGAGGCGCTGCTGCTGGTCGAGCACAGCGGCGAGCCGGACGACGTCGAGCGGCGGCTGCGGGCGATTTCCGGCGCGCGGGTGGTGCGCGACCCGGCCGAGCAGGCGGCCATCTGGGCCGTGCGCCGCTCGGGCATCGCGCGCGCCCTGCGGACCGCCGGCGCCGGCGAGGAGGGCGATCCGCGTCCGGTGCCCTTCATCGAGGACCCGGCGGTGCCGCCCGCCCGGCTCGCCGGCTTCGCGCGCGACGTGCGTGGAGTGCTCGCGCGCGAGGACGTGCGGGCCGTCTGGTACGGGCACGCCAGCGTGGGGTGCCTGCACATCCGGCCCATGATCGACCTGCGCCGGACCGGGGCGGTGGCCATGCTGCGGCGCATCGCGGAGGAGGTCGCCGACCTGGTGGCCCAGAACGGCGGGTCGCTGTCGGGCGAGCACGGCGACGGCCGGCTGCGCAGCGAGCTGCTGCCGCGCATGTATCCCCCGGAGACGATCGCCGCGTTCGGGCGCCTCAAGGCGCTGATCGACCCAGACCGCCTGCTCAACCCGGGCGTGCTGACCGATCCCGAGCCGCTCGACGAGGGCCTGCGCCTGACGGCCTCGCCGCCGCGGCGCGCGCGGCGGACGGCGCTCAGCTTCGCCGCCGAGGGCGGCCTGGCCCGCGCCGGCGAGGCGTGCAACAACAACGGCGCCTGCCGCGCGCACGCGGGGTCGATGTGCCCCAGCTTCCAGGCCCTCGGCGACGAGCGCCACTCCACGCGCGGGCGGGCGGCGATCCTGCGCTCCGCGCTGGAGGGACGCCTGCCGGCGGGGCTCGCCGACGACGGCCTCCACGAGGCGCTGGAGCTGTGCCTGGGGTGCAAGGCCTGCGTGTCGGAGTGCCCGGCGCAGGTCAACATGGCGAGCCTCAAGGTGGAGGCCCTCGCCCACCGGTATCGCGCGCGCGGGGTGCCCCTTGCGACGCGGGTCACCGGCCACGCGCACGACCTGCTGGCGCTCGGCTCGCGCGCCCCGCGCCTGGCCCGCCTCGCCGCCGGGCTCGGCGCGCCGGGCCACGGGCGTCGCGCCGCCGGTGCCGGTGCGCCGCTGGCGCCCGACGCGGACGAGGACGACGGGAGGGCCGCGGATCGTGGTGATGGCCGACACCTTCACGCGTTTCCTCGAGCCCGGCATCGGCGAGGCGGCCCTGCGCGTGCTCGGCGCGTGCGGTGCCGATATCGAGGTGGTGGACCCCGGATGCTGCGGACGCCCATTGCTGTCGCAGGGCCTGGTGGGCCCCGCACGCTCGCGCGCGCGCACGGCGCTCGGCCGGCTGGCCCCCCACGCCATCGCGGGCCGCCGGATCGTGGTGCTCGAGCCCTCGTGCTGGTCGATGCTGATCGACGACCTTCCCCGCCTGCTGCCCGGCGACCCGCGCGCCCGGTGGGTCGCCGACGCCGCCGTCACCTTCGAGCGCGCGGTGCTCGAGCTCGGGCCGCCGGCGTTCCACGACCCGGCGGGCGACGCCGTCGTGCACGACCACTGTCACGCCGCGTCACTGGGCGGCGGCCGCGAGGGCGCCGGGGCGCTCACCGCGATCCCCGGCGCGGTGGCGCGGACCTCGGGCGCGGGCTGCTGCGGCATGGCCGGCGCGTTCGGCCACCTCCATCCCGAGCTGTCGCGGCGGATCGCCGAGGACCGCCTCGCCCCGGCGATGCGGGGCGCCGGCGTGGCGGTCGCGGCGGGCACCTCGTGCCGCGAGCAGATCCGACGCACCACCGGCCGCTCGGCCCTCCACCCGGCCGAGCACATGGCGGCCCGGCTCGCGTGAGGCGCCGCGTGGTGATCGTCGCGGTGGCGCTGGTGGCCCTGCTCGCGACCAGCGGCTCGGCCCTGGCGGCGCGCCCCGGCTACCGGATCGAGGCCAAGGACTTCCCGGCCGACTGGCGCGAGGCGCGCACCCAGCTGCGGCAGGCCCTGCACCGGGCGCCGGCGCGATCGGAGACCCGCGCGGACATCCTCTTCGTGCTCCGGCTCGGGCGCACCTACATGCGCTCGGGCCAGCCCGAGGGGCGGCGCGTCACCATCTCGCGGACGATGCGGGTCAACGCGTGGTGGTTCTCGCGCTGGTCGGCGCCGAGTTCCCGGATCATCGTGCGCGATCCCACCGGAGTGCTCTCCACCTACTGGAAGGGCCGGGGGCTGGCCGTGAACCCGGTCGCGACCACCGGCCGCTGGCAGGGCCTCAACGACGACCTCACGCTCGTGCAGCTGGCCGACGCCCTGCTGCCCTTCGCCGTCGAGCGCACCTCCGGCCACCAGACCTTCCTGCTGTGGGAGTACTACGACGTCCCCAACCGGCCGGGCGCGACCCGTCCTGGCGCGTCGGGGATGGCCCAGGGACGGCTCGTCCACCTGCTCGCCAACGCCTACTACAACACCGGCGACGCCCGCTTCTCGATCGCGGCGCGCGGAGCGCTGGCCGCCTTCGGCGTGTCGGTCGCGCGCGGCGGCGTGGTGAGCCGGGTCTGGGTGACGGGTGAGCGCCGCAGCCGGCCCTGGTACGTCGAGCGCGCCTATCCCGGCGCGAGCCCCTGGCAGGGCGCCGCGCTCAACGGCTTCATGGTGACGCTGCTCAACCTGCGCGCGTCGGCGCGCCTGCTGCGCTCGGCGCCGCGGCCCCTCGCGACCGGCCCCCCCGGCACGCGCGCTCGACCACGCGCCGGGGGCGCGGAGGCCGCCGGCGACATCTCACGCAAGCTGGCCGTGCGCGGGGAGGAGACCCTGCGCCACTACCTGCCGCTCCACGACACCGGCCGCTGGAGCCTGTACTCGCTGTTCCGGCCCGGGTGGGGGTGGCGCACCTACCTGGCCGACAACTCCTACCACTGCTACCACATCGCGCTGCTGCGCCAGCTGGCGAAGAACGCGCCCGAGGGCGGCACGCGCACCTACGCCGGCTACGCCGCCCGCTGGACCCGCTACGCCCGCCGCGCCGGCCTCACCTGCAGGGGCTGAGACGCCCCCGCGCGGCGAGGCGGCGGATCAGTTGTTGGCGGCGCCGACCTTCTGACGGATCTCCTCGGCGATGGAGTTCGGCACTTCCTGGTAGGAGTGGAACTGCATCGTGAAGGTCGCCCGGCCCTGGGTGGCCGACCGCACCGACGTGGCGTATCCGAACATCTGGGAGAGCGGCACCTGGGCCTCGATCACCTCGGCCGTGGAGCCGCGCGACTCCATGCCGCCGATGCGACCGCGACGTGACGTGAGGTCGCCGACCACGGTGCCGACGAACTCCTTGGGCACCACGACCTCGACCGCCATCACCGGCTCGAGCAGGCACGGGGAGGCGCGCTTGACGGCCTCCTTGATGGCCATCGAGCCCGCGATCTTGAAGGCGATCTCCGAGGAGTCCACCTCGTGGTACGAGCCATCGACCAGCTGGACCTTGACGTCCACGATCGGGTAGCCGGCCACGACGCCGCCCTCCAGGGCCTCCTGCACGCCCTGGTCGACCGCCGGGATGTACTCCTTGGGAATGGAGCCTCCGACGACCTTGCTCTCGAAGACGTAGCCGCCGCCGGCCTCGTTGGGCTCGACCGACAGGTAGACGTGGCCGAACTGGCCGCGACCACCGGTCTGCCGGACGAAACGGCCCTCCACCTTCTGGACCGCCTTGCGGACGGTCTCGCGGTAGGCGACCTGCGGCTGGCCGACGTTGGCGTCCACGCCGAACTCGCGCATCAGGCGGTCCACGATGATCTCGAGGTGCAGCTCGCCCATGCCGGCGATGAGGGTCTGGCCGGTCTCCTCGTCCGTGTGGACGCGGAAGGTCGGGTCCTCGTCGGACAGGCGCCCGAGGGCGGTCGCGAGCTTCTCCTGGTCCTGCTTGGTCTTGGGCTCGATCGCGATCTCGATGACCGGCTCCGGGAACGTCATGCGCTCCAGGATCACCGGGTCGCTCGACTCGGTGAGCGTGTCGCCGGTCGTCGTGGACTTGAGGCCCACGGCCGCGACGATGTCGCCTGCCGAGACCGAGTCCACGTCCTCGCGGTGGTTCGCGTGCATCATCAGCAGGCGCCCGAGGCGCTCCTTGCGGTCCTTCGTGGCGTTGATGATGTTGGAGCCGGTGCCGATCGATCCCGAGTACACCCGCAGGTAGGTCAGGCGGCCGACGAACGGGTCGCTCATCACCTTGAAGGCGAGGGCGGCGAACGGGGCCGACGGGATCCGCGGGGCGGGTGACCTCGTCGTCGGTGCCGGGGATGTGGCCCACGGCGGGCAGCACGTCCAGCGGCGACGGGAGCAGGTCGATGACCGCGTCGAGCAGGGGCTGGACGCCCTTGTTCTTGAACGAGGAGCCGCACAGCACCGGCGTGATCTCGATCGCCAGCACCGCGGCGCGGATCGCCTTCACGAGACGGTCGGTCTCGATCTCGCCGCCGTCGAGGTAGATCTCGGCCAGCTCGTCGTCGTGGTCGGCGACGGCGGCGACGAGCACCTCGCGGGCCGCGTCGGCGGCGTCGGCGTACTCGTCGGGGATCGGCGTGATCTCGAAGTCGGTGCCGAGGTCGTCCTTGTAGACGATCGCGTTCATGGCGATCAGGTCGATGATCCCGCTGAACTCTGACTCCTCGCCGATCGGCAGCTGGATCGGGATGGCGTTGGCGCCGAGGCGGTCCACCATGGTCTGCACCGCGGCGGTGAAGTCCGCGCCGATGCGGTCCATCTTGTTGACGTAGGCGATGCGCGGGACCGCGTAGCGGTCGGCCTGGCGCCAGACCGTCTCGCTCTGGGGCTCGACGCCGGCGACCGAGTCGAACACCGCGACCGCGCCGTCGAGCACGCGCAGGCTGCGCTCCACCTCGATGGTGAAGTCGACGTGGCCCGGGGTGTCGATGATGTTGATCCGGTGGTCGCGCCAGAAGCAGGTGGTCGCGGCGCTCGTGATGGTGATGCCGCGCTCCTGCTCCTGCGCCATCCAGTCCATCGTCGCCGCGCCGTCGTGCACCTCGCCGATGCGGTGCGTGCGGCCGGTGTAGTAGAGGATCCGCTCGGTGGTCGTGGTCTTGCCGGCGTCGATGTGCGCCATGATCCCGATGTTCCGGGTCTTCTCGAGAGAAGTCTTCTTCGCCGTCGTCGTCACGCCCATCACCTCATCCGAGTCGCAGCGTCAGCCGGTAGCGGCTGAGCGCGGGAATCACCGTCCACCCTGCATCCCCCCACGCCATGTGGCGCGCGGGCGTGCCTACCAGCGGTAGTGCGCGAACGCCTTGTTGGCCTGCGCCATGCGGTAGAGGTCGTCCTTCCGCTTGAAGGCGCCCCCCTGCGAGCCGAGCGCGTCGAGGAGCTCGTTCGCGAGCCGTTCGCTCATCTGCTTCTCGCGGCGCTCGCGTGCGAAACGCACGAGCCAGCGGATGGCGAGCGTGCGACCGCGACGCGGCGCGACCTCGATCGGCACCTGGTACGTGGCACCGCCGACCCGGCGCGACTTGACCTCGAGCGCCGGCGTGACGTTGCGCACCGCTTCCTCCATCACCGCGACGGGGTCGCGGCCGGTGCGGTCACGGATGCGCTCGAGCGCCCCGTAGACGACACCCTCGGAGGTCGACTTCTTGCCGTCCTTCAGCACCTTGTTCACCAGCTGGGTGACGAGGGCGCTGTTGTAGACGGGGTCCGGATCGAGCGGACGACGTGTGATGACTGCGCGACGAGGCATCTACTTGGGCGTCTTCGCGCCGTACTTGGACCGACCCATGCGGCGGTCCGCCACCCCGGCCGCGTCGAGCGCGCCCCGGATCACCTTGTACCGGACGCCCGGGAGGTCGCGCACACGACCGCCGCGCACCAGGACCACCGAGTGCTCCTGGAGGTTGTGGCCCTCACCGGGGATGTACGAGGAGATCTCCATCCCGTTGACGAGCCGCACGCGGGCCACCTTGCGAAGCGCCGAGTTCGGCTTCTTCGGGGTGGTGGTGTAGACACGGGTGCAGACGCCGCGCTTCTGCGGCGCGCCGCGAAGAGCGGGCGTCGATACGCGGGCGAACTTTGGACGGCGGCCCTTGCGGACCAGCTGATTGATCGTGGGCACGTCGGCCTTTTTTCGAGCGCAACAGGACATTGCCGGGCGAGCGGCCTGGGAAACCTAGCACGCGCAGGGGGGCCGCTCCACCCGCCGGTCAGACCTCGGGGGTGGTGCTCGCGAGGGTCAGCCGCGCGCGCGTGGTGAGGCTGAAGACCCCCCGGACGCGCATGTCGATCTCCCACCGCAACGGCAGGGAGAGCGCCGACGACCACCAGATGGTGTCGGTGCGCGTTCCGGGGTGGGGCCCGCCGGTGTCGGCGACCGTCCGGATGACCCACGCGGGCATCCGTCTCCCCCCCACCTCGACCTGCTCGGAGCGCACGATCGTGCTGCGGAAGCGTGACCGGCAGGCCCCCCGCCGAGTAGCGCCCCGACCACGTCTTGCCGGCCGCGAGCGCGGGAGGGACCGAGAGCGGCGGAGGGGTGAGGGCGCGCCGGTCGTCCTGGCCGACGCCGACGAACGTGACCTTGGTGCGGCGCGCGACCTCGTGGCTGCCGGTGGCGTCGACGCGCACGCGCACGCCCTCGATGTGCTCCTCGCTGATGTCCAGCTCCTGGCCGTAGCCGCCGGCCGCCGGCGTGATCACCAGGCGCGCCTCGGAGGGCAGGTCCCGCGAGAGCTTCAGCGGCCCCGCCCCGCCGCGCTCGGATCCGCTCTGGCGGTAGGTGTAGACCCCCGCTCGCGGAACGCCCGGGCGGGTCGCGGCGTCGTCGGCCCCGCCGGCCGCCCGCAGTGTCTGCAACGCCGCTTCCGGGCTCACCGGGGTGCTCGATCCCGCGCGGCTCCACAGCCACAGGCCCACCGCCACTGCGAGGAGCAGGACGATCACGATGAGCGCACGCACCGGCCGCGCCCTGAGCGCCGAGATCATCGCTCCAGGGTAGCCCCTGGCGGAGGCCGGTCTACAACGGTCGTTGCAGGGAAAACGTCGGATCCGGTGTTACCTTCACTGGCCCATGGGAACCCGTCGACTGCGTCGCGAGGCGCTCCACTGCTGCCCCGCGTGCGCCGCCTCCGTCGGGACGCGACCGCACCATCCGCGCACCCGGCGGCCGTGGACGTGGATGGCGCTGCTTGCGGCGACCGCCGGCCTGGTGCCGCTGGCCGCGATGGGAGGCGGCGGCGGAGCGGCGGGCATCGCCGTGGCCGTCGCCGCCCCGGTGCCGGTGGCCGCGAAGGCGCTCATCGTGGCGACGACGACGGCGGCCGACCCGCCCGCTCCCCCGCCCGAGGCCGTCGTGTGGCACGACTCGATCGCGCACGGCACGCCCAACGCCGGGTCGCTCGAGGGCGGCGTGCGCCTGCCGGCCCAGGGCCCCGGCTACTACACGTACAACCCGGCGACCCAGGAGCCCCCCGGCGGCGCCGACCGTACCTGGGGCACGGCGATGCTCGTCCGCGAGGTCCGCTCCGTGGCCCGCTGGTGGGCGAACGCCCACCCGAACCAGCCCCGCCTCGGCATCGGCGACATCGCCCAGGAGCACGGCGGCTCCTTCACCGGACCGGTGGTGGGGCACGCCTCACACCAGAACGGCCTGGACGTGGACGTCCGGCTGATCCGCCGCGACGGCGCGGAGAAGGCCGTCGATCCCAGCACCTACGACCGGGCCCTGACCCAGCAGCTGGTCGACCGCTTCCTCGCCGCCGGGGCGACCTACGTCTTCGTGGGACCGCACCTGGACCTCCACGGCCCCAACGTCATGATCTGGCCGGACCACGACGACCACATCCACGTGAGGTTCCCCGACCCGGACGGCACCGGCAACTAGGGGCGCCTGGGCTCTGAGCGTTCTGAGCTCTCGGGCTCGTGAGTTCTGAGGTGTGTGAGCTCTGGGTTTGTGAGCTCTGGGCGTTCCGTGCTTCGAGGTCTGTGAGCTCTGAGCGTCTCCTCTGAGCAGTCCCGCATCGCCGCTGGCGCGCTTGTCCCTTACGCGTCACGCCGACCTCTAACGGGTCGGCAGGGACGCGGCAAATCCGCCCTGGCCGGGCGGATTGGCATGTCGCTACGCGACGCCGTGGTCGCATCCTGGCTGCGCCGGGTTGCGGCTGGGCGGCGAGCCGGGCCCCGGGGAGGCCGCGAGGCTCGCAACGCCCAGAGCTCAAGAACCCTCGGAGCTCGGAACGCTCAGAGCTCGGAACCCTTCCTTTGAGTGACGCTCGCCTATCGCCGCGCTCTGTCGCTGCGCGGAACGGGACAACTCTTTCCCGCGGGGGCCGATTGCACCGTGCCCGCGGTTTATAGGGCCCTGTGCGCGAGGAACCGGCCCGCACGAGGCCGGTTCCTCGCCTTGTCACCCAGTCCTCAACGCACTGTGAAGAAAACGCCGAAGCGGGTAACACCGCCGGGTGCCCGCAGCGATATCCGCGATCGCCGCCCCGGCGGCGATCGCGCCCGGACTGACGCTCGGCGACGCATGGGCGCTCGGCGCCCTCTTTCTCGGCCTCGCGGTGATGGCGGCGATCGTCGCCCTCACCCATCAGCGCTCGCGCGCCTTCTCGCCGAGTGTGGTGTACCTGGGCCTGGGTGCCATCGGGGCCCTGGGGGCGGCGTTCCTCGGGACCGACTGGCTCCGCCTGATCGAGGATGCCGACCTCGTCGAGCGCCTTGCCGAGCTGGCGGTGATCGTCGCCCTCTTCGCCACCGGGATGCGCATCGACCGGCCGCTCGGCCTGCGCGGGTGGCGCTCGACGATCCTCCTCCTCGGTGTCGTCATGCCGCTCACGATCGCCGCGGTGACGGTCTTCGGGGTGGTGGCGATGGGGCTCTCCGCGGGCGCGGCGCTCGTGCTCGGGGCGGCCCTCGCGCCCACCGACCCCGTGCTCGCCGGGGACCTCGGCGTGGGGCCCCCGGGCGAGCGGCAGGAGGCGTCGGCCGCCTTCGCCCTCACGTCGGAGGCCGGGCTCAACGACGGGCTCGCCTTCCCCTTCCTCTATCTCGGGCTGGTGATCGCCGCGGGAGCCGACGGAGGCTCCGTCATGGAATGGCTGGCCGTCAACGTGCTCTACGGAATCGCCGGCGGCATCCTGATCGGCGCCATGGGCGGGTGGGCGATCGCGGCCGCCGCGACCCGGCTCCGCGAGCGCTCGCTGCTCGCGGCCGAGCTCGACGGCTGGGCCGCCGTCGGCGCGGTGCTGGCGATCTACGGCGTGGCCCAGCTGGCGGGGACGTACGGCTTCCTCGCGGCCTTCGCCGGGGGTCTCGCCTTCCGCCGCCGGGAGCGCGACCACGAGTACAACCAGGGCGTCCACGCGGGTGCCGAGACCCTCGAGCGCGTACTCGAGCTCGCCATGATCCTGTTCCTCGGGAGCCTGCTCACCATCGACGGCCTCGGGATGCCCGGCCCGGCCGGATGGGCCCTGGCCGCGGTGCTGTTCGTCGCCATCCGCCCGCCGGCCGCCCTGCTGGCCCTGCGCCCCTCCGGCCTGGACGGCGCCGAGCGCCTCTGGGTGGGCTGGTTCGGCGTCCGGGGGGTCGGGTCGATCTACTACGGCGCCGCCGCTCTCGGCGCCGGGATCCTGTCGGCGCACGAGGGCGAGATCGTCATGTGGACGATCGTCGTGGTGGTGGCCGCCTCGATCGTCGTCCACGGCATCACGGGCAGCCCCCTCACGCGCCGGCTGGAGTCGCGGGGGTAGCACGACGAAGGGCCCGGTTTCCCGGGCCCTTCGCGTCCTGCTCGACCGACCCGAAGGTCGGCGTAGTGCCTACTCCGACTCGGGACCGAAGGAGTACGTGCCTCCGTCGCCGTCGCCCAGGCTGAGCAGGGCGTCGTCGTCGGCGTCCGAGAAGGGCTCGTCGAGGTCGAACTCCAGCAGGGCCGGCGCGCGCCGGACCGCCTCGATCTCGAGCTGCCGGTAGCGCTTGAGCCCGGTCGCCGCCGGGATCAGCTTGCCGATGATCACGTTCTCCTTGAGACCGCGGAGACGGTCAACCTTGCCCTCCAGAGCCGCGTCCGTCAGCACCTTCGTGGTCTCCTGGAAGGAGGCCGCCGACAGGAACGACTCGGTGGCGAGCGAGGCCTTGGTGATGCCCAGGATCAGCGGCTCGATGACCGCCTGGACACCCGCGACCGCGCGCTCGACCTCGGTGTCGTCACCGGTGAACTCGCCGGTCTCGCGCTTCTCCAGCAACTGCTCCTGGATGCGTCCGGCCGCGCGGGTGTTCTCCCGGTAGAGGACGGGCTTGTCGACCATCTGGCCGTGGAGGAAGTGCGTGCCGCCGGGATCGTCCACGCGCACCTTGCGGAGCATCTGACGCACGATCAGCTCGATGTGCTTGTCGTTGATGTCCACGCCCTGCGAGCGGTAGACGTTCTGAACCTCGCTGACCAGGTAGAGCTCGGTCTTGGTCGAGGGGTCGTGGCTGCCCTCCGGGGCGTGGAAACGCTGACCGGGGGTCACCTGATCGCCGGCCGCGATGGCCGGACGGGGGCGGTCCGAGGGCAGGCGCAGCCAGCGCTGCGAGATACCCGCCTCGGTGTCCACGTCCACACGCAGCCAGCCCTTGCCCTCGTCCTTGACCTTCTTCACCGTGCCGAGCACCCCGAGGGCGACACCGGGCTTGGAGCCCAGGATGTCGGCCGGGAACGCCGAGCCTGCGCTGAGCAGGTCACCGGCCTCGACCCACTGGCCGTCGTCCACCGTGATCTGGGTGCGGCGCATGACCGGGAACGGGTGCTCGCGCACCGGCGCCCGGGTCGCCCCGGTACCCGCGTCGTCCTGCTCGATGTACTCGGGCTCGACCACGGTCAGGCTCGCCGAGCCCGGACGGGTCTCGTCGTCCGTGATCCGGATCCAGCCGTCGACCGGGGCGATGTGCGCCTGGGCCTTGGGCTTGCGGGCCTCGAACAGCTCGACGACGCGCGGCAGGCCGTGCGTGATGTCGGCGCCGGCGACGCCACCGGTGTGGAAGGTACGCATGGTGAGCTGGGTGCCCGGCTCGCCGATGGACTGCGCGGCGATGATGCCGACCGCGTCGCCCGGCTCGGTGAGACGGCCCGATGCCGGGTTGCGCCCGTAGCACCGTGCGCAGATCCCGACCTCGCTGCGGCACTTCACGGGCGAGCGAACCGACACGACCGCGTCGCGCGGCGCGCCGTCGGCCCCGCGGAGCTCCTTGTCGAGACGCTGGCCGTCGAGCGTGGAGATGAGCTGGCCACGGCGGGCCTCGAGGGCCTCCTCCGAGTCGTCCAGCTCGGGCCGCAGGTCGAGGATGACCTCGCCCGTGATGCGGTCCACGATCGGGCCGTTGAGCACCCGCCCGGGAAGGCTCGGGTTGAGGACGTTGTCGTCACGGAAGACCGCGACCTCGATGCCGTCGCTGGTGCCGCAGTCGAGCTCGCGGACGATGACGTCCTGCGAGACGTCGACCAGGCGCCGGGTGAGGTACCCGGAGTCGGCGGTCTTGAGGGCGGTGTCGGCCAGACCCTTGCGGGCACCGTGCGTGGAGATGAAGTACTCGAGGACCGAGAGCCCCTCCATGAAGTTGCTCTTGATCGGGCGCTCGATGGTCTCGCCCTTCGGGTTGTTCATGCAGCCACGCATACCGGCGAGCTGACGGATCTGCTTGAACGATCCGCGCGCCCCGCTGTGGGCCATCATGTAGATCGGGTTGAGGCGGTAGAGGTGCTGCTGCATCGCCTCGGCCACCTCGTCGGTCGCCTGCTCCCAGAGCTTCACGACCTCCTCGTGGCGCTCCTCGGGGCTCATCTCACCGAGCCCGAAGAACTCCTCGACCTCGTCCACCTTCGCGTCGTACTTCGCGATGATGGCGCCCTTGGTCGGCGGGATGACGATGTCGTTCTTGGACACCGTGAGGCCCGAGTCGGTCGCGTGACGGAAGCCCAGCTCCTTGAAGGAGTCGAGCACCATCGACACGGCCGTCGCGCCGTAGACGTTGACCAGGTCCTCGATGAAGTCCGCGGTCTGACGCTTGGTCAGCACCTCGTGACGCTCGGGGAACGGGCTCGTCTCGAGCTCGGCGTCGCCCACGACCTGCAGCAGGGCCTGACGGACCTCGTGGTTGAAGATGACGCGGCCGGGGGTGGTGATCCGGCGCGTGCCGTCGACGCTCTTGCGGACCTCGATCAGCTCCTGCAGACCGACGGCGCGCTGGTCGAGCGCCGCGAGGACGTTCTCCGGCGTGCCGAAGGCGCGCGGAGCGGGACGGTCGCCGAAGGGCTTGTTGCTCCACTCGCCACCGTCGACCTTGGCCTCCTGGCCCTTGGGGAGCTCGAACTTGCGGCTCTCCGGGTTCCAGAGGTCGGCGATCTCCACGCCCGATGCCCTCGCTCTCGTCGCCCTTCTTGCGGACGGAGAGGACGGGTGCGTAGGTGAGGTAGTAGAGGCCGAGGATCATCTCCTGGCTGGGCACCGTGATCGGGCGCCCGTTGGCCGGCGAGAGGATGTTGTTGGCCGAGAGCATCAGGATGCGGGCCTCGGACTGCGCCTCCACCGACAGCGGGAGGTGGACGGCCATCTGGTCACCGTCGAAGTCCGCGTTGAAGGCGGTGCAGACGAGCGGGTGGATCTGGATGGCCTTGCCCTCCACGAGCACGGGCTCGAACGCCTGGATGCCCAGGCGGTGGAGCGTCGGCGCGCGGTTGAGGAGCACCGGGTGCTCCCCGATGACCTCCTCGAGCACGTCCCAGACCTCGGGGACCATGGCGTCCACGAGCTTCTTGGCCGCCTTGATGTTCTGCACCTGCTTGCGCTCGACCAGCCGGCTCATGATGAACGGCTTGAAGAGCTCCAGCGCCATCAGCTTGGGCAGACCGCACTGGTGCAGGCGCAGCTCGGGGCCGGCCACGATGACCGAGCGGCCCGAGTAGTCCACGCGCTTGCCGAGCAGGTTCTGACGGAAGCGGCCCTGCTTGCCCTTGAGCATGTCCGAGAGGGACTTGAGGGGGCGGTTGCCGGGGCCGGTGACCGCGCGGCCGCGGCGGCCGTTGTCGAACAGCGCGTCGACGGCCTCCTGCAGCATGCGCTTCTCGTTGTTCACGATGATCTCGGGCGCGCCGAGGTCCAACAGCCGCTTGAGGCGGTTGTTGCGGTTGATCACGCGGCGGTAGAGGTCGTTGAGGTCGCTGGTGGCGAAACGGCCACCGTCGAGCTGGACCATCGGGCGCAGCTCCGGCGGGATGACCGGGATCGCCTCGAGCACCATCCACTCCGGCCGGTTGGTGCTGCGGCGGAACGCCGAGGCCACCTTCAGGCGCTTCAGGGCGCGCGCCTGGCGCTGGCCCTTCGAGGTCTGGATGGTCTCGCGCAGGTTCTCGGTCTCGGCCTCGAGGTCGATCTGGCCGAGGAGCTCCTTGATCGCCGCCGCGCCCATGCCGCCCTTGAAGAGGTCGGCGAAGCCGTGCGGGGAGCCGAACCGCTCCTTCATCTCGCGGAAGAGCTGCTCGTCGGGCTCGATCTGACGGGGCTTGAGGTCCTTGAACGTGAGCCACGCGCGGGTGAGGCGGTCGATCGCCTCCTCCGTGTAGCGCTCGATGTCCTTGAGCGCGACGTCGGTCTCCTTGCGCAGATCCGACTCGGCCTGCTTGCGGTCGGCGTCGGTCAGCTCACGGCGCGCCTCGGGGTCCTCCGAGGTGCGGTCGCGCTTGAGGTCGTCGATCCAGTACTCGTCCTCGTCGGTGAGGCCGGGGGCCTCGTCCTCGCGGAGCCACTGGACGCGGCGGTCGAGGCGCTCGCTCAGCTCGAGGAGGCGCTCCTCCTTGTTGACGCCGAACTGCTCGATCGTGGCGTTGACCTCGTCCTGAAGGCGGTCGAGCTCGCCGGCGCGGCCGTCCTGGTCCACCTCGGTGACGATCGAGGCGGCGAAGTAGAGGACCTTCTCAAGCTCCTTGGGGGCGATGTCGAGCATGTAGCCGATGCGGCTCGGGACGCCCTTGAAGAACCAGATGTGGCTGACCGGGGCGGCCAGGTCGATGTGACCCATGCGCTCACGACGGACCTTGGCCCGCGTGACCTCGACGCCACAGCGCTCGCAGATGATGCCCTTGTAGCGGACGCGCTTGTACTTGCCGCAGTAGCACTCCCAGTCCTTGGTCGGACCGAAGATCTTCTCGCAGAAGAGCCCGTCCTTCTCCGGCTTGAGCGTGCGGTAGTTGATCGTCTCGGGCTTGGTGACCTCGCCCGAGCTCCACTGCCGGATCTGCTTGGAGGAGGCCAGACCGATCGTGATGGAGTCGAAGTTGTTGATGTCGATCACGTGAAGCGCCTTTCTCGTTTGCCGCGATCCGCGCCTCTCGTGCGCGTTCGCGGCGGAAGACTCCGACCGTCGTAGGCGGACCTGCGCCGCGCCGACCCCGGAGGGTCGGTCACGGCGGGTCGCCGGCCCCTCTAAACCTCCGTCGCGTCGGAGCCCGAGGACTCGGCGGAGGAGGCCACGACCTCGGCCCCGTCCGGCGTCTCCCCGTTGGCCCCGTCGGCCTCCTGCGTGTCGCCCTCCTCGACGGCCCCCAGGCCGCCCGAGAGGTCGATGCCCAGCTCCTCGGCCGCACGGAGGAGGTCGTCGTCCTCCTCGCGGGCGGAGAAGTCCGGTCCGGCCTCCCCCTGCACCTTCACGTCGAGACCCAGGCTCTGCATCTCCTTGAGCAGCACCTTGAAGCTCTCGGGGATCGACGGCTCCTGGATGTTCTCGCCCTTCACGATCGCCTCGTACGCCTTCACGCGGCCGACCGTGTCGTCGCTCTTGATGGTCAGCATCTCCTGCAGCGTGTAGGCGGCGCCGTATGCCTCGAGCGCCCAGACCTCCATCTCGCCGAAGCGCTGGCCACCGAACTGCGCCTTGCCGCCCAGCGGCTGCTGGGTGACGAGCGAGTAGGGGCCGGTCGAGCGGGCGTGGATCTTGTCGTCCACCAGGTGGAGCAGCTTCAGCATGTACATGTAGCCCACGGTGACCTTGCCCTCGTAGGGCTCACCGGTGCGGCCGTTGTACAGCTTCATGCGACCCGAGGCCTGGCGGCCGGCGCGGTCGTTCTCGTCCACCGTGATCTCGATCGGGTTGTCGGGGTGGCTCGCCGACCAGTCCTTCAGGACCCGGTCCACGTCCTCCACCGTCGCGCCGTCGAACACGGGGGTCGCGACGAACGTCCGCGTGGGCGGCTCGCTGCCGTTGACGCCGTTGGCGTGCGCACCGTCGATCCAGCCGCGCGAGGCGGCCCAGCCGAGGTGCGTCTCCAGGATCTGCCCGATGTTCATGCGCGACGGCACGCCCAGCGGGTTCAGGATCATGTCGATCGACGTGCCGTCCTCGAGGAACGGCATGTCCTCCTGCGGGACGATCTTGGAGATGACGCCCTTGTTGCCGTGGCGGCCGGCCAGCTTGTCGCCCTCGGCGATCTTGCGCCGCTTGGCGACGTACACGCGCACCAGCTGGTTGACGCCCGGCGACAGGTCGTCGCCGCTCTCGCGGTCGAAGACCTTGACGTCGATGACCTTGCCGCCCTCGCCGTGCGGGACCTTGAGGGAGGTGTCACGGACCTCGCCGGCCTTCTCCTTGAAGATGGCGCGGATCAGCTTCTCCTCGGCGGTCAGCTCGGTCTCGCCCTTCGGCGTGACCTTGCCCACCAGGAGGTCGCCCGAGATCACCTCGGCGCCGATGCGCACGATGCCGCGCTCGTCGAGGTCCTTGAGGGACTCCTCGGAGCGGTTCGGGATGTCGCGGGTGATCTCCTCGGCGCCCAGCTTGGTGGTGCGGGCGTCGATCTCGTAGGCCTCGATGTGGATCGAGGACAGCAGATCGTCCTTGACCAGGCGCTCCGAGATGATGATCGCGTCCTCGAAGTTGTAGCCCTCCCAGCTCATGAAGGCGACGAGCATGTTGCTGCCGAGGGCGAGCTCGCCGTTGTCGGTCGAGCTGCCGTCCGCCAGCACGTCGCCGGACTCGATGGGCTGGCCCTTCGAGACGATCGGCTTCTGGTGGATCAGGGTGCCCTGGTTCGAGCGCGTGAACTTGTGGAGCTCGTAGTGCTCCAGCTCGCCCGCCGGGTCCTCGATGATGATGTGGTCCGCGTCCACCGCCGCGACGGTTCCGTCGGTGCGGCTGACGACGACGTCGCCGGTGTCCACCGCCGCGCGGCGCTCGATGCCGGTGCCCACGAGCGGGGCCTCGGTGATCATGAGCGGGACCGCCTGGCGCTGCATGTTGGCGCCCATCAGTGCGCGGTTCGCGTCGTTGTGCTCGAGGAACGGGATGAGCGCCGTCGCCACCGACACGATCTGCTGGGGCGAGACGTCCATGTACTCGACGTCGGACGGGTCGGCCAGGATCGGCTCTCCGCCCTTACGGCACAGCACCGGACCGACGAGACGGTTCTTCGCGTCGAGCTCGGCGTTGGCCTGGGCGATGATCTTGTGCTCTTCCTGGGTCGCGTCGAGACGCTCGACGTCCTTGGAGACCACGCCGTCCTTGACGCGCCGGTACGGGGTCTGGATGAACCCGAACTCGTTCAGGGTCGCGTAGCTGCCCAGCGAGCCGATCAGGCCGATGTTCGGGCCCTCCGGGGTCTCGATGGGGCACATGCGCCCGTAATGGGTGGCGTGGACGTCGCGGACCTCGATGGGCGCGCGCTCACGGGTGAGGCCGCCGGCTCCGAGGGCCGACAGACGCCGCCGGTGGGTGAGCCCCGCCAGCGAGTTGGTCTGGTCCATGAACTGCGAGAGCTGCGACGAGCCGAAGAACTCCTTGAGCGCCGCGACGACCGGGCGGATGTTGATGATCGTCTGAGGCGTGATGGTGTCCACGTCCTCGGTGCTCATCCGCTCGCGCACGACGCGCTCCATCCGGTAGAGGCCGATGCGGAAGGCCTCCTGGATGAGCTCGCCGACGGTGCGCAGCCGCCGGTTGCCGAAGTGCTCGTACTCGTCGAGGTCGCCGGCGATCTCGTCGCGCGGCATGGTGGCCCCGTCGGCCGCGAAGTCCTTCGAGTCCTCGGGGAGGCCGATCTTGATCGGGAGCGCCACCAGGCGGCGGATCAGCTCGACCAGGTCGTCGGTCATGCCCGAGATGCGGCCCGTGAAGCGGGGGTTGGTCAGCGTGCGGACGCTGGAGCCCAGCGACAGCCCGAGACGCGCGTCCAGCTTGTACCGGCCGACCTTGGTCAGGTCGTACCGCTTGGGGTCGAAGAACAGCGACCGCACGAGCGACCGCGAGTTGTCGACCGTCGGCGGCTCGCCCGGGCGCTGCTTCTTGAAGACCTCGATCAGGGCGTGCTGCATGATGTCGCCGGACCGGGCGTCGAGCTTCTTCTCGAGCTTCTCGATCTCGGCCTCGATGCCGGCCTTCTCCTCGGCCGTCGCCTCCTCGAGACCCTGCGCGAGGCCGTGGATCTCGTTGGCGATCACGGCGATCTCGTCGAGGCTCTTGGTGTTGCCCGTCTGCGGGTCGCCCTCCGTGGCGTCCTTGTCCAGGGTGGCCTGGATGAACGGATTCACACGGTCGGGGTCGTTGGGGTGGCGGAAGAGGTTCGCCACGTCGTCGCGCGTGTAGCCCAGCGCGAACAGCAGGGTCGTGACCGGGAGCTTGCGCTTGCGGTCGATCCGGACGTGGACGAGGCCCTTCTTGTCGATCTCGAGCTCGACCCAGGAACCGCGCGAGGGCATGAGGTTCGCGATGAAGACCTGCTTCTCGCGATCCTTGGGCTCCATCACGTAGGCGCCGGGGGAGCGCACGAGCTGGGTCACGACGACACGCTCGGTGCCGTTGATGATGTAGGTGCCCCAGTCGGTCATCAGGGGCAGGTCGCCCATGAACACCTTCTGCTCACGGATCTCACCGGTCTCCCGGTTGATGAAGGCGACCTCCATCGTGAGCGGGGCCGCGTAGGTGATGTCCTTCTCGCGGCAGTCCTTGATCGAGTCGTTCGGCTGGATGTGGTCGAACGGCATGCCGGGCTCCCAACCACCCAGCGTGTACTTGCCGAACTGCACGGCGAGAGTGCCCGTGAAGTCTTCGATGGGCGAGATGTCATCGATCGTCTCGCGCAGGCCCTCGGTGATGAACCACTCAAAAGAGGACCGCTGGATGTCGATGAGGTTGGGAACCTCGAGAACCTTCTCCAGCTTGGAGAAGTTGTGGCGAACGCGGGCAGCGGGGCGGGTGCTCAAGTCGCGAGGCCTCCTGACGAGAGCGGGCGGGGGACGGCGAAGAACCGGTAGTCCGGCTCGGGCGCAACGACGAACGTTATCACCTGTGGGCCTTGGGTAGCAACGGTCGAGCCCGCGCTTGTGCGAGCGACCAAAGGCGGCTGCCAAACGTGGTCAGGCGCCGTCAATAGAACCCATCGGCCAAGGCCGGTTACTGTAGCACCCGGGTCGGCGCCCGCGCCCCTGGTCGGCGCGGGTTGTGCATACTCCCCCACCATGGCGTCCCCGTCCCTTCCCTCATACGGCGATGGCTCGGGGGACCACGACGCCCTCGACGCCCGCCTGCCGGCGCTGCTGGACGCCACCCACCGCCAGTGGAGCTCGCCGGACGAGCGCCGGCGGATGCGCGCGTTCGGATTCCGCCCCGCCGTCGAGCCCGGCGTGCTCAAGCGCGAGTGGCACGGCCTGGCGGTCCGCGTCTCGCTGAGCGGCATCCGCGCCGCACGGCCCGGCGACGGCGAGCTGGCGTGGATCGCCGACTCCCGCACCCTGCTGCTGGACGGGGAGCCCTACCCGGGCGGCGGCGCGGGCCTCGCCCTGGTGGAGAACCTGCTCGACCTGATCGCGGCCTACGAGCGCTGGGTCGAGGCCCGCGAGGGCCGCGAGGAGCGCATCCAGCGCGGGCGCACCGGCCCGCCGGACCGTCGTCCGGTCAACGCCCTCGCGGAGACCCGCCGACTGCAGCGACTGCTTCAGGCCCCGCGGGGCCGCACCCGCTGACGCGCGTCGCCCCGCGGCCGCCGGAGGGCGACCGCGGAGGACGGGCGCGGCCTAGAACTTGCCGGGGACGCCGCCGCCCTTGACGACCGAGAGGTCCTCGAGCCAGCCCTGGAGGCGGCCGTAGTCCTTGTCGTCGGCGTCGAGGCCGGCCAGGGCGGCGTTGACCTCGTCCGCCACGGCGTCCACGTTGCTCTTGTTGGCCGTTGAGACCTTGTCGCGCAGCTGGCTCTTCTGAGACTGCTCGAGCGGCATCGAAATCCTCCGGGGTCGGGAACCATCGTGCGCGATCGCACAACCCGATTTCTACCAATCAGCGGACCGCGATGCGACGGGTATGCGACACGCGATTGCCCGCGCGGTCGGCAACGTCCAGGCGAACGCGGTAGCGGCCGGTCGCGAGCCGCCCGAGCGGGACCACCCGGAGGGGGCCGGGCGCGAACCGGGTCACCTTCTTCGACAGCTTGCGGCCGGCGGCCGTGCTGATCGTGGCGGTCACGGTCAGCTTGCCGACGCCGACGAGGTCCTTGGCGGCCACCGTCAGCCGCACGTCCCGCTTCTTGGCCACCTTCTTCTTGGCCTGCCTCACGGTGCGGATGGCGAGCGTCGGCGCGGTGTTGTCGACGAAGACCGACCACTGGGAGGTGCCCACGTTGCCGGGCGCGTCGGCCACCTGCGCGTTGAGCAGGTGCCAGCCGGGCGTGAGCCGCCGGGTGTCGATGGTGATGCCCCGCGGATACGTCTGGGGTCGCGCCGTGGCGGGTTGGCCGTCGATCGTGAGGGACCATGAGCCGGTGATGCGCGACCGCGTGATCGCGCTGAACTTGACCGTCACGCGCTTGCGCACCGAGGCGAGGGCGCACGGGCGTCTGCCGGGTCAGGCGCGGGGCGTCGCCACTCACACGCACACGGCCCCAGCCGTAGGCGTCGTCGGGGCCCGGGGCGCCGAGGTCGAGGGCCAGGCCGGTGAGCTGCGATCGCACCTCCGCCGCCGTGGGGTTGCCGCCGGCCCCCCGCGCGGCGGCCAGCAGCACGGCCGCCGCGCCGGCCGCGTTGGGCGCCGAGTTGGATGTGCCCCCGACGCCGCGGAACCCATTCGGTCCCATGATCTGGGTGTTGGTCGGCGCGGAGATGTCGGGCTTCAGGCGGCCGTCGTCGGTCGGGCCCTGGGACGAGTAGTTCTTCAGCGCGTTGCCGCGCCAGTCGACCGCGCCCACCGTGATGGAGCCGGTGGCGTCGCCGGGCGTCGGGATGCTGCTCACCGCCGTGCCGCCGATGGCGGCCATGGGGATCTCCCGGGAGTACAGGGTGATCGGGCCCACGGGCGGCGGGCCCGAGAACCGGACGACCCGCAGCCGGAACACGGCGTCGGCGAAGGGTGAGTACGCCGTGATGCGCTCGGAGGTGGGCAGCCCGGCGGACTGGCGGTCGGTCGAGCCCATCGCCGGGCTCCACGTGCCGTCGGCCTCCTGGCGCTCGAGGATCAGGTCGAGGTCGGTCGGGGGGCCGCCGGGGGGCGACGTCCACGAGAGCCCGAAGGTGATCGGCTGGCCGGCGGGGCGGGCGAAGGTCCAGTTGTCGCCGTTTGGCCAATCGAGGTCGTCGTCGCCGTCCGCGTCCACCCAGGGCCCCTCCCAGTGCAGGAGCGCATAGTTGCCGGCCGAGTTGAACCACAGGATCCCGGAGTTGGCGGCGCGATCGACGGCGCGCGCCAGTGGGCCGGTGCCGTCGAAGGGGCCTTCGATGAAGCTGTTGGAGTGGACGACGATGTCCGGGTGGAGGGCGATCAGAGCGTCGGTGGCCGCCAGGAAGTCGGCCTCGGTGTGGTAGTTCACGAAGAAGTACTGGGCGGCGGGCGCGTAGTCGTAGACCGTCTGGGCCACGATCTCGCCGTGGTTGGTCTTGTTGCCGTACGCGTTGGTGCCCGCGAGGCCGCTGGCGGCGTCGAAGGTGAGCGACTGGACGCGCGACGAGGGGGGCATCTCGCCGAGGGCCTGGAGGCGGGGGATGTTGGCCCCGAAGCCGAGGTCGAGGATCGCGATCCTCAGCCCGGCCCCGCCGCCGGCGACCCTGCCGAGCACGTCGGCGCCGCTGCGCCACACGCCCTGGCTCTCGGCCAGCGTGTCGCCGAATGAGGCGGTCGCGGTGCGGGCGGCGGCGACCCCGGGAATGCGGGCCAGCGCCCTCGCGCGGGAGGGGTCGGCCACCACCTGCAACTGCCGCCCCTGGCGGCGCTGCACCTTCAACCCGCTGCGCGCCAGGGCCGCCGACACCTTGGCGGTCTGCCCCGGCCGCGCGCTGACCGTCAGGGAGGCGGGCGCCGCGGCGGCGACCGAAGCCCCCGCGTACGCCATCAGTGCCCCGGCCGCGATGCCGAGAGCGAGCCGTGCGGACCGCCGGGTCAGCGGGACGGGCCCCTGAGGATCAGGGTGCGCACCCCGACGTTGCCGGCCATGTCGTCGGCGGTCACCACGAGACGGTTGGCTCCTCGGCGCAGAGTGGGCAGACGCACGCCCACGACGGGCCTCCGGACCGCGCGGAGCCTCCGCCCGTTCAAAGTGATCGACACCTGACGGATCGTACCGGCGTCGCGGGCGCGCACCCGCACCACCCGGGTCTTGCCGGCGGCTGACCCGCGCCTGCACCGCGGGCGCCGACGTGTCGGCGCGCGCCATCCCCGCGCCGAACACGGGGTCGGGCCCCGGCGCGCCGAGGTCGAGGGCGCTCGCGACGAGGGCGTTGCGGAGCGTGGCCCGGTCGGCGGGCAGGCCGGCAGCGATGCGCGCCTGGCGCATGAGGATGGCGATGCCCGCGACGTGGGGCGTGGACGCTGAGGTGCCCGCGGTGCCGGGCCACTCGGGGTTGGACGTGATGTACGTCGGGCCCACCAGGTCGGGCTTGCCCTGGCCGGCGCGCCCCTGGGAGGAGTAGGGCTCGATGGTCGTGCCCGTCCACTTGACGGCGCCGACGGTGACCGCGCCGGCGGCGTCCCCGGGCGTCGGGATGCTGCCGTCGGCGACCGCCAGCGCGCCGAAGCCGATCGTGCGGGAGAACAGGTCGAGCTCGGCCGGGGGGCCGGCGTCCTGACGGACGACGACCCGGTAGGCGCCCCCGTCGGTGATCAGCGGGTCGGTCAGCGCGTTGATCGGCGATGCCGTGGTGCTGTGCTGCACCTCCACCCAGGCCCCGGTGGCGTCCTGCCGCTCGACGGAGAGGCTCGCGCTGACCGCCGGGGGTCCCCAGGCGAGGCTGAAGAGCAACGGATCGCCCGCGGCCGGGGCGATCGGGATGATGGCGCCGCCGGCCGGCGCGACGCCGCGCCAGTGGCGCTGGGCGAAGTTGCCGGCCGAGTTGACCCAGAGCACGCCCGCCGCCGCGGCGGCGTTGACCGCGCGGGCCGCCGCGCCGGTGCCGTCGAAGGGAGGGGTGAAGAACGAGTTGGAGTGGGTGGCCACCGGGATGCCCTGGGCGGCCACCCACGCCGCGGCCTGCTCGAACTGGGCGAGGGTGCGGTACCCCACCAGCACCAGATGGGCGTCGGGGGCGATGTCGTGGATGATCTCGGCCATCCGCACGCCGTGAGGGCTCGGGAGGCCGAACTCGTCGGCGCCGTCGAGCGTGCCGGCCGGGTCGAAGAGCTGGATCGTCATGTCGGCGCGCGGGGGCAGCTCGCCGAGGGCGATCGAGCGGTCGAGGCCGGCGAAGCCCTTGTCCACGATCGCCACGGTCTGCCCCTGGCCGAGGTCGCCGCGGCTCCAGAGCGCGTCGGCGCCCACGCGCACGGCGCCCTGGCTGAGCAGCGCGGCCTGGGCCGCGGGCGCCACGGCCATCGCCGCGACGAGTGCCACGACGATGAATGTGCGGGTGCTCACGGCGGGTGAAGCAATCAGAGACACGAGCGGCCGTCCACCCGCTCGGGTGGACGGCCGCTCACATCGCTCGGTGCGAGGTCGCGAACTACTTGACGCTGACCACGCCGCCGGCCTCCTCGAGCTGACCCTTGACCTGGTCGGCCTCCTCCTTGGTGACGTCCTCCTTGACCGCGCTCGGGGCGTTGTCCACCAGCTCCTTGGCCTCCTTCAGGCCCAGGCCGGTGACCGCGCGGACGACCTTGATCACCTGGATCTTCTTGTCGCCGGCAGCGTCGAGGCTGACGGTGAACGCCGTCTGCTCCTCCGCGGCCTCGGCGGGACCCGCCGCGGGGGCGGCAGCGGCAGCGGCCGGGGCCGCGGCGGTCACGCCGAACGTCTCCTCGAGAGCCTTGATGCGCTCGGAGAGCTCCAGCACGGAAATGCCCTTGAGCTCTTCGATCCACTCGTCAGTCGTCGCCATGTCTTCTCCTCGTGTGAAACGTGAAATTGAAAGAAAGGGTGCGGTCCGGCGGGGCTCAGGCCGCGTCGGCGTCCTTCTGTGCCTGTACGGCGGCCAGCGTGCGGGCGAGCCCGCCGATCAGGTTGGTCAGGCCACCGGCGAGCCCGCTGAGCGGGGCCGCGATGCCACCGGCCAGCTGACCGAGGAGCACCTGCTTGGACGGGAGCTTGGCCAGCCGGGTGACATCCGCCGTCGGGAGGTCGATCCCCTCCAGCAGGCCGCCCTTGATCGAGAACGCCTCGGAGTGCTCCCCGGCGAACTCGTCGAGCACCTTCGCCGCCACCGCCGGGTCGCCGTTGACCCAGGCGATGCCCGTGGGGCCCGTCAGGTACGGCAGCAGGGCCTCGCGGCCCGTGTCGGCCGCGGCGCGGCGCGCGAGCGTGTTCTTGACGACCGTGTACTCGGTCTCGGCGCCCCGGAGCCGCGTGCGCAGCTCCGAGATCTGCTTGACCGTCAGGCCGCGGTAGTCGGTGGCGAAGACGGTGTCCGCGGCGGCGAGGCGCGCGGTGAGGGCCGTGATGGCCTCGGTCTTCTCTTCTCGTCTCAGGGGTTCACCTCCGGTTGTTCCAGCCCGTGCGAGCGGGCGAGAGCGGAGGCAGCCCCGCAGGGGACGCCGGACGCGTCGCCAACCTCGCACGGGTTGCCCGAGTGGGCGGATTGAGGCGGCTGAGCCGCCCCCGTGGGTCTTCGGTCGGGTCTGTACCGAGTCGGGCTCTAGGCGGCGGGCTCCTCGAGCACGTCGGCGGGGGTGGTGCGGGTGGTGTCCACCGGGACGCCCGGGCCCATGGTCTGGGCGAGGGTGATCGAGCGGAGGTACTTGCCCTTGGCGGCCGCCGGCTTGACCCGGACGATCTCCTCGAGCACCACCTGGTAGTTCTCGATCAGCTGACGCTCCTCGAAGGAGCGGCGGCCGATGCCGAGGTGGATGTTGCCCGCGCGATCCGTGCGGTACTCGACCTTGCCGGCCTTGACGTCGGAGACGGCCTTGGCGACGTCGAAGGTCACCGTGCCGCTCTTCGGGTTCGGCATCTTGCCCGAGGGGCCGAGGATCCGGCCGAGCTTGCCGACCGTGCCCATCATGTCCGGCGTGGCGATGGCCACGTCGAAGTCGGTGAAGCCCTCCTGGATGCGCTTGGCGAGGTCGTCGCCGCCGACGACGTCGGCTCCCGCGGCCTCGGCCTCACGGGCCTTGTCGCCCTCGGCGAAGACCACCACCGAGACGTCCTTGCCCGTGCCGTGGGGAAGGCTGATGGTGCCGCGCAGCTGCTGGTCGGCATGCCGCACGTTGACGCCGAGCCGCATGTGCACCTCGACCGTGGGGTCGAAGCGCGTCAGCTCCTGCGCCTTGATGAGCTTGACCGCCTGCAGCGGGTGGTACACCCGCTCGGTGTCGATCTCGGACTTCGCCTGCTGGTATCGCCTGCCACGCTTGGCCACGCCCTGCTCCTCTTGGAAGAACTTTCAGGACGAGAGTACGCGGCCGTCTGCTCGCTGCAAACCTTCGCGACTCGTCGTCCTCACTCGGGGCGATGCCTTTTGGGCATCACACCCTCCCTACGTCCTAGATTCCCTCGGTTTTCGCGGCAGCCGACCGCGTCTCGCCCTGAAAGGCCTTCCTACTCCGCGTCGACGGTCACGCCCATACTACGCGCCGTCCCAGCGATGATCGTCATGGCCGACTCGACGCTGTTCGCGTTGAGGTCGGGCAGCTTGGTCTCGGCGATCTGGCGCAGCTGCTCGCGCGTCAGATTCGCGACCTTGTCCTTCTGGGGCTCCGAGCTGCCCTTGGGGATGCCGAGGGTCTGGCGGATGAGCACCGCCGCCGGAGGGGTCTTGGTGATGAAGGTGAACGAGCGGTCCTCGTAGACCGTCACCTCGACCGGGGTGATCGTGCCGTTGCCGGCCTGGGTCTGCGCGTTGAACGCCTTGCAGAACTCCATGATGTTGATGCTCGCTCCACCGAGGGCAGGGCCCACCGGAGGCGCGGGCGACGCCGCGCCGGCCGGGATCTGGAGCTTGATGACCTGCAAGACCTTCTTCGCCATGACGTCCTCGATCGCGGGGCGAGTGCCCCGGGGTTGCGGTAGCGGGGCCGGGGCCCCGGTGGGTTACGTGAGCTTCTTGACCTGGTCGAACGAGAGCTCGGCGGGCGTCTCGCGCCCGAAGATGCTCACGAGCACCTTCAGCCTGCCCTGCTCGGCGTTGATCTCGGCGATCTCGCCCGTGAAGTCGGAGAGCGGGCCGGCGATGACCTTGACGCTCTCGCCCACCGTGAAGTCGGCGCGCACCTTGGGGCGCACCTCGGTGGCGACGTTGAGCAGCCGGTCCACCTCGACCTGGGTGAGCGGCACGGGCTCGTTCTCACGGCCGCCCCCGCCCACGAAGCCGGTGACGCCGGGCGTGTTCTTGACCAGCCAGAGCGCGTCGGGGGTCATGTCCATGTTGACCAGGACGTAGCCGGGAAGGCGACGCTTCTCGGTCTGGACCTTGACCCCGTCCTTGGTCTCCACGACCTGCTCGGTCGGGATGACGACCTGGCGGACGCGCTCGCGCTGCCCCAGGGAGATCAGCCGGTGCTCGAGATTGGCCTTGACCTTCTTCTCGTGACCGGAATAGGTGTTGATGACGTACCAGCGGAACAAGCGAGCCCCTGAGCTAGAAAATCGCGGAGACGAAGTTGTCGAACAACGAGTCAAGGATGGCGAGGTAGACCGAGACGATAGCGACGACGACGAGCACCACCGCGGTCGACTGCGCGAGCTGCGCGCGCGTCGGCCAGCTGACCTTCTTGAGCTCGGCGATGACCTCCTTGATGAAGCGGGAACCACCACCGCGCCGCTGCTGCTGGACCGCCTTGGTGACCGATCCGGCCTTCTCCGTCTTGCGCTTGCCGCTCTGGGGAGCCGGCTTCGGGCTCTGCGGAGGCTTGGAGCTCGGCGTGCGGCGTGAGGGCGGCCGGGCACCGCCCGGGGCAGGCGTGGAGCCCTCCCCGGATGATCCCTGCCCTCGTGCGGGTCGGATCCGCGCCATCGTCTAGTTCGCCATCATTCGTCGTGGACTACAGGGCCGGAGGGACTCGAACCCCCAACCCCCGGTTTTGGAGACCGGTGCTCTACCAGTTGAGCTACGACCCTTCGGCGGACACCTCGGTGCGACGTCGGCCGCTACCGGGTTTCCTTGTGGGGCGTGTGACGCCCACACCAACGACAGAACTTCCGGAACTCGATGCGATCCGGGGTGTTCCGCCTGCTCTTCATTGTCTGGTAGTTGCGACGCTTGCACTCTTCACAAGCCATCGTAACCGCGATGCGCTGGCCTGTTGCCACAGGTTGACAACTCCGGTCCGGGGACGGGCGAGCCGCAGGTTACCACACGCCCCCGGAGCGGCCGAGGGTGGGGTCAGCTGGGGCGGCGGCCCGCGCGGCGCAGGCGCGCGCCGGGGGACTGCGCGGCGACGGCCTCGGCCTGGGCCGCGGCGCGCAGGAGGCTGGCGGCGGCGCGCTGGAGGTCGAGCCCGGTCTCGATGGGCTCGGTGTCGATGCCGAGCGACACCGACAGGCGGCGGTACTCGTTGACGAGCGGGGGTCGCGCCTTGGCGTTGGGCGATCCGGCCGACCGGACCCGCTGGCACAGGGTCTGGACCTCGGCGACGGTCGCGGGTTTGGTGGGGGTCGTCATCGTGTCTCTCCCGGTCCGCCGCCCATCGCGAGCAGCATCATCTCGTGGGCATCGGGGTCCACCGACAGCAGGAATCGCCGTCCGCGGTCGCCGATCTCGAACTCCTCCTCGACGTCGAACACGTCGTGACCGCCTCCCCGCGCATGACCGCGGACGCGCAGGGGCGCCTCGGTGTGCGGGTCGACCGCGCGCAGCGCCTGGCCGAGACTCCTGCGTGCGCGGGCGTTCAACCAGAGGTCGTCGGGAGGGCGTGTCTCCATGACAGGGGGATCGGCGTCGCGCCCCCGACTCTTGACCCGCGCGTGTGGTCTACTCCGTCCGGATGTCCGAATGGTCAGACTGGTACCGGCGTGAGGATCCGACCGGCTGGGTGCTTCCCGCGATCCTGCGCCGCCGCGCCGAGGAGCACCCCGACCGCGACTTCCTGCGCGTGTCCGCCGGGCCGTGGCTCGGGTACGGAGAGGTCAACGCGCGCGCCAACCGCGTGGCCAACGCGCTGATCGCGCGGGGTCTGGCCCCGGGAGAGGCGGTCTCGACGCTGCTCCCGAACGTCGAGGAGAACTTCGCGACCTGGTTCGGCATCCAGAAGGCCGGCGGGGTCCAGTGCCCGGTCAATCTGGCCTACCGCGGCGCGTTCCTCTCGTGGGTGCTCAACCTGCCGCGGTCGCGTTTCCTGGTGATCGACCAGGCGTACCTCGGGCGGCTCGAGCAGATCGCCGGCGACCTGGCGAGCCTGGAGCACGTGATCGTGGTGCCGGCGAGCGAGCGCGAGGGACCCGACCCGTCGGTGCGCTGGGAGACGTTCGAGGAGTTCGCCGACGCGCCCGACTCCGAGCCCGGCGTCGAGGTCTCGTGGGTCGACGACGCGCGCATCATGTTCACCTCGGGCACCACCGGGCGCTCGAAGGGCGCCATCAAGCAGCACGCGTCGGACTACTTCTCGGGGCGCACCTACATCGAGGTGTGCGAGGTCACCGCGGAGGACACGTTCTTCTCGTGCCTGCCGCTGTTCCACTCCAACGCGCAGGTGCTGGGGACCTACCCGGCGCTGATCGCGGGGGCGCGCATCGCGTTCGTCGAGCGCTACTCGTCGTCGCGGTTCTGGAGCCAGGTGATCGACGCGCAGGCCACGATCTTCAACACGGTCAGCGCCATCAACTACTTCATCTGGAACACGCCGCGCGGCGAGCTGGACCGGGCGCACCGCGTCTCGCGGGTGATGGCGATGCCCGCGCCGAAGGACATCTACGAGCCGTTCGAGGAGCGCTTCGGCGTCCGCTTCATCGAGGGGTACGGGCTCACCGAGACCGGCATGGTCACCTACCACCCGCCGCACCTGTCGCCCCGGCCGGGGAGCTGCGGCGTCGCGACGCCCGGCTTCGAGGTGTCGATCGTGCAGCCCGGGACCGACCTCCCGGTGCCGACGAACACGCCGGGCGAGATCGTGGTGGACATGAAGATGCCGAACATCGTCATGCGCGCCTACGCGGGCATGCCGGAGAAGACGGCGGAGGACTTCCGCAACCTCAAGCTCCACACCGGCGACCTCGGGCGGATCGACGACGAGGGCTACGTGTACTTCCTCGACCGGGTGAAGGACTACATCCGGCGCCGGGGTGAGAATGTGAGCTCGATGGAGGTCGAGGCCGTGTTCATCTCGCACGGGGACGTGCTCGAGGCCGCCGCGGTCGGGGTGAAGGCCGACGAGGGCGCGTCGGCGGAGGACGAGATCCTGATCTGCCTGGTGGCGCGCGAGGGGCGCACGATCGACGCGGCCGCGCTGCTCGACTGGTGCGAGGAGCGCATGCCCTACTTCGCCCTCCCCCGCTACCTGCGCGTGCTGGACGCACTGCCCAAGACGCCGACCGAGCGGGTGCGCAAGGTGGAGCTGCGCGACGCGGGCATCACCGCCGACACCTTCGACCGGGCCGCCGCGCAGGCGCCGCGGGGATGAGCGACGGCCTGGATCTGGGCGAGGCGGCCGACTACATCCTGGCCGAGCGGCCGGGCCTCGACGAGGACGTGGTCTGGGCGGTGCTCAACGAGCTCGGCGCCCCGCCGGAGAAGGACCAGGACGCGATCGCACTGCAGCTGATCGCGCAGGCGCGGCCGGACGTGCGCACCAAGGACGCGAAACGGGTGATCGCCGAATGGCGCGCCTACGCGGACCTCGAGCAGGAGCCGGACTGGGACGATTGAGTTCGTCCCCGGGTCCGCCGCTCCATTAGGGTCACACCATGTTCCGTGACGACGTGGACCGCCTGTTCGCCGACCTCTTCCCCGGCGGGCGGCACGGCGCCTCCAACGAGGCGCGGGCGCCGGTGGACGTGTACCTCACGGACGGTCCGCCGCCCTCGCTGACGGTGGAGCTGGACATCGCCGGCGTGGACCCCGCGGGGGTGGACGTGGCGCTGGTGGAGGACGTGCTGGTGGTGCGCGGCGAGCGCCGGCGCGCCGGCGGCGGACGCCGGGCGTACCAGCACGCCGAGATCGCGTGGGGGCCGTTCGAGCGCCGCCTGCGGCTGGGGGTGTCGGTGGACGCGGCGGCGGCGAGCGCCGCCTACGAGAACGGCATCCTGCGCATCCGCCTGCCCCTGGCGCCCTCGCCCCCCGCGCACCGCGTGGAGATCACCGTGCGCGGGACCTCCTGATGGCCGAGGAGGACGTCGCCCTCGAGGTCGCCGAGGCCGAGGAGGAGCACGAGCTCGATCTCCCGATCCCCGGCACGCTGCCGGTGCTGCCGCTGAAGGAGACCGTGGTGTTCCCCGAGGCGGTCGCCCCGCTCGCGATCGGCGAGGCGCGCTCGGTGCGGCTGATCGACGAGGTGATGAACCGCCCCGACCGGATGGTCGCGCTGGTCACCAGCCGCGATCCCGACGCCCCGGAGCCCGCGCCGGACCAGATCCACGAGATCGGCACGGTCGCGATCGTGCAGCGCATGGTGCGGGTGCCCGACGGGACGGTGCGCATCCTGGCCCAGGGCCTGCGCCGCATCCGGGTCGTGGACTACACGCAGACCGACCCGTTCCTCGAGGCGACCGTCGAGGAGGTGGTCGACCACGCCGAGCGCACCACCGAGGTCGAGGCGCTGGCGCGCAACCTCCAGAGCGTCTTCACCAAGATGATCGACCTGGTGCCGCACCTGCCCGACGAGCTGCAGGTGGCGGTGGCCAACCTCGAGGACCCGACCACCCTCTCCTACCTGATCGCCTCGTCCATCCGGATCTCGGTCGAGGAGCGCCAGGAGCTGCTGGAGCAGACCGATCTGGAGGCCCGGCTGCGGCGTCTGACGGTGCTGTGCAACCGCGAGCTCGAGCTGCTGGAGCTGGGCGCCAAGATCCAGAGCGACGTCCAGCTCGACATGGACAAGACCCAGCGCGAGTTCTTCCTGCGCCAGCAGCTGAAGGCGATCCGCGAGGAGCTGGGCGAGGGGCCCGACCAGGGCCGCGAGGTGGAGGAGCTGCGCGAGCGCCTGCATCACGGCCTCCCCGCCCGAGGAGATCCGCGTCGCGGCCGAGCGTGAGCTCGCGCGGCTGGACCGCCTGCCCGCCGAGTCGCCCGAGTACGGCGTGGTGCGCAACTACCTCGACTGGATCCTCGCGATCCCCTGGAGCGTGGTCACCGAGGACGATCTCGACCTCGAGCGCGCCCGGGCGATCCTCGACGAGGACCACTACGACATCGAGAAGGTGAAGGACCGCATCATCGAGCAGCTGGCCGTGGCCCGGCTGAAGCACGACGCGGCCGGGCCGATCCTGTGCTTCGTCGGGCCGCCGGGGGTGGGCAAGACGTCGCTCGGGCAGTCCATCGCCCGCGCCCTGGGGCGGCAAGCTTCGCCCGCATCTCGGTGGGCGGCGTGCGCGACGAGAGCGAGATCCGCGGCCACCGGCGCACCTACGTCGGCGCGATGCCGGGCACCATCGTCCGCGCCATCCGCGACGCCGGCGCGATGAACCCGGTGCTGATGGTGGACGAGATCGACAAGATGGGCGCGGACGTCCGCGGCGATCCCTCGTCGGCGATGCTCGAGGTGCTGGACCCGGCGCAGAACAGCACCTTCCGCGACCACTACCTCGACCTGCCGCTCGACCTGTCGCGGATCCTCTTCCTGTGCACGGCCAACGTGCTGGAGACGATCCCCGGCCCGCTGCTCGACCGCATGGAGGTGATCCGCCTCTCGGGCTACACCGAGGACGAGAAGCTCCACATCGCGCGGCGCTACCTGCTGCCGCGCCAGATCGCCGGCGCCGGCCTCCCCGACGGCGCGCTGGAGGTGACCGACGAGGGCCTGGCGACCGTCATCTCGGAGTACACCCGCGAGGCCGGGGTGCGCCAGCTCGAGCGCCGGCTGGGCGCGATCGCCCGGCGCATCGCGCGGCGGGTGGCCGAGGGCGACGACTCGGGCGCGGTGCTCGGCGGCGAGGGGGTGCGCGAGATCCTCGGCCCGGAGCGCATCCACAACGAGGTCAAGCGGCGCACCAGCGAGCCGGGGGTCGCGACCGGGCTGGCGGTGACCGGAGCGGGCGGCGAGATCCTGTTCGTCGAGGCGATCGTGATGCCCGGCGGGGGCAAGCTGAGCGTGACCGGCCAGATCGGCGACGTGATGCGCGAGTCGGCGCAGGCCGCCGTGTCGTACGTGCGCGCCCGGGCGGCGGGCCTCGGCCTGGACCTCGCCGAGGACTACTTCTCGACCCACGACATCCACCTGCACGTGCCCGCGGGCGCCGTGCCCAAGGACGGGCCCTCGGCGGGGGTGACGATGGTGACCGCGCTGGTCTCGGCGCTCTCGGGGCGCCCGGTGAGCGAGGACGTCGCGATGACCGGCGAGATCACCCTCACCGGCCAGGTGCTGCCGATCGGCGGCGTCAAGGAGAAGGTGCTCGCCGCCAGGCGCGCGGGCATCGGCGGCGTGATCCTGCCGAAGCTGAACGAGGATCAGCTCGCCGACCTGCCCCCCGGGCTGGCCGAGGAGATGCGCATCACCCTCGCGGACCGGGTCGAGCAGGTGCTCGACGTCGCCCTGGAGCCGGCCGGCGCTAGAGCAGGGCGAATCGCCCCGGCGAGGATCAGGGCGAGGCCGATCGGGACGGTGATGCGGGGGCCGCGCGGGGCGGCGACCTCGACGGTCATGGCGAGTCCCGCGACGAGCATCAGCACGGGCTCCCCCATGCCGACGCATCGCGATGGCGGCCATCAGCGGCCCGCAGCAGGCGACGCTCGAGAGCCCGTGGGACATCCCGGCGCGCAGCGCGTCGCCCGACGGATCGGGCCCGGTGGCCCAGCCCGGCCGGCAGCAGGCGCACGTGGGCGCGGCAGCGGGCGAGCGCCGCCCGCTTGGCCGGCGTGAGCTGGTAGGCGCCGACGGCGATCAGCAGCAGGCCGGGCGCAACGCCGCGCGCGAGCGCGGTGCCCAGCAGGACCGCGCATCCGAACGCGCCCCACACGCCGAGGAACGCCGCGATCGTGAAGGCGCGCTCGCGCCCTCCCCCGCGCTCCCGGACGGCCCCGCCGACCTCGCGGACCAGCGGCACCGCGCTCGGCAGCATCATCGCGGCCACCATCAGCCCCCAGCCGACGAGCCACGCCGCCGAGGCCACCGCCGGCGCCGCGTGGGCGGCGTGGTCGCCGCCCCCGGCGCCGAGCCCGTGGTGCAGCAGCGGCGCCCACGCCGTCTGCCCGATGCCGGCGAGCGCCAGGGCCGCGGCGGCGGCGACCCCCACGCGGCGCCATCGCGTCGCGGAGCGTCCGGGTCATGCGGGGCCGCCGCCCGGCGCGTCATGGGCTCTACGATCCGAGGGTGTCCTCCGATACCGCCCGTGCCGCCTTCGCCGAGGCGGCGGCCGCCGACGGCGTCGCGCTGGAGAGCGGGGCGTCGTTCGACTGGCTCTGCGAGCAGGGGCACGTGGGGCTCGAGCGCGTCGCCAAGGCGCGGCGCGACCCCGCGCTGGTCGCGCCGGTGATCGCCGCGGTCGCGCTGCTCGGCGTCGATCCACGCCCGGCTGGGCGGCGACGCCTCGGTGCTGCACGCGTCGCGCGAGAACCTGCTGCTGCCGGTCGACCTCGTGCACATCCCCACCGGGACGGTGATCCAGCTCGACGGCCCCGAGCACTTCACCTCGTCTCGCCTCTCCACCATCGCGCTCTACCCGCCCGACGCGGCGCTCGGCTTCGACCTGGAGGAGCAGCGGGAGCTGTGCCGGGCGTTGTGCGGGGACAGCGACGGGCTCTCTCGCGGGCTGGCCGGCCAAGGGCTTCGGATTCGGCGGGGTGCAGCGCGAGCGGGCCTACCACGACGCGCTGCGCGATCTGGCGACGCCGGCCATGGGTCACCCGCCCCTGGTGCGGATCCCGGTGGTGGACGGCGACGGGGCGGCCGCGTACCGCGACCGGCGCGAGGCGCTCGCGGGGCTGGCCACGGCGCCCTGACGCCGGGGCGTGGCGCTCAGCAGATCGGGGCATCCGGCTGCTCGGTGACGGCGACGTTGATCGTCCGGCAGCGCCCGCACTTCACCCGCACCTTCTTGGTCATGTACGTGGCGTCCATGGAGGCGGCGAGCACGTTGCCGCACTCGGCGCAGACGTAGTCGTCGGGGCCGTTGCCGTGGAAGACCGGCCGGTCGGGGTCGTCCTGGAGCGCGGTGCCCCCGTCCTTGGGGAACTCGCCCAGGTTGATCCGCCTCATGACGACGCTCGCCATCGCTCAGGCGTCCCCGACCTTGGTGCTGAAGTCGGTGATCATCGCGTCGAGGACGCCGGTGACGATGCCCTCGCCCATCGAGGCCGCCGTGCCGGTGATCTGGGCGTTGGTGTTGATCGTGCCGCCGCCCTCGTGCAGCGCGAACACCACCGTGGCGTTGGCGTGCCCCTGGCCGCCGGCCTCGCGCGACTTGACCGTCATGGTCACGCGATGGGCCGCGGGATCCTTCTCGGTGATCTCCACGGTGCCGGTGTACGTGAGCGACATCGCGCCCATCTTCACCTTGACCTCGGCCTTGGCCGAGTCGGGGCCGGTGACCTCCGTGATGCTGCCGCCCTCGACGCACGGGATGGTGCGCTCGAGGTCGGAGACCGCGGCGAAACTCTCGTCGAGGGACTTCGTGGTCGAGAAGGAATGCTCCAGCACTACCGCCATGGGGTGATCCTTTGTCGGGGAGCGGGATACCGCTCCGGTGTACGGGGGGATAAGCTCGCGGCGTGGTGATCCCGGCAGGCACGCACCATCTCGGACCCGAGAACGGCACCCTCTCGCTGAGGACCGGGCGGACGGGCGCCGCGGCCAAGGCCGGGCACGACCTGCTGATCGAGGTCACGAAGTGGTCGGCCACCATCACGGCCGGCGACGACCCCGCGGAGACCGTGATCGCGCTCGACGCCGACGGCGGCTCGCTGCGGGTGATCGAGGGCACCGGCGGCATGAAGTCGCTCACCGAGGACGACAAGGCCGACATCGTCACGGTGATCGCCGACGAGATCCTCAAGCACAAGGACATCACCCTGCGCTCGACCGCCGTCGACGCCCGACGGCGACGGCCTGCGCGTGGAGGCCGAGCTGACCCTTCACGGGCAGCCGCGACCGGTGGTGGTCAACGTGACCCCGGGCGACGGGGGCCTGCGCGGCGTCGCCGTGATCACCCAGAGCGACTGGGGCGTCAAGCCGTACTCGACCCTCTTCGGCGCGCTGAAGGTGTCGGACCAGGTCACGGTCGAGCTCGACGCCCGCCTGCCGGCGGGCTGAGCCGGCCTGAGCGCCGCGGGGGCGCTCAGTCGCTGTAGACGGCCTGGGCGTCGAGCCCCCCTTCGACACCCGGCGGCAGCGCCCCGGTGCCGTGCGCGTACAGGGCGATGTCCTCCACCGTCTTGACCTGGGTCGGGTCGCTGCCGTCCCCGTTGACCCACGCGCCGTTGGACCAGGTGAGCGTCTCGGGGCCGGTGTCGAGCGCCACGGCGGCCAGCAGCTGCGCCTTGTCGCGGATCTTGGTCGTGGCCCGCACGATCGCCGCCGGCGCCCCGTCGGACGGGCTCGCGTTGAAGCCGTGCCCGACCCCGAAGCGGTCGGTGTCGGCGGGGACCACCTTCACGTCGAGCGCGGGCACCCCGAGCTCGTCCGCGACGAGCTGGGCGTACTGGGGCTCCCTGCCGTCGGCGTCGGTGGTGAGGCTGAGCACCATCTTGCCGGTGGGGTGGACGCGCAGGAACACGGCTCGGTAGGCCTCGTTCGCCATCAGTGACCCTCCTCGGACGCGAGGCGCTGACGCTCCTGATGGGCGCTCAGCGCGTTGTGGTCTTCCCGATCGCAGAAGGCGGGTTGGGGCCCGCCCTGGGGGTGTGCGGGCGCGGCGGGTCGCTCGCAGCCCGGATAGATGCAGACCTTCACGGGGTCGTCACTCATCGGTGACCCACCCCGGCGTGGTGTTGCCCTTGCTCGGGCCGTGGCCGCTGGGCATGGAGACCGAGCTGCCCGGCACCGGCGTGGCGCTGGCCCAGGTCTCCTCGTCGCCGCTCGTGGCGACCGGGGCGGGCTGCGGCGCCGGGAGGTCCCCGCGCAGGGAGCCGATCGCGTCGACCACCTCGCCGAGCGCGCGGAAGCTGTGCCCGCTCACGAGCGCGTCGCAGTGGGGCAGCGCGGCCGCCATGCCCCCCGCGCGCGGCGAGAAGGCGCTGGCGCCGACACGCGGGTTGACCCAGATCACGCGGTGGGCGAGCCGTGAGAGACGCTCCATCTCGCGCCCGACCAGCATCGGATCGCCGCGCTCCCACCCGTCGGAGAGGATCACCACCACGGCGCCGCGCGCCATGCCGCGCCGCCCGTGCCGGTCGTTGAAGGTCTTGAGCGCGTCGCCGATGCGGGTGCCGCTCGACCAGTCGGGGGCGGCGGTCGGCCGCGCGCTGGATGGCCCGCTCCGGGTTGCGCGAGGCCAGCGCGCGCGTGAGCCGGGTGAGGCGCGTCGCGAATGCGAAGGCCTCGGCGTCGGGGCCGCTGCCGGCCGCGCACGTGAGGAACTGCAGGTAGGCGCGCGCGTACGGCTCCATCGAGCCGGAGATGTCGCACAGCATCACGAGCCGCCGGTTGACCACCCGGCGCCGCCTGCGGGCCAGGCGGATCGGATCGCCGCCCGTGCGCAGGCTGCTCCTCAGCGTGCGGCGCATGTCGACGCGGCCGCGTCGCCGGCCCCGCTCGTAGCGGCGGGTGCGCCGCTCGGGGGTCACCAGGCGCAGCCGGGACATCAGCCGGTAGAGCTCGGCGAGCTCGCCCGGCGCGAGCGCGTCGAAGTTCTTGCCCGCGAGCCGCTCCTCGTCGCTGGCCATCGCGACCGGCACCTCCACCTCTGCGGCGTCGTCGTCCTGGCCGCCGCCGGACGGGGCGGAGGCCACGGTGTCGCGGGCCTGGCGGCGGTGCGCCGAGGGCGGCGGTGGTGGACGATCCGATCTCGGCCGCTGATCGGCGGGCGCCGGCTCCGAGAGCGAGTCGTCCGGAACCTCGGGGTCCACGTAGCCGACGCCGCCGAACACCTCGACGAAGACCGCGTCGAACGCGGGCACCTGGGCGAGCTCCGTGACCAGCACGGCGCGCATGGTGGCGTAGAGGCGGCCCCGCGTCACCGGCCGCACCAGATCGAGCGCACGGGCGAGGTCGGCGCTGCGCGCAGGGGTCACCGGCATGCCGGCGTCGTGGAGCCGCCTGCTGAACGCCCCCGCCAGGGACGGCAGGTCGAGCACCACGTTCTCGATGCCGAAGGCCGCCGGCGGGCGGGCGCCCTCAGCCACGGGGGGTCACCAGCGCATCGAGCCCCGCCGCGCGGAGCACCTCCTGGTCCTCCTCGTACTTGAGCACCGACCCGAGCGTGCGCTCGACCGCGGCGGCGTCGAGGCGCTCGACGCCGAGCAGCTCGAGGGCCGCCAGCCAGTCGATGGCCTCGGCGACGCCCGGCGGCTTCTGCACGTCGCTGTTCGCGCATGCGCGAGACCGCGTCGGCCACCTGCACCGCGAGGGCCTGCGACGCGGCCGGGACGCGGCGGCGGATGATCTCCACCTCGCGGCGGGGGTCGGGGTAGTCGATCCAGCGGTAGAGGCAGCGGCGCTTGACCGCGTCGTGCAGATCGCGGGTGCGGTTGGAGGTGAGCACGATGATCGGCGGGTGGGTGGCGACGATCGTGCCGATCTCGGGGATGGTGACGCTGGCCTCGCCGAGCAGCTCCAGCAGGAAGGCCTCGAAGTCGTCGTCGGCGCGGTCGATCTCGTCGATCAGCAGCACGGCGGGCCGCGGGCCGGGGTGCTCCAGCGCGCGCAACAGGGGTCGGCGGATCAGGTAGTCCGGGCCGAAGAGGTCCTCCTCGCCGAGCGCCTCCCCGCTCGCCTCGGCCAGGCGGATGGCGAGCAGCTGGCGGGGGTAGTTCCACTCGTAGAGCGCCTCGGCCGCGTCGATGCCCTCGTAGCACTGGAGGCGGATCAGCGGCGTGTCGAGCACGGCCGCCAGCGCCTTGGCCGCCTGGGTCTTGCCGACGCCTGCCTCGCCCTCCAGCAGCAGCGGCTGGGGGAGCCGAAGGCTGAGGAACATCGAGGTGGCCAGACCCTCGTCCACGAGATAGTCGGCGACGTCGAGCCGCTGGGACAGCGTCCTGATGTCGGGCGCGCGGACGCGGACCTCGTCGGCCGCCTCCCCGGTCACCTCCGTCACGACGGGATCACTCCCCCGTGGCGTCGGCGTGCTGGTGCCGTGCCTGGAACGCCGCCAGGCAGCCGTCGCAGCAGAAGTAGAAGGTCTCTCCGTCGTGCTCGAAGCGACGGGGTGCCGGCCACGGCCGCGACGGTCATGCCGCAGATGGGATCCACCGCCGTGGCCGCCACGACGGGCGCCGTGGGTCGCCGGCTCGAGGGCGTGCGGTCGGCGTGGCGTACCTCGACGATCCGGGCCAGGATCGAGAGCGCGATCTCCGCGGGGCTGCGGGCGCCGATGTCGAGCCCGGCCGGGACGTCGATGCGCGCGAGGAGCTCCTCGGGGACGCCGTCGCCGTGCAGCTCGCCGATCACGCCGTCGCCGCGCGCGCGGCTGGCGACCAGGCCGACGTAGGGCAGGCCGGCCTCGAGACCCCGGCGCAGGGCGGCGAGCTCGTCGCGGCCGTGGGCCGCCACGACCAGCGCGAGGTCGTCCGGCCGTGGGGTGACGGCGTCGCCCGTCGCGGTCGCGATCTCCAGCCCCAGCTCGGCGCCGATCCGCGCCACGGCGCCGGCGATCGGCGTCTCGCCCACCACCAGCACGCGCGGGGCGGCGACCACCGGCTCGAGGAACACCTCGATCGCCCCTCCCGAGAGACAGGGGTTCTGGACCGTCACGGCGCCGTCCACGATCTCGGCGGTGTCGGCGCCCTCCTCCGCGAACGGGAGCACCCGCAGCAGCACGGCCTCCCCGCTCTCGATGGCGCGCGAGCGCAGTACGCCCGCACGCTGTGCTCGGCGCAGGCCCCGCCGACGAACCCCTCGATGGTGCCGTCGGCGAGCACCAGCGCGACGTCGCCCGCCACCACGCTGGTCGGGCGCTGGGCGCGCACGACGGTCGCCGTGACGAAGGCCACACCGGCGGCCGCGAGCTCCTGGGCCCGCCGGGAGGTGGCCGGGTTCATCACTGCGGCGGCTCCGGGCGTCCCTGCATCGCCGCCCACACGCGCGCGGGGGTGCAGGGCATGTCGATGTGGTCCACGCCGTGGGTCGCGTGCAGCGCGTCGATGACCGCGTTGACGATCGCCGGCGGCGACCCGACGTTGGGCGACTCGCCGACGCCCTTCGCGCCGAGCGGGTGGTGCGGACACGGGGTGACCGTCTCGCCCAGCTCGAAGTCGGGGCACTCGAGCGCGGTGGGGATGAGGTAGTCCATGAACGACGAGTTGAGGCAGTTGCCCTCCTCGTCGAAGCTGATCAGCTCCATCAGCGCGATGCCGATGCCCTCCGCCAGCCCGCCGTGGATCTGCCCGTCCACGATCATCGGGTTGATGCGCACGCCGCAGTCGTCCACCGCGATGAACCGGCGCACGGTGACCTGCGAGGTGTCCGGGTCGATGTCCACGACGGCGATGTAGGCGCCGTAGGGGTAGGTCAGGTTGGGCGGGTCGTAGATCACCTGCGCGTCGAGGCCGCCCTCGAGCCCGGCGGGCATCTCCTCGCCGCTGTAGGCCCGCAGGGCGATGTCCTCGATCATCGCGCCCTTCTCCGGGTCGCCCTTGACGTACCAGCGGCCCTTCTCCCAGGCGAGGTCCTCCGGCCGGGTCTCGAGCATCGTCGCCGCGATCAGGCGGGCCTTGTCGCGCACCTTGCGCGAGACGACCGCCACGGCCGCGCCGGAGACGGGCGTCGAGCGGCTGCCGTAGGTGCCGAGCCCGTAGGGCGACTTGTCGGTGTCGCCGTGGCGCACCTCGACGTCCTCCGGCGGGATGCCGAGCTCCTCGGCCACGATCTGGGCGAAGGTGGTCTCGTGCCCCTGGCCCTGGGTCTGGGCGCTGATGCTGACCACGGCCTTGCCCGAGGGATGCACGCGCAGGTCGGCGCCGTCGTTCATCGACAGGCCGAGGATGTCCATGTGCTTGCGCGGGCCGGCGCCGACGCCCTCGGTGAAGAACGCGACGCCGATGCCCATCAGCTCGCCGCGCGCCCGCTTCTCGGCCTGCTCGCGGCGCAGGTCCTCGTAGCCGGCGATGTCCATCGCGACCCTCATCGTCTCGGCGTAGTTGCCCGAGTCGTAGGTCCAGCCGGTCGTGGTCTCGTACGGGAACTGCTCCGGGGCGATGAAGCTGCGCATGCGCAGCTCGATCGGGTCGACGTTCATCTCGAGCGCGAGCGCGTCGACCATCCGCTCGACCATGTAGACGGCCTCGGTGATGCGGAACGAGCAGCGGTACGCGACGCCCCCCGGAGCCTTGTTGGTGTAGACCGCCTTGACCTTCACGTGCGACGCCGCGAGGTCGTACGAGCCGCAGCAGATGTGGAAGAACCCGGCCGGGAACTTGGTGGGCTGGGCGGTGCTGTCGAAGGCGCCGTGGTCGGCGATCACGTCGACCCGCAGGCCGGTGATCCTGCCGTCCTTGGAGCACATCTCGCTGCGCATGATGTAGTCGCGGGCGAACCCGGTGGACATGAGGTTCTCGGAGCGGTTCTCCACCCACTTGACCGGCACGCCGGCCACGATCGATCCGGCGATGGCGCAGACGTAGCCCGGGTACACGGGCACCTTGTTGCCGAAGCCGCCGCCGATGTCCTGGCAGCGGATCCGGATCATGTGCTCGGCGAGGCCCGCGACGTGCGCGTACACCGTGCGGTGGGCGTGCGGCGCCTGGTTGCCGTTGTAGATGTCGAGCTGCCCGGTGGCCGGATTGAAGTCGGCGATGATGCCGCAGGTCTCCAGCGGCGCCGGGTGGCAGCGCGGGTAGATCATGTCCCGCGAGACGACCGTGTCGGCCTCGGCGAACGCGCGGTCGGTGGCCTCCTCGTCGCCCGCCTCCCAGGTGGGGCTGGCGAGGTTGTCGCGCTGGCCCGGCTTGTCGTCACGGATCAGAGGGGACTCGGGGTCGAGGGCCTTACGCGCGTTGACCACGGCCGGGAGCGGCTCGTAGTCGACCTCGATCAGCTTGAGCGCGTCGTTGGCCGAGTACTCGTCGGTCGCGATCACGAACGCGACCTCCTGGCCCTGGAAGCGCACCTTGTCGCCCGCGAGGACGGCCTGGGTGTCGTAGGAGATCGTCGGCATCCACGCGAGGCCGAGCGTCTCGAGGTCCTTCGCGGTCACCACCGCGGCGACGTTCGGGTGGGCCAGGGCCAGCGAGGTGTCGATCGAGAGGATCTTGGCGTGCGCGTACGGGCTGCGCAGCATCGCCCCGTAGACCATCCCCGGCAGGCGGATGTCGTCGAGATAGGTGCCCTGGCCGCGGATGAACCGCGCGTCCTCCTTGCGCTTCAGCCGGCCGAAGCCGATCGGGCGCTCGGTGGAGGGGCTGGGCAGGTTCTCGGTGGTGGCCATGTTCATGCCTCCCGTTGCGCCGCGGACTCGTGCTCCGCGGCCCATCTCACCGCGCTGACGATGTTCTTGTAACCGGTACAGCGACAGATCGCCCCGGAGATCGCGGTGCGGATCTCGAGCTCGCTCGGGTTCGGGTTCTCGTCCAGGAGCGCGCGGGCCGTCATCAGCATGCCCGGGGTGCAGAAGCCGCACTGGAGGGCGTGCATCTCGTGGAAGCCCTGCTGCACCGGGTCCAGCTCGCCGTCCACCTCGAGCGACTCGACGGTCGTGATGTCGCGGCCCTCGCACATCACCGCCAGGGTGGTGCACGACTTGACCGGCTCACCGTCGATCCTCACCACGCACGCGCCGCAGTTGGAGGTGTCGCACCCCCAGTGGGTGCCGGTGAGGCCGAGGGTGTCGCGGATGAAGTGGACGAGCAGCAGGCGCGGCTCGATATCGCGCGAGACCTGCTCGCCGTTGACCGTCATCGAGACGTTGATGATCAGGCCTCCTGGCGAAGGGCACGCGCGGCGGCGCGGCGCAGTGCCCGGTGGGTGAGGACTCCGGCGAGGTGGCGCTTGTAGTCGACCGGGCCACGGCCGTCGGAGGTCGGTGAGCAGTCGGCCGACGCGATCTCGCCGGCCTGGGCGAAGAGCTCCTCGGTGGGAGGCTGGCCGCGCAGCAATTCCTCCGCCCGGGTGAGGTGGATGGTGGTGAGGCCCACCGCGCTGAGCGCGATGCCGACGTCGGCGATCGTGCCGCCGTCGATCCAGAGGGCGGCCGACGCGGCGGCGATGGCCCAGTCGCCCGCGCGCCGCTCGACCTTCTCGTGCGCGCTGCCGGCCCCGGGACGCAGCGCGAGCCGCACCTCGGTGAGCATCTCGCCGCTGCCGACCGCGGTCATGAAGGGGCCGACGTGGAACTTCTCCATGCCGATCACGCGCGTGCCCTGCGCGTTGACGATCACCACGCTCGCCTTGACCGCCGAGCAGACGGCCGAGAGGTCCTCGGCGGCGTCGGCCTGGCAGAGGGATCCGCCGATGGTGCCGCGGTTGCGCACGACCGGGTCGGCGATCACCTCCTCGGCGTCGCGGAACACCGGGTAGTGCTCGTGGAGCAGCTCGGACTTCAGCAGATCGACGTGCCGGGTCATCGCGCCGATGCGGATCTCGCCGCCCTCCTCGCGGATGTACGAGAGGTCGGTGAGCCCGCTGATGTCGATGAGGTGCTCGGGGTTGGCCAGCCGCAGCTTCATCATCGGCAGCAGGCTGTGCCCGCCGGCGATGATCCGCGCCTCGGGGCCGAGGCGCCCGAGGGCCTCGATCACGCCGGCGACGCTGGTCGCCCGTTCGTACTCGAATGCGGCAGGGGTCTGCACCTCTCGTGCTCCTTACGCGTCGGTCGGGCGGACGGGGCGTGCGTCGTCCGCTCGTGTCATTTGGCGGGCGACGGCATCCGCTTGCGTGGGGCGCCGATGTCGTCGCGCTGCTCGTACTGCACCGGCGCGTCGGCGCCGATCACGGGCGAGCGCGGCAGCACCTCCGGGCTGGTGTGGCGCACATCGGAATAGAGGTCGCGGGCGGCGATCGCCGCGGCGCCGGCGTTGCGGATCACGGGTCCGGCCGGGTTGGCCATCGCGATCGGCGCCTCGCGGCCGAGGCGCGCGAGGGTGAGCGTGCCCTTGGTGTAGACCTCGCCGATGCGCGGCGGGACGATGGAGGCGGACTCCGGGAAGTCGCGCAGCCCGGCGGCCGCGGCGCCCGGGTAGAGCCCGTCGACCAGGCCCATCGCGTCCTCGATGCCGGCCTTCTTGACCAGCAGACCCTCGAGGGCCGAGACGCCGGCGTCGAGGTTGTTGTTGATGTCGGTGACGACCTCGTTGACCGGCGCGGTCTTGGCGAGGATCTCGCCCACGTTGCCGATCACGACGTCGAGGCCCTTGGTGATCGCGCGGAGCTGGAGGATCGTCGCGACGAGGTAGACGACGAGGGCCGCGACGATCAGCGCGACGATGACGATCATGGTGATGCCGGCTGCGGACATGGCCTCCCCCTAGCTCGCGTCGTCGATGATCACGTCGAGCGAGCCGCCGTACTCGGCGACCCCCGCGATCGTGCGGGCGACCTGGTCCTGCGTCGTCAGCAGCAGGGCCGTGGCGTCCAGGTCCTTGGATGCCTCGGCGGTGACGCCGGCGATCTTGTTGACGCTCGGGACGATGCTGCTCGCCGCCGTGAGCACCCCGTGGAGCAGGTACACCAGCAGCGGGACGACCACGATCAGCAGCACGGCGTTGCCGATCCACCAGAGCGTCACGACGGCCTCCTCTCGGCCACGATCGCCGCCTTGCTGGCGATGCCCGGCAACGCGCCGAGGATGACGTCGAACTGGGCGTTGATCGCGGTGACCGAGCCCTCGAGCGGGCGCAGGTGCTCCGCCTCGACACCCTCCAGCGCGGCGCCGAGCGTCGCGAGCCCGGCGGAGATCCTCACCAGCCGCCTCCGCACCTCGTAGAGCGCGGCGGCGACCACCAGGATCACGACGGCGCCGAGAATGACGCTGAGCAGCACGAGTAGCTGACGGTCGGTCATTTGCCACCGAACCCGTCGGTGAGGGCGTTCATGTAGCCGTCCTGCACGACCGCCTCGGTCACGATCATGCCCAGCACGGGCGCGGTGGCCTCGAGCTGCGGGATGTTGGCCGTGCTGCCGGCGACCTTGGTCGCCACCTCCAGCAGGCCGTCAACCGAGCGCTCGATGCTGGCGACGGTCCTGACGAGCACCGCGAGCAGCACCGCGACGATCAGGGCCGCGCCGAGGCCGAGCAGCAGGCAGACGACCCAGTAGGTGTTCCCGGACCAGGTCATTTGCCGACCGCCACCTTTCGCAGGGCCCGGGCGGAGTGGAGGATCCTCACCCCGGAGTCGTTGATCCGGCCGATCCCCTCCAGCTCGGTGGTCTGCTGGCGCAGCACCTCGACCGCCCCCTCGGCGGTGGACGCCTGCTTGGCGATCCTCATCGCCAGCAGGACGATCGCGATGACGATCACCGCGGCGATCGCGACGACGACGATCCCGATCGCGAGGCCGATCTGCCACTGGGTGGCTCCCGCCATCAGCGTCAGCATGAGCCACCGTTCCGACGACGAACCGACGTGCCCCTCTGCATCCGCGTCTCCCTGACTCGTCCGCCGGGCGGCCCCGCACCGCCCGACCTGGCCGGTGTGTGTGCGCTTTGTATCAATCTTCCGCAACGGGCGGGCAAATGTCCAGCGATCTGGCTTCGCCCGTAAGGCGGTCCTAAGGTGGTGGGATGGCGGACGTCGTGGGCATCGTGCTCGGAGCGGGGGCGTCCCGGCGCCTCGGCCGGCCGAAGCAGACACTCCCTTTCGGGGACACCACCCTCCTCGGGTGGGTGATCCGCGATGTCGAGGCGTCGGACCTCGACCGCGTCATCCTGGTGCTGGGCGGGGCGGCGGAGGAGGCCCTGGCCGGAGCGCGCCCCGGGCGGGCCGAGGTGGTCACCAACACCGCCTACGGCACCGGCTGCGCCTCCTCCCTGCTCGCCGGGCTCGACGCGGCCGGACCCGTCAACGCGGTGATGCTGGTGCTGGGGGACATGCCCGGCGTCAACGCCGAGGTGATCGACGCGGTGCGGGCCGACTGGGAGTCCCACCGCCCCTGGGCGGCGGTGACCGACTACCGCGGCCTGCCCGGTCACCCGCTGGTGTTCTCGGCGGCGGCGTTCGCGGACCTGCGCGGGCTGCACGGCGACAAGGCGGTGTGGAAGCTGCTCGACGCGTACCCCGAGCGATTCCGGCAGGTCCCCGCCGACCGCGATCTGCCGCAGGACGTGGACACGTGGGACGACTACGCGGCCGCCCGCGACGCACTCGGCGTCTAGCTCAGGGCGCCGGCAGCACCTCGACGATCGCGTTGTAGTCGGGCACGCCGCTGGCGTCGCGGCGGCCGGCCGCGATCAGCGGGTTGCACTCCGGGAAGAACATCTGCACGTTGCCCGACCGCATCCGGGCGATGTGCGCGCGCGCCGCGACGCGGCCGTTCTCGGAGCGCACCAGCAGCGGGTCCCCCTCGCCCACGCCCAGGCGGCCGGCGTCCTCGGCGGAGATGAAGAGGGCGTCCCGGTGGGCGCCGGTGAGGGGGTCGTGCTCGCGGAAGACCATCGTGTTGAACTGCTTGCCGCGCCGCGTCGAGAGCACGAAGGCGCCCTCGGGCACGCGCCGCTCGGGAGGCGCGACCGCGGCGAAGTGCGCCTTGGCGTCCGGCGTCGGGAACACCCACCCGGCGCAGAGCCGCGGGCCGCCCCACTGGACCTGATCGCCGGTCGTCCGCAGCCTCTCGATGCCCGCGTACAGGGGCACGACCCGCGCGATCTCGTCGCGGATCGCCTGGCCCGACGGGATGGCGACGAGGTGGCCGCGCTCGGGGTCGACCCGCTGGGCGAGGTCGCTGAAGATCTCCCACTCGGTGCGGGCCTCCCCCACCTTCGGGCCCTTGATCTGCGGGCTGAAGGCGATGCGGCGCTCGGTGGTGGTCTCGGTGCCCCCGTCGCGCTGCTCGTAGCGGGTGGCGGCGGGCAGCAGCACGACCACCTCGCCGGGGTCGATCAGCATCTGGCCGGTCACGACGATGTCCTGGTGGACGCGCACCGGCGCCATCGCCAGCCGGTCGGCGACGAGGGCGGGATCGGGAAGCGTCTCGAGGAAGTTCCCGCCGCTCGAGTAGAGCACCTCGATGCGCCCGTCGCCGGCCGCCTCGACCATCTCCTCCGCCGTCAGACCCGGCGCCTCGGGTGGGGCGAACCCCCAGTGCTCGGCGACGGCCGCGGCGGAGTCGGAGTCGAGGGCGACGCCGCCCGGGAGCGCGGTGGCGTATGCGCCCATCTCGGCGCCGCCCTGCACCCCCGAGTGCCCGCGGATGGGCATCAGGCCGGCGCCCTCGCGCCCCACGTTGCCCCGCGCCAGCGCCAGGTTGATCACCGCCCGCACGTTGTCCGAGCCGAAGGCGTGCTGCGTGAGGCCCATCGACCAGACGAAGATGGCCGAGTCGGACGCCGCGTACATCGACGCGAACCGCTCCATGTCGGCGCGGGAGGCGCCGGAGAGGCGCTCCAGCTCGTCGAAGGGGAGATCGTCGAGCACGGCCGAGAGCTCGGGGAAGCCGGCCGTGTGCTCGGCGATGAACGCCTCGTCGAGGCCGCCCGTCGCCGCCAGGGTCTTCATCACGCCGGCGATGAACGCGATGTCGCCGCCGATGTTGACCGAGAAGAACTCGTCGGTCATCCGCGTCCCGAACACCGCGCTCTCGGCGTTGGAGGGCACCCAGTAGCGCTCGAGGCCGGGCTCGCGGAACGGGTTGACCACCGCCACCCGGGTGCCCTCCCGGCGCGCGAGGTAGAGGTACTTCATGACGACCGGCTGCGCGTTGGCGACGTCGGATCCGAACAGCACGACGAGGTCGGACTTCATGAGGTCCGTGTAGGAGATCGTGGTGGCGCCGGCGCCGACCATCGTGCGCAGTGCGGCGGTGGAGGGCGCGTGGCAGATGCGCGCGGCGTTGTCGATGTTGTTGGAGCCGAGGAAGCGCGCCACCTTGCCGGCCGTGTAGTAGACCTCGTTCGTGATCCCCCGGGCGGTCATGTAGAGCGCGAACCGCGATCCCCCGGCCGACCTGATGCGCCCGGCGACCAGGTCCAGCGCCTCGTCCCAGGACACGCGCGAGAACCCCGGCTCGCCCGCCCGCCGCACCATCGGATACGCCAGCCGGCCCATGTCGCGCAGCTCGGCCGTCGTGCGGCGCCGCAGCGCGGCCACGTCGCCGAGCAGTGCGTGGTCCATCTCGCCCATCGTGTTGACCCTGAGCAGGCTGAGGCGCGTCGTGCACAGGTGGACGCCGTCGATGGTCCAGTCGTGCAGCCCGGCCACGCCCAGGGCGCAGCCGTCGCACACACCCTTGCGCAGGATGCGCGAGGCGTAGGGCAGGGAGCGCCGGTTCTCCCACACCACCTTGAGCATGTCGAGGTAGTGGTTGGGCTTCGTCAGCCCGATGCCGTTGGGGCGCAGGCTCACCCACAGGTCGCGGCGGCGGGGTCGCGTGCGCGCCATCAGGCCAGGATCCGGCCGGGGTCGGTGTAGACGTTGTAGCCGTCGCCGCGCAGGAACCCGACGAGCGTCATGCCGAACCGCTCGGCGGCGTCGGCGGCCAGGCTCGACGGCGCGGAGACCGACGCCAGCACGGCGATACCGGCCACCGCCGCCTTCTGCACGATCTCGAAGCCGGCCCGCCCGGAGACCATCAGCACGCGGTCCGCGAGGGGCAGCTGCCCCGCCAGGGCCGCCGTGCCGATCACCTTGTCGACCGCGTTGTGCCGGCCGATGTCCTCGCGCAGGCAGTGCAGCGCGCCGGCGCCGTCGAAGAGGCCCGCGGCGTGCAACCCGCCGGTCTCCTCGAACACCCTCTGGCCGGCCCGCAGCGTCTCGGGCAGCCCGAGCAGCACCGCGGACGATCACGGTGGGACCCCCGTCCAGGGGGGCGCAGCGCACCTCGACCTCGTCGAGGCTCGCCCTTCCGCAGATGCCGCAGGCGGAGGTGACCGCCATCCGCCGCGCCTCCCCGAGGGCCGCGGGCGCCGAGCGTGGTGACCGTGACCACGTTGAAGAGCTGCTCGCCCTCGACGTCGTCGCAGTAGGCCACCCGCGTCACGCTGCCGGGCGGCGACGATGCCCTCGGTGACGAGGAAGCCGGCGGCGAGCGCGAAGTCGTCGCCGGGAGTGCGCATGGTGATCGCGACGGGGGTGGTGTGCCCGCTCGGGTCGGTGACGCGCACCTCCATCGGCTCCTCCCCCGCGAGCCGGTCGCGGCGCGCGGCGGCTCTCGTCGCCCCGCACCGCGAGGATCGATCGGCGTGGCGCGGTCGCGCTCATGAGACGATCGCCCGGTGAGCACGAACCAGGCCACCGGAGCCGAGGAGGCGATCGCCCTGGCGCGGGCGCTGGCGCCGGCGCGGGACGCCGAGCCGGTGCCCGTGGCCGAGACGGCGGGGCGGACGCTGGCGGAGGACGTGCGCGCCCTGCGCGACCTGCCCGCCGCCGAGAGCTCGGCGATGGACGGCTGGGCCGTGCGGTCGGCCGACACACCCGGCGCGCTCGCGGCGGCCGGCGAGAGCTCGGCGGGCCGCCCGTCGGAGCGCCGGCTGGAGCCCGGGCAGGCGATGGCGATCTCGACCGGCGCCAGCCTCCCCGAGGGCGCCGACGCCGTCGCGCGACGCGAGATCGTGGAGCAGGCCGGCGCGGAGGTGCGGGTGACCGCCGCCGTCGCGGCCGGCCGCGACGTGCGCCGCCGAGGGGAGACGATCCGCGCCGGGGACACGCTGCTCGGGGCGGGACACCGGGTGGCCCCCCACGAGGTCGGCGCCCTCGGCGCCATGGGGCACGGCACCGTGCTCTGCGTCCGCCGGCCGCGGGTGGCCGTGCTGGCGACCGGGGCGGAGCTGGTTCCCCTCGGCGCTCCGGCGCGAGCCGTCGCAGGTGCACGACTCCAGCCGTCACGGGATCGCCGCCCAGGCGATCGCCGCCGGGGGCGAGGTCGTGGCCGCGGCCAACGTCGGCGACGCGATCGAGGCGACCGTGGAGGCGCTGGCCGCGATGCTCGACGCCACCGGCGACCGGCGGCCGGACCTCGTGGTGACGAACGGGGGCATCTCGGTGGGCGTCCACGACGTGGTGCGCCCGGCGCTGGCGCGCCTCGGCGTCGAGGAGGTGATCCGAGGCGTGCGCATCGCTCCGGTGTGGCCGACCTACGTCGGGCGCCGCGGCGACCAGATCGTCCTCGGCCTGCCGGGCAACCCCGCGGCGGCGGCGGTGGCCTTCCACCTGCTGGGCCGGCCGCTCCTCGGCCGCGACGACGAGTGGTGGAGGTCGGCGCCGCTCGCCGTCGCCGTCGCCAGCCGCCCGGGGCGCGCCGAGCTGGTCCGCTGCGTCGAGGGCCCCGACGGGCTGACCCCGCTGGCCGCCCAGGGGTCTCACGCGGTGACCTCGCTCGCGGGGGCGACCGCGCTCGCCTGGCTGCGCGAGGACGACGACGGCGCCGCGGGATCGCGGGTGGCCTTCTCCCGCCTGAGCTGATCGGGGGTGTTGAGGTTGACCAGGCTCTCGAGGCGGGGGTCGTCCCGGGCGAGCACGGCGTCGGCCAGCAGAGTGGCCGCGTCGAGCGACCGGGCCCCGCACGCGTCGAGCAGGCCCATGAGGCTCAGCAGGCCCGCGTCGAGCCGGGCGGCGATGCGCGGAGCGAGGCGCGCGCGGTAGACCCCGGCGAGAGGGTGGCGGCGGCCCGCGACCTCCGGGACGGCCGCGTCGTCGTGCGGCCGCAGCAGCGCGGCCACACGCGCGACGAGGCGCGGGTGGAGCAGCGGCATGTCGGTCGCGCAGACGAAGGCGGCGTCGTCCCGGCGCTCCAGGACGCGGAGGCCGGCGAGCAGGCCCTCGAGGGGGCCGCGGCCGGGGCGGGCGTCGTCGACGATCTCGACCGCCGCGCGGCAGGGGCGGCAGCGCCTGGCCGGCGGCGCGCACGACCACGACGCGGGGGGTGACGCGGGCCAGCGTCGACGACGGTGCGTTCCAGCAGGGACGCGCCGTCCCACTCGAGGGACGCCTTGGGCTGCCCCATGCGCGTCGAGCGGCCGCCCGGCGAGGACGATCGCCGCGCTGAGGGCGGTGCCCTCCGCGGTCATCCGCCGATCATGCTCATCGGCCGGCCGACGTAGGTCCACGTCGGGTCGGCCATCCCGTGGCCGGCCTCCTTGCGCGCCACCGCGCCCTGCGCGATCGCGAGCAGCTCCGCGTCGGTGGCGCCGGCCCGCAGCGGGCCGCGCAGGTCGGTCTCCCACTCGGCGAACAGGCAGGTGCGCAGCTGCCCGTCGGCCGTCAGGCGCAGGCGGTCGCAGGTCGCGCAGAACGGCTCGGTGACCGACGAGACGAACTGGAGCTCGCCCGCCCCGTCGGCGAATCGCCAGCGCGTGCCGGTGGCCGAGGCGCGCTCGGGGTCGAGCGGCTCCAGCGGCCAGCGGGCGCCGATCATCTCCCGCAGCTCGGCGCCGGAGAGCACCGCGTCGCGCGTCCACTCCCGTGGCGCGTCGAGCGGCATCACCTCGATGAAGCGCACCACGTAGGGCCGGCGCGCGGGCCATCTCGGCCAGCGGCAGCACGTCGGGCTCGCTGACGCCGCGCAGCGCGACGGCGTTGACCTTGATCGGGCGCAGCGACTCGTGGCGCTCGCAGGCGGCGAGCCCCTCGAGCACCCGCGCCAGGTCGTTCCGGCGCGTGATGGCCGCGAAGCGCTCGGGATCGAGCGAGTCGATGCTGACGTTGACGCGGTGCAGGCCGTTCGCCACCAGGTCGTCGACGCACGCCGGCGAGCAGCACGCCGTTGGTCGTCATGGCGACCTCGCGCACGCCCTCGATCGCGGTGAAGCGCCCGATCAGCGCCGGCAGGCCCGGGCCGGACGAGCGGCTCGCCCCCGGTCACCCGGATCTCGCTCACGCCGGCCCGCGCGAACAGGCCCACCACGCGCACGAGCTCGTCGTCGCTGAGCAGCTCCTCGCGCGGCAGCCACTTCATGCCCTCCGCCGGCATGCAGTAGCGGCAGCGGAGGTTGCACCGATCGGTGACCGAGACCCGCAGGGACCGGTGGGTGCGCCCGAACCCGTCGCGCAGTGAAACCGCGGCGTGCTCATCGTCGAAGGGTACGCGCCATCGCCCGGCCGGGCCCGCGTGGACCCGGCCGGGACGTGGGTCATCGCGAGAGCGCCTCCTCCACGGCGCGCCCCGTGAGCACCCGGGCCAGGTGCCGGCGGAAGTCGGCGGTGGCCCAGGTGTCGCTCGGTGGGTCGGTTCCCTCGTCGGCCTCTGGGCCGCCTGCGCGACGGCGTCGCGCGGGGCTCCGGCGAGCGCAGCCTCCACCGCCGATGCGCGCAACGGGGTCTGACCCATGTTGGTGAAGGCGATCCGCGCCCCCTGGATCGAGCCGTTGCTCGGGCCGACCACGGCGGCGACGCCGACGGTGGCCCAGTCGAGCGCCCGCTGGCGGAACTTGAGATAGCTCCACCCCGCCGCGCCGGTCTTCGGAACGCGGACCTCGGTGATGATCTCGTCCTCGGCGAGCGCGGTGTCGAAGAAGCCGTTGAAGAAGTTCGCGGCGTCGATGGTGCGCTCGCCGCTCGGCCCGCGGGCGACGATCACGGCGTCGAGGACGAGGCAGATGGTGGGGAGGTCCGACGCCGGGTCGCCGTGGGCGAGCGATCCGCCGATGGTGCCGCGGTGCCGCACCTGGGGATCGCCCACCAGCCCGGCCGCGTAGGCGATCAGCGGGCAGTGCTGCCGTGCCAGCGGATCGTTGTTCAGGTCGTGGTGGCGCGTGAGCCCACCGATGGCCAGGTGGTCGCCCGCGTCGCGGACACCGGCGCAGATCGAGGCGGCCGATGTCCACCAGCGTGGCCGGGCCGCGCCAGCCGCAGCTTCATCAGCGGCAGCAGGCTGTGGCCGCCGGCGATCAGCTTGGGGTCCTCCTTCGTGCGCAGGAGCTCAAGCGCGTGGTCGACCGACTCGGCGACCTCGTAGTCGAACGGCGCGGTGATCATCGCTTGGCCTCCTGGATCGCGTTCCACACTCTCTCGGGGGTCGCCGGGCGCTCGACGTTGGTGACGCCGAGGTGCGAGAGGGCGTCCACCACCGCGTTGATCACGGCGGGCGGGGCGGCGATGGTGCCGGCCTCCCCGACGCCCTTCACGCCCATCGCGTTCGTCGGGCTCGGAGTGACGGTGTGATCGAGCTCGAACGAGGGCAGCTCGGGCGGCCCGGGGACCATGTAGGTGGTCATGGTGCCGTGCCGGAGGTTGCCCTCCTCGTCGTAGGTCGCCTCCTCGAAGAGCGCCTCGGCGATGCCCTGCGCCACGCCGCCGTGGACCTGGCCCTCGACCACCATCGGGTTGATGCGCACGCCGCAGTCGTCGACCGCGATGTAGCGCAGCAGGTCGATCGGACCCGGTCTCGGTGTCCACCTCGAGGACGCACGCGTGCGCCCCGTTGGGCCAGGAGAAGTTGGGCGGGTCGTAGAGGTGGGTGGCGTTGAGGCCGGGCTCCATCCCGTCGGGCAGGTTGTGGGCGCTCCACGCGCTGAAGCCGAGCGCCTTGATGTTGGCGGTGCGGTCGGTGCCGCGCACCGTGAAGTTGCCGCCGGCGAACTCGAGGTCGTCCTCGGAGCACTCCAGCTCGTGGGCGGCGATGGCCCGCGCCTTCTCGATGATCTTCTCGCCGGCCTTCCACAGCGCGACGCCCCCGACGGCCAGTCCGCGGCTGCCGTAGGTGTCCATGCCGAGCGGGATCACCTGCGTGTCCCCGTGCAGCACCTCGACGTCCTCGAAGTCGACGCCGAGCTGGTCGGCGACGATCTGGGAGAACGTCGTCACCTCACCCTGGCCGTGGGGCGAGATCCCCGTGAGCACCCTCACGGTGCCGGTGGGCATGAACTCGATCGTGGCGGCGTCCCAGCCGCCGGCGATGTACTTGAGTGCGGCCAGCACCCGCGAGGGCGCGAGCCCGCACATCTCGAGCCACGTCGAGAAGCCGACGCCGAGCACCTTGGTGGACCCGCTCTCGCGGCGCGCCTTCTGCTCGGCGCGGAACTCCTCGTAGCCGAGGACCCCGAGGCACTTCTCCAGCGTGCCCTTGTAGTTGGCCGAGTCGATCGTCAGCCCCGACGCGATCGTGTAGTTCGGGAACTTGTCGTCGCTGATGAAGTTCTTGAACCGCAGCGCGACCGGATCCATGTCCAGCTTGCGCGCCAGCGCGTCCATCGCGCGCTCGATGGCGTATGTCGCCTCGGGCCGTCCGGCGCCGCGGTAGGCGTCGGTGAACGTGTTGTTGGTGAACACGTTCGTGTACTCGAAGTCGTAGCCCTCGACGTCGTAGCACCCCTGGTAGAGCCAGGCGCCGAGCATCGGGATGCCCGGCGTGATGAGGCGCATGTGCGCGCCCGAGCGAGGCCCAGAGCTTGACCCGGACGGCCTTCAGGACCCCGTCCTTGGTCGCCGCGAGCTCGATCTGCTGGTACATCTCGCGCCCGTGGAGGGTCGCGACGTAGCCCTCCGAGCGCTCCTCGATCCACTTGACCGGGCGACCGAGGACCTTCGCGAGGGTCAGGCAGATCGCGTCCTCGGGGTAGGCCTCGAGCTTCGACCCGAAGGCGCCGCCCACGTCGGGCGCGATGACGCGCAGCTTGGCCTCGGGGATGCCACACGTGATGGTGAGCGTGGTGCGCAGGATGTGGGGGATCTGGGTGGCCGAGAACACGGTGTACTCGCCCATGGCCGTGTTGACGTCGACCACCACGCCGCGCGGTTCCATCGCGTTCGGGATCAGCCGGGCGAGGTAGTACTCCTCGCTGATCGTCACCAGCTCCGGGTCCTCGAAGTACGGGCCGGCGGGGTTGCGGATCGGCGCCGGGGAGTCGCGCGACATGATCCAGCTGCCGGCGTCGTTGGTGTCGTACTCCTCGTGGACGATCGGGGCGCCGTCGGCCAGGGCCTCCTTGATGTCGGTCACGGCCGGGAGCGGCTCCCAATCGACCTGCACCAGCTCGGCGGCGTCCACGGCGTGGGCCCGGCTGTCGGCGACGACGACGGCGACGGGGTCGCCGACGTAGCGCGCCTTGTCCTTGGTGAGCGGCAGGTGGGCGGGGGCCTTGCACTCGTCGTTGATCGGCCACGCCATCACCAGGGGGCCCATCTCGAGCGTCTCGCCGGTGTAGGCCGCCACGACGCCCTCGGCGGCGAGCGCCTCGGAGAGGTCGATGCCGTTGATCCGGGCGTGGGCGAACGGGCTGCGGACGATGGACACCCACAGCATCCCGGGGACGCTGATGTCGTTGACGTACCGCGACTTCCCGGTGATCAGCTCCGGGTCCTCCTTGCGCTGCCTGGCGCTGACCGATCTGGGGTGCGGGCTGTTCGGTGGTCGCCATGTCGCCCCCTACGCGTTCGCGACGGCCGAGACGGCCTTCACGATGTTGTGGTAGCCGGTGCAGCGGCAGAGGTTGCCCTCGAGGCCGTGGCGGATCTCGTCCTCGCTCGGGCTGGGGTTCTCCTCCAGGAAGCCGACCGCCGCCATGATCATCCCCGGCGTGCAGTAGCCGCACTGGAGGGCGTGGTTCTCCTGGAAGGCCGTCTGCATCGGGTGCATGTCGCCGTTGGTGGCGAGGCCCTCGATGGTGGTGACCACCGCCCCGTCGGCCTGCACCGCGAGCAGGGTGCACGACTTCACCGACTGGCCGTCGATGTGGATCGTGCAGGCGCCGCACGACGAGGTGTCACACCCGATGTTGGTGCCCGTGAGGCCCAGATCCTCGCGCAGGAAGTGGACCAGCAACTGGCGTTCCTCCACGTCGCGGGTATGGCTCTGGCCGTTGACCGTGACCGTGATGCGCTTCACGTCGTTCCCCCCTTTTGACGGCCATCCCCACGGCCGAACAATCGTTTGATCGCCGACGCGAACGCCGCGACCGCCAGTGAGAAGCCGGAGAGCGGCTTCTGTGCCTCGACCACCGCCGCGGCGGCGACCTCGGGTGACGCAGACAGCTGCGCCTTGATGCACTCCGCGAACTGGTTCACGAGCTTGTTGGAGACGTCCTGGACCACCCCGGGGCGCCCGAGCTGCGCGACCTGGCCGGAGAAGCGCAGGTCGGTGTCCATCTCCACCCGCGTCCCCGTGCCGACGGGCGACAGCTCCGATACGACCGTGCCCTCGGCACCCCCCTTGCCGCGGGTGTCGCGACCGCTGACGCCCAGGCGGACCGTGTGGGAGGCGTCGTCGCGATCGAGCAGCTTCACATCGACCAGGAACTGCATCCCGACGGGCCCGAGCTTGACGCCCATCTTCGCCTTCCACGTCCGGTCGTCCACCACCTCCATGAGGGTCGCGCCCGGCATGCACGGGACGACGCGCTCGGCGTCGAGCATCAGCGCGAGCGTCGCCTCCGGGGACGCGGGCACCTCGAACGCGTGCTCGAGCTTCATGCGCGCGCTCCTGTGCCGGCCGTGGTCACGAGCCCACGTGGGCCGGAGCGTCGACGTGGTTGGTGACGGCGGTGATCTGGGCCCCGATCGCGAGGGCGACCTCCTCCGGCGTGCGCGATCCGATCGAGATGCCGATCGGGGCGTGGACGCGGGCGAGGTCCTCCTCGGTCGCGCCCTCCTCCAGCAGGCGGACCCGGCGGCGGTCGGTGGTGCGGCGGCTGCCCATGGCGCCGATGAACCGCGCCGGGGTGCGGAAGGCGGCCAGCAGCGCCGGCACGTCGAACTTCTCGTCGTGGGTGAGCACGCAGATCGCGGTCCGCTCGTCGACGGGGGCGTGCGCCAGGAAGTCGTGCGGCCACTCGGTGACCAGCTCGTCGGCGTCCGGGAAGCGCGCGGGCGTGATGAACAGGGCGCGCGGGTCGCACACGGTGACCCGGTATCCCAGGAACCTGCCGACGGTCGCGAGGGCCGAGGCGAAGTCGATGGCGCCGAAGATGTACATCGCCGGGCGCGGGACGAGCGACGACACGAAGATCTCGTCGTCGCCGACGGTGCACGATGGCGCTCTCGCCGAGCGCGAGCAGGGGCCGCGCCGCGCGCTCGACCTCGTCGGCCGCGACGCCCTCGCGGTCGACCAGCCGCGCGTGGCCGAGCTCCTCGCCGGCGATCGTCATGACGTACGCCACCGGGCGGTCCTCCCGCACCGCCTCCGCCAGCCGGGCGAAGACCTCGCGGGTCGAGCATCTCGATGAAGACGTGGACCGTGCCGCCGCAGGGCAACCCGACCTCGAAGGCCTCGTCATCGACGATGCCGAACGCCACAAGACGCGGAGGCCCTCCCGCCAGCACCTCCTCCGTCTCGGCGTACAGGGCCGACTCGACGCAGCCCCCGGTGACCGAGCCCGCGACCTCGCCGGTGTCGGCGACCGCCATGACGCTGCCCGGCAGGCGCGGAGCGGAGCGCTCGACGCGCACGACCGTGCAGACGGCGACCCGCCGTCCGTCCCGGATCCAGGCTTCCACTGTCGGCAGTACGTCGCGCATCGGGTCGACCTCTGTGTCGCTCCCGGAGCCCGACCCTACGGCCGGGATGAAAGATCGTCAATATCATCACTATGTCCTCTCACCGTCCGGGGGTACCGATGGGCTTCGCCGATGTCGATCAGCTCGAGAGGGCCCTCGCGGACGCCTCGTACCTGGCCGACCGCGGCCTCGCCGTCTCGGTGTTCCTGGCCCTGTCGCTGCGGCGGCCCCTGCTGCTCGAGGGTGAGCCGGGGGTCGGCAAGACCGAGATCGCCCGGACCCTGGCGCAGGTGCTCGACGCCGAGCTGATCCGGCTCCAGTGCTACGAGGGGATCGACGCGGGCCAGGCGCTCTACGAGTGGGACTACGCGCGCCAGCTGCTCTACGCGCGCACCCTCCAGGAGGGCACGCTCGACCCCACCCGGCGCGCCGCCGAGCTCTACGGGCCCGAGTTCCTGGTGGAGCGCCCGCTGCTGCGCGCGGTGCGCGCCGGAGCCGGGGCGGTGCTGCTGATCGACGAGATCGACCGGGCCGACGAGGAGTTCGAGGCCTTCCTGCTGGAGGTGCTCGCCGACTCGGCCGTGACGATCCCCGAGATCGGGACGGTCACGGCCGACGCGCCGCCGATCGTGGTGCTCACGTCCAACCGGACGCGCGAGCTGCACGACGCCCTCAAGCGGCGGTGCCTCTACCACTGGATCGACTATCCCGGCCTCGAGCGCGAGGTGGCGATCATCCGCCTGCGCGCCCCCGAGGCCTCCGAGGCGCTGGCGCGATCGGTGGCGGAGGTCGTGGCGCGGCTGCGCGAGCTGGACCTCGCCAAGCGGCCCGGGCCGGCGGAGGCGATCGACTGGACGCGGGCGCTGGCGGCCCTCGGCGTCGGGCGCGTCGACGCCGCCTCGGCCGACGAGACCCTGGGAGCCGCCCTGAAGAACCACGACGACCTGACGCTGGTGCGCCGGATACTGCCCGAGGTGATCTGAGGTGGCCGGCGACCTCGGCCCGGCGATGACCCTGGTGCGCGGGCTGCGCGCGAGGGGCGTGCCGGTCGGGACCGGCCGCGTCCTCTCGATGGCACGCGGGGTGGCGGCCGTCGGATCGGACGACCTCTACTGGGCCGCGCGGGCGACCCTGATCTCGCGGCGGGAGGACATCCCCGCCTTCGACCGCGCGTTCGCCGAGGCATTCGAGATCGCCCTGCCCCGGCCGTCGTCGCAGGAGGTCGCGGACCGCCGCACGAGCATCGTCGCCCCGAGCGATCTGTCGGTGGAGGTGGGCCCCGCGGGCGACGCGGAGGACGTCAACCTCGCCAGCCCGGTCGAGGCGCTGCGCCGCAAGAGCTTCGCCGACTGCACGCCCGGCGAGCTGGCGATCCTCGCCCGCCTGATGGCCCGCCTGCGACTGCGGGCGCCGGCGCGGCGCACCCGGCGCCGCGGCCCCGCGCGGTCCGGCGAGCCCGACCTGCGGCGCACGCTGCGGCGGGCCATGCGGACCGGCGGCGAGCCGATCGACCGGGCGTGGCGGCGCCGGCGGGTGCAGCCGCGGCGCCTGCTGCTGGTGCTCGACGTGTCGGGCTCGATGTCCACCTACTCGCGCGCCCTGGCGATGTTCGCCCACGCCGCCCTGCGCACCGGGCCCAACTGGGAGGCCTTCGCCTTCGGCACGCGGCTCACCCGCATGACGCGGGCGCTCGCCAACTCCGACCCCGACGTCGCCTTCGCGCGCGGCGGCCGAGGAGGCCACCGACTGGGACGGCGGCACGCGCATCGGCGACTCGCTGAAGCGCCTGATGGACGAGCACGGCCGCACGCGGGTGGTGCGGGGCGCGATCTGCGTGATCCTCTCCGACGGCCTCGAGGTGGGCGATCCGGAGGTGCTCGGGGCCCAGATGGAGCGCATGGCGCGTCTCGCGCACCGCGTGGTCTGGCTCAACCCCCTGAAGGGAAACGCCTCCTACGAGCCGCTCGCCCGGGGGATGGCGGCCGCGCTGCCCCACATCGACGTGTTCCGCGCCGGGCACAACCTCCAGAGCCTCGAGGAGGTGGCCGAGGTCATCCAGCACTCGGGTTGACGCGCCGCGCGAGGAGGCGCTCCAGGTCGTCCGGGGTGTCGATGTCCTCCGGCGGCGCGCCGCCGACCTCGACCAGCTGCACCGCCCCGGCGTGCGCCGCGATCAGGGCGCGGGCCCCGGCGTCGCCGCGCAGCGCCCCGACCTCGGGCCACACGTCGCGGGCGAGCACCACGGGGTGCGACGGGCGCCCGCCGTACGCCGCCCTCAGCACCGGCGCGTCGCCCTCGGCCTGCGCGCGCACGACGGCGCGGATGACGTCGGCGCGCACCTCCGGCTGGTCGCCCAGCAGCACGACGGCGGCCGTGGCGCTCCCGCGGCATGCGCGCGAGGCCCGCCTGGAGCGACGTGGACTGACCCTCCGCGTGGCGCGGGTTGACGACCACCGCGACCCCCGGCGGCAGCCGCAGGGCGGAGGCGACCTCGTCGGCGGCGTGCCCCAGCACCACGACCACCTCCGTGAGGGAGGCGGCGGCGGTGTCGATCACGTGCTGCAGCAGGGGCCGCCCCTCGAGCTCCAGCAGCTGCTTGGGCCGCCCCATACGTGACCCCCGGCCCGCGGCGAGGATGATGCCGGCGACGCTCACCGGCTCAGCATGACGCGTCTTCACTACCCTCGGTCGGTGCGCGACCACCTCCTCCTCACCGCCGGGGTCGCGACGGCGCTCTGGACCGGCGCCGCGGCACTGGCCGGCACGGAGAGGCGCACGATGCACGCGCCCCGCCGACGAGGCGCCGGCCGGCGACGGGCCCCTGGTGAGCGTGATCGTGCCGGCGCGCAACGAGGAGCGCGGCATCGGCGCGGCGGTGCGCAGCCTGCGCGCGCTGGACTACCCGCGCGTGCAGGTGGTGGTGGTCGACGACCAGTCCGAGGACGGCACCCTCGCCGCCGCGCGCGAGGCGGCGGGCGACGACCCGCGCGTGCGCGTGCTGGCGGGGCGGGCCCTGCCCGAGGGCTGGATCGGCAAGCCGTGGGCCTGCTGGCAGGGCGTGGCCCGCGCCGAGGGCGAGTGGCTGCTGTTCACCGACGCCGACGTGCTGCACTCCCCCGACTCGCTCGGGCGGACGCTGGCCATGGCCATGCGACTCGGGCGCGGCGGGCTGACCCTGTTCCCCACGATCGACACCGCGGGTGTCGCCGAGCGCGTGGTGACGCCCGCCGCGCTCGTCGCCATCGGGACCCTCGTCGCCCCCGGGCCGCTGGCGCGGTCGCCGCGCAGCGCGGTGGCCATCGCCGCGGGCGGGTACATGCTCATGCCCCGCGCGCTGTACGACGCCGTCGGCGGGCACGCCGCCATCCGCGGCCGGATGGTCGATGACGTCACCCTGGCCGCCGCGGTCAAGCGCCACGGGGCGCTGCTGATGCCCGGTGCCGGCGGGCCGTCTGATCCGGCTGCGGATGTACCACGGGGGCCGCGAGGTGTGGAACGGCTGGAGCAAGAACGCCTCGTTCGGCGCCGCCGGGCGATCCGGGCAGGGCGCTGGTGGGCGCGCTCACGCTGGCGAGCCTCGCGGTGCTCCCGGCTCTCGCCACCTCGGTGGGGCTGGCGCGGCGCGACCGGGCGCTGCTCGCGACCGGGCTCGGGGGCACGGCCGCGCTGATCGCCCTCCAGCGCCTGTCGTCATGGGCGGTGCCCACGCCGGCCCGCTATGCCCCGACGCTCCCGCTGGGTCTACTGGTGCTGAGCGGCGCCGCGATCCGCGGGGCGGTCAGCCGCCTGCGCGGGACCGGCGCCGAGTGGAGGGGGCGGCGCTACCCGCTGGCGCGCTGAGCGCGGCGCGTCGGCGCCCGCCCGAGCAGCAGGTCGCGCGCGGTGTTGAGCGCCACGGTGAGCCCCTCGGCCTGGCCCCGGATGGTGGGGTGCAGCCCGGCCACCCGGTCGGGGTGGCAGCGCGTCACCTGGTCGCGATAGGCGCGCTCGACCTCGCTGGGCGGTGACGCCGGCCGGGATGCCGAGCAGGGCGGCCGCCTCCTCGCCGGTGCGCGGCACGGCGACCGGGTTCGCGACGCGCGGCGTCGGCGCGGGCGCGGGCTTGACGCGCGCCCGGCGCGTCCGCTCGGCGGCCAGCATCGCGCGCTCCTCGGCCAGGGCGGCGCGCTCCTCCATCAGGCGCTCGCGCTCCTCGGCCACCTCGCGCGCGAGGGTCACCAGGCGGCGGTCGCGCGCCGCGGGGTCCTCGCGCAGCGCGGCGAGCATCGCCTCCGGCTCCAGGGTGAGGGGCTCGTCGTCGACGACGCTCCAGCCGGGCCCGGCCTCACCGCGCCGCACGGCCGCGATCACCTCGAGCAGGTTCATGTGGGCGCGGTTGCCCAGCGCGGGCCCCTCGGAGGGCGCGAGGCGGACGAGCCGCAGCCGGTCCCAGCCGGGCTCGACCAGGAAGGCCGACGACGAGCGGCCGCCGAGCAGGATGCGCCGCTCGGGGCGCGCCCGGTGTCCGAGCAGGGCGAAGCGGGCGCCCTCGTCGGCGCCCGTCTCCAGGGCGACGAGCTCGTGGTCGAGATCCTCGAGCCGGCGGGCGACCTCGCGGGCGTCCGGGCCCTCGGCCGGCGTCGCCAGGGCGGCGTCGAGCGCCGCGCGCAGGCCGGTCGGCGCCGGAGGCCTGGCCGGCGGCGAGCACGCCCCACCAGCGGGCCCAGGGGTCGTCGGGGTCGGCCCTCTCGAGGGCGACCGCGGCGGCGGCCGGGTGGTCCAGCGCGAGCAGCGCGGCCGCGAGACCGGTCGCCGCGCGCTGCGCGTCGCCGATCGCCGACGACGCGGCGAGCAGCGCCACCTGGCGCCAGCGGCCCTCGGTGCCGCGTGCCGGGGCGGGGCCCGCGGCGGCGATGAACGGATCGACCATGGGACGAACGGTAGCGGACGTCCGTCGGAGGGCCCGGACTATGCTCGGACGGTGAATCGCCTGGCGAACGAGTCGAGCCTCTACCTCCGCCAGCACGCCGAGAACCCCGTGGACTGGTACCCCTGGGGACCCGAGGCCCTGGAGCGCGCCGCGGCCGAGGATCGCCCCGTGCTGCTGTCGATCGGCTACTCGTCGTGCCACTGGTGCCACGTGATGGCGCACGAGTCGTTCGAGGACCCCGAGGTCGCCGCGGTGATGAACGAGCTGTTCGTCAACGTGAAGGTCGACCGCGAGGAGCGGCCCGACGTGGACGCCCTCTACATGCAGGCCACGCTCTCGCTGGCCGGGCAGGGCGGATGGCCGATGACGGTGTTCCTGACGCCCGACGGGCGCCCCTTCTACGCCGGCACGTATTTCCCCAAGGACGCCCGCGGCGGCCTGCCGGCCTTCCCCGACCTGTGCCGGGCGATCGCCGGTGCCTACCGCAACCGCCGCGAGGACGTCGAGGGCCAGGCCGCCGAGGTGGCCCGGCGGCTGGCGATGGCGTCGCGAGCGCCGCCCCTCCACCGACGACCTCGGCACCCAGGTGCTGGACGACGCCGTCGTGGGCCTGGCCCGCATCTTCGACCCGGCCGAGGGCGGGTTCGGCGGCGCCCCCAAGTTCCCGCCCTCGCTGGCCCTCGAGTTCCTGCTGCGCCGGCTGTGGCGGCGGCCCGACGACATCAACGCGCGCGAGATGGTGGAGCTGACGCTCAACGCGATGGCCGGCGGCGGCATCCACGACCAGGTCGGCGGGGGCTTCCACCGGTACAGCGTCGACGGCCACTGGCTGGTGCCGCACTTCGAGAAGATGCTCTACGACAACGCCCTGCTGGCGCGCGACTACGCGCTCGCCCACCGGCTCACCGGCGAGCCCGGACACCGGCGGGTGGCCGAGACGACGCTCGACTACCTGCTGCGCGAGATGCGCGTCGCGGGCGGCGGGTTCGCCGTCGGCCCAGGACGCCGACTCGCCCGGCGGCGAGGGCGCGTTCTTCGTGTGGACCCCCGCCGAGCTGGAGCGGGTGCTGCCCGCCGAGCAGGCGCGCGCGGTCGCGCTCCGGTACGGCGTCACCGCGGAGGGCAACTTCGAGGGCGCCTCGATCCTCCAGGTGGTCGCCCCGGTCGACGCCGTGTCACGGGAGCTGGGCCAGGACGCCGAGCCGCTGCATCGCCGCGGCGCTGCCCGCGCTCTACGCCGCCCGCGCCGAGCGCCCGGCGCCCGCGCGCGACGACAAGGTGGTCGCCGCGTGGAACGGGCTGGCGATCGCCGCCCTCGCCGAGGCCGGCGTGGTGCTCGGCCGCGACGACTACGTCGCGGCGGCGGCCGAGACCGCGGAGTTCGTGCTCGGCGCGATGGTGGTCGAGGGACGCCTGCGCCGGGTGCATTCGCCGGCCGGCCCGGCGCACCTCGGCCAGCTGGACGACCACGCCGACCTCTGCCACGGGCTGCTCTGCCTCTACGCCGCCACCTTCGACCCCCGCTGGCTCCGGGAGGCGCGCGCCCTGGCCGCGCGGATGGTCGCGCTGTTCGGCGATCCCGGTCGCGGGCGGCTTCTTCTACTCGGGCTCGGACGGCGAGGCGCTGGTCGCGCGCACCCGGGAGGTCGAGGACCACCCGACCCCGGCCGGCAACTCCCAGGCCGCCCACGTGCTGCTGCGCCTGGCCGACCTGACCGGCGACGCGACGCTCGAGGACCTCGCCGTGGGCGCCGTGCGGATGGTGCTCGGCGACCTCGCCCGGTTCCCCCAGGCGTTCGGGACCGCGCTGATCGCGCTGGACCACCACCTCGCCACCCGGCGCGAGATCGCGATCGTCGGCGCGCCCGGACGATCCGCGCACCGCGGCGCTGATCCGGGTCGCGCGCCAGGGGGCCGGGCCGTTCGACGCCATCGCGGCGGGCGATCCGGCGGATCCCTCCGCGGCCGAGGCGGCCCCCCTACTGGCCGACCGGCCCCTCGTTGACGGCGCTCCGGCCGCCTACGTGTGCCGCGACTTCACCTGCCTCGCCCCGGTGAGCGACCCGGCAGCCCTCGTAACCACGCTGGCCGCCGGGTAGCCGTCCGGGTACCCGTGCTAGGCGTGGGCCTCGAGGACGCGCCACGCCACGCTCTCCGGTCCGCACGCGAACGGCCTCCTCGATCTCGAGGATGAAGATCTTGCCGTCACCGGGGTTGCCGGTGTGCGAGAGCTCCAGGATGGTGTCCACGGCCTTGTCGAGATCCTCGTCGTTGACCGCCATCTCGAGCTTGAGCTTGGGACGCAGGTAGATCACCGTGCGCGCGCCGCGATAGCTCTCGGTGAAGCCCTTCTGCCGGCCCGATCCCTTGACCTCGCTGACGGACATCGACGGCAGGCCACGCTCGGCCAACGCGTCGTGGATCGCCTCGAGCGCCTCGTGCCGGATGTACGCCTCGATCTTCTTCATATCGCCGTTCCTCCTGCGTCCGCGCCGCCGTGACACCAATGTACGGAAGAAACCTCCTGATTGGCAGGGTTTTCGGGCTGAAAGACGAGACGGGCGCTATCGTGGAGGCCGATGGCGGACCTGTCTGAGCTCACGTCGATGATCGAGGCCGCGCTCCCGGGCGCGAGCGCGGAGATCGTCGACCAGGGTGGTGGCGATCACCTCGCGGCATCGGTGGTGGCGCCCCAGTTCGCCGGCCTCACGCGCCTGGAGCAGCACAAGCTCGTCTACGCGGCCGTCCAGGATCGCTTCGACGACGGCAGCATCCACGCACTCGCCCTGAAGACGCGCGCACCGGAGACGACATGACCGAAACGATCACGCTCACCGAGCAGGAGATCCTCGACCAGATCACGGCCGAGGTCGCCGAGAACAAGGTGTTCCTGTACCTGAAGGGCACGCCCGAGCAGCCGCGCTGCGGCTTCTCGAACCAGGTGGTCCAGATCCTCAACCACCTCGGCGTGGAGTACGGATCGCGCGACATCCTCGTGGACCCGCGCATCCGCCAGGTGCTGTCCGGCTGGTCCGACTGGCCGACGATCCCGCAGCTCTTCGTCAACGGCAAGCTCGTCGGCGGGTGCGACATCGTGACCGAGATGTTCCAGGAGGGCGAGCTCCAGCCGCTGCTCGGCGTCAAGTAGTCCGCGCATGAACCCGGTCTTCGCCGCGGACGAGCCCCTCGCCGAGCTGCACGCCCACCTCGGCGGGGGAGTCGACGCGGCGACCATGTGGGAGCTGGCCCACGAGCAGGGCATCAAGCTCCCCTACCGGGACTACTGGCACTTCGCCGGCGCCACCAACGTCGGCGGCGGGCACGGACGGCCTCGACGGCCTGGACCAGATCTACCACCTGACGGAACTGATCCAGAGCAGCCCCGAGGGGGTGTTCCGCGCGGTCCACGGGATGATCTCGGGCGGCTACCGCTCGCAGCGCATCACCACCCACGAGGTGCGCTTCAACCCGGCCAAGCGCAACCGCGGCGGCGAGCGTGACCTCGACGCGATCGTGATGGCCGCGGTGCACGGCATCGACCGGGCCTCCCTCGAGTACCCGGTGCGCGCGGGCCTGATCCTGATGATGGACCGCGGCTTCCCGCCGGAGCTGAACGCGGCGATCGTGGAGCGCGCGATCCGATTCCGCGACCGCGGGGTGATCGCCATCGACATCGGCGGCCCGCGCCCCGGCGGCGGCGCGCCGCCGTACCCCTACCGCGACCTGGCGCCCCTGGTGGACCGGGCGCGCGACGCGGGCCTCGGCATCACGCTGCACGCCGGCGAGGAGGGGGTCAACGCCCCCGACCCGAGCGCCTTCGTCGAGGAGATGCACCAGGTGCTCGACCTCGGCGTGGACCGCGTCGGCCACGGGATCATCACCGCGCTCGATCCCGGGCTGCAGGAGAAGGCCCTCGAGACCGGGGTGGTGCTGGAGATCTGCCCGACCTCCAACGTGCGCACCGGCGCCGTGCGCGACGAGGAGCAGATGGCCGAGATCGTCTTCGCCCTCGACGCCGCCGCGATCCCGGTGGTGATCGCCACCGACGGCCCCGAGATGATCGGCACGCGGCTGCGCTCGGAGTACGCGATGCTCGTGCGCCGGGGGGCCATGTCGCACGCCGGCGCGCGCGCGGCCAACGACCGCGCCCACGCCGTCACGTTCATCACCGCCGAGGCGCCGTCGACCGCGCTGACCACGCGGAAGGTCAGGCGCACCGGCGCCGACCGCTTGCCGAGCACGTCCACGGCGGTCGCCTCCAGCCGGTAGGAGCCCGGCCTGCAGGGTCGTGCGCCCGATGCGGCCGGTGAACACGAACCGGTTGAGGCCCGCCACCCCCTGGCGCCGCACGGTGCCCACCGCCGGGAAGCGCGTGCACCGCTTGGCGCCGCGGGACGGTCGCCTTCGGCGCGCACGGCGACGCAGCGCGCCACCCGGCGCGTCACGACGCGGCGGCCCCGGGTCGGGTGCTGCACCGCCATCAGCACCATCGCCCGGCGCGAGAGGCGCACCGTGATCCGTGCGCCGCGGGCCGCGCGGGTGCGCGTCGCGGCGGTCGGCACGCGCGGTGGTCGTGAGCGGCGCGAACATTCCGCGGCGAGATCGCCAGGCCCAGGATGCGCAGCGTCGAGCTGGTCGCCGCGCCGAGCGGCCGGGGTGACGGGGGTCGATGAGCGTGCGGTCGGCGCCGATCGCGACGCCGTCGGTGCCGATGGCGACCAGGCGGTAGTGGTACGCGGTGCCCGGGCTGAGCCCCGCCAGCGTCGCGGTGACGCCCGACGGGCCGGAGGCGCCGGCGATCGGGACGCCGGCCGTGCGGCCGCCGTATGACGTGGTCGGGCCGAAGTCCACGTAGTACTCGGCCGGCAGACCGCGGGTGTCCACGTCACCGCCGACGTCCGCGGTGGTCGTGGTGACGAAGCCCGGGGCGCCGGTCGTGGCGAGCGGCGGAGCCAGCTCGACGGCGCCGCTGTCGCAGGCCGCCCCGCCCGGGCGCCGCGCGCCGCGCTGGTCGGTGGCGGGGCACCCCGCGGCCGGGACGCGATCCAGGGCCACGCTGCCCGGTCCCGGCCGCATCGTGACGGTGGGGCCGCCGTTGTCGATCAGCGAGCCGAGGATCGGATCGCCGCCGACCCCCGGGCACCCCGGCGACTGGAAGGCCACGCCGAGCGCGTCGTCGGGGAGCGCGGGGGTGACGTCGCACCCGTTGCCGCTGAGGATGCTGCGGGTGAGCGTCGTGGTCCCGGCCGCGGCCAGCGCGGCGCCCGCGCCCGCGCCGGACGCGCCGGTCGATCCCGTCGCCCCGGCGGTGCTGACGTCGAGCGCGCGGCCGTCGGTGCCGTCGGCGCCCTCGCCGTTGCGCGTGATGGTCGCGAAGCTGATCGTCAGGGCGCGGCAAAGCTGGACAGGCCTCCGCCGCGTCCGCCCGCGCCACCGCTGCCGCCGACGCTGCCGGGGCCGCCGCCGGGGGTGCCGGCGCCACCTCCGCCGCCGCCACCACCGCCGCCCGTGAGGTTGGTGGCGATCGTGGTGTTGGTGATGCGTCGCCGACCCCGTCGCGACCCCGATGCCGCCGGCGTCGCCGCCGTCGCCGCCCGGGCCGCCCACGCCCGCTCCGAGCACGCGGTCGAGGCCGCTGCGCGGCGCCGCCCGTGGCCGCGCCGCCGCGGCCGCCGGCGGCCGTCAGGTTGGAGGCGATCGTGCGTCTCGCGGACGGTCAGCGCGCCGCCGAGGCGAGGATGCCACCGCCGTCCCCGCCGTCGCCGCCCGCACCGCCGGTCGCGTCGCCGCCGTCCCCGCCGTTTCCGCCACCGGCCGCGCCGCCGCCCTGGGCGTCGCCGCCACGCCCGCCGGCGCCGGAGCGGTTGTCGAGCAACGCGCTGCGCTGGACGACCGTGCGTCGCGCCCGCGCCGACCACGCCACCCGGGCCGCCGTCGCCGCCGCGGCCGCCGGTGGCGTCACCGCCGCTCGCTCCCGCCGCGCCCGCGCTGGTCGCGCCGCCGGCCGCGGATCCGCCGCGCGCCGCCGACGCCGCCCTGATTGCCGGTCACGACGCTGTCGGACAGCGTCAGGCCGCCGTGACTCTCGATGCCGCCGGCTCCGCCGGCGCCGCCGTCGCCCGCGACGACCGAGGTGCCGTTGACGCCGTTGGGCGCCACCCCGCCCACGGCGTCGCCGCCCGCGCCGCCGGCGCCGCCCGTGTTGCCGACGACGCGGCTGCGCGCGAGCGAGAGCGCGCCGTCGTTGAGGATGCCGCCGCCGCCACCGCCGGGCGCGCCGTCGACCCCGGAGGTGCCCGGGCCGCCGGCGGGTGCCGTGCCGCCCGTGATGGTGACGCCGTCGATGCTCACCCCCGCGCCGGCCGCGCACGTGGATCACGCGATCGATGCCGCGCGCGTCGATGGTGGTGGCCGTCGCGCCGGCGCCGAGGATCGCGAGGTCGCCGCGGATGTCGAGGTCGCCCGTGGCGTTGGCCGTCTCGCCGGCGCCGGCCCGCGAGAGCACGTAGACGCCCGGGCCGAGCACGACGGTGTCGCGGCTCGCGGCGGACCCGGCGGCGCACTCGCCGGCGCCGGGCGTGGCGGCGTTGGTGTTGGCCGCGCTGATCGCCTCGCGCAGGCCGCACGCGCCGTCGGCGCCGACCGCGTCGGCGGTCGTGGTGACGGTGATGGTGGCCCCGAGCGCCGCCGCCGGGGCGGTGAGCCCCACCGCCGCCACGACACCGATCAGGGCCGCTCTGGCGAGGCTCCTCACCGGCGGATGGTCCCCGTGGGCGACGACCGTCGTCAAATCAGGCGGTCGGCGTCTCGGCCCGCGCGCCCTCCGGGCGGCGGTTGGGCACTGCGCACCGTCGGGGCCAGCGGGGCGCTCGGGCGCGGCCCACGGCAGGGCGACGGGCCGCTCCACGGCGACCACCACGACGTCGTCGCGCAGGCTCTGGTCCTCGTGCCGGCGGGCGGCGTCGATCAGGCGCTCGACGCGCAGCTGCAGCGCCGAGCGGCGCTCGGCGGCGAGGGCCGCGCAGGCCCGCTCCACGCCGAACAGGTCGGCGCCCTGGCGCGCCTCGATGAGGCCGTCGGTGTAGAGCACGATCGTCCCGCCGGGCGGCAGCGACGTGTGGGTCACGGGCCACTCCGCCTCGTCGAAGACGCCGAGCAGCGGGCCGCTGACGCAGCGGCTCCACCGGCTGGCACACCGTGGCGGTGAGGATGAAGGGCGGCGGGTGGCCGGCGGGCGCGAAGCTGACCGCGCCACCCGGGTCGATGAGCATGTAGATGATCGACGCGAACAGGCCCTCGGCGCGCTGGTCGGGCCGGGCCATCTGGGCGTTGAGCGCGGCGATCACGGCGGCGGGGTTCGGGTTGACCGACACCAGGGTGCGCCACCCGAAGCGCAGGCCGGCGGCCTGCGCGGCCGCCGGCGCCCCGTGGCCCGCCATGTCGCCCACCATCACCGCCAGGCGCCCGTCGGGCAGCACCATCGCGTCGTAGAAGTCGCCGCCGACCAGCAGGGCGCGCTCGGCCGGGCGGTAGCGGGCGGCCAGGCGCAGGCCGCGCACCGCCGGCAGGCGCTCGGGCAGCAGCCCGTTCTGGACCGTCTCCCACAGCTGGCGCTCGGTCTTCTGGGCCGCCTCGCGGCGGGCGGCCGCGGCCACCGCGTCGCGCTCCTGGCGCACCTCGCTCTGCATCAGGTTGAACCCGTCCATCAGCTCGGCGAGCTCTCTCACGGCCTGGGGGTTGGAAGGGATCGGATCGGTGCAGACGGCCGCGCGACACGCGGCCGACACCGGCGCCGATCTGGGCGATCGGACCGCCCACGCGCCGCCACAGCTGGCGGCTGGCGAACGCGACCATCACCAGGGTCAGCACCGCCGCCGCGACGATCGCGTAGAAGGTCCAGCGGCGGCGGCGGTCGTTGGCGGCGAGCCCCTTCACGCGCACGTCCTCGACGCCATCCACCAGGCCGGCGTGCTCGGCGCGGAACGCGTTGAAGCGCGCCTCGCTGAGCCCCTGGTTGATGCGCCGGCGCGCCTCCTCGCCGAGACCCTGGCGCCGCAGCCGGATCAGCTCGACGGCCTCCTGGAACCAGAGGCCCGCGGTGCGGTCGACGGCGTCGGCGGAGGCCACCAGCTCGGGCTCGCCGGCCGAGCGCGCGGTTGAGCGCGGCCATCTCGGCCGGGTAGCGCCCGCGCGCCGCCAGGTAGGCGGCCAGGTCGTCGCCGCGCGCCAGCAGGATGTAGGCGCGGTTGGCGCTCTGGGCGTTCAGCAGGTCGATGAGCAGCGCGTTGGCGGCGGTCTGGCGCTGGAGCGCGCGCTCGGCGCCGTCGCGGTAGTCGCGCGCCGTGGTGATCATGCCGAGCAGCGCCACCGTGATCAGCAGCGCCAGCACGAGTCCGAGCGCCGCGACGAGCGCGGCCAGGACGCCCCGCAGGGAGCGCGGGCCGCGCGGGCGCCTCACGGCGACACCGCGCCTCGGAACGGCACTGCCGGGGTCAGTCGGGCGGGCCCTCCGACACCAGGCGCCGGATGTCGTCGAAGCTGCCGGGCCGGCCGATCACCACCATGGTGTCCTCGGCGCGCAGCACCTCGTCGGGGTGGGGCGTCGCCAGCGAGCCGGACTCGCGCAGGATCGCCACGATGGTCGCGCCGGTGGTCGAGCGGATGCGACAGGTGGCGACGGTCAGGCCCACCAGCGGGCTGCCGGGGGGAGCTCGATCCACTCCATCACGAGGTCCTTGAGAGCCACCTCGAGGTCCTCCACGAGCTGTGGCCGGTAGACGACGCCGCCGATGATCGCGCCCAGCTGGCGGGCCTCTTCGTCGTTGAGGGTCAGCACGTGCGGCTCGTCGTCCTCATCGGTGTAGTGGTAGATCTCGCGCATCCCGTCGAGATGCACCACCGACGACACCTTCTCCCCACGGCCGGTGCGGAGGGTGAACTTGGTGCCCACTCCCGGGAGCCGGGTCTCTCGCACCTCGAGCATCGGACCTATCTCCTCGGTTCAGTGCGCGCAGCGCGTGGTGGGAAGACGAACCGTCCGATGCGCCGCGACTCTCTCATCAATACCACCCCGACGACCGCGGTGACCAGAACGAACAGCCCGGCGAACGGGCTCACCTGCTCGCGGAACGCGGCGTCGAGCGCGACCCCGCCCGCCGCCAGGTTGGCGAGGATGATCGTGAACTCTCCGCGCGCGACGAGCGACGATCCCACGTTGACGCTCTGACGGCGAGTGAAGCTCGTCGCCCGCCCCGCAAGATATCCACCGACGATCTTACCGCCCACGGCGATGGGCACGGCGACCACCAGCCAGACGGCGGTCTTGGCGGATGTCTCGCTCAGATCGACCTCGATGCCGAACGCGAAGAAGAAGATCGCGGCGGCGAAGTCGCGCAGCCCCAGGAGCTGCTGCTCGATCTGGTCGCGGATCTCGGAGCCCGAGAGCAGGATGCCCGCGAGCAGCGCGCCGACGGCCTCCGAGAGCCCGGCCGCCTCGCCCAGCGCGCCGCCGCCGATGGCGATCGCCAGCGCCCCCAGCAGCAGCTGCTCGCGGTTGAGCCGCGGCGCGATGCGATCGATGGCGTGGTGGGCCCAGCGGCCCACCAGCAGGAAGGCCAGCACGAAGCCGAGCGCGATGCCGGCGGTGGCCGCCACCTCGACCCCGCCCACCGACTCGCCGGTGGCGAGGGCCGCGGCGACGCCGAGGAAGAGCGCGATGGCGAGGTCCTCGAACACCAGCACGCCCAGGACCAGGTCGGTCTCGTCGTCCGCGAGGCGGCGCAGGTCGAAGAGGGCGCGCGTGACGATGCCGCTGCTCGAGACGTAGATCAGCCCCGCGACGAGCACGGCCTCGGGGCCGAATCCGAGCAGGGCGACGCCCACCACCAGCCCGAGCCCCCCGTTGATGACCAGGTCGAGCAGGCCCCCCACCAGCACCAGCCGGCGCGCCGCGAGGATCCGGTCGAGCGAGAACTCCAGCCCGAGGAAGAACAGCAGCAGCACGATCCCGAGCCGCGCCAGCAGATCGATCCCCTGCGAGGGCTCGATGATCGTCGGGAAACCCGGCGAGGGCCCCAGGAGGATCCCCGCGAGGATGAAGATGGGAATCGCCGAGAGGCCCAGCCGCCCCGCGACGACGCTCGCCACGGCGCAGGTGACACAGACGATCGCCAGGTCGCTGAGTTCGAGCAGGTGGTCCCTTGGGGGAAGGTTGCGACGGTCGGCCGGGAGGCCGAGAGCCTAGCGGGCGGGCGAGGCCTCGCTGCCGACGATCTCGGAGATGTCGCGAACGCCCTCGCGGTCCATCCGCGCGACCAGCCCGGCGGCGATCGTGCGCGCGCGTCCACGGCCCGCCGTAGACGAAGCCGGTGTAGACCTGCACCAGCGAGGCGCCCGCCGCGAGCTTCTCCCAGGCGTCGTCGGCCGTGAACACGCCGCCGACCCCGATCACCACCAGGTCGCCGCCCGCGCGCCGCGCCACCCGCCGCACCATCTCGGTCGCGCGCTCGCGCAGGGGGGCGCCCGACAGGCCGCCCTCGCGCGCGGTCAGGTCGGGCGGCGAGACCAGGCCGTCGCGCGCGAGGGTGGTGTTGCTGACGATCACGCCGGCCAGGCCGCGCTCGCGCGCCAGGTCGACCGCCGCGTCCACCTGCTCGGGCGCCAGGTCGGGCGCCAGCTTCACCAGCACCGGCCGCCGCGGCCATGCCGTGGGCGGCGGCGAGCCGGACGTCGACCTCCTCGAGGGCGGCGAGGATCTCGCCGAGCGGCCCGGTGGCCTGGAGGTCGCGCAGCCCCGGCGTGTTGGGCGAGCTGACGTTGACGGTGACGTAGTCGGCGAAGGGCCACAGCAGCTCGAGCGAGGCCGCGTAGTCGCCGGGCGCCGCCTCCGCCTCGGTGATCTTGGACTTGCCCAGGTTGACACCGAGCGGGGCGCGGCCCAGCAGGCCGCGGCGCTGCCAGCCGTCGAGGCGGCGGGCCGTGGCGCGCGCCCCCGGGTTGTTGAAGCCGAGCCGGTTGATCAGCGCGCGGTCGGCGGGCAGGCGGTGGATGCGCGGCCGCGGGTTGCCCGGCTGGCCGTGCTCCGTGACCGTCCCGACCTCGGCGAAGCCGAAGCCGAGCGCGGGCCAGGCCGGGGCGGCGCGCGCCCGCTTGTCGAAACCGGCCGCGAGCCCGATCGGGTTGGGGAAGCGCACGCCGAAGAGGGTCTGCGCGAGGCGGCCGTCCTCGTCCGGCGGGCCGGCGACCCGCGCGAGCACGGGGGCGGCGACGCCGAGCGAGGTCAGCGAGAGCTCGTGGACGCGCTCGGGGTCGATGCGGAACAGCAGTGGGCGCACGACGGCGCCGTAGAGGCCGGAGCTCACGGCGGCCAGATTACGCCCACCGCCGATCGGTATCGTGCCCGCCATGACGAGGCCCGCATGACGCTCGGACCCGGCGATGTGGTCGCCGGCCGCTACGACCTGATCCGCATGCTCGGCGGAGGCGACGGCGGCCGCGTGTACGTGGCCTTCGACCGCCACCTGTCGCGCGAGGTGGCCCTGCGGTTCGTCGAGGCCGGCGATCGCGCCGCGGCGGCCGCGCTGCTCGAGGAGGGCCGGCGGATGGCGTCCGTGCAGTCCGACTCGCCCCAGGCGGTCGCGGTGCTCGACGCCGGGGAGATCGACGGAGGCGGCGCGTACACGGCGACCGAGCTGATCGACGGGACGCCGCTCGCCGAGGTCGCGCGGCGGCGCGCCCCGATCCCGCCCCACGAGGCCACCCGGTACGGGGTCGAGCTGCTCGACGCCTGCCTCGCGGTGGAGCGGCACGAGCAGGGGCCAGGCCGACACCGTGGTGGCCTCGGCGCTCGTCACGCCGGACGGGCATGTCCGCGTCACCCGCTTCGCCCGCGCCCAGGCGGCGACTCCGGCCGGCGCCGATCCGGCGAGCGTCGACGTGGCGGGCACCATCCGCGGGCTGCTGGCCGGGGCGCCGATCCCGGCGGCGCTGCGGACGACCCTGGACGACGCCGAGGCCGGGCGCATCCGCACCGCCGACGAGCTGCGCGCGCGCCTGCTGGCCGGCGACGAGGTCGTCGACCAGACCGCCGTGCTGCCCCCTCCCCCTCCGACCGACCCGCCGCCGCGCAAGAAGTGGCCGTGGATCGTCGCCGCGATCGTCGCCGTGCTGATCATCGCGGCCGTCGCCGTCGTTCTTCGTCACCCGCGACGACGACAACGGCACGTCGGTGAAGGTGCCCGACGTCGCCGGGATGACGGCCGCCGAGGCGGTCAGCACGCTCCAGGCGGCCGGCTTCACGACCAAGACCGCGGGACAGGTGAGCGCCACGGTCAACAAGGGCCTCGTCATCTCGACGTCGCCCGGCCGGCGGGACCTCGGCCGACGCGGGCTCGACGGTGACGGTCACGGTGAGCCAGGGCACCGGCACGGTGGCCGTGCCCGCGCTGGTCGGCCTCAGCCAGGAAGAGGCGACGAGCGCCCTCACCACGGCCGGGCTCTCGTCGCGCGTCGTGCAGAGCGCGAGCACCACGGTGGCCGCGGGCGACGTCATCACCCAGGATCCTGCGGCCGGCCTCCAGGCCGATGTCGGTTCGACGGTCGCGATCACGGTCAGCACCGGTGTGACGCCCGGTCACGGTGCCGGACGTCACCGGCCAGGCCCTGACCCTGGCGACCACGACGCTCCAGCGCGCGGACCTCACGGTGGGGCAGGTCCAGCAGCAGGCGAGCGGATCGCCCGCCAACCAGGTGCTCAGCCAGGACCCCGCGGCGTCGGCCGAGGTGCCGCCGGGCACGGCGATCGACCTGACCGTCTCCGAGGGAGCGGCCCGCACCGCCCCCTGATCAGTTCGCGCCGGGGGTCCAGGTGAGCAGGAACACCTCGTGCGCGAAGGTCCACCGCGTCGCCGTCGCGGCACCCCTCGAGGTAGGCGGCGAGCTGATCGCCGCCCGGGCCCGGGCGCGAGCATCCGGTCCAGCGTGATCGTGTCGTCGAACAGGCACCGCTGGAGGAACCCCTCCACCACCGCGCGCGTCGTCGCTGGTGGTGCGGTAGGTGAGGATCTCCATGTCGAGGTCGGCGCCGAGCGCCCACAGCTCGTCGGCCACGTTCTCCGCGGTGGTGAAGGGGGTGGCGCCCGGCGCATGCGCGGCGCGGTAGGCCTCGTACATCCGCAGGTAGTGGGAGTGCGAGGTCGCCTGGGCCACCATGCCGAGGCCGCCCGGCCGGATCACGGCGCTCATCCGGCGCAGACCCTCGCCGAGCAGATCGGGCGGCACCGCGTAGAGGGCGTGGACGGCCCACGCCGCGTCGTACGGCCAGCGGCCGGTGTCGAGCTGCTCGACGCCGATCTGCAGGTCGTCGGCGGCGGCGAACGGGGCGCTCAGCACACCGCGCGCCTCCGCGAGGCTGAACGGCGACGGGTCGAGCAGGTCGACCACCACCTCGAGGCCCTCGGTGCGCTCGGCGAGCCCGGCGGCGAGGAGCGCCGACGGGAACTTGCCGCTCCCGCACGCGACGTCCAGCAGGCGCAGGCGCCCGTCGGAGTGGGCGCGCGCCGGTCAGCTCGGCGCCCCAGTCGCGCGCGGCCTCGAGCCGGCGGTAGTCCTCGATGGCGAGCGCGTAGAACGACTCCATCGAGCGCCGGCCGTGCTCGCTCCAGTGCTCGAGGCTGCGCGCGGCGGTGTCGCGGGCGAGAGGAGCTCAAATCCAGTTGCGCCGGCGGAAGATGACGTAGAGCACCAGCGAGGTGCTCGAGCATCAGGGCGAGGGCGTAGGGGTAGCCGAAGCGCCAGTGCAGCTCGGGCATGTGGTCGAAGTTCATCCCGTAGATCGTCCCGATCAGCGTCGGCGCGAAGAGGATCGCGGCCCACGCGGAGATCCTCTTCACCTCCTCGTTCTGCGCGTTCGAGGCCTCCGAGAGCATCTTGGTCTCGAGCGTGAGGTTGACGTTCAGGATGTTCTGGAGCAGCTGGCGGAACGCGTCGGTCTGCTCCTGCACCCGCAGCGCGTGGTCCTGGACGTCGCGCAGGTAGCGGCGCTCCTCGTCGCCGACCGTCGGATCGCCCATCAGCCGGCCGAGCATCTCCGGCAGCGGGGTGGTGGCCCTCTGGAAGGCGATCACCTCGCGCGCGAGCTCGTAGATGCGCCGCGACACCTCGGCGCGGCCACCGAACACGTCGTCCTCGATCTCGTCGATGTCGTTCTCGAGGCCGGCGATGACCGGCCCGTAGTCGTCCACCACGCGATCCATGATCGCGTGCAGCACGGCCACCGGGCCCCGCTTCAGCAGGTCCGGCCGGGCCTCCAGGCCCTCGCGCACGGATCGCGAGGTCGCGCCGCCGCGTCGTGGCGGACCGTGATCACGAAGTCCGTGCCGGCGAAGACGTGCAGCTCGCCGAACTCGACGGTCTCCGTCTCGTCGACGTAGTGCGCGGTGCGCAGCACGCAGAACAGGGTGTTGCCGTAGCGCTCGAGCTTGGGCCGCTGGTGCGCGCTGACCGCGTCCTCCACCGCCAGCTCGTGGAGGTCGAACTCGCCCGCCACCTGGTCGAACTCCTCGCGGGTGGGGGCGTAGAGGCCGATCCAGGCGATGCCGCCGTCAGCGCGGCACGCCTGCCCGACCCCAGCGAGGTTGTCCGGCGAGGCGACGCGAACGCCGTCCCGGTAGATCGCGCAGCCCATGATCATGCGCGGAATCTACGCCCCGCCATCGCCGGCCCGGCGGCCCGCGCTCCCAGCCGGGGGCCCGCAGCCGGTGGCGCGATGGCGCGGGCGACGCTCGCGCGCGGCCGGCGCGGGCCACGCGACGGGCGGGGCGGACTGCGTCGTGGTCGTGGAGTCCCGGCTCCGTCATCCAGCGCCGCACCCGGCCGATCAGGAGCGCGATGCCGAACCCGATGGCGGTGATCGCGACGCCGGCGAGCGCATCGACCACGAAGTGGTTGCCGGTGGCGAACGTCGAGACGATCACCAGCGGGCCCCAGGCGATGCCCGCCAGCCGCAGCAGGCGCGACCGCGCGCTGAGCGCGACGGCGATGCCCGAGGGCGACCGCGAAGCCCGCGTGGAGGCTCGGCACGGCGGCGTACGGGTTGTAGAACATGGTGGCCGAACCCGAGCCCAGCGCGATCGGCGTGTTGGCGCTGACGGTGTCCAGCAGGCCGAGGCCGCTGAGGCGCGGCGGCGCGGTCGGGAACAGCGCGTAGATGGGCAGGGTCAGCATCCAGGTCGTGAGCAGCGTGGTGCGCAGCGTCCGGTACACCGGGCGGCTGGCGCGGTAGACGAAGACGATGCCGACGGCGAGGATCGCCTGCTGCGCGAGCAGGTACACCCAGTCCAGGGCGGACAGCCACGGGGTGCCGAGCAGCGCGCCCTGCAGCCGCGCCTCGACGTCGATGCCGAGCACGGTTTCCAGGTCGAAGACGCGGTGAGCGTTGGCGAGCGCGTCGCTCGTGGTGCCGCGCGTGACCGCGCGGGCGCCCTGGTAGGCGAGGAGGGCGAGCCCGAAGAGGGCGATCTCGGTGGGCCAGCCGGAGAGGCGGGACCAGCGGAGCCCTCTCGTCTGTACCGCCCTGATCACGTCACAGGCCCCCCTGGGACCACGATTCGGAGGAAACACCTTCGCTTCGCCCGGACCCTACCAGTGAAACGGAACAAATGCCTCCGATTCTGTTAAGATCGCGTCGTGTTGACCACCCATCCCACGCCGCGACCGCTGCGCCGTGACGCGGAGCGCAACCGTGGGCTGATCGTCGACGCGGCGCGGCGGGTGTTCGCGGAGGTCGGCCTCGACGCGACCATGGACCAGATCGCCGAGCGCGCGGGCGTCGGCGTCGCGACGGTCTACCGGCGCTTCCCCGACAAGGGCCTGCTGATCGAGGCCCTCTTCGAGGCCCGGCTGGCCGAGATCGACGCGATCGTGGAGGACTGCCTCGCGCTCGACGACCCCTGGCTGGGCCTGAGCGGCTTCCTCGAGCGCACCATGGACCTCATCACCTGCGACCGCGGCCTCAGCGAGTTGCTCGCCGGCAGCGCCGACGGCAGGGACCGCGTCGCGGCCACCCGCGCGCGCATCGCGCCGAAGGCCGAGGTGCTGCTGCGGCGGGCACAGGAGTCGGGCGTCGTGCGCGCCGACCTCGCGGCCTCCGACCTTCCGCTGATGAACATCATGATGCGGGCGGTCGCCGACTACACCGAGGCCGCCGACCGGCAGGCGTGGCGGCGCGCGCTGGGCATCCTGCTCGATGGCATCCGCACCCGCCGGGACGCCCCGACGCCCCTGCCCGTCGATCCGCTCTCCTTCGCGCAGGTGGACATGGCGATGCGCGGCGCGTGCTCGGGCGGCGCGCGGCCCGGCCCGCGACCGCGTAAGGCATGAGGCCGACCCCCGCGACCTGACAGGATTGGTCGGCGCCCACTCCCGGGAGGTGGCCCGTGCTCGCCGCGGCCGAGGTCGGCAACAGCATGTCCAAGGAGGACTTCGGGCGGATCGTCCCGGACCTCCGCGTCGCTCTGGTCAACGCCCAGTACGACCTGCGCGAGGCCGACTTCCCGGTGATCATCCTGATCGCCGGCGACGACCGCATCGCGGCCAACGACGCGGTCAACCTGCTCAACGAGTGGTTCGACGCCCGCTACCTGCGCACGTACGTCTTCCGGGACCCGAGCCTGCGAGGAACTCGAGCGCCCGGCCTTCTGGAGGCTGTGGCGATCGATGCCGCCGAAGGGGCGGATGGCGCTGTGGACGGGCGGGGTGTTCCGCCAGGTGGCCGCACTGGTGTCCGAGGACATCGGCGAGGCCGAGTTCGAGAACTGGTTGCGCCACCTCGAGGGGCTGCAGGCGGACCTTGTCGCCGACGGGGCCCTGCTGGTGAAGCTGTTCCTCCACACGCCGGCGAAGGAGCAGCGCGCCCGCATGAAGGCGTCCGAGAAGAACGGCCGGCGCGGTTGGCGGGTTGACGATCAGGACTGGGCGGCGCTGGAGACCCTGCCCGAGGCCCGCCCGGTGCTCGAGCGCGTGCTGCGGCGGATGTCCGCGCCCGGCGCGCCCTGGACCGTGGTGGAGTCCACCGACGAGCGCTATCGCAGCGTCACCATCGCGCGGACGATCCTCGACTCGGTGACCGCGCGTCTCACCGAGTCCGCTCCGGCGGGCGTCGACGTCTCGCCCAAGCTGTTCGCCCCCGGCGGCGACCAGATCAACGTGCTGTCGCGCGTCGACCTGACGGCCTCGCTGGACAAGTCCACCTATCGGGAGCGCCTCGCGAAGCTGCAGGGCCGGCTCCACGACCTGTCCCTCACGGCGCGTGAGCGCGGCGTGTTGACCGTGCTGGCGTTCGAGGGGTGGGACGCCGCGGGCAAGGGCGGTGTCATCCGCCGCGTGACCCAGTCGCTGGAGGCCGGCGACTACCGGGTGATCCCCACGGCGGCGCCCACGCCGGAGGAGCTGCGTTACCACTACCTCTGGCGTTTCTGGCGGGACCTTCCGGCCGCGGGCAACCTGATCGCGTACGACCGCACCTGGTACGGCCGCGTGCTGGTGGAGCGGGTCGAGGGCCTCGCGACGGACGCCCAGTGGCAGCGGGCCTACGACGAGATCAACGACTTCGAGGACCACCTGGTGGAGCGCGGGTGGCTGCTCCAGAAGTTCTGGCTGCACATCTCGCCCGAGGAGCAGCTGGCCCGCTTCGAGGCCCGCGAGGAAACGCCCTACAAGCAGTACAAGATCACCGACGACGACTGGCGCAACCGCGACAAGGTGGGACGCCTACGCCCAGGCCGTCGATCAGATGGTGCTGCGCACCTCGTCCGACGCGGCGCCCTGGTACGTCATCCCGGCCAACGACAAGCGGTACGCGCGGGTCGAGGTGCTCGAGAGGATCACCGAGGGGCTCGAGAAGGCCCTCAAGCGCGCCAAGGGGAGTAAGAAGAGCTAGAGAGCTCGCAACCGAAGGGTGGGTCCATGGAGCACGAGGACGTCAGCACGCACATCGAGGAACTGGTCGCCGAGGAGCACCGCCTGCTGGAGGAGTCGGTCGAGGACGACCCGAGCCGGCACGAGCGCCTCGAGCGCGTGAGGGTGGAGCTCGACCGCTACTGGGACCTGCTGCGCCAGCGCCGCGCCCGCGAGGAGTTCGGCCTCAACCCGGACCCGGCCAGCGAGCGCCCCGAGGACACCGTGGAGGGCTACCTCCAGTAGCCCCGGCGGCTACGCCTCGGGGTGCCTCGGGGCGTAGCGGTGGTGGAGCATCAGCGCGTTGCCGTCGGGATCGGCGAAGAAGGCCATGTGGCAGACGCCGGTGTCGAAGATGTCGCCGGTGAACGCCACGCCGCGCGCCTCGAGGGCGGCGCGGGCGGCGCGCGACGTCGTCCACGTGCAGCGCGATGTGGTTGCGGTTTGGGTTGTGCCCGAGGCCCATGGCCTCCGCGTTGATCACGCTGAGGGTCAGGTTGCCGGTCTCGAACTCGGCGAACCCGCGATCGGGGTTGTGAGCCGAGCGCCGCAGCCCGAGGGTCTCGCCGTAGAAGGCCACCGAGGCTGCCAGATCCTTGGTCGGCACGGACACGAAGTCCACACCCCGGACGAGGTGGTCGCTGGGCGGCGCGGAACTCACGCGGCCCGCCCCGGGCGACGCGCGGCGCGCGGGATGTCACGCGCCCGCCAGCGGATCCACTCGAGGCGCGGGGTCAGCGACGCGGCGGCGCGCTCCACGTCGGCGACGGCGCCCTGCACCGACGGGATCTGGGCGGGCCCGAGGTTGGAGACATCGTCCAGCACCCGGTCGAGCTCGGCGGCGATCGCGCGAAGGCGGCGGTTGACCTCCACCGTCACGTCCTCGGGTGCCTGGGTGATCGTGTCGCTCACGTCGCCTCCTGTGGTGCGTTCCGGGTGGTTCGTGATCAGTGTCCCACTCCCGAGGCGGGTCGCGCACGCGGGAGCGTGAGGCGGTGACGGATGGCCCGGCCACAAGGGGGTCCGAGCTCCGAGACTTCCCGAGCCGGGCATTCCCGGGCCCTGGGGTCAAACCCCAGGCGACGTTCTGGGCTCTGGATAATCCTCGAGCTCTGAGCGTCTCCTCTGAGCAGTCCCGTATCGCCGCTGGCGCGCGTGTCCCTTACGCGTCGAAGCCGGCCACTTGCGGGCCGGCTTGGACGCGGCAAATCCGCCCTGGCCGGGCGGATTGGCATTCGGTGGCCCGCCTTTGGCGGGGCGACCTTGCACAGCCGGCCGGAGGCCGGCTGTCTCATCGCCTTCGGGCGACATCGGAGCCAGGATCTTCGCCTGCAGGTCACCGCTTCCCCGACGGGGCGACACCGGCCACCGGCCGGCTGTGCAAGGCCCGCGTGGCCGAAAGGCCACGCGCGCCGCTTGCACCGTGCCCGCGGTGTGTAGGGCCCGGTGCGCGACGAACCGGCCCGAGAGAGGCCGGTTCCTCGCCTTGTCGCCAGTCCTCAACGCACTGTGCGCAACGCCCGAAGCTCGCCTCGAAGCTCAGAGAGGCTCAGAGCTCGCTGAGAGCGCGGGCCCACATCTCGGACAACTCGGCCTGTGCACCTGAAGTGGGAGGCAGGGACGAACGGCCCGCCGCTCCGGAGCTAGGGTCAGTCGAGGCTGGGTTGGAGGGCCGGTCGAAAGGGCCCGGCATGAAACGCTCAGCGCGGCGACTGGTGGTGGTCGGAGCACTCGCCCTGGCGGCATGCGCAGCGCTTTTCGTCTCACTCGCCGCATTCGGGGGCGCACAGCCCTCGTTGAGGGCCGACCCGGTGCGCCCGGCTCGCGACGCGCCGCTCACCCAGGGCCGCGACTCGGTGGGCCGCCCCGTGAGCGTTCCCGCGCCCGGACGGCCCGCGATCGTGACCTTCCTGTACACGCGTTGCCCCGACATCTGCCCCCTGACCGCCCAGGAGGTGTCGCAGGCGCTCGACCGGGTCGGTGCCCGCCAGAAGGACATCGACGTCGTGGCCGTCAGCGTCGACCCGAAGGGCGACACGCCCGCCGCGGTGCGCGCCTTCCTGGCGCAACACCGCCTCACGGGACGGATGCGCTACATCATCGGCTCGGCGGCGACCCTGCGTCCGCTGTGGAAGAAGTGGCTGATCGCGGCCCAGCCGGACGGCGCGACCGCCTCGGTCCACTCGGCCCGCGTGGTGCTGGTTAACCGCGACGGCCGCCAGGCCGGCTCGTATTCCGCCGGGCTGCCGATCGACGTGGGCGATCTCGCTGCCGACATCCGGACGCTGACCGACACGGACTAGATCCGCCCCGGCACCTGGGCGACGAGGATCGAGGCGACCAGGACGACGCCGAGCGCCACCGTCAGCTCCATCCCGACGCTGCGCCTCACCATGCGCAGCGTGGCGCCGGTGGGAACAGCCACGCCCCGCAGCGAGGTGACCACCCGGCGGTTGCGCAGGGCGAGGAACCCGATGGGACACAGGAGGAGGAGCTTGTAGATGATGCTGCGGCCGTACGCGGTATCCCAGAGCTGAGCAGGGTCTGAGAGCTCGCCCGCTGTCCGAAGGACCCCCGTCGCGATGGCGATCGCGACCACCACCAGGGCGACGCGCGAGAACCGGGCAAGGGCCTGGGCCGCGAGCATGTCACCGCCGGGCGCGACGCGCGGCAATCGCCACACCATCACCCCCACCCAGGCCAGGCCGGCGATCCAGATCGAGACGCTCGCGAGATGGAGGAGGTCGTCTGTGACCTGAAGTCTCGAGAGCGGCGCCTGGGACGCGTGGCCCTGGGCCGAGACCAGGGCGATCGCAGCGACGCTGAGGATGGCCATCAACGCCGCGGGCGCGGGGGGGCCCGCCGGACGCGCGGGAGTCGGCGCCCCTCTCTCCGAGCTCTCGGCGAGGAACCGCCACGCGCCGATCACGAACAGGGCGAACAGCAGGACTCCGCGGAGCTGGATGAGGTCGCCGAAGTGGGTGGCGCCGAGTACCGTCGAGACGTCGGCGGGGTTGCGGAGCACCGAGATCACGCTCACGCCGAGTGCGCTCGCGCTCTTCACCACCAGGAGGTAGCCCTCGGCGAGCATGGCCCCGACGGCCAGGACGCCGAACGCCGTCCAGAAGCCGTCGCGCTCCCAGGTCAGGAGGCGCCCTGCGGAGTCTCCCGGCAGCGGAGGCATCCCCCGCCACGCCGGGCGCCAGACGAGCCAGCGCACCACGAGCAGACCGAGCAGCCCACCCAGGCCGAGGAGCTCGAGGAATCGCGCGCTGACGGCCCAGACGCTCGTCTCGGACGGCCCCTTCTGACCGCTGCCGCCGAGAAAGGGGGGCGCGAGCTTGCCGCTGCCCACTCCGAAGACGAAGAACCCGCCGACGACGTGCGAGTCGGCCGAGACGACCAGATACCGGACCGTGTACGTCCCGTCGGGAAGGTTCGGCTGGAGCGACACGCGGATCACCCGCGCGTCGGAGGGCAGCGTCGCAGCAGGGCCGGCGTTGACCACGGTGCCGGAGCGGTCAACGACGCTCAGATCGGTTGTCTTGAGGAGCTGGACCTGCTCGTTGAAGGTGATCGACACCTGAGGCCGGCGACGCCGCGAGCTGCGCGTTCCCGACCGGCGACGACGAGACGAGCACGGCGTGGGCCAGGGCGGAGCCGGGGATCAGCAGAGCGCCGACGAGCGCCAGCAGGAGCGCTGCCGCCAGGCGCATCCTCATGAGCGGTCGGCCCCGGGATCGTCCGAGGGAAGGGTCATCGGCCGACTCGACCACAGGAGCCCGACGGCGACGCAGGCGAGGGCGGACAGGCCGATCGCGATCACTCCGAGCCAGATGGCGGCGCCGGAATCGTCAGAGCCATCCGAGGCGACCGCGGGGGCCAGGGCGCGTCGCCCTCGGCCTTGATCACGACCGACGCCGCGGGGCCCGGGGCCGTCGGGCCGCTCTCAGCGGACACCGCGCCGGTGGCCTCGGGCTTTCCGGTCCAGGGCTTGACCTGTCCGTCGGCGTAGGTCTGCAGGGATTTCCACACCGAGGTGCCGTCCTTGGTCGGCGTGCCGAGGAAGTGGAAGTCCAGGTACTGGTTGACCGGGATCGACCCACCGGTGTACTTGACGCCAACGAAGCGGCCGTCGCGCTGGATCTTCGTGGCGCGCCATCCCGCCGGGGGCGGCGCGAAGGAGTAGACGGCGACCTCGGATGGGAACGTCACCTGGACGGCCGTCGTCGGCAGAGGGCGCTCGGTCGGAACCCGGACGGTGAACTCCTGGGCCTGCTGGACCGTGGCGGTGGCGGGAAGGATCTGGACGTGTGCGGAGGCGCTGCTCGCGACCGCGAGGAATGCGAGCAGCGCGGTGGCGAGGGTCAGTGGGCGTCTCATCGGCATCTTCTCGGCCGGGTCGGTGGGGGGCCGGCGGGCCGGCCCCCCAAACCCCTGCCGACCTACCGCTTGACCCGGAAGCGATAGACAACCGTCTGCGGGTCGCCGTCCGGCGCGATAAGCTTGACGATCACGCTGTACTGCCCGACCTTGTCGCCCTTGGTGGTCATGAGCACCTGGCGGGCGTTCTTGGCGTTGAGACGGGTGCGTCTTGGCGAGGTTCGTCCTCGACCGGCGCGACCAGCAACCTGCCGCTCACGACCCGCTGCGGCGCCTCGGTGAAGTTCATCTTGATCGTCGCCGGCAGGTGCTTGACGACCGCGCCCTTCTTCGGCGAGGTCGAGACGAGCTCGGTGTGTGCCAGCGCCGGGGCGGCCGCGCCGGCAAGGGACGCGGCGGCCAACAGGCCGACGAGCGCACGACGTGCGTACATGGAATCTCCGTTCTCGGTGGTGGAGGGGCGTCGGCGCGGGTGCGCCGAGCCCGGGACTACACCGCCGGGAGAGGAGGCCCGCGCGCGCCGTGCGCGCGCCGTTGGGGAGCCGTGACCAGGGCGTCCGGAGAGAGCCTGGTGGCGGCACGCGACGGGAAGGCGGCCCCCGTCATCCGCAGAGCACGCCGCAGCGCCTGAACGAACCGCTGAGCGGCGGAAAGGATGTGCTGCGCCGTCATCAGGGCGAGCGCGAGCACCAGTCCCGCGGCGCCGTGGGCGAGGAGGGTCGTCGGCGCGAGCAGCGCCGGTGCGTGATGCACCTGGATGCCGAACGCCCACGGAGCGGCGGTCAGGGCGACGTGCAGGACGAGTTCAACGACCACGATGCGCACCAGCAGGCCGAGCGGCGACCACTCCCGCCACACGCGGTGCCGCCTGGCGCCGACGATCAGCGCCAGGCATCCGAGCGAACCCCAGGCCATCGGGGCCGCGAGCGTGATGGCGACGCCGCCGGAGCAGTAGGCATGAGCGGCCAGCGTCGCCCCGAGCCCGAAGAGGACGAGGAGCGACCGTCTCAGCGCGAGCGCCTGCTGGTGAGCGATCACGCGGGACAGATTGTCACGCGGACCGCGGGGACGGCCGGTCGCGGGTATGCCGGCTCACCTGCGCATCATTCGAACGTGGGGATGACGGGCGAACTCCGCGGGCGATCGTCGGGTCCACGGCCGGTGGGTTTACCCGGGTTGCGAGATCCCCTGACGGCGAGCGGTCACTCTCGCGCCTACCTCAGGAGAGCGAACCAGGTGCGCGCCCAGGCCGCCCTGCCGAAGTCGCCATTGAGGTAGCGGGTCGTGAACTCCCCCGAGCCCATCCCGGAGACGTGCTCGAAGCGCTCGATGGTCGCGATCACGTCGAGTCGCGCGAGCGCCGGCGCGCCGCTCTCGGCCGTGGGGACGGAGGCGGGGATGCGCTCGCGGTCCTCGAGCACCTCGAGCAGGGCGCCGACGACGTCCGGGTCGAGGTGCGATCCCGCCGCGTGCCGCAGCTCGGCGCGGGCGCCCTCGGCGCTCAGGCGCGGGTGGTAGGAGCGCTCGGAGGTCATCGCCGAGTACGCGTCCGCGGCTCCGACGATGCGGGCCTCGACCGAGATCGCCGTGGCGGCCAGGCCGTCGGGGTAGCCGTCGCCGTCCCATCGCTCGTGGTGATGGCGCACGATGAGCCCCGTCGCCGTCAGGCCCGTGAGATCGCCGACCGCAGCCTGGCCGATCTCGGAGTGCGAGCGCATGATGCGCCACTCCTCGTCGTCGAGGGGCCCCGGCTTGTTGAGCACCCGCTCCGGCAGGGCGACCTTGCCCACGTCGTGTACCCAGCCTCCGGTGCGCGCCAGGGTGACGGCGCGCTCGTCGAGGCCGAGGCGCCGCGCCACCGCCTCCGAGAGGTCGGCCACCTCGCGGCAGTGCGCGAAGGGAACCCCCTCCCGCAGGGCCGAGGCCCGCGCGATGGAGATCGCCAGCGCGAGCGTGTCGGGGTCGGGCACGCGGGCGAGCAGAGCCATCTCGGCGGCCGCGGCCTGGGCCAGGTCGCCGAGGACGGACAGGTGATCGCCCGTGCTCCAGTCCCGGGGCCGGCGGTCGATGACGCACAGAGCGCCCAGGGTGTCGCCCTCGGCGGTGGTGAGGGGAACCCCGGCGTAGGCGATCACCCCGTGCTCGCGCACCGCGAGGTTGTGCCGCAGCACGGCGTGCCGGCGGGCGTCGTCGATGAGCATCGGCGCGGCGGCGTCCACCACGTACTGGCAGACCGAGTGCGACAGCCGAATCTCCCGCGCCGAGGCGAGGGGTTCGTCGAGCCCGACTGCCCCGACGAACACCTGCCGCTCGTCGGTGACGAGGGAGACGAGGCCGACCGGGGCGGCGCAGAATCGCGCCGCGAGGCGCGCGATGTGGTCGAAGTCCTCGTGCCGGGCGCCGTCGATCAGGCCGGTACGGCTGAGGACCTCGAGACGCCCGTCGTCGCGCCGGGCGGCGGGCGCATGGTAGGGATCCGGCATTGCTTCATGTTCGACCCTCTCGGCGGCGGTTTCGATCCCCTGACGGAGGAACCGTTCGGAGGAGCCGCCCCTCCCCCCAACGGAGGAGCGACACCCACGTCAGGGCAGCGGCAGCCTCACCACAGCCGTCGTTCCGTGCCCCGACGAGCCGGCGACCTCCACGGTGCCGCCCACGGCGCGCGCCTTCGCGAACGCCGAGGTGAGGCCGAAGTGGCCCTCGCGCGCCGCCTCCTCGAGCCGACCGTCGGGAATACCCGCGACCGTCGTCGGTCACCCGCAGCACGACGGTGGCCCCGCGCCGCGACACGGTCGCGGTGGCGCGATGCGCGTGCGCATGCTTGGCGACGTTGACCAGCAACTCGCGCGCGAGCGACAGCACCAGGGCGTCGTGCGGGCCCTCCGCCTTCGGCGCGACGCTCCAGTCGACGGCGAGCCGCAGCCTGGCGCGAGAGGCGATCCGCGACATCCCCCAGCGCAGCCGGCAGGCCGCCGGTCGCGGGCGGGGACGCCTGCATCGCACCCAGGAGCCCTCTGAGCTGGACCGCGGACCGGTCGATGCCCTCGGCAGCACGCGTCAGCGTGGCGTCGTCGCCGAGCCGGGCAACCGCCTCGGCGACGTCCTGTCGGGCCGCCAGCAGATCCTGGAGCACCTCGTCGTGCAGCGCGTCGGCCACCTCCTGACGGATGCGGGCCTCGGCGTCTCGCATCTGCCGGCCTCGCTGCGGCGCAGCTCCTGCGCCAGGCCGCGCACCCTCGCGCGCGCGACGCGCAGTTCCTCGCGCAGGAGCTGATGGGTCCCGCCGGTCGCCTGGGCGCGCGCCCGATCATTCGAGCAGTCCGGTCCGGATGGCAATCGCGACCGCCGCGGCGCGGTCGGACACGCCGAGCTTCTCGTAGGCGCTCTGGAGGTGCGACTTGACCGTGGTCGGGCTGAGGTGGAGCTCGACGCCGATCTGCGGTCCCGAGAAGCCCTCGGCGGTGAGCCGCAGCACCTCGCGCTCGCGCGCCGACACGACCGGCCGGGCGTGTGCCTCGCGGGTCCGCAACGACTGGGTGAGCGCGGTCTGGGCCTGCGGCGCCAGCACCGCCTCGCCGCGCGCGATGCTCTCGACCGCCGCGCAGATGGTGTCCCGGTTCATGTTCTTCATCAGGTATCCCGCGGCGCCCTGGACGATGGCGTCGTAGACGACGGGGTCGTCGGCGTAGGCCGACAGCAGCAGGATCCGGGTCGCGAGCCCCTCCTGCGCGACGGCCGCGGCCACCTCGATGCCCGTCAGCTCCGGCATCTTGATGTCGAGCACGGCCACGTCGGGACGCAGGTCGCGAATGGCGGTCATCGCCGCGCGCCCGTCGCTCGCCACCCCCACCAGCTCCAAACCGGGCCGTTCGGATATCGCTCGGGCGACACCGTCTCGGTACACCGGGATGGTCGTCCGCGATCAACACGCGAACGTCGCTGTCAGGCATGGCGGGGAGCTTAGACCTCCCCGGGCGATGGCGCGCGGCGAGTGGCCCGACAACCGCCTAACGGCGCCGGCGCGGGTTCGGTGGCGGATCCGCGTCGCGCAGGGCCTCGAGGCGCGGGCCCGCCCCGAGCGTCGCGAAGATCCGGCAGGAACGAGAGTCGCGCCGCCTGCTTCGAGCCGTCAGGCCGAGGAGCAGGCCTCGGGGCCGCCCGCCCGTACAGCTTTCCTGTGTGGGCCCGCGACTTTGGTATTCCTAATGTCACACATACGGAGGGTCCTGGCTGCGATCATCCCGGCGTGGCGTCGGCTCCCCCACTCTTCGCCTTCGAGGGGGTCGGCGTGACGGTCGACGGCCGCGCCGTCCTCGACGCGATCGACCTCGCGATCCCCGCGCCGAGGCGTCACCGTGGTCGTCGGCCCGTCGGGTTCGGGCAAGTCGACGCTGCTGCGGCTCTGCAACCGGCTGGTGGCGCCCACCGACGGCCGGATCCTCTTCCGGGGCGCCGACCTCGCGAGCCTGGACCCGCTCGCCCACCGGCGGATGGTCGGGATGGTGTTCCAGCAGCCGACGCCCTTCGGCGGCAGCGTGCGCGACAACCTGCGCGTCGCGTCCGCCGACGCCGACGACGCGGTGATGCGACGGGCGCTGGCGCGCGCCCACCTGCCCGCCGCGTTCCTGGACCGTCCGGCGGGCGAGCTGTCGGGCGGCGAGTCGCAGCGGGCGTGCCTGGCGCGCACGCTGATCACCGACCCCGAGGTGCTGCTGATGGACGAGCCCACCTCGGCGCTCGACGGGGAGTCGCGGCGCGCGCTCGAGGCGCTCGCGCGGGAGCTGGCCGGCGACGGCGTGCCGGTCGTCTGGGTAACCCACGACCTCGAGCAGGCCGGGCGCCTCGCGGAGTGGGTGATCGTGCTGGAGGACGGGCCGCGTGCGCGCGTCGGGGGAGCCGACGGCCGCCGGCCGTCGCCGGCACGTGGGACGAGGAGCGCGCCCCGATGCAGGGTGACGTCGGCGCACTCGGCGTCGCCGCCTCGCTGGTGCTGGTGGCGATCGCCGTCGTCCTCTCGTGGCGCGGCGGGCTGGGCCTGGAGCGCAGCCTGGTGTGGGCCGCGACGCGCGCGCTGGTGCAGCTGCTGCTGGTGGGCGCGGCGCTCACGCTGGTGGTCGATCCCGACAGCCCGATCATCCTGTCCTGGCTGTGGATCGCCGCGATGCTGGTCTTCGCGGCCGATGTCGCGCGGCGGCGGGCACCCGAGGTGCCGGGCATGTGGACGCTCGCGCTGGCGGCCTTCGCCGCGACCGGGGCGGTGACGGTGGGCGTCCTCTTCGGCCTGGGCATCTTCCCCCTGGAGGGCCGCACGCTGGTGCCGATCGCCGGCCTCGCGATCGGCAACGCGATGAACTCGACGATCCTGGCGGCGCGGCGCATCGTGGAGGAGCTCCGCGACAAGCGACTCGAGGTGGAGGCGCGCCTGGCCCTCGGCCAGCCGTCCCAGCTGGCCGCGCGCCCCTACGTCCGGACCGCGCTGCGCGCCGCGCTGGTGCCGCAGATCGAGACCACCAAGGCGGTCGGGATCGTGTTCCTGCCGGGCGCGATGACCGGCCTGATCCTGGCCGGCGTCGAGCCCCTGGACGCCGTGCTGGTGCAGGTGGTCGTGATGTACCTGGTGCTCGGGCTCGGCCGCGACCGCCACGGCCGTCGTCGCGGTGGGCGTCGTGCGACGGCTCTTCACGCCGGACCACCGGCTCGTGAGCATCACCCGCCCCGCCGACTGAGATCTGGCGGTGCGAGACGGGGCTCCTCCGATCGGATCCTCCGATCGGAGGATGTTCGCCGATCGGAGGCCTGCAACCCTGCGGACGTGGAACCCCGCCCGCCGCCGGAGGGCTCCCTCGCCGCGGTCGCGGGGGTTCCCCGAGCCCGCACCGAGATCATCGATCTCGCCCGGGCGACCGACCCGGCGGCGCGCTCGCGGCCGCCGCGGTGGAGATCAGCCGGGCCCGGTCACTGGAACAGCTCGCGGCGGTGGTGGCGCACCACAGCCGGCTGCTCGCCGGCGCGCACCTCTGCGCGGTCGATCTGCACCAGCCCGGCGAGACGCGGGTGCAGCTGACCGCGGTCTCGGCAGCGCGCCGCCACGCCACCCTGGTGGAGCGCCCGGGCTGGCGCGCCGGAGGCTCGGGCGTCGACGCGCACCACCCGCTGCGGGGCCGGCTGACCGTCGCGCTGGTCGGCCACGACGGCGACGCGCTCGGCGTCATCCAGCTCTCGGACCGCCAGGGACGCCGGCCCGCGTCGACGGCGACGCCGCCGCGATCGTGCCGGTGGCCCAGATCGCCGCGGTGGCGGTCGAGCGCCAGCGCCGCGAGGAGGAGGCCGAGAGGAGCCGCGCCGACCTCGCGGAGGCGCAGCGCATCGCCCACCTCGGCAGCTGGATCTACACCATCGGCACGGGGCGGCTGATCTGGTCGGACGAGGTCTACCGCATCCTCGGGCTCTCGCGCGAGGCTTCCCGGCCACGTACGAGGCGTTCCTCGGAGCGCGTCCACCCCGGCGACCGGTCCGGCTCGAGAAGCACATGGCGATGGTCGATCGCCGGCGAGAGCCGCTTCGCGATCGAGAACCGGATCGTGCGGCCCGGGGGTGAGGTGCGGACGGTGATCAGCCGCGGCGAGCTCGAGCGGGACGCGCAGGGTCGCCCCACGCGGCTGATCGGCACCGTGCTCGACATCACCCGCCGTCGTCGCGCCGAGGACGCGGTGGGCGACCAGGCGAAGCGGATCGCCCTGCTCGCCACCGAGCGCCGGCGCCTGATCGCCGACATCGCTCGACGCCGAGGAGCGGACGCGGCAGCGGATCGCCGAGGTGCTCCACGACGGCGTGCTGCAGGACCTCCTCGCCGCCCGGCAGGACGTGATGGAGTGCGTCGCCAGCGACGACGAGCGCGCCGTCGCCCGGCTGCTGGGCCGCGCCGACGCCGGCATCGACGAGGCGATCGCCGGCCTGCGCACCGCGGTGGGCGAGCTTCATCCCCTGACGCTGACCCACGGCGGGCTTCCGATCGCGCTGGAGGCCGTCGGCCAGGTGGTGTCGCGGCGCGCGGGCTTCCGGCTGACGCGCGACGCTGGATCCATGGGCGACGGGCACGCACGATCGCCTGCTGCTCGCCCTCGGCCGGGAGTTCCTCGTCAACGCGGAGCGGCACGCCCAGGCCGGCAACGTCGCGCTGCGCCTGGAGCGGGTGCACGGCGTGGTGCGGCTCTCGGTGCAGGACGACGGGGTCGGGTTCGACCCGTCGGGCGAGATGGGACGCTTCCGTGTGGGCCACATCGGCCTGGCCTCGGCGCGGGAGCGGGTGGAGGTGCTCGGAGGGCAGCTGTCCGTGCAGAGTGAACTGGGCCGGGGGACACGGGTGGCCGTCGTCGTGTCGTCCCCGTCGCCGCCGACCGTCGCGATGGCTCCCGCCGGCTGACGGCGCCGGGAGGGCTGACGGGAGCCGCGCCGAAGGGGCGGTGGTGACCAACAGCGCCCTGCACCAGGCCGAGCGCGAGGCGCGCGACGAGGCCGCGCCGATCGTCGTCGTGGTCGCCCTGGTCCTCATCGCCCTGGCGCTGGTGAGCATGCACGCCAACTGGCGTCTCTTCCACGGAGTCGGCTGGTGGCTCTGGCTGCTCGCGGCGGTGCCGTACCTCGCGCTCGCCGTGGTGCTCGTCGCCGGGCCGGGCCGCCTCTCGGCCCACCGGCGGCGGATGGTGCAGACGCTGCTCGTGGTGATCGTCATCTGCAGCCTGATCCAGATGTCGCTGCTGGTGACGTCGCTGCTGGTGTCGTCCACCCTGGGCATCAGCGGTCCTCAGCTGCTCGGGAGCGGCGTGGCGCTGTGGTTCTCGAACGTGGTCGCGTTCGGGCTGGCGTTCTGGGAGCTCGACTGCGGCGGCCCGGTGCGGCGGGCCCTTTCGGAGACGCGGACGGCGCCGGACATCCAGTTCCCGCAGGACGACAATCCTCGCTGGCCCGCCCGGGATGGGCGCCGCACCTGCTCGACTACCTCTACGTGTCCACCACCAACTCGATCGCCTTCAGCCCGACCGACGCGATGCCGCTGACCCGCCCGACCAAGGGCCTGATGGCGGTCGAGTCGGCGGTGTCGGTGGTCACGGTGCTGCTGATCGCGGCGCGCGCGGTCAACATCCTCCACGTCTGAGCCGCGCCCGGCCGGGCTAGAAGCCGTGGCGCCCCATGCCGAGGAACTCTGCGATCACCGGGTGGCGCCGGATGAAGTTCTTGCGCGGCTTGTGGGTCGCGAGGCCGATCGCGCCCACGACGACCATGGCGCCGACCAGGCCGGCCAGCGCGACCACGAACGTCCGCAGGGTCTCGTTGAGGTCGTCCTCGCCGGAGTCGTCGTCCTCGGACCAGGGCGCGGGAACCGGCGGCCCCCCGGCCACGGGGCCCGGGTCGGTCGGCTGCTCGTCGTCGGCGTCGTTCATGCACCCACCCCTGTGCCGGTCACCGGTTGAGCGTACCGGCCGCGACGCCGCCCGGGCGCCTCGCGTGGTCGATCACCGGGGTGAACGACCCACCGCCACTTGATACCGCCGCCGGGGAGAGGGAGTCTCGTGGTTGCCCTCAAGCGAAAGCGAGTTCCCGTGACCACCACCGCGCGCAGCGATCGTCGCGTCCCGACCAAGAGCAGGGTCGAGCACCTGACGCTCGACGAGCGGGTGGCCGCCGGCAAGGCGGCGCGGTCGGCCGTGCCCCGCGCGACCCACGCCGGGTTCACCCCGGCCGCCGACCGGCCCGACCCGGTGGCGCTGCTCGAGGGCCAGGCCGAGACCCGGGTGCCCGATCTCGTGCCGATCCGGTACGGGCGCATGCTCGTCTCGCCGTTCACCTTCTACCGCGGCGCGGCGCTGATCATGGCGAACGACCTCGCGGCCTCGCCGAACAGCGGCCTGCGCGTGCAGCTCTGCGGGGACGCCCACCTGTCCAACTTCGGCGTCTTCGGCAGCCCCGAGCGGCAGCTCGTGTTCGACATCAACGACTTCGACGAGACGCTGCCGGGGCCGTTCGAGTGGGACGTCAAGCGGCTGGCGGCGAGCCTCGAGGTGGCCGGGCGCGATCGGGGCTACAGCGACGCGGAGCGCGGCGCGATCGTGCGGACGTGCGTCGCCAGCTACCGCACCGCGATGGCCGACTTCGCGGCGCGCACCAACCTCGAGGTCTTCTACGCGCGGCTCGATGTGGAGGAGGCGTTCGCCCGCTACCGCGCGACGGTGCCCGCGAAGCTCTACGCGCGCGCCGAGAAGGGCCTCGCCAAGGCGCGGACCAAGGACAGCATGCAGGCGCTCGACCGGTTGACCCACCTCGAGGACGGCGAGCCGCGCATCACGGCCGATCCGCCGCTGATCGTCCCGATCGACGAGCTGCTGCCCGACGAGCGGGCGGACGAGTTCATCGAGTGGACGCACGCCCGCCTGCGCGAGTATCGCCGCACGCTCGACACCGACCGGCGGCGCCTGCTGGAGCGCTACGAGTTCGTCGATCTGGCGCGCAAGGTCGTCGGCGTCGGCAGCGTCGGCACGCGCGCCTGGATCGCGCTCTTCCTCGGCCGCGATGGCCAGGATCCGCTCTTTCTCCAGCTCAAGGAGGCGCAGCCGTCGGTGCTCGAGGAGTTCGCCGGACGCAGCGACTACCGCAACGCCGGGCACCGGGTCGTGGCCGGGCAGCGGCTGATGCAGGCGACCGGCGACATCTTCCTGGGCTGGCTCCACGTGAATGACGGCCTGGACGGCCGCGAGCGCGACTTCTACGTGCGCCAGCTGCGCGACTGGAAGGGCTCGGCCGACATCGAGGTGATGGTCCCCAAGGGCATGACCATCTACGCCGAGATGTGCGGATGGACGCTGGCCCGGGCCCACGCCCGGTCGGGCGACCCCGTCGCGATCTCCGCCTATCTGGGCAAGGGCGAGGCGTTCGACCGGGCCATCGCCGCCTTCTCGATCGACTACGCCGATCAGAACGAGAGCGACTACGCGCTGATGACGGCCGCGGTCGCCTCCGGCCGGCTCGAGGCGCTCACCGGGCTCTAGCACTCAGGAGAAGGCGCTCAGGCCGGTGATCGCGCGGCCGACGATCAGCGCGTGGACGACGTCGGTGCCCTCGACGGTCGAGACCACCTCGGCGTCGCCGAGGTGCCGCGCCACGTGGTTCTCGAGCAGGATGCCGTTGCCGCCCAGCAGGTCGCGCGCCTGGTGCACCACCGACAGCGCCTTCTCGGCGTTGTGCATCTTGGCCAGCGACGCCATCGCCGGGGTGAGGCGCCCCTCGTCCACCAGGGCGGCGAGGCGCATGCAGATCAGCCGCATCGCGGTGACGTCGGCGAGCATCTTGGCCAGCCGGAACTGGGTGAGCTGGTAGCCGGCGATCGGCGTGCCGAACTGCTCGCGCTCCAGGCAGTAGGCCACCGCCGCCTCGTACGCGGCCACCGCGTGCCCGAGCGCCCCCCAGGCGATGCCCGGGCGCGCCTTCGCGAGCACCGCGGCGGCGTCGTCGAACGTGGTGGCGCCCGGGAGGCGGTTCTCGCTGGGAACGCGCACGTCGCGCATCGTGACGTCGGCCTGCCATGAGGCGCGCTTGGCGATCTTGCCGGTGATCAGCCGGGTCTCGAACCCGGGGGTGCCCTTCTCCACCACGTACGCGCCCACCTCGCCGTTGGCGTCGCGGGCCCAGACGACGATCAGGTCGGCGAACATCGCGTTGCCGATCCAGCGCTTGTCCCCGTCGATCACGTAGCCGTCGCCCAGGTGGCGCACCCGGGTCTCAAGGGTCACCGCGTCCGATCCGTGGTCGGGCTCGGTGAGGGCGAACGCCCCGATCAGCTCCAGGCGCGCCATCGGCCCGAGCCAGCGCTCCTTCTGCTCCTCGGAGCCGAGCATCGCGATCGCGGTCATCGCCAGCCCGGAGTGGACGCCGTGGAAGGTGCTGACGCTGCCGTCGCCGCGCGCCAGCTCCATCGACACGAGGCCCGCCGCCAGCGGCGAGAGGCCCGGCAGCCCGTACCCGGTGAACGCGCCGCCGCAGACGCTCAGCTGCGCCAGCTTCGGGATCAGCGGGAAGGGGAACTCGGCGCGCTCCCAGTAGCCGTTGATGACCGGGCGCACCTCCTCGTCGCTGAAGCGCCGCACCCGGTCGCGCACCGCACGCTCCTCGTCGGACAGCAGCTCGTCCACGAGGAAGAGATCGCTCGTCGCCTCTGGTTCCACGCGGAGCCCCCTCCGCGTTCGCCGCCCCCGGGTGGACGGCACTCTCCGGCAGCCTGCCACGGTGGGACGGCGAGGGTCGCGAAACGGCGATGGCGGGCATTGAAGAGGGGCAGCCCCGCAGGGGCCAACCCGGAGGAGACGTCGTGGACACTCCCGAGAACATCGTGGTCGTGGGCGGAGGCCTGGCCGGCGGCAAGGCGGTCGAGACGCTCCGCGACGAGGGGTACGAGGGGCGCCTGACGCTGGTGGCCCAGGAGCCGGAGCGGCCCTACGAGCGGCCGCCGCTCTCGAAGGACTACCTGCGGGGCGAGGCAGACCTGGAGACGGTCTACGTCAACGACGCGGCGTGGTACGCCGACCACGACGTCGATCTGCGCACCGGCGACCGAGGTCACGGCCATCGACGTCGCGGGCGCCGCCGTGGAGCTCGGCGGCGGCGAGCGCATCGCCTGGGACCGGCTGCTGCTGGCCACCGGCGCCGAGCCCCGCCGGCTCGAGATCCCCGGCGCCGACCTCGACGGGGTGCTGTACCTGCGCACGCTGGCCGACAGCCGCCGCCTGCGCGAGACGATCGACGCGGGCGGGCGCCTGGTGGTGGTGGGCGCGGGATGGATCGGCGCCGAGGCGGCGGCCTCGGCACGCCAGCTCGGCATGGAGGTGACCCTGCTCGAGCGCCTCACGGTGCCGCTCGAGAACGTGCTGGGCACGACGGTCGGCGAGATCTACGCCGACATCCATCGCGACCACGGCGTCGATCTGCTGACCGGGGTCGAGATCGCGGCGATCGAGGGCGACGGGCGCGCCGAGCGGGTGCGCCTGGGCGACGGGCGCACCATCGACTGCGCCGCCGTGCTCGTCGGCGTCGGGGTGACGCCGCGCACCGCGCTCGCCGAGGCGGCGGGCCTCGCCGTCGACAACGGGGTGCTGGTGGACCCGACGCTCGCGACGAGCGCGCCCGGCGTCTACGCCGCCGGCGACATCGCCAACCTGCTGCACCCCTTCTACGAGCGCCGCGTGCGGGTGGAGCACTGGGCCAACGCGCTCAACCAGGGGCCGGCGGCGGCGCGCAACATGCTCGGCGCCGACGCGCCCTACGACCGCATCCCCTACTTCTTCTCCGACCAGTACGACGTGGGCATGGAGTACTCGGGCCTGGCGAGCGGCACCGACGAGGTGGTGCTGCGCGGCGACGCGGCGCAGCGCGAGCTGATCGCGTTCTGGCTCGAGGACGGCCGCGTGGCCGCGGGGATGAACATCAACGTCTGGGACGTCACGGACCCGATCCAGGCGCTGATCCGCTCCCGTGCCCGCATCGACCCCGAGCGCCTGGGCGATCCGGACGTGCCGCTGGAGAGCCTGGTGCCCGCCGGCTGAAACGGATCCCCCGGTCGCTTGTCCGCGCACCCGGGCAGGTCGTAGGCTCTCGGGTGGTTACCCGGCACCCATCGGGACGAGCGCACTGGAGTGGACAGCAGCCCATCCCGGACCTCAGCGAGGGTCGAGCGCGAGCGCTCGGCCGCGCTGGTCGCCGTGGTCGAGGACCTGGGTGCGGAGCTCTCCCTGGGGCCCCTGCTCGAGCGCATCCTCGACCGCTCGATCCGCCTGCTGGACGGGGACGCGGGCTCGATCTCGCTGGTCGATGAGCTGGCCGGCGAGTACCGCAAGGAGGCCGACATCGGCGTGGCGTGCCAGTCGGGGCGCGTGTTCCCCCTCACGGAGGGCGTGACCGGGGCGATCGTGCGCCGGCGCGGATCGATGATCTTCAGCAACTACTCCCAGGTGCCGGGCGGCCACGTGCCCGAGGCCGACCGGGTGTCGCTGCGGGGCGTGATCGGCGTACCGATCTGGTGGCGCACCACGATCATCGGCTCGTGCGTGGTGTTCAGCCGCGACCCGGAGCGGGTGTTCAGCGCCGACGACGCCGGCCTGCTGGAGCTGTTCGCCAAGCACGCCGCGCTGGCCATCACCTACGCCCGCCTGCACGAGTCGGCCGAGGTCAACGCCCGGGCCGAGGCCGCCGCCGAGGAGCGCAACCGCATGGCCCGCGAGGTGCACGACACCGTCGCGAAGGGGCTGGTGTCCGTGCTGCTCAACCTGCGCTCGGCCGAGGCCGCCCTGGACAAGGGCCGCACCGCCGACCTGGCGCCGGCGGTGCGCGAGGCCGAGGCCGCGGCGCTGTTCGTGCTGCAGGAGATGCGCCGCAGCGTGCTGGGGCTGGCCCCCTCCCCGCTGGAGGGGAGGTCGCTGGAGGAGGCCCTCGACCTGGAGCTGGCCTGGGCCAACCGCACCGGCGCGGCCGACGTGCGCCTGGTGGTGGCGGGGGAGCCGGTCCCGCTCGCGCCCGACGTGGCCCACTCCCTGTTCCGCATCGCGCAGGAGGCCCTCACCAACGCCCTGCACCACGCCGACGCCAGGTCGGTGCGCATCGGCGTCGTCTACTCCCCCACCGGCATCAGCCTGCTGGTGCAGGACGACGGCGCGGGCTTCGACCCGGCCGAGGTGGAGCGCGCCGACGCGCTCAACGGCATCGGGCTGCGGGGGATGGCCGAGCGGGCGGCCCTGCTCGGCGGCACGCTCGAGGTCGATTCGACCGTCGGCTGGGGCACCCGGGTGCGCGCCCACCTGCCGCTGGCGGTCGACGCGCCGCGCGACGCGGCGACGGCCCGGGTGCGGCTGCTGCTGGTGGACGACCACGAGGCCGTGAGGATCGGGATCGCCCGCCTGCTGGCCGACGCCGAGCCGTCGATCGAAGTGGTCGGCCACGCCGGCTCCGGCCGCCAGGCGCTGGTGCTGTGGCGGGCGCTGCGGCCCGACGTGACCCTGATGGATCTGCGCATGCCCGACGGCGGACGGCGTGGAGGCCATCGCGGCGATCCGCGGCGAGGACCCCGCGGCCGCGATCGTGGCGCTCACCGCCTTCGACCACGACGAGCTGGTGGCCGCCGCGCTGCGCGCCGGGGCCCGCGGGTACCTCGGCAAGGACGCGTCCGGCGCCGAGCTGGCCCGCGCCGTGCTCGCGGCGGCGCACGGCGGGGCGCTGCTCTCCGAGGGGGCGGTGGACCGCCTCCACGCGCACTTCAACGGCGCGACCGGCCTGTCGGACCGTGAGCAGGAGGTGCTGACCCTGCTCGAGCGCGCGCTGCCCGACCGCCAGATCGCCGACGCGCTCTCGATCTCGGTCAAGACGGTGGAGAAGCACGTCGGCTCCATCCTGCGCAAGACCGGCACGCACAACCGCACCGAGGCCGCCCTGCACGCCCGGGAGCACAGCCTGCGGTAGTGGTACCCCGCACGGCCGGACGGGGGATGCTCCCGATGCCGTGCGCGCCCCTCGGGCCTAGCCTCGGAACCCGGTTCCCGAGCGCCGGGGAGGTCCGTTGTCCATCGTTCCGCTGAAGGAGATCCTCGACCGCGCCTTCGCGGACCGCTACGGCGTGGCCGCGTTCAACGTGGTCAACGACCTCACGCTCGAGGCCGTGATCGCGGCGGCGGAGGAGGTGCGCTCCCCGCTGATCGTCCAGACCTCGGTCAAGACGGTGCGCTCGATCGGCGCCGACGTGCTGGTGAACATGTTCCGCACGATGGCCGAGCCGGCGTCGGTGCCGGTGACGCTGCACCTGGACCACTGCCCGGAGCGCGAGGTGATCACCACCTGCCTCGAGGCCGGCTGGAACTCGGTGCTCTTCGACGCCTCGTCGCTGTCGCTGGAGGAGAACACGCGCCAGACCATCGAGGTGGTGGCCGAGGCGCGGCGCTACGGCGCGCACGTCGAGGGGGAGATCGAGGGCGTGCGCGGCGTCGAGGACGGCGTCGGCTCGGACGAGGAGGGCGAGGTGTTCCCGATCGAGGACGCGGTGGCGTTCCTCGAGGCGACGGGCGTCAACTGCTTCGCGCCGGCCATCGGGACCGCCCACGGCGTCTACACGACCGAGCCGGTGCTGACGCCCCAGCGCGTGAGCGACCTGGTTGCCCGCGTGCCCGTGCCGATGGTGCTGCACGGCGGCACCGGGCTCACCGAGGAGGCCTTCACGGATCTGATCGCGCGGGGCTGCGCGAAGGTGAACATCTCGACGGCGGTCAAGGTGACCTACCTCGACTCCACCCGCGCCTTCCTGGCGGCCAATCCCACCAAGAACGACCCGCCCTCCCTGTTCCGCGAGCAACGCGCCGCGGTGCTGGAGATGGCCGTGCGGCACCTGCGGATGTTCGGAAGCGCGGACAGGGCCTGGTGAGGGCGCTGATCTTCGACTGCGACGGGGTGCTCGCCGACACCGAGCGCGACGGCCACCTCCCGGCGTTCAACCAGACGTTCGCCGAGTTCGGGGTGCCGGTGCGCTGGTCGGAGGAGGACTACGCGCAGAAGCTGAAGATCGGCGGCGGCAAGGAGCGCATGGCCAGCCTGTTCACGGACGCGTTCGTGGAGGAGGCCGGGCTGCCGCGCGACGCCGACGCGCAGAGCGCGCTGATCGCGGCGTGGCACGCCCGCAAGACGGCGCTCTACACCGAGATGGTCGCCCGGGGTGCCCTCCCGGCGCGACCGGGCATCGCCCGCATCATCGGCGAGGCCCTCGACGCCGGGTGGGCGCTCGCCGTCGCCTCGACCTCGGCCGAGGCCTCCGTGCGGGCGGTGCTCGACCACGTCGCCGGCGAGGACGCCGCGGGCCGCTTCGCCGCGGTGCTCGCGGGCGACGTGGTGCCGCGCAAGAAGCCGGCGCCCGACATCTACGCGCTGGCCGTCGCGACGCTCGGCGTGGACCAGGCCGACGCCCTCGTGATCGAGGACTCGCGCAACGGGCTGGAGGCGGCGACCGCGGCCGGGCTGCGCTGCGTGGTGACCGTCAACGGCTACACCGAGGACGAGGACTTCAGCGAGGCGGCTCTGGTCGTCAGCTCGCTGGGAGACCCCGGCGGCGAGCCGACCCGCGTGATCGCCAACCGCAGTCGCGCCGCGCCCGGCGACTGGGTGACCCTGCGCGACCTCGAGAACTGCCTCGGGGACTGACATGACCGACGCGATGGGGGAGGCGGCGATGGACCAGGGGGGCTTCGAGCAGGTGGAGCTGGTGGTGCGCACGGTGGCGCAGACCGCGGTCGACAACGAGGTCTACTTCAGCGAGCTGGACTCCGTGGTGGGCGACGGGGACTTCGGGTACTCGCTGGCGCGCGGCTTCGAGATCGTGCTCAGCGATTGGGACACCTTCGACCGCGCCGACGCGTCGACCTTCCTCAAGAAGGTCGCGATGACCATCACCAGCCGCATCGGGGGCACCTCCGGCCCGCTGTGGGGGACGGCGTTCCTCCGCGCGCGCCGTGGCGGTCAACGGCGCCGACGCCATCGGTTCCCAGGAGGTGGTGGCGATGCTGCGCGCCGGTATCGAGGGCATCAAGCAGCGGGGCCAGTCCGACGTGGGCGACAAGACGCTGCTCGACGCGCTGGTGCCGGCCACCGACGTGCTGGAGGAGCGCCTCGCGGCCGGCGACGACCCGGGCGAGGCGCTCGCGCGCGCGGCCGAGGCGGCCCGGGCGGCGGCGGACGCCACCAGCACGATGCTCGCCAAGCGGGGACGCGCGTCCTACACGGGCGAGCGCAGCATCGGCAGCCCGGACGCCGGAGCCGTGGGCGTCGCGGTCATGTTCGAGCAGGTCTCCAAGGCGTGGCCCGCGGCCTGACGCCCGGGCCGGGCACCAGTCGATCACGCAGAAAAGGGTGGCGTCATGAAGAAGTTCGTCAACGACCCCAAGGACTTCGTCCCGGAGATGCTGCAGGGCATCGCCCTGGCGAACCCCGACACGCTCAAATACGTGCCCGAGTACAACCTGATCATGCGCGCGGACGCGCCGAGCGACGACAAGGTCTCGATCATCCAGGGCTCAGGCTCGGGGCACGAGCCGGCGCACGTGATGGCCGTGGGCAAGGGGATGCTCGACGCCGCGTGTCCGGGCGACGTGTTCGCGGCCCCGCCGATGGACTACGTGCTGGAGACGAGCAAGCTGCTCAACTCGTCCAAGGGCGTGCTCCACATCATCAACAACTACACCGGCGACCGCATGGCCTTCGACATGGGTCGCGAGATGGCCGAGGCCGAGGGCGTCAACATCAAGACGGTGATCGTCGACGACGACGTGGCCGTGAAGGACTCGACGTACACGGTCGGCCGCCGCGGGGTGGCGGGCAACTTCTTCGTCATCAAGGCGCTCGGCGCCGCGTCCGAGCAGGGCGCCGACCTCGATGCCCTCGTCGCGCTCGGCGAGCGCGTCAACTCGGTCACGCGGACCATGGGCATGGCGCTCACCTCGTGCACGCCGCCGTCCAAGGGCTCACCCCTGTTCGACCTCGCCGACGACGAGATGGAGATGGGCGTCGGCATCCACGGCGAGCCCGGCCGGCGCCGCGAGAAGCTGGCCAGCGCCAACGACATCGTCGACGAGCTCCTCGAGGCGACGGTGACCGACCTGCCGTATTCGAAGGGGGACAACGTCGCCCTGATGATCAACGGCCTGGGCGGGACGCCCATCAGCGAGCTCTACATCCTCTACGCCCGCGCCCACGAGCAGCTCGCGGCGCGCGGCATCAACGTCGAGCGCAACTACGTCGGCGAGTACTGCACCTCGCTGGACATGGCCGGCGCCTCGCTGACGCTGGTCAAGCTCGACCCCGAGCTGTCCGGGCTGCTCGCCGCCCCGGCCGAGATCGCGATCCGGACCTTCTAGACCCGCGGGCCCGCCTCCTCGACGGGGGAGGCGGGCCCGCGCGGCGCGAAACCGGGACACGCGCCGACCGGCAGGGGCGGGTAGCGCGGGAAACGCGGATCGTCGCGGCTGAGCAGGCACAGGCTGAACACGGAGCGGCGGGTCGCCACCAGTTCCTGGTGCGCGCAGCGGCCGCAGAGCCCCGCGAAGGGAGCGGGTGGCCGAGCGCCCGTCAGGCGCGCGTCCGGTAGTGGAGGTGCACCACGCCGCCGCCGAAGCGGCGCTCGTCGAGCAGCTCGAGCCGCAGGAACACCTCGTCCGGCAGGCAGCGCGTGCCCCCGCCGACGATGACCGGGTTGAGGAACAGGTGCACCTCGTCCACCAGTCCCGCCGCCAGCGCCTGGGCGCCGAGCTCGGCCCCGCCGATGGTGATGTCGTGCCGCACGAAGGCCTTCATCTGGCGAACGGCCTCGGGGTCGAAGTCACGCTCGATCCGGGTCCGGGCGCTCGACACGGCCTCCAGGGTTCGGGAGTACACGACCTTGTCGGCCGCCTGCCAGATCGCCGCGTAGTCGCGCTCCACCTGGGAGTCGGCCGGCGGCGGCGCTCTCCCAGTAGGTCATCACCTCGTACATGCGCCGCCCGTAGAGGTAGGTGCCGATCGGCCGCTCGAGGTCGTTGACGAAGGCGTGCACCTCCTCGTCCGGCGCCGCCCAGTCGAAGTTGCCCTCGCGGTCGGCCACGTAGCCGTCGAGCGAGGTGATCGCCGCGTAGATCAGCTTGGCCATGATGAGCCTCCTTCCAGTCCCATTGTGGCGTTCTCGGCGCGGGAACACCTCCGAATCTGGATGGCGGAGGCGCGATTTGGCATAAATGGGAGGGAGAAGCGACGCCCGGTCGCCCTCGCGGACCGTGGAGGAACGGTGCCCCATCCCGAATCGTTCGGCTCCGACGGACTGCTGCGCGGTCGGGTCGTGGAGTGGGACGGGCGGATCGAGGTGTACCTCGCCGGGGAGCTCGACCTGGCGAGCGCCGACGCGGTCGAGGAGCGCCTCGTGCAGCTGGCGAGCGAGTCGGGGGGCGACGTGACGATCGACTGCACCGAGCTGGACTTCCTTGGCTCGACGGGCATCCGCGCCCTGATCGGCGTGAACGACAGGCTGTCCGACGCAGGACGCACCCTGACCCTCCGCAACGTCCAGGGCGCCCCGCGCCGCGTACTGGAGCTGACCGCGGTGATCGACCGGCTGACCGTCCTCTAGAAGGGCCGCCGGGATGCGCACGGACCTCACCGTGCCGTGAGGCACGGACGGGTCGGGTTCACCCGAACGCCGCCGCGTGTGCCGTCACCCAGTCGCGGAACGTCCGGGGCGGGGCGCCCGTCACGTCGGCGACCGTGAACAGCACGGTGGTCTCGTCCGCCCCGCCCTCGGTGAAGAATTCGAAGAAGGCGTCCACGTAGGCGGAGGGCATCGCCGCCTCCATCTGGGCCCGCGCCTCGTCGTCCGGCTGGGCCCGGAACGCGATCTCGCGGCCCAGCACCTCGCCGAGGATGGCCACCTGCTCGGCGGGGAGCAGGGCCTCGGGCCCGGTGATGCGGTGGGCGCGGCCGGCGTGCGCCCCCGAGGTCAGGGCGATGGCCGCGGCGGCGGCGACGTCGCGGGGATCGACCGTCGCGATCGCGACCTCGGCGAACGGCGCGACGACGGGCTCGCCGGCCCGGATCGCGTCGGCCCAGCGGAGCGCGTTGGTCATGAAGGTGTTGGGCCGGAGGAAGGTCCACGCGAGCGACGACACCCCGAGCGCCTGCTCGGACGCCCGGTGGTATCCGGCGACCGCGTTGTCGGGGCTGGCGGTGGCGACCGCGCCGCTCGACAGCAGGACGACGGAGCCCACGCGCGCATCCTCCAGCGCGGCGGCGATGCCGGCGTCGTCGTAACCGCTCAGCATGAACGCGCCCGCGGCGCCGTCCAGCGCCTCGCGCAGCGAGGGGCCGTCGGTGAGGTCGACGGCGAAACCGCGGACGCCCGCGGGCAGGTCGGCGGCCGGCGGCGCATGGTGCGCCATCGCCCGGACTCCGTGGCCGCGTTCCGCGAGGATCGCGACCAGCTCGCGCCCGACGTTGCCCGTCGCTCCCATGACGGCGATCTCCACCACTCGGCCCTCCGCTCGACGGCGCCCGTGAGGGAGAGGTGCCCGGATACGGCCCGGCCGCAACCGGGCGCGATCGTCCTGGACATGCCCACGGATGGGTAAAGGATCGGACAGGCGCTGTCCCCGGGTGGCCGCACCCGCCATGATCGGCGGCATGAGGCTTCTGGTGGTGGAGGACGACGACGGCATCGCGGAGCCGCTGGTCGCGGGCCTGAGGCGCGAGGGGTTCGAGGTCGAGCGCGCGGCCGACGGCGGCGCGGCGCTGGCCGCCCCGGAGCCCGATCTGGTGCTGCTCGACCTGCGCCTGCCCGACATGGACGGCTACGCGGTCGCGCGCCAGATGCGCGAGCGCTCGCGCGTGCCGATCATCATGGTCACGGCCAAGGGGGAGGAGATCGACCGCGTCATCGGCCTGGAGCTCGGAGCGGACGACTACGTGGTCAAGCCCTTCGGCATGCGCGAGCTGGTGGCGCGGATCAACGCGGTCATGCGGCGCGTCTCCGACGGCGGGGCGGAGCCCGAGCCGGATCCGGTGCTGTCGGTCGGCGATCTGGAGGTCGATCGCCGCGAGCACCGCGTGCGCGTGGCGGGGCGCGACGTGGACCTGACGCCCAAGGAGTTCGCCCTGCTGGAGCTGCTGGCCGAGGACCCCGGGGCCGCGGTGGACCGCCGCAGGATCCTCGAGGTGGTGTGGGGCACGCGCTGGTACGGCCCCTCCAAGACGATCGACGTCCACATCTCGTCGCTGCGCCGCAAGCTCGGCGATCCCGGGCGCATCGAGACGGTCCGCGGCGTGGGCTTCCGGCTGCGCACCCCGTGACCCGCCGGCTGGTCGCGACGTACCTGGTGCTGGCGGCGGTGGTGCTCATCGCTCTGGAGATCCCCCTCGGTGTGGTCTACCAGCGGACACAGCGCCGCGACGCCCAGGAGCGGGTCCAGCGCGACGCCGTCTCGATCTCCGCGCTGGTGGAGGACGCCCTGCAGGAGGGGGCGGCTCCGGGCGATCCGGCGCTGACGCGGGTGGCCGACCGGGACGCCGCGTCCACCGACTCCCGGGTGGTCGTGGTCGGCGCCGGACGGCCGGCTGCTGGCCGACTCGGAGTCCTCGTCGGCCCTGGGACGCGACGTCGCGGCGACGCGCCCCGAGATCGCCCGCGCCCTCGAAGGCGAGGTCGCCTCGGGCACACATCGCGGAGACGCTGGGCACCGAGCTGCTCTACGTCGCCGTGCCGGTCACCTCCGGCGGGGTGGTGCACGGCGCGGTCCGCGTGACCGTGCCGACCTCCCGCGTCGACGGCCGTGGTGGTCCGCTACTGGCTGCTGCTCGGGGGCGTGGCCCTGGTGGTGCTGGCCGCCGTGGCCGTGGTGGGGCGCTGGCTCGCGCTCTGGGTGACCCGGCCGTTGACCCATCTGCGCGACGCCACCCGGCGCGCCGAGGCGGGCGACCTGACGGTCCGCGCCGATCCCGACGAGGGCCCCGCCGAGGTGCGCGAGCTCTCGCACGCGTTCAACGACATGGTCTCCCGGCTCGACACGGTGGTCGGCACGCAGGAGCAATTCGTGGCCGACGCCTCGCATCAGCTGCGCAGCCCGCTGACCGCCCTTCGCCTGCGGATCGAGAACCTGCAGCACGAGGCGAGCCCCGAGGTGAGCGACGAGCTGGAGAGCGCGATCGCCGAGGTGGACCGCCTCTCGCGGCTGGTCAACGGCCTGCTCACCCTGGCCCACGCCGACCGCCGCGCCACCGAGCGCGCTCCGCAGGACATCGGCAGGCTCGTGGTGGAGCGCGCCGACGCCTGGCGCTTCGCGGCCGCCGAGCGCGGGGTGGAGATCGACGCGCGCGTGGACCCCCATCTGCTGGCGCCGCTGTCGGCCGGCGCGCTCGAGCAGGTGCTCGACAACCTGATCGCCAACGCGCTCGAGGCATCCCCGCCGGAGACGACGGTGCGCCTGAGCGCGACCCGCCGGCCCGGGGGCGTGAGGATGACCGTTTCCGACCACGGCCCGGGCATGGAGGAGGAGGCCCGCCGGCACGCCTTCGACCGGTTCTGGCGCGGGCACGACGACCGGCGTGGGTCGGGCCTCGGTCTGGCCATCGTCAAGAGCCTCGTGGAGGCCGACGACGGCACCGTGGCGCTCGAGGTGTCCGAGGTGGGCGGCCTGATGGTGGTCATCACGTTCCCGGCGAAGGTCCCGGCGCCCACGGGCTGAGCGTCCCTCCGCGCGGCGACTTGGGGATTCCCTTACCTCGCCGGGGTGGAGCCATAACCGGCCCACGCCGAACATCCCGCCGGTCCATTGCCACGGCGAGAGGAACCCCGACCCATGCTCGACAACGTCTACGGCGTGCCCACGCATCCGCTGATCGTGCACATACCGGTGGTGTTCATCCCCCTCACCCTGCTGCTGGCCATCGCCGCCATCGCGTGGCCGCGTGGGCGCAAGGTGCTCAGCCTGGTGGTGGCCGGAGCGGCGACGATCGGCATGCTCGGCGCGCAGGTGGCGGTGATGAGCGGGCAGAACCTGGAGGAGCGCGTGCGCGAGGACTCGCTCATCGGGCAGCACGCCGAGCTGGGCGAGGGCACCCGCACGTTCGCGATCCTGGTGTTCCTCGTGGCGGTCGCCTTCGTGGTGCGCCAATGGCGCCGTGAGCTGCCGATCCCCGGCGGTGAGCGCACCCGCGGACTCCTCGCCACACGGGCGCTCGGCATCGTGCTCGCGCTGGTGCTGGTGGGCAGCGCCGCGCTCACGACCGTCTGGGTGGTGCGCACCGGGCACGTCGGGGCGAAGGCCGTCTGGAATGGGCGGACCCTCGGCGCCGCCGAGGCTCCGGGCGGCGGCGGCGGCGACCACGACTGAGCGCCGCCCGGGAAACCCACAGGTGACTCTTAGGTCCCCTTGGGCGATCCCTTACCCCCTCCGGCCTACCGTTGTCAGTGCGCCCCGTGATCTCGCCGAGAGCCGGTGGCGCCCCCCGAGGGAAGGTGCCCGATGAGCCCCACGCACAACGATCACCCCGTTCTCCGCGCGCGTCGCCGCGACGCGCACATGCGCAGCGTCTCGCGGGCGACCCGCACGGTGGCGGCCCTCGCCGTCGCCGGGACGGTCGTCGTCGGAGGCCTCGCGGCCGCCGGGACCGCGTCCACCTCATCGGCGAACGCGACCGCGACGGCGACCCCCGGGGGGGCCGGAACGGCGGCGAGCCCCGCCGCCGCCGCCGAGCCGACTCCCGTTCGCGCCACACGCCACGAGGACCACGTCGAAATGACGACGACTCGGGGTCGGGGTCGTACTCGCAGCCCGCGACCCCGTCGTACTCGCAGCCCGCGACGCCGTCCTACTCGCCGCCCGCGACGCCGTCCTACTCGCCGCCCTCTGCGCCGCTCGCCGCGCCTCCGAGCGCCCCGGCGCCGTCGGTGCAGGCACCGGCCGCGTCGTCCGGGGGATCCTGAGCGATGGCCGGGGACCTGCGCTCGGCATCGTTCCGCGCCCTGGGCACCACCGCCCTGGTGGCCACCGACCCGGCGACCGCGCTGGCGGAGGCGGAGGCGATCCTGCGTGAGGAGCTCGCGCGGGTCGATCTGGCCTGCAGCCGCTTTCGCGCCGACTCCGAGCTGAGCCGGCTCAATCGCGCCGAGGGCGCGCCGGTGCGCGTGAGCCCCCTGCTGATGGAGGCCGTCGAGGTCTCCCTGCGGGCGGCGGCGATCACGGACGGTGACGTCGACCCGACCGTCGGCCGGGCTCTCGGCGAGCTCGGATACGACCGCGACTTCTCCCTGGTCGCCGGTGCCGCGCCGCGCGTGAGGGTGCGCCTGACCCCGATCCCGGGCTGGCGCCAGGTGCGCGCCGACCACGCGGCGGGCACGGTGCAGTTGCCCAAGGGGGTACAGATCGACCTGGGCGCCACGGCCAAGGCGCTCGCCGCCGACCGCGCCGCGCTGCCGATCCACGAGGCCACCGGCGCCGGCACCCTGGTCGGGCTCGGCGGCGACATCTCGCTGCAGGGCGATGCCCCGGACGACGGCTGGCCGGTGCGGGTCACCGACGATCACGCCGACCTCACGGGCGAGGGTCAGACGGTCAACCTGTTCTCGGGCGGCCTCGCGACCTCCAGCACCACGGTGCGCCGGTGGGGCCCCGACGACGCTCCCGCCCACCACATCCTCGATCCCTCACGGGGCGGCGAGCCGGCGCGCGAGGTGTGGCGCACGGTGAGCGTCGCGGCGGGCTCGTGCGTCAACGCCAACATCGCGAGCACGGCCGCCATCGTCCGGGGCGAGAGCGCCCCGGACTGGCTCGCCACGACCGGCCTGCCCGCCCGTCTGGTCGCCCGCGACGGCGACGTCACCCGCGTGGGCGGCTGGCCCGAGGAGGCCCGATGAGCACGTTCGACAACGGCAACGCGGTCTGGTTCCTGATGCGCGGGAGCGGCGTCGTCTCGCTGCTGCTGCTCACGGCCGTCACGGCGCTCGGCATCGCCACCCGCGGCGGCGTGCGGCTCGGCTCGCTGCCACGTTTCGCCACGCTCGCGCTGCACCGCAGCATCTCGCTGCTGTCGGTCGTCTTCATCGCCGTCCACGTCGCGGCGGCCGTGATCGACCCCTACGCGGTGGTGCGCGTGGTGGACGTGTTCGTGCCCTTCGCGGCGGGATCGAAGCCGCTGTACGTCGGCCTCGGCGCGATCGCGGTGGACCTGATGCTCGCCCTGGTCGTCACCGGCCTGCTGCGCGAGCGCATCGGGCAGCGGCTGTGGAGGGGAATCCACTGGGCGGCGTACGCCATGTGGCCGGTCGCCTTCATCCACGCGATCGGTATGGGCAGCGACACCTCGACCGTCTGGCTGCGGGGGCTCGGAGTCGCCTCGCTGGCGGTGGTCGCCGGGAGCGTCGCGTGGCGCCTGCTGCGCGCGGGCGACGCGGCGCCGTACCCGATGGCGGCCCGCTGATGGCCACCACCCGTCTCCCCCACGCCCTGCCGGCCCTCGCCCCTCGGGGCCTGCCGCGGCTGCTCGGCTCGCGCGAGCGCGGGCCGATGCCGGCCGTCGATCGGCGAGCGGCTGATCGACGAGGTCGAGCGCAGCGGCCTGCGCGGCCGCGGCGGCGGCGGCTTCCCGACCTCGCTCAAGATGGCCGCCGTCGCCGGCCGCCGCGGCCGCGCGATCGTCGTGGCCAACGGCACCGAGGGCGAGCCGGTGAGCCGCAAGGACGAGGCGCTGCTGCGCCACGACCCCGACCTGGTCATCGACGGCGCGCTCGCATCGGCCGCGGCGCGTGGGCGCGCGGAGAGGTGATCATCGCGGTCTCGCGCGCGTCCACCACCGCCCTCGGCGCGCACGATGGCCGCGGCGGCGCGGCGCGCGCCCGCGGCGCTGCCGATCCGCCTCTCGGTGGTCGGCACGCCCGGAGCGGTTCGTCGCCGGCGAGGAGTCCGCGCTGGTCCACTGGCTCAACGGCGGCCCGGCCGTCCCCACCCTGACACCGCCGCGCCCCTCCGAGCGCGGGGTGGACGGCCGGCCGACGCTGCTCCAGAACGTCGAGACGCTGGCGCACATCGGCCTCATCGCGCGCTACGGCGCCGACTGGTTCTGCCGGGTGGGCACCGACGACGAGCCGGGGTCGATGCTGGTCACCATCGGCGGCGCGGTCGTGCGCGCCGGGCGTCCACGAGGTGCCCATCGGCACCCGCATCGGGGAACTGGTCGCCCTCGCGGGCGGGGCGGTCGACGCCATCGCCGGCGTTCTGGTGGGCGGGTACTTCGGCACCTGGCTGACGACCGACGACCCGCTGCGCGTGCCGTTCTCCCGCGCGGGCCTGCGACCGGTGGGGGGCTCGCTCGGCGCCGGCACCCTGGTGGTGCTGCCCCGCTCCTCCTGCGGGCTGCTCGAGACGGCGCGGGTGGCCCGGTACCTCTCCCGCGAGAGCGCCGGCCAGTGCGGGCCCTGCGTCTTCGGGCTGCGCGCGCTCTCCGAGGCGGCGGCCGCGCTGGCGGGCGGGCACGGCGCGATCGACGCCCTTCAGGAGATGCACGCGCTGCCGGGCGAGATCGAGGGACGGGGCGCCTGCGCCCACCCCGACGGAGCCGCCCGCCTGGTGCGCAGCGCGCTCTCGGCCTTCGAGCACGAGGTGCACCTGCATCTCCAGGGCCGCTGTTCGGCGACGAGCCACGACCCGGTGCTGCCCGTGCCGGCCCCGTCGGGAGAGTGGCGGTGAGCCGGGGAGCGAAGCACCTGCGCGTCGACCCGATCGCCTGCGACGGCCACGGCAACTGCCACGAGCTGCTGCCGGAGATGATCGACCTCGACCGGTGGGGCTTCCCCGTGGTCAACGGGCGGCCCGTGCCCGCCTCGCTCGATCGCGAGGCGCGGCGCGCGGTGAGCCTGTGCCCCAAACTCGCCCTCATGCTGGAGCGCCGCGAGGGCTAGGGCGAGGCCACCAATCCGAGCTCGCCCGCGCGCAGGGCGGCCTCGATGCGGGAGCGGCAGTCGAGCTTGCGGAGCAGGTGGCGCACGTGCATGTCCACGGTGCGCGGGCTGATGACGAGCTCCTGGGCGATCTCCGGGTTGGTGCGCCCGACGGCGACCAGCCGCAGCACCTCCATCTCGCGGCGGGAGAGGCCCGCGCCGGAGGTGTCGGCGGCCGCGCGCCGCCCCAGGCGGCGCGTGATCGACTCGCCGAGGGCCTCCACCTCGCGCGCGGCCTCCGCGGCCAGGGGCCGGGCGCCGAGCGAGCGGGCGATCCGGTGGGCGTCGGCGAGGCGCTCGAGGGCCTGCTCCCGCTCCCCCGCCGCGGCCAGCGCGACGCCCGCGCGCAGCTGGATGTCGGCCCGCTCGAGGGGGATGTCGAGGCCGCCGTGCAGGTCGACCGCCCGCACGAGATGCTCGGCGGCCGTCGCCGCCTCGCCATCGGCCAGCGCCGTCTCGCCGATGGCGTAGGCGAGCGCCGCGAGCGCCTCGGTGCGGCCGGTGTCGGAGGCGATGCGCGTGAGGGCGGACGCACAGGTGTGCGCCGCCTCGAGATCGCCGCGGCGCGCGAAGAACCCGGCCGCCCAACGCAGACCCCGGACGGCGTAGTGATGGTCCTCGCTGATCTCCCACCGGGCCAGCAGCGCGCGGCAGAGCCGGGCCGCCTCCTCGTCGTCGCCCTGCGCGGCCGCGACCCAGGCGAGGCTCGCCGTGGTGTCGGCGACCAGGGGGAAGTGGTCGGCGCGCACGGAGGCGGCGAGCGAGGACGAGAGCAGACGCCGGGCCGAGCGCAGGCGGCCCTGGAAGCCGTAGATGGCGCCGATCAGCCCCTCCGCGAGGTACGCAACCGGGCTCTCCGAGATCAGCCCGGACGCGAGCGCCGTGGCGCGCGGCCACTCACCGCACTCGCGAAGCACGTAGATCATGCAGATCTCGAACTCGAGCTGGAGTGCCGGCACGTCCTCGGCGCGGCAGAGGTCCAGCGCGGTGTTGAGCGTCCCCTCCGCCCGCCGGTACTCGGCCGTGTTGTAGAGCACGACGCTGAGGCATTGGTAGAGCTCGGCCACCACCGTCGTCACGCCGAGCTCCAGGGCGAGCGACAGGCCGGCCTGGGCGGTGCGGAGCCCGCCGGTGGTGTCGCCCCGCCTCCCCCGCGCGACCGCCTCCAGCCCGAGGGCCCGTGCGCGCAGGTCGCGCCGGCCGGCGAGTCCGGCCTCCGTGCCCGCGGCGAGGGCGGCCGCGATCGCGGCCGACTGCCGAGAGGAGGTCGTCAGGTGGACCGCGACGACGAGGTGCTCGACCGCGGCGTCGGCGGGCATGCCGGCGACAGAGAACGCCTCCGCCGCCGCGGTGCGCGCGGCGAGGGCCGCCTCGCGATCGCCCTTCATCTCGTGCACCGCGGCGAGCCTGCGCTGGGCGACGGCCAGACGCTCTCCCTCCCCCGCCTCGGCGGCGAGCGCGCAGATCTCGCGCCACGAGCGTCCCGCCTCGGCCAGTTCCCCCGCGAGCTCCGCGCTGTTCGCGTAGGACATGAGCGCCTCGAGGCGCAGCAGCGGCTCGTCGTCGTCGCCCCACAGGTCGAGCGCCTGACGGCCGGCGCGGGCGGCGTCGCGGTGCGCATGGACCGCGCGGGATTGCCCGGCCGCGCGCAGCAGCGCGTCGCGCGCCCGGCGCTCGTCGCGGGCGCCGAGCCAGTGGGTGGCCACCTCGGCGCTCTCGCCGCCGGTCTCCTCGAGCGACTCGGCCAACCGCCGGTGCAGGGCGCGGCGCGCGAGCCACGGGACGTCCGCGTAGAAGGTCTCGCGCGTCAGCGCGTGATGGAACGCCGCGCGGCCGGCACCGTCCTCGCTGATCAGCCCGCGCTCGACGAGCTCGGCGAGCCCGGAGACGCTCGCGACCTCGCCGACCAGCGCGAGATCGAAGACCGGGCCGGCCACGGCGGCGGCCTCGGCGGCGGCGCGCGCGTCGGGCGAGAGCTCCGCCGCGCTCATCAGCACGGCGTCGCGGATGGTGTCGGGCACCGGCACGTCGCCGCCCTCGACGAGCTCCGGGCCGCGCTCTCCGGCGGTCAGCGAGCCGCTCGCGGCCAGCGCGCCGGCGAGCTCCTCGACGAAGAAGGGCAGGCCCTGCGTGCGGTCGTGGATCGCCTCGGCAAGGGAGGGCGACGGCTCCTCGCCGAGCACCTGCGCGACCAGCGCGGCCGTCTCCTCGGCCGTCAGTGGACCGAGCGTGACCTCGTCGAGGCGGCCCCCGCGGCGGAGCTCGTGGCGCATGCGGCGCAGCGCGTGGTCGCGTGGAAGGCCATCGGAGCGGTAGCCGGCCAGCACGAGCAGCGGCATCTGAGCGAGCGGCTCGGCGAGGGAGAGCAGCAGGTCGAGGGTGGCGTCGTCGGACCACTGCAGGTCGTCGAGGACGAGGATCGCGGGGTGCTCGCGCGCGATGTGCTCGAGCGCGCAGCGAACCGCCTCGAAGAGCGTCGCCCGGTCACCACCGGCCGCCGGCGGGTCGCCGAGCTCCGGCAGGATCAGGGCCAGATGGGGTCGCAGCGGCCCGCATTCGTCGAGGCCCCCGGGGTGAACACGCAGGTACGCGCGCAACGCGGCGACCACCGGCCCGTGGGGAGCCCCCGCTCCGTGGACCGCGCGGCCCGCCAGAACGACGCAGCCGGAGCCGTCCGCCACGGTCTCGAGGAGCCGGGTCTTCCCCACGCCCGCCTCCCCCGCCAGCAGCACCAGCGATCCCTGCCCGAGGCGTGCCGCGTCGCGCGCGCGGTCGAGCCGCTCGCGTTCGGCCTGGCGGCCGATCAATGTGCCCCGGGGAGACACGTGCGCAGTCTAGGCCCCCGCCGGCGGCCCGATCGGCCGCCGGCGGGGTGACGCTCAGCGCGCGACGGGGACCGGGTCGGGCCGCACGTACACGGTCTCGGCCACCGGCGTGATCTCGTCGGCCGGCATGCCGACCGCCTGGGCGTGTGCCCGGACCGCCTCAGGGCTCTCGCCCTCGTAGATGCAGAGGGTGCCGAGGTCGCCGGCATCCTCGGCGAGGACGTAGCTCCGGATCCACCGGACGCCCGAGCCGGGCGTGTCGCCCGCCACCGCGGACGTCGCGGCGGTGGCCTGGAGCTCGTCGGGGCCGGCCCACCCGTGGCGGCGCCTGATCGCGTACAGATTCATGGTTCGCTCCCTTATCGGAGACCGCCGGGTCGCTCGCCCCGCGGTCCGTGTGGTGATGTGCAGACCACGGTAGGAGCGGTGCGAATCGCCGGCATCCGTCGACCCACCGTATTTTCGGTCGGCGGCTGCCGTAAAGCCCGAATCGCTATCCGGAGCGGCGCCGGCGATCGGGCGAGAGCCAGGCGGCGAGCCCGGGATCGCGTCCCATGAGGGACGCCCGGGTCACCGCCGCCGGGCCGAAACGGTCGCGCACGGCATCGAGGGCCGCGTCGAGGCCGTCTCCCGTCGCGTCCTCGAGGGGCAGGCTCAGCTGACCGTCGGCGTTGTCCCCGTCGAGGTTGGCCACCGTGATCCCGAGCAGGGTGATCCCCCGCGCGGCGACCAGCGGGCGCGCCTCGTGGAGGAGCGCGCGGATCGCGGCGAGGAGCGGCGCGGAGGCCGACGTGGCCTGCCGCAGCGTCCGGGACCGCGTGGCGCGCGAGTAGTCGTCGAACCGCAGCCGCAGCACCACGGTGCGGCCCACCCGCCCCGATTTGCGCATCCGCCGCGTGACCCGGTCCACGAGTCCGATCAGGATCGTGTCGAGCTCCTGCGGCGTCCGGGGGCGGCGGCCGAGTGCGGATTGGGCGCCGAACGTCCGGCGTCGCCGTCGCGTGCGCACCGGGCGCGGGTCGCGGTTGTGCGCGAGGTCGTGCAGCCTGCGCCCTCCCGATGACCCGAGGATCGCGACCAGGCCGGCCTCACCGCGCCGCGCGAGCTGGCCGACGTGGGTGAGGCCGTGGGCGGCCAGCCGTCGCGAGGTGGCCGGCCCCACTCCGGAGAGCCGGCCGACGGGAAGCCGGTGGAGCAGCGCGAGCTCGCACTCGGCCGGTATCACCATCAGGCCCTCGGGCTTGGCAAGGGCGCTCGCGATCTTGGCCAGGCTCTTGGTGGTCGCGACGCCCACCGTGATCGGCAGGCCCGCCGCGTCGCGGACGTCCCAGCGCAACCGCAGCGCGATCTCGGTCGGCGTGCCGACGCTGCGCGCCATGCCGCTCACGTCGAGGAAGGCCTCGTCGATCGACATGCCCTCGACCACCGGGGAGGTGCGCTCGAACACCTCGAACACCTGGCGGCTGGCCTCGACGTAGGCCTCCCACCGGGGCGGCACCACGATCGCCTCCGGGCACAGACGGCGCGCCCGCGCCCCGCCCATCCCGCTCACGATGCCGTGCGCCTTGGCCTCGTAGCTCGCCGCCAGCACAACCCACGAGCCGACGATCACGGGCCGCCCGCGCAGCCGCGGCTCGTCGCGCTGCTCGACCGACGCGAAGAACGCGTCGAGGTCGGCGTGGAGGATCGTCGCGTCGCGTGGCACGAACACATGTTCGCCCACGCGTCCGGACGACGTCTACCTCGGGCGGCTCACGACTCGTGCCGTTGGAACGCCAGCGACTCCAGCCAGCGCGACCATGCGTCGAGCCCGCGGTCGTCGTGCCCCGGGGCGACGGCGAAGGTGTGGAGGCCTTCACACTCCGCGCGCAGGCGTCGCAGCGCGTCCTCGGTCTCCATCTCCGAGCACTCGTCCGCGCGGGTCGCCACGATCCCCTCGACGCCCTCGAGCCGCTCCTTCGAGAGGCCCGGGAGGTCGCACGCCGGCACGACCGCGACCCTCACGTCCTCCCCGATGTCCCCCATCTCCTCGTGCGGGCCGTCGCGGTCCTCGACCAGGATCAGCTGCGCGTCGGCCAGCTTGTCCACGGCGCGCGCGAGGCCGCTGCGCAGGTGGGCGTCGGGCTGATCGAGCTGGCGCGCATCGGCGAGCTCGGCCACCTCTCCGGCGGCCTCCGCATTGCCCTGGACGATCGCCACGTCGATCCTGCCCAGTAGGGCCAGCGACCGCATGAGCAGGGTGGTCTTGCCCGACCCCGCGGGCCCCGCGATGCGCACCACGGTGGGGCGGGGGTGGCGGCGGCCGATGCCGCGGCTGACCGCCGTGCGCACCAGGGCCGTCAGGTCGGCGCGGGTCAGGACGCCGGCCGGCACGCCCGAGTCCCAGACGAGCACGGCCTCCGCGCCATTGACCAGCGCCTCGAGGATCTCGCCGGCCTCGGCGCCCGGGCTGGTCTGGTGCACGTGCTCGGGCCCGAGCATCACCAGCGACCCACCCTCGGTCGCCACCCAGATCCCGACCAGCCGTCCTCCTTCGACGACCGGCACGTGGTGCACGTGCCCGATGTCCATCAGATGCTTCACGTCACTCGCGCCGCCCGTGGCGACGATCGGCCGCGAGCTCATGATGTCCCTGACCCTCATGAGGTCACCTCCTGGAATGTCACCGGCGCCGGATCGGCCCGGCGCGGCCACAGGCGCACGACCAGCACCGGACACGGCGCGTGGTTGACCAGATGCCCGGAGACGCTGCCCAGCAGCAGGCTCTGAGCCCGCCCGTGGTGGGCCCCGGTCACGAGCAGGTCAACGTCGGAACGGGCGGCCCACTCGCAGATGGCGGGCCCCGCGGCGCCCTCGAGGAACACGCCGCGCGCGCCCGGCACCTCACGAGCGCGCGCGGCGATCCACCGCCGCGCGTGGTCGTTCAGGTCCTCGCGTCGCGCCACGGTGACCCCGTCAACCTCCTCGACGGCGAGCGGGAAGGGGCCCACGTGGACCAGCGACAGCGTGGCGCCGGTCATGTGGGCGAGGTCGAGCGCGTGGGCCAGGGCGTGCTCCGAGGCCGACGACTCGTCCATGCAGCACGCGATGTGCCGGTAGCGGATGCTCATCTCACGCCTCCGGGATTCCCGTATCGGCGGCCGCGAGGCCTTCGAGGGCCGCGGCGATGCCGTCCGCCCAGGCGACGATCTCGGGCCAGGGGCGGAAGTCTCCGTCACGCGCCCGCACCATGCCGACGACGGCCCGCTCGCCGAACCCGAGCCGGCGTCGATCGAGACGCCCCGCGAAGATCCGGTGGGCGCGCGCGCCGAGATCGTCAACCAGTTCGCTGAGATCGATGTTGTCGTCGTCGGCGGGTGTGGGCGGATCCCCGGTCGGGCCGCTGCTGAACAGCCACAGGGGACGGGCGCGCAGGGCCTCGCGATTGCGGGCGGCGAAATCCAGGGCGGGCGGGAGCCACTTGCCCATGTACACCCCGCTGCCGAGCACGACGGCGTCGGCGCCGTCGAGGTCGCGGACCTCGGCGAGGGGGTGGACCTGCACCTCGAGCCCCGCCCGCGCGAGCTCCACGCCGATCGCGCTGGCGATCTCCATCGTCAACTCGTGGCGGCTGGCGGCGGTCACGAGGACGCGGGAGGCGCTCATGCCGCCACGCCCTCGGCGCGCTCGCGGATACCGTCGAGCATCCTGCGATCCATCGCGAAGCCGATCGGCTCCAGCAGCGCGGGTCCGAACCCGAGGCGCGTCCTCAGGTCGCCCGAATGGGCGGAGCGGTAGCGGCTGATGACGCGGCAGTGGGATGGGCCGAGGGGCTCGACCATCAGCAGCCAGCTCGCCGCGGTCCAGGGCAGGCCGGCGGCCACGGCCTCGGGATCGGGCGCCGCGTGGGCCACCAGGTGGCGCCCGGGCGCCACATCGACGACCGGCAGCCCCGGGGCGCGCGGATGCAGCACCAGCTCCGTGCCCTTGCGGTCCTGCCACTCGGGATGGATCCGCTCGGCGTTGCGCACGCCGCAGCCGACCATGTTCTCGAGCGCCGCGTAGCTGTAGAAGCCCGCCCGGTCGGCGCCGATCTGGGCGACCCAGGGCCAGACGTCCCCGGCGGGCGCCGCCACCTCGATCGCGTGCGTCCAGCTCCACGCCGGCGACGGGACGCGGTCGTCGCCCGGCAGCACGCGCTGGGCGCCCGCCGGGCCCACGCCCCAGCGATTGCGCCGCGCGCGCAGGAAGGGTGTGACGAGCGCGGCCCCCATGATCCCGACCCCGGCGACGGCCGCTGCGAGATCGTGCCGGTGGGATTGTCGGAATGCGCTCATCACACCGCGAGGCTAGGCCGGCCCGATGAGAGGGACAGCCGGGTCCGCACGGGTCCCGCCTGCGGGAAAACCGCTGAGGCCCACGACCGGCTGCGGTCTCAGCCGCCGTCCTCGTTGAGGAGCCCGGCCCGGAGCGCCTCGCCCACCAGTCCCGCGCGCGTGGTGACCCGCAGCTTGGTCATCACGTGCGCGCGATGGCTCTCGACGGTGCGCACGCTGACGACGAGTTGCTCGGCGATCTCCTGGTTGGTGTGGCCGAGCGCGAGCAGGCGCAGCACGTCGCGCTCCCGCGCGGTGAGCTCGTCGATGGGCCCGCCCGCGGCCTGCGGAGCGGCGAGGGCGGCGCCCAGCGAGGGGTGCACGTAGCGCTCGCCGGCCGCCACCGCGCGGATGGCCCGCACCAGATCCTCGTCGGCGGCCGCCTTGGGGAGATACCCGTGGGCCCCGGCGTCGAAGGCCCGGCGCACGTCGCGCGCCTGATCGTGCATGGACAGCACCAGCACGCGCGCGTCCGGGGCGCGCTCGCGGATCAGCGCGATGCCCTCGAGGCCGCCGATGCCCGGCATCTCGACGTCGATCACCACGACGTCCGGCGACAGGCGGGGCAGGGAGCGCACCGCCTCCTCCGCCGTCGCCGCCTCGCCGATCGGCTCGAGGTCCGGCTCCCGCTCGAGCAGCAGCCGCAGGCCGGAGCGCAGCACGGCGTGGTCGTCCACCAGCAGGATCCGCACTGCGTCGCTCACGGAGCCACCTCCACGTCCACCACCACCGCCGTCCCGGCGCCGCGCGAGGACTCGATGCGCAGCTGCCCGCCGATCATGGCAACCCGCTCACGGCTGCCGGCGAGCCCCAGGTGCCGGGTGGGCGCCGCGGGGTCGAAGCCGACGCCGTCGTCCTCCACCACCAGCCGCAGACGGCCCTCGGCCGACGAGGCGACGACGCTGACGTTGGTCGCGTGGGCGTGCCGCGCCGCGTTGGTGAGTGCCTCCTGGACGACGCGGAACAGGGCGGTCTGGACCTCGTCGGGCAGATCGGGGCGGATGCCGCGGAGGTCGACCTCCACCGTGAGCCCGGTCTCGCGCAGCAGATCGGCCTGCTCCTCGATCGCCTCGACCAGCCCGTGCTCGGCCAGAGCCGGGGGACGCAGCCGCATCGCGAGCTCGCGGATGCCGGTGGAGGCATCGCCGACGGAGCGGCGCAGGGCGACCAGCCGATCGCGGATCGCGTCCGACTCCACGTCGTCCTCGAGCGCGCGCAGGTGGAGGGCGAGGGCGGTAAGCACCTGCCCGGCCTCGTCGTGGAGCTCGCGCGCGATGCGCGTCCGCTCCGCCTCCTGGGCCTCGATCGACCGGCGCAGCGCGTCGGCCTCCGCGGCGTCGCGGATCACCTGGCGCTCGGCGGCGATCGCGCGCGCGTTGACCAGCGCGACCGCGACCTGGCTGGAGTAGGTCTCGAGCAGACGCCGGGCGCCCTCGTCGAAGGGCTGCCGCCCGAGCGCGACGAGGACGCCCGCGGTCCGTCCCGAGACCTCCAGCGCGCAGACCTCGACGGCCGGGGTGCCGAGCGACTCGCGCAGGGCGCCGGCCAGCGCCCCGATGTCCATCGGCACGCGACGGCCCTCCAGGCCGAGGGCGTCGACGCCGTGGGCGTGGCGGAACATCAGGCCGGCGCCGTCCGCGACGGCCACGCCGATGGTGTCGGCGCCGATCAGGCGGCGTGCCCGGCGGGCGACCAGCGGCAGCAGGGCGTCCAGATCGAGTGTGGCGAGCGCGGCGCGAGCGATCTCCTGGACGCTCTCGAGCTCGTCGGCCCGGCGGCGCTCGGCCTCGTAGCGGCGCACGTTGTCCACCGCCACCGCCGCCTGCGAGGCGAAGGTGAGTGCCATCTGCTCGTCCTCCTGGGTGAACGGCCCGCCCGCCTTGTCGGTGAGGTACAGGTTCCCGAAGACCTCGCCGCGGAGAGCGATGGGCACGCCGAGGAACGAGTCCATCGGCGGGTGATGGGGAGGGAAGCCGACCGAACGCGGGTCGTCGGCCATGCGCTCGAGGCGCAGCGGGCGCGCGTCGCGGATCAGCGCGCCGAGGAGTCCCCGACCGCGCGGCAGCGCGCCGATCGCCTCGATCTCCTCCTGCTGCAGGCCGGCCGTCACGAACGCGGCGAGCTCGGTGTGGCTGGCGTCGAGCACCCCGAGGGCGGCGTAGCGCGCGCCGAGCACCTCCCGCGCCGACTGGACGATGCGCGTCAGCAGGGCGTCGAGGCTCAGCTCCTGGCTGAGCGCGAGGCCCGCGTCCACCAGGCTCGCCATCCGCGCCTGGAGCAGCCGCGCGTCCGGCTCGTCGCCCGTGCTCACCCGCCCCCGCGCGCCGGCCAGCGCCACTCGGTGACGTCGGGATGGTCGGCGCCGACGTCGCGCGTGTACCGGCGCATCCGCAGACGCTCGTCCACCATCTGCTGACGCAGCGTGGCCTGACGCTCGCCGAGCCCGTGAACGCGATCGATGACGTCCATCACGAGGTGGAACCTGTCCAGGTCGTTGAGCATCAGCATGTCAAAGGGCGTGGTGGTGGTCCCCTCCTCCATGTAGCCGCGCACGTGCATGTTCGCGTGGTTGGCGCGCTTGTAGGTGAGCCGGTGGATGAGGGTCGGGTAGCCGTGGAAGGCGAAGATCACCGGGCGGTCGACCGTGAAGAGGGCGTCGAAGGCGGGGTCCGAGAGGCCGTGCGGATGCTGCCAGTCGGGCTCCAGCCGCATCAGGTCGACCACGTTGACCACGCGCACACGCAGGTCGGGCAGGTGCTGCGACGAGCAGGTCGACGGCCGCGAGCGTCTCGAGGGTCGGCACGTCGCCGGCGCAGGCCATGACCACGTCCGGCTTCTCGCCGGCGTCGCTGCTCGCCCACTCCCAGATGCCGATGCCCCGCGTGCAGTGGGCGACCGCCTGCTCCATGTCGAGCCACTGCATCTCGGGCTGCTTGCCCGCCACGATCACGTTGACGTAGTCGCGGCTGCGCAGGCAGTGGTCGGCCACCGACAGCAGGCAGTTGGCGTCGGGGGGCAGGTACACCCGCGCGATCTCGGCCCGCTTGCTGACCACGTGGTCGATGAAGCCGGGGTCCTGGTGCGAGAACCCGTTGTGGTCCTGGCGCCAGACGTGCGACGTGAGCAGGTAGTTGAGCGACGCGATCGGCTGGCGCCACGGGATGTCGCGCGTCACCTTCAGCCACTTGGCGTGCTGGTTGAACATCGCGTCGACGATGTGGATGAAGGCCTCGTAGCAGCTGAACACGCCGTGGCGGCCCGTGAGCAGGTAGCCCTCGAGCCACCCCTGGCAGAGGTGCTCGCTCAGCACCTCCATCACGCGCCCGTCGGTGGCGAGGTGGTCGTCGGTGTCGAGGAGCTCCGCCTCCCAGGCGCGGTCGGTGGCCTCGAACACCGAGCCGAGCCGGTTGGAGGCCGTCTCGTCCGGACCGAAGAGGCGGAAGTTGCTCTGGTACGCGTTGCCGCTCATCACGTCGCGCAGCATCCCGCCGAGGACGCGGGTCGATTCGGCGTCGATGGCCCCCGGCGCGGGCACGTCGACCGCGTAGTCGCGGAAATCGGGCAGCACCAGCGGCTGCAGGATGGCCCCGCCGTTGGCGTGGGGGCTCGCGCTCATGCGGCGATCGCCCGCCGGCGGCAGCCCGGCCAGCTCGGGCACGAGCGCCCCGTCCGCGTCGAAGAGCTCGCGCGGCCGGTACGAGAGCAGCCATGACTCGAGCTGGGCGAGGTGGGCGGGGTTGTCGGCCAGGCCGCTGAGCGGCACCTGGTGCGAGCGCCACGACCCCTCGGTGGGCAGGCCGTCGACCTCCTTCGGGCCGGTCCACCCCTTGGGGGTGCGCAGCACGATCATCGGCCACAGCGGACGCGAGCGATCGCCGCCCGCCGCGCGCGTCCTCCCGGATCCTCCCGATGTCGTCCAGGGCCTCGTCGAGCGCCGCGGCCATCGCGCGGTGCATCGGACCCGGGTCGGAGCCCTCGACGAACAGCGGCCGGTACCCGTAGCCGCGGAAGAGCGCCTCCAGCTCGCCGGCCGGGATCCGCGCGAGGATCGTGGGGTTCGCGATCTTGTAGCCGTTGAGGTGCAGGATCGGCAGCACGGCGCCGTCGCCGACCGGGTCGAGGAACTTGTTGGAGTGCCAGCTGGCGGCGAGGGGGCCGGTCTCGGCCTCGCCGTCGCCGACCACGCAGCAGACGACCAGGTCGGGGTTGTCGAAGGCCGCGCCGTAGGCGTGGGTGAGCGCGTAGCCGAGCTCGCCCCCCTCGTGGATCGAGCCCGGCGTCTCCGGGGCGACGTGGCTCGGGATGCCCCCGGGGAAGGAGAACTGGCGAAAGAGCCGGCGCATCCCCTCGGTGTCGCGACCGACGCTCGGGGTACACCTCGGTGTAGGTGCCCTCGAGGTACGTGTTGGCCACGATCGCCGGGCCGCCGTGTCCGGGCCCGGTCACGAACAGCGCCTCGAGGTCGCGCGCGACGATCGCGCGGTTCATGTGGGCGTAGATGAAGTTGAGCCCCGGCGAGGTGCCCCAGTGGCCGAGCAGGCGCGGCTTGACGTGCTCGATCCGCAGGGGCTCGAGCAGCAGCGGGTTGTCGAGCAGGTAGATCTGGCCGACCGAGAGGTAGTTCGCCGCGCGCCAGTACGCGTCGAGCCGCTCCACCTCGGCGTCGGTGACGGCGGTGTTCGCCGCGGTCGTCATCGCGGGCTCCCCACCGTGGCGCGCGCGGCGCGGGCGATCACGACGTCCTCCCGGGAGTGCACCACCAGGGTGCGCACCAGGGCCCGTTCGGTCGAGACGTCGGCATCGCCCCCGGGGGCGTCGTTGCGCGCCGGATCGACCTCCATCCCGAGGAAGGCCAGGCGCCGGGCGATCTCCGCGCGCACCCGCGCCGAGCCCTCGCCGACGCCCCCGGTGAACGCCACGGCGTCCAGGCCGCCGAGGGAGGCGGCCATCGCCGCGACGGTGCCGGCCAGCCGGTGGTCGTGCACCGCGAGCGCCAGGATGGCCCGCCCGTCGCCGGTCGCGGCGGCCGCCTCCACCTCGCGCATGTCCGCGGTGCCCGCCAGCGCCGCCAGTCCGCTCTCGTCGTTCAGCATGCGTTGGACCTCCTCGGGTGGGATGCCGGCCTGGAGCGACCAGGTGGAGTGGGATGTCGGGATCGATGGAGCCGGAGCGCGTCGCCATCACGAGCCCCTCCAGCGGGCTGAAGCCCATGCTCGTGTCGATGGACCGCCCGTGGCGCACGGCGGTCGCCGAGGCGCCGCCGCCGAGGTGGCACACCACCAGCCGCCCGGGCCCCCGGGCAGGCGCGAGCAGCGCGGCCGCGCGGTCCGCCGCCCACTCCACGGACAGGCCGTGGAATCCGTGGCGGCGCACGTCGTGCTGCTCCCGCCAGGCGGCGGGCACGGCGTACACCGATGCCTCGTCGGGGATGCCGGCGTGGAAGGCCGTGTCGAACACGGCCACCTGGGGGACCCCCGGGAACGCGGCCCGCGCCTCGTCGATGCAGGCCAGGGCCGGCGCGTTGTGGAGCGGCGCCACGCCGCCCTGGGCGCGCAGGTCGCGGACGACCTGGTCGTCGATCAGGACCGGGGCCACGAAGCGCCCGCCGAACACGATCCGGTGCCCGACGGCCACGATCCCCGGCGGCGCCTCGGTCGAAGGCGCCGATCGCGACGGACCGCTCGGCGCGGTCGACCGATGCTGATCTTGATGCCGGTCGATCCCGCGTTCGCGGTCAGCACGAGCCCGTCGCGGTCGTCGGCAGTCATCGCGTTGACCCTCTCACGCCCTCGCGTCGAGACCCAGCAAGGCCCTGTAACCCGAACGCTTCAGCATCGTTTCGTGCGGCCCGCGCGCGACGACCCGGCCGCTCGCGAGCAGCACGATCTCGTCGAAGTGCTCGAGCCCGATCGGGGAGTGGGTGATGAGCAGCACCGACTGGTCGTCCGCGCCCGCGACGACGTCCTCGACGAACGCCGCGGTGGACACGGCGTCGAGGTGCGCGGTCGGCTCGTCCAGGATCAGGACGGGCGCCTCCGAGACGAGGGCCCGTGCCAGTGCGATCCGGCTGCGCTGCCCGCCGGAGACCTGCGCGCCGGCCTCCCCCACCGGCGTGTCGAGCCCCTCGGGCAGGCCGTCCAGCCAGGCCCCGAGCCCGGCGCGCGCAAGCGCGAGGCGCACTCGCCGGTCGTCCGCCGGCGCGATCGCCGATGCGGACGTTGTCGCGGATGCTCGCCGCGAACAGGTGCGCGTCCTGCTCGCACAGCCGAACCGCGCGGCGGATGTCGTTCTGGGCGTGGCGGCGGATGTTCGACTCCGTCGATCGTGGCCCGGCCCTCGTCCAGCTCGCGGAAGCGCACGAGCACGTTGGCGATGGTGCTCTTACCGGCGCCGCTCGCGCCGACGACGGCGACGCGGCCGCCGGGATCGAGCCTCAGGTCGACGCCGTCGAGCACCCAGGGCCCATCCGCCGAGTACCGCAGGCGGGCGCCGACGAGGGCGAGCGCCGGACGCGGACCGACGGGCAGGGGGTCGGCGGGGTCCTCGACCGGCGCGGGGCGCTCCGTGATCTCCTCCAGGCGCAGCATCGCGGTGGCCGTGGCGCCCAGGTGCTGCGCCGCGGCGGGCAGCGGCGCGAGCGCGTCGACCGCCGCCAGGGCCAGCAGGGCCAACGCCGCCAGCAGCACCCCGTCGAGCGTCCCTCCACCTACCGCGGGGATCGCCACGGCGAGCACCGTCGCGGCGGCGACACCGGCCAGGGCGACGACCACGCCGGTGCCGGTGGCGCCGATCGCCGCGTCGGAGCGCGAGAGGCGGGCCAGGTCGCGATCGGTGTCGCGGACGCGCGCGATGCGGTCCTCCTCCATCCCATAGGCGGCCAGCTCGGGCGCGAACTGCACCGCCTCGAGGACCTCCGCGGTGAGCGCGGCGCGTGCGGGCGCCTGGCGTCGTCCGGCCCGCCGGCCGGCGGCCCCGGACATGAGGGGCAGCGCGACGGCCGCCGCGCCGAGCACCAGGGCGAGGGCGATCCCCGCGGCCGGCAGCATGATCCCGGCGGCGACGGCCGCCAGGGCGCACACGATCACCGCCACGACGGGCGGCCCGAGAGCGCGCACGTAGAGATGCTGCAGCGCGTCGACGTCGGCCACCGCCCGGCTGAGCAGATCGCCCTCGCGCAGCCTCGGCAGGCCGCCCGGGACCAGCGGCACGAGCCGGTCGTAGAACGTGCGGCGCGTCCGCGCCTGCACCCGCAGCGCGACGTCGTGGGAGGTGAGGCGCTCGGCGTAGCGCGAGCCCGAGCGGATGACCGCGAACGCGCGCACGGCGACGATGGCGACGGTCAGCGTGAGGATCGGCGGCCCGAGGGCGGCGGCGCTGATCAGGTATCCCGAGGTCGCCAGCAGGCCGATGCCGGCGGCCGCGGCGAGCACGCCCATCAGCAGGGACAGCCACAGGCGCCCGCGGCCGGGGGCCGCGAGTCGCGTCGCGCGCACCAGCGCGCCGGCCGCGGCCCTCATGCGGGCGCGCCCGCGGCGTCGAGCTGCGCGCGGAAGGCGCCACCCGCGGCCTCGAGGTCGGCGGGCGTGCCGCACTCGACGACGCGCCCCTCCTCCAGCACCACCACCCGGTCGGCCCGCTGCGCGAGCGACAGGCGGTGCACTGCCATCACCACGGTGCGCCCCGCGCAGAGGCGCTCGATGGCCTCGCCCACCAGCGCGGCACCCTCCGGATCGAGGTTCGCCGTCGGCTCGTCCAGCAGCACCAGCGGCGCGTCGCGCAGGAAGGCGCGCGCCAGGGCGATCCGCTGAGCCTCGCCGGCCGAGAGCGCGTGGCCGCCGTCGCCGAGGGGGGTGTCGAGGCCCTGGGGCAGGGCCGCCACGAGCGACCCGGCATTGGCCGCCTCGAGGGCCGCCAGCACCCGCGCATCCGACGCCTCGCGGTCGCCCATCCGCACGTTGTCGCGCATGGTGCCGGCGATCATCCGCGGCCGCTGCGACACCCACGCCACGCGCCGGCGCCAGGCGGCCGGGTCGCCGTCGCGCAGGTCCACCCCCCCGACGCTGACGGCGCCGTGCGTGGGGTCGGCGAGGCGCATCAGCAGCGCCAGGAGCGTGCTCTTGCCCGCGCCGCTCGCCCCGACCACGGCCACGCGCTCGCCGGGGGCCAGGGTCAGGTCGACGTCCCTCAGCACCGGGACGTCGCGGGCGGGATACGCGAAGCTGACGCCCTCGAGCCGCACGGGACGGCCCGCCGGGTCGGGCAGGGCGCGCGGCGTCGCGGTCGCGTGGATCAGGGCGGGCTGGTCGAGCACCTCGTGGATGCGCTCGGCGGCCGCCAGGCCGTCGGCGCTGGCGTGGAACTGGACCCCGAGCTGGCGCAGCGGCGCGTAGAGCTCCGGGGCCAGGATCAGCACCGCGAGCCCCGCCTCGAGCTGCATGCCACCACCCACCAGGCGCACGCCGACGGTCACCGCGACGAGGGCGACGGCGAGGGTGGCGGCCAGCTCGAGCACCAGGGCCGAGAGGAACGCCACGCGCAGGGTCGCCATCGTCTCGCGCCGGTACCGCTCGCCGGCCTCCCCGAGCACCGCCGACTGGGCCTCGGCGCGGCCGTTGGCGCGCAGAGACGTGAGGCCGTGGACGACGTCGGCGAACCGTCCCCCGAGCACCTGGAGCGCGCGGAAGCGCGAGCGCGCCGACACCTGAGCGGCCTTCCCCACGAGCACCATGAACACCGGGATCAGGGGGAGGGTGAGCGCCATGATCACCGCGGAGGTCGGGTCGAGCGGGATGACGCAGACGAGCACCGCGATCGGCACGAGCACCGACAGCGCCATCTGCGGGACGTAGCGCCCGAAGTAGGCCTCGAGCGCGTCGACCCCCTGCACCGCGGCCGTCGCGAGCGCGCCGCTGGCGCCGTCCCTCACCGCCGCGGGGCGGCCGCGGAGCAGGTGGGTCACCAGCGCGACGCGCATCGCCGACATCACCCGGACGGCGCCGACGTGCCCGGCCATCTCGTAGCCCCAGGCCAGGCAGCCGCGCGCGACGGACACCAGCACCAGGGCGATCAGGGCCGCGCGCTCGTCGCCGAGCGATCGCCCGTCGATGAACACCCCGGCGATGATCCGCGCCAGCAGCAGCGCCTGCGCGATGACCGCGGCGGCCGTCGCGACACCCAGGACGACGGCCGCCACGAGGTGCCACCGCGCGGCTCCGCTCCCCTGCAGGAGCCGGCGGTGGAGTGGGTGCATCAGGCGCTGCCCTCCGTGCCGTCCGCCGGGCGCGAGCCCAGGTCGAGCGGCGTGCGCACATCGCCGACATCGCCGCCGACCCGGTGGCGGAACACCCAGTAGGTCCACCCCTGGTAGAGCAGCACGACCGGCGTCAGCACCAGCGCCACCACCGTCATCACCGTCAGCGTGTAGTTGGTGGAGGCGGCCTCGGCGATGCTCAGCGCCAGGGCGGGCGCGCCGCTGGAGTTCATGACGTTGGGCCAGAGGCTCGCGAAGATGGTCAGCACCAGCAGGCCGAACGCCGCCCCCGTGGCCGCGAACGCGATTCCGTCGCGCCGCCGCAGCACCATCACCGCGGCGGTGATCACCGCGATCGCGGTGCCGGCGGCGCCCACCACCGCGAGCGCGGTGAGGCGGTCGTCGCCGGCCGAGCGGCCGAGCGTCCACGCGAGGAAGCCGGCGCCGACCACGACGACCGCCCCCGAGAGCGGACGCGCCAGGGCGCGGGCGCGCTCGCGCAGGTCGCCGCGCGTGCGCAGGGTCAGGAAGATCGCCCCGTGCGCCGCGCACAGCAGCAGCGTGGCGACGCCCCCGAGCAGCGCGTAGGGGTTGAGGAGATCCCAGAACGTGCCCACGTACTCGTGGTGGGCGTCCAGCGACACGCCGCGCACCAGGTTGGCGAAGGCGACGCCCCACAGCAGGGCGGGCACCACGCTGCCCACGACGATCGCGGCATCCCAGGTGTGGCGCCAGCGCGCCGTGTCGTGCTTGTCGCGGAACTCGAACGCGACGCCGCGCACGATGAGCGCGACCAGGATCAGGAACAGGGCGAGGTAGAAGCCCGAGAAGAGGGTCGCGTACCACTCGGGGAACGCCGCGAAGGTGGCGCCCCCCGCGGTCAGCAGCCACACCTCGTTGCCGTCCCACACCGGCCCGATCGTGGAGATGATCGTGCGGCGCTCCTCGTCGTCGCGCCCCAGGACCGGCAGCAGCATCCCGACCCCGAAGTCGAAGCCCTCGAGGAAGAGGTAGCCCGCCCAGAGGACGCCGATGAGGATGAACCAGAACGTCTCGAGCGCAGAGGGATCCATCGCGGCCTCCTAGTAGGCGAGGGTCGTGGGGACGTCGCCGGGGGTCTGCGCCTCGTGCTCCGGAGTGGTGCCCGCGCGCATCTCGCGCACGGCGAGCCATCCGGCGATGGCCGCGAGGACCGCGTAGAGCAGGGTGAAGCCGATCAGGCTGGTCGTGACGTAGCCGACGCCGACGGTGGGCGACGAGGCGTCACGGGTCAGCAGCAGGCCCTGCACCACCCACGGCTGGCGGCCCATCTCGGTGAAGATCCAGCCCATCGCGTTGCCGATGAAGGGCACGGGGATCGCCCAGAGGGCGATCTTCAGGAATCGCGGCGAGGTGGTCAGCGTGCCCCGGCGTACCAGCAGCAGGCCGATGAACGCGAGCAGGATCATCAGCATCCCCATCCCGACCATCAGCCGGAAGGCCCAGTAGGTGATCCCGATGACGGGCCGGTAGTCGCCGGGGCCGTACTTGGCCACGTACTCGGCCTGCAGGTCGTTGATGCCCTCGACGCGCCCGTTGGGGGTGTTGGTCGCCAGCAGCGAGAGCCCCTTGGGGATCTCCACGTTGAAGGTCAGGCGCTCGGGTGTCGCCTCGAAGGGCGCCACCGCGAAGGCGGAGAACGGCGCGCCGGACTGGCTCTCGTAGAGCGCCTCGGCCGCCGCCATCTTCATCGGCTGCTGCGTGGTCATCAGCTGGGCCTGGAAGTGCCCTACCGTCGCCGTCGCCAGCGCCCCGACGAACACCACCACCAGGGCGAGCGTGGCCGAGCGGCGGAAGCCGTCGACGTCGTGGCCGCGGGCGAGGTGGTAGGCCGACACGCCCAGGATCACCATGCCGGCGGTCGCGAGCGCGGCCAGCATCGTGTGGCCGAAGGCGTAGAGGGCCGTGGAGTTGGTCAGCACGGCCCAGATGCTGGTCATCTCGGCCCGACCGGACGCGCCGATGCGGTAGCCGACCGGGTGCTGCATCCACGAGTTGGCGGCCAGGATGAAGTAGGCCGAGAGCATGGTGCCGACGGCGACCAGCCAGATCGTGGCGAGGTGCACGCGGGCGGGCAGGCGTCCCCTGCCGAAGATCCACAGGCCGATGAACGTGGACTCGAGGAAGAAGGCGGCGAGCCCCTCCATCGCCAGCGGGGCGCCGAAGACGTCGCCGACGTAGCGCGAGTAGTCGCTCCAGTTCATCCCGAACTGGAACTCCTGCACGATCCCGGTGACCACCCCGACGGCGAAGCTGATCAGCATCAGCTTGCCCCAGAAGCGGGTCATGCGGCCGTAGACGTCCTTGCCGGTGCGGTGGTGCGCCGTCTGCAGCGTCGCGACGAAGAACGCCAGGCCGATGCTGAGCGGGACGAAGATGAAGTGGAACACCGTGACGATGCCGAACTGAAGGCGGGCGAGCTCGAGTGCTGTCATGGACGGACAGACTCGGGATGCGCCCACGCCGCGGCATCGGGAGTCTCCGCCGGCGGGTTGCGGACTTCTACGGTCGCGCCGCGGCATCCCTCCGGTCACGGAGGCACGCTCGTGCGCGTCGGGCTGCCGGCGGACAACGGGATGACGCTGCCGATCTTCGAGACCGTGCTCGGCGGCCTGACGGTGGCCGGCTCGATCGTCGGGACGCATCAGGACCTGGTCGAGGTGTTCGACCTGCACCGCCGCGGCAGGACCCGCGTCGAGCGTCGAGAGGCACGCTCGAGGACGTCAACGGGGCGATCGAGGCCGTCCTCGACGGCAGCGCGGGAGCCGCGCGCACGGTCTTCCGGATGGAGGCGGCCGAGCAGCCCCCGCGGGCCGCGTCGAGCAGAGCGGCGATCGGCCCCGGGAGCGGGTCAGAGACCATGGGTCTGGGCGTCATCGCCCGTCGTGGGCAGCTGGGCCGGGCCGGTGACGCCCCAGTCGTAGACCACCGAGGTGCGCAGCACGAGATCCTGCAGCGATGCGTTGCGGCCGCTGACGATGGCCCAGAGGATGCCCGGCAGCACCAGGAAGTACAGGAACGCCCGCACCATGCCCCGCACGGGCGAGAGGTCCGACCCGTCGTCGGCGACCACGCGCAGACCCATCGCGGTCTTGCCCAGCGTGCGCCCCTCGAGACCCCAGCCGTATCCCAGATAGCCGACGAGGAGCACGGCGGAGAGGATGTTGCGCCAGGGCTGGGAGATCGTCACGAACTCGAAACCGGTGCTGAAGAGGCCGCGCACCGCGCTGACGATGAGCAGCGCCAGCAGGGCCAGCGCGACCACCACGACCAGATCGATCGCGTCGGCGATGAGCCGCGACATGATGCCCGCGCGTTTCCCCAGGCGCTCGCGGACCTCCGGCGTGTCGGCGAGCCGGGTCATCGGGCGGGCGGCGGGTCGAGGTCCGTGCGGCGCGGCTTCCTACGACGCAGCACCACATCGACGACGCGCGCCACCAGGTCGTCGGCCCGCATCGACTGGACGCGCAGGTCGTCGACGATGTCCGAGCCGATCGTCGCGGTCGAATCCCGGATCAGCTCCCCGAGGTCGATGCCCTGGATCGCCTCGCGGGCGACCTCGGACATGTCGATGCGGCGCACGAGCGCGTCGATGTCCACGCGGGCCAGGAGGGCGTCCACGTCGAGGCGGCCCGCGAGATCGTCGAGGTCGATCTGCTTCACGACCTCGTCCACGTCCACCCGTTCGATGAGGCGCTGAACGTCCACCTTGTCGATGATCTCGTTGGGGTCGATGCGGCTGAGCACCACCGGCACGATCGCGGCGACCAGCCCGCCGACGAGGTCCACGGCGGCCCGGGTGGGCAACCGGCGCACCGATGACGGCTGCCCGGCGAGGGCGACCGGCTCGGGCTCGGCGTCGGCGCCCGCGGAGGCCGGAGGGGCGTCAACGTGCAGGCGCGCGACGAGGTCGGCGAGCGAGGCCATCACCGCGTCTCCCACCAGGTCCCCGGCTTCGCGCCCGGTCCGGAGGCTCACTCGACGCTCAGCCATCACACGCCCTCGGTCGGTTGTCGCCGCCGCAAGCCTAGTACCCGGCGCGCCGCGCCGAATACTCGCTCAGTCGGCCGCCTCGGAACGCTTCTTCGCGCGGCTCGGCGCGACGCGCGGCGGCTCGTCCGGCATCTTGGGGTACACGGGCGGCCACGGGTTGTCGGGGATGCCCGCCGCCAGGTCGGCGCGGTAGCGCTCGACCAGCGGCCCGATGGACTGCGGAGCGTCGTCGATCGCCGCCCAGGGATCGCCGAGCATCGCCACGCGCCCGGGGACGGAGCGCATCGTCAGCTCGTCCGGCGCGATGTCCTCGAGCTCGTCCCAGGCGAACGGCGTGGACACCTGGGCGCCGACGCGGGCGCGGACGCACCACGCCCCGAACACGGTCTTGTGGGGGGCGTTCTGGTTGAAGTCGACGAACACCCGCTCGCCGCGCTCCTCCTTCCACCATGCCCCGGTGATCAGGTCGGGGCGGCGGCGCTCCATCTCCCGCGCCACCGAGACGGCGGCCTGGCGCACGGCGAACGAGTCCCACCCGGGCTCGACGCGCACGTAGACGTGGAGGCCGCGGTTGCCGGTGGTCTTGGGGAACGCGGTGATGCCGAGCTCGCCGAGGAACGCCCGCACCTCGGTCGCGGCCTCGCGCACCATCGCGAAGGTCACGCCCGGCGAGGGGTCGAGGTCGAGCCGCAGCTCGTCGGTCTGCTCGGGCGTCGCCGCGCGGTAGGGCCACGGGTGGAAGCCGAGGCAGCCCTGGTTGGCGGCCCACAGCACGTGCGCGATGTCGGCCATCACGATCGCCCGCGAGGTGGTGCCGTTCGGCGTCGAGACGATCGTCGTCTCCAGCCAGTCCGGCGCCGACTCGGGGATGCGCTTCTGGAAGAACGACGTGCCGGACGCCCCGTTGGGGAAGCGCTGGAGCAGCGTCGGCCGGTCGCGGACGGTGCGCATGAGGGGCTCCCCCACGGCGAGGTAGTACCGGGCGAGGTCGGCCTTCGTCTCGCCGTGCTCCGGGAACATCACCTTCCCGGGGTTGCTGATCGCGACGGTGCGGCCGCCCGCGTCCAGCTCGAGGTGCTCGGCATCCTTCGCCACGGGGCGACGTTACCGCACCCACCGGGATCTAACCGGGCCCGTGCTCCTCGCCGAACTCCTGCGTCAGCGCCGCCTCCATCGCCTGCGCCACGCGAGTGCGCTGCGCCGCCGACAGCCGGCGCAGGCGGGGCACCACGTCGCGCTCGAAGTCCTCGTGGCGCACCCCGCGGGCGATGCGAAGCACCTCCCGCAGGGCCTCCGCCTCTTCCCACTGGTCCACTGGGGGCTCGGTGTCCACGGTCGGCGAGGGTACCGATCGAACCTGTGAAAAGCCTTTGGGGATGCGCTCACCGGCGATACCCGCCCGAAGCGCCGGTCGAGCCGGATCGTTCCGCGTCAGGGACCCGGTACGACTCCGAGCTGCTGCATCATCCTCATCGCGTCGAACACGCCCCAGTGCGCGTGCACGAGCCCGTCCTCCCCGAAGAGCAGGATGTCGATGGCCGGCACGTCGATGGCCTTGCCGGTCGGCGGTATCCCCATGAACTCACCGTCGTGGGTCCCCGTGAATCGCACCCGGGCGACGACCTTGTCACCGCCGTCCACGACGTCCTCAACCGTGGCGGCGAAGTCGGAGAAGCCCGCGAACTGCGCGTCGAAGAACGCCTTGACGCCATCCCCTGTCGGCTCCAGGCCGCCGGGCAGCTCCTCGTGCTCGACGAAGTCGCCGGCGAGGTGCTCACCGAAGGCATCGGCGTCGTGGGCGGTGAGGTGGCCGTAGATGTGCCGCACCGTCGCCTCGTGGCTCATGTCAGATCCCCCGATCGCGGTGACCGGGCTCGCGCCCGGCGCGTCTGTATACAACCGTGGCGAGGCTATTCCGGCAGCCGGCGCGCTGGCAACCGCTCGCCGAGCCCGAGCGCCCGTCGCACGGCCGGTGTGCGGACGATCACCACGGCGGCGGCGCAGGCCGCGGCGATCGCACACCCCGCGACCGCGACGGCCAGCACCAACGGCGTCGGCGGGAAGCCGATGAAAGTGGCGAAGACGCAGCCGGCGAGGGCGATCAGCGCCCCCGTCACCGCCGCGGCGAACGCGGCGTTCAGCAGCAGCCGCCGCTCCATCACGGTGGGTCCTGGAGGCTCCCGATCCCGAGCGAGGCGTCGCTGGGGGTGTCGTCCTCCCCGGCGGGCGTGGCGGCGGGGGCCGCCGGCGGCGGATCGTCGAGGAAGTCGGCGCTGGGCACGAAGAACAGGGCCCCGGTCACCGTCGAGACGTCCGGGATGCGATCGTGGGTGCCGGGCGGCCGCCCGATGAACGTGTTGGTCAGCATCTGCTCGATGACGTCCGGTTCGCGGGCGTAGTCGATGAAGTAGGTACCGAACTCCGCGGCGCCGACACGACCGAACGGCATGTTGTGGCGCACGATCTGACGCTCCTCGCCGTCGTCGTCCACGATCGTGATGAGCGCGACGTGGAGTCGGCCGGCTTGACGTCGTCGGCGCGCTCGATGTCGCTGAGCTTCTCGCGGCCGATGATCCGCTCCTGCGCCTCGACCGGCAGCGCGTCCCACGCCGCGAGGTCGTGGAGGCACTTCTGCACCACGGAGTAGCTGCCACCGGCGACGCCGGGGTCGTCGTCGCCGGTCACGACCGCCGCCCGCGCCGCCGCGCCCTCCGGGTTCTCCGTGCCGTCGACGAGCCCGAGCAGATCACGCTCGTCGCACGACGTGAACCCGTGCACCGCGTCGACCGCCTGGGCTCCTCCGCTCAGCCGGCCCATCAGCCGCTCCGCGAGCTCGAAGCACGTGTCGAGGCGAGAGGCGCGGATGTGGAACAACAGGTCACCGGGCGTCGACACCGCGCTGTGCACCGCTCCGGCGAACTCGGGCAGCCGATGCGGCCCGGCCGCCCGCGGCGCGCCGAAGAGACGGTTCCAGAGATCGGAGCAGATGCCGACCACGCAGGTGAGCGCGGCGTCCGGGACGCGGAAACCGACCGACCGCCTCAGGCCCGAAACGTCCTCGAGCACCCCGTGGACCTCGTCCTCGAAGCCGTCATCGACGGTGAGGACGAGGAAGATCGCCGCCTCGGTGATCGGCGTCAGAATCGCTTGAGGCTCGGCTTCCGGCACGACGTCTCCCGTGGCGCTCTGGTTGCAGAGCCTACCCTCGCGGGCGGCTCGTCAGCCAGTTCACGCGCCCGCGCTCAGGCAGCCGCGGGCGGCGGCGCGGGCACTGTCTCCCGGGGCTCGACCGGACCGCTGCGTCGGGTGATGAGGGCCCACATGACGAGCGCGACGGCCGCGACGGCGGCGCCGGTCGCGCAGATGCCCGTCCATCCGCCGAGGCTCCACGAGACCGCCGCCGCTGCCGATCCGATCGCCCCACCGGCGAAGCACGCGGTCATGTACGCCGTCGTCACCCGACTCGCGTTCTCGGTGCCGAGCTCGTAGATCGCGGCCTGGTTCAGGACCATCTGGCCCTGGACGCCGAAGTCGAGCAGGACGAGCCCGAGCGCGAGCGGGATCACCGAGGTTCCCCCGGCCAGCAGCAGCCCCCAGCTCACGAGGATCGTGAGCAGCATCCCGGCGGTGGCGAGAGTGCCCCAGCCGCGATCGTGGGCGCGGCCCATCCCCTGCGCCCCGAGGGCTCCGACGAGGCCGGCGAGCCCGAACAGCCCGATGGCGCGCTCGCCGTAGTGGTAGGGGCCGCCGGCCAGCAGGAAGGCGATCGCGGTCCAGACGATCGTGAAACCGGCGAAGCCGCACGCGCCGTAGGCCATGCGGTGGCGCAGCAACGGCTCGCGCGCCACCAGCGTGCCGATGCTGCGCAGCAGCTGGAGGTAGGGCAGCGTGGACGACGGCGCCACGCGGGGCAGGGTGCGCGCCAGGGCCACCGTCAGCAGGGCCATCAGAACGGCGGCGATCACGAACGGGCTGCGCCAGCCGAACGTCTCGGCCAGCAGCCCCGACACCGTGCGGGCAAGCAGCACGCCGATCAGCACGCCGCTCATCACCGTGCCCACCACCCGGCCGCGCTCGGCCTCGGGCGCGAGGATGCTGGCGAACGGGATGAGGATCTGGACGACCACGGACGTGAGTGCCGCCACGCCCAGCGCGATGGCGAGCACCGCCACGCCCGGGGCGGCGGCCGCCGCGACCATGCCGACCGCGCTCACGATCAGCAGCGTCACCACCAGGCGCCGCCGGTCGAGGAGGTCCCCGAGCGGCACGATCAGGACCAGCCCGGCGGCGTAACACACCTGCGTGACGGTCACGAGGAGGCCCGCGACCGCCTCGGACGTGCCGAGCGCGTCGGCGATGGTCGAGAGCAGCGGCTGCGCGTAGTAGAGGTTCGCGACGGTCGCGCCGCAGGCCACGGCCAGCAGCAGCACGATCCCCCGGCTGATGGTGCGCTCGGCGGGGAGGTCGGTTGTGGCGGCGGTCGATCCCACGACCCTCGAAGGTACCCGCATGGCACAGCGGGGGCCCTCGTCAGGCGCGGCTGAGCCTCTCGCGCGTGGCGTCGTCGGCGGGGACGTACTGGGCGAGGCGCAGGGTGGGGTGGCTCGTGGGGATCGACTGCAGGTGGTGCACGGCGAGGCGCCCCAGTTCCGGATGCTCGAGCACCTTCAGGCCGAGCTGGGAGTCGAGCACCTCGTGGCGCGGCCACAGCTCACGGAACCCCGGGCTGGTGGCCATCAGCGCGTCGATCAGCCTCTGGAATGCCGGATCGCCGTAGCGGCGGGCGTGCTCGGCGCGAAATCGCGCGAGGGTCTGCTCCGCCGTTCTCCGACGCTCTCGGAGACCAGCGGTCGGTGAACAGCCACCACAGCAGGTTGGGGATGCCGTCCGGCGCCGCGGACGGCTGGCCGAGCATGCGCCTCGCCCCCGCGTTCCACACCAGGACGTCCGTGCGGGGGCCGAGCAGGAAGGCGGGATTGGGCTCCATGCCGAGCACCACCTCGCGCAGTTCCGGCGGCGCCTCGGTCGGATACGGCTCCGCGGATGCCGGAACGGGGACGTCGGCGAGGGCGAACAGGTGGGCGTGCTCGGGCGGGTCGAGGTCGAGCACCCGCGCGAGCGCGTCGAGCACGCTGGCCGACGGCGTGATCTCGCGGCCCTGCTCCAGCCACGTGTACCAGGAGAGCCCCACCCCGGCGAGCTGGGACACCTCCTCGCGGCGCAGGCCGGGCGTGCGCCGCCGGCCGATCGTCGCCAGCCCGACGCTCTCCGGGCTCGTGCTCTCGCGGTGATGGCGCAGGAACTCGGCGAGCTCCTCGCGACGCGTGGGTGGTGGTGCCAGTCCCAGGATGAAGCCTCTCTGTTGCGCCTCGTACGCCGGTCCAAGCTCAGTCCATGACAAATACATCATTCCTCGGCGACAAGCCGATCAAGCGCATCGGCTTCGGCGCGATGCAGCTCGCGGGCGCCGGCGTCTTCGGCCCGCCCCGCGACCCGGACGCCGCCCGCGCGGTGCTGCGCCGTGCCATCGAGCTCGGCGTCGATCACATCGACACCGCGCAGTTCTACGGGCCGGACATGGTCAACGACCTGATCCGCGAGACCCTCCACCCCTATCCGCAGGACCTGAAGCTCGTCACCAAGGTCGGCGCCCGGCGCGACGCCACGGGCGCCTGGCTCCCGCCCAGACTCCCTCCGAACTCCGCGAGGGCGTGGAGGCCAACCTGCGATCGCTGGGAGTGGAGCGCATGGACCTGGTCAACCTGCGCCTGCACGACGACGGCGGGCCGAGCGTCCCGCTGCCCGAGCAGCTCGGCGCGCTGGAGGACCTGCGCATCGAGGGCAAGCTCGACCTGATCGGCATCTCCACCGCCACCCTCGAACAGGTCGAGGAGGCGCTCGCGATGGTGGAGATCGGGCAGGTGCAGAACAGCTTCAGCATCATCGACCGCGAGGACGAGCCGGTGCTCGAGTTCTGCCGCGAGCACCAGATCGCGTACGTGCCCTACTTCCCGCTGGGGTCGGCGTTCACGGGCGGGCCGGCGAGGCTCGCGAAGGAGCCCGCCGATCGTCGCGGCGGCGGACAAGCACGGCGCCACCCCCTCGCAGATCGCCCTGGCGTGGCTCCTGGCGCGCTACGACCGCCTGCTGCTCATCCCGGGCACGACCTCGGTCGCCCATCTGGAGGAGAACCTCGCGGTGGGCGACATCGTCCTCGACGAGGACGACCTGAGCGCGCTCGAGCAGGTGGCCCAGGTGGGGCACCCGGTCCCCTAGGAAGCCCGCCGCCGGCCCGCCCGGATCAGCGCGACTGGGGCAGCGGGCGGAGCCGCGCCGGGCGGGCTTCGCCGAGGGCGGCGGCACCACCGGGCCGATGTCGCCGTCGGGCGCCTCGTCCAGATCGACCATCACCGGGGCGTGGTCGCTCGGCCCGGTGCCCTTGCGCGCCTGCCGGTCAACCCAGGCGGCCTTCACGCGCGCCGCGACCGGCGCGGACGCGAGCGCGAGGTCGATGCGCATGCCGAGGTCCTTGTGGAACATGCCGGCCCGGTAGTCCCAGTAGGTGAAGATCCGCTCCGACGGCCAGCGCTCGCGCACGACGTCGTGCAGCCCGAGCGACATCAGCGCGGCGAGCGCCGCCCGCTCCGGCGGGGTGACGTGCGTCTGCCCGACGTAGGCGCCGGGTCGAACACGTCCGCGTCGGTCGGCGCGATGTTGATGTCGCCCAGCAGGATGGCGTCGGCCGGCCCGGCGGCGACCACGTCGCGCAGCGCCGCGAGCCACGCCAGCTTGTAGCGGTAGTGGTCGGAGTCGGGCTCGCGCCCGTTCGGGACGTAGAGGCAGTGGACGCGGACGCCGCCGCAGGTCGCCGCGACGGCGCGGGCCTCCGGCGCCTCCCAGTCGGGCGCCCCGGCGAGCCCGGTCACGACGTCGTCGAGGCCCACCCGGGAGAGGATCGCCACCCCGTTCCACTGGCCCTGGCCGTGCGCGGCGACCGCGTAGCCGCGGCTCCCGAGCTCCTCGCCGAGCAGCTCGCGAAGGCGTCGTCGGTGAGCTTGGTCTCCTGCAGGCACACGACGTCGGGCCGGCGCTGGTCCAGCCACGGCAGCAGCCGCGGCATCCGCTGCCGCACCGAGTTGACGTTCCAGGTCGCGATCCTCATCGAGCTCCGAGCGTGGCGCGGTTCCGTCCGGCAGTACGTCGAGCGCCGCCAGGCTGCGCGCGAGCGCGAGGAGGAGTTCGCCATATGTGCGTGCCGTGTGTCGGCGCCGTGGGAACCGCCTGTCGCCCGGGATGCTCGTCGGTGGCCCGATCGTCTACAGTTGCTGCCGGAGGATTCGCGCTGCCCTGGGGCTCCCCGACAACTCTTATGCGGCCGTCCAGGCCTGCGCGGCGGCGGAGGCGATCGGTGAGGCGAGCCCGCCGGCGCCCCGTCCGATCCGGGTCAACGTGATGCCCCCCGCCCCCCGTCCGAGCGAACAACACTGCGTCATGGCTCTGGCCGGGGCCTAGGTAGGAGCGCCAACGCCCGATCTCAACTCCAGGGCTCGTTCGGCCGGGGACGAATGACGCAGGCCTCCGAGTCGAGCGCTCCTCACGGATTCGGCGAGATGAACCGGCTCTCCGTGCGATCGGAGGGAGGGCCGCAGGGATGGCCGGCGCCGGCGATCTCCGCCCACGCAACCAGCGCGTGCCCGTCGTCGGCGAAGACCGCGGTTGTCGAAGACCGAGGTCGACGAGGCCGAGGCCGCTGACCAGCGGCGGTGGACCCCGGCGACGCCGCCGCGACCATGGGCGTGCGCCCGAGCCGCGATCTCCGCCTCGATGCGGAGCGAGCGGACCGCCCGGAGGCGCAGGAGGATTCGGTCGTACAGCGCCCAGCGTCGGCGTGCTCGACGGCGGTGGAGAGCAGCTCCGAGGGCAACGAGCAGCACATCAATCAGAGCAGTCGATGCGAGCCGCGAGGCCACGGCTCCTCCTCGGGCCTCTCTTGCCCTGTGCTGACACGCCGCAGTCGGGAGAAGCCGTACACTGGGAATGCCGCCCGTTCCCAACTGGTCGCCGCCTCGCGCTCGACGAGTCATTCGACTCCGCCTTCGACGGCGAAAGGGCGACGAGGGATGGAAGATATATCGTTCCGGGGTCCGGTGCGAGACGAACAGGGCGCCCCGGGGTAGCTTCAGCGCGCGGCCTCGACGCTGCGGTTCGGGCTCGAGCCATGGTTCGACGACGCGCCTCTCCTTCAGCGCCCACGCGCCCCCGCGCGCGGCGTCGGCCACTCCCCGCATGCGGCCGGGTCCCGATGCTCCCCCAGGCCTCGGCAGGGTCAGGACCAGAGCGCGCGTCGCCGGGCGGCGGAGCCAGGCGCAGCAGACGGGGTTGCGCGCCTGGACACGCCGCCGACGCGGGAATCGCGGCCATGGCCGCCGGTGGTAATGAGCCACGACCGCGGCAGATCAACGAGCCCATCCGGCCGCTGCGAGACGATGGCCAGGAGCTGTTCTTCGCCGCCGATGCCGAACCTCGGCTCGAAGCCGCCGATGTCCAGGTAGGCATCGCGCCGAACCACCGCGCCGCACGCCAGGAAACCGAGACGCGGACCGGGCGGGCGGCCGCGGGCGAGCGGCTCGAGGCCGTCGCCGTGACACCGGATCCTCACGCTTCTCTCGTCCCCCAGCACACGCGCGCGACGAGCGCCACCGACGGTGCTCCTCCAGGTAGCGCGACGCCGCGACAGCGCGTCGGCGGCCCACCACGAATCGTCGTCGCAGAACGCCACATAGGGCGAGCGGATACTCCGCACTCCATCGTGCCGCTCCCACGCCCATGTTGCGCGGCAGCGAGACCAGGGCGCCCAGGCGCGCGCTCGCGTACCGCCTCGGAGTCCCGTCGGACGACGCGTCGTCGACGACGACGACCGGCGAGGGGCACCAGGCCGCGCAGGCGTTCGAGCGTCGCCAGAAGGATCTCGTCGGCCGCGCGTCGCGATGACGACGCTCAGCTGCCGATCCCGCCTCCGCGCCCGCCCTCCCGCATCACCCCCCCACGATCGTCCCCCCGTTCGGGTGCAGCACCTGACGGTCATGAACGACGCGTCGTCCGAGGCGAGGAAGACGTAGCTCGGTGCGATCTCGTGGCTGGCCGGGCCGCTCGATCGGAGCCGAGGCGCCGATCCGGCGACAAACTCCTCGTCGAAGCTGGCGGGGATCAGGGGCGCCATATGGGCCCCAGGGCGACGGCGTTGACCGGAGCCCGTCCGACCAGGCCGGTCGCGAGCGCCCCGGTGAACGAGTCATCGCCCCTTCGTCGCCGAGTAGTCCAGGAGCGTCGGGTTGCCCGAATAGGCGGCGACCGAGGCGGTGTTGATGATCGACGACCCCGAGGACAGCCGCGGCAGGGCCGCCTTGACGGTGAAGAACATGGCGAACACGTTGGTCCGGAACGTGCGCTCGAGCTGGTGCTCGTCCAGCTCGGTGATGTCGGCGACCTGATGCTGTTCGGCCGCGTTGTTCACCACGATGTCCAGGCGCCCGAACTCGCTCAGCGTCCGCTCCACGATCGCGCGGCACTGGGCCTCGGAGCCGATGTCCCCGTCGTACGCGGCGGCCTCGCGGCCGGCGCCTCGCACCATCTCCAGCGTCGCGAGGGCATCCTCGTGTTCGTCGAGGAGGCGATCGCGACGTTGGCGCCCTCCTGGGCGAAGGCCGCGGCGACGGCGCGTCCGATGCCGCTGTCGCCGCCCGTGACCAGCGCGGTTCGGCCCTCGAGCCGCCCGGCCGAGGCAGCGTGTCGCGGCGCGGAGTCCGGACGCGGATGCATCGCGGCCTCGCGTCCGGGCTGATGCGGCTGGGACTGGGGTGGCAACGTCGTGTCGCTCATGTCGTTACTCCGGAATCGGCCACGGTTGGCGGCAAGGGGTGGCGGCCGCAGGGCGACGTGCGGGAAGGCGGACGAACCCGATTTCCCGGGAACGTCGGCTCGGATCGCCTCCTTCGGTCTGATCGGTCGTCATGGCCCGAGGCGTCCCCCGGCCCCCCTCGGACAAAACATGCCGTGGCCAGGTTTGCGCGTCGGAAAGCGGGGTAACCGTCGAGCCACTTCACCCCCCGGGGGTAAACCGCTTTTCGGAGACGCGGCATGAGAGTCCTGGGCATCAACGCCGTTTTCCACGATCCCGCGGCCGCGTTGGTCGTGGACGGCGCGATCGTCGCGGCCGCGGAGGAGGAACGCTTCAGCCGTCGCAAGCACGGTAAGTCGCCGGTTCCGTTCTCCACGTGGGAGCTGCCTGAGGCCGCGGCACGGTGGTGCCTCGACTGGGCCGGCCTCTCGCCCTCGGATCTCGACGCGGTGGCCTACTCCTACGATCCGCGCCTCGCTCCCGCCGGCAATGGCGACATCACCGCGGATGCCTGGGAGGGACTGCGGACGCTCTACGCGCAGCGCGCGCCCCTCTTCCTGGCATCGGCCCTCCCGGGCCTCGACCCCGAGTTGGTCAGGTGCGTGCCCCACCACGTCGCCCACGCGGCGTCGGCGTATCTCGCCGCCCCCTTCGGCAACTGCGCCGTGATGGTTCTCGATGGGCGAGGCGAGCGCGCGTCGTACCTGGCGGGCGCGCCAGGGACGGCCGGCTCGAGATCGTGGCGACCCAGGATCTGCCCCACTCCCTGGGGCTGCTGTACGAGGAGCTGACCGAGTTCCTGGGGTTCCGGCGCGCCTCCGACGAGTACAAGGTGATGGCGCTGGCCGCGTACGGCCGCCCGCGGCTGCTGGATTTCATGCGCGAGGCGGTCCGACTGGACGGCCGCGGAGGCTTCGTGGTCGAGGCCATCGACTGGGCCTCTCTCGACGCCCGGCCCGAGGACATCGCGGCGAGCGTCCAGATTCGGCTCCAGGAGGTGCTGCGAGGGCTGGCGCAGTGGATCCACGAGGCCACCGGAGAGGTCGATCTCGCGATGGCGGGCGGCGTCGCGCTGAACTGCGTCGCCAACTCCGATCTGGCCGAACACGGACCCTTCCGGCGGGTGTGGGTGCAACCGGCGGCGGGTGACAGCGGCACCGCGCTCGGGGCCGCGCTCCTCGCCGCAGGCGAGCTCGGAGATCGCGTCGCGCCCATGACCACGGCCTCGCTCGGACGAGGATGGGATGACGCCGAGATCGCGGCGGCCCTCGACGAGGCGCGGGTGCCCTATGTCCGGCCGCCCGACATCGCCGCGGCGGCCGCCGACGTGATCGCACGGGACGGGATCGTCGCCTGGTTCCAGGGGCGCAGCGAGTACGGGCCCCGAGCACTCGGCAACCGCAGCCTTCTCGCCGACCCGCGTAACCCCGCCAACATCGACCGGCTCAACGCGGTCAAGGGGCGGGAGCCCTTCCGCCCGGTCGCACCGATGGTGCTCCTCGACCGGGCGTCCGAGATCTTCGACGGACCGTTGCCGAGTCCGTTCATGCTGTTCACGCACCGCGTCCGCGATGCCTGGCGTGATCGGATCCCGGCGGCCATGCACGTCGATGGGACGGCGCGCGTCCAGACGGTGGATCCCGTCGCGATGCCGCTGGTCGGCCGGCTCCTCGAGGAGACGGGGCGGCGCACGGGCGTGCCGGTGGTCATCAACACCAGCCTCAACACGGCCGGGCGGCCGATGGTCGAACGATCCCCGGGACGCGATGGAGTGCTTCGGCTCGGCTCCGGTTGACGCTCTGGCGATCGGCTCCTTCCTGGTGACGCGGTGATGAGCGCGCGCGCGGACCTGGTCATCCCCACCATCGGCCGCCCCGCGTTGAGGACCCTGTTGCGGGCCCTTGCCGGCGGGGAGGGCCCGCGGCTGGGGCTGATGGTGATCGTCGACGATCGTCGCGGCCCGCGGACCCCCCTGCCCGTCCACGAGGCGGTGGGCGCGGCCCACGAGGTGCGCGTGGTTCGCGGCAAGGGCGCCGGTCCGGCGGCGGCCCGGAACACCGGGTGGCGGCTCACGTCCGCTCCGTGGGTCGCCTTCCTCGATGACGACGTGGTGCCCGAGCGGCTCTGGCGGGCGCGCCTGGCTGCCGACCTCGACGCCGTCCCCCTCGAGGTCGCCGGATCGCAGGGCGTCATCCGCGTCCCCCGGCCCTCGGGGCGGCGACCGACCGACCACGAGCGAGGCGTGATTGGTCTCGAGCGGGCCGCCTGGGCCACCGCCGACATGGCCTACCGCCGGAGCGTCCTGGGCGAGCTCGGCGGGTTCGACGAGCGCTTCCGGCGGGCGTACCGGGAAGACGCCGACTTTGCGCTCCGGGCCCTGTCGGCCGGTCACCGGCTCGTGCGGGGCCGGCGCGAGGTGCGCCACCCCATCGGCGCCCCGAGGGCGTCGGCGTCGCTGCGGGCACAGGCGGGTAACGCCGACGACGTGCTCATGCGCGCGCTGCACGGCCGGGACTGGCGGGCCCGCTCCGGCGCGCACGCCGGGCGGCGGCGACGTCACCTCGCGATCACGGCCGCCGCCGGCCTCGCCATCGCCGGGGCCGCGAGCGACCACCGGCGGACCGCCCTGGTCGGCGCGGCCTGCTGGGCCGCGGGGACGGCCGAGCTCGCAATCGCCCGGATCGCGCCGGGGCCCCGGACGGCCCGGGAGGTCGCCCTGATGGCCGCGACGAGCGCGGCGCTCCCGATCGCCGCGGCCTGGCACACCGCCCGTGGCGTGGCGGGGCGGCGACGTGCGCTCGCGGACCGGCTGCGCTCTCCGCGTCCCGTGCTGTCGGGCCCCGCGCCGGCGGCCGTGCTGCTCGACCGGGACGGGACCCTCGTGGTCGATGTGCCGTACAACGGCGACCCCGCACTCGTGACCCCCACCGCCGGGGCGCGAGATGCGGTGGAGCGTCTGCGGCGGGCGGGGCTACCGATGGCCGTGATCTCCAACCAGAGCGGCATCGCGCGTGGACTGCTCGGCCCGGGTCAGGTGGCCGCGGTCAACCACCGTGTCGAGGAACTGCTCGGGACCATCGGCCCGTGGTTCGTGTGCCCGCACGGCCCCGGCGACGGATGCGCGTGCCGCAAGCCTCACCCGGGAATGGTGATCGACGCGGCGCGGGCCCTGGGCGTGTCTCCCACCGACTGCGTCGTGATCGGCGACATCGGCGCCGACATCGAGGCGGCGCATCGCGCGGGCGCGCGGGCCATCCTGGTGCCGACCGCGCGCACGCGGGCTCGGGAGATCGAGCTCGCGCCCACCGTGGCCGCCGATCTTCCGACGGCCGTCTCCATGCTGCTGGACCGGACGCCGTGAGTCACGTCCTGATCGCCCGGCTGGACAACGACGGGGACGTCCTGCTCGCCGGTCCCGCCGTGAGGGCGGCCGCCGCCGCCGCGAGGGTGACGATGCTCGTCGGCCCCAACGGACGCCGGGCCGCAGAGCTGCTTCCGGGCGTTGACCGGATCATCGTCCACCGGGCGCCGTGGATCGACCCGGAGCCGGAGCCGGTGTCGGGGCCCGCGACCGTGGCGCTTATCCGCCGGGTGGCCTCGGACCTGCCGGACACGGCCGTGATCCTCACGTCCTTCCACCAGAGCCCCCTGCCGTTGGCGCTGCTGCTCCGGCTCGCCGGCGTGCCCCGCGTGACGGCGATCAGCGAGGACTACCCGGGGTCGCTGCTCGACGTCCGCCACCGGGTCCCGGACGACCTGCACGAGGTGGAGCGCTCGCTCAGCCTCTTGGCGGCCAGCGGGCTCCCACTGCCCGCCGACGATCCCGGGGACCTCCGGGTGCTCAGGTCGACCACGCGCCCCGCGGGGCTGCCAGCGGGGGACTACGTCGTCGTGCATCCCGGGGCGTCGGTCTCCGCACGCGCCTGGGCGCCTCGGCACCACGCCGCCCTCGTGAGGATGCTGGCCGGCCGGGGACAGCCGGTCGTGGTCACCGGCGGCCCCGCCGAGACGGAGCTCACGCGTTCGGTTGCCGGACCGCCTCGCGCCGACGTGGTCGATCTCGGCGGTCGAACGTCGCTCGGGGAGCTGGCGGAGGTGATCGCCGGGGCCCGCGTGACGGTCGTCGGCAACACCGGCCCCGCCCACCTCGCGGCCGCCGTGGGGTGCCCGGTGGCGTGGCTGCACGCGCCCACGGTCCCATGGATCCGCTGGCACCCGTGGCGGGTGCCCTACGTCCGCCTCGGCCATGAGCCGGGCTGTGCCGGCTGCCGGGCGCGTCGGTGCCCCATCGCGGGACACCCGTGCATCGACGACATCGGGCCCGAGCCGGTCGTCGCGGCGGTCGAGCGGCTGCGCGCGGCGCGGGACGAGTTCGAGGGGAGGGTGAGGTGCGGATCCTGATCTGGCATGTCCACGGGGCGTGGACGACGGCGTTCGTGCACGGCCCTCACACCTATCTGGTGCCGGTGACGCCCGATCGCGGGGAGGACGGCCGGGGACGGGCCAGGACCTACGACTGGCCCGACGCCGTCACCGAGCTGGCCCCGGAGCGGCTCGCGGGCGAAGCCGTTCGACCTCGTCGTGCTCCAGCGCCCGCACGAACTCGAGCTGGCCGAGCGATGGCTTGGGGGCCGCCGCCCCGGGCGCGATGTGCCCGCCGTCTACGTGGAGCACAACGCACCCCAGGGGCGCATCAACGACATGCGCCACCCGATGGCGGACCGGGCCGACATCACGGTGGTGCACGTCACCCACTTCAACGCCCTCTTCTGGGACACGGGAGCGGCGCCGGCGCGGGTGATCGAACACGGTGTGGTTGACCCCGGCTCCCGCTATACGGGAGAACTGGACCGCGCCGCCGTGGTGGTCAACGAGCCGGTCCGTCGCGCCAGGGTCACGGGGACCGATCTGCTGCCGCGTCTGGCGGCCCGCATGCCCCTGGACGTGTTCGGCATGGGAGCGGAGCGGATCGGTGGACTGGGCGATCTGCCTCACCGGCAGCTCCACCAGGAGATGGCGCGCAGGCGCGTGTACGTGCATCCGGTGCGATGGACCTCACTCGGCCTTTCGCTGATCGAGGCGATGCACATCGGCATGCCGGTCGTCGCACTCGCGACGACCGAGGTCGCGGACGCCGTCCCTGAGGGCGCGGGCGTCGTCTCCAACCGTCTCGAGGTCTTGGAGGACGCGCTCAAGACGCTGGGGGCAGACCGGGCGCTGGCTCGGCAGATGGGGCGCGCGGCTCGGTCGGGAGCGCTGGAGCGCTACGGGCTGACGCGCTTCCACGACGACTGGAACGACCTGATCGAGGAGGTGGTGGAGTGAGGGTGGACATGGTGTCCGAACACGCGAGCCCCCTCGCGGCGCTCGGCGGAGAGGACGCGGGCGGCCAGAACGTTCACGTCGCCTGCCTCGCGACCGCCCTCGCGCGACGAGGAGTGCACGTGGTGGTCCACACGCGCCGGGACGCGCCGGAGCTGCCCGACCGGGTCCCGGTCTCACCGGGCGTGGAGGTACGCCACGTCAGCGCCGGCCCCGCCGCGCGCATCCCGAAGGACGAGCTGCTGCCCCACATGGACGACTTCGCCGAGCGCCTCGCCGCCGACTGGTCGCGCAGCGCACCCGATGTGGTCCACTCCCATTTCTGGATGTCCGGGCGAGCGGCGCTGGCCGCCGCGGCGCCCCTGAACATTCCCGTCGTCCACACCTTCCACGCCCTCGGCATCGTCAAGCGACGCCACCAGGGCGCGCGCGACACCAGCCCCCCCTCGCGCCTGCGTGAGGAGCGGACGATCATGGCCCTGGCGGACTGGATCGTGGCGACGTGCACCGACGAGGTCTTCGAGCTGGTGAGGGAGGGGGCCGATCGCCGCCGGCTCAGCGTCGTGCCGTGCGGTGTGGACGTGTCGCGGTTCCGGCCCGACGGACCGGCCGAGCCCCGAGAGCGACCGCGGGTGGTGTGCCTCGGCAGGCTCGTGGAGCGCAAGGGCGTGGACGATGTGATCCGCGCGGTGGCGCAGCTGCCCGGCGTGGAGCTGATCATCGCGGGGGGCCCGGCCCGCGAGGACCTCGCCGACGACCCGGAGGGACGGCGCCTGTCGCGTCTCACCCGTCGGCTGGGCGTCGCGGACCGCGTGACGTTCCGGGGGGCGGTCGGCCGCGACGGGATCCCGGCCCTCCTGCGCTCGGCCGACGTGGTCGCCTGCACACCCTGGTACGAGCCCTTCGGGATCGTCCCCCTCGAGGCGATGGCGTGCGGCGTCCCGGTCGTCGCGACCGCGGTCGGCGGGATGATCGACAGCGTCGTCAACGGCGTGACCGGGATCCACGTTCCTCCCCGGCGGCCGACGCGGGTCGCGGACGCGATCCGGGACCTCATTTCCGATCCGGACAGGCGGGCCATCCTGGGGGCCGCGGGGGTCCGGCGCGTCAGGGAGCGGTACGTCTGGGACCGCGTGGCCGAGCTGACTCTGGATGCGTACGCGAGCTGTCACGGAGCGGCGGCGCCCCGGGTCACCGAGGTGGTCCGATGAGAGCCGCAGAGCATGTCGCGGAGCTGCGCCGCGCACTGGAGACGCTCGAAAAGAGCCTCGACGAGGTTGACGCCTGGGGGCGTTGACCTCGCGTCACGTCTGCAGCGCGGTGGACGGCTGCTGGTCGCCGGAAACGGCGGCAGCGCGGCACACGCCCAGCATCTCACCGCCGAGCTTGTCGGCCGCTATCGCGACGAGAGGCCCCCTCTGAGCGCGATCGCACTCCACACCGACACCTCCAGCCTCACCGCGATCGCCAACGACTACGGGGCCGACGAGCTGTTCGCGCGCCAGGTGCGCGCCCATGGCCGCCGAGGCGACGTCTTCCTGGCCATCTCGACCTCGGGGCGCAGCGCAAACCTGCTCGCCGCCGTCGGCCGCGGGGCGCGGCGCGGGCCTCGAGACCTGGGCTCTCACCGGCCCTGCGCCGAACCCCCTCTGCGACGCGTCCGAGCGCGCGCTCGCGGTCTCGGCGCAAACCACGGCCACGATCCAGGAGATCCATCAGGTGGTGGTGCACCTCGTGTGCCGGGCGGTGGACGAGACGGTCGCGCACCCCGCGCCCAGCGGCCGGCTGGCGGTGGCGCGATGAGCCGTATCGTCGTCGTCGGGGACGTGCTGCTGGACACCGACATCGACGGCCGCGCCGAGCGTCTGTGCCCCGACGCCCCCGCGCCGGTTGTCAGCCACGCGTCCCGTCGCACGCGTCCCGGAGGTGCGGGCCTCGCGGCCGCGCTGCTCGCCGGAGACGGTCACGACGTGACGGTGGTGTGCGCGCTGGGGGCGGACGAGGCATCACGCACCGCCGCACGCCTCTCTCCGGGGAGCATGGCGTCGAGATCATCGACCTCGGCGAGGGCGGCGGGATACCCACGAAAACCCGCATCCGCGCGGCCGGGCAGGTCATCGTCCGTCTCGACGACGACGGGGAGGCCCCCGCGATCCGCGCTCCCGACGACGCGCTGTTCGACGCGCTGGACGCGGCGGAGGGCGTTCTCGTGTCGGACTACGGCCGCGGCGTCACCGCGTCGCCCGCCCTGCGCCATGCTCTCGCCGACGCCGCCGGCCCGCTGGTGTGGGATCCGCATCCGCGCGGCGCGCCGCCCATCGCGGGCGTGCGACTGCTGACCCCCAATGCCGACGAGGCCCGGCGCATGTGCGGGGGGCTCGGGACGCCGCACGAGCATGCGGCCACGCTGCGCCGGGAGTGGGGCGCGGCGGCGGCGGCCGTGACCCTTGGAGCGCGCGGGGCGGTGCTCGCCGACGGCTCGGAGCCCCCGCTGACGATCCCGGCGAGCCCCTGCGAGGGCGGCGACGTGTGCGGGGCGGGCGACAGGCTCGCCGCATCGGGCCGTCGGCGCCCTCGCGGCCGGCCGTTCGTGCGCCGACGCGATGACCATCGCCGTCGGGGCCGCCACGGCCATGATCGCCGCGGGCGGCGCCGGCGCCATGCTCGAGCGCGGATCCCGGCCACCGGCCGCCGAGGCCGCAACGCGTGCGGGGACGGTACGCGCCCGCGGCGGCGTGGTGGTCGCCACCGGCGGCTGCTTCGACCTCCTGCACGCGGGCCATGTCTCGATGCTCGAGGCGGCGCGCGCTCTCGGCGACCACCTCGTGGTGCTGAATGAACTCCGACGCCTCGGTGCAGCGGCTCAAGGGCCCGGACCGCCCACTCGTCCACCAGGACGACAGGGCCCGCGTCCTGCGGGCGCTGCGCTGCGTGGACGACGTGGTGATCTTCGAGGAGGACACCCCGGCGGAGGCCCTCGCCCGGCTGGGGCCGGTCGTCTTCGCGAAGGGGGCGGACTACGCGCTGGACGAGCTCCCCGAGGCCGAGACGGTGCGGGACGCCGGAGGAGAGGTGGTGCTTCTGCCCTATACCGCGGGTCGATCCACGACCCGCCTCATCAAGGAGGTCGCACGACGTGCCGGACGCTGAGCTGGGAACCGTGATCGTGACGGGTGGTGCGTCGGGGCTGGGAGCGGCTGTGGTCGATGCCGTCGCGCATGCGGGCGGGACGCCCATCGTGTTCGACCTGCGCCCGGGACCGGATTCGGTCGAGAGCGAGATGGTCGATCTCGCCGACGGCAGGGCCGCCGAGCGGGCGGTCCGCGACGTCGCCCGCCGGCACGAGCGTCTCGACGGGGTCGTCGCCGCGGCGGGCATCGACGCGTGCGGCGAGCTCAACGACATCGCCCCGGAATCGTGGGAACGGGTGATCGCCGTGAACCTCCTCGGCACCGCGGCCGTCGCGCGCGCCGCCCTGCCATATCTCGAGGACGCCGGTGGCCATGTGGTGACCGTGGCCTCGACGCTGGGGCTCAGGGCGCTGCCCGCGGCCACCGCGTACTGCGCCAGCAAGTTCGGCGTCGTCGGCTTCACGCGCGCGCTGGCCGCCGAGACCGCCGGCCGCGTGGGCGTGACGCTCCTGATTCCGGGAGGGATGGCGACGAGCTTCTTCGACGGTCGCGACGAGCGCTTCCGGCCGGGACCCGACGCGGCCCTCAACCGCCCGGAGGACGTCGCCGCCGCGGTGGTGTTCGCGCTGGGACAGTCTCCGGGATGCGAGGTGCGCGAGATGGTGGTGTGCCCGTCAACGGAGCCCTCCTGGCCCTGATGTCGCCGCGGCTGATCGCGCTGCGTGCGCTCGGCCTCGGCGACTTCTTGACCGGTCTGCCAGCGCTCCGGGCGCTCGCGGACGCCTTTCCGGGCCATCGCCGAACGCTCGTGTGCGGACCCTCCGTCGTTCCCCTCGCCATCCACGCGGGTATCACCGACGAGGTGGTGGGCGTCGCGCCCCTCGCCCCGCTGCCGGCTCACTCGGCGCCCGCCGATGTCGCCGTCAACCTGCACGGCCGCGGTCCGCAGAGCCACCGTCTGCTGATGGGCCTGGCGCCGCGGCGGATGATCGCGTTCGAGAGCATGGAGGCCGGCATCACAGGCCCGCGGTGGCGCGCGGATGAGCACGAGGTCGTTCGCTGGTGCCGCATGTTGGTCGAGAGCGGGATTCCCGCCGACCGCCGCCGCCTCGGCCTGGACGTGCCGCCCGACCCGGCGATGGAAGGCGTCACGGTCATCCACCCGGGCGCGGCAAGCCCGGGGCGGCGGTGGCCGTCGGAGCGCTTCGCCGTGGTCGCGCGTCACGAGGCCGAGCGGGGGCGGAGCGTCGTGGTGACCGGCAACGCGAGCGAACGCGGCCTCGCCATCGCGGTTGCGGAGGCCGCGGGTCTGTCGCGTGCGGCGGTGCTGGCGGGCGAGACCGGCATCATGCAGCTCGCTCGTATCGTCGCGGCCGCGGCCCGGATCGTGCGCTCCGACACCGGCGTGGCCCACCTGGCGACTGCGGTGGGCACGCCGTCCGTCGTCATCTTCGGGCCCACGTCGCCCGCCCACTGGGGCCCTCCGGCCGACGTCCCCCAGCACCGCGCCCTCTGGGCCGGGCTCACCGGGGATCCTCACGCCCCCACGACGCATCGGGGGCTGCTCGACATTCCGGCGGCCGCCGTTCTGGACGCGGTCGCCACTCTGCCCGGCCATGGAGGCGCCGGCCGAGGCCGGCCGGGCGAGGCGCCGCAATCGCGCCCTTCACCTCACCGATGGTCGTCGCACTCGACGTGAAGGTGCTCGAGGGCTCCGGTGAGTGCCAGCGCCCGCAGCGGCGCACTACGGACATTGTGGAGCACGAAGCGGCGGCCGCTGCCCGTCAGGCTGCGATGTGCGGTGAGAAGGGCCCTGATCCCCGCCGAGCCGAGGAATTCCAGCTCTTCCAACTGGAGGTGGATATCCCCTGGACCGCTGAGAGGTTCAACAGCGAGATAAGGGGGGCTACCTGCCATCGGCGGCGGGTCTGCCGAGGGGGCTCACCACGGCCAATGGGAGGTCCACATCTGCTCCGAAGAACTGCGCCGTGCAGCGCTGTTCGGTGACCCGCACGACTCGCCCGACATCGCCGGGCTGAACGGATATGAGGCTCCCGTCTCGCATCCGGTGAGCGACGGTGACGACGACTTCCTGGCCGACCACGACGTTCGTGGTCTCTGACAACGGCAGGTTCACAACGCACCTCCAAGGGACGCTGCGAGAAGCCAGTGCCGCGCGTGAACGCGCGCCCTCGCCCCGCAGCCGGGGTGCGACGTTCGGTCCGCAAGCAGACCCTCGCCGTGCCGGAAAACGTATCGCGGGGACGTGCCCACCGGAAGACCCTGACCCCCGACCTCACCAGGCGAAGGATGTCCCAACCTCCGAAAAGTTCTCAGAGGCCCCCCGTGATGGGAGCGCGGTCCCATTCGATTCGAGCAAGAAGATCTCGACCGAGATAGCCGAGCCCAGATGGACCTGGGCCGCGCTCCCAACCCGGGCGCCCGGCGACCTGGGCATGTCGCCATCTGGGCAGTGCCCAGGGCCGCCGCGGATCACCGAGCGTCAGCCAGGTTGCGGCGACCGCCGCCCTCGGACGCCCGCAGGAGAGCAGGAAGGCGAGGCACCCAGTAGAGCGCGCACAGACCGACCAGCACGTAAACGATCCGCGAGGCAACGTTGGTCTCTCCGAAGTCCATGCCACCGAAGATCCAGGCCACCAGATCGAACTCGAACAGACCGACCAGCAGCCAGTTGAGGCCACCGATCACCAGCACAGCCATCGTGGCCGCGTCGAGAGTCTTCATGAGGATCCTCCTCGTCGGTTGGAGGGTGGCGGTAGCGCCACCCTTGCCCCGTCCTGCCCACCGATGGACTCCCCAAACGGGGATCCGTGGCCGCGACGCCGGCGGCCCCCATCCGGGCCATCGCGACAGCCCTCGTTCAGGACGAGCCGCCCGGGTCGCGTCCACCGTCAGGCCTGTCTCCGGGGGACGAGGAACATGATGGTGGAAAGAGGTTTCGAGAGCGGACGGAACTCAGGCGGGCCGCGCCAGCACCCTGCGCTCGATCCAGTCCGCCCACTCCACCAGGCCCCTCTCGTCGGATCCGGCGGCGGTACAGAACACGGCCAGGCCGGGCACGCGGGCCTGCAGCTCCGAGCAGGCCCCGGCCGGGTCGAACCCCGCCGGCGCCGCGTCCGCCTTGGTCAGGACGACGGCTGCGGCCCTCTTGACGGCCTGATCGGCGACCTCGCCCTCACGGCCCGCGCAGACCACGAGGACCAGAGCGTCGTCCATCAGGCCCCCGCCGAGGTACGGCAGCGGCGCCTCGTCCTCCAGCAGCACCAGGCGGGCCTCGGCCACCTGGGTGATCCAGCCGTGGACCGACCGTGCCCAGTGGGCCTCGGGCACGTGCAGGACCTCCGGGCCGGCCTCCGCGCCGGTTGCCGCCTCGGGCACGCCGGGCGGGTCGGCCGTCACCATGGCCGTGGGGCAGTGCCGCAGCAACGGAAGCGTGCGCGCCAGCAGTGTGGTCTTGCCCGCGTCGGCCGGACCGACCACCCGCATCAGGATCGGGTGCGCGGTGTGTTTTCCCACATCGTGGATCAGCGCGGTGTGGACGAAATCGATCACGTTGGTCCGCGTCAGGACGCCGACCGGGCGCTCACCGTCCCTCACCAGCACCGCCAGCCGGTCGTCCAGCAGTGCCTCGAGGGCACGCTGCGCCGTCTCGTCGGCCTGCATTTCCAGCACGGTGTCCGGGGGGTGCAGGTCCAGATCGGGGCCGGTCGCGACCCAGAGGCCGACCAGCCGGTCGCCGTCCATCAGCGGAACGTGATGGACGCTCGAGATCTCGAGAAGATGCCGCAGTTCCTCCCCGTCCGTTTCGCTCGTCACCGTCAGGGGGTGACGGCTCATGAGGTCGGCGACGCGCATCACACGACCTCCTGGTGACGGGTTCGCGTTGACGCGACGACGCGGCGGGCTGGGTGCATCACGGGCGCGACCATCGGGCCTCCTGGCTCGGATCTCTGGTCACCATGCTCGGCGACCCCGGGGGTCACGGTCATCCGCGCTCACTCGCATCATGTCGCGGACAACCCGCAAATCCGGCCTGGGACCCGCGGTCGTGTTCGGGATGATCGATGTCACCGAGTTGCGGCGGCTCTTCCGTGTCACCCGCTTCGACTTCTGGATCGCGGTGGCCGCCGTCATCGGGGTGCTCTCCGCGGGGGTCGCCGTCGTCCGGCTCGACGGCGGCCTCTTCTTCGCCACCGCCGAGGCGCTCGAGAACCGCGTCCGGGCCCTCACCGACGACGACGGCCCGCTGCAGGCGCTGGTGCTGGATCTCGAGGGCGTGAACTTCATCGACTCCCAGGGCGCATCGACGCTTGCCGAGCTCCACGACTTCCTCGCGGCCGAGGGCGTCGCCCTCCGCCTCGCGCGCACCAAGCCCCAGGTCCTCACCGTGCTCGAGGCCGACGGTTTCGTCGCGCGGATCGGGGCCGACCACCTCCACGGCAACGTGCACCGGGCCGTCGAGGCCCACCGGGAGAGCGGCGCTCTGGGAGGATGAGGGACGTCGCGGCCCAACCGGCTGAGGGAGGATCCATGGCATTCGAAGAGGCTCTTGCCGAACGCGTCCGCCTCCTGCTCGCCGACGTTCACGACTACCGCGAACAGCAGATGTTCGGCGGCATCGCGTTCATGGTCTCCGGACACATGGCGTGCGGGATCCTCGGCGACGACCTGATCGTGCGCCTCGGACCGGAGGCCACCGCGGAGGCGCTCGGCCGACCGCACGTCCGGCCCTTCGACTTCACCGGCCGGCCCAGCAGGACGACGGTGCTGGTCGGTCCCGGGAGCCTCGACGGCGACGGGCTCGCGAGCTGGGTTGACGCGGCCACCCGGTTCGTCGCGACCCTTCCTCCGAAGGGTCCGCCACAACGGAGCTGAGGGCTCACGCCTCGCCTCGTCAGGCGTCCTCGCCCCGGCTCGCCCCGCGCGAACTCACCATCAGCCGGCGCCACGGAGGGACGCCGTCGATCTCGATGTCCAGCGAGAAGCTGAGGAGCACCCGGACCACAACCAGGATGCCCAGCGAGAGGACGCTCTCGATGGTCGTCTCGACGGCGACCGTCTTGATGATGTCGGCGGCGACGAGCACCTCGAGGCCGAGCAGCAGCGCCCGGCCGAAGTTGCGGCGCATGACGGGGTAGAACTCCCGCCCCGCCCGCCATTCGCGAAACGACAGTGCGAATGCGATCAGACCGCCGACCACCAGGACCGCGACGCCGACGACCTCGAAGGCCATCGCGACGTGGTCCATGGTCTCCTTGAAATCCACGCCGCAACCCTACCCCGGCAACGCGGGGCGGGATCCGGGACCGCTGGGTGGGCGGAATGGCACTGTTCCCGGGATGACCCCTCGAGCGAAGGTGGTTCTGGAGCCCGCGGCGCAGGCGCTGGCGGATGCGACGTCCACGCCGCCGTTCGTGTTCGATCTCGGGCCCCCCGAGGCCCGCAGGGTCTTCGAGGAACGGCAGGCCGGCCCGATCGACAAGCTGCCGATCGACGAGGAGTGGATCACGGTGCCGGCGGACGTCGGCGATGTGCGCGTGCGCGTCGTCCGGCCCCGCGGGTCGGCCGGGCTCCTTCCCGTGGTGGTCTACATGCACGGCGGGGGCTGGATCCTCGGAGACGCGGCCACCCATGACCGCCTGGTCCGCGAGCTGGCCGTCGGCGCGCGCGCGGCCGTCGCGTTCGTCGAATACTCCCGCTCCCCCGAGGCCCGGTATCCCGTGGCCGTCGAGCAGGGCTACGCCACCGCGCGGTGGATCACCCGTGAGGGCGCGTCCAAGCATCTCGATGGCGCCCGCATCGCGGTCGCCGGCGAATCCGTCGGCGGCAACATGGCCGCCGCGCTGGCCCTGATGGCCAAGGAGCGGGGGGACGTGCGCTTCGTGCAGGCGTCGATGTACTACCCGGTCACCGACGCGGCGATGGACACTGCGTCCTTCGACCAGTTCGCCACGGGCTACTACCTCAGCCGTGAGGCGATGAGGTGGTACTGGGACGCCTACATCCCGGACCCGGAGCAGCGCCACGCGATCCACGCGTCTCCCAACCGGGCGACCACCGAGCAGGTCAGCGGCCTGCCGCCCACCTACCTGTGCGTCGCCGAGGCCGACGTGCTTCGCGACGAGGGAGAGGCATACGCGGCCAAGCTACGCGGCGCGGGGGTGCCGGTGACGACCGTGCGCTACGACGGTGTCGTCCACGGCTTCATGCTCTTCGACTCCCTCCGCCAGACCACTGCGGCACGGGCCGCGATCGCCCAGGCGACGGCCGTCCTTCGCGGCGCGCTCGGCACCGGCTGAGGCGGCTGGGGCCGTCGTGGGGGCGCTCATCCGGAGACTCCCAGCGTCGCGGAGAGCTCTGCCGCCTCCATCTCCGCGCCGTACGCCGGATGGCCCGGCTGCAGGTCGCGGCCGGCGGCGAGCGGGCCCGCGTCCACGACGTCGAAGCCGATCTCGTCGATCAGGGCGCTGACGACGGCCTTCGCCTCGGGGTCGTCGCCGGCGATCGGCAGCGCTCTGCGCCCAGGGGTGCCCGCGGGCACGCCCTGCTCGGCCAGGTGGACGAAGTAGATGGTGTTGAAGGCCTTCACGACGCGTACCCCGGGCAGGTGGTTCGCGAGCATCTCGCTGGAGGTCGTCCGGTCGTCGTCCAGCTCGGCGAAGTGTCCGTCGCGATCCGGGTAGTAGTTGTTCGTGTCGATCACGATCCTGCCCGGGACCGCCGGAACAGGCACCGCGGCGTAAGCCCGCAGGGGTACCGAGACCACGACGATGTCGGCCTCCATGGCCTCGTCGCCGGTCACGGCCCGCGCGCCGCCGCCGAGAGAGGACACCAGCTCCAGGAGCGTGTCGGGGCCGCGGGAGTTGCTGACGAGGACGGGGTATCCCGCGGCACCGAAGAGCCGCGCGAGCGTGCCGCCGATGTTGCCCGCGCCGATCATCCCGATGGTCGGTCGGACGTTTCCCGCCTCGTCACCTGCACTGGTCGATGCCATGGCTCGCCTCCTTCGGGCCGAGGCTACGCCGGTGAGGTGGACTCCCGCCCCGGGGACGGCCGGCGCGCGAGCGCTGCCGTGATGCCGGCGATGACGGAGGCGAGCATCGCGGCGAAGATCTCATCCTGGTGACGCCGGTTGCGGACGTCCTCGATGAAGGCGGCGACGCGGGGGGGCTCGTCGGCGGGGCGGTCAGCGGGCTCGGGCGCGATCTCCCCCACCTGCCCCGCCTGGGCCTGGGTGTTGCAGAAGCCCGTGATCGTGATGATGGCCGTCCGCAGGTGCACACGGGCGTCCCGTGGAGTGAGGCCGGCGCCCTCCAGGCACTCGAGCATCGTGTTGACCTCATCGGCGCGTGCCCCGTAGCCGGCGGCCGGGTGGGACGCGAGCAGCGGCGCGGCGTTCGGATGCGCGCGCACCATGTTCCGATAGGCCCGGGCCCAGTTGACGATGCGCGTCTCCCACGCCCGGCTCCGCGGTATCGCCGGAAGGCTCTCCATGAGCGCCTCGACGACCGCGTCCTCGAGGGCGGTCTTGGAGGGGACGTGCCGGTAGAGCGACATCAGCGGTACGCCCATCTCGCGCGTGACGCGGCGCATCGTGAGCGCCCCGGCCCCCTCCGCGTCCAGGATCCGGATCGCGGTGGCGACGGCGATCTCGCGGGAGAGGGTCGGGGTCGTGCTGCTCACGGTCCTCCAGTTCACACCGGGCGGATCGGCTCGCCGAGGCCGTGGGGCATCACCGTGGCGTGCAGCCCCCACAGCGACTCATCGTACGGGCTCATGCCCACGACGCACGACGTGCCCCCGTCCACCTGCAGGATGGCGCCGGTGATGTACGAGCCCGCGTCGGAGGCGAGCAGGAGCAGTGGCCCCACGAGCTCGTCGGGCTCACCGGTGCGGCCGAGCGGCGCCTGCGCGTCGCAGCGCGCCTTCCACATCGGCGCGCCGAGCGCGGCGTCGGTCATCTCCGAGGGGAACCACCCCGGGGCCAGCGCGTTGACGCGCACGCCGCGGTCGCCCCACGACGCCGCGAGCGCCTCGGTGATGTTGATCACGGCCGCCTTGCTGGCCTGGTAGGCGGGCGGGAAGTTCGGCACGCCCGAGATGCCGGTGTACGACGAGATGACGATGATCGAGCCAGAGCCCTGGGCCAGCATCACCCGCCCGGCCGACTGGCAGGTGAGCCACGTGCCGGTGAGGTTCACATCGACCGACTGCCGCCACAGATCGATCGGCAGCCTCTCCGGCATCGAAAGCCCCTCGGGGACCGCGCCGGCGTTGGCGACCACGACGTCGAGCCGGCCGAACTCGGCGACGGCGGTCTGCACGGCGGCGTTGACCTGCTCCGAGTCGGTCACATCACAGGCGACCGCGACGGCCCGGCGACCCGTGTCCGCGACGATCGCCTCGGCCACCTCGGCGAGACGATCGGTGCGCCGCGCGGCGAGCACCACGTCGGCTCCCGCGGCGGCCAGCGCCTTGGCGAACGTCACCCCGAGGCCGGACGAGGCGCCCGTCACGAGGGCCGCGCGTCCCGAGAGATCGAACAACGATGAGGGCGATGTGGTCATGGTGTTCCCTTGCGTCCCGAGGGTCAGTTGGAGTGCGTGCACTGTACGCGTCTCATGCGTGCAGTGCACGCACGCATCGATACCGCCCGCCGATGCCGAGGGGCGCAACGGGTTGACGTACCGGGGACGGCGGCCTAGTGGCGGTGGTGAATGCGTTCGCGAGAGGAGGAGCCCGCGATGGTCACAAAGTGGATTGGCCGGATCCGGTCGTTGGCGGAGCGGCTCCGCTCGCCGGGGGGGCGCCCGCCAGGCACCGGGGGAGCCGTGCCGGTGCTCGCCCGGCTCCCCGGAGCCGATCTCCGCCGCCTCAGCCACCACGCGCGCATGGGGGGCGTTTGAGGTGTCCGATCTGGCCGTTCGCAAGTTGGTGACGGTGCGCGAGGAGGTCCTCGCCGAGGGAGGCAGGGCCGATCCCGGCGGTCCGCTTGTCAAAGTCGCCGCGCTCGCGACGATCGCCAATCCGTACGTCGGGCGGCCCCTGAGCCCGGAGCTCGAGGAGCTCGTCGCCCCCAGCGGGGCGGTCGGCCGGTTGCTCGCCGAACGTGCGGTCGCCGCCCTGGCCGCACCCGTGGAGAGCTACGGACAGGGCGCGCTGGTGGGCCTGGTGGGCGAGCAGGAGCACGCCGCGGCGTGTCTGGCCGGCGGCTTCGGTGACGCCCTCCGTGAAGCGGTCGGAGGAGGGCTTGCGTGGGTGCCGTCGGTCACCAAGCGGTGCTCCGCCGGAGAGACCGTGACGTGCCGCTCGCGTACAAGGACGAGCTGTGGGTGGGATCCCACGCGGACACGATCACCGTGCGGGTCCCGGACGCCCCCGCCCCCGACGAGATCGTCGTCATCGCGGCCCTCGCCTCCCGCGGCCGTCTGCACGCCCGTCTCGGAGGCCTGAGCAAGCAGGAGGCCGTCGCCGCGGAGGACGCGTAGGGGCGGCACGCTGCCTGAAGGACGGAATCGTCGGCGACGCCCGACCGACCAGGGAGGTGGAGATCGTGGACACGTCAGACGAGCGCCGGATCGCGGAGGTGGTCACCGCTCTCTTCGACGCCGGCTACCAGGCTCACTTCACCGAACCCGCGACGGATGCGGACGAGTGGTTGGCCGAGGCGTGGCCGATCACCTCAGGGGCCGAGCCGCTGGTCGTGGATATCCACGCCCTCGGGGACACCGAGGCGTCCGCGGCCGAGGCGTTGTTCGCCGCGTGGCAGCGTCGCGAGCAGCCGCTCTAGGAGCGCTCCCTCCACAACGCCGACCGGGGGCCGGCTCCTGGCAGAGGCCCGTTGATCGGGTACCGGGGGCGCTCACCGGCCTCGTGGTGAGTGCCCCCGTCCCGAGGACGCGCTGGCAACAGTCGGCCTGACCCGCAGATCGCGAGGTCCACGCCCTGGCCAGCAAGAGAGGTGATCACCTTCGTGGACTTGGCTCGAACCATCACCTCCTCTCTGGCGCGACGACGCGCTGCGTCGCGCCTCGATGATCAGCATCGTGGAGGGGAATAGGCCGCCGATCGCCATCGTCAACCCCCCGATGCACCACATCTCCGGCACTATGGGAGTCCGGATGGACGCAGGAGAACGACACCACCGAGCCGCGGAGACCGAAGGGTCCGACGCCCAGGACGCCCGGGGCGTCAGCGCCGAGATCGAGCGCGGCAGGCGGTTGGACGAAAGGCTCGCGGAACGGCTCGGACGCCCAGCGCCGACCCGCTCGCGCCATGCCGGCGGCTACATGGAGTCTCTGGACCGGCGGCCGATCCTGCCGCCCGACATGGAGCGCCGCGCGATTCGGGCGGCCCAGGCGGGGACGCCGACGCACGGACCCAGCTCGTCGAGGCCTTCCTGCCCCACATCTCGAGCATGGCCCGCATCTATCGCACCCGGCACGTCCAGCGCCAGGAGCTCGTGCAGGAGGGGGTCGTCGGTCTGCTGAGGGCCCTCGAGCGCTTCGATCCGTCACGCACGGTGCCGTTCTGGGCCTACGCGAGCTGGTGGGTGCGGCAGGCGATGCAACAGCTGGTCTCCGAGCTGACCCGGCCGATGGTCCTCTCGGACCGGGCGCTCCGGCACCTGTCGCGTCTCAAGCAGATCTACCACGACGAGGTCCAGCGCACGGGACGGGCCCCCTCGCGGGCCGAGCTCGCGGAGCTCAGCGGACTGGGCCTCGAGCAGATCGACGATCTCCTGGCCACCGAGCGCAGTCGCTCACTCGATGAGCCGCTCGGCGGTGCGGAAGCCGAGATCGGCACCCTCGGCGAACTGCTGCTCGACCCGACCGCCGAGGGCGAATACGAACGCGTTCTCGAGGCCCTGGACGTCGCGGGGCTGCACGACCTGCTCGCCGGCCTCTCGGCGCGCGAGCGGCTCGTCCTCGAGATGCGCTGCGGGCTGGATGGGCCGGGGCAGTCCCTCCGGCAAGTTGGGGCGAGACTCGGCATCAGCGGCGAACGCGTGCGGCAGATCGAAAGCCGAGCGCTCGGCAAGTTGTCCACGGCGATGCACTCCGGCACGCCGCGAACAGAGGACGACCAGAGCGCCGGGGAGCGGGGTTGACACCGGGAGCAGGAGGCCTAGTCGAAGGGATGTCCGGGGCCGGCCGTGGACGCCGGCGACCGGTGGCACGACGAGACGACCAAAGAGGTGAAGCCGATGCCGTTGTTCGAGCCCTTCGCTCCGCTGTTCGAGTTGTCGCGGGAGGTCGATCGCCGACTGACGCCCTCCCCCAGCGTGGCGTCCTTCGCTCCCCCGGCCGACGTGTACGTCACCGAGCAGGACGTGACGGTGACGATGGACGTGCCGGGCCTGAGGGCCGATGACCTGACCATCGAAGTACAGGAGGACCTGCTCACCGTCCGTGGAGAGCGCAAGCTCTCGACCGTGATGAGCGCCGACGACAATCAGGGCCGCGTCTGGCAGCGGCTGGAGAGAGGATTCGACGGTTCGAGCGGGTGCTACGGGTTCCCCAGGGACTCGATCCCGACCGGGTGACGGCCCTGGTGGCCGATGGCGTGCTGACCCTGCACATCCCTCGTCCCGAGACGCGCAGGCCGCGACGGATTCAGATCTCGAACGACGACGGTCAGCGAACGCTCGAGGGAGCGACCCTCCCGCCGGAGGTGGCCGCCGCCAACAACTGATCGCGACGCTCGGCGTCGATCGCCCGCCCTGGGGACCCCGGGGAAGGCCCGCCCAAGGAGCCTTCCCCGGCCGGGCGCGCGGCGTGGCAGCATGCCGTGGCGGGCGCGGTGGTCGCGTCGTCACGATCCGAGGGGAGGACGCCCATGTCCGTTCACATGTCGCCGGAGGACATCGCCGGCCAGCTGGAGGTCGAACCCGACGTGGTGATCAACGCCGCGCACGAGGTGGAGGTGCCGGTCTACCAGGGCATGATCGACCGCGTGCTCTTCACCGAGGCCCTCGTCGCCGCCGGACATCACCTGGCGCCGATCGCCAGCGAGCGGCTGCTGCGGGAGAGCGACGCCTAGGCCATCGCGGCGCTCGCGCGCTCCTCGCTGATACCCGGCGCGGGGCGGCTTCCACTCTCGCGCGTCACCTTCACGGCCCGGGCGGGGGCCTACCTGCGGTGCGGCCCGCCGCCGCGGTCGGCGGGTACGCGGCGGATCCCGACACGGCCCCGACTGGTACGCGAACATCGCGTCGGTGGAGTGGCTCACGCCGGCGCCGCTGGCGGTGGGCTCGCACCTCGCCTGCGTCGCGCGCTTCCTCGGCCGTCGGCTCTTCGAATTCGCCGCGCCCTGACGGGCGTCGTGGCTCACCGCGCCCGGGGCCGGGGGCGCGCCGGGTCCGAGCCGTACGATCAAGGGCGGTTGCGGTGGCGAACCGTCACCGGGCAGCTCGCTGGGGTGCGGAGGCTCTCCGCCGCTGGTTCTCAGCCCGGCCGAGGCGGCCTGCGGGCCGCGTAGGCGACGAGCCCCTCGGGAAGTTCGAGCGACGCGTAGCGGGAGAGCGCCTCCGTCTCGCCGGCGCCGGCGGCAGCCAGCGCCGCAACGACCTGCTCCCGCGTGGACAGTTCCAGCACGTGGCGCTCGTCGCTGCGCCGGTAGTAGCCGGAGGCGATACGACAGAACGTGACGATGTCACGCTTCAGCCGGCCGTGAGAGCCCGTGGTTGACGCGAGCACCGCCCAGCCGTCGCCGGTCGTCCAGGTGCGCTGGTCCTGAGCGACGACGCGGCCGGGTGTCGGCAGGTCGAACAGCAGCAGCCCACCGGGGCGCAACAGCGACAGCAGCCTCCCGAGTCGGATCGGCAACGCCTCCTCGCGACCGCGGACGTAGGCGAGGACCTCGCCGATTGCGAGCACGGCATCGACCTCGTGCGGAAGATCGGCGGAGCTGTCGTCCGCGACATGGAAGTCAACGTCAGCGTGGCGTTCCCGGGCCAGCGCGACCATCGCCGGGGAGCGATCCACGCCGACGACCTGGTGCCCGGCGGCCGCGAGCAGGCCCGCCGTGGTGCCGTCGCCGCAGCCGAGGTCGAGCACGCGGCCGCCCGGTGCCAGTCGCGCTTTCGCCTCGGCCGCGGCAGAGCGCGCGATCCCGCCGAACCCGTCGGCGTGGATCGCGGCGAGATCGCGGCCGTAGAAGTCGAGCCCCGGTACCGAGGTCGAGTCCGACACCGCCTCACCGTACTCCCGCGCCCCTCGAGGGGGATGCGTCACGGCGTATCCCGGGGCCCGGAACGTCATCTCTCAGCGCCGTCGCTGCGCCGTGCGAGTTCGCCGGGATCATGATCGTCAGCGTGCAGTGGACGCACCTTCGCGGCGCCTGGGGATCCGTGTCGTTGAGCAGGGTTCTGTCCGGCGCAGTTCGTTGCGCCGCGTCTGCAGACGTCCGCGCATCAATGGGCCTTGGGGGGCGTGTGAGCACTGGCGCCCCACGTCCGCCAGTCCTCAGGCGAAGCGCTGCGCCGGTTGAGCGAGCCGGGCCAGCGGATCCACAGGGGACTGGACCAGGCCGCCGGTCCGGGCGGGTTCGTCCACGAATACGGCAAGCTCAATGCCGCGGCGCGGGGGCCAGACGCCCGGGCCCGACACCTCACCGACCGGAGGCCGGACGCGACATGAACGATGAGGGGTTCGCCATCGACCACGTCATCTACGGCGTCGTCAACATCGACGCGGCGAGCGCGCGCCTGCGCGAGGAGCACGGCCTGGGCTCGGTGGCCGGCAGCCCGCACCTCGGCGGCACCAACAGCCGCATCGTGCCGCTCGGGCCCGAGTGCTTCCTGGAACTGCTCGGGATCGAGGACGCGGCCAAGGACGACGGGCGGTGGCTGGAGGCCACCCTCCAGGGGCAGGACCGGGTGCTGTGGTGGTGCCTCGGCGTGAACGACTTGGACGACACGGCGGCGCGGCGCGGCCTTCCCCTCCGGAGCGGCCAGGTGAGAGAGGACCGACCCGGCACCCTCACCTTCAGGAGCGCCGGGATGCCGCAATACCCGCTCCCGTTCTTCCTCGCGCTCGTCGGCGACCCGCAGACGCGGCACCGGATCCAGGAGCAGCGCTACGCGGCCGCCGGCCACACGTGCGGGCCCACCGGGTACACGTTCGTGGAGGTCGGCGATCATCAGCCCGTGCTGGAGGGCTGGCTCGGACCCGACCACGGCCTGCCGGTGCGCTACGCGCCCGGCACCGGTCCGGGCATTCACGCCTGCGGTATCGCCACCGCCGACGGGGAGATCGTCCTGCGCTGATCCGGATGGGCCGTACTTCAGCCGGAGCGACCCTGGATCCGCGGTAGCGTGTTTCGCTTTGAACACCCGACGATGGAACTCCGCCGGCCGGCGGATGCATCGTCACCGCCGGTGCTATCGCCTGCGGATGGATGGGCTTCCATCTGCTTCGCCGCGCCGGTTACGACGAAGCCCTCATCGCGGAGGTCGCGCGGGTGATGGAGTACTCGGCCGCATGGGAGGCCTACCGCGGCGACGTGGAGTATTCGGTCTCGGCGTAGACCCGGATTCAGCCGATGGGCCGCTCCCCTACCGCCAGCACGACCTGCGCCGGGAGGGACACGCCCTCGGCGTCAGGCGTGGCGATCGCCTCGATGTGCGCCCGGAGCGCGTGCCGCACCTCGTCTTGGGCCGCAGGCCCGAGCCGGTTCTCGAAGAGGCCCGCGAGCGGCCCTCCATGGATGGCGGCGGCGACCGCCTCGTCCGTGGAGCTGAAACGCATGCGGCCCTCGACGGTCTCGCCCGCCACGAGATCGAGCCCGGCCTCCTTCATCATCCGCTCGAGGACTCCCGGCATGCCGTAGAAGAAGATCAGCGGGCAGATCGTGGCGTAGTACTCGGCGCGGCTCTCGATCAGCTCAATGACGGGCACCCACCAGACCTCAGGCGCTCGCCCCCAGACCACCAGCAACATGCGCCCTCCAGGGCGGAGCACACGAGCCATCTCCCCCACGGCCGCGCGGGCGTCGTAGCAGTACATGAGTCCGAATGAGCACGACACCACGTCGAAGAGGCCGTCGCTCTGGTCGAGCGCCTCGGCGTCGTCCACTGCGAAGCGCACGCCGGGGCGGTCCCCGAAGAGCGCCGCGGCCCGCTCCACCATGGCGGGAGCGAAGTCCACACCCAGCGCCTCTCCGCTGTGCGCGGCGAGCGCGGCGGTGGTGTACCCCGGCCCGCACGCGACGTCGAGCCCCCGGCCGGTGCCTCCAGAGCCCAGCAACTCGATGCCACGCTCGGTGAACGGCACCAGCCGCGTGGCCCATGTGTCCTCGTAGGCGGCGGCGACCCGCCCCCACGCATTGCGCAAACCGACCTTCTCGGCGGACTCCTTCACGGCCACGCCTCCGCGCTGAAGTCTAGATCAGGCTCCGGGCTCCTGGCCATGGGCAGGTCGGCGGTCAGGTCGCGTCTCCGCGTTCCAAGCGATCGGCCCGTTACGCAATCGGCGCTTGAAGACGCCCACCTACCCCCATCCCCCCTCGCGGTCGCCGCGACCGCGATCGCCATGGTCGTGGGCTGGCCGGCGGCCGGGCGATCGGAGACGTCTGGCAACCGGGCATCCGTGGCCGCTAACGTCCTCCGACTGCGGTGAATAGTGTCCGGTCGTTATCCACAGGGGTGGCGACTCACGACGGGAGCGACGCGGTGGTCCTCTACGACGCGCCGGATTGCTGGAAGTGCGTGGAGGTCAAGGCGGCCCTGGACGCCCTCGAGCTCTCCTTCGACGCGATCACGGTGCGCGGCGACCCGGTCGCGCGGGCCGCGCTCGTCGCCGCGCAGGGCGAGCCGCCCCAGGTGCCGATGCTCGTGGACGGCCCATTGGCCGTGTGGGACCGGCGGCGCATCCTGGCCTACCTCGCCGATACCTACGGCGCCGGCCCTGCCGAGGGCGCCACGACATTCCGCGAGATGCCGGCCTGGATGGGCGGCTTCTGCGCCGTGGACGACGAGGCCTGCTAGCCGTCCGGCGTGGCCCGAGAGGCGACCCGGCTTGGCGGGCCGAATCGTCGTGCTCGCGAAGTTGACACCGCCTTGACCACGGGATTGCCTCCCGGTGCTCCTTCAGGCTCGTTTTCCAGGCACTTCTCAGTGGGCCGTGTAGGGCTCGAACCTACGACCTTGGGATTAAAAGTCCCCTGCTCTACCAGCTGAGCTAACGGCCCGCGCTGGGGATTGTGCCCTGTCGGTGGGCGGTCGCGCCAGGCTCGGCCCCGGCTAGAGGTCGGTGACCGTGCCCTCCGCGACCTCCGCCGCGAACATCAGGGTCTCCGAGAGCGTCGGGTGCGGGTGGATCGTCAGGGCCGAGGTCCTCGGCGTCGGAGCCCATCTCCAGCGCGTGGACCGCCTCGGCGATCAGCTCGCCCGCGTTGACCCCCACGACGCCGACGCCCAGCAGGCGGCGCGTCTCCGGGTCCACGATCACCTTGGTGCGCCCCTCGGGGCGGCCGACGGTGAGCGCGCGGCCCGAGGCGGCCCAGGGGAAGGTGGCGACCTCGTGGGCGATGCCGTCGCGTTTGGCGGCCGTCTCGGTGAGGCCGGTCCAGGCGATCTCGGGGTCGGTGTAGGCGACCGAGGGGATCGAGCGGACGTCGAAGGCGACGTCCTGGCCCGCGATCACCTCGGCGGCCACCACCCCCTGGTGGCTCGCCTTGTGGGCCAGCATCGGCTCGCCGGTGAGGTCGCCGATCGCGTGGATGTGGGGCACGTTGGTGCGCAGCTGGTCGTCGACCGCGATGACGCCCCGCTCGTCCACCTCCACGCCGGCCGCGTCGGCGCCGATGCGGCCGCCGTTCGCGCGCCGCCCGACGGCCACCAGGATGCGGTCGACCGTCTGCGGGGCCGGGGCGTTGTCGCCCTCGAAGGTCACGCGCAGGCCGGTCTTGCGCGGCCTCGACCCCCGCGACCTTGGTGGACAGGTGGATCGCCTCGTAGCGGCCGGCGATGCGCCGCTGGAGCGGCTTCACGAGGTCGGGATCGCAGCCCGGGATGAGCTGATCCATCATCTCCACCACGGTGACCGCCGCGCCGAGCGCGTCGTAGACCGTCGCCATCTCCAGGCCGATGATGCCGCCGCCGATCACCAGCAGGCGCTTCGGCACCTCCTCCAGCGCCAGCGCGCCGGTCGAGTCCATCACGCGCGGGTCGTCGGGCAGGCCGGGGATGCGCGCCGGCTCGGAGCCCGCGGCGATGATGCAGTGCTCGAAGGCGATCGACTCGGTGCCCTCGGCCGTCTCGACCGCGAGTTCGTGCGGCGACGTGAACTGAGCCGTGCCACGCACGACCCGCACCTTGCGCCTCTTGGCGAGGGTGGTCAGCCCGCCGGTGAGGCGCGCGACGGTCGCGCCGGTCGCGGCGCGCAGCGCGTCGAGGTCGACCGTGGGCTCGCCGAAGTCGATGCCCACCTCGGCGGCGTCCTTGGCGTCCGCAAGCACCTTGGCCGCGTGCAGCAGGGCCTTCGACGGGATGCAGCCGACATTGAGGCACACGCCGCCGAGCCGCGCGTGCCGCTCCACCAGGGTCACGCCCAGGCCGAGGTCGGCGGCCCGGAAGGCGGCCGTGTAGCCGCCCGGGCCCCCGCCCAGCACGACGACGTCCACCCGCTCGCCCTCGCTCACAGCAGCATGCGGCGCGGGTCGGAGAGCAACCCGGCCAGGTGCGTCGTGAACCGCGCGGCGGCGGCGCCGTCGACCACCCGGTGGTCGTACGAGAGCGACAGCGGCAGCATCAGCCGGGGGACGAACATGCGCCCGTCCCAGACCGGCTTCATCGCCGAGCGCGAGACCCCGAGGATCGCCACCTCGGGCGCGTTGATGATCGGCGTGAAGGCCGTGCCGCCGATGCCGCCCAGGCTGGAGATCGTGAAGGTGCCGCCCTCCATGTCCTCGCGGCCGAGCTTGCCGTCGCGGGCGGCGGCCGACAGCGTGGTCAGCTCGCGCGCGATCTCGAGCAGGCCCTTGCGATCGACGTCGCGGATCACCGGCACCAGCAGGCCGTTGGGCGTGTCGGCCGCGAAGCCCAGGTGGAAGTAGCGCTTCAGCACCAGGTTGCCGCCATCGAGCGACGCGTTGAACTCGGGGAAGGCCCGCAGCGCGGCGGCGCTCGCCTTGAGCAGCAGCGAGACCATCGTCACCTTCACGCCCTCGTCGGCGTGGGCGGCGTTGACCTCCTTGCGGAAGGCCTCCAGCTCGGTGATGTCGGCCTCGTCGTGCTGGGTGACGTGCGGGATCATCACCCAGTTGCGCGCCAGGGCGGGGCCCGCGATGCGCTTGATGCGCGACAGCTCCACCACCTCGACCGGCCCGAACTTCGCGAAGTCGACCTGGGGCCAGGGCGGCAGGCCCGCGGGGGCCGCGGGGCGCGGCGGACGTCTCGGGCGCGCGTGCCGCCCGACTCCGCCGCGGCGGTGACGTCGTCCTTGGTGACGCGGCCCTTGGGCCCGGTGCCCGTGAGCGCGCCGAGGTCGACTCCCAGCTGCCGCGCGAGACGGCGCGCCCCCGGACCGGCGTAGACGTCGTCGCCGTCGAAGGTGCCGGCCGCACGTTCGGCCTTGGGCGCGTCGTCCTCCTGCTCGGCGGGGGCCTCGTCCGGCTCGGCCTCCTGCTCCTCGCGTCCGGCGTGCTCCGGGTCGGCGTCGCCGCCGGCGTCCGGCGCGCCGTCCTGCTCGTCGTCGGCGGGCTCCGCGTCGTCCGCCGGCTCGGCGCCTCCGCGTCGTCGCCGCCCTCCTCCGCGAGGGTCAGGATCAGGTCGCCCTGGGAGACCTCGTCGCCCACCTTCACCGACATCTGGTCGATCACGCCCGCGGCCGGCGAGGGCACCTCCATGCTGGCCTTGTCCGACTCGAGCACGACCAGGGGATCCTCCACGGCGACCGTGTCCCCGGGGGAGACCAGCACCTCGATGACGGGGACGCCCTCGAAGTCGCCGATGTCGGGGACGCGGACCTCTTTCATCGTTGCCACGGGGGTACGGCCTCCGAGTCGATGTCGTAGCGGACGATCGCCTGGGCCGCGATCGCCGGGTCGATGACGCCCTCACGGGCGAGGGCGCCGAGGGCCGTCACCGTGACGTGGTGCGCGTTGATCTCGAAGAACCCGCGCAGCTTGGCCCGGTAGTCGCTGCGGCCGAAGCCGTCGGTGCCGAGCACCTCGAAGCGGCCCGGGACGTAGGGCCGGATGCCGTCAGGGACCGCGCGGATGAAGTCGCTCGAGGCGATCACCGGCCCCCGGCCGTCGCCGAGGCACGCCTCGACATACGGGATGCGCGGCTCCTCGGTGGGGTGCAGGCGGTTCCACCGCTCGGCCTCCAGGCCGTCGCGGCGCAGCTCGGTGAAGCTGGTGACGCTCCACACCTCGGCCGCGACGCCGTAGTCGTCCTGCAGCACCTCGGCCGCCGCCAGCGACTCGCGCAGCACCGACCCGGAGCCCAGCAGCCGCACTCGCGGCCCCTTGCCCTCCGGCCGCGCGCACCAGGTGCATGCCGCGCAGGATGCCCTCGGCCGCGCCCTCGGGCATCGCCGGCTGCGGGTAGTTCTCGTTGAAGACGGTGAGGTAGAAGAAGACGTCCTCGCGCTCGGTGAGCAGGCGGCGCAGCCCGTCCTGCACGATCACCGCCAGCTCGTAGCCGAAGGCCGGGTCGTATGCGCGGCAGTTGGGCACGGTCGCGGCCATCACGTGGCTGTGGCCGTCCTGGTGCTGGAGGCCCTCGCCGTTGAGGGTGGTGCGGCCGGCGGTGGCGCCCACCAGGAAGCCGCGCGAGCGGCTGTCGCCCGCGGCCCAGATCAGGTCGCCGATGCGCTGGAAGCCGAACATCGAGTAGAAGACGAAGAAGGGGATCATCGGGACGCCGTGGTTGGCGTACGAGGTGGCGGCGGCGATCCACGACGAGACCGCGCCGGCCTCGGTGATGCCCTCCTCGAGGATCTGGCCCTTCTTGTCCTCGCGGTAGTACATGAGCTGCTCGGCGTCCTCGGGGCTGTACAGCTGGCCCACCTGGGAGAAGATCCCGAGCTGGCGGAACATGCCCTCCATGCCGAAGGTGCGCGACTCGTCGGGGACGATCGGCACCACGTGGCGCCCGATGCCCTTGTCGCGCACCAGCGTGTTGAGCGCCCGTACAAAGGCCATCGTGGTCGAGATCGAGCGCTCGCCGCTGCCGGTCAGCAGCGCCTCGAAGGCCGAGAGCGGGGGTACCTCGACCGACGGCACGTCCGCGTGCCGCGCCGGCAGGCTGCCGCCCAGCGCCGCACGGCGCTCGCGCAGATAGGTCATCTCGGCGCTGTCGTCGGGCGGCTTGTAGAACACCGCGTCGCGGGCCTGCTCGTCGGTGAGCGGCACGCCGAAGCGGTCGCGGAAGGCCAGCAGGGCCGCCTCGTTCATCTTCTTCGCCGAGTGGGTGATGTTCTGGGCCTCGCCGGCGCGCCCCATGCCGTAGCCCTTGATCGTCTTGGCGAGGATCACGGTGGGCTGGCCCTCGTGGTGCATGGCCGCGTGGTAGGCCGCGTACACCTTGCGCGGGCTGTGGCCGCCCCGGTTGAGCGCCCAGATCTCGGGGTCGGTCATGCCGGCCACGCGCTCCCTGAGCTCGGGGTAGGCGCCGAAGAAGTGCTCGCGCACGTAGTCGGCGTCGCGCGACTTGAAGGTCTGGTACTCGCCGTCAACCGCCTCCTCCATCCGCCGTTTGAGCAGCCCGTCGTGGTCGGCGGCGAGCAGCGGGTCCCAGTTCTCGCCCCAGATCACCTTGATGACGTTCCAGCCCGCGCCGCGGAAGTTGGTCTCCAACTCCTGGATGATCTTGCCGTTGCCGCGCACCGGCCCGTCCAGCCGCTGCAGGTTGCAGTTGACGACGAACACCAGGTTGTCGAGCCGCTCGCGCCCGGCCAGCGAGATGGCGCCCATCGACTCGGGCTCGTCCGTCTCGCCGTCGCCGACGAAGGCCCACACCTTGCGGCCGCCGGTGTCGAGGATCTCGCGGCCCTGGAGGTACTTCAGGAAGCGGGCCTGGTAGATCGCCATGATCGGGCCGAGGCCCATCGAGACCGTGGGGAACTGCCAGAACTCCGGCATGAGCCAGGGGTGCGGATACGACGAGAGGCCGTTGCCGTCCACCTCCTGGCGGAAGTTGCGCATCTGCTCGTCGTCGAGGCGCCCCTCGAGGTAGGCGCGCGCGTACATGCCCGGCGACGAGTGGCCCTGCATGTACACCAGGTCGCCGCCGTGGTCGTCGTTGCGCGCGTGCCAGAAGTGGTTGAACCCGATCTCGTAGAGCGTGGCCGCCGACTGGAAGCTGGCGATGTGGCCGCCGAGCTCGGACGACTCCTTGTTGGCCTGGAGCACCAGCGCCGCCGCGTTCCACCGGATGGCCGAGCGCAGCCGGCGCTCGATGTCCTGGTCGAACGGGATCGGCTCCTCGTCGTCCGGCGGGATCGTGTTGATGTACGGCGTGCTGTCGCTGACCGGCACGACCGCCCCGAACAGCCGCGCCTCGGACACCACCTTGCCGAGCAGCGCGCCGGCCCGCTCGGGGCCGTACTCGCGCAGGATGTCGTCAACGGCTTCGAGCCACTCCCGCGTCTCCTGCGGGTCAACGTCCTCGTCCGTGTCGGGTCGGCGGGCCACCACGCGCAGCGTAGCGCCGTCAGGCGGCTCCGAGGCCGCGGAGTATCGCGTCGAACGATCCGCTCCTCCCACCGATCGGGGAAGGGCTCGCCCGAGAGGTAGTGGGCGTGGTACGCGCCCATGAAGAGGTCGACCGCCGATGCGATGTCGGCGTCGGGGGCGATCTCGCCCCGCGCCTGGCCGTCGGTCATCAGCTCGCGCAGGATCGCGCGGCGCGGCTGCATCGTGCGCTCGCGGAAGAGCTCGAGCAGCTCGGGGGTGTGGCGCTCCTCGGAGAGGCAGGTGCCCACGAGGGACATGGCGAGCACCCGCTCCGTGTTGATGCGCAGCTGGCGCAGCTCGGAGAGCAGGTCGGGCCGCAGCGCGCCGACCGGGGCGGGGCGGCCGGCCTCGCGCAGGTGCGCCAGGGCGGCGGTGGCCAGGTCGGCCTTGCCGCTGTAGCGCAGGTAGATCGCGGCCTTGCTCACGTGAGCCGCGGCGGCGACGCCGTCGATGCTCATCCGCGCGTAGCCCTCGGTGGAGAGCAGGGCGAGGGCGGCGTCGAGGATCGCCCCGTCCACGGCGACCGAGCGCGGCCGTCCGGCACGGCGGGCCACGGGCGTGTCAACGGGGGCACCGCTCACGGACCTGAGGCTAGCAGCGGGTCTAGGCTGTGCCCGCATGTACCTGGGACTCACCAACCGTGTCGCCCTCGTCACCGGGGCGTCGTCGGGCATCGGCCGCGGCATCGCCTCCGCGCTGGTCGCCGAGGGCGCGCGGGTGGCCATCGCGTCGCGCTCGCGGGAGCGGATCGACGAGACGGCGTCGCAGATCAGCGCGGCGGGCTTCGTCTGGGACAGCGCCGACCTCGACGGCGTGCCCGGTCTGATCGCCGCGGTGGAGGAGTCGCTGGGCGGGCCGGTCGAGGTGCTGGTGTGCAACACCGGCGGTCCGCCGGCGGACATCGATCCGCTCGGGTTCTCGACCGACCAGTGGGAGGCCGCCCACCGCGCGCTGGTGCTGTCGCCGCTCGCTCTGGTGGGCGCGGTGATGCCCGGGATGCGCGAGCGGGGATGGGGCCGGGTGCTGAACGTGGCCTCCACCTCGGTGCGCGAGCCGATCGGCCCTCTGATGCTGTCGAACGCCGAGCGCTCGGCGGCGCTCGCGGCGTGGAAGACGATCGCCGGCGAGGTGGCCGCGGACGGAGTGACCCTCAACACGGTGCTGCCCGGGCGGATCCTCACGGACCGGCTGACCAGCCTGTCGGGCTCGGCCGAGGCCGCCGAGAAGTCGGCGCGGGCGCAGGTGCCCGCCAAGCGCACCGGCCAGGTGGACGAGATCGCTGCGGTCGCGGCCTTCCTGTGCAGCGATCGCGCCTCCTACGTCACCGGGGTCGCGATCCCGGTGGACGGCGGCCTACTGCGCGGGATCTGACCAGGTCAGGTTCTCGAGCACCGGCGTCTCGTTGCCGTCGGCGTCCACGCCGAACACGGTCACGTCGGGTCCGCCGATCATGAAGTCGATGTGGATCTCGCTGGTGTTGATGCGCTCCGCGTCGCCGGGCGAGGCGCCCTTGGGGTAGCCGGCGCCGAGGGCGATGTGGCTGGCGGCGTTCTCGTCGAGCAGGGTGTCGAAGAAGACCGTGCCGAGCGGGCCGATGCGGCCGCTGCCGTCCACCAGGGCCACCTCGCCCAGCCGCGCCGCGCCCTCGTCGAGGGCCGCCCGCGAGCGCAGGATGTCGGCGCCGGTGTCGGCCGTGATCTCGACCGCGCGGCCGCCCTCGAAGCGCACCTTCAACCCGTTGACCACGGTGCCGCCCAGGTCGAGCGGCCGGGTGGCCGTCACCACGCCCTCGGTGCGCGTCGGGTCGGGGGTGGTGAACACCTCTTCGGTGGGGATGTTGGGCAGGTGCGGCAGTCCATCGGCCCGGTGGTCGCCGCCGCCGACCCAGTTGGAGCCGGGGAGCAACCCGACCGTGAGGTCGGTGCCGGGGCCCACGAAGTGGAGCGCCGACAGGTGCTTCTCGTTGAGCCGGCGCGCCGACGCCTCGAGCTCGGCGCCGCGGGAGCGCCACGCAGCGGCGGGGTCGGCCTCGTCGAGGCGGCAGATGTGGGCGATCTGGGTCCACAGCCGCTCGAGCGCCTCGTCGGGGGCGAGGTCGGGGAACACGACGCCCGCCCACGCCGGGTTGGGGCACGGCACCACGGTCCAGTTGACCGAGCCGCCCATGATCACGGCGACGCCCTCGCGCACCGAGGGCAGGCGGTCCTTGCCCGCGCGCACCGGGTCGACGTCGTCGAAGAGCCCGGGCGCGGTGGGTCCGGCCAGCGCGATCGTGGCGCCGGCCATCTTCCCGATCTCGATGATGCGCGCGCCGTACCAGGGGGGCACCCAGTCGAGCGTGTCCTCGGCCGCGTGCTCGAGGCGGGCGAGCTTGACGTGGGGGTCGAACCAGCCGACGTCCACGAACCGCGCGCCGCGGTCGTAGGCGGCGGCGACGATCGCCCGCACCAGATCCTCCTGGCCCGGCCGGCCGCTCACCGACACCACCTGATCCTGCTGGACGTTGGCGCCGACCTCGACGGCCAGGCGCGCGAGTCCGTCGATGCGGGGGTCGCTCACGGCACCAGACTAGTGAACCGGCGGTCGGTAAGACCCGCGTAATCATCGGCGCCTACGGTGGGCGCGTCGTCGATCCTGGAGAGGCCACGATGCGTTCGTCCCGACACGCCCTGATGCTCGTCCTGACCGCCGCGGTGCTGATCGCGCCGGCGACGGCGTCCGCCGACCCGGTGCCCGTCGTGCGGCCCGTGTCCACGTTCAACGACGCCACCTTCGGCAAGGTGCTGGTGACCCGGTCCGGCCAGGCCCTCTACTGGTGGAACCGCGAGCGCGGCGGCGTGGTGCGCTGCACCGGCGCGTGCGCCCGCGCGTGGCCGCCGCTGATCGTCCCGCGGCGCTCGCGGGTGCCCGCCACGATCGCCGGCGTGAAGGGCCGCTTCGGCACCGTCATCCGCCCCGACGGCCGGCGCCAGGTGACCTTCCAGGGGCATGCCGATCTACAGCTACGTCAACGAGGGGCCGCGCCAGGTGCGCTGCAACAACGTCAACGGGTGGTTCGTGGCGAGGGCGCGCGGCCTGACCTGAGTGCCATACGCTCTGGCCCGGTGTCGACCACGGGGTGGAGTCGCATGGACCGCACGACGGTGGGCGAGCGCGAGTTCTCGCGGGCGACCGGCGGGCGTGGCCCGGTGGCCACCGGGCGGGTGCGGGAGGCGTCGCCGGTGCTGGCCGATGGCGTGCAGGAGTTCATCTTCGCCGACGTGTTCTCGCGCTCGGGGCTGTCGGCCGCGCAGCGCGAGCTGCTGACGGTGGCGGTGCTCTGCGCCATGGGCGGGGCCGAACCACAGCTGAAGCTGCACATCCCCGCGGCGCTCGAGTGCGGCGTCGATCCCGACGAGCTGGTCGCGATGTGCGAGCAGATCGCTCCGTACGCCGGCTTCCCGCGCGCGCTCAACGGGCTGCGGGCGGTGCGCGAGGTGCTCGAGGAGCGCGGCCTGCCCCTGCCCCTCCCCGCGGTGCGCACGCCGCTCGGCGATCACGAGACCCTGGTCACCGACACCGGCGGCGAGGGCACGCCGATCGTGCTGGTGCATCCCCTCGGCCTCGACCGGCTGGTGTGGCGCGACGTGATCCGGGCCCTCGCGGGCGAGCGGCGCCTGGTGGCGTACGACCTGCGCGGGCACGGCGGCGCGGCCGGGGCGCCGGCCGGGGCGGGGAGCGCCCAGGTGGACGACCTGCTGGCGCTGATCGACACGCTCGGCGATGGCCCGGTGGAGTTGGCGGGCGCCGGCACCGGAGCGGCGGTCGCCCACGCCGCGGCCCGGCGCCTGGGCGACCGCGTCGCGGTGATCACCCTCGTGGCCCCGCTGACACCGGCGACGGCCCCCGACCCCGTCGCCGTGATGACCTCGTGGCTCACGCCCGAGAGCCTGGCCGCGGACGCGCCGCTGGTGCGGTACGTGCGCGACCGGCTGCGCCGGACGGACCCGGCGGCGTGGGCGACCGACGCCACGCCCTCCTCCGACACCTGGGCCGCGGGCACGACGACGCCGGTGCGGCTGGTGGTGGGGGATCGCGACCCCGAGGCCGCGCACGCCCGCGCGCTGGCCGACCGGCTGGGGGCGGCGTTGCACGAGGTGTCGGGCGCCGGCCACCTGCTGCCGGTCGAGCGCCCCTCGGAGATCTCCCGCCTGATCGGCTGATGGCGGCGATCAAGGACGTCTTCGCGGCGCCGCTCGTCGCCGACCTGGCCGGCGAGCTGCGCGCGGCGTGGCCCGACTTCGACGTGGCCGGCTTCTCCGACGAGGCGCTCGACGGGTTGGACGCGCTCGAGCTGAAGGCGAGGATCGGCCACGTGACGGTGGCCCTCGACCACCACCTGCCCGCGGATTTCGCCGACCTCGAGGCGCGTGCTGCGCGGCGCGCTTCGCGTCGCCGGGCTTCGACTCGTGGATGACCGTGCCGGTCTCCGATCTGATCGCCGCGCGCGGCATCGATGTGCCCGGCCGGGCGATGCCGCTGCTGGCCGACATGACCGGACGGTTCAGCTGCGAGTGGGCGGTGCGGCCCTTCATCGCACACGATCCCGGCACCGCCTTCGCGCTGGCTGGAGCGCTGGACCGGCGATCCCGACGCCCACGTGCGCCGGCTGGCGTCGGAGGGGTGCCGCCCGCGCCTTCCCTGGGCGACCCGCCTCGCGGCGCTGATCGCCGACCCGACGCCCGGTGATCGCCGTGCTCGACCGGCTGATCGGCGACCCGTCCGAGTACGTGCGCCGCTCGGTGGCCAACAACCTCAACGACATCACCAAGGACCACCCCGACCTGGCCAAGGAGGTCGCCCGGCGCTGGGCCGCGGACGGTGACCCCGGCACGGCCTGGATCGTCCGCCGCGGGCTGCGCTCGCTCGCCTCGTCCGGCGACCCGGAGGCGCTCGCCCTGCTGGGCTACGACGATGCGGCGCCCGTGATCCTGGAGCATCTGGTGGTGACGCCGTCGCGGATCGCCGTCGGGGAGTCGGTGGAGATCACCTTCGCCCTGCGCGCCGAGGCGGCGCCGACGCCGGTGGTGGTGCAGTACCTCGTGCACCACGCGGGCGCGCGCGGGGCCCGGGCGCCCACGGGCGTTCGCCCTCGCGCGCCGCACCCTCGGCGACGGGGCCCCCATCGCCTTCCGCCGGCGACACGCCTTCGCCGAGCGGTCGATCCGCCGGATGTACCCGGGGTCGCACCGGGTGGAGATCCAGGTCAACGGACGCGTGCTGGGCGGCGTCGACGTCGAGCTGGTGGAGCCGGATCGCTGATGCCCGGCGGAACGGTCAACCGCGCGCGGAGTGCTGATCACGTGCGCCCTCGCCGTGTTCGTGATCGCGCTCAATACGACGGCGATCAATGCCGCGGTCAACGCCCTGGCCGAGGATCTGGACATGAGCGCCTCGACGCTGGCGTGGGCGATCAACGCCTACATGCTGGCCGTCGCCGCGCTGGTGCTGCCCGCGGGGCGGCTGGGGGACATCCTCGGCATGCGCAGCGTGTTCCTGATCGGCTTCGCGCTGTTCGCGGCGGGCAGCATCGTGACCGCCGTGGCGCAGGGCGGGGACATGCTGATCCTGGGCCGCGCGCTCCAGGGGGCGGGCGCGGCCTTCCTGATGCCGGCGTCCATCTCGGCGCTCAACCTGGCCTTCCCCCCGCAGGAGCGCGGCTCGGCCTTCGGCATCTGGGGCGCGGCCGCCGGCATCGGATTCGCCGTCGGGCCGCTGTACGGGGGGCTCTGGACCGACGGCCTCAGCTGGCGCGGCATCTACTGGGCCGATCTCGCGATGATCGCCGGGCTGGTCGTGCTGAGCATCGTCTTCCTCGGCCCCCTCCCCCGCCAGACGCCGGCGCCGAGGCTGGACCTGGTCGGAGCCGGGATCCTCGGGGTGGCGATCCTGCTGATCATCTCGGCCCTCCAGCGCGGGCAGACCGTGGGGTGGGGCGCCGCGACCGTCGCCGGATCGCTGATCGCGGGCGCCGCGCTGGTCGCGGTGTTCCTGGTCATCGAGGCCCGGCGGGCCGAGCCGATGGTGCATCTGCGGCTGCTGCGCATCCGGGCCTACGCCGCCGGCAACCTGACCACCCTGCTCTCGACGATCGGGCTGCTGGGCTTCCTCTACTTCTTCAACCTGTACGCGCAGTCGAGCGTCACGTTCGACTACTCCGCGGTGAAGGCCAGCCTGGTGCTGCTGCCCTACGGCCTCAGCCTGTTCGCCACCTCCCTGGTGGCGGGCCGGCTGGTGGACCGCGTGGGCTACCGGCTGCCGGTGGGCGGCGGGCTGGTGCTGCTGACGATCGCCGCCGTGCTGCTCGCGACCGTCAACGACTCGACGACGCTCGCCGACCTCTGGTTCCCGCTGATCCTCGGCGGCATCGGCCTCGGCGCCTGTTTCGCCACCGCCTCCGCGCCGGCGATGGGCGCGGTGCCGCCCGAGGAGAGCGGCGAGGCCGCGGGGACGCTCAACGTGAGCCGTTACGTCGGCGGCGCCCTCGGCATCGCCGTGGGCGGCGCGCTGTTCATCGGCCAGGGCATCTCCACGATGAACGACGAGCTCGCGGCCGCCGGAGTGCCCGCCGTGGACGACGCCACGCTCGACAGCGCGCTCACCGGATCGCCCAGCGCGCTCGAGTCGGCGATCGACGCGGCGGGGGGCGAGGAGCGGCGCGCCGCGGTCACCGCCGCCGCCCGATCGGGCATCGAGGCGGGCTTCGCGGCGGCCTGCTGGATGATCGCCGCGGCCGCCGCGCTCGGGGCGGTGATCGCCTTCGTCGGCCTGCGCCGGCCCCGCTGACCCGCCGGGATTCGCAAACAGTGGCGTCTGTTATTTTGACCTGATGTTGAGGCGGGCGGGAGAGGTGCGGTGACCCTGGGTTCGTGGAAGGCCCTGATCGGGCTGCTCGTGCTGACCATGGGCACGAGCACGCTGACGCCGCTGCTGCCGCTCTACCAGCAGGACTTCAACATCTCGACCGGCACGGCCACGCTGCTGTTCGTGACCTACACGATCACGGTCGTCCCGACGATGCTGATCGCGGGCAACCTGAGCGACCGGCTCGGGCGCAAGCGCCTGCTGATCCCGGCCATGGTCACGATGACCCTGGCCTCCGCTGGTGTTCGCCCTCGCCGAGTCGGTGCCGCTGCTGTTCGCCGGCCGCGTGCTGCAGGGCCTCGCGATCGGCGGCTTCCTCGGCGTCGGCGCCGCCTTCGTCGTGGACCACGCCCGCGACGACAGCAAGGCGCTGGCCGCCGCGCTGGCGGGCGTCTTCTTCCGCCTCGGCTTCGGGCTCGGGCCCGGGCTTCGCGGGCATCCTGGCCCAGTACGGGCCCAACCCGCGCCACACCCCCTTCGAGGCTCACGTCATCCTGATGCTGGTGGGCATCGTGATGGTGGCGACGGCCTCCGAGACGCTGATGCGTCAGAAGAACCCCGGGAAGTTCCGCATCCGCATCGGCGTCCCGAGCGGCCAGGCCTTCGGCTTCATGACCTTCGTCGCCCCCGCCACCTTCCTGATGAGCTTCATCGAGGGGACGTTCCTCTCGGTGGTGCCGATCTTCGTGTTCGACACGCTCAACGTGCACAACCTGGCCGTGGTCGGGCTGATCGGGTTCCTCACGCTCGCGCTGGGCGGCCTCGCGCCCTTCCTGGCGCGCGGCCTCGACCCGCGCAGGGCGATCATGATCGGGGTGACGGCCTCCTCGCTGCTGTCGTTCCTGATCGTCGCCTCGTCCCAGCTGGACAGCATCTACGTCGTGCTCTTCGCGGTCAGCATCATCGGTGTCACCAACGGCTTCATCCTCTTCGGGGGCACGGTCATCTGCGGCACGATCGTGCCCATCGAGCAGCGCGGCAAGCTGATGTCGCTGCTCTACTGCTGCGCCTACGCGGGCACCATCCCGACCGTCGCGCTGGGCTACATGGCCGACTGGATCGGCCTGCCGGCCACGCTGACCGCGTTCTCGTGCGTGGCCGTCGCCATCGCCGCCTTCGTGCTGCTGGTGGGCAGCCGGGCCTTCCGCGAGGTCGTCCCCTGGCGGCCGGTCGTGGTGCACGAGACGCCTCCGGCGGGAGCCGCGCAGCTCTCCACCTGATTCGCGGGTGACTCCCGGGCGGACACCGGTGCATCGTGATCGCGCCCCTTGGCCTGAACCCACGGTAGGTCATGCCGGGATGGGAGCAGCAACGGCTACTCGACCCAGCTGGGCACGGTGAGCGGGACGACCACCGACGGGAGGGCCGTCGCGCTCAACGTCGGGGTGTGGCTACCCGACCCTCGTCGGCGCGGGGGCCGACTCGAACACCGGCGACCCGGCGGCCCGCTGACCGCGGCCCGGGATGCGCAGGATGGCGAGCGCCCCGACGAAGGCGACGCACGCGGCCACGAAGAAGGTGGCCGTGAAGGCGTTCTCGGCGGGCAGGTCGGTGCCCGCGATCGTGATCGAGCTCAGCAGCGCGGCGCCGACCTGGGCGCCGATGACGCCGCCGATGGTGCGCATGACCGTGTTGACGCCGATCGCGACGCCCGTGACCTCGGGCGGGACCGCGTCGATGATCAGCTTGGCCAGCATCGCGTAGACCAGCGCCACGCCGATGCCGATGAAGGTCATCGCGACGACGATCTCCCAGCCCTCGGTGTGGAACAGGGCCAGCATCAGCCCGCCGAGCCCGAGCACCACGCACCCGGCGCCGGTCAGCACCTTGGCCCCGAGCCGTGGCTCGAGCGCCCCGCCCATCGGCCCGACGATCAGCATCGCCAGCGACGACGGCAGCAGGAACAGGCCGGCGACGATCACGCTCGCGCCGAAGCCGTAGGTGATCTGGGACGCGAGGGAGTCGGGGAGCCCGGCGCCCATCTGCACGAAGGTCGGGCACCAGCAGGAAGGTGCCGTACATCGAGAAGCCGACGATGATCGCGACGATGTTGGCCCACAGCACGGCCCGCTCGCGCATCATCCCGATCTGCACCATCGGCTCGGGCACCTTCAGCTCCACCCAGACCCAGAGCACGAGCACCACGATCGACAGGGCGAACACCCCGAGCGTCGTCGCGCTCAGCCAGCCCCAGGTCTCGCCCTCGCTGAGGGCGATCAGCAGCGCCGAGAGCCCGACGGACATCGTCAGAGCGCCCCACCAGTCCACGCGCGAGGGCGTGCGCACCCGCGACTCGGGCAGCAGGAACCAGACCGGTGCCAGGCACAGGATGACCGGGGCCGCGCCGAACCAGAAGAGCCACTCCCACGAGAAGCTCTCCAGCACGACGCCGCTCAGCACCAGCCCGATGCCGGCGCCGATGCCGAGGGTGGCCGAGAGCAGGCCGAGCGCCATGCCCACCTTCTCCGGGGGCAGCTCGTCGCGGACGATGCCGAACGCCAGCGGGAAGATCGCGCCGGCGGCGCCCTGCAGCGCGCGGGCGAGGATCAGCATCGCGATCGACGTGGACAGCGCCGCTCCGATCGTGCCCACGGCGAAGATCACCATCACGATCAACAGCAGGCGCTTCTTGCCGTAGGTGTCGCCCAGCTTGCCGATCAGCGGCGTGGCGACCGCCGAGGAGAGCAGGAAGCCCGGTGAAGATCCAGGTGGCCCAGGTCGTGCTGGTATTGAGGTCGCGCCCGATGGTGGGCAGGGCGGGGACCACGAGGGTCTGCTGGAGCACGTATGAGACGCACACCACCGCGAGCAGGGTCAGCGTGAACATCGGCCCGACCCGGCGGGCCTCGGTGCTGGCTATCTTTTCTCTCCCTCGCGACAATTGCGGCCCAAAGATGCTTGCATACTACAAGTAATGAGTGATCCCGGCCTGGAAGACCTCGTCGAAGCCTTCGCGCGACCTGCGCGACGTCGCCGCGCCGCTGATTCTTGCGCGTCAGGAGCGGCGCGCCGAGGGCGCGACCCCGGGCGAGCGGCTGAGCACGCCCCAGCACATCGCGCTGATCGCCCTGGCCGACGGGCCGCTGACCATGTCGGCGCTCGCCGGCGCGACCGGCGTGGCGCTCAGCACCGGCGACCCGCATGGTGCAGACCCTCGAGCGCGAGGGCTGGGTGGCGCGGCCCTCCTGCGAGCCGGGCGACGACCGCCGACGGCGCCCGGTGGCGCTCACCGCCGCGGGGCAGACGGTGCTGGACGACGCCAACGACGCCTCGCGCCGGCGCATCCGCGGCCTGCTGGAACGACTCGACGCCGACGATCGCGGCGCCGTGCTGCAGGCGCTCCACGCCCTGGAGCGCGTCTTTCACGAGGCCGGGGCCGACGATCGCTCGGCGGCGGCGGCCTCGAAGGCGTCCTCGATCTGACACAACTGCGGGGCGGAGGGATCGAGCGGTGAGGCGCTCTCGGGGCGCATGCCGTCGATGATCACGCCCAGATAGCGCCGCCAGAGCCCGGGGATCTCGAAGCGACAGGGTGAGGCGTTGGCCGCGCCGGCGATGAGGAAGAACACGTCCTCGGGGGCCAGGTCGTCCCGCACCTGACCGGCCTCCTGGGCGCGGTGGAGCATGTCGGCGATCGGCGCGAGCAGGCGCATCCGTGCCTCCTGCAGGTTGGGCGCGCTCACCACGCGGCATTTGGTCGCGTCGGTCATCCCGCGGTCCATCGCCTGGCGCTCGGCGATGTGGGCCATCGCGGCGGCGAGGCCCTCCCACGCGTCCTCGTTCTCGGCGGCCGCCTCGAGCGCGGCGATCATGTCGTTCATCCGCTGCTCGATCATCGCCAGGATCAGGTCGTCCTTGGTCGGGAAACGACGGAAGATCGTGGCGTGGCCCACGCCGGCCCGGCGCGCGATCTCGTCGATCGAGAGATCGGCCCCGGACTCGGCGAAGAGGTCCGACGCGGCCGCCAGGATCAGCTCCCGGTTGCGGCGCGCGTCGGATCTCAACGGGTTAGACATCGCCCACCGCGACGGTGTCCAGCTCGCGGATCACGGCGACATCGCGCTTGCGCACGAGGACCGCGGTGATGATGACGCCGAGGACCATGAGCCCCGCGCCGACCACGAACGCCGCCTGGAAGCCCTCCACCAGGGCGGATGCGTGCTGCGCCGGCGTCGGGGTTGCCGTCGGGCAGCGCGTTGCTGGTGGTGGTGGCCGCGACCGTCGAGAGGATCGCGAGGCCGAGGGCCCCGCCGATCTGCTGCGACGAGTTGAACAGCCCCGAGGCCAGACCCGCGTCGGCGTCGCTGACCCCGGTCGTGGCGATCAGGGTCATCGGCACGAACGTGAGCCCGAGGCCGGCCGACATGATCAGGATGCCCGGCATCACGTTGGCGACGTAGGTGCCGTCCACCGGGATGCGGGACAGGAACAGCAGGCCCACGGCGGCGACGGCCATGCCCGTCAATGCGACGGGGCGGACGCCGATGCGGCCGATGAGCTGCTGCGCGACGACCGAGAACAGGATGATGCCCGCGGTCAGCGGCAGGAACGCGAGGCCGGCCTGGACAGGCGTGAACCCGAGGGTCTGCTGCACGTACAGCGAGGCGAAGTAGAACACGGCGAACATGCCGCCGGTCACCGCCAGCATCGCCAGGTTGGCGCCCGTCAGCGAGCGCTGCCTTGAAGATGCTGAGGCGCACGAGCGGCGCCTTCGAGCGCAGCTCGATGAACACGAAGGCGGTCAGCAGGATCGCCGAGCCGATGAACATGCTGATCGTCTCGACCGAGAGCCAGCCGTAGTCCTGGGTCTTGACGATGGTGTAGACGAGCAGCGTGATGCCGGCGGTGACGCTGATCGCGCCGAGCACGTCGACGCCCTTCGTGTCGGTGGCCTTCGACTCCGGGATGAACCGAAGGGACAGCAGGATCGCCAGCACGCCGACCGGCACGTTGACGAAGAACACCCACTCCCACGACAGGTACTCGGTGAGGATGCCGCCGAGCAGCAGGCCGACGGCGGCGCCGCCGACGGCGATCGCGGCCCACACGCTGAGCGCCTTGGTGCGCTCGGGGCCCTCGCGGAAGGTGGTGGTCACGATCGACAGCGCGGCCGGGGAGACCATCGCTGCGCCGAGGCCCTGGAGGGCGCGGGCGAAGATGAGGAACTCGGACGACGGCGCCAGACCGCAGGCCAGCGAGGCCCCGGTGAAGACGATGATGCCGAGCACGAACAGGCGGCGGCGGCCGACGAAGTCGGCGGCGCGTCCGCCGAGCAGCAGGAATCCACCGAACGCCAGCGTGTAGGCGTTGACCACCCACTGCAGCGAGGTGGGTGAGAAGTCGAGGCCGGTCTGGATCGATGGCAGGGCGACGTTGGTGATGGTGCGCGTCCAGGACGACCATGAACTGCGCGATGCAGACCAGGACGAGGACGAACCAGCGCCGGTTGTCAGCCGGGGCGGTCGTTGGTGGGGCGGTGCTCACGAAAAAACTCCCGGATGGAAAACGGAGAAGACGGTCCGTTTGCCACCGTAGACGAAACGGACCTAGCGGTCCACTTTGTCACCCACGTCACTTTCGGCCGCCTCCGGGAGCAGCAGCCAGGCGCCCGCGAGGAAGCAGATCGCCCCCAGGAAGGTGAACAGGTTCGTGGCCTCGATGCTCACCAGGTCGCCGTCGGGAAGCACGAACGAGGCGATCGCCGAGATGCCGAAGAAGATCGAGCCGAGCATGTTGAGGGCGGAGATCTGCCAGCCCCGGTCGTGCGGCCGCCAGCTGAGCGGGGCGTGACCGACCTCGGCGAGCGCCAGGTAGCTGGCCACGAGGAAGCAGATCGAGCCCGAGGGCGTCGGGCGTCCAGATGCGGATGAGCTGCTGGTTGACGTCGAGCGAGTCGTTGAGCGCGGCGAAGGTGGTGACGTTGAACCACAGGGTCCCGATGAGCTGGATGCCGGTGGCCCACCAGTCGATCCGGGTCGGCGCGAGCAGCAGACGCAGCAGCGTGACCGGATGCTTCTCCGCGTATCCGCCGACGGCCTGGTCGGCCGTCACCGTCTGGATGTGCTGCAGCAGCGCGGCGCTGGTGAAGAACAGCGAGCCGACGAAGAACGTGATGCCGTCGACGCTCGCCTGGATGTGGCTGCCGTAGAAGGGCGTCGAGCCCAGCGCGAAGCACGCCGACCCGATCATGAACAGCCAGCCGATCCACCAGTTGAGCCCGTGGTAGGCCAGCGCGTCGCGCAGCTCCACGTGCACGGTGGTCGCCGTGTCGGACGCGACGCGCAGGCCGAGGCCCTTGCGGTGGCGCCGCGAGGTCCACTCGAGCAGCTTGCCCGACTCGTCCTCGAACACCTGGCGCGTCACGAAGCCGTGCGGGCCCGCGCTCTCCCGGACCCGCCACTGCGGCGGGCCCGAGACGAACGCCTGCCTCACGCTAGGAGTGGCTGAAACCCTCGACCGCGATCTTCGAGGGGCTGCGGTCGGGCTCGGCGGCGAAGCGGTCGAGCACCTGCGTGATGTCCCGCAGCAGCAGGCTCGCCAGGTCGCGGCTGAACCCGTGGCGCACCACGATGCGGCAGATGGCGAGGTCGGTGCGGTTGGCCGGCATCGTGTACGCCGGGAGCTGCCAGCCGTGCGAGCGGACGGCGTCCGAGAACTCGAAGAGGGTGAAGTTGGCCCCCTTCTTGAGCTGCCACGCCACGATCGGCAGGTCGGTGCCGCGGGCGATGATCCGGAAGGGACCGAGCTTCTCCAGCTCGTCGGCCAGGAACAGGGAGACGTCCTGGGAGGCCTGCTGGATCTTGCGGTAGCCCTCGCGGCCGAGGCGGATGAAGTTGTAGTACTGGGCCACGATCTGGCTCGCCGGGCGCGAGAAGTTGATCGCGAACGTCGGCATCTCGCCGCCGAGGTAGTTGACCTTGAAGATCAGCTCGTCGGGCAGCTCGGCCGCGTCGCGCCAGATGATCCAGCCCACGCCGAGGGGCGCGAGGCCGTACTTGTGGCCCGAGGCGTTGATCGACTTGACCCGCTCCAGGCGGAAGTCCCACGGCAGGTCCGGCTGGATGAAGGGGGCCACGAAGCCGCCGCTCGCGCCGTCGACGTGGATCGGGATGTCGAGGCCGGTGCGCGCCTGGAGGTCGTCGAGGCCGGCGGAGATGCCGGCGATGTGCTCGTACTCGCCGGTGAACGTCGAGCCGAGGATGCCGACGACGCCGATCGTGTTCTCGTCGCACTGGGCGATCGCCTCGGTGGGCTCCAGCAGGAAGCGCTCGCCCTCCATCGGGATCAGGCGCTGCTCCACGTCCCAGTAGGCGGCGAACTTGTGCCAGCACACCTGGACGTTGACGCCCATCACGATGTTGGGCTTGTCCGTCGGCAGCCCCGCGGCGCGGCGCCGGTTGCGCCACTGGCGCAGCAGCGCCATGCCGCCCAGCATGCAGGCCTCGCTGGAGCCCGTCGTGGACGTGCCCACCGTGTTGCGCGCGTCGGGGGCGTTCCAGAGGTCGGCGAGCATGTTGACGCAGCGCAGCTCGAGCTCGGCGGTCTGCGGATACTCGTCCTTGTCGATCATGTTCTTGTCGTACGTCTTCGGCCATCAGGAGCGCGATCTCGGGCTCGAGCCAGGTCTGGCAGAACGTCGCCAGGTTGAGGCGCGAGTTGCCCTCCACCATCAGCTCGTCGCTCACCAACGAGTACGCGTCGCGCGGTTCCAGCTCGCCGTCGGGCATCCGGTACTTCGGAGCGCTCTTCGACAGGTCGGTCGAGGCGTAGACGTCCTCCTCGGACGCGGGATCGTCGGAATTCTTGACGGGGTGGAGTGCCAACGGTGCTCCGCTCTCTCGATACGAAGGTGGGGTCGGCTGGATCAAGCCATCCGCCGCCGTTCGCGTCAAGGCGGGAACGGGTGAACCTCCGGGGTGAGCGCGACACGTAAGGGTCTGTTCAGATCGGTCGGCGAAGGATGCGCGAAGTGCGCCTGCCCACCCCCGCCATCAGCAGCTACGTCGCCCGCTGGGCCCCCTCGATGCGACATCTGCTGAGCTCGTCGGATGTGCAGGCGTGGCGGCTGGACGAGCTGCTCGCGCTGGCGGGCCCCGACGACCTCGCCCGGTGGGGCAGCCTGGACCTGGGCTACTCCGACTCGCGCGGCGACCCGCCGTTGCGCGCCGAGATCGCCGGCCTCTATGCCACCGTGGCGCCCGAGGAGGTGCTCTGCTTCGCCGGCATCGACGAGGCCATCTTCGTGATGGTCAGCGTGATGGCCGGGGCCGGCGACCGGATCGTCGCCGTCACGCCGGCCTACGGCTCGCTGCATGCCGTGGCACGCGCGGCCGGGGCCGAGCTCGTGCTGGTGCCGCTCGATGAGGATGCAGGGCTGGCGCCTGCCGCTCGATGCGCTGCGGGAGGCGCTCGACACGCCGACCCGGCTGGTGATCCTCAACTGGCCCCACAACCCCACCGGAGCGCTCCCGGATGCGGCGAGCTTCCACGAGGTGCTGGAGCTGGCCTCCCGGGCGGGGGCGCGCGTGCTCTGCGACGAGGCCTATCGCCTGCTCGAGCGCGATCCGCGCGACCGGCTGCCCGCGGCGGCCGACGCCCTGGAGCGCGCCGTCAGCCTTGGCGGCCTCTCGAAGGCGTTCGGGCTGGCCGGCCTACGCGTCGGCTGGGCGGCGGGTCACGACCCGGCCCTGCTCGCGCGGGCCGCCGCGATGAAGGACTACCTCTCCGGCTGCGGCGCGGCGCCGAGCCAGGTGCTCGGCACTGATCGCCCTGCGCGCCCGGGACGTCGTGCTCGCGCGCTCGCGCGGCCTGCTCGACCACAACTTCGCCCTCCTGGAGCGCTTTCTCGGCGACCGCGAGGCCGTCTTCGACTGGGTGCCGCCCCGCGCCGGGAGCACGGGCTTCGTCCGGCTGGCGCACGGCATCCCCGCGGACGCCTTCGCGAGCGGGCTGCGCGACGCGGAGGGCGTACTGGTGCTTCCGGGCGCGGTGTACGGAGTGCCCGGCAACCACGTGCGCATCGGCTTCGGCGTCGCCGAGCTGGAGGAGGCCCTGTGGCGCGTCGGGCGCTTCACCGACTCCTGGGGCCCGACGGCCCGGACGCTGGAGGCGGCATGAGCGCCCGTCGCTCGAGGGTGGCCGCCGTGGTCCCCGCCCTGGACGAGGCGCGAGTCGATCACGGCCGTCGTGACCGGCCTGCGCGCGCAGGGGCGATCGACGAGGTGATCGTGGTCGACAACGGCTCGACCGACGCGACGGCGGCGCTGGCGCGCGCCGCCGGGGCGCGGGTGATCGACGAGCCGCGCCGCGGGTACGGGCGCGCCTGCCACACCGGCGTCGCGCGCCGCGGCGGCGCGACGTGATCCTGCTCCTGGACGGCGACGGCGCCGACGACCCGGACGACATCCCGCGGGTGCTCGCGCCGCTGCTCGCCGGCGAGGCGGACCTGGTGGTGGGGTCGCGCGCGCTCGGCCGACGCGAGGCGGGCGCGATGACGCCCCAGCAGGTGCTCGGCAACCGGGTGGCCACCGCCCTCCTGCGCGCTCCACGGCCTGCGCGCGACCGACGTCGGTCCGATGCGGGCGATCGGCCGCGCCGACCTCCAGGCGCTCGGCATGAGCGAGATGACCTACGGCTGGTCGGTGGAGATGATGGTCAAGGCCGCCCGCGCACGGACTGCGCTACCACGAGGTGCCGGTCGCCTACCGGCGGCGCGCGGGCACCTCCAAGGTGAGCGGAACGCTGCGCGGCGCGCCTCGGGGCGGGCTGGGGGATGCTCTCGGCGATCGCCCGCCACTCGCGCTGGCGCCCCGAGGCGGCCCGGCAGTGAGCGATCGCTGTTTCATCGCCGCCAAGGCGCCCCGGCCGGGGCTGGTCAAGACGCGCCTCGCCGCCGGCATCGGCGATCCGGCGGCGGTCGCCCTGTATCGCGCCTTCCTGCGCGACCTCGGGCGGCGCTTCGCCGGCGCGCCCTTCCCGGTCGGCTGGTTCGTGACGCCGCGCGACGCGTGGGCGCAGATCGCCCCGGTCGTGGCGCCTCCGGGCGCCGCGCCGCTCGTGGTCGACCAGGGGCCCGGGGACTGGACCGAGCGTCAGCAAACCCTCTTCCGGGGGGCCGCCGACCGCGGTGAGACGCGCACGGTGTTGATCGCGTCGGACTCCCCGCAGGTGCCGGTGGCCACCGTCGCCGAGGCGTTCCGGCGGCTGGACCGCAGCGACCTCGTCCTCGGGCCGACGCACGACGGCGGCTACTACCTCATCGGCATGCGCGGCTGGCGCGACGTGCTCGCCGGCGTGCGCATGAGCACCTCCGACGTGCTCGGCTCGATCGTCGTGCGCGCGGTCGAGGCCGGATGCTCGGTCGATCTCGTGGAGCCGGCGTTCGACGTCGACGAGGTGGCGGATCTCGGTCCTCTCGCCGCCGCCGCCGAGGCCGCGCGACGACATGCCCGCCACCCGCCGCGCGCTGGCCGCGATCGACGGCCTGGTGCCGGCCTGATGCGCCGGGCGCTGGGGCTGGGCCTACTCGCGGGTCTCGCGGCGGGGGCCGTGATGGTGCTGGCGACCCTGCTGCTGCGGCACGCTGGCAGGGATCCCGCTGCCGACCGAACTGGTCAGCGACCGCGTGCTGCCGATGATCCCGGTCGGCCGCTTCCTCGACCTCCTGGCGTCGCTGGGCGGACCGATCCAGGCCAAGCAGATCGGGTACTTCTCCGCCTTCGCAGGACAGCTCGCGACCGTGGCGGCGCTGGGCGCGCTCCACGGCGTGCTGGTCGAGCGGCGGCGGCGGCGCGCACCGGATGCGCAGGTTCGCTGGTGGAGCCCGAGCGCCCGCCCGATCGCCACGATCGGGGTGGTGATGGCGGTGCTCCTGGTGGTGCTGGTCGCCGCGCTGTGGCCGGAGCTCGACGCCAACTACCGCGGCCTCCCGCTCGGCCCGGCGCGCCTCGCCACGATCGTCGCGCTCGCGGCCTCGTTCGCCGTCTTCCTGATCGCCCTCGAGGTGTTCCACCGCGTGCTCTCCCCGACGGCGCCCCCGGTGCCGGTCCGCGAGCCGCGTCGGGCCCTCCGATCGCCCGCCGGGCGTTCCTCGTCGGCGGCGTCGGGCGTGGTCGCGGCGGTCAGCTCGCTGGGCGTGATGCGCTGCGCTCTACCGCGCGGGGGACCTTCGGCTACGACGGCATGAGCCTGCGTCCGGCGCGACCTCAGCGAGATCACGCCGACGCCGAAGTTCTACTCGGTCACGAAGAACCTGATCGACCCGCGCGTGGACGTCGGGGCGTGGCGCCTCGAGGTGACCGGGCACGTCGCGCACCCGCACTCGTACACGCTGGCCGACCTGCGGGCGATGGACCCCGTCCACCAGACCCAGACGCTCGAGTGCATCAGCAACTCGGTCGGCGGGGGCTTGATCAGCAACGCCGAGTGGACCGGGGTGCGCCTGGCCGACCTGATCGCGGCGTCGGAACCGCGCGAGGGCGCCGTCCAGGCCTTCTTCCACGGCGTTGACGGGTTCACCAACGAGATGACCATGGAGCGCGCCATGCGCCCGATCGCGGTGATCGCCTACGAGATGAACGGCGCCCCCCTCGACGATCGTCACGGCTACCCGGCGCGACTTCTCGCACCCGGCTCGTACGGCGAGGTGAGCGTCAAGTGGATCACCCGCGTCGAGGTCAGCGACCGACGAGGCGCGAGGGCTACTACGGCCGCCAGGGCTGGAAGGCCAACCACGTCGAGACCATGTCGCGGTTCTTCGGGCTGCGGCGCGACGCCCGCATCCCCGCCGGGCGCGATGACGCTGCGCGGCGTGGCCTTCGCCGGCGATCGGGGCATCTCGGAGGTCGAGGTGAGCGTCGACGGCGGGCGCACCTGGCGCCCCGCGCGGCTCGACTACAACCCTTCGCAGATCGCGTGGACGCTCTGGAGCCTGCCGTGGCGCGCCCGCCGCGGAGCGCACGAGCTGGTGGTGCGCGCGGTCGACGGCGACGGCGCGCGCCAGAGCGCGGTGGTGCAGGGCATCGACCCGTCGGGCGCGGCGGGCTATCACCGGCTCGCGGTCACGGTTGTCTAGCGCCGCGCGCTGGTGACCGGCGGCGCCGGGCTGATCGGCTCCCACGTCGCCGACCTGCTGCTGACCGAGGGCTGGTCCGTGCGTGTGCTGGACAACCTCGAGCCGACGACCCACCGCGGGCGCGGCCGGCGTGGATCGACCCGCGGGTCGACTTCCGCCACGCCGACGTGCGCGACGTCCCCGGCGCTGCGCGCGCCCTCGACGGGGTGGACGTTGTCTTCCACCAGGCCGCATATGGCGGATACATGCCCGAGATCGCGAAGTTCGTCGAGGTCAACAGCCTCGGCACGGCGCGCCTGCTGGAGATGATCCGCGACGATCGCCTGCCGGTGCGCAAGGTGGTCGTGGCGTCGTCCCAGGCGGTCTATCGCGAGGGCGCGGCGACGTGCCCCGCGCACGGCGTCGTGGTACCCGCTGCCCCGCGACGACGCCGACATGCGGGCCGGCGTCTTCGCCCCGACGCTGCCCCCGGTGCCGCGCCCTCACCGCGCCGGTGCCGACATCCGAGGGCGCGACGCTCGGCGGCGAGAACGTCTACGCGATCACGAAGGTCGACCAGGAGCGCCTGACGCTGGCGTGGAGCCGCCAGACCGGCATCCCGGCCGTCGCCCTGCGCTACTCCTGCACGTACGGCCCGCGCCAGTCGCTGCTCAACCCCTACACCGGCCTGATCGCCATCTTCGCGACGCGGATCCTCAACGGCCTTCCGCCGGTGCTCTACGAGGACGGACGCCAGACGCGCGACCTGGTCTTCGTGGAGGACGTCGCGCGCGCCAACCTGATCGCCGCGACGAGCGGACGCGCTGGACGGTCTGCCGGTCAACGTCGGGAGCGGGATCGGCACCAGCGTCGGCGACATCGCCCGGCTGGTGGGCGAGGCCCTCGAATCGACGCTCGTCCCCGAGATGCGCGGGGAGTTCCGGCCGGGCGAGATGCGCCACCTCACGTCCGACATCGGCCGCGCGCGCGGCGCAGGGTGGGAGCCGACGGTGTCGCTCCGGGAGGGCATCGCCCGCTACCTCGCGTGGGTCGCGCACCCAGGGCGAGGTGGCCGAGTACTTCGGCGCCGCCGAGCGCGGGCTGAGGGCCCGCGGAGTGGTCCAGACCTCCGCGTGACCGGCCGGAGGGCGGCGACCGACCTCGGGCGTACTGGCGGCCCTGGGCCTTGGCGTCGTGGCGCTCGCCGCCTGGTCGTCGACCTGGGCGCTGGCGCGCGAGCACACCGACGGGTTCGCAGCCGTCGTCGTGGGGCAGCTCCTCCTGTCGGGGCTGGCCCTGGTCTGGGTGGTCAGGCGCCGCCCGCCCGGCCGGGCGGCGCTGCTGATCGTGATCGTGCTCGCCGCGGCCGCCCGCCTGGTGCTCGTGCCCCACGCCCCGGACGTCTCCGGCGACATGTATCGCTATGTGTGGGACGGGAGGGTCCAGTCGGAGATGATCAACCCCTACCGCCACCCTCCGGCCGCCCCCGCCCTCGCCCACCTCCGGGACGCGGACGTGTACCCCCACATCAACCGGCCGTCGGTGCCGACGATCTACCCGCCGGTCGCGCAGGCGACCTTCCTCGGCTTGAACCTCACCGGCCTGAGGAGCGTGACCGCGGTCAAGCTGGCCATGGCGCTGATCGATGTCGCGGCGATCGGCGTGATGGCGCTGCTGCTCGTCCGGCTCGGGCTGCAGCCGGCCCGCGTGGTGCTCTACGCCTGGCACCCCCTCGCGATCCTGGAGGTGGGCCGCAGCGGCCACGTGGACGTGATCGCGGTGCTGCTGATGATGCTGGCGCTGCTGGCCCACGCCGGGCGCCGCCCGCTGCTGAGCGGCGCCCTCACGGCCGGGGCGGCACTCGCGAAGTTCTACGCCGCGGCGATCCTGCCGGCGCTGCTCTGGGTCGACGGGCGCCGGCGATGGAGCGTGCTGGCCGGCTTCGTCGTGACCGTGGTGGCGGCGTACCTGCCCTATCTCGGCGTGGGCGCCGGGGTGCTCGGCTACCTGCCGGGATACCTCGAGGAAGAGGGATTCGAATCCGGCCAGCGCTTCTACCTGCTGGGCGGGCTGAGCCGGCTCGGAGCCGGACCGCTCGGGCCGATCGACGCCGCCCAGTGGTACCAGGCCCTCGTGGTGCTCGCGATGGGCGCCGTGACCCTGTGGTGCTGGTGGCGACCGCCGGCCGGCGTGCGCGGCGCCGATCGACCGCTCGCTGCTCCTGCTGCTGGTGCTGGTGGTGCTGAGCACGCCGACCTACCCGTGGTATCTGCTGCTCGTGCTGGCCCTGATACCGATGGCGTCGCCCGCCCTTGCCGGCGTCGGCGCGATCGTGGCCTCGGGCGCCGCCCTGCTGTACCTGCAGTGGTGGATCCCGGGAGGGGCGCGCTGGCCGCTGCACCTGACCTGGGGCCTCGGCGCGCTGGCGCTGGCGAGCGTCGCGCTGGTCGCCCTCGTGCGCTGGAGACGGCCGCGCGCCTTCGGACGAGCGCTGCCGCGGACATCCGTGTCCACGGCGGAGCTCCGTTAGATCAGGCGCCCGCGCTCGGGGTGCGGGTGTTGACCGAGGCCCGATCGGGAGTGCGACCGCTGACGGCGTCGAACTCGTAGAAGCGGCCCGGCGCCTTGCTGCGCTCACCGAAGCCGAAGCCGGCGGCCTGCAGCTGGGCGACGGCCTGGAGGATGTCCACGAAGCCGGGCTGACCGGCCACCGGCGAGTCCTTCGCCTCCTCGACGGTGTCGAACCGCATGAAGGCCCGGTCGTTGCCGAGCTTGTAGTTGCTCTGACGCGCCAGCGCCCGGTGCACGGCCTCGACGCCCATCGTCTCGGCGGTCACCGCCGCCACGCCGCCGTTGCCCAGGAGGGCGAAGGTCTTGGTGGCGAGGAGGTAGGCGTTGATGAAGATCTGGTCGCCGACCTCGAGCGTGTTGAGCAGGCCGGTCCGGTTCTTGAACACCGCGTCCGGCACCCAGATCCGCTTGGTCGCCGGGACGGCGCCGATGCTGATCAGGTAGCGGTAGTGGATGAGCTCCTCGCGGGCCGCCGTCTGGAGGTTGCGCTGCGTCACGAAGTCGTGACCGAGGCGCTTCTCCCAGCCGACCGTGTTCACGATGGTCGCCAGGACCTCGGCGGTGGCGGCCACGTTGAGGATGGTCTGGGGGTCGTTGGTGGGGCTGGGCGTGGTGGGCGTGCCCTTCTTGTCGGCCAGCGCCGCCGCCGGACCGGCGAGCAGGCTCAGGCCGGCGATGCCGACGGCGGTCTTGGTGACGAACTGCCGGCGTGAGGTGCCCGTCATCTCGGGCGGTGTCTGCCTGTCGATGACGGTGTGGACGATCTCGAGCTCTTTCGACACGAGCATCTCTCCAGGATTGGTTGGGTCGGCTTAAGGGGCTCTCAGGCCCAGAGGTGGAGTGGGTCCACGGTCGACGAGCACCGCGCCCAGGCGCTCGGCGGCCCGCCGCGGGAGGGGCAGCGCGGCCAGCCCATTCGCGTCGAAGACGATCGCGGCCGGGGCTCCGGCGGCGCGCCGCCCCGGGGTAGACCAGTCGCGCTCGCCCGAGGGGGATGTGCGGGCGCACCTCGGCCACCGTGGTCCCCGGGGCGCCGCCCGGCCGGTGGAGGACGAGACGCGGGCGCAGCGTGACCTCGAACGTGGACCGGCCGATCGGCGTGGTCGCATAGCGTGGAGCGCCTCGCAGGCCGCGCGCCGCCCAGACCACCCACACGTAGGTACGGCCCTGCTCGAGTACGCCCGCCGGCACGCGCAGGCGATTGCGGCGCGGCCACGCGCTCATCACGAGGCGCGTGCCGCGGAAGACCTGGACGTTGTAGAGGGTGGTCCCCTTCGTCGCGCGCCACCGCAGGAGCGGGGTCTGCCAGGGCAGCCAGCTCTGCGGCGCGGGCGAGGTGAGGCCGCCGGCGACCGAGACGGCCGTGGCGGGGTCGGGGACCTGCGGGACCGCCGCGGCGGCCGGGAGGGTCGGCCGACCCGGGTTCGGCGTCCGGGGTGCCCGGCGGCGGGGTGAAGTCGCCGGGGTCGGTCCAGTCCATGCAGTCGGCGGGCTGGTCCGTGTCGCAGGGATACCCGAGCAGTCCGGCGTCCGCCGGCGGCGGCGCGGCGACATCGAGTGGGCTGCCGCTCGGCGCGGCGGACGACGTGGACCCTGGAGCGACCGGGACGGCCGGTGCGATCGGCCCGCCCAGGAACCGGATCGGCACGCTCAGGTACACGTCCGCATGGGCGGCGGCGGGGGCGACGAGCAGAACGGCGGCGGCGGCGAGGGAACCGAGGCTCCTGCGCGCGGGACCGCGGGGAGGACGGGGGGAGGTCATCTTGGTAGGGGCCTACGAACCGACCCCCCGGCCGGTTCACGTCGATGTGCCGACGGAACCGAACTCCCCCCGATGGCTTACGGAATCAGGTGGGTCCGCGCCACTTCCGCTCGAACGGCAGGCGCCACGTGCGCGGGGCGAGCAGGCCGTTCATCGCGTCGGCCGGCCCCCAGGAGCCCTGGGCGTAGGGCAGCACGGGCGGCGGGTCGCTGAGCAGGGGCTGGGAGACCTCCCACAGCCGCTCGATGCCCTGGGCGTTGGCGAAGAGGGTGTGATCGCCCATCATCGCGTCGTAGATCAGCCGCTCGTACGCCTCGAGCACGTCCACGTGCGCGGCGTCCTCGGTGAGCGAGAACTGCAGGCTCTGCTTGACCAGGCGCATGCCCGGGCCCGGCCGCTTGCCGTAGAACGACAGCGACAGCCGCGAGGCGTCGGCCAGGTCGAAGGTGAGGTGGTCGGGGCCGAACTTGCCCACGCCGGACCCCGGCGGGAACATGCTGCGCGGCGGCTCCTTGAAGGCGATCGAGATGATGCGCGCGCCCTCGGCCATCCGCTTGCCGGTGCGCAGGAAGAAGGGCACGCCCGACCAGCGCCAGTTGTCGATCGTGCAGCGCAGGGCGATGAACGTCTCGGTCTGGGAGTCGAGCGCGCAGCCGGGCGTCGCCCGGTAGCCGTCGTACTGACCGCGCACCACGTCGCCGGGCTGGATCGGCACCAGCGAGCGGAAGACCTTGTTCTTCTCCTCGTTGATGGCCACCGGCTCGAGGGCGGTCGGCGGCTCCATCGCGGTGAACGCGAGCACCTGGAGGAGGTGGGTGACGACCATGTCGCGGTACGCGCCGGTGGAGTCGTAGAAGCCGCCGCGGGTGCCCACCGAGAGGGCCTCCGGCACGTCGATCTGGATGTGGTCGATGTGCTGCCGGTTCCAGATGGGCTCGAAGAGGCCGTTGGCGAAGCGCAGCGCGAGGATGTTCTGCGCCGCCTCCTTCCCCAGGAAATGGTCGATCCGGTACACCTGCGTGTCCGGGAACACCGCGTCGACCTCGTTGTTGAGCCGGATGGCGCTCGCGAGGTCGGTGCCGAACGGCTTCTCCATGATGATGCGCGCGTTCTCGGTGAGACCGGCCGACTCCAGCACGCGCACCACCGACGGCGCGGCCGCGGGCGGGACGCTCAGGTAGTGCAGGTACCGCGGCCGCCCGCCGAGCTGCGCGGCGGCGACGCCGGCCACGCGGGCGAGGCCCTCGGGCCCCTGGCCCTGATCCACGTAGGAGAGCCGGCTGGCGAAGTCGTTCCAGTCGTCCTCGGTGATGGTGTCGCGGCCGAACTCGTCCCAGGCGGCGCGCGCCCAGACGCGGAACTCCTCGTCCGTGAGGGGATCCAGCGAGACGCCGACGATGCGGAACTCGGACATCAGGCCCGCGCGGGAGAGGTGCAGCAGGCCCGGGAGCAGCTTGCGGCGGGCCAGATCGCCCGTGGCCCCGAACAGGACGATGACGTGCGGCTCGAGCGGGGCGATCGCCCCGCTGGGGGCGTCGTGCGGATCGTTCGCGGGCATCTGGGCCAAGGCTATTCGACCGCGGAGCCGAGCCTCCTTGGCCGCGTGTCGAAAGCCGGCGCTGTTACACGTGCCCCGGCGCGAGGCGGCGCAGCCCGTGGAGGATGTCGACCAGGGCCGCGGCCGATGCGGGGCCCTTGGTGGGATCGCCGAGGGCCGTCACGTTGGCGAGGTACACGTGCTCGAGCCCTGCCTCGCGGAAGGTCGCGAGGCGCGCGACGATGTCGTCGGGCGTGCCCCACATGAAGTACCGGCGCAGCAGCTCGTCCGGCACGGCGGCCGCCATCGCGAGGGCCTCGTCGCGGGTGAAACGCGTCGGCACGTAGTGCACCAGGCCCCAGCCCTCGCCGAACGGCGGCTCGGCGCCGGCGCGCGCGAACTCCTCGGCCGGCGCGGTCAGCGCGACCAGGCGCAGCAGCAGGCTCCCGAGCATCGCCTCGGCGGCCGACCGGTCCTCGTCCACGACGATCCACGCGTAGAGACCGGCGGTGACGGCGTCGGCGGGGCGCCCGGCCGCCACGGACGCGGCCCGCAGCTCGGCCAGCGCGGTCGCGTACACGGCGGGGTCGATGATGTTGGGCAGCCACCCGTCGGCCAGCCGGCCCGTTGCCGCCAGCACCCGCGGGCGGTGGGTCGCCATCCAGATCTCGGGCGGGGAGTCGCCGAAGGGCTCGGCGCCGAGGATCGCCTGATCGAGGGTCCAGAACTCGCCCTGGAAGTCCACGGGGTCGATCGTGGACCACAGCAGCCGGATCATCTCGACGGCCTCGATCAGCCGCGAGGCGCGCCGGTCGAACGCGAAGCCGAACGGGAGGATGTTCTCGGCCTCGCCGACCCCGATGCCCAGGATGGCGCGGCCGTGGCTGAGGTGGTCGAGCGTCAGGAACGTCTGGGCGAGCGAGGCGGGGTGGTGGCGCACCGCGTCGGTGACCGCCGTCCCGAGGCGCACGCGCGAGGTCTGCGTCGCGGCGGCGGCGATCACGGCGGTCGGGTCGAGGAAGGCGTGGGGGCTGCGCACCATCCCGGCCATCGGCGTCAGCTCGGGCGTCCAGACGCTGGGCGGGAACCAGTGCAGGAAATGATCCGACCACCACACGGCGTCGAAGCCCGCCTCCTCGGCGGCGCGCACGGCCGCGAGCGCAGGGTCGAGCGGGGGACGCACGCCGCCGATGACGCCGACCTCGAGCGGGCGCATCAGCCCTCCGGGGCGGCGGCGACCGGGGCGTCGGGCTCCGGGGCGGGCTCGCGGCCGATCGCGGCGTGGACGGCGGGGGCCACGACGGTGCCGAGCAGCTCGATCGAGCGCATCACGTGGCCGTGGGGCATGGTGCCGACGCTCGACTGCAGCAGGAACCGCTGGTGCCCGAAGATCTCGTGCTGGAAGAGGATCTTCTCGATCACCTCCTGCGGGCTGCCCACGAAGTTGGCGCCCCGCAGCCCCCGCGAGGCGTCGAACTGCTCGCGCGTCATCGGCGGCCACCCGCGCTCACGACCGATGCGGTCCATCATCGTGGCGAAGGGCCGGTACGACTCGTCGGCGGCCTTCTGCGAGGTGTCGGCGATGTAGCCGTGCGAGTTGATGCCGAGCGGCGGTGGCGCGTGCCCGGCCTGGCGCGCCGCCTCACGGTGCAGGTCGGCCAGCTGGCTGAAGCGCTCGGGCATGCCGCCGATGATCGCGAGGGCCAGGGGCAGGCCGAGCGTGCCGGCCCGGGCCACCGAGCGCGGCGTGCCGCCGACCGCGATCCACACGGGCAGCGGGTTCTGGATCGGGCGCGGGTACACGCCGCGGTCGTCGATGGGCGCGCGCAGGCGGCCGGACCAGGTGACCTTCTCGGAGGCGCGGATGGCCAGCAGCAGGTCGAGCTTCTCGGCGAACAGCTCGTCGTAGTCGTCGAGGTCGTAACCGAAGAGCGGGAACGACTCGATGAACGAGCCGCGGCCCGCCATGATCTCGGCACGGCCCCCGGACAGGAGATCGACGCGTCGCGAAGTTCTGGAACACCCGCACCGGATCGTCGGAGCTCAGCACCGTGACCGCGCTGCTGAGGCGGACGCGCGAGGTGTGCTCGGCGATCGCGGCCAGCACGACAGCGGGCGCGGACGAGGCGAAGTCGGGGCGATGGTGCTCGCCGACCGCGTAGACGTCGAGGCCGGCCTGATCGGCCAGCTCGGCCTCCTCGATCAGATCGCGCAGCCGCTCGGGCACGCCGACGGTCTCACCCGTCACCGGGTGGGGCGTCAGCTCCGCGAATGTGTAGAGGCCGATCTCCATCTGACTCACCGGAGGGTAGCCCGCCTCAGAGAGCGTGGGCCCGTGAGAGCGCGCCTCGACATCCGCGCGCTGATGTTCGACGTCTTCGGCACCTGCGTCAACTGGCGCACGTGCGTCGCCGCCGAGGCGAACGCGCGATGGGCCGGCGCCGCCGCGTGGTGCGGGACGTGGATTGGGAGGCCTTCGCCGACGCCTGGCGGGCCCGCTACCAGCCCCAGATGGAGACGGTCCGCTCGGGCGCGCGGCCGTGGGTGACGCTGGACGTGCTCCACCGGGAGGCCCTGGACGAGGTGGTGGCCGAGTTCGGCGTCGAGACCGCCTTCGCGCCGGTGGACCGCGACGAGCTCACCGGGGCCTGGCACCGGCTCGATCCCTGGCCCGACACCGTGCCGGGGCTCGTGGCCCTGCGCACGCAGTTCATCGTGGCCCCCAACTCCAACGCCCACGTCGCCCTGCTGGTGAACATGGCCAAGCGCGCGAGGATCCCGTGGGACCTGATCCTGGGCGCCCAGACCGCCGGCGCCTACAAGCCCCTGCCGCAGGCCTATCTGCGCAACGTCGAGCTGCTCGGCCTGGAGCCCCGCCAGGTGATGATGGTGGCCGCGCACAACGACGACCTGGTGGCCGCGTCGGCATGCGGGCTGCGCACCGGTTTCGTCGTGAGGCCGCACGAGCACGGCCCGGGCCAGACCACCGACCTGCACGCCACCGGCGACTGGGACGTGGTGGCCGACGACTTCATCGACCTGGGGCGGCGGCTGGAGGCGTGACCGCGGCGACGCGGGCCGCGACGGCCGACGACACCGTCGGGTGGAAGTTCTCGCGGCCGATCAGCGCCACGAGCCCGTCGCGTTCGAGGTCGGCCATCACGGGCGCGTGCATGCGCGCGACGGCGAAGCCGATGCCCTCCTCGCGCAGCTGGGTGACGACCTCCCCGAGCGCCGCCAGGCCGGTGGCGTCGACCAGGTTCATCGACTCCGCGTCGAACACCAGCGTGTGCACCGGCGGCGGCGCGGCGGCCACCGACTCGCGGATGCGCGCCTTGAAGTAGGTGGCGTTGGCGAAGAAGAGCCGGTCGTCGAGTCGGTACACCACCACCCCCGGCGTCAGGCGCGCCTCCGGGTTGAAGCGCACGTCCGCCCAGCGCCCGAGGCCCTCGGCGTAGCCGAGCACGGCGTCGCGCGGGCGGGCGCTGCGGCGCACCACGTCCACGATCGACAGCGCCACCGCGATGACGAGGGCCTGGAGCACTCCGACCAGGATCACGCCGGCCGTGGTGGTGGCGGCGATCCCCACCTCGACACGATCGACCCGCGCCAGCATCCGCCACGCGGCGGGGCTGATCAGGCCGGACGCCGCGACGATGATCACCGCTCCCAGGCAGGCCGTCGGCAGGTAGGCCACGGGGCCCGTCAGCACCAGCAGCACGACGGCGATGATCGCCGCCGCCGTGAGGCCCGCCACCTGGGTGCGCGCGCCCATCTGGTCGTTGACGGCGGTGCGCGAGGAGCTGGAGCCCACCGAGTAGCCGTGGCTGAGGCCCGAGAGGAGGTTGGCCAGCCCCAGGGCGCCCATCTCCTGGCGCACATCGATGCGCTGACCGTGGCGCCCGGCGAACGAGCGGGCCGTGAGGATCGCGTCGGCGAAGCTGACCAGGAAGATCCCGATCGCGGCCGGCACCAGCTCGACGAACTGCCGCACCCCGACGTGGGGGAACGCGAACCCCGGGAGGCCGCTCGGGACGTCGCCCACCACGGGGACGCCGTAGTCCTCGAGCCCCACGGCGGCGGACACGACGATTCCGCCCACCACCACGATCAGCGAGCCCGGGATGCGCCGCGAGATCAGCCGCAGGACGATGAGCACCGCGAGCGAGGCGATGCCGACCGCCACGGTCTGCGCGTCGCTCGCCTCGAGGTTGCGCGAGATGTCCCCGAGCTTGTCGAGCACCCGGTCGCCGTCGACGTCGATCCCCAGCAGCTTTCCCAGCTGGCCCACGATCAGGACGATGGCGATGCCGTGGATGTAGCCCACCAGCACCGGATGGGAGAAGTAGTCGGCCATCCACCCGAGGCGCGCCGCCCGCGCGATCAGGAACACGCCGCCCACCATCAGGGCGAGCATCGCCGCAAGCGTCGCGTATTGGTCCGGATCGGAGACCACCATCGGCGCGAGGGCGGTGGCGACCAGCACCGCCACCGTCCCGTCCGGCCCCACGATCAGCTGCCGTGAGGAGCCGAGCAGCGCGTACCCGACGGTCGGCAGCAGCAGCGCGTAGAGGCCGATCACCGGGCTGAGCCCCGCCACCTCCGCGTAGGCCATTCCGGCCGGAAGCGCCAGCGCGGCCACCGTGAGCCCCGCCACCAGATCGCGCTGGAGCGCGGGCCGGCGGTACCTGGTCAGCACCCCCGCGAGCGGGACGATGCGCTGCACGAGGGGCGGCCGCCCGTCGGGGCGAAAGGGCTCCGGGTGCTCTCCGTAGACCTCGGAGGCCTCGGTGACGTCCGGCGTAGAATCCGCCCCCGAGCGCTCGTCGCCGGTCATCTCAGCGCGACCGGCGCAGGGCGGAACGGCGGCCGGAGGTGTGGTGTGAGCGACGGGTCGTGCTGCTCGCCGGGGCGCCCGGAGCACCCGCGGGACGCCGCGGTCGGGGGTACGGGTGCCGCGGGTGCGGCTGTGCCGCACCACGACATGGTGCGCCTCGAGGGCGGCGAGTTCCTGATGGGCACCGAGGACCGCGAGGGCTTCCCCGCGGACGGCGAGGGCCCGGTCCGTCGCATCCGCGTGGACGCCTTCGAGATCGACCCGGTGTGCGTCACCAACGCGCGGTTCGCCCGCTTCGTCGCCGAGACCGGCCACGTCACCGACGCCGAGCGCTACGGCTGGTCGTTCGTGGTCGCGGCCCTGCTGCCCGACGACTTCCCCGAGACGCGGGGGGTCCAGAGCGCGCCCTGGTGGCGCCAGGTGATGGGCGCCGCGTGGCAGCGGCCCGAGGGGCCGCAGTCGAACCTCGCCGGCCGCGAGGAGCACCCCGTCGTCCACGTGTCGTGGAACGACGCGGCCGCCTACTGCGCGTGGGCCGGGTGCCGCCTGCCGACAGAGGCCGAGTGGGAGTACGCCGCGCGCGGAGGCCTCGAGCAGAAGCGCCTGCCGTGGGGTGACGAGCTGACGCCCGGCGGAGTGTGGCGCAGCAACATCTGGCAGGGCGACTTCCCCACGCGCAACACCGCCGAGGACGGATACGTCGGCACGGCTCCCGCAGACGCGTTCCCGCCCAATGGCTTCGGCCTCCACAACGTCTCGGGCAACGTGTGGGAGTGGTGCGCCGACTGGTTCCACGCCACTTTCCACCGCAGCGGCCCGGCGGAGAACCCGACCGGGCCGCCGGCCGGCGACGCGAAGGTCATCCGGGGCGGCTCGTACCTCTGTCACGACTCGTACTGCAACCGGTACCGGGTCGCGGCGCGCAGCTCCAACACCGCCGACAGCTCGACCGGCAACATGGGCTTTCGCTGCGCGCGCGACCCGGCGGCGTGAGGCTCAGGCGACCGGCGGCGCCGATTCGCGCACGATCTGCCGGCGGAGCGCCTCGACTCCGAGGATGATCGAGGCGGCGATGCCGACGATGCCCCAGAACTGCTGCGTCGCGGGCACCGGGCCCCACACCAGCAGCAGCAGGAACAGCACCGCCGCGACCGTCCACACCATCCAGACGTGCTCGCGCACCAGAGGCGCCACGCGACCGCGCGCCGCGACCGCCCAGCGCGTCCCGCCCGCGAACCACACGCCGAGCAGCAGCACGACCCCGTAGGCGATGATCGCGAGGGCGAGGCCCTTGAGCAGCGACGTCCCGATGATCCAGACGGCGTTGCCCACGTCCCGGTTGCTCTGCGAGGTGACCGCGTCGACGATCTGGTGGCCGGCGATCCGGCGGGCGGCCAGGATCAGGAACCCCACCAGCACGAACCCGATCGCCGTGAAACGAAGCGCCTCACGGCGAAAGCCGCCGGCGAGCCAGATCGCCAGGACCAGCAGGGCGAGCACGACGACCACCATGAAGACCGAGAAGAAGTTGATGAACCGATAGGTCGTCTGGGCGTTCTTGAGCTGGTCCGACTTCAGGATCGGGATCACACCGACATTGGGCGGGATGTCCGCCGCCACGCCGAGTCGCGACGCCAGCTGAACCACGAGCGGGTGGAGGTCGAGCGTCACTTCGCCGTTGGTGGTGGTGATCCGGCCGTCCTCGTTACCCTCGAGGATCGCGATCATCTTCGCGTGGGCGAGGCGGTTGGCGTCCTCCCACAGCTTCTGGACGACGGGCCGTTGGAGCAGCTCCTCCGCGGCGGGCACGGCCGCCTGGCGCACGAGGCCGACGGCCGGAGCGGCCAGCGGCTTGAGATCGGGCGGCAGCGCGGCGCCGATGCGCTGCTGGATGTCGGTCTGGGTGAACAGCGCGTCCACCATCTGCTCGGCGGCGGCGTTGCGGATCTGCTCGTTCTCGAGGAGCTGGTTGCTCGTGTTGACCCAGTTGTCGGTCTGGAGCGCCTGCCGCTTGGCCCACACGGTCAGCGAGGAGATCAGCAGCAGGATCAGCGCGAGGGTGAGGATCGCGTAGACGAGGGTCTGCCTCGTCTTCACCTTCTGCCAGGTGGAGTCCATGATCTCGCGTGCTGTCGGGGCCACGGGCGCTGTCTCCTCGGGATTTTCCCTCGCAGCATCTCCTGGCGTGCCGGGCCGTACCATCCCCCACGTGGGATTCACACGGGTGAATGTCGCCCGGCCCCGGCGAGACGAGGTCACCTCCAATGTCCGACACCGTGGTCTTCATCCCTGCCTGGAACGAGGAGGCGAACCTCCCCGCCGTCCTCGGCGAACTGCGCGACGCCCTGCCCGGGGTGGACGTGCTGGTGATCGACGACGGGTCCACGGATCGCACCGCCGAGGTGGCGCGCGCCAACGGCGCGGACGTCGTGTCGTTCGGCGAGAACCGCGGGCTGAGGGTGGGTATCGCCGCGGGCTACCGCACCGCGCTCGACCGCGGCTACGCCTATTGCGGGCGCGTCGATGCCGACGGCCAGCACCCGGTGCCGGAGCTGGTGCGCCTGCTCGACCTGGTGCGCGCCGACGCCTGCGACGTGGCGATCGGCTCGCGTTTCGCGGCGGCCGAGGGGTACGCCGAGGACCGCTACGCGCCGAGCGCCGCGCGCCGCTTCGGCATCGGCCTGCTGCAGAAGGCGATGCACGTGCGCCTCGGTCGGCCGTTCAAGGATCCGACCAGCGGCATGGCGGCGGTCAACGCCGCGGCGATGCCGTACATGGCCGAGCCGTACACCAGCGGCGCCCCCGAGGTGGAGGCGCTGCTGCGCCTCAACCGCGCGGGCATGCGCGTGCAGGAGGTCGCCGTGGAGATGCGCCCGCGCGCCAGCGGCGAGTCGCGCCTGCGCGGCGCCAAGGCGTGGAAGCTGGTGCTGACGGTGATCGGCACGCTGATCTTCTTCGGATGGCTGCGCAGGCGACACCGGTGAGCACGGGGCGCCTGGTCGCCGTGCTCGGCTACTCCTCCGGCGGCTCGCCCGACCTGCACCCGGTGTGCGCCGCGCGCGTGGCGCGCGCCGTCGCCGTGGCGCGCGGCGACGACGTGGTGGTGCTCTCGGGCTGGGCGCGGACCCGTGACAGCACCTCGGAGGCCCAGCTGATGAGCCGGGCCTGGGACGGCGCGCCGGTGCGGCTGATCCTGGACGACGGCGCGCGCCACACCGCCGAGAACGCCACCCACGTGGTCGAACTCGCGCGGCGGCTGGGGGCGCGCGAGGTGGTGATCGTCACCTCCCGCTGGCACGCGCCGCGCGCCGCGCTGATGTTCCGGTGGTTCCTGCGGGGCACCGGCACCCGCGTCGCCGTGGCCGTCGCCCGCGGCCCGCGCGCCCTCGGGCCGGTCGCGCGCGAGGTGGCCGTGTGGCCCCTCGTCCCGGCTCAGATCACGCTGACCCGCGGCGGTCGGCGGCGGCCCTCTCGTGGCGCGCCGCCAGCTCCGAGTTGAGCACCGCCGAGCCGACCGCCAGACGGGCGACGATGTAGAGCCACAGCAGGATCGCGAGCGCGGTGCCGATGGCGCCGTACACCGAGGCGGCCCGCTGGGCGCGATCGACGAGGTAGTAGGTGGTGAACAGGCCGAGCAGCTGGAAGCCGACGGCCATCAGGATCGCTCCGGGGAGCAGGGCGCGCGGCGGCACCGGCCGGTGCGGCAACCAGGTGGACAGCACGAACCAGCCCACGAGGTAGATCAGCGTCATGGCCAGGGCGGCCATCAGCCCGACCCCGAAGCCGGCGTGGTGCCGAATCCAGGCGACGAGCGCGGCGAGCACGATCAGGCCGATCGCCGCTCCCGAGAGCAGCAGCGAGGCGAGCGGGGCCTTCTTCACGCGGTCCGGGGGGATGCCCCACGCGGCCGAGTGGCTGATCCGCATCGCCCGGGTCGCGCCCATGCCGGCCCACACCATGCCGAAGAGGCCCACGAGGAGTGCGATCCACCAGCCCCGCTGCTGGGCGCCGTCGCCGACGGTCGAGGCCAGCACCCCGGTGATCCCCAGCTCGCTGTTGAGCTCGCCCGGGGCGCTGTCGTTGAAACTGTTGACGGCGCCCAGCAGCCCGACGAGGAACAGCACGAAGGGCAGCAGCCACAGGAACAGCCGGTAGGCCACCGCCCCGGCGATCAGGCCGCCGAAGTGGGCGCGGTCGCGCTCGTAGAAGTCGAAGCCGAAGGCGACCAGGGGCGAGCGGCCGCGCGCGTCCTCGGCCCACAGGCGCGCGTTCTCCGCCTCGCGGCGGGCGCGCTCGCTCGCGGCCGCGATGCGGCCCTGCTGTGGCGGGGCGTCCGGTTCGTCGGTCTCGGGCATCCGGGGCGAGATTAACCTCCCGCGGCCCGATCCTTGCGGTCGTGGTCGCCGTCCCCCAGACTCCGCGCGTCACAGCAGAAACGATGAGGAGCGGGCGAATGGGCACACCGGGGATCGAACGTCAGGGCGGGCCGGCGCGGCCGCCGGTGGTGCGCTGATGCTGGAGCTCTTCCTCTGGATCCTCGCCGCGCTCTGGCTGGTGATCGTGATCTTCAGCCTGATGCACCTCTGGCGCCGGCAGGAGCTGAAGACGATGGCCAAGGTCGTCTGGACGGCCGTGATCGTGATCGCCCCGTTCCTCGGAACGGTCGTCTACATGATCGTCGGCGTCTTCCTGCGCGACGCGATCCACCCGGTGGAGTAGAGCGGGTGCCCTAGCTGCTCGGCGGGTCGCGGTCGGCCAGCACGGAGCCGACCGCGGCCTGCGCGACCGGCTCGGGCCGGTGCACCTTCCAGCTCGAACGGAAGCGCCAGATCAGCAGCGAGACGGCGCCCAGCAGGATGGGGCCGATGTACGTGAGTCCGCGGAAGAGGAAGACCGCCGCGACGACCTGCGACTGGTCGGCGCCATCGGTCACCGTGAGCAGGGCCGTGGTGTAGAGCGCCTCGGTCACGCCCACGCCGCCGGGCGTGAAGTTGACGATCGTCAGGAGCCGCACCGCGGTGTAGACGACCGCGACGGCGCCGACCGGCACCTCGTCGTAGGAGAGCCCGACGGCGCGGATCGAGAGGCCGAAGATCATCCCCTGCACGACGTAGTTGCCCACCACGGCGGCCGACACGGCCCAGCCGCGGTCGCGCCACGTCTCCGCGATCCCGTCGCGGAACCGGAGGGTCGCCTCGACGAAGTCCTCGTCGCTGGGCCGCCGCCGCGCGATGCCGTAGAACCACCGCACCATCCGGCCGGTGAGCGCGCCGAAGCGCCGCGCGAACGCCTCGCTGCGCATGATCCGGACGATGCAGTACGCGGCGACCAGGGAGATCACCAGCCCCACGAGGCCCAGGATCAGCAGGCCGGTGCTGATGGTGTTCTGCGTCGCCACCAGCACGATCGCGAAGGCCGGCATGCTGAGCACGGTGAAGTTGGTCAGCGCGCTCGTGAACAGCCAGCTGCGCGCGAAGTCGTCGGTGTAGAAGCCCCAGGAGCGCAGCACCGCGAGGCGCATCGCCGTGCCGGACGGGCCCGGGATCACGTTGGACGCCGCCGCGGCGCTCTCCACGGCGACCACCGCGCGGTTGAGCCGGATTCCGGGAACGGTTATCGCCAGCTGAGCGGCGACCAGCAGCTGGGTCACCAGCAGCAGGATCACGAGGAGCGTCGCGTCCGCGGCGGAGACCGCCGCCAGCGCGTCCCAGACCTCCGAGATCTCCCCGGCGTTCTTGAGCAGCAGCCACCCCACCAGCCCCACCAGGATGAGGGTGAGCGCCCCGCGCACGATCATGTCGCGCGGGCGGGTGTGGCGCTGGCCGACCCCCGTGGCGGTCTCCTCCGCGGGCGGCGCGTCCTCGTGGTGACTCATGGAAGGCGCCGTTCGGGGTCTCCGCATCCGGGCGAGGATACCCGCACGACGGCTCCGGCGGATCAGTCGCCCAGGTTGTCCCAGATGCGCCGCACGGACCCGGAGCGGTTCAGCGTGTACAGGTGGATGCCGGGAGCACCCCGCTCCACGAGCTCCCGCGAGAGCTCGGTGGCCACCTCCACGCCCAGCTCGGCGACCGCGGCGGGATCGTCCGCGACGCGGTCGAGCCGGGCGGCCAGCTCCGGCGGGATCTCGGTGCGCGTTCATCGCCGCCATGCGGTGCAGGCCCGCGACGCTGACGAACGGCATCACGCCGGCCACGACGGGCCGGTGGCACCCCAGGGCGCCGAGCTCCTCGACCAGCGTGTCGTAGGCCTCGGACCGGAAGAAGAACTGCGTCACGGCGAAATCGGCGAGGTCGAGCTTGGCCGCGAGATTGCGGCGGTCGCTGGCCCGGTCGGGCGAGCGCGGGTGCACCTCGGGGTGCGCCGCGACGCCGATGCAGAAGTCGGCCGGGTGCTCGCGGATGATCTCGACCAGCTCGATCGCGTAGGCGAAGTCGCCGCCCACATCCGAGCCGTCGGCCGCCGGATCGCCGCCCAGCGCGAGGATGTTGCGCACGCCCTCGGCCGCGTACTGATCGAGCAGGGCGAGGATCTCGGGGCGGGTGTGGCCCACGCAGGTCAGGTGCGCCATCGTCGGGAACGCGAGGTCGGAGTTCATGCCCACCACGATCTCGCGCGTCCGCGACTGGGTGGATCCCAGGGCCCCGTAGGTGACCGAGGCGAACGAGGGGGCGAGGCCGGCCAGCTCGGCGAGCGCCGAGGCGAACTGGCGCTCGGCGTCGTCGCTGCGGGGCGGGAAGAACTCGACCGATCGGGTGGTGCCGGCGGCGAGGAGATCGGCGATGGACGTCATGCTCCGGGTGAGGTTAGACGGCAGCGTCGGCATCCTCCATCGGACTAGAGTCGGGGGCGTGTCCGGACCCTTTCGTCACATCGCCTGCTGCCTCGACGATTCCGCCGCCTCGCGGCGGGCCCTCGCGGAGGCGCCGGCGGCTGCGCGGGTTCGGCGAGGGACGGCTGAGCCTGGTGCACGTGGTGCAGTTCCCGCTCCCCTTCTCGGTGGGCTTCGGCCCGGGACCCTCGCCCAACGACCTCGCCACCTCGGCGCACGGCCTGGCTCGACCCGATCGGCGAGGAGACCCCCGAGGCCGGGACCGTGCTGCTCCAGGGCTACCCCGCCGCGGAGACCTGCACCTGGGCCGAGAACCACGCGGTCGATCTGCTCGATCTGCGCCGCCCACCGCAACCTCCCCCAGCGCATGGCCCTCGGCAGCTTCGCCCACTACCTGGTGAACCACGCCCCCTGCCCGGTGCTCGTGCTGAGGCCCCCGCTCTAAGCCTGAAAGAGCGTGGCGGCCAACCCCTCAAAGCGAGAGGGAGGGCCACACCACAGAGCCAAAGGCGTGGCGGCCAAGGTCTTAAAGCACGAGGAAAGGTCCACACCACAGAGCCAAAGGCGTGGCGGCCATGACTACGCCAGCGAGAACTTCTGCCCAGCCCCTGGCTGACTCGTTGGCCCTGATGCCCTTTCCGACGACCTGGCCCCGGCGAACAGCCGGTGGCGTCGGTCCGCCGAATCGCCGGTAGGCGATGAGCGCGCGATGAACCGGCCCGCAAAGAGGCCGGTTCCTCGCCTTGTCACCCAGTCCTCAACGCACTGTGAAGCAACGCCCGAAGCTCAGAAACCCTCAGAGCCCGGAACGTCTTTGAGAGTTTAACGCCTCGAGATCGGAGCGCTCTACCTGCTCCCGAAGGTGTTGCAGCTCTCCACGTCGCCCTTCTGGAAGCCGGTCAGGAACCACTGCTTGCGCTGCTCGCTCGTCCCATGGGTGAACGACTCCGGGTGGACACCCCCTCCGCTGGAGGCCTGGATGCGGTCGTCCCCGACCGCGGCGGCCGCGGTGAGGCCCTCCTCCAGGTCTCCGTCCTCCAAGAGGTTGCGCGTGTAGGCCGAGTGGGCCCAGACGCCGGCGAGGCAGTCGGCCTGCAGCTCGAGCTTCACCGAGAGGGCGTTGGCCGATCCCCGGGTTGTTGCGCATCTCCTGATTCGACCTCGGGGAGGATGCCGAGCACGTTCTGGACGTGGTGGCCGAACTCGTGGGCGATCACGTAGGCCTGGGCGAAGTCGCCCGGCGCGCCGAAGCGCTGGCTGAGCTCGCGGAAGAAGGCCATGTCGAGGTAGATGCGCTGGTCGGCGGGGCAGTAGAACGGCCCGGTCGCCGAGGTGGCGGAGCCGCACCCGGTCTGGATGCTGCCGGTGAACAGGACGGAGCGTCGTCTTGGGATAGACCTTGCCCGCGGCGGCGAACTGGTCCTTCCACGAGTTCTGGACGTCGTTGACCACGAACACGACGAAGGCCTTCTGCTGGGCGTCGGGATCGGGGCTGTTGGCGTCGAAGCTCGGCCCGGTCGCGGCCGGGGTGCTGCCGAGGCCGCCCAGGCTGCCGTCCGGGTTGAAGCTGTTGCCGCCCCCGGTGAAGATCAGGATGACGGCGAGGATGATGCCGATGATCCCGAGGCCGCCGACCCCTCCGCCGATCGCCGGGGCCGCTGAGGCCGCCCCTCCCTCCGCTGGAGCCGCGAAGGTCCTCGACCCCGCCCTCGTCGCCCGACGATTTACGCCACCGCATGCATCCGCCCCTGATCGACCCCGCGAGTCTATTGCCAGGTGGCGTCCGCCCGCGGACCTACGCTCCAGGCGGTGACCACCTCGCTGATCGATCACGGGCTCGCGACCGAGGCGTCGCTGGTGCGCGCCGCCGCTGGCGCTGGGAGCCGGGGACGTGGCCGGGTGGAGCCCGGCGCGAGGGCGCGGTCGCGGCGCTGGCCGGCGACGAGGCCCCGGCGCCCGAGGCGCTGACGGCCATCCGGGCGGCCGTGTCGGAGGGGCTCGACCCCCTCGGGGAGGCCTTCTGCCGGCTGCGCGACGCCGAGCGGCGACGCCCGGACGGGGCGACGTACACGCCGCCGGCGATCGTGGAGTCGATGGTCGCGTGGGCGGCGCTCGAGGCGCACCCCGGCGCGGATCGTCGATCCCGGGGCGGGATCGGGGCGGTTCGCCGCCGCGGCAGGGCGGCGTTTTCCCGGCGCGCGGATCGTGGCGGTGGAGAGCGATCCCGTCGCGGCGATCACCTGCCGCGCCCACCTGGCGACCGCCGGCCTCGCCGACCGCGCGGTGGTGCTGGCCGGCGACTACCGCACGGCCGATCTCGGGTCCGACGGACGGCCGCACGCTGTACCTCGGCAACCCGCCCTACGTGCGCCACCACCAGATCTCGGCCGGGTGGAAGGAGTGGCTCACCCTGACCGCCCGGGCCCACGGCTTCGAGGCCAGCCAGCTCGCCGGCCTGCACGTGCACTTCTTCCTCGCCACGGCGACACGCTGCCGCCCCGGCGACGGCGGCGCCTTCATCACCTCCTCCGAGTGGCTCGACACCAACTACGGCGGTCTGGTGCGCGAGCTGCTGCTGGGGCCGCTGGGCGGCGAGGCGATCCACGTGCTGGAGCCCACGGCGGTGCCCTTCGAGGACGCCGCCGTGACGGCCGCGATCACCTGCTTCGCCGCCGCACGGCCGCCCCGCGCGATGCGGCTGCGCCGGGTGGACGCGGTGAGCGACCTGGGCGCGCTCGAGGGCGGGCGCTCCGTGCCGGCCGACCTGCTGCGCGAGTCGCGCCGCTGGACGCCCCTGACGCGCGCGCCCCGCACGATCCCCGCCGACTACGTCGAGCTCGGCGACATCTGCCGGGTCCACCGCGGCGCGGTGACCGGCCGCAACGCGACGTGGGTGGTGCGCGCCGGCGAGGTCGATCTGCCCGACGAGGTGCTGTTCCCCTGCGTCACCCGCGCGCGCGAGATCTTCGACGCCGGGGCGACCCTCGCCAGCGGCGACCACCTGCGCCGGGTGGTCGACCTGCCGCAGGACCTCGACGTGTTCGACGCGGCCGACCGCCGGCGGGTCAACCGCTTCCTGCGCGTCGCGCGCAGCAACGGCGCGCACGACGGCTACATCGCCCGCGCCCGGCGGGCGTGGTGGTCGGTGGGCCTGCGCGCGCCGGCGCCGATCCTGGCCACGTACATGGCCCGGCGCTCCCCGGCCTTCACGCGCAACGACGCCGGCGCGCGGCACATCAACATCGCCCACGGGCTGTACCCGCGCGAGCCGCTGACGGACCTGGTGCTCGGGCGCCTGGTGCGCGGGCTGCGGCGCACCGTGTCGGTGGACGACGGGCGCACGTACGCGGGCGGGCTCACCAAGTTCGAGCCGCGCGAGATGGAGCGCCTGTGCGTGCCCGACCCGTTCGTGGCGGAGCCGGACGAGGCATGAGCTCCACCTTCCTGCCGCCCCCGCGCTGGAGCCCGCACGACCTGGAGCGCGAGGTCGCCTCGGCCGTCGCGAGCTTCCGCCGCGAGCGCGAGCAGGAGCCGCTCGACCAGTACCTGGCGCACGTGGACGACTACCTCGACGCGGCCGAGGAGCTGATCGAGCTGACCGTCGACCTGACGCAGCTGCGCGAGCGCGCGGTCGAGGTGGTCACCTCGGAGCACCTGCTCGAGACCCTGCGCTTCACCGCCGGCCCGTTCATCTCGATGGACGACCTGCGGGTGATCGCCCAGACCAGCCTCGCCCCGGGCCGCCTGCGGGCCGACCCCGGCGCGGCCGAGCGGATCGTGGACAGCGTGCTCGGCGCGCTCGACCGGCGCCGGTTCCCGTGGATCGGCGAGGGCCGCGAGCCCAGCGAGGGCGAGCGCCAGGCCGCCGTGCTGGCCACCGCCACCCTGATGGCCACCGAGCGCATGCGCACCCTGCGCCGCAGCGAGGCCAAGCTGACCCAGGAGAGCGCCGTCGCCGGGGCGCTGACGGCCGCCGGGTTCTCGCAGGTGGCCTCGCCGCGGGCGATCCGCACGCTGGAGGAGGCGCCCGGGCCGGGCGAGTTCTGCGCCGAGGTCGACTTCGGGGGGCGCAAGGCCGACCTGGTGGTCGGGCTGTGGGACCGCCGCCGCATGCCCATCGAGTGCAAGGTCTCCAACTCGATGACCAACAGCTACAAGCGCGTCAACAACGACGCGGCGGTGAAGGCCGTGAGCTGGCTGCGGGCCTTCGGCGAGGACCAGGTGGTGCCGGCGGCCGTGCTCTCGGGCGTCTTCAAGCCCGAGAACCTGCGCACGGCCCAGACCGCCGGGCTGACGCTGTTCTGGGCGCACCAGCTGGACGAGCTGGTGCGGTGGATCGACCGCACGCGCTCCGGGGGCCGTTAAGTAAAACGAGGGGGCCGACGACGCACTATGTATGTCGTCGTTCCGTGCCCTCGCCTGCTCCGCCGGGCTCGCCCTGCTGGTTCTGGCCCCGATGGCCACCGCGGCCGAGTCGCTGGAGCAGCGCGCGCGACCGACGGTCACCGCGCGGGTGGTCGTCGCATCGACGGCCCTCGGCGCCCCGCGCCCCAACGCCAGGCCGCGCATGCGCCTGATCGGCGCGACCGAGTGGTCGGGGTCGGTGCAGCGGCTGATGGTCACCGGGCGTCACACGGACACGGCGGGCCACGAGTGGGTGCGCGTGCAGCTGCCCATCCGCCCCAACCAGCTCAACGGGTGGGTGCCCGCCGATCGCGTGCAGCTCAGCACCACCCGCGTGCGCTTCGAGGTGCACCTGCGCGCGCGCCGTCTGGAGATCTGGCGCGGCACGCGGCGCCTTGCGGCGTACCCCGCCGGCATCGGGCGCCCGGGCACCCCCACGCCGGTCGGACGCTTCGCGATCCAGGACCCGGTGCGCACGCTGCCCGGGTGGACCAGCGTGTACGGCAGGTACACCCTCACGCTGACGGCCCACTCCCCCACGCTGAGGTCGTTCATGGGCGGCGACGGCCTGGTCGCGATCCACGGCACCGGCACGGGCCGCGGATGGCGCGTGGGCACGGTCTCCAGCAACGGGTGCGTCATCCTCTCCGAGCCGGCGCTCGCGGCCACGGCGCGCTACGCCAAGGCCGGCACGCCGGTGCTCATCACCCGCGACTGACGGATCCCCGACGCCGGGCGGGGGTCCCCGCTACGGTGAACAGCGGTGATTCCGGTGAGCCAGCGCACGTGGGCGCTCTGTTTGGCAGCGGTCTGCGGCGGCTGGGTGGCGCTGGCCCTCGCGCGCACCGAGCGCGTCGCGGACTCGATCGGGATCCCGGCCTCCGAGGTGCGCGCCCTGGCGGTGCGTGATCTGGGCAGCGCCGTGACCCTGGTCGCCGCCTCCGATCCGCGCGCCGCGATCGGCGCCCGCGTGTTCTTCGACCTCGCCGACGCGCGCCGCTACGGCCGCGGGCGACCCGCTCTGCTCGCCTCGACCCTGGGGTTCGCCGCGATCGGCGCGGCCGGCTTCCTCGCCCGGCGCGGGTGATACCGCTCACGAGCGGCGCCGTGATGCGCCGCACCGGCCCCGCGGACGGGATCCGGGTGGTCTGCCTGGGCGGCGGCACCGGAGCCGTGAAGCCCGGCGAGTTCAACTCGGGCTACCGCTGGCTGATCGGCAGGCTCACGAAGCGCCACCCGGACGTGGCCTTCCACGAGGTGCGCTACCGCATCCGGTCGTGGAAGCGCCTCGACATGTGCATCGAGGACGCCGTCGCCGCGCTCGACGCGGTCGCCGACCCGAGCGGGCGGCCGACGCTGCTGGTGGGCTACTCGATGGGGGGCGCGGTCGGCGATCAGCTGCGCCGACCACCCCTCGGTGAGCGCGATGGTCGGGCTCGCCCCCTGGATCCCCGACAAGGTGGACGTGCGCAACCTCGCCGGCCGCCGCTTCGCGGTGCTGCACGGCACGCTCGACGGCGGGTTCCTCGGCTTCCCGGGCGTCAGCCCGGACAGCTCACGCGCCGGCTACGAGCGCGCCCTCGCCGCCGGCGTCGAGGCCACCTACACGCTCATCCGGGGAGGCACCCACGCGATCGCCTTCCCCGGACCGCGCGGGCTGCTGATCCCGGCTCCGCGCGCGCACCGGTGGCTCCACCTCGTGGACGAGCAGGTGACCCGGTTTCAGGCCGACCTGGGCGTCTGAAGGGCGCGACGGGCGAGCCGCTCGGGCGTGGGCCGCTTGACGTCCCGCACCAGCCCGAGGCGCTCGAGGCCCCGGATCGTCCACCAGCTGACGTCCACCTGATGACGCTCCAGGCCGTGGATCGCCGATCCCGGGAAGGCGTGGTGGTTGTTGTGCCACCCCTCGCCGAAGGTCGGCAGCGCCACGATCCAGTTGTTGCGGCTCTCGTCGGAGGTCTCGTACGGCCGGCGGCCGAACGTGTGGCACACCGAGTTGACGCTCCAGGTCATGTGGTGGAACAGGAAGATGCGCACCAGGCCGCCCCAGACGAGGCCGGTCAGGCCGCCCTTCAGGGTCGGGTCAACGGCGTATCCGACCGCGAAGGGGATGCCCAGGGTCAGCACCACCCAGAGCATGTACATGCGGTCGATGCGCCGGATGACCGGGTCGTCGTAGAGGTCGCGGCCGTAGCGCCGGCCGCGCTCCATGCCCTTGGTGGTCACCAGCCAGCCCATGTGGGCGTGGAGGAAGCCGGCGAGGCCGCCCAGCAGGCCGTCGCGGTGGCCGTGGGGGGAGTGCGGGTCGCCGTCGCGGTCCGACAGCGCGTGGTGCTTGCGGTGGTCGGTCACCCACTGGGTCACGGGGCCCTGCACCGTCATCGAGCCGAGGATCGCGAGCGCGCCGCGCACGGCCGGTCCGGCGGTGAAGGCCTTGTGGGAGAACAGGCGGTGGTAGCCCACCGTGATCCCCAGCCCGCAGGCCGTGTAGAGGGTGACGAGCAGGATCACGTCCACCGGCCGCACCGCGACGCCCCACAGCAGTCCGATGGCCGAGAGCACCCCGATGGGCGGCACCAGGACCGCGATCAGCGTCACGATCCGGCTCGGAATGCTCGTGCTGTCGCGCACCGTCGCAACCGGCGGCCCGGTCGCCGTTGCCTCAGTCACCAGATGCCAGCTTTCCGTAGTCGTGGGAGGAGTGAGGGGCCGTGCGTTCGGCTCTCCTCATCCATCTACGTGTCAGGACCGTATACGGATGAGATGAACATCAGACCCCCATCCGCCCACGGATTCCGCCGATGAGGATCGCCGTGATCGGAGCGGGCATCGCAGGGCTCGGAGCGGCCCGCGCCCTCTCGCGCGCGCACCAGGTCGATGTCTTCGAGCGGGATACCCGCGCGGGCGGCCACGCGAACACGGTCAGGGTCGCCGGCGCCGGGGGAGGACCCCTCGATCTGGACACCGGATTCCTGGTCCACAACGCCCACAACTACCCGCGGCTGACGCGCCTCTTCCGCGAGCTCGGCGTGCGGGTGCAGAACTCGGACATGTCGTTCTCGGTCAGCTGCGAGCGCACCGGGCTCGAGTACGCGGCGGTGCGCCTGTGGTCGCAGCCGCGCGCCCTCGCGCACCCGGCGTTCGCCCGGCTGCTGCGCGAGATCATCCGTTTCCTGCGCACGGCCACCAACGCCCTGGAGCGCCGCTACGCCCACACCACGCTGGGCGAGTACGTCGACGCCGAGGGCTACTCGCGCGCGTTCCGCGACCTCTACCTGGTGCCGTTCACCTCGGCGCTCTGGTCGACCGCGCCGGTGCAGACGCTGGGCTTCCCGGTCTCCTACGCCGTGCGCTTCTTCCAGAACCACGGGCTGCTCGGCTTCCGCCGCCACCGCTGGCTCACCGTGGTCGGCGGCAGCCGCACGCTACGTGGACGCCATCGCCGCGCCGCTCGGCGAGCGCCTGCACCTGGGGCTGCCGGTGCGCGAGGTGCGCCGCGACGCCGACGGGGTCGACGGTGCGGACGGCCGACGACGCGGCGCGCCGCTTCGACGCGGTGGTGATCGCCGCCCACGCGCCCCAGGCGCTCGGGATGCTCGCCGACGCGGACGACCTCGAGCGCGAGGTGCTCGGCGCGTTCCGCACCACGACCAACAGCGCGGTGCTGCACACCGACGTGCGCCTGCTGCCGCGCCGGCCCCGGGCGCGCGCCTCGTGGAACTACCTCATCGACGGAGCGCCCGGATCCGACACGCGCCCCACGGTGACCTACTACCTCAACAAGCTGCAGATGCTCGACGAGCCCGAGCACTACTGCGTCACACTGAACCGCGACGAGGCCATCGACCCGGAGCGTGTGATCCGCAGGTTCGAGTACGCCCATCCGCTCTACACCTTCGAGTCGCTGGCGGCGCAGGGCCGGCTGCCGAGCCTCGACGGGCGCCGGCGCACCTTCTTCTGCGGCGCGTACCACGGCTTCGGGTTCCACGAGGACGGGCTCGCGTCGGGCCTGCGCGCCGCCGCCGGGCTGGGCGTGCCCACGTGAGGTCGGCGCTCTACGAGGGCACGCTGCTGCACGCGCGCACCCTCCCCACCCGCAACGTCTTCACGTACCCGGTCTGCTTCTACGGGCTCGACCTCGACGAGCTGCCCGAGCTCGACCGGCGCCTCGCGCTGTTCGGCTACAACCGCGCCAACGTCCTGACCTTCCGCGACGGCGACCACCTGGGCGACCCGGACCTGCCGGTGAAGGCCAACGTGGTCGCCTTCCTCGCCGAGCGGGGCATCTCCCTCGAGCGGCGGGCGCGTGGTGCTGCTGACCAACCTGCGGCTGCTGGGCCACGTGTTCAACCCGGTCAGCTACTTCTACTGCTACCGGCCCGACGGCGAGCTGGCGGCGATCGTGGCCGAGGTCTCCAACACCTTCGGCGAGCGCCATCCCTATCTGCTGACGGCCGACAACCAGGTGCAGGACGGCGCGCGGCGGGTGTACGAGCACCGCAAGCTGATGCACGTCTCGCCCGTTCTTCGGCATGGACCAGACCTACCGCTTCTCCTTCACGGAGCCGGGCGACCGCGTCCACGCCGGGGTGGGCATCGTGGAGGGCGACGAGCGCCCGTTCTGGGCCGAGCTCACCGGCCGGCGGCGGCCGCTCACCAACGCCGCCCTCGCCCGGGCGCTGACGCGATACCCCTTCATGTCCCAGCAGGTGACCGGTCTCATCCATTGGCAGGCGGTGAAGCTCGCGATGAAGAAGGTGCCGTTCCACCACAAGCCGCGGTTCTCCCCCGGCGAGGGCTCCCTGGCGGAGGCCGAGCCGCGAGGCGGCGCCGACCCGGCGCGCCGCTGAACCCCCTGCCGCGCCCGCGCCGCTCGCCCCTCACCCCGCTCGCGCGGCGCGCCGCCATGTGGGCCCTGCGCTCGCCGGCGCGCGGCCGCATCTCGGTGCGCCTGCCCGACGGCACGGTGCGCCGCGGCGGCGATCCGGCCACCGGGCCCGACGTGGAGCTGACCGTCGCCTCGCGCGACCTGTGGCGCCGCCTGGCCACGCGCGGGCCGCCTGGCCGTGGGCGAGGCGTACACCGCCGGCGACTGGTCGAGCGACGACCTGGTGGCCCTGATGGAGACGCTCGCGGTCACCGCCGAGCGCGCCAGCCACCGCTTCCCGGGATCCACGCTCACCGCGCTCCAGCGCCGCCGCCCGCGGCTGCCCCGGCGATCGGACCTGCCGGGCGCCAAACGCGACATCCAGTACCACTACGACCTCGGCAACGACCTCTACGCGCTGTTCCTCGACCCGTCGTGGACCTACTCGTGCGCGGTGTTCGAGCGGCCCGAGATGTCGCTCCAGGAGGCCCAGGAGGCCAAGTACCGGCGCATCTGCGAGAAGCTGGGTCTCAGCGGCGATTCGCACGTGCTGGAGATCGGCTGCGGCTGGGGCGGCTTCGCGCTGCACGCGGCGCGCGAGTTCGGCGCGCGCGTGACCGGCCTCACCCTCTCGCAGGAGCAGGCCGACCTGGCGCGGGAGCGGGTGGCCGACGCCGGGCTCTCGGACCGCGTCACGATCCTGCTGCAGGACTACCGCACGCTCGAGGGCACCTTCACGCACATCGCCTCGATCGAGATGCTGGAGGCCATCGGGCACCGCGAGCTGCCCGTGTACTTCGCGCGCGGTCGACCGCCTGCTCGGCCCCGACGGCATCGCCTGCATCCAGACGATCGCCGTCCCCGACCAGCGCTACGAGCGCTACCGGCGCGGCGACGACTGGATCCGCCGGTACATCTTCCCCGGCGCGCTGATCCCGTCGCTCGAGGCCGTCACGCGGGCGATGACCGACTCGTCGGAGCTGATCGTGCACGGCGTCGAGAACATCGGCTTCCACTACGCCCGCACGCTGCAGCTGTGGCGCGAGCGCTTCCTCGCCAACCGCGAGGAGGTGCTCGCCCTCGGCTACGACGAGCGGTTCGTGCGGACGTGGGAGTTCTACCTCGCCTTCTGCGAGGCGGCGTTCCGCGTGCGCGCGCTCCACGACTACCAGCTGGTGCTGACCCGCCCGTTCAACGAGTCGCTGCCGCAGGATCCGGCGCCTCGGCTGGCGTTCTGATGGCCCTCACGCGGAAAGGTCGTCTGGGTGACCGGCGCGTCGGCGGGCATCGGCGCCGCGGTGGCCGCAGGAGCTGGCGAAGCGCGGAGCCGTGGTGGTCGCGACGGCCCGCCGCGCCGAGGCGCTCGAGGCGCTGGCCGCGCGGGCGCCCGGCATCTCGCCGGCACCGGGGGACATCACCGACGCCGAGGGCATCGCCGCCCTCGTGGGACGGATCGTCGCGGAGCACGGGCGCATCGACATCGCGCTGCTCAACGCCGGCACGTACACCCCGGTGCTGCCGGAGGACTTCACGCCCGACGTCTTCCGGCCCCAGGTCGAGGTCAACATCATGGGCACGGTCAACTGCATCGCGGCCGTGCTGCCCGACATGCGCCGCCGCCACGCGGGTCGCATCGCGGTCGTCGCAAGCGTGACCGGGTTCGCGTCGCTGCCGATGGCCTCGGCCTACGGCGCGACCAAGGCGTTCCTGATCAGCATGTGCGACAGCCTGCGGGCCGACCTGGCGGGCGAGCGCTCCGGCGTCGCCGTCACCGTGGTCGCGCCGGGGTTCGTGACCACCGACCTCACGGAGCAGAACGACTTCGAGATGCCGTTCGTCATCGAGGCGCCCGAGGCGGCGACGATCATCGCGGACGGCCTGGAGGCGGGGCGGCGCCGAGATCGCGTTCCCCCGCCGGATGACCCTCGCGATGAAGACGATCGGGCGCTGGCTCCCCGGCCCCCTGCGACGCCGCTATGTCGCGGGCATCGCCCGGCGCCGCCACACGGACCGCGCCAGGCGCTGAGCGCTAGGGGCAGAGCTCGCCGGTGAGGGTGCGGTGGGCACGGATCGACGGCAGCTGGACCATGCCGTTCTCCACCCGGACCGAGGTCCGGTTGCCGCCGTTGTCGATCTCCGCCCGGGTCAGCGACCCGTCGGCGACCTTGAGCGCCTGACGGCGTGCGCGCTCGCCGCTGCGGTTGGCGATCGAGAAGCTCACGGCGCCGTCGGCGCCGCAGACCTTGGCGGCGGTGGGGGAGCCGGGCGCGACCATCAGCGCCAGGCGCTCGCGCTGCCACCAGAAGGATCCGAACGAGTCGACCGACTCGATCGAGAGGCCCTTGCCGAAGCGCCCGCGCAGCTCCGAGATCAGCTTGGCCACCGCCTCGCGGTTGACGCCCTTGGTCGGGTGGATGAGCACCGTCGAGGGCGCGCCGTTGGAGGCGTTGGCCGCGATGACGTCGGCCGCCTTGTCGATGCGCTTGACCAGGCCGCCGGACGCCTCGTCCTCGACCGCGATCGGGAAGCTGATGACGTTGGCCGAGCCCTTGTCGTCGAGGCGCGGCGGGTGGAACGGGAAGGCCGTCTGGGTCCACCCCTGCGTGCTGGACGACTCGTAGCGGTAGCCGACCGCGTCCTCGGCCGACGCGAGGGTGCGCGGCGTCAGCAGGTAGGGGGCGCGGAAGCTCTGCAGGCTCGACTGGAACTGGAGCAGCAGGGCGCGCGAGACGAGCAGCTCACCCAGGACGGTGCCGCCCTTGGTCACCTTGCGGTTGACCACGAAGGGGTTGTAGTTGGCCCACGTCTCGCCGCCCGTGCCGATCGGGAAGGTGTTGAACACCGGCGAGTGCGAGACGCCGTGGGCGCCGAGCACGGCGCCGAGCGAGGTGACCGCCTCGAGGGCCTGGCCGTCGGCGTCGGGGATCACGCGGCGGGGCGTCGCGTAGTAGCCCGAGTCGAGCCAGTCCTTGCGGGTGTGGGTGGCGACGAACACGGTGGTCTGACGCGTCCGAGTCGTACTTGCGGATCGTCTTGAGGTACGCCGGGGTGTTGGCGACGCCCTCGCCCCAGTTGGCCGAGATCGTCATCACCACCGGCACCTGGACGCCGGCCGGAAGGGTGGAGAGGGTGACGCCGCCCGGCGAGGCGTTCTGCCACACGCCGCGCAGCCACAGCAGCCAGGCGTCGCCGTCGGCCTCCGAGCTGTTGACGTATCCGCGCTGTGCCGAGAAGCGTGCGCCCTCGAGATGGCGGGTCACCAGATCGCTGAGGCGGGCGCCGACCGTGTAGGCCACGCCGTCGCCGTAGGGGTGCGCCATCACGGCGCCCCAGCCGTCGTTGAAGATGCCGAGCACCTGCGCGTCGGATGCGGCGCGGTAGCCGACCGTGCCGATGCCCGCGCCCTCCTGGACGTCGTCGAGCTCGATCGTGCGCTCGGCCTTGCCGGTCACGTCGTTCAGCGAGGGGTGACAGCCCGCGCACAGCACCAGGCTGCCGCGGGCCTGCGACTCCTCCACCGCGTCGATGCCGAGCAGCGGGCGCAGGGCCGGGGAGGTGGCAGCCTCGGCGATCAGCGACCCGCCGGACTTCACGAAATCGGTCAGCTTGTCGGCGCTCGCCTGGTCGACGGAGGCCGCATCGGCGGTGCCCGCGAGGATCACGACGCTGAAGCGGGAGAGGTCGTCGTCGATCGAGGTCACCTGGGCCGGGACGCCCATCACCTGCAGCGCGTCGTACTCGGGGCCGGGGCCGACCGGGTCGCCGGGGAGGGCGAGGATGCCGACCGCGCCGCGCCCGTTGGCCGGCAGTGTCACGGTGTCGCGCGAGGGCGAGAAGCTCGGGATCTCGGGCACCTTGACCTTTCGGCTCGCGGCCATGGCGCCGTCGACCGCGACACCGCTCACGACCAGCGCGCCGACCATCAGGGGGACGAGGACACGCTTCATCAGGACTTCTTCCTGGCGGCGACGGCCGCCTTCGCGGCCTCGGGCCGGCGTGCCGTGCGCGTCTCGCGCGCCCTGGAGTCCTTCAGGAGGATCGCCCGGACCTCCGGGTCGCGGCGATCCACCGAGACCTGTTTCAGGTTGCGGGGCGACCCGAACAGGGCCTGGTACGTGTCGGCCGAGACCGGCGCGGCGCGCACCACCCTGCACTTGCAGCCCTTGTGGGCGCGGACCCGGTCGGCCGCCCTGCTGGTCGCGAAGAGCTTGTTGCGGGCGTGGTGGCGGCAGGCCGTGCACCCGGTGCAGCTGGAGGTCGATTTGCCGGCGCCCGGACGATGGACCGGGTCGAGGCGGTAGACGACGTGGGCGCCCCTCGAGGGGGCGGCCATGGCGCGCGAGAGGCCGAGCGGGGCGGCGGCCACGGCGGCGAAGGCCAGCAACGCGGCGCGGCGGTTGAGGTGCGGGCCTGCGTCGGTCATCGGGCCTCACCTCGCGCCGTATGTCGGAAAGGGTGCGCGCCGGCCCAAGGAGCCGGTCCCAGCACCCGAGGGCACTGGGACCGGCATCTTCGACCGGCGCGTGCATCTATCTTCGTCCGACTGGCGACAACCTTTAGCCGCCGGGTCGGAAGGCGATCAGCCCAGCGCGCTTCGCACGGCGCCCTGGACCGCCTCGCCCAGGGTCGGATGCACGTGGTAGACGCCGGTCAGCGCATCGGCATCGCCTGCCGCCATCGCGACCACCACGGGGTGGATCAGATCGGCGGCGTGGTAGCCCAGCACGTGCGCGCCCAGGATGCGGCGGCTCGCGCGATCGACGACCGCCTTCGCCAGACCGCGCTCCTGGCCCCAGGCGCGCGCCTTGCCACCCGAGAACGTCGCGACGGCCACCCCGACCTCGTGACCGGCCTCGCGCGCCTCACGCTCGGTGAGGCCCACCGTCGCGAACTCGGGATCGGTGAAGATCGCGCGCGGGCCCTGGTCGGGATCCACGTCGTGGGGATCCAGGCCGAGCGCGTTCTCGGCGACCTCGCGGCCCAGGCGGCGCGCGACGTGCGTGTAGGCGCCGTACGGCGGGCCGAGCACGTCGCCCGCGGCCCAGTGCCCTTCCTGCGAGGTGCGCAGCCGGGCGTCCACCGGGATGCCGTGCGCCCCTGCCTCGACGCCGGCGCTCGCGAGCCGCAGCGACTCCACGGCGGGGCCGCGCCCGACCCCGACCAGGATCGCGTCGCCGGCCAGGACCCGGCGTCCCCTCGGCCGAGGCGATCTCCAGCTCGAGGTGGCCCCCGGCCGCCGCGCCCCGCGCGCTCGACCCGCGCGCCGAGGATCAGCTCGATGCGCTCGTCCTCCAGCAGCGCGGCCAGGGCCTCTCCGATCTCGGGATCGGCGGCGGGCAGCAGCCCGGCGGCCTCCTCCACGATGGTGACGCGCGACCCGAGCCGGGCGAGGGCCTGGCCCAGCTCCAGACCGACCGGCCCGGCGCCGATCACCAGCAGGCGCGCGGGCAGGGAGCGCATGGTCAGCACGTCCGCGCTCGTGAGATGCGGCGTCTCCGCCAACCCGGGGATCGGCAGCGCCACCGGCCCGGCGCCGGTCGCGATGATCACCCGCGGCGCGCGCAGCCGCTCGCCGTCGACCGAGACGACACCCGGCTCCTCGAAGCGCGCATCGCCGCGCACGAGCCGGACGCTCGGCAGCGACTCGAGGTAGCCGAGGGCGCTCGCCGAGCCGAGGTCCACGATGCGCTGGACGCGGTCGATCACGGCTCCGAAGTCCACCGACACGCCCTCGACCCGGATCCCGTACTCGGAGGCGGTGCGCGCCTCGTGCGCCACCTCCGCGCTGCGGATCAGCGCCTTGCTCGGGATGCAGCCGCGCACCGGGCACGTCCCGCCCACCCGGTCGCGCTCGATCACGACGACGCGGGCGTCGGCCTCCGCGGCACGGCCGGCCGCGTTGATGCCGGCCATGCCGGCGCCGATCACGATCAGGTCTGCGTCATCGCCCATCGGCCGAGACTAGAGCCTCGAGCTGACCAGACCCTTACGCCTCGACGCTGACCCCGCGCCAGAAGGCGACCCGGCCGGTGATGTGGTCGGCCTCGGGCTTGGCCTCGGGGTAGTACCAGGCGGCGCCCGCGTTGGTCTCGCCGCCCACGACCACGTCGTAGTAGCTGGCGGTGCCCTTCCAGGGGCACACGGTGTGGCGGTCGCTGTCCTGGAGGAGGTCCTGGCGGACCGAAGCCGCGGGGAAGTAGTGGTTGCCCTCGACGATCACGGTGTCGTCGCTCTCGGCGATGACGGTGTCGTTCCAGATGGCCTTCGGCATGTGTGCCCCTTCGTCGCGGGAGAGCCCGGACCGGCACGGGCCGGGCTCTCCCAATCCTGGCAGCACGACGCTTTCGCGGCCCCGGGGTCCGCCGGCGAAACACCGCCCGACGGACGGGTGGCCGACGTCCGAAAACCCGGCTAGGATTTCCCCACTACGGAAGGGAGGTGGTCCTATTGCATAGTGACTGTAGAGGTGGCAGTAGCTAGGGGCGTGCCCCTGTGCGCAGCTGCAGCTAGGGGACACCGAACACGCCCCTGAGCCAAACCTCTTCTGCCACCGGGGCCCGGGATGGCTGCCCAGCCATCCCGGGCCCTTCTTTCTGCTCGGTCCCGGCCCCCATCGTCTAGCGGCCCAGGACACCGCCCTTTCAAGGCGGCGGCACGGGTTCGAATCCCGTTGGGGGCACTTCGTGCGTGAGGAGCTCGACGGCGATGACGGTGGTCGAACCACCGCTCACCCGTCTGGTCGCTCGCAGTCGGTGACGTCTGCCTCGGCTCGTCCGGTCCTCGACTACGGTTCCGCGCGTGAATCTGCACCGGGCCATCGCCGCTCGATCGGGCGAGTTCCTGCTCTTCGCGGTGACGCCGCCGCGACTGACGACGAGCCCGCATGCGGCCGCCGAGATCGCCCAGGTCACCGTGGAGCGACTGCGATCGGTGGCGATCGACGGCCTCGTCCTCTACGACATCGACGACGAAAGCGACCGCAATCCCGACGAGCGCCCGTTCCCGTTCCTGCCGACGATGGATCCCGCCGATTATCTCGCCCGTGATCTCGGCCGGCTGGAGGTCCCCGCCATCGTCTACCGAGCGGTGGGCAAGTACCGCGAGGATCGTCTCCGCTCCTGGCTGGAGGAGCAGGATCCGTCCACCGAGCTCACGGTGTTCGTCGGGTCCTCGTCGCGCCAGAAGCCGGTCAACACCTCGCTCGCCCGAGCCTACGAGCTGCGCGACGAAGTGCAGCCGGAACTGCCGCTCGGCGGCGTCGCGATCTCCGAGCGACACGCGCGCCAGGGCGACGAGCACCTGCGGCTGATCGCGAAGCAGGCCGTCGGCTGCTCCTTCTTCATCACCCAGATCGTCTACGACGCGAACGCGGCCAAGAACCTGATCTCCGACTACCACCACGCGTGCGCCGCGCGGAACCTCGAACCGGTGCCGATCGTGCTCAGCTTCTCGGTCTGCGGATCGCTCAAGACCCTGGAGTTCCTCCGGTGGCTCGGCGTGACCGTCCCGCGCTGGATCGAGAACGATCTGCGCCATGCCGACGACACCCTCGACGCCTCCTACGAGCAGGCGGCTGCGACAGCCGTCGACCTGATCGCGTTCTGCCGGCGGTTGGGGATGCCGTTCGGGGTCAACGTCGAGAGCGTCTCGATCCGCAAGGTCGAGATCGAGGCGTCCGTGCGGCTCGCCGCCCGGTTGGGAGCTGAGTTGCGCCGCTGAGCCCGCCCTGACGGTAAGGCATCGACGTCAGCTGACGGAAGAGCGGGTGGATGTCGATCCGAGCGCTGATCTCACGGGTTGTTGGATCTACCTGGCGGGGCCCGTTGCCGGTGCCTCACCAGCGCCCCGATCCACCAGTTCCCGCGCGACACCCGCGAACCCGCCCTCGCGCCGACGTCCGAGAACCCCCGAACGCCGGCGGGCGGCTCGTCACGCCGGAGCCAAGCGGTCGGACGACGCACCGCGGCGGCTCGGCGCCCGACCGCACGGCCGACTAGGATCGCGGCGCCGTGAAGCGTCTGGCCGCGATCCTGCTCCTCGCCCTCGGCATCGCCCTGGGCGCATCCACCGCCGCCTCGGCGGCGCCGAACCTGGACCCCTATCGCGGGCTGGGCACGTGGGTTGACATCTACGACGGCCCCCAGGTCGCCGTCCCCGAGACGACGGTGGCGAGGATCGCCGCGCGCGGCGTGCGGACGATCTACCTGGAGACGGGCAACTTCACCCAGCGCACCGAACTGGTGCGGCGCAACCGGCTCTCGCGGTTCATCGACGCGGCCCACGCGCGCGGCATCGCCGTCGTGGCGTGGTACCTGCCCGGCTTCCGTGTGGGCCCGCGTGACCTGCGCCGCTCGCTGGCGGCGATCCGCTTCCGCTCCTCCGCCGGCCAGGCGTTCGACGGCTTCGCGCTCGACATCGAGGACGGGGCGGTGAAGCCGGTGAGCCGGCGCAACCGGCGTCTGCTGGACCTGTCTGCCCGCCTGCGGGCGGCCGTCGGCCCCGACTACGCGCTCGGCGCGATCATCCCGAGCCCGAGCGGGATGGCGGTGCGCCCGGGCTACTGGCGCGCATTCCCCTACGCCGAGCTCGCGGGCGTGTACGACGTGTTCCTGCCGATGGTCTATTCGACCTACCACGGCGACGGGCCCGCCGTGGTGCGGCGCGACGTCACCCGCAGCATGGCGATCCTGCGCGCGGCGACCGGCCGCCCCGAACAGCCCGTCCACCTCATCGGCGGGCTGGCCGACGCGATGAGCGCGGCCGAGTCGCGCGCGTTCGCCCGATATGTCGCCGCGACGCGGCCGATGGGCTGGAGCCTCTACGACTTCTCGGTCACCTCGCCGGCGGCGTGGGCGGCGCTGCGGCCGCTGGACGCCCTGACCGGATAGCCCGCGGGGCGGTCATCTGACCGGGGCGTGCACCGCCAGCCAGACCGTCCCCGGCGCCGCGTCGTGGAGCACGTGGGGCGTTCCCGCCGGGATGAGCACCCAGTCGCCGGCCTCCAGCGCGTGGACCTCGGCCGCGACCTCCAGGCGGGCCGCGCCGCCCAGAACGACCACCCACTCGTCCTCGTCCGCGCCGGCGAACCGCTGCGCCCCGTCGAGCGCGCCGGTCAGGATCTGCTCCACGCGCGCGTCGCCCGGCTCGGCGACGGGGCGGTGCCGCTCGCCCCGTCGCGGAGCCTGGGAGCCGTCGTCCAACCGGCCCCGCCTCGGCTGAGCGGGGATCGTCATCGGCCCGACCATACCGCTGGCCCGGCGCGCCATGATCAGGTCATGCGCCGCATCGTGTCGGGAGGCCAGACCGGTGCCGACCGCGCCGCCCTGGACTTCGCGGTGCGCCACCGCGTGCCCTACGGAGGGTGGTGTCCGCGCGGCGGGTGGGCCGAGGACCGGCCGCGTCCGCCCGGCCTGCTGGCCGACTTCCCGCTGCTGAAGGCCACCCGAAGCGCCGATCCCGCCGTCCGCACCCGCCTCAACGTGCGCGACAGCGCGGCGACGGTGGTCCTGGCGGACCGCCGCGGCGCCGAGGTCTCTCCCGGGACGATGGCGGCGCTCGCCGCCGCGCGGCGCCTGGGGCGCCCGCACGTGGTGCTCGACGTCGGCCGCGACGACGTGGCGCGATCGCTGCGGGCGTTCCTCGCGGCGCTGCCCGGTGACGCGCGGGTGAACGTGGCCGGGGGGCGCGAGAGCGAGAGCCCCGGCCTGCACGCGGCGTCCCTCGCCCTGCTGGAGCGCTGCCGGGGCGAGTTCGGCCCACCCGCCACGGCTGCGCATAGGATCGGCGCATGCCGGTCGAGACCGCGCTCCACTGCCGCGCCGGACACGCCGAGGGACCCGTGTGGGACGCGGCGACGGCGTCGCTCTGGTGGGTGGACATCATCGGGCGGCGCGTCCACCGCTTCGATCCCGCTCGGGCACCGACACGTCGCGCCCACCGGCGGCCAGCCGGGCGGCGTCGTGAGCGACGGCGACGGCGTGCCCATCGTCGCCGCGCCGGACGGCCTGCGCGCGCTCGACGAGTTCAACCGGCGCGCTCGTCCTGGTCGTCCCGATCGAGCCCGACAAGCCCCAGAACCGCTGCAACGACGCGGCGGTTGACGGCCGCAATCGACTCTGGGTCGGCACCATGGCCTACGACAAGCGCCCGGGCGACGCGGCCCTGTACCGCGTCGTTGACGGCGAGAGCGTTGCCGTCGTCGTCGGGCTCACGATCTCCAACGGCCCGGCGCACGACGACCGGGGGGGCTGATGTACCTGGCCGACACCGCGATCGGCCGGGTGGACGTGTTCGATTTCGCTCCCGATGGCGGCGGGATCGGCGCTCGGAGTGGGAGGTGGACAGGGACGCCGATCCGGACGAGCGCTGCCGGGCCCACCTGCTGCGCTACTGAGCGCGGCCGTGACGCGGCCGCCTCGGCCCTCCGGCAGTACGACGCGCCGGCACAGCGCCCACCTGGCTCGCCGGCCGCCGGAGCCGGCGGCGCGCCTTCTCCGACGAACAGGCATCACCCGGCCGAACGGCGTGCGGGCCGAACACGGCCCGTCGTTCCCGGCCGTGAGCCCGGCCGGGGCTCCTGGAACATCCGCCCGATTGAGGGCCGGCAGATCCGGGCAGCCTGTCGCAATGGGCACAGATGACCAGGAGACCGGCCCCCGGGCGACGGCCGCCTCGGACCGAGAGTCGAACGCGCCGGAGCGGAGCGAGCGGGTGAAGCGCCAGGGCCGCAGCGCAGCGCTCTACGGCGGGGCGGTGCTGGCCGTCGTCCTGGTGGGCATCCTGATCGCCTGGGTCGTGGCGAATCGTGGCAGGGTCGAGGTCGACTGGCTCGTCGGATCGACCGACGCGGCGCTGGCGCTCGTGATCTTCGTCGCCGCCGCACTCGGCTGGCTCCTCGGCATCGCGACCGCGCTGCTGATCCGTCGTCGCGCCTCCCGCTCAGGGGATCACCTTCCGGGCTGAACCGGGAACCCTGCGAGTTGCGGTGCTCGCGGCGGTGGCGGCGGCGGTGTGCGCCCCGGTGGCGCGCGCCCAGGCGCCGCTCGCGCCCCCGTCGCCCGGCCTGATCGCGGCCGGCGTGACGATCGACGGCGTCCAGGTCGCCGGCCTCGACTGGCACGCCGCCCGCGCCAAGGTCCTCGCCGAGCGGGTCGCCCCACGGCGGCGGCCGATCGAGTTCAGCATTGGGAGCTCCACCGTGACGGTCAACCCGGCGACGGCCGCCCGCTATGTGGCGCGGGTCGACTACGCACTGACCGGCGCGATGAACTTCGGCCGCACCCAGCCTCTGCAGGTGATCGATGTCCCCCTCCGCCAGCGCGTGGACATGGGCCGGCTGCGGCGGGTGCTCGACTGGCACGAGCGCCGCGTCGCGCAGAAGCCCGTGAACGCCCGACGCGACTTCGTGGACGGTCGTCCGGTCGTCACCAAGCCGGTCCTCGGCGTGGAGCTGCGCCAGCCCCAGGCCACGCGCGTGGCCCGGAAGGCGATCCTCGAGCGCACGGCCGACCGGGCCGATCTGCCGATCCGCCGCTACCGCCCCGAGCGCACCGGCGTCGGCTTCTCGGTCGTGATCGACCGCGACGCCTTCCGCCTGCGCCTCTACCGGGGCGAGGAGCGGGTACGCACGCTGCGGGTCGGCGTGGGGATGCGCTCGCACCCCACGCCGGCGGGCGAGTTCAAGGTCGTCAACATGGAGCGCAATCCCGTGTGGAATCCGCCCGACTCGCGGTGGGCCGAGGGCATCGGCCCGATCCCGCCCGGGCCCGAGAACCCCCTCGGGACCCGCTGGATCGGCATCTCGTCGCCGGCGATCGGCCTCCACGGCACACCCGCCCCCGAGACCGTGGGGCGCCGCTCCTCCCACGGCTGCATCCGACTGGAGATCCCGCGGGCCGAGTGGCTCTACAACGTGGTCGACATCGGGACGCCTGTGGTCATCATCTGACGGGCCCGGCGTGGCGCCGGGCGGTCACGGTGTTCGGCCGCCCGGGCGACTCACGCGGTGCGCGCCGGGGGCCCCATCGTCTGGACGCAGGGCGTCGGGCGAAGCGGTCCCTCCGAGGCCGGGTGTGATCGCCCGGACCGGCGCGCGGTATCCGCCCTGTGCCCTCGCGTCGCGCAGATACGTCCGCCGCGCCAGGAGCAGGAGCAGCCCCGACCCCACGAGCGGGATCAGCATCAGCAGAAACGTCGCCGCGAGCCCGGACCCGACCGCGGGGTCGACGGCGGCGCTCTCCGACACCGTCGCGTCCACCTCACCGGCGCCGAACGCCCCCGACAGCAGGCCGAAGCAGAGCGGCGCAGAGGCCACGAAGAGGGTGCGCGCCACCACCCGGATGCTCTCCGCCCGGCCCCAGAGCGCGCTGGGCACGACGTCGAGCCGCGCCGCATCGAGCGGCGGGTTCGTCGCGGTGACCAGGCCGAGGGCGACGGCGAGGATCGGGACGGCGGCAAGGAGGCTCCCGGCGAGGAGCCCGGGCACGAATACGACCGCCGCGGCGAGGGCTGCGACGCCCGGCACGACGACCCGCGCCGTGTGGTGGCCCCGCGCCTGGAGCCGGTCTGCGATCCGCCCCCCGGCCACGACGCCGACGAGCGCCCCGGAGCCGACCGCGAGGAGCAGGAGGTTGGCCTCGGCGGCTCCGACGCCGAAGCGACCGCGCGTGTACTCGGCCCCGAATGTCTGGATCCCGGTCAGGTAGAAGTAGAGCAGGGCCGACACGAGGATCAGGACCACGTTCGTCGGAATCCGGAGCACGATGCGCGCGGCGGCCCGGAAGCCAAGGGCCGCATCGCCGGCGCCCGAGGCGCGGCGGGTCGGCTCGGGGAGTCCGCGGAGGATCAGGATCGGAAGGACCGCCGCGCCGGCGCCGAGCAACGCCAGGGCTCCGCGCCACCCGACGAGCACGGCCGCGTTGCCGACCAACGCGAATCCGAGCCCCGCGCCGACCAGTTCGCCCGCGAGGATGCGGCCGAAGACCTCGCCGCGCACCTGCTCGGGGAACAGGTCGCCGGTCAGCGAGGCGACGATCGGACCCGCGGCCGCCGTGACCAGCCCGAGTCCCATCCGGGTCGCGAGGAGTGCGGAATAATTCGGCGCGAGCGCCCCTGCCAGGATCGCGAGCGACCAGAGCGCCGTGCAGGCGGCGAGCAGTGGCCGACGCGGACGCCGGTCGGCGAGGATCCCGGCCGGGATCGTGGCCAGCGCGCCAACCAGCGTTGTGGCGCTCACCATGAGCCCGAGCTCGGCGTCGGAGATACCGAGGCCGCGCTCGAGGTCGACCGCCAGCGCGCCGAGCGATGCGATGTCCGCGCTCTGCAGCCCGAGGACCGCCGCGAGGACGACGATGATTCGCGTCTGCGAGGGGGGGGACGGGGCGCGCTCCTGCGCGGCCGATGCGCGTAACTCGGACACACATCATGCGTACCCCGGCCGGCGGCCGGCAATACGGCATTCCCGGAGCGGATCCTTGGGCGGCCCCTCACGGCGGCGGGGGACGGTGTGGATCCGGTTACGGCATCGGCCCTTTGGCCGACGGCCTCAACCCGCGCCTTCTCGGCCCGCCACGTTGCGGAGCGAACCGGAGGGCTGCGCGGAGCCGATGACGCTGAAGCTGCCGTCGGTCTCCAGCACGACGGCGTCGATGCCGTCGAGCGATCCGTGGCCGGAGGAGCGCAACGCCTGCAGCAGGTCTGCCTCGCTCACCCGTTCGCGGCGCATGGCCCTCACCAGCATCCGGCCGTCGCGCGCGAGGAGGCGTGGCTCCGACTTGACGATTCCCTCGATCCGCTCCGAGCGCACCTCGGCCCAGGCCACCAGCGCCTGGAGACCGATCAGAACCCCGAAGGCGACGACTGATTCGACCAAGGGCACGCTCGCGCTCAGCACGGCGGTGGCGAGCGTCGAGCCGAGTGCGACCGTGACCACGAGGTCGAACGCGTTCATCTTCGCGAGCGTCCGCTTCCCCGCGACCCGCAGCACGGCGACCAAGGCCGCGTAGGCCAGCACAGAGAACACGACGACGCGGGCAACACCGGTCCAGTCGTCGAAGTAGTTCACGTCATGTGCCTTCCCGAACGCGGGCCACCGCAATCCGCACGCAGATGGAGGATGCGTCCCCGGGCGGAACCAACGGGTACCACTGGCAGGTTGACCAAGGAGAGAATCGTGGCCGTCCGGCCAGCAGGCGACAAGTGAGGTGCGGTCGGGGTGGGCTCGCGCGCCGTGACGGGTGATCCACGCTGGCCGTGGAGGGCGCACCTCGCATGAGTAGGGTGCCGACTGGAGTCTCGACGAGCTCCGCGAGCGCTTGTGGTTCTGGCCCGCGGTGACCGCGGTCCTGGCGGCGGCGGCGGCGGAGACGCTCGTGCGGGTGGACCGCGCGCTGGACGAGAACAACGCCCGGCCGGTGTGGGTGTTCAGCGGAGAAGCCGGGGCCGCTCGCGACGTGTTGTCGGCTATCGCGTCGGCGAGCATGACCGTCCTGGGCGTGACCCTCTCGATCACGCTGGCGGTGTTGGCGCTCACCGGGCAGGGCTACTCGCCGCGGACGATCCGGCGGTTCGTCCGCGACCCCCTCGTGCAGATGGTCATCGCGGGATTCGTCGGGACCTTCATCTTCGCCCTCGTGTCGTTGCGGCTCGTGCGCACAGAGCAGGTCCCGGGCGTGACGGTCAACGTGGCAGTGGTGCTGGCATTCGTCGCCGTCGCGCTGCTGATCGCGTTCTTCCACCACATGGCGAATGAGATCCGCGTGGAGCGGCTCATCGACCAGTGTGTGGAGCCGAGACGCGCGCAACCATCGACACGAGCCTCGGACGAGCGGAGGGGTGGCGACGCCCCGCGGGAGCCTCCCGGGATCCCCGCCGCCGTGGGCCGCGCGACCCGCTCGGGCCGGGTGCAGATGATCGCCGACGAGCGCCTGGCCGACCTCGCTCGCGGCTCGGGGACGACGCTCGTCGTCGTCCCGGGACCAGGGGACTTCGTGATCGAGGGAGAGGTGGTCGTGCGACTCCACGGTGATCCCGCGAGGCGCGGCCGGGGCGGCCCCCGCCTCCGTCGAGGACGATCGACACTCGGCGTTCAGCGCAGCATGACCCAGGACGTCGCCTTCGGCATCGACCAGCTCACCGACATCGCCCTTCGGGCGCTGTCACCGGGCATCAACGACCCGACCACCGCCGAGGAGGCGCTGCTGCGATCGGCCGACCTGCTGCGCCGCCTCGCCGACCGGCAACTGGCGATGCGGGTCGTCGAGGACGGGCGTCTGCTCGTGCTGCGGTCCCGGCCGTCCTGGGACGACCTCGTGGGCCGGGCGTTCGACCAGGCGGCGGCCCAGGCCGAGGCCCAGGCGGACGTCGCGACCTCGCTCGTCCTGATCGATGCGCTCGGGAGGATCCTGGCCGCCACCAACGACCCAGCCCGGATCGAGGTGCTGCGCAAGCGGCTGCGGCGTGTTCGTGACGGTGCGCGCCGGGCGGTCGCAGAGCCCACCGAGCTGGCACGCGTCGAGACCGCGGCGGCGCCTGTGATCTGAGCTGCGAGACCTGCTCGAAGCCCCTTCCCCGCCTATTCGAAGCAGTTCTGCGACACGCGGTTATTCTCCCGCGGGGCGCTGACGAGCCGGTCCGCAGTTCACGAACCCGGCGGCATCGTCCCCGAGTGCGTGCGCAGGCTTTGCCCGGTGCTGAGGATCAGCGCGGTATTGATCAGTGCCAGGTGCGTGAAGGCCTGCGGGAAGTTGCCGAGCAGCCGGCCACTCTCGGGGTCGAACTGCTCGGAGAGCAAACCGAGGTCGTTGCGCATGTCGAGGAGGCGCTCGAAGAGCTCCCGGGCCTCATCGGTCCTCCCCTGCAGCGCCAGGGCGTCGGCGAGCCAGAACGAGCACGGCAGGAACACCCCCTCGGCGCCGGGCAGGCCATCGACCGCGCCATGCTCACGCGGCCGGTAGCGGAGCACGAGCCCGTCGACGGTGAGGTCGCGGCGGATGGCCTCGACGGTCGAGACGAAGCGCTCGTCGGTCGCCGGGAGAAAGCCGACGGAGGGCATGAGGAGGACGCTCGCGTCGAGATCCTCCGAGTCGTACGACTGGGTGAACGCCCCCGCGCGTGGGCTCCACGCGCGCTCGAGAACCTCCGCGTGGATCTCGCTGCGCAGGTCCCGCCAGCGCGCGACGGGCCCGGAGCGCCCGAACTCCTCGCACGCCCGGATCCCGCGGTCGAAGGCCACCCAGGCCATGACCTTCGAGTGGGTGAAGTGCCGGACCGGGCCGCGCACCTCCCATATTCCCGAGTCCTGCCGCCGCCAGCCCTCCTCGAGCCACTGAAGGAGCATGAGCATGAGCCTCCAGACATCGTCGTCGGGAGGCGCCCCGAACCGGCGCATCTGGTAGAGCGCATCGATGACCTCGCCATAGACGTCGAGCTGTAACTGGGTGGACGCCGCGTTGCCGACGCGCACCGGGAGAGAGCCCTCGAAACCCGGAAGCCACTCGAGCTCGCGCTCGTCGAGGCGTCGCTCGCCTCCGAGTCCGTACATGATCTGAATCTCGCCCGGGTCCCCCGCGACCGCGCGCAGCAGCCATTCGCGCCACCTGACCGCCTCGCCCCGTGCGCCCACGCGCAGCATCGACAGAAGCGTGAGGGTCGCGTCTCGCAGCCAGCAGAAGCGGTAGTCCCAGTTTCGGACGCCGCCAAGACGCTCCGGCAGAGAGGTCGTCGGCGCCGCGACGATCCCGCCGGTGGGAGCGTAGGTCATCGCCTTCAGCACGATCAACGAGCGGTGGACCTCCCCGTGGTAGTCACCCCGGTGGTCGCAGCCGCGCGCCCAGTCGAGCCAGAACGACTCGCATTCGGAGAGCGCCTCCTCCGCGTCGACGCCGGCCGGCGTCCGCTCGTGGGAGGGGAACCAGGTGAGCACGAACGGGACGCGCTCCCCCGGATGCACGACGAACTCCGAGACGGTGGTCAGCCGCTCGCCGTGCACCTCGGCGGGGGTGCGCAGACAGAGCGCGTCGGGACCGGCGACCGCGACGCGGGCGTGGTCGATGTGCCGGACCCAGGGCACGATGCGGCCGAAGTCGTAGCGGATCACCAGCTCCGACCGCATCGGCACCGCTCCCGATAGACCCTCGACGATCCGGACGATGTCCGGGGCGTCGCCGCGGGGGGGCATGAAGTCGATGGCCCTGACCGCCCCCTCCGGGGTCTCGAACACCGACTCGAGAATCAATGTGTCGCCGCGGTAACGCCTTCGGGAGGCGAGAACCGGGACATCCGGAGCCACCAGCCATCGGCCATGCTCAGGCGTCCCCAGCAGGGCGGAGAAGCACGCGCCGGAGTCGAACCTCGGAAAGCAGCACCAGTCGATCGAGCCCTCGCGACTGAGGAGCGCCGCGGTCTGCAGGTCGCCTATCAACGCGTAGTCCTCAATCCGCCGCATGACGTCGAGCGTAGTCAAGGGCCGGTCACCAGGACCGGCGAGGGTCGACCTCGAGCCGGGTGTACCGCCCTTTCACGCCGGCGGCACGGGTCCGAATCCCGCTGGGGGACTGCATGAGCGCGCCGGACATATGCTCCCGGGCATGGCGCTTCAGCGGATGGACAACGTCCTCATCGTCGTCGAGGACCTCGAGGCAGCGAAGGCGTTCTTCACCGAGCTCGGTATGGAGCTGGACGGCGAGACGCAGGTCGAGGGGTCCTGGGTGGACCGGACCATCGGGCTCGACGGCGTGCGCGCCGACATCGCCATGATGCGCACCCCGGACGGCCACGGCCGGCTCGAGCTGACGAGGTTCCACTCGCCCCCGGCGGTCAGAGCCCAGCCGGGGGACGCGACGGCGAACACGCTGGGGATCGGCCGCATCATGTTCGCCGTCGACGACATCGACGACGTCGTCGCCCGCCTGCGCGGCCACGGTGCGGAGCTCGTGGGCGAGGTCGTGCAGTACGAGAACATCTACCGGCTCTGTTACCTGCGCGGCCCCGAAGGCATCGTCATCGGACTGGCGGAGCGGCTCGGCTGAGGCCCCGGTCGTCGTCGGCTACGACGCGGCCGCGACGATCGACACGGCGGGCATGACGATCCTGCCCCCCTCCCGGAACGGCCCCAGCGCGTCGGCGACCCGCGCCCGGACGACCGCGCGCTCGGCGTCGTCGAGCCGCGCGATGACCATCGCCAGCGCCCCCGCGGCATCGACCAGGAACGCCCAGTAGTCGTCGGCGTCCGCGAAGGTCCAGGTGAAGGGGACGTCCTCGGTGTCCACGCCCGTGAAGCCCGCGTTCCCGAGCAACTCCCGGAGACGGGTGCGGTCGGCGAGGGCGAGGATGCCCGGGGCGCCGCTCTCCGGAGCCGGCATGTGCCCGCGCTCTTGGAGCACCGCCGAGGGCAGTGAGGCCCAGGGGTTCTCGCCCGGCCCCGCGAACACCGCCAACGAGAGGCGGCCGCCCGGGCGCAGCACCCGGCGCGTCTCGGCGAGGGCAGCGCCGGGATCGCCCATCAGCATGTACCCCCAGCGGCAGAGGACCACGTCGACCGCGTCCGCGTCCATGTCCATCCGCTGCGCGTCGAGGGCCTGGACGTCGACGTTCGCGATGCCCAGCGCCTCCGCCTGCGAGCGAGCGGCGTCGAGCATCGACGCCGAGAAATCACTGAGGATCACGCGGCCCTCCGGGGCCACGGCGCCCGCCGCGGCGAGGCCGACCACTCCCGTGCCGCACGCCAGCTCGAGAATGGTCTCGCCGGGCCGGGGCGCCGCCCGTTCGAGCATCCGCTCGGCAACCGGCCGGGCCCGCTCTTCCATGTACGCGTGGCGCGCGTCCCATCCGCCCGCCATCGCGTCCCAGACGTCACGGCTCGCGCGCGTGTACTCAGAGGACTCCACTGCCGCGTCAGCGTACCCCGGCAGCCTTGGCTCAGGGAACCTGCCCGACCGCCATGAACGCGGTCAGCGACGCCAGGCCGCGCCCCGCCTCCCCGGCGCGGGCGGTGGCGTCGAGCCAGGCGGCCGCCTGTTCGGGGTCGATGTCGCCGTCCTCGACGGCGCGCCGCACCGCGCCGGGCACGTCGAAGATCATGTCCGAGGCGGCCCGGTCGCTGATGACCAGCGCGCGGGTGGTCACCTCGACCCGCTCCAGGCCCGCCTCGAGGAAGCGCCGTCGCAGGGTGCGCCCGACATCGGGCGAGCGGAAGAGGCGAGCGGCCGCCGCCGCCACGAGGGCGGCGACCGCCGGGTCGTGCGAGTCGATGACGAACGTGCCCCAGTCGGGCTCGGCGGCCACGACGTGCCCGCCCGGTCGCACCACCCGCGCGAGCTCGGCGACCGCCCCACCCGGGTCGTCGAGGTGCTGCAGCACGCGCTCGACGCGGGCCCCGTCGGCCGCGCCGTCGGGCAGCGTCAGCGCGTTGGCCTGCGCGTGGATGAACTCGACCGCCGCTCCGGCCCCGGCCGCGCGCCGGCGGGCCTCGGCGACCATCGCCGCGCTGGCGTTGACGCCGATCGCCCGCCCGCCGGGAGCGACCCGGGCGGCGAGCGCGAGCACGTCCTCACCGGTGCCGCAACCGAGGTCCAGCAGCACCGCCCCGGGGCGCGGCTCGAGGGCCGCGAAGGTGCGCTCCTTCCACTCGCGCACCGCGGGCTGGGCGCGAATCGCGTCGAGCAGCGACGCGTACTCGCCAGACGCCCCCGTCGCGTTGACGTCCGAGAACCCCCCGAACGCCGGCGGTCGGCTGGCCATTCCGGAAACCTGACGACGGGTCGGGGGGATCAGTTCTTGGGGCCCGGCGCCGCCTTCTCGCGACCCTCGACCGCGGCCTCCTGGTCGCCGCCCTCGCCGATGGAGGCGAGGCGTCGCAGTCCGCCGGCGGCGAGGCCGCCCACGGTCGCGACGACCACCACGCTGCCGTCGATCACCACCGCGCCGAGCCTGGCAAGTGTCCGCATCACGCCTCCGCGCTCGTCGTGCACTCCGAGTGGCCAGCGTACGTCATAGGATCGCTGAGGATGAGCGAGCGTCGTGACTTCGACAGGGACTCCTGGGAGCGGCGCTGGTCGCAGGCGCTGTCCGCGGGCGGCTACGCCGTCGACGCGGTGGGCGCTCGCGCCCGAGCACTGGGAGCCCGTCGCCGTCGAGGCCGCCGAGGTGCGGCGCCGGCGGCGCGGATGACCCCGCCCCGGCGCGCTGGGCACCCTCGGCGGGCGTGGACGAGGGTCTGCCAGTCGCCTATCTGCTGCTCGAGGACAACGTGCCCGTGTACGCGGCCGGTGGCGAGCAGGTCGGCACGGTTGACCACGTCGTGGCGGCCCGCGAGCAGGACATCTTTCACGGCATCGTGATCCGGGTCGCCGGCGGCCGGCGCTTCGTGGCGGCCGAGCAGGTCGCCTCCCTGCACGAGCGCGGGGTTGACCTGAGCATCGACGCGGCTCAGGCCGCCGCGCTTCCCGAGCCCGGGGGCGCGGCCCCCGTCTGGCACGACGCCGAGCCCGGGGTGAGGCCCAGCGCGTGGAGCCATTTCGTGGATCGCCTGACCGGTCGCACGCGCTCCGAAGGCTGGACCGAGGAGGACGAGTAGGCCCGCCAGCCGCGGCCCTCACCGGCCGACGTGCCATGGGAACATCGGCCGGTTCGCGGACCACGCCGCGGGTATCAGCCCACCGTCATGTCAACCATGAGCGGAGGAGCAATGGCAATTCGTGGAACCGCGCAGATTCCGTCGGTCGAGGACCTCGTTGGGCGGCCCGTGTACGACGCCGGCGACGAGAAGGTGGGGACCGTGGACGGCGTGTACGTTGACCCGTCCGACGGATCCGCCCGATACCTGGCGGTCACGAGCGGCTGGTTCGGGACCAAGCGCCACATCGTCCCTCTCGATGACCTGACCGCACGGGGAAGCGATCCTGACAAGGAGATCTTGGCCCCGTACTCGAAGGAGCGCTTCTCGCAGGCTCCGACCTTCGAGAAGGACCAGGACCTCACCCTGCGCGACGAATCGGCGGTCCAGCGGCACTATGGCCTCGAGAGCTACGGGGACGCCATCGACGCCCGTCAGACGTCTCCGGCGCCGACCCCCGAGATCGCCGAGGCGGAGGTGGAGGCCGCCCTCAACGCCGGCGAGGACCCCATGGCGGTGCGCACCAAGCGCTGGGGCGTCTAGACAGCCTCGCGCGACCTCCGGAGCGACCGTCGCCGGCCGATCGGACCTGGTCGGCGGCGGTCGCTCCCCGCCGCGGAGTTGACGCCCCGCGTGTCGTGTGGTTGTCGGGCGTGGTCGCCCGACGCCCGAGCCGTGCCACCCGCTGGAAGGGAGAGACCCTTGAGCGACGCGCTGCGCCAGAACGCCCTACTCGGCCTCGCCGTCGTCGTCACCGCCGCCCTGGGCGCGGTCGCGCTGCAGCTCGCGCTAATGGCCGTCGTCGCGCGGGTCCCCGGCCGCGCCGGACGCGTGCTGGCCCGGCATTGCCGCCGCCCCTCGCTGCTGGTGGCGGCGTCGGTCACCGCGCTGATCGGGCTGCGGGTGATCGAGGAGCTGGGCGACGGCGTGGCGCTCGCTCGCCACGGGCTCGCCCTGGTCGTGATCGGAGCCGTCGCCTGGCTGCTGATCGGCCTGGTCGGAGCGGCCGCCGAGCTGGTCGCGAGCCGGTTCGACGTGACATCCGAAGACAACCTGCGCGCGCGTCGCGTCCACACTCAGGCGACGATTCTGCGGCGCGTGGCCGCCGTGATGATCGGCGTCGTGGCGGTGGCGGTGATGCTGACGACCTTCCCGTCCGTGCGGACCCTCGGCGCCAGCCTGCTGGCGTCGGCGGGCATCGCCGGCATCGTCATCGGCTTCGCGGCCCAGCAGACCCTCGGCAACCTCCTGGCCGGCATTCAGATCGCGATCACCGAGCCGATCCGGCTCGACGATGTCGTCGTCCTCGAGCAGGAGTACGGGCGGATCGACGAGATCACGTTCACCTATGTCGTGGTCGCCCTCTGGGACGACCGCCGCCTGGTGCTGCCGATCTCCTACTTCACGACCACGCCGTTCGAGAACTGGACCCGCTCGCGCTCGCAGATCACGGGAGCGGTGCATCTTCACGTCGGGCACTCGGTGCCCATGGACGCGCTGCGCGCCGAGCTGGAGCGCGTGCTCGCGGCGTCCCCGCTGTGGGACGGTCGCGCGGCGGGAATCCAGATGGTGGACACCCACCCCCAGAGCGTCGAGGTGCGCGCAATCCTCAGCGCACGCGACGCGCCGAGCGCGTGGGACCTGCGCTGCGACGTCCGCGAGGCGCTCATCTGCTTCCTGGACGAGCACCACCCCCGGGGCCTGCCCAGGCTGCACGCCGATCTCACCGCCGAGTCGCCGCTTCCGCTGTCGAGCTGAGCGCCCGGCACAGGGGCCGGCGCCGGCGGCGCCAGGCACGGCCGGTAGGATCCGCTCCTCGTGCTGAGCCGACTCCGCTTCAGGCCGTCGTCAGGCGGTGGCCGCCCACGACTCGACCTCAGCGCGCAGCAGTGGGTCGTCGCCTTCCTCATCGGCACGGCGACCGTGCTGGCCGCGGTGTTCGGCTGGCGAGCGGCGGCGATCGGGAGCACGGCGGCCTACGACGACCGCCAGTCCATATCCGAGACCATCACGGTCCAGCGCCAACAGATCGATGCCGGCATCGGTGCGGGCGGCGACATGCGCGAGTACACCCGCTACCTCGCGGACTACGGCATCGCCGCGGAGCTGGACAACCAGGCCGCCGCCCTCGCGGCGGCGGGGAGGACCGCGGCGGCAGCGGGCGATCGGCGCGAGGCCGACACGCTCCGCGCCAGCGCGACGGCGCGCGCGGCCGACGCGGGGGTCTTCGGCCGTTACAGCATCCAGGACGACCTGCGCCGGCCGAGCGTCCGGCCGCGGCCGTTCAGCATCGAGCAGCGCGAGAGGGCGCTCGCGGTCGAGCAATCGACGGGGATCGACTCACCCGGGGAGCTCGACCCGGATGGCTGGGCGCGGCAGGCCGAGGCGATCCGCGATCGGATCCTGGGGCTCGCCGCCTGGTCGGTCGCGCTGCTCGCGGCGCTGCTCCTCTTCACGATCGGCCAGGTCAACACCGACCGGCGCGCGGTCTTCTACACCTTCATGGCCGTCGGGGTCGTGGCGCTTCTGGTGGGAGCGATCGGCGGCTTCACGGTGGACTTCTTCGCGTGACCGGGACCGGCGACGTGCGCAGCGGCTCCGACGAGCAGGACGGCGCGCGGGATCGCATCCCCGGAGGCTGGATCGCCATCACGCTGGCGATCATCGTCCTCGCGGGCGCGACGCTCGGGATCTTCCAGACGGATGCCGGCAACAACGAGTCGAACACCGCGCGCGAGACAACGCGCACCGCGGCAGCGGCGCTCAGGGCGGGCGTGCTCGCATCCGCCGCCACGGACCTCGAGCGCGACATCGCGGCCCAGGCCAACGCGTTCTCCCGCGAGCAGGAGTCCGTCGTGCGCCAGGCGGCGAGCGCCGGGGGCTCGGCCCCCGCCCTGACGGTCGAGGAGCTGCGGGGCAGGACGAGCGCCGGAGCGGACCTGCCGCGTGCCCGCAGCGCGCAGCAGGTGCGGGTCCTGGCGTTCGACGCCGAGAGGCTGAAGCTGAAGCAGTCAGCGCTGGCCGAGACCCGGGTGACGTGGAACGATCGCAGCACCCAGTTCACGACGGCCATCGCCATGCTCGCCGTCGCCCTCTTCCTGGTCGGCTTCGCCGTCGTGCTGGGCGGGCCCCGCAGGACGGTCTTCTACGTGCTCGGCGTCGGGTTCGCGGTGCTCACGCTCGGCTGGGCCGGGTACATCCACAATCTGTCCATACCGGAGACCTCCGACGCCGCGATCGCGGCGACGGCGCGGGGCATCGTCGCGAGCGGGGCGGGGAATCAGGGACGCGCCCTGACGGCGTTCACCGAGGCCGTGAAGGCCGATGGGGACGATGCGGCCCCGTACCCCGAGAGGGCGATCGCGAGAGTCCTCCAGGCGAACCCCGACTTCCGCAGGACCGGCGCGGTGACCGGGGGTCGGTCGGGGCTCGCGGGAGCGATCGCCGACTCGCAGCGCGCCATCGCGCTCGGCGGCTCCCGGGAGTTCCGGACGTATGCGGTCCTCTGCCTGCTGCGGCTCTACACGGGCGACTACGATGCGGCCGTCGCGGCCGCGGACGCGGCCGTCGCCATCAACGGCGCCGTCCCGGACGTGCGGCTCGCGCGCAGCGCTGCGGAGGCGGGGCGAGGAGACGCCGCCGCGGCCCGCGCGTCGCTCGACGGCGCCCTCGGGCTGCTCAAGGGCAGCGACCCCTCCGAGCGGACGCGCGGCCTGAGCGCCCAGTACCTGACCTACCTCGAGCAGGTGGCTCACGTGTCGCCCGCCCGGACCCCCCTCGTGCGCTCCCTGGAACAGGAGATCATCAACATCGAGACCGATTTCAACCTCGGACGCACGGTCTCGGGCTCGCCCCCCGCGCGAGGATCGGTCTCTGTGAGGGGACTGCGCTACGTTGACGGCGAGCTGCGACTGCAGCTCCGGTGGCGCGACCTCCCCACGGGCACGACCCTCGCGGGAATCGAGTTCGAGCGGCCGACCCGCGACGGCGCATGGGTGCAGCCGCGCGATCTCGCCCTCTTCCGCACCCTCTCGGGGAGTGGCGATCAGATGTTCGCCGTCCCGCTCACACGGGCCTGTGCGCCGACGGAGCTTCGGGTGGACCTCTACCTCGACGGGGCGCGAACCCCGCCCACCACCGGACCCGGCGGCGCACCGACCTGCTGAGGGTCGCCTGCCGGACCGGACCCCCGGCTCGCACGGGCCGATCGGCCCGGCTAGTCTGTCGCCGCCTGATGCCGGGCTGCCGCGCGCACGGCGATCGTCCCTCGGGGCGGTGGCGCAGCGGGGTCACACCGACCCCTGGAGTCCGCCGTGCAGGAAGCCATCGCCGCAGGTCTGTTCGTCGTCGTCCTCGGCTTCGTGGTCACCGAGCGGATCCACCGCACCAAGATCGCCCTCGCCGGGGCGGCCTTCGCCGTCCTCGCCGGGCTGATCTCCCAGGAGGAGGCCATCGCGGCCATCGACTGGGGAGTCATCGGCCTGCTCGCCGGGATGATGGTGCTGGTCTGGGGCACCGAGCGGACCGGCGTCTTCACCTACCTGGCCATCCGGGTCGGCCAGGCGTCGCGCGGCCGGCCGGCGCGCCTCATGTTCGGGCTGACGGCCACGACCGCGATCGCGTCCGCCTTCCTCGACAACGTCACCACGATCCTGCTGGTGGTGCCGATCACCTTCGTGATCGCCGATGCCCTGGATCTCGATCTGATCCCGCTGATCGTCGCCGAGGTGATCGCCAGCAACCTGGGCGGAGCGGCGACCCTGATCGGCGATCCGCCCAACATCATCATCGCCGGCCAGAGCGGCCTCGGCTTCAACGACTTCCTGGTCAACGTCGGGCCCCCCGCCGTGCTCTCCTATCTGGTGGTGACCACCGGCCTCTATCTCGTGTACCGGCGCGCCCTCACGCCGGCGCCGGACCGCGTCGAGGAGCTCGGATTCCTCGATGCGTCGGCGAGCCTCGGCCCGCGGCGCGAGGTGGCGATCGTGCTCGGCTGCCTGGGCGCGACGATCATCGGCTTCTTCATCCACAGCGCGCTCGGGCTCGAGCCGGCGACGATCGCGCTCTCGGGGGCGGCGCTCTACCTGCTGATCAGCGGCGTCGACGTCGAGCAGCCGCTCGTGGCGATCGAGTGGACGACGCTGTTCTTCTTCGTCGGGCTCTTCGTCGTCGTGGGCGCCCTGGAGGTGACCGGGGTTCTCGAACGGATCACCGACTGGCTCGCCGAGGCGACGGGCGGATCCGCGACCACCCAGGCGCTCGGCATCCTCTGGGGCTCGGCGATCGCCAGCGGGATCGTGGACAACATCCCCTTCACCGCGGCGATGGCGCCGGTCGTGGACCAACTCGGCGGGGGCGACGCCAACTGGTGGGCCCTGTCGATCGGCGCCTGTTACGGGGGCAACTTCACCCTGGTCGCGGCCAGCGCGAACCTCGTCGCCGCGGGCGCCCTGAAGCGCGCGGGGCGCGAGTTGTCGTTCATGCGCTTCCTGCGCGTCGGCGTTCCCGCCACAATGGCGTCGATGGTCGTGGCGACCCTGTGGATCATCCTGGTGGAGGTGTAGCGATGGCCGAGCCGCTCGAGCGACTCTCGCCCCGGCCGCTGGCCGAGCTCGTGCAGCGGGTCGAGCCCCTCGGCGAGGGCGACGACCTCGCCCACGCGGCCGACCGGATCGCCGAGGCCGGCGGCGGACTGCCGGTGGTCGACGCGGCGGGGCGGCTGGTGGGCTACCTCGCCGAGCGCGACCTGCTCGGAGGCGCTCTTTCCCGCCTACCTGCAGCAGTTCCGCAACACCGAGTTCCTCACCCGCGACTTCCCCTCGCTGGTGCGTAGGGCCCGCGGGGCGGCCGCGACCACGGTCGGGGACCACATGAGCCGCGATCCGGTCGCCATCGACCTCGACGACTCCGAGTCGCACGCCGCCGAGCTCTTCCTGCACCACGGCGTGCGGAGCCTGCCGGTCGTGACCGCCGATCAGCGCGTGAGCGGGGTCGTGCGCCTCGCCGACATGGTCCAGAGCCTGCTGCGCGCCTGCGGGGCCCTTCCACCCGCAGGGTGACGGTCGGACGCTCCGGAGGAGGGATCGCGCTCTCCGGCGATCACCCTCCGCCCCGCCGGAGCAGGGACGCCCCGAGGTCCCTGGCGAGCCAGAGAGCCATGCGTGGGCGCCGGTGCAGTTGTGAGAGCGCGTACGGCATGTAGGCGTGCCCGTACGGGACGTAGACCCGGACCGGCACACCCAGGGCGCGCGCAACCTCGATCGGCCGGCGTGCCGGCAGGCCGTAGAGCAGTTCCAGCCCGCAGGGTGTGCCGGCGGCGAGGAGACGTCGCAGCGCGGTCTCCACGAGCTGCGGGTCGTGCGACGCCACGGCCACGTGCGAGGTCGCGCCGCAGAGGCGGTCGATGATCGCGAGGTAACCCTCCCGGGGGTCGCGGTCCGGCGCGGCCGGGTCGGTCCACTCGCCCTTGACCACGCGCACCGGCAGTCCGCGTGCCCGCGCCCAGCCGGCGTCGTCGGGGCTGCGCAGCCAGCGGGCCGGCAGCGTGACGCCCACGACGGCGTCGGGCGTCTCCGCCAGGAGCCGGTCGACGGCGTCGCGGGTCGGCTCGGCGGTGTCGGGCGCCATGGCGTCCAGGTGGACGCGCCTGCCCCTCTCGGCGCCGCGCGCCACGATCTCGCCGAGCAGATCGGGCGACAGGCCGAGCGCCGTGAACTTGATCGAGACGTAGTCGCCGGACCCGTCCTCCCCGAGACCGTCGATGGCCGCGAGGTAACCGTCGGCCACCCCGCGCGGTGTGTCGGCGGGCCCGTCCCACAGGCCGAGGGTCGCGCCGAGCCCGCGCTCGGCCAGCCGTCGCGTGCCGCGAGCGCGTCGCCGAGTTCCGGGCCGGCGACGTACCGCCGCGACACGGGCTCCACGGCGCGGTGCAGGGCGGCCTTCGCGCCCGATCGCGCCCTCGGGGCGAGGGCGACGGCGCGGCGGCGAGCCTGCCGGGCGCCCATGGCCGCGGCGTCCGCCGCCAGGGCGGCCGCCCCCGTCGGCGTGCGCGGATACGCGTGGAGCGCCACGGTGTGCCGTTCCTGGTCGGTCCAGGCGCCGATCCAGGGCTCGCTGCGCCCCAGGAACTCGAACGAACGCAGCCCCTCGCCGACCGCGTGGGCGATGGAGTCGCGCAACAGGAGGATCCCGGGCGAGCAGGCCGCGAACGCGTCGTCGTAGCCGATCTTGAGCAGCCAGTAGCCGCCGCCCGCGACCATGGCCACCTGCATCGCGACGGCGCGGCCGTCGATGCGCAGGAAGCCGAGCCGCAGCACGCCCTCGGGGCAGGCCGCCACGGCGTAGGCGCGCATGAACGCCTCCTCCTGCGGATCGCAGAGGATGGCCGTCTTCGCCTCGCGCTTCCACGAGTGCAACTCCACCTCGAGGGCCTCGTCGAGCAGCGCACGCAGCTCGTGCGGCGCGGGGCTGAGGATCTCGGTGGTGACCTCACCGAGGCGCTCGGCGCGGCGGCGCGCGCGGCGGACGTCGGACCGTCGCCGGGCGTTGAGGTGGGTCTCGGGCTCCGCCCAGGACGGATCGAGGGTGATGAACGGGGAGTTCGGGAGCCGGCGGGTGACCACCACCCACTTCCGCCCGAAGGCGCGGGTCAGGGCGGGGATGGCCGGGGAGTCGGCGGGCAGGCGGCCGAACTCCACGGGCACGGCGTCGCGCGCAACGCCCTCGGCCAGAGCCTCGAGGGCCGCGGCGTCCCGCGCCAGCAGGTCCATCGGCTCGTGGTGGAAGTCGACCCCGAGCATCACGCGCCGGCGCACGCCGCGGACGCGCTTCAGGGCGAACGGGCACAGCGCCGACAGATCGTCGCGCTCCTGCACGGTGGCGACCCACACCTGTCCGCGCCACTCCGGCAGCGCGGCGCACGTGGAGACCCACTCGAACTGCTCGATGGGGCCCCCGACATCGGAGGCCAGCGCCCGCCACGGCTCCTCAACCTGCGCGAGGTCCCTGTACACGGTCACCGCCATGAGCCCCCCACGAGATCGTTCGCCGTCTCGTGACTATCGGTTCCCGCGCCCGCGATGTGAATGGCCGCGCGACGTCAGCCGATGGGCGTCGTCTCCGCGCTCGTGACCATCCGGCAGACGCCGGTGCCGGCACAGGCCTCGCACTCGGGCGCCTCGCCGCGAACGTGGGCGAGGCAGCGCTCGACGCGGGCGTCGACCACCTGGGCCATCAGGGGATGCAGGCCGAAGGGCGCCGCCACCAGGTAGGTGACGCCGGGATGCCGGGATGCCGCCTCCTCCACCAGGGCGGGGATGTCCTGGCGCCAGTGCTTGCCCGGGAGCAGGAAGTAGGGCGAGACCACCACGGTGCGCGCCCCGCGGGCGACGCACGCCTCGAAGGCGGTCGCGATCGACGGCTCGGCGATCTCCATATGGGCCGGCTCGACGATCTCGTACGGGACGACCTCCGCGACCTGGACGACCATCGCCTCGAGCATCAGGTTGCTCTCGACCCGTCGCGAGCCGTGATCGACCACGATCAGGCCGATCGGGGGGGGTGGGTCGGTCCGCGTCATACCGTGATGGTAAGGGTCCGGCCGCGTGCTGAGACGGGCATCCGGCAGGCCGGGGCGTCGACCCGGTGGACGACGCCCCGGCCGTCAGGGGATCAGCAGAGCACCTGCACGGTGAAGTTGCTGTCGGCGGCGGCCTGCGTCGCATTGAGCGTGCGCACGTTGACCTGGGTCGGCTGGTTGACCACGCCGGTGGAGAACGCGAAGGAGAGCACTCCGGGCGGGGTCGGGGTGAAGGGACTCGCGGTCACGGAGCAGGCCGTGATCGGGGTCTTGAAGTCGACCACGTAGTCACCGAGGCCGGCGCGGGTGGCGGTGAAGGTGCCGCTCGGGCCGCTCTGGGCGGTGATGGCGCCCGTCGGGCCGACGTTGATCCAGTACTGCTTCTGGCCCGGGGCGAGCTGGCCGACGGCCCAGCCGGCGCCGGATCCAGGGATCGAGTTGAGGGCCTTGACGCCGTTCGAGCCGTCGTCGGCGGCGTCGGTCTGGGTGGTCCGGATCGGCGCGAGGTAGTTGAGCGCGCGGTTGCTGCGCTTCACCGCGGCCGACGAGATGTTCTGGTTGATCTTGAGCTGCTGGGGAGTGACCGTGAAGGTCGAGGCGGCGCTCGCGCTCTGCGTGGTCACTCCGACGGCGGCCACGGCACTGAGGCCGATGGCGAGCCCGCAGGTGACGCCGAGCCACATCTTCGAGGGTCCCATCGTCCGCTCCTGTCTGGGGTTCGGGATGTGTGCACCCTCCCTCAGCCCCGAGGGGGATTGCGAACGCGCGCGTTCCCGCATGCCGAACCGCTCAGAGCGTCCAGAAGTGCCCGATCTCGGAGGCCGCGCGCGAGGTGAGGAAATCCGGTGCCACGGAGACCGGCTCGCGGTCGTCCGCGAGGGCCTCCATCGTCCGCGCCACCGACGTGGCCAGGGCCTCCAGCGCGTAGCCGCCCTCCAGCACGGCGCCCACGGGGGCGCCCAGCCGCCGGCCGAGCGCGCGGACCTGCCGGGCCATCGCGGCGAACGATCCGGCGTCCAGATCGCAGCCGCCGAGCGGATCGTCGCGATGGGCGTCGAAGCCGGCCGAGATCAGGATGAGCCCGGGCCGGAACTCCTCGGCCGCGGGGACGATGATCCACTCCAGCAGCGAGAGCCAGGTGTCCTCGCCGGTGCCCGGGGGGACGGGAAGGTTGATCGAGAAACCCCTCCCCTCTCCCGAGCCGACGTCGAGCAACGGTCCCGTCCCCGGGAAGATCCCGGACTGGTGGATGCTGGCGTAGAGGACGTCACCGCTGTAGCGGAAGATGTCGTTGGTGCCGTTGCCGTGGTGCACGTCCCAGTTGACGATCAGCACCCGGCCGACCGGGAATGCGTCGAGCGCGTGACGGGCGGCGGCGGCGACGCTGTTGACGAGGCAGAAGCCCATCCCGGTGTCGCGGCTCGCGTGGTGGCCGGGCGGGCGGGCGGCGCTGAAGGCGACATCGGCCTCCCCCCCGAGCAACGCGTCCACCATCGCGCAGGCGCCTCCCGTGGCGTGCCGTGCCGCCGTCCAGGAACCGGCGCTCACCGCGGTCTCGCGGTCGAGCTCGCCTCCCCCCGACTCGCTGATCGCACGGATCGCGTCGAGGAGCCGCTCGGAGTGCACGGCGCGCAGCAGCGCGGGGGCGGCGGCGGGGGCGGCGCGGCGCTCGTAGCCCACCCAGTCGCGGCGGGCGAGCTCATCCTCGATCGCCACGATCCGCTGCGGGCGTTCCGGGTGCCCCTCGCCGGTGTCGTGGTCGAGGCTGGAGGGGTGCGAGAAGTAGAGCGGGGCGCTCACGCGGGACCCGACCCCCACGCGGACGGAGGTGCGGCGTGCAGCGACGGCCAGGGCACCGGCTCCGGTGCGGCCGCGACGCGCACCCGCGCGTCCAGGATGACGATCCCGCCGGGCGAGATCGACACCGGGTTGCAGTCCAGCTCGATGATCTGGGGGTGCGCCTGAACCATGGCGCCGACGCGCAGGACCAGCTCCTCGAGCGCCGCGATGTCGCAGGGCGGAGCGCCGCGGTAGCCCTGCAGGAGCGGCAGCATCCGCAGCTCGCGGATCATGGTGCGTGCCCCGAGATCGGTGAGGGGGGTCAGCCGGACCGCGATGTCGCGGTGGACCTCGGCCCTGGTGCCGCCGAGACCGCACACGACGACCGGGCCGAACTGGGGGTCGGTGGTGCTGCCCACGAGCATCTCGACATCGCCGGAGATCAGCGGCTGCACGATGAAGCCGTCCACCGGATGGCCCAGGCCGCCGAGGTGGCGCTCCATCTCGCGCGCCGCCGCGACCACCGACGCGGGGTCGGGAAGGCCGAGCCGGACCGCGCCCACGTCGGTCTTGTGGACCACCCCGGGCGCGACGGCCTTCAGCACGACGGGGACCTCCAGCTCTCCGGCGATCTCGCCGGCCTCCCGCGGCCCGGCGGCGAAGCGCGTCTCGACCAGGGGGAGCCCGTAGCACGCGAACAGGGCGGCCACGTCCGATGGCGAGAGCCAGTTCGTTCCGGCGACGGCAGCCGCGGTCAGGAGCGTGGCGGCGTGCTCGGGGCTCGTGTCGGCGAAGTCGGGGACGCGCCCGGGCGGCGTGCGGCGCCACGCGGCGTATCGGGAGACCCGCGACAGGGCGAGCGCCGCCGCCTCGGGGTATTCGAACACCGGCGGCGCCCCCGCCCCCGCCGAGGCGCGGGCCTCCTCGCGGTCGGCCGCCGACATCAGCACGGTGATGACGGGGATGCGCCGCTCCCGCCGCCCGGTGACGGCCCGGACCTCGGCCGCCACCTCGCCCCCCACCCCGCCGAGCCCCGGCTGGATGTAGATGACGATCACCGCGTCGAGCCCCCGGTGGGCCACCAGCTCCTCGAGCGCCCGGCCGAACTGCCGCGGTGTGGCGGCGGCCAGCAGGTTGACCGGATTGCCGACCGAGGCCTCCGGCGCCGCGAGGCGCCCGAGGCGCTCGCGCAGGTCGGTCCGGGAACCTGACCACCTCGAGGCCGTGCTCCTCACACACGTCCGCGCACAGGATCCCGGGGCCGCCCGCGTTGGTGAGTATCGCGACGCGCCGGCCCTCGGGGAGGGGCTGGCTGGAGAGGAGCTTCGTGACGTCGAAGAGCTCGCTCATGGTGGTCGGCCCTGATCACGCCGGCCTGGCGGAAGAGGGCGTCGACCGTCGTGTCGGAGCCCGAGACCATGGCCCCCGTGTGGGAGCCGGCCGCGCGCGCGCCCGCCGCGCCCCGGGCGCCCTTCACCGCAACGATCGGCTTGCGTCCGCGACAGCCGCCGGGCGACCCGCGCGAAGGCGCGCGGGTTGCCGAAGGACTCGAGGTAGAGCAACACGACCTCGGTGGCCGGATCGTCCTCCCAGAATCGCAGGAGGTCGTTTCCCGACGAGGTCGGCCTTGTTGCCGACCGAGACGAACGACGAGATGCCGATTCCCAGCTCGCCGGAGTGCTCGAGCAGCGCGATGCCCAGGCCACCGCTCTGCGAGAGCATCCCGACGTTGCCGCGCGGTGGCATGTCGGACGCGAACGTCGCGTTGAGCATCGCCTCGGGCGCGGTGTTGATCACCCCGAGGCAGTTGGGTCCCACCAGGCGCATGCCGGTCGCCCGGCAGATGTCGATCAGCTCGCGCTGATCCCGCGCCCCGGCCTCGCCGACCTCCGCGAACCCCGCCGTGAGGACCACGAGCGAACGGACGCCCCGCTCTCCGCAGTCGCGCGCCACCTCCAGCACACCCGCGGCCGGCACCGCCACGATCGCGAGATCCACCGCCTCGGGCAGATCGGCGACGCGCGCCACCGCGGGCATCCCCTGCACCTCCGTCGCCGACCGGTTGACGGCGTGGAGCCGTCCCGTGTAACCGCCGGCCCGCAGGTGGTGCAGGACCTCGCCACCGACGGTCCCGCGCGAGCGGGACGCCCCCACCACGGCGACCGACGCCGGGGCGAGCACGCTGCGCACCACGGCCGCCGCGGCGGTTCGCTGGCGGGCCTCGAACGCCGCCGTCGCGGCCGGCGACAGGGAGGCCGGGAACCGCACGAAACGCGTGCCGCGCTCGTTGCGCAGCAGGACGGGGAAGCCGCTGGCGCGGAACATGTCGATCATGCGCCGGTTGTCGGCCATCACCTCCGCGTCGAGCAGCTCCACACCGGACGCGTGGGCGTGCTCGGCGAGGTGGGCCAGCAGGAGGGTGCCGAGGCCACGCCCCTGGAACGCGTCGGCCACGGCGAAGGCCACCTCAGCCACGGTCCCCCCGGGCTCCCGCATGTACTGGGCGTGTCCGATGATCCGTTGGGGAACCCCGGTCAGAGCCACCAGGCCGTGATCCTCCGGCCCACCGCCGGCGCCCATGGCGCGGGCGGCGCTCTCGATGTTGACGGACCCGAAGAAGCGGTAGCGCCGGGCGTCCGGCGAGAGCGCGCGCAGGAAGGTCGTGAGAGCGTCCACGTCGTCGGCCCGGACCGGCCGCACGCGCACGGTTGACCCGTCACGGAGCTCGACATCCACCACCGTCATCGCCACCTCCCGCGCCGCGCACCCGCCGGCTGCGCCGGACGTTAGACGACGGGGCGGCCGCGCCCGAGCGGGCTACGTCGGGTGCGACTCGGGAACCGGCGCGACCCGGGCTGGGCCGTCGGGATGCCGCGGGTGAACAGCAGCGCGACAAGGGTGAGCAGCGCCAGGATCGCCACCGCGGCGCGCAGCCCGTCGATGCGGCTCTTCTCGTTGGCCTCCACGACCGCGTCGGCCGTCGCCGGTGGCACGTTCGCCTCGTCGAGCGCCGTCTTCAGATCCTTGTCCGAGATGAACGGGACGCCGCCGGCGAGCTCCGTCTGCGCGCTGGCCGACTCACGCTGTCCGGAACCGCGGGGTTGTTCTGGATGCCGGTGAAGAACGACGCCGAGAGCACCGAGATCAGCACCGCTCCGGCGAGGGCCGTGCCGATCGAGGCGCCGAGCTGGGTGCCGGTGTTCTGCAGCCCGCCGACCTCGCCGCTCTTCTCGTCGGGCACGGCGGAGACGGTCACCGCGCCGAGCTGGGAGGCCAGCGCGCCGAGTCCCGAGCCGGCCAGCAGCAGCGGCCAGGTGATGATCTCCGGGCCGGCGCCGACATCGAGCAGGGCGACCAGCAGCACGAGGCCGGCGAACAGGGCCAGGAAGCCGATGTTGACCACGCGGCGCGGCGACGCGTTGGGACGCAGCTTGGGGACGCCGACCGCGAAGGCCAGCAGGGTGAGCGACAGGGGGAGCAACCGCACGCCCGTCTCGATCGCCGACAGGCCGAGCGCGATGGAGAGGAACAGCGGCACGACGAAGAAGATGCCGGCCTGGACGAGGAACATGAACATGAACGAGAGGACGCCGCTCCGCAGCTGGAAGTTGCGCAGCAGCGTGGGGTCGAGCAGCGCGCCCTCGCCGCGGGCGAGGCGCCGCGTCTCCCACCACAGGAACCCGCCGAGCACCACGCCGCCGGCGAGGATGAGCCAGATCACGGGCGAGAGCCCGAGCCACTCCGGCGCCCCCGGCGAGGGGCGCACGAAGCCCCACGTGCCCGAGCGCAGGACACCGAGGACGATGAGGCACAGGCCGGCCGCCGACAGCCCGGTCCCGACCAGGTCGAGCCGCACGCCCTCCTCGGCGGGGCGGTCGTTGACCTTCCGCGCCAGGACCAGGATGACGAGGATGATCAGGACCTCGCCGGCGAACACCCACCGCCAGGAGGCGTACGTGGTGAACGCGCCGCCGATCAGCGGGCCGAGGGCCGCGGCGATCGCCCCGGCGGCCGCGACCAGACCGTAGGCGCGCGGGCGCTCCGGCTTGCCGAAGTTGGACGCCACGAGCGCGACGATCGCCGGCATGATCAGCACCGCGCCCAGACCCTCGAGGAACGACCAGCCGATGATCAGCACGGTCAGGTTGGGTGCGACGGAGGTCGTGAACGACCCGCATGCGTAGATGACGCACCCGATGGTGAAGGCCCGCTTGCGGCCGACGATCTCGCCGACCTTGCCGCCGGTGATCATCAGGGAGGCCATCACCAGCGTGTAGAGCGTGATCGCGGTCTGGATCCCGGTGACCGTCGTGTCGAGGTCCTTGGCGACCGTGGCGATGGCGGTGTTCATCACCGTCGTGTCGAGGGCCATCACGAACTGGCCCGCGGCCAGGGTCAGCAGCACCAGCCCCGTCGCCGCGCCGGCCTGTCGTCCCGCTGTCGTGATGGCTCGCTCCGAGGGTTCGTCCGCGTCCACAGGCCCCGCGGGTGCCGCACTATCCCACCCGGTGACCCGCGACACCAACAGACGGCGACGCGCTATTGCCGCGGCCTGCCGGAGCGGGTTAGCGTGGGCGAGTCGTGAAGATGCGCCCCGCCGCCCTCGTGCTCGCCGCCCTTCTCGGGGCCGGCGTGATGGCGGGGACGGCGATCGGCGCGGTGCCGACGCTGCGCTCGGCGGGCAAGGTGCGGCCGGCGCCGAAGAAGATCGCGACGCAGGCGCCCACCACCCCGCCCCCCGTGGAGCTCTCGGCCAACGGCCAGAACCCCGACGTGGTCGTCAACGCCGCGGGGACGGCGCACATCGTCTGGAACGAGCCGGTCAACGGCGGCCCCGACGTGACCGTCTACTGCCGGCTGCCGCGTGGCGCCAAGGCGTGCGACGTCACCCAGCGCCTCGTGCCGCCGGGCGCCGATGCGCTCGCCGACGACGCCAACGGCCCCGAGGTGAGCGCGGTCAACGACCAGGTCACGATCCTGTCTCACCGGTACCCCCAGCAGGTGGCGAAGCCCGGCGGCGACCCGTCGATCGCGGACACCACCCTCTATCTCTGGACCAGCGACGACGGGGGAGCCAACTTCGTCGGCCCCGGCGTGGTCGGCACGGCCACGGTCGGAGGCGACGCGAAGGCGTTCGGGCCGGGAGACAACCCCTCGATCGGGACGGTCACCGGCCAGGCGACGGGCGGGATCTTCTTCACCGGCCTGACGAGCGGGCGTTTCGTACCGGCCGCCGCGACACTGGCGAGCGGCGGCTTCGCCGACGGGCGCCTCACGGTGGTCAACGGCATCCCGACGGTCGCCTACCACGACCTCGGCACCACCTCGTACGTCCGCACGTGGTCCGGCCAGGGCGACGTCAACGACCCCGCGACCTGGGGCGCACCGCAGTCGTTCCCCGGCCTGCAGCCGGAGATCACCTCCGCCGCCGGGCGGCTCGTCGCGGTCGACCAGAAGCCGGACGGGACCGGCGACATCGAGCTCCGGGACCTCGCGAGCGGGACCGCCCGCACGATCAGCACCGGCCAGGTGGGCAACGAGGCGATTCCGATCGGTCACGCCGACGGCACCGTCTCGGTGGTCTGGCAGGGGGCCGAGGACGGCGTGCGCGGCATCTGGCAGCGCGACCGCATCGGGCCGACCGGCCCGATCCGCGGTGCGCCGACCCTTCTGAGCACCGAGGTGGGCGACTTCCTCTCGGTCAACTCCGCGGACGACGGCGGAGGCGTCGCCGTGCGCGACACCGGCGACCGGAAGATCCTCCTGACGGCCTTCGGCAACACCCTGCCGACCGGCGTCAAGGGCCTCGGAGGCGTCCCGGGTGGTGGCGCGCCGCCGGCCGACGTCGCGGTGGACTGCCAGAAGATCCAGCTCGGGCGCGCGGTGCAGGCGCTGCTGCCCCCGGGGCCCTGTTTCCTCAGCGCGGCCAAGGGCGGGCTCAAGATCAGCCAGGGGCCCTTCCGCCTCAACGGGATGGAGATCGTCCCCGACGCCGGGGTCCAGCTGCAGATCGACGTCAACGCGAAGACGATCCGCAGCACCGGCACCGCCACCGTTCTCCTGCGCGCGCCGGGGGTGCCCGACATCACCCTCTTCCGGGGGCGGATCGACCTGTCGGCGGCCGGCAAGGGCGCGGGTGCGGTGCTCGGTCAGTTCGGCGAGAAGCTCTTCAAACCCGACCTGCTGGGCTTCCCGCTGAAGGGCGACATCGACCTGAAGCTGGCTCCGCCGGACGGCCTGCGCATCCCGATCAGTCTCGAGCTGCCCAAGGAGCTGGGCAACGTCCGCGGCTCGGCCGAGCTGCTCCTCGACAACGACCACGGGCTGCAGCTCGACTCGCTCGACTTCGCCGCCGACGACGTCCCGCTGGGACCCGCGACCATGAAGAAGCTGCAGGTGCAGTACCGGGCGACGGGCGGCACGACCGTCGGCTCGTGCCTCGTGCCGCCGAGCTCGGGCGCGCAGGCTCAGCCCAACGAGTGGGCCGGCGTCTTCGAGCTGCAGCTGCCGCCGCCGAAGACCGGCCCCGGGGTCTGCGGCTCGATTCGCTTCGGCCAGCCGGAGGGCTTCCGCGAGGCCACCTTCCGGGTGGACATCCCCTTCCCGGGCATCGTGCTCTTCCCCGGGCTCAGCCTGACCTCGCTGGGAGGCGGCCTCCGCCTCTCGCCGAAGCCCGCCCGCGTGGACGGCCGGTTCAAGATCGAGGTCGCGGGCGCCGCTCCCGACGTGTCGGCCGCCCAGATGGTGGGGGCGCTCAGCGTCACGCTGGCGAACCCCCTGGTGATCCAGGGCACGGGCACCTTCACCGCCGCAGGCCTGGACATCGGCACCGGGCAGGTCACGGTGACGACCGACGGTTACGCGAACCTCTCGCTGAACAGCGGCCCGCAGTTCGGGCCGATCACGGTGGAGACCAAGATCAACGGGTTCGTCGACGGCCCGCACCGGGCGTTCTCGCTCAACGGCAAGGGCAGGATCTGCGTCGATCTCCCGGCGGGGCTGCCTCCGGCGTGCTTCGACGGCTCCGAGGCGACGATCTCGACCAAGGGCGTGGCGGCGTGCCTGCCCGTGATCCGTCCGCCGATCGCGATCCCGTTCCCGCCCTTCACCATCTATCCGCCCCGGGGCGCGGGCATCCACTGGTCGGACGGCAAGGTCCACGTCTGGCCCGTCAGTTGCTACGCGTCCGAGTACGTGGTGCCCGACCAGCGGGCGGCGGCGGTCGAGAATGCCGCGAGCACCGATGCGGGAGCCGACCTCGCGGGGAGCGCGGGCGCCAATTTCCAGGTGACCGGTGACGGCGGGGTGCCGGCCGTCGACCTGATCGATCCCAGCGGCGCCGTCGTGAAGCCGGACGTCTACTACCCCGACGCCACCTCGAACTCCCTCTACCTGGGCGTCGTCTCGCCGACGCCCGGCCGCTGGACCGTCCGGGCCCAGCCCGGGAGCCCGCTGATCGCCGCCCTCGCCGTCGCCCGTGACATGGCGGCGCCGAAGGTCGCCCGCGCCCGGGTGGCCGGCAAGGGAGCCAAGCGCACCCTGTCCTACACGGCGACGCTCGGCGCCGGCCAGTCGGTGACCTTCGTCGAGCGGGGCCGCGCGGGGAGCCGCGTGATCGGCACGGCCTCCGCGGGATCGCACCGGCTGGGCTTCGTCCCGGGCCCCGGCCCCGGCGGCCGCCGGCAGATCGTCGCGCAGCTGGCCCAGGACGACCTGGTGCAGCAGGAGATCCCCGTCGCGAGCTACGTGGCCCCGCCGCCGCCGGCGCTCGGGCGCACCGGCGCCCTCCGCATCCGCAGGGCGGGCGCGTCGGTGGTCGTGACCTGGAAGCCCGGCGCCAACGCGGCGGCTCAGCGCCTCCAGGTGACGGTGCCGGCCGGCCCGGCGGTGACGCGGGTCCTCAGCGCCCGCGCGCACCGCCTCGTCGTCGCGGGCGTCGAGGGCCGGCGCGTCACGGCGTCGGTGACGCCGATCGCCCGCACCGGGCGCGCGGGTGCGGCCACCAAGACCACCCTCGCCCCCGCGCCGGCACCCAAGCCGAAGGCGAAGGCGAAGCGCTGACCCCTAGCGGGCGGCGAAGTAGTGGCCCGCCTCGAGATCGGGGATCAGAGAGGGACCCACCGGACGCCACCCAAGGAGCTCGCGCGTCAGCGCGCTCGAGGTCGGGTTGTCGATCGTCGCGAAGCCGGCGAGCCAGCCGAAGTGGGCCTGCGCCTGCTCGGGCGCGACCGTGACCACCGGCAGGTCGAGGTGCCGCCCGATCACCTCGGCGATGTCCCGCACCGGCACGCCCTGGTCGGCCACGCCGTGCAGTCGTGAGCCCGCCGGGGCCGACTCCAGAGCCAGCCGGAACAGGTGCGCGGCATCGCCGCGGTGCACGGCGGACCAGCGGTTGGAGCCATCCCCGACCGTGGCCGAGACGCCCTTCGCGCGGGCGACGCCGACGAGGGCGGGGACGAACCCGTGCGCGTCGCCGTCGCTGTGCACCGACGGCGGCAGTCGCAGCACGCAGGCGCGCACCCCCCGGCCGGCCAGGGCGAGCACGGCCTCCTCCGAGGGGATGCGGCCCGCGCCGTGCCCGCCGGCGTCGGGCGCGTCGGTCTCGATCGCGAGGCGGCCCGGCGTCATGAGCGCCGTGCCCGACGCGATGACGAACGGCCGCTCGGAACCCACGAGCGCGTCGCCGAGCGCCTGGACCGCGTGAAGGTCCGCCGCGGCGGCGCCCGCGTAGTCGCCCGAGAACACGGCGTCGTGCTTGAACGCGGTGTGGATCACGCCGTCCGAGGCGGCCGCACCGGCGCGGAGACCGTCGAGATCGTCGAGGGTGCCGCGGTGCGCCTCGGCGCCGACGGCCGCGAGCGCCGCGGCCGACGCGTCGGAGCGGGCGAGGCCGACGACCTGGTGCCCGGCGTCGATGAGCTCGCGGGTGACGGCGGAGCCGATGTAGCCGGTCGCTCCGGTGATGAAGATGCGCACGGTGGATCCTTCATTCGAGTGGTGGTCCGCCGCTGACGGACGCGACGTGTGACCAGCATAGCCATATTTGTCAGTGTATGACAGATACAGCGGTGTCCGCCGTATTCGGCATCCGCAGCCGGAAGCTATCCTCCCGGCATGGCCGCACCGCACACCCCACCCCCTCACACCGCCCCGGGCTCGCGAGAGGTCGCGCGCCGCGCCGTCCAGGCGGAGATCGCGAAGGACCGCGGAGGCCCTGTTCATCGAGCAGGGTTTCGAGGAGACCACCGTCGAACAGATCGCCGCGGCGGTGGGCATGTCGAGCCGCAGCGTCTCCCGCTACTTCCCCAGCAAGGAGGACATGGTGGTGGGGCCGATGCTGCAGATCGGCGACGAGGTCGCCGCGGCGCTCGAGGCCCGTCCGCCCGGAGAGGCGCCGTGGGAGGCGCTGCGCCACGCCCTCGAACCGGCCCTGCGCGCGGTCACCGACGCGCCCGCCCGCGCGGAGATGCTCGGGAGGACCCCGGCGCTGCACGCCGCCATGATCCAGAAACGGGCGCGGTGGACCGAGATGCTGGTCCCGGTGCTGGCGACGCGGCTCAGCGGGACGGCGGCCTCCCGCCGGATGCGGGCGCGCGCGATCGTGGCCGCCGCCATGTCCTCGTTGGACGTCGCCATCAACGAGTGGCGCGACTCGGGCCGTAAGCGCCCCATCGGCGTCCTCCTCGACGCGGCCATCGCGGCGGTCCGCGGCTAGGCGGGGCTTGTCCCCGCCGCCCGAGTCGTCAGAGGATCGCCCTCGTGCATTCGCAGCCGCCCGAGGGGGAGCCGAGATCATGAGCAGTGCCCGTCGCGTCGTGTTGGTCGCCATCGCGGTGGCGGGGGCCGCCCTGGCGCTGGCCGGATCGGCGCTCGGCGCGCGATCCCATCAGGCATCGGGGATCGGCATCGACCCGGGGACCGAGTTCTCCGCCTTCGAGGCCCAGGTGCTCACCCGCCCCCAGGCGGTGCTCGGCACCGACGGCAGGCGCCACATCGCCTACGAGCTCGTGCTCACCGGAACGACTCCGGTATCGCTGAAGGTCGACCGGGTGAGGGTGCGTGACGCACGCACCAAGCGGACGCTCCTGTCGCTCTCCGGGGCGCGTCTGACGGCCCAGCTGACCAAGCTCGGGATTCCCGACAGGCCCCTGAAGGGCGGGGTCATCAACGGGGCCGAGACCGCCTTCGTGTGGATCGACGTGGCGCTGCCGCGCACGGCGCCGGTCCCGGCGCGCATCGACCACGTCATCACCGCCACCGTCCAGGCCAAGGGCCGCACGGGGCCGACGATCACCGGCGGGTACACGCCCGTGGCGATCAATCGCGCGGCCCCGGTGGTGCTCGGCCCGCCTCTCGGCGGTGGGGGCACCTGGTTCGCGAGCGACGGCTGCTGCACCAACGACACGCACCACCGGCGCGGGGCGATCAGCATCAACGGCGTCCTGATGGTTCCGCAGCGCTTCGCCATCGACTTCTTCGCGCTCGACGACCAGCACCGGTCGTGGGTCGGCGACCCATCCAGGCTGACCAGCTACCTCAGCTTCGGGCGCCCCGTCATCGCCGCCGCCGGCGGCGTGGTGGTGAGCGCGCGGAACGACCTGCCGGAGACCACCACCATCCCCGAGCCGCCCACGCCTCCCGCGATCGGCGGGACGACCGGCAACAACGTGATCGTGCGCGTGTCCCGCGGGGTGTACCTGCTCTACGGCCACATGCAGCCAGGCTCGGTGCGCGTGCGGCCCGGCCAGCGGATCGCCCGCGGCGACCCGATCGGGCTCGTCGGCTCGACGGGCAACTCGACGACCCCGCACCTGCACTTCCAGGTGCTCACGCAGCCGACCTTCTTCCCGGCCGACAGCACGCCGTTCGTCTTCGACAGCTTCGACCTGGTCGGGCAGATCACCCGCCGGATCTGGGACGACGACCTGGGGCTGCAGCCCACCGGCACGTTGCCCTTCGCCCCGGCCGCGTCGCCGGGTGTGAGGCGCAACCAGATGCCGCTGGACCGGAACGTGATCGTGTTCCCGGCGGCCTGACCCAGACGCCCACGATCGACATCGCGGAGCGGCGGGCCCGCCTCGGCCGGCGGCACCTGCTGGCTCCCGAACATGCGGGCAGCGACCCCCTCGACGCCGCCGAGGGGGTCGTCGCCCTGCACAGCACCGACCCGGCGTCGATGATGATCTCCGTGCTGGCGCGCGTTCCCGGCGCGACGATCGCCGACGTCGAGCGGGTGCTCTACGACGACCGCAGCCTGATCCGGGTGCTGGCGATGCGCCGCACGGTCTTCGCCGTGCCCGCCGAGCTGGTGCCGGCGTGTCTCGCGGCGACCGCCGACTCGGTCGCCGGACCGCAGCGCCGCCAGTTCGAGAAGCTGCTCGTCAGCTCGGGCGTCACCACCGACGGCGGCGGCTGGCTCACGCGCGCTCACGCGGCCGCGGTGGCCTTCGTGGAGTCGGTGCCCGGCGACTTCACCAGCAGGGACCTGGCGGCCGCCGACCCCCTGCTCACCACCCGCCTCGAGCTGTCGCCGGGGAAGGCGTACGCCGGGAGCCAGTCCGTGGCCAGTCGGCTGCTCACCCTGCTGTCGAGCGAGGGCGTGGTGGTGCGGGCGCGCCCCGCGGGAAGCTGGACGTCGACCCAGTTCCGGTGGGCGGCGCTCGACCGGTGGAATCCACACCTGCCCGAGCGCCCGCCGGTGGAGGACGCCGCCGCCGAGATCGCGGGGCGCTGGCTGCGCGCCTACGGGCCCGCCCTGCCCGCCGACCTGCAGTGGTGGACCGGCTGGACCAAGCGCCTCACCTCGGCCGCCCTGGCGCGGCTCGACACCGTCGCGGTCGACCTGGACGGCGTCCCCGGGCTGCTGCTGGCCGACGACCAGGACACCGTGCCCGCGCCCGCGCCGTGGGTCGCGCTGCTGCCGGGGCTCGACCCGAGCGCGATGGGGTGGCGGCACCGGGACGGCTTCCTCGGCGCCCACCGGGAGATGCTCTACGACATCAACGGCAACGCCGGGCCCACGGTGTGGATGGACGGACGCGTCGTCGGGGGGTGGGCGATCCGCGACGACGGGGAGGTGGCCACCAGACTGCTCGAGGACGTGGGCGCCGAGGCGCGCGACCGATTGGACGCACACGCCGCGCGCCTCCAGGAGAGACTGGGCGGCGCGGTCGTCAAGGCGCGGGCGCGCGGGTGGAGCGCCGTCGAGCGGGAGCTGCGCGCCTAGCCGCTCCCGTACGCCGACACCGGGCAGTCGGCGTACCTCGTGCCCGACGTCCAGGTGGCCGGCAGGGTGGTGAGGGTCGTCTGGGAACTCGCCTCCGCGACGCACGAGCCGTTGGCCCTGTCACGGAAGTAGATGTTGCCCGAGCCGGTTCCGAGCAGGGCGATCCAGTACGTCGTGCCGGCGGTGACCGGCGCCGCGAGCGGGAGCGTCGCCCATGCGCCCGGCGTGGGCGAGTTGACCGAGGCCTGCGCCAGCAGGGCGCCGGGGTGGGTGCCGTTGTTGGCGTAGATGCCGGCGCTCAGCTTGCTGACGCTCGCCGACGGGTCCACGTACACCGAGAGCGAGCTCAGCGTTCCGCTGACGGTGCCCGTGGTCTGGAAGGCCTCGGCCTGCCCCAGCCGGTTCGAGTCCCGCTGGGCCTCGATCACCTGGTTGCCGAGGAGGACCGTGGAGCCGCCGCCGCCGCCTCCGCCTCCGCCTCCGCCGCCGGCGCCCGGTGCGTAGGCGCGCACAATGCCGCCGTCCGACGTCCCGAAGCCGGCCCACGATCCGGAGAAGAGCGTCCCGTTGGCGACGATCGGCGCCGCGTAGGTGGCGACCTGGGGGCCGCTGTTCTGCCACAGGGGCTGCCCGGTGGTCGCGTCGTAGGCATGGACCGCGCCGCCGTTGCCCTCTCCGACGTAGACGACACCGCCGGCGACGGTGGGCGTCGAGTCCGGCTGGGTGCCGCCGCCGAGGGTCTGGCTCCACGCGACCGACAGCTTGCAGTCGGTGCCGATCTTGAGGCCGACGATGCCTCCGGCGACGCCGGGGAGGCCGGGGCCCACATCGCTGACGAACAGCATCCGCCCGCCCGCCCAGTAGGCAGGCGATCCACCGATGCCGCCGCTGCCCAGCCAGTCGTTGGCCGGGTTGAGCTGAAGCACCTGGAGCGGCGCGCCCGAGGCGGCGAGGTCGCTCTCGCGCATCAGGTACAGCTCACCGTTCTTGTTTCCCGCCGCGACCAGCGTGGGGCACCCGGACGGCTGGAACACCGTCGGCGTGGCGCCGAAGTCAACGTCACACGGGTCTCCGCTGCACGGGTAGCTGGTCGGATGGAAGGGCTCGTACGACCCGAGCAGGTTGAGGCTGGCGTCGAGCGACACGAGGCGGTCGGCGTAGAGCGTGTAGGCCTCGACCGAGTCGGCGCCGGTCGCGACCAGCACGTGGCCGGTCGCCGTGTCCACGGAGACGCCGCCGTAGCCCCAGATGCCGCCGCCGCCGTTGGGGGCGGGGATGCCGGGAACGACATCCCAGGTGCTCATGAGGGTGGGCGTGGTGCCCGAGACGTTGACCCGGTAGACGCGGCCGCGCCAGGGTGCCGTGTCGCACCCGTCGCTCGCGGTGCTCACGTACAGCATCCCACCGACGAGGGTGAGGCCTCCCCAGACCTTGTTGGTCGCCGGTCCCACGATCAGCGGAACGGCCGGGACGGCGTCGGTCCCGTCGTTGAGCGAGAGGGAATGCAGGGTGCCGTCGTTCGCGACGGTGTAGACGCGGTTGGCCGCGCGATCGATGGCGGGCGCGCCGGTGACGCCGAAGCCGCCCGGGATCGCGCAGTTGCCGGGCTGGGTGCCGAAGTTGCGCCGCCACAGCGACTGCCCGGTCGCCGGGTTGAGCGCGTAGACCGAGTTCGCCCCGGTCGCGACCACGAGCGCGTCGCGGGTCTGGCCGCCGACCGTCGCCCCGCTCACGTAGAGCGGCTGGGCCGTGACCTTCCCGTCGACCGCGGCCGACCACTGGAGCCCCAGGTTCGCCGCGTTGGCCGGGGTGATCGCGTTCTCATCGGGGGCGTTGCCCGTGCGCCCGGGATCGTGCTCGATCTGGAGCCATCCGGGGTTGGCCCCCGCCGCGGCCACGGTGAGCGTGACGGTGACGCTGGCGGGCGAGCCGGTGGCGCCGCTCGAGGTGACGGTGACGTGGCCGGTGTAGGTGTTGGCCGTCAGGCTGGCGATCGACGGCGTCACTGTCAGGGTCGCCGGCGCGTTGCCGCTCGCCGGGGTGACGCTGAGCCAGGGCACGTCGGCCGCGGCGGTGTAGGCGAGCGTGCCGCCGCCGGTGTTGCTGAGCGCGAGCGTCTTGGCCGCGGGATCGGCGCCGCCCTGGGTGCCCGAGAACGTCAGCGTGGTGGGCGAGACCGCGAGCACCGGAGGGGCCGGAGCCGCCACGGTGAGCGTGACGGTCACCGTGGCGGGGGAACCCGTTGCGCCACTCGAGGTGACGGTGACGTGGCCGGTGTAGGTGCTGGGGGCGAGCCCGGCGATCGACGGCGCGACCGTGAGCGTCGCGGGGGCGTTTCCGCTCGCGGGGCCGACGGTCAGCCAGGGCACATCGGCGGAGGCGGTGTACGCCAGCGTCCCGCCGCCGGTGTTGCTCACGGCAAGGGTCTTGGCCGCGGGATCGGCGCCGCCCTGGGTACCCGAGAAGGTCAGCGTGGTGGGCGAGACCGCGAGCACCGGAGGGGCCGGAGCCGCCACGGTGAGCGTGACGGTCACCGTGGCGGGGGAACCCGTTGCGCCACTCGAGGTGACGGTGACGTGGCCGGTGTAGGTGTTGGGGGCGAGCCCCGCGATCGAGGGCGTGACGGTCAGGGTCGCCGGGGCGTTGCCGCTCGCGGGTGTGACGGTCAGCCAGGGGACGTCGGCCGCGGCCGTGTAGGCCAGCGTGCCGCCGCCGGTGTTGCTGAGCGCGAGCGTCTTGGCCGCGGGGTTGGCACCGCCCTGGGTGCCCGAGAAGCTGAGGGTGGTGGGCGTCACGGCCAGCACCGGCGCGCCGGTGGTCGTCGTACCGTAGGCGGAGACCGGGCCGTCGGCGTATTTACCGCCGGTCGTCCAGCTCGTGGGCAGCGATGCGAGGTTGGTCTGCATGCTGGTCTCGGCGTGGCCGGTGCCACTGCGGTCGCGGAACCGCAGCGTGCCGGCCCCCGTCGGGCCGAGGAGGGCGATCCAATAGGTGCCGCCCGAGGTGACGGCGGCGCCGGGCAGGCCGACCGTGTTCCACGCCGCCGCGCGCGGGCTCGCCAGGGTGCCCTGCGCCAGCAGCGTCCCCGGCTTGCCGCTGGCGTTGGAGTAGAGACCGACGGTCAGCGTGCTCGCGGCGGAGCCGGTGTCGACGTAGACCACCATCGACGTGACCGTCCCGGTGCCGGTCGCGGTCGCCTGGAACGCCTCGGCGACGCCCGCTCCGTTCGAGTCGGCGTCTCGCTGGATCGTCGTGTCGCCGATCACCGTGGCGCCGAGGGCGGCGGAGGTGAAGGCGCCCGCGAGGAGGGCCACCAGGGACACCAACAGAATCGCCACACGCTGCATCGGCCGAGGATGTGCCTCCCTCGGATGATGCGTCTCTCACCCGTTTGGGGGGCGACTCCTAGACTTTAGGCTAGTTTTCATAATCTTTATGCCCGCCCCTCCGTGAGTGTGTCGATGGCCTCCTGGCACCACGTGGCGAAGGCGCGCTGGGCGTGGACGCCCTTGCGCAGCGCCAGCACCAGATAGCGGTTGGTGCCCTCGGGGAACGCCGCGATCTCGGCCTCGAACTCGGCCTTCCGCCGCTCGTGCTCCGACTTCAGGCGGCGCAGCTGGGCGATCACCTCGTCGTCGGGGAGGGGGTCCGCCAAGGTCAGCTTGACCAGCGACTCGTCGCGCAGCGTCGCGAGCCCCCACGGCTCGGCCAGCCAGCCGCGCAGCGCGCCCCGGCCCGCGGGGGTGATCGTGTAGACGCGCTTGTTGGGCCGCGCGTCCTGCGCGACGTGCTCCTCGCTGACCAGGGCGAGCTCGGTCAGGCGCCGCAGCTCGGAGTAGATCTGCGAGTACGAGGCGTGCCAGAAGTGCGCGGCGCCGGCCTCGAGGCGCGCCTTGATCTCGTAGCCCGAGCTGGGCCCGCCGGCCAGCTGGCCGAGCACCGCGTAGGTGGTCACCGGAAGTCCGCGCAGGCCCCCGCTCCTTGACTGGGCGTTCCGCTTCGCGGTATTACTACTTGTCATATTTTCTCTCGAACGGAGTGGGCCGATGCGCCTCTACCACCGCTGGAAGTGTCCCTGGTGCGCCGCCGCGCGCCAAGGCATCGAGAACGTCGGTGCCGAGGTCGAGCTGGTCGAGGTGCCCTATCCCCACGCCGAGCGCGACGAGCTCGAGCGGATCAGCGGCCAGCGGCGGGTGCCGGTGCTGGTGGACGGCGATCATGTGGTCACCGACTCGCGTCGCATCGTGCGGTACCTCTACGAGACGTACGGTGGCGACGCCTTCGCCCGCTCGGCGGCGGATCTCGCCGCGGACGAACTGCCGTACGCCGAGCTCTGCGAGATCCCGAAGGCGTCATGAGCGCCTGAGACGGGCCTCCAGCCGGCGATCCACGGACCGGGCGCCGGCGCCCGTCCACAGCAGGTAGACCATCGCGATCAGCAGGGCCGGGGCGAGGCCCAGGTGGATCGGGCCGCCCTCGATGCGCCCCGCCGTGGAGATGGCGCCCGCCATGTTGAGGCCGAGGGCGATCGCGGCGACCCGTGTGCCCAGCCCGACGATCAGCGCCAGTCCGCCCAGGAGCTCGAGGGCACCCACGACGTAGGTCATCTCGTCCGGCGCGGGGATCCCGTACCGGTCGAAGGCCGCCGACTCGGCGGCGTGGTTGAGGAACTTGCCGAACGAGAAGCTCACGAACACCACCCCCGCGACCACCCGCACCACCGCGGGGCCGAGTCTGTCGCCGGTCTGGAGCAGTCGTCGAAGCACCCGGGCACCGTAGAGGCCCGGTCTTACGCGTTCCTTGCGCGGTCTATGCCGCCGGCGCGAGCAGGCGCGCCTCGATGCCGCGTCGGGCCATGCCGAACACCGCCGGGTCACCGCGCAGCAGGAAGAGGCCGTTCGCCTCGGCAAGCATCGCGTTGACCTCGAAGACGACCTGGTCGGCGTCGAGCGCGCCGTCGAGCTGGCGAAGCTCCTGGGCACGGCGCACGTTCTGGTCGAGAAGCCCCGACCAGGCGTCGACGACCGCGGCGATGCGGTCCCGCAACGGGCCCGGGCGCGTGTCGAGCTCGGCGGCCGCGGAGGCGAAGAAGCAGCCGCCCGGGAACACGCCCTCCTCGACGTGGCCGAGGAACCGGTCGCAGAGCACACGCAGGCGCGGCACCCCCTCGGGCGCGGCCATGGCCGGCGCGAGCACCTCGGCGTCGAACACCTCCTGCGCCGCCGAGATCGTCGCCAGCTGCAGCTCCTCCTTGGAGCCGAAGTGCGCGAACAGGCCGCTCTTGCTCATCCCCGTGTGCTGCGCGAGCCGCCCGATCGTGAGGCCGTCGAGGCCCTCCACGGTGGCGAGCCGGGTCGCGGCGTCGAGGATCGTGCGTCGCGTCCGCTCACCGTCCGCCCTCTGCCGCCGCTCCACACCCACCGCCTTGACCATTCCGCTCCCGCCTCTCGTCGTCCGGTTGACAAGTTAGCACGACCGTGCGTATTCTCTCGACCAGATTAAGCACGAACGGTCGTGCTAATGACAAGGAGACGGCGACATGACGATGAGCTTCACGGCGACACCGGACCTCGCGGCGATCAAGGGGCGTCAGCAGAAGGCATGGTCCAACGGCGACTACTCGGCCGTCGCGGCGTTGATCCCGATCATCTCGGAGACGCTCTGCCAGGAGGCCGACCTGCGCGCGGGAATGCGCGTGCTCGACGTGGCCGGCGGCAGCGGTAACACGGCCCTCGCGGCCGCGCGCTGCGGCTGTGAGGTGGTCTCGATCGACTACGTCCCCGGGCTGCTGGAGCGCGCCCAGGAGCGCGCCCACGCCGAGGGGCTCCAGATCGAGACGATCGAGGCAGACGCGGAGGCACTGCCCTTCCCGGACGCGTCGTTCGACGCGGTCGTGTCGGCGCTCGGCGTGATGTTCGCGCCCGACCACCGGGCCGCCGCCGCCGAGCTGCTGCGCGCCTGCCGCCCGGGCGGCACCATCGCGCTCGCCAACTGGACCCCGGACGGCTTCATCGGGGGCCTCTTCGCCACGGTCGGTGCCCACGTGCCGCCGCCGGCCGGCGTCCAGCCGCCCTCGCTGTGGGGCACCGACACGCACGTCCGCGGGCTGCTGGGCGACGGCGTGCGCGACATGTGGGTCGCGCGTCGCAGCTACACCTTCCGCTACCGCTCGCCCGAGCATTTCGTGGACCACTTCCGCACCTACTACGGCCCGGTGTTCACGGCCTTCGCCGCCCTCGACGAGGCCGGGCAGCGGGCGCTCGCCGACGACCTCGCGGCCCTCGCGCGCAGCTTCAACCGGCTCGACGGGGACGGCGCGGTGGCCCTCACCGCCGACTACCTCGAGGTGGTCGCGACCCGCCGCTGATCGCGGGCCGGGGCCGAAAAAGTGGGGTCGCGCGCTGGCAGGCGCCGACCCCATGGCCCCTTGGAGCGGGAACTCCCGGGCTGCCTCAGGAGCGTAGCGGCCCGCCGTCGCCGAAGCGCTCCTCGATCCAGGCGACCGCGAAGGCGGTGAGCGCCGGCGCCGGGAACAGGTGACTCTCGGCCTCCCCCACGCGCCCCCGGACCCCGATGCCCGACGCGAGCGCCGCGCGGGCGATGACCGCGAATGCGTCCTCCTCGAGCCCCAGGTCCTCGTACCGCACCGCGCCGATCGAGGTGTCGATGTCGGTGTACGTGTGCTCGATCACCGCGCCGCCCTCGGCGACCGGGATCCGGAACGTGACCGTCCGCTTGGCGGGCACGCGCGCGATGCCCTCGGCGTGGTGCAGCAGGGTCACGGTGTCGAGCGGCGCCCCGAGCATCAGCACCTGCCCGTCGGCCGCGACGAGCCGTGCGAACGGGCTGTCGGATCCGTAGGCGTCGTCGGCCGGATGCCGCTCGGTGAGCCACCGCGCGCGGGCGCCGATCGGCGACCACGCTCGCCTCGGGGTGCACGCTGCGCGCGGCGCCGGGCCACGTGCGCACCCGCTCGGGAATGCGCCCGTGATCGCGCGCCGCCTCGGACGTCGCGGGGTCGAAGACGGGCGGCTCCGCGGCGTAGGCGGCGCGGTGCTCGGGCGGCCACTCATCGACGTGGTACCGGTGGTCCTCCCACGCGGCATAGGCCATCAGCGTCCCGTCCGGACCGAGCGCGTCGAGGAGCGCCCGCACCACGGTCTCGGACGATCCGACCACCCACCCGATCGCGCTCATGCGGGTGTGGACCATCGTGACGCCGCCCTCGCGCACGCCGAGCCGGCGCAGATCCCCGGCGATGCGCGAGCGGGTCACGGCCGGCGGGCGGGCGTCCACCCCCGGGCTATCCGGCGTGGCTCAGGACGTTGACCACGGCGCCGCTCGGCTCGCGCACGAAGAACCGCCGGACACCCCACGGCTCGTCGGTGAGCGGGTGCACGATCTCGTAGCCGAGGCGGAGAGCGGTCGCGTGCACCGCGTCCACGTCGTCGACCTCGACCGACACGTCCGGCCGTACGGGAGCGCTCGCGTCCTCGCTCATCAGGCTGATCTGGCGGGTGCGCTCCGCGGGCGCGGCAAAGGTGACGATCCACCCCAGATCCATCGCCACCTCGAGGCCGAGCACCTCCACGTAGAACTCCCGGCTGGCGCCGGGATCCTCCGCATGGAGATCCGGGACGATGCGCCGGACGCTCACGCCGACGGGCTACCCGTCCTCGGGGTTCTTCATCACCGCGCGGCGGGCCGACTCGCCGTCCTCGAGCAGCAGGCCGCGGGCCTCGTCGCCGAACAGGAGCGAGGCGTGATCCCTGATGACGCCCGCGGCGATGCGGATCCTTCCCGCCCGCTCGGGCGCGCCCGGGCCGCTCTGGGCCGCGAGACCCTCGATCAGGTCGGCCTGCTCGATGATGCGCCCGAGGGCGTCATCGGGGGAGAGATGTGTCGAGAACGTCGTCATGCCGCCTCCGTCGTCGCGGGGGAAGGACACGGAACGCGCGCCCCGGCCAGCCGGGTCTCGCGGATGACGCTCACTCCGAGCACGGACCGTAGGTCGGCCGGCCCGTCAGCGCAACAGGTCGAGGGCCCGTGCCTGCGCCGTCGAGGAACCGGATCCAGATCGCCCCCTGGTCGATACCGTCCGGGGCTGCCGCGCACCACGAGCACCGGGGACGAAACCCTCGTCCCAACGTCGAGAGTCGTACTCGACCTGCCCCAGGGCGGTCTCGGCGATCTGACCCGGGAGCCGCTAGTCGCCGAGCTCCGCGCGCGCCCAGTCGAGCCACGGCATCAGGGCCTCGAGGTCGGCCGTGTCCACCGTGCCGCCGCACCAGATGCGCAGCCCCGGAGGCGCGTCGCGGTAGGCGCCGATGTCGAAGGCCACGCCCTCCGCCTCGAGCAGCTTGGCCATCGCCTTCGGCGCGCCCGCGTCGCCGTCGAGCGTGAGGCACACCGAGGTGTTGGAGCGGGTGCCCGGCTCGGCGGCGAGGTGGTGCGCCCAGGGCGTGCGGGTGACCCAGGCGTCGACCGCCGCAGCGTTGGCGTCGGCCCGGGCGCGCAGCGCGGGGAGTCCGCCGATGTCGCGCGCCCACTCCAGGGCGGCCACCCAGTCGGCGACGCAGAGCATCGACGGCGTGTTGATCGTCTCGCCCTCGAAGATCCCGCCGATCAGCTTGCCGCCCTTGGTCATGCGGAAGATCTTGGGCAGCGGCCACGGCGGCGCGTACGACTCCAGCCGCTCGACGGCGCGCGGGCCGAGCACCAGCACGCCGTGCGCCCCCTCCCCGCCCATCACCTTCTGCCACGAGAAGGTGACGACGTCGAGCTTCGCGTAGTCGAGCGCCTGGGCGAACACCGCCGAGGTGGCGTCGCAGATCGTGAGCCCCTCGCGGTCGTCGGGGATCCACTCCGCGTCGGGAACGCGCACGCCCGACGTGGTGCCGTTCCAGGTGAAGACGACGTCGCGGGAGAAGTCGACCTGCGCGAGGTCGGGCAGCTCGCCGTAGGGGGCGGTCAGCGTGCGGGCGTCGTCCAGCTTCAGCTGCTTGAGCACGTCGGTGACCCAGCCCTCGCCGAAGCTCTCCCACGCGAGCAGGTCCACGCCGCGCTGGCCGAGCACCGACCAGAGCACCATCTCGACGGCCCCGGTGTCGGACGCCGGGACGATGCCGATGAGGTGGCTGTCGGGCACCTCGAGCACCTCGCGGGTCAGATCGATCGACCGCTTGAGCCACGCCTTGCCGGGGCCCGAGCGGTGCGAGCGGCCCACCAGGGCCGACTCCAGAAGCTGCGGGGACCACCCCGGGATCTTCGCGCAGGGGCCCGACGAGAAGTGGGGCCGGGCGGGGCGAACCGTGGGCTTCGTGAGCGTGGTCATGTTCCTCCTGCGTGGTCTGCGGCGCCCGGCATCCTCGCAGACGGATCGGCCGGGTCGCCGGCCTCGGGCTCGGGGGGGATCAGCCGGTGCTCGCGGACCGTGAAGCCGGCGGCGCGCAGGAAGGGCCGCGCCGTCTCGATCGCCCGGGCGAGGTTCGACGCCATCCAGAAGCACAGGACCGCGAGCGGCAACTCGACGAACACGGCCCCCAGGATCGCCTGGGTGACGTCGGACGCGCCGCGTGACGTGAGGACGTCGAACCACACGTCGCACAGCAGCAGGGTGCCCGCCACGGTGGCGGCCATCTCGGCGTAGGCCGACCGGCGCGCGACGGCCAGGGCCGTGACCAGCAGGACGACGATCAGGGCGACGTCGAAGCCGCCCCACGCGAGCCACCAGTGGTTGGCCGTGTAGTCGGGCGGCAGGGTCACGAACAGGTACACCGCCCAGGGGATCAGCGCGAGCCCGAACAGCGCCGAGGATCAGCGCGGTCCAGTGCGGGATCAGCCAGGGGCCGTCGCGGACGCCTCGGGCATCGGCGCTCCCGGGCCGCTCGGCGGCGGACATGGTCTCCTCCTGGGGCGGGTCGGCGATACGCAGAGGATGACCCGCGAGACGGACGCGTGCCCGTTCGCGCGGTCCGCGATCGGCGGCCGTCGGCCGTCGTCGCGCCCGCAGGGTGCGGCAACACCGCAGGCCCATTCGTGCGAACACCCACGACAGGGAGCCCCCGGCGACGTAGCGTGGACGCGCCGGCACCGTCCCGCCAGGAGAGGCATCGACGTGACCGATGTGAGCGACGTCCCGACCCCGGAGCCCCGGCGCTCGATGAGCGGGGGCCGGATCGTCCTGCTCGTGGTGGGCTGCATCCTCGCCCTGATCGGGCTCGGTGTGGCGGCCGGCGGCGGCGCCCTGCTGTGGGCTCACGAGACCCAGCGCGACCGCGACGGCTTCTTCACCACCTCCACCGAGCGCTTCCGCACGCCCACCTTCGCGCTGACCTCCGACAAGGTTGACCTGGGCACCGAGGGGGACGCCGGCTGGAGCGGGGACATCGGGGACCTGGCGCGCGTGCGCATCCGCGCGGCGAGCGCCGACGGCCGGCCGGTCTTCGTGGGCATCGGCCCCGAGCGCGACGTCGCGGCGTACCTGGACGGGGTGGCCCGCGACGAGGTGTCCGACGTCTCGTTCGATCCGTTCCGGGTCACCTACCGCCGCATCTCCGGCGGCGCGACCCCGGCCCGGCCCGGCGCGCAGCCCTTCTGGGTCGCGCGCGCTCAGGGAACGGGCACGCAGACGATCGAGTGGGATCTCCAGAGCGGCCAGTGGGCGGTCGTGGTGATGAACGCCGACGCCTCCCCCGGGGTCGCGGCGGGCGTGGCCCTGGGCGTGAAGGTCGACCTGCTGTTGCCGGTGGCGATCGGTCTGCTGATCGGCGGCCTGGTGCTGCTGGGCTCGGGGATCACGATGATCGTCTTCGGTGTCCGCGGGCACGGCGGGGAGGGCGGCGGAGGCGACGGGGCGCTCGCCGCGGCGCCCGGCCGGGACGACGATCCGGACGAGGCGGACGACCGCCCGCCGTCACATGTGCGCCTCGAGGGGACGCTCGATCCCGGACTCGGCCGGTGGCTCTGGCTGGTGAAGTGGCTGCTGGCGATCCCCCACTACATCGTGCTGGCGTTCCTCGGGATCGCCTTCTTCTTCATGACCGTCGTCGCGTTCTTCGCGATCCTCTTCACCGGCCGGTACCCGCGCGGGATCTTCGACTTCAACGTCGGCGTGCTGCGGTGGAGCTGGCGGGTCGCCTTCTACTCGTACAGCGCTCTGGGGACCGACCGCTACCCGCCCTTCAGCCTCGGCCGCGAGGACGACTATCCGGCGACGCTCGACGTGGCCTATCCCGAGCGGCTGTCGCGCGGGCTGGTGCTGGTCAAGTGGTGGCTGCTGGCCATCCCCCAGTACCTCGTGGTGAGCATCTTCGGCACCGGACTGTGGTGGTCGGGAGGGTGGGCCGGCCGTGGCGACTGGAACACGTGGGGCGCGAGCTGGGGGGGCGGGCTCCTCGGCCTGCTGGTCCTCTTCGCCGCGGTCTGGCTCCTGTTCACGGGCCGGTACCCGCGCGACATCTTCCGCCTGGTCGTGGGCATCAACCGGTGGATCCTCCGGGTGGTCGCCTACGCCGCGCTGATGCGCGACGAGTACCCCCCGTTCCGGCTCGACGTCGGGGGACGAGAGCGCCGGGGCGCCGACCCGGCCGCCCCCGACGCGGCCCGGATCACGGAGTGAGCCAGTAGAGACGCAGGAACTCGTTTCCGCCGTCGAGCACCTCCACCTTCGCGAAGCCGGCGCGCCGGGCCAGATCGCGAAGGACGTCGGCGCGCAGCACGGTGCCCAAGGCCTCGGAGGGCTGCTCCTCGCGGGAGGCGGGCAGGCAGTGCGTGACGCTCCAGCCGAACATCATCCGCTCGATCGGATCCCCGGGGGCCGTGAACTCCTCGGCCACCCTCTCGTCGGCGACCAGCACGCCGCCGCCCTGCGCGAGCGCCGCCCGGGCGCCGGCGAGCACATCCACCGGGCGCGCCATGTCGTGAAGGGCCTCCAGGATCAGCACGAGGTCGAAGGACCCGGCGTCCCCGAGACCGCTGGCGTCGACCTGCGAGAAGACGACGCGGTCGGCCACGCCGAGCCGCTCCGCGGTGGCGCGCGCGTCGTCGATCGAGGCTGGGTCGGCGTCGAAGCCGTGCACGCGCACGGCCGGGAAGGCACGGGCGATCGCGGCGGTCGAGTGGCCCTGGCCGCACCCGAGGTCGGCGAGACGCAGCGACCCACCCTCCCGCAGCGCGCGGCCGATGCCCGGGACGTCCTCCAGCCAGCCCGGAAGCTCGTGCGTGAACGAGGGCCGGTTGATCGCGCCCTGCCCGTCGCGCATGTCGGCCCCATAGCGCGCGAACGGCACGCCGTCGCCCGTGCGGAAGGCCGCCACGACCTCCGGCAGGGCGCCGCCGATGCCGGCGAGCAGCGGTCCGAAGGGCGCGACATACGCGAGGCTGTCGGGCTCGGCGAGCACCTCAGCGTGCTCGGGCGGGAGGCGGTACACCCGCTGCTGCGGCAGCTCGGCGTGCTCCACCTCGAGCAGGCCGGCCACCGCCTGCTGCTCGAGCCACTCGCGGACGTACCGCTCGTCCATGCCGGCGCGCCGCGCCAGCTCGACCGAGGTCGCATCCCCGCCCTCCGCGAGCTCCCGGTAGAGCCCCAGCCGCCAGCCGATGTGCACGCTGAACATCTCCAGCGCGCCGAGCGTGGCCTCGAACAGGCGCTCGACAAGCGCCTCCCTCCGGCCGTCGTCCAGGATCCTCTCCGTGGCCATTTCGCCACCTCCTGTCTCGGTTGGTCACATTCGACCAGACCGGCGCGGCACGGGAAAGAGCCGACGGCGCGCCTACATGGCGACGCCCCCGTTGACGGACAGCACCTGGCCGGTGATGAAGGCCGCCGCCGGAGAGCACAGGAAGGCGACCGCCTCGGCGACCTCCTCCGGGCGGGCCGCGCGCCGCATCGGCGTGGCCCGGATGGCGCCCTCCACGATGCGGGCGCCGATCGGATCCGCGCGCAGACGGGCCTCGAATCCCGTCGTCGTCACCGCGGGGGACACGCAGTTGACGCGGATGCCGTCCCGGGCGACCTCGCGCGCGAGCGACTTGGAGAAGGCGACCACCCCGGCCTTCGCGCCGGCGTAGACCGCCTCGCCCCAGCCGCCGACCCGGGCGGTGTCGGAGCTGATCGAGACGATGGCGCCTCCGTCGGGCGCGGTCCTCAGGCCGTCGAGCGCCGCGCGGCAGCCCGCAAGGACGCCGAGGTAGTTGACCTGGACGATCTCGAGCCAGCGCTCGGGGTCGCTCTCGGCGAAGAGGCCCGGCCGGTCCCACCCCGCGGCGTTGATCCAGATGTCGAGCCGGCCGTGGCGCGAGAGCACCGTCTCGGCGACCGCGACCGAGGCCGCCGGGTCGGTCACGTCGTGCTCGAGAGCCTGCACCGAGGCGTGGAGCCCGCGCGCGACCTCCTCGCATCCGCGGTCCCGGTCGGTCAGGACGACCCGGGCGCCGCGCTGGACCAGCAGCGCCCCGATCGCGCGGCCGATCCCGCCCGCGCCCCCCGTCACCACGGCGACGCGTGCGTCGAGGCGCGTGGCGTCCACCGTCACGCCGCGCCGTCCTGCGCGAACGCCTGGAAGGTGCCCTGCGCGCACGCGACCAGGCGGTCGTCGTCGTCGTGGGCGTCGGCGGCGGCCACCAGCAGCCGCCTGCCGGCGTGCAGCACGCGACCGGTCGCCCGGAGGGCGCCGGGCAGCGCGGGGGCGACGAAGTTGGTTGACATCTGGACCGTCGCGCAGCCCTGCCCCGCGGGCAGCCGGCCCAGCACCGCCAGGCCCATCGCCGCGTCGAGCAACCCGGCGAGCACGCCGCCGTGCGCCGTGCCGTAGGCCTGGAGGTGGGTCGCGTCGATCTCGATCTCGAACGCGCTCGACTCCGCGTCGGCCCGCGTCACCCTCATCCCGACCAGGCCGTAGTAGCCGCACTCGTTCCAGGCGTCGAGGAGCGCGGACTCGCTCATCGCCGCGCCGGGGCGGGCGACGCCGCCGGGCGGGCGAGCGCGTCGGCGAGGATCTGCGCGATCGCGGCGCGGTCCGGTTTGCCCGAGGCGAGCGCCGGGATCTCGTCGAGCGCGACGAGCGCCCGCGGGATCTCGTGCGGCGCCAGGCGTCGCGCGCAACGCGCCCGCAGGCGGTCGCGCGCGTCGGGCGATGCGCCGGCGGCCATCGTGACCACCGCGCCGAGCCGCGTCAGCCCGAGCTCGTCCTCGACGCCGAGGACGATGGCATGGTCCACGTCGGGATCGCGCAGGAGCTGGTCCTGGACATGGGAGGGGCTCACCCAGAGCGCGCCCACCTTGACGCGATCGCCCGCCCGCCCGAGGAAGGTGTAGCTCCCGTCGCGCTCGCGCCGGACCAGGTCCCCGGTGTGCAGCCAGCCGCCGCGGAGCGCCTGCATGGAGGCGAGCGGATCGTCCAGGTAGCCCGACATGACGGAGTCGCCGCGCACGAGGAGCTCCCCCTCGTCCGATGCCCTCCCGTCAGCCCCCGCGATCGACAACGTGTACCCCGCGACGGGTCGGCCGATCGTGCCGGCCCGCGATCCTCCGGGGCGATCCGACAGGTAGAGGTTGGTCGCCTCCGACGATCCGAGACCGTTGACCAGGCGCAGGCCGAGCACCTCGTGCACCCGGTGCCAGATGCGGGAGGGGAGCTGCTCGCCCGCCGACACCGCGAGACGCACTCCCGCCAGCGCGTCGGGCGCGAGGCGGCCATCCTCGACGTGGCGCACCACGCGCGCCCACCAGGTGGGCACCCCGAAGACGACGTTGACGCCGCCGTCGCCGATCGCCGCCGCGAGAGCCTCGGGCGACCGGTCGGCTCCATCGAGCCAGGCGCAGGCGCCGGCGCCGAGCGGGAAGTAGCAGGAGTTGCCGAAGCCGTAGCTGGTGGCAAGGCCGGCGACCGACCAGGTGACGTCCCCGGGGCGCAGCCGCAGGACGCGCGCACCGTAGGTGGCCAGGCAGGTGCGCACGTCGCGATGACGGTGGACCACCCACTTCGGAGTCCCGGTCGACCCGGAGGTCATGAGCAGGTAGCAGGGCTCGTCGGGGCGGACCGCCGCCGGCCCCGGATCGGGTCGGCCCGCCCCCAGCGCCGCCAGCAGTTCCGGCGAAAGGAGGGGTGTCGCGGGAAGGGCGGTGTCGTGGTCACCCACGACGGCCCGGGCGTCCGCCCGCCCGAGGGCCACGCGCACCCGTGAGCGTGGGACGGCGGGGCTGACCAGGGCGCAGACCGCCCCGATCCGCGCCGCCCCCAGGACCACCGCGGGCCACTCGGGCCCGTCCTGGAGGCTGATCGCCACCACGTCACCGCGGCCGATGCCGGCCCGGATGAACCCCGCGGCCATGAGGCCGACGCGCTCCGCGAGGTCCGAGAGCGTCCAGTCGACCCCCGGGCCGCGAACCGCCGGCCCGCCTCCGTGGCCGGCGAGACGCTGGTCAAGGAGGAGAGCCGAGAGGTTGACGGTGGTGGGCAACGGACGGCTCAGTTGACGGTGAAGTCGGCGTACATGCCGCTGGCGAAGTGCCCGGGCAGGTTGCAGAGCAGCACGTACTTGCCGGCGGGAAGGCTGATCGTCAGGCGCGCGGTCTTCCCGGGTGCGAGATCCGCGACCTCGCCTTTGGAACCCGTCTCGCTCGCCGTGCCATCGGGCTGCTTGAGCCCGGCCGCGCCGTTCGGGGCGGGGACGACGACCATCTCGTGGACGACGTTGCCGTCGTTCGCGACGGCGAAGCTCACCTTGCCGGCCGAGGCCGATGTGGGGGTCGCGATGAGCTTGAACTCGCTGGGCTTACCCATGAGCACCGCGGCTTTCGCGGCCGTCGCCGGCGCGGGGGCTGTGGTGTTCTTCTCCGTCTCGGTGTCAACCGTCGCCGGCGCGGTGGTGGCCGGCGCGGTGGTTGCGGCGGGGGTCGAGGTGCTGCTGTTCGCGCTGCTCGAGCTGCTGCCGCAGGCGGCGAGCATGAGGGAGAGCGCCGCGATGGCGATCCCCGCGCTGAGGAGGTACGTGCGGTGGCGCGTCATCGGGACTCCTGAGATGGACGGCAGGACGCCGGTCGGAATCGACGCGCCCTAGTCCATTCACCGTCGCGCCGGGCAGCGGCCCCCGCATCGGGGAGCCTCCGAGCCCCGGCTACGGGGAATCCGCAACCCCGCGTGGGCCGCGAGAGCGCCCCGTCACCACCCCCAGGTGCCCGGCGCCCCCTTGAAGGGTCCGACGATCTCGTCGGTGATCCAGCCGCCGTAGAAGTCGCCCTCCTGGCTCCGCACCCGCTCGTCGCCGACCAGGCACGCGTCGACCGCCCCGGGGTAGAGCGCGACGTGATCGACGAGGGCCGCGAAGCGGGCCGTCGGCGCGGGGTAGAACCAGGCCGCCCGTGGGGCGGTGCGACCGCCGCCGACCAGGTCGAGGTAGGCCGCGTGACCCTTCCACTCGCAGAAGCTCGATCCGGGGGCGGGCACGAGCGCGCCGGGGGCGAAGTCGGCGCGGGGCAGGTAGAACGTCGGCGGGTGGCTGGTCTCGAGCACCCGCTGGGCGCGGACCGTGTCGGCGATCGTCTCGCCCCCGAGCACCACCCTCACGCGCCGGGCGTCGGCCTCGAGGCGGGGCGGGCGGGGGTAGTCCCACACCGATTCCTGGCCGGGCCCCGGTGGCACCGGCCGTCGTGTCGCGCGCACCGGCGCCTCCCTGGGTGTCGGGCCGTGCTCTCGACGTTAGTCCACGTGCGAGCACGGCCGACCCCCATCGGGCGGTTACTTCTTGACGGCCGTCACCGCGGTGCCGTAGGCGCAGATCTCGGTGCCCTGCTCCATGAACTCGGAGGTGTCGAAGCGCATCGCGATGATCGCGTTGCCGCCCAGCGACTCGGCCTCCTCCTTCAGGCGGTCGATCGCCTCGGTGCGGCCCTCGGCGAGCATCTTGGTCATCCCCTTGAGCTCACCGCCGATCATCGATTTGAAGCCGGCGCCGATCTGGGAGCCGAGATGCCGCGACCGCACCGTCAGACCGAACGTCTCGCCGTGCACCTCGGTGATCTCGTATCCGGGCAGGTCGTCTCCGGTGGTGATGATCATGCGATCTCCTCGCTCGTGTCTCGGCGCGTACCCGTTCGCCATCGGCAGCGCCCGAGGCGTTTGTTAGTCGTCGAGGTCCTGGATGAGGTCGGCGACCGACTCGACGATGCGCGAGGGGCGGTAGGGGAAGCGATCGATCTCCTCGCGCGACGTGACCCCGGTGAGCACCAGGATCGTCTCGAGGCCGGCCTCGAGACCTGCGACGACGTCGGTGTCCATCCGGTCGCCGATCATCACGGTGGTCTCGGAGTGGGCGTCGATCTGGTTGAGGGCCGAGCGCATCATCAGCGGGTTGGGCTTGCCCACGTAGTAGGGCTCGATGCCGGTGGCGCGGCTGATCAGGGCGGCGACCGATCCGGTTGCGGGGAGCGGGCCGTCGGGAGACGCGCCGATCGGGTCGGGGTTGGTGGCGATGAATCGCGCGCCGAAGGAGATGAGACGGATGGCGCGCGTGAGGCGCTCCAGGCTCCAGCTGCGGGTCTCGCCCAGCACCACGTAGTCGGGGTTGCGCTCGGTGAGCGTGTAGCCGACGTCGTGGAGCGCGGTCGTCAGGCCCGGCCTCGCCCACCACGAAGGCCGAGCCGCCCGGGCGCTGGTCCTGCAGGAAGCCGGCCGTGGCCAGCGCCGAGGTCCAGATCGAGGCCTCGGGCACGTCGATGCCGCTCAACCGCAGCCGCGCCGCCAGATCGCGTGGCGTGTAGATCGAGTTGTTGGTCAGGAGCAGGAACGGCGTGCCCCGCTCCTTGAGACGTGCGAGGAAACGGTCGGCGCCCGGGATGGCGTCCTCTTCGTGGACGAGCACCCCGTCCATGTCCATCAGCCAGGAATGGATCTCTCGGGGCATCCCCGCGAGCATACGGCCGCCACGGGCGGGTGGCGAGGCCGACCAGCGGGTAACCTCGTCGCGACGGGTTGGCTGTTATCCTTCGCCGTCGCCATGCGCGGTGCGGGCGGTTAGCTCAGCGGTAGAGCACCTGCTTTACACGCAGGTGGCCGGCGGTTCAAATCCGTCACCGCCCACTTCCGTCTCGACCCCGTGGTGCGTGGGGGTGTAGCTCAGATTGGTTAGAGCATCGGACTGTCAATCCGAAGGCCGCGGGTTCGAGTCCCGTCACTCCCGCTCGTGAGAGCCCCGTGAAAACGGGGCTCTCGTCGTTCTGGGGGCTCCAGGAGGCCGTCACCCGGTGCGCTCGCCGGGGACGACGCCGCTCACGGCGAAGAGCGCGGGCTGCACCACCAGCGCCGCGTCGTCCCCGCTGATGGCGGCGAACTCCGCCGTGAGCTCGGCCTCCTTCCTCCTCGGTCCCGATGCCGGCGGCCGCCGCCCCGGACGCGGCCTCGAGGAAGGTGTACTCCCAGAGGCGCTTGCGCTCTCCGGTCGCGAAGGCGGGCTGATACACGGACACGCTCAGCCGGGTGAGGCCGAGGGCCCCGAACATGGCGAACAGCCTCCGCCCGACGTCGTAGTCCACCCCGAGCGCCGCGCCCAGCTCGACGCCGAGCTCGACGAAGCGCCGGTAGGCGCGACTCGGCGGGTCGCTGAACATGCTGGTCATCACCATGTCCTGGGCCACCAGCGCGCCGCCGGGCCGCAGGAGGCCGGCCATCTGCGCCAGGGCGTCCGCCGGGCGCTGGAGGTGACAGAGGAGGAACCGGCAGAACACCAGGTCGAACTCTCCGGACGGCAGCCCCGGCGCGTAGGCGCTCCCCTCGACGAAGGAGACGTTGTCGAGGCCGCGCCGGGCGGCCCTCTCCCGGGCCTTCAGGAGCTGGTCCGCGCTCACATCCATGCCGGTCACGCCGCCGCGCGGCCCCACGCGCTCGCCGAACCAGCACGACATGTCGCCCACTCCGCAGCCGACATCGGCCACCCGCCACCCGGCCTCCAGCCCCGCCGCCAGGCATGCCTCGCGTGACGAGGTGCCGTAGACCTCGTCGAGCAGGTGGAGGCGCGCGGCCCCCTCGTCGCCCGTCGCGAGGACGTAATCGTCGCCGACCGAGGCCCGCTCGCCGTCCGCCATCGCCTCCCCCCGATGCCTGGCCTGGCGCGAGCGTACATCCGGCCGCCCTCCGCAGACCAGAGCCGAGCGGAGGCGGCTCATCCGGGTCGGGTCTCGCCGCTCGAGGGCCCGCCGTGAGATCGTGAGCGGGTGGAGCGCGCCGCCGCCGAACGCGATGACGATCATCGAGGAGAGCCGTGAGGCGGCTCGCGGCGATCGCGACGCTCGCTTCTGCAGGCCGTCGGCGTCGTGCTGATCGTCATCGACGCCGGCAGGGCCTTTCCGCGCGGTCTGATCGTCGCCGCCCTGCTCGCGCTGGGGGCCCTGGCCGGGTGGACGGGGATCCTCCGCCGCGGCCGGGCGCGCACGGTGTGGCTGGTCGCCGGCGCGCGCCCTGGCGGTCGCGGCGATCGTCGTGGCGCTGGCCGACGGCCTGGAGCTGGACACGGCGGTCGCCGCCGCGTGCCTCGCGGCGAGCCTGCCCCTCGCGAAGCGCGCCTTCCGTGCGCACGGGCACCTCGAACCCGCGGCGCGGCCGTCGCGGCCGGTGGTGATCTGGAACCCGAAGTCGGGCGGCGGGAAGGCGCTCGCGGCCAACCTCGCCGAGGAGGCGCGCGCACGGGGCATCACGCCCGTCGAGCTGCGGCCCGGCGACGACCTGGTCGCGCTGGTGCGCACGGCGGTCGCCGACGGCGCCGACGGCGCTCGCGGCGGCCGGGGGCGACGGCACGCAGGCCCTCGTGGCGTCGATCGCGGCCGAGCACGACCTCCCATTCGCCTGCATCCCGGCGGGCACGCGCAACCACTTCGCGCTCGACCTGGGCGTGGACCGCGACGACGTCGTCGGCGCACTGGACGCATTCGTCTCCGGGGGCGAGCGCCGGGTGGATCTCGCCGAGGTCAACGGCCGCACCTTCGTCAACAACGTCTCGCTGGGCCTCTACGCCGAGGCGGTGCAGCGGGAGGGCTATCGCGAGGCCAAGCTGCGCACCATCCTCGACACGGTCCCCGACATGATGGGCACCGACGGGGCGCAGGCGCGCAGGCTGGGCTGGATCGGCCCCGACGGCGCGCGCCACGACCACGCCGCCGTGATCCTGGTCTCGAACAACATCTACCGCCTCGGCCGCGTGCTCGGCTCCGGAACGCGGCCGCACATCGACGACGGGCTGCTGGGGATCTCGGTGATGGAGCCGCCGCAGGGACGCGCCGGCGCGGCCGGGACCCTGGCGCCAGTGGTCGGCGCCCACCTTCGAGGTGACCGGCGACGAGCCGCTGCCGGCGGGCGTCAACGGCGAGGCCCTCACCCTCGAGACGCCGATCCGCTTCGTCATCCGGGCGGGAGTCGCTGCGCGTGCGCATCGCTCCCCAGCACCCCGGCGCGTCACCCTCGGCGGCGCAGCCCGACGGGCATGGTCAACGGTCTCCGGATGCTGGCCGCGATCGCCCGGGGAGGGTCACCCCGGCCGCGCGGCCCCCACTGAGCCGGAGAGCACCCGGCCATCGCGCGTTCTCGGCGGCCGCGTCTCGCGGGAGGGCGAAGATCTCCGCGCCCGTGGCCGAAGGGCGGCGCAGCGGCCCGAGAGAGTGCTGGCCTGCCTGAAGGCATCGTGCAATATTTGCACGATGCATCAAGGCCCTGATGAGGGTGTCCGTCTCGGCGGACGAGGTGGTCAACGCCGTGCTCACCGCGAGCCGGGTGCTGGTCGCCGTGGCCGCGCGCTCACTGGCGGCCGCCGAGCGGCACGACGTCAGCCTGTCGCAATACCGGGTTCTCGTGCTGGTGGCCTCGCGCGGCCCCCAGCGGGTCGCGGATCTCGCCGAGGCGCTGGACGTGAACCCCTCGAGCGCGACCCGGGTCTGCGACCGTCTCAGCACCAAGGGGCTGATCCGGCGCCGGCGGGTCGCCGGACAGCGGCGTGAGGTGAGGGTGAGCCTGAGCGACGAGGGGCGCGCCCTCGTCGCCGAGGTCACGAGGCGCCGGCGCGCGGAGATCTCGCGGCTGCTCGCGGCCGTGCCCGACGACGCGCGATCAGGGCTCGTCGCCTCGCTGCGCACCCTCGCCGAGGCGGGCGGCGAGGTGCCCGAGCCCGACTGGGCCCTCGGGTGGACGTGAGGAGCGGGATTCCGGAGCGGCTCGACCGTCTCGCGAGGCGCCCCGAGGGCCTCGTGATCCTGGCCGTGATCGTCGGGGTCGGGGCCGGCCTCGGCGCGATCGCCTTCCGCGAGCTGATCCTCGGGCTGACGTATCTGTTCACCGGGTACGAGCAGTACGGCGCCGATGGCCGTCAGGGCAACGCGCTGCTCGGCATCGGCCCGTGGTTCCTGCTGATCGTGCCGATCGTGGGCGGCCTGCTGTACGGACCCCTGCTGGCCCGCTTCGCCCCCGAGGCCCGCGGACACGGCGTTCCCGAGGTGATGCTGGCGGTCGCCCGCGGCGGCGGGCGCATCCGGCCCCGGGTCGCCGTGGTGAAGTCGCTCGCCTCGGGGCTCTGCATCGGCTCGGGCGGCTCGGTCGGGCGCGAGGGCCCCATCGTGCAGATCGGCTCCGCCCTGGGTTCGGCCGCCGGCCAGCTCGCGCGCGTGCCCGAATCGCGCATGCGCCTGCTGGTGGCCTGCGGCGCGGCGGGCGGCATATCCGCGACCTTCAACGCGCCGATCGCCGGGGTGTTCTTCGCCCTCGAGGTGATCCTCCGCGATTGGGCGGCCGCCTCATTCGGCGTCGTCGTGGTCAGCTCGATCACGGCGAACGCCATCTCCCGCGCGGCGTTCGGCGAGGCGGCGTTCCTGAGTCTTCCCGCGTTCCACGTCACCTCACCGTGGCAGTACGCGCTCTTCGCGGGCCTCGGGGTCGCCGGGGTCGTGGTGGGCCTGTCGTTCACGCGCGTGCTCTACGGGATGGAGGATCTCGCCGACCGGCTGTGGCACGGCCCGGAGTGGCTGCGACCGGTCGCCGGGGGCATCGTGCTCGGGGCGCTCCTGTTCGCCATGCCCGAGCTCTATGGGGTCGGATACGGGGTGCTGGAGCAGGGCATCGCCGGTGACTACGCCGTCGTGTTCCTGCTGGCGCTCCTCGTGGGCAAGGTGCTCGCCACCAGCCTCACGATCTCCATCGGGGGGTCGGGGGGCGTGTTCGCGCCCTCGCTCTTCATGGGCGCCATGGTCGGGACCGCCTATGGCGACGGCGCGCACGCGCTGCTTCCCGGCATCGCCGGGCCCGCGGGGGCGTACGGGCTGGTCGGGATGGCCGCGGTGTTCGCGGCGGCGGCGGGCGCGCCGATCACCGCGATCATGGTGATCATCGAGCTCACCGGCGACTACGCGCTGGTGCTGCCGCTGATGCTCGCCGTGGTCGTCGCCTTCGGTCTCGCGCGCCTGGCCAGCGACGACACGATCTACACCCTCAAGCTGCGACGCCGCGGCATCGACATCGACGCCGCCGAGGCGCCCGTCTCCGGGCTCCACGTGTCGGATGCGATGTCCGCGCCCCCACGTCCGGAGCCGGCCCTGGCGTCGGCCGGCGACCTCGTGCTGCGCCTCGCCGAGGACGGGGTGGACGCGATCCCGGTCATCGACGCGGCCGGACGCTATCTCGGCATCGTCGAAGGGCTGCAGGCCGAGCGGGCGCTGGCGGACGGCGACGGCACGGGGGCGTGCGCAGGCGATCTGGCGCGGTGGGTCGACTCCCTCCGGGCCGACGATGACCTCGGCCACGCCGCCCGCCGCCTGGCCGACGCGGAGGGCGGGATGCCGGTGCTCGATCACCGGGGCGACCGGCTCGTCGGATGGCTCGATCACCGCGGCGTGGTGCGGGCCTACGCCGCGACGCTGGCCGTGACGCCGACCGGCGGCGGACGGAGCGCCCGCCTGAGGCACGCGGGGCTCAGGCCGGGGGGTCGGCCCGCCGTGTGATCGGGGGCAGCTCGTAGGTGCCGTCGAAGACGGCGGCGCGCGGCTCGTAGAGGCGCAGGATCGGGCGGAAGAGCCCCTCGGGCGTGGGCAGCCAGTTGGCGCGGGCCGCCGGGTCGGAGGGAGCGTCACGCTGGATCGCGAGCGTCAGCGAGCCGTCGTCGGCGTACACCAGGCCGGGCGTGCGGTCGCCCACCGAGTAGCGGTCGATCGCGTTCTCGACCAGGAAGAACTCGGGCAGGTCGTACATCGTGATCGACCAGAACGCGTCCACCGGAGGAGGCGTCGCGAAGCGGATCTCGTAGCGGTGCTCCCCGCTCAGCGGCGCCGCCGTCGCCGTCCTCGTACGTCATGGCGTAGCCGGCCTCGTAGCCGTGGTTGCCCCACAGCCCGGCCCGCGCGGCGAGGGCGCGCTGGATGTACCGGATCTTGGGATCGGTGATCTTCCAGGCCGGATCGTCGAGGGCGCCGACCTCGAAGAAGTCGAGGTTGTAGTCGAACAGGTGGTAGGTGAGCTTCCAGCCGTTGACGGACGGGCTCCCGTCCTGCTGGAGGGCGGCCTCCATGCGCTCCCGGTTCGCCGCGAGGCCGGCGCGGAGCGCCTCTGCCAGCTCCGGGTCGGGATCCGCGTAGGGGGACTCCGGCTCGAGAAGGCCGATCGCCCGGAAGCGCTCCTGCAGCGGCACGTCGCGGGCGGCGGGCGGGAAGGCCGCCATCGCCACGCGCAGCCGCTCGAAGAAGGCGAGGTCGTCCGCCACGCCGGGATCGGCGACCGGGAGGCCCGCGCCGGGGCCGCCGACCGGGGTCAGTGTCAGGGCCGCCTGCAGCGCGGCGACGGCCGGCAGGTCGTCGCTCGCCCGCCACGGCGAAGCGACCGACGATCGACGCGACCGCCGTGGGCAGACGGATCACCGTCGCGTCGTCGGGCGCGTCCCCGTTCCAGCCCGGCGGCACCAGCAGGAAGCTGCCGGCGTCGGTGCCCGTCGCCCGGTGCGCCGACATAGGCGAAGTTGTTGGTCCATGCGTCCACGAACTGGAGCACGTAGTAGCGCCCGTCGGTGTCGGGGACGTCGAGGCGCAGCGGGCCGCCGCTGACGTCGAGCTGGGCGATCGAGTAGACCGTGTCGTTGTTGACCGAGACGAAGGTGTCGGCCGGGCCGGCGAGCTTCGTCGCGTGGCCGAAGCCGTTGAGGGGCGCGGGCGGCAGGGTCGCCGATGCCCGTGGTGACGGACCGCTCGACCTGCTCGAGGTTGAACACGATCGGGAAGCCGTAGAAGAACGCCTCGGTGACGAGGTCGTCGTACAGGGAGTCCGCCACGGCCGGGATCCTAATCGGCCGCGGGCACGACGCGCGTTGGGGGATATGCTGGCCGCGTGCGATCCGGTCCGTTGAACGTGCCGCTCTGGCTGACCTCGGTACGGATCGTGCTGATCCCGCCGCTGATGGTGCTGCTGCTGGTCGACAGCATCCCCGGTGCGCGGTGGTGGGCGCTCGGCGGTGTTCATCCTCGCGTGCATCACCGACTCGCTCGACGGATGGATCGCGCGCTCGCGCGGCATGGTCACCGTGGCCGGCGCGTTCCTGGACCCCCTCGCCGACAAGCTGCTGGTCTCCGCGGTGCTCGTGTCCCTGGTCGAGACCGGCGACGTGGCGGCGTGGGTGGCGATGGTGATCATCGCCCGCGAGTTCGCGGTGACCGGCCTGCGCCTGGTGGCCGCCGCCGAGAACGTGATCATCTCGGCGGGCAAATTCGGCAAGGCAAAGGCCCTCAGCCAGAACGTCGCGCTCGCGCTGATCATCGCGCCCGGCGTGTCCGAGGTGATCCGCAACGTGTTCCTCGGCATCGCGCTGGTGCTGACCGTGCTGAGCGGGGCGCACTACTTCCTGGTCGCCCGCTGGCGCATCTTCTCGGGCAAGGCGATGTCCCACCCGGACACGATCAGCGAGCGATGAACCGAGACCCTGGCGATCGCGATCGCCTACCTCCTGGGATCGATCCCGTTCTCCTACCTCGCGGGGAAGAGCCGAGGGCATCGACCTGCGCACGGTGGGGAGCGGCAACCTCGGCGCGGCCAACGCGTTCCGCGCCCTGGGGCGCAACCTCGGCATCGCCGTCCTCCTCGCCGACATCGGCAAGGGCGTGCTGGCCGTGGTGATCGCCCGCGCGATCACCGACGACCCATGGCCGGCGATCGCCGCCGGCGCCGCGATGGCGGGCCACGTGTTCCCGGTGTGGCTGCGCTTCAAGGGCGGCAAGGGCGTCGCCGTCGGCGGCGGAGCGGTGATCGCCCTGATGCCCCTGGCCAGCGTGATCCTGCTCAGCGTCTGGCTCGTGGTGGCGCTCGCGTCGCGGTACACGTCGCTGGCGAGCATCACGGCGTCGGTCGTGGCCGTGCCCCTGGTGTGGGCGATGGACTACCCGACGGCCGACATCGTGTTCACCGCCGTGGCCGCCGCCGCCGTGCTGTTGCTGCACCGCGGCAACATCTCCCGCCTGCTGCAGGGGCGCGAGAACCGCATCGAGCTCGCGCCGCGGGGGCCGCCGGCAGGAGCCGCGCAGCTCCGCCTGATCGATCCGCTCGGCGTTTTCCGCGTTTTCTGGGTCGGTGCGGGTTACGTCGCGGGGGGTTTCCTCCGGCGGGGGCGCGGGGAGATACTCACTTGTGGCATTCGGCACAACCGCGCAAAGGGGGAGTACCGATGGCTGACGAATCCGGAAGCCCGCCGACCGGCTGGAACGCCGTGATGGGCTCCCAGGCGGCATGGCGGAAGACCGTATGGGGGGAGCTGCTCTCGGAGTTCCTCGGGACGATGGTGCTCATCGCGTTCGGTTGCGGTGTGGTGGCGATGTACGTCGCCGCGCTACCGCAGTCGGGACGCGGTGCAGGGATCACGACCGACGCCGACTGGCTGCTGATCACCTTCGGGTGGGGCTTTGCCGTGATCATGGGCATCTACGTCGCCGGCGGGATCAGCGGCGCGCACATCAACCCCGCCGTGACGATCGCCCTGGCATTGAAGCGCGCGTTCCCCTGGGCGAAGGTCCCGACCTACATCGCCGCGCAGGTGGCCGGCGCGTTCGTGGGCGCCGCGATCGTCTACCTCAACTACAAGGACGCGATCTTCGCGTCCGAGGACGCGGCGAACGTGGGACACAAGAGTCCGGGCACCGTGGGGATATTCGTGACCGGCCCCGCAGGCTACTTCGACTCCTACTGGGGGCCGATGATCAGTGAGATCACGGGCACCGCCCTGCTCTTGATCATCATCCTCGCGGTCATCGACACGCGGAACATCCCGCCCAAGGGCAACCTCGGCGCGCTCGTCATCGGCTTCGGCGTGATGGCGATCGGCATGTCCTTCGGCGCGAACTCGGGCTACGCGATCAACCCGGCCCGCGACCTCGGGCCGCGCCTGTTCGCCTGGGTCGCCGGATGGGGCGACGCCGCCTTCCCGGGTGACACCGGAGGCCCGCTCACCGCCTATTGGTGGGTGCCCATCGTGGCGCCGATAATCGGAGCGGCGATCGGCGCCGTGATCTACGACTTCTTCATCAGCGACGTCCTGAAGGCGCGAGGCAAGGCAGAGGACCCCAACGCTCGTGGACCGTGGCGAGGTGGCGGAGGACGATCTGCGATGAAGAAACTGCTGAACGACCCGGCCGATCTCGGCCGGGAGTCGCTGGCGGGTTTCGGCGCCGCCCACGCCGACCTGGTGCGGGTGAGCCTCGACCCGATGTACGTGGTCCGGGCCGACGCGCCGGTGGCGGGCAAGGTGGGGATCCTGTCGGGCGGCGGGGCGGGGCACGAACCGATGCACGGCGGGTTCGTGGGCCCGGGCATGCTGGATGCGGCATGCCCGGGCGAGGTGTTCACCTCGCCGACGCCGGACCAGATGCTGGAGGCCACCAAGGCGGTCGACGGCGGCGCCGGCGTGCTGCACATCGTGAAGAACTACACCGGTGACGTGCTCAACTTCGAGATGGCGGCCGACCTGGCGAAGGCCGACGGCATCGCGGTGGAGGCCGTGGTCACCAACGACGACGTGGCGGTGCAGGACAGCCTGTTCACCGCCGGGCGCCGCGGCGTGGGCGTGACGGTGCTCGCCGAGAAGATCGTCGGGGCGGCGGCCGAGGAGGGTCGCGACCTGGCGAACGTCGCCGAGCTGTGCCGTCGCGTCAACGCCGAGGGCCGCAGCATGGGCATGGCGCTCACGTCGTGCACCGTGCCGGCCGCCGGCAAGCCCACCTTCGAGCTGGGCGATGACGAGATGGAGATCGGCATCGGCATCCACGGCGAGCCGGGCCGCGAGCGCGTGCCGCTCGCGCCGGCCAAGGACATCGTCAGGATGCTCACCGAGCCGATCCTCGAGGACCTGCCCTTCAACTCGGGCGACCGCGTGCTGGCGTTCGTCAACGGCATGGGCGGCACCCCGCTGATCGAGCTCTACCTCGTGTTCAACGAGCTGCGGCAGCTGCTGGAGGGCCACGGCATCACCATCGAGCGCAACCTGGTGGGGCCCTACATCACCTCGCTCGAGATGGCGGGCACCTCGATCACCCTGCTGAAGCTGGACGACGAGCTCGTGCGGCTGTGGGACGCACCGGTGCGGACCGCGGGCCTGCGGTGGGGCGTATGAGCGAGGCTCCCGGCACGGAACAGACGCAGATCACGGCGGCGGAGGTCGGCCGGTGGGTCCGGGCGTTCGCCGCCGCCGTGACCGAGGCGAAGGACGAGCTGACCCGGCTCGACTCGGCGATCGGCGACGCCGACCACGGCATCAACATGGACCGCGGCATGACCGCCGTGGTCGCCGCGCTCGACGCGTCCGAGCCCGACGAGATCCCGGCGCTGATGCGATCGGTGGGCATGACGCTGATCTCCAAGGTCGGCGGCGCCGGGGGTCCCCTCTACGGGACCTTCTTCCTGCAGTTCGGCTCGGGCGCCCGTGACGGTGCGGCCCTCAGCCCGGAGGGCTGGGCGAACTGCCTGGACGCCGCCGTGGCCGGGGTCAAATCCCGCGGCAAGGCCGAGCCGGGCGACAAGACCATGCTGGACGCACTGCTGCCCGCCGCGGAGGCCCTGCGGCGCCGCCCTCGGGGAGGGCGCGGGCTTCGCGGCGGCGCTGGCCCAGGCGGCCGACGCCGCCGAGCAGGGTGCCCGCGACACGATTCCGCTCGTCGCCCGCAAGGGCCGCGCGAGCTACCTGGGTGAACGCAGTGCGGGCCACCAGGACCCGGGTGCCACATCGAGCGCCCTGCTGCTGCGATGCGCGGCAGAGGCGTGGGCGTGACAGTGACCGATCGGAGGCGATGACGTGGCGACGTACGTAGGCGCGATCGACCAGGGGACCACGAGCACCCGATTCATGATCTTCGACCACGGTGGACGCGTGGTCTCGATCGCCCAGAAGGAGCACGAGCAGATCTTCCCGAAGCCCGGCTGGGTGGAGCACGACCCGGCCGAGGTGTGGAGCCGCACCGAGGAGGTGGTCGGCGAGGCGCTCGTCGTCGGCCGGCATCTCCAAGGACGAGCTGGCGGCGATCGGCATCACCAACCAGCGCGAGACCGCGGTGGTCTGGGACAAGACGACCGGCAAGGCCGTCTACAACGCGATCGTCTGGCAGGACACGCGCACCGACCAGATCTGCAACAAGCTGATGGCCGACGGCGGGCAGGACCGCTTCCGCGCGAAGACCGGCCTGCCGATCGCGACCTACTTCTCGGGTCCCAAGGTGCGCTGGATCCTCGACAACGTCGAGGGCGTCGGCCGACCGGGCCGAACTCGGGTGAGCTGCTGTTCGGCAACATGGACACCTGGGTGATCTGGAACCTCACCGGCGGCGTCAACGGCGGTCTGCACATCACCGACGTGAGCAACGCCAGCCGCACGCTGCTGATGGACCTCGCGACGCTCGACTGGGACGACGAGCTGCTCGAGGCGATCGGCGTGCCCCGGGCGATGCTGCCCGAGATCCACGCCTCCAGCGAGGTCTACGGCGAGGCGAAGATCCCGGCGGTGGAGGGCGTCAAGGTGGCCGGCGACCTCGGCGACCAGCAGGCGGCCCTCTTCGGCCAGACCTGCTTCGCGGTCGGCGAGGCCAAGAACACCTACGGCACCGGCAACTTCCTGCTGCTCAACACCGGCACCGAGGCCGTGCCCGTCCACGCACGGCCTGATCACCACCGCCGGCTACCGCATCGGCGACAAGCCGGCGGTCTACGCGCTCGAGGGCTCGATCGCCATCACCGGGCGCGCTGGTGCAGTGGCTGCGCGACAACCTCAAGCTGATCAAGGCCGCTCCGGAGGTCGAGGAGCTGGCGCATGACGGTGGAGGACAACGGCGGCGTCTACTTCGTGCCGGCGTTCTCGGGCCTGTTCGCCCCGTACTGGCGCAGCGACGCCCGCGGCGCGATCGTCGGGCCTGACGCGCTTCGTCAACGCCGGGCACATCGCCCGCGCCACGCTCGAGGCGACGGCGTACCAGAGCCGCGAGGTGGTGGAGGCGATGAACGCCGACTCGGGCGTCGACCTCGACGTCGCTCAAGGTGGACGGCGGCATGGTGCAGAACGACCTGCTGATGCAGTTCCAGGCCGACCTGCTCGACGTCGACGTCATCCGGCCCGCCGTGGCCGAGACCACCGCGCTCGGCGCGGCCTACGCCGCCGGCCTGGCGGTCGGCTTCTGGAAGGAGCAGGAGGACCTGCGCGAGAACTGGGTCGAGGACAAGCGCTGGACGCCGAACATGGACGCCGAGCAGCGCGAGCGCGAGTACCGCCACTGGAAGAAGGCCGTCACCCGCACGTTCGACTGGGTGGAGGAGGAGGAATAGCCGCGACGCCCATCGAGTGTGACGTCCTCGTCATCGGCGGCGGCGCGACCGGCCTCGGGGTCGTTCGCGACGTCGCCATGCGGGGCTTCCGGGCGGTGCTGGTGGAGCGGGTCGATCTGGGGCAGGGCACCACCGGGCCGCTTCCACGGACTGCTGCACTCCGGGGGCCGCTACGTCACGTCACGACCCCAGCTCGGCCACCGAGTGCGCCGAGGAGAACGCCACCCTGCAAGCGCATCGCCGCGCAGGCGATCGAGGACACCGGCGGCCTGTTCGTGACCACGCCGGCCGACGACCCCGACTACGCCGACCCGTTCCTGGCCGGCTGCCACACCACCGGCGTGCCGGTGCAGGAGATCCCGTCGGCCGAGGCGCTGGCGCGCGAGCCGCGCATCAACCCCGGCATCACGCGCGCCTTCGAGGTGCAGGACGCGGCGGTGGACGCCTGGAAGCTGCTCTGGGGCAACGCGCGCTCGGCCGAGGCGTACGGCGCGCGCATCCTCACCTACCACTGGGTCACCGAGGTGCTGCGCGACGGCGACCGCGTCACCGGCGCGCGGCATGCACGACCACCGGGGCGGCGGGGACGTGCGTGGTCGAGGCCCCGTTCGTGATCAACGCGGGCGGGGTCTGGGCCGGCGAGATCGCCGAGATGGCCGGCTGCCACGGGCGTCACCGTGGTGCCCGGCAAGGGGATCATGATCGCCATGAACCACCGGCTGGTGCTCACCGTGCGTCAACCGCTGCGACCCGCCCGGCGACGGCGACATCATCGTCCCGATCCGCACGGTCTGCGTCATCGGCACCACCGACGTGCAGGCCGACAGCCCCGACCACCTCGAGATCGAGCACGACGAGGTGCAGCAGATGCTCGACGCCGGCGAGGTGATCGTCCCCGGCTTCCGCCAGGCGCGCGCGCTGCACGCCTGGACCGGCGCGCGGCCGCTGTTCAGCGACGACCGCGCCGACCCCGACGACACCCGCCACATGAGCCGCGGCCTCGCGGTGGTCGACCACCTGCAAGCGCGACGGGCTCTCCGGCTTCCTCACCATCACCGGCGGCAAGCTGACCACCTACCGGCTGATGGCCGAGATCGTGGTCGACGCGATGTGCGAGCAGCTGGGCGAGACCGGCCCTGCCGCACGGCGGGCGAGGTCCTGCCCGGCTCGGAGGACGGCGCGGCACTACTGCGCTCGGCTCCCGCCTGGAGGCGCAGGAGGAGCACATGGCCGACGACCAGCTGGTGTGCGAGTGCGAGCTGATGCCGCGCCGGCGCCTGGTGGAGGCCGCGCGCGCGGCGGCCGGGCATGAGCCTCGACGACATCCGGCGCACCCTGCGGCTGGGCATGGGCCCCTGCCAGGGCGGCTTCTGCACCTACCGCGCGGCGGGCATCCTCAACGGGGTGGGCGACGCCGACTGCACGACGCGCCGACGAGCTGCTGCTGACGTTCCTGCAGCACCGCTGGATCGGGCTCGAGCCGATCCTCTACGGCGACCAGATGCGCCAGGCCTGCCTCGACGACTGGATCTTCCAGGGCACCCTGGACGTCGAGCACCTTCCGGTGGAGGCGCCCGAGTGGCCGCCCGCGTGGCCGGTGTGAGCCGCCGGGTCGTCGTCGTCGGAGCCGGGCTCGCCGGCCTGGTGGCCGCGATCCGCCTGGCCCGCGAGGGCATGGACGTGAGCGTGGTGGCCCGCGGCGCGGGCAGCCTGCACCTCTCGCCGCGGGACCCTCGACGTGCTCGGCTACGACCCCGAGCCCGTCGCGTCGCCGCGCGACGCGCTGGCGGCGTTCACGGCCGACCACCCCGACCACCCGTACGCCGCCCTCGGCCCCCATCTGGAGGAGTCGATGGAGTGGTTCCGCGGGGTGGTCCCCGGCATGCGCCTCGAGGGCGGCCTCGACCGCAACATGCTGCTGCCGAGCGCCATCGGCGTGCCGCGCCCGACGGCGTTCGCCCCGGCGAGCATCGCGGCCGGCGACCTGGCGCCGATCCGCCACCTGGCGGTGGTCGGGTTCCACCCGCTGAAGGACTTCTTCCCCAGTCTGCTGGCCGAGAACCTGTCGCGCGGCGCGCTGCCCGGCGGGGCGCGCGTGGAGGCGCGGCCGATCGACCTGACGGTCTCCCCCCGGCCCGGGCGCGCCGACGTGGGCGGGCCGGTGTACGCGCGGGCCTTCGACGAGCCCGACTTCCGCGCCCGGGTGGCCGACGCCCTGCGCGTGCGCATCGAGGACGGCGAGCACGTCGCCCTGCCCGCCGTCGTCGGCCTGCGACGCGGCGGCGAGGCCTGGGACGACCTGCGCGAGCGGCTCGGCGCGCCGGTGTTCGAGATCCCGACCCTGCCGCCGTCGGTGCCGGGGATGCGCCTTCAGCACGAGCTGCTCGACGCGTTCGCCGCGGCGGGCGGGCGGCTGGTGCTGGGCCCCACCGCGGTCGGCTGCGGAGTCGGCGGGCGGGCGGCTCACGGCGATCGTGGTGCGCGACGCGGTGCGCGAGCGCGCCATCACCGCCGACGCCGTCGTGCTGGCGACCGGGGGCTTCTCCGCCGGCGGCCTGGAGCTCGACTCCTTCGGCGCCCTGCGCGAGACCGTGCTCGGTCTGGCGGTGACCGGCCCGCCCGAGGGCGCCCCCCGCTCAGCCCGCGCCAGCTCGACCACCAGCCGCTGATGAGCGCCGGCCTCACGGTGGACGACGCGCTGCGGCCGGTGGACGCGTCGGGGGCGGCGACCTGGGGCAACCTCCACGCGGCGGGAACCATCGTCGGGGGCGCGGCCCCCTGGCGCGAGAAGTCCGGCGAGGGGATCGCCATCGCGGGCGGCTACCGCGCGGCATCCGCAATCCTGGAGGGGACATGACCGACCTGATGCGCGACTCGCTGGACCACTGCGTCAAGTGCACGATCTGCGAGACGTACTGCCCGGTGTCGGCCGCGACGCCCCTCTTCCCCGGGCCGAAGTACGCCGGTCCCGCAGGCCGAGCGCTACCGCGGCACCGGCGAGTCGCCCGACGCGTCGCTCGACTACTGCTCGAGCTGCGGCATCTGCACCCAGGTGTGCCCGCAGGGCGTCCACATCGCCGAGATCAACTCCCAGGCGCGGGCGGTGCTGAAGGAGGACAAGGGCATCCCGTTCCGCGACCGGCTGCTGGGACGCCCGACCCTGGCCGGGCGGCTCGGCGCCCCGGTGGCCCCGATCGCCAACTGGACGATGAACAACGGCGCTCGTGCGCACGCTGCTCGAGAAGACGGTGGGCATCCACCGCTCGGCCCCGATGCCGACCTGGGCGGGCCGGACGTTCCAGCACCGGGCCCGCAAGCGGCGCCGTCCGCCGGACCCGGCCCGCGCGCAGCGCACCGTCGTCTACTTCCACGGCTGCGGCGCCAACTACTACGAGCCGCTGACCGCCGAGAAGGCCGTCGCGGTGCTCGAGCACAACGGCCTCGAGGTGATCGTTCCCAAGCAGGGCTGCTGCGGGCTGCCGCTCCAGAGCAACGGCATCTTCCCCGACGCGCGCGGCTACGTGCGCCGCCTGGCCGCGCAGCTGGCCCCCTACGCGCGCGCCGGCCACGACATCGTGGCCACCTCCACGAGCTGCGCGCTGATGCTCAAGCGCGAGGCCCGCGAGATCCTGGGCGTGGAGGACGAGGACCTCGAGGTGGTCGGCTCGCGCCTCTACGACATCTGCGAGTACCTCGAGATGCTCCACGACCGCGGCGAGATGGCGACCGATTTCGGGACGGTCGACATGGAGGTGCCCTACCACGCGCCCTGCCAGCAGCGCGGGCACGGCATCGGCACGCCGGCGATGGGCCTGATGGGCCTGGTCCCCGGGCTGCGGGCCACCCAGGTCGACGCCGTGTGCTGCGGCGTGGCCGGCACGTACGGGCTCAAGCGCGAGAAGTACGACATCGCGATGGACGGTCGGCGAGCCGGTGTTCGCGGCGGTGCGCGAGTCGGGCGCGAGCATGTCGGTGTGCGACTCCGAGACCTGCCGCTGGCAGATCGCCAAGGCAACGGGCGTCCCGTCGGTGCATCCGGTGGAGGTGCTGCACCGGGCCTACGGGCTCGGGTGACCCCGGCCGGCCGGGCCATGGTCGGAATCGTCATCGTCTCGCACAGCGCGCGCCTCGCCGAGGGCGCGGCCGAGCTGGCGCGCGAGATGGGCGGGGCGGAGGTGCCGATCGCCGCCGCCGGGGGCACGGACGAGCCCGGGCGCCCTCGGCACCGACGCCGTGCGGGTGATGACCGCCATCGAGGAGGTGGGGGCCGGTGGCGCCCTGGTGCTGATGGACCTCGGCTCGGCGGTGCTGAGCGCCGAGACCGCGCTCGACCTGCTGCCCGAGGACGTGCGCGAGCGGGTGCTGCTGTGCGAGGCGCCGCTGGTGGAGGGCGCCGTGGCCGCGGCGGCCGCGTCGCGCGCGGGCGGCACGCATCGAGGAGGTGGCGGCCGAGGCGCGCAACGGCCTCGCGGGCAAGGTCGCCCACCTCGGCACCGTCACCGACGCGGGTCCCGCGGCGGACGACGCCCCGGACGACGACGGAGGGCTGGAGCGGCGTCGAGGTGGTGGTGGGTGGCGCGCACGGACTCCACGCCCGGCCGGCGGCGGCCGTGGTGCGCGCCGCGGCCGACCTCGACGCCGAGGTGCGCGTCGGCAACCTGACGGGCGGCGGCGCGCCGGCCGTCGGCGCGCAGCCTCACGGCGCTGGCGACCCTCAACGCGCGCGAGGGCGACCGCGTGCGGGTGGAGGCCCGCGGCCCGCAGGCGCAGGAGGCGCTGACCGAGATCGCGAGCATCATCGCGGGCGGCGAGGGCTCCCCGCCGCCGCCCGAGCCGCCGGCGGTCGCGCCGCCGGGCGCGGGCGAGACGCTGGAGGGGGTGCCGGCCGCCCCCGGGCGCGGCATGGGCGCGGCCCGCGTGCTGGGCGGCGAGGCGCCCCCAGACGCCGCGCGTGTCGGAGCGCACACCCGAGGACGAACGCCGGGCCCTGGCGGAGGCGCGCGCCGGCGCGCGGGACGCGCTGACCGCGATCGCCGAGGCGGCCGACGCGCAGACGCGCGACATCCTGGGGGCCCAGGTGCTGATGCTCGACGACGCCGCGCTGGTGGACGCCGCGGAGCGGGCGATCGACGACGGGGCCTCGGCGGCGTGGGCCTGGGACGACGCGGCGCGCGCGGTGGCCGGCGACCTACGCCGGCCTCGACGATCCGTACCTGCGCGAGCGCGGGGGGCGACGTGCGCGAGGTGGGGCGCCGCGTGGTGGCCCTGCTCACCGGGGCGGAGTCCGCGCCGCCGCTGGAGGGCGTCGTGGTGGCCGACGAGCTCGGCGCGGCGGACGTCGCGGCCATCGACCCGGCGCGGGTGACCGGCATCGCCACGGCGGGCGGAGGGCCCACCTCGCACGCCTCGATCATCGCCCGCGCCCTGGCGATCCCCGTCGGTCGCGGGCCTCGGGCCGCGCGTGCTGGCGATCCCCGAGGGCGCCTCGCTGCTCATCGACGGCGACACCGGGCGGCTCGTCGTGGAGCCGGGCACCGAGGCCATCCTCCGGCACGCCCAGCGGGTGCAGGACGACGAACGGCTGGCCGCCCGCGCGCGCGAGCACTCCCACGAGCCGGCCGTCACCCGGGACGGCCACGCGATCGAGGTGGCCGGCAACATCGGCACCGCCGCCGAGGCCGCCCAGGCGCACGCCGAGGGCGGTGACGGCGTGGGGCTGCTGCGCACGGAGTTCCTGTTCCTGGGGCGGCGCGAGGCCCCGACCGAGCAGGAGCAGTTCGACGCGTACGCGGCGGCCCTCGCCGCGCTGGACGGCGGGCGCCTGGTGCTGCGGACCCTCGACGCGGGCGCCGACAAGCCCCTCCCCTACCTGGCCCTGCCCGTCGAGGCCAACCCGTTCCTGGGCGTGCGCGGCCTGCGGCTGTGCCTGGCGCGCCCCGAGATCCTGCGCACCCAGCTGCGCGCCGCCCTGCGCGCCGCGGCGGCGGGGCCGATGGGGATCATGTTCCCGATGGTCAGCGAGATCGCCGAGCTGCGCGCCGCGCGCGCCCTGCTCGACGAGGCCCGGGCGTCGCTGGAGGCCGACGGCCTGCCCGCCGGGATCGTGGAGGTGGGCTCGATGATCGAGGTCCCCGCCGCCGCCCTCCTCGCCGCGACGCTGGCCGCCGAGGTCGATTTCCTCTCGATCGGGACCAACGACCTGGTGCAGTACACGATGGCCGCGGAGCGGGGCAACGGCGGCGTCGCCCACCTGTCCGACCCGGCGCACCCGGCGGTGCTGCGCCTGATCGCCGCGGTGGTCGAGGCCGGCGCCGCGCACGGCTGCCGCGTCGCGGTGTGCGGCGAGGCCGCCGCCGATCCCGTGATCGTGCCCCTGCTGGTGGGCCTCGGCGTCGACGAGCTCAGCGTCACGCCGCCGCGGATCGCGCTGGTCAAGCAGCGCGTGCGGGAGCTCTCGATGGAGTCCAGCCGCACCGTCGCCACCGACGCCCTCGGCCTGGAGGACGCCGCCGGGGTGCGGCGCCGCGTCGCCGCCGACTAGGTTTCCGCGCATGACCCAACCGACGACCCTGATCACCGGCGCGAGCGGATTCGTGGGCCAGGCGATCCTCCGGCGCCTCGTCGCATCCGGACGGCCGGTGCGGGCGCTGACGCGCTCCGACGCCTCGGCCGAGCTGCTGGCGGCGGCCGGCGCCCAGCCGGTGCGCGGCGACATCATGGATCCCGCCTCGCTGGGGCCGGCGCTGGCCGGCTGCGAGGTCGTCTACCACGTGGCCGGCCTCAACGGCTTCTGCCTGCCCGACCCCCATCAGCTCACGCGCATCAACGTGTTCGGCACGCGCACGGTGGTCACCGAGGCCGCGAGGGCGGGGGTGCGGCGCGTGGTGCTGACGTCCTCCGCCGCGACGATCGGCGAGGCGAAGGGGACCGTCGCCACCGAGCACTCGCGCCACCGCGGCGACTTCCTCTCCCACTACGAGCGCTCCAAGTTCGAGGCCGAGCGGGTCGCGTTCGACACCGCGGAGCGCCTGGGCGTGGAGCTGGTGAGCGTCAACCCGGCCTCCGTGCAGGGGCCGGGCCGGGTGAAGGGCACGGCGCGCATCCTGATCGACGCCCTCAACGGCAGGCTCAAGCTGGTGGTGGACTCGCGGATGTCGCTGGTGGACGTGGAGGACTGCGCCGAGGGCCACGTGCTGGCCGAGGCCAGGGGCGAGCCGGGCGAGCGCTATCTGCTGTCGGGCGTGACCCTCACCCTCACCGAGGCGCTCGAGCTGCTCGGGCGCATCTCGGGCCGCGAGGTGGACCCGCGCCGGCTGCCCTCGGGCGTCGCCCTGACCATGGCCACCGGCGTCGCCGCCGTGGCGCGCCTGCGCCACACGCGCCCCCCGGTGTGCCGCGAGATGGTGCGCACCCTCCAGCACGGCCACGCCTACGACGGCACGCGCGCCACCCGCGAGCTGGGCCTGGCCTACACGCCGATCGAGCAATCGCTGCGGCGCACGGTCGACTGGTACGTCGGCCGAGGGGATCGTCACAGCACCGGTCTGAGCAGCGGGATGCGCCGCGTGCGGATGCCGTCCCCGTCGATCTCGATGATGCCCACGGCGGGCCGCCGGGCCTCGGCCGGCAGGCGCTCGCGGAACCGGCGGAAGCCCCGGCCGCTGATGCCCGACCAGTCGAACCCGGGGTCCTGCTCGGGCACGTAGACCGCGCCGGGCGAGAACACCAGCGCGCCGCGCACCACCCGGTGCACCGGCATGTGCAGGTGCCCGGTGACCACCACATCCACGTCCCGGAAGTGCCGGCGCATGGACGCCTCGAAGTTCATCAACCGCGGTCGTCCCGAGACCAGCGACATGGCGGCCGCGGGGAACTCGACCGCGGCGCTGCGGTGCCCGTGGGTGAGGCCGATGCGCGCGCCGCCCACGGTGACGACGAGGTCGCGGCCCAGGTGGTCGAGATCGGGCTGCACGTCGTGGTTGCCGCGCACGGCCATCACGGGCGCCACCCGGCTGAGGTCCTCCAGCACCGACGCGTCGCTCAGATCGCCCGCGTGCAGGATCAGGTCGACCCCGGCGAACACCTCGAGCACCTCGGGCGGCACGACGGACAGGTGCTCGCCGACGTGGGTGTCGGTCACCACGCCCACGCGCGTCGTCACGCGGTGGGGGTCAGAGGCCCATCGCGTGGAAGCCGGCGTCGACGAACATCGTCTCGCCGGTGACGCTCGCCGACAGGGGCGAGGCCAGGAACAGGCCGGCGTCGCCCACCTCGTCCTGGGTGATCTCCCGGCGCAGCGGAGTGCGCTCGGAGATCTTGTCGGCCATCGAGCCGAACCCCGGGATGCCGCGGGCGGCGAGGGTGCGCACGGGGCCGGCCGAGATGGCGTTGACGCGGATGCCGCCATCGCCGAGGTCCCACGCCAGGTAGCGCACGATCGACTCGAGGGCCGCCTTGGCCACGCCCATCACGTTGTAGCCGGGCACGGCGCGGTCGGAGGCGATGTACGAGAGGGCCATGATCGAGCCGCCGCCGCGGGCGCGCATGCTGGGCTCGACCTCGCGGGCCAGCGCCGCGAGGGAGTACGAGGAGATGTCGAGGGCCAGGTGGAAGCCCTCGCGCGAGGTGTCGACGAAGCGGCCCCCGAGGTCCTCGGGCCGGGCGTAGGCCACGGCGTGCACGAGGATGTCGATGCCGCCGAGGGCCTCGACCGCGGCGGCCACCGCCGACGAGATCTCGGCGTCGTCCTGCACGTCGAGGGGCACGACCGCTGCGGTGTTCTGCAGCGTGGCCGCCAGCTTGCGCACGTCGCCCTCGGTGCGCTCGCCCTGGTAGGTCAGCACCAGCCGCGCGCCCGCGGCGTCCAGCTTGCGCGCGATTGCCCACGCGATGCTGCGCTTGTTGGCCACCCCGACCACGAGGCCGGTCTTGCCCTCCAGAAGCTCGGGCACTCGGCCCCCTCCCTGTCCACGGCGACGTTGGGCGAGCGCCTTCGCGCCCGGAACGAGGGCACGCTAGCACCGACCCGGCCGCTTGCACCGGGCGCCCGGGGACTGCCAGCATCGTGCCGTGCGCCGCGCCCTGATCGCCCTCACCGTCGTCGTGGCGCTGCTGTCCACGTCGGCCCCCGCCTTCGCGCACGCCTACCTGGTCGGGTCGACCCCGCGCGCCGACGCCAAGCTCGAGGCGGCGCCGCCCGTCGTGCTGCTCGACTTCAACGAGCCGGTGCAGCTGCTGCGCAGCCAGGACGCCGCGGTGGTCGACGCGCAGGGCGCCGAGGTCGACTCGGCCGCCGCGCGCGGGGGCGCCGACTCGCGCACGGTCGAGATCCCCCTGCGCCAGGGTCTCGCGGACGGCACCTACACCGTGCGGTACCAGGTGATCGGCGCCGACTCGCACGTGATCGGCGGCGTCTTCGTGTTCGGCGTCGGGGCGGGCGAGCTGGGCGAGCCGTACCTGGGTGGCGCGAGCGGATCCGGTCCGTCGGAGACCGGCCCCTGGGGCACCAGCTCGCGTTTCCTCGAGATCCTCGGGCTCGGGGGCCTGATCGGCCTGCTCGCGTTCCGCTGGCTGGTGTGGGCGCCGGCGATCGGGTCGATGCCCGGCGTGCGCGCGTCCGAGCGCGAGGCGGTGCTCACCTGGGGGCGCGACGCGTTCTGGATGGGCTTCGGCATCTTCGCGATCGGGGCGATGCTGGCCGAGGGCTACCTGCTGGTGGTGCAGAGCGCGAGCGTGCTCAGCACCGGCGTGCTGTCGGCGGTGCAGGACACCAACGGCATCAGCCAGGTGCTCAGCGACACCCGGTTCGGCTCGCTGGTGCAGCTGCGCGGCGCGCTTCTGTTCGCGCTGTTCGCGATCGGGGCGATCCTGTTCATCCGCGAGTACGGCAGCTCCGGCGCGCCCAGGCCGGCGACGGTCACCGGGTCCCGCGTGGCCGGCGCCGTGATGGCGGTGCTGCTGGTCGTCGTGCTCGGTGGCATCGCCAGCCAGGGGCACGCCAACGTCGCGTCGTCGTCGAGCCTGCAGATCGCCGCGCAGGCGGTCCACGTCGCCGCCGTGTCGGTCTGGATCGTCGGGCTCGCGATGGTCGCGATCATCATGGTGCGCCTGCCCGCGGTGGCATCCGGAGGCGGACCCGGCCTGGCCGCGCGCGTGCTGGCCCGGTTCTCCACCGTCGCCCTGATCGCGGTCGGCGTCGCGGTGCTGACCGGCGTGCTGCGCTCGTTCGCCGAACTCTCCGATCCGGCCGAGCTGTGGCAGACCGACTACGGGCGCAGCATCCTCTACAAGGTGGCGCTGCTGGTGCCGATCGCCGTGATCGCGCTCTACAACCGGCGCATCGTCGAGGCGCTGACGCGGGTGAAGTCGCCCAACGGGCCGACGCTGCGCCTGGTGCGGCGCACCGCGGGGACCGAGCTGGCCCTCTCGCTGGTGATCGTGCTGATCGCGACGGTGCTGGCGGCCCAGGTCCCGGGAGGGGTCTGAGGTTTCGCTGGAGCGCCGGGGCGGATAGTCTCCGGGGCCCGCTCGGGCCCGGCCGAAACACGCCTCCAGACGACGCTCGCGACACCTCGTGTCGTCCGGCTGCGTCAGCCCGGGACGATGTCGCTTCCAGGAAAGGTGTCCCGCGAACCATGAGCACGCTCACCCTGCCGGACGGAGTCCAGATCACCGCAGAGGTCACAGCCGAGCAGGCTGAGATCCTCACCCCCGAGGCCCTCGCGCTGATCGCCAAGCTGCACCGGGCCTTCGAGCCCCGGCGTCGCGAGCTGCTGGAGCTGCGGACGCAGCGCGCGGCCACGCTGGACGCCGGCGCGGTACCGGACTTCCTCCCCGAGACGGCGCACATCCGCGACGACCCGACCTGGCAGGTGGCCCCCGCTCCCGCCGATCTCCAGGATCGCCGCGCCGAGATCACCGGCCCGGTCGACCGCAAGATGATCATCAACGCCCTCAACTCGGGCGCCAAGGTCTTCATGTCGGACTTCGAGGACTCCAACACGCCCACCTGGGAGAACACGATCCAGGGGCAGATCAACCTGCGCGACGCCGTGGACGGCACCATCACGTTCAGCGGCGGCGGCAAGGAGTACCGGCTCGGCGGACACGCTCGCGACGCTGCTGGTGCGCCCCCGCGGGTGGCACATGGTCGAGAAGCACGTGCTCGTGGACGGCCAGAACGTGTCGGCCGGCATCTTCGACCTCGCGCTCTTCACGTTCCACAACGCGAAGACCACCGCTCGCCAAGGGCTCCGGGCCGTACTTCTACCTGCCCAAGATGGAGAGCCATCTCGAGGCCCGCCTCTGGAACGACATCTTCATCGTGCTCCAGGACGAGATCGGCGTGCCGCAGGGCACCATCCGCGCGACAGTCCTGATCGAGACGATCCTCGCCGCGTTCGAGATGGACGAGATCCTCTACGAGCTGCGCGACCACTCGGCCGGCCTCAACTGCGGTCGCTGGGACTACATCTTCAGCTGCATCAAGAAGTTCCGCAGCGACCCGGACTTCGTGCTCGCCGACCGCGCCCTGGTCACGATGACCACGCACTTCCTGAACTCGTACTCGCTGCTGGCGATCCAGACCTGCCACAAGCGCGGGGCGCACGCGATCGGCGGCATGGCCGCCCAGATCCCGATCAAGAACGACCCGGTCGCCAACGAGGAGGCCCTCGCGAAGGTGCGGGCCGACAAGGTGCGCGAGGCCAACAACGGCCACGACGGCACATGGGTGGCGCACCCCGGCCTGGTGCCGATCGCCGTCGAGGCGTTCGACGCGGTCATGCCCGGCCCCAACCAGATCGACCGCAAGCGCGAGGACGTCCACATCACGGCGAAGGACCTCCTGACCTTCGTGCCGGAGGGCCCGATCACCGAGGGCGGCCTGCGCGTCAACATCAGCGTCGGCGTCCAGTACCTCGGCGCCTGGCTCAACGGCATCGGTTGCGTCCCGATCAACAACCTGATGGAGGACGCCGCCACCGCCGAGATCTCGCGCAGCCAGGTCTGGCAGTGGATCCACAGCAAGAAGGGCGTGCTGGACGACGGCCGCAAGGTTGACGTGGAGCTGTTCCGCGCGATCCTCGCGGAGGAGCTGGAGAAGATCCACGCGCAGTACCCCGCGGAGCTCCACTCCTTCTTCGACCGCGCGGCCGTGCTCTTCGACGAGATCTCCACCTCGGACGACTTCGTCGAGTTCCTGACGCTGCCGGCCTACGACCTGATCGACTGAGACACCGGTCCCCCTTCCGGCCGCACGCCGGAAGGGGGATGCTGGGCGCCGATGGCGTCCACCCTCCTCATCCTGCGCCACGGCATCGCCGAGGACGCGGGCCCCGCGACCGACTACGAGGACGCGCCGCGCGCGCTGACGCCGGAGGGCGCCGCACGCATGACGCGGGCCGCCGCCGGCATCGCGTCGCTCGACCTGGGCGTGGAGGTGGTGGTCGCGAGCCCGTTGACGCGCTGCCGCCAGACCGGCGAGATCGTGGCCGACGCCCTGGGGCTGGCTCTCGAGCAGGACTCCCGGCTGGCGCCGGGCATGGACATCGACGGCGTCGAGGATCTGCTGATCGAGCACCCCGACACGCAGACGCTGATGATCTGCGGCCATCAGCCCGACCTCTCGCTGCTGGTCGCCGAGCTCACCGCCGGGGGCTCCGTGGAGTTCCGCAAGGGCTCGCTCGCGGTGCTCGAGATCGAGGCCCCGCGCCGCGGCGGCGGCCGCCTGCTCGCCCTCTACCCGCCCTTCGCCCTCAGGGAGCTCGGAGCGCCCGGCCGGGACTGAGGTGCGTCAGGCGGTGGCGGCGAAGATGATCCGGCCGCGGCGCACCTCCACGACGACCGCCGCGACACGCCCCGCTCCGTCCACCCACCGCAGCGCGGCCCGCGCCCCGTGCTGCTGGGGACTCGACCACTCCACCGCCTGGGCCGCGATCGCGACCTGGCGCTCGAGCGCCCCGGCCCGGCCATGCACCGTGGCGTCGGGCGCCAGCCACACCACGGAGTCGTCGAACAGCTCGGCCAGCGCCGCCACGTCGCGGGCGCGCGACGCCGTCAGAAACGCCTCGAGCACCGGCAGCGCATCCCGTTCCCGATCCGCATCGGTCGGGTGGCCGCCCGCCGCGCTCACATCCCGGGGAGCGGCTCGATGGAGCGGGCGAACAGGGCCATCAGGTCCGGGGAGAGCAGGGACTCGGATGAGTCGACGAGATACGCCACGGTCTCCATGCGCTGCTCCTGGGCGGCGGCGCGGACCGCCTCCCACCCCTCGGCCTCCTTCTCCCTGTCGACCGCGAGGTCGGCCATCGTCATCGCGATCTTCTCGGAGATGCGCGGCGTCGAGAGCTGGTTGTGCGCGTTGACCAGCAGGATCAGCCGGATCCAGCCCTGCTCGCCGTGCTCCCGGGCGTGCCGGGTCCACTCGGGCGAGACGTGGGGCTCCAGCCGCGCGAGCAGCTCCCCCCACCCGTTCTCCACGCTCATATGCGCGAGAGCAGTTCGGTCTTCTTGGTCTGGAACTCGTCCTCGGTGATCAGGCCCTCGTCGCGCAGCCGGCCGAGCTCGCGGATCTGCTCGGTGGGGCCGGGGTCGCGCTTGGGCCGGACGGGCAGGCGGGGGTCGCCCACCAGGCGCGAGAGATCCTCGCCCGCCTGGCGCGCGAGGCGCGTCGCCTGGTCCATGGCGCGCTGCAGTTCCTTGGCCACGTCGCGGGCCGCCTGGCGCAGTTGCTCCTGTGAATCGCTCATGACCGGAGCCTAGCGGCTCGGCGCCTTGACGAGCCATGCCCCGGGGGTGGTACCTTCCGAAATGATGCACCGGGAAACGATCGACGAGGATCCGCCGGATCGCTCGGAGCTCGCCCGCCGCGCCACGGACGCACTCGAGAGGGTGGCGTGCTCGGCGGGCCGAGAGCTCGACCGCCACGCCGGGGGCTTCGGCCTCTCGGACGCGAAGCTCGAGGTGCTCGAGGTGCTGTGCTGCCGCTCCGACGGGCGCGAGTGCCTGCACGCGCTGGGCGACGAGCTGGGCGTCACCCGCCCCAACGTCACCAAGCTGGTCGACGGCCTGGAGCGCGGCGGGTTGGTCGAACGCCTGCCCCACCCCAGCGACGGCCGCATGGTGCACGCGCACGTCACGCCGGAGGGCCTCGAGATGGCCGAGGAGGCCGTGCCCGGGCGGCACGATCTGATGCTGCGCCTCTGGGACGCGCTCGACGACGACGAGCTCCGTCGCCTGGTGGGCCTGCTGGACGCGGTCGCCGACCGCACCGCCGCCACCTCCGCCTAGAGCCCCGGCGGGACACCGCACCGCCCGCGGGCGCCGGCCGTTGGGGCCGGGCGCTCCGCGGGGTGGGCGGGACGATCTAGCGGGCGCCGATCTCCACGTAGTCGCGCTCGTCGGACCCGATGTAGATCTGGCGCGGGCGCGAGATCTTCTGGTCCTTGTCGTCGAGCAGCTCCCGCCACTGGGCGACCCAGCCCGGCGTGCGGCCGATGGCGAAGAGCACCGTGAACATGTCGGCCGGCATCCCGAGCGCCTCGTAGATCAGGCCCGAGTAGAAGTCGACGTTCGGGTACAGCTTGCGCTTGACGAAGTACTCGTCCTGCAGCGCGATCTTCTCGAGCTCGACCGCGATGGCCAGCAGCGGGTTGACGCCGGTGACCTCGAACACGTCGTCGCAGGCCTTCTTGATGATCGTCGCCCGCGGGTCGAAGTTCTTGTAGACCCGGTGCCCGAAGCCCATCAGGCGCTCGTTGCCCGCCTTGACGCCCTCGATGAAGGCCGGGATGTTCTCCACCTTCTCGATGCGGCGGAGCATCCGCAGCACGGCCTCGTTGGCACCGCCGTGCAGCGGGCCGTAGAGGGCGCCGATGCCGGCCGAGACGGCCGAGTACGGGTCCACCTGCGACGAGCCGACGCTGCGCACCGCGCTGGTCGAGCAGTTCTGCTCGTGGTCGGCGTGGAGGATGAAGAGCACGTCGAGCGCCTTCACGATGCGGGGGTCCGGCTTGTAGGCCCCGCCGATCGTGAAGAGCATCGAGAGGAAGTTCTCCGAGTAGGAGAGCTCGTTGTTCGGGTAGACGAACGGCTTGCCCTCCGAGTGGCGGAACGCCCAGGCGCCGAGGGTCGGCATCTTCGCGATCAGCCGGACGATCTGGAGGTAGCGGTTCTCCTCGTCCTGGATGTCCTTGGCCTCGGGGTAGAACGTGCTGAGGGCCGCGATGCTGGACTGCAGGATGCCCATCGGGTGGGCGTCGTAGCGGAAGCCCTCGAGGAACTGCTTCACGTTCTCGTGGACGAAGGTGTGGTGGGTGATGTCGTGCACCCACACATCGAGCTCCGCCTGGGTGGGGAGGTCGCCCATTACGAGGAGGTAGGCCACCTCGAGGAACGTGCTCTTGTCGGCGAGCTGCTCGATCGGATAACCCCGGTACCGCAGGATGCCCGCGTCGCCGTCGAGGAACGTCACCGCGCTGCGACACGAGGCGGTGTTCATGAAGGCGGGGTCGTAGGTCATGAGCCCGAAGTCGCCCTCATCAACCTTGATCTGTCGAAGGTCGGTGGCCCGGATGGTGCCTTCCGCGATGGGCAGCTCGTAGCTCGTGCCGGTGCGGTTGTCGATCACCGTGAGGGTGTCTGCCCCGGAGCCCCCTGGGGCCTCGGTGGTCGCCGTCGGCTGCTGAGTCGTCATGCACGCTTTCCCTTGACGCGGATGTCGCACCTTCTGGTGCCCGAGAGTATGTGTCCCCTGATTCTAATGGCCGAGGGGCCATTCGGGGCCGCAACGGGCCCCCTTTTCGGGGCATTCGACCGGGCTGGTAGCATCCAAGCGTCCTGCGTACGCGCGGGACCCGGCATTTCGCCGCATGACTGCCGCCACTCTGGCGGCCCTACCTGAGATCTGGAGGACCAATTGGCCGAGCGCGAGAGCTCTCTTGCCGTGCTGGTCGATTTCGAGAACATGGCCCGCCCCGGCGCCAAGGGACGAGCCGACTTCGACATCCACCTTGTACTGAACCGTCTGGCCGAGAAGGGCCGCGTGATCGTGAAGCGCGCCTACGCGGACTGGAGCCGGTACCGCGACGCCCGCCACGAGCTGATGAACGCCGGGCTCGGGCTGATCGAGATGCCGTCCGCCCGCGAGGGCGCGAAGAACCGCGCGGACATCCAGATGGCGGTCGACGCCATGGAGCTCGCCTACAGCCGCGAGCACGTCAACACCTTCGTCATCGTCTCCGGCGACAGCGACTTCACGCCCCTCGTCGGCAAGCTGCGCGAGCTCAACAAGCGCGTGATCGGCGTGGGCAACCGCGAGTCCGCCAGCGAGCTGCTGATCGCGAACTGCGACGAGTTCATCTTCTACGACATCCTGGCCGCCCAGGCCGGCGGCGCCGTGTTCGACGCGCCGCTCCAGCGGCAGCGGCGCCAACCTGAACCCGGTCCAGCTGCTGCAGGAGACGCTCACCGCGCTCCAGCGCGAGGGCGTCGAGTGGCCGCTCGCGAGCATCGTCAAGGACTCGATGCGCCGCAAGTACCCCGCCTTCGACGAGAACGAGCACGGGTACTCCACCTTCTCGAAGTTCCTCGAGGAGGCCGGCGGCACCGGCATGGTGCGCCTGGAGACCGACCCGCGCAGCGGCACCTACCGCGTCGAGCTCGGCGAGGGCCGGGCCACCGCCATCCCGCCCGTCCCGGTCGCGCCCGCCGCGTCCGAGCGCGAGCGGCGAGGAGGGCGACGGACGCCGTCGCCGTCGCCGTGGAGGACGCCGGTCGGAGTCGAGCACGCCGCAGGAGACCACCCCGGTCGAGGCGCTCGCGCCCGGCGCGGAGGTGTTCGAGGTGGTCGTCACCCCGACCCCCGACGTGGACCTCGGCACGCTGCCGCCCCTCGACGAGCCCATCTCGTACGAGGACATGATCATGCTCGGCCCGGAGGTTGACGACGACCTCCCTGACCTGCTCGAGGCCGCCGAGACCGCCCCGGGTGAGCCGCCGGCACGCAGCACGCGCCGCCGTCGCCGCCGCGGCGCCGGAGTCGATCCCGAGCCGACGGTCGCCGACCTCGAGCCGGTCGACCCGGAGGAGGTCGCCGAGCTCGTCGCCGCCGAGGTGCTGGCCGAGGAGCCCATCGCCGAGCAGCCGGCCCAGGAGAGAAGAGGAGGGCGCCCCGCGCCGTCGCCGCCGTCGCCGCTCGCCCGGTGCCGCCGAGGCGGAGCCCGCCGAGGTGACGCCGGCCGAGGAGACCACGGACGCCGTGGCCGAGCCGGTCGCCGCGGAGGAGGCTCCGCGCCGAGGAGGCGCCCGCCCCCGGGCGTCGCCGCGTGCGCCGCCGTGCCGGGGCGACCGAGGGCCGCCGAGCCCGAGGCCACCGTGGCCGAGGCCGAGGAGGCGCCGGCGCCGAAGCGCCGCAGCCGCAGCCAGGAAGGCCGCGGAGCCCGTGGCCGCCGAGGCGGTCGCCGCGGACGCCGTGGCCGAGCCGGTGGCCGAGGAGGCCCCGAAGCCGAAGCGCCGCACGCGCAAGAAGGCGGAGCCGGTGGCCGAGGAGGCCGCCGCAACCCCCGACGCCGAGGCGACGGAGGCCGAGGAGGCCCCGAAGCCGAAGCGCCGCACGCGTAAGAAGGCCGAGCCGGTGGCCGAGGAGGCCGCCGCGCCCGAGGCCGAGGCGACGGAGGCCGAGGAGGCCCCCAAGCCGAAGCGCCGCACGCGCAAGAAGGCCGAGCCGGTGGCTGGCGGCCTGGTAGGACCTAGGGGGCGGCCGTGACCTTTTCGTAGAGGTCGCGGGCCGCCCCCACGATCTCGTCCTGCGGCAGCGCGGCGCCGGACTTGCTGACGCCCTGCAGGCCGTAGACGTTGGACCCGGCCGCGAAGGTGATGAACACCACCGAGCCCTTGGTGCCCGCCTGGTCGATCTCGACCCGCAGCCCACGGGCGCCGGGGATGTCCGCGACGTCGATGTCGGTGATCGTGGCCTCGGTGGTGCGGCGGATCTCGTCGGCCCCGGCGTCCACCTCACCCTGGGCGGCGGCGGCATCGCGCAGCGACAGGGCGTACGTGCGCAGCAGGGCGATGTCCGTCGCCGGGGTCTCGCCCAGCTGGTCGCGCAGGATGCCGCCCGCGTAGCCGGCCTTCTCGAAGCGCGCCTGGGCGGCGGGCTTGCCCGGGTCGCCCACGGCGTAGAGGGCGTCCACGAACTGCTTCGCCGTGGCGAGCGTCTTGACGGTGCCGGGACGCACGCCGGCAACGGCATCCTGCGGCGGCAGGTCGCGGCTCTCGCTGAGCGCCGCCGACGGAGCCGTGGTGCTGGGGGCGGTGCTGCTCGGGGCCGTCGTCGCGGGCGCGGTGGGCGTCAGCGTCGCGGTGCTCGTGGGCGAGCCGGTCGTCACCGTCTTGGTGACGGTGTCGTCCGACCCCCCGCAGCCCGCCAGCCCCAGGGCGACGGCGACCGAGGTCACCACCACGGCGCTCGGCAGCAGCCGGCGCCTCACTGGATCTCCACCGCCTCCTCCTCGATCTGCTCGCCCTCGGGGGCGCCGCGGCTGAGGCGGTAGGCCCGGATCTCGGGGGCGTCGCGATCGGCGATCGAGACGATCAGATACAGCGTGCCGGGGAAGAAGGCGAGCTCGACGTCGGTGCGCGAGGGGTAGGCCGCCGAGCGCGTGTGCGAGTGGTAGATCGCCAGCAGGTCCTCGCCGGCGTCGTCGATCGCGTCCATGATGCGCAGCTGCTCGCGCGGGTCCATGACGTACATGAACGGGCTGCCCTCGCTGTTGCTCGCGCGGTGCACGGCCGTCGCGACCCCGCCGGACCCGGCGATCATGCCGCAGCACTCGTTGGGCAGGTCGGCGATCGCGTGATCGACCAGTTCCTGCGCCATCGCCGGGGAGATCCTCAGAGCGCTACCAGAAGAGCCCGTTGTCGAGCGTGTCCTCGACCTCGTCCAGGTCGTCGGTCCAGAGGCCCGAGGAGAGGTACTTCCACCCGCCGTCGCACACGATGCCGACGATGGTGCCGCGGGTCATCTTCTGCGGCGACCCGCATGCAGGTGTGGATGACGGCGCCCGACGACACGCCGGCGAAGATGCCCTCCTCGGCGGCGAGGCGCCGGGTCATGACTAAAGCGTCGCGGTTGGGCACCAGCAGCTTCCGGTCGAGCCGCGCGAGGTCGAGGATCGGCGGGATGAACCCGTCGTCCAGGCTCCGCAGCCCGCTCACCGGGTCGCCCTGGAGCGGCTCGCACGCGATGATCTGGATGTCGGCGCGGTGCTCCTTGAGGCGCTTCGACGAGCCCATCAGCGTGCCGCCGGTGCCGAGTCCGGCGACGAAGACGTCGATCTCGGGGCAGTCGCGCACGATCTCCTCGGCGGTGCCCTCGTAGTGCGCGCGCGGGTTGGCCGCGTTGCCGTACTGGAACGGCATGAAGAGGCCGTTCTCGGCGGAGAGCCGCTTGGCCACCTCGACGGCGCCGTTGGAGCCGAACTCGCCGTCGGTGCCGATGATCTCCGCGCCGTAGAGGGTCAGCAGCTGACGCCGCTCGGCGGTGACGTTCTCGGGCATCACCGCGACCAGCTTGTAGCCGCGCACCCGGCAGATCATCGCCAGCGAGATGCCGGTGTTGCCCGAGGTGGGCTCCATGATCGTGTCGCCCGGGCGGATCGCGCCGCGCCGCTCGGCGTCGTTGATCATCGAGAGGGCCGTGCGGTCCTTGATCGAGCCCGTCGGGTTGTGGCTCTCGAGCTTGGCCAGGATGCGGACATCCGGGTTGGGCGAGATGTGGTTGAGCTGCACCAGCGGCGTGTTGCCGACGGTCTCGAGCAGGTCGGCCGAGACGCGTCGTGGGCGGCGGGGCCAGGTCGCGTCGCGCCTCCGGCCATGGCGGGGAGGATCAGCAGCGTGTCGCCGTCGGCGACCTGCGTGTCGAGCCAGCCCAGGAGCCGCACGTCCTCGTCGTTGAGGTAGATGTTGACGAAGCGGTGGAGCTCACCCTCGGGCGTCTGGAGCTGCGTCCGGACGCCGGGGTGTTTGTCGTACAGCGCGTCCAGCACCTCGCTGACGGTGGTGCCGGCGACCTGGATCTCCCGCTCGCCCCCGGTGGCCTGACGCAGCACCGGGGGGATCCGCACCACGCTCATGCGCCCGCGACGGCCACGGAGTGGCGACCGACCCCGGCGCACCAGGCGTCGTAGTCGCGGAACTCGAGCTCGGCGTTGGGGCCGCAGGCCGGGCAGTCCGGGTCGCGGCGGATCTTGAGCTCGGTGAACGTCATGTCGAGGGCGTCGTAGATCATCAGACGGCCCGAGAGCGTGTCGCCGATGCCGAGCATCGCCTTGATCGCCTCGGTGGTCATGATGCTGCCCATCACGCCGCAGAGCACTCCGAGCACGCCGGCCTCGCCACACGAGGGCGCCATGTCCGGGCGGCGGGGGCTCCGGGAAGAGGCACCGGTAGCAGGGGCCCTCGTACGGGATGAACGTCGAGGCGTGCCCCTCGAAGCGCAGGATGCTGGCGTGGATGAGGGGCTTGCGGGCCATCAGCGCCGCGTCGTTCATCAGGTAGCGCGTCGGGAAGTTGTCGGTCCCGTCGATGATCACGTCGTAGTCGGCGATCAGGTCGAGCACGTTGTCCTTGTCGACCCGGAACGGGATGGACGTTGACCGTCACATCCGGGTTGAGCGCCTCGATGGCGACCCGGGCCGACTCGCCCTTGTTCATGCCGACGCGGTCGGTGGTGTGGATGATCTGCCGCTGCAGGTTGCTGGCATCCACGACGTCGTCGTCGACCAGGCCGAGCGTGCCCACCCCGGCCGCGGCCAGGTAGAGGGCCGCGGGCGATCCGAGGCCGCCGGCGCCGATCAGGAGCGCCTTCGAGCCGAGCAGCTCGAGCTGGCCCTCCTCGCCGATCTCGGGGATCAGGACGTGGCGGGAGTAGCGCGAGCGCTGGTCCGGGGTGAGGGTCTGGGGGACCGTGTAGTCCTGGCCGCTCTGCTTCCAGCGCTGGAATCCGCCGGCGAGGCTCTCCACGTTGGAGTAGCCCATCTCGCGCAGCGTGGTGCCGGCCAGCAGCGAGCGATTGCCCGACGCACAGCTGAGGATGACCTCCTGGTCCGGCGTCGCGACGCCCGCGATCCGGCTCTCGAGGAAGCTGCGGGGGATGTGGATCGCCCCGGGGATGTGCCCCTCGTCCCACTCGTGCTGCTCGCGCACGTCGATGACGAGCGGCGAATCGCCGGAGGAGCGCCGGGACGCCAGGTCGGGGACCTGGACTTCCGGCACTTGCTCGCGGGCGGACGCGAGGAGATCCTGGTAGCTACGCGCCATGCTGACTCCCGTGTGCGGTCTTAACCAGCGATTCTACCGGGTGATTGTACCTTTTCACCTTCGCGGGCGACGAGGACCCCCGGACGCCGGTCCATCACTTTCACAAATGTAGTGACTACCGCAGGGAGAATGCCCTCCCGATGAGTGCGCCGAATGCTCTCCCCAAGAGCGGGTTCGCGAACATCGACGGTCGCGTGCGGTGCCCCACGTCCGACTGCTGGGGCGACCTGCTGCTGATCCCCACCGGCGCGAGCGACCACGACGGCGTCCCCGAGTTCCAGCCGTTCACCGCGTGCCCCCTGTGCGGCACCGGGTTCGAGCTGGAGGACGACATCTCCGACCGCGACCTGTTCCTGCGCATCTCGTGGCTGCGGGCCAACCCCCACGAGGAGGAGCCGCCGTGATGAGCGACGACGGCCGCGCCGGTCGCATCGCCCGCTGGCTGTGCGCGGTCGTGTTCGGCGGCATCGTGGCCGGGGTCGTGTTCCTGATCCTGATCCAGGAGGCCCAGCGGCGCGGCCACACGTCGCTCGACTTCAACCACACGCTGGGCACGATCGTGCTGGGGGGCGACACCGCGAGCGAGACCAGCCGTTCGGCGCTGGGCGTGATCGGCGACCCCGCCGCGCCGCGCGGGCTGGTCGCCAGCATGGTGCTCGCGATGCTGATGATGGCGGTGCACTCCGTGGCGGTGGTGCCGCTGGTGCGGCGCGGAGGGTGGCTGCTTCAGGGCCTCGCCCTCTCCGCCCTCACCTTCCTCGCGGTGGGCCTGATCTATCCGCCGTTGGCGTCGGATTACCTCGACGAGCCGCTCGGGGCCTTCGGGTCGGGCTTCGGCACCTCGACGGTCGTGTCGTTCGCCGTCGCCTCGCTCGGCTTCGGCATGACCGGATCGCGCTGCTACAGCCTGATCTTCAGCGCGGGGTGGTGGGTGCCGCGGGGCGAGGACCTCGAGAAGGCCCTCGAGGAGGTTGACATGGGCAGCCTCGACCCGCTCGAGCACCCCGACTCACTCGAACTCACCGAATAGGGGCGAGAAGATGGCGGTGTACGCGCCCGGGGTGAGGCCGATAGTGGCGGGCGGGCACGCGCGCGCCAGCTCGTCGAGGCTCGCGAAGGTGGACCAGGGCGACACCGCCGCACGCAGTGCGGCCTGATCCCCGGCGCCCCCGCCGAACTCGCGCAGGGCGGCGTGAACATCCCGCCCGGTGATCTCGCGTCCGCCCGGCATCCGCGACCGAGGGTAGTGGAGTCCCCGGCAATGGACCGGGCCGGCCTGGTGCGGCTCGCCGGCGGGCACTTCATGATCGACGCGACGGTCGGTGCCGTGCCGGCGATGCTGCCGGTGTTCACCGCGGCCTATGGGCTGTCGGATCTCCGGGCGAGCATGATCCTGGCCGTCTCGCTGCTGGTCTCCTCCGCGACCCAGCCGCTCTTCGGGCTGCTGGCCGACCGCCGGGCGACGCCGGCCTTCCTCTGGGGCGGGGTGGCCGTCGCCACGATCGGGCTCGCGCTGTCGGGCCTCGCCGGCGGATACCCCGGCGTCGTCGCGTGCATCGCGGGCTCGGGACTTGGCGTGGCGGCATTCCACCCCGAGGCCGCGCGGGTTGCCAACCGGCTCTCGGGCGGCACGCCGGCGACCGGTCTCGCGTGGTTCATGGTCGGCGGCAACGGCGGTTTCGCCGTGGGGCCGCTGCTCGCGGCGCTCGCCATCCCGGCCCTGGGGGCGAAGGCGACCCTCGTGTTCCTGATCCCGGGAGCCGCGGCCGTGCTGTGGCTGCACCACGCGCGCCGCAGCCTGACGGTCGAGGTGGCGGCCGCCGACCCTGCCGCGCCACCGCCTCCACCGGCGCAGACGCGAGCGATCAGCCTGCTGCTGGTCGTGACCAGCCTGCGCACCTGGAGCCAGTTCGGCCTGCTGGCGCTGTTCCCGTTGCTGCTGGTCGATGATCGCGCGTTCTCCGACCAGCAGGCCGGCTTCGCCGTCGCCGCCTTCTCCGGAGCGGGGGCCGTCGGCACCGTGGCGGGCGCCATGTCAGCCGATCGCGTGGGCGGCCGGCGTCTGCTCGTGCGGAGCCTGCCGGTTGCCACGCCCCTGATCGCGGTGGCGCTCCTCGCGGACGGCTGGGTCTCGATCGTCGCGTTCGCGCTCGCCGGCTTCGTGTTGCTGTCATCCTTCTCGGTCACCGTGATGATGGGTCAGGAGTACCTCCCCGGACGGCTCGCCCTGGCGGCCGGCCTGATGATCGGCTTCGGAGCGATCGGCTCTGCCGCGCCCGGGCTCGCGCTGCTCGGCGCCATCGCCGACATCGCTGGGCGCGAAACCGCGCTCTGGTGCGTCGCGGCCTTCCCGCTGGCGGCCGGCGCCCTCGCGCTGCTGCTGCCGGGCACCCGCGCGCTCCGGCGGGTGTCTCCCTGATGGCCAAGGGACCGCCCCAGGGCGACCTCTTCGGCGACGTCGTGGAGTCGCGCCTGCAGCGATCGCGACCGCTGGCCGCCCGCATCCGCCCGGCCGGGCTGGACGACGTGGTGGGCCAGCGCGCGCTGCTCGGACCCGACGGCGCCCTCCGGAAGGCGATCGAGGGCGACCGGGTGCCGTCGATGATCCTGTACGGCCCGCCCGGCAGCGGCAAGACGACCCTCGCGCGCGTGGTGGCCATGAGCACGTCGGCCGCGTTCGAGGAGCTCTCGGCCGTCTCGGCCTCGGTGGCCGACGTGCGCGCCGTGATGGCGCGGGCGCGCGACCGCCTGGCGGCCGGCACGGCGACCGTGCTGTTCCTGGACGAGATCCACCGCTTCAACCGGGCCCAGCAGGACGCCCTGCTGCCCGCCGTCGAGGACGGGCTGCTGACGCTGATCGGCGCCACCACCCAGAACCCCTGGTACGAGGTCAACGCGGCGCTGGTGTCGCGCATGCGCGTGTGGGTGCTCGAGCCGCTGGACGCCGAGGACGTCGGCCTGCTGCTCGACCGCGCCGTGGCGCACCCCGACGGGCTCGCCGGGCGGGTGACCCTGGGCGAGGAGGCCCGCGCCGCGATCGTCTCGCGCGCCGGCGGGGACGCCCGCGGGGCGCTCAACCTGCTGGAGGCGGCGGCGGCCGCCACGGCCGACGGCCGCGAGATCGCACTCGAGTCGATCCAGTCGGCCGCGGGGGGCCGCGCGGTGGTCTACGACCGCCAGGGCGACGCGCACTACGACACGATCTCGGCGTTCATCAAGAGCCTGCGCGGAAGCGACCCCGACGCGGCGATCTACTACCTGGCCGTGATGCTGAAGGGCGGCGAGGACCCCAAGTTCATCGCCCGCCGGCTGATCGTGGCCGCCAGCGAGGACGTGGGCAACGCCGATCCCCAGGCCCTGTCGGTGGCCGTGGCGGCGGGGCGGGCGGTCGAGTTCGTCGGCCTGCCCGAGGCCCGCATCGCACTGGCGCAGGCGACGACGTACGTCGCGATGGCGCCCAAGTCCAACGCCTCGTACCGGGCCATCGACGCCGCCCTCGACACGGTCGAGCGGGAGGGCGCCCGCCGCCCGCCCCTGGCGCTGCGCGACAGCAGCGTGGCCAACGCGCGCGGCCTGGGCAACGGCGAGGGTTACCGGTACCCGCACGATTTCCCCGACGCGGTGCTCGATGGGTCGTTGCTGCCCGGAGGGAATGGAGGACACCGTGTTCTTCTCTCCCACCGACCGCGGGGCCGAGGCCGAGATGGCCGCCCGGCTGCGCCGACTGCGCGCCGATCTCGCCGACGACGATCAGCCCTTCTGAGGGGCCTCTCCGGGGCCACGCGCACCGGGTTCATGGAAGGATGTACCGATGACCGAGGACACCATCACGCTCAGCGCGCGCCTGGACGGCGACCTGAAGGACGCCATGCGCGCCGGCGACACGTTGCGCCGCGACACCATCCGCCGCGCCCGCTCGGCCATCAAGAACGCCGAGATCGAGGCCCGCGGCCCGCTCGGCGACGACGCCGAGGTGAAGGTGCTGCGCGGCATCGTGAAGCAGCACAAGGAGTCGATCGAGCAGTTCACCGCCGGTGGGCGCGACGACCTCGTGGAGCGTGAGACGCAGGAGATGGCGATCCTCGAGGCCTATCTGCCCGCTCAGATGGACGGCGCCGCGATCGAGGCCGTGGTGACCGAGGTGATCGCCCAGGAGGGGGCCACCGGCCCCGCCGACATGGGCAAGGTGATGAAGGCCGTGATGTCGCGAGTGGGCGGCACCGCGGATGGGAAGGACGTACGAGTGACCGTGCAACGCCTGCTGGGGGGACAACGATGAGCACCATTCCGCCACTGCCGCCCGGGGCCGGCGGCCCACCGGACGACGCTCCCGAGGCGCCCGCCTCGGCCGTCGGGGCCGGCACCCACACGCCGTCGGACGCGATGACGCGCTACGACGCCGACAAGGACGCCTACCACTGCTCGTACGGCATCCCGGCGCCGGCGCTGGCCGTGCTGGACCCGACACGCGAGCTGATCGTGCGCGTGGACCGCCACAGCTTCAGGGTCGTCGGCTTCTCGATCCCGAACTTCACCGAGTGGCACAAGACCCACGCCGACGACGAGGGCAACTTCGACGTCGACCTGCCGGACATCTGGCCGATGGAGCAGACCGACGTGTCCGGCTCCTCGAACTCCTGGTAACCGGCTAGCTGGTCCGCCTGACCCGGGGGGCGCCGCTCTTCGGGATGGTGATGACGAACCGCGCCGGGCGGTAGGTGACCCCGGCGCGGCGCGGGGCGGTGATGCGCACCACGACCCGGCCCGCGCCCTTGGTCGTGACGACCAGGGCGCCCTTCACCGGAGACCTGCGCGCGCCGTTGACGGTGATCCGCGCCGACGGCGCGAGGTTGCGCAGCGCCAGAGTGAGCCGCCCGGTGCGGCGGTCGAGGCGCGCAAGCGGAGCGCGCAGCGCGGCCGCCCTGACGGATGCGGCGACCTTGCGGGCGACCACCTGAGCCGCAACCGGGGTGGTCACCGGCGGACCCTGGACGGCGGGCGCAACCGGCACCGGCGCGGGCGTGGTGCCCTCGACGCGCGGGATGCTCGGGGCGATGACCGCGGGCTCGTCGGTGCGGACCGACTCGATCGCGGCGATCGCGGCGGCCACCTGGGGCCGCGGGCCGATGCGGCCGTCGCCGGCGTCGGAGACGACCTGGGCCTCGCCGGTGGCCCTCAGCAGCTGGCGCATCTGGGCCGGGGTGAGCGGCGTGCCGAAGAGGGCGATGGCCTGCCCCTGCACCACGGCCACCGCTCCGGCCACCGTCGCGCTGGCGCTCGAGGTGCCGTCGAAGCAGGCCGTGTACGAGGTGTTGGCGTCGGCCCCGGGCAGATCGGCGTAGCCGCTGGTGACGACGCCGGCCCCGTAGCCCTGGAGATCGACCCGGGCCGCCGAAGTTGGACTCGGCCGTGCGCTGGAGGTCGCCCACGAGGACGCCGCTCAGAAGATCGCTGCCCGACCCTCCGCCGCCCACGAGCAGGGCGCCGCTGTCGCTCCCGGCGGGCGCGCCCGGCGCCCACGGGTTGGCGCCCAGGGCCCCGAGGTTGACCGTCCCGAGGTCGAGGCCGCTGTTGGCCGCGGGCTCGACGACGACGATGCCCTTGGCGACGGCCTTGGCGATCGCCGCGCGCACCTCCGGATACGCCTCGATCGGAACCATCGGCCCGTTGTCGGGCACCTGCGCCTGGAGCTCGACGAGCATCACGTCGCCCGCCGAGAGGCCCGCCGCGGCGGACGTGATCGCCTGGGCCGGCTTGTAGGCCGCACCGATGAAGGGCGAGCTGGGCAGCAGCGTCGCGTCGGGCGCCAGGCCCGTGATGCCCTTGCCGTCGTCCGACGCGCCCAGCACGCCGAGCACGGCGGTGCCGTGATCGCGCACCTGGTACCCGGCGGGCAGGTTGGTGTTCGGGGCCTGTGGCAGGTTCTTGGCCGCGAGGTCGACGTGGCTGGCGAGCCACTCGTACTCCACGTCGGCGATACGCACCCCCTTGCCGGTCGCCGCCGGCGCCAGCGCCAGTCCGGCGCGGTAGTCCTGGTACGCCACCAGGTCGGGCACGGCGTTGGACGTGAGCAGCGAGGCCCAGATGTCGCTGGGCTCCACGCGGCACGAGGAGGGCGGGGGAGCGGGGACGCGCGGCGGGCTCGCGACCGCGGATCCGACCAGCACGAGGAACAGCGCGGAGACGAGCACGGCGAACGGGCAGCGGAAGCGCACGTCTCTAGGATGGCGGACATGACGCGCGATGGAACCGCCCCGAATGGCATGAATTGACCAACGTCGACCTGGACGAAAGAGAGCGCGAACGGGTGGCTCCGTACGTGTCGAACACCGATCCGCCCGGTGTTCGCTCTGGTCGGGTTGCCGGAGGTCGTCAAGGGAGCCCTTTTCGCCCGCTATTCCCGCAGCCCCAAGTCGCTGCGGCGCCTGCTGATCGACGAGTTCCTGCCGGGCGGGGACGGGGGGCCGGCGCGGGGCCCCGTCGAGGGGCCCGGAGAGGACCGGGCAGAGGCCCTCTACGGGCGGGTCCTCGCCGAATACGGCGACGACTCGGTGGCCCAGCTGGGGGGTGCCCACATCGCCGTCGAGGGCGCCTCGAACCTGCTCACCAAGATCCTCCAGTGGGGCCGGCTCGCCAGCTACCTCGAGCAGTCGACCCGCTACATCGCGTTCACCGACCGGCCCGGCGGCAGGTATCGGTATCACCGGCCCGATGACGTGATGTCACACCCCGGGCTCGGGCCCGACTACGTCGCGACGCTGGACGCGGCCTTCGACGGGTACGCCCGCCTGCTGCCGCGGCTGGTGGAGCACGTCGGCGCCGGGGTGCCCGACGACCCCGGCACGCCTCCGGCGGCGCGCGAGCGGGCGGTGCGCGCGCGGGCGCTCGACCTGCTGCGGGGCCTGCTGCCCGCCGCCACCACGGCCAACGTGGGCATCTACGCCTCGGGCCAGGCCTATGAGGCGATGCTGATCCGCATGGCAGCGCACCCGCTGCCCGAGGCCCGGGAGTGCGCCCGGTCGATGCTCGCGGAGCTGCGCACCGTGATCCCGGCCTTCCTGACGCGCGTGGACCGCGTCGACCGCGGCGTGGCCACGGGCGAGTACCTGGCCGAGGGCGAGCGCACCGCGGCCGCGCTCGGCGAACGCCTCGGGCTCGATCCGCCCTCGGGCGCCGAGGAGCCGGGCGTGCGCCTGATCGACTTCGACCCCGACGGCGAGGCGCGCGTGCTCGCGCACGCCCTGTGGCCGTCGAGCGGAGGCAGCCTGGCCGACCTGCGCGGCGCGCGTCGCGGGCCTCACGCCCGGCCGGCGCGCCGAGGCGCTGCGCGAGTGGGCCGGGCGGCGCGGCGACCGGCGCCAGCGCCCCGGGCGCGCGCTGGAGGCGACGACGTACACCTTCGAGGTGGTCTGCGACTACGGCGCCTACCGCGACCTGCAGCGCCACCGCATGCTGACGCTCCAGGCCCAGCCGCTCGGGCCGCGGCTCGGGTACACGATCCCCGACGAGGTGGCCGCCGCCGGCGCCGGGCGACGACTACGCCGCGGATCCAGGGCCGCTGCGTCGCCCTGCACGACGCGCTCGCGCCCGAGTTCGCGGCGGCCGCGCCCTACGCCGTGACCCTGGCGCACCGCATCCGCTTCACGATGACCCTCAACGCGCGCGAGGCGATGCACCTGATCGAGCTGCGCAGCCAGCCCCAGGGGCACGAGTCGTACCGCGTCGTCGCCCGCGAGATGCACCGCGAGATCGCCGAGACGGCCGGGCATCGCGCCCTGGCCGAGATGATGACGTTCGTGGACACCAGCGAGCCGGGCGCCGGGCGGATGGCCGCCGAGCGCCGCCTCGAGGCGCGCCGGGCGGGTCGGTGACGGCCGCCTGAGGACCTGCTCCGGCCATGCCGCCGGGGCTCCCGCTACGCTGATCCCATGGCTGAACCCCCGCGCAACAACCGCCTCGGCGGCATGGCCCTCGCCAACGGACTGCTGGTGCACGGACCGAGCCACTGGGCCGCCGCGGTGCGCGACGAGGACGGCAAGCTGGTGGTGGCATCGGGACGCAAGCACCTGTTCCGCGCGGGGCCGATCACCGACATGCCGCTGGCGCGCGGGCTGGTGCGCCTGGGCGAGGCGTTCGCCGTGCTGCCCCAGGTGCGCCGCGGCCTGCCGCAGGCGCGATTCGCGATGGAGGACCGCCGTTCGATCGGCGCGGCCGTCGGCGCCACGGTGGTCGCCGCGGTGGCGCGCCGGCGCCTGCGCTCGGTGCTCGCCCAGGAGACCGTCGGGTCGCTGGCGGGCCTGGCCCCCGCGATCATCACGCTGCGCGGCTCCCAGGCCGCGATCTGGCACGCGGTCGAGCACAAGAGCATCGCGGCCTACGAGGCCGGCGGGGCCGAGGAGGTGGCGCACGCCGACGCGCACGCCAAGGAGCACGAGCGCTGCGGCAGCAACCTGATCCTGCCGCTGATGGTGTCCACCACGATCGGCAACACGATCGCGCGCAAGATGTTCCGCCGCCGCGCCTTCGGGGCGCGCACGGTGATCGCCGCCCTCAGCGTGGGCGCGGCCGTCGAGGTGTTCTCGTTCTCCGCCCGCCGCCCGGAGCACCCGGTGTCGCGCGTCATCCACAGCGTCGGCCACTCGATGCAGTCGGGCTTCGCCACGCGCGAGCCCAGCGAGAGCGATCTGCTGGTGGGCCGGGCCGCGATGGAAGCCCTGCTGCGGGCCGAGACCGCCGAAGCGCCCCACTAGGCCCCGGCGGTGAGCGTCACGGTGACGGTGGTCGCGCCGGCGCCGCCGGCGCGCGTGTGGGACCTCTGGACCGATGTCGCCGCCTGGCCGGACTGGCATCCGCACTGCGTCGAGGCAACGACGGACGGCCCGGTGGCGCCGGGGACGCGCCTCGATCTGCACATGCGCGACGCCAGGGGCCGCGACTTCTACACCCGTCCCGCACTGACGGTCGTGGACCCGGAAAAGGAGCTCGTGTGGGAGGCGCGCGGCCTCGGGCTGCGGGCGCGCACGCGCACCGCGCTGTCGCCCGAACCCGACGGCACCCGTGTCACGATCGAGACGGTGGCCACCGGCCCGATGGCCTTCGCGTATCGCATGACGATGACCGACAAGAGCCAGGCACTAATCTACGTCGCCGTGCTCGATGCCCTCACGACCCGCGTGCGACCATGAGACGTGGCCTGGTGCTGCTCGCGAGCCTCGCGGCCCTGGCGGTGTCCGCATCAACCGCCACGGCGCACGTCGAGGTGCTGCCCGCCGAGGTCGCGCAGGGCGAATCGGCCCAGTTCACGATTCGGGTGCCGACCGAGCGCGCCGTCGCGACGACCCGGGTCACCGTGGAGTTTCCCGGCCAGATCACGGTGTACAGCTTCGGGCAGCCGCCGGGCTGGACCGTGACGCCCCTGCGCGGCCCCGACGGCCGCTTCCGCGGCGTCGTCTACAGCGGGGGTCAGATCCCGCCGAACCGCTTCGCCGACTTCGTCGTGCTGGGCACGCCCTTCGAGTCGGGAACCGCCCTGTGGAAGACCCGGCAGACCTCCGCCGACGGCAAGGTCAAGCCGTGGACCGGGCCGGCGGAGAAGCCCGGGCAGGAGTCGGCCGAGAGCGGGCCGACCGCCGTGGGCCCCTCCGCGGCGGTGACGGTGCTGGAGCCGGGCCAGGCCGTCGGCGGCGCCGCGGCGACGGCCGCCACCGGTCGCGACAACGCCGACTCGGGCGCCGGCATCTGGCTGGGCGTGATCGCGATCGTCATCTCGGGCCTGTGCCTGCTCGGCGCTGGGATTCCTCTGGTCGACCCGCCCGGCCCGCCTGCCCCCGGACGACGAGGCCGCGATGACCACCGCCCGCCGCGCGCGCCTTCACCCCGCCACCTTCCAGCTGCCGGTGGAGAAGATGCGCGACGGCTACTACAGCGACGCGTACTTCACGTTCACCCGCGACGTGCTGGAGCTGGACGGGCACCGCCCCGACGTGCTGATGCAGGTGTTCCAGCGCGAGCGCTCGGTGCTCGGCGGCGTGGACGAGGCGCTCGCCATCCTCCAGCTCTGCTCGGGGCGCCGCCTGCGACGACGGCGGCTGGGAGCCCGGCTGGGACCAGCTCGAGGTGCGCGCCCTCTACGACGGCGACGAGGTCGAGCCCTGGGAGACGGTGCTGACGATCGACGGCGACTACAGCCTGTTCGCCCACCTGGAGACGCTCTACCTCGGCGTGCTCGCCCGCCGCACGCTGATCAGCCGCAACGTCCGCGACGTGGTCGCGGCCGCCGGCGGCAAGCCGATCCTCTACTTCCCGGCGCGCTTCGACCACTGGCAGGTGCAGACCGGCGACGGCTGGGCGGCGCACACCGGCGGAGCGATCGGCGTGTCCACCGACGCCCAGGCGTCCTGGTGGGGCGGCAAGGGCATGGGCACCGTGCCGCACGGCCTGATCGCGGCCTACGGCGGCGACACCGTGCTCGCCGCGCGCATGTTCGCCGACCGCTTCGCCGACGAGCTGAGCGTCACGGTGCTGGTGGACTTCGAGAACGACTCGGTGCGCACCGCGCTGGAGGTGGCCGACGCGCTCGGCCCGCGCCTGTGGGGCGTGCGCCTGGACACCTCGAGCACGATGGTCGACCGCTCGCTGTGGCCCGAGATGGGCCGCTTCCGGCCCACCGGGGTGGTGCCCGAGCTGGTGTGGAAGGTGCGCCGCGCCCTCGACGACGCCGGGCACGGGGCGGTGCAGATCGTGGCCTCCGGCGGGTTCGACGCGGAGCGCATCCGTGAGTTCGAGGAGGCGGGCGTGCCGGTGGACGCCTACGGGGTGGGCAGCTCGCTGCTGCAGGGCACCAACGACTTCACGGCCGACGTGGTGCGGGTCAACGGCGTCCCGTGCGCCAAGGTCGGCCGCGAGGAGCGCCCCAACCCGCGCCTGGAGACGGTGGAGTGAGCGCCGCCGCGCCGCTCGGCCCGATCCACCACGTGGGCTACGTCGTGGCCGACCTCGACGCCGGCGTGGCCGCGCTGGCGCAGACGTTCGACGTCACCGTCACCCACCGCGAGGTGATGGAGGCGCAGGGCGTCGAGGCCGTGATGTGCGAGGGCGCGGGGGGCGCGATCGAGCTGATCCGGCCGCTCGATCCCGAGGGCGCCATCGCCCGTTTCATGGAGAAGCGCGGCGAGGGCTTCCACCACGTCGCGATGGCCGTGCCCGACCTGGACGCGACCCTCGCGGCCCTCGCCGGGCGGCGGCGTCGAGCTGATCGACCGCACGCGGCAGGATCGGCCTGGGGGGCCATCTGGTGGCCTTTCTGCACCCGCGATCCAGCCTCGGCGTGCTGACCGAGCTGATCCAGGCCGAGCACGGCGCGGAGGGGTAGACTCGCCCGCGATGGCGACGCGACGACTCGAGCTGGGCTTCGAAGGCGGGACGGTTCTCCGTCTCACGGTCGACGAGGCGGTGGCGGAGCAGCTGACCTCCTCGCTCTCGGCCGACGGTGGCTCCAGCTGGCGCTCGATCGACGCCGAGGAGGGCACCTTCTGGATCGACCAGGGGGAGCTGATCTACGTCCGCCTGCCCCCGGGCGAGGCCCCGGGCCGCGTCGGCTTCGGGGGATCCTGACCCCCACGGAGGCGCTAGATGGACCTCGGTCTGGTGGGACGCGCCAACGCGGGGAAGACCGCCCTGTTCACCCTGGTCACGGGTGCCGAGGCCGAGATCGCGCCGTACCCGTACACCACGCGTGAGCCCCACCGGGCGATGGCCGACGTGCCCGACCCGCGCCTCATCGCGATCGCCGACGCGCAGGACATCCCGAAGCGGGTGCCAGGCGCAGGTGCAGCTGATGGACATCGCGGGCCTCGCGGCCGGAGCCGGCCAGGGCGAGGGCCTCGGCGGGGCGGCGCTGGGCCAGCTGCGCCAGTCCGACGCCCTGGTGCACGTGGTGCGCGCCTTCGCCAACGCCGAGGTGCCGCACCCCGAGGACCGCGTCGATCCGGTCGCCGACGCCGAGGCCGTCGATCTGGAGCTGGCGATCGCCGACCGCGACCAGACGGCGCGCCGCCTGGAGCGGGTCCGCAAGGGCGCCCGCGTCGGCGAGGCCGGCGCCTCCACCGAGCTGGCCTCCCTGGAGCTGCTGATGGCCGAGCTCGACGCCGGCCGTCCCGCCCGCGGCGTGACGGACGAGGCCGCCCAGGCGGTCGCCGCCGACATGGGCCTGCTGACCGCAAAGCCCGTGCTCTACATCGCCAACACGGACGAGTCGCTCGAGCCCCCCGAGGGCCTGGTGGCCCACGCCCGCGAGCAGGGCGCCCAGGCGCTGGCGCTGCCGGTGGGGATGGAGCTGGAGCTGACCGCGATGGAGCCCGAGGAGGCCGCCGAGCTCGCGGCCGACCTGGAGCTGGGCGACGTGCGCGGCGCCGACGCCGTGGTCGCGGCGGCCTACCGGCTGCTCGACCTGGTCACGTTCTTCACCGGTTCGGGGCCGCCCGAGGCGCGCGCCTGGCCCATCCGCCGGGGCACCACCGCGTCCGGCGCGGCAGGGCGCATCCACTCCGACCTGGAGCGCGGCTTCATCCGGGCCGAGGTGATCGGCTGGGAGGACCTGGTGGGCGCGGGCTCCTGGGGGAAGGCCCGCGAGGCCGCCCTGCTGCGCATGGAGGGCAAGGACTACGTGGTGCAGGAGGGCGACGTCCTCCAGATCCGCTTCAACGTCTGACCTAGCGCGTCGCCGCACCGACGGTGAGGGGGATGTCCACCCGCGACGGTCCCACCGAGACGCGAATCCGGTAGGCGCCCGCGGCGAGCGGCGGGAACTGGAGCCCGGGGAACGAGTCGCCGGCGCTGATCTTCCTCAAGGGGAAGCGGCCGATGGTGCGGTAGCGCGCGCCGGTGCGTCGCTGCACCAGCACCTTGAGCCGGCCTCCGGTGACGCCGACCGACATGGCCAGGCGCACGCGGGTGGTGCGCTTGGCGCGGATGCGGGCCGTCAGCAGGCGGGCCTGGTCGATGCGCGGCGCCACCGGGGGAAGGGTCTCGGGCACGACCGCGGGGGCGGGGATCACGGCGCCCGGGGTGACGGCGGCGGTGTCGGGGCTGCCCGCGTTGGGGTTGCCGAAATGGGTGGTGCCCGCGAGCGGGCCCGCCACCCCGGCCTCCGCGAGGATCGACTGGATGCCGGGAGAGGTCTCGGTGTGTGCGTCGGTGACGGTCCAGATCGCCTCCTGCGCGCCGTCGGGGACCGAGGCGGTGCCCGTCTGGCGCCGGCCGATCACCTGCAGCACGGCCTGGAGCTGGGGCATGTTGGCCCCGGGCAGCGACGCCGCGGGGCCGAGCACGTCGAGCCCGCTGCCGGTCTCGGGGATGTGGCGCGAGAAGTCCACGCAGTAGGCCCACAGGCCGTCGCGATGCGCCTTGCCCCCGCGCGGGGCGAACATGTCGAGCGGCGCGCCGACGCCGAGGTTCTGCTGGTCGCCCGACTTGTTGGCCAGGATGTCGCCCGGGTCGCCGCGCAGGTGGACGCCCGCCTGCCGGACCAGCGCGTTGACGTCCGAGCGCAGCACGCGCGAGGTCTTCTTGCCGGAGCCCATGATGTCGTTGGCGTGGCCGGGCCGCGGCTTGCTGGCGAGGACGCCCGCGGCGGGATCGCGGCCTACCGAGCGGACCCACTCCTTCAGGGCGGTTTTGTCGTTGGTGTCGACGGTTCCCGGGACGGTGACGTCGGGCTTGCCCTTCTGCCGCAGGACGTCGGTGTACTGGTCGGGGAGCCCCGCCAGGTGGAGCCCCTCGTGCGCGAGCAGGAAGCCGGTGCCCCAGTCCTTGTCCGCCGAGCCCCAGGTGCCGCTGCCCGCGCCGTCGTTGGGCGGCGTCGTCTCGTCCACGAAGGAGCGGTACCCCGGGGTGTCGTTGATCGTGATCTGGTGGGCGCAGGGGTTCGCCGGATCGCCGGGGAGCCGGGTGCGCAGGTCGAAGCCCACGGTCATCTTCGTCCCGTTGGAGGCGGTGAGGGGGCCGATCCGCTTCTGGGCGGCGGCGGCGAAGCGGTCGAGGTCGGCCTGCCCGAAGGGGTGCTCGTCGACGAGCTCGATGTGGATGGTCATGGTCACCGGGCCGGAGGTCGGCTTGCCCGTGAGGTCAACCGCGACCGTGTCGCCCTCGAAGCCGCCCTTGGCGGTCAGCTTGGCCAGCCCCTCGTTGGCCGCGTCCTTCAGCGACTTGGTGCGACTCACCTCGGTCGCCGGCTTGTCCGCGCACGGCTCGTCGTCGGCGCGCTGGACCGCCGCGGCCGGTCGCTCGCGCTCGAGCTGGCGGATGGGCGGCAGAGCCGCGTTGATCGCGGCGAGCAGGGCTGCGAGCCGCGGGTCGAGGGCGTTGACCGAGAGGATCGCGCGGCTGTCGCCGTTGACCTCGGCGACCGCCAGCGCGTAGGCGCCGTCGGTGCTGCGGGAGGCCGCCTGGGCGATCGGAGCCGGCAGGGCGGCGGCACGGGCGCGGATCGCGGCGAGCTGCGCCGGGGTCGGCGTGACCGTCTCCCGGACGGTCACGGCGCCGCTGGCGCGATTGGCCGGCGTCACCTCGAGCACCTGGATCTTGCCGTTCGCGAGCAGGTGGGCCCCGTGCAGGGACTGGAACGGCGCCATCCCTCCTGACCAGGCGTAGAGGGTGGTCGGCGTTGCCGCGCTCGCGGCGCTCGCCAGCGCTCCGAGCAGCGCGATGGCGAGGAGTGCGGCGAGGCCGCAGAGGCGGCGGCTGGTCGGCGACCGCATCGGCTACTGGAAGTTGAGGAAGCCGCTCGTGGTCAGCGTCGCCTTGGCCGACCGCTTGGGGTGCGCGCCGAGCCGGAGCGCGAAGGCGAACCGGAACGGGTCACGCACGTCGAAGGTGTGCGCCCGCAGCGGCACCCGGATGCAGACGATGCGGCTGCCGGGCTTGGCGAAGCGCACCAGGGCCGAGCCGAACACCCGCACGCTCTTGCGCCCGCTGAAGATGGCCACGCGGATCACCGCGGGTTTGGCCGTCTGCACGCGCACGTTGACGCACTTGCTCCTCTTGAGCGCCTTGAGCGACGGGTGCCGCGGGACGACGAACGTCGCCGGCCCGCGCCGGATCACCCGCGGGTTCGGGATGCCCGTGGTGTCGACCCCGCTCGCCCCCGCCGCGCTCGCGACGGTGAACCAGGCGTTGTAGACGCCGTTGCTCTCGTGGTTGGTCAGCACGGCGAGGTTGCCGGAGGCGTCGGCGACAGCGCTGATCGCTCCCGCGGAGTGGTCGGAGGCGCGGTTCGGCAGACCGAGGGAGCGGGCCTGGCCACCGGCGCCGCGGGCGTTGCCCAGGGCCACCCGGTAGGAGCCGTTGCCGCTGCGGTCGTACCAGACGATCCAGAGGCGGCCGTCTGCGCGGTAGGCCGCCGAGAGGTTGGAGCTCGCGTCGGTGCCCGCCACCGCGACGGTCGCCGCGGACTCCCCGGGCGCCCAGGTCAGGAGGCGGCCCGTGTCGGTGCCGGTCGCGCCGGTCTCGTGGTAGACGAGGCGGCAGCTGGCCGGCCCGCAGGCGAGGGCGATCGAGAGGCTGACGTTGGAGATGCCCGAGCTGACGGGCGCGAGGGCCGGAGCCCCGATCAGGCCGCCGGTCGCCGGGTCCATCTGGGCGAGGTAGAGCCCGTCGGGACCCGGTGCCCGCGCGTCCTCGTACCACGCGAGCCAGTACCGGCCGGCTCCGTCCCGGCCGAGCCGCGGGATCTCGTAGGTCTCGTTGGGCCCCAGCGCCGCGGCGAGATTGACGACCGACGGGCTGGTCGCTCCCCGGTAGGCAAAGAATGTCCCGGAACTGGACGACACGAACAGGGGTGTGACGCCGTCGCTCGCGAGTATCGCCGTGCTCCCGCCGGTGGTTCCGACGGGCACGGGCTGTCCCCAGGTGCCGTCCGGATTGCGCGGCGCGAACGAGATCCCGTTGAGCGGATCGCCGGTGGTCAGGGAGTGGAACGCGTTCAGCATCACCTGCAGGCCGCCGCCGGGCGTGCCGAGCAGCACGGGGCTGTCGACGCTCGACCACCCGGCAACCACGTTGACGATCTGCGGCGCCCGGCCGGCCGCGGTGAGGGTGGGGGTGATCGTGGCGGACTGCACGGAGTCCCCGCCGGGCGCGGGCACCGACCACGCGCCCACGATCTTCGTGCCGTCCAGGGCCACAGAGGGGACCGGCGTCACCGTGTTCTCGTCGCGGCCGAGCTTGGACCAGACCGCCGCCGGCGTCAGCGGGGAGCCCGTGGCGGCGACCGCCGGTCCGGCCACGCACACCCCGGCGATCAGGAGGGTCATGAGGGACCATGCTCCCGCCACGAATGAACGTCCCACGATGGACTCCTTCGACGATTCCCCTGGCGGTACGCGGCGCGACTCTACCCCCGCGCGCCCGGCGCCGCGACCTACTGGTCCGCCGTGCCGGGTCCCTCGAGGCGCGCCTTGACCGCCGTCTCGAGCTGGTTGGCGCGCCAGAGGGCGAGCGCCTCGGGGCTCGCGGCGCCGGGCGCCTGCCCCGGCGGCGGGCCGTGGTGCCAGTCGATGGCGTGCAACAACTCGGCCCGGCGCGTGGGCGACAGGCCGGCGCGGCGCGCGGCGTCGCCGACGATCTCGTGGCCGATCGCCAGGTGCCCCAGCAGGCGCCCCTCCTCGGTGAGCTCGAAGGTGGCCCCCAGCCGGAAGGCCCGCGCGTGCCCGATGTCGTGCACCAGCGCCGCCGCCAGCAGCAGGTCGGAGTCGATGCGCGGGTGCCAGGTGCACAGCGTCTGGACCAGAGACCCGACGCCCACCGTGTGCTCCACCAGCCCGCCCATGTAGGCGTGGTGACCCGAGCGCGTGCAGGGCATCGTGCGCCAGGCGGCGGCAAGGTCGGCGTCGCCGGTCAGGGCGTCCAGCAGCCGGCGCAGATCCGGGTCGGCGACCTCGTCGGCGAGGTGGAGCACGAAGCCGAACAGCTCGTCGGGGTCGCGGTGGCTGCGCGGCAGCAGGTCGGCGGCCTCGGCCTCGTCGCCGGCCGGGCGCAGGTGGCTGACCACCACGCGCGGGCGGCCGTCGCGCTCGGTGACCCGCCCGGTCACGCGCACGCGGTCGCCCTCCTCGAACTGGGCCCCGAAGTAGTCGGCCTCGTCGAACACCACGGCGGAGACCGAGCCGGTCGCGTCGGCCAGCGTCAGCGACAGGAACGGGCGCCCCTGGCGCGAGAGGCGGCGCTCCTTGTGGCGCACCGCGTACACGCCCTCCACCGCGCCGCCCGACGCGAACGAGGAGATCGGCGTCATCGGTCCTGCGCCGGGCAGATGCGGGCGAAGTCGCACGTGCGGCAGTCCCACGAGACCCGGGGCGCGAAGCTGCCGGTCGCGATGCCCTCGGCCGCCTCGCGCACGGCCTCCACCACGCTGGAGTCGTCGATCGCGTCGGGGTGCACGCCGCGCGAATCGCCGTCCAGGATGTGCACGACGGTCGCGCCGCGGGGCTCGATGCCCCACGCCTCGCGGGCGCCCAGCATGTAGAGGCGCAGCACCAGGTCGTCGGCGCTGGTGCGCCCGCCCGCCGACGGCGGCTTGCCGGTCTTGTAGTCCACCAGCTGGTGGCCGCCGGCCGGGTGCGCGTCGATGCGGTCGATGCGCCCGTGGATGCGGTGCGCGCCGACCGTCAGCGTGAAGTCGCGCTCCACGGCCAGCGGCCGGGTGCGGCTGCGCACCAGGCGCTCGTGGTAGTCGGGCAGCCTCTCCCGCCCGCGGGCGAGCGCCTGGCGCCCCTCCGCCGTCTCGGCCACGCCCTCGCGGCGCAGCGCGGAGGCGAAGCGGCGCACCAGCGCCTCGCCGTCGCCGCCGGTGCCGTCGGGGCGGTAGTGCGCCTCGAGCGCCGAGTGGGCGGCGATGCCGATCGCCTTCGCGGCGCTCGGCGGCGAGGGCACGCGATCGATGGCCGCGAAGCGGTAGCGCAGCGGGCAGCCGCGGTACATCTCGATGGCGCTCGGGGTCAGCTCGAGGCCGGGGCGGGCGGGGCGCGGGTGCTCCGGCACGGCGGGCGGCGCGGGCGGCGGGCGCATCACCGACGCGCGCGCGGCGATCAGCTCGGACGCGGCGGCGGCCGCCTCGGCGAGCAGCGCGTCGGCCTCCGGCGCCTCCTCGGCCACCGCGCGCGCGGCGCGCATCGAGCTGCTCTCGGCGGCGTCGCGGCGCGTCGCCGACCGCGGCCAGCAGCGCGCGGTCGGGCGACTCGCCGACCTCCTCCACCTCGGCGCCGAGCGCGACCCGCGCCTCCTCGAAGAAGGGCGAGGGCGCCTGCGCGACGCCGCTCGCGCCGGCGGCCAGGGTGCACAGCACCAGGTGCCGGCGGGCCCGGGTCATCGCGACGTAGGCCAGCCGCCGCGACTCGGCCACGTGCGCGTCGCGGGCGCGGGGCAGCACCTCGGGCAGCAGCTGGTCGGGGATGTCGATCTCGCCCCGGTCCTTGCCCGGGGAAGTTGCGCGCGGGTCATGCCGACCACGAACACCGCGTCGAACTCGAGGCCCTTGGCCTGGTGGATGGTCATCACCTGCACGCCGGTGCGCTCGATCGGCGAGACGCCCTCGCCGCGGTAGCCGATGTCGGCGAGCCCGGCGAGCAGCGCGCCCAGGCCGGGAGCGTCCAGCGCCGGATCGCGCTCGGCGATCTCGCGGCCGAGGCGCTCCAGCGCCGCGAGGCCCGCCAGGCGCGCCGCGCCCTCGGCTCCGCCGGTCGCGATCGCCGCCGAGCGCAGGCCCGAGCGGTCGATCGCGAACCTCAGGGCGTCGGCGGGCGGAAGCTCGGCGGCGGCACGGCCGACGTCGGCGAGGGCGTCGGCCAGGCCCTCGCGCGCCGTGGGCGCGCGCGAACGCATCCGAGGGCGCCGCTCACCGCGCCGCCGCCCGCCGACGGCGGAGGTGACCGCGTCGGCCAGCTCGCCCCAGGGCAGCCGGTAGCGCGGATCGGCGCCCACGCGCAGGTGGTCCTGCACCAGCGACGGGGTCGCAGGCCGCGCGCAGCCAGGCGAGCGCCGAGCGCACCTCGCGCCGCTCGAACAGGCCGATGCCGCCGCGCACCTGATGGGGCACCCCGGCGCGCTCCAGCGCCTCCACCAGGGGCCGCGACTCCAGCCGCACGGCGCGCATCAGCACGGCCTGCTCCTCCAGCGGGCACGCCCTCGCCGGCCAGGGCGACGATGCGGTCGACCACGGCGCGCGCCTGCCCGTCGGGGTCCGGCGCGCGCCACAGCTGCGGCGCGGGACCGGTGGCCGCCGGGCAGCGCGACCGTGGTCTTGGGGGCGCGGTCGGCGATCGGCTCGACCACGGCCGACGCGGCGTCGAGGATCGACTGGGTGGAGCGGTGGTTGACCTCCAGGCGCAGATCCGCGGCGTCCGGGAAACGGCGGCGGAAGTCGGTGATGTTCTTCGACGAGGCGCCGCGGAAGCGGTAGATGCCCTGGTCGTCGTCGCCCACCACCATCAGGCTCGTCGCGCCTCCCGGCGACCAGGTAGAGCAGCTCGGCCTGGGCGTGGTTGGTGTCCTGGAACTCGTCCACCAGCACGTGCCGCGCGGCCTCCTGCACCGCATCGCGCCGGTCGGGGTGGGCGCGCAGCAGGTCGAGCACCCGCATGATCGAGAGGCCGAAGTCCTCCCGGCCCGTCCTCGGCGAGCCAGCGGTCGTGCGCCTCGTACACGCGCGCGAACTCGAGCTGGCGGCGCGCCTTGTGCGCCGCTCCGCCCGATCCCGCCCCGGCGACGGCCGCCTCGGCCCAGCCGCGGTAGGCCTCGGCGGTCACCAGCTGGTCGCGGCAGGCGTCGATGCGCTTGATCAGGTCCTCCACCACGCGGGCGCGGTCGCCGCGCAGGTCGTGCAGCCGCAGATCCAGCTCGCCGAGGCGGTCGAGGAGCATCAGCATGCGGTCCTCGGTGCGCGCCACGGTGGTGTCCGCCAGCAGGCCCCGCTCCACGCCGTGGACGCGGGCGACGTCCAGCGCGTAGGCGTGGAAGGTGGTCACCCGGAGCGTCTCGTGCGAGGTCGCGAGCAGCTCCTCGGCGCGGGCGCGCAGCTCCACCGCGGCCTCGCGGGTGAAGGTCAGCGCCAGGATCTCGTTGGGCGAGGCCCCCTGCTCGACCAGCCAGGCGAGCCTGCGACAGAGCACCCGCGTCTTGCCGGCTCCGGCGCCCGCGAGCACGATGGCGGGGCCGCCGGGATGGGTGACCGCCGCGCGCTGTTCAGAGGTGAGATCGTCCGCCACGGACAGGTCATGGTAGCCACCTCACCGGACGCTCCGGCGCTGGTAGCATCGCCGTCCGTGGCTGACGTTCGTGCCTTCCGCGCCCTCAGGTACGCCGAGGCCGCCGGACCCCTGGGAGAGCTGATCGCTCCCCCCTACGACGTCATCTCCGCCGATGAGCGCCGCCGCCTGCTGGCCGTGAGCCCCTACAACGCGGTGCGCCTGATCCTGCCCGAGGTGGGCTACGACGAGGTGGCCGGGCTGATCGCGTCGTGGCGCGACCAGGGCGCCCTCGCCGTGAGCGACGACCCGTGCCTGATCGCATGGACGCAGAGCTTCACCCTCGACGACGGCATCCCGCGCGAGCGGCGCACCATCCTCGCCGCCGTGGGCATCGAGCCGTACGAGGCCCGTGTCGTGCGCCCGCACGAGCGCACCCACGCGGGGCCGAAGGAGGACCGCCTGCGGCTGACGCGGGCCGTCCGCACCAACCTCTCGCCGGTGTTCGGCCTGTACCCCGACGCCGAGGGCGCCGCCTGGGCCGCCATCGCGCCGAGCGCGCCGCCCGAGGCCGAGGTGACCGATCGCGAGGGCACGACGCACCGCTTCTGGCGCGTCACCGATCCCGGCGTCATCGCCGCGGTCGCCGACGCCATGCGCGACCGCTGGATCCTGATCGCCGACGGCCATCACCGCTACGAGACCGCGCTCGCCTACCGCGACGAGCGGCGCGCCGCCGAGGACGCCGTCGAGGGCGACGCCCCCTACGACCGCGTGCTGATGGGCCTCACCGCGCTCGACGACCCCGGGCCTCGTCGTGCTGCCCACCCACCGCCTGCTGACCCGCTGGCCCGAGGGCGCCGGCGAGCGGGTTCACCGCGCGCGAGCTGCCCGACCTGGCCGCGCTGCTCTCCGCCCTCGGCCGAGGCCCCCGAGGACGTCCCCGCGCTCGGGCTGCTGGTGCCCGGCCACGCCACGCTGCTCACCGGCGCGACCCGCCCGGGGCAGTCGGCAGGCGAGCGCCTCGACGTGGCCGCCATCGAGCGCGAGATCCTGATCCCCCACCTCGGCGCCGACCAGGCCGCCCTCGCGCACGACGAGGTGCTGAGCTACACCAAGGACGCGGCCGAGGCGCAGCAGCTGGTCGATTCCGGAGAGGTCGCGGCGGCCCTGATCCTGAGGGGCATCCCCAAGTCGTCGATCGCCGAGGTCGCCGAGGCCGGGGAGACGATGCCCCAGAAGTCCACGTACTTCTTCCCCAAGCTGCTGACCGGCGTGGCGTTCCACTCGCTGGTCGATGCCTGAGGCGGCAGCGCCGGGGCGGGACGCCGAGGTCTGGATCGCCGCCTGCCGGCGCGCGTGCGATCGCATCGCCCACGACATCAGCGCCATGGCCCCGGCGCAGCGCTCCGAGACCCGCGGCCGCGGCGCCGGCGGCGACATCACCGTCGCGGTCGATCGCCTGGCCGAGGACATCGTGCTGGAGGAGCTGGGGGCGGTCGGCCGTCCGCTGACGGTGATCAGCGAGGAGATCGGCGAGGTCGGGATCGGGGGCGGCAGCGCGACCACGATCGCGGTGGTCGACCCGATCGACGGCAGCCTCAACGCGAAACGCGGGCTGCCGGTGTTCTCCACCTCGATCGCCATCGCGGGGGGCCGCACCATGGCCGACGTGACCCTCGGCTTCGTGCGCGATCACGGCACCGGCGAGGAGTGGATCGCCGAGCGGGGGCGGGGATCGTGGCTGGACGGCACGCGGCTCGCCGCGCTGACGCCGTCGCCCTCCGGCGTGCTGGACCTGCTGCTGGTGGAGGGCGCGTATCCGGCCCGCGTCTCCCGGGCCGCCGCCTTCCTGGAGGGCCGCGTCGGCCGCCTGCGGGCCCTCGGGTCGCTGGCGCTGTCGCTGTGCCAGACGGCCGCCGGTCGCGGCGACGCGATGGTCGGCCTGGGCAAGGGGCGGGCGATCGACGTGGCCGCCGCGCAGCTGGTGGCGCTCGAGGCGGGCCTGGCCGTCGGCATGCCCGACGCGGCGGATGTGCCCGGCACCGCGCTCGACATGACCGGGCGCTTCCACATCGCGGCCGCCCACGACGCGGAGGGGCTCGCCCTGATGGGACGGACCCTGCGCGAGTGATGGACGCGCGCGGCGTACAATCCGCGGGGACGTCGAGGCCGGACGGGAGGGCCGCATGGGGCTCCTGCGCAATCGCGGGCTGAGCGAGGACGAGCGTCGCCGGGTGCCACCCGGCCAGCACGTCGTGTCCAACTTCCCGGTGCTGCACGCCGGCTCGGTGCCGTACCAGCAGGCGCCACCGGACTGGGACTTCACGATCACGGGGCTCGTCGACACGCCGCTCCGCTGGACCCTGGAGGAGCTGCGGTCGCGGCCCATCACCAGGATCACGACCGACATCCACTGCGTCACCAGCTGGAGCAAGCTCGGCACCGTGTGGGAGGGCGTGGCCCTCTGGCCCCTTCTCCAGGAGCTGGGGATCCAGGACGGCGCGTCCCACGTGGTCGCCCACTCCGAGGAGCGGTACACCGCCAACGTCCCGCTCGAGCGCCTCCAGGCCGACGACGTGCTGCTGGCGTACCGGTTCGACAGCAAGGAGCTCGAGCCGGTTCACGGCGGGCCCCTGCGGCTGCTGGTGCCGAGCCTCTACTTCTGGAAGAGCGCCAAGTGGCTGCGCGGCCTGGAGCTGCTCGACCACGACGAGCCCGGCTTCTGGGAGCGCCTCGGCTACTCCAACTCCGCGGACCCGTGGAAGGAGGAGCGGTATGCATTCTGATCTCGAGCCGCTCGACGAGTTCGACGAGGTCCAGCGCATCACCCAGCGGGTCGTTCGCGGGGCCCTGATCGGCGTCCCCACCTGGCTCGTGCTGCTGCTCCTGTTCCCGCTCACGGGCCTCGGCGTGCTGCCGTGCTTCTTCGGCGCCACGTTCGTGACGATCGCGATCGTGATCCTGGCCGAGCGCCGCCACCGGCGGCGCCACGCCGAGGCGGCCGCCGACGGCGAGGGGCGTGCCGCGCCGCGGCCCCGGAAGCCGATGAGCGCCCTCACCGCGGTCGCGCTCACCCTCGGCGGCGTGGCCCTCCTGGCCTACGTGCTGTTCGTGATCCGCGCCGCGTGATGCCCACCTACGACACGGCGCGCCAGTTCGGCAAGACCTACGTCGGGGCCCTCAACACGGGCACCGAGGCCTTTGCCGCCCTTTTCGCGCCGAACGCCGCGGTGAGCGTGGGCGGCGCCGCCTCCGACCCCCAGGGCGTGCGCGACGCGACGCCGCCCGGGCGCTCCGGCTTCCGTGGCGCGCGTCTCGAGCCGCCGCAGGTGGTGCTCACCGTGAGGGTCATCGACCGGGCCGCGCAGAGCGTCAACGACCGGCCGCACCGTCTCACGTTCGACGACCAGGGGCGCATCGCCAGCCTGGAGGCGTAGTCTCCCCTCCGTGAGTCCACTGATACCGATGGTCGTCGAGCAGACCTCGCGCGGCGAGCGCTCGTTCGACATCTACTCCCGGCTGCTCAATGAGCGGATCGTCTTCCTCGGGACACCCATCGACGATCAGATCGCCAACCTGATCGTGGCCCAGCTCCTGCACCTCGAGAGCGAGGACCCCGACAAGGACATCTCGATCTACATCAACTCGCCCGGCGGGTCGGTGTACGCGGGGATGGCGATCTACGACACGATGCAGTTCATCAAGCCCGCCGTCTCCACCATCTGCATCGGCGTGGCCATGAGCATGGGCGCCCTGCTGCTGGCCGCCGGCGCCGCCGGCAAGCGGATGGCGCTGCCCAACGCGAAGATCATGATCCACCAGCTCTCCGGCGGTTTCAGCGGGCAGTCGAGCGACATCGAGATCCACGCGCGCGAGGCCCTGGCCATGCGCAAGCAGCTCGACGAGATCATCGCCAAGCACACCGGCCAGTCGATCGAGAAGGTCAGCGCCGACACCGAGCGCGACTACTTCCTCGACGCCGAGGCGGCCAAGGAATACGGCATCGTCGACCAGGTGATCTCCTCGCACTAGCCGCAAGGCGGCGGGGGCGGGATCACGCGGTTGGGGGGTTGACCCCGTGTTGCCGACGATGCAACGATCGTTGCACGGGATGAGCCGCCATCGGTTCGGGGTTCCGGACTCGAGGCCTATATCCCGCCTGCAGCGTCGAACCGAACCCTGGACCCCATGCATCGCCACCACATGCAGGTGAGCGCCGCACCTCCTGTCCCAGCACCCGGTCGCGCGCGACCGAACCTGAGACACACGCGTGAGCGCGTCGGGCGGACCCCATCTGTCACAAGGAGCGACCGGAGCCCCGGGATCGCGTTCCATCACCCTGGACCGCATGGCGGAGCGCGTGGGCTCCCGATGCGACGCGGGGTGGCGCAGAGGCTCGCACGACCGAAGCGGTTCTGCCGGCACGGGCAGTTCGGTCGTGAGGAGGTGACGCCTCTGGATGCGGCGCACGAGGGCGGTCTCCACCGGCCGAACACCGGCGGCCCGCCCGTCTCAGGAGGAAGATAAAGCCCCGCCCGCGCGGCCCGCTCGTCAGAGCGGACCCGCGGGCTCGGCATTGCCTCAGGCGCTCAGGCGGGGAGTTCGCGCACCTCGACGACGACGTCCATCCTGTCGGTCGGCGGGCCGAGGTAGCTGCCCCGCAGGGGCGGCACGTCGTCGTAGTCGCGCCCCACCGCGAGGCGGACGTAGTGCTCGGTGGACGGCGCCGGGTGGGTCGGGTCGTACTCCACCCAGCCCATGCCGGGCACGGCGATCTCGACCCAGGCGTGGCTCTCGCCCGGCCCCTCGAGCCCGGGCAGGTGCAGCCATCCGCTGACGTAGCGCGCGGCGACGCCCCGGCGGCGGGCCACCGCGATCATCAGGTGCGCCATGTCCTGGCACACGCCGCGCCCCACCCGCACGACCTCCTCGATGGGGGTGTCCACCTCGGTCACGCCGGTCGTGTAGACGATCGCCTTGTTGATCTCGGCCTCGAGCGACGCGCCCCAGACCACCAGGCTGCCCGACTCGTCCAGGTCGAGGGCCTCCGCGAAGCTCTTCGACCGGCTCCACCCACCGGATGCGCGACGAGCCGGCGAGGAACTCGGCGTAGTCGTCCACGTAGGCCGGGTCGGCCGTCGCCGCGATGCCGTCGTCGGCGTACTCCTGCCGCCACAGGCCGTTCTTGGTGACGACGACCGCCTCCGACTCGACCACCAGCACGCCGTGCGGCTCGGTCAGCTGGAACCACCGCACCTCGTTGCCGTAGGCGTCCTTGTGGCTCATCAGCTCGGCGGCGGGCTCGGTGCGCACGTGCGACCACTCGACGTCCTGGCGTCCGTTGCCGGAGGGGACCAGGCGGATCTCGTTGACACTCTCGCCGACCGAGCCGGCGTAGTGGATCTCAGTTCTGTGCTTGGCGTGAAGCCTGGGCATGCTGTCCGATCGGTGTGCGTTCGTAGGATGCGAGAAAGCAGGACTCGCCGAGCGCCACATCGATCGACGTGCACCGGGCGAGGAGTCGTTCGATGAGGTCCCCCACCTCGAGGCCGCCCCAGGGCTTGCGCGCGGCCGCCTCGACCATGTCGCGGGCGGTACGGGCCAGCACCAGCGGCGGCGGACCGGCCGCCATGGCGTCCATGGAGATCAGGTCCTCGATGGCCGATTCCACCTCGCCCAGGCAGAAGGCCACCGACCGCGGGAAACGGGGGTCGAGCATCAGGAAGCGGCTGATCGACTCGGGCGACAGCGCGGCGGCGTCCACCTGGAGGTAGGCCTCGTGGGCCGCGGCGTCGCCCAGCAGCGCGCGCCACCCGTGCAGGTCGAGCACGTCGTCGTCGTCCATCAGCTTGGCGCGGGCCACCTGGTGGGCCTGCACGAGACGGGTCGAGCGCCCGGCCCGCTCGAGGAACCGGCCGAGGCGCATGAACTGCCAGCCCTCGTCGCGGCGCATGGTCTGCTCGACCAGCCCGAGGATCAGGTACGACGAGCGCCGGATGCCCTGGCAGAAGGGGTACACGCCGTCGCGCGTGATGCGCTCGGGCGGCCAGTCGACCAGCTCGAGCCAGGCGTCGTTGATGCCCTCCCACACCTCGGTGGGCAGGCGGTCGCGCACGCTGCGCGCGTTCTCGCGGGCGCGCTTGATGCAGGCCACGATGCTGTCGGGGTTGTCGCGCCCGAAGGTGAGGAACCACGGCACGCTGCGCTCGTCGGCGCGGCGGTGGGTGAGCAGGAAGCTCTCGTAGTCGCCGGCGATGCGCACCAGCGGCTCCCACACCAGGCGGCCGCCGGCGCCGTTGGAGGAGTCGCCCTCCAGGGCGGCGGCCTGCCCCACCTCGAGCAGGCGCGCGAAGTTCTCGGCGCGCTCGAGGTCGCGCGCGGTCCAGTACAGCGTCTCGGCGACACGGGCCAGCATCAGTTGCTGAGGACCCAGGTGTCCTTGCTGCCGCCACCCTGTGAGGAGTTGACCACCAGGGAACCGTCGCGCAGCGCGACCCGGGTCAGCCCGCCGGGCACCACCACGGGACGCTCCCCGTAGACGATGAAGGGGCGCAGATCGACGTGGCGGGCCTCGAAGTGGTCGCCCACCAGCACGGGGGCCCGCGACAGCTTGATCGTCTCCTGCGCGACGTAGCCGCGCGGGTTCTCGGTGACGCGCCGCGCGAACGCCTGGCGCTCGCCGGGCGTGGCGTGGGGCCCGATCAGCATCCCGTAGCCGCCGGCGCCGTCCACCGCCTTCACCACGAGGCGGTCGAGGTTGGCGAGCGCGTACTCGCGCTCGTCCTCGCGCTCCATCAGGTAGGTGGGCACCTGCTCGAGCATCGGCTCCTCGTTGAGGAAGTACCGGATCAGGTCGGGGACGTAGGCGTACACCGCCTTGTCGTCGGCCACGCCGGTGCCGACGGCGTTGCAGATCGCGACCTTGCCCTCGCGGAACGACTGCATCAGCCCGGCGACGCCGAGCAGCGAGTCGGCGATCAGGCTCGCCGGGTCGAGGAAGCCGTCGTCGATGCGGCGGTAGATGACGTCCACGCGCTCGCGGCCCGTCGTGGTGCGCAGGTACACGCGGCGGTCGCGCACCGTGAGGTCGCGGCCCTCCACCAGCGGCACGCCCATCTGCTGGGCGAGGAAGGCGTGCTCGTAGTAGGCCGGGTTGGCCGGGCCGGGGGTCGAGCACCACGACGCGCGGGGAGTCGCGGCCCTCGGGCGCGGCGGCCATCAGCGCCGACAGCAGCAGGAACGGGGCGTGGCCGACCGGCTCGACGTGGTGATCGGCGAAGGCCTCGGGGAAGGCGCGGCGCATGAACGCGCGGTTCTGGACCACGTACGAGAGGCCCGACGGGCAGCGCAGGTTGTCCTCGAGCACGCGCCACGTGCCGTCGTCGTCGCGCACCAGGTCGATGCCCGCGACGTGCACGAAACGACCGAGCGGCGGCTCGATGCCGACCATCTCCCGGACGTAGCCCTCGCAGGTGGTGACCAGGGCGTTCGGCACCACGCCGTCGGCCACCGCGCGCCGCTCGCCGTAGATGTCGCCGATGAAGCGGTCGAGGGCCATCACGCGCTGCGCGAGCCCGGCCTCGAGGCGCTCCCACTCGTCGATCGGGATCAGCCGCGGCAGCAGGTCGAACGGGAAGGGCTGCTCACGCCCGCCGTGGGCGAAGGTGATGCCCTGGGTCAGGTAGGCGCGATCGACCAGCGCGCTGCGCGCGGCGAACGTCGCGGGACGCAGCGACTTGAGCCCCGTGAACAGCCGGGAATAGGCGTCACGCGGGCGATCCGGCGCCTCGAACATCTCGTCGAAGAAACCGTCGGTCGAATAGTCGGTGAACAGCGGCAGAACGTCAGCCTCTCACGCAACTCCGGGGCAGGGACGGTAGCAGCGGGCGGGCGCTCACCCCCTTGGCCCGACGGCCAAAGCCTCCCCCGACGGCTGTTCCTTCGGGAGGGTGCGCGCGACCCACGCCGCCACCACCGCGATCGCGAACGCCGCGATGATCATGGTGGCGAGGAACGGCAGCACGGCGCTCGCCGCCGCGCCGAGCAGCGGGCCCACCACGTACCCGACGGCGAACACCACGGTGAGCATCGCCGAGCTGAGCCCGTACTGGCCCGGCCATGCCCGCCTCGTTGACGGCCTCGACCATCAGCGGCCCGGTGGGCGCGCCCATCGCCGCCATGCCCGCGCCCACCACGGCGAAGGCGATCGCCACGCTGATGGCGGGGCCGAAGGCGCAGAAGGGGAGCCCGACCGCCATCAGCACGCCGCCGACGATGAGGGGCGCCCGGCGCCCGCGTTTGTCCGACCACCACCCGCCCACCGGCACCAGCGCGAAGTACGAGAGCAGCCCCGCGCCGAACACCAGGCCGATGCCCAGCGAGGAGAGGTCGAGCCGGTCGGCCAGGTCGAGCGGGAGCAGGGGCTCCACCAGCGCGAGCACGGCCGCCACGCCCGGCCGAGCGCCCAGAACGCGACGCGCGCCTTGGGCACCGCGACGCAGGCTCTGCAGCGCCGGCAGCAGCGGCTGGCGGACCCCCGGGCCGCCGCGCGTCTCGGGGATCAGGAACACGGGGATCAGCGCGAGGGCGGGGAGGATCGCGGCGAGCGCGAACGTCTCGTCGAGGCCGACCCAGACGATGAGGACGCCGCCGATGATGGGGCCGAGCAGGCCCATCGCCCCGCCCGCCGTCTCGGCGAGCCCGAGGCGGAAGCCCAGCTGGTCCACGGGGTAGACGTCGGCGATCGCGGCGAGGCCCGCCGTCCACACCAGCCCGGCCGCGACGCCCTGCATGAAGCGGGCCAGCGCGAGCAGCTCGATGCCCGCTGGCCAGCGAGAAGCCGAGCGTCGCCGCGACCAGCATCGACGGCGGCGATCATCATCACCGGCCGCCGGCCGATGCGCTCCACCCAGCCCGCGGCGAGCAGCGCCGCGAGCAGCTGGCCCACCGGGAAGAGCGGCGAAGATCAGCGCCGCGACCGACGCCGAGAAGTCGTAGCGGTCGGCGAACTCGGGCAGCGCCGGGACGACCATCGAGAAGAGGACGGTGTCCACGCCGATCAGCGCGCGTCGCGGTCCAGAAGATCAGCGTGCGCCGCGGGATGTTCGATGGGAAGTGTGGTCATGAGCCTCGGGAGAAAGCACGAAGGGGGCCACGTGGGCCCCCTTCGCGGAAGATGCAGTCGGCGGGAACCGACGTTACATGCCCATCCCCATGCCGCCCATGCCGCCCATGCCGCCCATGTCGGGGGCACCGCCGTCATCGCCGGGCTTGTCGGCCACGACGGCCTCGGTGGTGATGATGTTCTTGGCGATGGAGGCCGCGTTCTGCAGGGCAGAGCGGGTCACCATGGCCGGGTCGATGATGCCGGCCTTGACCAGGTCCACGTACTCGCCGGTGTCGACGTTGAGGCCGATGCCGGGCTTGCGGTTCTTGACCTCGCCGACGACCACCGAGCCCTCGAGGCCGGCGTTCTCGGCCAGCTGGCGAAGCGGCTCCTCGAGGGCGCGGCGCACGATGGCCGCCCCGGTCGCCTCGTCGCCGGTCAGCTTGAGGCCGTCGAGCGACTTGATCGAGTTGATCAGCACGACGCCCCCACCGGGGACGATGCCCTCCTCGAGCGCCGCGCGGGTTGCCTGGAGGGCGTCCTCGACACGGTGCTTGCGCTCCTTCAGCTCGGTCTCGGTGGCCGCGCCGACCTTCACCACGGCGACGCCGCCGGCGAGCTTGGCAAGACGCTCCTGGAGCTTCTCGCGGTCGAAGTCCGAGTCGGTGGTGTCGATCTCGGCCTTGATCTGCTTGATGCGGCCCTTGATCTCCTCGGTGTCGCCGGCACCGTCGATGATGGTGGTGGCGTCCTTGGCGATCACGACCTTGCGGGCGCGACCGAGCTGGGAGACCTGGGTGTTGGCGAGCTTGAGGCCCATCTCCTCGGCGATCACCTCGCCGCCGGTGAGGATGGCGATGTCCTCGAGCATGCGCTTGCGCCGGTCGCCAAAGCCCGGGGCCTTGACGGCGATGCCGGTGAAGGTGCCGCGCAGCTTGTTGACGATCAGCGTCGCAAGGGCCTCGCCCTCGACGTCCTCGGCGATGATCAGAAGCGGCCGGCCCTGGCCGATGACCTGCTCGAGCAGCGGCAGGATGTCCTGCACGCTCGAGATCTTGCCCCCGTGGATCAGGAGGAACGGGTCATCGAGGACGGCCTCCATGCGGTCCTGGTCGGTGACCATGTAGGGGCTCATGTAGCCGCGGTCGAACTGCATGCCCTCGGTGAACTCGAGGTCCATGCCGAAGGTCTGGCCCTCCTCGACGTTCACGACGCCGTCTTTTCCGACCTTCTCGATGGCGTCGGAGATGACATCGCCGATCGCGCGGTCACGGCTGGAGATGGCGGCGACCCGGGCGATGTCCTCCTTGCCCGAGACGGCCTTGGCCTGCTTGGCGATCTCGGCGACGACGATGTCGACCGCCGCCTCGATGCCGCGCTTGAGGCCCATCGGGTTGGCGCCGGCGGCCACGTTCTTGAGGCCCTCGCGCACGATCGCCTGGGCGAGCACGGTGGCGGTGGTGGTGCCATCGCCGGCGACGTCGTTGGTGGCCGTGGCCACCTCGCGCACGAGCTGGGCGCCCTGGTTCTCGAAGACGTCCTCGACCTCGATCTCGCGGGCGATCGTGACGCCGTCATTGGTGATGGTCGGTGCGCCGAACTTCTTGTCGAGCACCACGTAGCGCCCCTTGGGGCCGAGGGTCACCTTGACCGCGTCGGCCAGGGTGTTGACACCCCGCTCGAGCGATCGGCGGGCGTCCTCGTTGAACTTGATCAGCTTCGGCACGTTCAGACCGCCTTCGCGAGGATGTCGGACTCGCGAAGGATCAGGTAGTCCTCGCCGTCCACCTTGATCTCCGTGCCGCCGTACTTGGAGTAGATGACCTCGTCACCCTCCGCGACCTGGATCGGCACGCGCTTTCCATCCTCGTACCGGCCGGCGCCGACGGAGATGACCTTGCCGCGCTGCGGCTTCTCGGCTGCGGTGTCCGGGAGGACGATGCCGCTGGCGGTTACCTGCTCCGCCTCGATCGACTGGACGACGACTCGGTCGCCCAAGGGCTGCAAGCTCATGCACTTCCCCCATTGGCACTCGATGACTGTGAGTGCCAAAGGAAACCACCCGCGCCCCCGCGAATCAAGGCGCGAGGGCGTCACCGACCGGGTCACTTGAGCGAGGGGAACTCGATGACCTCGGAGAAGTGGATCACCGAGACCGCGTCGTCCAGGGCCACCTCGCGCGAGTAGATGTGCGAGAGGAAGTGCAGCGTGTCCTCGACCAGGCGGAACTCGGGGTTGTCGCGCTCGATCTCGCGCTGGGTGAGCTCGCGCACCGGCTTGACCGACGACGTCGTCGATGATCGCGGTGAAGATGCGCTGGCGCGGGCCGTGGCGATGCCCCACCGTCACCCAGACGAGCTGCCCCTTGCGGTACTTGTGGGACTTGTCGCCCAGCCGGATGGTGGCGGTCTTGCGTCCCTTGCGGAGCTGGTCGATGAACAGCGGGGAGTAGAAGTTCAGGGCGTACACAGGCGTCCTCGGAGAAGCGAGGTGGGCGGGGGGCGCGGATCAGCGCGGCGGGTCGTCACCACGATTCGTCCACGGGCCACCGTAACCTGCCGCCCGCACCCAGGCGAGGGCTTCTCCCATCACCTCGCGCTCGCCGGGGTACGCCAGGGCCTCGCGTGGCCTCGTCGATCGGCACCAGGCGCACGCCGTCGACCTCGGCGTCGTGGTGGCGCGGGCGAGCCGGCGCGATAGGCGAGCAGGAAGAAGTCGACGCGCTTGGCCACCCGCGCCCCGTGCACGCGCGAGCGGAAGACGTAGGAGATCTCGCGCAGCCGCGTGAGGGGCGCCCGGACATGCCGGTCTCCTCGCGCGTCTCCCGCAGCGCGGCCACCTCGGCCGACTCGCCCTTCTCGATGTGCCCCTTGGGCAGGGCGAGGATCGACCCGCCCCGCAGGCAGATCAGCGCCACCATCAGGGCGGAGCCCATCGGGAGCAGCAGCACGCCACCGGCGGACCGCTCGTTGATGACACGTGTCACCGCCGTCGCCCGGCGCCGCCCTCTCGGCGACGCCGGGAACCGGACCCGGGCCTACTTACCGCCGAAGAGCCGCTTGAGGAACCCGACGAAGCCGCCGCCGGAGGGGGCCGCCTCGGCCGCCACCGCGGGAGCCTCGGCCGACGCGGCCGCGCCGTTGCCGGCACTGGCCTGCGCGGAGGGCGCCGACTTGCTGCCGTCGCCGACCCACTTGTCGAGGGCCTCCCAGCCGGTGGTGCCCGTGGCCGCGGCCGGAGCCGAAGACCCGCCCGAGCCGCCGCCGACCCACTTGTCGAGGGCCTCCCAGCCGGTCTTGCCGGAGGGACCCGACGATGCCGCGGCCGGCGCTGCCGCCGACGTGCCGCCGCCCGAGCGCCGACCCACTTCTCGAGCGCCTCCCAGCCGGTCTTGCCGGTTGCGGCCGCGGCGGGAGCGGCGGAGCCGCCGGAGCCGCCGACCCACTTGTCGAGGGCTTCCCAGCCGGTCTTGCCGGTTGCGGCCGCGGCGGGAGCGGCGGAGCCGCCGGAGCCGCCGACCCACTTGTCGAGGGCTTCCCAGCCGGTCTTGCCGGTTGCGGCCGCCGCGGGAGCGGCGGAGCCACCCAGGAGCCGGAGCCGCCGACCCACTTGTCGAGGGCCTCCCAGCCGGTCTTGCCGGTTGCGGCCGCCGCGGGAGCGGCCGCGGCCGCCTTACCCGAGCCGCCGATCCACTTGTCCATGCCCTCCCAGCCGGTCGTGCCGGAGGGAGCCGAGGCGGCCGGCGCGGCGGGGGCGGACGAGGCGGAGGAGCCGGAGCCACCGATCCACTTGTCCATGCCCTCCCAGCCGGTGGTCTTTCCGGAGGAGGCGGCCGGGGCCGACGATCCGCCCGAGCTGGAGCTACCGCCCACCCACTTGTCGAGGGCCTCCCAGCCTGTGGTCTGGGCGCCTCCTGCAATCGGGGGCAGGAAACGACGAGGACGGTTCATGTACTCCTCCAGCAAGGTGTTGTCGGTCGAACGGCTGCCGCGCGGTTCGTGCCGCGCCGCACAAACTTACGGCCTCGCCCGATACCGGGTCAAGGCGCGTACCGGACTGCGCAACAGCGGATTCACCGCATCTCGGCGAGCATTCGCCGATAGCTCTCGAGACGCTCGCGCGGGGACGGCCCCGACCACGGCGCACCCGGCGTCGCCGTTGTGCGCGCACCCCCGGAAGCGGCAGCCCTCGCGAGGCGGCGCGCGATCTCGGGGAAGCCGGCCTCCAGGCGCGCCCGGTCCATCTTGGGCAGGTGGAACGTGCGCACGCCGGCGGTGTCCACCACGGCGCCCTCGCCGGGCAGCGGGATCAGGCGCGGGTCGCTGGTCGTGTGACGTCCCGTGCCGATCTTGGCGCTGACCGCCCCGACGGCCCGCTCCACCCCGGTGAGCGCGGTCGTGAGGGTGGACTTCCCGACGCCCGAGTGGCCGGCGAGGATCGCGGTGCGGCCGCCGATCAGCGACCGCAGCTCCTCGACGAGCGGGGCGGTGTGGGCGTCGCCGGTCATGCACGGGATACTCGAGCTCGCGATACGGGGCGAGGATGTCCTCGAGCTCGGCCGGGTCGTGCGGCAGGTCGAGCTTGGTGATGACGATCGCCGCGGCGAGGTCGCCCAGGGCCGCCGCCACCAGGTAGCGGTCGATGAGACGGTCGCGCAGCGGCGGCTCCACCACCGCGGCCACCACCACCAGCAGGTCGGCGTTGGCCACGATCGGCCGGGCGCGCTTGTCGCCCCCGTCGCCGCGCTCGAGGACGCTGGTGCGGGGGAGCACCTCGACCACCACGGGCTCGCCCTCGTCGGAGCGCAGCCGCACGCGGTCGCCGGCCACGGCCGGGCCGCCCGGCACCTTCGGTGTGAGGCGCGCCTCCTGCTCCCGGCCCTCGGTCACGATCGTCGCGGTGGGACCCGACACCCGGACGACGACCGTCTGGTCGCCCGGCGCCGCCCGCTCGACGCGGGTCACGCCCCGGGCCGCTCCGGCTTCGAGGAGCTCGGGCGCGGTGTACAGGCTGAAGAGCGGCGCGCCCTGGAGGGCCTCCTCGGCCACCTCGTGGCCGCCCTCGGCGCGATCGATGACCACCGCGGCGGCCACCACCACGCCGCCGGCCTGGCGCGCCTTCTCGATCGCCTGCGACCAGCGAGCCGCCGCTGGTGAGCACGTCGTCCACCACGGCGACGGGCGTGCCCTCCTCGATGAAGGGGCCCTCGATCCACTGCTGGAGGCCGTGCTTCTTGGCCTCCTTGCGCACGAAGAAGCCGGTCACCCGCTCGCCGGCCGCCCAGGCCGTGGCGCTCACGGCGCACACCAGCGGATCGGCGCCGAGCGTCAGCCCGCCGACGGCGGACGGCCCGGTGGGACCGAGGTGCGACCACATCAGCTGGCCCGCGAGCGCGGCGCCCTCGGGGTCGAGCAGCACCTGGCGCGCGTCGAAGTAGAACGACGAGCGCCGGCCGGATGCGAGGACCACGGACTCGCGCACCAGCGCGTGCTCGCGCAGGAGCGTTGCCAGGCGGGACCGGGCGTCGGTGGTCGTCTCGGGCACCGCGGCATCCTACGCCGCGGCCACGTCAGATGCGCTGGCGCCCCGTGCCCCGGCAGGCGTCGCAGACGACCGGGATGTACTCGTGGGCCAGATCGCCGTCGAGCGCCTCGAGATACTTCCCGCTGCCCAGGCACCATCCGCAGAGGCGGGGGGCGGCGGCGGACGCGGTCTTCGCGACGGCCTGCGCGCGGGAGGTGAAGTCGATCGGGGCAGCCATACCGCTACCTTTCAATCGGGGCCCGAACGAGGGCCCTGTGACACTCCATCGGCGCGCGCCGGCGCGATACAAAGGGCTGAGCCATCACCCATCCGGGTGATTCGCATGACGAGACGAGAGGCTGACGAGTGATGGAAGTGACCCCGGAGGGGACGCCGAACCCGAACGCGATCAAGTTCACGCTGGATCGCCCCTCGACCGAGGGCAGGGCCCAGACCGTGCGGGAGGGCACCGACCCTTCGGAGTCGCCCCTCGGCTCGCGGCTGTTCGCCCTGGACGGCGTGACCAACGTGTTCCTGGTCTCGAACTTCGTCAGCGTGACCAAGGACGACGCCACCGACTGGAACGTCCTGGCGCCCCTCGTGATCGCCGAGATCGAGGATCACTTCGGAGAGTCGGCATGAGCCCGACCGGCGTCCTCTTCTCGTACATCATCGGCCTGATCTTCGCGGTCGGCGGCGTCGTGTTCCTGATCGGTCTCGACAACAACCGCTACCTCTACGGCATCCCCTACCTCGTGCTGGGGCTGCTGATCATCGGTGGCGTCGCGGGCTCCCAGCGCCGCATGAAGCGCAAGCGCGCGGCCGACGAGGAGCGCTCGGGCCCGTCGTCGCGCAGCCCCTACTGACGCGCTGGCGGCGGCGGGCACCGCGCCTGTAGCGTCGGCCGGGCGATGATCCGGGCTCGGCGACTCCTGGGACCACTCGCGGCGCTCTGCGTCGCCGCCGGGCTGATCCTGGCCGGCCCCGCGACCGCGGCGATCCCCGCGTCGGGCAGCGCGCCCGCGGGCATCGGACCGTCGTTCGGCCGCATCGGCACCTCCGGCGCGAAGGCGGTCGCGAAGCTCCATCTGCACTGCGCCCGGGCCTCCAAGGGCTCGGCGGCGCGGCGCTGCTACAACGGGCTCCGGAACGCCGGCGACGGATTCGTCTCCATCGACGGCGCGGGCAGGATCGAGGCCTGGACCTTCTCCACGGGCCGCTGGAACGCGGGCCACGGGGTGGGCCGGGGATCGACGATCAAAGCCGTGCGCCGGGCCTTCGGCAGGAAGCTCAGCGTCCGCGTGACCACGGCCTGGACCTACCTCGACGCTGCGGCGCACGATCGCCGGCCAGCCGCGGCGCACCCTGTTCATCGGGCGCACGAAGTACGGCGACATCGTGACGCTGGCCATCCAGCGCGAGCGGCGCAACATCATCCGGCCCGCGCAGGCGCTGACGCCCGCCGGGCAGGACGTGGTGGTGAACTTCATCGACTTCGCCCCGCGCGCGACCATCACGCCCGAGCTGCGGGCGGGCGGCCAGCCGCGATCCACGCCGCTGCCCGGCCATCCGCACCGACGCCCGGGGCGCGGCCACGCTGACGCTGCCGCGCTGCGAGCGGGGCGCTCGCGCAACTGCTGGCCGCGCGGCCCGTCCGCGCAGGCGCCGCTGACCCTGTTCGTGGGCGCGTCCGGCCTGCGCAAGGAGGCCACGCTGCAGGTGGCCGGGGCCGCCCCGCCCGCGCTCTCCTACGACCTGCCGGTGATGTCGGAGGCGGCCCCCGGCACCCTCACGATCACCGGTCCGGAGCCCCTCGCCACCTACGTCGTCGCGGCCGTCATGGACGTGCCGTGACGGCACCACCGGGCGGGTCGACGAGGCCACCCAGGATCCGATCACGTCGACGAACGGCGCCGACATCACGGCGGTGCCCGACGTCGACGCGATCCGCGGCGGCCTGTTCAACGCCGACTGCACCGGCGACCCGACCCCGGCCACCGCGCCCGTCACGCTGACCCTCGTGCGCAGGGCCCAGTCGGGGGACGTGATCAGCTTTGGCGTGATCGCGCAGATCACGGTCACGGTCTCCAGCGTGGAGTCCCCCGACTCCTAGCGGCGAGATCTAAGGGATCGCGGGCAGGCCCTCCAGCTCGGCGGCGGCCAGGTCGAGCTCCTCCTGCGCGAGCGGCTGATCGACCATCGCGCCGGACAGGTAGGCGTCGTAGGCGGCCATGTCGAAGTTGCCGTGCCCGCAGAGGTTGAAGAGGATCGTGCGCTCCACGCCCTCCTCGCGGGCCCGCTCGACCTCCTCGGCCACGGCGCGCAGCGCGTGCGAGGGCTCCGGCGCCGGGATGATCCCCTCCGCGCGGGCGAAGCGGACCGCCTCGGCGAAGCACTCGCTCTGGTTGTAGGCGCGGGCCTCCACCAGGCCGGTGTGGACCAGGTGCGACACGAGCGGCGCCATGCCGTGGTACCGCAGGCCACCCGAGTGGATGGCCGCGGGCACGAACCCGTGGCCGAGCGTGTGCATCGGCAGCAGGGGCGCCATCTTGGCCGTGTCGCCGAAGTCGTAGCCGTAGTGGCCGCGCGTCAGCGTGGGGCACGCCGCCGGCTCGGCCGCGACGATGCGGATGTCCTTGCCGGCGGCCTTGTCGGCCAGGAACGGGAACACCAGACCGGCGAAGTTGGAGCCGCCGCCCACGCATCCGACGATCACGTCGGGCTCGGCGCCGGCCAGCGCCAGCTGCTCCTTGGCCTCCTGCCCCACCACGGTCTGGTGCAGCAGCACGTGGTTGAGCACGCTGCCGAGCGAGTACTTGGTGTCGTTGCGCGTCGCCGCGTCCTCGACGGCCTCGCTGATGGCGATGCCGAGGCTGCCGGTGCTGTCGGGCGTGGCCTCCAGCACGGCCCGGCCGGCGGCGGTGTCGGGCGAGGGGCTCGCCACCACCTCACCGCCCCACGTGTGGATCATCGAGCGCCGGTAGGGCTTCTGGTCGTACGAGGCGCGCACCATGTAGACCTTCGCCTCGAGGTCGAAGAACTGGCACGCGAAGGCGAGCGCCGATCCCCACTGGCCGGCGCCGGTCTCGGTCGCGATGCGGCTGACGCCCTCCTGCGCGTTGTAGAAGGCCTGGGGCACCGAGGTGTTGGTCTTGTGGCTGCCCGAGGGGCTGACGCCCTCGTACTTGTAGAAGATGCGGCAGGTGGTGCCGAGCGCCTGCTCCAGCCCGAGGGCGCGGTAGAGCGGCGTGGGCCGCCACATCGAGTAGATGTCGCGCACCGGATCCGGGATCGGGATCCACCGCTCGGCCGAGACCTCCTGCATGATCAGGGCCATCGGGAACAGCGGGATCAGGTCGTCGGGCCCGATCGGGGCGCCGGTGCCGGGGTTCAGCGGCGGGGGCGGCAGCGAGGGCAGATCGGCCGCCACGTTGTACCAATTGCGCGGGATCGCGTCCTCGTTGAGGAGATACCGACGCTGCGTCATCGCGTGCCCCTTCGTCTCGTCTCGGGAACGGTCGCGAGCCTATCCTGACCCGGTGTGGCCGCGACACGCGCCGGCAGCCAGAGGGTGAACGTGGAGCCCTCCCCGACCCGGCTCGTGACGGTGACGCGGCCGCCGAGCAGCGTGGCCAGCCGGCGGACGATCGACAGCCCGAGGCCCGAGCCGCCGGCGCGCCGGTCGCGGCCCGGCTGCACGCGGTAGAGGCGGTCGAAGATGAACGGCAGGTGCTCGGCGGGGATGCCGGTGCCGGTGTCCGTCACGGCGACGCCGGCCTCGCCGGGGCGCGTCACCGTCGTGAGGCGGATCGATCCTCCGGCCGGCGTGGCGGTCACCGCGTTCGAGACCAGGTTGGCGAGGATCGTCTCCACGTGCGCCGGATCGCCGACGGCGAGCGCCTGGCCCTCGGGGCCCCCGAGGGCGACGCCCTTCACCTGGGCGTCCAGGGCGAGGCGGGTCACCGCGGCGCGGCCGAGCTCGGCCAGGTCGACCTGCTCCGGGTGCACCGGCGGGTCGAGGTCCAGCCAGGTCAGCTCCTGGAGGTCGTTGACCAGCGCGCGCAGGCGGGCGGCCTCGGCGCGGATGAACTCCGCCGACTCGGCGCGATCCTCGGGGCTGCTGGCGGTGCCGTCCTCGAGGGCCGTCGCGAAGCCCTCGATCGAGGTGACCGGCGTGCGCAGCTCGTGGGCGACGTCCGCCAGGAACTCGCGCTGGCGGGCGTCGGCCAGCTCGAGGCGGGCGGTCATGCGGTTGAAGGCCAGGGAGAGGCGCCCGAGCTCGTCGTCGGAGACCGGCGCGCGCTGGTCGAGGCGTCCCTGCGTGACGGCCTCGGCGCTGTCGGCGAGCGCGCTGACCGACTCGCGCAGCCGGCGCCCGACGGCCGAGGCGAGCAGCCAGATGAGCGCGCCGGTCGCCGCCAGCGCCAGCAGCACCAGGGCGACGAAGCCCCAGTCCGAGAACAGCCCGCCCGCGGGGTCGGAGCGCTGCATCAGCACCGTCACCGGCGCCGCGGCGCACCGTGGCGGACGCCTCCAGGTGCGAGACCGGGTCGTTCCAGTGCACCACCTCGCCGTCCACGCTCACCACCAGGCGCGCGTCGCCGATGAACCGCCCGGCGTCGCGCGAGGTGGCGGCGGCGTTGGCCAGCCCGCCGCGCTGCACGGCCCGGGCGATCGAGTCGGCCTGCTGGCGCAGCGTGGCCTCGACGCCCTCGCGCTGGCGCTGCTGCACGATGTTCACGAACACCAGCTGGATGACCACGAACACCACGACCAGGGCGATCGAGATCGCGACCGCGACCCGGGCCTGGAAGCTGTGGGGCCGGAAGCGGTCGATCAGGCTCCTCACGGGCCGGGCTCCAGCCGGTAGCCGACGCCGCGCACCGCGACGATGCCGATGTCGTCGCCGAGCTTCTTGCGCAGGTTGGCCACGTGCACGTCGACCGTCTTGCCGCCCACGGCCGACTGGTAGCCCCACACCTTCTCGAGCAGGCGATCGCGGGTGTAGACCACGCGCGGATGGGCGGCGAGCTCGGCCAGCAGGTCGAACTCGAGGCGGGTGAGGTCGATCTCCTCGCCGTGGACCGTCACCCGGCGGCTGAGCGGCTCCAGCTGGGCGCTGCCGGCGCGCAGCACGCGGTGCGGATCGGGCGGGGCGCCCACGCGGCGCAGCACGGCCTTGACCCGCGCCACCACCTCCACCGGGGAGAACGGCTTGACCACGTAGTCGTCGGCCCCCAGCTCGAGCCCGGTGATGCGGTTGGCCTCGTCCGTGCGCGCGGTGACCATGATCACCGGCACGGAGCCGATCTCGCGCACGCGCTTGCACACCTCGTAGCCGTCCATCCCGGGCAGCATCAGGTCCAGCAGCACCAGGTCGATGCCGCCCTGGCGCACCTGCTCGATGGCGGCCTCGCCGTCGGGCGCCTCGGTGACCGTGAAGCCCGCGTCGGTGAGGTACAGGCGCAGCAGCCGGCGGATCGCGCGCTCGTCGTCCACCACCAGGATGTGGCCCCGGCTCTCCACCGCTCAGGCCACCGTGGCCGGCGGGGCGGATATGGGCGTCAGGCGCACCCCGACGATGATAGTCACCGAGCGGTTAAGCCCCGGTTCAGCAGGCGAATGCCCCGCCTGGTGGGCCAAACGGGCGGCGAGGGTTGAATCGTCCCGTGGGGGGCCCTAGCGTTCGCGGACCCTCCGCATGGCGGAGGGCGCGGCGGGATAGCTCAGTTGGTAGAGCACACGACTGAAAATCGTGGTGTCCCCAGTTCGAATCTGGGTCCCGCCATCCGCAGATCCCGCGATCCGGGAGGCCCACGCCGGCTACCGGGAGAGCCACCGGTTGTAGAAGTCGGCCTGCACGCGCGACGCCTCGTCGAACAGTGGACCGGGGTGGGTGAGGAGGCCGAAGTGGCCTCCGGCGATGTCATGCCACTGCTTGGGGCCGGGCATCAGCTCGTACGCCAGGCGCGCCACGTCGTAGTCGGCGTGGGCCATCTCGTCGTCGGGCGCGACCATCATGAGCGTCGGTGGGGTGATGAACGGTGCGCACAACACGGGGCTGAACGGCACGATCGTGTCGGGAATGACCCGGGTCACCCGGTTGAGCCAACGGGTGCCGTGGCGGCCGCCACGGTCGATGAACCACCGGAATGCCTGGATGGGCTCGAGCAGAGACGGCGCGGCGAGCTGGTCGGCGGAGACCACGGGCAGGGGCCCGACGGTCACCTCGGGACCACCGGCGACGTCCCCGCCGAGCATCGTGGCCCGGATCGCATCGAAGTTCGCCGGCGTCGCCTCCGCGGTGGGGGCCGCGGACCCGCACACGGGAACCTGGGCCACGATCGCCGTCACCCGCTCATCGACGGCACCGACGACCATCACCTCGCCGGCGGAGTAGCTGTCGCCCCACAGGCCGACGCGGTCGCTGTCGATGCCGTCGAGACCCTGGACGAATGCGATGGCATCGAGGTAGCCGCGGGACTGGATCCAGGGGTTGATCTCCTGGCGCGGCTGTCCGTCGCTGGCTCCGAGGTTGCGGTGGTCGTAGAGGAGCACGGCGAGTCCATGGCGGCGGAACACCTCCGCGTACTCGTCGGTGACCATGCCGATGGTCGCGGAGGTCCCGTGGGCCATGATCACGACGGGAGGCGGCGGCCCGGAGTCGGGGCGCAGCAGCAACCCACGCAGCGTCGCGTTCTCGGAATCGAACTCGACGGACTCGATCAACGGAGCCTCCCGCTGCAGCGCACGAGCGGCGCCTCACATCGCCGCCCTCGGTCACGCCGAGCGTCCTCGCAGCTCGTGACCGCGAACTCGCAGCGTAGCCGGATCACTCGGCGCCCATCGGGCGAGCGAACCGGGCTCCGGCGAACCGCTCCAGAAGCGCGATGAGCTCGGGGCCCGGTGTCTCCCGTTCGAAAGTGGGTCCGGCCATCTGCCGATGACCCGGTATGGAGAGGGCGCGGGCGCCCAGGGCGCGTGCGAGACCGGGGGTGGAGAGCGGCCGATGTCAAAGGACCCTGTCGAGACGCCGCTGCTGCATGCGCCGATCGCTCGGATAGCATCGCGGCGACGATGAACGCGATCGCCGCATCAGCACTTCGCCGTGGCGCCATCGCCGGCGGCGCGCTGGGAGCGACCCTTGTGGGTCACATGCTCACGGTCAACGGCTGGCGCCTTCTCCCTGTCGCACCGTTGCTCTGGGTGGGGCTCGTCGCGCTGACGATTCTCACCGCGGCTCGCCGGGGAGACGTCGGCTTCGCCGCCTGGCGGCCCGCGAAGGTCCTGATGGTCCTGGTCGTCGCCCAGATGGCCTTCCACCTCGTCCTCGACTACGCGCCCTGGGCCTTCGGCCTGGTGATGACCCAGCACGATCACGCGCCGGTGCTCAGCCTGAGCGCCGTGGTCGTTCACGCATCGATCGCCCTCCTGCTCTGGGGGGTGTTGTGCTTCGGGCAACGGATTCTCGTAGGGGCCGTGGCCGTCGCGCGCGCCCTGCTCTCGCCCGAGCGGCGCCGAGGCCCGGGCGGCGGCGGCGGGCGGATCCTCCGCGATGTCGCGGCGGCCCCCGCACGGTGGCGCCACGGCTCGCGCACCTCCCGCGGGCCCCCGGCCGGACACGTCCGTCCGGCCAACCCAGGGCACACGCTCATTCTTCGCTAGGGGCCTTGGCCCCTCGCGCTGCGCCCCTGGTCGGCGCGGTCGGACGCACCCCGACCATCGTGCGGACCCCGCGCGCCCCCTGACGACCGCCGACCGCGGTCGCGGCAGGCGTGCCCGGGAGATCCGCGGCCTCTCCGACCCATCGGGTCGGCGACCAGGAGACTCTTCAGATGAAACGATCCGGGCGCTTCTCAGCCCTCACCATCTCCGCCCTCGCAGTGGCGGGCATCGCACTCGGCGTCACCAGCGCCGGGGCCCTCGCACACGAGGGCCACATGCACACCAAGAAGGTCGAGCTCCGCTTTGCGGCGGTCGCGGGGTCCACGCCGGTCTCGTGTGCGACGCCGATCACCGGACTCGGCACCGGGGCGACCACCGCGCGCCTCGCAGGACCTGCGCTTCTACATCTCGAACGTGCGTCTGGTCCGGAAGAACGGGACCTCCGTTCCGCTGACCCTCGACGGGGAACAAGGACTACAACCTCACCCGGGGCGGCAACGCGGACCACGCCTGATCGACCTCGAGAACGGCAAGGGCTTCTGCACCGAGGGCGACAAGGCGGTGAACCCGGTGATCACCGGCACCGTGCCCAAGGGCGACTACGTCGGCGCGAGGATGTACATGGGCGTGCCCGTTCCCGCTCAACCACACCGACATCACGACCGGCCCCCGCGCCGCTCGATCTGACCGGGCATCGAACTGGTCGTGGCAGTACGGGTCGCAAGTTCACGAAGATCGAGGTCGTGGACCCCGCCGGCCCGCGGGCGGCGGGATGATGATGATGGAGAACTCGCAGCGCGCGAATGCGTGGAGCTCGAGCGTGTTCTTCGTCCACCTCGGCAGCACCGGCTGCACCGGCAACCCCGCGACGGGGGCGACGGTCGGGTGCACCGAAGTCCAACCGGGCGTCGATCCCCCTGGTGAAGTTCAACCCGGACGACGCAGAAGATCGCGCGTGGACCTGCGGGCGCTCCTCGCCGGCAACGACATCACCGATCAACAGGGCGGACGCCCCCGGGTGCATGTCGGAGGACGACCGACCCGGAGTGCGCCGGGAGTGTTCAACGCGCTTCAGATCGGCTGGAAGGCCGACGGCACCGGCAGCGGCAATCCGATCAACCGCGGCCTCGGGCCAGACCGTGTTCCGGGCGATCGCGAGATGAGCCCGGCCGCATCGCCCTCGTCCCTCTGGGGCGGGGGCGCATGCGGCGTCTGGCCGGGACTCTGGCTCCCGCGAGGCGCCGCGCTCACGGCATCGCGATCGTCGCGTACGCCCTCGTGCACAGCGGGGCGGCGCGCACCGCCGGCGCAGGCGAGAACCCGAGGCCGATGTCTGGACCTGGAAGCTGCCGGCAGGCTTCCCCACACCGAAGGTGCCGGCGAGCAACCCGATGACCGACGGAGAAGGTCGACCTCGGGCGCTTCCTGTTCTACGACACGCGGCTGTCGGGCAACGGCACGCCAGTCGTGCGGCAGCTGCCACCAGCAGGGCAAGGCGTTCACCGACGGCCGCGCGCAATCGATCGGCTCGACCGGACAGACGCACCCGCGCAGCGCGCCTCTCGCTGGCGAACGTCGTCTACAACAGCCACCCTCACCTGGGCCAATCCCGTCCCTGGTCACGCCTCGAGAAGCAGATGGAGGTGCCCCTCTTCGGCGACCCGGCCCGTCGAGATGGGCATCACCGACCGCAACAAGGCGAAGGTGCTCAGCCGCCTGCGTCGCGACGCGCGCTACCGCGCGAAGTTCTCCGGCCGGCATTCCCCGGCCAGAAGAACGCCGATCGACTCTCGGGAACGTGGTCAAGGCGATCGCGAGCTTCCAGCGCACCCTGATCTCGGGCGACAGCCGCTACGACCGCTATCTGCGCGGCAAGACGCGACTCACCGCCGGCCGAGACGCGCGGGAAGAACCTCTTCTTCGGCGAGCGGGCCGAGTGCAGCCACTGCCACACCGGCTTCAACCTCAACGACCAGACCGTCTACGCCGGCAAGCGCGTGGTGCAGACACGCCCTTCCACAACACCGGGCTCTACAACGTCGGGGGCACCGGGGCCTTCCCCGCGCCGCAACCGGGGCGTCTTCGAGCTCACCGGCCGCCGCCAGGACATGGGCAAGTTCCGCGCGCCGACGCCTGCGCAACGTCGGGCGTCACGGCCCCGTACATGCACGACGGCTCCATCGCGACCCTCGAGGAGGTCGTCGCGTTCTATGCGGCGGGAGGACGCAACATCGCGAACGGGCCGAACGCCGGCGACGGCCGGCTCAACCCCTTCAAGGACCCGCTCATCGACAACATCGACCTCTCCCCCAGGAGCAGGCCGACCTGGTCGCCTTCCTGCGGACCCTCACCGATCGGAGGTTCCTCAACGACCCGAAGCTCTCCAACCCGTTCCGAGTGCGTGGATAGCCTGCGGTTCTCAGAATGCACCGCGCCGGACCTCGGGCGGCGGTGAAGCCCAGAATCAGTTCCGCCGCCGCGATTCCGTCGAGGCACCGCGTCCCGGGTCCCGCCATCGTCAGATCCCGCGTCGAGCTCGGTGCGTGAAACGCGTCGGGGCCGATCGCGTGATCGGCCCCGACGCGCCCGGTCGAGTCGGGCTATCGCACCATCCTGCTCAACCGCTCACGGCCGGTAGTAGAAACGCGAGAGCCGGCACAGCGAGATGCCGCGCGTCTCGAGTTCGCGGTTCTTTCGCGCGCAGACGTACGTGTCCACCCAGCCGGCCCCGCGCGCACGGAGCCGCGCCGTCGGTCGAAGCGTGACCTTCGTGCTGCCATCGATCGCCGTGACCGTGGCCGACGGCGTGACGAGGCCTGCGGGAACACTCCGCGCGGTGAACCGCGCGCCCCGCACCAGGAAACCGAAGTTGTCGGTGACGTTCCCGGACATGCGGAACGTCTTTGCCGTGGTACGGCGGGTGGTGAGGGCGTTGATGCGCAGCCGGCTGGGCAGGAACAGCTCGCTGGCGGCCACGGATACCCGGCCGTTGGGCAGACCGATCGCCCCGGCCGGAGTCCCCGGCGTCAGATCCGCTGCCAGGCCGGCGTTGCAGGGAGCCTGGTTGTCCACGGACAGCCGGTCGAGGAAGACCGCCGAGTCGTAGAGCGGGTCACCCTGGTCGAAGATCGTGAGGTAGAGGGTGTGCGCCCCCGGGGTGATCGGCGTCGAGGCGCGCAGCGCGCGCGTGGCGGCGTCGTAGGTCGTCCCCGAGGCGAGTCCCGCGGAGCACGCTGGCGATGCCCGCCGCGTTCACCGAGACGTTGCGGCCGAGTTCATCCTTGGCGAAGTTGTCGGGCGCCGTGATCGTCGGGCTCGTCGCCCCCGAGGCGTCCCAGGTCGTCTTGTCGAGCTCGGCGATGAAGGCGTCGTTGTATGGCGAGCCAACGAACTCGGGGAACTCCTCGGAGTAGAAGCGGAAGCGGAACGACAGGCAGCTGCTGTTCTTCGGCACCTGGAGGTTGATGCGCAGCGAGACCACGTCCCGCGCTCCCCGGGTCACGGGGCCGCTGTTGGCGACGGTGAAATCCCCGCTGTTGTTCGGGCTCGCGGCCAAGCTGGCGTCACCGGTTCCCAGGATCGCGTAGGTGGAACCGCTTCGGGGGAATCCGCCCAGGGGCGTCGTCGCGATCGCCGCCGGATTGCCGACCGGGGGGATCTCGACAAAGGCTGCCGACGAGACGACGCCGGGGCTCTGGGCCATCGTCTTGGCGATGGCGAGGGCGTCCCGTGAGGGGGTGATCGCCGCGTTGGCGACCCCGGTCGCAATGAGGACGCCGACGAGCGCACCCCCGAGGATCGTGGTGGTTCGGCTCATTCGATGCCCGCTCTCCTGGCCCATCCCGGATATATGTCCTTAAGAGAGCCTTAATACGAACACCTGTCAAGACGGTCGGGTGAACGCCACGCCGTGTCCGCGGGAAGTCCCTCGGCGTTCAGCAGACGGCACATCAACCGGACGGCCGCACTCGAACAGGCCGCCGACGCCTAGGCTCGGCACGTCGGGAACGCTCGAACGATCTTTCTTCGTGCACGCCCTCTCGTGTGGCCCTCCTGCGCGCCCGGATCCTCAGCCGGCGGTGAATCCGAGGATCAGCTCCGCTGCCTCCAGCGGGACATCCAGCTGGGGGCAGTGGCCGACCTCGTCGATGACGAACCAGTCGGCGTTGGGGAGCCAGTCGTTCCGAAAACGGACGGCTGCGGAGGGCCAGGGCAGCAGCTGGTCGTCGCCGCCCCACACGATCCGCACCGGGCAGGTGACGCGCTCGGCGTCGAGGTCGTAGCCCGCGGCGAGGGCGTACGCGATCAGCGGTCCGGCGTCGCACCCGGCGACGCCGAGGATCTGGTGCGCGAGCAGGTCGGCGGGGATGTGCTCGTAGTTCACGGTGATCAGGTGGGTGGCCCGGCGGCGCGCCTCGGGCCTGCCCATCGCCGCCGCCGCGAGGGCGGCGGCGCGCACGGCCTGGGCGTGCATCGACGCCTGGAGGCCGAGGAGCTCGCGGTAGGAGTCGTCACCGATCGCCCAGCCGCCGGCCGGGGCGAAGGCCACGACCGAACGGGCCCGGCCCCGCGCGGCCAGGTGCAGCGCGAGGTATCCGCCGAGCGAGTTGCCCGCGAGGTGGGCCGTCGCGAAACCGGCCTCGTCCATCGCCCGCTCCAGGGCGTCGACCATCAGGTGGTCGCTGACCTCGGCTGCGAGCGGCGGGCCGCCCGCGTGCCCGGGCAGGGTGAGCGCCAGCACGTCGTGCTCGCTCTCGAGCTCCGGCAGCACCAGCTCCCAGGTGCGCCAGGTGTCGGTGAACCCGTGCAGCAGCACGAGGGGCGCACCGGAGCCGCCGCGGTGGAACGGCGTGAAGCCCCCGGGGCTCAGGGCGGCGGCACCACCGACACGCTGCCGCGGAAGGTCCGCCAGCTGGGCCGCCGCCCGCGCCAGTGCTGGCGCAGCACCCCGGGACCCCAGGCGCGGACCACCAGCACCGATCCCAGCACCACGCACCCCCGCGCCTGTGCGGCGCGCAGCGAGGGGCCGTTGACCTCGTCGATGGTGGAGAGCAGGCGCACGTAGCCGCGCGCGTCGAGGTCGCGGGCCACGCCCACCGCGAGGCGCGGGTAGATGCGCTCCCCGCGCCGCGACTCGGCGACAACGCCGTCGAAGACCCAGGCCTCCGAGGGGGCGAGCCGGAAACGCACCCCGTCCTCGTCGTAGACGCCGCCGGGGTGGATCCAGATCTGGGCGATCGGGCCGTCGTCGTCGGCCAGGATCGCCGCCGGAGGAGCCGCCGGCCAGGCGCTCCCGGACGATCTCCGGGCTGCGGCCGAGCGCGGTCAGGCGGCCGATGTCGGAGGTCCACGTGGGGATGAGGGGTTCGCTGCCGGGCACGTCCGCGGTCTCGGGCCGTTGCTCCATCACGCGGAACCACTCGAGGTTGATGCGGGCGAGGCGGAGGAACCGCCGCAGGACGAGGAAGGCGACTCCCCCGGTCCCGGTGTGATGGCGCACCTCGCGCGCCATCCGGATCTGCCTCTTCACCTTCGCGATCACGGCCGGAGTATGACCGCGCTTCCTGAGAGACGGATTTGACGCGCCGAAGCATCTGGCGTATATAACCATCTAGTTCCTAAACCGAGGAGTTATCGATGACCACCGCGGAGCGCCTGGACGCCACGTTCTCGGCACTCGCCGACCCGACACGGCGCGCGATCCTGGCGCGGCTCGCCGCCGGTGAGGCCTCGGTGACGGAACTCGCCGCCCCGTTCGCGATGAGCCAGCCCGCCGTCTCGAAGCACCTCAAGGTGCTCGAGCGCGCGGGCTTGATCTCCCGGAGCCGCGACGCCCAGCGGCGGCCGCGGCGTCTCGAGGCCGAGCCGCTCGCCGAGGCGACCCGGTGGCTCGAGGAGTACCGCGAGCTCTGGGAGGGCCGCTTCCGGGAGCTCGACGCCCTGCTCGGCGAGATGAAGGCGAAGAGAGAGACACCCAACCCACCCGACGAAGGAGAGCACCGATGACCCGTACCGAGACGCTTGATGTGACCATGCCCTCCGAGCGCGAGGTCACGGTGACCCGTGTCTTCGACGCCCCGCGGCACCTGGTGTTCGAGGCGCTGACGACGCCCGCCCTGCTCACGCGCTGGCTGCTCGGGCCGCCGGGCTGGGCGATGGTGGTGTGCGAGCTCGACCTGAGGGTCGGCGGCGCGTACCGCTTCGAATGGGACTCCGAGGATGGCCGCCACCTCGCGATGGGCGGCGTGTATCGCGAGGTCAACGCCCCCGAGAGCTACGTGGCAACGGAGCTCTTCGACGACCCCTGGTACTCGGGCGAGTCGATCGTCACGACGGTGCTGAGCGAGCGCGAGGGGACGACCACCCTCACCCTCACGGTGCTCGTACGAATCGCAGGAGGCGCGCGACGGCGTGCTCGGCGGCGGGATGACCAACGGCGCTCGGCACGAGCTACGACCGCCTGGCCGAGATGCTCGCGTCCGGAGCCCGATAGCCGGGACCCGAATTCGGTACGCCGCCCGATGGGGAGTAGCGTGGTCGCATGGACGACGCTGAGATCCGCACCGTGGTCAAGAGGCTGTCGCGGCCTCACCCCTCGGGCGGCGAGGTCATCGAGCGTGCCGCGATCCTCGCCGAGGGCGGCGACTACCAGGCGATCATGGCCTGGATCGTCGACCACGACGGCACGGCCGAGGTGGCCGCGGCCGCGGCCCCCAACAAGGGCGGGCTGCACGGCTCGCGCATCGCGTACAGCGCGGACGCTGCCAGCCAGTTGCCCTCGCGCTTCGTGCTCCCGGCGAGCGCCCTGGCCTGAGATGACGGCCGGCGCCGGGTAGTCGCCGATGATCTTCCGCCAGTTCATCAACGACGACCTCGGCTGCGCCTCGTACCTCCTCGGGGATGAGCGGGCGGGTGTGGCCGCGGTGGTCGATCCGCGGCTCGAGGTGGACGAGTACCTGCGCGCCGCCCGGTTCGCGGGCGTCAGCATCGAGCACATCCTCGAGACCCACACGCACGCCGACCATGTCTCGGGCCACGGGCGACTGGCCGAGGCGACCGGGGCGACGATCCACGTCAGCGGCCTCGCCGAGGCCGGCTACCCCCACGATCCGATCGACGACGGGTGGGAGCTCGCCCTCGGCGCCGTGCTCATCCGGGCGCTGGGGACGCCCGGCCACCGGCCGGAGCACACCAGCTTCGCGCTGATCGACACCTCGCGCGGGCCGGGCCCCTGGGCTGTGTTGACCGGCGACTCGCTGTTCGTCGGCGCCGTCGCGCGCCCCGACCTGGCAGTGGAGCCGGACGAGGGCGCCCGCGAGATCTTCCGCAGCCTGCACGGCACGCTGCTCGAGCTACCCCCGGAGGTGGAGGTGTGGCCGGGGCACCTGGGCGGATCGATGTGCGGCGGGCCGGGGATGAGCCTCAAGATCAGCTCCACGATCGGCTATGAGCGCACCTACAACGACCTGCTGAACGAGACGGACGAGGAGGCCTTCGTGCGGCGCTCGTTGGCCGCCATCGGGCCGCAGCCGCCGAATTTCCGCGAGATCGTGGAGATCAACCGCGGCCCGCTGACCTCACTCGACGTCGTCGATCGCCCGCTCACGCCGGTTCAGGTGCTGCGTCGCCAGTCCGAGGGCGCGCTGGTGGTGGACGTGCGCGCCGACCTGCTGTTCGACGACGCCCACGTCCCGGGGGCGATCTCCGTCACCGCCCAGCGCTCCGGGTTCGGGACACGTCTGGCCTGGCTGGTGGGCCCGGGGCGCGAGGTGGTGCTGATCGGCCGCGACGACGAGGAGGCCCGCCACGCCGCCGGCCTCGCCGCGGCGGTCGGAGTGCGCGGTGGCGGTGGCTACCTCGCCGGGGGCATGAGCGGCTGGCGCAACGAGGGACGGCCCGTCGAGCGGATCACGCGGATCACGGTGCCCGAGCTCGCGGTGCTCCGCGAACGGGAGCCCGACCTGCAGATCCTCGACGTGCGCGAGACGGCCGAGTGGAACACGACCCGCATCCCCGGCTCGGTGAACCTGCCGTACCACGCGCTGGAGGAGGGCTCGCTCGACCTCGACCTCGACCGGCCGATCGCCGTGCTGTGCGGCGCCGGCCACCGCAGCGCGGTCGGAGCCAGCCTGATCCAGCGGCGAGGCGCGACTGAGGCCCTCCACGTGGTCGACGGCGGAGTGACCCAGTGGGGACAGCTCGGCCACGAGCTGGAGGGCGACTGAGGACCGAGCCGACGGCCACACCCAAGGGCGTGGCGGTCAAGAGCTCAAAGCGAGAGCGAAGCTCCACAGCGAAGAGCGTCGGGCACTGCCACGTCGTTTGAGCTCTTGACCGGCTTCTTCCGACGACCTGGCCCCGGCGAAGCCGGTGGCGTCGGTCCGCCGAATCGCCGGTAGGCGATGAGCGCGCGACCGAACGGCTCCGCAAGAGGGCCGTTCCTCGCCAGTCAGGCTCACCGAGTCCTCAACGCACTGTGAATGAACACCCCAAGCTCGGAACGCTCAGAGCTCAGAACGTTGGTCTGAGGCTGTCGCCCTCAGAACTCTCGAGACCCTCAGGGCTCAGCAGCCCAAACCTGCACGTCGATGGGCACGACGGCGCCTCGGTGGAGTACAAAGCCCTTGCCGATGTCGACGTCCCCCGCATCCCCTCCCGCCAACGGCCCGTCGCCTCGCGAGGCGAAGCCGGTGATGATCAGCGTGGATGACGATCCGGGGGTGTCCCGGGCGGTGCAGCGCGACCTGCGGCGGCGCTACGGGGAGCGGTACCGGGTGCTGCGCGCCGAGTCGGGGGCCGAGGGACTCGAGCTGCTGGCGCAGGTGAGGCTGCGCGACGAGAGCGTGGCCCTGCTGGTGGCCGACCAGCGCATGCCGCGCATGAACGGCGTCGAGTTCCTGGAGAAGGCGCGCGAGATGGTGCCCGACGCCAAGCGCGTGCTGCTGACCGCCTACGCCGACACCCAGGCCGCCATCGACGCGATCAACCGGGTCGCGCTCGACCACTACCTGATGAAGCCGTGGGACCCGCCGGAGGAGCAGCTGTACCCGGTGCTGGACGACCTGCTCTCCGACTGGCAGGCCGCACATCGTCGGCGACGACGGCATCCGGGTGGTGGGGCACCGGTTCTCGCGGGAGTCGCACGAGCTGAAGGACTTCCTCGCGCGCAACAACGTGCCCTACCGGTGGTTCGACGCGGAGACGGACCCCGGTGCCCACCCGCTGATGGAGGCCGCGAGCGCCGACCCCGAGAACCTGCCGCTGCTGGTGTTCCCGGACGGCGAGGTGCTGGTGGCGCCCTCCAACCTGGAGGTGGCCGAGCACGTGGGGCTCACGACCCGCGCCGACCAGCCGTTCTACGACCTGATCGTGGTGGGCGGGGGCCCGGCCGGCCTCGCGGCCGCCGTGTACGGGGCGTCGGAGGGCCTGCGCACGGTGCTGGTGGAGCGCGACGCGCCGGGCGGCCAGGCCGGGCAGAGCTCGCGCATCGAGAACTACCTCGGCTTCCCGGTCGGCCTCTCGGGCAGCGACCTCACGCGCCGGGCGACCGCGCAGGCGCAGCGCTTCGGCGCGCAGCTGCTGTCGGTGCAGGACGCGATCCGCCTGGAGGCCCGAGGCCCGGCGCGGGTGGTGCACCTGGGCGGCGGCGAGGAGATCAGCGCGCACGCCGTGGTGATCGCGACCGGCGTGCAGTACCGCACGCCTGACGACGCCCGGCGTGGCCGATCTGATCGGGCGCGGCGTCTACTACGGCGGCTCGCGCGCCGAGGCGCTGTCGTGCAAGGGCGAGCGGGTGTTCGTGGTGGGCGGCGCCAACTCGGCCGGGCAGGCGGCCCTGCACTTCGCCGGGTTCGCCGAGCACGTGACGATCCTCCACCGCGGCCCCGACCTCACCCTGAGCATGTCGCGCTACCTCACCGATCGCATCGAGGAGGCGGCCAACGTCGACGTGCTCCTCAACGCGGAGCTGGCCGAGGCCCACGGCGAGCTCTCCCTGAAGGAGATCACCATCGCGGACCGCGTCAGCGGCGCGCGCGAGACGGTGCCCGCCGGGTCGGTGTTCATCTTCATCGGGGCGATGCCCAACACCGAATGGCTCGCCGAGGACGTCGCCCGCGACGACCACGGTTTCATCATCGCCGGGCCCGATCTGCGCGCCGCGGGCGTGCGGCCGCCCTGGCCGCTCGAGCGCGCGCCGCTGTTGCTGGAGACCAGCCTGCCGGGCGTGTTCGTGGCCGGCGACGTGCGCCACCAGTCGATCAAGCGCGTGGCCGGGGCGGTGGGGGACGGCTCGATGTCGGTGCAGTTCGTGCACCAGTACCTCGGGACGCTGGCGTGATCGAGGTCCTCCGCACGATCGACCTCTTCTCCGAGCTGAGTGAGGAGTGCCTCCACAAGCTGGAGTCGGCCGCGCACGAGGAGGAGCTCGCCGAGGGCCACATGGTGGTGCAGGAGCAGGACGAGGTCACCCGCTTCGGCATCCTCACCGAGGGCACCATGGAGTGGGTGCGCCAGATCGGCGGCGAGGAGGTCGTGATGGCCACGCGCTCGGCCGTCACGTACTTCGGCGCCATGAGCCTGCTGACCCAGGAGCCCAGCCCGGCGGGCGGGCGCATCGTCGGCGGCCCGGGGCACATGATCGCGATCCCCGGCGACGACTTCCGCCGCCTGCTGCGCGACGAGCCCTCGGTGCTGCAGGGGGCGCTGCGGGTGATCGCCCCGGTGCACCAGGGGGCGGAGGCGGTGCTGCGCGAGCGGGAGAAGCTGATCGCGCTCGGCACGCTCTCCGCGGGGCTGGCGCACGAGCTCAACAACCCCGCGGCGGCCGCGCGGCGCAGCGCGTCGGACCTCGCCGACGCCTTCGAGGTGCTCCAGAACACGATGGCCCAGTTCGTGGCGAGCGGCATCGAGCGCTCGGAGGCCGAGACGCTGATCGCGCTGCAGCGCGAGGCGCTGGCGCGCTCGGCCGAGGCCGGACCCGGCGAGGGGTCTCGACGACGCCGATCTCGAGGACGACGCTGGCCGACGCGCTCGACGCGCGGGGGCTCGAGGGCTGGCGCCTGGCGCCGGCCCTGGCCGAGGCGGCGCTCGACGAGGACTGGATCGCCGCGCGTCGAGGCGGCCGGGCGAGGCGCCTTCGGCGCCGCGATCGAGTGGGTGGTGGCCTCGCTCTCGGCGCGCGGCCTGGTGAAGGACCTGCACGAGAGCACCAGCCACATCTCCGCGATCGTCGCCGCGGTGAAGGACTACTCGCACATGGACCAGGCGCAGACCCAGGTGCTCGACGTGCACGAGGGCATCGAGACCACGCTCACGATCCTCAACCACAAGATCAACAAGGGCGACATCACGCTGGAGCGCGACTACGACCGCTCGCTGCCCCAGATCACCGCCCACCCGTCCCAGCTCAACCAGGTGTGGACCAACCTGATCGACAACGCGATCGACGCGGTCGACGGCGACGGCACGATCCGGATCCGCACGTGCCGATCGGGCGACGAGCTGATCGTCGAGGTGATCGACGACGGCCCGGGCGTCCCGCACGAGCTACAGAGCCGCCTCTTCGAGCCCTTCTTCACCACCAAGGAGGTCGGCAGGGGCACCGGCCTCGGCCTCGACATCGTGCGGCGGATCGTCCAGAACCACCGTGGCCAGGTGCGGGTCATCTCCGACCCCCCGGGCAGCACGTTCCAGGTGCGGCTGCCGATCGCGTGAGCGTCGCGCTGGTGACCGCCGCCGTCGCGCGCGAGCTCGACTGGGACCTGCCGCCGCTCGTCGACGCGCTCACGGCGCGGGGCGTGCCCCACGCCCTCGTGGACTGGCACGACCCGGACGTCGCGTGGGAGGGGTTCGACCTGATCGTGGTGCGCTCGGTGTGGGACTACACGCGGCGCCGGGACGAGTTCGTCGCGTGGTGCGCCCGCGCCGAGAGCGCCGCGCCGTTGCTCAACTCGGCCGAGGTGCTGGCGTGGAGCAGCGACAAGCGGTACCTGGTCGACCTCGCCGAGGCGGGCGTGCCGACCGTGCCGACCGCGGTCGCGGCCCCCGGCGAGGCGATGGCCTGGCCCGACGCGGCCGACATCATCGTCAAGCCGAGCGTGTCGGCGGGTTCCCTGGACGTGGCGCGCCACGCGCGCGCCGACCTCGCGGCGGCCGAGGCGCACGTCGCGCGGCTGCACGCGCAGGGCCGCACGGTCATCGCCCAGCCCTACCTGGCGTCGATCGAGGATCCGCGCGCCGAGACCGAGCTGATCTTCGTGGACCGGCGGTTCACCCACGCGGTGCGCAAGGGCCCGATGCTGAGCGGGGACCGCGCCGAGGTGGGCGGCCTGTACCTGGAGGAGGACATCACGCCGGCCGAGGCCACCGAGGCCGAGCACCGGGTGGCCGCCGCCGCGCTGGCCGCCGTGCCGGGTCGGCCGGAGGACCTGCTCTACGCGCGGGTCGACCTGGTGCCCGGCGACGACGGGCCCGTGGTGCTGGAGCTCGAGCTGCTCGAGCCCTCCCTGCACTTCCCCCAGAGCCCCCACGCCGAGGACGTGCTGGCCCAGGCGATCGGTGATCGCCTCAGCCGGGCGGCCAGCGGCCGAAGCGTGACCGTCTGACCGAGGCGCGCGCCCAGGCGCTGGGCGGCGCTGCCCCCGTTGACCGCCAGGGCCACCAGGCCGTGCGCGTCGATGTGCACCAGCATCCCCTTGCGGGCCACGTCGCTCGAAGGCCCGCGCGACGGTCGCCGGATGGCGGCGGTCGGTGACCGCGGCGAAGATCCGGTCGCCCCGCGTGAACCCGGCGGCCTCGAGGTCGGCGGGATGCGCGAAGAGCTCGAGGTTGCCGAAGGTGTCGATGGCGACGACCGTGGCGACCAGCTCGCCCACCGCGACGACCGGGGGCGGCAGGTCGGGCGCGACCAGATCGCCCGGCGCGAACGGCGTCCCCAGATCGCCCAGCGCGCGCCCCGGCCGCGAGGCGGGCGGCAGCGGGCGCGAAGAGGTCGCGGCCGTGGAAGGTTGCGGGCGCGTCGAGGGGCGGCGGCGCCAGCTCGACGGCCTGCGACGCGCCCAGGGCTCGCGCCGCCGGCGCGAGCAGGCCGTTGTCGGGGCCCACCAGGGCGCCCCCGCCCTGCGTCGCGACGGCCGCGGCCCGCCGTGCCGTGCCGACACCCGGATCCACCACGGCGACGACGATCGCGCCCGGGATCAGAGTCGACGAGGCGGGCCAGCGCGAGCGCCCCGCCGCGGACGTCTCCGGCGGGGATGTCGTGCGCCAGGTCGATGCGATCGGCCGCCGGGACACTCGCGCGCGACGACCGCGTGGAGGGCGCCGACGTACTCGCTGCCCGCCCCGAAGTCCGTCAGGAACGCGACCACCGGGCGACGCGGGCTCACGGCGCGGCGTCCGCCAGCAGCGCGTCGATCAGGCCGGGGATCGTGAACTCGCTCGCCTCGCGCGTGGACCGCGAGGCCCTCCTCGCGCGCGGTGCCGCTGGTGATCGGCCCGATGGAGACCACGCGCGGCCCGTCGGCGAGTCGCGCGCGCTCGGCCGCGTCGAGCAGGCCGGTGAAGCTGCGCACCGTCGAGGAGGCGGTGAAGGTGAGGTAGTCGGCGGCGATCGCGGCGGCGCGGGTGGCGTCGTCCGCGGGCTCCGGCAGCGCCTCGTACAGCTCGAGCTCGGTGACCCGGGCGCCGCGGGCCTCGAGCCCGTCGATGAGCAGGTGGCGCGAGCCGCGCGCCCGGGCGACGAGCGTCGCGACGCCGTCGAGCGGCCGGTCGGCGAGGGCCTCGAGGATGCCCTCGGCCACGAACCGCTCCGGCACCACGTCGGCGGTCACCCCGTGCGCCGCGAGCCGCTCGGCGGTCGCGGGGCCGATGGCCACGACCGTGGCCTGCGCCGACAGGGAGCGCGCGTCGCGGCCGCGCTCGGCGAGGCGGGCGAACAGGGCCTCCACGCCGTTGACGCTGGTCAGGATCACCAGCCCGAAGTCGCCGATCGCGTCGAGGGTCTCCTCCAGCGCGGGCGACGGCGCGACGTTGACGATGCGGATCGCGGGCAGCTCCACGACCGAGGCCCCCAGCGCCCGCAGGCGCTCCGACAGCTCGCTGGCCTGGGCGCGGGCGCGGGTGACGACGACGGTGCGCCCGAGGAGCGGGCGGGAGCCGAGCCAGCCGATGGTGGGCGCCAGGGCGGCGACCGGACCGACCACGACGACGGCCGGCGATCCCAGCCCCGCCTCGGCGACGCGCGCGGCGATGTCGGAGAGCTGCCCGACGAGGTGGCGCTGGCGCGGGGTCGTGCCCCACTGGACCACGCCGACCGGCTCGTCCGGGGGGCGGCCCGCCGGCGATCAGGGCGGCGGCGATGTCGGCGAGGCGGCCCATCCCCATCAGGATCACCAGCGTCCCGGGGACGCGGGCCAGCGCGGCCCAGTCGGTCTGCTCGGAGGGCTTGGTGGGATCCTCGTGACCGGTGACCACCGTGAACGAGGTGGACACGCCGCGGTGGGTCACCGGGATGCCCGCGTAGGCGGGCGCGGCGATCGCGCTGGTGATGCCGGGGACGACCTCGAACGCGACGCCGGCGCGGGCGAGGGCCTCCGCCTCCTCCCCCCCGCGGCCGAACACGAAGGGGTCGCCGCCCTTGAGGCGCACCACGCGCCGGCCGGCGAGGCCGTGCTCGACCAGCGCCGCGTTGATCTCGTCCTGGCTCATCGCGGCCCGGCCGGGCGCCTTGCCGGCGTTGAGCAGCAGTGCGTCGTCCCGGCACAGGGGCAGCAGCTGCTCCGTGCCGAGGCGGTCGTGGACCACGACCTCGGCCGCCTCGAGCGCGCGGCGGCCGGCCACGGTGAGCAGCCCGGGATCGCCCGGTCCGGCGCCGACCAGGTGCACCAGGCCGCTCACTCGCGGATCCCCGCGAGCGCGGCCGCCGCGGTGGCCCCGAGCCCCTCGGGGTCGCCGAGGGGGCCCTGCTCGACCACCCGGTCCGACCGGGTGCCGTCCTCCGACTGCGCGAAGGCCGTCAGGCGCAGGAGGCCCCGCCCCTCCGGCTCGCAGTACGCGCCGATCGGCTGCAGGCAGCCGCCGCCGAGCGCCACCAGCAGCGCCCGCTCGGCCCGCAGGCACGCGTGCGCCACCGGGTCGTCGAGGGACGCGACCGCGGCGGCGACCTCGGCGTCGTCGCTGCGCCCCTGCACGGCGAGGAGGCCCTGCCCGGGGGCCGGGGTGGAGACGTCGACCCCGAGAGGCCACGCGCCCTCCGGGCGTCAGCCCGAGCCGCGCCAGGCCGGCGGCCGCCAGGATGATCGCGTCGGCCTCACCCGCGGCCAGCTTGTCGAGCCGGGTGCCCACGTTGCCGCGGATCGGGACGATCTCCACGTCGGGGCGGGCGGCGAGGATCTGGGCGGCGCGTCGGGCGCTGCCGGTGGCGACCGCCGCGCCCGCGGGCAGCCCGCCGAGTCCCCCGACCGGGCCGACCACCACGTCGCGCGCATCCTCGCGGGCGGGCACCGCCAGCACGGCCAGCCCGGCCGGCAGCTCGCTCGGGAGGTCCTTCGCCGAGTGGACGGCGAGGTGGGCGCGGCCGTCGAGGAGCGCCTCCTCGAGCTCCTTCACGAACAGGCCCTTGTCGGGCGCGGCGGAGCCGTCGCCCGCGCTCCAGCGGTCGCCGGTGGTGGTGAGGGGCAGCAGCTCGGTCTGGTGGCCCGCATCGCGCAGCGCCGAGGCGATCTGCTCGGTCTGGGCGAGGGCCAGCGGCGAACGCCGGGTGGCGAGGATCAGGCGGACGTGCCCACCGGGAGACGACCCGCGACGCGCACTACGAGCTGGCCGGCGCCTCGAGGCCGAACAGGTGGCGCAGGCTCTCGAGGTGGCGCAGCGCGTCCCCGTCGCCCTCCTCCGCGGCCGCGCGCGCCCGGATGGTGGGCTCGTGGAGCAGCTTGTTGACGATGCCCTTGGTGAGGGCCTCGACGCGACGGCGATCGGCGTCGGACATGTCCTCCCACTGGCCTTCGACACGCGCCAGCTCGGCGAGGCGGATGGCCTCGGCGCGGGCGCGCAGCGATGTGATCGCCGGGGCGGCGCTCAGGCCGCGGCGCCAGGCCGAGAAGTCCTGGACCGCGCCGACGACGAACGACTCGCCGCGCTCGGCCTCGAGGCGGCGGCCGTTGAGGTTGGCCTCCACGACGCGCTCGAGGTCGTCGATGTCGAAGAGGGCGACGCCCGGCAGGTCGGCCACGGCCGTGTCCACGTCGCGGGGCACCGAGATGTCGACGATCACCATCGGGCGGCCGGGCCGCTCGGACATGACCGGCTCCAGCTCGCCGCGCCGGAGGATCGGGTGCGGCGCATCCGTGGACGAGATCACGATGTCGGCCGCGCGCAGCTCGTCGCCCAGGCCGTCGAAGCCGACGCCCCGTCCGCCGAAGCGCTCGGCCAGCTCGCGCGCCGTGCCGACGGTGCGGTTGGCCACGACGATCTCGCTCACCCCGTGCTGCATCAGGGACAGCGTCGTCGCCTCGGCCATCCGGCCGGCGCCGATCACCAGCACCTGGCGGTCGGGGAGGTCGTCGAACACGTCCTCGGCGAGATCGAGCGCGACGGCGGGGACCGACGACGAGCCGCTGCCGATGTGGGTGCGCGAGCGCACGCTCTTGCCCACCTCGAGCGCCTGGCGGAACAGGCGGTTGAGCAGCGGGCCGGTGGCGTGCTCCTCGGTGGCGAGGTCCCAGGCGCCGAGCACCTGGCCCTGGATCTCGCTCTCCCCGACCACCATGGAGTCGAGGCTCGACGCCACGCGGAACAGCTGGGCGGCCGCGCGGTCGTCGCGCAGCACGTAGCGGGCGCAGGCGAACTCGTCCGCCGAGATCCGCGTGTGCGCCAGGATCGCCTCGGTGATCGCGGCCTCGGCCGACGCCGGGTCGGCGACGGCCGCGTAGATCTCGGTGCGGTTGCACGTGAACAGGGCGGCGACCTCGGAGACCGTCTCGCCCTCCATCAGATCGCGCAGCAGCTGGCGGGCCTCGCCCTCGCTGAGGGCGGCCTTCTCGCGCTGCTCGATCGGCGCCGTCTTGTGGGAGAGCCCCAGCATCACGAGGGTCATACGTGCACCCCGATGTCGAGCACCTGGCGCGCCAGCCGGCGCGCGCTCTCGTCGTCGCCGTCGGCGAGCCGCTGCACCACGTCGGTCTCCATCAGCCGCTCGACGGCGTCACGCCGGCTGGGCATGTCGAGGTAGCGCAGCTTGAGCTCGTCGCGGACGTCCCGCAGCAGGGCGACGAGCGCCTCCCACTCGGGGCCGTACGTCTCCTCGAGCTGCACGCGGATGTGCTTCGCCACCACGGGGCTGGCCCCGCCGGTGGAGATGGCGATCGCGAGCTCGCCGCGCCGCACGATCGAGGGCACGATGAAGTTGCAGAGCGGGGGCACGTCGACCACGTTGCAGAGCAGGTTGAGCGCCTCGGCGTCCTGCCAGATCATCCGGTTGATCGCGTCCAGGTTGGTCGCCGCGATGACCAGGAAGCAGTCCTCGAGGTCGCTCGGCCGGTAGGGCCGATGGTGGAACTCGTCGACCGCCCCGGCCTCGATCAGCTCGGCCAGCTCCGGGGTCACGTCGGGGCTCACCAGCCGCACCTTGGCGCCGTGCAGCAGCAGCTTCTCGGTCTTCTCGGTCGCGATCGGGCCGCCGCCGATCACCAGGCAGCGCCGGCCCTCGAGGTCGACGAACATCGGGTAGAAGACCTTGTCGTGCCCCGGCGGGCGGCTCGGCCCGATGCGGTTGCCGCTCATGCGTCCGCCGATTCGAGCGCCGGCACGCGAGTCCTCGCCGTCGGCGTCCTCGCGGCGCTCGACCAGCAGCGCCAGCAGCTCGGCCTCGCGGGCCAGCCGCGCCGAGCGCAGCCCGACCACGACGGCGTACATCACGAGCGCGAACAGCACCACGCCGTAGGCGGCGACCACGTACTGGGCGCCGGTGCTCATGCCGTCGCCTCCAGGTGCCGCTTGACCCGGCGCATCGCGCGGTCGGCGCGGCGCTGGATCAGCTCGAGCTGCAGGATCGTCAGGCAGACGCCGATCACCGCGAGCTGGCTGATGACGAACCAGGTGAGCATGCCGCTCGACATGTTCGCGCCGTTCTCGGTGAACACCACGGGGTGCACGAAGGAGCGGGCCACCCTCACGGAGTAGAAGGAGAGGGGAACCGACGCGAAGGCCGCCACCGAGAAGACGGCGGAATACCGCGCGCGTCGCTCGCCCTCGGCCGACGACCGCAGCACGAAGTAGGCGGCGTAGAGCAGCAGGACGATGACGAAGGTCACGAGGCGGGGATCGGTCCACACCCACCACGTGCCCCAGGACGCCTTGGCCCAGATCGAGCCGGTCACGACGACCAGCACGGAGAGGCCGAGCCCGATCCCGATCAGGATCGACGAGATCTCGTCGAAGCGCTCCTGGCGGGAGTGCAGGTACCGGATGCCGTAGACGCAGGCCACCCCGAACGCGAGCAGCGCGGCGAGGGCGATGGCGACGTGGAAGTAGAAGATCTTCTGGATGATCCCCTGGTCCGCGTCCTCGGGCGCGACGAGGAAGACGCCGACCACCGCCAGCCCGGTGAGGGCCGCGGACAACGTCCCGGTGATCGCGAGACGCCTTGACGAGCCCGCGTCAGTCATCGAAGACGTGCTCGTACGTCGCGTAGGCCACAAGCCCGAAGATTACCGCATAGACCCCCAAAAACAGGCAGTAGCCCCGGTATTCCGCCAGGTCGTTCGTCCCCGCTGACACCGCGTGCGTCGCCCCTGACGCGGCGATCACGACGGGCAGCAGAGAGGGCAGGAAGAGCACCGGCAGCAGCAGTTCGCGGGCGCGGGCGAACAGCGCCAGGCAGGCCAGCAGCGAGCCCAGTATCGAGATCCCGAGATTCGCAAGTAGGCAGACGACAGCGATCAGGACGAAGTCGGCGGGGTCGGGATGCTTGACGAAGAAGAGGTTGGTGAGCGGCACGACGACCACCTCGACGGCGAACAGGTAGGCGTAGATCGCGCCCGCCTTGGCCACCAGCAGCACCAGTCGCGGGACGGGCGCCGAGAGGATGCCGTCCAGCACGCGCTGCTCGCGCTCGGGCACCCACGAGCGCCCCACCCCGAGCACCGCCGTCAGGGCCAGCGTCGCCCACATGATGCCGCCGGCGACCGGCGTGAGGTCGTCGCCCTGGGCCCCGAAGGCGAACTGGAAGATCAGCATCGCGACCACGGCGAAGAGCAGCATCGCCACGAGGGTGTCGCGCGAGCGCAGCTCCAGGCGCAGGTCCTTGAGCAGCAGGGCCCGCAGCTGACGGACGGCCGACGTGCGCGGGCGGGTCACGCCACCAGCTCCTCATAGCGCCGCCGGAAGTCGGCGCCGAGCGTGCCGGTGGCCTCGGCGAGCACCGGTCGCCCGGCGCGCAGCACCAGCACCCGGCCCGCCATGGCCACGCCGCGCTCGACCTCGTGGGTGATCATCACGGCCCCGCGGCCGGCGCCCAGGTCGCCGAGCACGCCGTCGAGCAGCCGCGACCCCGCCGCGTCGAGCCCGGCGTAGGGCTCGTCCAGCAGCAGCAGCCGTGGCTCGTGGAGCAGCGCGCGGGCCAGGCCGAGGCGCTGGGCCATGCCCCGGCTGAAGGTGCGCACCGGATCGAACGAGCGCGCCAGCAGGCCGACGCGGTCGAGGCCGTCGTTGATGCGGGTCTTCGTGTCGGAGAGCCCGTAGAGATCCGCGTAGAGCTCCAGGTTCTGGCGGGCCGTGAGGTCGAGGTACACCAGCGGGTCGTGCCCGAGATAGCCGATCTGGGCGCGGGCGCGGATCGCCTTGTCCGGGATCGCCACCCCGCACACCTCGAGCTCTCCGGCCTCGGGGCGCAGCAGGGTGGCGAGCATCCGCAGCAGCGTGCTCTTGCCCGCGCCGTTGGGGCCCAGCACCGCGAGGCACTCCCCGCTGGCCAGATCGACGTCAACGCGGTTGACCGCCCGGCGATCGCCGAAGGCCTTCACGAGGCCGCGACCGCGGACCAGGACGTCCGGACCTACAGCGTCACCGCGGCCAGGGTGAACAGCAGGTAGACGCACGAGAGCAGCCCGTTGGACTGGCCGAAGGCGGCCTGGATGCGGCCGACGTCGCCGGGCCGGACGATCGCGTTCTCGTACAGCAGCACGCCCGCGCAGATCGCGACGCCCACCTGGTACACCCAGCCGGCGTCGGCGGCGACGCCCACCGCGACCAGCAGCACGACGGCGGTCACGTGGAGGCCGCGGGTGAACCAGAGGGCCCGCGCCTCGCCGAACCGCGCCGGGATGGAGTGGATGCCGTTGGCCCGGTCGAAGTCCACGTCGAGCAGCGCGTAGATGACGTCGAACCCCGCGATCCAGACGGCCACGGCCAGGCCGAGCATGATCGGCGCCGCCTCGAGGCTGCCGGTCACCGCGAGCCACGCGCCCATCGGCGCCAGGCCGATCGTGAGGCCCAGGGCCAGGTGGCAGAGCCAGGTGAACCGCTTCGCCAGGGGGTAGAGGACGAACGCGGCGACCGGCACCGGCCACAGCACCCACGTCTCCTGCGGCAACTGCGAGACCGCCACGAGCAGCACGGCGAGGCTGACCCCGCAGAACGCGATCACCTGGGGCACCGACAGCGTGCCGGACGGGATCTCCCGCCCCTCCGTGCGCGGGTTGAGGGCGTCGATGTCGGCGTCGATCAGGCGGTTGAGCGCCATCGCCAGGCTGCGCGCGCCGATCATCGCGAGCAGGATCCACCCCAGCGTCGCGACCGGAGGGATCTCCATGCGCGCCAGGCACGCGGCCGCGAAGGCGAAGGGAAGGGCGAAGATCGTGTGCGAGAAGCGCACGAGGTGGAAAAGGGCGGGCACCAGCCCGAGCCCCGCCGCCTGGGGCGCCGCCCCCGAGGAGGTGGTCACGGGCCGATGTTACCGGCGCGCGTGATCGCGGCGGGCACGGCTACGCGCCGGGCGGCACCGCGGCGCCGTAGATCGCGGGGCGGCCGGTGGCCAGCCCCCAGAACTGATCGCCGTAGTCGAAGTGCCACCACTCCTCGTGGTACGAGGTGAACCCCTGGTCGCACATCGCCCAGAACAGGATGCGGCGCAGGTCGCGCTCGCGCCCGGGCACCTCCTCCAGCGCCCGCGTCGCGGCGTGGGGCGTGAAGGCGTCGAAGTCGGTGCCGAGCTCCAGCGGCGTCCCGTCCGCGTCGGCCAGCGTCACGTCGACCGCTCCCCCGGTGAGGTGAGGGGGCGGCGCCACCTGCGAGCGCGAGGGCGGGGTGACGTACCGCGCGGCCGCCTCCTCGAGCGCGTCGGTCGGCCAGTCCGGGTGGACCATCGTCAGCTCGTCGAGGTAGGTGCTGTAGAGCGCGGCCTGGGTCTCGATCGGGCGGTAGCCGTCCCACACGACCAGGCCGAGGCCCTCGGGCAGCGACCGCGCCGCGCGCACCAGGCGCTCGGCGACCCCGCGGCGCAGCCAGCCACTGGCGAGGGCGCCGGGGAGGCCGGCGGCGTGGTAGCGCGGATCGTCGCGGATCAGGGGGTCGAGGCCGGCGACGGCGACCAGCGGCTCCTCGACCGGGGCGAGGTCGACGTGACGCCAGCCATCCGTGGTGGCGAGCGGCGGGATCGGCCTCACGGGGCGACCCACTGGGCCGCGTCGACGCGCGGGCCGGGGTCGGCGCCGGCCGCGATGGCGAGGAACACCTCGACCACGGTGGACGGGCGGGGCACCGTCGCCGGGTCCTCGCGCGGGTAGGCGGCGGCGCGCATCTCGGTGCGCACCGGGCCCGGGTTGACGGCGACGCAGCGCACCTGCCGGCTCGGCGAGCTCGTCGCGCAGCATGCCCGTGATCCCCTCGAGGCCCAGCTTGGACACGGAGTAGGCGCCCCAGCCGGCGCGGCCGGCGGCGCCGGACGTGACGTTGATGATCGCGCCCTCGTCGGCGAGGGCCGGGAGCAGGGCGCGGGTGAAGGCGAAGGTGCCGGTCAGGTTGACCTCCATCACCCGCCGCCAGAGGTCGAGGGGGTAGTCGGCCAGGGGCAGCCGCTCGCCCAGCAGGCTCGCGTTGTTGACCAGCACGTCCACCCGGCCGAGCACCGCCAGCGCCTCCGCGGCGCCGGCCTCGACCTGCTCCGCGACGGCGAGGTCCATGCCGATGCCGTGCGCCTCGGCCGCGCCCCGCTCGCGCAGGCGCGTCAGCGTGCCCTCGAGGCGGCCGCGCCGCCGTCGCGGTCACCACCAGCCGTGCGCCCTCCGCCGCGAACCCCTCGGCCACCGCCCGGCCGAGGCCCCGTGAGGCGCCGGTCACCACCACCCGCGCACCCGCGAACCTGCCTACGGGGCGATCGGCTCCACTACTCGTTTTGGTGCGGCGTCTGCCGCGGCGGATCGGGGACCTGAGGCGTGGTCTGGTACGGGAACGGCGCGCTGTTCGGGCTCGTCCCGGCCACCGACGCGATGTACGCGGCCACGTTGTTCGCGTCCTTGCCCTTGACCAGGTTGCGCGGCATCGGCGCCTGCGCGATCACGATCCAGCGCCGCACGACACCCTTGAACTGCTCGTCGCTCATGCCCACCTGGCGGGCGGCGCGGAACGAGTCGTCCAGGCTTGGGCCGATGTGCGCCGGCGTGGTCCCGGCCTCGGCCAGCGTGTGACAGCTGCTGCAGAGGTTCTTGAAGGTCGTCTTGCCGGCCGCGAGATCGGCCGTCTCGCCGCCGCTGCCACAGCCGGCGAGCGCGAGGCCCCCGACGGAGAGCGCGATGGCCGCGGCGACGCGCGCGGACCTGCGGGTGGAGGGGCGGTTCATAGGATGTACACCAGCAGGTAGAGGATCACCCAGACGACGTCGACGAAGTGCCAGTACAGGCTGCCCGCGCCGAGGGGGGTGGACCAGTTGGGGCTGAAGTCCTTCGCGGTGACCACCCGGCGCAACATGATCGAGAGGATCGTGAGGCCCACCAGCACGTGCAGGCCGTGGAAGCCGGTCAGCGTGTAGAAGGTCGATCCGAAGGCGTCCGACTGCGGCGTGAAGCCGAGGTGGATGTACTCGTTCAGCTGGATCAGCAGGAACGTCGCGCCCAGGAAGATCGTCACGATCATCCCGCGGCGCAGCGCCACGCGGTCGCCGTAGTGGCGGAACATGTGCTCGCCCCAGTGAAGGGTGAAGCTGGAGGCGACCAGGATCAGCGTGTTGATGCCGGTGATGACCTTCGGCAGCTCGTACTGGACGCCCTCGGGGTCGAGCGGCGGCCAGACGGTCGTGCCGGAGACGTTGAAGCGGACGAAGAAGTACGCGGCGAAGAACGACGCGAACAGCATCGCCTCGGAGCCGAGGAAGAAGACCATCGCGAGCATGCCCATGCTCATCTGGCTGCCGCGCGACTTGGGCGGCGCGACGGACGAGGGGGCGGGGCCCGAGTGTGGATCGATCGTTGCCATGGTCCTCCGCTAGCTCCCTGACGGGGAGGCGGGGGCCTCCGCATCGACGACGATCTGCTCGGCGGGGACGTCGCCCACGGCGGCCTTGACGCTCTCGAGCGTCTCGACCGAATCGAGGCGGCCGCCGCGCGTCGCGACGACCAGGACCTGGTCGGCGTGGTGGTCGCGCACCGCGACGAGCGCGGCGGCGGCGGCGTCACCGTCGAGCACCTCGCCGCGGGCCTGGACGCCGGCGCGCTGCAGGGCGTCGATGGTCATGCGCACGCGCTCGAAGGCGGCGTTGCGGATCTCCTCGGCCTCGTCGGTCCAGCCGGGGACCTCGAGCGCCATCGGGTGCAGCAGCACGACGCCGATCGGCCGGCGATCGGAGCGCGTGCGGAGGGCGTCCACCAGGCCGTCCCCGCCGAGCGCCTCGTCGGCCAGCACGGCGACCTGGGTCACGCCCGGCTGGGTGAGGGGCTCGCGGGCCTCCTCGCGGCTCACCACGACGCGGGTGATGCCGAGGCCGGTGCTCTTGCGCAGGCGGTCCACCAGGTCGGCCTGCATCCAGCGCCGACTGACCGGTGGGGTAGGTCGCGAGCATGACCTCGTGGACGTCCTCCTCGGAGGTGACCAGCGCGGCGGCCTCGAACGGGTCGCCCTCGACCACGGTGCCGCTCGCGTCGATGCCGGCCTCGGCCAGCACGGAGAGCGTCGCCTGCAGGCGGCGGTCCGCGGCGCGCGAGTCACCGCCCTCGTTGGGCACCGCGATCGTGAAGCGCCACAGGCCCTCCTTGGCGCGATCGCGGATCTCCTGAACCAGGGCGTTGGCGGCGACGGTCTCGTCGGCGATCACCAGGATGGTGCGCTTCTCGGTCTCGGTGAGCTCGCCGCCGATCTCCTCCGGCGCGAACACCACCGCGTGACGCGCGCCCGGGACGCCGTACTGGTACGGGCCGCCCACGACCTGGGGCGTGGCCTCGAAGTTGAAGAGCGACGGGGGCGACGAGACGAGCCACTCGAGCGTGCGTCCGCGCCAGGGGTTCCACGGCGCCGCCGGACCGTTCTTCCACGACCAGATCATGTTGAAGAAGAAGATCAGGATGCCGATCGTCATCACGCCCGAGGCGACGCCGATGATCTGGTTCAGCGTCTCGAAGCGGGAGTCGTACGTGGACACGCGGCGCGGCATGCCCTGCAGGCCGAGCCAGTGCATCGGCATGAAGGTCGCGTTGAAGCCGATGAAGATGATCCAGAAGCTGATCTGGCCCAGCTTCTCGTTGTACATCTTCCCGGTCATCTTGGGGAACCAGTAGTGCACGCCGGCGAAGATGGTGAACACCGAGCCGCCGACGAACACGTAGTGGATGTGGGCCACCACGAAGTAGGTGTCCGTCACGTTGATGTCCACGGGGATCGTGCCGAGCATGACGCCCGACAGACCGCCGATGACGAACGTACAGATGAAGCCCATCGCGAAGAGCATGGGTGTCTTGAGGTGGATCTTCCCGCCCCAGATCGTGCCCAGCCACGAGAACACCTTGACCCCGGTGGGCACCGCGATGATCACGGTCGTGATCATCATCGGGACGCGCAGCCAGGGCGCCATGCCGCTGACGAACATGTGGTGGGCCCACACGCCGAACCCGAGGACGGCGATCGCGACGGTGGAGAAGGCGATCGCGCGGTAGCCGAAGATCGGCTTGCGCGAGAAGGTCGCGACGACCTCGCTGATGATCCCGAACCCGGGCAGGATCATGATGTAGACGGCCGGGTGCGAATAGAACCAGAAGACGTGCTGGTACATGATCACGTCGCCGCCGCCGAGCGGGTTGAAGAAGTCGGTGCCCATGACCCGGTCGAACAGGGTCATGAACTGCGAGCCGGCGATGAACGGCGTGCCGAACACCACGAGGGCGGACGTCGTGGCGTTGGCCCAGACCAGGAGCGGCATGCGCCACACGGTCATGCCGGGGGCGCGCATGGTGAAGATCGTGACCAGGAAGTTGATCGCCGTCGCGATCGAGCTGGCGCCGACCAGCTGGACGCCGATCTCGAAGAGGGTCGTGCCGGTGCCGCCCTGGGTGGCGAGCGGCGTGTAGGCCGTCCATCCCGCCGAGAACGCGCCGAAGACGGGGCTGATGGCCATCATGATCCCGCCGGGGATCAGCATCCACAGCGAGAGGGCGTTGAGCCGCGGGAACGCCATGTCCCGGGCGCCGATCATGATCGGCAGCACGTAGTTGGCGAGGCCGGCGAACCCGGGGATGACGAACAGGAAGATCATCAGCGTGGCGTGCACGCTGAAGAGCCCGTTGTACGTCTCGCCGTCGCCGATCGTCTGGCCGGGGCTCGCGAGCTCCGTGCGGACCAGCTCGGCGAAGATGCCGCCGATCACGAAGAACGAGAACACCACCACCAGGTACTGGACACCGATGACCTTGTGGTCGGTGTTGACCTTGAAGTAGTCGCGCCAGCTGGTGGCCCCGTGCATCGAGTGGTCGTCGGGGTCCATCTGCTTGCCCTTGATGTACCCCCACCAGTAGTCGAAGCAGCCGATCCCGATCAGGAAGCAGAGCGACGTGACCGCGGCCGCGACGGCGTAGTAGGCCTGCGGGTCCCACTTCGGCGACATGTCGAAGGCGAGACGCGCGAGGTAGACGATCAGGAAGGATCCGGCGAAGCCGAAGACCGACCACAGGACCGCCCGCTTCCACCAGTAGGAGAGCGGATGGGGGTCGCCGTGGTGAGCGCCGTGCCCGGGGTGCGAGTGCGTGGGTGCGAAGGTGGCCATCGTGGTCCTCGGTTACCTGGTCACGGGGCGGTGGTGGTTGCCTCGCGGGGGCGGTCGCCGTGCCACCGGGGGGCCGGGGCGGTCGTGGCGGTGGCGCCGGGGTGCCGCCGGCGTTCTTCTGCGCGGCCGCGGCGGCGGCCACCTTCGCGGCCGACTCCTTGAGCCAGGCGTCGTAGTCCTCCGGCGTCTGCACGATCACGCGCGAGCGCATGACGCCGTGCCCGACCCCGCAGAGCTCGGCGCAGATCACCTGGAAGGTGCCCAGCCGGTCCGGGTTGACGATGACCTTGGTGGTGATGCCGGGGACGACGTCCTGCTTGACCCGGAACTGGACCACGTAGAAGTCGTGGATGACGTCCTTGGACACCATCTTGAGCTCGACCTGCTTGCCCAACGGGAGGTGGAGATCGCCCGAGCCGACCTGGCCGCCGGGGTAGTAGAACTCCCACGCGAACTGCTGGGCCGTGACGTTGATGACCACCCGGTCCTTCGCCAGCGCCTCGTTGTCGGAGAGCACCAGGTAGGCCCACACGGCGACGACGGCGAGCAGGATGGCCGGCAGGACCGTCCAGATGATCTCGAGCCTGGTGTTGCCGTGGGTCGGGGGCCCGTCGCTCTCGTCGCCGGGCTTGGCGCGGAAGCGGATCGCGCTGTAGACGATCACCGTCGCGACGAGGGTGAAGATCGCGACCGAGGACCAGACCACGAACCACATGAGGTAGTCGACCCGGTCGGCCTGCTCCGAGGCCTGGACGGGAAGCCAGTCGATGAGGACGGCGACCGCCGAGGTCGCGCCACCGATGACGATGGCGATGATCAGCAGTGGGACCGTGTGGCGGCTCCTCAGCACGGGCGGGAAGCTATCACGCGTTTCGGGCTCCGGGAGGGCCTGTGGAGCGGGTCAGACGTCCCTTCGCGAGCGGCGTTCCACCCCGGCTGCACCGTCGCGATCGAGTGCGAAAGACCTTCTTCAGGACACGAGCGCGGGCCGCCCGACCACCCGGATGGCGCCGGCCGCGCAGAGCGCGAAGAGCGCCGCCCCGACCAGCAGCGGCACCTCGATGCCCGCGTGCTGGAAGAGCAGGGTCGCCACCACGGGCCCCGCGATGCGCCCGGCTCCCGAGATGGACGCGTTGAGCCCGAGCAGCGCCCCCTGGTCGCGCTCGCCGGCGACCATCGAGATCAGCGCCGTCGTCGTGGCGAACACGAACCCCGACGCGATCGCCAGGCCGGCGAGGCCCACCAGCAGCAGCCACAGGTTGTGGGACAGGCCCACCACGAGCAGACCGGCCGCCGTGCCGGCGAGGCCGCCGATCATCACCCGCCACTCCCCCCAGCGGTCCACCACCTTGCCCACGAGGTAGCCCTGGGAGAGGGCGGCCATCACTCCGATGTAGGCGAACAGCAGACCCATCTGCACCGTGTCGTAGTCGAAGCGGCGCTCGCCGAAGAGGGCGAACGTCGACTCCATGCCGATGAAGGCGAACGTGGCCACGAACGAGAGCCAGACGAGGGGCGCCACCTCCGAACTGGACAGCGCCCGGCGCACCAGCGCCAGCCGGGGCACCGGCGCCTCGCGGCTGCCGGGGCGCAGCGACTCGGGCAGGCGGCGGTAGGCCAACGCGAAGTTGCCGGCCGCCAGAGCCGCGGCGACGAAGAAGGGCAGCCGCGCGTCGACGCCCGAGAAGATCGCCCCGATGGCCGGGCCCAGCACGAAGCCGATGCCGAAGGCGGCGCCGATCATGCCCATGCCCTTGGCGCGGTCCTTGGCCTCGGTGACGTCGGCGACGTAGGCCTGGGCGGCGGCGTAGGAGGCGCCGGCGACGCCCTGCAGCACCCGGGCGAGGAACAGCACGAGCAGCGTGCCGGCGACGCCGATCAACAGCGAGGCGACGGCGCTGCCCGCCAGCGACAGCAGGATGATCGGGCGGCGGCCGTGGCGGTCGGACAGCCGCCCCCACACGGGCGCGAAGATGATCTGCATCAGCGCGTACGAGGCGGTGATCAGGCCGATCTGGACCGGCGACGCCCCGAAGTCCTCGGCCCAGAGGGGCAGGATCGGCAGCACGATCCCGAACCCGATCAGGTCGATCAGGACCGTCGTGAAGACGATCCCCAGGGGCGACACGAAAAACGAGAGCCCGCCGCCGCCTGCCCGGCCCGCGCGCCCCATGGGGTCAGGCCGCGTCGATGACGAGGGCGACGAAGATCAGGGCGAGGTAGAGCAGCGAGTAGTGGAAGGTCGCGCGCGCCCAGACGATGCCCGGGTCGCGGTAGAGCCGCCACGCGAGGTAGAGGAACACGCCGCCGAGCGCGAGCGCCGCGATCAGGTACAGCGCGCCGGCGGTGCCCGCGACCACCGGCAGGATCGTCACCGCGATCATCACCAGGGTCCACAGCACGATCTGCCGCTTGGTCTCGGACTCGCCGCGCACCACGGGCAGCATCGGGACGCCGGCGGCCGCGTAGTCGCGCTTCAGCATCAGCGCCAGCGCCCAGAAGTGCGGGGGCGTCCAGTAGAAGATGATCGCGAAGAGGATCCACGCGGAGAGGCTGAGGTTGCCGGTGACGGCCGCCCAGCCGACGAGCGGGGGCACGGCCCCCGCGGACCCGCCGATCACGATGTTGTGGATCGAGGTGCGCTTGAGCCACAGCGTGTAGACGCCCACGTACAGCGCCAGGCCCAGCAGGGCGAGCGCGGCGGCCAGCCAGTTGGCGAACGTGCCGAGCACCAGCGCGCTTGCGGACGCCCAGGGCGATGCCGAAGGCGAGGGCGCGCCCCGGGGAGACGCGGCCGGCCACCACGGGACGCTCGGTGGTGCGGCTCATGCGCTCGTCGATGTCGCGGTCAACGTACTGGTTGATCGCGTTGGCGCCGCCGGCGGCCAGGTAGCCGCCGATCAGGGTCCAGAACACCAGCCAGCCGTCGGGCACGCCGCGCGCGGCGACGAACATCGCGCCCGCCGTCGTGAACAGCAGCAGCGAGATGACGCGCGGCTTGGTGAGGCGCACGTAGTCGCCGATCACCGCGAGGGGGCGGCCGGCGAGGCCCGCCGGGACGGCGCGCGTGGTCATGCGGCGACGGACAGGACGACGAGCGCGACGAGCAGCGCGACGGGCACGACCAGCCAGACGGCGTCGAGCCGGGTGGTCGTCGAGGGGCCCTCGGGGTCGTCGGTCGCGGTCCCGCGCCGCAGCAGCAACACCACCGCGGGCAGCGCGAGCACGATCACCATCGCGAGTGCGATCAGTCTCAGAGTCATGTCGCCCAGTTCATAACCGCCCGCGAGCATAGCCCAGCCCCGCGCGCGGACGCCGATGACGGTCGTCCCGCGCGCCTGCCGTTGACGCGGGTCCCTCGAGGGCGCAGGTTGTGCGGATGCTCCCGGAGGCCATCGTCCTCGGCGCGGGCCCGGCCGGGCTCGGCGCCGCGCTCGCGCTCGCGCGCAGCGGCGCCCGTGTGACCCTCGTCGACGCCGGCGGCGAGCCGGGCGGCCTGTGCGTGACGCGCCGGCGCGAGGGCTTCGCATTCGACATCGGCGGCCACATCCCGTTCGTGCGCGACGCGGCGCGCAAAGCCTGGCTGGAGGACCTGCTCGGCCCCTCGCTGCGGTGGGTGGACCGGCCCGTCGCGTGCGTGCGCGACGGCGCGATCACCCGCGGCCGCTACCTCGACCAGGTCCCGCGCGACGCCCGGGCGGCTCGGCGCGCGCGACGGCTCGGCGCGCGGCGAGCTGGCCGCCCGCGTGGGGGCCGCGTTCACCGACGCGGTGATGCGCCCCTACCTCGAGAAGGTGGACGGCGTCGCCGCTGGAGCGCATCCCCGGCGAGCGGGCCCGCAAGCTGCTCGAGGACCAGGCCGCGCCCGAGGGCTTCGTGTTCCCCGCCCGCGGCATCGGCCAGCTGATGGACGCGATGGCGGCGGCGGCCCGCGAGGCGGGGGCCGACGTGCGCCTGGAGACCGCGGTGCGGTCGATCGAGGTTCCCGACGGGCGCCTCGAGGCCGTGGTGCTGGAGAACGGCGGCGCGGCCGAGAGGGTGCCGGTGCGCCACGGCGTGGTGGCCATGCCCGCGGGGGCGGCGGCCCGGTTGCTCGACCCCGCGCCGCCCGCGGCGACCACCCGGCACATCCGCATGCGGGCGGTGTGCATCGTCTACGCCTGGATCGCGCGGGAGCGACTCACCGCCGAGCCCTGGATCCAGATCGACGACCCACGCGTGCCGTTCGCGCGCATGTTCGAGCCGGTCAACTGGAGCCCGGAGCTGGCTCCGCCGGGGCGCACCGCGGTCGGGATGGAGTGCTACTGCCAGGCCGAGCCCGACGACCCGGTGTGGGGCCTCGACGACGCGGCCCTCACCGCGGCCTGCGCCGCGGCGCTGGTGGATCCGCTCGGGCTGCTGGACGAGCCGGGCGAGGCGCACGCCCTGGAGGTGGTGCGGCTGCCGCGCGCCTATCCGCTTCCCGACGTGGATCAGATGGGCAGCGCGATGGCCCCGGGGGAGTGGATCGCCGACCTCGGCGGCCTGTCGGTGGCCCCCGGCGCGGCCGTCATCGAAGCGATCGCCGCCGGCGAGGCGGCCGCGGCCCGCATCCTGAGATAGCCTCGCCAGGGTGTCCACCACACAGGCACCCACGCTCCGCGCCCGCTTCGAGGCGCTGCTCGACCCGCTCCGGGTGATCGACCATCCGCTGGAGCGCCGGCTGTACGCCCGGGACGGCTCCATCGCCCAGGGCGACTGCGGGCTGGTGGTGCTGCCGGAGACGACCGCCGAGGTGGTGGCGTGCGTGAAGCTCGCCCACGAGCTGGGCGTGCCGGTGGTGCCGCGCGGCTCGGGCACCGGGCTGTGCGGCGGCGCGGTGCCCCTCGACGGGGCGATCGTGCTGTCGGTGGCGCGGATGACCCGGGTGCTCGAGATCGACCCCACCGTGCCCTGCGCGCGGGTGGAGCCGGGCGTGCTGAACCTCGACCTGTCGACCGCCGTGCGGCACCTGGGGCTGCACTACGCGCCGGATCCCTCGAGCCAGCAGGCCTGCTCGATCGGCGGCAACGTCGCGACCAACGCGGGCGGTCCGCACTGCCTGGCCTCGGGCGTCACGGCCCAGCACGTGCTCGGCATGGAGATCGTGCTGGCCGACGGCGAGGTGCTGCGGCTGGGCGGCACCGCGCCGGACCCGCCCGGCTACGACCTGCGCGGGTTCGTGGTGGGCGGCGAGGGCACCCTCGGCGTGGTGACCGAGGTCACGGTGCGCCTGATGCGCAACCCGCCCGAGGTGCGCACCATGCTGCTCGACTTCCCGACCGTGCGCTCCGCGGGGGAGGCCGTCGGCGGGATCATCGCCGCCGGCGTGATCCCCGCGGCGATGGAGATGATGGACCGCCTGATGACCGTCGCCGTGGAGGCCTTCGTCCACGCCGACCTGCCGGTCGACGCCGCCGCGATCCTGCTGGTGGAGGTGGACGGCACGCCGGCGGAGGTGGCCGCGCACACCGCCGTCGTCGAACGGGTGGGCGCCGAGCACGGGGCGGGACGCGTGCGCGTGGCGCGCGACGAGGCCGAGCGGGCCCTGTTCTGGAAGGCGCGCAAGAGCGCGTTCGGCGCGGTCGCCCGCATCGCCCCCAACTACTACCTGCACGACTGCGTGGTGCCCCGCACCCGCCTGGTGGAGGTGCTGGAGCGCATCGGCGAGATCGGCGCCGCCCACGATCTGGTGATCATGAACGTGTTCCACGCGGGCGACGGCAACCTGCATCCCGCTGATCGCGTTCGACCGCCGCGACGCCGCCCAGGTGGAGCGCGTCCACGCGGCGGGGGCCGAGATCATCGCCGCCTGCGTGGCCGTCGGCGGGGTGCTCTCGGGCGAGCACGGCATCGGGCTGGAGAAGCGCGACTTCATGCCGCTCACGTTCAACGCCGTCAACCTCGACGCCCAGGCCCGGGCGCGCGAGGCGTTCGACCCCGAGGGGCGGATGAACCCCGCGAAGGTGCTGCCGCTGGGCAGTCGCTGCGGCGAGCTGATCCTCGACGCGGGCTCGCTGCCGCCGGGCACGTGGCTGTGACCGCGCTCACGCCCACCTCGCCCCGGGAGGTCGCGGAGGAGCTGAGCCGGGCGAGCGCCGCCGGCACGCCCGTGGACGTCGTCGGGGGCGGCACCCGGTCGCGGCGCGGCCGTCCCGGCTCCGCGGGCGGGCGTCGAGCTCCACACCGCGGGCCTGCGCCGCGTCGTCGCCCACGAGCCGGCCGACCTGACCCTCACCGTCGAGGCCGGCATCCCGATGACCGAGCTGGCCGCTCTCGCGGCGACGGCGGGCCAGTGCTGGCCGCAGGCCGAGGTGCGGCCCGGGTCGACCCTCGGCGGGGTGCTCGCCGCGGCGGCCAGCGGGCGCGAGCGGCTGCGCGCCGGAGCGGTGCGCGACTCGCTGCTGGAGGTGGTGGTCGTCACCGGCGACGGCCGGGTGGTGACCGCGGGCGGGCGCACCGTGAAGGGCGTCTCGGGCTACGACATCCCCCGGCTCACGGTCGGCGCCGCTGGGCACGCTCGGCGTGATCGTCCAGGCCACGATCAAGCTGTGGCCGATGCCGCGCGCCCGCGCCTGGTTCGACGCCGGAGGGTCCGCTGGAGGCCCGGGGCGCCGCCGCCGAGGGCCTGCTCGCCGGGCCCGCGCGGCCGACCACGGTGCTGCTGACACCGGGACGGGTGGCCGTGGAGCTGAGCGGGCCGCCCGAGGACGTCGTCGCCCCCGCCGGCTTCGCGCCGCGGGACGCCGCCCCGCCACCGCCCGCGGGCGTCGGGCTGGTGGAGGTCGGCGTGGCGCCTCCGCGTCTCGCCGAGCTGGCCCGCGCGCTGGAGCAGCACGGCCTCGACTACGAGGCGCGGATGGGCGTGGGCACCGCCCTCGTGGCCGTCGCCTCCGACGCCGAGATCCGTGCCGTGCGCGGCGCGGCCCTGGCGCTGGGCGGACACGCGGTGGTCACCGACGCGCCCGACGAGCTGCGGGCCGATCCGTGGGGCCCGCCACCGCCCGGCCTGCATCTGATGAAACGGCTGCGCGAGCGCGTTCGACCCCGCGGGGATCCTCAACCGGAGGCTGCTGCTGTGGGCGTGAGCAACTGGGACCCGAGCCGCCCATCGCCGCTCGAGGAGGACGTGGTCAAGTGCGTGTCGTGCGGGCTGTGCCTGCCCCACTGCCCGACGTTCCGCCTCACCGGCCTGGAGACGGCCTCGCCGCGGGGGCGCATCGCCGCGATGCGCGCCGTGGAGGAGGGCGAGGCGACGGTGGACGCCTCGTTCACGCGCATGATGGACGAGTGCCTCGCCTGCCGGGCCTGCGAGGCGGCGTGCCCGAGCGGTGTCCCCTTCGGTCGCATGATCGAGGCGGCGCGGGCCCAGGCCGAGCCCACGCGCACCGCCCAGGCCCGCGGCGTGCGCCGGCTGGGACTGACCGGGATCCTGCCCCGGCGGCGGCTCGTGCTGGCGGCGGGATGGGCCACCGCGGTGGCCCGCGCGCTGCGCCTTGACCGCTTCGCCCCGGCCGCCCAGCGGGCATCGATGCCGCCCGCCAGCCTGCGCCGAGATGCGCCGGCCGATCCCCGACGCCCTGGGTGAGGGGCCGGTGGCGAAGGTGCTCTCGGGGTGCGTCATGGACGTCGCCTTCCGCCCGACCCAGCGCGCCACGATGCGCATCGTGGCCGACACCGGCCACACCGCGGTGCGCACGCCGGCGGGCGCGTGCTGCGGCGCGCTGGCGATGCACTACGGGCAGCCGGAGGCGGCGAAGGAGATGGCGCGGGCGCGCATCCCGGAGCTGGAGGGCGCCGACCTGGTGGTGGTCAACGCCTCGGGATGCAGCGCGCACGTCAAGACCTACGGCGAGCTGCTGGCCGACGACCCGAAATGGGCCGCCCGGGCCCAGCGGGTGGCCGAGCGGACGCGCGATCTGATCGAGCTGACCCCTCCCCCGCGCGACGCCGGCATCGGCACGGTGGCCGTCCACGACGCCTGCCACCACATCCACGCCCAGGGCATCGGCCCGCGCGCCATGCTCGAGGGCGCCGGCGCGCGGTGCGTCGACCTGGGGGACGGCGGGCGCTGCTGCGGGGCGGCCGGCCTCTACAGCGTGCTGCAGCCCGAGATGGCCGCCCGCCTGCGCGCCGACAAGGCCGCGGCGATCGCCGAGACCGGGGCGAGCGTGGTCGCCGTGGCCAACCCGGGGTGCGCGATCCAGATCGCGGCCGGGCTGCGCGAGATGGGCTCCCCCGTGAGGGTCGCCCACCCCGCCGAGCTGCTCTCGCCGGAGCCGCCCGCCCACACCTGAGTCAGCTGAGGATGTCCACCGGGCTGCCGGGGGGGACCGTGCGGCCGAGCTTGGTCGCCACGGGGTTGGACAGCCGCACGCATCCGTGGCTGACGGCCTGGCCGAGCAGGCTGGCGCGGTTGGTGCCGTGGAGGGCCACCCGGCCGTCGCCACCGTCGAACTCGGAGAGGTTCAGCGAGTGGGCGGAGAGCGTGATGATGTAGGTGCCGTAGAAGCCGTTCGGCTTGGCCTGCTTGACGACCTCGCTGATCGCGAAGCGCCCCGTCGGCGTCGGGTTGGCCGGCGATCCGACCGCCACGGTCCATCTGCCCACGGTCTTGCCGGCCTTCAGCAGCCGGAGCTTGCGCGCGCTGAGGTCCACGACCACCCGGTACGGGGTGCGCGCGACCTGCACGGCCTCGTCGGGCACCCAGCCCGCCGCGGTGTTGGGGCGACTGGTGAGCAGTACGCGGTACCAGACGCCGTCAGCCTTGGTGGAGCGGGCGCCGACCACCAGCAGCACGTGCGGGCCGCCGTCGTAGGGCGCCGCGGTCGAGAGCTTGGCGATCTTCTTCGCCGAGGCCTGCGGTGCCGAGCGCGCGTTGACCGGCAGGATCACCCGTGCCGTCCAGGCCTCCTTGGTGGTCGGCCGGCTGGCGATCGGCCGCGGCGCCGACGTGGTCGCCGTGGCCGCCTGGCCGCCGCCCGGGGACGGCGCCGCGAGCGCGGTCGCCGCGGATGCCAGCGCGAGCGACGCCACGATCACGGCGATGCGCACGCGCGGTCGGGGAATGCCCGCCCTCACCCGGTCACGCCTCCGCTGCGCCGCTGCGGGCTCGGGTTGGTGATCTTGGTGGTCACCGTCGAGTGCCGCGGGCCGAGGCCGTTGGCGGTCACGGTGGCGGTGTTCTTGATCGTGCCCGTGACATTGGGGTTGACCCGCACGGCCATGGTGAGCGTCTTGGACGCCCCGGCCGCCAGGTTGCCGACCTTCCAGGTCACGACGCCGTTGCGGATCGTGGCGCCCGAGGGGATCCGCACCAGCGTGAGGGTGACCGGGACGAGGTCGGTGACCTGCACGCCGGTGGCCGTGAAGTTGCTGCGGTTCTTGACCGTGATCGTGTAGCCGAAGGTGCCGCCCGCCTTGGCGGTGCTGGGCGCGGCCTTCGTGATGCCGATGTCCGGCGCCGGGCCGCCGGCGATGGTGCCGCCCGGACCGCTGGTGAGGCCGAAGTTGTTGTTCGGCTTGCCGCTGCCGGAGGTGATGCCGATGTTGGAGATCGTCTTCGCGGTGGTCAGCGAGAGGCCGCCGGGCACGGCCACCGACACGGCGTAGTTGCCGGGCAGCAGATCGACGAACGAGTACGCGCCGTCGGCGCCCGAGAGGACCGACCGGGTCACCGCGATGCCGCCGGGACGCGAGCCGGTCAGCTCGAGCCGCACGCCCGCGCGGCCGACCTCGCCGGCGTCGCGGATGCCGTTGCGGTTGGTGTCGATGAAGACGGTGCCGCTGATCGGGGCCGGGCGCACGTTGCCCGCCGTGAAGGTGCCGGTGCCGTTGGCCGGCACCGTGACCTGGGCGGACACCGGGGTGATCGCCGCCCACAGCGGGTCGATCACCTCCGAGACGTTCCAGACGCCGGCGGGGACGCCGGCGATGGTGATGGTGCCGTCGGCGCCCGTGGACGCGACGCTGCCGTTGCCCTGCGGGTTGGTGAGACGGAACGCCCATCCGGGGACGCCGGGCTCACCGGGGTCGCGGGTGCCGTTGCCGTTGAGGTCCTCGAACTTGACCAGCTGCAGGGTGCCGAGCTGGTCGGCCACGTCGAACGTCACCAGCGCCGAGCTCTCCAGCGTCCCGGGGGACGAGTAGAAATCGACCGTCGCGCGGTAGCGGCCGACGGTCGCGCCGGCCCCGGGGCTGAACTGGCGGGTGGCGTTGATCGGGCTGGGGACGCCGGCGACCGACTGCGTCTCCTGCTGGGCGACCGCGCCCGACGGGTCGGAGAAGGTCAGCGCCCAGGAGTTCGCGATCGTCTGGTAGGTGATCGAGAAGTCCACCTGCTGCGTGCCGACACCGCGCTGGACCGCCTGCGGCGGCGCGGGGGCGCGGTTGAGGGAGATGCCGATGGCGCTCGCCACCGCCGGCACCGCGAGCATGGCGATCAACGCCACGATCACCGCTCCGCGCCAGCCTCGCTGCGGACCTCGTCTCATCTCCAGCCCTTCCCTCGGCATCGCCCACGGCGGCGCACGGCGTGCGCCCTTTCGCCGCGGAGGTTGCTCCGGTCGGCGCCGCCCGTGAAGCCCCCGGCGGCGCAAAGAACCCCCTAAACCTGCCCGTGCAACGTTGCAGGTTGGGGTTTCAGGCCGTGCGCACGCCCTGCGTGGCGCGCGGCGGGCGCGGGCGGGAGAGCCCGGCGAGCAGGGCGGCGAGCGCCAGGAGGGCGATCGCGCCGCCCGCGAACCACACGGTCAGCTCGCGGAGCTGATCGACCGGGGCGACAACCGAGCCGATGTCGGCGAACACCGCCTGGAGGTCGGCGCTGGTGGTGGTCTGGGCGAAGAGCCCACCGGTGCGGTTGGACATCGCCGAGAGGGTCTCCGACGGCAGGGGCTGGTCGGGCCGGCCCGGGTCGTTGCCGAGCAGGATCGAGTAGATCGGGACGCCGGCCGCGGCGGCGCGCTCGGCGGCGGCCTCGGGGCTGGTGGCGTTGGGGATCGAGTTGGCGCCGTCGGTCAGCAGCAGGATGCGGCCGGGCGAGTCGGAGGGGTCGGCCGGCGGCGGATCGTCCACGGCCCCGGCGGCCTGGAGGGCCGAGAGCGACGTGGTGACGCCCTCGCCGAGCGCGGTGCCGACGCGCAGGTCGCCGATGTTGTCCAGCGTGCGGTTGAGCGCGTCGCGGTCGGTCGTCGGTGCGAGCAGCACGGCGGTGCGGTCGGAGAAGGTGGTGACGCCGATGGCCGTGCCCTTGGGCGCCGCCGTCGGCGAAGCGCTCGGCGGCGTCGACCGCGGCGGCGATACGGCTGGGCTGGAGGTCGGTCTTCTTCATCGAGTCCGAGACGTCGATGCGTGAGCATCACGCTGCTGCGGTTCTCCGAGCCGGTGGTCTCCACCGAGGGACGCGCGAGCGCGATGATCGCCGGCGATCACCGCCAGCAGGGCGACGGCCGCCGACGCCGGCGCGCCAGCGCGCGCGAGCGGGCGGAGGGGCGCACGTCCATCACCTTGGGATCGGACCACGTCTCCCCCGCGCTCGGCGGGCCGAGCGCGCCCAGGCGACCAGGCCGACGACGAGCACGGGGACGAGGAGGAGGGCCCAGAGCCACCCTGAGGCCTGGAAGGTCATCGCAGCTTCGGTCCCATCCGCCAGGCGGCGACGCCGGCGAGGATCAGCAGGGCGGCGCCGATGCCCGCGGGCCACGCGGTGACCTCGGTCAGCACGCGCTCGGTGCCGACCAGCGAGCCGAGGCGCTGGTAGACGGCGCTCACCGAATCCGCGTCCTTGCTCTGATAGGCCTTGCCGCCGGTGGTCTCGGCGATCTGCTTCATGCCCTCGGGGTCGGGGGGCACGGGCTGGCCGTTGGAGAGCACGCCGTCCTGGGTGCCGAGGGCCACGGTGTACACCGGCACGCCGGCCTCCTTGGCGTCCTGCGGCCGCCGGTCTGCGGGTCGGTGCCCACCGTGGTGGTGCCGTCGGAGAGGAGGACGATGCGGGCCGACTCGAGGGTCGTCGCCGTCCTCCGAGGTGGACGGACTGCGTGGCGCGGATCGCGTCGAGGGAGGTCTCGATCGCGTCGCCGACGGCGGTCGCGCCGTCGGGCACGAGGCCCTCGATGCTGCGCTTCAGCGCGGCGCGGTCGGTGGTCGGGGAGACGAGCAGGTTGGCCTGGCCCGAGAAGCTCACGAGGCCCACCTGGTACTGGCGGGGCACCTCGTCGGCGAAGGTCAGCGCGGCGTCCTGCGCGGCGCGCAGCCGGTACGGGCTGACGTCGGTCGCGGCCATGGAGCCCGAGACGTCGACCACCAGCATGATCGTGGCGCGCTCGCGCGGGCTCGTCGCGGTAGGCCTCGGGCCGGGCGAGCGCGAGGGTGAAGGCCGCCAGCGCGAGGAGCGCGAGCGCGAGGGGCAGGTGACGGCGCATGCGCGGGCCGGGATCGGACCGCGGCGACCATGTCGATGTCGGGGAAGGGGACGCCCTCGACCGGCCGGCGGCGGCGCCACCAGACCACGAGGGCGGCGGCCAGCGGCACCAGCCAGCAGCGCGAGCAGGAAGATGGGCTGCTGGAAGCTCATGCGCCGCGCGATCCTGCGGCGGATGGCCGGGCGGCCGAGCGAGCGGGCCAGCGGCAGCACCCACTCGTCACCGGTCTGCACGATGACGTGGCGGGCGCCGGCGCGCGAGAGCATGGACGCGCGGGCGCGGTCGGTGGCCTCGACGGTCGCGGCGAAACGGCTCTGGAAGCGGGGGTCGGCCGTGTCCACCAGGTGGCGGCGCCCGGTCTCGAGGTCGCGCAGGTGCACCGGGCCGACGTTGGGCAGGTCGCGCTCGCGCGGGATCGCGCACCTCGATGGCGATCAGCTCGTGGCGGCGGCCCGAGCGCCCCGATGGCGCGCTCGAGGCCCGGCTGCGAGCGGGAAGTCGGAGATCAGGATCACGGCGCCGCGGTGCTTGGCGATGCGGCCCGAGCGACGAGACGGCGCGCACCAGGTCGGTGCGGCCCGACCCCTCCTCGGGCGACGGTGCGGTCGATGGCGGCCAGCGCCGCGATCAGGCCGCGGCGGTCCGCGCGCGGCGGGCGCACCTGGTCGATGTCACCGGCGCGCGTGGTGAGGATGCCGAGGCGGTCGCCGCGACGGCGCATCACCACGCCGACGCCCGCGAGCACCTCCTGCACCAGCTCGAGCTTGGTCTGGTCGCGGGTGCCGAAGGCCATCGAGGGCGAGCAGTCGACCAGCGCCCACGCGGTGAGCACCGGCTCGATCTCGGGCACGCGCACCATCGGCTCGCCGACGCGCGCGCTCAGGGGCCAGTCGACCCAGCGCACGTCGTCGCCGTCCTCGTAGGAGCGGGTCAGGGACGGTTCGCCGCCGGGACCCGGACGACGACCCTGACGCTCCCCCTGGAGCAGGCCGTCGAGCCGGCGCCCGACGCGGAACTCGACGCGCCTGGAGAAGGGCCTCAGGCGACGCGAGCGGCCACTGCCCAGCTCCACGTCGGGCTGCGGGACGGCGTCGACGATCGCGTCGAGCACCTGGTCGGGCCGCACGTCGGCCGCGAGGGCCTCGTACGAGAGCACCACGCGGTGACGCAGCACGTCGTGGAACAGGCTGTGGACGTCCTCGGGCATGACGTAGGTGCGGCCGCGGATCACCGCGAGGGCGCGCCCGCCGCGGATCAGCGCCAGCGAGGCGCGCGGCGAGCCGCCGAGGTCGAGGTAGGGCTGGAGGTGGTCGAGGCCCTCGGCGCCCGGGTTGCGGGTCGCGTTGACCAGCCGCACGGCGTAGGCGCGCACGCGGTGGTCCACGAACACCGTGTCGGCGGTCTCCTGCAGCTCGCGGATCTGCTCGGGGTCGAGCAGGCGGCGCGGCTGGGGCGGATCGGAGGCCATGCGGCGCACGATCTCCTCCTCGTCGGCGACCGTCGGGTAGCCCACGATCAGCTTCATCGCGAAGCGGTCGACCTGGGCCTCGGGCAGCGGGTAGACGCCCTCGCTCTCGATCGGGTTCTGGGTGGCGAGCACGAAGAACGGGCGGGGCACCGGGTGCGACTCGCCGGCGATCGTGGCGTGGCCCTCGGCCATCACCTCGAGCAGCGCCGACTGCACCTTGGCCGGGGCGCGGTTGATCTCGTCGGCCAGCACGAAGTTGGCGAACACCGGGCCGAGGCGCGTGTCGAACTGGCCCTGGCGGTCGAGCACCTGGCCGCCCACGACGTCCGAGGGGACGAGGTCGGGCGTGAACTGGATGCGGCTGAACTGGCCGCCGCAGACGCGCGCGACGGTCTCCAGCGTGAGGGTCTTGGCGAGGCCCGGCACGCCCTCGAGCAGCACGTGCCCGCGGGCGAGGAGGGAGACGAGGATCCGGTCGAGCAGGCGGTCCTGGCCGACCACCACACGGCGCAGCTCGTAGAGGACGGCCTCCATGCGCTCCCTGGGGGTCGCGCCCGCCATGGGCACGAGGGTCGGCTCAGGGCCGATGGGGTCGAGGTCACGGTCCATCGCTGTGTGGTCCTCCTACGGGGTGGGGGTCGGAGCGGGGGCGGGAGTCGGCGTGGTGCTGCCGCCGCCGGTGGAGGCGGCGTCGAGCATCGCCTTCACGCGCGAGACGGGGACGGCGAATCCGATGCCGACGTTGCCGGAGATCGGGCCGAGGATCGAGGTGGGGATGCCGACGAGGCGGCCGCGCAGGTCGAAGAGGCCGCCGCCCGGAGTTGCCCGGGTTGATCGGGGCGTCGATCTGGATCATCGGGACGCCCTCCTCGTTGGTGCGGCCGAGGGCGCTGACCACGCCGGCCGTGACCGTGCCCTGCAGGCCGAAGGGGCTGCCGATGGCGAAGACGCGGTCGCCCTGGCGCAGGCCGCCGTCGGCCTCGTCGGCCAGCTCGGCGCCGCGACCGACAGTGCCCTCGGGCTTCAGGATCGCGAGGTCCTGGCGCTCGTCCGCGCTGATCGACCGTCGCCGGCACGTGGCGCTCGTCGGAGGTGATGAGGGTGACGGTGGTGTCGCCGCGGATCACGTGGTTGTTGGTCACGACGAGGCCCGAGGGCTCCACGATGACGCCGCTGCCCTGGCCCGAGGAGCTCTGCACCTGCACCACCGAGGGGGCCGCCTGGGCCACCACGTTCGCGATGCTGTCGCTGGTGCTCCCGGAGGAGGCGCTGGGGGTCGAGACCGCGGCCGGCGTCTCGACGACCGGCGGCGTGCTGCTGCCGCCGTCGTCGAAGGCGCGGGCCGAGAGGCCGCCCACCACGCCGGCGCCGAGCACCGCGAGGGCCACCAGCGCGGCCGCTCCCGTGCGGCGCCCGGAGGGGCGCGGGGCCAGCGGCTTCAGCGGCGCGGTCTGGGCGGCACGCGACGCCGCGTCGATCGGCGGCAGCTCGCGGGTGCGGTCGTCGGGCGCCGCCGCGGCGGCGGCATCGACTCGGTCGGGGCGTCGAGCGGAGGCAGGTGGGACGACGAGCTCGGACGCGGCCCCAGGGGCGGCAGGCCGTCGGCGCGGGGCCGGGGCTCGAGGGGCGGAAGGGCGTCACTCACGGGACAGGTTGTACCGGGCGATCGTGAAGGCCGCGTTAGGCGATGCTTAGCGTCGCCGCGTATCTCCCGTAGAGGAACCTGTGAATCCGCGGGCGCGCTCGGCCCGGACCTCGGCGAAGCGGTCGGCGATCTCGTCGGCGAGCTGCGCCCGCTCGGTGGCCCGCGAGCACCGCATCCTCAGCGCGACCAGGCGCCCGCGGCCCTCCTCGTCCAGCTCGCCCGAGGGCCTCGGCCTGCTCGAGGCGCGCGGCGCGCGCGGCCATCGTCCGCACCCGGTTCCAGAGCTCGTCGGCGACGCTCTCCGAGCTGATCGGCGCCCGCGCGGCTCACGATGCGGGGGGCGGCGGCGTTGCGTCCGGCGGTCCCGAGGCGCCGCCCTCGGCGCCCGATCCGGTGCCGCGCGGCCTGCGGCGGCGGCGGCGGCGCTTGCGCGGCCGCCGGCGCGCTCTCGCCCGGCGTGCCGGCCGTCGCGCCCTCGGGCGGAGCGGGGTCGCGCCGCTGCGGGCTGGCCCTCGGCGGGCGTCGTCGCGGTCGGCGCCCTCCACGGCCCCGTCGGTGCGCAGCCGGCGGCGGCGGCGGCGGCGCGGACGGGTGGGCGTCGCGGCGCCCTCCTCGGTGGTGGCGCGCTTGCGCTGCTCGCCGACGCCGGCCACCTCGGGCTCCGGGCAGGCGGGGCAGGCGCGTCCTGCAGCGCGTTCCAGGCCCGCCGCGAGAGCAGCGCCTTGGGCTGCATCGCGCCGACGGCGGCGCGGATCGCCCGGCGGGCGTCCGGGCTCGAGAGGTCGAGCGCGTCGAGGTGGCCGCGCAGCTGGGCCCACCCGCCCACCGAGCCGGCGGCCCGTCCGGCCAGGCGCAGGTGCTCGCTGCGCAGCGGCACGTCGCCGGGGCCGAGCACCACCAGCAGTCGGGCGGTCTGCCCCAGCCGCAGCGCCGAGGGGTCCTCGGGCGGCACCGGGTCGGGCGGGGGCTCGCCGGCGGCGCGCAGCCACTGGCCGATCAGCGCCAGCTCGCCGCCGTTGGAGATCAGGTGGTGCGCCTCCCAGGCGGCGATCCGGGCGACCTCCTGGTTGCGTCCCGGGCGGGTGCCGTCGGCGAGCACGCGCGAGACGTCCCAGGCCCAGCTCGGCGCCCACACCGAGGCCTCGTCGAGGGCCGACCAGCGGCGGCGGCGGTCGCTCGAGCGGCCGAGCTGCTCCAGCGTGGCGAGCCGCTCCCAGTGGCCGGACTGGTCGGCGTGCCACCACAGGGCGCGCAACCGCTCGCGGGAGGTCATGCGCAGCCGGTCGAGCACCCGGCGCGGGACGTCGTCGGGGAGGGCGCGGCGCAGGTCGGGCTGCACCAGCAGCGCGGTGGCCCAGGCCCGCCACAGCGGCTGGTCGGCGCCGTCCAGCAGGCGGCGGGCGACGAGGCCGCTGAGGGCCCACCAGGGCACCGCGGCGAGGGGATCGACGCCGGCGGTGATGCGGTCGATGAGCTCGTCCACGGTCACGTCGGCGCTCGCGGCCTGGACCCACTCCTCCATCAGGTTGATGGGCAGCAGGCCCGGATCGGCCTCGCGCCACCCGCCGTCGGCGAGCCCGGCGGCGATCAGCCCGGGGGCGGCGGCCGGGTTGACCAGCTTCGCCGAGTCGCCCTCGCGGCCCGACAGCAGCGCAGCGGCCTTGGCCAGCTTGCCGCGCTCGCCCGACTCCGGCGGACCCGCCACCCGGCCGAGCGGCTTGTACCACCCGAGGCCGAACACCTCGTGGCTGGTCTGCACGCCCATCGGGTCGCCCATCGGCAGGAACTCGACCGACACGGCCTCCTTGTCGGGCGCCGGGCGCATCACGCGCCCGAGGCGCTGCACGAAGACGCGCTCGGAGGTGGTGGGCGCCAGGTGCATCACGACGGCCGCGCGGGTCTCGTCCCAGCCCTCGGTGAGCAGGTCGGCGTTGCACAGCACGTCGATCCGCTCGGAGGCGAAGTCGAACAGCACCCGCTGCAGCTCGCGCGCGGGCGTCTGGCCGGAGACCGCCGCGGCGCGCACGCCGCGCTCGGTGAGCTCCTCGGCCAGCGCGTGGGCCTGGGCGACCGTCGCGGTGTAGGCCACGCCGGCGAGCTTGAGGGGCTGGAAGTGCTCCACCCACACGTCGGCGCAGGCGCGGTGCCAGCGCGCCCGGTCGAGTGCGCGACCGAGGCTGGCCTGGTCGAAGTCGCCGCGCACCCGCGCGACGTCGGAGAGGTCGAGGGCCCGCTCGACCCGCAGCGAGCGCAGAGGGCAGAGGATGCCGCGCTCGATCGCCGACATCCGGTCGAGCGTCGCGGCGACCGGCCCGAAGACCTGCTCCACGTGACCGGTGGTGGTCGCGCCCGGTGGCGGTGAACCCGACCACGACCGCGTTCTTCGCGCGGTCGAGCAGCTTGCGGGTCTGCGCGCCCAGGGTGGCGTGGGCCTCGTCGCAGATCAGCAGGTCCACCGACTCCCAGTCCATGCTGTCCTGGTGCCGGAGCGCCGCCTGGTAGGTGCAGACGGTCACGCCGGGCTTGCCGGCCGCGTCGGGACCCTCGGGGTTGGCGGTGATCGCGGTGAAGTGGCGCGCGAGGGCCGCGTCGGTCTGCTCGGCCAGGTTGCGCCGCGGCACCAGCACCAGGGCGCTGCCGCCGAGGGCCTGGGCGAGCGCGAGGAACATGATCGTCTTGCCCGATCCGGTCGGCGCGTCCACCCATGTCCGGGTGGCGCCGTGCTGGAGGCGGCCGGCGAGCTCGTCGAGCGCCTCGAGCTGGTGGGGGCGCAGCACGACGTCCGGCCACGCCGTGGCCGGCTCCGCGAGCGCCCGCGCGAGGTCCTCGCCGGGCGCAATCACGGCGGTCGTCTCAGTAGTGGAATGCACTCCGTCAGGCATCTCGTGCCGTCCTCCAGGGCACGCGCGCATGCCGGTGCATGGGCTCCGGCGCGTCGCGGCTCGCGTGCCGCCTGGTCGTGTACACATCGGCGAGGGAGTGGGATCCGTTCGCCGTCAGTGCGGTGTGGTGCGACCGAGCGCCACCTTAGCACTCGTGTCGGCGCACACAATGTCACCGTGCCGACCGGGGTTCCCGCTAGCATCGCGACCGGTGCCGCCCTCAGCATGACTGCCGACCTCGATCCCGCCTCCGCCGAGCCTCCTCGCCCCGAGCAGTCCGGCGGTCGTCCCTGGGTACGCCCGGTGGTATTGGTGCTCTCGTGCCTGATCATCGGCTTCGTGGGCGGCTGGATCTGGCGGGGCGACGACGGGCCGGCCACCGTGCTCCCGCCCGCGGCATCGCCCGAGACGGGTGACACCGGGTCGGTGACGACCGGTGGTGGGGCGACGACCACGCGCACCACGCCGCCCCCGGCGACCAGCACGGCCGAGGCTCCGGTGCTGCCCCCCGAGCGCTCGGCGATCTCCCTCGCCGTGCTCAACGGCACCTCCAAGGCGGGCTACGCGGCCGACGTCGCCGGCCAGGCCGAGGGCCTCGGTTACACGGGCGTCGTCACGGGCAACGCGCCCTCGGCGTCGGTGCTCGACGGTCTACTTCCGCTCCGGCCAGCGGCCGGCCGCCGAGCGGGTCGCCAAGGATCTGCTCGATCGACGCCGTCTCGCCGCTCCCGGGCGGCGCGGTCTCGGCAGCGGCGCCCGCCGGCGCCGAGGTGATCGTCGTGCTCGGGCAGCGGATAGGCCCCACGGTGGCCGCGCGGCCCGTCGATCGGGGTCCGGGTGCCCCAGTACGGCTCGACCTGGCCCGAGATCCTCGCCATGGCCCGGCGGGCCGAGGATCTGGGCTTCGACGGCGTGTGGGTCAACGACCACATGCAGTCCCCGGGGCGCGAGAAGGACGAGCCGACCTTCGACGCGCTCACGACGCTGACGGCGCTGGCCGGCGCCACCCGGCGCGTGCGCCTCGGCACCGCGGTGCTGTCGGCCTCCTACCGCCCGCCGGCGGTGGCGGCCAAGGCGCTGACGATCCTCGACGTGATCTGCGGGGGCCGCCTGGTGGTGGGGCTTGGGACCGGCTCGGACGTGGCCGAGCACCGCGCGTACGGCATCCCGTTCGACCCGCCCGGCGAGCGCACCGCGGCCGTCCGCCGGGCCCTCGACCACGATGCGGGCGATGTTCGCCGGCGCGGGCGGCGCGCCGCCGAACCAGCCGCCCCCGGCGACTCCTGGAGGACCGCCGATCTGGCTCGCGGCCCACGGTCCGCGGCTGCTGCGCACGGCGGGTGCGGAGGCGCGACGGCGTCGTGGTCGCCTTCGCCGAGCCGGCCGAGGTGGCCCGCAGGCTCGCGATCGCCGAGGCGGCGCGGGTCGCGGCGGACCGCCCGCCGCTGTCGTGCGCCCTCTACACGTTCGTGCTGCCGGTGCCCTCGCGCCGGGAGGCGGAGGCCTGGCTCGCCCCCGAGGCGCGCGCGCTGGGCACCACGCCCGGCGCGCTGATGCGCTGGCTGCGCACCACCGGCATCGTCGCGCCGCCCGACGAGGTGCGCGCCGCGCTGGAGGCGCACGGCGCCGCGGGCGTCACCGACGCCGTGCTCGTGCTGCCGTCGCGGGTCCCCCCGGAGGCGCTGGAGGCGCTGGCCGAGGCGACGCTGCCGCCCGCGCCGCCGCACGTCCGAGGCGCCGCCGCGCAGCGCGCGCACGGAGCACAACCTGGTGACCCTGATCGTCGAGCGCCACGCCAGCGGGGCGCTGGCCGAGGCGCCGGCCGCGGTCGACGAGACCGGCGCGTGGAGCTTCCGGCGAACTCTCCGACGCCTCCGCGCGGGCCGCCGGCGCCCTCGGCGCGGCGGGAGCGCGTCGCGGCGACCGCGTGGTGATCGCCCTGCGCGACGGGCGCCCCTGGCTCGCGGCCTTCCTCGGCGCGGCGCGGATGGGCGCCGTGCCGGTGCCCGTGGACCCCCTCGGCGACGCCACGCGGCTGGCGCAGGTGATCGACGACTGCGAGCCTGCGGTGATCGTCACCGACGCCGACGTGCCGAATGCCCTCGGCGCCCGCGTGATCCCCGGCGCCGCCCTCGAGCGCGGGACGCCCGCGCCGATCGCCCCGGTCCACCCGGAGGACCTCGCCTACCTCGTGTACTCGTCCGGCTCGACCGGCCGGCCGAAGGGCGCGATGCACGCCCACGGCGACATGCGCACCGGGGTGGAGACCTACGCGCGCGAGGTGCTCGCCCTGGGACCCGGCGACCGCTGCCACTCGGTCGCACGCCTGTTCACGTCACTGGGCTTCGGCAACGGGTTCTTCCGCGTGCTCGGCAGCGGCGCGACCGCCGTGCTGAGCGGGGTGATGCCCACGCCGCGCGCCGTGCTCGGCCTCGTCGCCCGCGAGCACGTCACGGTGCTGACCGGCGTGCCGACGTTCTGGTCGCAGCTCGCCCGCTTCCTGGAGCGCCACCCGGACGAGGAGGCGCTTGCCGGCGTGCGGCGTGGCCGTCTCCTCGGGCGACAGCCTGCCGCCCGCCGTGGCCGAGCGGCTGCGCGCCGTGACCGGGGTCGACCTGATCGAGGGGCTGGGGTGCTCGGAGTGCTCGAACATCGTCATCTCGACCCGGCCGGGCGAGCCGCTGCCGGGCACCCTGGGCCGCGCGGTGGGTGGCGTCGAGGTGAAGCTCGCGGACGAGGACGGGCTGCCCGTCGAGCCGGGCGCCCCCGGGCGCCTGTGGATACGCAGCGCCTCCAACACCTCGGGATACTGGAGGCGGGCGGAGCAGACGCGCGAGCTGGTCGTCGGCCCGTGGCTGCGGATGGGCGACGTGCTCAGCGAGGAGGACGGCGTCTACCGCCACCTCGGTCGCGCGGACGACCTGTTCAAGGTGGACGCGCGCTGGGTGAGCCCCACGCGCGTCGAGGCCGCGCTGCTGGAGCACCCCGCGGTGGCCGAGGCCGCCGTGGTGGGACGGCCGGATGCGGACGGGCTGGTGCGCGTCGCGGCCTTCGTCGTGCTCGAACCCGGGCGCCGACGACGAGGGCCTGGCGGACGGGCTGCGGCGGCACGTGGCGCACGCGCTGGACACCCACTCCGCGCCCCGGTCGGTCACGGTCCTGGCGGAGCTCCCGCGACTCCCCTCGGGAAAGCTGGACCGGAGGACGCTCCGGGACGCGTGAGGCGGCGCGGGAACCGCAGCACGCGCAGCTCGCGGTCGGCCGTCACCTCGTAGAGCAGGAAGTCGCCGGCCATCAGGTGGCGCAGCTTGCGATCGCCGCTCTCGGGCGCCGGGGAACCCGGGGTCCGGCGTGCCGTGCCCATGCGGCTCCCTCCTCCCGTTCGGTCTGTGCACCTGACCAACGGGCGGAGGGGCCGAACATCACGGCCGAATTGTTTGGAAATTGTTAGGCGCCGCCGCCACCCCAGGTGGCCGCGCGGGCGCCGAGCATCACGTCGTCGTCGGCGCGCAGGCGCGCCCACACGCGCTCCGGGTCCAGCCCGAGGCGCTCGATGATCCCCGGCAGGCCGATGACCTGCTCGGGCGTGTCGAGGCGCAGGCCGACGATCTTGCCGTCGCCCTTCACGATCGTGATCCCCTCCTCGGGGCGCTCCGTGCTCATGTCGGCGAAGGGCTGGACGTTTCCGAGGCGGAAGTAGATGGCGGGCATCGCGGCGGGTCCTTAGTCGATGAGGTGGGGGCCGACAGCGGCCTCGAGCCGCTTCGGCTTGGCGGCGCCGGTGATGCGCTCGACCGGTGCGCCGCCCTTGAAGAGTACGAGGGTCGGCAGGGAGAGGACGTCGTAGCGCCCGGCGGTGGCCGGGTTGTCGTCCACGTTGAGCGTCGCGACCGTCAGATGGTCGGCGTGGCGCTCGGCCAGGTCGTGGATGGCCGGCTCCATCTTGGTGCAGGGCACGCACCACGGCGCCCAGAAATCGACCAGCACCGGCAGGTCGCCACCCAGCACGCGGTCGTCCCAGTCGTCATCCGTGACCGCGATCAGACGACCACCCGTGGGGGTCATGCGCGGATGCTGACCTTCATCCCGAGCTGGACCTGCTCGAAGAGCTCTTCCACGTCCGGGATGTGCATGCGCATGCAGCCGTGGCTCGCGGCGTACCCGATCGACGAGTCGGCGTAGGTGCCGTGGATGCCGATGGCGGGTGCCGTGGTGCCGATCCAGCGCGTGCCGAGCGGGTTGCCCGGGCCGGGCGGGATGGTGCTCAGCTCGGCGGCCCACGGGGAGTCGGGCGGGTACCAGGCGGGGTTCTTCTGCTTGTCGTTGACCTCGTACTCGCCGGTCGGCGTGGGGTGCGCGGGCTGGCCGACGGCGATGCTGTAGGTCTTCACGACGTGGCCGTCGCGGATCAGGCGCAGCTTGCGCTGGCCGAGGTTGACGACGATGCGGCCCACCATCGCCTGGCGCGTGCGGGCGTCCACCACGCCGGTGACCGGCAGGTGGAACCGCGTCTGGTACCGGGTGACCGACTTCTTCGTGGTCGGGTCGTAGAGGCCCGTGAACTTGGCCTTCTTGGGGTACACCTTCGACTCGCGCAGGCGCTTCTGGAGCGCGACCACGTCGGCCCCGCGCGCGCCGGCCACGATGTCCGCCGCCCCGAACTCGTCGGTGCTGTTGACCTGCACGACCCGGGTGATCTTGGCGACGTTGCCGGCCCGGTCGGTGGCCGTGACGACGATCCGGTTGGTCCCCTGGGGCAGCGTCCCGACGGCGAGCGCGAAGCGGCGGCCGTCGATCTCGAGGGTCGTCGGGGTGGACGCGGTCTGCCCGTAGCTCGCGTCGAGCGAGCTGGGCGACGCGGCGTCGGTGCCCTTGATGGCGGCGACCTTGGTGCCGTTGACCCGCACCGCGTACTTCAGGGCGCGCGGGTTGTCGGAGCGGACGGTGCCGTACACCAGGGGCTGGTCGGTCTCGGTGATCTTCGCGCCGCGCGCCGGGGCGCTGACGTCGATGGCCGGCGCGGTGGTGTCCACGGCGACGCGGCGGATGCTCGAGGTCGAGTTGCCCGCGGCGTCGGTGGACGTGACCGTGGCGGTCACGGCGCCCTCGGGGAGCCGGGCGACCATCTTCCAGGCGCCGTCGGGCGCCGCGGTGGCCGAGGTCGAGCCCTTGGCGTAGGCCACCTTGACGGTGCTGCCGGGCTCCGCGGTGCCGGCGAACCTCACGGCCCTGCGGGCGATCAGGGCGTCGGCGTCGGGGGACGTCAACTTCAGCTTCGGCGGCGAGGTGTTGACCGTGAAGGCCCACTTCTTGCTGACCGTGCGGGCGAAGACGTTGCTGCTCGAGAAGCTGACGCTGACGGAGTGGGTGCCCTCCTTCAGCTTCTGGGGCGCGACGACCGCGAGACGGCCGTTGTCGCTGCGCGCGTCGGCGGTCGCGTCACGGCCGTTGACCGTCACGTGCAGGTCGCCGAGCCGCGCGTCGGAGGGGACGGCGACCGTGATCGTGGGGTGCTGGTCGGAGACCGAGGCGCCCGGCGCGGGCGTGATCGGGTCCACCGACGGCCGCTCGACGAGCTGCCAGATGGCGAAGGCCGCGACGACCACCAGCGCGATGGCGGCGACGGTGAGGGTGAACAGACCCCCCCGGCGCGACCCCAAGACCTGCAATTCGGACCTCCCCGAGAACCCTGGGCACCCTAGCAGCGACGGCGCCGACTCCGAACCCCCGAAGTGCCGTGTTTCTGCGTGATCCGCGGCAGCCGGAGGGCACGTGCCCGCAACGTTCATCCAGGTTCACCGCCGGCACCGGGTTTCCCTTTACGGAACCATCATGCGACCCTGTTTTCGGCTTCATGGACAGGGGGGATGATCACTCCCATGACCGGTGACGAACGCAGCGCCCTGCTCCTGACCGCCCGCCTCCTCGAGCGCGGCATCGTGGTCGAGGATCCCGAGCTGGGCGATGACGGCGGCCACGTCAACGTGGCGCTGTCGCTCGCCGAGCGCCTGCGCCGTGTCACGGACGACCCGGACGAGGCGCGGCAGATCGTCGAAGCCCTCCGCTCCGCGGCCGCCGACCAGACCATCGAGGTCTAGCTCCTAGACTCTCCGGCATGTCCGGAGCGCCGCCGACGAACGCCCGCATCGCCGATCGGTTCCAGCTGCTGGGGGATCTGCTCGAGATGGACGGCGCCGACCGGCACCGGGTGCTGGCCTACCGGCGCGCGGCGGCCCGGATCCGCTCCACCCCCCAATCCGTCGCGCAGATGGCGCTCGACAAACGCGCGACCGACCTGCCCGACATCGGCACGACGCTGCAGTCGAAGATCGTCGAGCTCTGCGAGACCGGCGACATCGCGGCGCTGGCCAAGCTGACCGCGCGGATCCCCGAGGGCGTGGCCGGCATCGCGCGCATCGAGGGCATCGGCCCCAAGCGCGCGATGGCGCTGTGGGGTGAGCTGGGCGTGCGGGATCTCGACGAGCTCTCGGTCGCGCTCGACGACGGGCGGGTGGCCGGCCTCGCCGGCTTCGGCCCGGGCACCCTGACCCGCATCGCGGAGGGCCTCGCGCGGCGCGCGGCCGAGGGCGACGCGGCGGAGCGGGTGCCGCTCGGGCGCGCGCTGCCCATCGCCGAGGAGGTGGCGGAGGCGCTGCGGGCGGCCGTGCCCGGATCCCGCGTGGTGGTGGCCGGCAGCCTCCGGCGCGGTCGCGAGTCGGTGCACGACATCGACCTGGTGGGCACCGCCGAGCGGCCGGGCGACCTGATCGACGCGCTCGTGGCCCTGCCGGTGGTCGAATCGGTGCCCGCCCGCGGCGAGGCGCGCGTCGGGGTGGACACCCACGCCGGGGTGCGGCTGGAGCTGGCGGTCGGGCCCCAGGCGTCGTTCGGCAACCTGCTCCAGCACGCCACCGGCTCGGCGGCGCACAACATCCGGCTGCGCGAGCTGGCCGTGCGCAGGGGCCTCTCGGTGTCGGAGCACGGCATCACCGGCCCGTCCGGCACGACGACCGCCGCCGATGAGGAGGGGGTGTACGCCGCGCTCGGCCTCAATCCGATCCCCCCGGAGCTGCGCGAGGACATCGGCGAGATCGACGCCGCGCTGCGCGGACCGCTGCCCGCCCTCGTGACGCGCGAGGACCTGCGCGGCGAGCTGCACGCGCACACCACATGGAGCGACGGCACCGAGAGCGTGGCCGCCATGGTGGAGGCCGCCCGCGCGCGCGGGTACGCCTACCTGGCGATCAGCGACCACTCGCAGAGCCTCGCGATGGCGGGCGGGCTCGACGCGGAGCGCGTGCACCGCCAGTGGGAGGAGATCGCCGAGGTCGCCGCGCGGCACTCCGACATCACGGTGCTGCGCGCCACCGAGGTGGACATCCTGGCCGACGGCCGCGTGGACTTCGACGACGAGCTGCTCGCCGGGTTCGACTGGGTCACGGCGAGCATGCACTCGGCGCTGACCCAGGACGCCGAACGCGTCACCGCTCGGATCGAGGCGGCGATCGCCAGCCCCTTCGTCGACACCATCGGGCACCCGACCGGGCGCATGCTCGGCCGCCGCGGCTCGGCGCCGATCGACGTGGACCGGATGGTGGCCGCCGCCGCGGCGACCGGCACCTTCCTGGAGGTCAACGGGCAGCCGCGCCGCCTGGATCTCGACTCCGCGATGGCCCGCCGGGCGCTTGACGCCGGCGCCCGCCTGACCATCGGCGCCGACGCGCACTCGGGGGAGGCGCTCGACCTGGTGCGCTTCGGGGTGCTCGTGGCGCGCCGCGCCGGCGCCCGCCCCGAGAACGTGGGCAACACGTGGGAGTGGCCGGAGCTGGCGCGGACCCGGGCCGAGCGGCTGAGCGCCGCCGGGATCACGCCGCGCGACTACCCGTGAAGCAGCTCGCGCAGCACCTCGAGCGCCCCCGGGGGGCCGGCGACCTCCACGTCGGCGGCCTCGCGGACCGCCGGCGACACCTCGCCGCTCGCCACCGCCACGCCGAGGGTCGTGTCCAGCGCGCCCGCCGCCCGCAGGGCGCGCAACGCGCTCCACGCGTCGGCGTCGGTGCGGTCGTCGCCGATGTAGATCGCGGCGGTCGCCCCGCTGTCGGCCAGCAGCGCCCGCACCGCGGTGCCCTTGTCCACCGCGACGGGGGGACGGATCTCCAGCACCTCACGGCCGGCCGTGGGCACCAGGCCGCGGTCGAGCGCCTCCGAGGCGATCTGGGCCAGCAGCAGCCGCGCCGCATCGGGATCGCGCGCGCCGCGGGCGTGGACGCTCAGCGTCGCGCCCTTCGCCTCCATGCGCAGGTCGCCCGGTCTCGAGCCGCGTGTCGGGCCACTGCTCCACGAAGGCCGCGATGGCGGGCACGTGCTCGGCCACCCCCGCGGCGAGCTCGGGCTCGTGGCCCACCCGGTGGAGCTCCATGCCGTGATTGCCGGCATACGCGACGCCATCGATGGCGACCCGCCCCTCGAGGTCGGCGAGCCCGCGGCCGCTGACGAACGCGACCAGCCGCGCGACGCCCACCAGCGCCTCGACCGCCTCGCGCGCGCCCTCCAGCAGGCGGGCGTCCTCGGGGCGCGGGACGATCGGCGCGAGGGTGCCGTCGAAGTCGCAGAACACCGCCGTGACCGCCAGACGGCCACGAAACGGCGCCAGTGCATCGCCGAGTCGGCGATCGGAAGAGGCTCACGACGCGCGACCCTAGCACCCCGCTCCTGGGCGTCGACCGGGTGTTACGCCTGGTGCTGATCGGCCTGGCGGCGGGTGTGCTCGCCTCGTTGTTCGGGGTCGGCGGGGGGCTGGTGATGGTGCCCCTGCTGATCGGCCTGCTGGCCTACGACGCCCGCGTCGCCACCGCCACGTCCCTGGCGGCGATCATCTTCACGGCGGCCGCCGGCGCCGCGGCGCATGGGGTGCTGGGCAACGTGCACTGGACGCACCGCGATCCTGGTCGGCCTGCCCGCCATGGCCGGCGTCTGGGCCGGCGTGGAGCTGAAGAGCCGCATCTCCACGCGCAACCTCAGCTACGCCTTCGCCGGGCCTGCTGGTGATCGTCGCCGTGCGGCTGGTGATCGGGTGATCGCCGAGGCGCTCCTGATCATCGCCCTCGGCGTGGCCGCGGGGGTGGTCGCCGGCCTGTTCGGGGTGGGCGGCGGGATCATCTTCGTGCCGACGCTGACCCTGGTCCTGGGACTGACCCAGCTGGAGGCCGAGGCCACCTCCCTGCTGGCGATCGTCCCGGTCGCGATCCTCGGCTCCTGGCGTCAGACCAGGGAGGGCACCGTCCGCTGGACCGACGCCACGATCATCGGCCTGGTCTCCGTGGCGACCGCCATCGTGGGAGCGCTGCTCGCCGACGTGGCCCCGGAGAAGGCGCTGCGCATCGGCTTCGCCGTCCTTCTGATCCTGACGGCGATCCAGCTGGTGGTGAAGGCCCGGCAGGAGGACTGATGCCCGAGGGTCAAACCCTCAGGCAACGTTCTGAGCTCTGAGGGTTTGCGAGCTTAAGGCGAGCTAAGGGCGAGCTTCGGGCGAGCTTCGGGCGCTGCGCACAGTGCGTTGAGGACTTGATCGGCAATTGTCCGGACACCCGCCCTCTCGGGCGGGGCCGGGTGTCGTGCGCAAATGCGCCCTGGCCGGGCGCATTGGCAGACCGGCCGCACGGCTCCGCCCAAGGGCGGGCGTCCGGGACAAATCGCAGCCAGTGGACCTCATCTGCTCGCGAAGGAATCGCCGCCAACGCTTTGTGGGTTTGGTATCGCCTTCCTCAGGGGGCGAGGAGCGACTGAGCGGCTCCTCGGCAGGCGTCGAGGATCGGGGAGGCCAGGATCGCCAGGACGATCACTCCGAGTCCGCAGGTGACGGTGGCGAGGCCGACCGGGCCGGGGACGTTGAGCACCTTCTTGATGCCGCCCTCGGGCTCGGGGGCCCACATCACGGTGACGACCCGCAGGTAGTACCCGAGGCTGATCATGCTGCCGACCGCCCCGACCACCGCGAGCCACCACATGCCCGCCTCGACGGCCGAGCCGAAGAGCAGGAACTTGCCGACGAATCCGGCGAGGGGCGGGAAGCCGGCCAGGGAGAGCATGGAGAGCGTCATCACGATGCCGAGCACCGGGCGCGCGCGGCCGTAGCCGGTGAGGGCGTTGAGCGAGTCGCCGTCCTCCACCTCGCGCTCGCGGATGATGACCACCGCGAAGGCGGCCATGGTCATCACGCCATAGGCGAGCAGGTAGTAGATCACCGCCTCGGCGCCCTGGACCGTGCCGGTGGCGACGCCGATCAGGAGGTAGCCGGCCTGGGCGATGCTCGAGTAGGCGAGCATCCGCTTCATGTTGGTCTGGACCAGCGCCGCGATGTTGCCGACCGCGATGCTGAGCACCGCGATCGTGCAGATGGCCGCGGTCCAGTCGGTCTGCAGGTCGGGCATCAGGCCCGCGAAGATCCGCAGGAAGGCCGCGAACGCGGCCGCCTTGGTCGCCGTGGACATGAAGGCGGTGACCGTGGTCGGCGCGCCCTCGTAGACGTCGGGCGTCCACATGTGGAAGGGCGCGGCCGAGGCCTTGAACGCCAGGCCGCAGGCGATCAGCACCATCGACGCCACCACCAGCGGCTCGCCGGTGAACGAGGTGCCCTGAAGCTTCTCGCCGATCTCGGAGAGGTTGAGGGTGCCGGTGGCGCCGAACAGCAGGGCCAGGCCGTAGAGCAGCACCGAGGCGCCGACGGCGCCGGTGATCAGGTACTTGAGGCCCGCCTCGAGCGACTTCTCGCGCCAGACCTCGAGGGCGCACAGCACGTAGAGCGCCACCGAGAGGATCTCGACGCCGAGGAAGATGCCGATCAGGTCGCCGGCGCCGGCGACCAGCATCATGCCGGTGGCCGAGATCAGGATCAGGCCGACGAATTCGCCGCGGCGATCGACGGCCGCGGGCTCGCGCCAGGCCAGCAGGATCGTCAGGGCGGCGGACGCCAGGAAGATGATGTTGAAGATCAGGCTGAAGCGGTCGGCGACGAGGCCGCCGTTGAAGGCCTCCTGCCGGTCGCCCCACAGCACCACCGACATGACGATGGCGGCGGTGATGCCCGCGAGGCCGAGGGCGGCGGGTCCGTGGCGGCGGGCCCACCGGCCCGGCAGCAGGCCGACGCCGAACGCCAGGGTGGCGGTGCCGCCGGCGATGATCTCCGGCGTGGCGGCGACGACGTTCAGGTCGCTCATGGCTGCACCGTGGCCGCGGCCGGGGTGGGATCACCGGGCAGGGGCTCGGCGTAGGCGGGCGGGTTGGCGGCGACGGCCACGCGGATCTGGTCGGCCGGCCGGTCGGCGGCCACCTGCGCCGGCGCGACGGCGCGCTCGATGCTGTCGGTGGTGGCGCCCACGATGGCCTTGGGCCAGAGGGCGATGAACAGCATCACCGCGATGATCGGCAGCAGCAGCGACCAGGTCGAAGGCGCGCAGCTCGGCCTGCTCGCCGGTGCCGCCCTTCTTGGGGCCGTTCATGCTCGACTGGTACAGCCGCAGCATGTAGACGGCGGCGTAGATGATGCCGATGCAGGCGAGGGCGGCCAGCCACCAGTACTGGCGGAAGACCCCGGTCAGGATCAGGAACTCGCCGGCGAAGGAGTTGGACCCCGGGATCGCCAGCGAGGCCATCGCGATGATCAGGAAGATGCCGGTGAGGCGCGGCGCGCCGGCGGCGAGGCCTCCGATGCCGTCGATGCGGTCGTCGGGCTCCGCGCGGTTGATCGCCGCGAGGATGGCGAAGGCCGCGGCCACCACGATGCCGTGGTTGACCATCTGCAGCACCGCGCCCTGGGTCGCCTGGACGTCGATCACGACGATGCCGAGGATGATGAAGCCGAGGTGGGCGAGGCTGGAGTAGGCGATCAGCAGCCGCATCGTCGGCGCGCGCCACGCGAGCAGGGAGCCGTAGACGATGCCGATCACGGCCAGGATGGCGATCGGGATGGCGAAGCGGCTCGCGCCCTCGGGGAAGAGGGGCACGCCGATGCGCAGGAAGCCGTAGACGCCCGCCTTGCTCATCACCGCGGCCATCAGGCCCGGTGACCAGGATCGGGGCGGTCCGGTAGGCGCCGGGCAGCCATCCGTGGAAGGGCCACAGGGGCAGCTTGATCGCGAAGGCCAGCGCGAAGCCGAGGAAGAGCCAGGTGCTCTGGGTGTCCGAGAACGACACGCCGGCGAGGTCGTGGATGTTGAACGTGAACTGGCCGGTGATGTCCCGCGCGAAGAAGGCGGTGGCCAGGATCGACACCAGCATCAGCAGGCTGCCGACCATGGTGTAGATGACGAACTTGGCCGTGACCCGCGCGCGGCCCTCGTCGCCCCACATCCCGATCAGGAAGTAGAACGGGATGAGCATCGCTTCCCAGAAGATGTAGAAGAGCACCAGGTCGCCGGCGGCGAAGACGCCCATCAGGCCGCCCTCGGCCAGCAGCAGCATGGCCAGGTAGGCGCGCGGGCGCTCGGCCGGCATGCGCCAGGTGGCGGCGACGATGCCGAGGAAGAACAGCGCGGCGGTGAGCACGACCAGCCACAGCGAGATGCCGTCCACGCCGACGTTCCACGAGAGCCCGACCTGCGAGACCCAGCTCACGTTGTCGACGAACTGGAGCTGGCCGTCCTGGCGATCGAACAGCCCGAGCATGATCGCGACGAGCACCAGCGTGCCGCCGGAGGTGGCCAGCGCGAAGATGCGCGACATGGCGTTGCCCTCGGGCGAGGCCGGCACCATCAGCAGGGCGGCGGCGCCGAGGATCGGCAGCAGCACGATCGCGGACATCCAGGGCACTACCGCACCGCCAGGCTGAAGACGATGCCGATGATCGCGACGCCGGCCACCATGGCCAGCACGTAGCCGCGCACGAGCCCGGACTGGAGCACCGCGAGGCCGCGGCCGATGTCCACCACTCCGCGGGCGGTCCCCTCGAGGGAGCCCTGCACCGCGACGCGCTCGACGTCGTTGGCGAGCACGTCGCCGAGGTCGCGGCCGGTCTGGACGAACGCGTCCTCGTAGACGTCGTCGAAGCGGTACTGGTCGTGCAGCACGGTGCGGGCGCCGGTCGCGGTGCCGGCCAGGCGCAGGCGCCGCTGGGGGTCGGCCTTGAAGATCCAGAAGGCCAGGCTCACGCCGATGCCGACCAGGATCAGGCTGGTGATGGTGGCGAACCACTCCTCACCGGTGGTGGCCTCGATGTCGGGCGCGGCCGTCAGCGCCGGCTCGAGCCAGTCGCCGAACGGGTTCCAGACGCCCGGGATGTCCACCAGGCCGCCGATGGTCGCGAGCACGGCGAGCACCATCACCGGGTAGACCATGATCATGCTCGGCGGGTGGGGGTGCGGGTGGTAGCCGCCCTCGGGCTCGGGGCCGGTGAAGGCCCGGAAGAAGAGCCGGAACATGTAGAAGGCCGTCATCCCGGCGCCGACCATGCCGACCAGGGCGAGCACCACCCCGAGCGGGCCGGCGTCGAGGGCGTTGGAGAGGATCGCGTCCTTGACCAGAAGCCGGCGAAGGGCGGTATGCCGGAGATGGCCAGACAGCCGACGAGCACGGCGAGGGCCGTCGACTTGAGGGTGCGGCTGAGGCCGCCCATCTTGTCGAGGCTCTGCTCGCCGGCGAGGGCGTGGATCGCCATGCCGACCGAGAGGAAGAGCAGCGCCTTGAAGAAGGCGTGGGTCATGAGGTGGAACATCGCCTCGGAGTACAGGCCGAGCCCGGCGGCCATGATCATGTAGCCGATCTGGCTGACGGTGCTCCAGGCCAGCACGCGCTTGATGTCCACCTGGACGATCGCGATGGAGGCGCCCAGCAAGCAGCGTGACGGCTCCGGTGATGGCGACGAAGTCGCTCGCGTAGGGGGCCAGCTGGTAGAGCACGTTGGAGCGCACGACCATGTAGACGCCGGCCGTGACCATGGTGGCCGCGTGGATCAGGGCGCTGACCGGGGTGGGGCCCTCCATGGCGTCGGGCAGCCACGTGTGGAGTGGCACCTGCGCGCTCTTGGCGGCGGCGCCCACGAACAGCAGCAGACAGACGGCGGTGGCGACGTAGCTGCCCTTGCCCAGGCCCTCGGGCGCCGCGGCGTAGACCGCCTGGTAGTCGAGCGTGCCGAGCTCGCGCACCAGCAGGAAGGCGGCCAGCACCATGCCGACGTCGCCGATCACGTTGATCACGAACGCCTTCTTGGCGGCGGCCGTGGCCGACGGGCGGTCGTAGTAGTAGCCGATGAGCAGGTACGAGGCGAGACCGACCAGGCCCCAGCCCACGATCAGGAAGAAGTAGTTCGCCGCCTCGACCAGCAGGAGCATCGAGAAGATGAAGAAGCTCATCTCGGCGAAGAACCGCTTGTAGTCGCGGTCCTCGTCCATGTACGAGGTCGAGTAGATGACGATCAGCGATCCGACCCCGGTGATGATCAGCATCATCAGGACCGAGAGCGTGTCGATCTGGATCGCCAGGTCGATGCTGAGGCCGTCGGTCTGGACCCAGTTCCACAGGGTCGAGATCTCGAGGCGGTTGTCCGCCTCCCGCGAGAGCATCGTGAAGAAGATGATCAGCGTGCCGATGAAGCCGAGGGCCGGCATGGCCACGGCCACGGCACGGGTCAGCCGGCGGTCGGGCTCGCCCGGCCATACCGACAGCACGATGCAGCCGAGCAGGGGGAGGCCCAGGACGATCCAGGCGAGAACGGAGATGAGCAGGGGGGCCTAGTGTCCGGTCTCGTGGGTGAGCGAGCGGTTCCCGAGCGAATCGCAAGGGAGACTAGGACGCAGATCAGCCCCAATATCGAGAATATTGGGGCTGTCGAGGACGACGTATCGCGCCGCGATGCAGCCGGGAACCGCCGCGATTTCCACGAGTCCGGACACTCAGCCCTTCATGGAGGACATCTGATCGACGTCCAGCGCGAGGCGTTGACGGAAGACGGCGACCACCAGGCCCAGCCCGATGACCACCTCGGTGGCGGCGACCACCATCACGACGAGCGCGAAGATCTGGCCGTCGTTGACGTTCCAGTACCGGCTGAAGCCCACCAGCGCGAGGTTGCCCGAGTTGAGCATCAGCTCGACCGCGAGCAGCAGCAGCAGCGGGTTGCGGCGCGTGAGCACGCCGAGCAGCCCGATCAGGAACAGGGCCAGCGACAGGCCGATGTAGAAGACGAGGGGAACCCCGGAGGCGCTCATCGGCCGCCCTCCGCGCGCACGGCGCGCTTGGCCAGCATCACGGCGCCGACGGCGGCGACCAGCAGCGCCAGCGAGGTGGCCTCGAACACCACGATGAAGTGGTCGATGAAGGCGCGCCCGATGGCCTCGGGGCTGCCGATGTCGTCGACCACCTTCGGGTCGTCGCGGAAGCCGGGGAGCTGGGTGGTGGCGAGCACGACGACACCCTGGATGCCGAGCACGATCACCGCGAGCCACCCGAACACCTGATATCGCCCGAGCCGGTCGCCGACCTCGACCACAGGCCGCTCGCCCAGATAGGCGATGACGAACAGGAACAGCACCACGATCGCGCCGGCGTAGACGATCACCTGGATCGCGGCCACGAACGGCGCCGACAGCAGCACGAAGATCACCGCGAGCGACAGCAGGGCGCCGATCAGGGAGACGGTCGCGCGGAACGGCTCCTTGAACGTGATCACCTGGATCGCGCAGGCGATCGCCGCGGCGGCCGCGATGGTGAAGACGATGCGCTCACCCACGGTGCACCCTCAGGGGATCTCGGTGCGCACGGGCACCGGCTTGGGGTGGGGGGCCAGGAGCATCTGCTTGTCGTACAGCAGGTCGCCGCGCGTGCGCTCGGACATCTCGTACTCGTTCTCGAGCGTGATGGCGTCGAACGGGCACGCGATCTCGCAGTAGCCGCAGAAGATGCAGCGGGCCATGTTGATCTCGTAGATGCGCGCGTAGCGCTCGCCCGACGAGACGCGGTGCTCGGGCGTGTTCTCCTCGGCCACGACGCGGATGCAGTCGGCCGGGCAGGCGGCCACGCACAGGGAGCAGCCGACGCACTTCTCGAGGCCGTTGTCGTGGGTCCACAGACGGTGGCGGCCGCGGAAGCGCGGGAAGACGGGCGTCTTGTGCTCGGGGTACCCGATGGTGATCGGCTTGCGCAGCATCGTGCGGAAGGTGACCGCGAAGCCCTTGAGTGACTCGTCGATTCCCATCAGCGCGTCTCCATCAGTTCGAGAAGCCCAGGGCGACCACGATGGCCGTGACCACCAGGTTCAGCGTCGCCAGCGGCAGCAGGATCTTCCATCCGAACTTCATCAGGCGGTCGTACCGGAGCCGTGGCAGTGTCGCCCGCAGCCAGATGAAGAGGAAGAGCAGAACGGCGATCTTGATGATCAGCCACAGGAAGCCCGGCAGGAACGGCCCCGAGTAGCCGCCCAGGAAGAGCGTGGCGCCGAGCGCCGAGATGATGATCATGTTCACGTACTCGGCCAGGAAGAACATGGCGAACTTCAGGCCGCCGTACTCGGTGTGGTACCCGGAGACCAGCTCGGACTCGGCCTCCGGCAGGTCGAACGGGGCGCGGTTGGTCTCGGCCACCGCCGCCGTCAGGAAGATCAGGAACCCGAGCGGCTGGAAGAGGATGTACCAGGCGGAGTCCTGCTGGGCGTGGACGATGTCCACCAGCGAGAGGCTCTGGGCCATCATGATCACGCCGATCACCGAGAGGCCCATGGCCACCTCGTACGAGACCAGCTGCGCCGCGGTGCGGGCGGAGCCGAGCAGGCTGTACTTGTTGCCGCTCGCCCACCCGCCGAGGATCAGGCCGTAGAAGCCGAGGCCGCTGAGGGCGAACAGGAACAGCACGCCGATGTTGAGGTCGGCGCCCACCAGCGGGACGTTGTAGCCGAGGATCTCGACGTCGCCGCCGAAGGGGATCACCGCGACGGCCGAGACCGCGGCGAACACCGAGATCATCGGCGCGATCTGGAACAGGAGGCGGTTGGCCCCCGCGGGGACGAAGTCCTCCTTGAAGATCAGCTTCACCACGTCGGCCAGCGGCTGCATGTAGCCGATCGGGCCCGCGCGGTTGGGGCCGTAGCGCGCCTGGAAGCGGCCGATCAGCTTGCGCTCCCACAGCAGGGTGTACGCAAAGCCCGTGATCAGCACGAACACGACGACGACGGCCTTGACGAGGATCTCGAGGAAAGCCTCGTTCATCAGGCGGCCGTCACCTCGACCCGCACCGGGCCACGGTCGGAGGGCAGCAGGCGCTCGACGCCGGCGCCGGGGACGCCGATGGCCACGTGGGCGACGCCCACGGGGTTGGCGGCGTCGAGACGGACGGGCAGGGTGACCTCGCCGTGGGGCGAGCGCAGGCGCGCGGCGTCGCCGGGGTCGATGCCCAGGCGCGCGGCCTCGGCCGGGTTGAGCACGACCTCGGCGCCGGTGCGCACCGCGGTCAGCGCGTCCGAGCGGTAGGTGATGGCGTTGCCGAAGATGCGCTGCGTGGTGACCAGCGCGAGCCCGGTGCCGGCGATCTCGCGCGGGCCGTTGGCGCCGTTCGGCGAGATCGGGGCGGTCGAGGGGATCACGGCGCCGTACACGCCGAGCGCGTCGTAGCTCAGGCCGGCGAGCGCCGGGCGCGAGGTCGCGGCGGCGGCGAACGCCCGGGCGGCGGTGCGGTACGGCGGCGGGATGCCGAGGCGGTGCTGGAGCGCGATCAGCAGCTCCCAGCCGGGGGCGGCGCCCTCGGGCGGCACCGCGCCGGGGCGCAGGCGCTGGGCGCGGCCGTTCATCGAGACGTAGACGCCCTCGGTCTCGTTGGAGGTGGCGGCGGGCAGCACGACCATCGCGCTCTCGACGAGCGGGGTGACGTGCGAGCCGAGCGCGATCTGGGTGCGCACCCGGCCGAGCGCCCAGCCCCAGTCCGACGCGCCGGCGCCGACGAGGGGGTCGGCGTGGATGGTCAGCAGGGTGTCGATCTCGCCGGCCGAGGCCGCCTCGAGGACGCCGGTCGCCTGGAGGCCCAGGGCGCGCAGCCCCGCGCCGTTGACGTCGGCGCCGAGCTCGAGCTGGCGGCGCCTTGCGGGTGGCGACCAGGCGCGCGAGCACACCGGCGGCGTCCGGCTCGGCGGCCAGGTCCACCTCGTCCCACAGCACGATCAGATCGCCCTCGGGGAGCTCCAGCGCGTCGAGCGCGGCGGCGAGGCCGCCGGGGGCGACGCGCGTCGCGGTGGCGATCGTCTCCAGGTCGTGCGGGCGGGATCCGAGGGTGACGACCTTGGCGCCCAGGCGGTGCGCCTTGCGGACGCGCAGCTCCACCACCGACTGCTGGTTGGGCGGGTCGCCGCCGACGATCAGCACCGTGCCGGTCGTGTCCAGGTCGCCGAGCTGGGCCGAGGGCTGCGAGCGCAGCGCGTCGAGGCCGCTGCCCGGGGATGCCGAGCCGCTGGATGATCGCGCCCGGCAGGGCGGAGACCAGCTCCTGGGCGAGGTAGCCCTCCTCGACCGTGGCCGTCGGGCCGACGAGCACGCCGACGCGCCCGCCGTGCTTGAGCACCAGCGCGGCCGCCTCGACCGCGTCGTCGAGGGTCGCCTCGCGGGTCTTGCCCTCGTCGCGGATCAGCGGGGTGACGAGGCGGTCGGGCGCCCGGTCGCCGGGGTAGGAGAAACGCCCCCGGTCGCAGAGCCAGCCCTCCTCCACCGCGTAGTTGGGCTCGGGGCGTCCGTTGACGCGGGCGACGTGGCCCTCGCGGGTGGTCAGCTCGACGTTGCAGCCGGCCGGGCAGCCGCCGCACACCGAGGGCGTGTTCTGGATGTCCCACGGCCGGGCGGTGAAGCGGTACGGGATGCTGGTGAGCGCCCCGACCGGGCAGATGTCGATGATGTTGCCGGTGAAGCGGCCCTCGTACTGGTCGCCCGTGAAGGTGGCGATCTCGGAGCCGGCGCCCCGGTCCTCCATGATCAGCAGCTTGTCCTCGGCCACGTCCTGGCTGAAGCGCACGCAGCGCCAGCACGAGATGCACCGCTCGCGGTCGAGGGCGATCAGCGACGAGAGGTTGAGCGGCTTCGGGAAGTGCCGCTTGGTCTCGACGAACCGGGTCGTGGCGGGGCCGAACTTGAAGGTGCGGTCCTGGAGCGGGCACTCGCCGCCCTTGTCGCACACCGGGCAGTCGAGGGGGTGGTTCTCGAGCAGGAACTCGAGCACGCCGTCCTGTCCGTCCTTGGCGAGCGCCGAGTTGGTGTGCACCACCATGTCCGGCTGCACCGGGGTGCTGCAGGCGGTCTGCAGGCCGCGCATGCCCTCGATCTCGACCAGGCACATGCGGCAGGCGCCGACCGGCGGGCCGAGGCGCGGCTCGTAACAGAAGACCGGCACCTCGACGCCGTGGGCGTGGGCCGCGTCGACCAGCAGGGTGCCGGCGGGAGCCGTGACCTTGCGGCCGTTGAGCTCGAACTCGACCTGCCCCTCGGCCGTGAGATCGATCGGAGCGTAATCAGCCACCGACGGCCACCTCCATCATGGGCTCGGGACGCCGCTCCCCGCCCTCCTCGATCGCCTGCACGAACTCGTCGCGGAAGCGCTTGACGGCGCTCACGACCGGCAGCACGCCGGTGTCGGCCAGCGCGCACAGCACCCGGCCGACCATGCGGCCGGCGAGCGAGTCGATCAGCTCGAGGTCCTCCATGCGGCCCTCGCCGTCGACGATCCGCTGCAGGATCCGCTCCAGCCACAGCGTGCCCTCGCGGCAGGGCGTGCACTTGCCGCACGACTCGTGGCGGTAGAAGTGCGCGAGCCGCAGCGTCGAGCGCACGATGCTGCCGGAGTCGTCCATCACGATGCACCCGGCCGAGCCCAGCGAGCTGCCGGCCGCCGCCAGCGACTCGTAGTCGAGCGGCGTGTCGAGGGCCTCCTGGCCGACCACGTTGACGCTCGAGCCGCCGACCCAGGCCGCCTTGAACTCGCGCCCGTCGCGGAAGCCGCCGGCGATGTCGTAGACCAGCTCGCGCAGCGTGGTGTCGCCCATGACGATCTCGTAGTTGCCCGGGCGCATCACGTGGCCCGAGATCGAGAAGACCTTGGTGCCGGTGCTCTTCTCGGTGCCGATGCCGGCATACCAGTCGGCGCCGCGCTCGATGATCGGGGGCAGCGAGCTGAGCGTCTCGACGTTGTTGATCAGCGTGGGCGCGCCGTAGAGGCCGGCCACGGCCGGGAACGGGGGCTTCAGCCGCGGCTGGCCGCGCTTGCCCTCGAGGCTCTCGAGGAGCGCCGTCTCCTCGCCGCAGATGTAGGCGCCCGCGCCGCGGTAGATGGTGATGTCGAAGGCGAAGTCGGTGCCGAGGATGCCGGTGCCGAGCACGCCGCCCTCGTAGGCCTGGCGCAGCGCGTCGTCCAGCACGAGCGCCTGATGCTCGTACTCGCCGCGGATGTAGATGTAGCCGCGCTTGGCGCCGATGGCGTAGCCGGCGACCGCGATGCCCTCCAGCAGCTGGAAGGGGTTGGTCTCGATGATCTCGCGGTCCTTGAAGGTGCCCGGCTCGCTCTCGTCGGCGTTGCACACGACGTAGGGCGCGAGCGCCGACTCCTTGGGGATGAAGCTCGCCTTGCGCCCCATGGGGAAGCCGGCGCCGCCGCGTCCGCGCAGGCCCGAGCGCAGGAACTCGTAGAGGGTGCCGTCGCGGTCCATCTCGGTGAGCACCTTCTTCAGCGCCGAGTAGCCACCGGCCTCGCGGTAGTCGGCGAGCTGCGTGAGGGGCTTCCCGGCGGCCCGCTGCCGGTACACGATGTTCTCGATCGGCATCCCTACCTCCAGAGCCGCTCGGGGCGGGGTGTGGAGCGCAGCTCGTCGAGCAGCGCGTCCGCGTCGTCCAGCGTCAGCGGGCCGCGGGTCTCCTCGGCGTCCACCTGCACGCAGGGCGCGCGGTCGCAGTAGCCGAGGCACTGGGCCTCTTGGATCGTGATCGCCCCGTCCTCCGAGGTGCCGCCGTCGTGCGGCAGGCCCTCCCGGTGGCACATGTGCTCGAGCAGCTCGTCGGAGCCGCGCAGCATGCAGGAGAGGGTGATGCACACCGACACGACGCGCTGGCCGGTGGGCTTCAGGTAGATCCGGTCGTAGAAGGAGGCGACGCTCTCGACGTATGCGGCGGTGAACCCGGTCGCCTCGGCGACGGCCTCGAGGTCCTCCCGCGTCAGGTGGCCCTTCTCGGTCTGGGCGAACTTGAGCGCCGGCAGGATCAGCGATCGCGACTCGGCGTACTCGTGCCGGATCGGCTCGATGTGGGCGAGGATCTCGGCGGGGTTCACCTGTCCACACCCCCCATCACGTTGTCGAGCGAGCCGATCATCGTGATCAGGTCGGCCAGGTAGGAGCCGCGGGCCATCGGCCGCAGCGCCTGCAGGTTGACGAAGCTGGGGTCGCGCATGTGCACCCGGCGCGGCTTGGGCGAGCCGTCGGCCACCACGTAGCAGCCGATCTCGCCGCGGGGGCTCTCGACCGCCGTGTAGGCCTCGCCCTCGGGCACGTGGAAACCCTCGGTGACCAGCTTGAAGTGGTGGATGAGCGCCTCCATCGAGGTGCTCAGCTCACCGCGCGGCGGCAGCACGACCTTGCGGTCGTCGGCGATGTGGCTGCCCTCGGGCATGCCGTCGAGCGCCTGGCCGATGATGCGCACCGACTCGCGCATCTCGCGCATCCGCACCGTGTACCGGTCGTAGGCGTCGCCGGTCGTCCCGAGCGGCACCTGGAAGTCGAAGTGCTCGTAGCCCGAGTACGGGGCGGCCTTGCGCAGGTCGAGGTCGACGCCCGCGGCGCGCAGGGCCGGGCCGGTGACGCCCAGGTCGAGCAGCTGCTCGGCGGGGAGCGTCCCCACGCCCTTGGTGCGGTCGATCCAGATCGGGTTGTTGGAGAGCATCTCCTCGTACTCGTCGATGCGGCCCGGCATCTCGTCGATGAACGAGCGCAGGCGCGTCTCGAAGCCGGGGGGCATGTCGTCGGCGCAGCCGCCCACCTGGAAGAAGCGCGTGTTCATGCGCTCGCCGGCGATCATCTCGCCCAGGTCGAGGGCCTTCTCGCGCTCGCGGTACGAGTAGAAGAGCATCGTGATCGCGCCGAGCTCCAGGCCGCTCGTGCCGAGCCAGACCAGGTGACTCGTGATGCGGTTGAGCTCGCACATGATCACGCGGATGTACTGGGCCCGGTCGGGCACCTCGAGCTCGAGCAGCCGCTCGACCGAGGTCGTGTAGGCGAGGATGTTGAAGTAGGACGCCAGGTAGTCCATCCGCGTCACCAGCGTGATGGCCTGCCAGTAGGTCTTGTTCTCGCACTGCTTCTCGATGCCGGTGTGCAGGTAGCCGATCACCGGGTGCAGGTCGCGGATCACCTCGCCGTCGAGCTCGGTGATGAGGCGCAGCACGCCGTGGGTGGAGGGGTGCTGCGGGCCGAGGTTGATGATCATCGGCTGGCGCGAGCCCGGCGTGGACTCGTCCAGGGTCTCGATGCTGGCGAGCGCCTCCTGCGGCGTCATCGCCTCGCCGCCGGCGATCGCCCGCTCGGTCTCGGTGAGGCCACGGCCCTCGCGACGCGCGGCCTCGAGGGCCTCACGGGCCTCGTCGGCGACGGGGATCCCCGAGGCGTCCATCTCGATCGGGCTCATCTAGACGGCATCCGTGAACTGGACCTCTTCGCCGCCGAGGGGGTAGTCACGGCGCAGCGGGTGACCCTCCCAGTCGAGCGGCATCAGGATGCGCGCGAGGTCGGGGTGGTTGCGGAACCGCACCCCGAACATGTCGTAGACCTCACGCTCGTGCCAGTTGGCCGTGGCCCAGACGCTCGTCACCGAGTCGATCTCGGGCAGGCTGCCGGGCGTCGCGCCCTCGGCGCCGGCCCACACGCGCAGGCGCAGCCGGCTGCCGCTCTCGAGCGAGAACAGGTGGTACGCCACCCGGAAGCGGCCGGGCTCCTCGATGATGTCGGCGCAGGTCACGTCGGAGAGCAGCACGAACGAGAGCGGCGGACCCTTGACGAACCGGGCCACCTCGAGCAGGCGCTCGGGGGTGATCTCGAGGGTGATCTCGCCCGCGTGGCTGAACTCCTCGACCACGGCTCCCGCGACCGCGGAATCGATCGTTGAGCGGACCTCGCTCAACGAGCGGCCGCGGCTGCGCGCTCACGGCGCAGGTCGGCGGAGCTCGGGAGCCCGTTGGCGCCGATCAGGCGCTGCAGGATGAGGATGCCCTCGATCAGGCCCTCGGGGCGAGGCGGGCAGCCGGGGACGTAGACGTCCACGGGAACCACCTTGTCCACGCCCTGGACGAGGGCGTAGTTGTTGAAGACGCCGCCCGTCGAGGCGCATGCGCCCATCGAGATGACCCACTTGGGCTCGAGCATCTGGTCGTAGATGCGGCGCAGCACGGGGGCCATCTTCTGGGCGACGCGGCCGGAGACGATCAGCAGGTCGGCCTGGCGCGGCGAGGCGCGGAACACCTCGGCGCCGAAGCGCGCGATGTCGTAGCGGGGGGTGGCCGTGTGCATCATCTCGATCGCGCAGCACGCGAGGCCGAAGGTGGCGGGCCAGATCGAGCTGGAGCGCGCCCAGGCGAGGGCCTTGTCGAATGTCGTGATCAGGAGGCTCTTCTCGAAGTCGCGCTCCTCCACCTCGCGGAGGTCGCGGTCGATCTCCGGGTCGGTGCGCGGCGCGCGCTCGATCGGGCTGCCGGGCGGTGGGATCAGCGCCATTCGAGCGCCCCCTTCTTCCAGATGTAGGCCAGAGCCTCGACGACCGTGAACACGAAGACGAGGAGCACGATCAGGCTGGTAAGGCCGTCGTCGCGGAGCACCACGGCGATCGGGTAGAGAAAGGCCAGCTCGATGTCGAAGACGATGAACAGCATCGCCGTGAGGTAGAAGTCGATCGAGAAGCGCTGCCGCACCGGCGTCTGCGGCAGGATGCCGCTCTCGTACGGCAGGATCTTCGAGGCGTTCGGCTTCGCCTTGACGACCTTGCTCAACGAGAAGATGGCCACGGCCACGACGAGGCCGGCGGCGAAATATATGAGGATCGGCAGGTAGTCGGAGAGCTGCACGGATGCCCTCGGTACGGGGTGGCCGGCGCGGAGAGATGCTTCCAGGCTGCACGCTAGCAACGGCCCCGCGGGACCGCACCAATGTGACGATCAGCGCTACCGGGCGAACCGGCGACGCCAAGCGGGATGCAGGTTAGTCGGCCCGGTGTACCGTGGGCCCGTGAACGACCGCCTGGAGTACTTCGCGCGGCTGGTCGCCGAGGAGCCCACCGTGGCCCGCGCGCGGTTCGCCTACGCCAACGAGCTGATCCGCGCCGAGCGGTGGGAGGACGCCGTGGTGGAGCTCCGCGCCTACCTCGACCTGGCCGAGGACGAGGGCAACGCCTGGGGCCGGCTGGCCGAGGCCCTCACCGCACTCGGCCGCGTGGACGAGGCCGCCGACGCGTACCTCACGGGCATCGACCAGAGCCTCAAGCACGGGCACACCGGCATGGCCAGCGACTTCGAGGCCGCCCTCGAGGCCCTGTGACGCAGGGCGCCCTGCTCGTGCCGTACGAGTTCTCCCCGCGCGGGTCGCTGCGCATGTGGCAGCGCAACGCGACCGTGGGACGCAAGACGATTCTCGTCTCGCTGGTGCCGCGCTTCCTGGAGGCGATCGCCTACCTGGCGATCATGGGCCTCGGGCTCGGGACCTACCTCGCGACGGTCGACGGGGTGGACTACGTCGACTTCATCGCGCCGGGGGTGGCGGCCGCGACGGTGATGTTCGGGGCGATCATCGAGACCACCTACAACGCCTTCGTGCGCATCTACGTGCGCCGGGTGGTGGAGGCCGTGATCACCACGCCCCTCTCGCTGGCCGACGTGGTGGTGGGCGAGTACCTGTGGGCCGCGACCCGCGCGACGATCTACGGCATCGTCTTCCTGGTCGTGATGGCCGCCTTCGGGCTGGTGCACTCGCTCTGGGCCCTGCTGCTGCCGTTCGTGTTCGTGCTCGGCGCCCTGACCTTCGCGGTGCTCGGCATGGCCTACACGGCGATGGTGGGCAGCATCGAGCACTACAACATCCTGTTCACCGGGCTCCTGACGCCGATGTTCCTGTTCGGCGGCGTCTTCTTCCCCTTCAGCCAGCTGCCCGAGTGGGCCCAGGTGATCGGCTGGTGCCTGCCCCTCTCGCACCTGGTCGCCGCCACGCGCGACCTCACGCTGGGCGACCCGGACCTGCTGACGCTGGCCCACCTCGGCGTGCTGCTGGCGATCCTGGTGGTGGTGTTCCCGTTCCCGGCGTGGCGCCTGGCGAAGACCCTGCTGCGTTAGAGCGAGGACGCCCCGGCGGTGACCCGCGCCACGCCCGTGGCCTCGGCGGCGGCGCGCACCGCGGCGGCCACGTTGGGCACCAGGCGGTGGTTGAAGATCGAGGGCACGACGTTGACCTCCGAGAGACCGGCCTCCTCGGCGGCCGTCTCGGCGATCGCCGTCGCGGCGGCGAGGGTCATCGCCTGGTTGATCTCGGTGGCGCGCACGTCGAGCGCGCCGCGCCAGATGCCCGGTGACGCGAGGCCGGAGTTGATCTGGTTGGGCACGTCGGGACGGCCGGTCGCGTAGACGCGGGCGACGCCGGCGGCCTCCTCGGGGGAGATCTCGGGCTCGGGCATCGCGAGGGCGAGCACGACCGGGTCCTTCGCCATGGTCCCGATCTGGGCGGCCGTCAGGAGGCCGGGGGTGGACATCCCGATGAAGGCGTCGGCGCCCTCGATGACCTCGCCGGCCGTGCCCGAGCGGCCGTCCTTGTTGGTGTTGGACGCGAGCCATCCGAGGTCGGCGTCCACGTCGCCGCGGCCCACGTGCACCGCGCCCTTGCTGTCGCACGCGAGCACCGAGCCGACACCCGCGGCCACCAGCAGCCGCACGGCCGCCTGCCCGCCGGGGCCGAGGCCCGCGACGACCACGGTCGAGTCGGCGAGCGACTTGCCCGCGATCGCGAGGCCGTTGATGAGGGCGGCGAGCACCGCGGCCGCCGTGCCCTGCTGGTCGTCGTGGAACACCGGGATGTCGAGCCGCTCGTCCAGCAGGCGCTGCACCTCGAAGCAGCGCGGCGCGGCGATGTCGCTGAGGTGGATGCCCGCGAACACCGAGGAGCAGAGCGCCACCGCCTCGGCGATCTCGGCGGGGTCACGCAGGTCCACGGGCAGCGGGAAGGCGTCGATGCCGGCCAGCTTGCGGAAGAAGGCGCACTTGGCCTCGAGCGCCGGTAGCGACGCCTCGGGACCGAGGTCGCCCTGGCCGACGACGCTCGAGCCGTCGCTGACCACCATCACGCTGTTGCCCTTGATCGTGTACTCCCACGCCTGCTCGAAGTCGTGATGGATCGCCATGCACACGCGGGCGACACCCGGCGTGTAGGCCATCGAGAGGTCGTCGCGGGTCGCCACCGGGACGCGGTTCTGCATCCCCACCTTGCCGCCGATGTGCGACATGAACACGCGATCGGTGGTCGACTCGACCGTCACGCCGATGCCCTCCAGGGCGGCGACGATGGCGGCGCCCTCAGCGTCGCTGGCGTACACGGTGATGTCGCGGGTCACCACGTCCTTGCTCGAGCGCACGATGTCCACGCCGCCCACCTGGCCGCCGGCGTCGCCGATCGCGGCCATCACCTGGCCGAGCATCCCGACGCGCGCGGGGATGTTGGCGCGGATGGTCAGGCTGTAGTTGGACTGCGACATCGCGACGGGTACCTCACGTCTCCGGGGTGACGGGTCGCGAAATCCTACGCCTGCGGCCACCCCGTCGTGCGCCCACCGGCCCGGCCTCAGGCGTGGGCGACGGCCATCAGGTCGTCCACGGCGCCGTCGAGGCCGTCGAGCGAGAGCTCGTACATGGGGAAGATGGTGCGCACGGCGGCCAGCGTGCGCGCACCGTGCACCATCGGCCAGGCGGGCTCGGGCACCGGGTTGAGCCACGCGCGGGCGGCGAAGCGGTGCGCAAACCGCTCGAGCCACACCCAGCCCGGATCCTCGTTGTGCTGGTGCCAGTCGATCGCACCGCCGGGCATGGTCAGCTCGCTGGGGGCCATGCACGCGTCGCCGACCACCACCAGCTTGTGGTCGGGCGAGAGCCGGGCGAGCAGGTCGAGCGTCGAACTCGGAGCGCGAGGGCAGCATCCGCGCGGAGTCGTAGATGCGGTCGTAGACGCAGTTGTGGAAGTACCGCACGGTCAGCTCGCGGAAGCGCCCGCCCTGGTGGACGGCCGAGAAGAGGCGATCGACCAGGGCGGCGTGCTCGTCCATGGAGCCGCCGACGTCGAGCAGCAGCAGCACCCGCACGGCGTTGCGTCGCGGGCGGCGGAACACCAGGCGCAGGTTGCCCCCGGCGTCGGCGGTGGCGTCGATGGTGTCGTCCAGGTCGAGCTCGGTCGCGGGCCCGTCGAGGCGGGTGGTGAGGCGGCGCAGCCGGCGCAGCGCGACGCCCATCTCGCGCACGCCGATGGTCTCGTCGCCGCGGTACTCGCGAAAGCGCCGCTCCGCCGCGATCTGCGCCGCGGTGCGATTGCGCCCCTCGCCGCCGATGCGGATGCCCCCGGGGTGCCACCCCGAGTGGCCGAGCGGCGACGTGCCGCCGGTGCCGATGTGCCTGCTGCCCCCGTGGTGCGCCTCGGTCTGGTTGGCGAGGCGCTCGGCGAGCCGCTCGCGCAGGGCGTCGAGGTCGATGCGCTCCAGCGCGTCGTCGAGGCGCGCGCGCTGCTCGTCGCTCAGCTCGAGGGCCTCGGGCCGCTCGGCCAGCCACTCCCACACCTGGTCGGCGATCGTGTCGCCGGTCTGCTCGAGCCCGGACAGGTACTCGGCGAAGGCCAGGTCGTAGTCGTCGTAGTGGCGCTCCGATTTGATCAGCAGTGCGCGGGCCAGCAGGTAGAAGCGCGAGAGGCTGGAGTCGGCGAGCCCGCGCGCCAGCGCCTCCTGCAGGCCGAGCCACTCGTCCATCGCGACGGGCACCCCGCGGGCGCGCAGCCCGTAGAAGAGCCCCTCGAACGCCACGGCGCTAGTCCCTGATGGCGCTGCGGGCGCGCACCGAGAGGTGGCGGCGGGCGATCTCGAGATCCTGCGGCGTCTTCAGCACCACGCCGAGGAAGGGCAGCTCGGTCAGCACCCGCTCGGCCGGGATGCCGGCGATCACCAGCGCCTGCACCCAGTCGATCAGCTCGCTCGTGGTCGGGCGCTTCTGGAGGCCCTGGAACGAGCGCAGCACGTAGAAGGCCTCGAGTGCCGCGCCCAGCAGCGCGTCGTCCAGGCCGGGATGGTGCACGCGCACGATGCGCTCCATCTCGTCCGGCGCGGGGAACGAGATGTAGTGGAACACGCACCGGCGCAGGAAGGCGTCGGGCAGCTCCTTCTCGGCGTTGGAGGTGATGATCACCACCGGCCGGTGCGCCGCGGCCACGGTCACGCCGGTCTCGGGGATGTGGAAGCTCATCCGGTCGAGCTCCCAGAGCAGGTCGTTGGGGAACTCGAGGTCGGCCTTGTCGATCTCGTCGATGACCAGCACCACGCGCTCGGGGGCGGCGAAGGCCTCCCCCAGCCGGCCGAGGCGGATGTACCGCGCGATGTCGGAGGGGTCGCCGTCGCCGAACTGGCTGTCGTAGAGCCGCTGGACCGTGTCGTAGACGTAGAGGCCGTCCTGGGCCCGGGTGGTGGACTTGACACCCCACACCAGCAGCGGCATGTCGAGCGCCTGCGCCACCGCCTCGGCGAGCAGGGTCTTGCCGGTGCCGGGCTCGCCGCGCACCAGCAGCGGCCGCTCCAGGGTCACCGCCACGTTCACCGATGCTCTGAGCTCCTCGCCGGCGATGTAGCCGGCGGTGCCCTCGAACCTCACCGGCGAGCGCGTCGGTAGATCGAGCTCCCCGCTCCGCTCACGATCAGCATGCCCGCGAGCACCGTGAGCGCCAGGAAGGGCCACGGCGGCTGGTCGCGGGCGCCCGGATCGCGCGGCTCCGGGAGGATGGACGACGAGGACGACGGCTCGAACTCCTGCGCGCCCTTGGGCTCGCTGCCCACCGCGAGGCCGAGGATGTCCCGGTCGTACAGGTCGGACACCGCGCGGGCGAAGGCGGCGTACGACTTGTCGCCCTCGGCTCCGGCCAGCGCCGCCTTCAGGTCGTGCGCCGAGTAGTGGCCGTCGATGACGCCGTTGTCGGCGTAGTCGCCGTAGATGTCGAGGGTCGCCGTGGCCGAGGCCAGCGAGGCCCCCGCGACGAGGGCGACGACCAGCGCGAGCGCCGTGCAGGCGACGATGTGACGGAGGGACACGAGACGACAGTAGTCGGCGGAGCGCCGATGCGGCAACAGATCAGCCTCAGTCCACACAATTCGCCAACGTCCGACGCTCCGCTAGGCTCGACACCCGTGCGGGTGCTCATCACCGGTGTCACCGGATTCGCCGGGGGATACCTGTCCTCCTACTGCGCCGCGCTGGGGCACGAGGTGCATGGCCTGGTGCGGAGCGGGCGCGAGAGCGCCGTGCCCGCGGGCGTCGTGCCCCACACGGCCGACATGCACGACGCCGGCGCGGTGGCGGGCGTGCTGCGCGATGCCGCGCCGGACCGCGTGGTGCACCTGGCCGGCGCGTCGTCGGTGGGTCGCTCATTCGCCGCCCCGCTCGCGACGTGGGACGTCAACCTGGGCGCCACGCTCAGTCTGCTCGAGGCGCTGCACGTCTACGGGCCCACGATCCCGGCGCTGATCGTCACCAGCGGGGAGATCTACGGACGGGTGCCGCTGGACCAGCTGCCGGTGACCGCCGACACGCCCCTGCGCCCGCTCTCCCCCTACGGGGCCTCGAAGGCGGCCGCCGACCTCGCGGCCGGCCAGTACCGCGAGGCCTACGGGCTCCACGTGATCCGGGTGCGCGCCTTCAACCACGTGGGCCCCGGCCAGGACCCGCGGTTCGTGCTGCCCAACGTCGCCCGCCAGATCGCCCGCGCCGAGCGCGACGGTCTCGGCTCGTTCGTCGTGCGGGTGGGCAACATCGACACGCGCCGCGACTTCATCGACGTGCGCGACATGGTGCGGGCCTACTGGCTGCTGCTCGAGCGGGGCGACCCGGACACGATCTACATGGCGTGCAGCGGCCGCTCGCTGCCGATCCGCCGCCTGCTGGAGGGGCTGGCCCACCTCTCGCGGATCCCGGTCACCTTCTCGTCCGACCCGGCGCTTCAGAGGGACGGCGAGCAGGCCGACCTCTATGGTTCGCCCGCGCGCCTGCGCGCCGACACCGGGTGGACCCCGGAGATTCCCATCGACACGACCCTGGCCGACACCCTCGAATGGTGGCGTGAGCGGGTGGCCGGGGAGGACAAGGAGTAGTCGTGCCTCGCGCACTCATCACCGGCATCACCGGGCAGGACGGTTCGTATCTGGCCGAGCTCCTCCTCGGCAAGGGCTACGAGGTCTGGGGCGTCGTCCGCCGCTCCTCGACCGAGTCGTACGAGCGGATCGAGCACCTGCGCGACCGCCTGCACTTCGCGCAGGCCGACCTGCTCGACCAGCCGTCGCTGACGGCGGCGCTGCAGCAGGCCGAGCCCGACGAGGTCTACAACCTGGCCGCGCAGTCGTTCGTGCCGACGTCGTGGACCCAGCCGGTGCTGACCGCGGAGTTCACCGCGGTCGGGGTGACGCGCCTCCTCGAGGCGATCCGCCAGGTCAACCCGAGGATCCGCTTCTACCAGGCGTCCTCGAGCGAGATGTTCGGGCGCGTGCTGGAGACGCCCCAGAGCGAGTCGACGCCCTTCTACCCGCGCAGCCCGTACGGCGTGGCGAAGGCCTACGGCCACTACATCACGGTCAACTACCGCGAGTCGTACGACATGTACGCGTGCTCGGGGATCCTCTTCAACCACGAGTCGCCCCGCCGCGGGCTGGAGTTCGTGACCCGCAAGGTCACCAACGGCGTCGCGCGCATCAAGCTCGGCCTCGACCAGCACCTCACCCTGGGCAACCTCGACGCCCGGCGCGACTGGGGCTTCGCCGGCGACTACGTCGAGGCGATGTGGCGCATGCTGCAGCAGGACGAGGCCGACGACTACGTGGTGGCCACCGGCGTCACCAACACGGTCGAGAAGCTGGTGGAGCTGGCCTTCGCGCACGCCGACCTCGACCGCGACGAGCACGTGCGCACCGACCCGGCGCTGATCCGGCCCGCCGAGGTGGACCTGCTGGTCGGGGAGCCGACGAAGGCGCGCGAGCAGCTCGGCTGGGAGCCGGCCGTCGACTTCGAGGGCCTGGTGCGCATGATGGTCGACTCCGACCTGGAGCGGCTGGGCTCCTCGCGGTAACCCGCGGGCGGCCGGAATCGTCGGCTAGGAGGGGACCTCGGCCGGGGCCTCGGTCTCGAGCTGCCAGTCCATCTCCGCCTCGACCAGCCCCACCCCGGTGTTGCGGGCGAACACGCTGAACTCCAGCCAGCGGTCGAGCCAGTGGTACGTGGTCAGCTCGTCGGCCGACTCCAGGGCGACGGTCACGGTGAACCGGCCCTCGTGCAGGTGCAGCGACGGGATGTGGCAGCGGAACGTCGCGCGGCCGTTGATCTCCTCCACCGTGAAGCCGTCGCGGCGTGTGTTGCTGCCGCAGCACAGGGTGCCGTCGTTGGAGACGATCGCCACCCCGACGTTGGGCCGCAGTATCGGCTCGCGCGCGTCGATGTCGATCTCGACGGTCAACGCGTCACCGGCCACGAAACGGTCGGTGGGGCCGTTCGCGCCCAGGAGGCGGGCCTCCGAGATGACGGCGACGTCGCGCGTGCCCCAGACGCGCGGGTCCTCGTCGTCGCCCATCGCGTCCTGGCGCGTGCCCACCTCGACGGGCGTCTCGATGTCGGGTGCAGAGGCGAGGTGGCGGTGGTAGGTGCGCAGCACGTCCTCGGTGGGGCCGGCGGCGACCACCACGCCGTCCTCGAGCAGGATCGCGCGGTCGCACACGCGCTCGACCGCGCCGGGGTCGTGCGAGACGAAGACGAGCGTGCCGCCACCGCGCCGGAACTCGAAGATGCGGCTGTAGCACTTGCGCTGGAAGGCCTCGTCGCCCACCGCCAGCACCTCGTCGAGCAGCAGCACGTCCGGGTTGACGTGGGATGAGATCGCGAACGCGAGGCGCATCTGCATGCCGCTGGAGTAGGTCCGGACCGGCATGTCGATGAACTCGTGCAGCTCGGCGAAGTCGACGATCTCGTCGAGGCGGCCGGCGATCTGCTTCTCGGAGAGCCCGTGGATGGAGCCGTTCATGAACACGTTCTCGCGCCCGGTGAAGTCGGGGTGGAACCCGGCGCCGAGCTCGAGCATGGCGGCGACCGAGCCGCCGATCTCGACCGTCCCCGTCGTGGGCGGGATGATCTGGGCCAGCATCTTCAGCAGCGTGCTCTTGCCGGACCCGTTCTGGCCGATGATCCCGACGGCCTCGCCGGGCTCAACCTCGAGGTCGACGTCGCGAACGGCCCAGCGGGTGGTCGCGTCCAGGCGGCGGCGGCGCAGCGCGGTCTCCTTGAGCGTCAGGTTGCGCTCGTGCAGGACGCGGAAGGTGCGCGACACGCCGCGGAGCCGAATGCGCCCGCTCTCGATCTCAGCCATCAGGTCGTCCTCGACTCGGTGTCCGGCAACGATCCTAGCCGCGACCCGCGGATGCGGACGACGGTCAGGGCGCGCTCACGTGGACGTCGGAGACCATCAGCTGGAGCTCCCGCGGGTCGCCGGCGGGCGCCGGGGTGGCGGGCGGCGCCGCGCTGAGGGTGACCGGGACGACGGACCGCGCCGGGACCATGAGGGTCAGCGACATCGTGTCGCGGCGTCCCGCGGGGATCGTCGCGCGGCTCCGCGCGCCGCCGCCGGCGAGCGTCGCGAGGCGCGGGATGCCGTTGCTGGTCGCGGTGAGCGAGAGCGTGGCGTGGCGTGGCGCGGGGGAGCGATTGGAGACGACCAGCTGCACCGGCCCCCGCGTCCACGCGGCCGCGCCCTCGACGCCGTACCAGCCGGTGCCGTACGGAGTGACGTCCAGCGCGGCGGCCTCGGCCAGCGCGTAGACCTCGTTGCGCCACACCTCGCGGCGCGGCGTGCTCACCACCTGCGGCCCGCTGGTCAGCACCCACCTCCAGGGCCGGTCGGGGCGCCACTCGACCTGGCCCCCTTGGGCGATGTACGAGGGCGTGCTGCCGATGCCCTCGAGCTCCAGGTCGGCCGGCTCCGCCCCGAAGTAGGCCGCCATCATCTGCATCCGGAACGCCGTCGGGCCTCCGTCAACGCCCTCCACGAGCAGCGTCGATCCTGGCGGCAGCGCATCGAGCTGGCGGCCCATCTGCACGTCGGCGCGGCGGAAACCCTGCTGGCCGGCGTCGCCGGTCGCCTGCAGCAGGCTCGCCGACGTGCCGGCCCACACGACGAGGAGCGCCGCGACCGCGGCGAGACGCAGGGCGGCCCACGGGGCGCGCGGACGGCTCGGGACCAGGGCCACGACGACGGCGCCGGCGATCAGCGCCCCACCGGTGACCACCGCCTTGAAGGCGCCGTACCCGTAGGTGTCCTTCACGATGAAGTTGGTCACCACCACGAGCGTGGCCGCCGCGAGGGCCCCCAGCACCCACGCCAGACGCTGCGCGGGGGCCTGGTGTCGGCGCCGGACGAGGCTCGCGACCGCCACCCCCACGACGATCAGCACGATGGCCACGCCGACCCCGGCCGCCCAGGTTGTGGGCTGGTGGCCCGCGAACGCGTAGCGCACGCCGGCGCCGGTGCCGAGCACGATGTCGTCGGCGGCCGGCAGCTTGGGAGCGGTGACGGCGGTGCCGTTGCCGGCGGTGCCGATGAAGCGCAGGGCCTGCCGCACCGGGAGCGCGGCGATCACGACGACCGCCACCGCGAGCGCGGTGACGGTGACGCCGGCCTCGAGCACGCGGCGCAGGCGCGGCTCGGCGCCCGCGGCGGTCAGCCGGCCGGCCAGGACCGCCACGCACACGCCCAGGAGCAGCCACGGGAGCAGGCCGGTGTAGACGCCGAGGGCGCCTCCGGACGAGATCGCCGCCACGATCAGGGCGCGTGGGCGGGGGTCACGGCCGAGGGCCAGGGCCGTCGCCAGGGCGAAGGGCAGCAGCGCGAGGCCCAGGGCGTGGGGCGCCTGGTTCTCGGCGAAGGGCAGCACGAAGGCCGGGCTCAGGGCGATCGCCGCCACCGGCACGGAGGCCCACCGGGCGCCCGCGTCGCGGGCCCCGCGCCAGAGCTCGGCCCAGCCGATCACCCAGACCGGGAATGCCAGCGCGGAGACCGCGTTGACCATCTCGAAGGGCGCCCGCCCGGTGATCGCGACCACCGCGGTGGCGAGCAACTCGAAGCCGACGCCGAGACCGCCGGTGAGCTGCCCGTGGAGCACCCCCGCGAACGGGTTGACCGTGCCGTCGGGCAGATCAGCGCCCAGGCTGTGGTCGCGCAGCCAGGTGATCTCGCTGACGTAGCTCCACCCGTCGGCGATCGTGGCCGAGATCGTCGTCGGGAAGCCGAGTTGAAGGACGGGAGCGAGCGCCAGGACGCCCGCGCCGAGGCCGAGGGCCAGCAGTACGACGTCGCCGACCGGGGGCAGCAGCCGGTCGGGGGCCGGCTCGCCGCCGCCCACGCGCCGCCGCCACGCCCACCACCCGAGGACGACGACCGCAACGGCCACGAGGACGTAGGTGGCCGTCGGCACGGGCATCGGATAGCCGACGAGGTAGAGCAGCAACACCAGGGTCGACACCCCGAGCGGCAGGCAGTCGAGGCGCAACGGCGACCGGTCGGGCCAGATGGCCGCGCGGGCCGCGGCGCCGACCAGGGCGACCAACAGCGCGGCGGCCACATAGATCCCGAGGGTGGCGATCACCCGGTTGCGGGGGCCCTCCGGGCGACCACGGCGTACTGGCCCTGGGTGAAGAGGTCGTCGTCCAGCTCACCGGTGCCCGCGGGGAACATGACGCGGGCGGCCGCGAACCCGGTGATGCCGCAGAGCACCACCGCCACCTCCGGGAAGATCGGGCTGGTGTGGGTGAGGTCAACCCAGAACGCCTTGAAGGAGGCGATCGGGTGGGGGTTCACGGTCTCCGCGATGAGCACCCCTCCGGGCGCCAGGGCGCGGTGCGACAGCGCGAGGAACGACATCAGCTCTGACTCCGAGAGGTGCTCGATCACCTGCGCGCAGAAGATCGACCCGAACTCGCCCTCGGCGCGCCCCTCCAGCCAGGAGATCGCGTCGGCGCGCTCCACCGAGTGCCCCTTCTCGCGACAGCGGGCCACCATGCCCTCGTCGGTGTCGATGCCCGTCGCCGGGATGCCCGCCTCGGCGAGCAGGTCGAGGAACTCGCCGCGGCCGCAGCCGACGTCGAGCACGGGAGCGCGCGATCCGACGACGTCCAGGTAGACGCGCAGCCGCTCGCGTATGAAGTCCTCGCCGCCGCGGAACACATCCTCGAAGCCGCGGTAGCCGGTGCCCTCGAGAGCGCCCTCGTCAAAGCCGATCGCCGGCCTCCCGGACGGATCGCGCGTCCGCAGCAGCGACGGATCGGAGGTGTACGGGGGCTCCCGCAGCGCGCCCCAGACCTGGCTGGCCCGCGGCGCGCTCTCGCGGAGCGTGGCCTCGATGGCCGCGAGGCGCTGCTCGATGGCGTCGAGGCGCGGATCGACCGAGCGGCGGAGACCGCGGAGGTCGGTCGCCTGCGCCTCGGCGCGCGCCTGCACGTCGGCCGCCGCCTCCTCGGCCGCCTGCACGAGGGCCGTGTCGAACTCCGCGCGACGGGCAAGGTAGGGCCGCAGCGCCCGCAGCAGGGCGCGGCGGGCGCCGCGGTCGGCCACATTGCCGTCGGCGTCCCAGGGGATCGTCGGCCCCTCGCTGATCCACCGGCGGGCGCGGTCCAGGGCGGGGGCGACGGGGGCGGCCTCCGCGGTCGGGGCGGGCGGCCAGGCGGTGTGGATGCGGGCGAAGTGGTCCGCGATGGCGGCCGCGGTCCGCTCGACCGAGAACCGCTCCAGCACGTCGTGGCGCGCGCGCTCGCCCAGTTCGGCCATCTCGCCGGGCTCCGACACCGCGCGGCGCATCAACTCCGCCGCGGCGTCGAGATCGGGGTCGGCCCACCGCGCGTCGGGCGGGTAGGGCGGCTTTCCCCGACCCACGGGGATGAGGCTGCGCACCGGGACCAGCAGGCTGTTGTCCTCGGTCATGAACTCGAGGTTGCCGGAGTGCGCCGTGGCGATCACCGGACGCCCCGCGGCCATCGCCTCGGCCATCGTCAGGCCCAGCCCCTCGCTGCGGTGGAGCGACACGTAGCAATCGCACTCGCACATCAGGCCGTCCTTGAGCGCGTGGTCCAGGTAGCCGTCCTGGATGACGATGTCGTCGCGGTCGGCGGCGGCGTGCCGCAGCCGCTCGAGGTCGAGCAGGTGGCGGTGGCCGTTGATGCTGCGCACCAGCAGGCGCGGGCCGGAGCCCGCCGGGAAGGCGCGCCGGAACGCCTCCACCAGGCCGAGGGGGTTCTTGCGCTCGACCACGCTCGCGAAGTCGAAGGAGAAGTAGAAGAGGAAGCCGTCCTCCAGCCCGAGCGCCGCCCGGCTGCCCGGCGACGGCGCCGGCGCGGTGACCGGGATCGGGATCGTGTGGACCGGCGTGTCGGTGGTCGCGGCGATTGCCGCCCGCACGTAGTCGCTCCCCACCCACACCTCGTTCACGATGTCGAGGGCGCCGCCGAACTCGTGCGGGAAGCGATCCACCTCCCACCACCACACCCCGACGGCGTAGCGGCCCTCGCGGAACCCGGGTCCCATCTCGTGGTTGAAGCTCGGGAGCTGGTCGGCGTTGACGCAGATCAGGCTGACGTCGTACGGACCGTCGTCGCCGGCGGCCTCCTGGGGATGGTTCCGGCGGCTCGGCGTGCGGTCGTAGGTGACCACCGAGTGCGGGAGACCCGTGAGCCGGACGGCATCCAGCAGGCGCCGGGCGACCTCGCCCACGCCGGCCTCGGCGGAGAGGTATCCCGCCAGCTGGATGCCCGGGCGGGGGGTGATGGCCGGCGCCGGCGCGGGCGGCGGCGCCGGAGCGTCGACCAGCACCGCGGGGAGGGACTCCTCGTCGCGCCCCACGTCGCGGCACCATTCGAGGAAGGCGAGCCCGTCGGCGCCGTCGATGTCGGGGAACCGCACGATCAGGTCGGGTCGTTCCTCGCGCATCCGGCGCAGGTAGCGCGGAACGCGCGCCGGCACGCCGATCGGCCCGGTGGGCTCGCGCAGCCAGCCGACGAACGCGGCGGCCTCCCCGTCCACGAAGGGGTTCGGCGGCTCGGCGCCCCCGGCCCGCTCGGCGTCGGCGAGCTCGTCGCGGTACAGACGCCGCATCCGCGAGTCGATGGGCGGGCCGCCGGGGATGGCGGCGAAGCCGTACTCCTGGTTCCTCAGCTCCGAGTGCCCGGCCGCGGCCAGCAGCGCGCCGTACTCGTCGCAGATGCGCTGCACCACCGGGCGCTCGCTGAGCAGCACGCGCGGCGCCGGACCGGCGTGGGTGCTCAGCAGGTGCGGCCGGCGCGGGTCGTAGCCGCTGAAGTGGAAGAAGCGCAGGGGAGCGCCCTCGACGGCGTACCCGCGCTCGTCGTGCGACAGGTCGCGCAGCGCCAGGTTCCACCACGCGACGTCGATCGTCGGGTCGCGCAGGTTGACGTGCTCGAAGTACCCGGGCACCAGGTCGATCCAGCGCTGATCCACGAAGCGCGCGCGGGCCGTGTCGATCACGCAGTCGCGCGCCAGGCGCTCGCCCCACCAGTCGAGGAAGGGGAGGCCCTTCCGACCCACGCCGATGAACCCCAGGTTGAAGACGCCCGCGTCCAGCACGACGCTCTCGACGTCGGTCAACTCCTCGTCGCGCGGCAGCGGCCGCTCGAGGTGCGGGGTCACCACGATGCCGCGCTCGCGGGCGAGGGCGGCGATGTCCTCGAGGGGCTCGAACACCTGGATGTCCGGGTCGAGGTAGACCACGTCCTCCATGCCGCTCTGGAGCAGGGCGCGCAGCAGGAACGGTTTGACCGCGGTGGCGAACTCCACCACCGAGTAGGCCATCGCCATCCGGTGCGCCTCGCGCGGCTCGAGGCCGGTCGCCTCGAGGCCGACGGCGCCGAGCGCGGGGCTCAGGGACGGCGGCATGCCGAACTCCGCGTCGATCACCAGCGTCGTGACCGTCCCGCCCGGGTGGTGGGCCAGGAAGCTCTCGGCGAGGACCGTGGCCTGCCCGAGGTAGTTCCGGGCGACGATCGTGCAGGCGTTCACGAGGGCGCGAGCCTAGCAGCGTCCCGCAGGCGCACCGCCACCTCCTCAGGCGTGGGCAGTCCGGCGAGCGCGCGACGTCCCCGGTGCGCCAGCGAGAGGGCCAGCGGCTCCGTGCCGGACAACAGCCGCGTCGCCTCCACCACCTCCAGGGCGCTCTGCGCCATCAGTGCGCCCCCGCGGCGCAGCAGCGGGTCGTCGACTGTCCCGGGCAGCGCGATCACGGCGCGGCCCCGGGCCCATGCCTCGGCGGCCGCGATCAGCGCGGCGGCCCCCGTGCCGCGTATCCAGGCGATGCCGGGGCGAGCCGTCTGATCGTGGAGCGCCTCGGCGCGGAACGCCTGGCGCAGCGGAGTCGGGGGCGTCGCCGACATCGAGCCCACGCACCGGATCGACGATCGGCGGGCGCGGGATGCCGACCGTGACGACCGCGCGGTCTCCGAGGCCGCCGGCGAGCGCCTCGCGGTCGGCCTGGTGGAGGACCGCCACGATGTCGGCGGCGGCGATAAGCGTCGCCGACCAGCGCGGCGGGCCCCCCGGGCCGGCGGCGGCGAGGACGGTCAGAGGGCCGGCCGGAAGGGGCGGGGGGCCGGGGAGCACCGGGTCGTCGAGGCCCAGCACCAGCAGGCCGTCGGGCCAGTCGGGGAGCGCATGCGCCAGGGCGCCCAGGCAGCGGCCGAGCGGGCCCTCCGGACCGTGGGCGACGCGGACCTCGCCGCTCACAGCGTCTCCACGAAAGCCCTCAGCCGCGCGGCGGTGGCCTCCTGCGACAGCACGGCGAGCCGCTCGCGCCGGCCCTCGGCCATCCTCCGGCGCAGCGCGGGGTTGGCGACGGTCTCGACGATCGCCTCCGCCACCAGCGACGGCGGCTTCTCGTCCAGCAGCAGGGCCGCCGCTCCGGCGGTTTCGGGGATGGCCCCGGCCGCGTAGGCGACGATCGGCAGGTCGGCCTCCATCGCCTCGACCAGGGGCACGCAGTAGCCCTCGTGGTCGGAGAGGCAGACGAACACGTCGGCGTCGGCGTAGGCCTGCGAGAGCGCGGCGTCGTCGACGGTGCCGGCCAGGGTCAGGCGGTCCTCCAGCCCCAGGCGGGCGGCGAGCCGGCGGCAGTGGCGCTCGTACGACTCGGCGCCGCCCCAGGAGCCGATCAGGACCAGCTCGGCGTCGAGGTCGGTCTGGCGGAGTGCCGCGAGCGCCAGGATCAGGTCGTGCTGGGCCTTGTTGGGGACGCCCCGCCCGACGAACAGCAGGCGGGTGCGACCGCCCTCGGGCCGCAGCCGCCGCGCCGGCGGGCGGGGCCGGCGCAGCACGCCCACGACGGACGCCCCGGGGGACCCGAGGGCCGCGAGCTCGAGTGCGTTGAACGTGGAGTCGGCGGCGGCGTGCCGCACGCGCGGGACCAGGTCCACCAGCTGCCGGCGCCCCACCGCGCATTCCCGGGCGATGGCCGGCGCATACCGCCAGAGGAGCTCCGCCGGGGTGATGTTGTGGTAGTGCATCGCGATGCGATCGGTGCGCTCGAGCACCCACGCGAAGGCCGGGCTGGCGATCGAGTAGTGGAGGATCGCGGTGTCGCCGGGCTGGGCGATCTCGTCCCAGCGCTGATGCGGCAGCACCTCGCCCGCGAGGCTGCCGTCGATGTGATCGGCCTCGACCAGGATCTCCGAGCGCAGGCCCATGCCGCGGATCACCTCGCGCGAAGCGAGCAGGTGGCGGGTGATGGCGTCGAGGGGCACGGCGCCGGCCGCGATCTGGTGCACCCCGCCGGCTATGACCAGGCCTCCAGCGCGTTGACGAAACGACGGCGCACCACCGGCCACGAGTAACGCTCGCGGGCGTAGTGGGCACCTCCGGCGGCCATGTCGTCGCGCAGGCGCGGGCTCTCCAGCATCAGGCCGAGCGCCTCGACGAAGTCCGCCTCGTTCGCGAACCACAGCCCGCCGCCCGAGGCCCGGCAGTGCTCGCGCAGCACTTCCGAAGAGCCGTTGACGACCGCGGGGGTGCCGGCGAGCCATGCCTCCATCAGCACCATCCCGAGCGACTCGAGGCGCGAGGGGTGCACCAGAACGCCGGCCGCCGCGTAGGCGGCCGCCCGGTCCTCGTCCGGCAGGAAGCCGAGATCGATGACCCACTCGGAGAGGTCCGCCGGCACCGGATAGGCGCCCGCGCCCATCAGGGCCAGCGGCGGCGCCGAGGGCCGGTGGCGACGCAGGGCGCGGTAGTGCGAGAAGAGCAGCGGCAGACCCTTCGCCTCCTCGCGGCGCCCGGCGTAGAGCAGGTATCCGGGATCGATGCCGCGGGCCTCGCAGAACGCCCGCGCGGCCCCGTCGGCGACCGGCTGCGCGTCGAACCCCACCCCGACCTCCGCCGTGACGGCCCCGGGGGCGATGCGCCCGATCAGCTCGCCCTCGGCCGGCGTGTTGACCATGCAGCCGCGGACCCCCGACAGGCAGTCGGCCACCAGCGGGAGCCACGCGTAGGGCTCGTCGTGCAGGCACGAGATCACCGCGGTCCGCTCCGGCCGTCCGGCGGCGGCCCAGAGCGTGGTGCCGAACAGGTAGGGCACGCACACGAGCCAGTCGTACCGGCCGGCGTCCTCGCTGGCCCGCTGGAGTCCGGGCGACCACACCGAGTTGGCCATCCACTCGAGCTGCTCGACGTAGCTCAGCGGCCGGCCGCGGCCGATCCGGGTGTGCAGCTCCCACCAGCGATCCTGGTCGCGATGCGGGTCAACGGCGAACCGGTGCACCGGCACCCCGCCGATCACCTCGCTGCCCGGCCGGTGGTGGTCGGTCCACAGGAAGTGGTCGATCGCCGTGGTGGTCAGCACCTCGACGTCGACACCCGTCGCGCGCAGGTGCTCGGCGAGCACACGGCAGAGGGTCTCGGCGCCCCCGAGCACCTCCGGGCCGTACCGGGGGACGACGAACGCGATCCGCGGACCGGTCATGCCGGCGGCGGGATCAGGCGTCGAGGGAACGACCCCCGCCATCGTCGGCCGCCGCCCGGGCCAGTCGCTCCTCCAGTGCCGCGATCCGCGCGGCGAGGCTCGCGACCTGGACCTCGGCCCGGTCGGCGCGCGCCGTGGCCTCGGACGCCTGCCGCGACAGCGCCGAGAGATAGGCGAGGAGCGCCCCGTTGAACTGGTTGGTCTGCTCGGCCATGACGTAGAGGGGCTGACTCACGCCGCGCGTCATCGTCGACTTCACCTTTCCGAGCAGCTCGCCGACGACCGGCGTGCTCGAGGGCAGGGCGGTGAGATCGACCTGCTGCACGGCCAGCGCGCGCAGCGCCTCCAGCCGCTCGGCGTCCACCGGCCCGGAGTCCTCGAGGGCGTCGGCGACCAGCGCGTCGACCCCGTAGAGACCCTTCGCCTTCTTCTCGGCCACCCTCCGCCGCAGATCGCCCATCAGGGCGTCAACGTCAACGACCTCATGGTCGGCGCGGGCGGGCTCGGGAGGGACGCCGGGGGAGCTCATCGCGCCAGCCTAGCGCCGTCGCGGCGAGGCGTCTGCGCGGGCGGCGTCAGAGCTCGATGGCCATCTCGGGCTCGAGCCGCCGGAAGACCAGCGTGCCGATCGCCAGCATCACGACCGCGGCGACGGCCGAGTAGAGCACGTCGCCCCAGGCCGGCCAGGTCCCGAAGAAGAGCGTGTCCTGGATGGCGATGACGAACGGCGTGATCGGGTTGGCCCAGTGCAGCAGCCAGGTCGCCCACTCGTAGTCGGCCAGGCCGGGCACGGTGGAGAACGTGTAGAAGATCGGCGTCACGAAGATCCACGGCAGCCCGATCGCCGTGAGGATGTGCTCGACGTCGCGGAAGTAGACGTTGATGGACGCCAGGAGCAGCCCGAAGCCCACGGTGAACACCGCGAGCAGGGCGATCAGGAGGGGGGCGATGATCAACGGCGCCCACGACCCCTCGCTGAAGATCAGGCACAGCGGGAGCGCGATGGCGAGCATGGCGCCGGCGGTGAAGGCGTTGCCGGTCATCGCCGCCAGCGGGATGATCTGCCGCGGGAACTTCACCTTGGTGACGAGGCTCGCGTTGCCCACGAGGCTCGACGCGGCCATCGAGGCGCCGCCGAAGAAGAAGGTCCAGACCGTCAGCCCGACCACCAGGAACAGGGCGTAGTTCGGGATGTCGATGCGCAGCAGGAACTTGAAGACGAGCGAGTACGCGCCGACCATGATCGCGGGCGTGATCAGCGTCCACGCCAGGCCGAAGAACGAGCCCTTGTACCGCTGGCGGACCTCACGACGGACGAGGTTGCGGTAGAGGGGGGCATACTGCGCGGGCGCCGACATCGTCTGAGAGTCTAGGCGCTCCGCCCGCCGGGGCCCTCTGCCGCCCGGTGGCCGCCGCTAGACTTGCCCGCCGATTCGGGACACGGAGGAAGCGCCGAGATGATGGGTCCTGAGCCCGCGGTGTGGGTACGCGTCCCCACCGGGCCCACGCGAAGGACGTGACCTCGGGGGACGGGGTGCAGACCTCGCCGCGCGGGGCGCCGTGGCGTGCCACGGAGGCGGCGCGTGCCGCCGCACGTTCCGTGTCGACCTGGGCGACGGCGCATCGGCGCGCCCTCCTGGAGGCGGCGGGCGTGCTGGTCGGCTTCGCGATCCTCGCGACGGTCGTCACCTGGCCGCTGGTGCTGCACATGAACTCCCTGATCACGTCCGACGGCGCGGGCTGGGATCCGGCGGGCTACGTGTGGGACCTCTGGTTCAACTCCCACCACGGTCTCAGCCTGTGGGGATCGAGCACGCGCGATTCGCTGTCGGCGCCGTTCGGCTCCAGCCTGGCCGCGAGCGCCAACACGACCCTCTTCGTCACCCTCGGGCCGGCGTGGGTCGTGGCCAAGCTCTTCGGCCCGGTCGTCGCCTACAACGTCTGCGTCCTGATGGGCCTGACGCTGACGTCGGCGAGCATGTACCTGCTCGTCCGCTGGCTGGGCCTGGGGCCGATGCCCGCGACGTGGGCCGGCATCGCCCTGATGTTCGCGCCGTATCAGCTGCTGAAGGCCACCCTGCACCTGCCGCTGGTGCAGCTCGAGTGCTTTCCGCTGCTGATCCTCGCGGGCCTGTGCTGGCTGGTGAAGCCCGGCTGGGTCCGCGCCCTGTGGATGATCCTGGCGCTCGCGCTCGCGTGGCTGAGCAACCCCTACTACGGGCTGATGGCCAGCGTGATCATCGTCGTGATCGGGGTCGTGGGCCTGGTCCGCTTCCTCCGGTCGGATGGCGTCGGGTACGCCGCACGCCGCATCGGCGAGGCGATCGCGCTGGGTCTGCTGCTGGTCGCGGTGCCGCTGGCGGCGCTGATGCGCTCCAGCCAGGACGCGCTGGACACCAACTTCTCCCGCACCCGCGAGTCGCTCGACGTGTTCGGCGCCCGCCTGCGCGACTACGTGGTGCCCGACGGCAACAACCAGTTCATGGACTGGCTGGTCGGCGACGCCCGGTGGACCCTGACCGCCGCGCCGGGCGGGGAGCGCACCATCTTCCTCGGGTGGGTCGCGCTCGCGCTCGCCGTGGCGGGAGTGGCGATCGTCGCGCTCCGACGCGAGCGCATCGCGCCGCGCGTGCGCCTCGCGGTGCTGGTCGCCGTGCCCTCGGCCGTGCTGCTCGTGTGGTTCAGCCTCGCGTCGCCCAGCTACATCGGGGGTCACCGCATTCCGGTCCCGTCCGAGGCGATCTTCGACTCCTTCTCGTTCTACCGCGTCTACGCCCGCTTCGGCATCGCCGTGCTGGTGGTCGTGGTGCTGCTGGCGGCGATCGGGCTCGCCGAGATCGCGCGCGGCCGGGGGCCGCGGACGACCTGGGCGATCGGCGTGGTCGCGGCGGCGGCCAGCGTGCTTCTGGTGGCCCCGGCGCTGCCCGTCAGCACCGCCCGCCCGGTGACGATCGCCGGCGGCGACCCGCGCGACGCTCCCAGCTGGAACTGGTTGCGCGACCAGGACCCCGAGCACGGCATCGTGTTCGAGTACCCCACGGGCACCAACGCCTACGGGCCGCAGTTCGAATCGATCGAGCGCTACTGGCAGTACGGCCAGACGATCCACGGGCGGACGCTCCTGAACGGCGGCTTCTCCCCGGGTGAGCTGGGCTACGACTTCACGCGCAACGTGGGGCGGCCCGAGTGGCCGGGCGTGGCGTCCCAGCTCGCGGGCGCGGGCGTGAGCACGGTGACGATCAACCCCTGGGCCTTCGGCCCGCTCGGCCAGCCGCCGATCGACCCGGCCGCGCCGCCCGCCGGGTACGAGATGGCGAAGCAGTTCGCCGACGGGACGGCCGCGTGGCACGTGACCGCCGATCCCGACCCGGCCTCGGTGATCTTCCGTGGCACCTGGAGCGAGCCGACGCCGATCGGCTCGCGGCTCTGGTGGGCGGCCCGCTTCCCGAGTGCCGATCTGAGCGTGGTCGGATGGACGCCCGGCAGGTACCGCCTCACCTTCGTCGTGCGGGCCTTCGGCGCGCGCGCCGGGTCGCAGCTCCGGGTCGTCGGCCCGCAGGGCGTGATCGCCAAGGTGCCGCTCGGCACCACGCCGCGGAAGCTGAGCGTGACCGTGGTGGCGGGTTCGACGACCGACCCCCTCGACCTGCGGATGATCCCGTCGCTCGGCAAGCCGAAGAACGGCTTCTTCGCCTCGGCGCCGACGGTCGAGAAGCTCCCGTGAGGTCGCACCCGCGGTTCAGCACCGCCGCGATGTTCGGCGCCGCCGCGGTGGTGCTCGCCCTCGTGGTGCGGCTGGTGGCCCTCGGCTACCCCGATCTCGTGCCCCTCGACTCGGACGAGGCCGTCACCGGACTGATGGCGCAGCACATTCTTGATGGCGGCGACTTCCCGGTCTTCTTCGCCGGCCAGAACTACATGGGCGCGCTGGAGCAGTACCTCCAGGCGGGGGTGCTGGCCGTGGCGCCCGACAACGCCTTCACCCTCCGCATCCCCGAGGCCGTCATCGCGGCCGCCACCGCCGCGATCGTCTACCTGGTCGGCGCCCGCGTCACCCGCAATCCGTGGGGAGGCGCGCTCGCCGCCGGCCTGTTCGCCGTCGGCCCCTGGTTCAACATCGTGAAGGGCGTGGAGTCGCACGGGGCGTACACCACGGGCGCGCTGCTCGCGATCCTCGGCGTGTACCTGGCCCTGCGCCTCGACCCCGCCGATCGCCGGGCGCCCTGGATCGCCGCGGCCCTGGGGCTCGTGGCCGGGCTGGCGCTATGGGAGCTCTGGCTGGCCGCCTACCTGATCATCCCGGCGGTGCTGTGGGCCCTCGCCAGCGCCCGCGGACACTTCACCCGGCTGGCCCCGCCCTTCGTGATCGCCGGGCTGATCGGCGCGGCGCCCTTCCTCGGCCACCTGTTGTCGAACGGCTTCGACCTGTCGCTGGGCTCGGGCACGCCGCCGGTGACCACGGTGTCGCAGCGCGCCGACGGTCTGTTCAACCCGATCGCGAAGATGTTCGTGGGCGTGGGTCAGCTCGGCACCGGCGAGCCCCTCGCGCGCTGGCTGGTGCCCGGTTTCGTGGTCGCCATCGCGATCGCCGCACTGGGCGTCGGCCTGTGGACGCGGCGGCGCGGGCTGGTCGCGCTGGTCACGCTCCGCCGCGGCCCGCGGGAGCCGGTGGACATCCTGCTGCTGGCGTTCCTCGTCGCCCCGTTGATCTACGTGGCCAGCGACTTCACCTTCTACACCGGCACGCCGCGCTACCTGTTCACCCTGTACCCGGCGTTCGCCGTGCTGCTGGCCGCCGCGGCCCTCAGCGGCAGCCCGCGCTGGCGGCTCCCGGTCGCGGTCGCGTCCCTCGCGGCGGTTGCCGTGCTCTCGCTGTGGAACGCGCACGACTCCACCAAGGTCGAGGCGGGCGCCTTCACCATCGTGGGAGGCGGGCGTGTGTTCGCCGACGACGTCCCGAAGGCCGCCGACGCGCTGCGGGCGAAGGGCATCGACTCGGCGTACGCCGACTACTGGCTCGCCTACCCGCTCGGCTTCGCCGGGGAGGGGCACCTCGCCGTGTCGCCCTTCACCAACTCGCGCTTCCCGGACCTCGACGCCGATGTCGCCCGTGACCCCGCACCGGCCTACGTCGCCCCCACGGGCCCCGCCGCCGACATCGTCGAGAACGCCCTGAGGGAGCGGGGGATCACCTACGAGAAGACCCAGGTGGCCTCGCTGACGCTGTTCACCGATCTCTCGCGGCGCGCCGACCCGCAGAGCCTGGGGCTCGGCTAGCCGGTCCCGGCACCGGGCACGTCGTAGTACTCGTAGACCAGGCCGGGCGGCAGACCGATCTCCTCACCGTTGCGCAGCGGGATCCGCGCGCGGGGGGCGCCGAACCGGGACGCGATCTCCTCGGGCGGGACGCCCGCGCACTGCGTGTTGGTGACGAAGCCGGTGACGCCGATGCGCCGCAGGCGCGCGGCGTCGGGCAGGTGCCCCTGCTGGATGGTGATGTTGGCCAGCTCGGTCTCCTCCCGGTCGGGCGGGGCGGCGATGCCGGCGTTGAAGTACGCGATCCGGGCATCCGAGAACAGCCGCAGGGGACCCGCCCGGAAGCAGCGGTCGGGCAGCAGGAGCCCGTCGCCGGTCAGCTTGCCGATCGCCACGAAGGCCTCCTGCTCCTGCGGCAGCGTGCAGGCCACCGCGTCGCGCTGGCTGTCGGCGAAGGCGATCGTCGTGGGGATGGTGGCCGCCAACAGCACGGCGGCGCCGACCCCGAGCACCAGCTCCCGCCCGTCGGCCGCGCGGGTCAGGACGATCCACAGGCCGGGCGCGGCCGCCATGGTCGTGAACACGGAGCCATAGATCAGGAACCGGTGCCACTCGAGGCCCTCGGTGCCGAACTGACCCGCGAGCGTGAGCAGCAGCGTCGCCGTCGCCAGCCCCGCCACCAGCGGCAGCCAGCCGGGGTGGGCCGGGGATCCGTCGCGGGCGAGGCGGCGGGCCACGACCACGACCAGCACCCACATGGGCAGCATCAGGCCGAGCACCGCGAGCACCGGCAGCGCGACGTCGGCCTTCGCGACCGAGTCCTGGCGCTCGTAGAAGTAGCTGGTCCCCGAGAGCGTCTCGGAGACCAGCCGCACGGAGAGCGGCAGGCTGGTGAGGAGCCCGGCGGCGGCCCACGCGGCGGCGGCGAGTCCCCGCTCGCGCCGCCAGGCCGGGTCGGAGACGAGCGCCGCACCCACGACGACGATCAGGAGCCCGATCCGCGACGACACCCCCGAGCTCGGCGCGAGCGCCGCGGAGACGAGCAGGACGAACGCGATGGCCCCCGTGACAACGCGCCGGCGCTCCGAAGCCCCGAGCAGCTCGTCGAAGAGGAGGACGAGGGCCGTGGCCACCACGCAGAACACCGCGACGTTGGCGTGGAGGTGAAGGCTGAGCCCGGCGGCGGCGCCCGACCCGGCCGCGAGCGCGATCGACCGGCGCCCGCGGCGCGCGAGGGCGGCCACGAGCACGATCAGCGAGACCCCCGCGACCACCATCGCCGGATCCTCGGCGCCCGGCGAGTAGAGGCTCGACACCGGGGGCCACAGCACCGCGTTGCCCGATTTGTAGAGCCACCCGCCGGTGCCCCACCAGTACAGGGTGCCCATCAGGAAGGGGACCGGGGCGAGCACCCAGGCCAGGGTGCCGGGCGCCAGGCGGCGCGCCCAGACGAACGCCACAGCGATCAGGGCGACGGACACCAGCAGGCCGATCACGTTCCAGGACCAGATGACCGTCGTCCCGGTGAGGTCGGCCGTCCTGCCGAGCAGGCGGTAGTACTCGCTCGGATAGACGGACGAGCCGGTCTCGGAGAAGGGCTCCTGGTACACCGAGAGGCCGTCCTCGGCCAGCCGCGCGATGCTGAGCACGGCGTACTGGTCGGACACGTAGTAGTCCTTCAGACAGCTCTCGGCGGAGCCGCCGCGGGCGACGTGCGACAGCATCGGGCCCCACATCACCCAGAGGGCGCACGCCGAGCCCACGGCGAACCCGACCACGGCCGCGATTCGTGAATTCCGGCCGGTCATGGAGAGGCAATCTAGAGCACACCCCCGGGCACCGCGGGCCTGGTGGGAAGCCCGGTAGCATGGGGCGCGTGCCGGGGCAGGACACACCAACCCGCGACCACACGATCGCCATCGTGGTCCCGGTGTACCGCGGAGAGGACACTCTTCCGGCCCTCCTCGAGGAGATCGACGCCTACGTCGCGGGCGCGCGCTCCCCGGGCGGCGTGCCCTACCGCGTGAGCGAAGTCGTGCTGGTGCACGACTCCGGACCCGACCGCTCCGATCTCACCATCCGCGCGCTGCGCGACCGCTACGACTACGTGCGTCCTGTCTGGCTGGCGCGCAACTTCGGCCAGCACGCCGCGACGCTGGCCGGCATGTCGAGCACCAGCGCCGACTGGATCGTGACGATGGACGAGGACGGGCAGCACGACCCGGCGGCGATCGGGCGGATGCTCGACACCGCTCTTCGCGAGCGCGCGCCGCTGGTCTACGCCGCCCCCTCCAACCCTCCGCCGCACAGTGCATTCCGCAACGTCACGAGCCGCGCGGCCCACAGCATCGCGAGCGTCATGGGCGCCGGGGAACTGAGCGACTTCCACTCGTTCCGTCTCGTCGGCGGTGAGGTCGGGCGGGGTCTCGCGGCCTACTGCGGCGAGAGCGTGTTCCTCGACGTCGCCCTGACCTGGGTGGTCAACCGCACGGCGACGTGTCCGGTGGAGATGCGGGAGGAGCGTGGTCGGCCCTCGGGCTATTCCACGCGACGCCTGGCCTCGCACTTCTGGCGGCTGGTGCTCACGTCGGGCACGCGCCCGCTGCGCCTGGTGGCCTTCTTCGGCGTGTTCCTGGGTCTTCTCGCACTCGTGCTGCTCGCGTGGGTCGTCTGGGCCCGCCTGACGCAGCAGGTCCCGGTGCAGGGATGGGCGTCGACGACGGTGATCCTGCTGGTCACCTCGGGCGGGATCCTCTTCTCGCTCGGGATCATGGCCGAGTACCTCGGCATCGCCGCCAAGAGCGCCATGGGCAAGCCCCTCTACCTCGTGGTGAGCGATCCCGCGGACGGCCCGCTCGGGCGCGCCCCGGCGAGCGGCCCCGTGACGCCCGCGGCCGAGGTGCCCGTGCCCGCGCAGCCCGCGCGGTCGGAGACCCCGACGCCGGCTCAGCCCGTCGCGCGGGACTAGCGAGGCCCCGCTGGCGCCCCGCGCGAGCCTCTCCTGGGTGATCGGGCGCGGCGGTCTGCTCGGCCGTCAGGTCGAGCCGCTGCTCGACGCGGTCTGGCGACCCGACGTGCCGGTGCCCTGGGCGGACGAGGACGCCGCGGCGGCCATGCTCGCCCGAGAGGCCGAGCGCTTCCTGGATGTGGCCGCGATCGGGGGCGTCCCGTGGCGTCTCCTGTGGTGCGCCGGGGCGGGCGTGATCGCGACCCCACCCGAGGCCCTCGCGCAGGAGACCCGCCTCCTGAAGCGGGTCCTGGCGGGAATCGGCGAGCGGCTCGCGCGACGACGCCGAACTGGCCCGCCACGGGCTGGTGTTCCACGCGTCCTCCGCGGGCGGCGTCTACTCGGCGAGCCCCGATGCGCCCCCGTTCGACGAGGAGTCGCGCGTGGGCGCCCTGGCGCCCTACGGGCGCGAGAAGCTCGCCCAGGAGGAGGCGTTCCGGGCGCTGGCCGACGAGGCCGGCGTGGATGTCCTGATCGGTCGCTTCTCCAACCTCTACGGGCCCGGTCAGAGCCTGGCGAAGCCGCAGGGCCTGATCTCGCACGTCGGTCGCGCCTCCCTGAGGCGGGAGCCGATCTCGATCTACGTTCCGCTCGACACCATCCGCGACTACCTCTTCGCCACGGACGCCGGTCGGATGTTGGCCGACGCCGCCACCCGCATGGAGGACGATCGCCTCGATCGCGGCGGCCACGCGGTGGTGGTGAAGGTGTTCGCGTCGGAGGTCGAGACCACGATCGCGTCGATCCTCGGGGTGTGGCGCCAGGCGCTGCGCCGGCCCCCGCTCGTGGCCCTCTCGGACCGGACGACGGCCGGTCTGCAGCCCCGCCTCCTGTCGTTCCGCTCACGTGTCTGGCCCGAGCTCCGCGGCCAGCCCACGCTGCTGTCGCTGGGCGTCAACGCCGTCCGGCGCGATCAGCTCAGCCGCCTGCTGGCCGCCGGGCTCGACTGAGCCCGCTCTCCCGGGACCCCGCGGGGGGCATGTCTAGACTGTCGCCGCGATGACGCCTCCAGACGCACAGACATACGCCGGCGATGGTTCGCGGGGCGCCGTGGACCCGCGGTTCTGGCACGGCCGTCGCGTGCTCGTGACCGGGCACACCGGCTTCAAGGGAAGTTGGCTGTCGGCCTGGCTGCAGCGGCTGGGCGCCGAGGTGATGGGGTACGCCCTGCCGCCCGCGACCGACCCGAGCCTGTTCGAGGCCGCCGGCGTCGCCGAGGGCATGACCAGCGTCGAGGGGGACGTTCGCGACCTGGACGCACTGCGGGCGGCCGTGACGGGGTTCCGCCCCGAGGTGGTGCTGCACCTCGCGGCCCAGTCGCTGGTGCGGCCCTCCTACGCCGAACCGGTCGAGACCTACGCCATCAACGTCATGGGCACGGTCCACGTGCTCGAGTCGGTCCGGGCGTGCGACGACGTGCGCGTCGTGGTCGTGGTGACCAGCGACAAGTGCTTCGAGAACCGTGAGTGGGTGTGGCCGTACCGCGAGGGCGAGCCGCTCGGCGGGCGCGATCCCTACTCGAGCAGCAAGGCGTGCGCCGAGCTGGTGACCGCCGCGTACCGCGACTCGTTCCTCACCGGCGCGGGCACCGCCGTCGCCACCGCGCGGGCCGGCAACGTGCTCGGCGGGGGCGACTGGGCCGAGGATCGCCTGGTGCCCGACATCGTCCGCTCGATCATCGCGGGCGCACCCCTGGTGCTGCGTTATCCGGACGCGATCCGCCCCTGGCAGCACGTCCTCGATCCGCTGGGCGGATACCTCGCGCTGGCCCAGAGTTTGTGGGAGCGGCCCGACCTGACCGGCGCGTGGAACTTCGCCCCCGGGCAGGAGGAGGGGTGGCCGGTGCGCAGGATCGTGCAGCGGTTGGCCGAGCTGCTCGACCGGCCCGGCGCGTGGACCCAGGCTCCCGGCGTGCTGCCGCACGAGGCCGGCTCCCTGCGCCTCGACGCGTCCAAGGCCCGCTCGCTGCTCGGCTGGGCGCCGCGGTTCACGCTCGACGAGACGCTCGCGCAGATCGCCGAGTGGTACGAGGGATTCGCGTCCGGCACACCGGCCCGCGAGCTCGTGGACGCGGAGCTCACCCGCTACCAGCACATGGTCGCCACGTGACCGGGTTCACCTGCCGCGGCTGCGGAGCGCCGCTGCGTCAGACCTTCGTCGACCTCGGCGCCCAGCCGCTGGCCAACTCGTACCTCGAGCCCGCCGCGCTCAACCGGATGGAGCCGTTCTACCCGCTGCACGTGCGGGTGTGCGAGACGTGTTTCCTGGTGCAGCTGCCGGAGGTCGAGTCGCCCGAGAGCATCTTCGGCGACTACGCCTACTTCTCGTCGTTCTCGGATCTCTGGCTGGCGCACGCCGAGGCCTACGTCGAGAAGATGGTGGAGCGCCTCGCCCTCGACTCCGCCAGCCACGTCATCGAGATCGCGAGCAACGACGGATACCTGCTGCAGTACATGGTCGCGCGCGGGGTGCCCGTGCTCGGCGTGGAGCCCGCCGCCAACGTGGCCAAGGTGGCCGAGGAGCGCGGCGTGCCGACCCTGGTCGCCTTCTTCGGCGTCGAGACGGCGCGGCGTCTGGTCGCCGAGGGCCGCGGCGCCGACCTGATCGCGGGCAACAACGTCCTCGCCCACGTGCCCGACCTCCAGGACTTCGTCGCCGGGCTGGCGATCGCGCTCAACCCCGGCGGCACGATCACGCTCGAGTTCCCCCACCTGCTGCGGCTGATCTCCGAGCGCCAGTTCGACACGATCTACCACGAGCACTTCTCGTACCTGTCGCTGCTCGCCCTGGCCCCGATCTTCGCCCGCAACGGCCTGACGGTGGTCGATGTGGACCGGCTGACCACCCACGGCGGCTCCCTGCGCCTCTACCTGCGCCACGCGGGGGAGGACGTGCAGCCGTCGGCAGCCGTCGGCGAACTGATCGAGGACGAGGAGGCGGGCGGGCTCGGCGTGCTCGACACCTACGTCGGTTATGCCGAGGAGGTCGCCGAGGTGAAGCGCGACCTGCTCGATTTCCTCATCCAGGCGCGCCGGGACGGGCGCCGCGTGGTCGGCTACGGCGCCCCGGCCAAGGGCAACACCCTGCTCAACTACTGCGGCATCCGCAGCGACCTGGTCGAGTACACCGTCGATCGCAGCCCCCATAAGCAGGGCCTGTTCCTGCCGGGCGTGCACCTGGCGATCCACGCGCCCGAGCGGATCCTCGCCGACCGCCCCGACTACGTCCTGATCCTGCCCTGGAACCTGGCCGGCGAGATCGTCGAGCAGCTGTCCGCGGTGCGCGAATGGGGCGGCCGCTTCGCGGTGCCGGTGCCCCGTGTCGCGGTGGTCGGGTGACGCGGGCGGACGATCCGCGGCAACCGGGGCGCGTGCTGGTGACGGGCGGCGCGGGATTCCTCGGCCGCCACTGCCTGCCCGACCTCGCGGCGCGCGGGTTCGAGGTCCATGCGGTCTCCACCCGGGCCCGCTCGGGCGGCGCGACGTGGCACCGGGCCGATCTGCTCGACGCGGCGGCGGCGCGCGCCGTGGTCGACGAGGTGCGGCCGACCCACCTGCTGCACCTGGCGTGGGAGACCGGCCACGGCACGTTCTGGTCGTCGCCGCGCAACCTCGACTGGCTCGCCGCCTCGGCCCATCTCGCCCGCGCGTTCGTGGAGGCCGGAGGCCGGCGGATGGTGGTCGCGGGCACCTGCGCGGAGTACCGCTGGGACGACACGGTCTGTCACGAGGCGACCACGCCACTCGAGCCGGCGACGCTCTACGGCGCGAGCAAGCACGCCCTCCATGTGGCGCTGCGCGCGTACGCCCGGCTGACGGGCGTCGCGCTCGCCTGGGGGCGCATCTTCCTGCTCCATGGTCCGGGGGAGCCGCCCGGGCGGCTGGTCCCGTCGGTCGCGGGGGCGATGCTGCGCGGCGAGCCGGCCGAGTGCTCGCACGGCCGCCAGGTGCGCGACCTGCTCCACGTCGCGGACGTCGCCGCGGGGTTCGGCGCCCTGGTCGCGAGCGACGTGACCGGCGCGGTCAACGTGGCCTCCGGCATTCCGGTGACCCTGGCCGAGGTGGTCACCACCATCGGCGAGATCACCGGCCGGGGAGACCTGCTGCGGCTCGGCGCCATCCCCGCGGCACCCGGTGATCCCGCGCTGCTCGTGGCCGACGCGGGCCGCCTGCGCGACGAGGTGGGCTGGCGGCCGCGGCACGACCTGCGCGAGGGGCTGGAGATGACGATCGAGGCGCTGCGCGCACCGGTGATGCGGTGAGCGCCATCATTGACAACGCCAAGGCGCGCCTGGGCCGGCCGGTGCTGGTGCACCTGCGCCCGCGCGGCGACCGCGTCCACGACGAGAGCGGCCTCTGCAGCGCCTGCGGCCGTCAAAGCCGGTTCGTCTTCAACTCGTGGGTGATCCCCGACGACCTGCGCTCCGCCTGGGGCGATCCGGCGGTCGGCGAGGCCTATACCCGGCGCGAGAGCATGTTCTGCCACCGCTGCTGCGCGAGCCTGCGGGTGCGGCGCTTCTCGGACGTGCTGCTCTCGTTGTACGGACCGGCGTCGTCGTCGGTGGCGCACCTCGTGCGGACGCCGTCGGCCCGCCTGCTCGACGTCGCGGAGATCAACACGATCGGCTCGATGGGCTCCCTGCACGCCCAGCTCGCCCAGCTGCCGCGGCTGGCCTTCTCGGAGTACCGCGGCCCCGAGGGCCTGGGGGAGATGATCGAGGGCACGCGCAACGAGGACGTGACCCGGCTCACCTACCCCGACGCGTCGTTCGACCTGGTGCTGTCGTCGGACACGCTGGAGCACGTCCCCGACTTCGGCGCAGCCCTGCGCGAGACGCGGCGCGTGCTGAAGCCCGGCGGGCGCCACCTGTTCACCGTGCCGATCGTCGCCTCGCGGCCCACCACCGAGACGCGCGCCACCCTCGGCCCCCACGGGGAGCCGGAGCACAGGCTGCCGCCGCTGTACCACGGCCGCGGGGCGGGCCTCTACCGGCACATCCCCGTGGGCGCCGACCTGCTGACGTTCACCGAGTTCGGCCGCGACCTCGTGGAGCACATCCGCGAGGCGGGGCTTGCGCCCGAGGTCTTCGAGGTCGCGAACGATCCGACCGGAGCGTTGATGGTCTTCAGCGGTCGAGCCCCGGGGTGACGGTCGCCGGGCCGGCGGGGGCGGGCGGCGGGCGCTCGTCCCGCCGCCTCCCCGCCGCGCCCGCGCTGCGGGGAGGCGGCCTCGTGCTGGGCGCCCTCATCGTCTGGAACGCGGGCAACTACGCCTTCTTCCTGATCGCCGGGCGCATCCTCGGACCGAGCGACTACGGGATCGTGGCGGCGCTGCTGGCCGCGACCCTGGTCGTGGCGGTCCCCACCCAGGCCCTTCAGTTCGCCGCCGCCCGGCTGATTGCGGCGCCGCCCGGTGGCGAGGCCCCGCTGGCCGAGGGGATCTACGCGCGGGCGTGGCGGCGGTGCGCGGTGATCACGCCGGTCGTGGCGCTTGCCGCCTGCGCGGTGCTCGTCGCGGTGTGGCTGGCCGACCGGGACCTCCCGCTCGGGCCGCTGCTGTTCACCGTCGCGCTGGTGGCCCCCTTCGGGTTCTTCTTCCTCGCGCTCGGGCGCCTGCAGGGGCAGGAGCGCTTCACCGGGTTCTCGGTCGGCTTCGCGCTGTGGGGGGCGCCGCGGCCGGTGGCCCTGATCCCCCTCGCCCTGCTCGGCCTCGGCATCTACGCGGCGCTCGGGGCGACGGGGGTGGCCCTGGCCTCGGCGGTGGGGGCCACCTGGTGGCTGACGCGCGAGCGCGGCCCGGACCGCGCGCCGACCTCGCGCGAGTGGAGCGCCTTCACCGGCCCCCTCGTGCCGGTGGTGGTCGGCCTGTCCGGCCTCGGCGTGCTCACCAACCTCGACCTGATCGTCGCCAAGATCGCCCTCGGCTCGGAGGAGGCGGGGCATTTCGCCGCCGCCGCCACGCTGGCCAAGGCGGTGTTCCTGTTCCCGCAGGCGGTCTCGTTCGTGCTCCTGCCGCGGGTGGCCGCGCGCTCGGCCGCCGCGCAGGACACCGGCATGATCCTCGGTCTCGGCGTCGGGGTCTCGCTGGTGGCCGGCGGCCTCTCCGCCCTGGTGCTCTGGGCGATCTCCGATCCGCTGCTGCGGATCACCTACGGGTCGGAGTACACCGGGTCGGCGGGCATCCTCGGCGCCTACGCCGCGGCCTCGACGCTGATCGGCGCGCTGATCGTGGTGATCAACCACCACGTCGGCCGCGGGGCCAATCCGTTCGTCTGGGCGATCGCCGGGATCGCCCTGGCGCAGGGGCTGCTGCTGGCTCTCTTCCACGACACGCCGGACGCGATCATCGCGGTCAACGCCGTCGTCGGGGTGCTGGGCCTGGCGGTGCACGAGGTGCTCTACCGCGGCACGCCGGAGGCCATCGGCCCGGGGCTGGTGAGGGCCGTCCGCCACGGCCGTGCCCTGCTGCGAGGCGGGGCCTGAGCGCGGGTCGGACCGAGGAGGCCCCCTGATAGCGTGCCGTCCGCCTCATCGACCCGCCGCCGCCGGAGGTGCCGGACCATGCTCGTAGGGATCCTCGCCGGGGGCCTCGGAACGCGACTCTCGGAGCACACTGACGTCCGTCCCAAGCCGATGGTGGAGATCGGCGGGCGCCCCATGCTCTGGCATCTGATGAAGATCTACGCCGGCGCGGGGTTCGACGAGTTCGCCGTCGCCCTCGGCTATCGCGGCGAGGTGATCAAGGACTTCTTCCTTCACTACCGGCATCGCACCAGCGACCTCACGGTGCGCCTCGACACCGGCGAGGTGGACGTCGGTCCCGGCGCCGGCGACCACTGGACCGTGCACCTGCGCGACACCGGCCTCGATGCGCAGACCGGCGATCGGGTGGCCAAGCTGATGGACCTCAACCGCGGCGAGACGATGATGCTCACCTACGGGGACGCGGTCTCCAACGTCAACCTCGGCGCGCTGCTCGCGTTCCACCGCGCGCACGGCAAGCTCGCCACGGTGACCGCCGTGCGCCCGCCGGCCCGCTTCGGCGAGCTGCGCTTCGCCGGCGACCGCGTCGAGGAGTTCGCCGAGAAGCCCCAGACGACCACCGGCTGGATCAACGGCGGCTTCTTCGTGCTCGAGCCCGGCGCCGCCGAGTACATCGACCGCGACCGCGTGGTGGTGTGGGAGCACGAGCCGATGGAGCGCCTCGCCCGCGACGGCGAGCTGATGGCCTACCGCCACGACGGTTTCTGGCACCCGATGGACACCCTGCGCGACGTGCGGGTGCTCGAGGAGATGTGGGGCTCCGGTAACCCGCCATGGAAGTGCTGGGACTGACCGTGCGATTCACGCAAACGCCACTCCCGGGCGCCTGGCTGGTCGAGATCGAGCCGATCGAGGACGAGCGCGGGTTCTTCGCGCGCACGTGGAACCCCGAGGAGTTCGCCGCCCAGGGCCTCGTGACCGACATCGCCGCGTGCAACGTGTCGATGAACGTCACCACCGGCACCCTGCGCGGCATGCACTTCCAGGCCGAGCCGCACGGCGAGGTCAAGCTGGTGCGCTGCACGTCGGGCGGAGTCTTCGACGTGATCATCGACCTGCGCCCCGCCTCGCCCACCTACTGCCGCTGGCACGGGGTCGAGCTGACGGCCGCGAACCGCACCGCGCTCTACATCCCGGTCGGTTTCGCCCACGGGTTCCAGACCCTCGAATCGCACGCGGAGGTGCTGTACCAGATGAGTTCGCCGTACGTGCCCGACGCCGCCCGCGGCGTGCGCTGGGACGACCCGCTGTTCGCCATCGAATGGCCGCGTGCCGGCCGCCGCGTGATGAGCGAGCGCGACCGCACCTACCCCGACTACGTCCCGGAGCCTGCGCGTGCCTGAGGGCGCCCGCATCACCGTGATCTTCCCGGTGTACCGGGCCGCCGACGCGGTCGCGGGCCTGGTGGCCGGCATCGCGGCGCAGCGGCCCCCCGCGGGAGCCGACCCGGCCGAGTGGCTCGAGGTCGTGTTCATCGACAACGACTCCCCCGACGACACCGTCGCCCGGCTGGAGGCGGAATTGGAGGCGGCACGGCTGCCGTTTGCGGTGCGCGTGATGCGCAACGACGAGAACATCGGCCTCGCCCGCTCGTTCAACCGCGCGCTCGGCACGGTGACCACCGACTACGTGCTCACGTGCCACGCCGACTGCCGCTTCGGCAGCGACGACTACGTGGCCCGGGTGGTGGAGCTGCTGGACCGCCACCCCGACGTCGCGGTGGTCTCGGGCCAGTCGATCGCCGACGTCGAGGCCGGCCTCTCCCAGGTGGAGAAGGTGTACCTCGCCGCCAACCTGATGGACATCTTCCCCGACGGCGAGGGCGAGCTGGTGCCGGTCGGCTTCGCCGAGGGCCGCTGCGACGGCTTCCGCATGGAGGCCCTGCGCGCCACCGGCCTGTACGACACCACCCTGCACCGCGCCGGCGAGGACCAGGTGATGTCCGCGCGGCTGCGGGCCAACGGCCACCGGGTGTGCCGCGCGCCCGGGGCTGCGGTACTACCTCTCGGTCTCCTCCGATCAGGACTCGCTGCTCAAGCTGGTGCGGCACGCGCAACTGTTCGGCCGCGTGACGCCGTATGTGGTGCTGGCCAACCGGGGCACGACGGCAGGCGTCGCCGGCTCGGTGGCCGGCCGCAACCGCACGGAGCGCAGCATCCTGCGCTCCCTCCAGCTCGCCGGCGCGGGCGCGATGCTGGCCCTCGGCGGTGCGCTCGTCACGGGCCGTTCGCCGCGGATACCCGCCGCCGCGCTGGTCGGCACGACGGTGCTGAAGTCGGTCCTCTTCCGCCGCTATGTGCGCCACCTGCAGTTCGACGCACGCGACCTGGCCGCGCTCGCGGCGCTCCAGCCGGCCCTCGACGTCGCCTACTCGGCCGGCATCACCAAGGGGCTCCTGCAGCTGGCGAAACCGGGCGAGCGCTCCATCTCCTAGTGGGCCGTCTGTAGCTTTCGGCCGTGCGCGCCGTGCCCTCGACACTCCCCGGGATGCTGGTGCTGGAGCCCGTGGTGCATCGCGACGAGCGCGGTTTCTTCGCCGAGACCTTCCGGGCCGACGCCCTCAGCGCGGCCGGCATCGGCGAGGTGTGGGTCCAGGACAACCAGGCCCGCTCCCAGAAGGGCGTGCTGCGCGGGCATGCACTTCTCGGTCGAGCCGGGCCAGGCCAAGCTGGTGCGCTGCGCCCGCGGGCGGGTGCTCGACGTGGTGGTGGACGTCCGCGCCGGGTCGCCCACCTTCGGCCGGTGGGAGGGCGTGGAGCTCGACGACGAGCGCGGCGTCCAGGTGTACGTGCCGGTCGGGTTCGCGCACGGCTACCTGGTGCTCTCGGAGACGGCCGACGTGGTCTACAAGTGCTCGGCCTACTACGACGGGGCCAAGGAGCGCGGTATCGCGTGGGACGACCCCGAGGTCGGCATCGCGTGGCCCGCCGGCGAGAAGATCGTCTCCGACCGCGATCGCACGGCGCCGCTGCTGTCGCAGCTGGCCCCGAGCATCCCCTTCACCTACTCCGCCTGACCCTCCGCGAGCGCACCAGCTCGCACAGACGCAGGTAGGCGTCGGCGCAGGCGTCCCACGAGTACCGCTCGGCGGCCCGCCGCGCCGCGCGTTCGCCCAGCGTCCGCCGGCGCTCCGGGTCGGCGATCAGCGCGCCGAGGGCCTCCGCCAGCGCGGGGGCGCCGCCCGCCAGGGGGAAGCTCGCGGCGGCGTCGCCCACCACCTCGAGGTTGGGGGCGTGGTCGCTCACCAGCAGGGCGGCGCCGGCCGCCATGCCCTCCACGATCACCGGGTGCGTGCCGCCCACCTCGGTCGGCGCGCACATCACGCCGCAGCGGTGCACCAGCTCCTGGTAGCCCTCACCGAACACGTATCCCGGCAGGATCACGTCGGGGCCGGCCGCGGCCCGCAGGCCGGCGATGTAGTCGTCGGAGTACGGCGCGTCGCCGACCACCACCAGCGGCCAGTCCGGCGCCAGCAGGCGCTGGGCCTCCACCAGCAGGTGGGCGTTGTTCTCGGGCACCAGCCGGCCCACGAACAGGGTGAAGCGCCCCGGCTCGACGCCCAGCCGCCGGCACCAGCCGGCGTCGCCGGGGTCGGGCACGTCGGCCCCGTAGGGGATCCAGGGGATGCGGCGCCCGTACCGGCGCTCGTACGAGTCGGCCACCGCGGCCGAGTCGGTCACGGCGATCGTCGCGGCGGACGGGGCGAAGCGCTCCGCCATCCGCAGGTAGGCCTGCGCCGGCCCCGACCACTTGGCGCGCTCCGAGTCGAGCCCGTCGATCTGGAGCACGGACGGGATCCCCGCCAGCCGGGCGAGGGGCACCGCGGGGGCGTTGCCGGCGATGAAGTAGAGCGCCACGTCGGGCCGCGCGCGGGTGGCCATGTGGCCCGTGCTGATCATCGTGTGGGCGAGGGTGTCGAGGTGCTTGCTGCGGATCGTCGGCAGATGCACCAGGCGCGCGCCGACGTACGTCTCGCGGCGCTCGGTCATGTGGGGGCGGCAGTACACGGTCACCTCGTGGCCGCGCGCGGTGAACCGCTCGGCCAGGTGCTCCACCGCGGTCTCGAATCCGCTGTACGCGGCGGGGATGCCCCGCGTGCCGAGCATGGCGATCCTCATGCCACCGCCTCCGCGACGGCCGCCCACGCGGCGCGGCCCATCCCCTCCTGGGTGTACTGCGCCGCCCGCGTCGGGCCGGCGACCCGCAGGCGCGCCGACACCGTCGGGTCCAGCGCCGCCCGCAGCCCGGTCAGGATCCCGTGCGCGCTCGGCTCCACCAGCACCGCCGCGTCGCCGGCCACCTCGGGGATGGCGCCACGGTCGGCCGCGACCACGGGGCACCCGCAGGCCATCGCCTCCACGACCGGGAGCCCGAAACCCTCGTACAGCGAGGGGTAGGCCGTGACCGCCGCGGCGCGATAGAGGTCGGCCAGCGTCGCGTCGTCCACGTGCCCCAGCCAGCGCCCGCCGGTCTCGGCGGCGATGCGATCCCCGTTCGGCCCGGGCTTGCCGACCAGCGCCAGCTCGAGCCCGGTCGCGCGCATCGCGCGGACGGCCGCGCCCAGCGCGGCGAGGTTCTTGCGCGGTCCGAGATCCCCGACGGCGAGGCAGTACCGCTCCAGGCCGAACCGCTCCCGCACGCGCTCCGCCGCCCCCTCCCCGGGCGAGAACACCGCGGCGGCGTGGGGGCTCACCACGCGCACCTTGGCGAGCGGGATCTTCAGCGCCCCGGCCACGTCCCGGGCGGCGGTCTCCGACAGGGCCAGCACCACGCGCGCCCGGCGGGCCGACCGCGGCACCAGGCCGCGCAGCACCATCCGCGCCCGGTTGCCGAGCCACTCGGGGTTGGTCATGAAGGTGGCGTCGTGCACCGCCAGCAGCACCGGGCACGGGTTCCACCCCGGCGAGACGTAGGTGAACACCGCGGCGTCGGCGGCGATGTCCGACAGCGCCCGCGGCGCCGCCCGCGCCAGCCGGGCCACGTCCGCGGCGGGGACCCCGACCGTGCGACCGAAGGCCGCCAGCGTCCGGGCCCCCTCGGGCGTCGCGACCATCGCCGCCACCGCGTCCCCGTCGCCCGCCGTCGCCGCCATCGCGGCCAGCAGCGTCGTCGCGTAGCGGCCGTTGCCCGCGTCGCCCGCCGCCGCCTGGCCCACCATGTGGCAGTCGATCGCGGCCAGCGTCATCCGTTCACCTCGCGGTACACGGCCACGGTCGCCTCCGCCGTCGCGCGCCACGAGAACTCCGCCGCCCGGGCCCGCCCCAGCGCCGCGCGCGCGCCGCGCCCGGCGGGATCCGCGACCAGCGCGTCGATGGCGGCGGCCCACGCGTCCGGCGTCGTCCGGCGGGAGGTACCGCGCGGCGGGCCCTCCCACCTCGCGCAGGACGGGGATGTCCGAGGCCAGCACCGGCACACCCACCTGCATCGCCTCCAGCACCGGCAGGCCGAACCCCTCCTTGCGCGACGGCACGAGCACCGCGATCGCCCCGGCGCGGATGGCGGCGAGCCTGCCCGCATCCACCAGACCCAGCCACCCGACGCGTCCGTCGGCGCCGACGCGCGCGGCCAGATCGCGCAGGCGCTGGGCCCGCCGCGCCGACCATGGCCCGGCCATCAGCAGCCGTGCCCCCGAGCCGGCGCGCGCGATCGCCTCGATCGCCAGCCCCGCGTTCTTGTGTGGCTCGATCGCCCCGGTGAAGAGCACGTACGGGCCGAGGGGCGCCGCCCCGGCGGGAGCCACCGGCTCTGGCGCCGCCAGCGGCACGACGCGGATCCGGCCGCGGTCCACGCCCGCCAGGCGCACCGCGTCGTCGGCCGTCTCGTGCGAGGGCACGATCACCAGGGCCGCCTCTCGCAGCCGGCCCAGGAAGTGGCGGTACGCCAGCGCCTCGCCCGCTCGCCCCGGGCCGGCCAGGTACTCGGGAAAGCACGCCGGGATCAGGTCGAAGCAGGTGACCACCGTGCGCCCGGGGGGCACGAGCGACGGCTGCTGCGCGTGGAACAGGCCCCGGCCGGCGGCCCGGCGTGCCGCGCGCTCGCCGAGGGCCCACGGCCAGGGGTCGGGGAGGCGGTAGACCGGCCAGCGTGGCCAGCGCACCTCGACCGCCGCGAATCCCGGCGGGACCTCCTGGCCACGGCGCACCAGCAGCGCGGGGCGCTCCTGCAGCGGCAGCTCCGCCAGGCCTCCGACGAGGCCCCGTACGGCGGCCCCGATCCCTCGGGCCGAATGGGCGCCCGCAAGCGGCGTGGCGTCGAGCAGGGCCGGTGCGGGCATCGGGCGCGAAAGCCTACTCTGCCGCGGCTCACTCGCCCTGAGCGACCGTGACCCTCACCACCCGGGACCGCACGCCCAGCTGCGGCCATCCCACCTCGGGTGGCACCGCGACGCGGAAGGGGATCGTCAGCCCCGCCACCCCGAAGCTCCACGGGATCGCGAAGGTCCCATCGGGCCGCAGGCGCGCGTTGACCACCGGTCGCCACGTGCGGCGCACCGGGTCGAGCCATTCGAGCACCACGCCCTTGGAGGCCCGGATGCCCAGGTCCTTCGACGAGGGGCTGAGCCGCCCGGAGAAGACCACCTGGCCACCCGCGGCCGTCCTCGTGCGCGAGACCGCCATCGCGATGCGCGGCCGCACCTCGACGCGGACGTCCGCGACGGGCCGGGCAGGCAGCAGGCCGTACAGCGAGGAGACCCCGATCCGTACCGGCGACCCCGCCAGGGGCCGGCCCTCGATGGCGAAGGCGCCCCCGGTCCGGGTGAGCCCACGGGCGATGATCTCGCCGCGATACCCGCGGGCCTGCAGCTCGACGCCCACGATCCCGCGCCCGGAGCTGTCTTCGAGGTGTCCCGAGATCCGCATCAGACCGCTCGCGGCGAGCCGGCGGACCAGCACGACGCGATCGCCCCGCTTCTCCCGCCGCGCTCCCGGCACCACGAGCTCCAGCCGCGACGACCGCAGCCGCGTCAGCGTGTCGGCGCTCGCGCCGCTGATGGTGGCGTCCCCCGCGCGGACGGCGACGTTGCCCGCCGCGTCGGTGATCACGACGCGCAGGCTGCGGTCGCCGTTGGGGATCGCCGATCCGTCGACGTCCATCCGGCCCGCGCCGTTGCGCGCGGGCTGCGTCGCGAGGGTCCGCCAGGCCGCTCCGTCGCGCCACTGGAGCGCCACCGTGGCCACACCCGAGGTCGCGTCGTCGGAGGTCCAGGTCGCGGTCACGGGCGTGGATCCGCCACCGGAGAACGCGGCGGCCGAGACCACCGGGTTGGTGAGGTCCACCCGCAGCGCGGAACGGCGCTCGCCGGCGAGCCGCACGCCCGACGGGCCACCGTTGCGCACGGTCACGCGCACCGCGTGTTTGCCGTCGCCCAGGCCGCCGACGTCGATCGGCAGAACCCGCCGCCCCACCACGCCGGCATTGGTGCTCCGGCGGATCCAGGCGCCGGCGTCGGTGCCGTCGGTCGCGGCGTTGAGGTCAACCTCGGTTGTTCCGATCCCGAGCGTCGCCTGGAGGTTGTCCGTCGCGGTCAGGTCGATGTCGGCCCGCTTGACCCACGCGGTGGCGAGGGGGTGCAGCGTCACCTCGGGGGCCGTCGTGTCCACGATCACGTTGCCGGTCGCCGCCGTGATCCCGACGTTGCCGGCGGCATCGGTGGTCCGCACCCGCCAGGCATGCAGGCCGTCCGCGACGCGCAGATTCTCGACCGTCGCCTCCTGGGCCCCTGGCCCGGTGGCCCCGGCGATGGCCGTCCAGTCGCCGAGCTGCGTGCCGTCGGCCGCGCGGTTCACCTCGACCTGGCTCGTGGTGACACCGCTCAGGTTGTCGGCGACGCGCCATCCGAGGCGCACCCCTCCCGGCGTCTCGGTCGGCGACGCCGAGAGCTGGTCGGCGCCCGGGGCGGTGCGGTCGATCGACACGGTGCCGGCGGCGGCCGCCCCACCGGTGCCGTCACCGTCAGCCTGGACCTCGAGCCGGTGGACGCCGTCGCCGAGACCGTCCACCGACATCGACGCGCTGTGCTCGCCGTCTCCGGGGCCGCCGACCCACAGCAGGTGCCCGGCGACGACGATCCGCTGCTGACCGATGCCGTCCGCGCCGAAGTTGTCGCCCACGGCCCACGACACGGTCAAAGCGGTCGCGCCGTTGAGCCAGCCCCCGGTGACGCCGCGGATCGCCACCGAGGGCGCCGCCACGTCGCGCACCAGGATGCGCGGGCTGTCGATGAAGTAGGTGCGTGCGTGCTGGGGGCGCGACTCCATCTGCGTCAGCGCGAGGTGGACGTCGCACTGCCCGCCCGGGAGCCGGACGTCGTACGCCCGGCCGCCCGCGGGCGACTGGGGCATCGACGTGTCGCCCTCGGCCCAGAGCGGCCGGCGGGCGCCCGTCACCTGGAGCGCCATCGAGCTGGCCGGCGGCGGTCCGCAGGGCGCTGAACTGCACCGCGGCGATCTCGCTGCCACCGACCGGGCATCCCCAGTGCATCTCCCAGTGGTTGATCGCGGCGGGCGTCATCGCCGGGCGCGCTGATCTGCCACACCGAGCCCGAGAGGATGGTCGCCGACACCTGCGCGCTGCGGGCCCAGTCCGAGGCGCCGTACGGATACAGGGCGCCGTCCGTCGCGCTCGCCTGAGCCGGCGCGAGGGCCAGCCCGGAGAGGATCAGCGCGGCGGCAGCCCCACCGACGCCGGGTCACGGTCCGAACTCCAGTGCCACGGCGCTGGGCGCGGGCGTGTGGGCGACGGGGGCCGCCTGCCGCGAGACCACCGGCGCCGAGACGCTGCGCGCCGGAGCGGCGGAGGTCACCGCGGGGGCGGAGTGGGTGGCGGTCGTCGCTGTCACGGTGGGGGTGTCCTTCGTATGGGTTGTCTTCCTGCGGGTCGCGACACGGGCGACCCGTGTGCGCTCGAGGGCGTCGGTCACGGTGCGGCGCGCGGTCGAGAAGGGCGCGACGTCGGCGGCGGACGCCGCGGGGGAGGTGGTCGTGCCGGTCGGGAGCGCTGCGCTCTTCTCCTGCACCGCGGCGGGCGGCGGATCGGGCCAGACCGCCTCGGCGAGGATCGGGAGGCCCGCGGCCCCGGCGACGACGGCGGCCGCCGCGCCGGCGCCCACCTTCGCGATGGCCGTGGAGGGGAGGTCCATCGCCATCTGGACGGCGTTGCCCATCCGCACCGTTGCGCCGTCGGCGACCCGCTCCCACCACGCGATCGCCGGTGTGGGATCGGCGCCTCCCGAGAGCGCGCCGCTCGCCAGGAGAGCCAGGGGGACGAGGCCGGCGAGCCACTCGTTGCTCTCGCGGCGCCGGCGCAGGAGGGCGCGGCAGTGCCCGCAGTGGCGCACGTGCCGGGAGACCGTCCGCCGGTCCTTCGACGACGCCTCCCCCAGCGCGACCCGCGCGATGACGGTGTCGAGACGCTCGCAGGCCTCTCCCGACATCAGGCGCACCTCCCACGCCGCGAGGCCCTTGCGGCCCTCCAGCACCGATCGCTCCACCTTGCGCAGCGAGAAGCCGGTGATCGCGTGGATGCGCTCGTAGGTCGCCCCCGCGGTCTGGAGGATCAGGCAGATCCGCTGGGCTTCGGTGAGCCCGGCGAGGCCGTCCTGGATCGACCGGTAGCGCTCGCGCCACTCGGCGAGGGCGTCGACGGCGACGGCGTCCTCGAGCTGGTCCTCGTAGACCTCGGTGACGTCCGCCTCGGCGCTCGGGCCCTCGCGGCGGCGCGCCCCGGCGACGGCCAGGGCCTCGTTGCGCAGGACGGTGTGGAGCCAGGCCATGAACCGGCGGGGCTCCGTGACGGGGGCGCGGGTGAGCGCGATCTCCATCGTGCGCTGGTAGGCGTCCTCGGCGTCGTGCAGCGAGCGCGTGTACCTCGCCGCGAAGCGGATCAGACCCGGTGCGGCCGCCATCGCGCGGCATGCGGCGGCCCGGCGTTCGTCGTCGGTCGGGGGTGGCGGGGAGGATTCGTTCATGCGCGAGGACAGAAACTATCCGTTCGATTCACCAAAACCATTAGACCTAAGTCCAGTCTGCCGCCGAAAGAGTGAGTGCGCGACGGTGCAGAGGTCGCCCGAGCCGGCGTTTCACCCCCTCCTCGGGCTCAGTCCGTCGTCGAAAGGCCGCAGTTTGCGAGAAGGGACGCTCCGCTCGGACCCCGGGGGACGCGGCGCACTAGGCTGGCGCGATGGCCCACATCCACGTCGCGACGTTCCCGGTGGTGATGTCCGAGGTGGACGTCGCCCAGATCCACTTCACGGCCGTGTACCGGTGGATGGACCGGGGCCTCTCGGAATGGCTGGCCGAGGTGGGCCACCCGTTCACCCGGCTGCTCCGGGAGGGCCCGGGGATCCCCATCGTCGAATCCCAATGCTCCTTCGTCGGGCGGATCATGCTCGACGACGTGATCGAGCAGCGGACCGAGATCGGCGGCGTCGGGAACAGCTCGTTCCGCAGCCGCCACGTCTTCCGCCGGGCGGGCGAGGTGATGGCGCGCGGCGAGCTGATCCACGTCTGCGTGGACCGGGAGACGCGCGAGACGGTGCCCGTGCCGGAGTGGCTGCGCGAGCTCGCGGTGGAGGACACGCCAGCGGGCACATAGGGGTTCGTCCTCCGTCACCCCCGTGGCTGGAGGGGCGCGCGGGTCGTGCCGGACCATGGCGCCACGCCGATGACGACGTGGAGGAGCGCCCCGTGGAACCCCGCATCTATGCCTGGATCATCCCCGGTCGGCTCGCCGTGGCCGAGCGGCCGGGCGGGGTCGGCAGGAGCCATCGGCGCGAGCTGAGATTCGCCGAGATGGAGTGGTGGAGGGCGCAGGGGGTGGTCGCGATCGTCTCGGCCCTGAAGACGCGTCACGCGCTGGCCGACTACCTCGAGCAGGGATTCCTGGTGCGCTGGCACCCGCTCAGTAGCGTCGAGCAGGCGCGCAGCGAGATGACCGCCCTGGTCGCCACGGTGCAGGAGCTGCTCGCGACGCCGGGCGTCACGGCCGTGCTCGTGCACTGCGACGGCGCGGGGGAGTGGCTCGCCGCGATCGACGCATCTCTGCGCCTCGGCCTGGGTCTCCAGAGGACCCCGACGGCCGCCCTGCGCGCCGCGGCCGAGGACGGCCTGCCTGTAGGCTCCATCGCGACGTCGATCGTGGGTCGTCCCAACTCGGCGGCGGCGTGACCGGGGTGTGCACTCCAGTGTCTGCGGCGGCCGGGGCGGTCGCGCCCCGAGCAATTCGAGGGGACCTCCCGCATGACCAGATCACGCCCCTGGCGTCGCGGTACCGAGCGATGCCGGCGAGGCGGAGACGGCGCCCGCGGCGGGCACGGATCGCAGGACGACGAGCGACGATCCTCCGCTGGTGCTGGTGGACGGGCGGATGGCGAAGCGGCGCCCGACCGGCATCGCGACGTACATCCACGAGCTGCGCCACATCATGGAGAGCAAGCCCGCGTCCGACCTGCGCGTGGAGTGGGTGTTCGGCCCACCGGCCCTGCCGCGCCTCGGGAAGGTCACCTCCTACCTCAACCTGATGCTCGACCTGCTGTGGCTGCACGTGATCCTTCCGCTGACCGCGATGCGGCGGCGGGCGGCGGTGCTGCACTCCCCGGTCAACTGGGCCCCGTGGTGGAGCACCTGCCCGACCGTGGTCACGATCCACGACCTCTCCTGGGAGCGGGTGCCGGAGGCGTTCCCCGAGAGCTTCCGGCGCTACGCGCGGCGCTTCGCGAAGCGCTCGGTCAAACGGGCGGTGCGGGTGATCGCGGTCTCGGAATCGACGGCCCACGACCTGCAGGAGCTGTACCGCGTGCCCGCCGAGAAGATCCGGGTGGTGCCGAACGGCGTCGATCCGGACACCCGCCCGCCGGGTCCGCGGGAGCCCATCGTGCTGAGCGTCGGCGTGCGCGAGCCGCGCAAGCGGATCGGCGTGCTCGCCGCGGGTCACGCGATCTACTACGCCAACGCCCCGGCCGACCCGCCGCCGTGCCGGCTGATCGTGGTCGGGCGGACCCGGCGGGGACGAGGAGCAGATCCAGGCGGCGGCGGGGCCGGGCTGCGAGATCCGCGGGTTCATCCGGGCCGAGGAGCTGATCGACCTCTACCGGCGCGCGACGCTGCTGGCCTACCCCTCGGCCTACGAGGGATTCGGGCTGCCGGTGGTGGAGGCCATGGCGCACGGCTGCCCGGTGCTCTGCGCGCGCAACTCGTCGCTGATCGAGATCGGCGGACGGACGGCGATCTTCCTCGACGACGTCACGCCCGAGGGGATCGCGGCGGCGCTGACCGAGGCGCTCGCCGATCGCGAGGCGCTGGCCGCCCGCGGGGAGGCCGGGCGTGAGGCGGCGGCGCGCTACTCGTGGCCCGCGTCGGCGACGGCGACCCGCGACGTCTACCGGCAGGCGCTGCGCAGGTGAGCGGAGGGCCGGCGGCCCCCGGCCTGGGCACGACTGGCACGCCACAGCCACCGTCTCGGGCTCGAGTGGGCCGTCGCGCGGGCTGCGCGGGGGTGGATGGCCGCACCCGCGCGCGGCGCTGTACCGCGTGCTCGTGCCGCTGGAGCCCTGGCGCTTCTACGAGCTGCCCCGGGTGGCGCGGGAGCCGTTCGCCGGCGACTGCCTGGACGTCTCGAGCCCCAAGCTGCTCCCGAGCCTGCTGCAGAGGGAGGGCGCGGGCCGGTGGGTGGCGGTCGATCTGCTGGCCGACGAGATCGACCGGTGGCGCACGATCGACCCGGCGCTCGACCTGCGGGTGGAGGACGCCCGCGCCCTGTCCTTCGCCGACGAGTCGTTCGACGCGATCGCGTGCGTCTCGGTGATCGAGCACGTGGCGGGCGAGGGTGACGCGCGGGCCATGGCCGAGATGTGGCGGGTGCTGAGGCCGGGCGGGGTGCTGCACCTGACCACCAACGTCTCGGCCCGGGCCGGGCGAGGTGCGCACCGCCCGGCCGGTGTACGACACCGGCGAGGACGGCGAGGACCCCGCGAGAGGGCGCCTTCTTCGAGCGGCGGTACTCGGCGGCAGACCCTGGACGAGCGCCTGCTCGGCCTGGGCTGGGAGGAGGAGGCGCGGGAGTACGTGCGGGAGCGGCGGCCCGTGCACCGCGCGTTCTTCGCGGCGCGGCCGTGGTCGTTCCTCGTCGGGAACCTGCTTTTCGCCGGTGTGCGCGGGCAACTTCGCGCGAATCGCCGGGCCGCAGGAGCTGGGGCCGGAGGAGCACGGGGTGGTGTACCTCCGCCTGAGGAGACCCGCCTGAGGGGCGACGGATAACCTTTACCGATGCCGGATGGCGCGCCGACGGGGGCAACGGCAGTACGATCCCGCCGTGCGGAGGCATTCTCAGAACACCGCCGTGACCGGCGTGAGCGGATGACGACACGCCCGACACGAGACGGCGCCGACTCGACGGGCGGGCCGGCCGGTCCGTCGCGACACGCGTTTCCTGCCTCTGCTGGCGGGCCCCGCGGGCACCGCCGCCATCCGTCGCGTGTTCTCGGTGGCCGTGCTGATCACGATCGACGTGACCGCGTGTTTCGCCGGCGTCTACCTGGCGCTGGCGTTCAAGCTGATGGTGCAGGGCGAGGCGGTCGACGCGAGCGCGATCTGGGCCGTGGAGCAGAAGGCGCTGCCGATCGCCGCCACGACGATGATCCTGGTGTTCGCCAAGAACCGGCTGTACTCGTCGCGCGAGCAGCGCGGCGGCGCGGCGCGGCTGCTGTCGTCGGTGACCCTGGCGACGGTGATCGTGCTGGTGGTGGTGCTGGTGGCCGGGTGGCGCTTCGACACCTACTACATCTTCTATTCGTCCTGGATCCTGGTGGGCGTGCTGGTGGTGGCCCTGCGCTCGAGCTACGACAGCGTGACGGCGCTGGTGCTGGACGCGCTGCACTTCGAGCGCCGGGCGCTGCTGGTGGGGACGCCGACCCTGGTGGCGAGCATCGCCGGCACCCTGGAGCGCTCGGAGAGCCGCCAGGGGGTGCCGTACCGGGTGGTGGGGCGTCAGGAGCTGACCTCCGGCATCGCGGACGACCGCGCCGAGGGCCCCGGGGCCGAGCTGCGCGCCGCGCTGGACCCGAACGCCGTGGACGAGGTGATCCTGGCCGGCTGGTCCGGCGAGGACGGGCCGGTGCTGGAGCTGCTCGACGTCTGCCGCCGGCGCGGCATCCCGGTGCGGCTGGCGCCCACCACGGCCGAGCTGCTCTCGCACTCGGTGCAGGCCGTCCCGGCGCCGGGGCTGCCGCTGTTCGAGCTGCGCCCGCCGGTGCTGGGCGGAGCGGCCTTCTTCACCAAGCGGATCTTCGACCTGGTGGTCGGGTCGCTGATCGGGCTGCTGGTGTCGCCGATCCTGCTGGTCGCGGCCATCGCCATCAAGCTCGAGGACCGCGGGCCGATCATCCACCGCAGCAAGCGCGTGGGCGTGGAGGAGCACGAGTTCACCTGCTTCAAGCTGCGCACCATGCGCCAGGGCGCCGAGCAGGAGCAGCACGCGCTGGAGGACGCCAACGAGGCCGACGGGGCCATCTTCAAGATCCGGGACGACCCCCGCGTGACCCGGGTCGGCGGGGTGCTGCGGCGGCTGTCGATCGACGAGCTGCCCCAGCTGTGGAACGTCCTGCGCGGCGAGATGTCCCTGGTCGGGCCGCGGCCGCTGCCGCTGCGCGACTTCGAGCGCCTCGACGACCTCCACAAGAAGCGCTACCTGGTGCTGCCGGGCCTGACCGGCCTCTGGCAGGTGAGCGGGCGCAGCGCGCTGTCGTTCGACGAGCTCGTCCGGCTCGACTTCTATTACATCGAGACCTGGTCGATCTGGCTCGACCTGACGATCATGGCGCGCACGATCCCGGTCGTGCTCGGGCGTCGGGGGGCGTACTGAGCGACGCGGGTGAGGCCGGGGCGCCCGCGGCCCCCGACCCCGACGAGCTGCTCGCCGAGCTCCAGCGGGCCGGTGGCCCGCCGCCGCTGCCGCCCCTGCGCCTGGCCGACCCGTCGCCGTCGGCGCGACGGGGCCTGGCGGGCGGCGCCGTGTCGGCCGCGCGGCGCGCGGTGGTGCGCCTGATCGCCCCCGCCCTGGCCGATCTGCTCGGCCAGCTGGAGCGCGACCGGTACCGGCAGCGGGCGGAGATCGTGAGGCTCGAGCGACGGGTCGCCGAGCTGGAGCGCGAGCGGGGCGACTGAGCGCGTGAGGGTCGCGTTCGTGGTCCAGCGGTTCGGCGACGAGGTGGCGGGGGGCGCCGAGGCGCTCTGCCGCGCGACGGCCCACGCCCTGGCCGACCGGGGCGACGAGGTCGAGGTGTACACCACCACGGCGCGCGACTACCTGACGTGGGCGCCCCACTACCGCGCCGGAACGCAGGCGGACGGCGCGGTGACCGTCCACCGGTTCACCGCCGACCGGCCCGACCCGGCGCGATCGGCCGAGCTGACGCGCGGCCTCTCGCTCGGGGTGGGCGACGGGGCCGCCGAGCTGGCGTGGGCGCGGGCCCAGGGCCCGATCGCGCCCGGGATGCTGCGCGCCCTGAGCCGCGCCCGCGAGCGCCACGAGGCCGTGGCCCTCTGGACCTATCTGTACGCGACCACCCAGCTCGCGATGCCCCTCGCCCCCGAGAGGACGGTGCTGGTGCCCCTGGCCCACGACGAGCCGATGCTGCGCTTCGGCCTGAGCCGCGGCCTGGTGCGCATGGCGCGCGGGCTGGCCTTCATGACCCCCGAGGAGCGCCGGCTGGTCGACGACCTCCACGGCGTCGAGGGGCACGAGCAGGCAGATCGTGGGCGCCGGCCTGGCGCCGGCGCCCCCCGGAGAGGGCGCGCGCGTCCGGGCGGCCCTCGACCTGCCGGCGCGCTTCGCGCTCTACCTCGGCCGCCTCGACCCCGCCAAGGGCCTCGACGCCCTGGTGCGGGCCCACGGGCGCTACCGGGCCGCCGGAGGCCCGCTCGGCCTGGTGCTGGCGGGGCGTCCCACCGTGGCAGATGCGCCTGCCCGAGTGGGTGCGCACCACGGGGTTCGTGGACGGCGGCGACGCGCAGCGACCTGCTGGACGCCGCCGAGGTGGTGGTGCTGCCCTCGCCGCACGAGAGCCTCTCGCTGGTCGCGCTGGAGGCCTGGCGGGCGGGCCGCCCGACCCTGGCGATCGCGCACTCCGAGGTGCTCGCCGGGCAGACCGCGCGCTCGGGCGGCGGCCTGCTGTACCTGGACGCGCCGACCTACGGCCGCCAGCTGCTGCGGCTGGGCGGGGACCCCGGGCTGCGCGCCCGCCTGGGCGCCGCCGGGCACGCGTGGACGGCCGGCCACACCTGGGACGCCTGCGCCGCGCCGGTGGAGCGACCTGCTCCAGCGGGTGCGCGCCCCGCTCAGCCCGACGCTGACGATGCCGGTCGTCCGCTGCCACTCGCGCAGGGTCGACCAGGCCAGCACCAGGCCCGCGAACCGTCCGGCGGGGGCGATCCTGCGGCGCACCTCCGCCGGCGTCGGCGTGCGGCCGTCGAACCAGGTGCTCGGTGGCCACGCGGATCGTGGCGGAGTCGACCGAGGGCCGGCCGAAGTGCCCCATGAGCAGCACGAGGAAGCTCGCCGTGGCCGGGCCGACGCCCGTGAGGGCGATCAGCCCCGCGTAGACGCGCTCCTCGTCGCCCGCGGCGGAGTCGGCCTCGATCTCGGCCATGCGCCCGTCGATCGCCGCGCGCGCGGCGTCGACCAGGGCGGGGGCCCGGTAGCCGACCCGGGCGTGGTCGCGGAAGCGGTCCTCGCCCGCGCGCAGCAGGTCGGCGGCCGAGGGGAACGCGCCGCCGGGGCCGAGCTCGCCGAGCCGGTTGATCGAGTTGACCGCCTGGCGCCACGTGGTGTTGGTGCCGCACAGGCCCTTCACCACGTCCTCGAACAGCGATCCGCCGGCCAGCATGCGCCCGCCGCCGTAGGCCGCGAGGTCGCGCGCGAGGCCGGGATCGACCGCGAACGTCGCCTCCGCGAAGCCGTCGAGGTCGGCGTCCAGCTGCAGCATGCGGGTGGCGCGCGTGCGCACGACGTCCACCGCACCGTCCGAGAGGGGCGCGGACGCCCTTACGGCGACACCGCCGTCGGCGCCGGTGATGGCGAGGGTGATGCCCGCCCCGTCGAGCGCCTCCACCCGGTCGAGGCGCTCATCCTCGCCGTCCCAGTGGAACGGGACGGTCTGGAACCATCCGTGGCTGACGGCGACGGCCGGAAGCCGGAACGGCCCGCGCGCCGGGAGCACCAGCGCGGGTTCGGGGGGTCGGGGCTCATCCTGTGGCGAGGCTCGCAGGACACCGACGGCCCCGTCCATCGGATCGGACGGGGCCGTCTGCGCACTGCCGGAACTGTCGCCGGATCGCTACCGGATGAGGAGCATCTCGGAGTACTTCGGCAGCGGCCACAGGTCGTCGGGCACCGTCCGCTCCAGCACGTCGGCCACCGACCGCACGTCGAGCAGCGCGGGGAGGACCACGTCGTGCATGTAGGCGGCCTCCTTCTCGATGGTGCTGTCGTCGTGGATCAGGTTGACCTTCTGGAGCTGCTTGATCTTCCCGTCGAGGTCGGTGACGAGCCCGGTGACCTCCTTGGCGAGCGCGGTCAGGCCGGCCGCCTTGAGCTCGGCCGATGTACCGGACACCGGCCGGGAGGATCATCGTCGCGGCGATGTCCGCGCCGGTCTCGGCCTCGGTGTTGGTGACGATCACGTACTGCTCGAGGCCCACCTCGTAGCGCGCGTGCAGCTCGCGCTCGTCGAGCACCCCGTAGTTGCTGAAGACCGCGACGGCCTCCTTGGAGATCAGCTGGGGCAGCGCCTCGGGCGTCGAGGGCAGGTTGAGCAGGCCGCGCTTCTTGGCCTCCTTGTGCCACTCCTCGGAGTAGCCGTTGCCGTCGAAGACGATCTTCTTCGAGCTCTTGTAGGCCTTCTGGATGACCGGCGGGAGGGCCTCGGCGAAGGTCTTGCCGGCCTTCTTGCCCTTCGGGGCCATCGCCAGCTCGAGGTCCTCGCAGAGCGCGTCGATCGCCTCGGCGACGACCGTGTTGAGCACGGTGTTGGCGAGGCTCGGCGACTGGCTGGAGCCGAGCGCGCGGAACTCGAACCGGTTGCCGGTGAAGGCGAACGGGCTCGTGCGGTTGCGGTCGCCGGCGTCCTTCGGCAGGGGCGGGAGCACCGGGCTGCCGAGCGCCATCATCTGCGCGGCGGTGCTGGAGCCGACCTCGCCCTTCTCGATCGAGTCGTAGACGCTCTCGAGCTCCTTGCCGAGGAAGATCGAGATGATCGCCGGCGGCGCCTCGTTCGCGCCGAGGCGGTGGTCCTGACCCGCGCCCGCGACGGTCGCCCGCAGCAGGCCCTGGTACTTGTAGACCGCCGAGATGACCGCGGTGCAGAAGAACAGGAACTGCAGGTTGGCGTGCGGCGACGACCCCGGGTTCATCAGGTTGGAGCCGGTGTCGGTGCTCATCGACCAGTTGTTGTGCTTGCCCGACCCGTTGACGCCGGCGAACGGCTTCTCGTGGAGCAGGCAGACCATGTCGTAGCGGCGCGCCACGTTCTTGAGCACCTGCATGGCGAGCTGCTGGTGGTCGGTGCCGACGTTGGAGTTCTCGAAGATCGGCGCGAGCTCGAACTGGCCGGGGGCCACCTCGTTGTGGCGGGTCTTGATCGGCACGCCCAGCTTGAAGAGCTCCTTCTCGCTCTCGAGCATGAAGGCGAGCACCCGCTCCGGGATGGACCCGAAGTAGTGGTCGTCGAGCTCCTGGCCCTTGGCCGGCTTGGCGCCGAACAGGGTGCGGCCGGTGCTGACGAGGTCGGGGCGCTCGAAGAAGAACTGCTCGTCGATCAGGAAGTACTCCTGCTCGGGCCCGATCGTCGTGAACACGTGCTGCGTCGCGGTGTCGCCCATCAGGCGCAGCGCGCGGACGGCCGACTTGGAGAGCGCCTCCATCGACCGCAGCAGCGGGATCTTGGCGTCGAGGGCCTCACCGGTCCACGACGCGAACGCCGTCGGGATGCACAGGTGGCTCCCGTTGGGGTTCTCGAGGATGAAGGCCGGGCTGGTCGGGTCCCAGGCGGTGTAACCGCGGGCCTCGAAGGTGACCCGGATGCCACCGGACGGGAAGCTCGACGCGTCCGGCTCGCCCTTCACCAGTTCCTTGCCGGAGAACTCGGCGAGCGCCGTGCCGTCGCCGACCGGGCTGAAGAACGAGTCGTGCTTCTCGGCGGTCGAGCCGGTCAGCGGCTGGAACCAGTGGCTGTAGTGGGTCGCGCCCTTCTCGAGAGCCCAGTCCTTCATCGCGGCGGCGACCTGGTCGGCGAGCGTCGCGTCGAGCGGCTCCCCGCGATCGATCGTTGCCTGGAGCTTCTTGAAAACGTCCTTCGGCAGCCGCTGACGCTGCGCGACGGTGCCGAACACGTTCTCGGCGAAGTGGATGGCGCCGGGGAAGCTCAGGTCGCTCGGGCCGGTCGCGGTGCCATTGGGGCTCCACTGGGCGGCGAGCACGTTCTTCTGTCGGGATCTCGGCATAGCGCGGGGGGCCCTCCTTGTCTGGGCTCAGGCAGCGCCGCAGCTTACGACGGCGGCGGCGACCGGCGCTTTATGGCGACGGGCCAAACGCCGCCGCGCATCTTTCGCCCTGTGGACAAACACACGCGCCAGAGGAGCGGTCGCCTTGAAACCGGCCTCTCATCCCCCCATTGTCTTGGCGGTGACGACACACGCGACCGCCACGACCGCGGATGATCGGGCCCTGCTTTCGCACCTGATCGCCATCCCCGCGCTGGCAGGCGCCCGGATCGTCCCCCGTTCCGCCTCCCTCGACGTGCCCATCTCGGCGCTGGTGCTCGCCGACGCGGACGCGCCCCACGAGCAGGGCGCGTTGGTCGCCTGCCCGGGCGCGCCGCCGTCCGAGCTGCCCGACGGCTGCGTCGCGGTCGTCTGCCGCACGGCCCCCTCGCCGGACCTCGGCGTGCCGGCCATCGTTCTGCCCGCAGCGGCGCCGTGGGGCATGGTGATCGCCGAGCTGGTGGCCGCCATCGCCGGCGGCCCCACCCAGGCGGCGGCGGCCGCGGCCCGCGTCGCGCTGCGCGCGCCCCTGATCGAGGGACGCAGCCACCCGGGCCTCGCCGCGGCGGCCCAGGAGCTGCTCCAGGCGCCGGTGGCGATCCTCGACGAGTACCTCGACCTGCGCGGCTCGGCCGGGCTCTCGGCGGACGACGACGCCTTCCTCGAGGCGGCGATCCTGCGCGCGCGCGGCCACGGCCCGGCCTCCATCATCGGGCCCTTCGTCGAGGAGGAGATGCCCGGCATCAGCCGCTCGCTGGTGACCAGCGGCGGAGGTGTGATCGGCGTGCTGGTGGTGTGGGCGCCCTGGCCCCTCGCCCCGGCGCCGGGCGCCGTGGTGGAGGAGCTCGCCGAGGCGGTCGCACTCGAGAGGGCCCGCGAGGAGGTGCGCACCGAGACCGAGTCGCGCCTGCGCGGCGACCTCATCGAGGAGCTGATGGCCGGCGAGGCGGTGAGCCGCGAGTCGCTGGTGCGCCGCGCCCGGCACCTCGGCGCCGACCTCTCCGGGGGCGCGGTCGCGCTGATCGGCAAGCTCCAGGACCCGCACACCGAGGGCCGCATCATCACCGACCCCCGCCTCGTGCGGCGGTTCCTGCAGCAGGCGCGGGCGGCGATGGACCTGCACTGGCCGCGTGCCCTGGTCGACTGGAACGAGGGCCGCCTGCTGGCCCTGCTGCCGCCCGCCCCGGCGGGCAGCGGCGATCCGTCCCGCGAGGAGATCGAGGCGCAGGCCTTCACCCTCGGCAAGCGGCTGCTGGCCGCCACCCGGGAGACCGTACCGGGCCTCGCGCTGACGCTGGCGCTGTCGCGCTTCACGCCCGAGCCCGAGCGGCTGGGCGTGGCGCTGGACGAGGCGCGCCTCGCGCTGTCGATCGGCGAGCGGCTCGGGCGCGCGGGCGAGGTGGTCACCTTCGAGGAGACCGGCACCTACAAACTGCTCTTCCACATCTTCGCGGACCGCCCCGAGGAGCTGATCTCGTTCTACGAGCAGACGATCGCGCCGCTGGTGCGGTACGACGAGCAGTACCAGACCGAGCTCGTGGGGACGCTGTCCACGTACCTCGGGCACGACTGCAACCTCGCGGCCACCGCGAGCACGCTCTACACGCACCGCCACACGGTGCGGTACCGGCTGGACCGGATCGCCGAGCTCTCGGGGCTCGACATCGCCAAGACCGACGACCGCGAGAAGCTCTCGCTGGGCCTCAAGGCGATGCGCCTGCTGGGACGCCGCGTATCGACGGTCACCCAGAAGCCGAAGCGCCGCGCCGCGGCGAGCTGAGCGCCGACCGCAGCAGCGCGTGAATGCTCCGGGCGGCCGGGCCGGGCGCCCCGTCACCCACCGGAACGCCGTCCACCGCGACCACCGCGACCGCCCCGCGCAGCGCGTTGGTGAGCACGATCTCGTCGGCCCTCCTCCACGCCGTCTCGTCGCAGACCTGCTCGGCGGTCGCGAGGCCCTCCACGACGAGCGCCCGGGCGACGCCCGGTAGGAGCCCCAGTGCCGGAGCGGTGGTCAGCCGCCCGCCCACGACGCAGAACACGCTCGTGGTGGCGGACTCGCCCAGCCGCCCCGCCTCGTCGAGCAGCAGCGCGTGCTGCGCGCCGGCGCGCTCCGCCGCGCGCTGGGCCCGGCGGAAGCCCGCGTAGGAGAGGGTCTTGTGCTCGGCCAGCGCGTGGCCCGGCTGCCAGGCTCCGCTCAGCGAGATGGCGATCGCGGCGGGCGGGTCGGCCGCGAGGGGCTCCGCCGGCGCCCCCTCCACCAGCAGGGTGGGGCGCGGGGTCGCGGTGAGCCGGATGCGCGCGGGCCCCGGGGCCAGCGCCGCGACGACCGCCGCGACGGCCTCCTCCATCGCGCTCGGGGCGGGCATGGGCGCCATGCCGAGGGCGCGTGACGAGCGGGCAAGGCGATCGAGGTGCCGGCCGCAGGAGCGGCACGTCGCCGTGCTCGGCCCGCATCGTCTCGAAGAGGCCCTCGCCCCATCGCACGCCGGGATCGTCGATCGAGAGCCCCGCCGTCGCGGGATCGACCAGGGCGTCGTCCCGCCAGACGACCCTCATGCGCGGGCGATCCGCGTGTCGAGGCGGTCGTGTGTGAGAATGGCCGGCGAGTGTTCCCCGGCAGAAGGAGTCGCCCCGTGCCGCACGCGGATGACGCTAGCAAGGCACTGGACGGCGAAGCATGAGGCAGACGATCGCGTTTCAGGCGACCGGCTTCGATTGCTCGCCGGTCCAGGTCGAGATCGACGAGAACGGCGAGCCGCCGGATCCCGATGCCCTGCCGGTGGCCCTCCTGGCGTTCGAGAGCGGCCCCAACGTCGTGCTGACGCTGCCCCTCGCCACGAGCGACGCCGAGAACATGATGAACGCGTTCACCCAGGCCGAGCCGTACCGGCAGGAGATCCCCGACGCCGGCAACTGGGAGCCGCAGCCGTCCGGGCTGCCCGAGGGCCTGTTCTGGGCGCTGCAGCCGACGGTCGTCGGCGTGTCGGTGACCCCGCCGCAGCAGACCGCCGACGGGGTGGTGCCGCACTGGACGCTCGCCTTCGACGACGAGGACGGCAGCCAGGTGCAGATCGCCGTCAGCGACCCGATGTGCGTGCAGATCGTGCGCGCGCTGGCCGGAGTCGCCCACGGCGACGCCGCCGCGCCGACCGAGGACTAGCCCCAGGCCCACCATGCGTCCCGCGTCCCCTCAACGTGATCGTCGTGTGGACCGGTTACCGGCCGGGGCCGTGGACTCTGAGGGCGCTGCGGGCGGCGGGGCACAACGCGATCGGGGTCAGCCCCGACGCGGCGGGCGGGCGTTCCCTCGCGTGCCTGCGGCCGCTGCGCTGCCCGTCCCCCTCGACGTCGCCGGCGGGCTTCCTCGCCGGGCTCGAGCGATTATGCCGCGCGCGCCGGGCCGATGCGGTGCTCCCGCTCAGCGAGAACGCCGTCGAGGTGCTCGCGGAGGGCGCGGACGGCCGCCTGGCGGACGCGGTCGTCGTCGGCCCCGACGCGCGCGGCTACCGCGCGCTCTGCGACAAGGCCGAGCTCGGTGGGACGCTCGCCGGCGCCGGACTGGAGAGCCCGGCGGGTGTCACGGTCGGGCGCGACGGGCCCAGCGGCCCGTGGCCGAGCCTGCCCTCGATCGTCAAGCTGCGCGCGACCGCGATGGGGGACGCGGCCATCGAGGTCGCGCTGGTCAACGACGACCGGGAGCGCGCGACCGCGGTCGCGACGATCCTCTCGGCCGGCCACGAGGCCGTGGTGCAGGAGAGGGTGGTCGGCACCCACTGGACCGTGCACTCGGTGCGGGGCGCCGACGGGAGGTTCGCGGCCGTCCTCGGCCTCATCGAGCGCACCTTCCCGCGGGCGGTGGGCATGCCGTCGGTGATCCGGGTGGTGGGGCGGGCGGGCCCGCCGATCGAGGCGGCGCGGCGCCTGCTCGACCACGTCGACCACCGCGGGCTGGCCAACGTGCAGATGTTCGAGCGGGGCTCCCGCTTCGTGGTGCATGACGTCAACCTGCGGCCGCCGGCGACCGTTGGGCTCAGCATCTCCGCCGGGCTCAACCTGCCCGCGCTGGCCGTCGACGCGGTGCTCGGCCGGGAGTGGGCGCCGCCGTCCGCGCCCCTGCGGCCGTTCACCTACGTCGCTCGCCTCGACGAGGCGAAGGCGCTGCTGGACGTGGCGCGGGGTGACGGCCCGATGGCGGCCCTCCGGGCCGGGGTGAACGGGCGCGTCCGTGGACGCCGCGTGGTCGATCCGCTCTGGCGGGATCCGCTCTGGATCGGCAAGCTGCCGCGCGCGGTCACGCGCCGGGTCGCGTCACGGCTCGCGCCGGCGAAGGGGTGACGCCGCACGGATTCACTCCAATACCTGGAAGTATCTGGTATTTTCCCCGCTTCGGCCGAGACATGAGGGCGGTGGAATGAGCGGGATCGATTGGCGAGAGCGGGTTCTGGACCAGATGCCTCCGGACCTGGCCGAGGAGATCGACATCTTCGAGGGCCAGATGGAGTTGCGCCGGCAGCTCAAGATCGAGGACCGCGTCTTCGCGGAGACCCGCCTGCGGCGCGGCGTCTACGGCCAGCGCTACGACAACGGCCAGCGTCACGACGGGTTGGCGTCACAGCAGCTGGTGTTCCCGGCCGGTGAGCTCACCAAGGGTCCCGAGACCCTCTGGGACGCGCCCGGCATGGTGCGCATCAAGGTGCCCTACGGCGGCATCACGCCCGACCAGCTCGACGTGATCGCCGAGCTCGCCGAGGAGTACTCGGACGGCATCCTGCACATCACCACTCGGCAGGACGTGCAGCTGCACTACGTGCACATCGACGACACCGCCGACCTGATGCGCCGCCTGGCGTCGGTGGACATCACCACCCGCGAGGCGTGCGGCAACGGCGTCCGCAACCTCACCGCCTGCCCGCTCGCCGGCGTCTGCCACACCGAGGCCTTCGACACCACGGCCTACGCGGCCGCCCTCTTCCGCTTCCTGCTCGGCCACCCCGACTGCCAGGACTTCGGCCGCAAGTTCAAGCCGGCCTTCTCGGGCTGCGCGGGCGAGGCCTGCGGCCTGGTGATGATGCACGACTTCGGCGCCATCGCCCGCACGCACCGTGGTCAACGGCGTCGAGCGCCGCTCCTTCGACCTCTACGTCGGCGGCGGCCTCGGCACCACGCCGCACCAGGCGAAGCTGCTCTACGAGGACCACCCCGTCGAGGAACTGCTCCCCGCGGTGCAGTCGATCGCCCGCGTCTTCGGCCGCCTGGGCGAGAAGGCCAACCGCAACCGGGCGCGCATCAAGTTCCTGGTCGCGAAGCTCGGCATCGACGAGTTCCGCCGCCTGGTGGACGAGGAGCGCACGGTGCTCCCGTACGACGAGCGCTGGACCTCGTACCTGCCCTCGGTCGAGGACTACACCGAGTCGCCGATCCAGGAGTCGGTGCCGCGGCCGCCGAGCGGCGCGGACACGGCGGAGGGGTACGCGCACTGGCTCTCCACCAACGTGTACCGCCAGCGCCAGGCCGGATTCGCGGTGGCCACCATCGCACTGCCCCTCGGCGACCTGACCTCGGAGCAGACGCGCAAGCTGGGCGAGGTCGCCCGGCGCTACGTCGGCGACACCGTCCGCACCACCGTCGAGCAGAACATCGTGCTGCGCTGGGTGCGCGAGGAGGACCTGCCCGCGCTCCACGCCGAGCTGGTCGCCATCGACCTCGCCACCCCCGGCGCCGGCACGATCGTCGACGTCACCTCGTGCCCCGGCACGGACACCTGCAAGCTGGGCATCGCGTCCTCGCGCGGCCTGGCCGCCGAGCTGCGCACGCAGCTGGGCCGACGCCAGTACGAGCTGGACGAGGCCGTCCGCGGCCTGCGCATCAAGGTGAGCGGCTGCTTCAACTCGTGCGGCCAGCACCACGTGGCCGACATCGGGTTCTTCGGCAACAGCCGCAAGATCAACGGCGTCACGGTGCCCCACTTCCAGGTGGTGCTGGGAGGCCGCTGGCGCGAGAACGCGGGCTCCTACGGCCTCGCCGTGGGCGCCGTGCCGTCCAAGCGGATCCCCGAGGTGGTGGACGTCATCACCACGCGGTTCGTCGCGGAGCGGGTGCCGGACGAGAGCTTCCAGGACTGGATCGTGCGTCTGGGCAAGAAGGAGCTGGGCGCGCTGATCGGCGAGCTCAAGACGATCCCGACGCCCGAGGAGGACCCGGACGCCTACATGGACTGGGGCGACGCCCGCGTGTTCACCATGGGCGACCTCGGCATCGGCGAGTGCGCCGGCGAGGTCATCTCCAGCACCGACCTCGAGCTGTCGTTCGCCGAGAGCATCGCCTTCGACGCCCAGGTGGCGCTGGAGGACGGCGACCTGGAGCGCGCCGACGAGAGGGCCTACGCGGCGATGGTCGCGGGCGCCCGCGCGCTGGTGCGCACCGAGTTCCCCAACGTCCCCGACGACCCCGACACCATCGTGAGCGAGTTCAAGACGCGCTTCTACGACACCGAGCGCTTCTTCGACCGCTTCGCGAAGGGCCGGTTCGCGCGGCCCCTCTTCGACCGCCACGCCGGCGCGCCCGAGGTGTACGAGGACGAGGCGACGCGCGTCCTGGTGGAGGAGTCGCAGCTGTTCATCGACGCCGTCCACGCCTTCGAGATCCGAGAGGCCGGCGCACAGTCGGCCCTCGTCTAGGAGCGCCGGGTGAGCGCGGTCGACGAGGTGCTCGTGACGGACGTGGTCCGGATCGGGGTCAAGCTCTACGCCCAGAACCCGGAGGTGGTCGACGCCGACGCCTACGTGGGGCTGTTCCACGGATGGATCCAGCAGCGCGTGCTCGACGGCGTGCCGATCGACGTCGCGGACTACAAGCACGTCCCCGACGGCCCCGGGATCATGCTGATCAGCCACGAGGCCGACCGGTCGATCGATTTCGGCGAGGGCCGGCCCGGGGTGCTGTACCAGCGCAAGCGCGACCTCGACGGCCCGCTCGACGCGCGCTTCCAGGTCGCGCTCGAGAGCGCCGACGCGATTGCCGAGCGTGTCGAGGGCGACCCCGCCACGGGCGGTGTGGTGTTCGGCCGCGAGGAGATCCTCGTCCGGATCAACGACCGGCTGCGCGCGCCCAACGACGACGCCACGCTCGATGCGATCCGTCCGGCGCTGGAGTCGGCGCTCGCGACGGTGCGCCCCGGCCGCACCGCCCAGATCACGCGGCTCACGCACGACCCCAAGGGGCCGTTCACCGCCCGGGTGCTCCTGACCGCCTGACCGGCGGCCGGGGGGTGCCCAGGTGGCGTTCGATCCCGTCATCGGCAGCCGGTTCGGGTTCACGGCCGACGATCTCGAGGCCAACCGCGACGGGCGCCTGACCGACGAGCAGACCCGGCTGCTGGACGCGACGGTGACGGCCTACGACCGCGGGGCGCGGCGGGCCGGGCGGCTGGTGGCGGTGGTGTTCACGCTCGCCATCGTGACGACCGCGATCGCGATCGCCGCCACCCCGGGCGGCGGGCTGGCCGCGGCGTCGCTCGCGACCGTGATCCTGACCGGCGTCTTCATGATCGTGATGTGGGCGATGGCCGGCGGGCGGCGCGCGCGCGGGGCGATCCGCGACCGCCGGCTGCGCACCGCGGAGGGCGTGCTCACCGTGCGCACCAGCTCCACTGGCACGTGGTACGCCCATGTGGGCGATGCCCGTTTCGGGGTGGAGCTCGTCCAGGCGCAGTCGCTGCGGGAGGACGGGCGCTACGTGGTGCACTACCTCACGCTGCCCGACGGCGCCATGCCGCTCTCCATCGAGGCGCTGGACTGATGGGCGCCATCGACGCCCCCACCCCGCGAGGGGTGTGGGACGCGAGACGACGCTAGGCGGCGACCGGCTGCGCGGCGCGCGACAGGCTGCGGACGGCCTGGACCAGCTCGTTGGGGCGATCGACGGCCACGTTGTGGCCGGCCTCGGAGACGACCCGGAATCGCGCGTTCTGCATCCATGCGGAGAGCTCGCGCTGCACCTCGGCCGGGACGGCGCGGTCGGCGCTGCCCGCGAGGACGATCACCGGCGCGTCCACCTGCGCCAGGGCTCCGCGCCAGTCGGGGCGCGTTCCCATGGCCTCGGCGGCGAGGGCGACGCCCTCGGCCCCACGGCGCTCGCGCAGCGCGCGGGCGGCGCGGACCCAGCGGTCCTGCCCCTCGAGGTCCTCGCCGCGGGGGCCGACGCCCGAGACGACCAGCCCGGCGACCAGCCCGGGGTGACCCAGCGCCAGCGCGAGCGCGGTGGCCGCTCCCAGACCGACGCCGACCAGCACGGCTCCGCCACCCTCGGCGGCGACCAGACGCGCCACGTCGGATGCGAAGTCGTCGATGCTCCACGGACCGTGAGGGGTGGGCGACTCGCCGTGTCCCCTGAGGTCGGGAGCGATGATGCGATACTCGTCCGAGACCGCGCCCAAGGCGTCGATCATGCTCTGGCCGCTCTGTCCCAGATCGTGGAGCGCGACCAGTGGCGGACCGTCGCCGGTGCGGTGGACGGCAAGCTCGATGGCGGGCGGAAGAGAAGGCATCGCGGCGCTCCTGTTAACCACTGTGATAGATCTTTACCGGTGAGACTACGCCCGACTTGCCGGTCCGTCAAACAATGACCCCGAGCCCAGAATTCGTCTTGATCGCGGGCCGTCCGGCGCTCGATCTGTGCAATACCCACCTGTGCGGAAATGAACGCCTCGCGACGCCAGAGGATCTTGCACACTGGTTCGTGAGCGCGGGCCTGACGGATCACCCGCCGACGATCAGTCGTCGCGAGCTGGCCGCCGCGCGTGACCTGCGCGCCGAGCTGCGACCCGCGTTGCTCGAGTCCGACGGCCCCCGGGTGGCGGCCGTCGCGGAGGGCTGGCTGGGCCGCGCGCCGGGCCGCCTGTGCGTGGAGGAGACCACGCTCACGCCGCGGTTCACGCCCGAGGCGCAGACGTCGTGCTGCCTGCTGGTGACCGCGGTGCTCGACGCACTCGACATCGTGAGGGACACACCCGGGCGCGTGCGCGAGTGCGCGGACGAGACGTGTCCGGTGATCTACCTCGACACCAGCCGCAACCGGAGCCGGCGATGGTGTTCGATGGAGCTCTGCGGCGCCCGCGCGAAGGCGTCAACGTACTACCGGCGCCACCGGGCCTGACCTCAGCCAGGTAGGCGGCGCGCGAGGAAGTCCACGACGGCGCCGGCGAACGCGTCGGGACGTTCGAGGGCGGTGAGGTGTCCCACCCCCGGCAGCACGACCAGCTCGGACCCCGCGATGCCGGCCACCAGCGCCTCGGACCTCTCGGGCGGGGTGAGGGCGTCCTCGGAACCCACGATCGCCAGGGTGGGCGCGGTGACGCCCGCCAGGTCGGGGCGCCGGTCGGCGCGACCCGCGAGCGCCTCGAGCGCGCCCGCGACGCCCTCGGGAGTCTGGGTGTCGGCGATCGCGCGGGCGGCGGCGAGGCTGTCGCTGTCGCCGGGCGCGACCAGCCGCGCGATGAAGTCGTCGAGGAAGGCCGGCAGGCCGCCGGAGCGCACCTGGGCGGCGCTCTCGTGGCGGGCCGCCGCCGCCTCGGGCGTGTCGGGCTCGGCCCGGGTGTCGGCCAGGATCAGCGCCGCCACCCGCTCGGGATGCCGGGCCACCAGCGACAGCGCGACATATCCCCCGAGCGACAACCCGCACACGGCCGCCCGGCCCCCGGGGACCTCGGCCGCGATGACCGCGGCGATCGCGTCGGCGAACCCGTCAACCGACGCGCCCGCCACGGGCTCCGCCCCGCCGAGACCGGGGAAATCGGCGGCGATGACCGGGCGCGACGCCGACAGCGCCGGGACGACCGGCGCCCAGAACCGCGCGTCGAGCGGGAAGGGATGCAGCAGGACGAGGGGCGTGGGCCGAGGCATCGTCGCTCCGGGGGATTCGCGGTCGCGACCGCGGGGCCGCGACACCGTCAGTGCGGGGACGCTACCGTGTCGGATTGTGAGCACCAGCACCCCCGTCGCCCTGACCGGGCCGGAGCGCCGCCGGCAGAGCAGCTTGGGCGGCCTCATCCCGGCGTCCGCCGTCGCCCGCGGAGGCGACACCCTGATCCTGGCGCTGTGCGTGGAGGTCCACACCGAGGGCGCCGTGCTGCCCCTGCTGGTGCTCTCCGACGCCCCCGGCCTGCTGGGCTGGGACCCGGTGGAGGGCCTCGAGGTGCGCGACGACACCGGCCGCGAGTACGAGGTGCACAGCCTGGCCCAGCAGGCCGGCCTGGGCGCCCTGCAGACCGCCGTCTGGATCGCGCCCGCCCCGCCGCCGGAGGCCCGGCGCCTGCAGCTGGCGATGACCGGGCTGGTGCGCACCGCCGTCTCGCGCGGCAGCGGCGTGGCGCGCCCGCTGGCCGGGCACGACGTGGTCGCTCGAGATCGACCTGATCCCCAGCCGCACCGCCGTGCCCGTGCCCGACGAGCCGCCGGGCACGCCCGCGACCGTGGGTCCGGCGCGCGTTCCCGCGCGCACCTTCGCGGGGTTCCGCGACCTGGTGCCGATCGGGCAGGCCCGCATGGCCGAGGGCGCCGCCGTGTGCCTCTGGTCGCTGGAGCGCTACGCCGACCGCGGGGTGCTGAGCGTGGGGGCGCTGGCGGAGGAGCCGCTGCGGGTGGCGCCGCTCACACCGGGCGTGGGGCGGGTCAACGTGTGGGACGACCGCGGGCAGCGGTACGAGGTGTCGCCGATCCACGGCGCCGCGCGCCCGGGCTGGAGCGAGACGAGCCTCGAGGTCTCACCGGCGATCGACCCGGAGGCCCGCGCCCTCGGTATCCGGCTGGCCGATCTTCCCGGTCACGGCCCGTCCGCCGAGATCCTGGCCGGTCCCTTCACCTTCGGCGTGGCGGTCCCCCCATCGGCGTGACCGGCCCGTCCCCGGGACCGGTGTGGGTCGTCCTTCCCACCTACGACGAGGCCGAGAACGTCGTCGCGCTGCTCGACGCCGTCCTGGGGGTGGTCAACCGGGGCGGCATCGACGCGCGCCTGCTGGTGGTGGACGACGGATCGCCGGACGGCACCGCGGAGCTGGCCGAGGCGGTCGGCGCGCGCGATCCGCGGGTCTCCGTGCTGCGGAGGACGCGCAAGGAGGGCATCGGCCCGGCCTACCGCGCCGGCTTCCGCCACGCGCTCGCCGCCGGGGCGGCCATGATCGTCGAGATGGACTGCGACTTCTCGCACGACCCGGAGCGCCTGCCGGCGCTGGTGGCGGCCGCCGCCGACGCCGACCTGGTGCTGGGCTCCCGCTACGTCCCCGGAGGGGGCGTGGCCCGCTGGGGGGCGGTGCGCCGGGCGATCAGCCGCGGCGGCTGCCTGTACGCCCAATGGGTGCTGCGCGTCAACGTGCGCGACCTGACCGGGGGCTTCAAGTGCTTCCGCCGCGAGGTGCTCGAGGCCATCCCCCTCGACGAGGTCACCGCCGCCGGGTACGGGTTCCAGATCGAGATGACCTACCGGGCCCTGGTGCTCGGATTCCGGGTGGTCGAGGTGCCGATCGTCTTCACCGAGCGCGAGCTGGGGTCCTCGAAGATGTCGCGCGACATCGTGTGGGAGGCGGCGGCGCTGGTGCCCCGCCTGCGGCGGCGTCTCGGCCCCGTCCCCGCCGCGTCGGCCGCCGGCGCCGTGGAGAGCGCGCGGGCCTGAGGGCCCGGCTAGCCGGCGCGGAGGGCGGCCTCGGGGTCCTGGGGGTCGAGCCGGTGCACCTCGCGCCACGCCGCGGCGCTCGCCGGGCCGCGGCCGCCGATGTAGATCGCCAGGGCACGCCACGCGGCGGGGTTGTCCGGCTGCACCCGCGTCGCCTCCTCCAGCGCCCCGAGGGCACGGCGGCGGTCGCCGAGGTCGTCGTAGGCCTGACCGAGCAGCAGGATCGGGCCGATGGACAGCGGGTTGGCGGAGTGGGCCGCCCGCGCATCGTCGATGGCCGCGCGCGGGCGGCCGTCGGCGAGGGCGTCCTCCCCCCGGGCGGCGAGATGGCCCGACCACCACGGGAGCGTGGCGCTGATCATGGCGACCGCGACCGCGGCGCCCAGGGCGCCCGCCGCGAGGGCCGAGGGGCGCGGGCGCGGCACGATCCTGCCGGGCGCGGCCGTCGCCAGCACGACGCCGGCGGCGGCGAGGGTCGGGACGGTGAGCGCGGGGATGGACCACGACCAGTCGACGGCCGCCTGGAGGATGAAGGCGGCCAGCACGGCCAGCGGCAGCCCGATGTCGGGATCGCGCCGGATGTCGGTGGCGCGCAGCACGCCCCAGACGATCGCGGCGAGCAGGGCGGCGAGCAGGGCGAGGCCGACGATGCCGAGCCCCGACAGCATGCTCAGCACCACGCCGTGGGCCTCGCGCGTGTTGAGGGCGTTGTCGCCCGCGCGGCGCTCCTCGAGGTGCACCAGGGGGAAGCCTCCGGCACCCTCGCCGATCACCGGGGAGGCCTCGAAGCCGCGCCAGGCCTCGCCCCACCACGCGCGTCGCTGGTTGCCGGAGGTGTTGACCAGGCGGCCGGGGTCGTTGGCGACGGCATCGCCGCCCTCGCCGCGGAACTCGGACGCCCGGTCGCCGACCCACCCTCGTGCCGACGAGCTGGTGGCGAGCGTGCCGACCGCGACGAGCGCGCAGGCCACGACCACCACCGGCCACCGCCCGGCGGCCGTCGCGGGCGCTCACCCGGCCGCGGGCGAGGCGCAGCACGAGCGGCGCCAGCACGGCGGCGGCCGCGATCCCCAGCGGCCAGGCGCCACCCCAGGCCGAGCCCGGCCGACTCGCGCAGCCCGGTCGGCACCTGATCCGACGACAGCAGGGGGTCGGTGAACCCGTGCGGCGGCGGCGGGCAGCGCGCAGATCGCCTCCCACGGCGAGCGCCGTCATCGCGTGCCAACGGCGCGGGAGGAACGCCAGCGTCACCGCCACGGCGGCGATCAGGGAGACCAGCCCGCCGCGGGAGTAGGTGAGCAGCACCGTGACCACCACCACGCAGAGCCCGGCGGCGGCCAGCGGGAGCGCCCACGGCTGCCGGCCGGGCGTCCCCGCCAGCCACAGCAGCCCGGGAGCGGCGAACACCGCCACGAGGGCGAGCGCGTTCCAGTAGCCGACGGGGGCCGCCAGCCGCGCCAGGTCGCCGTCGGAACCGAGCGTGCCAGGGAAGATCTTGGTGCCGAGCGCGAGCGCCACCGGCAGGACCGCTCCCGCGCTCAGGCCGAGGCCCAGCAGGCGGGGGGAGTCGGGCAGCAGGGCGCCGAGGGCGATCCCGAGCGCGAGGGCGCACAGGCCGATCGCCTGGCGGTTCGCGTCGATCCAGGCCAGGTCGGGCGCCGCGGCCCAGAGGATCGAGAGGGCCGCCCACCCCGCGAGACCGCCCATCGCGCCCAGCGCGAGCCGGCTGGGAGCGGCGCGCAGCGCGGTGCGATCCCAGGCGAGCAGCACCGCGGCCGCGGCGAGGGGGGCGCCGAAGAGCAGCGCCAGGAAGGCCGCGCGGGGCCCGGGCCCGCCGAGGCCGTCGCCGGGGTCGATGCCGCCGCCGCCGACGCAGAGGAGGCTCCACCCCACCATCGCGATCGCACCGGCCACGACGGGCGCCTCGACCCGCGCGCGCGCGCCCGACGCCCCGGCTTGTCGGCCCTCGGGGGCGCCGCTACGATCCGCGACGCCCTGGGGGCCGACGCCCCCCCTCTCCCTCACCGGGTGGCTGCCCTGCTCCGACGCCCCGCCAGGGTGCTTGTCATGGTCGCGGTCGTGCTCCTTGGCCTGACGGGCTCAGCCCTCGCAGGTGGACAGGCGGTGCTGGCCGACGCGCAGGATAACGGGCGGGTGGATGGTTGCTACACGCGGGCGGAATTCCGGGACGCTCTCCGGCAGGCGAGCAACGATCAGCGACTCTACTCAGCCCTGGTGGACAACATCAAAGACGCACAGTTCACTAACGTGGCGGTGAAGGGCGCACCCTGCGGGAGCGGGCGGGCGGCGCCCGGAGCCGCGATCGCCGTCGACACCGGGGGCGGCGCGGGGATCTGGTTCGGCGCGCTCGCGGTCGTCGGCCTGGTGGCCGTGGGCGCCGGCGGGTGGGCGCATATGAGCGGCAAGGGGCGGAAGGGTTAGATGAGGCGTTTCGTCAAGGACTTCCTGCTCCCGATGGCCGTCGCCGTGGCCCTGGCGTTCGTCATCCAGGCGGCGGTCGCCAAGCCCTACGAGATCCCGACCGAGTCGATGGTGCCGACGATCAAGGCCAACGACCGGATCATCGCCAACCGCCTGATCTACCGCTTCCGCGACATCGATCGCGGCGACATCATCGTGTTCCACCCCCCGCCCTCCGCGACGGCCACCTGCGGGGACGCCGGCGGCGGGGACATCCCCTTCGTGAAGCGCGTCATCGGCCTGCCCGGCGACAACGTCGAGGTGCGCGACGGCCAGACCTTCGTCAACGGCAAGCCCTACGTCGTGGAGAAGGCGCTCACCCCGAACTACGAGATGAAGTGGCCCACGGTCCCCAAGGGCCAGCTCCTGGTGCTGGGAGACAACCGCCCCGGCTCCTGCGACGCCCACCAGTGGAAGCCCGACCCCTTCGTCCCCCAGGACGCCGTCATCGGGCAGGCAGAGGTCATCTACTGGCCCCTGTCGCATCTCTCGTTCCTGAACTAGAAGGAACGGCAAAACCTCAGAGCCAAAGCGTGGCGGCCAACCCCTCAAAGCACGAGGAAGGTCCACACCCCAGAAGCGTGGGCATGACTCGCTGTGAGTCCTTGACCGGCTTTTCCCGGACGCCGCACTTCGGCGCAGCCGTGCGGCCGGTCTGCCAATGCGCCCGGCCAGGGCGGATTTGCGCACGACACCCGCCCCGCCCGAGAGGGCGGGTGTCCGCAATTGTCACCAGTCCTCAACGCACTGTGCGCAGCGCCCGAAGCTCGCCCGAAGCTCAGAAACCCTCAGAGCTCAGAAACGCCCAGAGCTCCAAACCTCAGAGCTCGCAAACGCTCAGAGCTCGGAAGCTCGTCGCGGGTTTGGTCCTCGGAGCTCGTGAACGCCCCTCCCTGCTCGGAGCGTCATTCGCGTCGGTATTGGGGCTTTGCATCTCTTGTCACCTGTGGAAGGATGCGCCCCCACCACGCTGAATATGGTGTGGCGCCCGACCTTCCGACACCAGGGATAGCGTTCGACCGTGATCTGCCCGTTTTGTGAGAACCCCGAGCACCGCGTCGTCGAATCGCGGGTGGCCGACACCAAGGACGCCATCCGTCGCCGTCGTGAGTGCCACTCGTGCGGGCGCCGTTTCACCACGTACGAGCGGTGCGAGGAGATGCCGCTCGTGGTGGTCAAGAGCAACGGCGAGCGCCAGCCCTTCGACCGCTCCAAGCTCCTCGAGGGCCTGCAGCGCGCCTGCCACAAGCGGCAGGTGTCGACGGCGTCGCTGGACATGGCCGTGCGCGACATCGAGGCGGAGCTGCGCAACCGGCTCCGCCAGGAGGTGAGCAGCCCGCAGATCGGCGAGCTCGCCCTGCGCCGGTTGAAGGAGATCGACCCGGTGGCGTACGTGCGTTTCGCGTCCGTCTACCGGCAGTTCGCCGACGTGGAGGAGTTCGAGGACGAGCTCTCGCGGCTCGAGCGCGAGCCGCCCCTCCCACGTGGCCAGTACCCCCTCGACGACCAGATCTTCCAAACACTCGACGCGGACTCCGCCCTACCCGGCCGCGCTACGCTGAGGGCTCTGCCCGGCGGGCGCGAGGGGTCTGTCTTGCGCACCACCGCCCAGGAGGCAACAGATGGCGATTGACGCGCCCCCCACGATGACCGATCGGGCGCTCGGGATCTCCCGGCGCTTCACGCGCCCCGAAGTCCACCCCTACGACGAGGTGGTCTGGGGTCCGCGCGACGCGCGCATCGCCGAACCGGCGCGCGACGGCAAGCCCGAGCGGGTGGTCTTCGAGCAGAACGGCTGCGAGTTCCCGGTCGAGTGGTCGGACACCGCGGTGCGCATCGTCGCGTCCAAGTACTTCCGCTACGGCATGGACGATCCTCGCCGCGAGACCAGCCTGCGCGAGGTGATCGACCGCGTGGTGGACACCATCCGCTACCACGGCCTGAAGGGCGGCCACTTCCTCGACGACGAGGAGGCCGAGACCTTCTCCCAGGAGCTGCGCCACATCCTGGTGACGCAGAAGGCGGCCTTCAACTCGCCGGTCTGGTTCAACTGCGGCGTCGACGCGGCGACGCGCGAGTTCGACGACGACCGCATCCTCGACGTGGACGACCCGCCGATCGAGGACGGCGAGCCGCACGTCAACCAGGCCTCGGCCTGCTTCATCCTGTCGGTCAACGACACGATGCCGTCGATCCAGCGCTGGATCGCCTCCGAGTCGGAGATCTTCCGCGGTGGATCCGGCGCGGGCGTCAACCTCTCGCGGCTGCGCGGCGACGGCGAGGCGCTGTCGAACGGCGGCCAGGCCTCCGGCCCGGTCAGCTTCATGCGCTGGGCCGACTCCGGCGCCGGCTCGATCAAGTCGGGTGGCGGCACGCGCCGCGCGGCGAAGATGGTGATCCTCGACGGCGACCACCCGGACATCCTGGAGTTCGTGCGCTGCAAGGCGCGCGAGGAGGCCAAGGCCTACGCGCTCGGGGACATGGGCTACGACCTCGGCCTCAACGGCGAGGCCTGGCGCTCGATCCAGTTCCAGAACGCGAACAACTCGGTGCGCCTGACGGACGAGTTCTTCCGCCGCGCCGACGCCGACGAGCCCTGGCAGACCCGCACGGTCGCCTCGGGCGAGGTGCGCGAGGAGCTGCCGGCGCGCGAGCTGCTGCGCGAGGTGGCCGAGGCGGCATGGGCGTGCGGCGACCCCGGCGTGCAGTACGAGGACGCCATCCAGCGCTGGCACACCAGCCCCAACGCGGGCCGCATCTCCGGTTCCAACCCGTGCTCCGAGTACATGCACATCGACGACTCGGCCTGCAACCTGGCCTCGATCAACCTGATGAAGTTCCTCGACGAGGACGGCACGTTCCGCATCGACGACTTCCGTCACGCGGTGCGGGTGGTGCTGACCGCCCAGGAGATCGTGGTGACGCCGGCCAGCTACCCGACCAAGCGCATCGGCGACAACGCCCGCGCCTTCCGGCAGCTGGGCCAGGGCTACACCAACCTCGGCTCGTTGCTGATGTGCCAGGGGCTCGCCTACGACTCCGACGAGGGCCGCGCCTGGGCCGGCGCCATCACGGCGCTCCTGCAGGGTGAGGCGTACGCGCAGTCGGCCCGGCTGGCGTCGCGCGTCGGCGCCTACGACGGCTACGCGGCCGACAAGGAGGCGCAGGACCGGGTGGTGCGCATGCACCGCGAGGCGGCCCTGGAGCTGCCGGCCGACGGTTCACGCGCCAACTACGCGGACGTGCGCGCCGCGGCGTCGGCATCGCTCGACGACGCCGTCGCGCTCGGTCAGTCCGAGGGCCGCAACGGCGCCCCGGGCTACCGCAACGCCCAGGTCAGCGTCATCGCCCCGACCGGCACGATCAGCTTCATGATGGACGCCCAGACCACCGGCATCGAGCCCGCGATCGGCCTGATCAGCTACAAGACGCTGGTCGGCGGCGGCTACATGAAGCTGGTCAACACCGACGTCGAGCGGGCGCTGCGCGCGCTGGGCTACGACCGGGGACAGCAGGACGCGATCCTGGCCCACGTGGACGCCACCGGCTCCATCGAGGGCGCCCCGGGCCTCGCCGAGGAGCACCTGTCGGTGTTCGACTGCGCCTTCGGCGTGGCGGGTGGCCGCACGATCGGCCCCGAGGGCCACGTGAGGATGATGGCCGCGGTGCAGCCGTTCGTGTCCGGCGCGATCAGCAAGACCGTCAACCTGCCCAACTCGGCCACCGTCGAGGACGTCAGCGACATCTATCGCCTGGGCTGGCAGCTCGGCCTGAAGGCCATCGCCATCTACCGCGACGGCTCCAAGCGCACCCAGCCCCTCTCCACGACAGACGAGTCGGGTGGCAAGAAGACCGTCGTGCAGGACGTGCACGTCGAGCTGGCCGCGCCGGTGCGCCGCCGGCTGCCCGACGACCGGGCGGCGATGACCCACAAGTTCAGCGTGGGCGGCCAGGAGGGCTACATCACGGTGGGCCTCTACGACGACGGCACGCCCGGCGAGGTGTTCGTCAAGATGAGCAAGCAGGGCTCGACGGTCTCGGGGCTGATGGACTCGGTGGCCATCGCCTGGTCGATGGCGCTGCAGCACGGCGTCCCGGTGGAGAGCCTGATCGCCAAGTACATCGATCACCGGTTCGAGCCCTCCGGCTTCACCGGCAACCCGCGCATCCCCATGGCGCGCTCGGTGGTGGACTACCTCGCGCGCTGGATGGCCTCCAAGTTCCTCTCGGAGGAGGACCAGCGCACGGCCGGCGTGCTGCCGGGCGTCGAGGGCGCCGACACGATCGCGGTGGAGAGCGGCGACGAGGCCCCCGAGGACCAGCTCTCCTTCGGCACCGTCACCGAGACCAACGGGAACGGCAACGGCCACGCCAACGGGCACTCGCACGAAACCGAGTCGGACGCCGGCGCGCCGCCGGCGCGGCCCCGGTTGCTGCTCGACTCGACCGGTCAGGTGTGCACGTCGTGCGGCAGCTCGGACATGGTGAGGGCCGGCACCTGCCTCACCTGCCGCACCTGCGGCGCCACCAGCGGCTGCGGCTGATCGCCGATCGCTGAGCCGGGGGGCTGCAGGCCCCCCGGCTACCTCAGATCGTTGTAGGTGAGCGCCCCGTCGACCACGTCCTGCGCGACGTCGCTCAGCATGCGCTGCGTGCGACGGGCGTAGGCGCGGAGCCGCGCAAAGGACGCATCCATGTCGACGCGGCCCTGTTCGGCGAGGACGCCCTTGGCCTGCTCGATGGCGATCCGGCTGTTGAGGGCCAGGTGCAGCTGCCGGACCAGCCCCTGCGCGTCGGCCGCGGCACGGTGCTGGAGGATCGCGATGGAGGCGACGTCGGCGAAGGCCTGGGCCGCGGCGACGGCGCCCTCGTCCAGGTAGCCGGTCTCCGCGCGGAACAGGTTCAGCGCGCCGAGCACGCTGCCGCGCAGGCGCAGCGGGAACGCGTGTGCCGAGCGGAATCCGGCCTCGAGCGCGATGGGGACGAAGCTCGGCCAGCGCTCGCTCATCGCCGCCAGATCGCCGATCTGGACCGCCGCGCTCGTGGTGAAGCACTCGAGACAGGGTCCCTCGGCCGCCTGGATCTGGAACAGCTCGACCATCTCCGCCTCCTCGCTGGTCGCCGCGATCAGGCGCAGCGCGCCCCGCTCGTCGGTGAGCAGCAGGCCGGCGGCGGCCGCGTCGAACAGCTCGACGCATCTCTCGCCCAGGTTCGCGAGGAGCTCGACCACGTCGAAGTCATCGACAAGGGTGTCCGCCAGCTCCACGAAGACACGCGACAGACGAATTTCTCTCGTGCTCATGACCAATCCTTACGACGACGAACGCTCGTTGACAAGATCCGGTTCATTCGGCGAACCGCAGCCGTCGCGCCACCACATCGCGCGCCACGTCGATCAGGGGCCGCTCGTCCGAGTAGGCACGCGCGCGCAGCAGCAGGAGGGCCTCGGCCACGCATGACGCCCGCCTGCACCGAGACCATCCCCGCGGCCTGGTGCACCTCGGCGCGAGAACCGCTGAGCGCGTCCAGGCCGACGCCGAGCCCGCCCGCGGCCGCCTGCGCCTGGGTGGCGAGCACCACGTCCATCGCCACGCTCGACATCGCGATGGCGTCGTGGTGCTGGGCGTCCGAGAGCCGGCCCGGCCGGTCGCGGTAGACCATCAGGCTTCCCAGGCGGACGGCGCCGATGCGGAGGGGGAACGCGAACATCGCCTCGGCGCCGGCCTCCACCGCCCGCGGCCGGAAGATCGGCCATCGCGGCGTGGCGGGATCGGCGAGGTCGGGCTCTTCGACCGGAACGCCCTCGGCGTGCGCGTCGACCGCGGGGCCCTCGCCGAGGCTCAGGGAGAGCTCCTCCAGGAGCGCCGCCACCGGGCCCGAGGCGCAGAGGGACGACGGGAGATGCGGGCCGCGAACCGTCACGCCGGCTCCGGTGACGCCCACGAGATCGACGCAGACGGGGCACAGGCGATCGATCAGCGAGGCCGGGTCGCCATCGCCGAGGGCGTCGGCGATGCGCCGCAGCCGTTGCTCGCTCTCGCCGGTCGGTTTCACCGCAGACCCCCCAGGCCCGCCGAGCCACCCCGCCGAGGCGATGTGCCCGCGCCCTGTGGCTGGACGGCGCTGCTCGGAGTCAGAGTAGGCCCCCACCAGCGGGGGCGCCAGCCCGCACGCCGCGATCAGCCCGTGGGGACCAGGTCCCGCTCGGGGACGATGCTCCAGCGATCGGCGACGATGCGCAGTTCCTCGTTGAGCGGCCACGAATCGGGACGCTCGTCGCCGTCGTGGACGGGCGTGCCGCCCTTCAGGGCCATGCAGCCGGCGTTCTCGCCGATCGCCTCGATCTCGTCGATCTCGGCCGCGTCGAGGACGATCTCGAGCGGGACGCCGGCGAGGTCGCGCGCGCTTGTCCTCGATCTGCCGGGCCGCCTCGCCAGGCTCCTGGATCAGCGTCGGGGCCACGCACGCCGACGGGACGGTGGGCGAGGGTCCACTGGCAGGCGAGCTGAAGCGTGGTGAGACCGTGTCGCTCGGCGATCGGGCGCAGCTGCTCGAGCCGGTCGCGGCCGTGGCGGACCCACCCGGCGGGACGAAAGGAGCGGTGGTCCTGCGCCGGCAGCTCGCTCTCGTCGGGGACGTCGCCGTGGAAGACACCGCCATGATCGACCACGCGCGCGATGGTGCGCACGTTGTGCCGCTCGAGGGCCGGAAGCACGAGGCGCGCCGGCCACGGCTCGAAGGGGCTGAGGATGATCATCGCCCAGTCGATGCGGTCGCCGAAGCGCTCGAGGCAGTCGATGAGGTCGAGCGTGAAGCCGTTCGCCGGGCCGGGGGCGACCCCGATCGCTCGGGTCAGACCCTGCTCGCGCAGGCCGGCCATCGCGCGCCAGACGTCCTCGGAGGTGTAGCCGAGGCGGTCCGGGTTGTGCAGCATCAGCAGGTCGAAGTGGTCGCTGCCGCACCGCTCCAGGCTGCGCTCGGTGGCCGCGCGCAGGTAGTCGGCGTATCCGCCCCGATCGCGCAGCGAGGGATCGGTGAAGCGGGGGTAGCCCTTGGCGCCCTGCCGCTCGCCCTCGTAGAAGTCGTGGCCGACCGCGCCGATCAGGGCGTAGTCGTCACGGGGCACACCGGACAGGGCGCGCCCGACCAGCAGGTCGGCCGCGCCCTGTCCGTACACGTCCGCGGTGATGACGGTGTGGATCGCGTCGTCGGGGCGGAGGAGGGCGACGAGCCGCTCCTCGTCGATCTCCTGCCCGAAGTGCATGAAGCGCCCACCGCTCCAGGCGCTGAGCGCGACGTGTCCGATGGCGGCCATTCCCGAAGTCTGCCAGCCACCGGACCCGCCGTGCCGCGGGATCACGCGGTATCGAAGTCCGTACGTCTCCAGATCGGGGCCTGACCGAACTTCGCGGCCAGAGCGATACCGAGGCCATAGAGCACGAACTGGGGGATCATCAACAGACCCATGCTGATCGGGTCGCCACCCGGGAGGACCGCGGCGATCGCGGCCATCGCGACGATCGCGATCCGCCACTGCTGGCGGTAGATCTTTGCGCTGGCCACGCCCATGCGAGCGAGCGCGGCCATCGCGATCGGGACCTCGAACATGATCCCCGAGGCCAGGAGCAGCGAGGTGGCGAAGCTGAAGTAGTCGCCGGCCCGCAGCTGGGTGTTGAAGGTGTCCCCGCCGAAACCGGTGAGGAAGTTGAGCGCGACCGGCAGCACGACGAGGTAGCCGAAGGCGACGCCGGCGGCGAAGAGGCCCGCCAGGCCGGTGACGATCGCGATCATGATGCGCCGCGGCTGGTCGGAGACCGCCGGGATGACGTAGGCGTACAGCTGATAGAGCCAGACCGGCAGGGCGACCAGGATCGATGCCCAGAAGCAGACCTTGAGCGTGATGAAGAACGGCTCGGTCGGCGACAGGGTGATCAGCTTCTGATGATCCGCCGGAAGCGGCCACGTGAGCACCTCGATGAGGCGATCGTGGATCGCGTACATCCCCCCGAAGGCGATCACCAGGGCGAGCGCGCTCACGATCAAGCGGTGGCGCAGCTCGCCCAGGTGCTCGGTCAGATCGAGGCGGTCGTCTGAGCGGACCCTCTGAGGGGTGATTCGGAACGTGCGTGGCATGGCAGCCCTCCGCCTCGTCGTCGCGGCTTAGACGTTCGCCGTCGGACGGGTTTCGACGACGGTCTCGACGGCGTCGGGGGTGGCCGACTCGACGATCAGGTCGGCGGCGGTCGGCTCGACGACGGGCTCGTTGACGGCGATGGGCTCGTTGCTCACGGCCGGCGTCGGCACGATGGCGGAGGTCTCGTCGCCGACGATGCCCTCCTTGAAGTCACGGATGCCCTTGCCCAGGTTGCGGCCAAGGTCCGGCAGGCGCTTCGGGCCGAAGATCAGAAGAGCGATGGCCAGAACGATGATGATCTGGATGGGAGAGATGTCGAACACGGCAGATGGACCTCTCGGTCGGAAGGGGCGATGTCGGTGGGCCGCCGGACGGCGGCCCACCGGACGATCACGACGACTACTTCTTGATGAAGCCACCGGCGACGGCGAGGACCTGCTTCATGTCGCGAGCCGGGTCGAACGCGTTCGGGGCCGGGTTCATGCCGGCGATGTTGCGGATCCAGGCGGCGTGGCGCGCCTCGACCGAGTGGATCGCAAGCGCGGCCTGGATGACCGGGAGCTGCTTGAGGCGGGGGCCCTGGCCGGCGTACGCCGACACGCCCAGGTCCTCGATGGCGATCGCGGCGGCCGTGAAGGCCTTCTGCGAGTGGGTGGTGGTGCCGAAGTCGAATGCCGGCGACTTGACGGCCTTCGAGCCGAGCACCTTCTTGATGGCGGCCACGTGGGCAGCCTCGTGCGCGCCGGCGACCTTGGCGAACGTCGCCGTGTGGCCCTTGAGGCCGGCCTTGGCGCGCGCCTGCTTGTAGAACGCCGTCTCGAGGTACTCGAGGGTGAGCGCGTAGTTGAGGATCGCCACGTCCTGAGCCTTCGACGGCGCGCCGAGGGCCAGGGCGGGAAGACCGCCGAAGAGCATGCCGCCGGCAACGAGAGCGCCGCCGCCGAGTCCAGCCTTCTTGAAGAAGTCGGCGCGGGTCGCGGCACCGGACGGGTCGACCGCGTACGCGGCCTCCTGGATGGCACCGTCGGCGTCGAGCGCCTCGAGCGTGATGAGATCGGACAACGTGGTCCTCCATGCATTGAGTGGTGGAACACAGGGGACTACGCCCCAGCTCGCCGCATGGATCACCCATCCGTCGCGGCGCACCCGCGCGTGATCCGCGCCCGGTCCGCGCGCGTACCGGCACCCGACACGTAATTACTGCGCGGAGGTGCGCGGATGACCACGATGACCAGCCGGGGAGAGTTCCTCTCCACCGGCATGAAGGGCGGGCTCGCGCTCGTCGCCGGGGGAGCGGTGCTCGGCATGGCCGTCGGCCCGGCCCTCGGCCAGGCCACCGGTGATGTGGCGATCGCGAAGCTGGCCGCGACCGCGGAGCTGCTGGCGATCGACTTCTACGGCAAGGCGATCGGCACCGGGGCGTTCAAGGGCGACGAGCTCGCCTACCTGAACGCGGCCAAGATGAACGAGCAGGACCACTACGACGCACTGGCCAAGGTGCTGGGTTCCGCCGCTCCGAAGAACCTGATGTTCACGTACCCGGCCGGGACGCTCGCCAGCGCGATGAGCATCGCGAAGACCGGCGTGGCCCTCGAGACGGCCTTCGTGGGCGCCTACCTCGGCGCCGTCGAGGCCCTCACCAGCAACGACCTGAAGGGCGTCGCCGGCCAGATCGGGGCGAACGAGGCGCAGCACCTGACCACGTTCAAGCGCCTTGCCGCGGGCGGCACCCTGGTGCCCAACCCGTCCTTCCCGGACAGCCTCACCGCCAAGCAGGCGACGGCCGCCGTGACCCCGTTCCTCGCATGAGCGGCAACCTGACACCCACCACCCCCGAGGAGGACCGCACGGTGGACTCCCACGACCGCGCAACATTCCTTCGTCGTGGCGCGACGGGCGGCCTCGTGCTGGTCGTCGGCGCCACCGCTCTCGCGGCCGCCGCCTGCGGCAGCGACAGCAGCAGCGCCGCGAGCACCGCGGCGGCCACGACCGCAGCCGCCCCCACGGGCGACGCCGCGATCGCGACCCTGGCGGCGACCGCCGAGCTCCTGGCGATCGACTTCTACGGCAAGGCGATCGACTCCGGCAAGTTCACCGGCGACGTGCTCGCATACATGAGCGCGGCGAAGATGAACGAGCAGGACCACTACGACGCGCTGGCCAAGGTGCTGGGCAAGGACGCTCCGGCGGGCCTGATGTTCATGTACCCGGACGGCACGTTCGACTCGGTCAAGAGCATCGCCACCACGGGCACCGCCCTGGAGACGGCGTTCGTCGGCGCGTACATGGGCGCCATCACCGCGCTGTCGGACAACGGCCTGAAGAAGGTCGCCGCACAGATCGGCGCGAACGAGGCGCAGCACCTGACCACGTTCAAGTCGGTCGGCGCGGGTGGCGACCTCGTCCCCAACCCGTCCCTGCCCGAGGTCCTCACGGCGGCTGAGGCGACGGCAGCGGTGAAGCCCTTCCTGGCCGGCTAACGCCGGGAGAGGCTCACTCAGTCCATGCCCGCGCGCGTGTGCACGGAGATCCCGTGTGCACGCGCGAGGGCGTTGCCATCGCCGGCGCGCACCGCCTCGGCGACGCGCTCCGGGTCGAGGCCGGCCTCGAGCAGTCGTTGGCGCAGGTCGCCCTCGCGGGCCTGCCGGAAGAACAGCACCGCGATCGCCCCGAAGGCCAGCAGGCAGTGCATCAGCATCATCACGGTGCCCGCGTTGGCCTGATCCTCGAGCGGCGCGACCCCCCAGGCCTGCGGCCGCGGCGGCGTGCGACGGATAGAAGACCGTCCCCGAGAACCAGTAGACGTTGGCGATCGCGAGACCGGTGAACCAGACCCCGGTCATGTAGAGCGCCTTGACCCCGGTGCCGAACCACTCCGGGGCCGGCAGCACCTCGACCACGGGGGCCCACAGCAGCAGGCCGAGCAGCAGGATCGAGGTCTGCTGAATGATCCAGAGGGCCCCGTTGTCAAGCACCGCATGGTGGAGGTCGGGAAGCAGCCACACGACCGTGCCCACCGCCCAGAGCGGGAAGGCCACCAGGGGGTGCTGGAGGCGCTGGAGCACGCGCCGGGTCGAGGGGCTGAGCAGGTCGGCGGCGAACGCGCGCGGCACCCCCAGCAGCAGCAGGAGGGGCGCGGCCGCGCCGATCAGCGTGTGCTGCAGCATGTGGGCCGTCAGCAGGCCCTGCTGCGCGATGCCGCCGAGCGGCGAGCAGATGGCGATCAGGATCAGCGCGATGCCGCTGTAGAAGCTCAGCCGGCGTTTGCCGTCGACGCCGCCCACGCGGTGGACGCGGATCCCGTAGAGCACGCCCAGCAGCAGCAGCGCGGCGACCTCGACCGGGGGCACGGCCCACAGCGCGCCGAGGTTGGTCGGAGCGTCGGCCGAGGGGCCCGCGTGACCGGTGTGGTAGGCCCCGCCACCGCCTGCCAGCGCCGTCAGCGCGACCGCCAGCGCGAGGAAGGCGGCCGTGTACATCAGTGTCAGGGGGCGTCGGCTCATGACGTCGATGCTGGCACACATTCCCGCGCCGGTCGTCACCCTCGCGGGCCAGGCGACGGTATCGCGGACATCTGACCCGCCGGCGGCCGGCGTCAGGGCGCGGGAGTCACTCCGCGCGACAGTCCGGGCAGCGCCCCTTGAGCACCACGTCGTGACCCTCGACGCGTGTAGTCCGACCGGGTCGCAGTGCCCTCGAGAACCCGCTCGAGCTGGGGATCCTCGAAGGGGCGCACGTCGCCGCAGTCGACGCACACCAGGTGGTGGTGGTGCTCCCCGCCCGGCATCGCCGGCTCGTAGCGCGCGATGCCGCCTCCCAGGTCGAGCCGCTGCACCAGCCCGAGGCTGACCAGCAGGTCGAGGGCCCGGTACACGCTCGCGATGCCCACGCGGCGCTCGTCGCCGCGCAGCTGGTCGAAGATCTCCTGGGCCGACCGGCAGCACTCCTGGTCGGCCAGCGAGGCGATCACCGCCCGGCGGGCGCCGCCGGAGCGATGCCCCGCCCGCGCCACCTCGGCCAGGGCGTGGGCCGACCACTCCTCGGCCGAGCGCGGCCCGTGGTCGTGGGGGGTCGCGCCCTCGTCCGCGCGTATCATCGGACGGGATGAACGGGTCGACGACAGAGGCGGTGTGGCGGGCGCTGAGCGCGGACGGCCTGCGCCGCACGCCGCAGCGCGAGGCGATCCTCGAGGCGCTCGGGACGGCCGGCGACGGGCTGCCGCTGCCGGTGCTGCTGGCGCGCAGCCGCCGGCGCGCGCCGGGGCTCGGCGAGCGGACCGCCGAGCGGACCGTGGACCTGCTGGTGCGCGCGGGCGCCGTGGACGCCATCACCCGCTCGGGTGGCGAGGTGGTGTACCGGCTGTGCGGTCGGGGTCATCACCATCACCTCGTCTGCACCTCCTGCGGCGCCGTCGCCGAGCTGGACGAGTGCGACATCGCCGACTGGGCCAGGGAGCGGGCCGCCCGTCAGGGTTTCCACGTGGAAGGGCATGACCTCACGGTCCACGGTACCTGCGCCGGCTGCCGGGCCGCCACGGCGGCCCGCGGGGTCACCGCGGTGGGCGGGGAGGCTTCCGCGCGAGGCGGGGCAGCACGAGCGCCATCGCCGCGGTGAGCGCGATGGTGACGAGGGGAACCCGAATCGCCCAGGCGAGGTACTCGGTGCCGGCGAGGCGACGCAGCCGGTAGTGGGCGAACCGTCGCGCCGGGCGCGTGATGAGGGGTGAGCGGAGCATGGGGACAGCATGACGCGCCGCTCGGACCCCATCGGCGCGCGCATCAGTGGTCGTGGCGGTGGACGGGGTCCATCGCCAGCTCCTGGCCGCTGGGCAGCTCCGCGAGCACCAGCCCGAAGGTCTCCATCAGGCGGTCGCGGGTGAGGGTCTGCGACGGGAGGCCGTAGGCGACGACGCGCCGGGCCAGCAGCAGGGCGCGCTCGGCCGTGAGGGCGTCGGCGATGTCGTGGGTGCACACCACCACCGCCGCGCCGCGCGCCCGCTCCTGCGCCAGAGCGTCGAGCAGCAGCTCCCGGCCGGCCACGTCGAGCCCTGCGGTCGGCTCGTCCAGCACCAGCACGTCGGCGCGCCAGGCGAGCGACTGGGCGATCAGCACCCGCTGGCGCTGGCCGCCGGACAGGGCGCCGAGCGGCTCGTCGGCCAGGTGGGAGACGCCCATCCGCGCCAGGCTCTCGGCCACCAGCCGGCGGTCGTCGGCGCGCATCCGGCCGAGGAGGCCGCGGGCCGGGAAGCGGCCCATGGCCACGACGTCGGACGCCCTGACCGGCAGCACGAATCCCGAGGGCTGGATCTGCCCGAGGTAGGAGACCCGCGCCGGCGTCGCGCCCGGGGCGCCGCCCAGCACGCGGGCCGCGCCGGCGATGGGGTCGAGCAGGCCGACCAGGGTCTTGATCAGCGTCGACTTGCCCGAGCCGTTGGTGCCGAGCACCGCGAGCGTGCTGCCCGCGGCGACATCGAGGGTGATGCCCTCCACCACGGGGTGCCCGTCGTAGCCCACGGAGAGCCCCTCCACCGCGATCGCGAGCGGGGCCGCGCTCACGCGGGCACCGCCGCCGAGGGCACCGGCCGCCGGAACCCCTGGATCGTCAGCACCACGAAGAAGAGGCCGACCTCGACCAGCACGATGGAGGCGCCGGCGGCCAGGTCGTAGTGGTACGAGAGCAGCAGCCCCGCGGCCACCGAGACGACGCCGATGACGGCGGCGCCGATCATCATCACGCCGATGCGGCGGGCGACGAGGGCCGCCGTGGCCGGCGGCGCCACCAGCATCCCGAACACGAGCAGGGTGCCCACCGTCTGGAACGAGACGATCACCGTGAGGGCCACGGTGCCGAGCATCAGCCAGTCGTAGAGCTCGGCCGAGAAGCCCGCCACCTGCGTCTGGTCGCGGTCGAACGACAGCAGCAGGAAGGGCCGCGCGCAGATCGCGGCGACGACCCCGACCGCCACGGTGGCGGTCAGCTGGATCCAGATGTCGGACCACGAGATGCCGAGCACCTCGCCGAACAGGATGCGGGTCAGGTCCCCCGTGAACGAGTCGGAGCGCGACACGATCACCACCCCCAGCGCGAGCATGCCGACGAACAGCAGGCCGATGGCCGTGTCGCCGGACAGGCGCGAACGGCGGCGCACGAGGTTGACGCCCCCGATCATCACCGCGGCGCCCACCAGCGCCCCGGCCAGGCCTGGCAGGCCGAGCAGGATGGCGCCCGCGATGCCCGGCAGCACCCCGTGGGCGAGCGCGTCGCCGATGAACGCGAGGCCCCGCAGCACGACGAAGGTGCCGACCACCGCGCAGGCGAGGGCCACCAGGCAGCCCGCCACGAGGGCCCGCATCATGAACTCGTTGTCCAGGAACGGGTCGATCAGCGGGCCCATCGGATCAGCCCGTCGGGGGCGGCTGGAGGCCGTCGTGGATCTTCGCCGCCATGTCGGTCATGAAGGTGAAGTAGGAGCCGTCGGCCGGCAGGTTGTGGGTCGCGACCTCGATGACGGGGACGCCCGTCTGGTCGGCGATCGCGTTCGCGACGTCCGTCGGTGTGCCCGCCTCGCTGAAGATCGCCGGCACGCCCTCTCTCTCGACCTGCGCGCGCAGCGCGGCGAGGTTGGACGCGCTCACCTGGGCCTGTGAGCTGAGCGAGGGGATCAGCGCCCCGATCAGCTCGAAGTGGTACCGGGCCGCGAAGTAGCCCAGCGACTCGTGGCCGGTGACCAGCTTGCGGCGCGCCGCCGGGATGTCCGCGAGCGTGCGCTGCACCTGGGCGTCGAGCGCCGTGAGGCGCGCCTCCAGGGTTCGTGCGCGCGACGTGCACGTCGATGCCCAGGTCCGACGCGACCACCGGCGCGAGGGCCGCGACCATCTGGCGCATCTCGATCGGGCTGGTCCAGATGTGGGGATCGTCGGGCCCGTGCTCGGCGATCTCCGCCGCCTGGTCCTGGCCGAAGGGGCGCAGCGTGACGTGGTCGGTCGCGGTGAAGATGCGCACGCCGTCGTCGCGCGCCTGGTCGAGGGCGTCCGTGAGGCCCTCCTCGAGCTTGAGGCCGTTCTCCACCACGAGGTCGGCCTTGCTGAGCGCCTCGATGTCCTTCGCCGAGGGCTGGTACTCGTGGGGGTCGGCGCCGTTCGGCATCAGCACCTTGACCTCGGCCGTGTCGCCGACCAGGTCCTTCACCAGGGCGCCGAGCGGCGTGGTGGTGACGACGATGGTCGGGTTTCCCGAGGTGTCGCCGCCGGAGCCGCAGCCCACCAGGAGCAGGCCGGCGACCACGCGCGGCCACGGCGAGGGCCATCCCGCGCGCCCACCACCCCGTGACGATCCGTCCCACCGGTACCCCCCGATCCCGGCACCGGCCGGTGCCCTTAATGAGAGCGAGTACCATAACCAATGCAGCGCCGGATTGTGGGCGCGATGGTCTACGATCGCCGTCGTGTCGGGCGCCCACCTCCTCGCAAGCATCCCGGCGCCGGGCGTCCGGGGGTTCTCGTTCGGCCCCTTCGAGGTGCGTCTCTACGCGCTGTGCCTCCTCGCCGGCGTCGCCGCCGCGACCTGGATCACGATGCGCCGCTGGAAGGCGGTCGGCGGCGACCCCGACCTCGTGCTGGAGGTCGCCCTGTGGTCGGTGCTCGCCGGCATCATCGGCGGCCGCATCTACCACGACATCACCAGCTCCAACGACGCTGGGATCCGAGTGGTACGCCCCGTTCGCGATCTGGGAGGGGGGCCTCGGCATCTGGGGCGGCGTGGCGGCCGGCGTCGCGGTCGGGGCCTGGGTGGTGCACCGCCGCGGGGCGAGCGTGCTGCTGTTCATGGATGCCGCCGCCCCGGCGCTGCTGGTGGCCCAGGGCATCGGGCGGCTCGGCAACTACTTCAACCAGGAGCTGTTCGGGGGACCGACCGACCTGCCCTGGGCCCTCGAGGTGGACGGCCGCTACCGGCCCGCGAACGATCCGCTCGACGCCACGTACCACCCCACGTTCCTCTACGAGATGCTCTGGAACTTCGCCGGGGCGGCGCTGCTGGTGTGGATCGGGCGGCGTTACCGGATCCGGCCGCCGGGGCTCTTCTGCCTGTACGTGGCGATCTACTCGCTGGGGCGGATCTTCTGGGAGCAGCTGCGCGTGGACCCCTCGCGGATGTTCCTCGGGCCAGCGGCTCAACTTCTACGTCGCCCTGGTGCTGCTGATCGGCGCCGTGATCGTGTTCGTCTGGAACCAGCGGCGGGAGCAGACCGGCGACGAGGACACCGGCGGCGGGCTGCCGCGATCGCCCGGCGGACGCGCGAAGCCGGCCCGCTCGAAGGGGTGAGCGCCTCTCCCTAGTGGGAGACGGATCACCTTGAGCAGGACGATCACGAGGCCGAGCACGATGTTGATGCCGGCCACGGTGAACGCTCCCGTCACCCCGAGGCGCGCGATCCGCGCGATGCCGATGCCCCAGGCGCCGAGCAGGGCGATGCCGAGGATGAGCGACAGCCACACGGCGGTCTCGACGCGGTAGAGCCCGAGACCCGAGAGGGCCAGCACGATGAGGGTCGGCACGCACGCCATGAAGAGGGGGAACTCCCGCGCCATGCGGTGTCCCGCCTGGCTCCAGCCCGGCCGGCCGCCGTCGTGCGTCCACTCCGAGATCAGCGACGCGTGCACGTGGGCGGTCCAGAACACGATGTTGGTGATCGCGACCGTGACCGCGATCAGCCACGGCCCCGGGTCCTCCTCGAGCGAGATCGACGCCACCACCGAGAGGGTGAGCAGCTCGCCGTAGACCCCGGCCGTGCCCCGGGCGGTGAGGGCCGACCGGAGCGCGTCGGTGAAGAAGGCCACGGAGCGCTCCTCCTCAGGCCGGCCGGGTGACGGCCCCCTCGGAGGCGGACGAGACCAGCGCGGCGTATTTGGCCAGCACCCCGCGGGTGTAGCGCGGCGCGGGGGGCGTGAAGCCCTCGAGGCGCCGGGCGATCTCGTCGTCGGGGACGTCGAGCCGCAGCTCGCGCGCGTCCACGTCGATCACGATCGTGTCGCCCTCGCGGACGGCGGCGATCGGCCCGCCGCGGAACGCCTCGGGCGCGATGTGGCCCACCATCAGGCCGTGGGTCGCGCCGGAGAACCGGCCGTCGGTGATCAGGGCGACCTCCTCGCCGATGCCCTCGCCGACGATCGCCGCGCTGACGTGGAGCATCTCGCGCATGCCGGGGCCGCCGGCCGGGCCCTCGTAGCGGATCACGACCATGTCGCCGGCCGCGATCGACGCGCGCCTTGACGGCCGCGAAGGCCTCCTCCTCCGAGTCGAACACGCGGGCGCGGCCCGCGAAGTAGCGGCGCTCGTGGCCGGCCAGCTTCACCACGCAGCCCTCGGGCGCGAGGTTGCCCCGCAGGATCGCGAGGCCGCCGTTCTGCCGAGAGCGGGGTCTCGATGTGGACCACCACCTGCTGGCCGGGCGACTCGTGCGCGTCGTCGGCGATCTCGTCGAGCGTGCGGCCGTCAACGTTGCGGGCGCCGGTGTGGAGCAGCTCGCGCTTGCGCAGCTCGCGCGTGACCAGCGCGACGCCGCCGGCCTCGTAGAGATCGGTGGCCACGTACTTGCCGCCGGGCGTGAGGCTGGCGACGATCGGGGTGCGCTCGGCGATGGTGTCGAAGTCGTCGATCGAGAGCTCGATGCCCATCTCCCAGGCGATGGCCAGCAGGTGCAGCACGCCGTTGGTGGAGCCGCCGCTGGCGGCCACGCCGGCGATGGCGTTCTCGATGGAGTCGCGCGTGATGATCTGGGACGGGCGCACGTCGTCGCGCACCAGGCGCATCGCCAGCTCGCCCGCCGCCACGGCGGCCGACTCCTTGTCGGGATGCAGCGCCGGGACGCCGTTGAGCCCGGCCGGGCTGATGCCCAGGATGTCGAGCGCCATGGACATGGTGTTGGCGGTGAACTGGCCGCCGCAGGCGCCGGCGCCGGGGCACGCCACGCTCTCGAGCGCGTGCACCTCCTCGGCGCTCGACCTTGCCGGCCGCGTGGGCGCCGACGACCTCGAAGACGTCCTGGATCGTGACGTTGCGGCCCTTGTAGCGGCCGGGCGCGATCGAGCCGTTGTAGAGGACGAGCCCGGGGATGTCGAGGCGCGCGAGCGCCATCACGGCGGCCGGGATCGTCTTGTCGCAGCCCACCAGGCACACGAGGCCGTCGAACGAGTGGCCGCGCGCGGCGAGCTCGAGGGAGTCGGCGATGATCTCGCGGGAGACCAGCGAGCAGCGCATGCCCTCGGTGCCCATCGATACGCCGTCGGACACCGAGATCGTGTTCAGCTCCATCGGCGTGCCGCCGGCGGCGCGGACGCCGGCCTTGACGTGCTGCGCCAGATCGCGCTGGTTGAGGTTGCACGGCATCGTCTCGATCCAGGTCGTCGCGACGCCGATGATCGGGCGGGCGAGGTCCTCGTCGGTGAAGCCGGTGCCCTTCAGCATCGCCCGGGCGGGCGCGCGGTCGGGGCCGTCGGTCATGGCGGCGCTGTGGCGCTTCGCCGGATCGCTGGGTCCATACGGGTTCGTGGGCATCGGAGGATCGTACCCGCCGGAGGGCCTCGAGGCGCGGGACGCACACCGCCGTCAGGAATCGCCCGCGGGCGCGGTCGGCCGGGGGTGCTCGCGCGCAGCCGGGCGGTTGGGGCGCCTTCGCGCCGGGAACCCTCCACCCATGGAGCCGTGGCGACTGTGGCTGCTCGCGCAGCGGACCGCGAGCGGGTTCTCGGACGCGGGCGGGACCCGCCTCGCCGCCGCGATCGCGTACTACGCCTGCTCTCGCTGTTCCCCTTGGTCATCGTGCTGGTCGCCGGGGCCGGGCTGGTGCTCTCGGACGATCAGGCTCAGCGCGGCGTGATCGACCCGATCATCGATGGACTGCCCCTGAGCGACGAGGGCGCCATGGACGTGCGTAAGACCCTCGCCGGAGCGACGGGCGGCGGGGCGGGCGCCGCGGGGCTGCTGGGACTCGCCGGGCTCCTGTGGACGGCGAGCGGCATGATGGGCGCGATCCGCGCAGGGCTGACGGCCGTCACGGGCGCCGAGGAGGAGCGGCCGTTCCTGCGCGGCAAGCTCGTCGATCTCGCCATGGTCCTGCTCGCCGGGGCGGTGTTGCTCGTGTCCACGCTGGTCACGGTCGTCACGCGGGTCGCCGGCGGCCAGGTGCTCGAGGCGGTGGGCCTGCTCGGGTGGGCGGGGACCCTGATCGGCTTCGCCACGTCGGTCACGCTCAGTTTCGCCGTCCTGACCGCCCTGCTGCGGCTGGTGCCCGCCGAGCCGATCCCATGGCCGGGCGTGTGGCGCGGGGCGCTCGGCGGCGCCGTCGGGCTCTGGGTCCTCTCCACGGGCTTCGGCATCTACGTCCGGAACTTCGGCCGCTACAACGCCGTCTACGGCTCCCTGGGCGCCGTCGTGGCGTTGCTCGTCTTCGTCTTCCTCACGGCGATCCTGTTGTTGGTCACGGCGGCCGCCGCATCCCGGTGGCCGGACGTCGCCGGGGCGCCTCGCCCCCGATCGGGGCGCGACGATCAATCGCGCGCGCAGAAGCTGCGGCGCGCGCTGACCGGGCTGGTCGAGCGCGGCGACGGGGCGGCGCCGGCCGCCTAGCCGGTGTTGCGGAGCCCCGCGGCGATGCCGCTGATGGTGAGCAGCAGGGGGTGCTGGAGGGCAGCGCGCTCGTCGGGGTCGCGCGCCGCGCGGAACTCCCGCAGCAGGCGCACCTGGATCGCGTGGAGCGGGTCAACGTACGGGTTGCGCAGGCGGATCGAGGTCTGGAGGAAGGGCTTGTCGTCGAGCAGGCGCTCCCGGTCGACCACCGCCAGCAGCCCCGACGCCGTGCGCCGGTACTCCTCGGTGACCCTGCCCAGCATGCGGTCGCGCAGCGCCTCGTCGTCGACCAGACGGGCGTAGAGGCCGGCCACGCGCATGTCCGCCTTGCCGACGGTCATGTGGCAGGTGTCGATGATCGACTGCCACCAGGGCCAGCGCGCGTACATCTCGCGCAGCACGTCGCGGCCCCCGCGATAGCGGGTCATGAAGTCGTCGAGCGCCGTGCCGACCCCGAACCAGGAGGGCAGCAGGTGGCGGTTCTGGGTCCAGGCGAACACCCACGGGATGGCCCGCAGGTCCTCCACGCGCACGTCGTCGGTGGCGCCCGGGTCGTCGGAGGGCCGGCGCGAGGGGCGCGACCCGATGGTCAGCAGGCCCAGCTCGCGGATCGGGCTGGCCTGGACGAAGTACGGCAGGAAGTCCGGATCCTCGTAGACCAGCGAGCGATACGAGGCCATCGCGCTCTCGGCCAGCTCGGCGGCGGCCTCGTCCCACACGCCCTTGCGGCCGGTGAAGCCGCCGGCGTCGTCCTCCTGCAGCGTCCGCTCGAGCACGGCGGCCACCACGGAGTCGAGGTTGCGCTCGGCCACCTGGGGGAGGCCGTACTTGAACGAGAGCGCCTCGCCCTGCTCGGTGATGCGGATGCGCCCGTTGAGGGTGCCCATCGGCCCGCCCATCACCGCCGAGTAGGTCGATCCGCCGCCCCGGCTGGCCGTGCCGCCGCGGCCGTGGAACAGGGTCAGCTCGACGCCGTCGAGCCGGCACGCGTCGGCGATCCGCTCCTGGGCCAGGAACAGCTCCCAGTTGGCCGCCAGGTAGCCGCCGTCCTTGTTGGAGTCGGAGTAGCCCACCATCACGGTCTGGCGGTCGCCACGGGCCTCGACGTTGCGGCGGTAGTCGGGCGCGCCCAGCAGGGTGCGCAGCATGGCCGGGGCGCGGCGCAGGTCGTCGATCGTCTCGAACAGCGGCACCAGGTCGACGTCCGAGTGCAGGTGGCCGTCCACCTCGCGCACCAGCCCCACGTGGCGGGCCAGGGCGAGCGGGGCCAGCAGGTCCTCGGCCTCGTGGGTGAAGCTCACGATCACCGTGCCCGCCGCGCGCGGGCCGTGCTCGTCGATGGCGGCGCGCAGGGCGCGGAAGGTCTCGACCACCTCGGCCGCGCCGGGCGACATCGCCTCCGGCTGACCGGAGGCCAGCGCGTCGGCGGCCTCGCGCAGCCGGCTGGAGTGCTGGCGCACGTCGAGGCGGGCGGTGTGGAACCCGAAGGTCTGCACCTGGCGCATCAGCTGGGCCAGGCCGCGCCGGGCGATCCGCTCGCCGCGGTGCTCGAGCAGCGACCTCTCGACCACGCGCAGGTCGGCGATCATCTCGTCGGGGTCCGCGTAGGGCGCCTCCCCCTCCGGGTCGAGCCGCTCCCAGACGTACGAGAGCTTGCGCCGGTAGGGCTCGGCCGCGTTGCGGGCCAGGATCTCCTCGGAGGCGAGCGGCATCAGCGCCTCGTCGGCCGCGATGGAGGTGAGCAGCTCGTCGCTGACGCCGACCATCCGCACCGAGATGGCGAGCTCCGCGCCGAGCTGGGTGACCCGCTCGCGCAGGTTGCGGATCGCCGCGTCCCGATGGCGATGGAGCGCCGCGGGGATCAGGTCCGGCGTGCAGTTGGGGTTGCCGTCCTGGTCGCCGCCCGCCCACGAGCCGAAGGTGAGCACCGTGGGGGGCGGCACGACGGCGGGGTAGTGCTCGGCCAGCAGCCGCTCGAGCTCCTCCTGCACCGCGCTGGAGGCGTCGATGAGGATGTGGTCGAAGAAGTAGAGCACCCGGCGCACCTCGTCGATCACCAGCGGGCGCTCCGAGCGCATCGCGTCGGTCTGCCAGAGGATCGTGATGGCCTCGAGCAGGCGGTCGATGGTCTCGCGGCGCTCGCCGGGCGAGCGCGAGGCCTCGAGCTCCTCGAGGCAGCCGTTGACCAGGATGTGCTTGTCGAGCACGTTCTGGCGGGTGATCTCGGTGGGGTGGGCCGTCGCCACGAGCGCGATGCTCATGCGGTCGAGCGCGGCCTGCACCTCGGCGGGCGGCACGCCGTGGCGCGCGAACGAGGACACCGCGGCCGCGAGGCTCTCGGGCTGCGCCCGGCCCTCGGCGGCGCGCTCGGCGTCGCGGGCGCGGCGGCGCCGCACGCGGTGGTGCTGCTCGGCCGCGTTGACCAGCTGGAAGTAGATCGAGAAGGCGCGGATCACGCCGACCTCGGTGGCGATGTCGAGCGACGCGACGATGTCGTCCACCTCGCGCTCGCGCGCGGCCACGTCGCCGCCGTCCGGATCGCTGCGCAGTTCCCGGTTGAGCAGCCGCAGGCGCTCCTCGGTCTCCAGCAGCTCCGGGCCGCCCTGCTCCACCAGCACCTGCCCCAGCAGCTCACCCAGCATCCGCACGTCGCGACGCAGGGGCTCGTCGCGATCGTCGGGGGGCCGGGTCGTCACCGGGTCATTCTCGCCGGTCGCGCGGCGTCGCGCTCACACCCTGGGGCACAGGTTGGCCGGCCGAATCTGGGACGCGTGACGAAACGGGGGGCGCCGTCCCGCGCGCGGCGCGGCGCGGCCGTCAGTCCGCGTCGCCGCGGACGCGCCCACCGACGGCCGCGAGCGTGAACAGCGCGAAGACGATCCCCATGATGAAGGGCAGGTACCCGGCCTCGTGGCGGTCCTCCCACCCGACGAACAGGAGCAGCACGGCCAGCGCTCCCAGCACACCCAGCATCCACAGCGGTAGGCCCCTCATGGCAGCTCCTCGATCGCTCGAATCCGCGCAACTCTACCGCGACGGCCCGGGAATGGGGTTGCAGCGGTCCCTGCTAGTGTGCCGCGCCATGGCCGCCGAGCACGTCGAGATCCTCGTCGAGGCGCGGGGCGATACAACCGTGGTGCGCGTGGTCGGCGTTCTCGACGCCCTCGCCCTTCCGGAGGTTTCGCGCACGCTCACCGACGCCCAGCGCGGAGAGGGCCCCGTGGTGGTCGACCTCGAGGGCGTCACCTTCATGGACAGCCGCGGCCTCGGCGCGCTGCTCGCCGCCTACGAGCGCAGCCGCGAGGGGCGCCCCTCCGTGAGCATCTTCAAGCCCTCCGAGGCCGTCCAGAGACTGCTGGACGTCTCCGGCGTGCGCGGCGTGCTGGCCGAGGTCGCGGAGCTGCCCACCGCCTGAGCGTCCTCGCCGGCCTGGCGCCGCTGCAGGCGGAGCACCTGGTGGCGCGCGGGCGCCCCCCCGAGTCCACGACCCCCTCACGTCCTACGACACGTAGCGTTCAGCCCCCGTCGCCCGGCGGCCGGGGCGGTCGCCGGATCCGGGTATTCTCGCGTCGTGGGTGATCTCCACGGAGCCTGAGGGACGCGACGCACGCCCCGAGCGCCTCGGGACGCAGCTGGGCCTCCAGGGGCTGGGCCGCCTCATCGCCCTGTGCCTGAACATGGCGACCTTCGCGGTGATCCTCAGTGGGCTCACCCCCGCCGAGTACGGCAGCGCCGCCTTCGCGATCACCCTGGCCGAGGTCGCGGGGACCGTGGCGGCGTTCGGCATCGACAAGTCGGTCTTCCGGGACCTCTCCATCGGGACGATGGACGGCCGCCGCCTGGGCGCGGCCTTCCTCCTGCGGCTCGGCCTTGCCGCGGGCGTGGGCTGCCTGGCCATCCTGGTGGTCCTCGCCCTGCCGGACTCCTCGACGCGGGGCCCGATGATCCTCGCCTTCGCGGCCATGCCGATCGCCTGCCTGGTGACCCTCCAGCAGGTGCTGCGGGCCCACGTGAGGCTGATCCCCTTCGCGATCGCCGACGTCGCCGGCAGCGCCCTGGCACTCGCGTTCGTCATCGCCTTCTCGCTGAGAGGACTGAGCGCGGTTGACGTGGTCGCGAGCTCTGTGCTGCCGAACCTGATCGTCTGGCTCGCGCTCGCCGTCGTGGCGTGCCGGCAGCTGCGGCCGCGTTTCACGCCGACCGGGTTCGGCCACGACGCGAGGGGGCTCTTCCAGCGGTCGCGGATGTTCGGCGTGGGCGACGTGACGGTGGTCGCCTACTACCGCGCGGACGTCGTCGCGCTCGGCATCACGACCGGCGGCTCCGCGCTGGGCGTCTACGCCGCCGCGTACCGCTTCGTGGACATCGCGATGTACGGCCAGTCGATCGTGATCGGCGCCTTCTTCCCCCGCATCGCGCGGGCCTGGTCCGATCTGGCCTCCCTGCGCCGCCTGCTCAGCCAGATCGGCGGCTTCCTGCTCGCCCTCGCGACGATCGCGTTCGTCTCGGTCGTGACCCTCGGGCCGTGGGTGATCGAGGCGTTCGGCGGGAGCTCCTACGGCGACATCACCGTCCTCGTGGCGATCCTGATGACGGCGACGGCGGTCATGTTCATCAATCGCCTGCTGATCCAGGCGCTGATCGCGGGCGGGTACGGCGCGCGGCAGGTGCTGTGCTGGATGGGCGGGCTGACCGGCGCCGCACTGGCCTTTCCGCTGTCCGCGTTCTTCGGCGCGCGCGGTACGGGCGTCGCGGTGCTGATCGGCGAAACCCTGATCCTGGGCATCGCCGTGCGCCAGCTCGGAAGCCTCGGCGCCCTCCCGCGGATCTCGCTGCCGAGGGCCGATGCCGCGATCCTGGGGGCCGCGGTGGCTGCCGCTCTGGTGGCCGCCACCCTGCCCGACCCGGCCCGCCTGGTCGCCGGCGCGCTGCTGGCTCTCGCCACCGGGAGTGCCCTGCTCCTCAAATTGCGCCGGCGGGGCCTGGTGATGGAGGTGTAGGGCGAAGGTATCCTGCGGGTCTGTTGGCGGAGAGGACAACGGGAGGCACCGCGCTGCGCGTCGGCGTCGTGGCCACCTCCACGATCCACGGTGGCGCCGAGGCGCACATCGCCCGGATCTGGACCGACCCCCTGATCTCGGCGCGGGCGCGGGGCCATCTGCTGGGCGACCTGCCCCAGTGGGCGGCCACCGGCCTACCCGCGACCGACATCGGGCTCGGGGCCAAGTGGAGCTACCGGCGGACGGGTGCGTCGCTCGCGTCGATGCCGTTCGTGACGGCGCGCGGGCGGCGCGCCATCCGCGACTGCGACCGGCAGGAGGACTTCAGCGCCTTCTATGCCCACTTCAAGCGGGAGCAGGTGCTGTACACGCGCTCGCTGTCGCGGCTCGCCCCGGTGATCTGGATGGAGCACGGCGCCCTTCCCGGCGGCCGGCTGAGGGGGCCCCTGTCGACGGCCTACCGCCGCGCGGCGGGCGGGGTCGCGACGATCGTCTGCATCTCCGACAGGGTCGCGGCCGAGGTGTCCGACGCGCTGGGCCGCGACGCTCCCGAGATCGTGGTGATCAGCAACGCGATCGACCCGGGGTGGACCGCGCCCGCCGACGACGCGCAGAAGGGCGCGGCGCGGCGGGCCCTCGGGATCCCCGAGGACGCGGCTCCGGTGGTCGCGGTCGTCGCCCAGCTGATCCCGCGCAAGAGAGTGGAGCAGTCGATCGACGCGGCGGCCCGGCTGCCCTCGTGCTGGATGGTGATCTGTGGAGAGGGGCCCCTCGACGCGGAGCTCCGCGTGCGTGCGGCCGGCAACCCGCGCGTGATCTTCACCGGCTTCCGGCTCGACCCGCGCCCGATCTACGCGGCGGCGGACGTGCTGGTGCTTGCGAGCTGGGAGGAGGGCTTCGGGCAGGTGCTCCTGGAGGCCGCGAGTGCCGGGCCGCCGGCGGTCGTCGTCGCCGACTCCGGGCTGGCGCCCATGGTGCACGGATGGGGCGCCACGGCGCGGGCGCCCACCGGTGAGGCGATCGCGGAGGCGATCACCGAGGCCGTGACCCGCTCGCCCTTCGACGCGCGCCGCTGGGCCGACGCGCACTCGCCGGACCGGTGGGCGCGGGCCCATCTCGACGTGCTGGAGCGCGCGGTCCGCCGCTGATCGCCCTCATCGCGGGGTGTCGCGCAGCGCCCGCATGATGCTCAGGTGCTTCTCGACCGCGCGCTCGGTCGAGCGCTCCTCCGCCCAGGTGCGCGCCGCCCCGGGAGCGCGCCATTCGTCACCGTCGCGACGGCGCGGGCGATGCTCTCCCCGGTCGGTGACACCGCCCTGCCCCACCCGTGGACGATCCGGCGGAACCGCGTGTCGTCGCAGACGACCACCGGCAGGCCGGACGCCGCAGCCTCGACCAGGGTGAGGGGCCAGCCCTCGCCCTCGCCGGAGGACGGGTGGACGAGCACGTCGGCGGCGAGGTAGACGTCGCGGGGCTCGGCGAGGAACCCGGTGAAGATCGCCCGGGGACCCGCGCGGCGTCGCGCGAGCTCGGCCCGCTCCGGGCCGTCACCGCAGATGAGCGCCAGCCCGCCGGGCAGCCGGTCGACGGCGTCCAGCGCGAGCGCGACCCTCTTCGAGGCCGCGATCCGGCACACCGTCGCGACCACGACGGCGTCGTCGCCGATGCCGAACCGTGCCCGCGCCCGCCGCCGCTCCTCGGGCGTCGGCAGGGCGAACTTCGCGAGATCGACGAAGTTCTCGATGACGTGCAGCGGGGGGAACGGCGCCCGACCAGCGCGCTGATGTCGTCGGCGACGTCCTCGGAGACGCAGATGATGCCGGCGGTGCTCATCGGCCGCGCGGCGGTAGAGGGGCGCGACGGCCCTCCATTGCCGGAAGGGCGGCAGCGTTCCCTGCTCGGTCCACAGAACGGGCGCGCGCCGCGAGAGGCGACGTGGGTGAAGAGCACCTGCTCGCGCTTGTACTGCAGGTGGAAGAACGCCGGATGCGCATCGCGGCCGAACGCGTCGAGGATCCTCCGGCCGAGGACGATGGGACGAGGGGGCCGCCGCGAGGCTGCGGCCCATGTTGCCGCGACTCCACTTGGGACCCAGGCCGGTCGGGCGTGCGGGCGAGCGACAGCTGGTCCCAGCGCGGGCAGCGCGCCGAGCAGGGTCCGGTGAACTCGCGCCGCACGGAGGGCGCGCCGTAGAGGTCGAGCAGGTACTTCTCCGCCCCGCCGTAGACCGAGCTCGTGACGACGAGGCCGACCGCCCGAGGCGTGCCGTCGCTCATGCCCGCCCCGTCAGCTCCATCAGCGCCAGGGCCTCGGCGGCCATCTCGTCCCAGCTCGGCGCCTGTCGGCGACCGCCAGCGCGGCGGGGCGCAGCGCCTGCCGGTCGCGCGCCATCTGCCCGAGCAGGCGGTGCGCCCGCCTGACCGCGTCGTCGACGTCGCCGGGCTCGAAGAGCCAGCCCTCCTGGACCGCGAGCAGCGTGGCGAGCGACCCCATGCGGGGGGCGATGACCGGGACGCCGGCACCGAGCGCGAGCTGGGCGATGCCGCTCTCCGAGGTCGAGCGATGACCGAGCAGCAGCAGATCGGACGGAGCGGATCTCGCGCCACGAGGTCGGGGAGCGAGACGTACGTCCAGCCGCTGGGTGACCCGCTCGGCGGGCAGACGGGCGAGCAGCGCCTCGACCCCGGGACATCGGCCGTGCGGCCGACCACGCGGAACTCGACCTGCGGCTCGTCGTCCACGAGGCGGCTCCACGGCTGCCCACGACGAACTCGAGCCCCTTGTAGGGCCGGATCATCCCGAAGGCGCCGATCCGCAGCCGGGTGCCCTCGGCCGGCGGCCCGGCGGGCGGCGCAGACCTCGGCCAGGCGGCGGTAGCTGGGGTGGGGCAGCACCCGCACCGGCACAGCGGTTGCCCCGGTGGCGCCGGATCTCGGTGCGCACCGCCGCCGAGTGGGCGATGAAACCATGTGGGATGCGCAGGGCGGCGGCGAGGGCCGCGCGGCGGATGGGGCCCGAGTCGTGCGGGGTCGCGTTGTGGAGCGTCATCACGGGTTCGCCCCGAGCATCCGGAGGATCGGCGCTGAAGACGATCTCGGGCGAGCGGTCGATGCTCTGCAGGTGCACGACCGGCCGGGAGCCCGCGGTGCCGCAGCACCGTCCGGCACACGTGGGACCAGCCGGCCAGCCGCGCCAGCCCGACGGCCGCCGAGCGCGCGCGGACCGCGCTTCCACGCGGGCGCCGCGCGCCACGGCGGTCTCGACGCGCTGCGCATGCGGGCGCGTCGCGCAGCTCGAAGCCCTCGCGCGTGATCAGCGCCACGCCGGGCGGACCTGCGCGAGTGCGTCGGCGAGGAGGAACGCGTAGTGCCCGAGACCGCCGCCGCCGGACCACTCGACGAGGAAGTAGGGGCTCGCGGGCCGCTCAGCGGCCAAGGCTCTCCAGCAGCGCGATGGCCTGGTCGGTGCGCCGCGTCCACGAGAAGCCGCGGCGTAGTCGCTGCGGACCGCGCGCGTGAGCGGATCGGCGGCCAGCGCCGCCCGAGCGCGGCCGCGAAGGACGCCGCGGCGTCGGCGAAGGCGACGTGATCGACCTCGCCGACGAGGCTCGGGAGGGATGTCGCGACCACCGGAAGGCCGGCACCGAGGTATTCGAAGACCTTCATCGGGAACACCGAGCGGGTGTAGGCGTTCTGCGCGTAGGGGATGATCCCGACGTCGAACGAGGCCACCAGCGCGGGGAGGTCGGCGCGGTCGATCAGCCCGGGCAGCTCGACGTTGGAGGGAAACATGCCGGGGTCGATGGACGTGGCGCTGAGACCGATGCCGACCGGTCCGGCGAGCACGAAACGCCAGTCGGGGCGCGACCGCGCGAGCGCCGAGACAAGCGCGATGTTAACCTTGTGCTCCTGGACGGCCCCGACGAAGCCGATCACGGGGCGCGGGTCGTCGGGCCGGGCGGCCGGGGACCTCGCCGCCTGCCGGAAGGCCTCGGTGTCGGCCGGGTTGGGCCAGTAGCGCACGTCCCGGCACCGAGGTCGAGGAGGTGCTGAACGAGGGGCCGGGAGGAGGCGAGACAGACGGTGGCGCGACGGATGAGCCGCTCCTCACCCTGCCGGAACGAGACGGGATCGACGCCGGGATAGGCGGCGAGGTCGTTCAACGCAGTGGTAGACGAGGGCGCGGTGGCGGTCGGGGGAGAAGGCGTCGGCGGCGGCGGGGGTGTAGGCCCAGACGACCGGCCGTCGCAGAGCTCAGCCGCCTCTGGTTGCGCGCGAGCCGCCAGTCGAGCAGCGACGGGTTGACGGCCCGCGCCGCGGCGAACCGGTGGAGCGGCACGACGAGGGGTCGGTCCCGGAAGACACCGGGGGCCGCCGGGGCCGCGTACGGCCTCCAGGCCAGCAGGCGCTCCGCCATGCGGCCGAGGTCCGAGGCGGCCGAGGCCCGGAGCGCGGAGGCCGAGGGAGTCGAGGTACAGCACGGACACGCCGCGGGCCCCGAGCCGGGACATGAGGTGCTGCTTGTTGGTCCAGAGCGGCGCGTCCCAGTCGGCCGTCGAGAAGCAGACCACCGAGCCGGTGGCGACCCGCGGCGGGTCCAGTGCGGTGGTCATGGCCGCGGCGCCGGCGCCGCGGCAGCGTCGCCCGGCTCGCGCGCCGACGCGAGGGCGGACGTGAGGATGACGACCACGCCGAGCAGCATCAGGCCAGACCACGTGCGCAGGTCGTTGGCGCGGGTTCCCGGCCAGCCGGTGGCCTCGAAGCACCCCCTGACCACCTGGGCCGCGAAGGCGCCCAGCGCGCCGACGACGGCCACGTAGGCCGCCGCGTCCCGCGGCGCCCGCAGCCGGCGGAGGCTGCGCACGCCCAGATAGGCGACCGCGCCGATCAGCACCAGTTGCAGGCAGACGGCCACCAGGCCACCGCTGACGAGCCCGGAGAGGAGCACGTTGTGGGTCCCTCCCCGGCCCTCGGTCGGCGCCCAGCGCACCTGCTCGGCCACGAGGCGCGGCCAGCTGTTGACCCCATGACCGAGGAACGGGGCCTGGTGCCAGAAGTCGATGGCCGTGTTCCAGAGGACCGAGCGCGTGCCGAGGTTCTTGTCGTCGGCGCTGAGCTGCTCGACGCCGCTCGCGAAGAAGGCGCCCGCCGCCACGGCCGCGAGACAGAGCACCGCGGCGCGACCGCGGGAGAGGCGCGCCATCAGGATCGTGACGAGCGCGGCGCCGGCGATCGCCGCCGACCAGGCTCGAGCGGCTGAGCAGGACCAGCAGCGACAGGGCCGGCGACGGCGGTGGCGACCGCCGCCGCGAGCAGCAGGCGGTCCTTCGCGTGGAGCGCGAAGGCGAGGAGGAACGGAAGCCCCAGCATCATCACGATAGGGCCTGGCCGTTGACGTCGCCGAGCTCGTTGACGACGACGTTCTTGGCATCCGCGTAGTCGAGGCGTTGGCGGAGCCGATCAGGGGCAGTCCTCCGAGGCGCAGCAGCACGATCGGGCTCGCGATCGCGGAGGCGCCGGCGAGGCCGAACGCGATCGGCAGGGGGCCGACCATCCGGGCGCGGTGGTAGAGCGCCCAGGTGAAGCCCAGGGAGACGACCGTCGCGATGACGAAGGGCGCGAGCGGGCCGGTGCTGGCCCGACAGCAGCGAGCTGACCGCGAGGGCGATGTCGAGGGCCGCCAGGCCGCCGAGCATCGCGAGCTGGGGAAGGCCGAGCCGGCGCGCGATCTCGGTCGGCCAGAGGCGGTCCGACACGACGACGCCGATCACGATCGCGACGGTCGCGAGCAGCAGGCCGTTCCGCAGGGCCGAGGGCATCGGCGCGAGGGACGTGCCCGCGAGGGCGAGCAGCGTCGTCTCCTGCCCCCGGCGCAAGAGCACCCGCACGCACCAGACGGCGCCGACGGCGAGCAAGCCCCGAGGACGAACAGGGGGGCGCCGAGCCCCAGCCCGGCACCCGCGGCCGCGCTGGCGAGCACCGCGAGGCCGATCAGCGACGGCGGGCGCCCCGGCCGGCGGGGGGCTGCGCCCGGCCGCTCACGCCGCGAGCTCCAGCGTGAACCGGTCGAGGGGCTCGCCGTCGGGAGACCAGGCCGCGATGCCGAGGGCCCCGTCCACCGGGGTGAGCGTCACGAAATGAGCCGGTCGGCGGTGCAGTCGGCGGGGCCGAACACGGCCTTCTCGCTCTGGGCGCCCTCCGCCTCCCGAGCCGATCTGCAGCAGGCCCTCACCGATCCAGCGGCGGGCGTAGAGATGCTCGTGGCCGCAGACCACCGCGTTCACACGCCAGCCGCGCAGCGCCGCGAGGAAGTCGTCGCGCCGCGCGGGATCGGCGTCCAGCGAGACGCCGATCCGCCCGGCGATCGGGAAGAGAGGCTGGTGGACGGCGACGACCTTCGCGGCCCCCGCCGGGGTGTCGGCGAAGGCATCCGCGCACCAGCGCAGGTCCTCGTGGGAGACGGCGTTCGCGTGGTGTCCCACGGTCAGGCCGACGAGGCGGATGCCGTCGAACTCGACGCAGAAGCGCTGCCGGCGCGCGGGCGGGCAGTCCAGCTCGTCCAGGGCCGCCGAGTATGCCGACAGGCCGCCGTCGGCCTCGAAATCGTGGTTGCCGCCGATGGCGAAGAGCCGCCCGCGCAGGGGCGCGAGGTCGCGCACCCAGCGCTTGAGCCCGCGGCGCGCGGCCCATCTCCCATGCCGGTCGACCGCGTCACCGAGGAAGACGACCGCGTCGGGATGCGTGCGTGCGACGGCCTCGGCGACACGGGCCTGCGTCGGCGGCGCGGTGTCACCGAACACCGCGACGGCCGTCATCGACGAACCGCTCCTTCGTCGAGGGCGTCTCCGGGACGCCGTAGTACGCGCGACCGGTGTCACGCCGGCCGACGTCGTTGACCACCACGCCGAGAGCGCGCTTCGCGTCGCCGTTGACGATCGCCGCGAGCTTTCGCAGATCGTCGCTGGTCGAATGCTGGAGCCGGGAGACGACGATCAGGCCGTCCACCAGCTCGACCAGGGCCTCGGTGTCGCTCACGCGCAGCAACGGCGCGGTGTCGATCACGACGTGGTCGAAGCTGTCGCGCAGGGCGGCGAGCAGCTCGCGCATGGAGTTGCTCGTCAGCATCTGGATCGGGTTCGGTGGCGACGCGCCCGCCGGCATCGCGTAGAGGACCGCCGACGCGCTGCCGCCGGCCCGCGACGAATCGGACGCGAACTCGATCTTGGCGATCGCCTCGGCGATGGTGGCCTGGCCCGACAGGACCTCGACGAGGCCCGGGCCCGTGTCGATGGGCAGCCTCAGGCGTAGATCGCCGCGCCGGAGGTCGCAATCGACCACGATCACGCGCTGGCCCGCGGCCGCATAGGTCGCGCCGAGCCGGAGGGCCACCGAGGTCTTGCCCTCTCCCGACTCCGCGCTGACCACGGCGACGACCTTGCGGGGACGATCGACGTCGAAGAGGCGAAGGCGCAGCGCGAGCGTGCGGAAGGCCTCGCGCGTCTCCGGGAAGGTGAGGTCCGTGGGCGTCCCAGGGCTGCCCGGGCGAATCCGCGGAACGCTCGCGAGGAGGGGCAGGCCCAGGAGGCCCGCGACGTCGTCCGGGGACTTCACGCGACGGTCGCGGCGCTCGAGGAAGGTCGCGGCGGCCACTCCGACGAGGGCCCCCAGCAGCGTCGCCCCGAGCACCACCACGATCAACGGCAGGCCGACCGGCGACTCGGGGACGGCGGCCGTGTTGACCAGCTCGGCGCCCCCCGTCTGCAACGCCTGGACGACCCGCAGCCGCTCGAGCGTCTGACGGAGATCCTGGATCCGGGCGTCGGTGGAGTCGGCGGGGGCGTTCGAGGTGTCGAGCTCCCGCCGGATGAGGGCGATGGCCTCGGCGACCTGGGCCCGGTCGGTCTCGCGGCGGTAGGACACGAACTCGCGCGCCCACGTGTTGGCCACCAGCGCCGCCACGCCCGCCGAGTGTCGGTCGCCGAGATCTCGACGACGTCGGAGCTGCCGACCTCGCGGAAGCTCATCTGCTGCTCGATGTCGTCGGCGGTGACGTCGCCGCCGAGCGCCTTGGAGACGCGCGCGGCGAGCGTGGGACTCTGCACGAGCTCGAAGTTGGTCGCCGCGGTGCGCAGCGGATCGTTGGAGCGGTCGAAGTACGAGCTGCCGTTCAGCACCGAGGCGTCGAGGTTCGTGCTCCGGAACAGGACGGAGGCGCTCGCGCGGTACTCGGCGTCCTGGAGCTGGCGCGCCGCGAAGGCCGCTCCGCCTGCGATGAGCGCGCAGAGCACCACGATCCACCAGCGCGACCTGACCGCCCGCGCCACCGCGGAGAGGCCCCGGTCCGCGCTCAACGGCCACCCGCGCGGCGCGCGCTCAGGGGTGCTCCGTCGTGGTCGGTCTTCTCCAAGACCGGCGCAGCGTACAGAGGACCATGCGCGCCGATCACTGTGCGAAAGTCGAGTTCGCGGGACCCCGAGGGCGACCGCGCGTCCAGGCTAGATGCCGGCGCCGGCACCTGCGCTGGCGAAGAAGCGCTCGTTCTTGGGGCTGAGGAAGATCTCCCCACCCTCCTCGAGCGCCAGGTCGTCGGCCACGTCGCGGGTGATCTGGGCGTAGAGCCGCTCGCCGTCCTCGCGCTCGAGCTCCACGCGGACCTCGAAGCCGAGGTAGATGAGCCGCTCGACGGTGGCCCGCGAGGTGGTGCCGTTGGCGACCGGCCGCAGCTCGATGTCGTGGGGCCGCACGTAGATGTCGCCGACCCGGTTGACCGGCCCGATGAAGCTCATGACGAACTGGTTGACCGGGCGCTCGTAGAGGTCCCGCGCCGAGCCGACCTGCTGGATCGCGCCCTGGTCCATCACGACGATCGTGTCGGAGACCTCCATGGCCTCCTCCTGATCGTGGGTCACCAGGATGGTGGTCTGGTGGACCTCCTCGTGCAGACGGCGCAGCCACGCGCGCAGCTCCTTGCGGACCCGCGCGTCGAGGGCGCCGAACGGCTCGTCGAGCAGGAGCACCTTGGGCTCCACCGCGAGCGCGCGGGCGAGGGCCATGCGCTGGCGCTGACCACCGGAGAGCTGGCTCGGGTAGCGATCGGCGAGGCCGTCGAGCTGCACCAGCGACAGCAGCTCCGTGACCCGCTCGGCGATCTCCTTCTTGGGCCGCTTGCGGATGGAGAGGCCGAAGGCCACGTTGTCGCGCACGGTCATGTGCTTGAAGGCGGCGTAGTGCTGGAACACGAAGCCGACTCCGCGCTTCTGGGGCGGGTGGGTCGTGGCGTCCTCGCCGTTGATCACGACGGTGCCGGTGTCGGGCGTCTCGAGGCCGGCGATCACGCGCAGAAGGGTCGACTTGCCCGAGCCGGAGGGGCCGAGAAGCGTGGTCAGAGAGCCGCTCTTGACGTCCAGGTTGACGTCGTCGAGCGCTACGAAATCGCCGAAGCGCTTGTTGACGTCAGTGACCAGAATCGCCATCGGGCCCCCCCTTCCTGTTGAGCAGGTTCATAGCAAGAACGGTTATAACAGCTAGAAGCACGAGCACCAGTGACGCCGAGTATGCGGCGGTCTGGCTGTTGGGCCCGATCTGCTGGTATTGCTGGCCCACGAAGAGGGTCATCGTCTCGCTCTTGCCAGTGATCCGGCCGGAGACGACGGCGACCGCGCCGTACTCGCCGAGAGCGCGCGCGGTGGTGAGGATGACCCCGTAGATGATCCCCCAGCGGATGGCGGGGAGCGTGATGCGCCAGAAGGTCTGGAAGCCTCCGGCGCCCAGCGTGGAGGCGGCCTCCTCCTGGTCGGTGCCCACCTCGCGCAGCACGGGCACCACCTCGCGCACCACGAATGGCAGGCACACGAAGATGGTCGCCAGCACCATCCCCGGGACGGCGAACACGACCTGGTAGCCCCAGTCCTGCTGGACGAAGCCGAACCAGCCGTACTTGCCCCAGACGAGGACGATGCAGAGGCCGACCACCACGGGGGACAGGGCCAGCGGAAGGTCGATGAGGGCGCTGATGAAGCTGCGCCCGGGCACCCTGCGGCGCACCAGGATCAGCGCCGCGAGGACCCCGAACACGGTGTTGAGCGGCACGGCGATGAGCGTGATCAGGATCGTGAGATAGAGGGCGTGAAGCGCGTCCGGGCTGGTGATCGAGTCCCAGAACACGTCGAAGCCGTCGTCGAACGCGTAGTAGATGACCAGCCAGACCGGCAGCACGAGCAGGAACAGCAGGTAGAGCAGCGCGATGCTGCGCAGGCCCCACCGGGCCGCGATGTCCCCCGCCTTAGCGGGCATGACGCGACACCAGGCGCTCGATGCCGGAGAGCAGCAGCAGGGACGCCAGCGACAGCGCCAGCAGCGAGACCGAGACGGCCGCGGCCGCGACCGGGGTGCCGCTCTCGTTGCCCTCGATCAGGTTGATGATGTAGAGCGACGACACCTGGGTGTCGAAGGGGATGTTGCCCGCGATCAGCACCAGCGAGCCGAACTCCCCGAGGGCGCGCGCAAAGGCCAGCCCGCTGCCGCCGAGGAGCGCGGGGAGGATGTTGGGGAAGATCACCCGGCGGAAGATCGTGAACCGGTTCGCGCCGAGGGAGGCGGCGGCCTGCTCCATCTCGGTGTCGAGCTCGAGCAGCACCGGCTGCACCGCCCGCACCACGAACGGCAGCGTCACCAGCAGCAGGGCGACCACGATGCCGGCGCGGGTGAACGCGATGTTGATCCCGAACGGGCTGTTGGGCCCGTAGAGGGCGAGCAGCGTCACCCCGGCCACGATCGTCGGCAGCGCGAAGGGCAGGTCGATGAGGGCGTTGATCAGGGACTTGCCGGGGAAGCGGTCGCGCACCAGCACCCACGCGATGAGGGTGCCCATGACGGCGTTGATCGCCACGACCACCAGGGAGCAGCCCACCGTCAGCTCCAGCGCGGCCACGGCCTGCTTGGACGAGATGGCGTCCCAGAAGGTGCTCCAGCCGTCCTCGAACGCCCCGTCCAGCAGGGCGGCGAAGGGGATGAGCACGATGATGCTCATGTAGATGACGGCCAGACCAATGGCGAGCGGGGCGCCGGAGCGCCCCGCTCGTGCGGACCAGTTCGAACGCGGAGTGGTCCCCGCAGTGGCGCTACTTGCTGGTGGCAATGCCCTGGCCCTCGAAGATCTTCGTGACCTTGCCGTTGTCGGGGTCGAAGAACTCCTTCTTCACCGCGCTCCAGCCACCGAGGTCGTCGATGGTGAAGAGCCCGGAGGGCGTCGGGAAGTTGAAGTCCTTCGCGACGGCCGCGTCGGTCGGGCGGTAACCGTTGTCGCCGTAGATCTTCTGCCCCTCCGGCGAGTGGAGGAAGTCGAGGAAGGCCTGGGCCGACTGCGGGTTCTTGCTGGTGTTGACCACGGCGACGGGGTTCTGGATCAGGATCGTGTCGTCCGGGATCGTGTAGTCGATGTCCGTGCCCGCCTTCTGCGCGGCGATCGCCTCGTTCTCGTAGGAGAGGAGGACGTCGCCCTTTCCGGCCTCGAACACCTGGAGGGCCTCCCGGCCGCTCGCGGGCTGCACCGGGACGTTCTTGAAGAGCGCGTCGATGTAGGCGAGACCGGCGGCCTCGTCCTTCCCGACGTTCGACTCGGCGCCGTAGCCGGCGAGGATGTTCCACTGCGCGGCGCCCGAGGTGAACGGGTTGGGCGTGATGACCTCGACGCCCGGCTTGGTCAGGTCGGTCCAGGTCGTGATGCCCTTCGGGTTGCCCTTGCGGGTCACGAAGACGACGACCGAGTCGCTCACGAAGCCCTTGTCGGGGCCCGCGTTCCAGTCGGTGTCGACGAGGCCGGCATCGACCAGGCGGGTGATGTCGGGCTCGAGCGAGAAGGCCACGATGTCGGCGCTGAGGCCGGCGGCGACCGCGCGGCTCTGCTCACCGGAGGCCGCGTAGGACTGGTCGAACGAGACGTCCTTGCCGGCCGGGGTGGCGTTGAAGCCCGGGATCAGCTGGCCGTAGACCTCGCGCGCGACGGAGTAGCCGACGATCGTCAGCTTGCCGCCTCCACCCCCGCCGGATGCCGTCGTGTCCGATGACGAGGAACCGCTGTCAGATCCACACCCCGCGAGGAGACCGAGCCCGATGATCAGGGCGATGGCGGGGAGGGCGATGACCTTTGTCCAACGACGTGCGCTCAATCCAAAGCTCCTCGGTCAGGAATACCACGGGCAATCCGTGATTCTTATCACTCATATAAGGCCGGTAGCATTCAGACCTCCTTCGTGAATGTCAACCCGGATGGATTCGCACTAGTCTCCGGCGCGTGAGCAACGACTATCTGGGGGCCGGGGGCCGCCTCACCGGGGGTCCCGCGCCCGAGCTGGTCCGGGCGGGCTACGGGCACGAGATCACCCACGCGGTGCGGCTGGCACCGTGGCTGTCGGCGGCCGATCTGGCCCACGCCGTCGCGCTGGTCGAGGCGGGGGCCGTGACCGGCGAGGACGCCGGGGGCCTGCTGGAGGGCCTGCTCGCCCTGGATGCGATCCCCGCGCAGGAGTTCCCCTGGCGCGCCGAGCTGGGCGACGCGTTCAACTCCCGCGAGCACGAGCTGAAGGCCCGGGTGGGCGCCGCGGCGGCCGGATGGCTGAGCGCCGGCCGGCCCCGCCGCGAGGCGTTTCGCGTCGCTCTGCGCCTGTGCGCGCGCGAGGGGAGCCTCGACCTGCACGACGCCACGCTCGATGTCGCGGCGGCCGTGGTGGACCAGGCCGAGCGGCACGCCGGCGACCTGGCCGCCGACTACACCTACCTCCAGCCCGCCCAGCCCACGACCGTGGGGCATCTGCTGCTGGCCTACGCGTACCCGGCGCTGCGCGACGCGGAGCGGCTGTGGGAGGCGCACGGATGGCTCGACCTGAGCGTCGCCGGGGTGGGCGGCAGCGCCGGCTCGCGCTGGCCGCTGGACCGCGCGCGCCTCGCCGAGCTGCTCGGCTGCAGCGGGGTGGTGAGCCACACCAAGGACGCGATGTGGCAGACCGACGGCTACGTCACGCTGATCTCGGCGATCGCGACCGCCGCCACCCACGGCTCCCAGCTGGGGCAGGACCTGGAGATCCTGGCCAGCCAGGAGTTCGCCGCCGTCGAGCTGGCCGACCGCCACAGCCGGGCCAGCGCCCTGATGCCCCAGAAGCGCAACCCGTATGCGCTGGCCGTGATCCGCACCCAGGCCGGCATCGCCGCGGGCGACCTGACCGCCGCACTGGTGGCCCTGCACACCGGCTCGGCCCGCACCGACCACTTCCACCTGCTCAACGGCAGCGTGCCGCGACTGCTGGACGAGGCGGTCGCCGTCACGCACCTGGCGGCCGAGGTGGTCGCCGGGCTGACGATCGCCACGGGCCGCTGGGAGCGCGCCGCCCGCGAGGGCTTCACGGCGGCGGCCGACGTCGCCGACGTGCTCGCCGTGGAGGCCGGCCTCGACTACCGCAGCGCCCACCACGTGGTGGGGCGGGCGGTGCGTGCTCTCGTGGAGGAGGGCCTCGCGCCGAGCGCGCTGACGCCGGAGCGCCTCTCCGCGGCCGCCGAGACCACCCTCGGGCGCCCGGCCGTGATCTCGCCCGAGGCCCTCGCCGACGCGCTCGACCCGGCCGCCTGCGTCGCGGCCCGGCTCCAGACCGGCTCCGCGACGCCGCACGAGGTGGCCGCGATGATCGCGGAGTGCCGCGCGCTGATCGCGACCGCGAGGGGCCTCAGCGCGGCGGCACGGACGCGGGAGGTAGAGGCGCTGGCGGACCTGCGCGAGCGGGCGCGTCAACTGGGTCGTCGATGACGATCTCGGTGCGTATCCGCAGGGCGTAGCGCCCCAGCAATCGCAGCAGGGCCGGGCCGATGGTCAGCGCCAGCACCGCGTTGCCGGTGGCGTGGGCCAGGTCGAACGGCACGCTGCGGCCGGTGACGAGCACGAAGCTCGCCCAGCTGACGTCCGGGCCGAACGTGGCGAGGAACCACACGTTCATCGCCCAGCCGAACAGGAACCCCCACGCGAAGCCGACCACCGCGAGGCCCACCGCCCGCGTGCAGAGCGGCCGCAGCAGCGCCCCGCTGAGGCCGGCGAGGCCCCAGAGCGCCATCTGGGGCGGTGTCCACGGGCCCTGGCCGAGGAAGCTGTTGCTGAGCAGGCCGGCGATCGGGCCCACGGCGAGCCCGGCGCGCGGGCCGAGCGACGCGCCGGTGACCAGGCAGATGATCGTGACCGGCTGAACGCCCGGGAAGGGGTGGAAGATCACCCGCCCGGCGGCACCGACGGCCCCGAGCGTGGCCACGAGGGCCAGCTCCTTGGCGGCGGCGCCGTCCACCCCGCCGCGCTCGAGGGCCACCAGGCCGAGGGCGAGCAGCAGCCCGAGGCCGACGACGACGAGGGTCGCGCCGCTCATCCGGCCACCACCGGCTGAGGGGAGGGGGCCGGCAGCAGCCGTCCGTCGCTCATCACCAGCGCCCGGTCGCCGGCCTCGTGGGCGAAGGCGGCGTCGTGCGTGGCCACCAGCACCGCGGCGCCCTCGGCGGCGCGGTCGCGCAGCAGCGCGGCCAGGGCGGCCTTGCGGCGCGGGTCCATGCCGCGGGTGGGCTCGTCGAGCACGATCACGCCGGGACGCGCGACCAGGACGGCGCCGAGCGCGACCCGCTCGCGCTGGCCCACCGAGAGGTCCAGGGGGTGGCGGTCGGCGACGTCGCCCAGATCCAGGACGTCGAGCATGTCGGCGATCCGGCGGGGCCGCTCGGCCTCGGGGACCCCGGTCGCCCGCAGAGCGACCGCGAGCTCGGCATCGACGCGCTCGGTGAGCAGGTGGCGGCCGGGGTCCTGTCCCACCAGCGCGAGCGCGGGGAACCGGCGCTCGGCGGCGCGGCCGGTGACGTCGGCGCCCTCCAGCACCACCGTGCCGGAGTCGGGCGCGTGGAGGCCGGCCATCACCCGCAGCAGGGTCGACTTGCCGCTGCCGTTGGCGCCGGAGACGGCCACCACCTCGCCCGCGCGCAGCTCGAGCGAGACATCGCGGAGGACGGGGCGCCGGGGGTGGCCCGCCGAGATCCCCTCCAGCGACAGCCGCACCGGGCCGGGCGCCGGAGCGACGGGCGAGGGCGGGTGCGGCGGCGCCTCGTCCGGTGCGGAGAGTCTCCCGGCACGAACCGCCAGCACCCGGTCGGCGGCGGGGCGCGCGCGGTCGGCGCGGTGCTCGGCCATCACCACCGCCGCGCCACCGGCCGCCAGGGCGCGCAGCGTCGCCATCAGGGCCGCGGCGGCCGCGTCGTCCAGCTGGGACGTCGGCTCGTCCAGCAGCACCACACGGGGGCCGGGGGCGAGCACCGCCGCCAGCGCGACCCTCTGGCGCTCCCCGCCGGAGAGATCGCCGATCAGGCGCTCGCGCAGATGGGCCGCCCCCGCCATCTCGAGGGCCTCGCCGACGCGGTCGGGGATCAGCGCCGCGGGGATGCCCGCGCACTCGAGGCCGAAGGCGATGTCCCGCTCGACCGAGCCCAGCACGGCCTGCGCCTCGGGGTCCTGGAACACCATCGCCGCGGAGCGGCAGATGAGTGCCGGCGAGGTGTGCACGGTGTCGTGGCCGTCCACCACGACGCGGCCCGAGAACCGGCCGCCGTGGAAGTGGGGCACCAGGCCGCAGAGGGCGCGCAGCAGGGTCGATTTGCCCTCTCCCGAGGGCCCCTCCAGCAGCAGCACCTCCCCGGCGCGCACGTCGAGGTCCACGCCCTCCAGGGCGGGCGCGCCGGCGCCGCCGTAGGTGAAGCGCAGGTCCCGGACGGTGGCCGCGGTCACCGGCGCAGCACCGCCGCGGCGCCGAGCAGCGCGATCAGGGTGGCCGCGGCGATGGCGACCGGCCCGCCCGCGAGGGGCGAGCCGAGCGTCGGGTAGTAGGAGTAGTCCACCGCGCCCAGCCCGATCGCCGCGGCGGCGACGATGCAGAGCGCGACGGCGATGGCCAGGACGATCCGCTCGGCGCGCGTGTACCCGGGCTCGGGGATGCGGGTCCGCGAGCCCGCGCCGTACCCGCGCGCCGTCATGGCCTCGGCCACGTCGAGGCCGCGCGACAGGCTCGAGCCCAGCAGGGGCAGGGCGAGAGGAGCGGAGTGCCGGGCGCGCTGGGCCCAGCCGCCGTCGGCCAGTGCGACGCCGCGCAGGCGGGCCGTCTCGACGATGGACCGCGCGTCGCGCTGGAGGGTCGGCATCAGGCGCGCGGCGAGAGCGCAGGTGAGGGCCGACCGCGGCGCCACCCGGGCCACCTGGGCCTGCAGGCGATCCGCGTCCATGTGGGCCAGCAGCGCGCCGATGATCACGGCCACCGCGAACAGCCGCACGCCGATCGCGATGCCGGCGACCACCTCCTCGAGCGTGATCTCGAGGTCGATGATCGGGACATCCGGGCCGCTCCAGATGATCAGGTCGCCCTGCGCGGAGACGAACGGGTTCATGATCGCCAGGGTGATGCCGCTGAGGGCGCCGCCCAGCAGGAACAGCCGGCTGGGGCGTCCGGGCGCGGCCACGAACAGGGCCACCGCCCCGATGGCCACCGCGCTGAGGACCAGCGGGTGATCGGTGCTGAACGCGATCACGATCGCCGCCAGGCCCAGCAGGCACAGCGGCCCCGGGGCGCGCCTCACGGACCCGTCCTGCCGCCGGCGCGAAGGGGATGCCCCGCGCCGTCGAAGGTCAGCGCGTAGCGCTCTCGGAGGATCTCGGGGTGGGCGACGATCGCGTCGGCCGCGGCCCGCGCGGAGGCGGCGTCGAGGCCGGCGACCACGAACAGGACCCCCGCGGTGGCGTCCGTCCCGCTCGGCACGGCCGCGACCAGGGCGCGCGCACCGGGCACGGGTTCGCGGGACCTCCCGCGGGCGTCCAGCGCGACGATCCGGCCGTCGCTGATGGTTGCCGTGAGGCCGGCACCGTCGGGGTCGGCGAGCGCGCGGCGCCAGGCGGGGTCGCGCGCCGCGAGGGCGTCGCTGGCCCCGACGCGCGCCCTCCAGGGGGACTGCCCGGCGGTGATGCGCGCACCGTCGGCCTCGAGGGCGGCGGCCAGCGGAGCGTCGGCCGCCACCGCCGGGCTCCGGTCGCCGGGCAGCACCAGGGGGGCGGGCCAGGCCCCGACCAGCGCGGGCGTCGAGATCAGCAGCGGCCAGGCGCGGTAGTCCCACCAGATCGTGTCGCCGTCGTGGACGGTCACGGCCTTGGCGCCCACCGGCGAGGCGATGCCGTTGACGAAGAGGAACCAGTCAGCCGGGCCGCCGTGGTCGCTCTGGTGCCCCAGCATCCCGTTGACGAAGGCGCCCGCGTAGGCCGTGGTGACCTCGGTCGCCCCGCGCAGGGCGCGCATCACCGACTGATCCGGCGCCACGCGGGCGGAGAGCAGCCGGGTGGCGCCGTAGCCGGCCGTCGCCGTGAGCGTGGCCGCGGGCGCGTCCGCCGCGGGGGCGGCCTCGGAGCGGTGCTCGCAGCCGGACGCGAACGCGAGCAGCACGATGAGCACCATGAGCGCGGGCAGGACCGCCCAGCGTCGACGCACCAACTGCTCCATTCTCCGAAAGCGGTGTCGGTGCTCGGGCGGAGGCAGGTTTCCTGGCTTCCGATCGCAGCGGCACGACGCCTTCCCAGGGTCACCCCCAGTGGCTGGCTTCACGCCCAGCCGTGCCGCTCCCGGTGACAGTGGCGGTACCGCGCCGGATTCCCACCGGCTTCCCTCGCGCGCCCTCGCGGACGACCACCCACCCGAGACGCTCCCAGGCTATCCCCGCGCCCCCCGCGGGTCGAGGGCTGGGCCGAGAAACCGAAAACCTGCGGTTGACAGGGAAGGCGTCACTCCATTAGAAGGGTCAACCTGTCAAAAACTGCAACTTCTGTCGATCGGTCGCGCACATTTCCACGGAGGACCCCCTGAACACCGAACAGATGCCGCGACCGCCGCTCCCGTCCCCGTTGCACGGTGAGGAACCGGAGCCGATGGCTGACGATCTTCTGACCCCCGAGGAGGCGACCGCGCTGGTGCTGGCGTCGTCGGGGCGCGCCCCGACCGGCCTGCGCAATCGCGCGCTGGTGGCCGTGATGTACCGCTCCGGACTGCGACCCGGCGAGGCGCTGGGCCTGATGCCGGACGACGTCGACCTCTCCGCGCGCACGATCATCGTGCCGCCCAGGAAGGGCGGCCGCCCGCGCGTGACCGGCATCGACGCCACCACGCGCCGGCTGGTGTCGGCCTGGATCGCGCGGCGGGGCGAGCGGGGCATCGGCGATGACCGGCCCCTGTTCTGCACCCTGGCCGGCGAGCCGTTGAAGGCGGCCTACGTGCGCGAGCTGCTGCCGCGGCTCGCCAAGCGCGCCGACATCCGCAAGCGCGTCCACCCCCTCGCCCTGCGTTACGCGAACGCCGCCGAGCTCGCCGAGGAGGGCGTGCCCGCCTCGATGATCGACCGGCACCTCGGGGTCGCCCCGATCGGCGGCGCCCGCAGATACCGCCGCCCGGTGAGCGACGACGACGTGGTGGCCGTCGTGTCGGCACGGGTCTGGGAGCTCTGAGAGCGCGACCAGCCGGATGGTGATCCGGGGGAGCGCGTCACTCGTAAGCTGTCGTAATGGCCGGTCCCCGACTTCCCGACGAACTGACCCGTCTCGCCGACGAGGATCTGCTGACGCTCGTCGAGCGCGGAGAGGCCGACGCCTTCGAGGTGATCTACGAGCGCCACTGCAAGGTGGCGTTCTCGCTGGCCTTCCGGCTGCTGGGCGACCGGCAGGCGGCCGAGGACCTCGTCCAGGACGCGTTCCTCGCCGTGTGGCGCGGAGCGGCCAGCTACTCCTCCAGCAGGGGTAGCGTCCGCACCTGGATGCTCTCGATCGTGCACAACCGCGGCGTGGACCGGCTCCGCACCGCGGCCGCGATGTCGCGCCGCCAGGACGCCCTGGAGCAGGTCGAGCTGCGGCGCCCCGACGAGCCCGACGCCGCCACCCTCGGCATCGAGAGCGCCATGGCCGCCGACATCCGCGACGAGCTGGGCGGCCTGCCCGAGGAACAGCACGAGGTGCTGAAGCTCGCGTACTACGGCGGATTCACCCATCACGAGATCGCTGACATGCTCAAGCTGCCGCTCGGCACCGTGAAGAGCCGCATGCGCCTGGGACTGGAGCGGCTCCGCCGCGGGATGGGAGCGGCGGAGGTGTCGCCATCATGACCACCGAGCACGACGCGCTGCACGACCTGCTCGCCCCCGTCGCACTGGGCGCCGCCGACCCGACCGAGATCGCCCGCGTCGAGGCCCACGCGAGCCGGTGCGCGATCTGCCGGGAGGAGCTCGAGAGCCTGAGGTCGGGCGTCGCCATGCTGGCCGTGGACGTTCCCCAGGAGGAGCCGTCGCCGCGCCTCAAGGCGTCGCTGATGAGCACCGTCCGCGCCGAGGCCGCCGAGCGCGCCGCCGCGGCCGAGGCCGCCTCTCCGCCCTCGCGGGCGCCGGCCCGCACGACGAGCGGTTGGTCGTGGCGCAGGCTGCTGACCCCCGGGCCGGCGATCGCCATCGCCTGCAGCCTCGTGGTGCTGCTCGTGGGCCTGACCATCGTCATCCAGGGCGGATCCGACACGCCCTCGCAGGACGTCGCCAGCGTGGCCGTGACCGGGACGTCCGACGCCCCCGGCGTGACGGGACGGATGGTCTACGTGTCCGAGGAGGGCACCGCGATCGTCAACCTGTCCAACCTGCCCCCGCTCTCACCCGGTGAGGCCTACCAGCTGTGGGTGCTGCACGACGGCAGGGCGAGCTCGGCCGGTCTGTTCGAGAACACCGGGCCCTCGGAGGCGCGTGGCGTCGCGACGGGCCTGGCGAAGGGCGACGCGGTGGCCGTGACGGCGCAGCCGCGCACCAACCGGACGACCCCCCAGGGACCGATACTCGTGCAGGCCGCCCTCCCCGCCTGAGGCCGGGGGCGGCGCCTCCGGCCTACTTGACCGGGCGCACCGGTGGGGTCATGCGCCGGCGGCGCAGGGACCGCAGGAACAGGCGCAGGCGCCCGCCGTGCCCGCTGACGCCGGTCTCGAGCTCGACGCCCCGGAGGGGCCCTGAGGTGATGCGGATGGCGGCCACGGGGGTGTGGTTCGCTGCCCGCGCGCCGCCTCCTGCCGAGGGGGTTCCACAAGACCGGGGTATGTGGCCACTCGTCGATCGTATGGTTCTGGCGTATTACGTACGGCGTCCGGTCTAGTCCGCCAGGGGTCGCCCGGGAACGCTCGCCCGTCGCACCATCGTGGCCGAGATGTCGACCCCGGTCCGCTCCCGCCACTCGTGGCGCAATTTCGCGATCCTCGCGCTGGCCGCCTGCGGTCTGCTGCTCGCCTTCGCGTCGCTGGCCTCCGCCGCGAACGCGATCCAGACCGAGAACGCCCTGCCCGGAACGGCGGGCTGGCGCCACACCGACGCCCCGTACCCGAGCAGCGCCCAGTCGTACGCCGGCCTGGTGACGAGCATCGACGGGTACACCGTCGAGCAGAGCGTCGCCCCCGGCGGCACGGTGCAGCTGCACGTGGCGGTCGCGACGCCCGACCTGCGCTACCGGATCCAGGTGTACCGCCTCGGCTGGTACGGAGGCGTGGGCGCCCGCGGCAAGGCGTGCCTGCCCGATCCCAACTGCCTCGGCGACAAGGCCGGGTACACGCAGCCCGCCGCACCGCCGGCCATGGACCCGGTGACCGGATGAGGTGGACGCCGGATGGCCGGTCACCGACACGATCGACGTCGGGTCGGACTGGGTCAGCGGCTACTACATCGCCCAGCTGATCCTGACCAACGGGCCAAGCGCCGGCACCGCGCGGTGGGTGCCCTTCATCGTCCGCCAGCCCTCGTCGCACTCGACGGTGATGGTGCAGGTGCCGGTCACGACCTGGCTCGCCTACAACGGGTGGGGCGGCAAGAGCGTCTACGACAACAAGAGCGCCAACGGCATCCGCGCCAACCACGTGTCGTTCGCCCGGCCCACCTGGGCGGCCGAGTTCCACATGTTCGACTACGAGTACCCCTTCGTGCGCTTCATGGAGCGCAACGGCTACGACGTGAGCTACGCCACCGACGTGGACGTCCACCGCGCCCCGTCCCAGCTGCGCAATCACAAGCTGATCATGGTCGCGGGCCACGACGAGTACTGGAGCGCCGAGATGCGCGACGGGTGGGACGCCGCGCGCGATGCCGGGGTCAACATCGCCAACATGGGCGCCAACACCGCCTACTGGCAGGTGCGGTTCGAGGACGGCGAGCACACGATGGTCGTCTACAAGAGCACGGCCGACCCGATCGCCGATCCGGCCCGCAAGACGCTCCAGTTCCGCGACGTCGGCCGCCCCGAGTGCGAGCTGTTCGGGGTCCAGTACAACTATTCGGACGCCATCGACGGCATCATGCGCAACTACGGCGTGGTCAACGAATCACTCTCGAACCCCTGGTTCGCCGGCACCGGGTTCTCGGCCAACTCGACCTCGCGCAACACCGTCGGCTACGAGTGGGACCTCATCACGCCCGGCTGCAACGTGCCGACGCCGACCCCGCTCTTCCATTGGGACGACCCGGCGGACGCTCTGCCGGCCGCCGACGCGGTCACCTACACCGCGCCCTCCGGCGCCAAGGTGTTCAGCTCCGGATCGATGCAGTTCTCGTACGGCCTGGACCCCTGGCGCGACGGCTTCACGTCGTCCACCGACGTGCCCATGTACACGTTCATGCAGAACATGATGGCCGAGCTGACCGGGGGCGCCCCGCCGCCTCCGCCACCCAACCAGGCCCCCACGGCCGGGTTCTCCATCGCGCCGGGATCGCCCGTCGTCAACCAGACCGTGACCTTCACGGACACCTCCGTGGACTACGACGGTGCCGTCACCGCCCGCGCATGGGACCTGGACGGCGACGGCGCCTACGACGACGCGACGGGGGCCGTCGCCACGCGCGCCTTCTCGACGGCCGGCACCCACACCGTGCGCCTGCGCGTGACCGACGACGACGGGGCCCAGGCCACGGCGACGCGACAGTTCAGCGTGGCCGCGGCGCCGGTCCCCGGCCCGCCCGCCCCGCCGAACCCGACCCCGCCGTCGAACCCCGCGCCGAAGCCGGGCGGCGAGACACCCGCATTCCCCGCGCCCGCGCCGACCGGCGGGGCGACGCCGAGCGGCACCCCGGTCGTGCCGCCGATCTCGGCCGCGACGGCCAACGTCGCGTGCGTCCGCTACACGAGCCTGCTGAAGGCCAACGCGCGCACCATCCTGAGGAGCCGGGTGCGCGTGCGGCGCGCCACCACACGGCCGAAGCGCAGGATCGCCGAGCGGCGGCTGACGCAGGACCTCCGCCAGCGCCGCGCCCTGGTCACCCGCCGCGCGAGCCTCTGCGCTCAGGCGTCCAAGGGGGAGTAGGCCCAGGGCCGCCCGCCGCGGATCAGGAGGCGACCAGCAGCATCACGACGGCGAGGATGGTGCGGACGCTCCAGCCGATGGTGCGCACCCAGTTCGACGCCTCCAGGCGCCGCGTCGCGGCGGCGGAGTGACCCGCGGTGAGCTCGCGGTGGCGCGGCACCTGGAGCCACAGCGTGCTCGCGTGGATGGCCGCCAGCAGCAGGAGGCCGGCGACCGGGAGGGCGCGCGGCAGGTCGTCGGTGGGCACGAACAGCAGGGCGATCGCGCTGAGGCCCTCGACCGCCATCAGCGGCCCGACCACCCAGGATGTCCGGCGCTGGTGGTCGCGCGCGTACGCCGCGAACCCGTCCTCCCCGACCGCGTCGAACAGCGGGTAGTGGACGAGCTGGACGAACCAGATCAGGCCCCCCATCGCCGCGGTGGCGGCGAGGTGGACGGCGAGGAGGGCGGTCAGTGAGGTGCTCACGAGACGAGCGGCCCCTCACGCCCGGAGAAGTAGCGGAGGAGGGACTCGAACCCCCGACACGCGGATTATGATTCCGCTGCTCTAACCAGCTGAGCTACTCCGCCGCGCGGACGACGGACCGTCGTCCAAGAGCCCAGTAGCGGATTCGAACCGCTGACCCCTTCCTTACCATGGAAGTGCTCTACCGGCTGAGCTAACTGGGCGGGTCCCGCGGTCGCCGGGCGAGTTCGCCCGACGCCGCAGGAGAGTCTACCGGACGTCCGGCGGGCCCTGGATCAGACCGCTCCGGCTCCGACCGGCTGCGGGCCGTCCCAGGGGTTGGACCCGTACTGGTTGGGCTGGCGGTCGCCTTCCTTCGCGAACCAGATGATCAGGATGATGATGCCGACCAGCGGGATCAGGCCGATCAGCTGCCACCACCCCGACCGGTCGATGTCGTGGAGCCGGCGGCAGCCCACGGCGAGCGAGGGGATGAGGACGGCGAGGCTGTAGATCCCCTGGAGGACGCCACCCGCCCCGGTGTTGGTGCCGATCAGGACGTCGATGATCGACAGCACGATGCTGATGATCAGGCTCACCAGGACGAACATCCAGAACTCGGTCCGGTGTGCCCGGCCTTCAAAGACCGCGTATTTCTTGAGTACCTCGAGATACCACTGCATGGGCGGCTCCTCTCCAAACGGCTATGTCGGGCGGCGGCTCCGCCCGGCGTGATGCCGGCTGCCAGAGCGCGCCGGTTGTGGTCGGCCCTCTTGGCGGGCCCCGGTGCGATTCCTGCCTCGGCCGGTCGGGGCCACTAGGATCGGCCCTCGTCTCGTGCCGTGGCGGGGGATCGCATGGAATGGGCATTGGCGGTCGCGGCGCTGGCATTGATCGCCTTCGGGGTGGTCTCGCGCCGCGTGGAGGGCACGCCCGTCACGGCGGCGATGATCTTCGTGGGCATCGGTCTCCTGGTCGGCTCCCAGGCGCTCGACCTGTTCGACCCGTCGCCGGACGGGGAGCCGATCCGGGTGCTGGCCGAGGCGACGCTGACGCTCGTGCTGTTCGCCGATGCCTCGCGCATCGACCTGCGGTCGCTCCGCCGCGAGTACGCGGTGCCCGCGCGTCTGCTCGGTATCGGGCTGCCGCTGACGATCGTGTTCGGCGCGCTGCTCGCCGCGGCGCTCTTCGGCGCGCTCTCGGTGCCGGAGGCGCTTGTCCTGGCGGTGCTGCTGGCCCCGACCGACGCGGCCCTCGGCCAGGCGGTGGTCACGGAGCCCCGCCTGCCGTCGCGGATCCGCCAGGGCCTCAACGTCGAGAGCGGGCTCAACGACGGCATCTGCGTGCCGCTGCTCTTCATCGTGCTGGCCGTCGCCGAGGCGGACGCCGGCGACTTCGGCGCAGAGCACGCCGTGCGGCTCGTGCTCGAGGAGATCGGCTACGGGATCCTCGCCGGCATCCTCGCGGGAGCGGTCGCGGCCGCCGCGGTGGTGTTCGGTGGGCGGAGGGGGCTGATCGAGGGGACCTGGCTGCAGGTGATCCCGGTCGCCGGAGCCGCGCTGGCCTACGGCATCGCCACGCCCCTGGGCGGCTCCGGGTTCATCGCGGCCTTCGTGGCGGGGATGACCTTCGGCGGGCTGCGGCGGCGCGCGGAGCAGGAGGATCTGACCCTGCTGACCGACGAGCTGGGTGGCGAGGTGCTCAATGGCGTGACCCTCCTCGCCTTCGGCGCCGCCCTGCTGTGGCCCGCGATCGACGACCTCACCTGGGAGATCGTCGTCTATGCCGTCGCGAGCCTGACCGTCGTGCGGATGATCCCGGTCGCGGTGGCGATGCTGGGCACGGGCGCGCAGCGCCAGACCGTCGCCTTCCTCGGCTGGTTCGGCCCGCGCGGGCTTGCGTCCATCGTGTTCGCCCTGATCGTGGTGCAGGAGGCCGACCTGCCCCACGCGAGCATCATCACCACGACGACCTACGCGACGGTCGGCCTCTCGGTGCTGCTCCACGGGCTCACCGCCGCCCCCCTCGCGAACCGGTACGCCGATTGGTACGCGTCACATCCGCAGGATGCGATGCCGGCGATGGAGAGCGTTCCCGCCGCCGAACACCGCTGGCGGCGGGCGGGAGCGAGGCGCCTCGGTATCCACTCGGAGAGGCCATCGAAGAACTGAGTGGGGGGAGGAGGGTTCGAACCTCCGTAGGCGTAGCCGGCGGTTTTACAGACCGCTCCCTTTGACCGCTCGGGCATCCCCCCTCAGGGCAAAGCCCGGGAAGGGTAGCCGACCTCGAAACCCCCCTCAAGGCGCTTCGGCGGGCTCCTCGACGGTCTCGTCGGCGCCGGCGGGCTCGAAGCGATAGCCCACCCCGTAGTGGGTCTGGACGTAGCTGCGCTCGGGCCGGGCGGCGGTCAGCTTCTGGCGCACCTTGCGCACGAAGACGTCGACCGAGCGGTCGCCGCGCGTCATCTCGTAGCCCCACACCTCGCGGTAGACCCGCTCGCGCGGCACCGGCTTGCCCTCGGCGCGCGCCAGGGCGTAGAGCACCTCGAACTCGCGCGGGGTGAAGCCCACCGGCCGTCCGTCGACGAAGGCCTGCACCTGCTCGGGGTCGATCACCAGCCCCTCGACCTCGATCGGCGCGACGCCCTCGGGCGCCCTGTGCGACTCGACGCGGCGCAGGTGCGCGTTGACGCGGGCGAGGAGCTCCTTCATGGAGAAGGGCTTGGTGACGTAGTCGTCGGCGCCCATCTCGAGGCCGTGGACGCGGTCGAACTCGCTGGTGCGGGCGCTGCACACGATCACCGGCACGCGCGGGTCCTCGCGGCGCAGCTCCTCGGTGACGCGCCAGCCGTCCATCTGCGGCAGCATCAGGTCGAGGATCACGAGATCCGGCCGCTGCTGGCGGAAGAGGCGCAGTCCCTGGCCGCCGTCGCCGGCGCGGAGTGTGCGAAAGCCGGCGCGGTCGAGCGCGTAGGCGATCGAATTCGAGATCGCCTCGTCGTCCTCGACGATCAGGACCGTCTGCGGTGCGGGCACGCGTCGAGTGTACCTCCCCACCCCCGGGCTCCGACGGACCCGGGTGGCGGGGGTATCCTCGGTCGGTGGAACCGGCCGCGGACGAACGGTGACGACCGACGCCCTCCTCGGCGATCGCTACCGGCTGGACCATCTGATCGGCCGGGGCGGGATGGCCACGGTGTGGAGCGCCACCGACACGGTGCTCGACCGCAGCGTCGCCATCAAGCGCCTGCACCCGGGCCTGCTGGCGGACGTCGAGCACGCCGAGCGCTTCCGCCGCGAGGCGATGCTGGTGGCCCGCCTGTCGCATCCCAACCTGGTGCGGCTGCTGGATCGCGGCGAGGACGCCGAGGGCCCGTACCTGGTGATGGAGCTGGTGGACGGGGAGAACCTCAAGGCCCGCCTGCGGCGAGAGGGCCCCCTCGACCCCGACGAGGCGGCGCGCATCTGCGCGGAGGTCGCGGCGCGCCCTGAGCTACGCGCACGGGCAGGGAGTGGTGCACCGCGACATCAAGGCCCAGAACGTGCTGCTCACCGAGGACGGCGGCGTCAAGCTGGCCGACTTCGGCATCGCCCGGCTCATCGAGACCGACGGCGAGGCCGGCCTGACCAAGACCGACATGCTGCTGGGCAGCGCCGACTACCTCTCGCCCGAGCAGGCCGACGGGCGGCCGATCGACGCGCGCACCGACATCTACTCCCTCGGCATCCTGCTCTACGAGTGCCTCACCGGCGTGCTGCCCTTCCGCGGTGAGGGTTTCGTGGCCGTGGCGATGAAGCAGTGCTCGGAGCCACTGCCCGATCCGCGCCTCACGTCGCCCGGCGTGCCCGAGTGGCTGGCGGCGTGCACGATCCGGGCGGCCGCCAAGGAGCCCGCCGCCCGCTACCCGGATGCGGCCCGCATGGAGGCGGCGCTCGAGGGGCGCGATCCGGGGACGGCGGTCATGCCGGCCATCGCGATGCCCGCCGGCGAGGACGAGGGCGACACGGCACGGCGCCGCCGGCCGCGGCGGCGGCGCGCGATCTGGGCGGTGTGCCTGGTGGCGCTGGTGCTGGTGGCCGGGGGGGTGGGCGCCCTGCTGCTGGTGAACCGGGACGAGGCGACCGCTCCGCCGCCCGTCGCCGCCGTCCCCCTCACGATCTCGGCCGTGCGCGACTACGACCCCCAGGGCAACGACAAGGCCGAGAACCCCGGCGAGCGGGGCTTCGCGGTGGACAACGACCCCACCACCGCCTGGTACACCGAGCAGTACCGCGACACCCCGCAGTTCGGGGGCCTCAAGAGCGGCGTCGGCCTGATCCTGCGCCTGACCGCTCCGGCGGTGGCCACCGAGATGGTGGTCACCTCGCCGACGCCGGGCGCGACGTTCGAGGTCCAGGGGCCGCTCGTGGCCGGCACCCGTGAGGTGCTCGCCAAGGGCACCCTGAGCGGGCCCGACCAGGTGATCCCGCTGGCGTCGGCCGCCGCCTCGGAGGTCTACGTGCTGTGGATCACCTCGCTCGTGCCGGACCAGCGGGGCGGCTACTGGGCCGGCGTGGGGCAGGTGCAGCTGAGGGGCATCCCGAAGACCACGTAGTGACCTGGGATGAGAGCCTCGAGGACCTGCGCATGCGCCTGGCGGCGCAGGGAGGGCGTGGGCGCCGGCTGTCCCCGCGCACCCAGACGGCGTACCTGAAGGACGCGCGGCGGGTGGCGGACTGGCTCGCGACGCGCGGCGTTGACGGCCCGCAGGACGTGACCCCCTCCGCGATCGAGGCGGCGTTCCGCGGCCTGGGCTGGTCCAAGGCGAGCCGCGCGCGGGCCGTCACCGCCCTGCGCGAGTGGCTGGGCCCCCACTTCCCGCCCGGCCGCTCCCCCGCCGATCTGGTCGACCGGCCCCGCCCCATGCCGCCTCCGATCCCCCGTCTGTCGCAGGCCGACGCGGCCTCCCTGGTGGAGGGCGTGGGCTCCGCGGTGGAGGGCGAGACGGCCACCGCCACGTCGCTGCGCCTGCGCGACCGGGCGCTGGTGGAGGTGCTGTACGGCAGCGGGCTGCGGCGCCAGGAGGCGTGCGACCTGGTGCTGGCCGGGCTGGACTTCGAGCACGAGGCGCTGCGGGTGGTGGGCAAGGGCGGCAAGGCGCGGACCGTGCCGATGACCGAGCCCGCCGTGGAGGCGCTGCGGACGTGGCTCGGCGAGGGGCGCCCGCGCCTGGTGGGCCCCGAGACCCCCGCGGCCGCGGTGCGCGCCCCGGTGTTCCTGTCGCGCTCGGGGCGCGCCCTCGACGGCTCCACCGTCTACCGCATCGTCGCCCGCGAGCTGCGCGCCGCCGGGCGGGCGGGCGGCCCGCACCTGCTGCGGCACGCGGCCGGCACGCACCTGCTCGAGGGCCCCGGGGGCGAGGGCGGCGCCCACCTGCGGGTGGTGCAGGAGGTGCTCGGCCACGCGAGCCTGGCGACCACCCAGCGCTACACCGGGGTCACCACCAAGGCGATGCAGGCGGCGCTGCGGCGCGGGCACCCGCGCGGATGACCGTCGTCGTCGACCCCGGCGGGTTCGCGCGCCTGGCCGCGGCGTTCCTGGCCACGCGCGAGAACCCCAACACCCGGGCGGCCTACGCGCAGGACCTCTCCGCCCTGGCGCGGGCGCTCGACGCATCCGATCCCGAGGCCGACGTGTCGCGCGTGTTCGGGGTCGAGGACGACCCGGCCGCCCGGGAGGCGGCGGTCCAGCTGGCCGCGCTGCCGTTGGAGTGGTGGCAGACCTGGCGCGACGGGTTGCCCGGGCGGCTGGCCACGCGGCGGCGGCGCGTGGCGGCGGCGCGGGCCTTCTGCCGGTGGTGGTCGCGGGCGATGAAGCTCGAGAACCCGGTGCTCGACCTGCGCCCGCCCGCGGCCGCCGGCGAGGGCGGGCAGGAGGTGATCGGCCGGGAGGCGGTGTCGCTGTCGCCGGCCGCCGTGCGCAGGATGTGCGAGGTCGCCGCGGTGCCCGGGCCGCTCGGCGCGCGCACCGCGGCGCTGATCGAGGTGCTCTACGGCTGCGGCCTGCGGGCCAGCGAGGCGGCCGGTCTCGACCTGTCGGCCTGCCACCTCGACGATCCCGAGGACCCCTTCCTGATGGTGATGGGCAAGGGCGGCCGCCGGCGCGCCGTCGCGATCCCCCGGGGGGCCCTCGCCTCGCTGACCGCCTACCTGCGCACGGCGCGGCCCGAGCTGCGCGCGCGCGATCGCTCACCGCGCGCCGACCAGGTGCGCCGCCGCGACGCCGACGCGGTGTTCCTGAGCGCCCGCGGGCGGCGGCTGGGGCGCGCGGCGGTGTGGCGCATCGTGACCGACGTCGCCGACGCGGCGGGACTGCGCGAGAGCGGCGAGCGGGTGTTCCCCCACGCCCTGCGGCACTCCTGCGGCACCCACCTGATCCAGTCGGGCGTGGACATCCGCTACGTCCAGGCCCACCTGGGGCACGCCTCGCCGGTGACGACGCAGATCTACACCCACGTGACCGTCGCCCACCTGCGCGAGGACTTCGACCGCGCCCACCCGCGGGCGAGGCGGTCGGGGTAGGAAGGCGTTGTGAGCTCCAGAGCCTCGAGCTTCGGCGTTTTCTTCACAGGGCGTTGAGGACTGGTGACAAGGCGAGGAACCGGCCTCTGCGGGCCGGTTCAACGCGCGCTCATCGCCTACCGGCGATTCGGCATACCGACGGCACCGGCTGTTCGCCGGGGCCAGGCCGTCGGGAAGAGCTTCAGGCCAGGGCCAGACCAAGAAGCAATGGGAAGAACCCACCCACCGTAGTGGGACGCCGAGTCAGCTGCGCTCGATTCGCTCACCCCGCGGCCGGGGTGCCAGGACTCGATGACGATGTGGTCCGGCGTCTCGCCGGGGGCCGGTGGCTCGCCGAGGGCGACCACCACCAGCTCGGTGATGTCGGCGCGGAAGAGGTGGAACGGGCCGGGCGGCGCCTGGGTGACGATGCGCGAGGTCACCTCGGGGTCGGTCACCTCGACGGCACGGCCCGCGAACTTGGCGTCACCGGGCCAGTCGGGGGGATCCATCGAGCCGCTGTGCATGGCGAAGCGCGGGTCGCGCCGCAGGTCGAGGGCCTTCACCGACCGCCACATGCTGCCGAACCAGATCTCGCCCTCGGCGAAGATGATCTCGCTGCCGCTGATGCGCGGCGATCCGTCGCGGCGGGTGGTGGCGAGCGTCTTGTGGACGTGGGCGTCGAGGAACGCGCGGGCGCGCGCCGCGAGCTCCGGCGCCTCGCCCTCGATCTGTTCCCAGCTCGCCACGCCGGAGATCCTACGAACGCACCCGGACGCGGAGGCTGGCCCGGTCGCGCAGGCCGTCGCCGATCAGCACGGCCTGGATGCGGTACACCCCCGGGCGGCTGTCGGCGGGCAGCCGCACGAGCACGCCGGCCGGGCCGGAGAGCTTGCGGATGGCGCGCACCTTGCCGCCGGCGCGCGGCGTCATGGTCACCACGGCGCGCCCGGGCCGGGCGATGGTGACCCGCACCCGCCGGTTGCCCGCCGCCGCCAGGGTGAGGCCGCCGGGGCTCGGGACGGCGTAGTCGGCGCCCGTCGCCGCCACCGTGGGCGCCGCGCGGAAGGCGCGGTACTGGGCGAGCCAGTCGCGCGCCGCGGCGACCGTGGTGAGGCCGTACGCGCCGGGGCCGCGCGCGAGCATGTCGCGTCCCGCCGGCGTCGCGCGCAGACGCGCCCACAGCTCGGCCTGACCGGCGCCCCCGTCGGGACCGAGCATCACGCGCAGCTCGCCCCGGCCGGCCGGCCAGCGCGCGGCCCAGCGCGTGGGGTGGGTCGCCATCTCGCGCGCGGGGAACGCCGTGCGGTCGCCGCGGTAGGTGAGCAGATAGGTGGCCCGTCCCCGGCTGAGCGCGTCCACCATCGCGGCGAGCCGGGTCGGGGAGGGCGCGACGCGGGTCGACGCGCCCCACCTGCTCCACCAGCGCCGGCGCCGCGTAGAACATCACGCGGTTCGCGTCCGGACCGAGGCGGTCGAGCGCGCTCGCGAGGGCGGCCGCCCCCGCCGCCGTCCAGTGCGAGGGGGTGATCTCGTCGACCGTCACCAGCCCGCCCGCGCCGTCGGAGCGCCAGCCGGCCCGCAGGGTCGCGGCGATGTGCGCGGCGTCCTGGCCCTCGATCTCGGCGCCCCGGACCTTGCCCACCGTGCGCGCCCGGGTCCAGCGGGGGTCGGGGTACGCCGGAGCCTGGCGCAGCGTGCCTCCGCCGAGGCCGGCGTCGATGGCGACCGCGGATCCGGCGGTGAGATAGAGCAGCGGTGGGTCGGCGGCCCGCGCCGTGGCGTTGCAGCCGGCGACCGCGGCGATCACCGCGAGGACGACGGCGAGGGCGACGAGGGGGCGCGTCGGCGGCGGGCGATGCTCGGGGGCGGGTCGGGATGCGCATCCGCGGCATGCTCACAGCGGCCACCCGCGGAGCACCGTGCGCGAACGGAACCCTTACATGCGGTGGCGAATCCACCGCATTCGGGATCAGCCCGGGGAGGCCACCAGCATCCCGACGCCGCCGATCGCCGCGAGCAGGGACAGCACGAGGGTGCCCGTGATGATCCCGGTGAGCGCCATCGGCCGGCCGGTGAGGCGCTCGGCCGACGCGCGGATGTCGCCGAGGGCGAGGATGCCGAAGGCCGCCCCCAGCGACGAGGTGACCACGATCGCGACACCCAGCAGCCCGAAGATGGCGGCCGTCGGGGCGGTGCGGGCGCGCTGCTGCGGCCCGGTGCGCGCCATCTTGGGCGGTGGCCCTCCCATGGCGACCATGCGGATGCCGACCAGGATCACCGTCACACCCGCGAGCGCGATCCAGAAGGACGCGACCAGCAGCCAGCCGCCGCCGCGCATCGACACGTCCGCGTCCCCCGCGATGTTGTCGGAGATGCGCGCGGTGATCACCAGCAGGGTGGCCGTGAGCGCGACGGCGGTGATCACCACCAGCGCGGTCAGATGCAGCCACAGCACCCGCAGGGCGAGCGCCGCGAGGATCACGAACAGCATCACCAGCCCGACCAGCGAGAGCGAGGCCCCGACCTGGGCGACGTAGGTGCCGCGGCCGGGGTGGGACGCCGCGCCCGCGACGAGGTCGAGGCTCGGGGCGATCGCCAGCAGGACGGCCGCGACCGCACCCAGGGCGAGACCGCCGCGGATGGTGGAGATCGCGCGACGAAAGCCGGCCTCGGGCATCGGGTCCGACACTAGTGGCCCACGCGCGACGCTGGACGGGTGTATGCCGGTCGCGTCGATGTCGAGGAACGCCGATCCGCGGCCGCATCGCCTCGCGGCCGAGCTGGTGACGAAAGCGCCGGACCGCCCGGTCGCCGATGCCGGCACGGCCGCTGCGCGGAGCCACTCCGCCCTGCAGGCTGCCCCACGGGCACAGCGCCCCCGGGGAGAAGAGCAGGGTGCCGTCCACCCGGGTCGCGACCGGCTCGTGCCAGTGGCCGAACACGATCGCGTCCACCGGCCCCAGGCGCCGCAGCAGCGCCCTGCCGAGCCCGCCGCGGTAGGCCAGGGTGCGGCCGGCGAGTACGGAGGCGGCCACGACCGAGATGTCGATCGCGCGTCCCCGGTCGCCGTGCACCAGCCCGATGCGCCGGCGGGCGATCGCGACCACGGCCGTCTGGGGCAGGGCGAGGCCCTCGAGCCGGTCGTGATCGCCGCGCACCGCGACCACCGGCGCGATGCGGCCGAGGTCGTCGAGCACCGAGGGCACGCTGAGGTCGCCCGCGTGCAGGATCAGGTCGCATCCCTCCAGCGCCTCGAGAGCCGCCTCCGGGATCTCGTCCACGAACTCACCGACGTGGGAGTCGGCGACGACCCCGACCCGCGTGACGCCCGGCGCGCTCAGCAGAGGTAGCGGCGCGCCTCGGCCGCGCGGGCGATGCCCAGGTCGATGAGGCGGGAGACCAGGTCGGGGTACGCCACCCCGGCCGCCTCCATCAGGCGCGCGTAGACGCTCGTGGGCGTGAACCCGGGCATCGTGTTGAGCTCCGAGAGCAGCACGTCGCCGTCGGGCGTCACGAAGAAGTCGATGCGCGCGAGCCCCGCGCAGTCGACCGCGGCGAAGGCCGCCAGCGCCAGCTCGCGGGCGCGCTCGGCGACCGCCGGGGGCAGGTCGGCGGGCACGTGCACCTGGGAGCGGCCCGGCTGGTACTTGGTCTCGTAGTCGTACCAATCGCCCTCGAAGGTGATCTCGCCGACCGGCGAGGCGAGGGGCTCGGGGCCGTCCAGCACGCCCACCTCGACCTCGCGCCCGGTGATCGCGCGCTCCACGAGGGCCTTGCCGTCGTGACGGAACGCCAGCTCCAGCGCGCCGGCGAGCGCGGCGGCGTCGGGAACGGGGCTGATGCCGACGCTCGAGCCGAGGCGCGCCGGCTTGGAGAAGGCCGGGTACCCCACGACCGCGGCGACGCGCGCCTCAACCGTCGCGCGGCGCGGCCTCCCACTGCGCCCGGGTGACCACGGTGTGCTCGGGCGTCGGGATGCCGGCCTGCGCGAGGAAGACCTTGAACAGCGCCTTGTCCATCGCCACGGCCGAGGCCGCGACCCCGGCGCCCACGTAGGGCACGCCCGCCGTCTCCAGCAGGCCCTGCACCGTGCCGTCCTCGCCGTGCGGGCCGTGCAGCACGGGGAAGGCGACGTCCAGCCCCCGCGGGGCGGTGGCGCCCGACAGCGAGACGATCTGGGGGTCGCCGTCGGGTCCGGGAACGATCGCCACGCTCTCGCCCGCGACGCTCCACACGCCGTTCGCGGAGATCAGCACGGGGATCACCTCGTAGCGATCCGGGTCGAGCGCGGCGATCACCGCCGCCGCGGACGCCAGGGAGACGTCGTGCTCGCTGCTGCGACCGCCCATCAGGACGGCCACCCGTGCGGTCACGGGGTGGTCTGCGTGGGTGGCGGGGCGGGCACCGACGGCGTGCTGGAGGGGCCGTTGCTGACCGTGATCACGATCGTCGTGCCCGGGGCCACCGACACGCCCGAGGCCGGGTTCTGATCGATGACGTTGCCGGCCGGCTCGCTGGAGTCGGCCGTGTCGCTGGTCACCTTGAAGCCGGCGTTGACCAGCTTGAACCGGGCGTCGCTCGCGGTGTTGCCGACCACGTCGGGCACGGTCACGTTGGCCGGGGCGGAGGCGATGACGATGTTGACCGTGCTGCCGCGATCGGCCTTGCCGCCCCCGCCGGGATCCTGGGAGATCACCGTCCCCGGCGTGTCGCCGGAGCTCGGGCTGGTGCTCGCGCTGGGGACGAGGCCCGCGTTGCGGATCGCCTGCTCGGCGCTCGACTGCGGACTGCCCGCTGACGTTGGGGACCGTGACCTGATCCGTTCCGCTCGAGACCGTGATCGTCACCGTGCTGCCCTTCTCGGCCGTCGCGGCCCCGGCGGGGTCCTGCGAGATGACGAGGCCCTTGGCGACGTCGGCGCTCGCCTCCGTCTTGGTGTCGACCTCGAAGCCGGCGCGCGTGAGGGCGGTGGTGGCCTGGTCCTCGGTCTTGCCCGTCACGTCGGGCACGGTCGATTCGCCCGGCCCGCCGGAGACGCGCAGCACCACGGTCGAGCCCTCGTCGGCGGTGGTGCCGCCGGCCGGCTCGGTGCCGATCGCCATGCCCTCGGCCACGTCGCCGTTGGTGACGGTCAGCAGCTGCACGTCGAACTTCGCCGCCGTGAGGGCTGCCTGGGCCTGCGCGACCGGCTGGCCCGCGACGTCGGGGACGGTGACCTGCTTCGTGTCGCCGCCGGAGGTGAGGAGGGCGAAGGCCACGCCGCCCACGATCAGCAGCACGAGGATGGCGGCGAGGATGGCCCACAGGCGGCGGCGCCCTCCGCGGGGGGGCTCGACCGGCGGCGGCCCCGCGACGCGGGTCGCGGCGGTCATCTGGCCGGTGGTGACGCCGGCCGGCCCGACGGGCATCACGCGCGTGGGGCCGCCCGACCCGTCGATCGCCGACGCGGGCCTCGGCCAGCGCGCGGCTCATCTCCTCGGAGGTGCGGTACCGCTCGGAGGGGCGCTTGGCCAGCGACTTCAGCACCACCGCCTCGAGCTCGCGGGGGACGCTCGGCTCGACGATGCGGGGCGAGACCGGCTCGTCGCTGATCTGCTTCATGGCGACGGCCACCGGCGGGCCGCCGTCGAAGGGCACCCGGCCGGTGAGCATCTCGTAGAGGACGATGCCGACGGCGTAGCAGTCGCTCGCGGCCGTGACCTCGTCGCCGCGGGCCTGCTCGGGCGAGAGGTACTGGGCCGTGCCGATCACCGAGCCGGCCTCGGTCATGTCGGTCTCGGCGCCGGCGCGGGCGATGCCGAAGTCGGTCACCTTGAGGTGGCCGTCCTCGGCCACGAGCACGTTCTGCGGCTTGACGTCGCGGTGGATGACGTCGCGGCGGTGGGCGGCGCCGAGCGCCGCGAGGATCTGCTGGGCGTCGTCGATCGCCTCGAGCGGCGGCAGCGGAGCGCGGCTGCGGATGACCTGCTTGAGGTCGGGTCCGGCCAGGTACTCCATGACGATGTAGTAGCTGCCGTCGGCCTCGCCGCGGTCGTAGACGGCCACGATGTTCGGGTGGTTGAGGCCGGCGGCGTGCGGATGCCTCGCGCCGGAAGCGCTCCACGAACTGCGGGTCGGAGGCGTAGGGCTCGGAGAGCACCTTGATCGCCACCTCGCGGTCGAGCAGGCGGTCGTGGCCGAGATAGACGCGCGCCATGCCGCCGCTGCCGAGCTGGCGACCCAGCTCGTAGCGGTCGCCGATCAGCTCTCCGGGCTCGAAGCTCACCCCTTGCCCCCGGGGTCGATCGCCGTGCGCATCACCTGGGCGGCGACCGGGGCCGCGACCACGCCACCGGTGCCGGGCGTGTCCTCGATGACGACGGCGATCGCGACCGTCGGGTCCTCGGCCGGGGCGAAGCCGATGAACCAGGCCTGGTTCTTGCTGGGGTCGGCGGTCTCCGCGGTGCCGGTCTTGCCGGCCACGGTGGTGCCGGTGCTGGAGAGGGCGGCGGCGGTGCCGGTGCCCTCGCGCACCACGTCCTCCATCATCGTCGTCAGCTGGGCCGCGTTCTCCGGGCTCATCACGGTGTCCATCTTCTGGACGTCGACGCGCTTCACCACCGCGCCGCCGCGGTCGACGATCTTCGACATCAGGCGCGGCGCCATCAGCGACGCCGCCGTTGGCGACCGCCCCCGCGACCATCGCCATCTGCAGGGGGGTCACCGTGAGCTGCTCCTGGCCGATCGCGATACGGGCGGTGTCCTCGTCACGCTGGTCGTTGGGGAGCACCTTCTTGCCCTTTCGCCGCCCCGAGATGGCCACCTCCGGCAGGTCGAGCGGCGGGCGCTCGGCGAAGCCGTAGGCGGTCATCGTCGCGCCCAGCTGCTCCGGGCCGAGCTCGTCGCCGATCTGGCGCGAACGTGGTGTTGATCGAGTTGGTCAGCGCGGTCGTCAGCGTGTGTGGCGGATAGGTCGCGTTGCCGAAGTTGTGGATGTCGCCGCCCGGGGTCTTGTACGTGGAGCCACCGGGGAAGAGCGACGTCGGGCTCGAACCGCCCGCTCTCGAGCGCGCTGGTGGCGGTGACCACCTTAAAGGTCGAGCCGGGGGGGTAGAGGCCGATCGTGGACCGGTTGAGCAGGGGCGGCGTTGGGCTGGGCCAGGATCGACGGGTAGTCGGTGAGGATCGTCTGGTTGTCGAAGGTCGGCGACGACGCCATCGCGATGATCTGGCCGGTCTTCGGGTTGAGCGCGACCACCGCGCCCACCTTTCCCGCGAGCTGCTCCTGCGCCACCCGCTGCACGCGCGAGTCGATGCTGAGCTGCACGTTGGCGCCCTGCTTCTCCTTGAGATTGAGGCGCTGGAGCAGCGGCTGCGAGCCGAAGCTGCCCGCCAGATAACGGTCGTAGCTGCCCTCGATGCCGGCCTTGCCCTTGTCCACCGAGGTGTAGCCGACCACCTGCGCCGCCAGGTCGCCCTGGGGATAGACGCGGGCGAACTCGCGCTCGCCCTTGACCCGCCGGGCGCGGCTGTAGGCCAGGATCGTGCCGTCGGCGGTCAGGATCCGTCCGCGGTCGATCAGCTTCTGGATCTGGATCTGCTGGAGGTTGTTGGAGTGGTCCTTGAGGCTGTCGGCGGCGACCACCTGCCACCAGCCGAGCATCAGCACGAGCAGGCCGAAGCCACCGGCCAGGGTGAGGTAGAGGCGGCGGATGGAGCGGTTCACTTGAGCGCCTCCCACTCGGCGCGGTCGTGCTCACGCTCGATGGCGCGCGCGTCCAATGCGGCCTGGCGCCGGAGCCGCTTGGAGGGCGCGTTGCCCGCCTGGGAGCGGTGGCTGATGATCAGCAGCAGGGCCACCAGCACGAAGTTGGTGACGACGCTCGATCCGCCGTAGCTCAGGAAGGGCAGGGTGACGCCGGTGAGCGGGATCAGCCGCGTGACGCCGCCGATGATCAGGATCGCCTGCAGGCCGATGGCCGCCGTGAGGCCCCCCGCGAGCAGCTTGGAGAAGCCGTCGTTGGCCTGGGCGGCGATGACGAACCCGCGCTGGATGAAGATCATGAAGCCCAGCAGCAGGCCGACGCCGCCGACGTACCCCAGGTCGCTGGCCACGGCCGAGAACATGAAGTCGGTCTGGAGCGCCGGGATCACGGGCGTCCCGTTCTCGGTGACGAGGAACGCCTTGCCGAGCCCCGGGCCCACCACCCCGCCCTGGGCGAGCGCGTAGAGCGACTGGACCAGCTGGTAGCCCTGCCCCTGCGCGTCGTCGAACGGCCGCAGCCAGTTGTCGACGCGCACCTGGATGCGCGGCACGACGGCGTAGACGACCGCCGAGCCCATGACGAACACCAGGAGGCCGAACACGGTGTACGCCGCCCGGCCGGTCGCCAGGTAGATCATCGCGAGGAAGATCCCGAGGAAGAGCAGCGCGGTGCCGAAGTCGTTGAGCACCACGACGAGGGCGAGACAGGCGCCGAGGAACACGAGCACCGGTCCGAGGGCGGCCATCGGCGGCACCGGGCACGCCCATCACGCGGCCGGTCGGGATGGCGAGCAGCTCGCGTTTGTCGCGCAGGTACGCGGCCAGGAAGATCACGATCAGGATCTTCGAGACCTCGCCCAGCTGGACGGTCTGGCCGCCGCCGATCTCGATCCACAGCTTGGCGCCGTAGATGCGGGTGCCGAAGAGCATGGTCGCCACCAGCAGGCCCACTCCCAGCAGGCCGATCAGGTACGTGTAGTGCTCCAGCACGCGGTGGTCGGGCAGCAGGATCAGGGTCGCGATGAACGCGACGCCGCCCACCGCGATCCACACCGCCTGGTCGGCGGCGAGCTGCGGGCTGATGCGGTCGAGCTCGACCAGGCCGAGCGCCACCAGCACCCCGACGGTGGGGAGCAGGTACGGGTCGGCGTAGCGGGCCCGCAACCGCAGCGTGAGGTGCATCGCCAGGAACACGGCCAGCACGCCCAGGGCGCTCGGCAGAGGGCCCAGCCGGAACGTGTCGCTGCGCGCGCTGGCGACCGACGCGAGGCCGATGATGCCCAGCAGGGCAGCCGGGATCATGAATCCCAGCTCTCGTGTGCGCAGCGTCACGGGGCGGTGGTCGTCCGGGGGGTCGTCGTGGTGGTGGTCGGCGCGGGTGGCGCCTCGATCACCGGTGGCTGGGAGACGCCGTAGCGCCAGACCAGGGAGGCGGCGAGACCGACGGCCTCGCCCTGACCTCGCGCCGAGGATGACAGGGCGCCGGGGTCGGATGCGCGAACCGCGTCCGACGAGACCCCCGTGTCCTGCCACTCGACCGACAACTCGCGCCCGAAGATGGAGATGGGCAGCCCGTGCGCCACCCTCACGGTGCCCGCCGGGCCCGCCTCGACGGTGTACGTGCGGCTGGCCACCCACGCGACCGCGCCGCCCACCACGATCAGCAGGATCAGCACGCCGATCAGCACGGGGATCGCGCGCGAACGACGACGGCCGGCGCGCTCGAGCACCTGGGGCGGGCGGCTGGGGCCGGCGCCGGCGCGCTCGCTGCCCGCGTGGCCGTGCACGCCGCCCAGCACGCGCACCTCGCTGGTGGGCGTGGGATTGTCGGGCACCACGACCGGCGCCTCGGCGGTGTCGCCGTCGTTGCCCTCGGGGGCGGGACCGACCCGGGCGAGCACCACGGTGACGTTGTCCACGCCGCCGGCGCCGTTTGCCTTCGCCACCAGGGCGCGCGCCGCGGCGGCCAGGGTGTCCGCGCCCTCGAGTGCCGCCGCGATGTCGGCCTCGGAGACGTACGACGAGAGCCCGTCGCTGCACAGCAGCACCACGTCGCCGTCGTGGAGGCCGGTGGAGACCGTGTCGGCCTGCACCTCGGCCTCGGCCCCGAGCGCCCGCGTGATGACGTTGCGGTGGGGGTGGACCTCGGCCTCCTCGGCCGTGATGCTGCCCCGCCGCACCAGCTCGCCGACCACCGAGTGGTCCTCGGTGACCTGGCTCAGCCGCCCCTCGCGCCAGAGGTAGGCGCGCGAGTCGCCCACGTGGATCACGTCCAGCTGATCGTCGCGCAGCAGGGCCGCGGTCATGGTGGTGCCCATGCCGCTCTTGTCGGGATCCTCGCTGGCCATGCGGCGGATGGAGCGGTTGGCGCGCTCGATGGCGCGGCGGACGGTCTCGGAGTCGACCGCCGTCAGGCCGCTCAGCGCATCGACGGCCACCTGCGCCGCCACCTCACCGGCCTTCGCGCCGCCCATCCCGTCCGCCACCGCCAGGATGCGCGCCGTGGCGATGGAGCGGTCCTCGTTGTGGAGCCGCACGCGCCCGGTGTCGGAGAGGTGGGCCACCTCGACAAGCGCGAGCGGCCTCTCGGCACTGCCCTCGCCGGTCATCTATTCCTCGTAGCGCAGAGTGGTCTGACCGATCCTCAGGGCGTCGTGGACCTTGAGCGCCGCATCCTTCTCCACGCGCCGGTCGTTGAGGAAGGTCCCGTTGGTGGAGCCGAGGTCCTCGACGAAGTGGTACGCGCCGCGGCGCAGGATGCGGGCGTGCATGTGGGAGACGAACTGGTCGCTGATCGGGAGATCGGCGGCCTCCGAGCGGCCGATCGTGATGCCGCCCTCGAGCGCGATGACGCGGCCCGGCTCGAGGATCGCGGACTCATCGACGATCAGGCGCGGATCGAGGTTGGCGCCCATCTCGAACACGCCGGAGTCCTCCTCGTCGTCGGACCTCCCGAGCTCGGTGGCGGCCTCCGATGCGGCGGCGGCCGCGGCGGCGGCGGGCACGAGCGGCTCGAGTGTCGGCTGCTTGGGCGGGGTCGGGGGCGGGGGGCGGGGTGACGATCGGCGCGGCGACCGGCGGAGCCGCCTCGCGGGGCTCCTGGGGCGGCGCCTCGGGCGCGACGGCGGCGGGCGGCGGCTGAGCCGAGCGCATCTGGCGGCTCGAGCTGCGCACCACGCTCCAGACGAAGGCGTACAGCAGCACCAGGAACGCCACCTCGGCGACCAGCAGGCCGGTCTCGCTCATCAGCGGAGCTCCACGTGGATCTGCGTCGTCCCGATCACGATCGTGTCGCCGTGGGCCAGGGCATGGCGCTTGACCAGCTGCCCGTTGACCTCGGTTCCGTTGGTGCTGCCCATGTCCACCAGGAAGTAGTCGAGCCCGATGTGGCGCACCTCGGCGTGGATGCGGCTCGCGTTGGGGTCGGCGACCACCACCTCGCAGTCGCGGCTGCGGCCCATGGTGGACACCCGCTTGGTGAGCCGGGTGCGGGTGGTGCCGATGACGAGGGTCATCGTCTCGGGGGTGAGGCCGGCGTCGCGGGCGTCCGCGGCGGAGATCACCTGGGTGCCGCTGACCCCCTCGAGCGCCTGGTAGGGCCGCACCGGGGGCGGCGGGGCCACGGGCGGGGCGACGACGGGCGGCGCGTCGGCCGCGGGGGCGTCGCCCTCGGGGGATTCGGCGGGAGCGGCGGGTGCCGCGGCCTCGGCGGCCGCGCCGGCGGGCGGGTCGACCAGACGGCAGGCGATGCCGAACTCGCCCACGCGCAGATCCTCGTCGGTGGCGAGCGTCACGGTCGCCGGAGCCACCAGCGAGAGGCCGGCGCCGCGGGCGTGGGCGTCGAGGTACGAGCCGAGCTCCGTCACGAGCGAGCGCTCGTACGACGCGAAGCTCTCGCGGTCGCGGGAGGAGAGGTACACGGTGAAGTCGTTGGGCACGTAGACCCGAGAGACCGAGATGGTCTTGTGGTCCTCCATCTCCCGCGCCAGCTTGCGGGCCAGCTCGACCGGCTGCAGGCTGCTACGGAAGGCCTTTCGGAAGCCACGCTCGAAGAGGCCCTCGATCTTCTGCTCAATGTCGCGCAGGAGGCTCATACGATCGGACCGCGGAGCGTAGCGGACGTCCCGACCGGGACGCGACGGCGCAGACCCGCCCACGGCCGGATGGCCCAGACGATCACGACGATCGCGGCGGGGACGATGGCGCCGACGGCGGCCGCGCGATCGACGGAGGCGCCGACCAGCACGCCGCCCAGCGCCGGCCAGCCAGGCGCAGGCCGCGAGCACGCGGGGTCCACCCGCCCGGGCCCGCAGCACCAGGGGCACGCACATGGCCGCGGCGATCACGGCGGCGGCCTGCACGGCCACCTCGGGACGATCGGCGAGCGGCTGCCACAGGCGATCGGCCACCACCTGGGGCGAGGTCTCGCCGTCGAGGTCGTTGACCGCCGAGCCGACGTAACCACCGCCGGCGAGGAAGGAGTCGCCCCCGGCGCCGATCTGCCAGGCGATCGTGGCGAGCACGCCCGCGACCGCCACCCACAACCGCTCGGCCCAGCGCGGCAGCAGGCCGGCGAGGGCGGGCAGCAGGGGCCAGAGCCCGATCGCCAAGAGGGCGGGGCCCGCGGCGGCCAGCAGGGTGATGCGCCCGAATCGCCAGCCGCTGGCGAGGGTGATCAGGGCGACGACTGCCGAACGCGACGCCGCACCCCGGGCGCGGTGAGGCCCACGAGCACCGCCCCGGCGATGACGGCGCAGAGGGCCGCCGCGCGCGGTCGCCAGGCGAAGGCGAGCGCGGCGATCGCCGTGGCGGCGGCGGCGATGGGAGCCGAGCGCGAATCGAGGCCGGTCGCGTCGTCGATCGTCCCGTGGGCCATCGCGATCGCGACCCCCGCCAGGGCCGCGCCGGTGGCGGCACAGGCGACGAGGGGCAGCGCGCGGGCGCCGCGTCGCCGGGCGGCACGGACGCCGCCGCGGGCGCCGCTCAGCACGTCGGCCAGCTCCTCGGCGTCGGGACGCGCGTCCGGATCCCGGCGCAGCCCGGCGTCGATGGCACGACAGAGCTCGCGGCGGCAGCTCGGGCCGCACGGACTCCAGGGCGCGGGATGCCGCCGGCCGCGGCGCGGCGGGCGGTCTCGGCGGGGGAGGGGGCGTTGACCGGGTTGGACCCGGCGAGGCCCTCGTAGACCACGAGGCTCGCCGAGTACACGTCGCTCTCGGGGCCCACCGGGGCGCCGCGCGCCTGCTCGGGCGACATGTAGGCGACGGTGCCCACCACGCCGCCGGTCATCGTGAGCCCGCTCTCGCCCGACAGCCGGGCGACGCCGAAGTCGGAGAGCTGCGCGCGGCCGTCGTGGTCGATGAGGATGTTCGCCCGGCTTGACGTCGCGGTGCACCACGCCCCGGCTGTGCGCGTGCGCGAGCGCGGCGAACACGTCCTCGCCGATGCGCACCATGGCGCCGTCGCCCGGCCGCTCGGGCCGGCGCAGCCACTCGGCCAGCGACTGGCCCTCGACCAGGTCCCAGACCAGGTACAGGCACTCGCTGTCCTCGCCCCAGTCGCGCAGCGCGACGATGCGCGGGTGGTCGAGGCGCCCGGCGGCGCGCACCTCCGCGCGCACGCGCGGCGCCAGGTCGAGCTCGACGGGCACCACCTTCACCGCCACCACCTCGCCGGTGACGATGTCGTGGGCGCGGTGGACCACGGCCGTGGCGCCGCGGCCGATGGCGGGGCCCAGCACGTAGCGCCCGAGGGCGCGCCGATCGGATGTCGCACGGGAACTCATCGGGGGGATCTTCCACGACGCGGGGCTCCATCCTTGCCCCGCCGGGTCCGATCGGGCCCGTGGTACGCTTCCGCATCCCTGGAAGGCAGGAACGCCTGGGCGAGTGGTGGAATTGGTAGACACGCTAGGTTCAGGGTCTAGTGCTCGCACGAGCTTGGGGGTTCGAGTCCCCCCTCGCCCACTTCCACCCCACCTCCTCCACACGGTGCGGACAGCCCCCATCCGACGAAACCCCGCGTAGCCCATGGCCGAGTTCGACGACGAGCGGCCGGATTTCGACGCGGTCTTCCGCGATCCGCCGGACGACGCGGGCCGTGCGGCTCGTCGCGAGGCGCGCCGCAAGGATGGCGACACGGGGCCGATCGACAGCGACGCGACCGGCGAGGTGCCGCGTTCGCGCCTGACCGAGGGGTCCGAGCTCCCGCCCTCCTCCGCCGCCGCGGACCCGGACGACGTCCCGCCGCCGCGGCCCTCGCGCTCGCGCTCGTCGGGCTCCGGGTCCGGATCGGGCTCGCGGTCGCGCTCGGGCGGTCGGGTCGTCCTCCCCGCCGCTCGGGGGGTCGCGGTCGGCGGCGGATCGCGCGGAGGATCGGGCGGCGGGGGCATCGCGGTGCTCCAGGGGCCCCGCGGCCGGCTGATCCTGGGGATCGCGTTCGCCGTGGTGCTGGTGATCGTGATCGCCCTGGTGGTCAAGGACTGCCAGCGCAGCCAGCTCGAGGACTCCTACACCTCGTACATCAACGGCGTCTCGCAGATCGCCACCAAGTCGGCCGCGCAGGGCGCCGCGCTGCGCCAGGTGATGGCCAACCCGCGCGGCGACAAGCCCCCGGTGCTGCAGGCCAAGATCAACGCGATCGCCAAGAGCGCCCAGGGCCTGGTGGACCAGGCCGAGGACCTCGATCCCCCGGGCGCGCTGAAGGGCGCCCAGGCGAGCCTCGTCACCGCGCTCGAATACCGCGTCACCGGGCCTCACGACCCTGGCCTCCGGCCTGCCCACGCTGCTCCAGGGCACCGACCAGCAGACCAAGGCCGCCGGCATCGCCAAGCCGCTGCAGCGCATGCTGGCCAGCGACGTCATCTACGAGGACTCGTTCAAGGGCCCGGCGATGGAGGCCCTGCAGAAGGACGACATCACCGGCGTCGAGGTGCCGCCGCTCCAGGCCTTCCTGCCCAACGCCGCGCTGGCCTCGGCCGAGGGCGCCAAGGCGCTGATCCCCGACCTCTCGCGGCGCACCACCCAGAGCGGCGCCGACGCGTCGGGCAACCTGCGCGGCACCTCCCTCGAGTCCACCGATCGCCAAGCCGTCGGACACGCGGCTGACCGTCGGCCAGACGGCCCAGGTGCAGGCCACCGAGGACCTCAAATGGAGCGTCACCGTCAAGAACGGCGGCGACTTCGACGAGTCCAACGTGATCGTCAAGGCGTCGTTCTCGTACCCCGCGACCCCCAACGACATCGACACGCGCCAGGTGGCGATCAAGACGATGCCGTCCGGCGAGACCGTCTCGGTCGAGATCCCGGGGCCGGCGTCGGACAAGATCGTCTTCGGCGATCAGGGCACGCTGGTGATCGAGGTGGTGCCGGTCACCGGGGAGACCCGGATCGACAACAACAAGGCCGAGTACCCCGTCAAGATCACGATCTGATGGAGCCCGCGGTCTGGGCAGCGGTCGTCGCCGGCGCGGTCGCCGTGATCGCGCTGGGCGTGTGCATCGCCCTCTGGATGTCGCTGCGCCGCCTGCGCGCCGCGCAGAAGGTGCTGCTGCCCGACGGATCGTCGGCCAGCCTGGTCGACCGCCAGGCCGGGCTGCAGCGCGCCCAGGCCCGCCTCGAGGAGGGCCTCAGCGACCTCCAGAGCCTGGTGGAGCGCCAGGGCGAGGTCACCGAGCGGAGCCTGCGCTCGGCGCTGCGCTTCCAGGGGATGGTCCGTTACGACGCCTACCGGGACATGGGCGGCAGCCAGTCGTGGTCGATCGCCCTGATCGACGGCAACAACACCGGCGCGGTGGTCACCTCCCTCCACGCCCGCGACCACGCCCGGGTGTACCTCAAGGAGCTGGTGGAGGGGACGCCGGGCCAGCGCCTCTCGCCCGAGGAGGCGCGCGCCGTCGGCATCGCCACCGGGGCCCCGCCGCGCGCGCCGCGGCTGGACGACCCCGTCCCCCCGCCCGATCCGCCCGCCGCATCGGACGCGCCGCCTCCCGACCCGGCCGAGCCCGCCGCGTGAGGGTCGGCTACCTCGGGCCTCCCGGGACGTTCTGCGAGGAGGCGCTGCTCGAGCTGCTGGGCGCCGACGGCGAGCTCGAGGAGATCCCCTTCCCCACGGTGATCGACTGCTTCCGCGCCGTGCGCGAGGGCGAGGTGCCGGCGGCGCTGGTGCCGATCGAGAACACCATCGAGGGGTCGGTCAACCAGACCCTGGACCAGCTCGCGGTGGGCCGCGACATCTGGATCCGCGGCGAGGTGGTGCTGCCGGTGCGCCACCACCTGCTGGCGGCGCGACGTCGTCGGCTTCGACCGCATCACCCGGGTCCTCTCCCACCCCCACGCCACGGCGCAGTGCCAGGGGTACCTGCGCGAGCGGCTGCCCGGCATCGAGATCGTGGCCACCAACTCCACCGCGGACGCGGCGCGGCTGGTCGGGACCGGCGAGGCGACGGACGCCGCGGCCATCGGCACCCTGCGCGCCGCCTCGCTGTACGGCTGCGAGGTCATCGCGCGCGACATCGCCGACGTCCAGGAGGGCAACTCGACGCGTTTCGTGCTGCTGGGCACCGAGCCCGCGGTCGCGGTCGGCTCCGGCCGCTTCCGCACGTCGATCATCTGTCACCTCGAGCACGACCGGCCGGGCGCCCTGCTCGCGATCCTCCAGGAGTTCGCGATGCGGGCGGTCAACCTGACCAAGCTGGAGAGCCGCCCCACCAAGACCGGGCTCGGGCGATACATGTTCTTCATCGACATCGAGGGCAGCCTGGAGCGGGATCTGCCGGTCTCGTCGGCCATCCAGGCGCTGGAGCAGCGGGACGTCGCCCGTGTCACATTTCTCGGGTCCTACCGCGCGGGCGGCCGGTCCGGCTAGAATCCTGCGCGGGCTCGGGGTGAGAGACGGCAGCCCAGCGGTAGATGCCGGTCCTCACCCACGCGATCTCGAGGAGCCATGGCGCAGCAGGTCCTCGTCCTCAACGCGACCTACGAGCCCATCAACGTGTGCTCGCTGCAACGCGCCGTGGTCCTGGTGCTGAAGAACAAGGCCGAGGTGCTGGAGCGCGCCGCCCGGCAGCTGCGCAGCGCGACCGCGGCGCACGCCTGCCCGCTGGTGATCCGGCTGATCTACTTCGTGCGCGTGCCGCGCCACGAGTCGCGCAAGATCTCGCGCCGCGCCGTGTTCGCGCGCGACGACTACCAATGCCAGTACTGCGGCGCCGGCTCGCACCTGACCATGGACCACGTCATCCCGCGCTCGCGCGGCGGCCGTTCGTCGTGGGACAACGTGGTCACCTCGTGCGCGCCCTGCAACCTGCGCAAGGGCAACCGCCTTCCGCACGAGATCGGCATGCACCCGAAGAACGCGCCGCGTCCTCCGCGTCCCGACGTCTTCATCGCCGTCGCCGCGCCACGCCAGCCGATGGCCTGGCTGCCGTACCTGCCCGCCGCGTAGCGACGCGGCTATTCTGGCGCTGGGCCCTCGTAGCTCAGTGGATAGAGCACAGGTTTCCTAAACCTGGTGTCGCAAGTTCGATTCTTGCCGGGGGCATCTAGCGCAGCAGGTTGGATCCCGTGAGGGTGCCGTTGGCGAAGGCGTCCCCCGTGAGCCCGGTCTCGATCTGATCGCGGAGTTTGTTCAGGCGGCGGATCGCGGCCTGGCTGATGCGCTGGTTGATCAGAAGCTGGTCGTCGCTCAGCTGGACGGTGCCGCCTCCCGGGCTCGCCGGGGCGATGATCGTCTGGCTTGGGGCCGGCCGGGGCTGATCGAGGAAGGCGATGATCTGGATCCCCGGGGCGAGCTTGGGCGGCGTGAGCGCGAAGGCCTGCACGTCACCGCCGGTCAGCCCGCCGTTCACGCGAACGGCGAGGGCGTTTGCCCGTCGGACCCCCGCCTGGGCGATGCGCTGGTTGGTGCGCAGCTGGGTGGCCGATGGCGTCAGCGCGTTGCCCGAGGGGGCAGGCAAGGGAGGAACATCCAGCGGTCGGCGCGGGTTGGGCGCGGGATCGACGACACCCTGCACTCCGGCGAGGGTGACGCTCGCGCTGAACGTGGTGACGCCGAGCGCCCCGTCGCGGATGTCGGCGCCCTCGAGCCCGGCGTCGAGCTTCGCCTCGATCGCGTTCGCCCGCAGGATCGTCGCCTGGCTGATGCGCTGATTGATCAGGAGCTTGCGTGCGAGGCGCGCCTGCGCCGCTGCGGCGGCCCTCTCCTGGCCGCGGCGGCCGCACGGGCGCGGGCCGCGTCGGAGGGCGATGGCGATGTGGTCGGCGCCGGCGAGGCGGAGACGGCCTTCCAGCGATGGTATGAGCCGTCCGGAGTGCAGCGCACGGTGTCGCCGTTGGCGGCGGTCGTCACGACCCCGGTATCCGACGTCTTGCAGAGCTGGCCGGCGCTCGGAGCCGTCTGCGGGTACGCGGCGCGCGCCTGACCGATGAGCGTCGGGCCGGTGGTCATGGCGGCGGCCAGCGCTGCGGAGAGCGTTGCGGTCACAAGCGCTCGACGATGCATGGATCCTCCGAGTCCGGGGTGCTGGGCGGTCTATCAGACCGCCGGCTCGGTCTCGGGTCGCCTGTTGCACCGAAACACGGCGTGGCGCCGACTGGATCGGGACCGGGCTGGGTGTGACCGCCTCGACGGTGGGGCGGGTGCTTCGCCGTCACCAGGTGGCGCGCCTGTCGCCTGCGACGCGCTCGCCGGCGAGCCGGTGCGCCGCGGCCCGGCGAGCGGCGTGCGCTACGAGCGTGAGTGCCCCGGGGAGCTGGTGCGCATCGACGTCAAGAGGCTCGGTCGGATCCCCGATGGCGGCGGCTTGCGTGCCCATGGCAAGGGCACACGGCCGGCGATCCGACGGGCGGTCGGCTACGACTATGTCCACTCGGCGATCTATGACCACTCACGGCTGGCCTACTCAGAGATCCACCCCGACGAGCGCGGGCAGACATGCGCGGCCTTCCTCGCCCGGGCGGCGCAGTTCTTCGCCTCTTTTGGCATCACCCGCATCGAGCGGGTGATGTCAGACAACGCCTTCAGCTATCGCCTCTCAGCCGACTCCAGGCGGTGCTCGCAGGCCTCGGCGCCCGCCACGTCCTGATCCGCCCCCACTGCCCGTGGACCAACGGCAAGGTCGAGCGCCTCAACCGCACCCTTCTTCGCGAGTGGGCCTACTCGCGCGTGTTCACCTCGAACGCCGAGCGCGCCGGGTGCCTGCCATCCTGGCTCGGAGCACGACAACACCCGCCGCCGCCACAGCTCGCTCGGCGGCCTTCCTCCGATCAGCCGCCTTTCAACAACGTGGTGAGCGACTACATCTAGCGCAGAATCCCGGTGTGCCCGAGGGAGTAGCGGCCCGGCTGCGGCCAGACGCACGCGCCGTGCGGTCCGGCGCCGACCGGGATGCGCGCGCGCAGACGCCCGGTGCGGGTGTCGATGGCGTAGAGCTCGCTGTTGTAGCGCCCGGTCAGCCAGAGGGTCCTGCCGTCGGCGGAGACACCGCCCATATCGGGGCTCCCTCCGGGGATCCGCCAGGTGGCCTCCACCCGCCGGGTGGCGAACGAGACCACGGAGATCGTCCCTTCACCGCGGTTGGAGACGTAGAGCCTCTTCGCGTCCCGGCTCGGGTAAAGGCCGTGGGCGCCACCGCCGGTCGGTAGGAAGCCGATCCGGCGCAGACGGGCTCCGTCCACCTCCCAGACGCCGTTCGCCATCATGTCGGCGACGTAGAAGACGCGGCCGTCGGGGCTCAGCTTGACGTCCTGGGGCATGTCGGAGCTCCCGCCGAGCGTCAGGGTGCCCACCACGCGCTGGTGCACGAGGTTGACCTTGACGACCTGCGCCCGAGAACTCGCAGCTGGCGAGGAGATATGTGCCGTCGGCGGAGAAGTCCATGTGGTCCACGCCCTTGCAGGGCATCGGCAGCTGGTGCCGCAGCTCCATCGTGTGCGAATCGCGGAAGTCGAGGCGTGCGTTGCGCTCGGCGACCACGATCGCGAAGCGCCCGTCCGGGGTGAAGTAGAGGTTGTAGGGGTCGTCCACGGCGATCGGCGCGCCCGGCCTGCCGGTGTGCGGGTCGATCGGCGTGAGGCTGTTGCCCTTGTCGTTGGTGACGTAGAGGGTCCTGAGGTCCCACGACGGCACCACGTGCTGGGGGAGGCCACCGACCGCGTAGTGGGCCACGGCCCGGCCGGTCGCCGGGTCGATCTCGTCCAGGGTGTCGCTCTCGCTGTTGGGCACGTAGATACGGGAGAGCGCCCCCCTCGTCGCCGGGCTCATGTCGCCGGCCGCGTCGTAGGCGTAGACGTTGCCGGGTGGCGTGGCGGCGAAGGGCGTGGCGGCCGGCCCGGCGGCTGACGAGCGCGGCGCGGCGCCACCTCCGAAGGCGGCCACGAGGCTCGTGATCGTCGCCACGGTCCCGCGCGGCGCGCGTCCACCGACGAGGAGGATGCGATGGGCGAAGCCGATGGCCGCGAGATCGGAGAGCGGTGCGGGCAGAGAGCCGGCAGCCGCCACGCGGCGCCTGACGGGGTCCACGGCCAGGATCCGCCGCACGGGGGTGTCCAGCGCGCTCCCCCGGCCCCCGATCACGTACGCGGTGTCGCCCAGGGCCGCGGCGGCCGCGTGCGTGGTGGGCGCGGGGAGCTGACCGGCGGCGGCCACACGGCCGGTGGAGGGATCGAACTCCTGCACCAGCGCCGTCGCCTGGCCGTCGGGGGTGGTGCCTCCGGCGATGACGACCCGGCCGGCCGCCGCGGTGACCGCCGCATAGCGGAGCGCGGTGGGCAGATGCCCGACGACCCGCGCCGGAGCGCCTGGGGTCCACGCGACGATGGAATCGAGCCAGGCGGAGCCGTCATATCCGCCGACGACATAGGCGGTGTTGCCGATCGCCGCCGCCGCCTGATCAGAGCTCGGCGCGGGAAGGCTGCCGACGCGGGTGCTCGCGCCGGTCGCGGGATCGATCCTCAGGATCTGGTCGAGCTGCCTGACCCCATCGCCCCCTCCGAAGAGATAGAGAGCCTTGCCGATGGCCACCGCGGCGGAGTCGTGCATCGCTGCCGGGAGCTGCCCCAGAACGTGCTCGCGCGCCCCGGTCACGGCGATGATGTCGGCGCGGGAGGTGTCGGCCGCGGTGAGGCCGGCCGCCAGCAGCGCCCTCCCAGGGCCCACGGCGGCTCCGGCCGCGTTCTGCACCGGTGAGTTGAGGGTTCCGAGGCCCCGAGCATGCAGGCGCTCGGGGAATGCGGATCCGGACGGCCGCCCGGGAACGGCCGCGCTCGTCGCCGGCGGGGTACCGTGGGAGCCCGCGCTCGTGGCGGTTCCGGCCCCTCCCGATGACCCCCGGGAGGACAGCACCCAGATGGCGATGCCGGCCACCGCGATGACTCCCGCGATCGCGACGAGGCGGCGCTGGCGCTGTCGTCGCTTCGCGGCCGCTCGGCGGGCCCGGCGATCGGAGGGCTCATTCACTTCGGCCGATTATGCGCCCCGGCGCGTGCCCCGCGGGCCATCGTGGGTGGGCTCGGTGCTCGAAGTGCCTGGGCTCACCTGATGGTCGCCCGGCCGAGACCGGCGGCCCGAGCGGCGATGTGGGGCAATCGAGCCGAGGAGCTCCGCGCTGCCCCTCACGCACGCATTCAGGAGGGCGTCAGGGGGGAAGGTCAATGATGCCGCGTGTCCGGTCCGCGTGCCTCGCTCCAATCACGGACACCTCGGCTTGCCCGCTCCTCACCGCTCGATAAAAGAGGCCCGAATGGTCCGTCCCTCCCGCGCGGTCATGGCACTTGTCGCCATCGCTCCCATCGCCCTCGTCGCCGGCTGCGGCTCCAGTTCGTCGTCGAGTGCCAACTCGACGACGACCGCGTCGGTCACGGCCCCGGCGGCCACGACACCGGCGAGCACCGCGCCGACGAGCACCGCTCCCACGAGCACCACGCCGGCCAAGGCATCGACCGTCGCGGTGGCGGCCGACCCCAGCGGCGCGCTGGCCTACGTCCAGAAGTCGCTCGCTGCGCCCGCGGGGAAGGTGACCTTCAACTTCACCAACACGTCCCCGGTGCAGCACAACCTGACCTTCGAGGTCGCCAGTACGGAGCACGAGCTCGGCGGGACGAAGACGATCACCAACGGCAGCGCGACCCTCACCCTGACGCTGCCGAAGGGCAAATACCACTACTACTGCAGCGTTCCCGGCCATGAGGCCGCGGGCATGAGCGGGATCCTGACCGTCAGCTAGGTAGGGCCGGCCGGATGCGCGCAGGAGTATCCGCACCTTCGCTTTGCCTCATCCTTACCCGCGCGCCGTAGCGTCATCCGCAGGGTTGTCGGCCTCCGAGCGGAGTGTGGCGCGTCGTGCGAGGACTGTCGGGATGATTGAGCTCGTCGCACCGGTGGAGGCCGCTCGCCCGCTGGTCGGCCATCTGGCGGCGGTCAGTCCGATCCCCCTGGGGCTCGCGATCGGCTTCCAGTTCCTCAAACTGGGCGCCCTGAGCGGCGCCTGGCAGCGGATGCTTCAGTCCGCGCTGCCGGGAACGCGGGTGCGGTGGCGCGATGCGATGACGCCGTACATGGCCGGGGCCGGGGTGAGCGCGATCGTCCCCGCCAAGGCGGGGGTCGCGACCCGCGTCGTGCTGGCCAAGCGGCTGATCCCCGCGGCCAGTTACGAGACGCTCGCCGGGACGATGGTGGCCGAGTCGCTGCTCGGGCTGGCCCCGATGGCCGCCCTGTTCGGCATCGCGGCGGTGACCGGCAACCTCCCCGGCGTCCCGGGGGGCGCGGCCATCGGCCTGCCGGCCCCGGTCGCGGGGACCGCCGGCTGGGTCGTGGCGGCGGTGGCGATCCTCGGCGCGGTCGCCGCCGTGGCCATCCCCCGGCTGCGCGCCCGCATCGTCGCGAGCCTCCTCCGCGTCCGTCAGGGCCTCGCGATCCTCGGGCACCGCCGCAACCTGGCCCAGGCGCTCGCCGGCCAGTTCGCGGCGTGGACCTTCCGCCTCGCCTCCATCGCCTGCTTTCTCGCTGCGTTCGGCCTGCATCCGACGGCCCACCTCGTCCTGCTGGTGGTGATGGTCCAGATCCTCGCCGGCCTGGTGCCCGTTGCGCCGAACGGAGCGGGCGCCCAGGAGGGGCTCCTGGTCATCGCGCTGGCCGGGGTCGCATCAGCGGGGACGGCGCTCGCCTTCGGCGTCGGCATGCAGGCGGCCCTTCTGATCGCCGATGTCCTGGCGGGCGCCGCGGCCCTGGGGCTCCACAGGCTGATGGGTGGTGGCGGCGGTTGGCTGCTTCGCACCCCCGAGCCGGAGCCGGCGGCCGCGACCGCCGCCTGAGCCGACCCGAGGGTGGAGTCGCAGAGGCTTCCCCCTCTGCGCCACGTCGATCGCGTGGCGTGCGACCTGTTCCTCCTCATCGCCGCCTGGGTCGCCGGGTGGGCCGAGGCGGTGGCTGCATCGTGGCGCCACCCGCCGGCGCGGGGACCGGCGGGCCGCCGCGCGGGGCACTCCGGCCGCGCCGCGGGAGAGGTCGCGCGCCAGACCGTGAGTCCGGCGACGAGCGTGGTGACGGAGAGATATATGGCGAGCGCCCACGGCCGGTCACTGTCCGTGCCGCTCATCAGGCCGTGGGCGGTGGCGCCGACGAACACGGCGTAGACGGCGTAGTGGAGCCGACGCCAGTTGCGTGCGCCGATCCGCGACCGCAGGCGGAATGACAGGTGGATGAGCACCATCAGCTCGAACACGACCACGCCGATGCCGGTCCACACGGGGCGATAGGGCGCCAGTCCCGGCACCAGGAGCGCGGCCGGTGAGATCGTGACGGTGGAGTCGAGCACAAGGGCCGTGCCGTGCAGCCCGACGGCCAGGATGGCCAGAAGGGAGAGGAACCGATGGACGTCCGCCACGGCGGCCGGACGGAGCTTCGTCAGAGGTCTCCCCCGCAGGACCAGGCCGGCGACCACCGTGGCGCTGACCAGCGCGTAGGCGAGCAGCCCACTCGCCCGGGCGATGATCCAGAAGGTCGGGTCGTGGGTCATGCAAGTCCCCCCGCGAACACCGTTTCGTCGTCGCTCACAAGGACGGACGGCACTCCGAGGACCTCTGCCTCGCGCGCGGCCGCATCGGCTCCGACCACCAGGAACGCGGTCGCCAGGACCTCTGCCCAGGCGGCGCTGGAGGAGACCGCCGTCGCGCGCACCAGATCGGTGGCCGCCGGGTGCGCCGTACGGGGATCGATCACGTGGTGGACCTCCGCCCCGCCCCGCCTCCAGCGCCGGCGATCCCGGCCCGAGGTCGCCATCGCCCCGCTCGTGAGCGAGAGGCTCGTCGTGCCGGCGGTCGTCTCCACCGCGACGGCCCATGCGCCCTGGGCGGGAACCCCGCTCACCGCGAGATCCCCGCCGATGTTCACCAGGCATGGGGCGACCCTGCCGAGCATCCCGCTCACCCGGTCGGCGCAGTAGCCCTTGGCGATCCCACCGAGGTCGAGACGCACACCCGGCTCGAGGGAGATCGTGCCGGCGGCGCGATCGACCCGCACGGACCCGCCGCAACAGGACGGATCCACGGGGTTCCCGCCCGGCCCATCGCGATCGATGAGGTCGAAGGAGCGGTCGTATCCGGCGGCGACCACGGCATCGTGAACCGTCGGATCGAAGCGCCCACCGGTGCTCTCGCGTCCCGCGAGCGCCAACGCGACGACCTCCAGGAGCTCTGGCCCCGCGGCAATCGCTCCCTCCCGATTCAGGATCGAGAGCTCGGAGTCCTCGCGGAAACGCGACAGGAGCCCCTCGAGGCGACGGATCTCACGCTCCGCCGCCTCGAGGGCTTCCCACGCCTCGGCCTCGGGACCACCGTCGCTGATCAACTCGACATCGGTCCCCATGGCGCGGAAGCGCATCCGGCGCATCACGAGGATCGGGTCGCGGTCACCGGGGCGGCCGCGCCGACGCTCACGACGGGCGGGGCCGAGGCAACGGGCGCGGACGCCGAGGGGGCGGATGCCGACCCGCCGGAGGGCGCCGAGTATCCACCGCCGGAATACGACGGGGAACCGCCGCTGGAGCCGGCGCCGGAGCTCCCGTACACCGTCCGCACGATCACCGGCCGATGCGCACGCGCGACGGCGAGACGGCGGTCGTAGACGCGCTGTTCGCGGGCGCGCCGATGCACGGCCCGGCTGATCTCATGGCGTCGCACGGCGAGCCGTGCCTCGTAGCGCGCCCAGCGGGCCGCGACGATCTTCTTCGCCTCTGCGGCGTCGTGGTGGACCTGTGCCCGCTGCGCGTCGAGCGCCGCCACCTGGGGGTCGATAGCCGCGGCCTGCCATGGGTGGGCGGCGATGGCGGCCCACGCCAGGAAGAGGACCAGGAGAGCTCCTACGACGGCGTAGACCCGTCCGATGTGGTTCGTCATCGTCATCTCCTCAGTCGTCGTGCGGTTCGGGGTGTGCCGCGCCGCCCGGTGCGCCGTGTTCGGAATCGCCCTCGCGAACGCGGGCGTGGTTCTCCCCACCGCCGCTCACCTGGGCGCGGGGCGTGACGAGGACGGTCGTCGCGGCGCGGGCCGAGCGTCCGGCCGCAGTGGTTTGGGCCCTGGGCGCCGACGCCGAGGAGGCAATCGGGACCACACGGGTGACGACCAGCGGCGGAAGCGTGGGCTCGCCCAGCGGCGCGAACTTCGGGACGGCGGGAAGTCGCGGGGGGGTCGCGGTCAGCGCGCGATCGATCGAGCCCTCGGCCGCGGCGAGCTTCGCCTTCTGCGCCGCCAGGGCGGAGGGGGATGGCGGCGGCGCCTTCTGGGCGTGAGCGCCGAGGCTGACGGTCTGGGTCGCCGCGGCGGCGCCGGCGGCCACCGCGAACGCAAGGGCCACGGCCAGGATCGCACGGTGGATCGAACTCATGACGATCTCCGGATTCGGATGCGGGTGACGCCGGACCGCTGCCCGAAGGCACGCGATTTTCGACGCTCATCCCACACCACGCCCGCGACCGCCATTCCTTACGCGAGAGTCGCTAGTCGGACTCCCGCGCGGCCGCGGCGGTGGACGAGGGGACATCCTGCGGGGGCCGTTTCGAGGTGGGCGCGCTCCGCAGGCGCCGCGTCGTGGTGGGCGGCATCGCTCGGCGCCCCGGCGACGGCGGGTTCGCTTGGCGCGCGCGCGGTCTCCGCCTCCTTCTGGCCGCCCCCGCCGGGGACCGCGGGCGCGCGGCGCTGCTCTGGCGTGACCAGCGAGACGTCAACGCGCGAACTGGCGGGCGACGTCCCGCCGCCGCTCTCCCGGGAGTCGGCGACGCCCCCGCCGCCACGCTCCGACGCGTCCGAGGCGTTCGACCCGTCCGAGGCGTTCGACCCGTCCGAGGCGTTCGACCCTCTGACGCGTTCGGCGACGCGTCGCCATCCGCCGACCCGACGGCTCGCCCGGACGGCTCCTGGGGGTCGTCGTCGGCGCGCCCTTCCGGGGGGGTGGACGGTGCGGCGGCGGATTCCACGGCGGGGGGGCGATGATGGGGCAGTTGCGGCGGATTGACGACCACCCCGCCGCCGAAGACCGCCGCCGCGAGGAGCCCGGCGACACCGGCACCCCCGGCGAGGCGGCCGCCAGACCCGGGCGCGAGCGCGGGCAGCTGATCGAGCTCCGGGCCGTTCGCCGCGCGGAGCAGCAGCCGGATGACGGGAACCGGGAGGAGCGCCCAGGCGGCCGCCCGGGTCTCCCTGAGACGCCGCCGCGCGCGGAAGAGCGACTGGTGGACCGCGTTGGTGGTGGTGCTCATCAGGCGCGCGATGGCCGGCGGCGTCAGCCCGGCCTGATCGAGCAGTACCGTCCGCCGCTCGCGAGGAGGCAGGGCTCCCAGCCCCCGCAGCGCCTGCCGTGCCTCCTCGCGGCCCTGGAGCACTTCGTGAGGGCCCGGCTGCCCCGCCGCCACCACCTCGAGAGACGCCCGGGCGGCATCTCCGCGACGGGCGCGTCGTCGCTCGTCGAGCGCGAGGTTGCGCGTCACCCGGAACAGCCATGGCCGCGCGTCGCGCACCTGGGCTCCCGAGGCTGCCCGCTCGTGCAGGCGCAGGAACGCCTCCTGGACCAGATCCTCGGCCAGTTCCCCCTGCCCCCCCAGGAGCCGACGGGCGTAGTGGATGAGGTCGTCGCGGTGGATCCACTCGTCCACGAGCGGCGAATCGGGCCCCGTCCCACCCGGTCCGGCCGAAGTCTCCGCCATCGCTGCCACCCCCGCTCGAGTGCTGTCGTCCCAGACACCACGACGCACGGCGTCACGCCTTACGTCATTGACAACGTAGGCGCGCCCACACGCCTGTGAGGGGAGTCACCGCGAATCCTTATGGGCTCTTTGAGGATCCTTTACCCGCCCGGCCCCGGGCGGGGGCCGGCCTCAGGCGCCGGCCGGGGGATCGCCCACCACGAGCAACGCCCTGCCGGCGCAGCATGTCCTTCACCTTGGCCGAGTTGAGATGGGTGGCCATGGCGCGCCTCATGACCACCGTCTGGCCGCCTCCGACCAGCTTGCGCGCGACCACGTAGCGGACCGGGAACGCCTCGGGATAGCTCAAGCCGGCGACCGTGGCGTCACTGGGCGTGGCCCCATTGAGCGGGACGACGCAGACGCCGGCCGGCGTCGACCGGATGCGCGACCAGGTGGTGATTGCGGCGATGGACTGGTCGCCCGCCGCCGCGGCCGAGACACCACCGTCGGCGGCCCCGACCGCCCCGGGCGCGTAGTTCACGCGCTGCCGTGTTCAACCGACCGACCCAGCGGGTGCCGAGATGGGGCACCGCGTCGCCGAAGCCGCTCACCAGGTGGCGGACGCGGATGGCGTCGGCGCTCGCCCCGGGCGCGACCTGGGACCACCGGGTGATGGTCCCGCGCGCGATCCCGCGGGCCTGCGCCACCGTGAGGCCGGCGCAGGCGGGGTGGCCGGCGGCGGCGACCAGGACGTCGGCGTCGCGGTAGAGGTCGGCCAGCGTCCGGAAACGACCGCGCTCGCGCGCCGTCAGGGGGCGGTCGACGATCACGCCCTCCGTCCCGGACGCGCCGATGCGGGTGGTGGCGCCCCGGTACACCCGGTCGAGCAGGGACGTGGCCGTCGTCCCGCTGGCGGACGCAGGAATCCAGGGCCCCACGAACCGCTGCGCGCCGAGGCGGTAGGTGTAGATCCGGTCGATCGGATCGGGGAGCGCGAAGGGGAGGAACGAGGTCTCCTGCCACACGCGCGAGGGCGCGAGCTGGACCATTTGGAAACTCGTCCGCTGGGTCGCGGCACCCGCGGCCGCCGGCAGGAGCGCCGTGAGACAGACCGCCGCGAGGACGGTTGCGCACGCGACGCGTGGCCCGGTCCTCCCGATCCCTCCATCGGCGGTCACCGCGCGAGGCTCTCACGCCGGGTTCACATGGCACAACCGCCCCCTCCCGGGGCTACAGCGTTCCCCCCCGCGCGCCGAGGTAAGGCGTGCGGAGAGGATGAGCTGCGGAGGGAGGTGCACGGTGGCGGACCCGAGGGCGTACTTCGAGATCGACCACGCCGGCGACGGCGAGCAGTGGGTCTGGCGGATAAAGAGCTGGGGCGATCACCGCGTGCTCGCCAGTTCCCGCCGATTCGAGACGCGCGAGGAGGCGATGGCCGAGGCCGGGATGGTGCGCGACGACATCGGCAGCAACCAGGGGATCTGGGACCAGTCGATCAACCCGGACTCGAAGTGGGTGCGGCTGCCGCCGGTGGGCCCGGCCGAGCTGGAGGCCGCGGGCTAGCCCGTCACGGGCGGCGTGATGACGCGCGCCGGCAGCACCCGCGTGTCCACCTGGTGAACCCCGAGGGGGGCGTTGGCCGCCGCCACGATCGCCGTGTTGCGGGCGATGCCGGGCGTCGCGCCGGTGATGACGACGCTGCCGCGCACCGTGCGAGAGGCGCCGGGGGCGAGCGTGCCGAGCTTCCACACCGCGTCGCCACGGATGATCCGCACGCCGAGCGCTCCGCTGCTCCGCAGCTCGGTGAGGGTCATCGCGGCCGGGGGGACGTCGAGCAGCGTGACGTTGGTGGCCGCGACCGCGCCGGTGTTGGTGACGCGCAGGGAGAAGGGGACGCGGCCGCCGACGCGCGCGCGCCGGGGCGTGGTCTTGTGCACGCTGAGCTGGGTCGAGGCGATCACCACCGGCGGTGCGGGGGGTGGGGTCGGTCCGCCGCCCGGCGTGATCGGCGGGACGACCGGCGGCACGGGCGGCGCGATCGGATCCACCCGGTGGTCGGCGTAGCTGCAGACGACCGACGTGCCCGCCGCGAGCGCGATCGTGACCTGGCCTCCCGCGATGACGACACCGGGATCGCTGCAGGTGACCCGCGCGAGCTCCCAGTCGGCCGGCACGTTCTCCGAGACGGTGTAGGTGCCGGGAGCCAGGCCCGTGAAGGTCTTGGACGACGGACCGGCCGCGCCGTCATCGATCAGTGAGAAGGCGCCGAGCGGGGCGCTGCCGGTGAAGGAGAACGCCTGCGGGCCCTGGGGCGAGGCGACCTTCTCGATCTCGATCGTCCCGGGCAGGATCCGGTTGCGCAGGGTGCACTTCGCGTAGTCACCCGGAAGGAGGACGCCCGTGGTGATCGGGAGGGACGTGCCCTGCCTCGAACGCAGGGTGGCGCGGCCGAGGGAGCTCGTCGTGCAGATCCAGTTGACGAGCGTGTACCCGGGATTGACCGCCTCCTGCAATGCCACCTCCGTGGTGGCGGTCGGCCGGTCGGGTTTCCACTGGAAGTTTGCCACCCCGTCCGGGCCCGTGACGGCCGTGCGCGGGCCAGCCGGCGTCGGCGGGGGAGGCTGCGTCCAGGTGTACGAACCCGTGGTGGTGTCCACGTCCGCGGTGATCGCCCACCCGGGGTCGGGGCGGTAGATCCCGTCGCCCTCGTCCACCACCTTGGTCACGGCGACGGAGCCCTTGCAGAGCGCGACCGCGAGGGCGCGGAGGGCCGCGGGGAGGTCGTGGAAGTCCTCGACCAGGCCGTAGTCACCCTTGCCGAAGTCGGGCTGGACCTCGGGGTACCTCCCGAAGCCCGAGATCGCGGTGAGCCGGCGCGCGCTGTTCGGCGAGGTCACCGCCGCGCCGACGCCGAGGGCGAACACGTGCGAGCCCTGAGCCTTGACGATGTCGGCCGCGCCGGCGGCGCGCCGCAGGGCCATGGCGTCGCCCGGGGTCAGGCCGGTGACCGGGGAGCCGCCCGCACGGTTGTAGGCGGTCGGGTCGCCGTCGGTGATGAAGAGGACGAGATCGGCCTGCGTCCCGCCGGGCACCGCGTTTGCGCGCCCGACCTGCTGGAAGGCGGCCTCCCAGTTGGTCCAGCCGCTCGGCCTGTAGCCGTGCGTGAGGTAGGGGTTGAAGACCGTGGCGATGCTGTTCTCGGTGACCGACGTGTACGGCACCGGCTGGGTGGCCGAGGTGCTGAAGTCCACGATCGACACGGTCGATCCGGTGCCCGAGAGTGCCTGCAGGAAGCCGCGGGCGGCGGCGCGGACCGTGTCCGTCGCGCCACTGCTGGCGATCGAGCCGGACTTGTCGAGCACGAGCATCACGTTGATCCCGCACCTCTCCGCGAGGTCCGGGTTGGGGGCCGGGGTCGTGACCCGGATCCCCTCCTCGAGGACCTTCTCCGGGCTCTGCGTCCCGGCGCAGCTGTCGCCACTTGCCGCCGTGAACCCGGCGTCGTACGCGCCAGGTACGCCGGGCGCGGTGAGGTCGTAGCTCACGGAGTGCGTGCCGGTGCCCGACCGGTTGCCGGTGTTGACGCACGTCGAGGCGGAATCCAGCCGCTGGCGCGTCGAGCGCCACGTTCTGGTCGGCGATGTGGTCGTGGCGGTGACCTTCGCGCTCATGACACCGCCCGGGGGCGTGGAGACGCTCGTCGCCCCGTCGAGGGTGACCGCCGAGACCTTGAGAGCGGCCGAGGCGACGCGGGGGCCGACGATCAGCGCCGAGAGGCACGCGACGAGTGCGAGGGCGACCCGGAACGATGCGGTGTGTGTCCCCATGCTCGGCGACCGTAACGATCGTCACGAGCCGCGCCAGGCTCCCCCGCCCCGAAAGAGGCGATTCTGGCGGTACCGTTCCCTACTTGATCGAATCGATCGCCGACTGGGGTGGGCCGCTGGCGGCGTCCCTCAGGTCGGGCTCCACGCCGTCGGGCACCTTCGGCCCGCCGTCCGCCGTGGCGTCGGCCGCGTCGCCCGCGCTGAGATCGACACCGTCCTCGGTGGCCGGCTCGTCCGACCCGGTGGTCTCGCCCAGTACGGCGCTGCCGAGCTCCGGGTCGTCGTCGAGCATCTCGCGCGGCGCATCGGATCCTCCGAGCTCGGGGGGCACGAGGCCCTCGCGCGCGGTCGCCGCCCACTCGCCCTTGTCGCGGGCCTCGGTGGCGTCGGGAACCTTGCCGCCGCGCTGCTCACTGGGTTTCGGGCCGTCTCGGTCGCCGTCGGTCATGGGATCTCTCCCCCGTCGCGAATAGGACTGTCCCCAGGCGGTTCCCGGATGCAGCCTCGGCCAACCCGACCGCTACTTCGAGCGCGCCATCCCCCGCAGCGCGATCACGCCGAGCACGACGGCCACCACGATCAGCAGCAGGAACCAGAGGCTGATCTTGATCGCGCCTCCGATGCCGAAGATCAGGGCCAGGAGGATGAAGAGGATCAACAGGACGATGGTCATCGAGGCTCCGCTCGCGGGATGCAGTGCACGGAGTCGTTTCCCCCGCGCGCCCCGTGTCAATCGGACACCCTCGCTCTGCGGGCGCATGTGGGGCATGCTCGCCCCGTGGAGGAGCGCCCGACATCCGATCCGCTGGGCGCGGTGGTGCGGGTGGCCGCCGCCGCCATCGCGCTGCAGGCCACCGCGTCCGCGGGCCTGCCGGAGCTCACGCCCCACCAGCAGCTGGCCGTGGCCACCATCGCGGGCGAGGATCTCGACGCCGCGCTGGAGGACCTGAACGACCATCTGCCGGGGATCCGGGCGGAGATCGACTCCGGCGTCGCCGTGGAGCGCGCGCTGGCCGACTACGACGCGCGCGTGCCGCCCGCGACCGACGCGGAGGGCGAGATCGTCCGGGCGCTGGTGCCGGTGGCCATCGCCGCGGAGGCTTTGCGGACCCAGGCCGAGACGGGCGTCTCGACGGAGGCGTGGCGCCACCTGGAGGAGCGCCTTGTCGCGCTCGAGCGCGCCGAGCCCGTGATCCACGCCCGGCTCACGGAGCAGGTCGAGATGTGGCTCGCCGACGCCGCGCGCGATCTGCCGCCCGAGGGCTGAGACTCAGTCGATCGGGGCGAGCTGGCCGGTGAGGCCGAGCATGTCGACCTCGTCCCAGGCGGCCGCGATGAGCCCGTCCCGGATGCGCAGCACGGCGGTGGAGGTGAACTCGACGCGCCGGTCGGTGGGCGGGATGCCGATGAACTCGCCGTCGTGGGTCCCGGTCCAGCGCTGGTGGGCCGCGACCAGATCGTCCTCGGCCAGGATCAACAGGATCTCGTTGTGCAGATCCGAGAAGGCGTTGAGGAACGCGGCCACGGCGACGCGCTGACCCTCGCGGCCGCGGGTCTCGTCGTCGTGCATGAAGTCCTCGGCCAGCAGGCGGTCGATGGCCGTCAGGTCGCGGCCGTTGATCGCCTCCGCGTAGAAGCGCCGGACCAGATCGCGATTCTCGGAGGCGGACATGTCATCCCTCGCCGTCGAGCAGGAACGGGGTGCCCGCGCGCTCGGTGATGCCGCGCAGCAGGGCGACCAGCGTATCCGGCAGGGGGATGCCGTCGCGCAGGCGCTCCTCGCGGGTGGCGCGCTCGGGGTCGCCGGCCACCAGCACCGGCCGCTCGGGGTCGGAGCGCTTCGAACCGTGGAGGACGTCGACGACCTCGTCGAGATCCTCCTCGAAGGCGCCGTCCTCGCGGAACGCGCCCGGGTCGATGGCCAGGAAGAAGTGGCCGAGATCGTTGGGATCGCCGGGCTTCTGCGTGCGCTTGCGCACCGGCGAGAACGACGCGCCGCCGAGGACGCCGCCGAGGATGTGGACCATCACAGCGAGCCCGTAGCCCTTATGGCCGCCGAGCTCGCGCGCGATGCCGAGGGGCGTGAGCCCGCCCTCCGACTCCTCGTCCACGAGCTCCATGGCCTCGTCGGGATCGGTCACCGTCCGGCCCTGGCCGTCCACCACCCAGCCCTCCTGGAGGGGCTCGCCGCGCAGCTTGTGGACGCGGACGCGGTTCATCGCGACGGTGGTGGTGGCCATGTCGAGCTCGAAGGCCGGGTTGCGCCCCGCCGGCGCCGCGAAGGCGAGCGGGTTGGTGCCCATCACGGCCTCGGCGCCGAAGGTCGGCACCATCAGCACCCCGCGGGTGGCCGATGTGACCATGCCGATGCAGCCGCGCTCGGCCGCGATCGCCGAGTAGACGCCGGCGGCGCCGAAGTGGCTGGAGTTGGTGACCGACACCGCGCCGACCCCGATCGCCAGGCACTTGTCGACCGCCATGTTCATCGCGTGCGCCGAGACCGCATGGCCGAAGCCGCTGCCGGCGTCGATGAGGGCGGTGGCCGCCGACTCGCGGACGACGGTGAACTCCGAGCGGGGACGCACCTGGCCGCTGGCGATCTGCTTCTCGTAGCTCGGCAGCATGGAGATGCCGTGGGAGTCGACGCCGCGCAGGTCGGTCTCGGTCATGAGCGACGCGGTGGTCTGCGCGTGCTCGGGGGACATGCTCCACGCCTCGAGGATCGCCTGCGTCTGGGCGCGGACCAGGTCAGCCGGGTAGCGGTTCACATGGAACGCTTCGCCACCAGCGTGATGGGACTTGAGACGCGTGCGCGACCACCGGCCCGGTAGGCGAGGCGCACGCGGTAGGCGCCGGGGGTCGTGAGGCGCAGCCGCACCCCGCCGGCGACGCCGTGCATGACCGTCGCGGTCGCGTTGCGGTAGCGCAGCACCGATCGGCCGTGGACCCGGACACGGGTGCCCACCTGCACCACCACGCGCTGTGCGGCGACCGAGCGATCGGCCGAGATGCGCAGCAGGGCGGTGCGGGGCGCTCGGCCGCGGGCGCCGTCGAGCACCGAGACCCGGAGGTGCACGGGGGCGACGGCGGAGACGCTGGGCGCGGGGAGCGGGGGCGTGGCCGGGGAGACGACCGTCGGAGTGCCCGGGGTGGTGACCGCGGGCATGGGGCTCGTCGTGCCGCCGCCGGGCATCGGCGCCGGGGTGGATGGGGGTGTCGGCGGCGTGGGCGGCGTCGGGGGATTCGGGGGGGTGGGCGGATTCGGCGGGGTGGGCTCCACCGGGATGTTGAGCAGGGCGTTGGTGACCACGCGCACGCGCTGCTGGCCGGTGGAGGCCGACGACAGCACGCCCGCGCCAGAGATGTAGAGGTCGCCGCCCGGCGACAGGTTGGCCCCGAAGGGCTCGGTGAGCTTCGCGGAGGTGGCCGGGCCGCCGTCGCCGGAGGTCCCCGAGGAGCCGGTGCCGGCGATGGTCACGATGTCGCCGTCCGGCAGCACACGCCGGATCTCGTGCACGCCGCTGTCGGCGATCAGGAAGCCCCCGTCGGGGGCCGCCTCGACGTCGCGCGGGATGGACAGGTACGCGGAGGTGGCCGGCCCGAACTCCCCGCTGTTGCCGCTGGTGCCGGGCCCGGCGACGGTGGTGATGGTGCCGCTCGAGAGGGACACCCGGCGGATGCGCCGGTTGAGCGAGTCGGCGATCAGCACCGAGGTCGCCGTCGCGGCGATGCCACGCGGGTTGTTGAGCTTCGCGTTGGTCGCGGGGCCGCCGTCGCCGGACGAGCCCGTCGCGCCGGTGCCGGCGATGGTCGTGATGGTGTCGTCGGAGGTGCCCGTCACGTGGTCGGGCCCGGGCGCGATGCGATGCACCAGGCCGCACAACTCGTCGAGGACGTAGTAGCCGCCGGAGGGATCGAGGGCCAGGCTGCGCGGCCAGGCGAACTCGGCGGACGTGGCGAGACCCGATTGGATCTCGCAGTCCTGGGCGCTGCTGCCGGCGATGGTGGTGATGGTGCCGTCAGGCGCCACCCGCCGGATGCGGTGGTTGAACTCGTCGGCGATCAGCACCGAGCCGTCGCCGGTCACGATCGCGTCGGTGGGCCCGTTGAACTGCGCCGCGGTCGCGGGACCACCATCGCCCGCAAAGCCCTCCACGCCGGTCCCCGCGAAGGTGCTGACGTCGCCGGCGCCGTCAACCCGCCGGATGCGGCCGTCGCCGTAGGTCGGCTCCCCGCCTGCCTGCCCGAACTCGACCACGAGCAGATCGCCACCGGGCAGGAAGGCGACACGACGAGGGTGCCGCAGAGCGACCTGGGTCGCCGCCGCGCCGTCGCCGCTCGAACCCCCACCGATCGCGGTGCGGATATCGCCGGATGCCGCCTGGGCGCCGGTCGCCCAGACGAGGCCGAGGCAGGCCACGCCGAGGGCGGCGGCCAGCGCCGAGGCATGACGGTTTCGTGCGCGCGCGCTCATCGTGGAGAGCATCCCCCGGGGCACCCCGTCCCCCCAACCCTCGCAGGACGGGGGTGCACCTAGACGTGTGGCGGGTGACATCCGGGCGGGGGGCGGTGGCGATCGGGGATTCCCGAACCCGGAGCCGATCACCAAGGGATCCGTGGGCCTGTCAGGTCGCGTTCAGGGTGTCTATCCCTCCGGGGGGTGCCTGAAATCGTCCGTCAACTTACCTTTGCAACATGACGCCGCTCACCCTTCTGATCGCCGACAGGACCCGCTCCCTCCGAGCCCACCACGCGCCCACCGGGAGCGTTGTGACCGCAACCACGAAGAGCTCGTCCCAGGGGCCTCGGCCCACCATCCTCGTGCTCTGGACCGGCTATCCGCCGGGCCCGCGCACCTGCCGGTCGCTCAAGCGCGCCGGGTTCACCGTGATCGGGGCCTTCCCCGAGGGTCGCTCGGGCGGCTCCTCCTCGGGATGCATGCGCCCCCTCGGGTACCCCTCGCCCACCGAGCACCCCGACCGCTTCCTGGCCCGGATCGCCGAGATCTGCCGTACCCGCGGCGTCAACGCGGTCGTGCCGCTCGACGAGGACGTCGTGCGCCTGATCGCCGAGCGCGGATCCGAGATCGGCGACGTGGTGGTCATCGGCCCCGACGCCCTCCAGTACCACACCCTCTGCGACAAGCTCGCGCTCACCGACCTCGCCCGCGAGCTCGGCCTGGACACCCCTCACACGGTGGTCGTGGACGAGACCGGCCCCGACGGACCGTGGCCCACGCTGCCGTCCATCGTGAAGCCCCGTACCTCCCGCTCCGAGACGGCGCGCCCGCAGATGGTGGCGACCGCCGCCGAGCGCGACGCCTACGTGGACGAGCTGGTCGAGGCGGGCATCGGCGCGATCGTGCAGGAGCGCATCGACGGCGAGCGCTGGCTGGTGCAGAGCGTCCGCGGCCCCGGCGTCTTCGAGTGCGTCGTCTTCCACGTGCTGGACGACTGGCCCCGCGGAGCCGGGCCGGCCTCCTACAAGCGCAACGTCGCCCCGCCGGCCCCCCTCGTCGCGGCCGCCAAGGCCCTGCTGGACCACGTGGACTACAACGGGCCCAGCGGGATCAGCTTCATGGTCCGCGACGGGCGGTACTACCCGCACGACGCCAACCTGCGCCTCGGGGCCTCCAGCCCCGCCTCGCCCCACGCGGGATTCGACTTCCCGCGGCGCGCGGCCGAGGCCGTGCTGGAGCTGGACGGCGTGCCCTTCTCCGGGCGCTGGCGCCCCGGCCGTTTCATGCGCCTCGACCTCGAGCTGGAGGCGCTCGCCGACGCGTGGCGCACCCGCCATGAGGACGGCGCCCCCGGAGCCGTGCTCCGGCGCATCCTGTCCGTCGGGCTCGCGCGCGACGGAATGCTGGACCCCTCGCCCCTCGACCCCTTCTGGGTCGGACAACTGATCGCCCGTGCCGGGCGCGTGGCGCGCCGGAAATCCCGGTCGGCACTGCGGTCGCGCGGAAAAGGAGACTGACGTGGCAACCACCCGCCCCACGCGCACGGACCAGGACCTGAGGGACATGCTGCCCCGGGTGAGCTGCTCCGCGATCGTCGACGCGATGGCCGGCCGCCACGCGCACGTCGCGCACATCCTCGACATGGTGAGCCCCAACCCGGGGTCCGTGCTGTTCGGCCAGGCGGTGACGATCCGCTACTTCCCCACGCGGAAGGACATCCAGCACCCGATCCACAACAACTTCGCGTCGCTCTTCTACCAGGCGATCGAGGACGGCGGCGGTGAGGGCAAGGTGCTCGTGATGGGCGGCGGCGGGCACCACGACTCCGCGTTCGGCGGCGGTCGCAAGCTGTCGCGTCTGCGCCACAACGGCCTGGCCGGGGTGCTCGCCGAGGGACGCCTGCGCGACTTCGACGCGCTCGGCGACTACGGCTTCACCACCTACTGCCGCGGCGAGACGGTCCGCCAGGGCGGCAACCTGATCATGCCGATGACGGCCAACGTGCCCGTGGAGGTCGCGGGCGTGGGCATCATCCCCGGCGACTACATCTACGCCGACGCGACGGGCGCCGTGGTGGTGCCCGCCGCCGAGATCCGCGAGGTGCTCGAGCAGGCCGTCGCGAGCGAGATCAGCGACCAGGCCTCGGCCGATCGCATGATCCACGAGGACCCCGCCACCGTGATCACGCAGGGAGAGACCCGTTGAGCAGCCACCGCGTCACCCTGATCCCCGGCGACGGCATCGGCCCCGAGGTGATCGCGGCCACGTGCCGCGTGCTCGAGGCGACCGGCGTCGGCTTCGAGTGGGACATCGAGCAGGTCGGTCAGCCGGCCCTCGACGCCGTGGGCACCCCGCTCCCGGACAGCGTCGCCGAATCGGTGATCTCCAACCGCGTGGCCCTCAAGGGCCCCGTCTCGACCCCCGCCGTGAAGGGCTTCCGCAGCGTCAACATCGCCATGCGCAAGGCCAGCAACCTGTTCGCCAACGTCCGTCCCTGCCGCACCTACCCCGGTGTGCGCAGCCGCTACTCCAACGTGGACGTCGTGGTGATCCGCGACGTCACCGAGGACCTGTACGCGGGCGTCGAGGTCGAGGCCGGCACGCCCGAGGCCCTCGAGCTGATCGCCGCCATCGAGAAGACGACCGGCCGGCCGATCGCCGACGGGTCGGGCATCTCCATCAAGGCCATCTCGGAGAGCGCCAGCCGGCGCATCGCCGAGTACGCCTTCCGGTACGCGGTCGACAACGGGCGCTCGCGGGTGACCGCCGTCCACAAGGCCGCCGTCATGAAGCGCACCGACGGCCTGTTCCTCGAGGTGGCCCGCGAGGTCGCCTCCCGGTACCCGGACATCGAGTTCGAGGACCGCGCGGTCGACAACACGGCCATGCAGCTCGTCCAGCGCCCCGAGGACCTCGACGTCCTGCTGATGCCGATGCAGTACGGCGACATCCTCAGCGACCTCGCCGCCGGCCTGATCGGCGGCTCGGGGATGATCCCGGGCGCCAACATCGGCACCGAGGCGGTGCTCTTCGAGCCCGGCCACGGCAGCGCGCCCAAGATGGCCGGCATGAACCGCGCCAACCCCATGGCGACGATGCTCTCGGGCGTCATGATGCTGCGGCACCTGGGCGAGAGCGACGCCGCCGAGCGCCTGGAGGACGCGATCGCCGACGTCATCGCCGAGGGGACGCACGTCACCTACGACCTCAAGAACGAGCGCGACGACCCGTCGGCCGTCGGCACGTCGGAGGTGGCCGAGGCGGTCGTCTCCAAGATGAAGGTCCCCGTCGCCTCGTGACGGGAGCGGTTTGACCGGGACCCCGGCACCCGCCTGGCGACGCCACGTCGTCCGGGCGGGTGCCGTTCCCATGGATGGGGCCCGGCGCTCCCTGCGCATCCTGCGCCGGCTGCAGGGGGCGTCGCGCGCGCACCACGCGCCCCTGCCGCGCGTCGCGCTGCGGGCGTGGACGATGACCCGGCGCGGCTGGCACATGGGCGATCTGGCGCTGCTGGGGCTGCTCGACCCGGTCCACGGCCCCGAGCGTGAACGCTGGGCCGTGCGGCGCGGCGAGTTCGAACGCCTCCAGGAGGTGCTCGATCCGGCCGCGGCCGTGCCCTCGGTGCAGGACAAGCAGCTCTTCGAGGAGCTCTGCCGGGAGCGGGACCTGCCCACCCCGGAGGTCAACGCGGTGCTCCAGCGCGGCCCCGACCCCGACGCGACCGCGCGGGCCTGGGCACGGGCGATGGAGGATCACGCCCCGGGCGACCTCGTGGTGAAGCCGGTCAGCGGGCAGCGTGGCATCGGCGTCCGCATCCTGCGGCGGATCCCCGGCGGAGTCGACGACCACCGCGGCACCGCCCTCACCTGGATGGAGCTGGCCCGCGAGCTGGTGGCCGGCCCGGACGACACGCTGATCGTGCAGCCGCGCGTCTTCTGCCACCCCGAGCTGCGGGACCTCAGCGGGCGCGACGCGCTCCAGACGCTGCGCATCGTGACCCTGCTCGACGCCGACGGCCGGGCGCGGGTGCTCTACGCCCTGCTGCGCATCGCCGTGGGCGAGGAGCTGATGGACGGCTTCCGCGCCGCCGACTCGGGCAGCACCGGCAACCTGATCGCCCGGGTGGAGGAGGACGGCACCATCGCCCTCCCCGTCGCGGCCTCGCCGTCCGGCTTCGGCCTGATCCGCGTCGCCCGGCACCCGGTCACGGGCAACGTCCTCACCGGCTACCCCGTCCCCGAATGGGAGGCCGCGCGGGATCTGGCCCTGCGGGCCGCCGAGGCGTTCGCTCCGCTCCGCACGGTGGGCTGGGACGTCGCCCCCGTGCCGGGTGGTGCCGTGCTGATCGAGGGCAATGCCTGGTGGGGGGCCTCGGCCGATCCCGACGGGCGCCTGCTGCCCGTCCGCGCCGCGCTCGAAGCGGCCATCCGCGAGACGGAGCCGGCCGCCGTCGCGTAGCGCGGTCCGCACGGTCGCGGACTAGCCGAACGGACTGTTGTGCCCGGGTCGCCACCCCTCATAGGTTCGTGCGACGTTTATTTCGGCTCGCATGTAAACCCCAGAAGGTGGCTCTCCCGTGCATCGACGCCGCTCCCTCCCGGTTTGGATCTCCATCACGCTCTTCGCGCTCTTCGCGAGTGTGGGATCGGCACTGGGCGCCCCCACCATCGGTTCACTGAGCCCGGTGCTGGCCAAGGCCGGCGACCCCTCCTTCGCGCTGGTCATCGACGGCGATGGATTCACCGACGGGGCGACGGGATCGAAGGTGCTCTGGAACGGCAGCGTCTCGCCCGACCACCTGGGTCGGCCCCAACCGTGTGGTGGCGGCGATCTCGGCTGCGGACGTCAACGAGTCCGTCAATGCGACGGTCCAGGTCACGACCCCCGGGCAGGGCGCGTCGAACATCGCCGGGTTCCCCGTGGTCAACCCGGCAGCCGTACATCTATGACTTCGATCCACCCTTCCGGGTGCGCGGTGGCAGCGCGTTCATCCTCACCGTGAAGGGCGCGGGTTTCGTGCGCGGATCGAAGGTGCTCTGGAACGGCACGGAGCGCGCCACCGACTACGTGAGCCACACGACCCTCACCGCCACGGTCCGGGCGGACGACGTCGCGACCCGCGGATCCGCGCAGGTCCAGGTCGTCGAGCCCGCCGCCGAACGGTGGCCTCACCCCGTACTCGCCGACGTACTACGTCACAAATCCGATCCCGACGATCACCAGCTTCAGCCCCGCTCAGGGCGTCGTGGGCGCCGGCAACACGACGATCACGATCACCGGGACGAACTTCACGCCCGCCTCCGTGGCGTACGTGAACGGATGCACCAGCTCGTATTCCTTCTGCTGGTCTGAGCAGGGTCAGTACGTCAGCCCGACTCAGATGCGCGTGACGATGACCGCGACCGAGCTGGCGACCGCCGGACGCGCCTACATCCAGGTCTACAACCCGGACGGCCCGTACGAGAACAGCGAGTACCTGCCGTGGACGATCGGTGTGGCACCCAACACGGCGCCCGCCGACGCGACCGACGTCCGGCTCTTCGGCCGTGACGGCGGCGGCACCACGAGGGAGTTCACCACCGCTCCCTACGTCTGGCCCGGCACCACCATGCTCGGGCGCGCCCGCTTCGGCGACGCCGAGGGCGGCCCGCTGACCATCGAGGTCAACTGGCGGTACAACAACGGGTCGTACCTGGACAACCGCGTCCTGACCACCAAGATCCCCGGACCCGGCGTCGCGGAGTTCCCGCTGCCGAACCTCGAGGCGAGCCTCGCCGGAGCCTTCGTGGCGCGGGTGCGCGCCCGTGACGCCGACGGCGCCGTCGGCCCCTGGCACTTCATCCTCCCCACCGACCCCGACTGGACCGTGGTCTCGGATCAGCCGCCGCTGGTGACCAGCATCAGCCCGCGCACCGTGGCCGTGGGCGGCGGCAGCCGCACCCTGACGGTCAACGGCGCCGGGTTCACCCGAGGGCGCCGTGGTGCAGCTCAACGGCGAGGCGCGCCCGACCACGTTCGTCAGCGGATCCCAGCTCACCGCGACCCTCACCTCGTCCGACCTCGCGGTCGCCGGCGGCGGCAGCGTGCGCGTGATCAACGCGACCTTCAACGCCCCCGCGGCCGGTCAGGTCTCCAACGCCACCGCGTTCGAGGTGCAGGGCGCGGGCGGGCCGAGCACCCCGCTCCCCGTGAGCCTGGCGCCGCCGAGCATCGTCGGCACGCCCCGGGCCGGCGAGCTGCTGGCCTGCGGCGTGGGCACCTGGGCCAACTCGCCCTCGTCCTTCGGCATCACCTGGCTGCGCGACGGGCAGACCGTGGGCGGCGGCAGCGGCTACGTGGCCACGGTGGCCGACATCGGCCACCTCCTGACCTGCCGCGTCAGCGCGTCGAACGCCGGTGGCGCGGGCACCGCGGTCAGCGACGTCGTGGTGATCGCCGCGGCGGCCGGGTCCACGGGGCCGCTGCCCTCACTGATCCCGCCCGCCGCGACCGCCGCCGCGAGCACGCCCAGGGCGACGGTGGTCGCGCCGCCCGCGCCGAAGCGTCTCGCGATCGCCGGACCGTTGACCGCACGGGCGGGCAAGGCCTTCCGGCTCGCGCTCCGGTTCGACCGCAGGGCGACCCGCCAGCTGGTCACGATCCAGATCCGCGGGGCCCGGGGCCGGTGGGCCGCGCTGGCGACCCGCCGGGTCTCGGGCATCGCGCCGGTGGTCTCGGTGATCGTCCCCAGGGCGGGCCGCACCGTGCTCCGCGCCACGTGGCGCTCGGGCGGGGTGCTGCGGACCTCGGGCACGACGGTGGTGCTGGTGAGGCCGAGGGCGCCCGTGCGGTAGCCACCCCGTAGGCTGTCGCCATGGGCCGACGACGTGTGGACGTGGGCGAGGTGCGCCTCGCGATCTCGGAGGAGGGGGACCCCTCCGGCGAGCCGGTGATCCTGCTCCACGGGTTCCCCGAGATCTCCCATTCGTGGCGGCGCCAGCTGCCCGCCCTGGCGGCGGCCGGCTACCACGCCGTCGCGCCGGACCTGCGCGGGTACGGCGACTCGGACCGGCCGCCCGCGGTCGATGACTACCTCGCGCCGAAGCTGGTCGGCGACATCATGGGGCTGATCCGCGCCCTCGGTCACGAGAGCGCCCACATCGTGGGCCACGACTGGGGCGGCGGGCTGGCGTGGGGGCTGGCCGGCAACCTGCCGGCGGCCGTCCGCTCGCTGACCATCCTCAACGCCCCGGTGGGCGTGGTGTCGGCGCGCCTGCGCCGTGAGGACGCCGCCCAGCGCGCGAAGAGCTGGTACATGCTGCTCTTCCAGTTCCCGGGCGTCGCCGAGACCTGGCTCTCGGCCGACGACTTCGCGAACTTCCGGGCGTTCGTCTTCGACACCGCGGCCCCGGAGGCGTTCCCGCCGCAGGAGCGCGAGGTGTACGTCGCGGCGCTGAAGAAGGACGGAGCGCTGACCGCGGCCCTCAACTGGTACCGCGCCAACATGCCGCCCGCCTCGTGGCTGCGCGACCCGCCCGATCCGCCCCCCGTCACGGCGCCGACGATGATCATCTGGGGCGAGGCCGACGCTTACATGGACCCGATCCTGCTCGAGCGCTCGGCAGCGACGGTCACGGGCCCGCTGCGCATCGAGCGCCTGCCCGGCGTGAGCCACTGGGTGCAGCAGGAGGCCCCCGACCGGGTCAACGAGCTGCTGATCGACTTCCTGGGGTCGCTCGAGCGCTAGGAGGCGCGGTCGAGGCGCAGCGCGAACGGCTCGCCGTCGAGCACGTGCTCCTCGTGGTGGATGCCCCCGAAGGGGGCGCCGTGGCCCACCGAGACCTCGGTGGCGAGCGTCTCGGCCGCGATGGCGGCCCGGTGCTCGTCGATGGCCTCGCGGATCAGGCCGGAGCCGTCCAGGTGCAGGCGGATCCGCTCCTCAACACGCAGACCGGCGGTGCGGCGCGCGCCCTGCACCGCGTGGATCATCTCCCGGGCCAGCGCCTCACGGCGCAGCTCGGGGGTGATCTCGGTGGCGAGGCCCACGGCGAGGGCCGCGTCCTGACCCACCGCGTAGCCCTCCGTCGGGCGGGCCTCCCGCAGCAGGTCCTCCGAGTCGAGACGCTCGGCGACGCCGTCGATCTGGATCTCCACCACGTCGCCGGCGTCGAGGCTGCGGGCGGTCTCGGCGGGCGACAGCCCGGCCACCGCGGCGGCGACCGCGGGCATCCCCTTGCCGAAGCGGGGGCCGAGGCGGCGGTAGTTGGGCTTGAGGCTGACGTCGACCAGCTCGCCCGGGTCGGTCACGAACCGCACCCGGCGCACGTTGAGCTCCTCCGCGACCAGGTCGACGAGGCTGCCGATCTCCGCGGCCACGCCGCTCGGGCAGGCGACGACCGCCTCGGCGAGCGGCTGGCGCACCTTGATCTTGGCCTCGGCGCGGGCACCGCGACCGACGGCGACGGCCTCGCGGGAGGCGGCCATCGCGGCCTCGAGGGCCGGGTCGTGGCGACCCTTGGGAGCGGGCCAGTCGGCCAGGTGGACGCTCTCGGCCGCCGCGGAGTCGTGCGCGGCGACCAGCGTGCCGTACATCTCCTCGGCCACGAAGGGGCAGAACGGCGCCACCAGCAGGGCCAGCGTGGAGAGGCACTCGTGCAGCGTCGCGAAGGCGGCGTCGCCGTCGGCGGAGCCCTCGCCGCCGTTGCGCCCGCCCCAGAAGCGGCGGCGCGAGGTGCGCACGTACCAGTTGCTGAGATCGTCGAGGAAGCCCTCGAGGGCGCGGCCGGCGCCGGTGGCGTCGAAGTCCTCCAGGCGCTGGGTGACGTCGGCGACGGTGCCGTCGAGGCGCGAGAGGATCCAGCGGTCCACGGGGCGCAGGGCGTCCGGGTCGGGGGCGGCGCCCCCGGGCGACCACCCGTCGGGCAGCGACGCGTAGGTGACCAGGAACGAGTGCGTGTTCCACAGGGTCAGCAGGAAGCGGCGCATCGCGTCGTCCACCGCCTCCAGGCTGAAGCGGAACGACTCCCACGGGCTCTGGGCGGTGAGCAGGTACCAGCGGAAGGCGTCGGCGCCCTGCCGGTCGAGGACGACCCAGGGCTCGATGACGTTGCCCTTGCTCTTGCTCATCTTCTGACCCTCGCCGTCGAGGATCAGCCCGAGGCAGACCACGTTGCGGTAGGCCGTCTCGTCGAACAGCAGCGTGCTCTCGGCCAGCAGCGAGTAGAACCAGCCGCGGGTCTGGTCGAGCGCCTCGCAGATGAAGTCGGCCGGCACGCGGCCCGACAGGTCGCCCCCGTTGGAGAACGGGTGGTGCTCCTGCGCGAAGGGCATCGCGCCGCTGTCGTACCAGACGTCCACCACCTCGGGCTCGCGGTGCATGACGCCCCCGCAGCCGCACGTGAGCTCGACCTCGTCCACGAACGGGCCGGTGGGGGTCGAAGTCGTCGGCGAGGGGCGTCGTCGAGCGCTCGCGCAGCTCGGCGTACGAGCCCGACGGCCTCCACCTCGTCGCACGCGCGGCAGCGCCACAGCGGCAGCGGGCGTGCCCCAGTAGCGGTCGCGCGAGATGGCCCAGTCAACGTTGCCCTCGAGCCACTTGCCGAAGCGCCCGTCGCGCACCCGCTCGGGGTGCCAGCCGATCTTCGCGTTGAGCTCCAGCATGCGGTCGCGCACGTCGGTGGTGCGGATGTACCAGGAGGGCTTGGCGTAGTAGAGCAGCGGCGTGCCGCAGCGCCAGCAGTGCGGATAGGAGTGGTGGTAGATCTGCGAGCGCAGCAGCAGGCCGCGCGCGTCGAGATCGCCGATCAGGTCGGGGTCGGCCTCCTTGACCTGCCGGCCGGCCCATGGGCCCACGGCGTCGGTGAAGCGCCCGTCGGGGCCCACCGGGTTGGGGGCGTCCAGGTCGTGGCGGCGCGCGGTGGCCATGTCGTCCTCGCCGAAGGCCGGCGCGATGTGGACGATGCCGGTGCCGTCGTGGGTGGTGACGAAGTCGGCGTCCACCACGCGGTGGGCCCCGGGCAGGAAGGGGAAGGGCGGGGAGTACTCGCGCCCGATCAGCTCGGCGCCGGGGATCAGGCCGGGCGGGCCGCGCGCCCTCGCCGAGCACCGTCTCCACCAGCGGCTCGGCCAGGATCAGGGTCTCGTCGCCGTGCTCCACGAAGGCGTAGGTCACGTCGGGGTGGATCGCGGCCGCCTGGTTGGCCGGCAGCGTCCAGGGCGTGGTGGTCCACACCAGCAGCGATCCCTCGCCGTCGAGCAGCGGGAAGCGCACGAAGGCGGAGGGGTCGTCCACGTCCTGGTAGCCGAGGGCGACCTCGTGGCTGGAGAGGGCCGTGCCGCACCGCGGGCAGTACGGGACCACCTTGTCGCTGCGGTACAGCAGGCCGCGCTTGTACAGCTCGGCCAGGCTCCACCAGACGCTCTCGATGTAGCTGGTGTCCATCGTGCGGTAGGCGCGGTCGGTGTCGATCCAGAAGCCGATGCGCTCGGTGAGGCGCTCCCACTCGTCCAGGTACGTCAGCACCGACTCGCGGCAGAGCGCGTTGAACTCGGCGATGCCGTAGGCCTCGATCTGGGGCTTGCCCGAGATGCCGAGCCGCTTCTCCACCTCGAGCTCCACCGGCAGGCCGTGGCAATCCCAGCCCCCGCGGCGGTCCACGAAGCGGCCGCGCATGGTCTGGAAGCGCGGGAAGATGTCCTTGAAGACGCGCGACAGCACGTGGTGCGAGCCCGGGCGGCCGTTGGCCGTGGGAGGGCCCTCGTAGAACACGAAGGGCTCGCCGCCCGAGCGCTCCTCGAGGCTGCGCGCGAAGATGCCGCGCTCGCGCCAGAAGGCGAGCACGCGCTCCTCCATCTCCCCCCAGGCCGATGCCGGGGGGACGTCTCTCCACCCGTTCGTCATGCCGCCAGCGTCGAGGGCGAGTCGAGCCGTTCCCGGATGCCGTCGAAGTCCTCGAAGCGCGTGAAGGGGATGCCCTCGCGCTCCAGGTCGTCGGCGAGCATGGACCGGGCGAAGATGACGTCGGCCATCCGGGCGCCGCAGCGGTCGGAGATGCCGTCCCCGATGTAGACCAGCCGCTCGCCGCGCGAGTGGCTGCGCAGGTCGTGGCGCTTGCAGCGCCGCCCGCACTCCTCGCACACCTCGCCGCGGTCGGACCACACCAGGCGGCACCCCTCCATGGAGAACCGCGCCTCGTGGCTGACCACCGGCGAGGCCGTGGATGCCCCAGTGCTCGAGCGCCGCCTCGATGACGGTGCGGAAGCCGGACGAGAAGACGATCAGCCGGTGGTCGCGCTCGCGCGCCCACCGGACGAACTCGGGGAAGCCGCGGCGCAGGCCGGCCTCGCGCAGCACCAGCTCGCGCACCTGCTCGGGCGTGGCGCGCACCGAGTCGAACTCCTCCTGCATCGCCTGCTCGAGGGAGACCTCGCCGGCGTTGAGGCGCGGCTGGATCTCCTCCCAGAGGCCGCGGGTGCCGTAGGCCCCGACGATCAGGTGGAGCGTGTCCCGAACGGTGATCGTGCCGTCGAAATCGCAGGCGATGAGCAGGGTCTCCACCGTTCAGAGGCTACCAGGGACGCCCAGGGCGGCCCGCCCCACTACGATCGTCGCGGTGAGCGTCCCGCGCCCGATCTTCATCCACGGCTCCGGCGGCGATCACCGCGTCTGGTCGCTGCAGACGTCGCGGCTCGCGGGCGCGGTCGCGCTCGACCTGCCCGGGCACCCCGACGGCGAGCCCGCCACGGACATCACGGGGCTCGCCGAGGCGATCGGCCTCGCGCTGACCGAGATCGAGGGGCCGCGCGTGCTGATCGGCCACTCGCTGGGCGGCGCCGCCGCCCTGGAGCTGACGCGTGCACCGCCCGGAACTGGTCGACGGCCTCGTGATCATCGCCAGCGGCGCGCGCCTGGGCGTGCCCGAGGAGACCCTCGCGCGGGCGGAGGACGCCTTCGGCGAGGAGCGCGACCGGCTGATCGCCGGATCGTTCGCCGATCCCGCGACGCCGATGGCCCGCCGCGCCCGCCAGGCGCTCGACGCGGCGGGGTCCGCGTCGCTGCGCGGCCGACTACGCGGCGTGCTGCTCGGTGGACCTGCGCGGCCGCCTCGGCGACGATCCGCGTCCCGGTGCTGATCATCGTGGGCGACGACGACCCCTTCACCCCGGCGTGGAAATCCGAGGAGCTGGCGCGCGAGCTGCCCCTCAGCCAGATGGTGGTCATCCCCGGCGCCCGGCACATGCCGATGGCCGAGTTCGACGGCACGGTCACCGCCCTCGTGGCGGCCTACCTGGCCCGCCTCGAGCTGACCCTGGACGAGCAGGAGTGACGCCCCGCGGCCCGATCGCGCTGGTCATCAACCCCGTGGCCACGCGATCGCGCGCCACCGAGCGCGCCGAGGTGACGCGCCACCTCTCCCCGCTGGGCCTCGAGTGGTCGCTGCTCACCCAGGCCTCGGGCGACGCCGGCCGGCTCGCGTCGCAGGCCGTCGCCGAGGGCGCCCGCGTGGTGGTGTCGCTCGGGAGGCGACGGCACGGCGGCCGAGGTGGCGCGGCGCCCTGGCGGGCACCGACGTGGCCATGGCCGCCCTCCCGGCGGCAACGCGAACGTGTTCGCCCGCGCCAGCGGGTGGCCGCCGTCGCTGCGGCGCTCGCTGCCCCTGCTCGACGCGGCGCTCGACGGGGGGTGGCGCGAGCACCACCACGCTCGGCCGCATCACCTCGACGACGACGTCGAGCGCCTCTTCCTGACCAACGCCGGGGTCGGCATCGACGCGGCGACCGTCGAGTGGGTCGAGGCCCGCCCGCGGGTGAAGAGGCGCATGCGCCACGTCAGCTTCGCGCTGGCGGCCGCCCTGGCCGCCGGGCGGGCGGCGCGCGGTCCGCGCCTGCACATCTCGGTCGACGGCGGCGAGGTGCACGACGGGGTGACCGCGCTCGTCGTCGTGCAGCAGCCCCTACACCTACCTCGGCCCGCTGCCCCTCGACCTGGTGCCCGGCGCCGGCGTGGACGGGCACCTGGCGTGGACCGTGCTCACGCGGGTGCGCGCCGTCGAGATCGGGGGGCTGATGCTGCGGGCGCTGGCGGGCCACTCGCCGGCGGTGGGCCGGCAGCCCCTCGACGGCGGGCGCTCTGGACCGAGCTGGTGGTGCGCGCCGACGAGCCGCGTGCCGGTGCAGGCCGACGGCGAGCCGCTCGGGCGCCACACGACAGGTGCGCATCTCGCCCGGCGACGTGCTGCGTGACGGTCGATCCGCGCGGTGGCGCGGACCTCAAGTCGGAGCGGCCCCGGACCGACCTGACATGAGAGGGACAGGAACGTCCCCAGTAGGAAAACGTCGGGCAAGGAGGCTCGCATATGACCCAGGGACCCGATCCACGGGCGACCCTCCGGGGTTTCATGGCGCTGGTGCTGGACATGGTGCGTGTCGATCCGGAGCGCCGGCCGAGCAGCGAGATGCTGAAGTGGCACCGGGATCTGGCGACGGCCGCGGGCATCGTCCCCGAGCACCCCGAGACCAACCGCGAGCTGCTGGACGGCGCGCTGCGGATCTCCCAGGTGCTGAACGCCGGACCGGACACCGCGGCATCGCCGGTGGACCCGCGGACGGTCGAGGCGGCACTCGGATAATCGGGCGCGCGGAGCGCACCGACCCCTCATAATGGGGTCGGTGCGACTCTCGCGGACGGACATATGTGGTCCTCGTGGCCGAGGGCGTGGAGGACCTGGAGTACTGGGTCACCGTCATGCGCCTGCGCGAGGAGGGGGCGACGGTCATCTCGGCCGGCTCCGACACCGATCCGCACCCCGGCAAGAACGGCCTGAGCGTGCGCGCCGACGTGCTGGCGGGCGACGTCGATCCCGCCACGCTCGACGGCCTGGTGATCCCGGGCGGCCACGCCCCGGACAAGATGCGCCGCGACCCGGCCATCCTCGACCTGGTGCGCGCGGCGCGACGCGCGCGAGCTGCCGATCGGGATCATCTGCCACGGCGGCAGCGTCGCGATCTCGGCCGGCATCGTCGGGCGCCCGGGCGACCGGATCGCTCGGCATCAAGGACGACCTGGTGCTGGCCGGCGCCGAATGGGTGGACGAGCCGGCCTTCCGCGACGGGCGCCTGGTCTGGGGCCGCGTCGTGGCCGACATCCCCGACTTCGTGCGCGAGCTGGTGGCCGCCTTCGCGGAGGCGCCGGCGCCGCTAGAGCGTCAGCGCGGGGCCGGCTCCGTTGGAGGAGCCGTTGGCCTCGTGGCGGCCCGCGGCCATCGCGGTCGGGTCGCCGGCGGCGACCTCCCGGTAGGCGCCGATGCGGCGGTAGCGGTCGCGCCGCTGGCGCTTGCGGTCGGCCACCGAGCAGCGCCTGGAGCTCCTTGAGCGCGCGCGAGATGTACGCCGCCGAGCAGGCGGGCGGCCTCGTCGTGGTCGCGGTGGGCGCCGCCGGAGGGCTCGGGCACGACCACGTCGGCGATGCCCCAGCGGTAGCAGTTGGCCGCCGTGGGCTGGAAGGCCAGGGCGGCGTCGCGGGCACGCGCCGCGTCGCGCCACAGGATCGCGGCGCCGCCCTCGGGCGAGATCACCGAGTACGTCGAGTTCTCGAGCATCATCACGCGGTCGGTGACGCCCAGCGCCAGCGCGCCGCCCGAGGAGCCCTCGCCGATCACGATGGCCAGCGACGGCACGCGCAGGCGCAGCATGGTCTGCATGCTGCGGGCGATCGCGCCGCCCTGACCGCGCTCCTCGGCGCCGGCGCCCGGGAAGGCCCCGGGGGTGTCGATCAGCGTGATCACGGGGATGTCGAACTTGTCGGCCAGCGCCATCACCCGCATCGCCTTGCGGTAGCCCTCGGGCCCCGGCATGCCGAAGTTGCGGTAGGTGCGCTCGGCCGTGTCGCGGCCCTTCTGATGGCCGATCACCACCACCGGGCCGTCCGCGCCGCGCCCGATGCCGGCCACGATCGCCGGGTCGTCGCTGTACAGGCGGTCGCCGTGCAGCTCCTCGAAGTCGGGGAACAGCCGGGAGATGTAGTCGAGCGGGTAGGGCCGGTCCTGGTGACGCGCGAGCTGGATGGTGTCCCAGATCGCCGAGTCGGGCTCGGGGGAGTGGTGCAGGCGGTGCGCCAGACGGCGCACGAAACGCCCGCCGCGGCGGCCGGCGACGCTCACGCGCCCTCCTCGCCCTCGGGTCGCCGCAGCTTGGCGGCGAAGCGCCGCGAGATGTCGGGGAGGGTCTTGGCCACGGTCGCCGCGCGCTCGGCGCGCTCCTGGGCCCAGGTGACGGCCGGGGCCGGGGCGAGGCCGGAGGGACGGTGCAGGATCGTCAGCACGCGCGCCGATGCGGGCGCCGAGCTCGCGGCGGTCCACCACGGCGTCCACCTGGCCGTTGGCCAGCTGGGTCTCGGCGCGGCCGAACTCGGGCGCCAGCTTCTCGCGGGTGGTCTGCTCGATGACGCGCGGGCCCGGAGAACGCGATCAGCGCGCCCGGCTCGGCGTAGGTGACGTCGCCCAGCGAGGCGAAGGAGGCCCAGACGCCGCCGGTGGTGGGGTGCACCAGCACCACGATCACGGGCAGCTCGGCGTCGTGCATCAGCTCGAAGGCGACCACGCTCTTGGCCATCTGCATCAGGGCGATGACGCCCTCCTGCATGCGCGCGCCGCCGGAGGCGGTGATGATCACCAGCGGCAGGCCGCGCTCGACGCAGCGGTCGCAGGCCCGCACCAGCTTCTCGCCGACCACCGAGCCCATGCTGCCGCCGAGGTAGGCGAAGTCCATGATCGCGGCGATCGCGGGGTGCCCCTCGATGGTCATCTCCGCGACGATCAGCGCCTCGTTGTTGCCGGCGGCCTCGGCGGCCTCGACGCGATCGGGGTACGGCATGAGATCGACGAACTGCAGCGGGTCGCTCGCGCGCAGCTCGGGCCACAGCTCGGTCCAGGGCCCGCCACCGGCCAGCTGGTCGAGGCGCTCGCGGGCGCCGACCGGGAAGTGGTGGCCGCACGAGGCGCACACGCGGAAGTTCGCGCGCATCTCCTCGGCCCGGTAGTGGCTCTGGCAGCGGGGACACGAGCGCTCGTCGGCGGGCAGCTTGCGCGGCTTGGGGGCGGGGGCGTCGGAGCCCTTGCCGCGAAGCCGGTCTACCGAGACGGTGATGGGACGCTTCGACACGTGACCGGTGATTATGTCAGGGGTTCGTCGATGTGCGCGAGCCAGTCCTCGACGCTCGCGCGATATTCCGGCACCAGCGAGGCGGGGGCGCGGCTCTCGAGCACCAGGCGCGCGGCCTCGCGCTCGTCGTGTCCGCGCAGCCGCAGCACCGCGTAGGCCACCATCGCCGAGCGCCGCCGGCCCTGCTGACAGTGGATCAGGATGCCGGCGTCGGGGTCGTCGTCGAGGCGCCCGGCGGCGAAACGCGCGGCCGGGGCCCAGAGGCGCGACGGCTGGCGGCGCCCGTTGTCCCACATCGGCGCGTGGACCACGTGGTCGGCCCCGAACACGCGCCGCTCGGCCCAGAGGTCCTGCGACAGGCGCGTCTGCAGCTGCGCGCGGCAGTTGACCACGTCGGTGACACCCAGGTCGGGGAGGCGGTACACGGCCGACCCGACGGGGATGCTGCCGATGGCGATGCGCTCGCCCTCGACCCACGACATGCCCGCGAGGCCGCGGCGCGGCCCGTAGACGCGCGTGCTGGCGCGGTGGGCGGCCGAGCGCAGACCCCGCCCGCGGTGGGGCGTCGCGGCTCCTATGGCCGGTCCAGACGGCCGAGGATGATGATCGCGTTGTGCCCGCCGAACCCGAAGGCGCTGGACAGGGCGACGCGCACGTCCACCTTGCGGGCCTCGTTGGCCACGTGGTCGACGCCCTCGCACTCGGGCTCGATGTCGTCCAGGTTGATCGTCGGCGGCACCACGCCCTCGGCGATGACCATCGCGGTGAGTGCGCCCTCGACCCCGCCGGCGCCTCCGAGGCAGTGTCCGTGCATCGACTTGGTGGACGAGACCGGCGTGCGGGCGGCCACCTCATCGCCCAGCGCGCGCCTCAGGGTGCGCACCTCGCCCTTGTCGCCCACCGGCGTCGAGGTGGCGTGCGCGTTGACGTAGTCGACCTCGTCCGGCGCGATGCCCGCGTCCTCGAGCGCCATCGCGATGGCCGCCGCGGGGGCCTCGGAGGTCGGGTCGGGCTCGGTCAGGTGGTGCGCGTCGCCGGTCATGCCGTAGCCGAGCACCTCGCAGATGGGCTCGGCGCCGCGCGCCGTGGCGTGCTCGAGGCTCTCGAGCACCAGGATCGCCCCCGCCTCGCCCATCACGAACCCGTCGCGGCCGGCGTCGAAGGGGCGGCTCGCTCCCTCGGGGTCGTCGTTGCGGGTCGAGAGCGCGCGCATCGCGTTGAAGGCGGCGATGCCGGTGCGGGTGATGCTCGACTCGGTGCCGCCGGCCAGCATCACGTCGGCCTGTCCGCGGCGGATCACCTCGGTCGCGTCGCCCAGGGCGTGGTTGCCCGAGGCGCACGCGGTGGAGATGCACGACAGCGGGCCCTTCAGGCCGAGCTCCATCGACACCTGGGCGCCCGCCATGTTGGCGATCACCATGGGGATGAACAGGGGTGACACGCGGTCGGGCCCCCGCTCGTGCGCGGTGAGGGTCTGCTCCACGAAGGTGTCGAGGCCGCCGATGCCGCTGCCGACGATGGCGCCGGCGCGCGGACGCAGCGCCTCGCTGATCTCGAGCCCCGCGTCCTCCAGCGCCAGGCGCGCGGCCGCGACGGCCAGCTGCGCGAAGCGGTCCATGCGGCGGGCGGCGCGGCGCTCCATGAAGTCGGTGGCGTCGAAGCCCTTCACCTCGCAGGCGATGCGTCGTCGCGCTGTCGGAGGTGTCGAAGGTGGTGATCGGCCCGGCGCCGCTGCGCCCCGCGATGGCGTTGGCCCAGTTCTCCTTACGCCCGATGCCGAGGGCCGTGACCATGCCGAGACCCGTGACCACCACGCGGGTGCGGTCGCTCACGACATCCCCAGACCGCCGTCGACCGACAGGGTGGCGCCGGTGATGAAGGCGGCGGCGGGCGAGCACAGGAAGGCGACGGCCGCCGCCACGTCGTCGGGGCTGCCCAGCCGGCCGAGCGGCGTCTGCGCCAGCAGGCCCTCGCGCTGCGCGTCCGACAGCTCCGCCGTCATGTCGGTGGTGATGTATCCCGGCGCGACGGCGTTGACGCGCACTCCGCGGGAGCCGGCCTCGCGGGCGAGGGCGCGGACCATGCCCAGCATCCCCGCCTTGGCGGCCGCGTAGTTGACCTGGCCGGCGTTGCCGATCAGCCCGACCACCGATGACACCGCGACGATGCTGCCCGCGCGGCGGCGCAGCATGCCGCGCAGGGCCGGGCGCGCGGTGTAGAAGGCCCCCGACAGGTTGGTGTCGATGACGGCCGACCAGTCCTCGGCGCTCATCCGCACGGCGAGGCCGTCGCGGGTGATGCCGGCGTTGAGCACGACCGCGTCGAGGGGGCCGAGCTCCTCCTCCGCGGCCTCGACCATCGCCTGCGCCTGCGCCTCGTCGGCCACGTCGGCCTGCACGGCGATCGCGCGCCGCCCCAGCGCCTCGACCGCCGCCACGGTGTCGGCGGCACCGGACGCGTCGGACGCGTAGCCCACCGCCACGTCGAAACCGTCGGACGCGAGCGTCCGGGCCACGGCCGCGCCGATGCCACGGCTGGCACCGGTGACGAGGGCCACGGCCACTACCGGGCCTCCCCGCCCACGCCGACCGCGGCCACGAGGGCGGCCACGTCGCCCGGCGCTCCCACCTGGAGCGTCGTCAGATCGCGCCGGACGCGCCGCACCAGACCCGACAGCACGCGGCCCGGGCCGAGCTCCACGAAGGTCTCGCCACCCTCTGCCACGGCCGCCAGCACCGCCTCGCCGAAGCGCACCGGTGAGGTCATCTGGTCGAGCAGCACCTCGCGCATCCGCGCGGGGGGCTCCAGCCGGCACGTCGTGGTGGAGAGGAAGGGCGGGTCGGGGGCCACGGGGTCCCACGTCTCGAGCGCCGGCCGCAGGCGCTCGGCGGCGCTCGCGATCAGGGGTGAGTGGAACGGGCCGTCCACCGCGAGCCGGGCGACGCGCACGTCACGCTCCCCCGCCAGGGCCACCAGGCGCTCGATGCCGGCGAGCGATCCCGACACGACGACCTGGCCGGGGCAGTTGTAGTTGGCGGGCCACACCTCGCCGGCCTCCTCGGCCAGCGCGCGCGCCTCGTCGTCGGAGGGCCCGAGCAGCGCGGCCATGCTCCCGGGTGACGCCTGTCCGGCCTCGCGCATGGCGGCGCCGCGCTCGGCGACGATGCGCAGCGCGGAGGGGTAGTCCAGCGCGCCGCCGGCCACCAGCGCCGAGTATTCGCCCAGCGAGTGCCCCATCACGAGGCCCGGGGCGAAACCCTCCTCGCGGGCGACGCGGAACGCGGCGATCGAGGTGGCCACAAGGGCGGGCTGACAGACGTCGGTCTCGGTGAGGCGCTCGGCCGGGCCCGAGAAGCAGATCTCCGACAGGGGGTAGCCGAGGACGTCGTCGGCCTCTTCGAAGGTCTGACGGGCGACGTCGTAGGCCGCGGCCAGGTCCTGGCCCATGCCGACGGCCTGCGCTCCCTGGCCCGGGAACATGGCGACGATCACGGAGCTGCCTCCTCGGAATCGACGAGCGCGAACTTCAGCTCGGTCTCGCAGGCCGTGACCCCGGCCACCGTGGCCGTGCCGTGGCCCTCCCCGAGCGGCCCTCGACGACGGGTGAGTCGCGTCTCCAGCACCAGTTCCTCTCCCGGGCGCACGACGCGGCGGAACCGCGCCCGCCCGATACCGGCGAACAGCGCCAGTTTGCCCGAAGTCTCGGGCTCCGCGAGCGCGGCGAGGGCTCCGGTCTGCGCGAGGGCCTCGATGATGATGACCCCGGGCAGGATCGGATTGCCGGGGAAATGGCCGGCGAAGAACGCGGAGGCCGGATCCACGAACCACCGGGCGCGCGCCGACTCTCCCGGGACGAGATCGAGGATCTCGTCGACGAAGAGGAAGGGGGCGCGGTGCGGAAGGAGATCCGTCGGAGCCGGGAGACGGGGGCTGCGGTCGGTCACGATTCGCGCGGATGGTAGCCCATCACTCCGGCCGCAACGACGGGGTGCGCACGCGGAGCGCTGGTATCGTCGGAGACGATTTCGGGTACGTCCCGTCAACCGCAGGGCCCACAGAGGAGTGCCGCCACCATGGCCGCCGCCTACGTCGTGATCATCATCCTGGTCCTCGGACTCCTCTTCCTGTTCGCGTCCGTGAAGGTCGCGCGCGAGTACGAGCGGGGCGTCGTGTTCCGGCTCGGCCGCCTGATCGGCATCAAGGGGCCCGGCGTCTTCATCCTGATCCCCTTCATCGACAAGGCCGTGAAGGTGGACCTGCGGACGATCACGCTCAACGTGCCGCCGCAGGAGGTCATCACCAAGGACAACGTGACCGTCAAGGTCAACGCGGTCGCCTACTTCCGGGTCACCGACGCCGCGCGGGCGATCGTGCAGGTGGAGAACTACCTGGTCGCCACCTCGCAGATCTCGCAGACCACGCTGCGCAGCGTGCTGGGCCAGGTCGACCTCGACCAGCTGCTGTCGGAGCGCGATCAGATCAACGAGCGCCTGCAGGCGATCATCGACGAGCAGACCCACCCCTGGGGGGTCAAGGTGTCGGTGGTCGAGGTGAAGGACGTCGAGCTGCCCTCCACCATGCAGCGCGCGATCGCCCGCCAGGCCGAGGCCGAGCGCGAGCGGCGCGCCAAGGTGATCGCGGCCGACGGTGAGTTCCAGGCGTCGGAGAAGCTGTCGCAGGCGGCGGCGATCATCGGCACCCAGCCCGGCGCACTCCAGCTGCGGTACCTGCAGACGATGAACGAGATCGGCTCGAGCGACCGCACCACCACCCTGATCCTGCCGTTCCCCGTCGAGATGCTGGAGGCGCTCACCGGCGCCTTCGCCGGCAATCGCGGCGGCGGCAACGGCGCGGGCCGGCCGCCGGCCTAGCCCGCACTCCTCCCGAACCCCGAGGACGCACCATGCGCGCGATCTGGAACGGCTTCATCAGCTTCGGACTCGTCACCATCCCGGTGTCGGTGGGCCTTGCGCAGCAGCGCAGCGACGTCAGCTTCCGCACCCTGTCGCGCGCGACCAACACGCCGGTCAAGCAGAAGCGCTGGGATCCCGAGCGCGACGTCGAGGTGGGCAGCGACGACACGGTGAAGGGCTGGGAGGCCTCCAAGGGGCAGTACATCGCCGTGGAGGACGCCGAGCTGGAGCGCTTCGCGGCGCGCCAGGAGAAGACGATCCGCATCCTCCAGTTCGTCGACCTCGCCGAGGTGGACCCGGTCTACTTCGAGCGGGCCTACTGGCTGGACCCCCAGGAGCGGGCCGAGCGCCCGTACCTGCTGCTGACGCGCGCGATGGAGGCCTCGGGCCGCGCCGCCGTGGGGCGTTTCGTGCTCTCCACCAAGGAGCACCTGGTGCTGCTGCGGGCCACCGACGGGATGCTCGCCCTCCAGACGCTCTACTACCCCGAGGACGTGCGGGTGCGCGACAAGAAGGAGATCCTGGAACGCCTCGAGGGCGTCGACGTCTCCAAGGACGAGCTGGCGATGGCCGAGCAGCTGGTCGAGGGGCTGGCCAAGCCGTTCGAGCCGGAGGCCTACCCCAACGAGACGCGCCGCCAGCTGGTGGAGTTCCTCGAGGCCAAGGCCGCCGGCCAGGAGATCGAGCCCACCGAGGAGGCCGAGGCGCCCGCCCCGGTGATCGACCTGATGGCCGCGCTCAAGGCAAGCCTCGCCGCGGCGGCGTCCTCCGAGGAGGACGAGGGCGGCAAGAAGGCCGCGCCCCGCAAGAAGAAGGCGGCCGCCGGGTGACCCGCTAGGCGGAGAACCCCGAGATCGCGTCGCCGAGGATCTTGGCGCCGATCACGATGAACAGCACGGACATGATCACCGCGTTGTGGGCCGCGAGCCAGCCCCGCAGGTCGTCGAGGATCGCCGTCGCCCGGTGGCCGAGGACGAAGTAGAGGACCACCGGGACGGCCACGCCGATCGTCCCGATCAGGACGAAGATCGCCAGGGAGCCCGCCTCCTCCCCGCCGGAGAGGCCGGCCTGGGCGATCACCGCGGCGCCGGCCACCGTCAGCAGCAGGTTCTTCGGGTTGGCGGCCGAGAGCACGAGCCCGGCCCCGAGGGCCTTGGGCCAGCGGAAACCGTCGAGGGCGGCCATCCACGTGGGCAGCTCCCCGGGATCGTCGCCGCGCGGGCGGCCGTGGAACTGCCGCACGCCGAGGCCGATCAGGGCGACGCCGATCACCAGTTTCAGCCAGCTGACCCCGTCGGAGGGCGCACCGGAATCGCTCTGGGCGTTGTCGCCCGCGACCAGGATCACGATCGTTCCGACCACGGCCAGGCCGACGATCCACGCCAGCACGAACGCCGGCCCGTTCACCCGGCCCCGGGGCGTCGCGAGCATCAGCACCACGGCCACGATCGGCAGGGGGCTGATCGCGATGCCCACGGCGATCGGGAGCAGCTGACCGAACACCTCGCCCATGCCCACCCCCGCTCCGTGGTGCCCCTCGGGCGGCGCTACGAGAGGTTGTTGGTCTCCGTCTCGTCGGTGGCCACGAGGTCCTCCTCGGTCATGCCGTCGTCCTCCTCGCCCGGCTCGACGACCGACGCGACACCGCAGACCAGGTCCTCGTTGCTCATGTTCATCACGCGGACGCCCTCGGTGGAGCGGCCGGTGCGGCGGACGTCGTCCACCTTGATGCGGATCACCTGCCCGAGGAGGGAGATCAGCAGCAGCTCCTGCCCCTCGCGCACCGGGCGGGCCGTGACCAGCTCACCCTTCTTGTCGGTGACCTTGATCGTGCGCACGCCCTTCGTCGGGCGGCCCTTGCGGGGGTAGTCGGCCATCGGCGTGCGCTTGCCGTAGCCGTTGCCGGTCACCACCAGCAGGTCCTCGTCGATACGTGCGACGCACAGCGCCAGCACCCGGTCGCCGCGATCGAGGTTCATGCCCTTCACGCCGCGGGTGTCGCGGCTCATCGGGCGCACCTGGCCCTCGCTGAAGCGCGCCGCCTGGCCGCGCGCCGAGACCACCAGCAGGTCCTCGTCGCCGTCGGTGAGCTGCACGCCCACCAGCTCGTCGTCCTCGGTGAGGTTGATCGCCGTCAGGCCGCGCTCGCGCAGGACGGTGTCGTAGCTGCGCAGCTCGGTCTTCTTGACCATGCCCTCGCGCGTCGCCAGCACCAGGTACTTGCCCTCGGAGTAGTCGCGCGTCGCGAACACGGCGCGGACCTCCTCGTCGGGCTGCAGGGCGAGCACGTTGGCGATGTGCCGGCCGCGCGAGTCGCGCGAGCCCTGGGGCAGCTCGTGCACCTTCTGGCGGTAGACCTTGCCCTTGTTGGTGAAGAAGAGCAGGAACTGGTGCGTCGAGGCGATGAACAGGTGCTCGATGTAGTCCTCGTCCTTGAGGCGCACCCCGCGCAGACCCTTGCCGCCGCGACCCTGCGAGCGGTAGGTCGAGACCGGCAGCCGCTTGACGTAGCCGCCGTGGGAGATGGAGATCACCATCTCCTCCTCCGCGATCAGGTCCTCGAGGTCGATGTCGCCCTCGCCGGGCACGATCTCGGTGCGGCGCTCGTCGGCGAAGCGGCCGCGGATCTCCAGCATCTCCGAGCGGATCAGGGCGTAGACGCGGGCCTCGTCGCCGAGGATCGCGCGCAGCTCGGTGATGCGCTCCTTGAGCTCGTCGTACTCGGCCTGGATCTTGCCGGCCTCGAGCTGGGTGAGGCGCTGGAGGCGCAGGTCGAGGATCGCGCGGGCCTGGATCTCGGTCAGGTCGAACCGGGTCATGAGGCCGTTGCGGGCCTCCTCCGGGTCGGTCGCCGCGCGGATCAGGGCGATCACCTCGTCCAGGTATCCGAGCGCCTTGAGCAGGCCCTCCAGGATGTGGGCGCGGGCCTCGGCGCGGGCCAGGCGGAAGCGCGACCGCCGGGTGATCACCTCCTTCTGGTGCGCGAGGTAGTGCCGGATCATGTCCTTGAGGCCCAGCGTGCGCGGCACGCCGTCCACCAGGGCGATCGCGTTGACCCCGAAGGTCGTCTGGGTCGCGGTGTGCTTGTAGAGCTTGTTGAGCACGACCATCGGCACGGCGTCGCGGCGCAGCTCGATGACCACGCGCACGCCGTCGCGGCCGCTCTCGTCGCGCAGGTCGGCGATCTCGGGGATCACCTTCTCGTTGGCCAGGTCGGCCATCTTGCGGATCAGCTCGGCCTTGTTGACCTGGTACGGCAGCTCGGTGAACACGATCGCGTTGCGCCCGTGCTTGAGCGGCTCGTTGTGCGCGCGCCCGCGCACCACCACGCGGCCGCGGCCGGTGCGGTAGGCGTCCACCACGCCGGCGCGCCCCACGATGATGCCGCCGGTGGGGAAGTCGGGCGCCTTGATGTACCGCATCAGGCCCTCGACCTCGATCGTCGGGTCGTCGATCGTCGCCACGCAGGCGTCGATGACCTCGCCGATGTTGTGCGGCGGGATGTTGGTCGCCATGCCGACGGCGATGCCCGAGGAGCCGTTGATCAGCAGGTTGGGCACGCGCGAGGGCAGCACCAGCGGCTCGCTGCGCCGGTCGTCGTAGGTCGGGGCCCTCGTCGACCGTGTCCTCGTCGATGTCCCGCAGCATCTCGGTGGCCAGCTTCGAGAGCTTGGCCTCGGTGTACCGCATGGCGGCCGCGGCGAACTCGCTCGAGCCGAAGTTGCCCTGGCCGTCCACCAGCGGGTACCGGCTGGCGAAGTCCTGGGCCAGGCGCACCAGGGTGTCGTAGATCGACTGGTCGCCGTGGGGGTGGAACTCACCCATCACGCGGCCGACGATGTTCGCGCTCTTGACGTACGCGCGCTCGGGCTGGAGGCCCATGTCGTGCATCGCGAACAGCACCCGGCGGTGGACGGGCTTGAGCCCGTCGCGCACGTCCGGGAGCGCGCGGCCCACGATCACGCTCATCGCGTAGTCGAGGTACGACGAGCTCATCTCCCGATCGAGCTCGCGCGGCTCGATGCGCCCGTGGCGGTCGATTGCCATCAGCTAGTTCTCCCCATGAAAGCCACTAGACGTCGAGGAAGCGGACGCTGCGGGCGTTGTCCTCGATGAAGGCGCGGCGTGGCTCCACCTTGTCGCCCATCAGCTTCGCGAACAGCTCGCCCACCGATGCCTCGTCCTCCATCATCACGCGCTGGAGCAGGCGGCGGTCGGTGTCCATCGTGGTCTCCCAGAGCTGCTCGGCGTTCATCTCGCCGAGGCCCTTGAACCGGCTGAGCTGCACGCCCTCGCGGCAGAGCTCCAGCACCGACTGGCGCAGGCCCTCGTAGCTGGTGGCCGTGCGCGAGCGCGCGCCGCGCGAGATGCGGAAGGGCGCCGTGCCCACCTGGTCGCGCAGCTTGGCCCGCGCACCGCGCAGGCCGGCGAGCTCGCGGGTGCGGAAGATCTCGAGCGGGATGGTGACGGTGCGGGCCTCGCCGGTGCGCGTCTGCACCGAGCGCGCCAGGATCTCCTGCCCGGCGACATCGACGCCCTCCACCGTCAGGGCGGCGCGCTCGTCCGAGCCGGCGGCGACCGCCGCGGCCAGCTCGTCCAGGTCGAGGGGCTCGGCCTCGATCAGCCCGTGCACCTGCAGGAAGTCCATCGTCTCCGAGCCGAAGGTGCCGCGCAGGTTGCCGGCCCAGGCCTCGTGCTCCTTCAGGGCGCGCTGGAACCGCTGGTAGCGCGCCTTGGTGAGGCCGTTGGTGTCGCCGTTGGCGTCCTCGAGCGTCAGGTCGCCGAGGTTGCGGTCCAGCAGCCAGTCCTCGAGATCGATCTCCTTCTCGATGTACTGCTCCTGGTTGCCCTGCTTGACCTTGTAGAGCGGCGGGCACGCGATGTAGACGAAGCCCTCCTCGATGAGCCCGCGCATGTGGCGGAAGAGGAAGGTCAGGATCAGCGTGCGGATGTGGGCGCCGTCCACATCGGCGTCGGTCATGATGATCAGCTTGTGGTACCGGGCCTTCGTGATGTCGAAGTCCTCGTCGATACCGGTGCCCATCGCGGTGATCATCGCCTGGATCTCCGTGTTGGAGAGCACCTTGTCGATGCGCGCCTTCTCCACGTTGATGATCTTGCCGCGCAGGGGCAGGATCGCCTGGAAGCTCGACTGGCGCGCCATCACGGCCGAGCCGCCGGCCGAGTCGCCCTCGACCACGAAGATCTCGGTGTTGGCCGGGTCGCGGTCGGAGCAGTCGTGCAGCTTGCCCGGCAGGCTGGTGGAGTCCATGGCGCCCTTGCGCCGGGCCAGGTCGCGCGCCTTGCGCGCGGCGAGGCGGGCCTGCGAGGCGTTGATCGCCTTGCCGCAGATCGCCCGCGCCTCGGAGGGGTGCTCCTCCAGGTACTCGGCCAGCCGCTGGTTGACGGCCTGGTTGACGAAGCCGGTGATCTCGGAGTTGCCGAGCTTGGTCTTCGTCTGGCCCTCGAACTGCGGCTCGCGCAGCTTGACCGAGATGATCGCCGTCAGACCCTCGCGGGTGTCCGGGCCCTCGAGGTTGTCGTCCTTCTCCTTGAGGAGGCCCTTGGCGCGCGCGTAGTCGTTGAGCGTGCGCGTGAGGGCCGTGCGGAAGCCGGTGAGGTGGCTGCCGCCCTCGTGCGTGTTGATGTTGTTCGCGAACGTGTAGACCGACTCGTTGTAGGCGGAGGTCCACTGGAGGGCGACCTCCAGGGCGGCGTCGCCGCTCTCCGACTCGAGGTAGACCACGTCGCGGTGGACCGCGTCGCGCGACGCGTTGAGGTGCAGCACGAAGTCCTGGATGCCGCCCTCGTAGTGGAACTCGACCTCGCGGCCCTCGCCGCGCCGGTCGACCAGGATCACGCGCAGGCCCTTGGTGAGGAAGGCGGTCTCGCGCAGGCGCGTCGCGAGGGTCTCGAAGTCGAAGTCCGGCTCCTCGAAGATGTTCGGGTCCGGCAGGAACGTCGTCGCTGGTGCCGGTGTCCGGCGCGGCGCCGATCCGCTCGATGGGGGTCAGCGGGACGCCGATCTCGTAGCGCTGCTGGAAGGCGCCGCCATCGCGGTGGACCTCCACGAGCAGGGTCTCCGAGAGCGCGTTGACCACGCTGCTGCCGACGCCGTGCAGGCCGCCGGAGACCTTGTAGCCGTCCCCGCCGAACTTGCCGCCGGCGTGGAGCACGGTCATGACGACCTCGAGGGCGCTCTTGCCGCCCTGGTCGGCCATGGCGGCCACGGGGATGCCGCGGCCGTTGTCGGAAACGGTGCACGAACCGTCCGGGTGGAGGGTGATCTCCACGCGGTCGCAGTAGCCCGCGAGGGCTTCGTCGACGCTGTTGTCCACCAGCTCGTACACGAGGTGGTGCAACCCTCTCGGTCCGGTCGAACCGATGTACATGCCCGGTCGGCGGCGGACCGCTTCAAGGCCTTCGAGGACGGTGATGTCCCCGGCGTCGTAGTTCGTGCTGACCGACGGTACGTCGGGCGTGGGCTGGATTCTGCTGCCTCCTGAGACGGTCTCAGGAGTTTAGCACCGCGATCCGCTGACGGAGCCTGTTTTGTGCCCTCTTTGCAGGTATTTCACCCGTCCGAAGCCCGCGTTTTCCGCGCCGCCGCCGCCGCGGCGGCCCGCGCGACCAATTCGCGCACGCGCGGGTCGGCTGACGCCCTCCGCGATGGCCTCCCCGGCGGCCCGGTCGGCGCGGCGTCGGGGTGGGCGCCAGGGGAGGGGGCGGCGCGGCCGGGGCGGCGCCCCCGAAGGCGTGGTCGGCCACCGCGAAGCGCAGCCCGGTGAGGCCCGCGTCGGGGCACTCCGCGGCCAGCTTGGCCAGCAGGTCGTCGCGGCGCGCCGAGAGCTCGTGGGCCCACCCCGCGTCGGAGCACGCGACGCTCAGCACGCCGGCCCGGGTGCAGCGCACCGGGATGCTGTGCGCGGCCACCGGGGCGCCCGACCACCGCGGGCCACGCCGCCGCCAGCCGGGCGACCGCCCCGCCCGCGGCGGGGGCTCCGGACCGGCGGCGGAAGCGCGAGAGCACGTCGCCGGCGGGCAGCGGGTCGGGCCGGCGCCGCCGGCGGCGCGGGTGGTCAGGCATCCACGTGCCCCGATGTGACGCGCACCACCGCGTCGAAGGCGCCGCCCAGCGGGTCGGCGGCGGAGGGGTCGGCGCTCGTGACCAGGGTCTGCCCCCCGTCGCGGACCGCCTCCAGCAGCAGCAGGCGCCGGGTGGGGTCGAGCTCGCTGAGAACGTCGTCCAGCAGCAGGATCGGCCGCGCCGAGCGGGCGCGCAGGTGGTCGCGCGCCGCGAGCAGCAGGGCGAGGGCCGCGGTGCGCTGCTCCCCCTGGCTGCCCTCCCGGCGCAGGTCGCTCCCGGACGCCCCGATCCAGAGGTCGTCGCGGTGCGGGCCGCTGAGGGTCTGGGCGGCCTGGATCTCGCGTGGGCGGCGCTCGGCGAGCGTCTCGCACGATCGCCTCCTCCAGGCGCTGCTCCTCCACGTCGGCCAACGAGGACGGCGACGTCTCGAGGCGCAGCTCTCCGCCCGCTCCGCCCCCGAGCTGCGCGAGCCACTCCGCGAAGGGCCCCGCCAGGGCCTCGACGCCGGCGCGCCGCGCGGCGGCGACCCGGGCGCCGAACTCGGCCATCGGCGCCTCCCACACCGGGAGCGTCGACTCGCCGGCGGCCCCGGAGCGCACGCGGCGCAGCAGGGCGTTGCGCTGGGCGAGGGCCTGCTGGTAGCCGACCAGGTCCTCGGCGAACCCCGGGACGCTGGCCTCCAGCACCCGGTCGAGGGCGCGGCGGCGGGCGGCGGGCGGGCCCTTGACCGCGCGCAGCTCGTCGGGGAGGAACACGAGCACGGCGCGGGCGCGCCACCCGCCGAGCGAGCGCACCGGCTCCCCGTCGAGCTTGCAGGCGCCGCCCCCGGCCCGGCGCGAAGCCGATCTCACGACGATGTGCGCCCGAGGGCCCGTCGAGGTCGAGGGTGACGTGCAGGGCGTCGGCGCCGTGGCGCACGATCTCGGCCTCGCGGGCGGTGCGCGGGGACACGCCCGAGGCAGCCGAGCACGACCGCCTCCACCAGGGAGGTCTTGCCGGCGCCGTTGGGCCCCACGATCACCACCAGGCCGCTCGGGAGGTCGAGCGAGGCCCGGTCCCAGCAGCGCACGTCGGCCACCTCGAGCCGCCGGGCGACCCACTCCGAGCCGGACGACGGTGAGCTAGGCGTTGAGCCGGATCGGCATGAGGAGGTAGCGGTAGTCATCGTCCGCCCCGCGCAGGAGCCCTGGCCGGAGGGGGCTGATCAGCCCGAGGCGCACCTCGTCCCCGCTGATGCTCTCCACACCCGCGCGCAGGAACTCGACGTTGAAGCCCATCTCGAGGCCCTCGCCCGAGAAGGCGACGGGCAGCGCCTCGTGTCCCTCACCGACCTGGTCGCTGGTCGCCGAGATCGTCACGGTGCCGGGCTGGAACGCGAGCCGCACCGGGGTGTTGCGCTGCGCCAGGACGCCGATCCGCGTGAGCACGGCGAGCAGCTCGGCCCGGTCGAACGCGACATCGTGCTCGAACGTGTCGGGCACCAGCTGGCGGTGATCCGGGAACTGCCCGTCGATGACGCGGCTCGTGAGGCGCAGGTCGCCGATGCGGAACAGCGCCTGCGTCTCGGTGAGGACCACCTCGACCGACTCCGACTTCATCACGCCGACCAGGCGCGAGACCTCGAGCAGGGCGCGGGCCGGCACGATCGCCTCGACGACCTCGGCGGGCGGCGCGTCGAGCGCCGTCTGGCGCACGGCCAGCCGGTAGGAGTCGGTGGCGACGAGCGTGATGCCCTCGGGCCCGAGCCGCACCAGGACGCCGGTGAGGACGGGGCGCGTCTCGTCGCGGGAGGCGGCGCGCGCCACCCGGTCGATCGCCTCGACCAGCGGTCCCGACGGGACGGAGAGGCCCTGCCCCTCGTCGGCGGGCAGCTCGGGGAAGTCGTGGGCCTGGAGGCAGTTGAGCGCGAAGGAGGATCCGCCGCCCGAGACGCCGACCACGCCCTCGTTGGCGCGGTGCTCGAGCGAGATCGGCCCGTCGGCCATCGTGCGCACGATGTCGGCGGCGAGGCGGGGCAGCACGACGGCGCCCGGCTCCTCCACGGTGGCGTCGAGCGGAACCCGCAGCGAGAGCTCCATGTCCGTCGCCGCCAGCTCCACGCGCCCGTCCTCGGCCCGCAGGAGGATGTGCGACAGGATCTGGATCGTGCTCTTGGCGGACGCCGCACGTCCGGCCACGGCGAGCTTGCTCGCGAGCTCTTCCTTCGGGGATACGAGGCGCACCGGGCGACCCTAGCGACTGGGACGGGAGCGTGCGGGGACTCTCCACCAACAGGGAGTGCCCTGTGGTGAAGAGAAGAGATAAAAGGGTTTCAGGGTCATCACCGTCATAGGTCGTGTGGAGACGGGGGACGGACCACGAAATGCCTGCAAATGGGCACTGTCACCCTGTCGAACCACCGGTGGGCGAAACGCGCGCCGGACCCCGATCCATCCACAGGCGTCCACAGGGCCCCGGCCGGTCTGGCGCCGGGCGGGGGACTCTGGGGAGTGGGGGCGCGCGCCGTCCACCGGTTCGTCTGCCTCAGGACGGTGTGCGCCGGCCGGTGAGACGGCTGGTCAGGGCCTCGACGTCGGTGAGCATGTCGCCCTCGCCGCCCATCTGGGTGGCCACCTTCTGCACCGCGTACATCACGGTGGTGTGGTCGCGGCCCCCGAAGGAGCGCCCGATGGCGGGCAGGGAGGCGTCGGTGAGCTCGCGGCTGAGGTACATGGCCACCTGGCGGGGCCGCACGATGCGGCGCGTGCGCTTGTCGCCGGTCATCTCGCCGAGGGTCACCCCGTAGTAGCGGCACACCTCGCTCTGGATGATCTCGATGCTGAGCACGCCCTCGCCGGCGGGGAAGAGGTCCTCGAGCACCTCCTGCGCCAGCTCGACGGTGATGCGCCGCCCGGAGATGGAGCCGTGGGCGACCACCCGCGTCAGCGCGCCCTCGAGCGCCCTCACGTTGGTGGAGACGCGCCCCGCGATGAACGGGAGCACCTCGGGGTCGTGGATCTCGTAGCGGTCGGCCCGCACCCGCTTCTGGAGGATCGCGATGCGCGTCTCCACGTCGGGGGGCTGCACGTCGGTGATCAGGCCCATCTCGAAGCGGCTGCGCAGCCGGTCCTCGAGGGTGGCGATCGCCTTCGGCGGACGATCCGAGGAGATGACGATCTGCTTGCCGCTGTCGTGCAGCGCGTTGAAGGTGTGGAAGAACTCCTCCTGCGTCTGCTCGCGGCCCTGGAGCGACTGGATGTCGTCGATCAGCAGGATGTCCGTGCTGCGGTAGCGGTCCTTGAACGAGCGGATGCCCCCGTCGCGCAGCGCGTTGATGAACTCGTTGGTGAAGGTCTCCACCGAGACATAGGTGAGCGAGAGCTCAGGGTGGTTGGCCGTCACGAAGTGGCCGATCGCGTGGAGCAGGTGCGTCTTGCCCAGTCCGACCCCGCCGTAGATGAAGAACGGGTTGTAGGCGCGGGCCGGGGCCTCGGCGACGGCCAGGGCGGCCGCCTGGGCGAAGCGGTTGGACGGACCGGTGACGAAAGCCTCGAAGGTGAACCGCGGCTGCAGCCCGATGGCGCGCCGCGCCGGCAGGGCGGTCATCGGGGAGCGCGCGCCGGCGACGTCCTCGGAATCCCCCTCGTCCAGCGACGCCTCGTCCGACGCCGGAGCGCTGGGGTCGACGATGATCTCGACCTCGAGATCCGCGTTGCGCACCTCGAACAGCGCGTCGCGGATGAGGGGCAGGTAGCGCTGGCAGATCCACGAGCGCAGCAACTCGGTGTCAACGGCCAGCACCACGCGGTCGTCGTCGAGGCTCACGGGCCGGGCGCCGGCGAAGGCGAACTTGTAGGTCTGGCTGTTGAGGGTCTCGCGCAGCTTCTCGCGGACCTCGCTCCAGACGGCGTCGCGCTCAGTGGCTGGGGCAGTGGCTGGGGGCATTACCGAGGCTCCATCGGGTGGGTCGGGAGGACGGGGACGGGGGAGTTCGGCAGAGCTAGAAGAGCGTCGCGACGAGCGAGGTGCCCGCGTCGGTGAGGCGCCGCCCGCCGGATGTCTCGCGCGCGACGAGGCCGCGGTGCTGGAGCAGGGTGAGCTCGCGCCCGCACTCGGCGCGCGAGCGCCCGAGCTCGGTCGACAGGCTCTGGGGCGTGGCGCTGCCCACCTCGAGGAGCAGGGCGAGGATGGTGCGGGCGAGGTCCGAGCACACCTGCGGCGCGGCGGTGACGGTCTCGGGGGCCGGCCCGGCGAGGGTGACGCTCGCGCCCCCGCCCAGGTTCTCGTCGATCTCGAGGCGCCCGCCCGCCGCCGCCATCATCTGATGGGCCAGCGGCAGGCCGCTGCCCACGCCACGGACGATGGTCCGCGCCTCGGGTCCCGCGGACGTGACGCCCGGAAGCAGCGCGCGGTGCGGATCGGTGATCCCCGGGCCGTGGTCGCTGACGCGCAGCGAGTGGCCGGCGTCGTACAGGCTCACCACGGCGTCGCGGAACCCGGCGTGCACCAGATTCTCCACCACCTCGCGCACCGCCGGAGCGGGAAGCGCCGAGCGCTCGCCCACCGCGTCGCAGAGGTCCTCGATCAGGGCGACGGGGTCCGCGTCGGCGAACTCCTCGACCTGGGGGGCCTCCGCCGGATCGGAGTAGACGGCCAGCCGCGCGCTCACCACGTCGGGCAGGGCGCCGCGGGCAGAGGTGATCGGGGTGGGGAGGGCGAGGTGTGAGGACATGGTTTCTGGTCGAGGGGCGGGCACTCTAACCGGGCGCCCCCGTGCTCCGAAAGGCCCCGAGGCGGCCTGTGGAGAACAAACAACCGACTGAGCGGCGAAATCGAGTGACGGCCGCGTCGGACGGTGTCATGCGCCCTCCGTGGATCCCCGTCGTGGCAAGGCATCTCACGATCTCTCCCCAGGTGTGTCCACATCTGTGGAGAATCGCGGAGCAGCAAAGTTCGGCAGGTTCGCGCGAGGGCCCGCGACCCCCGCCGGGGCCGCTCTGCCGGGCGGAATCCCTTTGCTATGCTCCGCCACCCCGCGGTGGGTGTGACCCGCCCGGATTTCGGATGCTTCGGCATCGACGCGGATGAGGAGTGCGGCGCGCGTGAAGCGGACCTACCAGCCCAATAAGCGCAAGCGTAAGAAGACGCATGGCTTCCGGGTGCGCATGAGCACCCGAGCGGGCCGTGCGGTGCTCAAGCGCCGCCGGTCGAAGGGCCGTGCGCGACTGTCGGCCTGAGTGACCGACGCCGGCACCGCTCCGCGGCGCCGCGCCCGGATCACCCGCTCGGGGGATTTCGATGCGGTCTATCGGCGCGGGCGCTCGGCCGCCAATCGCCACCTCGTCGTCTACGCGTTCTCGCGGGACGACCGTCCCGGCGATGCCCCGGCGCGACTGGGCCTGTCCGTGTCCCGCAAGGTGGGCGGAGCGGTGGAGCGCAACCGGGTGAAGCGCGTGCTGCGCGAGCAGTTCGCCGCGCTGGTCCCCGGCGCTGCCCGGTGGGCTGGACGTGGTGGTGATCGCGCGGCCCGGTTCGGCGGAGTACCTGGAGGAGCGCGGTTCCGAGGCCCTCGGGGCCCGGCTGGCCGAGCTGGCCGAGCGCGCCACGCGCCCGCCGGCGGAGAGCACGGCGTGAAGACCATCCTGATCGCGCCGATCCGCGCCTACCAGCGCGCGATCTCGCCCCTCATCCCGCGCCGCTGCAAGTACCACCCCACGTGCTCTGCATACGCGGTGGACGCCATCCGCGAGTTCGGCGCCGCCCGCGGCATGGTGCTGGCGACCTGGCGCCTCCTGCGGTGCAACCCGTGGAGTCACGGGGGCGTTGACTACGCCCACGACCAGCGGGTGTTCCGCTCGTGAACCCGCTCAAGCTCCTCGAGGATCCGCTCCGCGGGATCCTGGATTTCCTGCACGAGAACTGCCACCTCACGTACGGGTGGTCGATCGTCGTGCTGACCGTGCTCGTGCGCACGGCGATGCTGCCGCTGGTGATCAAGCAGTACTCGTCGATGCGGAGCATGCAGATGGTGGCGCCGCAGCTGAAGGAGCTGCAGCGCAAGTACAAGGGGAATCGCCAGAAGCTCCAAGAGGAGACGATGGCGTTCTACAAGCAGAACGAGATCAACCCGTTCGCGTCCTGCCTGCCCCTCGTCGCCCAGATCCCGATCTTCATCGCGCTCTACTACGTCCTGAAGAGCTTCGCGAAGGACGCGACGGTGGACGGCGGGTCGCTCTCCTTCATGTGGCTCGTGGACGACGTGCGGGTCGACTTCACCAGCATCGGGTGGGGCGTCTACGTCCTGCTGCTGATCTACGCGCTGTCGCAGCTGCTCTCGACCGAGCTCTCGTTCACGCCGAACATGCCCGAGAACCAGCGGCGCCTGATGCGCTTCCTGCCGCTGCTCGTCGTGTTCTTCGTCTACCAGTTCCCCGTCCCGGCCGGTCTGGTCCTCTACTGGATGACGACCAACCTCTGGACCGCCGGGCAGCAACTCGTGATGCGACATCGGATCGGCCTGCACCTGGCCGACCCCGACGAGGTGGCCAAGTTCAACGCCACCAACGCGCCGAAGGGCTCGCGCACCGCGCCGAAGGACGAGGCGGACGGCGACGAGACCGTCGAGGCCGTGCCCGCAGGCCGCACGTCACCCCGCAAGCGCCGTAACGGCGCCCAGGGCGACGAGGTCGGCGAGCCTGCCGTGGCCGTCGAGTCCCAGGACAACGACGAGACGGCCGGCGAGGCGTCCGAGGCTCCCGACGCGACCGACGCCCCCGACGCGACCGACGCGCCGGAGCCCGTCGAGGCCCCCGAGCCCGCCGCGGCCAAGCCGCGCGGAACGAACGGCTCGGGCTCTCAGCGGCGGCAGCCGCGGCCGAAGCCCAAGGGCGTGGCAAAGGGCTCCCGCCCGGCCGGCAACACGCGCTCCAAGAAGAAGAAGCGTTGAGCGGAGGTGGCGAGGTGGGGGTGACCGAGGTGACGGCGGCCGGTCCGGGCGCGGCGGCGGTGGCGCAGACCCTGGAGGCGGTCGTCGCCGGCATGGGCCTCACCGCCCGCGTCGTGGTGGCCGCCGGCGACGGCGAGAACGACCTGGACGTGACCGTGGACGGCGAGGGCACCTCTGCCCTGGTCGGCCGGGGTGGCGAGACGATCGACGCGCTGCAGTACCTGCTGGCCCAGATCGCCACACGCGCCGAGGGAGGCGCACGTCGCCGGGTGACCCTCGATGCCGACGGGTACCGCGCCCGGCGCGCGGCGGCGCTCGAGCAGCTCGCCGATCAGGCGGCCCGGGAGGCGGTCGAGCACGGTGAGGAGATCGAGCTCGACGCGATGACCCCGCACGACCGGCGCATCGTCCACATGGCGCTGAAGGACCGGTCCGAGGTGGTGACCCGGAGCGAGGGGGAGGAACCCCGCCGCCGGATCATCGTCGAGCCCGCGGAGTGAGCGACCCGCCTCCGGTTTCACGTGAAACCGGAGGCCCGATCGCAGCTGCTGCTGGCCCGGGCCGCCCAGATGGGCGTGGCCCTCGACCGCGGCGCGGCGGCGACCCTGGTGGAGCTGCTCGGCCGGATCGCCGACGAGCCGCAGAACCTGACCGCGATCACCGGGATCGAGGAGGGCGTGGACCGCCACCTGGCCGACAGCATCGCGGGACTCGCCCTTCCGCAGGTGGCCACCGCGGCGGCGTGCGTGGACATCGGCAGCGGGGTGGGCTTCCCCGGATTGGCCCTCGCGATCGCCCGTCCCGAGATGGCCGTGACGCTGGTCGAGAGCGAGGGCCGCAAGGCCGATTGGCTGCGTCGCGCGTCCGTGGCGATCCCTAATGTGCGGGTCGTGTCCGATCGCTCCGAGCACCTGGCCATCACCGAGCGGGAGACCTTCCCGCTGGCCACGATGCGGGCGCTCGGCCCCCTGCCGGTGGCGCTGGAGCTCGCCGCCCCGCTGGTCGCGGTGGGGGGAGCGGTCGTCGCCTGGAGGGGCGACGACGCGGACCCCGATCTCGAGGCGGCGGGAGCGCGCGCGGCCGGCGAGCTGGGCCTCGCCCCGCACGACGCCGTGGCGTCCACGCCGTTCCCCGGCGCGCGTCGCCGGCTGCAGGTGTTCACCAAGGTGGCGCCGACGCCCGCGCGGTTCCCGCGCCGCGCCGGCCGCGCCGCGAAACGGCCTCTCGGGGGTGCCCGCGCGTGATCTATGCCGTTGCCAACCAGAAGGGCGGGGTCGGCAAGACCACGACCGCGGTCAACCTGGCGGCATGCCTGGCGGAGGCGGGTTCGCGCGTGCTGCTCGTCGACGTCGATCCCCAGGCCAACGCGACCGGCGGCCTCGGCGTCTCGGGCCGAGACCGCCCGACCACCGCCGACGTGCTGCTCGACGGCGTGCCCGTGGCCGACGTGGTGGTCCAGACCAGCGTCGCCAACCTCGACCTGGTGCCCTCGTCGTCAGATCTGGCGGGCGCCGCCGTCGAGCTGCCGGGGCGCGAGGGGCGGGAGCGGCTCCTGGCGCGCGCGCTGCAGCCGGCGCGGGAGACCTACGACTACGTCTTCCTCGACTGCCCGCCGTCGCTGGACCTGCTGACGGTCAACGCGCTGACGGCGTCCGACCGGCTGATCGTGCCCGTGCAGTGCGAGTACTACGCGCTGGAGGGGCTCTCGCGGCTGATGGAGACCGTGACGGCCGTCCAGTCCCGCCTCAACCCCGGGCTGCGCGTGACCGGGATGCTGATGACCATGCACGACTCCCGCACGCGCGTCAGCGGGGACGTGATCGGCGAGGTCCGCAAGCACTTCCCCCAGCTCGCCTTCCGCACCGTCGTCCCGCGCAACGTGCGCCTGGCCGAGGCCCCGTCCTACGGGGAGCCGGCGATCCGCTACGACCCACACTGCGCCGGAGCCGACGCCTACTTCGAGGCCGCCAAGGAGGTCGCCGCCCGTGGCTGAGTCCGTTTCCCGTGACCGCCGCGGCCTCGGCCGCGGTCTCGCCTCCCTGCTGGGGGACGGCGACGTGATCGCCGCGACCTCGCCCGGCGCCGCCCTGGTCGAGCTGCCCCTGGACGCCATCTCGCCCAACCCCGACCAGCCCCGTGCCACCATCGATCCCGCCGCGCTCGAGGCCCTGGCCGCGTCCCTGCGGGCGACCGGCGTGCTGCAGCCGGTGGTGGTGACCCCGGCCGACGCGGAGGGGCATCACCAGCTGATCGCCGGCGAGCGGCGCTGGAGGGCCGCCGGCCTGGCCGGGATGGAGCGCATCCCGGCGATCATCCGCGAGGTCGACGCCCGTGAGCGCCTCGAGCTGGCCCTGGTCGAGAACGTGGTGCGCGAGGACCTGAGCGCGATCGACGTCGCCCAGGCGTGCGCCTCCCTGATCGAGGACTTCGGCCAGAGCCACGGCCAGCTGGCCGAGCGCCTGGGGCGCAGCCGCCCCGCGATCTCCAACCTGGTGCGCCTGCTGGAGCTTCCCGAGGGGATCCAGGCGGCGATCGCCGACGGCGAGCTCACCGAGGGGCACGGCCGCGCGATCCTGATGGCCGACGGGCCCGCCCGCCGCACCCGCGTGGCCGAGCGCGTCATCGCCGAGGGCCTCTCCGTGCGGGCCACCGAGGAGCTGGCCCGTCGCGAGAGCGGCGCGGCCCTGGCCGCCCGCCGCCCCGCCCCCGAGCCCACGCCGCTCGGCGACGCGGCCCTGGAGGCGTTCGGCGTGGCCTTCAACGCCCCGGTGCGGGTTCGGACCGGCCAGCGGGGCGACGTGACGGTGGAGCTCCGCTTCGCCGACGAGGACGCGCTGCTCGACGCCCTCGCCCGCCTCCCGCCGGTAGCGCCCGGCTAACCCTCCGCCGGGAGCACCAGCCGGATGCGTGGTGCCCCGGCCCTCGGCCGAGACGATCGTGAGCTCGCCGCCCGCCAGCGCGGCGCGCTCCTCCACGGCGGCGAGCCCCAGATGGCCCTCGGCGACGCCGGGGCGCGGGCTGTCGGGGTCGAACCCGCGGCCGTCGTCGATCACCTCGATCACCACGGCGCCCTCCTGGGCGCGGGCGCTGATGCCGACGCGGGTGGGGTCGGCGTGGCGCCAGATGTTGGCGACGGCCTCCTGGACGATGCGGAAGGCCACGGCGCGCTGGGTCTCGGAGAGCGCGTCGGCGTCGTCCAGGTCCAGCGAGAGCTCCACGCCCCTCCACTCGAGGCGCTCCACCAGCGATCGGGTCGCCGCCGCGAATCCGAGCTCCTCGAGGGCGAGCGGGTGCAGGTCGGCCATCGCCCGGCGCAGCGCCCGCACCGCCTCGCGGGCCGCCGCCGCGGCCCGGTCCACGTCGGCCGCCGCCGCGGGTGACTCGCCGCCCAGGTCGTTGGAGAGCGCGTCGAGCATCAGCCCGACCCCCACCAACTCCTGCACCGGGCCGTCGTGCAGGCTCTCCGCCACCCTGCGGCGTTCCTCCTCCTGGGCGAGGACGATGGCCGCGGCCAGGGTGCGGCGGGTCTGCTGCTCCCCGCGCAGGTCCGTGAGCAGCCGCGCGTTGGCCATCGCCACCGCCGCCTGATCGGCCAGGCCGCGCAGGCGCTCCAGGTCGTCGTCGTCGAAGTCGCCGGGCCGGTCGCGCCGCACGATGATCAGGCCGTTGTCCGGCGACGCCGCGCCCCCCGGTTCCGAGCGCGGCAGCACCACCAGGGCGCGCCGCCCATCGCGTCACCGCTCCGCCGGAGGCGATCAGGGCGCCGATCTCGGGCAGCGGCTCGTCGTCGGCCGCGGAGCCGTCGTGGGCCGCCACGATCGTGCCGCCGCGCCCGTCGGGCACCACCAGCGTGGCGGAATCGGCCAGCACCAGCGCGCGCGCCTCGGACACGATCACCCGGTGGGCCTCGCCCTCGTCGAGCGTCCCGGCCACCCGGCGCGCGATCTGGGTGAGGGCCTCGAGCTGGAGGGCCTGGCGGTCGAGCTCGCGCACCCGGTCGCGCAGGCCGGCGACCAGCTGCCCGTTGCGCACCCACAGCGCCAGGATCTGCGCCACGGCGCGCACCGTCGCCCGGTCCTCGCCGGTCGGGCGGTAGCCCTCGGTGAATGCGACGCCCACCGCGCCCACGGTGACCCCCGCGATGCGCGACGGCACCACCAGCCCGCCCGCAAGGCCCAGCAGCACCAGCTCGGGGCCCGCGGGGCTCTCGTCGTCGACCGCCACGCCCGACCGGAGCGCGCTGATCAGCGCGGGCGTGCGGCGCGCCGCGATCTCCGTGCCGACCGGGTCCTCGTCGACGGTGTCCGCCGGGCGCCGGCAGCGCAGCACCAGCGCCGCGGGAGACGCGGTCGTCGACGTAGACCGCTCCCACCCGGGCGCCCACCGCGGCGGCGAGCCGGTCGAGGGCGATCTCCAGCGCGGGCTCGATGCTCGCGGCCGGGTCCGGCCCGGACCCGAGCTGATCCAGGATCTCCAGCACCACCCCCCGCGCGTCGCTGCGCCGCCCGGTCACGGGCTCACCCGGCGAGCTCAGCGGATGAGGGCCTGGCGGATGCCGATGGCCACCGCCTGGGTGCGGTGCTCCGCCTCGAGCTTCGCGAGGATGTGCTTGACGTGGGTCTTGACGGTCTCGACGCTCACCACCAGCGCCTCCGAGACCTCGCGGTTGGAGTGGCCGTCGGCGAGCATCTGCAGGATCTCCCGCTCGCGGGCGCTGAGGATGCCGCCGGAGCGCGGGCGGGCCAGCTGCCGCAGGAAGTCCGGGGCCAGCCGGGGATCGACGTAGGGGTCGCCGGCGACCACCTGGCGGATGGCGCCGACCAGGGCGGCGCTGTCGGAGTCCTTCAGCACGAAGCCCTGGGCCCCGGCGTCGAGGGCCTCCCAGAGCAGGTCCTGCTCGGCGTGCGCGGTGAACATCACCACGCGGACGTCGCGGTGCTCGAGGGCGATGGCCTGCGCGGCGGCGACGCCGCCGATGCCCGGCATGCGGGCGTCCATCAGCACCACCTCGGGCCGCCGGCGCGCCACCAGCTCGAGGGCCGCCTCGCCGGACGACGCCTCGCCGACCACGATCATGTCGTCCATCTGGGAGAGCACGCGGCGCAGACCCTCGCGCACGATCGCGTGGTCGTCGGCCACGAGGCAGCTGATCCGCCTCTGGCCGTCCACCTGCGTCTGCTCACGTCCAGTAGCCACGGACGATCCCACCGTCACATGCCGCGCGGCCGGGCCGGCCGGCGGAGAAATGGGCGATCCTGGACTCGAACCAGGGACCTCATCCTTATCAGAGATGCGCTCTAACCGCCTGAGCTAATCGCCCCCGCCCATGCGGGTCGCGGCAGGGTATCAACCCTTTGGAGGGATGGCCAAGGAGCGTTCCCGGGGCCGGGGGCCGCCGGCGCCCCCGGGCCTATAATGGCCCCTCCGCGTCGTCCGCCGTTCTCACGAAAGCAGGGCGCGCCATGCAGGAGATGGTGATCTACGGAGTGAGCTTCGACATGGTCGGCAAGCAGCCGATCGTGCTGCTGAAGACCGTCTCGGGCAACAAGTTCCTGCCGATCTGGATCGGTCACGCCGAGGCGGCGGCCATCCTGATGAAGCTCCAGGGCGCCGAGACGCCGCGACCGATGACCCACGACCTGCTCACCGACGTCGTGGCGGAGCTGAGCGCGGAGATCGCCAAGATCACGGTCACCGAGCTGCGCGAGAACACCTTCTACGCGCTGATCACGCTGCGCGGCGGCCACGTCGGAGATCGAGATCGACTCCCGCCCCAGCGACGCCCTCGCGCTGGCCGTGCGGAGCAACGCGCCGATCTTCGCCGCCGACAAGGTGATCGAGGAGAGCGGCATCGAGTTCGAGCACGAGGTCGAGGACACCGACGAGGTCGTCGAGAAGTTCAAGGAGTTCCTCGACCAGGTCAGCCCGGAGGATTTCCTCCCCGACGGCTGACGCTCCGCTCAGGCCCCGGGCTCGTCCTCGCGGGTCTCGCTCTTGGTGAGATCGAGCAGGTGCCCGTAGATCTCGTGGAGGCCCTCGGCGCTCAGCGGCCCGCGGTTGGCGCCCTGCAGGTAGCTGTGGAGCCACTCCTCGCGGGCGGGGTCCACGAAGTCCATCCCCTGCGACCGCTTGTACGTGCGCAGCCGCTTCACCAGCTCGATCCGCGAGTTGATGGTCTGAAGCAGCTTGAGGTCCGTATCGATGATTGCGTCGCGCATCTGGCGGACGACGGCATCGGCGGCGGGGTCGGACATCGGCGCCCACCGTACCAATCCGGCGGTCCCGCGGGTCGGCGTCGCTGGCCGAGCCCGGCCCGCAGGGCTACCATGAGGACCTCCCGGAGCGAGGAAGCCGCATGTTCGACATCTCTCCCATCCAGATCCTGATCGTCCTGGTGATCGCACTTCTCGTGTTCGGGCCCAAGCGCCTGCCCGAGATGGGCAAGTCGATCGGCCGGGGCATCCGCGAGTTCAAGACCGCGATCGTGGACGACGAGCCGGCTCCGCCGCCGCCGCCGCCCACGCCGGCTGCTCCCGCCGCCACGGCGTCGAGCACGGAGTCCACGGCGGCGACGGTGAGCGCCACGGTGGCCGACGAGGCCGACGACGATGTGCTGGAGGGCATGGTCGTCCCGGGCGACACGCCGCCGCGCTCGACCGACGCCTGACGTCGTTCCGCCGGCCCGCCGCAGCTAGATGGGCTTTCTAGGGGACCGGCGGCTCACCCGCGCCGGCCGCGAGGATCAGCTGAGCGTCGTCGACCACCTCGACGAGCTGCGCAACCGGCTGATCGTCTCGGGCCTGACCCTGATCGTGGCGTTCGGCGTCGCCTACGCCTTCCACACTCAGCTGCTCAGCTTCCTCGAGAAGCCCCTGCCCGAGCGGTACCAGGAGTCGGGCCTGATCACCCTGTCGCCCACCGAGCCCTTCTTCGTGACGCTGAAGGTGTGCTTCTGGGCGGCGATCCTGGCCTCGCTGCCGGTGTGGCTGTACCAGCTGTACGCGTTCGTGATCCCGGCCGTCGAGGACCAGTCGCGCCGCAAGATCCTCGCGATCGTGGGTTCGGTGGCCGCCCTGTTCGTGGCGGGCGTCGCCTTCACCTTCTACATCGTGCTGCCGGTCGCCCTCCAGTTCCTGCTGAACTTCGGCGGGGACAGCTTCCAGACCGAGGTGCGCGCCGGCGAGTACTTCGGCTTCGCCACCAGCCTGATGCTGGCCGGCGGCCTGATGTTCGAGGTGCCGATCGCCATGCTGGCGTTCGCCCGCCTGGGCCTGGCCAGCGCGAGCATCTACATCAAGCAGTGGCGCATCGCGCTGGTCGTGATCGCCGCCCTGGCGGCCGTGCTGCCCGGCGGCGACCCCTTCAGCATGCTGCTGCTGATGGTCCCCCAGATCCTGCTCTACGGGCTCGGGATCCTGCTCGCCCAGAAGTTCGGCCGGCCGGCCGTGTGGACGCGCAACGCGTGGTTCACCGACGACGACGAGAGCCCCTCCACCCCGGTCTAGTCGCGCAGGCGGCGGCCCGTGAGGCGCAGGAACACGTCCTCCAGCCCGGCGGGGCGCGCGGATTGGAGGGTCACCGGGATCCGTGACGCGCGGGCCCGGGCGTGGAGGGCCTCCGCGTCGTCGGTGAACAGCAGCACCAGGTCGCCGTCCACCTCGTGGGCGCGCGTGCCGTCGCCGATCTCGGCGACGAGCGCGGCCATGTCGGCCGGCGCGACCCGCAGCTCGAGCACCTCGCGGCCCACCTCCTCGGCCACCATCTCGGCCGGCCGCCCGGCGCGGACGATGCGCCCCTGGTCCATGATCACCAGCCGGTCGCACAGCTGGGAGGCCTCGTCCATGTAGTGGGTCGTCAGCGCGAGCGTCGCGCCCTCGCCCCTCAGCAGCGCGCAGCCGCTCCCACACGGCGTGGCGCGCCTGGGGGTCGAGGCCGGTGGTGGGTTCGTCCAGCAGCACCAGGCTGGGCCGGTTGATCAGGGCGCGGGCGATCTGGAGCCGCCGCCGCATGCCGCCCGACAGCTCGTCCACCTGGTCGTCGGCGCGGTCGGAGAGGGTCATCAGGCCGAGCAGGTCGATGGTCCGGGCGCGCGCCTCGGCGCGGGGGATGTCGAAGTAGCGCGCGTAGACCAGCAGGTTCTCGCGCACGGTGAGCTCCAGGTCGAGCGTGGTCTCCTGGGCCACCACACCGAGCCGGCGCTTCAGGGCGCGCGGGTCGTCCCGGGGGTCGATGCCCAGCACCCGCAGATCGCCCGCGTCGCGCGGCGCCAGGCTCGAGAGCATCCGCATCGTCGTGGTCTTGCCGGCGCCGTTGGGCCCCAGGAACCCGAAGCACTCGCCCGGCGCGATGTCGAGATCGATGCCATCGACGGCGGTGAAGTCGCCGTACCGCTTGACCAGCCCGCGCGCCGCGACGGCGGAGGTGTCAGCCGGCGACCGGGATCTCCCGACCCATGGCGGCCAGCGTCAGGCGCAGGCCCTCCTCGAGCTCGATCGTCGGCGCCCAGCCCAGCAGGCTCTGCGCCAGGGTGATGTCCGGCCGCCGCTGGGCGGGATCGTCCTGGGGCAGGGCGTCGTTGACGATCGTCGAGCGGCTGCCCGTGAGGCGGATGATCGTCTCGGCCAGCTCCAGGATGGTGAACTCGCCCGGGTTGCCGATGTTGACCGGCTCGTGGTGGTCGCTCTCGATGAGCCGCAGGAAGCCCTCGATGAGGTCCGAGACGAAGCAGAACGACCGCGTCTGGCCGCCCTCCCCGAACACCGTGATCGGCAGGTTCTGCAGGGCCTGGCGCAGGAAGGTCGGGATCGCGCGGCCGTCGTGGGGCCGCATGCGCGGTCCGTAGGTGTTGAAGATGCGCACGATGTGCGTGTTGACGCCCTGCTGGCGGTGGTAGGCCATCGTCAGCGCCTCGGCGTAGCGCTTGGCCTCGTCGTACACGCCCGCGCGGGCCGATCGGGTTGACGTGCCCCCAGTACCCCTCGCTCTGAGGGTGCTCCTGGGGATCGCCGTAGACCTCGCTGGTGGAGGCCAGCATGAACGCCGCCCGGTGCCGCTTGGCGAGGCCGAGGGCGTTGTGCGTGCCGTACGACCCGACCTTCAGCGTGTGCAGCGGCAGGCGCAGGTAGTCGATCGGGCTGGCGGGCGAGGCGAGGTGGAAGACGTAGTCCACCTGCTCGTCGATCTCGACGTGCTCGATCAGGTCGTGCTGCAGGAAGACGAACGCCGGATCGCGGATGTGCTCGATGTTCTCGAGCGTGCCGGTGTCGAGGTTGTCGACGCAGATCACCCGGTGGCCCGTCGCGAGCAGGCGATCGCAGAGGTGAGATCCGAGGAATCCGGCCCCGCCGGTGATGACTGAGGTCGGCACGAGCGGCAGGCTACCGAGTGCGCGGCCCGCGTGCCACCAGCGCGCGCAGCGCCCGCCGTCCCTCGGAGAGCTCGTCGTTGGCGATGGAGCGGGCGATGACCACGTAGACGGCCAGGGCCACGAGCACCTTGACCGCGAGCGGGATGATCATGCCGCGGGAGCTGAGATCCTCGGTCGGCCAGGCGACGTTGAGGGCCACCGCGGTCACCGCGGAGGCGGCGCCGGCGATCAGCACGCGCGCCTGGCGCCGCCACAGCGCCCGGATGGACAGCGACGGGAAGTGCAGGCGCAGGCACAGCAGCAGGGTGATCGCGTTGGTGAAGACGCCGATCGTGGACGCCAGCGCGAGGCCCGCCTGCTGCATCGGCCCGAGCAGGATGATGTCGAAGCCGATCGTGACGACCACCGTGACGATCGTGGTCCAGAGGATGTCGCGCTGGCGGTTGGCGGCGGACAGCGTGCGGTTGAGCAGCGCCGCGATGAACGCCGGCCACATGCACAGCGCGTAGAAGGCCAGGGGCGCGCTGATCTGATCGACGCAGTTCTGGGTGCACTTGCCCCGCCCGAACGCGAGCTGGGCCGTCTCCTGCGAGTAGATCGTCAGGAAGACCATCATCGGCACCGACACCAGGGTGAGCAGCCCGGCCACCCGGCGGAAGGCGCTGAGCGCCTCCCTCTCCCGCCCGTCGGAGATCAGGCGCGCGATGAGCGGGAAAAGCGGGGTCAGCAGGGGCAGCAGCAGGGCGACGCGCGGCGCCTGGCCGAGCGCGTTGGCGAAGCTGAGGGCCGAGACCCGCCCGGCCACGAGGCTCGACGCGAAGAGCTTGTCGGTGAAGCTGTTGATCTGCTGCAGGATCGACGCGCCGACGACCGGGATCGCCAGCAGGCCCACCGCCCCGAGCCCGGGATGGCTCAGCGCGGGCCTCGCGCGGGCCTCGCGCAGCAGGCGCCAGAACTGGGGCAGCTGCAGCAGCACCTGGAGCGCGGCGCCGATCACCACGCCCCAGCCGGCGGCCTCGATGCCGATCGACCCGCGGCCGACGATGACGCCGATGATGATGCCGAAGTTGAACGCGACGCCCACCGCGGCGGGACCGGCGAAGCGCCCGTGGATCTGGAGCATCGCCGTGAAGATGGCCGAGAAGCCCTGAAGGGCGAGGGCCGGCGCCATGATCCGGATCAGCTCGGCGGTCTGGGCCTCGCGGGTGGGGTCCAGCTGGAAGAGGGCGGCGAAGGCCTCGGGCCACACCGCGACGATCGGTGGAGAGCACCACCAGGAACACCCCGGTCCACACCGCCAGCGCGCTCACCAGCCGCCACGCGCTCTGCTCCCCGCGATCGGCCCGCTCGCGCTGGAACACCGGGATGATCAGGGTCACGAGGGTGTAGAGCAGGATCGCCGCGATCGAGTTGACGATCAGCAGCGAGTTGACGAACGCGTCCGTCGCGCCCGTGGCGCCGAACGAGGCGGCCAGGACGATCTCCCGCGCGAAGCCCAGCAGGCGCGAGACGAACCCGAAGATCGCCACGATCGCCGCGGCGCGGGCGAGGCGCCCGACGCTCATCGCGGCGTCAGGCCGTACAGGGTGCGCACTCCCGTCATCACGAGGATCCCGTCGACGCCAACGGCGGGGCTGTAGCGGCCGTCGGGGAAGGTCAGGACGCGTCTACCGCTGACGGCGTCGAGGCCGAAGGTGCGCCCCTTGGACGGGTCCTTGGCCAGCGTCGAGACGTAGACCACATCCCCCACCACGGAGGCCGATCCGGAGATCCTCTCGCCCGCGTCGAAGCTCCACTTGACCGCGCCGGTCACGGCGTCGAGGGCGTAGAGGTTGTGGTCGTAGCTGCCCACGTACACCAGGCGGCCGGCGATGGCGGGGCTGGCGTAGACGTAGTCGTCGAGCACCCGCACCCACGCGATGTCGCCGCTGTCGCGGTCCAGGGCCAGCACACGGCCGTTGATGTTGCCGATGAACACCCGGCCATAGGCGACGGCGGGACCGCCGTAGAAGCGCCCGGAGCCCGCGCAGGGCGCCGCCGGGGCTGGCGGTGTCCCACACCACCTTTCCGTCGGTGCGCCGGAAGGCCGTGACGCGGCCGGAGTAGTCGCCGACCACGACATTGGGCCCGGCGACCGCCAGGGATGCCTTGACCTGGCCTCCGGCGGGCACGTTCCAGAGCACGCCGCCGGTGCGGGCGTCGAGGCGCATCACGCGCTGGCCGAGCGTCCCGATGAACACCGTGTCGTCCACCACCAGGGGCGACGACTCCACCGGCGAGCCGATCTTGCGGCGCCACACCTCGGCGCCGGTGGCCGCGCGCAGCGCGATCAGGTCGCCGCGAATGGTGGTGAACAGGGCCAGCTCGCCCGACAGCGCGGGCGACGACGCCACCCGGCCGCGCAGCGGCACCCGCCACTGCTCCTTGCCCGTGGCGACGTCGAGGGCGATGGCGAGGCCGGCGTTGGTGCCCACCACGGCGCGCCCGTCGGCGATCACCGGGGGGAACTCGACCAGCGATCCGGCGTCGAACGTCCAGGCCGTGTCGAACGGCGGCGCCAGGGCGAGCCGCGGGTTGGCCCGCGTGCGGCGGGCGTCGAAGCCGTACTCGGGCCACGCGTGCGAGCCGGCGTCGGCGGCGGGGGCGTCGCCGGGCTCGAATCCCTCGGAGGTCCCCTTCACGCTGCCCGGGTCGAACCATCCGCGCGTGAACCCCCACCCCACTATCCCCGCGCCCACCACCAGCAGCAGGGCGACGGCACCGACCCAGAGGGCGGCCTTACGGCGTCGGGTCGCGATAGGCATCGATGATGCGGGTTCCCACCAGGTAAAGGGTCACGCCGGCGGCCACCGCGGGCGAGTAGCGACCGTCATCCCCGGTGTACCGCACCTTGCCCGTGCCCGTGTCGAGGCCGAAGGTCTTGGGCGGGGTCCCCGGCTTGGCCAGGATCGCGGTGTAGACCACGTCGCCCACCACCGTCGCCGAGCCGGAGATGCGCTCGCCGGCGTTGAACGACCACTTCGGCGAGCCGTCGGCCAGGCTGAGGGCCTCGAACTGGCCGCTGTAGGAGCCGATGAACACGGTCCCCCGGGCGATCGCCGGGGACGAGTACACGTAGCCGCTGGTCGCGTGGCGCCACAGCTCGCGCCCGGTGTTGACGTTCAGCGCGATCACCGCGCCGCCCACGTCGCCGATGACGAGGCGTGGTGCCGCTGATCGCCGGGCCGCCGTAGAAGCGCTTGCCGCCCGAGTAGCGCCAGCGCTCGGCGCCGGTCGCCGGGTCCAGGGCGTAGACGTTTCCCGCGTAGTCGGCGACCACCACGGAGCCGCCCGCCAGCGCGGCGCTGCCCTTGATGTCGGCGGCGGCCTGGAAGGTCCAGTCGGCTTTGCCGGTGTCCGCGTCCACCGCGTAGAGCTTTCCGTTCCACGCGCCGACGAAGACGCGGCCGTCGACCACCAGCGGGGAGCTCTCGATCGGGCTCCCGGCGGTCGAGAACTGCCAGCGCGGGGTGCCGCCCAGCCCGTAGGCGGAGAGCATGCCGTCCATCGAGCTGACGAAGACGCGGTTGCCGGAGATCGCCGGGCTGGAGGCGATCTCGCCCTTCTGGCGGCGCGCCCAGCGCACCGCGCCGGTCTCGGCGTCGAGGCCGTAGACGCGACCCGAGTTGACGCCGAACACCAGCAGGCCGTTGTTCGACCGCGGGCGGGAACTCGATCAGCGTGCGGCTCTCGAAGGTCCAGTCGGGGTCGCCGTTCGGCAGCGGGGCGACGACGGCGGGCACGTAGCGGTTACGGGCCGGGCCGCCGCCGTACTCGGGGCTCTGGAGGTCCGGGTCGAACACGGGGACGTCCACCGGGGCCGAGCCCACCGCGTGCGCGCCGTCGGAGAACCCGTCCGCGGTGACCGTCACCAGGCGCGTGCCCTGCGGCACCTCCGCCGTGCCGTCGTCGCCCGTCGTGACCGTGGCCACCACCTGGCCCGAGCGCGTGCCGACCACGGCCGCGCCGGGCACGGGCTGGCGGGTGTCGCCGTTGACCACGGTGATGGTCACCGCGCCGCCGGCGTCCGCCTTGGTCTTCGTCGAGGTCGCGTCGCCGCCTCCGCCGCCGCACCCGGCCACCAGCAGGCCGAGGCAGACGACGGCGGCGGCCGCGCCCCTACTCGCGACCCGCACGTCCCGCCGGGCTGCCGCGCCAGATGAAGGTGACGATGATCCCCACCAGGAAGCCGATGACCGCCGCGAACAGGACCGTGCGGGCGCGGTTGTTCACGTTCCCCGTCGATGACGGGCTCGACGCCAGCGAGATGATCGACGGCTGGAACTGCTGCTCCTTGAGCAGGCTCAGCCGCTGGTTCGCGAGGTCGGTCGTGACGATGTCGAGCTGCTGCCCGGTGCTGTTGAGCAGCGACTGGATGATCGTCTGATCCTGGGCGCTCGGCCCCCGCGAGCTGCCGGCGGTAGGTGGCCAGCGAGGCGTCGAGCCGGGCCGCCGCCGCGGTCTGCGTCGTGACCGCCTGCTTGTAGCTGTCGATGATCGCCGAGAAGCTCTCCTGCGAGCGGCGGTAGACGATCTGGGCGTAGGCGTTGGCGCCCTTGCGCGCGGTCTCCTTGCTTGGTGTCGGTCCACTTGATCGTCACGATCGTCGGCTGGTTGCCGATCGATCCGCCCGGCGCCTTGGGCGCGCTGAGCGTGACGCTGTTGCGCACGTGGGCCGGCGTGATGCCGAGCTCCTTGGCCACCAGCACCACGATGCCGTCGCCGCCCAGGGCCTCGGTCACCGTGCCCGGGTTGGTCCCGGGGGTCGCGACCGGCGTGCCGGAGACGGTGGTCGCCTGGCCGACGAAGAGCTCGGCCGTGGCCGTGTACTTGGTGGTGCTCGCGAACGACAGCAGCAGGCCGGCGAGGGCGGCGACCACGGTGGTCGCCACGATCAGCCAGCGGCCGCTCCACAGCACGCGGCCATAGTCCCGAAGTGTTATCTCCCGATCCACGACGGCGGACCCTAGACCACGGGGGGGAGGGGGGCGAGCCCCGTCGGTTGCCGGGTCAGCAGGATCTGGTCGAGGTAGCGGGTCATCACGACCCCCGGCGTGTGGGCCCCCAGCTGCGAGGTCGGGCCGCTCGCCGGCGGCGATCGCGACGATCGCGCGCGGATACCCGGCCCCCGCGGCCTGGGGCAGCGGGAACGCCCCGCCGAAGCGCGTGTTGATGTCGGTGATGCCGAGCACCCGGCCATCCTCCCGGAAGCACTGCACCGTGCTCGGACCCACCAGCCCGAGGCCCTCCACCGCGGCCGCGCCGAGCTCCACGAGCTGGGGATCGTCGAGGGTCTCGCCCTTGATCTGCTCCCCGCCCTTGCTCTGGATCATCGAGCGCGGCACGGCGCCGAGCGCCGCGCCGTCCAGGTCGCCCAGGCAGTCGATGCTGAACTCGAGGCCCGGCAGCGCCTGCTGCACCACGCTCTCGGCCGGGCTGTACTCCAGGAAGAAGGCCAGCTCGGCCGCGTCGGCGCAACGGTGGATGTGGCGGCCGGCGAAGCCCATGCGCGGCTTCAGGAGCACGGGGTAGGGCAGCGTCGCCGGGTCGACGTCCGCGGGCAGCCAGGTCGGCGGCGACGGCAGGCCGCGCTCGAGCAGCATCTCGTGGCACTCCCACTTGTCCTGGCAGCCGAGGGCGATCTCGGGCCGCGGCACCAGGGTCTGCGCGCCGGCCTCGAGGATCTGCGGGGCCGCGTGGGCGAGCACCACGGGGTCGAGGTCGGTGAGGGGCAGCACGACGCCCACGCCCTCGCGGCGGCACACCGCGGCGACCGCGGCGCCGTAGCCGGGATCGTCCACCGGGGGCAGCTCCACCACCTCGTCGGCGGCGAACAGGGCGGGCGACAGCGGGTCGAGGTCGCTCACCAGCACGCGTCCGCGGTGGGTGCCCTCCGCCAGCGCGGCGCGGAACGCGCGGACGATGTCCACGCGCTGGCCGGCGCACGTCAGGAGAACGTTCACATCTGCCATCAGCCGCTCCGGGTCATGGAAGGTCGAACCCGCCGCGCGGGCCCTTGTACGTGCTCTCGCGCCGGGCCACCACCAGCACCGTGCGCGCCAGGATCGCGAGGTCGCGGCGCGTGCTCCAGCGGTCGACGTATGTCAGGTCCATCTCGATGCGCTCGGACCACGGGATCGCGGTGCGCCCGCTGACCTGCGCCAGGCCGGTCAGCCCCGGGCGGGCCAGCAGGCGCCGCCGCTGACGGTCGTCGTAGCGCTCCACCTGTGACGCCACCGTCGGCCGCGGCCCGACCAGGCTCATGTCGCCGCGGACGATGTTCCACAGCTGGGGCAGCTCGTCGAGTGACAGTCGTCGCAGGATCTCCCCGGCCGTCGTGATGCGGTCGTCGCCCTCGGCGACGGCCAGCCCGGCGCCCATGCCCTGGGCCCCGACCACCATGCTGCGGAACTTGAACAGGGTGAAGGGGCGCCCCGCGAAGCCGATGCGCTCCTGGCGGAACAGGGCGGGGCCCGGGGAGTCGCGCCGGATCCAGATCGCGATGCCCGCCATGACCGGTGTCAGGAGGATCGCGAGGGGCAGGGCGACCAGCGAGGTCGATGCCCCGTTTCAGCGCGCCGCCGACGGGTGTCGTGATGTCAGGCAAGCGACTCCACCACCGACACGAAACGGGCCGCCAGCGCGGCCCGGTCGTAGTGCTCGAGGGCGTACCGGTGACCGGCGGCGCCCATCTCGCGCGCCCTGGGTCGATCGGCGGCCAGGGTGCGGATGGCGTCGGCCAGGGCGGCGCCGTCCTCGGGGGGCACCGCGATGCCGCATCCGGCGGCCTCGACCATGCGGGTCAGCTCACCGGCCGGCGCCGCCGCGATGATCGGCCGCGCGGCGCCGAGGTAGTCGAACGCCTTGTTGGGCAAAGCCCCCGCAAACAGCGGATTGTCCTGGTACGGCAACAGGCAGGCGTCGGCCCGGGCCAGCCACGACGGGACCTCCCGCTTGGGCACCGAGTCCACGAAGGTCACGTTGGTGAGGCCACGACGCTCCGCATCCTGCACCAGCGGAGCCTTGCGGTCTCCCCCGCCCACCAGCACCACCCTCACCCCGGGCGTGTCGCGCAGCCGCTCCGCCGCGTCGAGCACCGTCTCGAGGGAGCTGTACGTGCCGTGGGCACCGACGTACATCGCCACGAACTCGCCCTCGGCCAGCGGCACCGGCTCCCGGTCCTGGATCTCCAGGTCGACGCCGTTGGTGATCAGGGTGATGCGGGCCGGCGGGACGCCGTGCGCGACGATGCCGTCGCGGATGCCCTCCGTGAGGGCGACGATGCGATCGGCGCGGCGGTAGCAGTAGGCCTCCAGGCGCCGCGAGACCGCGATGATGCGCGGGTCGCTGACCAGGCCCATCGCGATCGCCGAGTCGGGCCACAGGTCGCGCACCTCCAGCACGAACCGCGCTCCCCGCAGGCGCGCGAGCGCCGCGGCCGCCGCGGCGGCGGGCAGCGAGGGGGAGGAGGCGACCACGACGTCGGGGCGCGGCGTGCGCAGGCTCGCGAGGGCCGACCACCACGCGAACGTGCCGTAGCTGGCCACGCGCGAGCGCAGGTCGCGGCCGTATCCCGGCGTCGAGTAGGTGCGCCAGACGTCCATCCCGTCCTCGACCTCGTGCACCATCTTCCGGCCCGCGTAGCGTTCGGGGACGGTGCGCTCCTTGTGCTGCACGTAGGAGGTGACGACGCTCACCCGGTGCCCCGCCCGCGCCAGTGCGCGCGTGTGCTGCCAGTGGCGCACCCCGCCCGGCTGGCCCGAGGTGACGAAGTACTGCGAGACGTAGAGCACCCGGCTCACGTGTCGAGGAGCTGCGCGTAGAGGGAGGTGAGGCCGCGCGCCTGGGCCTCGAAGCCGAGGCCCGCGACGAAGGCCTCCCGGCCGGCGGCGCCCATGCGCGCCGCCGCCTCCGGGTCGCCCAGCAGGCGCTCGAGCGCGGCGGCGTGGGCCTCGACGTCGGCGGGCGGCACCACCAGGCCGCACCCGGCGGCCCGCACCATCGCGCCCATACGGCCGAGGTCGCTGGCCACCACCGGCCTCCCGGCGGCCATCGCCTCGACCAGCTTGGTCGGCACGGCGCGGTCGTAGTTGCCGTGCCGCTGAAGCGGGATCCAGGCGACGCGCGACCGCGCGAGCAACGCCGGCACCTCGGAGTGGTCGACCGTGCCGAGGGCCTCGATCCCGTCCGGCAGCTCCCCGGGATCGCCCGGGCCGACCAGCAGCAGGCGCGCGCCCGGCACGTCGACCCGCGGGAAGGCGGCGCGCATCACCTCGAGGCCGCGCAGGGGCCCGAGGCCCCCGACGTAGAGCACCACCGGCTCCTCCGGCATCGGCGCCGGCGCGGGGAAGGCGTCGCTCCAGGGCGAGTTGGTGACGCTCACAGCGGTCGCGCCCGCGCCGGCGAACCGCGCGGCGAGGTCCTCGTTGGCCGTCACGACACCGTCGAGCCGCCGCGCCGCGCGCCGCTCGGCTCGTTCGACCGCCAGGGCCAGGGGGCGGCGCAGCGCCGCAGGGATCCAGCGCTTGGTGCGCGTGGTCTGGCCCAGGTACTCGTGCACGTCGTAGACCACCGGGCTGCCCGTGGAGCGCGCCAGCCACAGCGCGGCCGGCAGCAGCTCGGGGTCGTGCACGTGGTAGAGGTCGGCGTCGCGCGCGCGGGCCGCGCGGGCGAGGCGCCACCCGGCCAGCGGGCGCTGGGAGCGGGGGATCGGCGTGGCCGGCGCGCCCACCCAGGCGTCCGCCCCGGCCTCGGCCGCCGCGCGCGCCTCCTTGTGGAAGATGCGCACGTCGCGCGGCCGGTGGACGCTGGTCAGGTGCACGATGCGCCGGCCGGCGAGGCGTTCTCCGGCGGCCGCCGGGGCCGGGCGTGCCGGCGGGGCCGAGGGTGGCCCCCCGTGCGGTGAGCTCGTCGAGCAGATCGCCCCAGAGCGGCCCGTACCCGGGCGCGCGCTCGTCGTTGAGGTACGTGTTGTGCCACAGCAGGGCGGCCCGGCCCCCGCAGGCGCGCACCCGGTCGAGCACGGCCAGGGCGCGGTCGTGGGCCCCCGCGGCGTCGAGCTTCAGGCGCGAGTGGAGGGTGGTGTCCATCACGGCCAGCGGCAGCAGCGTGAGCCGGGCCGGGCGCTCCTCGCCGATCAGATAGGGCCGGAAGGGCCGGGCGATGCCCGCCGCGAACCCCGGCGCCTCGCTGAAGGCGAGGCTCGAGTCGTACGCGGCGCCCGCCTCCTCCAGCCAGCGCACCGTCTGGTGGTAGCGGAAGCGCAGGTAGTGGAAGCGGACGCCCTCGATCTCGCCCACCTCGCCGCGCAGGCCGGCCAGCTCGGACGCCAGCGCGGCCGCCGTCCTCGGACGAGCCGAACGACGCGTGCAGGCCCACCTCGGCGCCGGCGGCCCGCACGGCCGCGGCCAGCGCGGGCCGCTCGCGCTCGTAGGTGCGCCGCGGCGTGCCGTCGAGGGGGTGCGCGTTGCGGCCGATCAGGAACACCGTCGGCCGCACGCCGCGCAGCCACGACGCCTCGAGCAGGTCGGGGATGTTGTTCCAGGGATCCGGCCCCATCAGGGCGCGACCCACCCCGCGCGGACCGCGCCGCCGGGCGATGCCCGCGAGGCCCTTGGGCGTCCGGCGCCGGATGCGGTCGATGTCGTGGGTGAGGGCGACGCTCCAGGCGGTCGGCGCGGGGAGGCCGAGAGCAGCCGCGCAGCGCGGCGATGTAGCCCTCCACCGCGGGCTCCTCGAGGTCGAGCCCGGCGATGCGGCCGAAGGCGCTGGACGCGAGGGGAAGGCGGTCGAAGCGCGTCGCGCTCGGCGACGTGCAGCTCGTCCCAGCGCGCCAGCAGGTAGAAGGCGCTCGCCACCAGGTCGCCGGGGATCTCCCGGTCGGGGTGGGTCGGCGGGAACAGCAGCGTGAGGCCGCGCGCGTCGTGGGTGGCCTGCGCCGGGAACGCGTCGGTGCTCTCGAAGAACGCCTGCGCCGCGGGGTCGGCGGGGATCCAGACGCCGCTCTCGGGGGCCTCCGGCGCGTACACCAGGTCGGCCTCGCCGTCGGTCCAGCGCGGCGTGGCGCCGAGCGCGTCGGCCAGCGTCTCGAGCACCCAGCGCGCGCGGGGCGCGAACGGCGGGCGAACCCCGTCGACGCGGATGCGCAGGTCAGCCACGCCGGCCCAGCGAGCGGCGGTAGAGCGCGAGCATCGGCTTGGGATCGCGCAGGTCGAACACCCCGTCCACCAGCGGCGGGCGCAGCGTGGCCAGGAAGGCGCGGGCGCTCCAGCGGCGCGCGCGGATCTCGCGCAGGCTGCCCACCAGGTGCTTGGTGGCGAGCATCCAGCGCACGTTGCTGCGGTGGCCCTCGGGCCACTGGCGCGGCCGGCCGATGGCGTCGAGCCACGCGGCGTGGGGCAGGTTGACGCCGCACCTGGTGGCGAGGCCGATCCAGAGCCAGGCGCGCGGGTTGACCTCGATCAGGTAGTCGCGGCCGTCGCGCGGGTCGCGCTTGACCTCCAGCTGCGAGATGCCGTGGTACTCGAGGGCGTCCAGCAGCGCGTGGGCCCGTGCCGAGAAGTCCGGGTCCCACCGCGACTCGCACGAGCGCCCGGTGCCGAAGTGGGGCGGCCACTGGCGCAGCTTGCGGCCGGTGAACGTGGCCAGCACCCGGCCCTCGGCGTCCCGGTAGCTGCCGACGGTCCAGATCTGGGAGTCCTCCCCGGGGATCACCTCGGAGAGCTGGGGCTCGGTACTCGGCGGCCAGCTCCCACTGGGCGCGCAGCTCGTCCAGGTCGGCGGCCTGCAGCACCTGGACGTGGAAGCGCCGCCGGAACTCGGGCGAGTAGCGCGGCTTGAGGATCACCGGGAACCGCAGGCCGCGCGCCGCCTCGGCGATGTCGGCGCCGCGGTTCCGGCTCCACCGTGGCGGGCACCGGGAAGCCGATCGGCGCGGGCCGTCGCGTGCTGGTGGCCCTTGTCGATGATCCTGCTCATCGTGGCCCACGGGCTCCACGGGCGGCGCAGCACGGCGTCCACCTCGGCCTCGCGCGGACCGATCGCGGCCACGGCCTCGTCGTGGGTCGGGAACAGGACCCCGCCGGCGCCCTCGCCGCGCCCCAGGGCGATCAGGTCGTCCACGAAGGCGTCGGGCGCCGTGAGCGGATCGGCCGTCAGCACGGGCGTCACGTAGCTTCGACAGCAGGCCGAGCGCCGCCGGGTCGTGGTCGCAGGCGATCACCCTCACGCCGGCGCGCGCCAGGCTGCGGATGATCCCCAGGGCGTTCGGGCCCGAGGCCTGGAGCACGATCGCCGGGGGGTCCGGGGTCGCGCTCACGCGGTCGCCTCCTCGTAGATCCCGGTCATCCGGCGCGCGTTGGCGGCCCAGGTGTACTCGGCCTGCCCGATGCGCAGCGCGGCCGCGCTCATGCGCGCGGCCACCTCGGGGTCGTCCAGGATGCGCGCCAGGGCCGCGGCGAGCGCCTCGGGGTCGCCGGTGGGGATGAGGATCCCGGTCTCGCCGTCGCGGACGATCTCGGGCGTCCCGTCCACCGCGGTCGCCACCACGGGCAGGCCGCAGTTCATCGCCTCGCACACCACGGTGGGAAGCCCCTCGCTGAGCGAGGGCAGCACGAACACGTCGCCGGCCGACATCCACCAGCCGAGGTCGTCGTGCGGCACCTTGCCCACGAACCGCACCCGGTCGCCCACGCCCAGCTCGCGCGCCCGCGCCTCAAGCCCCTCGCGCAGCTCGCCGACGCCGGCGGCCATCAACAGCGGCGCGCCGCCGCGGCGGCGCCCCAGGATGCCCATGGCCTCGATCAGCGTGTCCACACCCTTACGGGGCACCAGCTTGCCCACGAAGCTGACGATCGGGCCCTCGGCGGGAAGGTCCGAGACGGGCGCGCGCCTCGGCCCGGGAGCGCGCGGCGAAGATCCGCGTGTCGGCGCCGTTGGGGACGATCTGGATCGGCCGGCGCGGCGTCGCGAGGGCCTCCGCGGCGTCGGCGATCGCGCGGCTCACCGAGCAGATCCAGCCGATGTCCTCGATCGGCCTCCACCACCCGCTCGCGGCTCCTGGCCCCCTGGGCGGGCACGTCCAGCACGTCGGCCCGGTGGGCCGTCGCCACCACGGGGACGCCCAGCTCGGCGCCGATGCGGGCGGCCGCCCACCCGTCGGGCACCACCATGTGGGCGTGGATCACGTCGAACTGCCACCGGCGGCGGATGCGGCGCAGGGGCCCGGAGATCGCGAACGACATCGCGTCGCTGTTGCGGTGGCCCAGGCGGGCGCCCGGCAGCGTCAGCTTGCGCGGGTAGAGCACGGGGATGCCGTCGACCGTGTCGACCCCGGAGACGTCGCGGAAGCTCTTCCACTTGGGGAGCAACGGCGGCGCCCACGCCTTCGGCGACACCACGCGCACGTCGTGGCCGAGCTCGACCAGGGCGCGGGCCTGCTCGTGGACGAAGATCCCGGCCGTCCAGCTGACCGGGCTCGGGTACATGTGGCTGAGGATCAGGATGCGGATGAGCGCTCCTCTCGTCGCGCGAGCACGAGGGCGCCCATGCCGAGGCCGAACATGATCCACATGGGCGCGAAGTGGATCGCGGTCGAGGGCCCGACGCTCCCGATGATCCAGCCGACCAGCGAGAGCGCCCCGGCGAGGGACATGTACCGGATGAACGGGTCCTGGGTGCGGCGCGCGGCGCGCGCCTGGCCCCGCAGCAGCGTGAGGAAGAACAGCAGGTACAGCCCGAGGCCGACGATGCCGCCGTCCACCAGCACCTCGAGCCACCAGTTGTGCAGGTTGGCGACCGCCGGCGTGTTGACCAGCGCCTTGACCTGGGTCTCGGCGTTGCCGGCGCCCACGCCGAGGCCGTTGGTGCTCACGACGATGTTGAGCCCGTCGCTCAGCAGCGCCCCGCGCACGCCTCCCGAGCCCTGCTGGGTGTCGATCTGGGTGCGCAGGATGTTGAAGTCGAGCTTGGTCACGGTGCGCTGGTCCAGCTTCACCGGGCCGGCGCCCGAGAGGATCGGCACCACCAGCACGACGGCCATCGCGGCGATGGCCCCGGCGACGACCAGGCGCCCGCGCGACTTGCGGTCGGTGCCGACCAGCAGCAGCAGCCCGATCACCACGAACCCGGCCGACAGCAGGCCCGACTTGCTGCCCGCGAGCAGGATGAACATCAGGGCCGACGCCGCCCCGGCGAACCCGATGATTCGCAGCCGGACGTCGCGGAACACGATCGGGAGCACCGCGAAGTAGGGCAGGCTGATGCTGAGGAAGGCGGCGAAGTTGTTCTGGTTGCCGAACAGCGAGCCGACGCCGATCAGCCCGCCGCGGTTCTCGGTGCCGGCGCGGAACGAGGGCAGGTGGCGGCCCGTGCCCACCTCGCCGATCGCGATCAGGCACGCGAAGGCGAAGGCGGCCGCGAGGCACCACAGCAGGATCTTCGCCCGCCGGGGGTCGCGGCACAGCAGCGCGATCGCGATCGCCAGGCCGGCCATCATCGCCATGAAGCTGGTCCAGCGCACCGCGGCCGCCGGGTTCTCGGCCCATCCGAGCGACAGGGCCGACCAGAGCACCCACACCCCGAGGATCCCGGCCGGGCGCGGCAGGCCGGCCGGCAGCGCGAGGTGCCCGTCCATCAGCAGGTAGCCGAGCACGCCCAGCGCCGAGCAGCACGATCAGGATCCGGAACAGGAAGATGCCGGGGCGCCCGGCGGCGCCAGGTTGGGCCCGGCGACGGCCGCGAGGGCCGTCAGCACCACCAGCACCGGCGCGAGACGCGACATCGGCATGTCGCGCAGCACCACGGCGATCACGGCGATGATGGCCAGGCCCAGCCCCACCAGGGGCTGCCATACCGCGAGTGCGCCCGCCACGACGGCGCCCGCGACGGCCAGCGAGCACCGCGAGGCGGGGAGCCGCCCCAGAGCCCGCGGGCCGGGCGGGGGCATCGGTCAGCGACATCGGTCGCGCACAGTAGCGCAGGCCGGGCCCATCACCACCAGGGTGGTCAGGGTCGTTCGACCGCGCGTTCGAGGATGGCCGCCACCCGGCGCGCCTGGCGGGTCAGGGCGTTGGGGGCCGCCGCGTCGCGGCAGGCCTGCGGCGACGGCGGATGGTCGAGCAGATCCAGCATCGCGCGCGGCGATCGCCGCGGGGTCCAGCGGGTCCACCACGCGGCCCGCCCGGGGGTCGGGCACCACCTCGCGCGTCCCCCCGATCCGCGTCGCCACCACCGGGCGGCCCCCCGCGAGGGCCTCGAGCGCCACCACGCCGAGCGGCTCCACCCGGCTCACCAGCGCGAGCATGTCGCACGCCGCCACCCAGTCCGCCACCTCGTCGTGGGGCAGCGCGCCGGTGCGCACGACGGCGTCCCCGAGGCCCATCCGGGCGACGCCGACGTCCACGGCCCGGGCGAGGGGGCCGTCGCCGACGAGGGCGAGCCGGGCGTCGGGGCGCACGGCGTGCAGCCGCGCGAACGCCTGCAGCAGGCCGAGAGGGTTCTTCCTGTCGGTCAGCCCGCCGACCGCGATCACGAGGGGCGCGTCGCGGGGCAGGCCGAGGGCCGCGCGCGCGCGGCGGAGCGGTCGCGCGGGACGAAGCGCTCCATGTCCACGCCCATGTTGACCACGTGGACCGGCGGCAGGCGCATCCCGGTCGCGCGCAGGTCGTCGGCCAGGTGGCGGCTCACCGCGATCAGCGCGCTCGCCCCCCGCAGCGCGCCCGCGGTGGCCCGCCGGACCGTGTCGCGCTCGAGGTTGCGGACGTCCTGGCCGTGGGCGGTCACCACGAAGGGGATGCGCGCCGTGCGGGCCGCCAGCGACGCGGCCGCGGCGGTCGGGAAGAGGTAGTGGGCGTAGATGACGTCGGCGCGCCGGGCGTGGCGCGCCGCGCGCGCCGCCAGCGACCCGTACTTCACGGGCGTCCGCGCCCGTCCGCTGCGCCGGTGGTCGATCACCACCGGGTCCACGCTCATCCCGAGCCCCTCGAGCGCGCCGCACATGTCGGCCACGAAGGCGCCGTAGTCGGGATCGGCCGGCCCGGGCCACATGTTGCTGAGACACAGCACGCGGAGCCCCGCGGTCATGGGTCCTCCGCGTCGAGGATCTCCATCACCACCTCGGGCGCGCGTGGCGCCGCGAGCGCCAGCGCCACCGCGCCGCCGACGGCGACCCACACGAACGGATCCTCGAAGAAGGCGGCGTACAGCAGGCTGTGCACCAGGATCCCGACCGCGATCGTGCCGAGGGTCCAGCGCGCCCACCCGGCATCGCCCTGGTCGCGCGACCCGCGCACCATCGCCCAGCCGGCGCCCCCGATCAGCGCCAGGAACAGCGCGAAGCCGATCACGCCGCCCTCGCTGAGCACGGTGATCGGGCTGTTGTGGGAGATCACCACGCGCACCCGCCGCTGCTCGACCGGGGTCAGCGTCGCCTCGAAGCGGGTCTGGAAGCCACCCAGCCCGGCGCCGGTGACCGGCTGGTCCCGCCAGATGGTCAGGCCGCCCTTCATCAGGTCGAAGCGTCCCTCGCTCACCCGCTCGAGGCGATGGGAGTCGGTGAGGGCGTGGCGCACGTTGCCGCTGGTCGCGTACGCGATCGTCCCGGCCACGGCGAGCAGGCACGAACCCGGTGATCAGCGCCCGCTTGGGCCCGAAGGCGCGGGTCGCCAGCAGCACCAGCCCGACCATCAGCATCAGGGCGCTGGAGCGGGAGAAGGTGACGACCAGCCCCGCGGTCATCACCACGGCCGCGGCGGCCAGCAGGCCCAGCTCGAGGGGCCGGCGGCGCACCCAGGCCAGGGCGACGCAGACGAGGAGCCCCACCACGAGGTAGCGGCCGAGGATGTTGGGGTCGAAGAAGATGCCGTTGACCCGGAAGAAGCGGCTGTAGACGTTGGCCTGGTGGAGGGTCTGGTTCCACCAGATGTCCTCGGTCGTGTACTGCCACAGGCCCGCGACCGCGGCGACGGTGGCGCCGAGGATCGTGGTCACGGCCAGGGCCCCGAGCGCCCGCGCGCGCGGCCACCAGGCCACGGTGAGCGCGTACAGGAGCACGAACGGGATGTAGAAGAACACGGCCTTCTTGGCCGCCTCGGCCGTGTCCGCGCTCCAGAGCGACGACACCAGCAGGAAGCCGACGAAGGCCGCCAGGGGCCAGGTCAGCACCGGGGGTCCCTCGTCGGCCCGCGCCGTGATGCGCCCGCGCAGCCGTCCCCAGATCCACGCCGCCAGCCCGAGCAGGATGACCGCGTAGAGGGGCACCAGCAGGTTGCCGTCGGTCTTGCCGATGGTCACCGGTATCCGGATCGGCATGGCCAGGCCGAGCAGCACGAACCACACCAGCGGCCAGCCGAGGATGACGCGGACGCCGATGATGAGGGCGGCGACGAGGACGATCACGGCGACCACCCCGGCCACCGCGCCGGTGGGGCTGGTGAACCGGTCGAAGGCCTTCCGGGCGTCGTCGCCCGGGATCAGGCTGGCCAGCAGCAGCGCCCACGCGGCCAGGGTCACCGCGAGCGCGGCGGCGCGCTGGGCCTCCGAGCGCAGCAGGGGCAGCGGCGCGATCAGGCCCACCACGCCGACCGCGGCCGCGAGCGCCGCGATGTCCCGCGCGGCGCCGTTCACGGCCTGCCCCGCAGGTCGACCAGCGCGATGGCCTTACCGTCGAGGGTGCGCGCCTCGAGCCACAGGGCGCGCGGGTTGACCGTGCGCGGCACCGTGACCGTGACGCGGCCGGCCGGGCCGGTGCGCCCCGGTCCCACCTGGGCCCCGGTGGGGTCGGTGAAGGTCACGCCGGGCTCGCCGGTGCGCCGTCGCAGCACCAGGGCGATGCGCGTCGAGCCCGGCAGCGCCGTGCCGTCCGTGGCCCGCAGCGTGACGCCGACGGCGTCCCCGGCCACGGGCCGTGCCGGGCGCGGGGTGCCGGCCATGTAGCCCACCCAGCAGGTCCGCTCCCGGGTCACCTGGTTGCGCGCGGCGTCACGCAGGATCGCGCGGATGACGTAGAGCCCGGGCGGCACGCGCGTGGCGGCGGTGGTGCCGACGCCGGTCCACGTCCAGCGGATCGGATCGCCGCCCTGCACCGGCCGCGGACCGAGGGTGCGCACCACCTTGCCGCCGTCGAACGGCAACGCCTCGAAGATCACCGAGCCCGGGTCGTGCGACGTGAAGCTCACGCGGCACTCCCCCGGCCCGGCCGCGGCCAGGGTGGCGGAGGTGACCGTCATCGCCGCCGGCCGCGGCGCCTCGAGGTCGACCACCACGTTGCGGCTCGTGTTGAACTGCTTCTCGCCCGAGCGCACCCGGAGGGTGATCGCATAGGTGCCGTCGGGCACCGGGAAGCCCTGGCCGTCGCGCCCGTCCCAGCTGGTGGTGAAGAACCCGCGCGGCTTGGTGATGTCGTCGAGCAGGGTCGCGACGTCCTTGCCGTCCTTGCGGATCCGGATGGTCACCGAGCTGGTCTGGCTGAGCCGGACGGCGATGCGCGCGATGTCGCGCCGCCCGTCGCCGTTGGGGCTGAAGAGGTGCGTCGTCTGGAAGCGCGTGACGATCGGCGGCGGCGTCGGGAACGCGAACGGCAGCACGAACACGCCGAGGGCGACGATGAAGAGGGCGAGCATGGCCACCGCCACGCCCGCGCGCCGTGCGCGGTCGCGGCCATCCGGCCGGATATCACTCATCTCAGAGTGCCCGGAACCCCAGGCAGATGTAGAACCCGAAGCGCCCGGCCGGTGTGCGCGAGAGGGCGTGCTCGGCCCTGCGCGGCGCGGGGTGCCGGTACAGGCGGCCGAGCTGCGAGCCCACCTTGCCGCCGGGCCGGAAGAAGATGCCGCGGCGCGACACCGGCACCAGGCCGGCCGACGCGGCGTGGCCGGTCAGGTCGCCCCAGGTCTGCCAGTTGTCCACCGGCGCGAGGCTCACCTTGATCCACGGCACGCCGTGCTCGGAGACCCAGCGACGGGCGCCCGGGAGGCTGTGGCGGTTGGGGGTCGAGATCACGACCAGGCCGCCGGGGGCCAGCCGGTCGCGCACCGCGGCGAGGCAGGCGCGCGGGTCCTCGAGGTGCTCGAGCACGTCGGTCAGCGTCACCAGGTCGAACGGGCCCTCGGGCGGCTCGTAGGCGCTGCCCACCACGGCGCTCAGGCGGTCGGCCGCACCGATGCGCGCGAGCCGCTCCTGCGAGTGCTCGACCGACTCGGGCGAGAGGTCGATGCCGATGCCCTGGAAACCCAGCCCCGCCAGCTTCTCGAGCAGGAATCCGGTGCCGCAGCCCACGTCCAGCACGCGCGGGGCGGGGGCGGATCCGGCCGGGGGAACGTTGGGCACGTACTCCTGGATCGTCTCGAGGATCAGCGACATCCGGCTCTGGAGGTGCCAGTTGCGGTCCTCCACGGCCACCAGCCGCGGGGCCAGCCGGTCGTAGTAGGCCTGCACCTCGTCGAGGCGGCCGTCGCCCTCGCTCATCGGGGCCACCCCACCGGCGGCGGGTTGGCCGCGGCCGCGGCCGCGAACCGGTCGTAGGACGGCTTGCGCGTGCCGTCGCCGCGCAGCAGCCCGCCGGTCCAGAACGGGTTGTCCTGGAAGTTGAACCAGGTCACCAGCTGGACGCGCGGATACCGTGCCGCCGCCTGGACGGTCTCGTCCACCCACAGGGCCTGCTGGGCCTCGCTGACGAAGTAGCGGTGGTATCGGTTGTAGGACGTGTGGTACCCCGTCTCCGTGACGTGGATGGGCGCGCCGCGGCGAAGCCTATCCACCTGCCGGACGACCCGGGGAAGCGTGCTCCACGAGGGCACGAAGAAGGCCTGGAGGGGGCTTCCGAGCGGATACAGATGCAGGCTCCAGGCGTCGATCGGAGGGCCCTCGTCGGCCACCCAGCGCGCGAAGTCGAGGCTTCCGACGCTGCCCGAGCCGTCCTTGGCGCAGGTGGTCGGCGACCCCCCGGTGGGTCCCGTGACCCCGCCGACGACCTCGGCGCCCGGGTTGGCCGCGTGGATCTCGCGATAGGACGCCGCGAGCAGGGCCGCGTAGGCGCCCGGGGAGACCCAGCGGGCCTTGCCGGCGCGCGAACGGCACTGGGGCACCCAGAAGTCGGGCAGGTTGGGCTCGTTCCACACCTCGATGCGCCGCACCATCGGCAGCACGCCCCCCGCCGGGTCGGGGTAGGCGCCGGAGTAGCGCCGGGCCAGTGCCCCGGCGAACCGTGATCCGTCGGCGGCCCGGGGCGCGGCCTGGCGCGCGCCGGTGCGCGACGCCCAGGGGGGCGTCCAGTAGAAGTCCATGACGATCGAGATGCCGCGCGCGCTCAGGCCGCGGACGATCTGGTCGTAGCGGCTCCAGTCGTAGGCCGGGTCGGACGGGTTGCGCGCGTCGGCGGGCTTCGTCGGGGCGACCTGCCCCCACAGCACGTCCACGCGCGTCACCTTGACCCCCGTGGCGGCGATCGCGTCCATGCGGGCCTCCAGTTCGGGGCCGCGCACGTTGACCAGGTTGTCGTCCTGCAGCGACAGGATCGGCGCGGCGCCCGCCGTGCCCGCGGCGATCGCCAGCACCAGCAGCGCCAGGGCGAGCAGGCGGGCCCTCATCGGGCCACTCCGAGGTGCACCACGGCCACCCGCGCCCGACGGCGCACGCCGCGGTCGATCCAGGCGACGCGACGGCCGTCGATGCCGACCGCCTCGATCGCGCGCCCGGTGCGCGCCAGCACCTTCAGCGATCCGCGCCGGGCGGCCAGCACGCGGCGCGACTCGGCGACGGCCACCGCCCCGCCCCCCACGGCGACGCGCGGCACCGTCGTCCCGGTCCAGACGCGCGTGGCGCGCAGGGCGGGCTGATCGACCCGCAGCAGCGCGACGCGCGATCCGCGGCGCACCGCCACGACGATCACGTTGGTGGCCGACCACACACGCAGCGCCGGCCCGGGGAGGGCGACCGGCGCGGCGGTCGCGGCTCCGCTGGCCTGCACCTGGAGGGTCGTCGGGGCGGCCGGATCGACCCAGGCGAGGCCGCTCGGCGAGATCGCGACCAGGCCGGCGACGGCCGGGGCCGTGCCGGGGATGGTGGTGACGGCGCCCGGCGTGAGCGGGGAGGCCCGCCGTTGCTGCAGCAGGCCGCCCGGCCCGACCTGCATCCAGGCCACGGAGCCGACGTCCCAGGTCGCGGCGATCGTGACCGGCGCGTCGGCCCGGCCGTCGCTCTCGAGCACCGTCTCGGTGTCCTCGTCGTCGCAGCAGTGGATCACCGGAGGCGCGACGCCCGAGGTGCGGGGAACCATCACGAACCCGCCGTCGCCGGTGGGGGTCAGGATCCCGGCCCCCATTGCGGCCACGCTGGTCCGCACCGACACGGGGTTCTCCGGCGCCCCCGTGCGGAAGAGGCGCGAGCTGGGGTTGAGCCCCACGCGGAAGGCCTCGGCGCGGTAGTAGTCGAAGGGGGCCGCCCCGGCGGGCGACCCGGCGATCTTCTTGGGGTCCACGTGCACGGTGGCGGCCTCGGTCCACACCAGCCGCGAGCCGCTGAAGACCACGGCCCGGTCGGCCCACCCGTCGATGGTGATCGTGCGCGACGCGCCGAGTGCCGCGGGGGCGCCGGCCGCGAGCAGCCCGAGCCCCGCCAGGCACAGCGCCGGTCCCGCGAGGGACCGCCTCACGCGCCCCCCGCCCGGATCGCCGTGACGGCGTCGCCCAGCAGCGACTCGCTGGCCGCCGCGAGGGTCGGGTCGGCCAGCGGGGTCATGTTGGTCAGCTGGACGTGGCGCGCGCCCTCGGCCACGAAGGCGGCGATCGCGTCCGCGACATCGTCCGGGGTGCCGTGGATCACGGTGTCGCGCACCACCTCGGCGGGCACCGCCTGCGCCAGCCGCAGCGCCTCGTCGCGGCCGTAGCGCGTCGGCAGGAAGGTGGTCAGCCCGAACTCGCCATCGCCCAGGGGGTGCTCGGCCCCGCGTCTGGCGAACGCCTCGGCCGAGCGTGTCAACGCGATGAACCGCATCAGCAGCGAGCCGTCGATCGCCGCCTCGGCCTGCTCCCGGGTCTCCGCGACCACGATGCGGGCGTAGAGCCCGGGGGTCACGGCGTCGTCGGCGCGACCGGCGGCGCCCGCCGCCGCGCGCACCGCCGCCAGCATGCCGGCGTACTCGGCCACGTCGGTGCTCAGCGGCAGCCATCCGTCGCCGTACCGGCCGGCGACGGCGAGGCCGCGCGGGCGGTGCGCCGCCACCCAGATCGGCGGGGGGCGATCGCCGACCGGGCCGAGGCCCATCTCGGCGTCGTCGAGCCGGAAGTGGTCGCCCGCGAAGCTCACCGGCCCGGGGCCGCTCATCAGCAGGCGCATCACCTCGAGGCCCTCCTCCAGCCGCCCGAGCGGGCGGGCGTTGGTGAGGCCGAACGGCGTCAGGTTGAGCGCCTCGCCGGTCCCGACGCCCAGCACGAAACGCCCGCCGCTCAGGTGGTCGAGCGTCAGGGCGGTCTGGGCCAGCGACGCGGGGTGGCGCCGCACGAGGTCGGTGACCCCGATGCCCAGGCGGATCGTGTCGGTCACCCCCGCGGCGGCGGCCACCACGGGAACGGGGTCGAACCACACGTGCGGGCTCACCTGCCCCGCGGCGGCCTGGGGCACCAGCCCCGGCTCCCAGATGGACGTGGGGAACCAGTGGAGGAAGTGATCCGCCCACCAGATGGCATCGAAGCCCTGCTGCTCGCGCCGCTGGGCCGATGCGAGTGCCGCTGGCGCCGGTGGGCGCACCGCGCCCATCGCCGACAGCTCGAGCCGCTCCGACATGGCGGGCAACCTACTCCGCCGCCCCCGCCCCTCCAACGCTAGTGGTCGCCGCCCCCGAGTTGCGCGACGGCGTGAGCCGCGATCGGCTCCACCACGACCCAGCCGTCGCGCGCCCCGCCGGGCGAGCCGGGCAGGTTGACGATCAGGGTCCGGCCGCGGACGCCGGCGACGCCGCGGGAGAGCATCGCGTGGGGGGTCACCGCCAGCGACCGGGCGCGGAGCGTCTCCGCGATCCCCGGCACGAGGCGCTCGCACACCTCCGTCGTGGCCTCGGGGGTGCGATCGCGCGGCCCGAGGCCGGTCCCCCCGGTCGTGAGGATCAGCCCGGGGGCGCCGGCGTCGTCGCAGATCGCCGCCAGCAGCGCCGCCAGCGCGCCGGGGTCGTCGGGGACGAGCTCGCGGCGCACCACCTCCGCACCCGATGCCTCCACCGCCTCCGCGAGCGCCGGCCCCGAGGCGTCCGGGCGGTCGCCCCGCGCCGAGCGATCGGACACGGTCACCACGGCGACCCGCAGGCTCACGGCGCCTCGGGCGCGGCGCCCTTCGTCTTCTCCAGCAGGCGCACGCTCTCGATGACGATGCCCTTGTCGATGCCCTTCACCAGGTCGTAGACGTTGAGGGCGGCCACCGAGGCGGCCGTCAGCGCCTCCATCTCGACGCCGGTGCGCGCGGTGGTCTCCACCTCGGCGCGGATGCGGACGAGCCCCTCCTGCGCCTCGACCGTCACCTCCACGCCCGCCCGGTCGATCGGCAGCGGGTGGCAGAGGGCGATCAGGTCCGGCGTGCGCTTGGCGGCCATGATGCCCGCCACCCGCGCGACGGCCGCGGCATCGCCCTTGGGCAGGGTGCCCTCCGACATGGCCCGCGCGCTCGCGGGGGCCATCCGCACCAGGGCCTCCGCCACCGCGCGCCGCGAGATCACCGGCTTGTGCCCGACGCCGACCATATGGGCCTCGCCGCGCGCGTCGAGGTGGGTCAGCTCCGGGCCGTCGCTCACTTGGCCTCCGCCCGCTTGACCCGGCGGCGGTCGGCCGTCCGCTTGCGCGCGATGTCGTCCTGCTGGGCCGAGAGCCACTTGCCCACGTCGTTCTCGCGCACGATGCGCTTGATCTCCTGGATGCGGAAGGCGCGCTCGTCGGCGGGCATCACCAGCGCCTGGTGCAGGGCCTCGGCCTGGGCCTCGATGTCGAAGGGGTTGATGCGTGATCGCGAACGAGCCCAGCTCCTCGTGGGCGCCGGCGTTCTCGGAGAGGATCATCACCCCGTCGCGCTCGTTGACCAGGGGCGCCTCCTTCGCGATCAGGTTCATGCCGTCGAAGATCGGGTTCACCAGCAGCACGTCGTAGTGCTTGTAGGCCGCCACCGCCCGGTGGATGTTGCTCTCGATGCGCAGGTCGATCGGCATCCAGTCGGACGTGCCGTGCTTGAGGTTGATGTGGCTCACCACGTCGCGGATGCGGGCGAGGTACTCCACGTACTCGTCCACGTCCTGCCGCGAGGGCTGGAGCAGCGCGAAGAACGTGATGTCCTCGAGGTACTCCGGGTGGCGGTCCAGGAAGACGTCGAATGCCTTGAAGCCGCGCAGCGTGTTCTTGGAGAGGTCGGTGCGGTCGACGCGCACGATCAGGTACTGGCGCCGCCGCCGCAGGATGGGCCCCTCCTCCTCGGCCACCTCGGGCGAGCGCGACAGCTCCTCGAACATCGGCGCGTTGACCGAGATCGGGTACGAGCGCACCCACACGTCCCGGCCCTCCCAGCGCACCTGGCGCCGGTCGTAGTCGACCTCGAGGTCCAGCAGGTCCTCGCAGCACAGCAGGAAGTTGCGGGCGTAGCTGCGGGTGTGGAAGGCGACGATGTCGTTGGCCAGCAGGCCGCGCAGGATGCCCTCGCGGATGTGCGGGGGCAGGATGCGCCAGTAGTCGGGCTGGCTCCACGGGATGTGGACGAAGAAGTGCAGGAAGGCGTCCGGATGGGCCGCGCGGATCGCCTCGGGCGCCGTGTACAGGTGGTAGTCGTGCAGCATCACGACCCGGTTCGGGTCCTCGTCCAGCTCGCGGTTGACCGCGTCGGCGAAGGCGGTGTTGGCCGCCAGGTAGCCGTACTCCCAGGCGTCGAGCTCCTCGCGGCGGATGTCCGGCGCGTTGCTCAGATCCCAGAGGTAGTGCTGGATGAACCACAGCATCGGGTTGGCGACCACGTTGTAGAACGCGTGGTGGGTCGCCTCGTCGATCAGCACGAACCGCCCGCGGGTGTCGACGCCCAGGTCGGGCAGCGGGAAGCTGCCCCCGCCCGCCTCGGCGGCCACCTCCTCGTCGGTCTCCGAGATGGTCCCCGAGACCCAGAGGGCGGGCGTGTGCTCGGTCAGGCCCAGCAGGGCCGTGACCAGGCCCCCGCCCCCCCGCACCCGCTCCAGGGTGCCGTCGGGCGCGCGCTCGAACGTCATGGGACCCCGGTTGGACACCAGGATCAGCGGCGCCGGACGGCGGCTCATCGGGTCACCCCTCGGTGTGCTCCCACCAGACGCACCTTCCCGTCACGGATCGCGGCGAGCGAAGAGTCTGTAATTGTTCCCAGCCCCACCGGCCCCGTCCACGTCTCTGGCCGCCACCTCGTGGGAGTAACCAAATCTCGCGCGATCATCACCCTCCCGTCGGTGACAGAACCGATGACGATCGACACGACTCTACGCTCCGCCGCCGTTCGGCCGGGGGCCCGCGTACGTGCTGAACCTGCGCCTGTACCGCACCTGCTGGCTGGTCGCGGGCGTCGCGCTGGTGGTCGCGCTGCTGACCCTCCAGACGCCCGACCCGGGGCCGCAGTCGACGCTGCCGTCGGCGATCGACGGGCAGGGCACCCTGGAGCTGGCCAAGCAGATGGAGGCGATCGCCCCCGAGCGCCCGCCGGGTCGGCTCCGGATCTGGCGGCGGCCAAGTGGGTGCAGGGGCAGCTCTCGCAGGTGCCCGGCGGCGCGGGCAAGGTGCGCACGCAGGACCTCGAGGCGCGCGCCGACGGCGAGGTGGTCGACCTCCAGAACGTCTACGTCGCCATCCCGGGCGCCGACGACGGGCGCAGCCGGGGCGGCATCCTGGTGGTGGCCCCCCGGGACACGCCATCGGGCGTGTCGGCCGGCACCACCTCCACGGCCGTGCTGCTGCGCCTGGCGCAGGCCTCGGGCACCACGCTCCACCAGCGCCCCCACCTCTTCGTCTCGACCGACGGCAGCACCCTGGGCAACGCGGGGCTGCGCTGGTTCCTGCAAGCGCTTCTCGTCGTTCCCCCTCACCGCCGCGATCGTCCTGGACGCGCCGGGCGAGGCGAACGGCGACCGCGTGCACGTGTGGATCGACGGGCGCACCGACCGCCAGGCCCTCGGCCTCGGCGCACATCGCCGACAACTCGATCCAGCGCGCCGGCGGGCGCGCCGACGGCCCGCCCTCTCTGGGCGGGCAGCTGCTGCGCCTCGGCGTGCCCCAGACCTTCGGCGACCAGGGGGCCGCGATCGCGTCCGGCCTGACCGCGGTCACCCTCTCCGCCCGTTCGGAGTCGCCCCTGCGGGAGGGCCGTCCGCCCACGGCCGACCGGCTCGAGATGGTGGCCAACTCGGCCAACGACCTGCTCGGGGCGCTCGACGGGGCCGACGAGGTGCCCGCCGCCGACGGCAGCCTCGCCTTCGCGGGCAAGTTCCTGCGCCCGACGATCGCCCGCCTCGCCCTGCTGCTGGTGCTGCTGCCCGTGCTGGTGTGCTCGCTCGACATCGTCGCGCGCCAGCGGCGCGCCAAGGTGCCCCTCGGCCTCGGGCTGAGGGCGGTCTCGCTGCGCGCCATCCCGTTGTTCGCGGCCCTCGCCGCCGGCTATCTGCTCGCCCTCGCCGGACTGCTGCCGGGGGCGTCCGCGGGCGAGCCACCGATACCGGCCAACGCGCGCTTCGGGGCCCTCGAGGCGCTCGCGGTGGTGCTGGCCGCGGCCGCCGGCGTCGGCGGATGGCTGCTCGCCCGCCGCCGCGCGCGCCGCCTGGGCGTGTCCCGCGCGGCCGAGGGAGCGGCGGCGCTCGCCGCGCTGTCGCTGCTGCTGCTGGTGATCTGGATCGTGCGCCCCTACGCGCTCATCCTGGCCGTCCCGGCCGCCCACGCCGCCCTGCTCGCCACCACGGCCCGCAAGCCGTGGCACCTGCCGGCCCTCGCCGCCCTGGCCGTGGCGCCCTTCGTGTTCCTGGCGGTCAGCATCGGCCAGGTGCTCGACTCCAACGTGGTCTTCGCGGTCTGGTACCTGCTCGCCACCGTCGGCCAACGGATCGCGCGGGGCCGTCGGTCTGTTCCTGGCGCTGCTGGTGGCCGCCTGCATCTGGTCGCTGGGCGGGCTGGTGCTCGAGCGGGCGCGCAAGGGCGGGCTCGCCGTGACGCGCGGCTCGCCGCGGCGCGAGCGCGAGCCGCGCGCCCCCCGGCGCCGCCGCGCGCCGCGCCCCGCCGATCCGGACGCGGGTCGCTGGTAGCATCGCCAGCGGTGGCCGCCCGCCTCGCCTTCGTCTCGGTCGTCATCCCGGTCTACAACGAGCGCGACTCGGTGCGTCCTCTCTCGGAGGAGCTCCTCACGGTTCTCCGCTCCCTGGGACGACAGATCGAGATCCTCTACGTCGACGACGGATCGACCGACGGAACGTCGGAGATCCTCGCCGACCTCGCGTCCGCCGAGCCCGAGATCGCCGTCGTGCGCCTGCGGCGCAACTTCGGCAAGGCCGCCGCGCTGATGGCCGGGTTCCGCGAGGCCCGCGGCGACGCCATCGTGACCATCGACGGCGACCTGCAGGACGACCCGGCCGAGATCCCGCGGCTGCTCGCCGAGCTCGAGGCCGGAGCCGACCTGGTGAGCGGGTGGAAACGCGACCGCAAGGACCCCTGGAGCAAGCGCGCCGCGTCGAAGGTGTTCAACGGTGTCACCGCCAAGATGTCCGGCGTCGGCCTCCACGACCTCAACTGCGGCTTCAAGGCCTACCGCGCCGAGGTCGTCGAGTCGCTCTCGCTGACCGGCGACCAGTACCGCTACATCCCGGTGCTGGCCCACAACGAGGGCTTCCGGGTCAAGGAGCTCGCGGTCAACCACCGCCCGCGCAAGTTCGGCAGCAGCAAGTACGGCTTCGAGCGGTACCTGCGCGGATTCCTCGACCTGCTCACGATCCTGTCGATCGGCCGCTTCCGCCAGCGCCCGATGCACCTCTTCGGCGGCGTCGGGATGCTCTTCCTCGCCATCGGCACCATCATCTGCGCCTACCTGGCCGTGCTGCGCATCCTGGGAGAGGGCATCGGCGCCCGCCCGCTGCTGCTGCTGGGCGTGCTGCTGATCGTCGTGGGCGTGCAGCTGCTCACGATCGGGTTGGTGAGCGAGATGATCCAGCGGTACCACCTGCGCCCCCAGGACGACGAGGCCCGCTCGCGCGTGGAGCGCATCCTCCGCTGACGGCCTCGGGGGGCCGTCACCTGCGCGTGATGTGGCTCGGGACGTACGAGCGCGACTACCCCCGCTCGCGGGTGCTGATCGAGGGTCTGCGGGAGATCGGCGTCGACGTGGTCGAGCACCACCGCCCGGTGTGGGAGGCCACGCGCCACAAGGCGGGCTCCTCCTTCCTGCGGCCGCTCCCCCTCGCCACCGCGGCCGCGCGTTTCGCGTCCGCCTGGGCCGGCCTGGCGGCAGCGGGCCTGCGCGAGAGGCCGGTGGACGCCGTGGTGGCGGGGTATCTCGCCCAGCCGGACACCCTCCCGGCCTGGTGCGTCGCCCGCGCCCGCGGCGTGCCGCTGGTGGTGGACATGATGATCTCGCTGGCCGACACGCTCGGCGGCGACCGGGCGATGGCCGGACGCGGCGCGGCCGCCGTCCTGGCGGGGGTCGATCGCGTCAGCCTGCGCCTCGCCGACCTGGTGCTGGCCGACACCGCGCGCGGGCGCCGACTGGCTCGCGGCCCGCTTCGGCATCGCGCGCTCCCGCGTGGCGGTGGTGCCGGTGGGCGCCGAGCCCGGAGCGTTTCCCCGCCCTCCCGGAGCCCCCGGCGCCGCCGCACGCCCTGTTCTACGGCAAGCTCGCCCCCCTCCACGGCATCGCCACCGTGCTCGCCGCCGCGCGGCGGCCGGGGACGCCGCCGATCCGCCTGATCGGCGACGGGCAGCTGGGGACGTGGCTCGCGGGGGAGCTGGAGCGCGACCGGCCCGCCGGCCTCACCTGGGAGCGCTGGGTGCCCTACGAGGCGCTCGGCGCCGAGGTGTCCGCGGCGGCGATCTGCCTCGGGGTGTTCGGCGCGAGCGACAAGGCGGCGCGCGTGGTGCCCAACAAGGTCTGGCAGGCGATGGCCGCCGGTCGTCCGGTGGTGACCGCCGACACCCCGGCCGTGCGCGAGGTGCTGCGCGACGACGAGAGCGCCCTGCTGGTGCCGGCCGGCGACGCCCAGGCGCTCGGGTCGGCGCTCGCCCGGCTCGCCTCCGACCCGGGCCTGCGCTCCCGGCTGGGATCGGCCGCGCGGCGGGTGTACCTGGAGCGCGGAGCGCCCGCGGCCACCGCGTCGGTCCTGCGCGACGCCCTCGCCCCCCTAACCTGTCGGGCATGAGCACCGACATCCAGGCCCACGACTGGGGCAACGCCCCCGAGCTGTTCGGTCCGCGGCACGACTACCGCGAGGCCCTCGTGCTGCGCCGGCTGCTGCCCGCGATGCCCGGGCGCAGCATCCTCAACGCCGGCGCCGGGGCGGGCAGCCTGACCATGAAGCTCGTGGACGCCGGCCTCCGGGTGACCTCGGTCGACGCCAGCGTCGAGCTCTGCGACTGGGTGCGCGCGTCGCTGCTGGCGCGCGGCCCCGAGGTGGCGGCGGCGAATCCCGTGATGGCCGGCGATCTGCAGAACCTCGACCTGCCCGACGCGTCGTTCGACGGCGCGGTGTGCGCGGAGGTGCTGGAGCACCTGGACGACGACGTCGCCGCGCTGGCCGAGCTGGCCCGCGTGGTGCGCCCGGGCGGCCTGCTGGTGGTGACGGTGCCCGCCAACCCGTACCGCTACGACTGGACCGATCAGTGGGCCGGCCACCGGCGCCGCTACACCGTCCCGGTGCTGCGCGCGCGCCTCGAGGACGCCGGCTTCACCTCCCCCGTGGTGCAGGGCTGGGGCTTCCCCTTCACCGGCTTCTACCACCGCCAGGTCTACCGCCGCGCGCTCCGCCGCCGGCTGGCGGCCGGGGACGGCCGCGCCGCCGGAGGCGCCCCGCCCCGCCTCGCGGCGAAGGTCGTGCGCGCCGTGCTCGAGGTCGACTCTGCCTTCATCGGCCGCCGCCCGGGGTACCACGGGCTGCTGGCCGTCGCTCGGCGGCGTGAACAGCCCGCCTGAGGTCGCCGCCGAGCCCGCTCCCGCGAGCCCCTGGCGCCGCCGCCTCGGGTTCCTCGCCGGCCTGCTGGTGCTCGCGTTCCTGGTGCTCGCGCTGGTGGACGGGTGGTCGGCCGTCTCGGAGTACGACTGGAACCTCCAGCCGGGCCTGCTCGCGCTGGGCTGCCTCGTGCTGGTGGTGTTCTACCTGGCCAGCGGCGGGGGCTACATCGCGCATCATCGATCGCCTCCACCACGGCGGGCCGCCCCGGCTGGCGATGCTCTCCATCTGGGCCCGCTCGCTGCTCGGGCGGTATGTGCCGGGCAACGTGCTGATGGTCGTCGGGCGGGTGGTGCTCTCGCTACGAGAGGGGCGTCCCGCGACGCGCGACCGTCGCCGCCATGGTCTACGAGCAGCTGCTCACGGTCGCGGTCGGCGGCCGCCGGCGCGGTGGCCTTCGTGGCCTTCTACAGCGGCGGCGGCGACGGCCGGCTGTGGCTGCTCGCGCTGCTGCCCCTGGGCCTCGTCCTGCTCACCCGCGCTTCTTCGGGCCCATCACCACCTGGGTGCTGCGCAAGGTCAAGCGCGAGCCGCTGCCGCGCCTGCTCGCCACCCGGGTGCTGATGGCCCTGGTCGGCTGGTACACCGCCACCGCGGCGCTGCTCGGGCTGGGCATCTGGCTGCTGGTGCTCTCGGCCGCGGGCTCCGAGGCCGGCGATCCCGCCTTCGTGGGCCTGGCCTTCCTGCTGTCGTTCGCGGTCTCGATGATCGCCTTCATCTTCCCGTCGGGCCTCGGCGTGCGCGAGGGCGTCTTCGCCCTGGCGCTGGCCCAGAACCTCCCCGGCAGCGTCGCCGTCGCCCTCTCGGTGGGGGTGCGTCTGGTCCTGACCCTCGTCGAGCTCGCCTTCATCGGCGTCGTCTACCTGATCGCCCGCGACAGGTGAGCCTCCGCCGGCGCCCCGAGCTGATCGTGTGGGCGATGATGGCGGTGTTCTCGGCCGTGTTCGCCTACCTGGCGCTGGCGCGCCAGAGGGCGTTCTGGACCGGGCGCTTCGACCTCGGGAACATGGTCCAGGCGGTCTGGAGCACCGCCCAGGGGCGGCCGCTCGAGACGACCGACGTCGCCGGGCAGCAGTTCGTGCGCCTGGGGGCGCACGTGGACCCGATCCTGGTGCTGTTCACGCCGCTGGCCTGGACCGGCGTTCCTGCCCGAGGCCCTGCTGGTGTCGCAGGTCCTGATCGTCGCGTCCGGGGCCCTGCCCGCCTACTGGCTGGGACGCCGCTGGCTCGGCGACACCCGCCTGGCCGTGGCCGCGGCCGCGGTGTACCTGCTGTACCCGCCGCTGCAGTGGACGCTGGTCACCGAGTTCCACCCGGTGACGCTGGCCACGCCCCTCCTCATGTACTGCATCTGGGCCGCGGAGGAGCGCCGGTTCATGGCCCTCACGATCTTCGCCGTCCTCGCGGCGCTCACCAAGGAGGAGGTCGGCCTCGCCCTGGCGATGCTGGGCGTCTGGATGATGGTGCGCGGCATCACGCGCCGGCGCTACGGCGCCTTCCTGGTCGCGGCGTCCCTGGCCTGGGTGGCCTTCGCGGTCCTCGTCGTCATCCCGCGCTACAACGCCGGCAACGGCTCGGAGTTCGTCGACCGCTACGGCTCGCTCGGCTCCAGCGGCAACGGGGTGCTGACCACCCTGATCACGCGCCCGTGGGAGGCCGCGGAGGTGGCCGGCTCCTACGACCGGCTGAGCTACATCGGCGCGCTGCTGCTGCCCCTGCTGCTGCTGCCCCTCGCCGCGCCGCTGCTGCTGGCCGGGGCCCTGCCGGAGCTGCTGATCAACATCCTCGCCGACTGGTTCCCGCAGTACTCGATCGAGTTCCAGTACGTCGCCGTGATCGTCCCGTTCGTCGGTGGCCGCCTCGATCCTCGGCCTCGGCGCGGGTGCGCCGCCTGCGCCGCCCCGCGCCCCCTCGTCGCGCCTGCTCGCCGATCCGGGGAGGGTGGCGGCGATCTGGGTGGGGGTGGTGGCGCTGGCGGGCGTCTACCAGGGGCCCCTGCCGTGGTGGGACAACGTGCCCCTGGTGGGATCCGACTCGCGCGTCGAGCAGTACCGGGTCGACGACCACTCCCGCGCGATGGCCCGGGCGGCCGAACTGATCCCCGGCGACGTACCGGTCTCGGTGGGCAACCTGTTCGGAGGGCACCTCTCCGAGCGGGAGCGGGTGTACACCTTCCCGGTGGTCGCCGACGCGAAATGGGTGATCGTGGACAACCGCAGCCCCTATCTGGCCGACCGCATCGCCCCCTTCGGGTACCGCGCACAGGTCCGGCTGCTCGAGGCCGACCCCGACTGGCGCCTGGTGTTCCGTGAGGACGGCGTGATGGTGTTCCGCCGGGTCGCCGGGAGCGCCCCGTGATCGCCCGGGCCACCGGCGGCGCCCTGATGGTGCTCGGCGCCGCGCTCGCGGCGCTGCCCGCCTTCTCGTGGTTCGCGGCGCCGGGTCCGGCCGCCGAGACGCGGGCCAGCGGATTCTCCGGGCGCCGGCCAGCTGTGGCTGCTGCCCGTGCCGGCGCTGATCATCGTGCTGTGCGGCGCGGCCCTGGTCGCGGCGCGCCCCGGCTCCGAGCGGGCCGTCGCCCGCTGGACCGGCCCCACGGCGCGCGATCGCGGGCGCCGTCGCGTTCGGACTGGTGCTGTGGGCCGCGATCGACCCGACGCTGGAGCTGGTGGTGCGCATCGCCGACGCCACCGAGCGCATCTCGGCGCCGACGCACCTCGAGCCGGCCGCGACGCTCGCCGCGGTGCTGGCGGGCTTCGTCGTGGGCATCGGCGCCGTCACGTCCCTGGCCGGGTGGCGGCGGTGAGCGCACCGTGGCGCCGCACGCCGCTCACGGCGTGGGCCGCCTCGCGGATCCTGGTGGTGGGGACGGCCGTGGTGGCCGGCCTCCTCTTCGGCCTGCCGACGCGCGGGGTCGATCCCGCCGTGCCCCGCGCGCTGGGCCTCGCTCGGCGGCTGGGACACCACCTGGTACCTCGACATCGCCCGCCACGGCTACGTGCACGACACCGGCCAGGTGGGGACGGTGTTCACCAACCTGGCGTTCTTCCCGCTGCTGCCGGGTGATCATGGCCCTGTTCCTCGCGATCGGGATCAACCCGTTCGTCGGGCGCGCTGGTCGTGGCCAACCTGGCCTTCCTGGGCGTCCTGGTGGCCTTCCGCGCCCTCACGGCCCCGCGGGCCGACGCGGCCACGACGACCCGCGCGGTGTGGGCGCTGGCCCTGCTGCCGACCGCGGTCTACTGCTCGATGGCCTACACCGAGTCGATCGCGCTGCTGTGCGCGGTCGCTCGCCGCGCTGGCCGCCGTGCGCGGGAGGTACCTGCTCGCGGGCCTGGTGGCGGCCGTCGGGTCGCTGTCCCGCGCCCACCGGGATCCTGGTCGTGGTCCTGATCGGGCTGCTGGCCCTCCAATCGAGCCCCGATCTCGCCGTCCGCCTGCGACGCGCCGCGCTGACCGCGGTGCCCAGCGTGGTCGCCCTCGGCGTCTTCCTGGCATGGATGGCCGTCGAACGCGGCTCGGCGCTGCTGCCGTTCGGGCGCAGAGGGCGTGGGATCGCGGTCAGCTCGGCATCGGGCTGGTGACCTCGGCGCCCGACGAGATCCGCGCGGGCTGGGACCACGTCATCCACGGCACCGGGGGCGCCGCGTGGCACGCGACGATCCGCGACCTGGCGTTCCTGGCGCTGGCCCTCTGGCTGCTCACCCTGCTCTGGCGCGCCGAGGGAGGGCTGCGCTCGCCGTGGGTGGCCTACTCGGTGGTCGTGCTGGCCGTCCCGCTCTCCAGCGGCACGATCACGTCGATGGCGCGCTTCTCGCTGATGGCCTTCCCGCTGATGTGGCCGCTGGCCGACTGGCTGGGCGAGGACACCCGGCGCGTGCGGTGGGCCGTCGCGCGCGGCCGTCCCGGTCACGGTGCTCCTGGTGCTCCAGCTGCTGATGCGCTCTCCCTGACACGCAGTGTCACGGTCACGGGATCGTGATCGGAGAGCCGGATCCGGCGGGTCAGCCCCCGCCACGCTGACGCCGATCTCCCGCTCGCCGGGATCGCCCCGCCGCGCCGGCGTCGACCTCCTCCAGCCCGCGGTGCACCACGCGGTCGATGCCCATCCCGGCCGTCACGCCGGCCCCGTCCCAGCCATCGGCGACCAGGCGGGCCAGGGCAGGGTGGCTCGGCGGCGCGTTGAGGTCGCCCGCCAGCACGGCCGGCCCGTCACCGGCGGCCGCGCGCACGCGCCGCCGCCGCGCGCGCGATCTCGTCGCCCACCACGTCGGGGTGGCGCCCGTTGTGGCAGTGCGTGCAGCCCACGGTCACCTCGCCGCCCCCCGGCGCGGTCAGGCGCGCGATCACCAGGCGGCGCGGCTCGGGGATGTACCGCGACCAGCTCCCCGCGGGTCAGCCCCAGCCGCCGCCGGGCCGCGAGGATCGTCCGCAATGGGTTGAGGCGCACCGAGCCGACGCTGCCCGGCACCAGGCCCATGCGGGGGCCGATCAGGATGACGTTGGCGTTGCCCTCGTGGGTGCGCCACAGGTCCGGGTTGCGCTCGGCCAGCCGCGTCGCGGAGCCGCCGGGGGCCGATCAGCGGCCCGGTGGTGGTCCACACCGCGCGCATGCCCGTCGTGGCGGCGATGTCGTCGATCGCGGCCGTCGGCACCTCCTGGAGGGCGACAGACGTCCGGCTCCCAGGCGGCGATCAGCCGCGCCATGTGGCCGGTCAGCTTGCGGTTGACGTGCATGTGCACGCCGTCCTCCTCCGGGATGCGCCGCCAGGTCGAGCGGCGCGTGGCCCCGAGGCCCGGGCAGCCCGTCGCGGCCGTGGAAGAGGTTCCAGGTGACGAAACGCATCGTTCGGTCCGGCATCGGGCGAGGTTCGCCCCTTGCGCCGGGCACCGCAAGCGTGAAGATTGCGCGACGTGCCCGAGCCCCCCTCGCCCGCGACGGTCCGCCGCAACCGCCTGGCCGTCGCGTACTGGACCGCCGTGGTGCGTGATCTACGCCGTCCTCGGCATCCCAGTTCCAGCCGTTCTTCCTGCTCGGCTTCTGGGAGTGCCTGCCCTTCCTGTTCTGCGCCACGTGGCTCGCCGGCCGCCTGCTGCCGCGCCCGGTGCCGCCCCTGTCCACCCGCGACGACCACGGAGTGAGCTGGGCCGCCCACGACCTCGAGCCCTACCTCTTCCGGGTCAAGCTCGGTGGCGCGATCAGCCTGCCGCTTCTGCCTGGCGGGCTCCTACTCGCCGGACATCTTCACCAAGTGGGCCGTCTACGGCCTGGGCTTCAGCGGCCACCGCAAGCTGGTGGACGACCCGGTGCAGCTCCACCGTGGCTTCCCCGGCGTCGGCTTCACCCACACGCTCGCGTTCGGCATCGTCGTCGGCGCCCTGATCTTCCTGCTGAGCCGCAACAAGATGTGGGCCTTCTCGTTCATCCTCGGCGAATGGGCGCACGTCTTCTCGGACACGCTCGATTCGGTCGGCGTGATGATCTTCTGGCCCCTGACGGACTGGCACATGCACCTGAACGTCTGGGAATACGTGGGCGAAGCGGGGCGCAAACTGGACGCGATCGCCTACTACACGTCCCTGGGAGGGGTCTGGGACGCGCTCTGGGCGGGCTGGTTGGCCCTGCACTGGCGCATGTTCACCCAGGAGTACTTCCACCGCGAGATCGTGCCGCGCGACAAGTTCTGGATCTGGCTCCAGACCAAGACCACCGACACGATGATGCTGACCCTCTACCGCGGCAGCGCCTTCTTCGGCGTGGCCTCGATCCTCGGCTGGTACATCTGGGCCCTGCTGGTCAACGACTTCCACGCCGCGCTCGACTGGAGCCTCGGCGGCCCCCAGTGGGCCCCCCGCGTCGGACCGCCGTGAGCCGTCTAGTTCCCCGTCGGGGTGGTCGGTCCGGCCGGCCCGGCGGCGCCCGGCGCGGGCGGGCCGTACATCGGCGAGCCGCAGCCGCCCTCGCTGCCCAGCACCGCGCCGACGAAGGTGCCGAGCCGCACGTCGAAGGACAGGCGCACGATGCCGGGGCTGCTGACGCGCAGGTCGGTGCCCCACGGCTCGCGCGGCGTGGCGCAGGCGTAACCGCGCACCACGCTCCAGTAGGGCGTGTAGCGCAGGCGCAGGCGGTAGGTGCCGGGGCGATCGACGCGCAGCGTCACGGCGTCGGAGGTCAGCGAGAGGATCGAGATGCCGGCGGCCGGAGTCGCGATCGGCGTGGGCTTCGGCAGCTCGAAGATGGTCCATCCGCCGACCTGCGCCACCTGCGTCAGGCCCGACTCGCCCGAGCGCAGCAGCTTGGCCTCGTTGACGGCGCTGTAGTCGAGCGGGTCGTCGGGCAGGAACACGTAGTGGACGCCGGTCCGCCGCAGCCAGCTGCCGTAGCTGCGGGGCGTCAGCGTGCCGTAGAGCACCGCGTTGGCGGGGAAGTCGTCCTGGCGGAACCAGCCGCGCGCCAGGGGGACGTCGCGCCGGGCCAGGTAGTAGGCCTCCCAGTTGTCGGCCGTGGCCACCACCTGCACGCGGTAGTTCGGCTCGGGGTGCTCGGCCACCCACGAGATGACCGGGTACCAGAAGCTCTCGTCCTGGGCGCGCGACTCGGTGGCCGTCTGCCATCCGGCCACCGCCGGCAGCGCCTGCCACATGCAGCGCCACGGCGACCAGCGCGACGGCGATGCCGCGGGGGCGGAAGCCGCGGGCGGCGAGGGGCAGCATCAGCAGCGGCACGCCCATCAGCAGCATCAGGCGCACCGCGTTGCCGCCCACGGGGGAGGAGAGCGAGAAGGCGACGGCGCCGAGCGCCGCGTAGCCGATGAAGACCGCCCGCAGGTGGCGCTGATCGGGCAGGCCGCGGGTCAGCAGCAACCCGACGATGCAGAAGGTGGCGATCGCCAGCGCGTCCTTGGGATCGAAGGGGTACCGCGCGTCGCCGGTCGAGAAGCCGCGCAGCAGGATCCCCTGTGTGCGCGGCGATCGCGATCGACCCACGCCGCGAGCACCAGGTTCGAGGGCCGCCGCCACCAGCGCGGGGTGCTGACCGCGATCGCGGTCAGCACCACGAGCAGGAACGCCAGCGCGAGGGGGTGGGCGAGACCCGTCACCAGCACCCCGGCAAGCGCGATGAACCGGTGCCCGGCGTCCAGGGCCAGCACCGCGCCGAGGGCGATCGCGAGGCCCAGCAGGAAGGGGTACGTCCCGGCCACCACGGCCAGCGGCACCAGCAGGGCGAAGGCCAGCGACGGCCCGGTCGCCAGCGCCGGCCAGCGTCGGCGCAGCAGAGCGGCGAAGGCGCCGGCGGCGCCCGCGCACGACCCCACCACGACGGTCGTGGGGTGCAGCAGGGCGGCCAGGGGATAGAACAGCAGGCTGTAGTTGACCTGCGCGTAGCGGCCCGAGTACCAGAAGTTGTCCCACAGCTGCCAGCCGTGATCCCGCCACGCCTGGGTCATGTAGAGGTGCGCGGCCGCGTCCCCGCCCGGGGGGCCGAACGTGATCAGGGTCAGCGCGACGAGCGCCGCGACGATGGCGGCTCCCAGGGGTGATCCCCCGGCGCGCGCGGCGCGTCGGGCTCGTTGTCCGACTCCGCTCAGGTGCAACGCTCTCATCATCAGCGGGGATACCCCCGTCGAGGCGCTGTCAGCTTAGGGGGTCGGCGCGGTGGGCGTGGGCGTCGGCGGCGCCGGGGTGGTGGGAGTGGGGGCCGGGGGTGCGCGGGGCCGGCGCCGGGGTGGTCGGCACGGCGGGCGCCGGGGCCGGGATCGACGGCGGGCGGCGCGGGGGCCTGGGTGGTCGGCTTCGGGCTCTGCGGGGCCACCGTCGTGCCCTTGGTGGTCGTCGTCGTGTCGGTCGAGGCGGTCGACTTCGCCTCAGAGCTCGACTTCGCCTCGCCCGCGGCGCGGGTGAAGTCGCTCGAGAACGGCGACCAGGAGACCGGGTTGTTGGGCAGAGGGAACGAGCCCGAGCCGCCGTCGCGCGCCACCACGACCCGCATGAAGTCGGCCCAGATCGACGCGGGGAAGGTGCCGCCGGCCACGGTCACGCCGTGGACGTTGTACATCGAGCGGCGGATGCCGTCGTCGTTGGGGTAGCCCATCCAGACGGCGGCCGAGTAGTTGGGCGTGAAGCCCACGAACCAGGCGTCGGCGTAGTCGTCGGTGGTGCCCGTCTTGCCGCCCGCGGGGACGCCGATCTGGGCGCCGACCCCGGTGCCGCCGGTCACGTTGTTCTGCAGGATGCGCGCCACCTCGTAGGCGACGCCGTCCGAGAACGCCCGCGTGCGGTCCGGGGCGAACACGTCCTCGCTGCCGTTCGGCCGGACGACCTTGGTGATCGCCAGCGGCTGCACGCGGTACCCGCCGTTCGACAGCGGCGCGTAGGCGGTGGCCATGTCGAGGGGTGTCACGAGGCCCGACCCGAGGCCGATCGAGGCCACGTCGGGCAGCTTGCGCGCCTTCGGGATGCCCATGTCATAGGCCGTGTCGATCACGTTCTTGGGCCCGACATCGAGGGTCAGCTGCTGGAACACCGAGTTGTCCGAGCTCAGCAGCGCGGACGCGATCGGGATCGCGCCGCGGTAGGTGTTGGAGTACGTGGAGACGTCGATCGGGCCGTACTGGGGGTCCACGAAGTCCAGCTTCTTGCTGCCGTAGAGCGTGGTGTACGGGTTGATGCCGTCGCGGATCGCCTGCGTCAGCACGAAGGTCTTGAACGTCGAGCCGGCCTGGCGCAGGGCCTGCGTCGCGAAGTTGAACTGGTTGTTCTTGTTGAAGGCCTGACTCGAGGCCATCGCGCGGATGTAGCCCTTCTTCGAGTTGACCATCACGATCGCGGCGTTCGGATCGCCGTCGGAGTACAGGTTCTGCTTGATCGCGGTGCGCGCGGCCGACTGCAGCACGGGGTCGATCGTGGTGTAGACCTTGAACCCGCCCTGCTGGACCTCCTTCTCGCCGTAGCGGTCGATCAGCTGCTGGCGGACGTACTCGAAGAAGTACTCCTCGCGGGTGCGCTTGTAGGCCTGGCCCCTCTTGAGCCCCAGCCCGGCCGCCTTCGCCTGCGCCGCCCGCTCGGGGGTGATGTAGCCCTGCTCGGCCATCTGGTCGAGCACCAGGTTGCGCCGCGCGCGGGCGTCCACCGGGTTGCCGAAGGGGTTGTACGACGTCGGCGCCTGCGGCAGTCCGGCCAGCAGGGCGGCCTGCGGGAGGGTGATCTTGTTGACGTCCCTGTCGAAGAACGTCAGCGAGGCGGCCTGCACGCCGACCGCGTTCTGGCCGTAGAACACGCCGTTCAGGTACCGCGCCAGGATCTCGTCCTTGGTGTACTTCTTCTCGTACTGGTAGGCGAGGTAGGCCTCCTCGATCTTCTTCGAGAGGGTGCGGCCCGCCTGCGGGTCGTAGAGGTTCTTGACCAGCTGCATCGTGATCGTGCTGCCGCCCTGGCTCGCAGAGCGGCTCTCGAGGTCGCGTACGGCGGCGCCCGCCAGGCGGTAGTAGTCCACGCCGTCGTGGCTGTAGAAGCGCTTGTCCTCGATGGCGACGGTCGCGTCCTTCAGCACCTGCGGGATGCGGTTGCTGGCCACGACCGTGCGGTTGGTCTCGCCCGCGACGATGCCGAGGAGCTTCTTGTCCTTGTCGTAGATCCGGGTGTTCTGGCCGAGGCGGATCTCCTTGAGCTCGCCGCCGCGCAGCGACTCGCCGACCGAGTGGACGGCCAGGGCCGACACCAGGATCAGGCCCCCGAACACCGCCGCGATCGCCCCGCACACGATGAAGGCGATGTTCTGGCGCTTGCGGTGGGCGCGCCGCCTGCGGCCGAGACGCCGCCGGCGCAGGTCGCTCACGGGGTCACCGGCGGCAGCGGGCGGATGCTCCAGGCCACCGCGCCCGTGGTGTAGTCGAGCAGGCCGATCATCTGCACCGGGCCGCGGCGGACACGCCCCTCGACCACCCAGCCGAAGCGCGAGAGCGGCTCTGCCACCCGGTTGTCAGTGGCCGGCGGGGTGCCTCCGGGCGGGACCGGGACCACGAACGGGCCGTCCTGGTAGACGAGCTGGACGCCCGACGCGACGGCCGGGGGGCCGGCCCAGATGCTGCGTGCCCGGGCCTCCGCGGCGTCCGAGGCGCCCAGACGCGCGTCGCGCGACTGGCGAACGGCGTGGTAGACGAACTCGATCCCGCGATCCAGCCTGGCATAGCCGACCTCCGCTCCCCCGGGACCGTCCGCGTAGCGTTCCGCGACCACGGTCGCGACCACCGCGCCGACCAGAACCACCACGAGGGCGATCGCGACAATCCAACGACCGCGAACTCCGCGCAACGCCCGCACCCCCTCCGCCGCACGGCGCGCGGGATTATAAACCGGACTCCGTGGCCACCCATCGCACCGCGGTTCCGCGTGGAGGCAGTTCTCCTCGATGCCTTCGGAACCCTCCTCCATCTTGACGATCCCATCCCTCGTCTGGGAGCCCTCCTGGCCGGCGCCGGCCATCGCCACCCGGCCGACCGCCTGAGACCGGCCCTGGCGCAGGAGATCGCCTACTACCGCCGCAACCTGCACCGCGGGCGCGACGAGGGCTCCCTCGCCGCGCTGCGGCTCGACTGCGCCCGCGTGCTGAGCGACGCCCTCGGCGGCGACGGCCCCGCCTCCCGAGCGCCTCGCGCCGATCCTGGTCGAGGCGCTGCGATTCGACCTCGCGCCGGACGCGCCTGCCGGCCCTCGACGCCCTCCGGGACGGCGGGACGTGCGCCTGGCCGTGGTGAGCAACTGGGATTGCAGCCTGCCCGGCGGTGCTCGCGGGCCTCGGGGTCGCCGACCGTTTCGACGCGATCTGCCCGAGCGCCTCGGTCGGCGCGGCCAAACCGGATCCGGCGATCTTCCGCCACGCCCTCGGACGCATCGGGCGTGCCGGCCCGAGAACGCCCTCCACTGCGGCGATTCGCCCGACGCCGACTGCGCCGGTGCGCGCGCCGCGGGCCTGCGCGCCGTGCTGATCGACCGCTCCGGGGCGCTGTCCACGGGGCCATGTCCGCGCATCAGCCACGCTGGCCGATTTGGCCCCGTGGACGACCGCCTGATGCGAGCGGCGAACCGGGCGTGAAACGTAACTCTCACTTTCCGGACGAAATTGATGCCAAAAACGTCCGGGGCGTGTATCTTCCCGATCCTTCGAGGACTCCGTGACCGCGAGCACTATGGGGATTTTGGCGATTTCTCGGTGACCAGAGCGACCACGACCACCATCTTCGGCCTCTCGGCCGTCCTTCGCGCGCTGATGATCGTGTTGCTCATCGCGCTCGTGGTGCCCGCGTTCGCCATGGCCGACGACACCGCCGGAGCCGTTCTCGATCAGCCGCCGGCCGCGGAAGCGCCGACCGCCGATCAGCCCACGATGCCGCCGCCGGACGACCCACCGGTCGCCGACCCGTCGGCCCCCCCGGCCGCCGATCAGACGCCGCCGGTCGAGGAGCAGCCGCAGCAGCCCGTCGATCAGGGCCCCGTGGTGGAGTACGACCCCGAGCCCGCGACACCGCCGGCAGGGGGTCTCCCCACCACCCCCGACCCGCCCGTCGTGGTTGTCCCGATCCCGGTCGAGCCCCCCGCGGAGGTCGTTCCGGTGATCCCGGATCCGCCGGTGCTCGCGCTTCCGGTGGTGGACGCGATCCCGACGACCCTCCCCGAACTGGTCCCCACACCCGCGGCGGCCCCCGCCGACACCGGCGCGCCCGGCTGCTGCCGGTCGTGCTCGGCCCGGCGACCGTCGCCGACGTGCCCGCCCCTCGCTCGGTCGTCTTCGCCTCGGGCGGCTCCACCCCGCCGGCGCCGTCGATCACCCTCGCGAGCGGAACGGACACGCCCGCCCCGTTCGCCGGCGTGACCCTCGACACGCCCACCACGACGTCGGCCGCGACCGTGTCGGGTCTGCTGACCTCCGGCGCGGCGCTCCACCAGGACATCTTCTCGCTGGACCCCAACCGCAGGCGCGCCCTGTCCGGGACCTCCACAGGTGACGTGGATCCCGGCGCCGGTATGCGCCTCGCGGGGCAGGTCTCCGACACCAGCGCCCTGTTCGCCGAGACCGTCGGCGCGCCGATCGGCGCCATCGCAGTCGGGCTCCAGCCTGCTGGCGGTGCTGGCCGGTTACGTGCTGCCGGGCGTCGCCGGTCCGCCGGCCACCTCGATCATCATGTTCATCCTGGTCGGGTTGGTCGTGGGCATGGCCCGCGCTCCCCGCCCGCAGCTGAGCGAGCGCCTTCACCTCGGCGGTCTGCTCGGCGCCCGCAGCGGCCACGGCCTGGCGGTCTGCCGACCCGGCTAGTTCGTACTCCCCCGGTAGAGGTGCGCCCTCATGGCGTCACCGACCGGATATCGCGTCCCGCGCGCGGCCCCCGATGGGCCGGTCAGCGCAGAAACCTTCGCGAGACATGGGGTACGACAAATGCAGTCGATGCGGATCTTGGTCCTCGGACCCGAAGGAAACGGCCGAAGCGCCCTCGAGGAGACCCTCACGCGCCTGGGCTACGTGGTGATGGGCGCAGAGGCGCGGCCGGACCGTCCGGCACCCGCCTCGGGCGACATCGTGATGCTGGACCTGCGCGACGAGCACGCCGACTGGCGCGGCCTCGCCGAGAGCCTCCACGCCGACGAGCGGCCGATGATGATCATCTGCGACCGCCCCCGGCGCCTGGTGCGCACCCTCTCGGGCCGTCCCGCCGGCACCATGCTGCTCACCGGCGCCGAGTCGGACGCCGGCTACCGGGTGGCTCTCGCCGTGTGCGAGGCCCTGCGCCACAGCTCGCTGACGCGCCGCGCCGAGCGCGCCGCCGTCAAGAACTCCCCGTTCCACCCCGTGGCGGCGATCTGATGCACGTCGCCACGAGGCCCGCTGGGCCCCCGGGCGGCGCGAGGCGACATCGCCTCAGCGCCGCCCGGTACCTAGCGTGCGAGTGTGGCGAACCTCAGGAACGTGGCCATGGCCTCTTCGAACTGCGCGGCGCAATCGCCCTCGTTGCCGTCGGCCATGCACGTGCGCAGGCGCTCTGACATGAGGTGCAGGCCCACCTGGTCCACCGCGGCCTTCACGGCCGCGAGCTGCGTGAGCACCTGCTGGCAGTCCGAGCCCTCCTCCAGCATGCGCTGAACCCCGCGCAGCTGGCCCTCGGCGCGACGCAGCCGTGTGACGAGCTGGTCAGGCGTCGGAGTGGTGGTCGAGACGGCCATCGCTAGTGGCCGCAGCCGCAGGAACCGCCGCAGCAGCCCCCGCCTCCGCCGAAGCCGACGACCGTCGGCGCCGCGGCCGCCGCACCCTTGCTGGGGCGGGCGGTCACGAACCCCGTGAACATCTGCCGTGCGTCGACCGCGCCGCACTCCGGGCACACGCGATCCTCGTCACGCAGGAAGCCCTGGCGGAACGCCTCGAAACCGTGGTCGCACTCGGTACAGGTCAGGTCGTAACTCGGCACGGCGGCTACTCCAGTCCGAGCGCGCGCTCGATCTGCGCCTTCGGCATCGCACCGACGGCGTGACGCGAGAGCTGGCCGTTCTCGAACAGGCCGAGGAACGGGATGCCCTGCACGTTGTACTTCTGGGCGATCGCGCTCGCCTCATCGACGTTCAGCTTGCCGACGACCAGCGTGTCGACGCGCTCCTTCGCGATCTGCTCGACCACCGGCGCGATGGTGCGGCAGGGGCCACACCACTCGGCCCAGAAGTCGACCAGGACCGGCAGCTCGTTCTCCAGGACCGTGCCCTGGAAGTTGTCCGCCGTGATCTCCAGCACTCCGTCTGCCATCTACGCGCCCTTTCTGGATGCGAGGGCCGCCGTGGGCGCCTCGCTGGTGAGGTTCTCGTCGCCGACCGACTCCAGCCAGCGTTCGGCATCCATCGCCGCCATGCAGCCACTGCCGGCGGCGGTGATCGCCTGCTTGTAGATCGTGTCCTGGACGTCGCCGCACGCGAAGACGCCCTCGATGTTGGTGCGCGTGCCGTCGGTGATCACGTAACCGTGCTCGTCGAGGGCGACCGCGCCGCGGAACAGGGTGGTGTTGGGGTCGTGCCCGATCGCCACGAACATGGCGGCGGCCGGGATGTCCTCCAGCTCGCCGGTCACCGTGTCGCGCACGCGCACGCCCTCGACCTTGTCCTCGCCGAGCACCTCCTCCACCCCGGCGTTCCACCGCACGTGGATCTTCGGGTTGGCGAGCGCCCGGTCAACCATGATCCGCGAGGCGCGGAACTCGTCGCGCCGGTGCACGATCGTCACCGACGACGCCATCCGCGCGAGGAAGCTGGCCTCCTCCATCGCGGAGTCGCCGCCGCCCACGACCACCATCGGCTTGTCGCGGAAGAAGAAGCCGTCGCACGTCGCGCACGTGGAGACGCCGAAGCCGCGCAGGCGACCCTCGCTGGGCAGGTCGAGCCACCGCGCCGAGGCGCCGGTGGAGATGATCACGCTCTTCGCGAGGTGGAGCTCGTCGTCCACCCACACCTTGAAGGGCCGCTCGGAGAAGTCGACGCGCGAGGCGTCCACGGCCTCGAAGCGGGCGCCGAAGCGCTCGGCCTGGGCGCGCATGTGCTGCATCAGCTCCGGACCGGTGACGGCCTCCGGGAAACCGGGGAAGTTCTCGACGTCGGTGGTCAGCATCAGCTGCCCGCCGGCCCCGAACCCCTCGATCACGAAGGGCGACAGATTGGCCCGCGCGGCGTAGATTGCGGCGGTGTATCCCGCCGGGCCACCGCCGATGATGATCACCTCATGAACATCCGTCACGGATCGGTCCTCCTTCATCCCTGAACGCATACCCGTGGGGGTATCCTAGCACCATGCCCGCCAAGTGCTCCTTCTGCGGCGGTCGCGTCGAACCCACGGTCGTCTCCGGGATCGTCTCCCTGAAGCGTCGCCGGTCCTGGTTCGCCTCCGGCCGCATCAGCCCGATCCGCGCCGAGACCTGCGTCGAGTGCGGCCACACCGAACTCTTCGCCGAGAGGCTCGAGCGGCTCTTCTCGGACCTGCGCCCGAAAGGCTGACCAGCGCCGGGCGCGCTAGGCCCGCGCGTCGCCCGCCCCGCGCTGGGGGATCCACACCAGCCGGTTGCCCACGCCCGTCGGGCGCTTGCACGCGGCGTAGTACCGCCGGCCCTCCGTGGCCTCCATCTCGCGGATGCGGCTCACGTCCACCAGGGTCGCGGCGCCCCACGCCGCCAGCATCCCCACGACGACCCCCTCCGCGGTGCCGCCGCGGCCCAGCACGCCGATGAGGAACATCATCATCGCCGCGCCGCCGACCAGCAGGATCGCGACGGTGAACAGGCCCCAGCGGCGCCAGTCGCGCGGGGTGGCCTCCAGGCGCCGCGGCCCCGTGGCCCGCACCGCCTGGTGCAGTCGCACCGAGGGCAGCGCGGAGCGGCTCAGCCAGACGCGGAAGAAGGGGAAGCAGAGGATGCCCGGTGATGCCCGTGATGCCGATCGCGGCGGCGAACCAGCGCGCCGTGAGGCCTCCGCTGGAGCCGGCCTCGAGCGCCGACGGCGAACAGCAGCAGCACGCCCGCGACGCCGATCAGCGTCCACGACCAGAGCCGCGCCAGGCTCGCGTATCCCCACAGCCGCTCGTCGCTCGTCGCCATGGCCCCAGGGTACTGCACACCCCCCGGTTAGACTCGGGGATGTGAGCCGGCCCGCGCCAGCACGCGTCGTGGCGCTCCGGGCGCGCCTGCTCGCGCACCCGCGCTGGCGCTGGATGGCCCTGATGGTGGTGGCGAGCGGGATGATGCTCTCGGTCGTCAACGTCAGCATCGTCAACATCGCCCTGCCGACGATGGCCGAGGACCTCGGCGTGGACGTCCCCTCGATCTCGTGGGTGGTCACCGGGTTCCTGCTCACCCAGGCCACCCTGCTCGCGCTCGCCGGGCGCGCCGGCGACCTCTACGGCCGCCGCCGCGTGTTCGTGATCGGCGTGCTGGTGCTGTGCGCCGGCTCCATCCTGTGCGCGCTGGCCTGGAACGCGCCCTCGCTGGTGGCCTTCCGCATCCTCCAGGCGGTCGGCGCGTGCGCGATGGCGCCCACCGCCTACTCCTACGCCGCCGAGCTCTTCGGGCCGCGCGAGCGCGGGCTCGCGCTCGGCGTGATGGGCGGCGTGCTCGGCCTGGCGCCGGTGCTGGCCCTCAACCTCGCGGGCGTGCTGGTCGGGACGCTCGGCTGGCGCAGCGTGTTCTGGTTCAGCCCCGTGATCGGCGTCTTCGTGCTGATCGGGGCGGGCCTGGTGCTGGTGGAGCTGCGCCCCGCCGACGCCGACCGCGACTTCGACCTGCCCGGCGCCGCGCTGGTCGCCGTGGGCCTGTTCTCCCTGCTGGTGGCGATATCCCGCGGCGAGGCCTGGGGGTGGACGTCGGCCCGGCCGTCCGCGTTCGCCGCCCTCGGGGTGGTCGCGCTGGTGCTCTTCGTCATCCACGAGACGCGCGCGGCCCACCCGATGATCGACGTGCGCCTGCTGCGCCGCCGGGCGATCGCCTCGGCCAACCTGGCCGCGATGGCCTCGTCGGCGGCCCTGTTCGGCGTGCTGATCGTGCTCCCGTTCTACCTCACGGCGGTGCTGGGCTTCGACGCGGTGCAGCTGGCCATCGGCATCACCCCGATCGCCGCCTCCTTCGTGATCGTGGCGCCCATCGCGGGGCACGCGGTCAACCGCATCGGATCGGATCGCCTGGCGGCGGGCGGTTACGTGGTCGCGTCCGGCGGCGCCCTCTGGATGGCGCTCGCCGCCGGGCAGCAGAGCTACGCCATGCTGCTTCCGGGCATCATCGCGTTCGGCGCGGGGCTGGCCGCCGCGACCTCGCCGATCACCATGACCGCGATCCACGACGTGCCCGCCGCGCGCCTCGGAGTGGCGGCGGCGTTCCCCAACATCAGCCGCTACACCGGTGGGGCGCTGGGCGCGGCGCTGCTCGGCTCGGTGCTCCACGCGCACCTCCCCGCCGGGCTCGACGGAGGGCTCACGCAGGTGGCCCCGGTGGGGCGCTCGCTGGTGGCCGAGGGCTTCCGCTCGGCGCTGCTGCTGGCGGCCGCCATGCTCCTGATCGCCGCCGCGACGGCGGCCGCGATGCCGCGTCTCAACGCCCGGGAGCCCGCCGCCGTCGTGGTCACGACCGGCCTCGAGACGCCCGTATCCCGCTAGACGGGCCGGGGGTCTGGCAGGGGTGTCAGACCCGCCTCGATCTCGTCGCGACGCGGCTCAAGCCACGGACGGCAGGATCACCCGCGACCCCAGCTCCTCGAGCGGCATGTCGCGGGTGAAACCCGGAGCGTCGTCGGCGATCTCGTAGAGGATGCCGCTCGGCTCGCGGAAGTAGATCGAGTGGAAGTAGTACCGGTCGATCACCTCGGTCGGGCGAGGCCCGGCGGCGCTGATCGCGTCGCGCCACAGCGGGTGCTCCGCCGCCGTCGTGGCCCACGCGATGTGGTGCACCGTGCCCGCCCCGCGCACGGCGCGCTCGGCCGGGGGAGGGTCGAGGCGGATCGTGCCGCCGCGGCGCTCCCCGCGCACCTCCCAGGTGTCGTCGCCGCGCGCGACGGCGCCCATCGCGCCCTCCAGCAGCGCGGCGCTGCGGTCGGCGGCGCGCGCGTAGGCCCGCACTCCCACGAAGCCCCCGATGGCGTGCTCCGGCGGGATCTCCGGGTGGAGGGCGGCGAGCGGCGGGTCGCGGTGGTCGACGACCAGCTCGTGGCCGAGCCCCTCGCGGTCGGCGAAGCGCAGGCCGTGCGCGTCGCGGTCGGTGGGAATGCCCTCGTCGCCGAGGCGCTCCTCCCAGAAGTCGAGCGCCTCGGCCCGAGGCGACCCGCCACGCGATGCGGTGCACCATGCCCGACCCGGCGCGGCCGACCGGAACCCCGCGGTACTCGAAGAAGGTGAGGTCGGCGCCCGGGCTCGCGTTCTCGTCCGAGTAGAACAGGTGGTAGTGGCGCGGGTCGTCCTGGTTGACCGTCTTGGCCGCCAGCCGCATGCCCAGCACCCGGGTGTAGAAGTCCAGGTTCGCCGGCGCGTCGCCCGTGATGGCGCTGATGTGGTGGATCCCGTCGAGTCTCATGCCCGCCCCTTCCCTTGAGGGCTCAAGCGATAATCGCCGTCTGCTTGCATGCGCAACCAGATCACCCGCTACCCTTCGCCGGTGGATCGCGTCGCACTCACCGAGCTCCTCTCCGACTGGGGACAGCCCGCCTACCGCGCCCGCCAGGCCTACGAGGCCCAGCGCGCCGGGGCCGATGGCTGGGCCGACGTGAGCACCCTCCCGGCCGCGCTGCGCGAGCGGCTCGCCGACGCGCTGCCGTTCTGGGCCCTCCAGCCGGACGAGCGCGTGGTCTCGCAGGACGGCACCGTCAAGTGGGGCCTGCGGGCCGCGGACGGCGTGGTGGTGGAGGCGGTGCTGATCGCCCACGCCGAGGGCCGCCGCACGGTGTGCGTGTCCAGCCAGGCCGGGTGCGCCCTCGGGTGCGACTTCTGCGCGACGGGGAAGATGGGCGCCGGGCGCAACCTCACCGCCGCCGAGATCGTGGACCAGGCCGTGCTCGCGGCCCGCGAGTCGGACCAGCAGGGCGCGCGCCTGACCAACGTGGTGTTCATGGGGATGGGCGAGCCCATGCAGAACCTCGACGCCGTGCTCGAGGCCTGCGCGGCGATCAACTCCCCGGACGGGCTCAACATCTCGGCCCGCCGCATCGCGATCTCGACCGTGGGCTGGGTGCCGGGCATCGCCGCCCTCCAGGAGCATCCGCTGCCCGTGCGCCTCGCGGTGTCGCTGCACGCGGCCGACGACGCCACCCGCAGCAAGATGATGCCGATCAACGCCCGCTACCCGATCGCGAACCTGCTGGCGGCCTGCCGCCGGTACTGCGACACCACCGGGCGCCGGGTGTTCATCGAGTACGTGCTGCTCGAGGACGTCAACGACTCGGTCGCCGACGCGAAGCGGCTCGCGCGGCTGCTGCGCGACGGCCGCTTCCACGTCAACGTGATCGAGTACAACGCCACCGAGGGCCCGTACCGCGCCAGCTCCTACGGCCGGCGCGAGATCTTCCTGCGCACGCTGGCCGACGCGGGGCTCGAGGCGTCGGTGCGCCGCTCGCGCGGCGCGGACGTCGCGGCGGCGTGCGGCCAGCTGGCCGTCGCCTCGCGTCCGTCCACGGCCTAGCCGGGCCTCCTCAGACCTCGCAGACCGCGAGGGCCTCGAAGTACTCCTCCTCGTCGGGGATCTGGGAGGGGGCGTCGGTGAGTGACACGCCGCGGATCACGCCGGCCTTGTCGATGACGAAGCTCGCCCGGCCCGAGAAGCCGAGGTCCTCGCGGTAGACCCCGTAGATCCGGCTCACCCCGCCCTTGGGGTGGAAGTCGGCCAGCAGCACCGTGTCGACCAGCCCGAGCTCCTGCGCGAACCGGCCCTGCGAATAGCGCGAGTCGACCGAGATGCCGAGCACCTGGGCGTCGCCCTCGGCGTAGCGGCCCTCGTGTTCTCCGACGGCGGTGAGCTGCTTGGTGCAGACGCCGCTGAACGCGAGCGGGAAGAACACCAGCACGACGTTCTTCCTGCCCCGGAACGACGAGAGCGCGACATCCTCGTTCCGCGGGTCCTTCAGCGTGAAGTCCGGGGCAACCTGGCCGATCTCGATCGCCATGCGACGCTCCTGGGGGTCGGGTGCCGAGCGGCGAGGATAGACCCGCGCCGCGGGTTCAGGACCGCCGACCGAGCCGCTAACGTCCCGGCGGTGACGGAGACCCCGAAGAAGCCGCCGCGCTCGGGGCGCCCGCCGGAGAGCGGATGGGAGCTCGGGGCCGGAGGGCTCACCAAGGTCGCGTGGGGCGTGGTCGTGGTGCTGCTGGTCGCCCTCGGCGTGTTGCTGCTGGTGAGCGGCTACATGGGGTACGGCGGCATCATCCTGGTGCTGGCGGCCGCGGCCGCCGTCAACCTGCTCTGAGCGACCCGGCCGGACGCGTGGTGGACGACCCCGAGGCGCTCGCGCACGCCCTGCGCACCGCGATGCCGGACGCCGAGCCGTTCGAGGTCCCCGCCGAGGACCTCGCCGACGCGGTCGCCGCGGCGGGTGCCGATCCGGCCGACGACGCCCTCGTCGCGGCGGCGCTCGTCGCCTGGGAGTCCCTCCTGATCTGAGGCAGTTTGGCCCCGGGGCCAAAGGACCCTGATGCTTCCCACTGAGTAAGGTCGGTCTTTACTCGGACGGAGGATAAATGCGCAAATATCTCGCACTATTCGCGGTTTTGGCGTGCGCTGCTCACGCTTGCCGCCTGTGGCAGCGATAGCAGCGGTTCATCCGCGAGTACCGCCTCGAGCACCCCGGCGGCCGCCGATCTCGGGCTCAAGACGCCGGGCACCGCTGACGGTGGGAAGCGACATCCCGTACGCGCCGTTCGAGTTCACCGACGCGGGGTCGTCGGTCCCCAAGGGCTTCGACGTCGATCTGGTCAACGCGATCGCCAAGACCCAGGGCATCACGACGGTCAAGTTCATCGACCAGCCCTTCGACGGGATCATCCTGGGCATCCGGCAGGGCAAGTACGACATGTCGGCCTCGTCGTGGACGATCACGCCCGAGCGGGCGAAGGTCGTCGACTTCGGCGACACCTACCTCAGCGCGAACCAGGCGATCCTCGCCAAGAAGGACACCACCGAGATCACCGACCTGGCGAGCCTCAACGGCAAGAAGATCGCCGCCCAGCGCGGCGCGGTCGGCGCCGAGGTCGCGGGCAAGGTGCCCGGGGCGACGGTGCTCCAGTTCCAGAACAACGATGACGCGTTCAACGCCGTGGCCCAGGGCCGCGCCGACGCCGCGATCACGGACTTCCCGGTCGTCGCCTACGCGGCCGCCCAGAAGCCCACCCTCAAGGTGACCGGGGAGATCCCGGGCGACCTCGGTCTCGGGCTGATGTTCCCCAAGACCAACCCGGCGCTCAGGGACGCGTTCAACAAGGGCCTTGCCGAGATCAAGGCGGACGGCACCTACGACCAGATCTACAAGACCTGGTTCGGCGACGCGCCGCAGTAGCACCGCCGGGAGAGGCAGGGTTGCGCCGTGAACGAGGTCTTCAACCAGTACTTCAACTGGGACGCGGCGCAACCCTACTTCGGCGCCCTGGGTCGTGGCTTCTGGGTCACGATCCAGATCGCCGTCCTGGCCGAGATCATGGCCCTCGTCCTCGGGCTGATCCTGGCGGTCGCCCGGCAGGCCGGCCGCGACGCGCGCACGCCGCTCGGCCGCGCGGGGGGCACCATCGCCCGCGTGCTGGCGATCGCCTACATCAACCTCTTCCGGGCGGTGCCGGCCCTGCTGGTGCTGCTGCTGATGGCGGGCAGCTTCCCGTTCCTGCCGATCCCGGTCGTCAAGGACCTCACGACCTTCGAGATCGGCTGGATCGGGCTCGGCCTGGTGTACGCGGCCTACATCGCCGAGGTCTACCGCGCCGGCATCGAGTCGGTCGATCGCGGTCAGACGCGAGGCGGCGCGCAGCCTGGGCATGGGGAGCGGCCAGGCGATGCGCCTGGTCGTGCTGCCGCAGGCGGTGCGCCGCGTGCTGCCACCGCTGATGAACGACTTCATCGCGCTCACCAAGGATGTCTCGCTGGTGAGCGTGCTGGCCGTCAACGACGTGGTCAACGTCGCGCGCGACGCGCAGTCGGTGACCTTCAACTCCTCCACGCTGGTCGTGGCGGCGGTCTACTACATCGTCTTCACGCTGCCGCTGATCTTCCTGCTCGACAAGATCATCGCGCGCGACCAGCGGCGCATGGGGCGCGGCGAGGTGGTGGCCCCGTGACCACGATCCGCGCCGAGGGCGTCGTCAAGCGGTTCGGCTCCAACACCGTCCTGCGCGGGGTCAACCTGGTGGTGCCCGACGGCGAGGTCGTCTGCGTGATCGGGCCGTCGGGCTCCGGCAAGTCGACCCTCCTGCGCTGCCTCAACATGCTCGAGCAGCCCACCGAGGGGCGCGTCTTCCTCGGCGACGGACGAGCTCACGGCGCCGGGCGCTCAGGTGGACGCCCTGCGGCGGCGGCTCGGGATGGTGTTCCAGTCGTTCAACCTCTTCCCGCACCGCACCGTGCTCGACAACGTCACCCTGGCGCCGATGCGCGTCGGCGGCCTGGACAAGGCGACCGCCCGCGAGAAGGCGATGTACCAGCTCGAGTGCGTGGGCATGGCCGAGAAGGCCGCCGAGCACCCCTCGCGGCTCTCGGGTGGCCAGCAGCAGCGCGTCGCGATCGCGCGGGCGCTGGCGATGGAGCCCGAGGCGATGCTGTTCGACGAGGTCACGAGCGCCCTCGACCCCGAGCTGGTCAAGGACGTCCTCGGGGTGATGCGCATGCTCGCCGAGGAGGGCATGACCATGGTGGTCGTGACCCACGAGATGGGGTTCGCGCGCGAGGTCGGCGACCGCGTGGTGTTCATGGACGGCGGCGTCATCGTCGAGCAGGGCGACCCCGACCAGGTGCTGCTCGAGCCCAAGGAGGAGCGCACCAAGCGCTTCCTCTCCCTGGTGCTCTAGGAGGCCACCTCGGCGCGGCCGGCAGCAGCTCGTCGAGCGTCGCCGGCTCCAGCGTCAGCCCGAGGCGCTCCCCGAGGCTGTCGGCGAGGGCGCCATCGACGCGCGCGCGCGCGGGGTCCCCGCCCTCGGCGGCGATCGAGGTCGCCTCGACGCCCGGGGCGCCGCACGCGGTCATGATGCGGAACCACTCCAGGTCGGGGTCCCGGTTGAGGGCCAGCCCGTGGGTGGTCACGCCCTCGCTGACCCGGATGCCCACGCTGCCGATCTTGCGGCCGCCCGCGTAGAGGCCCATGGCGTCCTCGCCCGGCGCGGCCCCGGGGAGCGCGGCGGCGTCGCGCATCGCTCCCACCAGGTGCTCCACGAAGGCGCGCACCCGCCGGCCGGGCCGCAGGTCGCAGATGGCGTAGCCGACGCTCTGCCCCGGTCCGTGCCAGGTCATCTGCCCGCCGCGGTCAACCTCGACGAAACTCGCGCCGGCGGCCGCGAGGGCCTCGTCGCTGAGGAAGAGGTCGGCGCGCCGGCCGTGGCGCCCGGCCGTGAAGGTGGGCGGGTGCTCCAGCAGCCAGATCACGTCCGGGATCGTGCCCTCGCCGCGCGCGGCGGCCAGCCGCCGCTGCACGTCCCACGCCTCCCGGTAGCCGATCCGCTCGCTGCGGACCAGAACGCCTCGCCGCGCGCTCACAGCATCAGCCTCGTCTCGGCGGTGGTGGGGACACCTCCGAGTCTGCCACGGGCCCCTCCTGCCCGCCCATCGCGTCGAGGTGGAGCTCGACGATGGTCACGTCCCGCCACACCCCCTCCCGCCGGGCGTGGGCGCGGTGGGTGCCCACCTCGCGGAATCCGGCGCCGCGAGCCAGCGCGAGCCCGGCCGCATTCTCGGGGAGGATCATCCCGACGAGCTTCCAGTAGCCGAACGACGGGCGCGGCCTCGGCCAGGGCGGCCAGCATGCGCCTGCCGATCCCGCGGCCGTGGGTGCTGCCGGCGACGTAGACCGTGTACTCGCCCACCCCGGAGTACCAGGTGCGGTGGGAGAAGGGGGCGAGCGCCGACCAGGCGACCACCTCGTCGTCGATCAGCCCCGTCCACACGGGCGCCCGCGCGTCTCGCTGAGCGAGCCAGGCCCGGCGCTCCTGCGCCGTGTGCGGACCGGTGGCGAAGGTCGCGAGCCCGCTCGCGGCGGCCTCGTCGTAGATCGCGCCGATCGCGCCCGCATCCTCGCTCTGTGCTGGGCGGATCACGAGCGGAGAGGTCACGACCCCGCAGTCTAGACGGCCCCGTACGGGGCATCGGGGCCATGCGCGACGGCGTCTTTCGGGCCACCGGCGATGGTGACGCCGGAGCCGCTCCTGTGGTACGAAAGCGTCGGATTCATGTCTTCCGATCTCGTCCACAGGGCGCGGGTCGCGGTGGCCCTCGTCATCGTGGTCTGTTGCGCCCTGCTCATCATCACGTCCGCGCAGGCGGAACAGGCGTCCTCGGTCGCCCCCCGCATCAACGCGGGGTACCTCGACGCGGGCGACAAGCACACCTGCGCGATCCTCGCCGACCGCTCCGTCCGTTGCTGGGGCATCGGCGCCGAGGGGCGCCTGGGCTACGGCAACGTGGACGACATCGGCAACGCCGCGAACGCCGGCCCGGTCAACCTGGGCGGGGGCCGCACGGCACGGGCGCTGGCGGCCGGTTTCGACTTCACCTGCGCGATCCTCGACGACGGCTCGGTGCATTGCTGGGGCGACGGCGCCAACGGCCGCCTCGGCACCGGCAGCACCGCGCCCGTGCTCTCGCCCGCGGCCGCGTCGCCCGTCGATCTGGGCGGCCGTACCGCGATGGCGATCACGGCCGGCTACCAGCACGCGTGCGCCCTGCTCGCCGACGGCTCGGTGCGCTGCTGGGGCCTCGGCACCGCGGGCCGCCTGGGCTACGGCAACCAGAACTCCATCGGCGACAACGAGTCGCCGGCGACCGCCGGCCCCGTCGATCTGGGCGCCGGTCACCGGGCGGTCGCGATCTCGGCCGGCTGGTACCACACGTGCGCCATCCGGGACGACGGGGCGCTGCTGTGCTGGGGGTACGGCGCGTACAGCCAGCTGGGCTACCCCAACACGGCGAGCGTGGGCGACGACGAGACCCCCGGCGCCGTCGGACCGGTCGATCTCGGTGGCCACACCGCCCGCGCCGTCAGCGCCGGCGACTCGCACACCTGCGTGATCCTCGACGACGGCTCGGTGCGCTGCTGGGGCCTCGGCACCTACGGCCGCCTGGGCTACGGATCGACGGCCGTCGTGCCCAGCGCCGCCGCCGCCGGCTCGGTGAACCTGGGCGCGGGACGCACGGCGGTCGCCATCTCGACCTACCTCGGCCACACCTGCGCCATCCTCGACACCGGGGACGTGCGCTGCTGGGGCCTCGGCGGCAACGGCCGCCTGGGGTACGGCGACCAGCTGAGCATCGGCGACGACGCCGGTGAGACCCCGGCCAGCGCCGGGCCCGTGCCGCTCGGCGGGCGCAAGGCGCGTGCGATCACCGTCGGCATCTCGCACACCTGCGCGCTGCTGGACGACGCGACCGTGCGCTGCTGGGGCTTCGGCGGCGACGGCCGCCTCGGGTACGGCACCGACACGTCCGTCGGCGACGCGCCCTCGCGCAGCGTCGCGCTGGCCGGCCCGGTGCCTCTCGCCGGCCCGGTGGGCCCGTCGGCCGCCGACCTCTCGGTGTCCGTCGCCACGAGCACCGCCCGGGTGCAGGTGGGCGGCACGGTCTCCCTGGTGGTCTCGGTGGTCAACGCGGGGCCCAACGCCACCGACGGTGTGTCCGTCTCGGTGCCGCCGCCCTTCGGGCTGGGATTCGTCGGGGCCTCCGCCGACCGCGGGTCGTTCTCGGCGCCGCCGGGCATCTGGCAGGTCGGCAGCCTGCGGCGCCGGGCAGGGGGCCACGCTGACGATCACCGTGCGGGCGGACGCCGTCGGCGGGTACCAGCTGTCGGCCGAGGTGGCGTCGTCGTCGGTGCTCGACCCCAACTCGACCCCCGGCAACGGGGCCATCGAGGACGACCGCTCGGGCGCGTCGCTCGAGGTCTCCGCCGCGCCGGTGGCGACGACCGCCGTCACCCCCCTGCGCCCGCTGCCCCGCAGCCTCGGGATGACGATCACCCGCTCGCCCAAGAAGGGCCGCGTCAAGAGCCTCACGGTCACCGGCAAGATGGTGCTGCCGCGCATCAGCCCCGCGCCGAGGTGCGGCGGCAGGGTCGAGGTGGCGGCCAAGGTGGGCAAGAGGTTCGTCGCCCGCCGGACCGTCCCCCTGCTGCGCAAGAGGGGCGCCTGCACGTACACCGCGGTGCTGCGTCCCAAGGCGCCCCGCACGGCGAAGGCGGTGAAGGTGTCGGCGCGGTTCCTCGGCACCTCGGCGATGCGCCCGCGCGCGTCGGTGGTCCGCTCGGTGCGCATCCGCTGAACCAGGGCGCCGCTCCGCCCGACTATCTCCGGCGGATCCTCACCGCCCGGGTCTACGACGTGGCCCGCGAGACCGAGCTGGAGCGGGCGCCCCAGCTCTCGGCACGCACCGGCTGCACCGTGCTGCTCAAGCGCGAGGACAACCAGCCGGTGTTCTCGTTCAAGCTGCGCGGCGCCTACAACAAGATGTCCCACCTGAGCGACGCCGAGCGCGCGCGGGGCGTGATCGCCGCGTCGGCGGGAAACCACGCGCAGGGCGTGGCGCTCTCGGCGGCGCGCCTCGAGTGCCGCGCCGTGATCGTGATGCCGGTCACCACGCCCCAGGTGAAGGTCGAGGCGGTGCGGTCGTTCGGCGGGCCGTGGGTGGAGGTGGTGCTCCACGGCGACTCGTATTCGGACGCCCAGGCGCGCGCCGACGCGCTGGCCGTCCGAGCGCGACCTGGTGTTCGTGCACCCCTTCGACGACCCCCACGTGATCGCCGGCCAGGGCACCATCGGGATGGAGATCCTGCGCCAGCACCCCGGCCCGATCGACGCGATCTTCGTGGCCGTCGGTGGCGGCGGCCTGATCTCGGGCATCGCCGCCTACGTCAAGGCGCTGCGCCCCGAGGTGCGCGTGATCGGCGTCCAGACGGTGGATTCGGACGCCATGGCGCGGTCGCTGGAGCAGGGCGAGCGCGTGGTGCTCGCCGACGTGGGCCTGTTCTCGGACGGCACCGCCGTGCGGCAGGTCGGCGTGGAGACGTTCCGGCTCTGCCGCGAGCTGGTGGACGAGATCGTGCGCGTCGACGTGGACGCCGTGTGCGCCGCGATCAAGGACGTCTTCCAGGACACGCGCAGCATCCTCGAGCCGGCCGGGGCGCTGGCGATCGCCGGCCTCAAGGCGTGGGTCGACCGCGAGGGCCGCAGCGGCGACCATCTGGTGGCGGTGGCCTGCGGCGCCAACATGAACTTCGACCGCCTGCGCGTGGTGGCCGAGCGCGCCGAGGTGGGCGAGTCGCGTGAGGCGGTGTTCGCCGTCACCGTGCCCGAGGAGCGCGGGTCGTTCCTGCGCTTCTGCGCGACCCTCGACGGCCACGGCATCACGGAGTTCAACTACCGCATCGCCGACGGCGACGCGGCCCACCTGTTCGTCGGCGTCGAGATCCGCGGGCGCGACGACGCCGAGCGCATCGCCACCGCCCTGCGCGCCGGGGGGTTCCCCACGCTCGACCTCACCGACGACGAGCTGGCCAAGCAGCACCTGCGCCACATGATCGGCGGCCACTCGTCGCGGGCCCTCGACGAGCTGCTGTACCGCTTCGAGTTCCCCGAGCGCCCGGGCGCGCTGCTGCGCTTCCTGTCCGAGATGAGCCCCAACTGGAACATCTCGCTGTTCCACTACCGCAACGAGGGCGCCGACTTCGGCCGGATCCTGGTGGGCCTCCAGGTGCCGCCCGCCGAGATGGACACCTTCCGCGCGTTCCTCGGCACCCTGGGGTACCCGCACAGCGACGAGAGCGCCAACCCGGCCTACCGGCTCTTCCTGGCCTGAGAGCCGGGCTAGGGAGTCGGGGTGCCGACCCCCACGTCGGCGGGGCGGTCGTCGAGCACCACATGCAGGGTCACGCGGCGGCCGGCGCGGAGCACGGTCAGCGTCCACCGCCTCGCCGACGGCCCGCGACGAGACGGCCCGGCTGACGTCGGCCATGTCCTCCACCGGCCGGCCGTCGATCGCCACCACCAGGTCGCCCCCGCGGGGCACGTCGGCGTCCTTCGCCGTGGTCGCGGGGCGCAGGCCCACGGCCTTCGCCGGGCCGCGGTCGTCCACGCCGATCACCGCGACGCCCCGCACGTCCGGCACCCCGAGCGCCTTCGCCATGGCCGGGGTGATCGAGCGGCCGGTGACGCCGAGCCAGGCGTGTGTCGCGCGGCCGGTCGAGATGATCGCGTCGGCGACCGGCCGGATGGTGTCGATGGGCACCGCGAAGCCGATGCCGTCGCTGCCGCCGCTCTCGGAGGCGATCTGGGAGTTGATGCCCACCACCCGCCCGCGCCGGTCGAGCAGCGGGCCGCCCGAGTTGCCCTGGTTGATGGCGGCGTCGGTCTGGATCACGTTCTGGATCTGGAAGTCGTTGGGCGAGCTGATGATCCGCTTGAGCGCCGAGACGATGCCCGTGGTGGCCGTCCGCTCGAGCCCGAACGGGTTGCCGATCGCGACCACCGGGTCGCCCACCACCAGGGCGGAGCTGCGGCCGAGGGGCAGGGGCCGGACCCCTGCCGGGACGTCCTCGACCCGCAGCACCGCGAGGTCGGTGCTCTCGTCGCGCCCGAGCACCGTGGCCGGCGTCCTGGTGCCGTCGTCGAAGGTCAACGGTCGCCGAGCCGTGGCCGTCCACCACGTGGGCGTTGGTCAGCACGCGGCCGCGGCGGTCGACCAGGAAGCCCGAGCCGAGGCTCCCGTCGCTGCCCGAGCCGGAGGTGACCAGCACCACGGCGGGCGAGCTCTCGGCCACCACGGCCTGCACGCTCTGGAGCCCGCGGGAGGGGGCCGCCGCGTCATCGTCGGCCGTCGCGGGCGCGTCGGGCGTCGTGGACGCCGCGGCGGCGGGGAGGGGCGTGGGGTCGCGGACCGTCGTGGTCGTGTCGCCGCCGAGGTTGCCGGTCAGCGGCGAGCCCGCCGAGCACGACGAGGCCCCCGACCACGGCGGGCAGCAGCGCGCCGGTCAGCCAGCCGGGCGGCCGGCGTCGGGGCGGCGTGGGAGGTGGGGGCGGGTCGAAGGGGTTCGTCCCGCCGGGTCCGAAGGCCGGCACGCCCTCCAGGGTAGCCCGAGACGCTGAGATCCCGACGCAGTTTTAAGGCTCCGCGAAGATCGGCACCGCCATCGCGGGCCCTCGCTACCATCCCGCCGAGAGCACCGGGAGGTCCTCCATGTCCGACCGCATCCTGGTGGTCGAGGACGAGCAGTCCATTCGCACGATCGTCGAGTACGCCCTCAAGGACGCCGGGTTCGCCGTGGTGACCGCGGCGCGTGGCGACGACGCCCTCGACGTCGTGGAGCGCGAGCCCATCGACCTGGTGGTGCTCGACGTGATGCTGCCGGGCCTCGACGGCCTCGAGGTGTGCAAGCGCATCCGCGCCGAGCGCAGCATCCCGATCATCATGCTGTCGGCGCGCGGCGAGGAGCTGGACAAGGTGCTCGGCCTGGAGCTCGGGGCCGACGACTACGTCACCAAGCCGTTCTCGCCCCGGGAGCTGGTGTCGCGCGTCAAGGCCAACCTGCGCCGCGCGCGACTGGAACCCGATCGCTCCGCACCACTGCGCATCGGCGACCTCGAGATCGACGCCGTCTCGCGAACGGTGATGCGCGACGGCGAGGAACTGACCCTCACCTACTCCGAGTTCGAGATCCTCCACAAGCTGGCCAGCTCGCCCCGCCGGGTGTTCACCCGCGAGGAGCTGATGAACCACCTGTGGAAGGGCAACTTCTTCGGAGACCTGCGCAGCGTCGACGTCCACGTCCGCCACCTGCGCCAGAAGGTCGAGGTCGACGCGTCCGCGCCGCTTCTCATCCGTACGGTCCGCGGTGTGGGTTACGCGTTCGGCGGGGAGGACGCGCGAGGGTGAACCGCCGCCGGGTCTTCGGCCTGCAGGGGTGGCTCGTCGGCGCCCTGCTCGCCGTGGGCATGGCCGCGAGCCTCGCGGTGCTGCTGGTGGTGCTGCCGACGCTCGAATCGAGCGTGCGGGGCGATCGCGCCAAGCGCGACGCGCAGGAGCTGGCGCGCGACATCCGCGCGGCCGGCGCCGACTCCGGCCTCTCGGGGTCGCCCGACCGCGAGCAGCTCCAGGAGTTCGTGACGCAGGTGCGCGCCCAGACCGGGGCGGAGGTGCGCATCGACATCCACGGGCTCTTCCTCAACACGTCCGCGCAGGCGCCGGGGCGGCTGGAGCTGATGGCCCGCATGCCGGAGCTCGGTCCCAACCAGACGGCCGCCTTCGCCGACGAGCAGGCCGTGGCGACCGTCGCCCCGCTGTCGATCGGCGACGATCCCCAGGGCGGCACCATCACCGCCGCGCGCGAGGTGACCGGTCTGGCGCCCGAGCTCGCGATCGTCCGTCAGCGGGTGATCATCGCGATGATCGTGGTGCTCGGCCTCGCGGCCCTGGCCGGGATCGCCCTGGCACGAGTGCTGGGCGGCCGCATCCGGCGATTGGCGAGCACGGCGGCGACGCTGGCCGCCGGCGACCTCTCGGCCCGCGCGCCCACCGCCCGGGTCGCCCCCGAGGAGCTCGCGACCCTGGGCGACAGCCTCAACGGCATGGCCGCCCAGCTGCAGTCGATGGTGTCCGAGATCACCAGCGAACGCGACCGCGACCGTGCGCTGATCGGCTCGCTGGCCGAGGGCGTGATCGCCGTCGCCCCGGACGGGGCGGTGGTGGTCACCAACGACGCCGCCAACCGGCTGCTCGGCTTCACCGCCGGTGAGTCCACCCGGCTCGAGGCACTGCCCGCGCCGATCCTCGACGCGGTGCGCGCCGCGCGCGCCGACGGCGCCCCGCCGGTCGACCGGCGCCAGGTGGCGCTGCCCGACGGGGTCGAGCTGGAGCTGCACGTGGCGCGGATCGCCGCCGACGACGCCGCGGGGGGCACGGTCATCACGCTGCGCGACGTCACCGACGAGCGCCGCCTCGAGCGGGCGCGCCGCGACCTGGTGGCCAACGTCTCGCACGAGCTGAAGACGCCGATCGCCGCGCTCAAGGGGTTTCTGGAGCTGCTGGAGGGCCAGGGGGTCAGCGAGCAGCACCGCCGCGAGTTCCTCCAGTCGATGAGCCAGGAGACCGGGCGGCTCGAGCGGCTGGTGGAGGAGCAGCTGCAGCTGGCCCGGCTCGACGCGGGCGCGCTGCCGCTCGACCGCCAGGAGTGCGACCTCGACGACCTCGCCGAGGTGGTCACGGCGCCGCGCGTGCCGCTCGCCCGCCGGGAGGGCGTCACCCTGTCGGTGACGCCGTCGCCCGGTCCGGTGCTGGCCGAGGTCGACCCCGCGCGCATCGAGCAGATCCTGCTGATCCTGCTCGACAACGCCCTGCGCCACACCCCGTCCGGAGGAGAGGTGACGGTGATCGTCGGCCGCGACGGCCAGGACGCCACCCTCGCCGTGCGCGACACGGGCGAGGGGATCCCGGCGGACGCCGTGCCGTTCGTGTTCGACCGCTTCTATCGCGGCGACCCCTCCCGCGCCGGCCGCAGCGCCGGCCTCGGCCTCGCCATCGCGCGCGGTCTGGCCGCCGCGCACAAGGGCAGCATCGACGCTCGAGTCGCGCGTCGGCGTGGGCAGCACCTTCACCCTGCGCCTGCCGCTGCTGAGCGCGGGGCCGGTGACCGAGGAGTCGCCGATCCCCGATCTCTCGGGCACCACCACGCCGCACCCGGGTGCGGCGTAGCCTTCCCGACCGTGAGCACGCCTCGAACGGTTCTCGTCACCGGAGCGGGTCGCGGTATCGGCCGTGCCGTGGTCGAGGCCTTCGCCGACGACGGCTGGCGCGTGGTGGCCGGCGTGCGCGACGTGGAGCGCGCCCAGGCCGACCACGCGGCGCGCCCCGGGGTGAGCGTCGCGTACCTCGACGTCACCGACCCGGTCTCGATCCGTGCGGCGGTGGGCAGCGCGCAGCAGATCGCCGGCGGCGCGCTCGACTGCCTGGTCAGCAACGCCGGCTACGCCGTGCTCGGGGCCGTCGAGGACGCCGACCTCGACGAGGTGCGCACCATGTTCGAGACCAACTTCTTCGGCGCGGCCGCCGTCGTCCAGGCCGCCTTCCCGGCCATGCGCGAGGCCGGCTCGGGGTCGGTGATCTTCGTCTCGTCGATCGGCGCCCGCCTCACCAACCCGCTGGTCGGCATGTACCACGCCTCCAAGTACGCCCTCCTGGCGATGGCCGAGGCCCTGGCCGTGGAGTCGCGTCCCTTCGGCGTCCACGTCGCGTCCATCGAGCCGGGGATGGTCGACACCGACTTCCCCGCGCCACGCGCCCCACCGGGGCCGTCAGCCGTGGCGAGGGCCCCTACGTGCCGCTGCTCGGCGACCTGCGCGCGGGGTTCGGCGCCTGGCGCGAGCGCAACCCCACGCCGCCGTCGGCGATCGCCGCGCTGGTCCTCGCCGCCGCTCTCGACCCCGACGGGCCGTTCCGGATCCCGGCGGGCGACGACGCCCGGTTCCTCTCCGACACACGCCACAGCATCCGCGACGACGGCGAGTGGCAGGACCAGCTCCTGGATTTCCTGCAGATCGACTGGCCCCGCCGCCCCGCCCGACCCGAGGCGTGACCGCGATCGTCGTCGCGCCGGCGCCCTTCAAGGGGGCGCTCTCGCCGGCGGCCGCCGCGCGCGCGATCGGCGCCGGCGTGCGGCTGGCCATCTTCGACTGCGAGATACGCAGCTCTCCGGTGGCCGACGGCGGTGAGGGGACGATGGACGCGCTGATCGGAGCGCTCGGCGGCCGCCGCCGGCCCGTCGCGGTCGCGGACCCCCTCGGCCGGCCCGTCGAGGCCGCGATCGGCGAGCTGCCCGGGGGCGTCGCCGTGGTCGAGCTGGCCCAGGCGTCGGGATACGAGCGCCTGCTGCCCGGTGAGCGCGACCCCGAGGCCGCCAGCACGCGCGGCACCGGCCAGCTGATCACCGCGGCGCTCGACCTGGGGGCCCGGCGCATCGTGGTGGGACTGGGCGGCAGCGCCACCACCGACGGCGGCCTCGGCATCGCCCGGGCGCTCGGGGCGCGCCTGCTGGACGCGGGACGGGGCGGAGCTGGAGGGCCGTGGCGCCGACATGTCCCGCGTCGCGCGCATCGACCTCTCGGGCCTCGACCCGCGCCTCGCCGACACGGCGATCCAGGTGGCGTGCGACGTCGACAACCCCTTCCACGGGCCGCGCGGCGCGGCGGTCGTGTTCGGGCCCCAGAAGGGGGCGGACACCGAGGCCGTCGCGCGTCTCGACGCGGGCCTCGCCCAGGTGGCGCGTGTCGTGCGCGACCAGACCGGGGTCGACCTGCAGGAGCTGCCCGGGGCGGGCGCCGCGGGCGGCGCGGCCGGTGGGCTGGCGGCGCTGCTCGGTGCCGAGCTGACGCCCGGCGCGCCCCTGGTGCTGGAGGCCATGGGGTTCGCCGGGCGCCTCGAGGGCGCGTCCCTGTGCATCACCGGTGAGGGCCGGATCGACGCGACCACCTCCGCGGGCAAGGCCCCGCTGGCCGTCGCCGCCGCCTGCGCGCAGGCCGGCGTGCCCTGCGTTGCGCTGTGCGGTGCGGTCAACCTCGGGCCCGGAGCGATCCGCCGCCTCGGCTTCGCGGGCGCCCTGGCCATCGGCCGGCAGCTGCGCGATCTCGATACCGCCCTGGCGGCGACCGAGGTGGATCTGGCATCCGCGGCCTGCGCCGTGACGGGGATCTGGGCCGCCGGGAGCGCGCGGCCGACCTAGACCTTCGACCAGGTACGGACTGGCCGTTCCCCCCGGCGCGGCCCGCGCGAGCGGGGCCAGTGTGCGAGAGGTCAAGGATTGACCACCCCGGAGAAGGATCCTCCCGTGCGCCTCGCGCTCATCATCATCGCCACCCTCGCCGTCGGGCTCGTCCCGGCCCTCGCGGGAGCGGCGCCCTCGTCCGCCGCCTCGGCGAACATCGCGCAGGCCCAGGAGCTCTCCGCCCAGTGGGGCCGCTGCCCCACCGCCCGCCCCGCCCAGGCCGTCCTGACGCTGGCCAAGCGCACCAGCGCCCCGGCCCTCCGCGCGAGCCGCGCCCGCTCGGCCGTCCGCGCCTGGACCACGGTGGCGACGGTCTGCTCCCAGCCCGTCGATCAGCCGACGGTCATCGTCCCCTGAGCCAGGCCTCCACCGCTTCGCGCACGCCCGCCCCGTAGGAGCCGCGCGTCACCCAGGCGGCCTCGGCGGCCAGCGCGGCATCGGCCGCCGCGCCGTTGGCCACGATCGCGACGGCCCCGAGCACGGTGCCGATACCCAGGTCCTGCCGGCTGTCGCCCACCGCCAGGCTCGCCGCCGGATCGGCCCCACGCGCCTCCAGGTCGCGAGCCACGGCGGACGCCTTGCTCGCCGCCGCCGGCAGCAGGTGCCAGATGTGCGCGCCCGTCGCGTCGGTCTGGCCGTTGTCGGCCAGGCGCAGCGTCCCGCCCGAGAGGCGGGTCACCAGATCCTGCGCCTCGGGGCCGGCCGTTCCGATCAGCACGTGGCTTCCCTCCCGGCCCCAGGCGGCGAGCGGGTGGTGGCCCAGGCCGGGCTCGTGGTCGAGCAGCGCCTGCGGGATGCCGGTGTGCGGCGATCGCCTCGTGCACGGTCTGTCCGGGGGCGGTGGGGTACCCCGAATCGATCGCGCCCATCTCCGGCAGGATCCCGTCGGCGCCCAGCGCCTGGGACACCGCCTCCAGGCGCCGCCGGCTGCGGCCGCTCACCAGCACCACGGGAACGCCCGCCGCGTGCAGCAGCTCGAGAGCGCCTGGACGCCGTCGAGGGTGAACCGACCGGCGGCGTCGCGGAGGATCGAGCCCCCCGGGCCGAACAGGGTGCCGTCCAGGTCCAGGTAGACGACGCGTGACCGCGGTGCGCTCAGGTCACTCCCGCCTGCAGCACGTCGGCCATCGGCGGCCGCTCGTCCGGGTGGGTGTCGAGCTCCACGAGCCCGAAGCCGTTCTCGCCGCGCACCGGCCGCGCGTAGGCGCCGGCGCCCGCGAGGTCGCCGGGGGCGCGGCCCTCCTCGGCCACCCGGCGCAACACGGCCTGCGAGATGGTGGACGCCATCGCGCCGAGCGCGGCGGTGGGCTGGTTGGTGTGGCGTCGCGCCCCCAGGTCGACCTGGGCCAGCGCGCCCAGCCCGGCGGTGCGCAGCAGGTCGATCAGCAGGCCCAGCTCCACGGCGTAGCCGTTGAAGAAGGGCACCGACCGGAGCAGGTCGCGGCGGCCGGCGGCCTCACCCGAGAGCGGCTGGGCGAAGCCGGCGAGCTCCGGGTAGAAGAGGTTGATCAGGGGCCGGGCGCAGATCTCGGTGACGCGGCCGCCGCCATCCGCGTCGTCGCCGAGGGCCCGCTGGTAGAGCGCCTTCACGTATCCCACGGCCGGGTCCTCCAGCAGCGGGCCGACCAGGCCGGTGACGAACGCCGGGTCGAAGTCGACCACGTCCGAGTCGAGCCACACGACGATCTCGCCGTCCAGCACCGCCAGCGACTTCCACAGGGCCTCGCCCTTGCCCCGCCCCGGGGCCAGCTGCGGCAGCACGTCCCGGTCCTGCACCACGCGCGCCCCGGCGCCCTCGGCGACCGCCCGCGTGCCGTCGTCGCTGTCGCTGTCGATGACCACGATCTCGCAGACGAGCGGCGTCTGCGCGATCAGGTTCTCGCGCACCGACGTGACGATGTCGCCGACCGTGTCGGCGACGTTCAGCGCCGGCAGGCACACCGAGATGCGCAGGTCGTCGCGGCGCGCCCGGTGCGCCAGCCGCTCCGGATCGAAGTCCGCGCCCCGGTATGTGCGGCGGGCAAGCCACTCGTCTCGGTCCACAGAAGGGCATGGTAGCGAGGGACCCCATCCCGGCCGCCGGGTATCCGGCTGGTAGGGTCGGCGGCGTGACCGCCCCACTCAAGGGACTGGTGCTCTCCGGTGGAGCGGGGACGCGCCTTCGGCCGATCACCCACACCAGCGCCAAGCAGCTCGTGCCGGTGGCCAACAAGCCCGTCCTCTTCTACGGCCTCGAGGCGCTGCGCGCCGCCGGCGTCACCGACATCGGCATCGTCGTGGGCGACACCCAGGCCGAGATCGAGGCCGCCGTCGGCGACGGCTCGGCCCTCGGCATCTCCGTGACCTACATCCGCCAGCAGGCCCCGCTCGGGCTGGCCCACGCGGTGCTCACGGCGGAGGGGTTCCTCGACGGCGCGCCGTTCGTGATGTACCTCGGCGACAACCTGCTGCGCGACGGCATCACCGAGCTCGCCGACCGCTTCCGCGCGGGCGACAGCGACGCGATGATCCTGCTGCAGCGGGTGCCCGACCCGGAGTCGTACGGCGTGGCCGAGCTCGAGGACGGGCGCGTCGTGCGCCTGGTGGAGAAGCCGCCCGAGCCCAAGACCGACCTCGCGCTCGTCGGCGTCTACATGTTCACCTCGGCGATCATGGACTCGGCCAAGGCGATCAGCCCGTCCGCCCGTGGCGAGCTGGAGATCACCGACGCCATCCAGCACCTGATCGACCGCGGCCTGACCGTGGATCCGCACGAGGTCACCGGTTGGTGGAAGGACACCGGGCGCCTGGAGGACATGCTCGAGGCCAACCGCCTGATCCTCGACGTGCTGGAGCCGTACAGCGCCGGCGAGGTCGTCGATTCCACCATCGAGGGGCGCGTCGTGATCGAGGCCGGCGCGCGCCTGGTGCGCTCGTCCGTCCGCGGGCCGGCCATCATCGGCGCGGGGGCCCTGGTGGAGGACGCCTACATCGGGCCCTACTCGGCGATCTCGTCCAACGTGGTCGTGCGCCGGGCCGAGGTGGAGCACTCCATCCTGCTGGAGAACAGCCGCGTGGAGGACCTCGACGCGCGCGTCGAGAGCAGTCTGATCGGCCGCGGGGTGACCATCGCCCGCACCGCGGAGAAGCCTCGCGCGTACCGCTTCATGGTGGGGGACTCGTCGTCGATCGGTCTGGTCTGATGACGCGGGGCGCATGCGGATACTGGTGACCGGCGCCGCGGGGATGCTGGGTCGCGACCTCACCGCCCACCTCGCGGACCGCCACGAGGTGACCGGGGTGGACATGGAGGTCAACGTGACCGACCTCGCGGCGGTGCGGGCGTGCGTGCGCGAGACGCGGCCCGAGGCCGTGATGCACCTCGCCGCGTGGACCGATGTCGACGGCGCCGAGGCGCGCGAGCCGGCGGCCGAGGCGGTCAACGCCCGCGGATCGGCCAACGTGGCCGTCGCCGCGGCGGAGGCCGGCGCCGCCCTGGTGGTGCCCTCCACCGACTACGTGTTCGACGGCCGCGCCGGGCGCGCGTACGCCGAGGACGACGTCCCGAGCCCCCTGGGCGCCTACGGGCGCACCAAGCTGGCGGGCGAGAGGGGCGCCATCGCGGCCTGGCCCGGCGGCACGCGCATCGCCCGCACCGCCTGGCTCTACGGCGCGTCGGGGCGCAACTTCGTGGACACCATGCGCGCCCTCGGCGCCGAGCGCGACGAGCTGACCGTGGTCGACGACCAGGAGGGCTCGCCCACCTGGACCCGCGACCTGGCGCCCGCCCTCGAGGCCCTGCTCGACCAGCCGCCGGGGATCTACCACACGGCGGGCGGGGGATCCGTGACGTGGGCCGGCTTCGCCCGGGCCATCTTCGAGGAGGCGGGCATCGACTGCGCCGTGGTGCCGATCACCACGGCCGAGCTCGGGCGCCCCGCCCCGCGCCCCGAGTACTCCCCCCTCGTCGCGACGCGCGCGGGGGCGCCGCGGCTGCGACCCTGGCGCGAGGCACTTTCGGACTACATCAAGGAGACGGCGTGAAGCTTCTCGTGACCGGTGGGTGCGGGTTCATCGGATCCGCGTTCGTGCGCCTGGCCCTCGGCCGCGGCGCCGAGGTGGTCAACCTCGACAAGCTCACCTACGCCGGCAACCCGGCCAACGTCGCCGATGTGGCCGATGACGAGGGCTACAGCTTCGTCCACGCCGACATCGCCGACGCGCCGAAGGTCGAGGCGGCGATCGCGGGCGTCGACGCGGTGGTCAACTTCGCCGCCGAGAGCCACGTGGACCGCAGCATCCTCGAGCCCGCCGACTTCATCCAGACCGACGTCGTCGGGACCGCGGTGCTGCTGGAGGCCTCGCGGCGGGCCGGCGTGGGCCGGTTCGTCCAGGTCTCGACGGACGAGGTCTACGGCTCCATCCCCACCGGCGCCTTCCGCGAGATCGACCCGATCAGCCCGTCGAGCCCCTACTCGGCCAGCAAGGCCGGCGGCGACCTCCAGGTGCTCGCGTGGCACCGCACCTTCGGCCTGGACACGGTCATCACCCGGGGCTCGAACACGTTCGGCCCGCGCCAGTACCCGGAGAAGCTGATCCCGCTGTTCGTCACCAACGCGCTCGACGGACTCGAGCTGCCGGTCTACGGCGACGGCATGCAGATCCGCGACTGGATCTACGTGGACGACCACTGCGAGGGCATCTGGACGGCGCTCACCGAGGGCGTGGCCGGCGAGGTCTACAACGTCGGCGGCGGCAACGAGGAGCCCAACCTCGAGATCACGCGGCGCATCCTGGCGCTGACCGGCCGCGACGAGACGCTGGTGCGCCACGTCGCCGACCGCCTCGGCCACGACCGCCGCTACGCCCTCGACACGGCCCGTCTGCGGAGCCTGGGCTGGGAGCCGAAGAGCTCGTTCGAGGAGGCCATCGAGGCCACCGTGGCCTGGTACCGCGACAACCGGCCGTGGTGGGAGCCGATCAAGAGCGGCGAGTACCGCCGCTACTACGAGGAGCAGTACGGGGCGCGCTAGGCGGTCCTGGTGCGCCGGCGCGGGCCGCCGCGCAGGGCCTGGGCGAGGGAGGTGCGCGCGCCGGTGTGGGTGATGCCCGTGCGGTAGACGCGCGCCCCCACCACCAGGATCGCCGCCGCCAGGGCGAGCGTCAGCACCAGGGCCAGCGCGACCTCGCCCGCCCCGGCGGTCCCCGCGGCGATGCGCACCGGCATCACCAGGGGCGAGAGGGGAGGGATCAGCGAGAGCGCGGTCGCGAGCGACCCACCGGGGTCGGAGGCGGTATAGGCGGCCGACAGGTATCCGGCCAGCAGCAGCATCGCGAGTGGCGCCGTGACCTGGCCCACCTCCTGCTGGCGGCCCACCAGCGCGCCGAGCGCCCCGTACGCGGCCGCGTACAGCAGGTATCCGACCACGAACCAGACGAGCCCCCAGGCGACGGCGGTCGCCGTGGCGTCGGGGACGTCCACCGCCCCGATCGCCAGCGCGGCGATCAGCGCCGGCGCCGCGGCGACCGCCAGCTGGACGATCGAGATCAGGCCGATGCCCACCACCTTGCCGACCAGCAGCTCGATCGGGCGCACGCTGGCCAGCAGCACCTCCGAGACGCGGCTGGTCTTCTCCTCGGCCACGCCGCTGGCGAGCAGCGTGCCGGCGAAGAGCAGGGCGATGTAGAGCACGACGGCCACCAGCACGCCCACCCCGACGTCGCCGCCCGCAGGGCTGGTGTCGGGCGCCAGCACCACCACGTCGACCCGCGGCGCGCGGCCGAGGGCGGCGATCCGGTCGGCGCTCACGCCGGCCTCCGTGAGTGCCGTGCGCAGGCGGGCGAGGCCGACGCCCTGCTGGATCGTGGCGCGCACCTCGTCCGAGAGCGCGGACCTCACGATCGCCCGCGCGCCGGCGTTCGTGACGATCACGGCCGCTTCAGGCGCCCGGAATCGACGCCCTCGCGCACCTGCTCGCTCGTGCCGCCCTGCACCTCGACCGTCAGCCCCACCGCCGCGCCGGCCGTCTCGAGGGCGGCGGGGAGGGCGGGCGATCCGCCGGCCACGCCGATGCGCGTCGTGCTCGCGCCGTCGTCGTCGAAGAGCGCCGGCGTGATCACCAGCGCGAGGGAGGCGACGATCAGGATCACGGTGATGACGCGGAAGCTGCGCGACCGCACCCGCTCGCGCATCTCGCGCTCGGCCACCAGCACGGCGCCGCCCCAGCGCCGCCTCACCGCGGGTCCACCGACTCGAGGAACAGCTCGGTCAGGCTCGGCAGCTCGAGCGCGAAGTCGCGGACGCTGCCGGCGGCCCGGGCGGCGTCCAGCACCTCCAGCGGCTCCACCCCGGGGTCGAGGGCGAGCCGCACCCCGTCGGCGCCCGACGACACGGCGCGCACGCCGGCGATGCGTCGCACCCACCCGTCCCCGTTACCGGTGTCCACCAGCACGCGCAGCTCGCGCCGCCCGCTGCGCTGCTTGAGGTCGTCCACGCGTCCGGCCATCACCAGGCTGCCGTGGTCGAGCACGGCGACCGACTCGCAGAGGCCCTCCACCAGGTCGAGCTGGTGGCTCGAGAACAGCACCAGGCGCCCGTCGCGGGCAGCCTCCTGGGCGATCTCGGACAGCCCGGCGACGGCCACGGGGTCGAGCCCGGAGAAGGGCTCGTCCAGCACCAGGGCCTCGGGCTCGTGCACCAGGGCGGCGGCGAGCTGCACGCGCTGCTGGTTGCCGAGCGAGAGCTTCTGGACCTCCTCCCCCGCCCGGTCCGCGATGCCCAGCCGCTCGAGCAGCGCGTCGCTCCGCGCGCCCGCCGTGGGGCGGTCGAGACCCGCGAGGCGCGCGAAGAAGACCAGCTGATCGCGCACCCGCATGTCGGGATACAGGCCCCGCTCCTCGGGCATGTAGCCGAAGCGCCGCCGCTGGTCGGCGTCGATCGGCGCGGCGCGGTAGAGCACCTGCCCCTCGTCGGCGTCGATCACCCCGAACACGATGCGCATCGCGGTCGTCTTGCCCGACCCGTTGGGGCCCAGCAGGCCGACCACCTCGCCGGCCGGGACCGACATCGTCAGGTCGCGAAGAGCCACCGTGTCGCCGAAGCTCTTGCCGAGATGCTCGATGGAGAGCACACGGAGAAGGGTTCCCGGGCGCCCACGAGCCGAACCCCCGCGATGCGCGTCAGGCGGGGCGGCGCGCCTGCATGTTGAGTCGCACGTAGTCGATCACCAGTCGCCCGTCGGGCTCCCGCAGCCCCCGGGCGACCGCCTCGCCGAACGCCAGGCCGGCCTCCGGTCCGAGCAGGGCGACGTGACGCCGCAGCACCACGGTCGCGAGGAACTGGGCGCACACCGCGAGGTCGTCGAAGTACGCCGGCGCCTCCTCGAGCCACGCGGTGGCGTCCTCGAACCCCGCCTCGCGCAGCCGCGTGACGGTGGAGATGTGGTCGGCGAACAGCAGGTGGTTCGTCATCCCCTCGAGCGGCCCGGCGAAGGGCTCCCGCGCGGCGACCTCGTCGGCGACACGCGTCGTGCGCGCGATGTTGCCGACGCCGCCGCACTGCGCGACCAGGCGGCCCTCGGGGGCGAGTGCGTCGAAGATCCGGGCGAAGAGCCGCTCGTGGTCGGTGATCCAGTGGAAGGTCGCCGTCGAGACCACCAGGTCAACCGGCGCGCTCGACCACCAGCTCGAGCAGGTCGCTCTGGCGCACCGTGACGCGCGGACCGAGGTCGGCCAGCTGGCGCCGCGCCTCCTGGACCATCTGCGGCCGACCCGTCGACGGCCTCCACGGTGCCGCGCGGCACCCGCTCGGCGATCATGCGCGTCACCCGGCCGGTGCCGCAGCCCGCGTCGAGCACGCGCTCGTCGCCGCGCACCGGGATCCGCTCCACCACCCGCCGTCCCCAGGCGACCTGCGGCTCGGAGATCCGCTGGTAGGTGCCGGCGTCCCACTCCTCGGCCATCAGGGGCTCCATCGCGATCGGCGCGCCATGACGCCGCGAAACTACCGCGTCCTCCACTCCGGTCGCCGGTTCAGAGGTCGAACAGGGTCGCCTGTCCGTCCTCCTGCGGCGCGGGCGGCGCCTCGGTGTCGCGGAAGGCCGCCGTGATCACCCGGGGGCCGTCGGCGAAGGTGGCGATCCCGTCAGCGAACGCGCGCTCCACGGCTCCGGGATGGATGCCCGCGACCAGCTGCCCCAGCACCGCGCGCTCGCGCCCGGGCTCGGGCGGAGGGGTGACCTCGAAGACGGCCCGCGCGCTCTCCCCGGTGTCCGGGTCGCTCGTCGTGATGATGACCATCTGGGGCACGCCGCCCCTCCTGGCGATCGGGGCTCCCAGCCTAACCCCCGCTCGTGCCACACCGGGAAGGGATCGCGAGCCGGGGCGAGTAGCCTGCGGGGGCGCCGGCCCGGCGCCGCACCATGACCCGCACGCGACCCCTCATCCTCCTCGGCGCCCTGGGCGCGATCGCCCTCGCCGCCGCGGCGCCGGCGGTGTCGGCCCCGGCTCCGGCCCCGGCGGCCCCCGCGGGCACGGGCACCTTCATCCTCACCGGCCGCGGGTGGGGGCACGGCGTCGGGCTCTCGCAGTACGGCGCGCGCGGGCGCTCGCTGGCGGGCTGGAGCGCGGCCCGGATCCTCGCGCACTACTACCCGGGCACGAAGCTCGGAACGGTGGCGCCGCGGCGGGTGCGCGTGCTGCTTGACCACCGACCGCCGCCGTCTGGCCGTGCGCAGCGCGGGACCCTGGCGGGCGCTCGGCCGCCGGCCCAACGGCACCGCCCGGGCGATGCGCCTGGTGAACGGCGCCTCGTACTCGATCCGCGCGGTCGCGGGCGGTCGCGTGGCCGTCTTCCGCGGGCCGGTCCGCGTGGGCCTGTTCCAGGGCATGGTGCGCGTGCAGCCCACCACCCGCGGCGGCGCCGTCGCCTGGGGTGCGGCGAGCGCCGGCCGGGGCCCCTATCGCGGCGAGGTGCGCGCGGTGCCGTCGGGCGGCGGGCGGCTGTCGCTGGTCAACGTGCTGCAGCTCGAGGACTACCTCAAGGGCGTCGTGCCGCGGGAGATGCCGGCGGCGTGGGCGGGCGACTCCTACACCGCCGTGGTGGCCCAGGCGGTGGCCGCGCGCAGCTACGCGCTGTCCACCATGAGCCCGACGGCGACGTACGACGTCTTCGACGACGACCGCAGCCAGGTTTACGGCGGCGTCCCCGCCGAGGACGCGCGCACCACCCGCGCGGTGGTCCAGACGCGCAACACCGTGCTGACGTACCGCGGCGCCGTCATCACGGCCTTCTTCTTCTCCACATCCGGTGGACGTACGGAAAGTGCGGCCAACATCTTCGGTGCCGGGGCCGCGCGCCCGTATCTTGTGAGCGTGACCGACGGATACGACCGCATCTCCCCGCTCCACACGTGGCCCGACCACCCCACGTTCAGCGCCGCGCGCCTCGGCCGGCTGCTGGGAGTGGGCGGCCCGGTGGCCACGTTCACGGTCACGCGCCGGGGCGACTCGCCGCGGGTGCTGAGCGCGCGGGTGACCACCGCCGGCGGCCGGACGACGACCTTCAGCGGCACCTCGCTGCGCACTCTGCTGGGGCTCAGGGACACCTGGTTCAGCGTGCGCCACATCGCCCTCACCGCCACGTCGGCCGCCCGCTGATGCGCCGCGCGCGGGCCCGGTGCGCTGGCCGCCGGCCTCGCCGCGGCCGCCGGCATCGGGCTCGCCGGCGGCCGGCACCGCCGCGGCCGCCGACCCGATCCTGCCCCTGGCCGAGGTCACCCCCGGCATGGTGGGCGAGGCGCGGACCGTGGTGCGCGGCACCGACATCGTCACCTTCCCGGTGTCGGTGATCGACGTGCAGCGCTCGGCCGACGGGCCCGGCGGGTCGCTGATCCTGGTGCGCGCCGAGGGCCCCCTGATGTCGCAGACCGGCGGCGTTGCCGAGGGGATGAGCGGCAGCCCGGTGTACGTCACCGGGGCCGATGGCGTGGCCCGCGTGATCGGCGCCATCGCCTACGGCAGCGGCGACCAGGACAACGTGATCGTGGGCGTGACGCCCATCGAGCAGATGATCGACTCGTCGTCGGGGCAGCGCGCCAACGAGCGCCCGGTGCCCCGCGCCGCCGCCCCGGCCCGCCGTGTGACGCTGGTGCGCACGCGCGCCGCCGCGCGGGCCCTCGAGGCCCGCCGCCCCGACCGGATCGGCCTGTATCCCCTCACGCGGTGGACGCTGGCCGGCGTGTCGCGCCCGCTGGTCGCCTCGGTCTCCAAGGAGCTGGCGCAGTCAGGGATCCAGCTCACCTCGATCGGCCCGCGCACGCCCCGCCCGCCGGTGGCCCTGGTGCCCGGCTCCTCGCTGACCGCGCTGGTCGCCGGAGGCGACGTGGTGCTCGGCGCCATCGGCACCACCACCTACGTGGACGGCACCACCGTGCTCGGCTTCGGCCACCCGTTCCTCGGGGCGGGCCGGACGCGGTTCCTGATGGGCGACGGCTACGTGTACCAGACGATCCCCGCCCCGATCGCCGGCGCCAGCTACAAGCTCGCCGAGCCCGGGACGCTCCAGGGGATGATCGTGGGCGACCGCGCCGACGGGGTCACGGGCCGCATCGGTCCGGTCGAGGCGATCTCGGCCGTCGCCACGGCCACCGACCCGTCGCGGGGCACCGAGAGCACCGTGCGCGCCACCCTGGCCCCCGACGAGCGCACCGCCCCGATCGCCGGCGGCCTGGTGCAGGACGAGCCCGCGGTGCGGGTCACCGACGGCCTCGGCGCGGGCACCCTGACGCTCTCGATCGCCATCAGCAGCCCGGACCTGAAGACGCCGCTTCGTGTACCGCAACGTCTTCGCCGCGGCGGGCGACGTGGTGTCGCTGGCCAGCGGGCAGCTGCCGCGCATCATGGCCATCCTGATGCAGAACGGCACACGCCCGGTGCCGATCTCGAGCATCTCCGTCACCGAGAAGGTCGAGTCGTCGGTGCGCGCGGCGCGCATCCTCGGCGCGAGCATCCGCCCGCGCACGGTCCGCGCCGGCGGCCGCGCCACCCTGGTGCTGCGCGTCCAGCCGTGGCGGGCCTCGCCGCGTGTGATCCGGGTGCCGGTCCGGCTCCCGCGCGATCTCTCGTCGGGCGCCTCGGGCATCCGCGTGGTGCCCAAGTCGACCGACGGCTTCGACTCGAGCCAGCCCGACCTCTCGCAGGACCTGGGGGCGACGGCCGGCCTGGCCTCACGCACGGCGGCGGTCCGCGCGGTCGAGCGTTTCGCGCGCAGGGCCACCGGCACGCGACTCACGCGCGTGATGTCGGGGCTGCGCCGGGCAACGGACGACCGCCACGACGCGGTGCGCCTGCTCGGGCCCGACGACGACGCCGACGACCCCGCCAGCGGCATCACCGTGGGGGTGCCCTACGTCATCATCGGCGGCCGCGCGGCGACCCGGGTGACCGTCCGTTAGACGGAGCGGGGCGGTTCGCGCCGGGCGAACTCCTCGAGCAGCTCCGCCCAGTCCGTGCCGTCGGAGGTGGTGCCCTCCAGCGCCCGGACGGCGTCTGCGGGCGTGTCCCAGATCGGGTCGGCGACGTCCGGCTCGTCGGTCGTCGCCCAGCCGCAGAGGTGCGCGGCCACCATCACCCGGCGCCCGTCGGGCAGGGCCACCGCCACCAGGGGCGATGCCGGCCTCGCCAGATCACGGATCGCGACCATCCCGTCGGGCGCCTCGAGGGCGAGCCGGCGGCCGGTCATCCCGCGTCGTGGTCAACCATCTCCTCGGCGGGGACGTCCCGCCACACCTGAGCGGGGAGGCCGGCGACCAGCTTGCCGGGCGGCACGTCGCGCGTCACCAGGGCGCCCGCGGCGACGAACGCCTCGGCGCCGATCTCGATGCCGGGCAGGATCACGACCCCGCCGCCCACACGGGCGCCGCGGCGGATGATCGCGCCCTTGATCTTCTCGTGCCGGGCCTCGGTGCGGCCCATGTAGTTGTCGTTCGTCGTGGTCACGCACGGGGCCACGAACACGTGCTCCTCGAGCTCCGAGTAGGCCGTGATGTACGAGTTCGACTGGATCTTGGTGAACGCCCCGATCGGGACGTCGTTCTCGATGCACACGCCGCGCCCCACCACCACGCCCTCGCCCAGCACGCAGCGCTCGCGCACCGTCGCCAGGTCGCCCACGATCGCGCCGGGGCCGATGACCGTGCCGGCGTAGACCAGCGCGCCGCTGCATACGGCCGCGCCCGCCGCCAGCTCGAGCGGCGCCAGCGGCGCCTTTGCCTTGCTCGTGGACCGCGACGAGAGCTTGGGCTGCTTGCCCAGCACGACGTTGTCCTGGATCACGCATCCGTCGCCGATGCGGGTGCCGTCGTGGATCACCACGTTCGCGCCGATCTCGACGTCCTCGCCGATCACCACGCCCTCGCCGATCACCAGGTTCTCGCGGCTCATGCCGTCGCCCCCTCCTGAAGCACAACCGGTCGGCCCGAGTTGGCGAGCGATTCGCTCATCGCCTCGAGCACCTCGACTACCGCGGCTCCGGCCCAGCCGTCCGACGGCGTCGGAGCGCGATCGGCGACGGCCGTGAGGAACCGCTCGCACACGATACGCAGCGGCTCCGTCGCGGGCACGCGCGGGATGGTGATGTCGCCCGAGCGCACCTGGATGTACTCGCCGTACGTCTCGGTGCGGGGCAGGGGGCCCTTGTCGTACACGGTCACCTTGCGCTCGGTCTCCATGTCGTCGAAGACGACCATCCGCTCGGAGCCGATCACGGTCATCTTGCGCATCTTGTGCGGGTCGAGCCAGCTCAGGTGCAGGTGCCCGATCACGCCGGAGGGGAACCGCAGGCGCCCGAACACCACGTCCTCGACGCCGGGCTGCAGGTAGCTCTCGCCGCTGGCGGCCACCTCGCTGGGGCGCTCGCCGACCAGCCACAGCATCACCGAGATGTCGTGGGGCCCGAGGCTCCAGAGGGCGTTCTCGTCGGCGCGCACGATGCCGAGGTTCTGCCGGTTGCCGTACAGGTAGTAGACCTGCCCGAGGGTGCCGTCGGTCACGAGGTCCTTCAGCTTCTGCACCGCCGGGTGGTACACGAGCAGGTGGTCGACCATCAGCACCCGGTTGCGCGCGTCGGCCAGCGCGGCGAGCTCGTTGGCGTCGGCCGCGGTCAGGGCCAGCGGCTTCTCGACGAAGGCGTCCTTGTCGGCCTGGAGGGCGAGGCGGGCCAGCGGGGCGTGGGTCGGGACGGGCGTGGCGATGACCACCGCGTCCAGCTCGGTGTCCTCCAGCAGGTCCTCGTAGCGCGTCGTCAGCCGGCTGCGCGGATACGACGAGCGGTGGCGGTCGAGCACGCCCTCGTCGCGGTCGCAGATCCACGACACGCGGCAGCCGTCCATCCGATCGAAGTTCCGCGCGAGGTTGGGGCCCCAGTAGTTCATCCCCACGACCCCGATCGAGATCTCCCTCGTGCTCACCTCGGGTACCCGGTGCGGATCAGAGCCTCCACACCTTGCCGTCGGTGCTGGGGATCGCGTTGCGCAGATCGACGATCAGCGTCGCCGACTCGGCGATCATCTCCCAGTCGATCCCGTCGTGTGCGGTCACCACGACGACCACGTCGAACTCGCGGGCGCTGTCGGGCGTGAGCGGGACGCTCGCGAGGCCGAGCTTGGGCAGCGAGGGCACGAAGGGGTCGTGGTACTCCACGTTGCCGCCCTCGGCGCGCAGCAGCTCGACGATGCGCAGGGCAGGGCTCTCGCGCATGTCGTTGACGTTGGCCTTGTAGGCCACGCCGATCACCAGCACGCGGCTGCCGTTGAGCGCCCGGCGGCGGCTGTTGAGCGCGCGCACCACCTTGGAGACGCAGAACTCGGGCATCTGCGAGTTGACCTTGCCGGCCAGCTCGATGAACTCCGTGTGGAGGTCGAACTCGCGGGCCTTCCACGTGAGGTAGAAGGGGTCGATCGGGATGCAGTGGCCGCCGAGGCCGGGGCCGGGGCGGAACGGCATGTAGCCGAAGGGCTTGGTGGCGGCGGCGTCGATGACGTCCCAGACGTCGATGTTCATGCGGTCGCAGAGCATCGCCAGCTCGTTGACGAGGGCGATGTTGACGCTGCGGAAGATGTTCTCGAGCAGCTTGGTGAGCTCGGCCACCTCGGGGCTGGAGACCGGCACCAGCGTCTCGCAGGCCAGGCCGTAGAGGTCCATCGCGCGCCGGGTGCACTCGGGCGTGAGCCCGCCGATCACCTTGGGCGTGGTGGCCGTGGTCCAGTCGGTGCGGCCCGGGTCGACCCGCTCGGGCGAGAACGCCAGGTGGAAGTCGCGGCCGGCGCGCAGGCCGGAGCGCTCCAGCACCGGGGCGACCTCGTCGCGCGTCGTGCCGGGGTAGGTGGTGCTCTCGAGCACGACCAGATGGCCGGGGCGCAGGCGCTCCGCCAGGCTCTCCGATGCTCCCAGCACGGCCGAGAGGTCGGGCTCGCGGTGCCCGGTCAGCGGCGTCGGCAGGCAGATGATCACGGCGTCCGCGGCGCGGACCTCGTCCCAGGCGGTCGTCGCGCGGATGGTGCCCGTCGGCGACGAGGGGGCCGAGGCGCTCCGACGGCACGTCCTCGATGTACGAGGTGCCGGCGTTGACGGCGTCCACCTTCGACTGGATCGCGTCGAGGCCGAGCACGCTGACTCCGGCCTCCGCGAAGGTCATCGCGAGGGGGAGTCCGACATACCCGAGGCCGATGATCGCGACCTGAGAGATCTCAGAGGTCAGCGCGTCGGGGAGGCGGTCGTGGGCGGGATGGGGGTTCGGGATGTCAAAGGGCGGGCGTATCTTACCGGAGTCGGCATCCTGGTCATCGACTTGAAGGATGGGTACTGCGACCGGAGACATTTCTCGCGGGTCTGCCACGCCTCGTGCGCATCGCCGACGAGGCGCGATGGCGCGGCCAGGCCGCCGTGGCGACCAGCCTCGTGATCGTCGCGTTCTGGGTGCTCAGCTGGCTCGGTGACGAGCCGGTGCGCCCCGGGCTGACCATCCTCGCCGCGGGCGCGGTGGCCGTCCCGACGCTCCTCACCTGCGCGCTCACCAGCGGGCGCCGCCTGCGCGAGGGGCTGGTCCACGCCGTGCCCCCGCCGCGATCGACGGTCTACGAGACGGTCGCCAACACGCGCGACCGCCGCCTGCGCTTCGCGGGGGTGGTGCTCACGGGCATCGTCGCTGCTGCTGTTGTTCGATCGCTTCACCGACGGCTCGGGGATGACGGCCGGCCTGCTGATCGGCCTGCTGGGATCGCTCGGCGCGGTCGACTGGGTCGAGGCGCGCCACTGGGAGCAGGCCGAGCGCGAGCGCGGCACGCGGATCTACGTGCTGGTCCGCCCCGACGCCCTCTCGCCACGGCTCCTCACCAGCGATGTCTACGAGACGCCGCGGCCCGGGGGGACCCGGGACCGCGAACAGGAGCCGAGCCCCTTCGACCTGGGGATCTGAGCGCCGGACCCGCGGCAGCCTGGCGGCCCTGAGCTTGGCGGCCTTGGCCCTGGCGGCCTTGATCTTGCGCGGCGCGCGCCTTCGGCGCGGATCACCTTCGCGCTGGCGGTGCAGAAGTTGCTCACGCCCACCGGCTTCGGGGTGAAGGCGCGGCCGGTGTAGGGCCAGATACGCCAGACGTAACACGTGCCGGCCGCGAGCTTCTTCTTCGGCGCCCGGGCCTGCAGGCCCCGCGGGAAGGACGAATAGATCTTGGTCACCTTGGCTCTCGCGCCCGCCTTCTTGACCTGGGTCACCTTGAAGATCTGCAGGTTGTAGAGCTTGGTGCCGCGCGGACCCCGCGACCACTTGAGCACCGGCACCAGGGTCGGGAGGACCTTGCCGGCCTTCGGCTGCAGCCGCGCCGCGTTCTGCTTGGGCAGCGCGAGCGCCGTGATGGTGCCGGCGCCGGAGGTCGTACGGGCCGTCGGGTCGGGGACCAGCGGGGCGAGCACCGTGAAGGGCTCGCTCGTGGCCGACGAGACGTTGCCCGCCGCGTCGATCTGCTGCACCTGGAAGCTGTACGCGCCGTCCGCCAGCGGGGGCAGCTCGGCGTTGGTCACCGGGGTGTCGATCGGGCCGATGATCGGCGTGCCGCTCGGGCCGATGACGACCCAGCGCGAGTAGGCGCCGGGCTCCGCGGCCCAGGTGAACACCGGGGCGGAGATGGCCGGGAAGGTCGGCCGCGTGAGGATCGTGGGCGGGCTGGGCGGCGTGGTGTCGACCGTGAACGTGCGGGTCGCCTCCGCGCTGCCCCGGCCGGCCTCGGTGATCTGGGTGACGCGGAAGATGTAGTCGCCGTCGGGCAGCGACGAGCAGCGTCGCCTTGCCCGCCGTGCCCGCGCCCTCGCGGATGGGGGTCTCGCTGCCGGCCACGCGGACGTCCCACTTGAACGTGGGCTGCGCGCCGTCCCAGGTGAAGGTCGGCGACGTGTCGCGGGTCGGCCCGCTGGGTCCGCCCGTGATCGTCGGCGCCGCCGGGATCGTGGAGTCGATCTTGAGCGACCAGAAGCCGGTGTTGCTCCCGTTGCCGGCGGTGTCGATGGTGCGTACCCGCCACTCGATCTTCTTGCCCTCGGGGAGCGGGTCGGGGGCCAGCGCCGGCTGGCGCTTCACGCTGTAGTTGCCGACGCTCGTCGGGTCCAGGACCTGCACCTTGGCGATCGTCGTGATCGGCGGGGTGTCGTTGTTGACGTCCTCGATGCGGATCTGCACCTGGTACTCGGCGACCTTGGAGGTCGCGTCCGTACCGGGGCTCCACTCGAAGGTCGGCTCACCCGGCACGATGGCGAGCGAGCTCGGCGTGAGCTGCGTGCCGGCGACCGGGGCCACGCTGTCGTAGCTGAACGACGGCAGGTTGGCCGGGTCGGACTGGTTGCCCGCCAGGTCGGTGACGGTGAACGTCTGCGGCGGCACCACGCCCTGGGTGGTCACCGGGATCGGGCCGCAGCTGCCGACGTCCGGCGGAGCACGTGCGGACGATGTTGAGCAGCGGGGCGGTGATCCAGCCCGAGGCGCCGGCCGCCTGGTCGAGCGCGACCGAGAGCGTCGGCTTGCTGGTGTCGACCACCACCGGCACGTCGGCGAATGGGCTCACGGCCCCGTCGTCCTGGAGCGCCCGCACGTGGAAGACGTGGCCGCCATCCCCACCGGCCGGGACAGGACGCCCGTGGGCGAGGTCAGGGGCGCGGGATCCGCGCCGTCGAAGCCGCCCTCGTACCCCGTCACGGCCTGGCCCGGATCGGGCGTGGCGGCGAAGGTGAAGCTGAAGCCGCTGTTGCTCGGCCCGGACGGGCTGGCGGTCACCGCCGGCGCGTCGATCGCCGCGGCCGGGCGAGACAGCCACCGCGGCCCCGACGGCAAGAGCCAACAGGCTCAGCGCAAAACCGCGGGACCTACCGGAAAATCGTGTCATCGCGCCAGAACCACCGATCGGGAGGAGGGTCACGTGATGTTAATCACGCGGAGGGGGTGCTGTGCGACTGGCCATAGGTCCAGAACTGACGACTAGCCGGTATGAGCGAACACCGCGTCGGCGATCCTGCCAGCGGCGTCGCCGTCCCCGTAGTAGGGCGGTCGCACCTCCGGCATGGAGAGGTCGGCGAGCGCGCGCGCGCAGCCGCGCCGGGTCCATCCCGACCAGCCGGTTGAAGCCCCCCTCGACGGTCTCGACCCACTCGGTGGTGTCGCGCAGGGTGACGCACGGGATGCCCAGGAAGTAGGCCTCCTTCTGCACGCCGCCCGAGTCGGTGACGACGGCCCTCGCGCCCACCAGCAGGGAGGTGAAGTCGAGGTAGCCGACCGGCCCCGACAGGCGCAGGGTGGGGTGGCCCGCGACGCCGCTCCCACAGGCCCGCCGACTCCAGCGCGTGGCGCGTGCGCGGGTGCACCGGGAAGATCGCGGGCTGGTCGATCGCCTCGAGCACCGCGACCATCGACCGCAGGGCTTCGGGCGTGTCGGTCGCGGCGGCGCGGTGGATCGTCACCAGCAGGTACTCGCCCGGCGCGAGGCCCGAGCGCCTCCGGGCCCGGCCGCGCGGCGGCGGCGGGGGCGAACATCAGGCTCGCGTCCAGCATCACGTCGCCCACCTGGTGGACGCCGTCGGTGATGCCCTCCCGCGCGAGGTTCTCGACCGCGGTGTCGGTCGGGCACAGCAGCAGCGACGACAGGTGGTCGGTGACCACCCGGTTCTGCTCCTCGGGCATCGTGCGGTCGAACGAGCGCAGGCCCGCCTCGACGTGCCCGATCGGCAGCCCGAGCTTGGCCGCCGCCAGCGCCCCGGCCAGGGTCGTGGTGGTGTCGCCGTACACCAGCACCATGTCGGGCGCCTCGGCGATCAGCAGGGGCTCGAGCCGTTGGAGCATCACGGCGAGCTGCGTCACCGGGCTGCCCGAGCCCACCTCCAGCGCGTGGTCGGGCTGGGGCACGCCCAGCTCGTCGAAGAACAGGTCGGCGAGGTCGGGGTCGTAGTGCTGCCCGCTGTGCACCAGCACCTCGTCCACCTGGGCCCGGAGGGCGCGGCTGAGCGGCGCGGCCTTCACGAACTGCGGCCGGTTGCCCACGATCGAGACGATCTTCAAATGCCCTGGAACCCCATGCCGGAGAGCCGCTGGGCGAACACCTCGAACCGTCCGGTGGCCACCAGGAAGCCGATCACGATGAACACCCCCGCCGCGGTCGCGTTGACGATCCTCCACCGGTCGCGCAGCCAGCGGAACGCCGACATCGTACGCGTGACGAACAGGCCCGAGAGCAGGAAGGGGATCCCCAGGCCGAGCGAGTAGGTCAGCAACAGGGTCGCGCCCACGGCGGGCGAGCCGGTGGAGGCGTAGGTGAGGATGCTCGCGAGGATCGGGCCGATGCACGGCGTCCACCCGATGGCGAAGGCGGCCCCGACCAGGCCGGCGCCCACGAGGGTGGTGGGGCGCTGCGACATCTTCATGTGCCGGTCGGTCTGCATCATCCCGATCTGGGGGAACGCGACCATCGCGATGCCCATCGCCACCAGCAGCACGCCGGCGACCACGTTGAGCACGTTCTGGTCCTCGGCCAGCGAGTAGCCGATCAGCCCGGCTCCCGCGCCGTACGCGGTGAAGATCAGCGAGAACCCGGCCACGAAGGCCAAGCGTCGGCACCAGCACGTCCTTGGTGCGCGCCCCGAGCTCGTCGAACGACACCCCCGAGATGAACGTCAGGTAGCCGGGCACGACGGCCAGCACGCACGGGGACGCGAACGAGACGAATCCCGCGGCGAACGCGATCGGGTAGCTGAGGGCGGAGACGTCCTGCACGTGACGATAGTAGTCCCACCCCGGCGGCCGTCTGGCAGGATCGACGCCCCCGTTCGTCACCGGAGCGCCCATGGCCATCGCCGTTCCCGATGCAACAGAGCTGGAGACCGTCACCGCCGCCTACCGCGACGCGGCCGACGCGATCGCGCCTCGACGACGAGCTGCGTCTGCTGCTGGCCAGCTCGCACCGCGAGATCACCGCCCAGGTGCCGGTGCGGATGGACGACGGCCGCCTGCGCGTGTTCACGGCGTATCGCGTGCAGTACAACGGCGCCCGCGGGCCCTACAAGGGCGGACTGCGGTACCACCCGGCCGTCGATCTGGACGGCGTGCGCGCCCTCGCCGCCGCGATGACGTGGAAGACCGCGCTCACCGACCTGCCCTTCGGCGGCGCCAAGGGCGGCATCGACCTCGATCCGAAGGACCTCTCGCCGGGCGAGCGCCAGCGGGCCACGCGCGCGCTGATGGACAGCCTCGAGAAGGTGCTCGGCCCGATGCGCGACATCATGGCGCCGGACATGGGCAGCGGCCCGGTCGAGATGGCGTGGCTGATGGACGAGTACGGCCGCCTCCACGGGCACACGCCCGCGATCGTGACCGGCAAGCCCCTCGAGCTGGGGGGCACCGTCGGGCGCATCGAGGCCACCGGCGAGGGCGTGGCGATCATCACGGCCGCCGTCGCGCGCCACGCCGAGATCCTGCTCGAGGGCGCGCGCGTGGCCGTGCAGGGCTTCGGCAACGTGGGCAGTCACGCCGCGGCCGCGCTGGCGCGCCTCGGGTGCGTCATCGTCGGCGTCGGCGACGTGGCCGGCGCCGTCCACAACCCGCGCGGCCTCGACATCGACGAGCTGGTCCGGCGCGCCCGCAGCGGCATCCCGGCCACGAGGGCATGGACGTCGAGCGCATCGGCAACGAGGAGCTGCTCGTCCCTCGACTGCGACATCCTCGTGCCCGCCGCGATCGGCGGGGTGCTGCACGCCGGCAACGCCGGCACGGTGCGCGCCCGGATGGTGGTGGAGGGCGCCAACGGCCCGCTCACGCCCGGCGCCGACGCCGTGCTCGCCGAGCGGGGCATGCTCGTGGTGCCCGACATCCTCGCCAACTCCGGCGGGGTCATCGTGAGCTACCTCGAATGGGTCCAGAACCTCCAGAACATCCGCTGGGAGCGCCGCCAGGTGGACGAGGAGCTGTCGCGCCGGCTGCTGGGCGCCTACGCGGCGGTGCAGGAGCGCGCGACGCGCGACGGCTGTTCGCTGCGCGCCGCGGCGTACCGCGTGGCGGTGACGCGGGTGGCCGCCGCGGAGGCGCTGCGCGGCCACGAGTGATGCCCGGGCGGGCGCGGCCGGGTTAGGCTTGTGTCCGGAGCGGGGCACACGAATCGAGGAGGGAACCCGTGGCGACGACGGTAGGCACCACCGTGGAGGAGCTGCTGGGGGACGAGGCGGAGAGCCTCCTGGCGCATCGCTGCACGACCATCCCGGCCGAGAGGCTCGTGCTCCCGGGGCCCACGTGGGTGGACGACATCATGTCGATGTCCGACCGCCCCACCCCCGTGCTGCGCTCGCTGCAGTCGATCTTCGACCACGGCCGCCTCGAGCGGCACCGGCTACATGTCGATCCTGCCGGTCGACCAGGGCATCGAGCACTCGGCGGGCGCGTCGTTCGCGCCCAACCCGGACTACTTCGACCCGGTCAAGATCGTCGAGCTGGCGATCGAGGCCGGCTGCAACGCGGTGGCCACCACGCTCGGAGCGCTCGGGGTCGCGGCACGCCGCTACGCGCACCGCATCCCGTTCGTGCTCAAGATCAACCACAACGAGTTCCTGTCGTACCCGAGCACCTACGACCAGATCATGTTCGCCTCGGTCAAGCAGGCGCGTGAGCTGGGCGCGGTGGCCGTCGGCGCGACGATCTACTTCGGCTCGGCCGAGTCGGACCGTCAGATCGTCGAGGTCTCCCAGGCCTTCGCCGCGGCGCACGAGCTCGGGATGGCCACGATGCTCTGGTGCTACATGCGCAACTCCGCCTTCAGCCCCAAGGACGGCGGGCCCGACTACCACGTCGCCGCCGACCTCACCGGCCAGGCCAACCACCTCGGCGTCACCATCGAGGCCGACATCATCAAGCAGAAGCTGCCCGAGACCGCGGCGCCCGGATTCCTCGACCTGAAGTTCGGCAAGACCGACCCGCGCGTCTACACCGAGCTGCTCACCGACAACCCGATCGACATGACCCGCTATCAGCTGGCCAACTGCTACATGGGCCGCATCCCGCTGATCAACTCGGGCGGCGCGTCGTCGGGCGACAGCGACCTCGCCGAGGCCGTCCGCACCGCGGTCATCAACAAGCGCGCGGGCGGCGCCGGCCTGATCTCGGGACGCAAGTCGTTCCAGCGCCCGCTGGCCGATGGCGTCGCGCTGCTCACCGCGATTCAGGACGTCTACCTTTCGGACGATATAACCATCGCCTAGGGTCTCCTAGGGCATCAGGGTCAAACGCCGGCCGGAGAGAGCGCATGGGACGCATGAGAAGGGGTTGGGAGCTCGCGAAGGTGAGCTGGGGCATCCTGCGCTCGGACCGGTCGCTGGGAGCCTTCCCGGTGCTCGCCGGGATCTCGGCGATCCTGCTCGCCGCGGCGTTCGGAGCGCCGACGGTGCTCCTGTTCAACGAGGACATGACGGTGCTCGGCGTCATCCTCGCGGCGATCGGCATCTACTTCGTCACGTTCGCGGCGGTGTTCTTCAACGTCGCGCTCGCCGCGGCCGCCGGGCAGGTGCTCGACGGCAAGGACGCCACGGTGGCCAGCGGCGTCGCGGTGGCCCGCGCCAATCTCAAGGCCGTCGCCGGATGGGCGGCGATGGTCGCGAGCGTCAACATCGTCATCCGCGCGCTGCAGGAGCGCGCCGGCCCGATCGGCGACATCCTGCTCGGCGGCCTGCTGGTGGCCTGGACCCTCGTCACGTTCCTCGCCGTCCCGGTCATCGCGGCCGAGGGCACCGGCCCGATCCAGACCCTCAAGCGCTCGGCCGGCATCTTCAAGGCCCGCTGGGGCGAGCAGATCACCGGTCAGTTCGCCATCGGCGGCATCGTCTTCCTGGTGGCCATCCTGCCCGCTCTGGTGCTCGCCGGCATCGGCGTCGCGACCGGCAACGCCGCGGTCATGGTGGTGCTGATCGCGATCGCCGTGGTCGTCATCATCGTCGCCTCGATCATCAGCGCCGCCCTCAGCCAGATCTTCGCCGTCGCGCTCTACCGCTACGCGGTCGGCGAGGGCTCACTCGGCGCGTTCAGCGAGGCCCAGCTGGCCGCCTCCGTCGCTCCCCGCAAGGGTCGCATGGGGTTCGGCGGGGCCTGAGTCCTCCGAGAGGGACGGCGACCCGCCGCCCCTCTCGGTGATGGGCCTGTTCCGGGCACGGCGCCGGGCGATGCCGTGGTGGTAGCGTCCTAAGCCTTACGGTGCGTTCGCTTATTCGTCCCGAGGAGGCCACGATGCCCACCCCCTACCGCCACATCGCCTGCTGCCTCGACGCGTCGCCCGGGTCCGAGCGCGCCCTCGAGGAGGCCGTCCGCGTCCACGAGTTCGGCCCTGGCCGGCTGAGCCTGGTCCACGCGACGCGGCTGCCCTGGGCGAGCGGCTTCGCGGGCGACGCCCCCAACCCCGAGGACGTGCTCGACGCCGACCGCGAATGGCTCAGCGAGCGGGCCGAGCGGACGCCCGGCAGCGAGATCGTGCTGCTCGAGGGGGCCGCGGCCCCGTCGGTGTGCGACTGGGCCGCGGAGAACGGTGTCAACCTGATCGTCGCCGGCGCCCATCGCGGCCTGCTCCAGCGCATCGCCCTCGGCAGCTTCGCCGGCTATCTCACGCATCACGCGCCCTGCGCCGTGATGCTCGTGCGTCCCGCCGTCCCGGAGAACGCGTAACCGCGGGGGTTTCGGGAGCCCGTGGTTTTGAGTACACCTTCACCACGCTCTTCGCGATCGCGCGCAAGCCGGAGGTGTGACCCACGATGGCGTTCGGATCGGCGGCACAGATCGAGTTGCGCATGGAGGACCACCGGGTCGAGCTGACCGGCTACTGCTATCGGATGCTCGGCTCGGCGTTCGAGGCCGAGGACGCGGTGCAGGACACCATGGTGCGCGCCTGGCGCGGCCGCGACCGGTTCGAGGGGCGCTCGACGCTGCGCTCCTGGCTCTACCGCATCGCCACCAACGTGTGCCTCGACATGCTGAACGGCCGCCAGCGCCGCGCGCGCCCGATGGGGCTGGCACCGCCGCAGCACGCGACCGCCGCGCTCGGCCCGGCGCTCCCCGAAGCGACCTGGATCCTGCCGGTGCCCGACGCGCGCGTGCTGCCTGGCGACGACGACCCCGCCGACCTGGCCATCGCCCGCGAGTCGATCCGTCTGGCGTTCGTGGCCGCCCTCCAGAACCTGCCGCCCCGCCAGCGGGCGGTGCTGATCCTGCGCGACGTGCTGCGCTGGGAGGCGAGCGAGGTCGCGACCCTGCTCGACACGACGGTGGCCTCGGTGACCAGCGCCCTCCAGCGCGCCCGCGCGACGATGGCGTCGCTCGACGTGGCCCCCACCGATCCGGCGCCGCCGGTGGACGACGATCAGCGTGAGCTGCTGGCCCGGTACGTCAACGCCTTCGAGGCCTACGACGTCGACGCCCTGGTGAGCCTCCTGGCCGAGGACGCCACCCAGTCGATGCCGCCGTACGAGCTCTGGCTGAGCGGCCGCGACGAGATCCTCGCGTGGTGGATGGGCCCCGGCATCGGCTGCCGCGGGTCGCGGCTGGTGCCGACGTCGGCCAACGGCCGGCCCGCCTTCGGGCAGTACCGGGCGAGCGGGCCCAACGGCGCGCACGAGCCGTGGGCGCTTCAGATCATCGAGATGTCCGGCGGCCGCATCGTCGAGTTCGCCTCCTTCCTCGACACCGCGAGCCTGTTCCCCCTCTTCGGATTGCCGCCCACCCCCGACTGACCGATCAGTTCCGCCCGGCCGCGCGGTCTCACCTCTGAGCGTCGACCACCGACCACGAGGAGGCCCCGATGACCGTCGACAGCCGCACCCGGTGGTTCGCCCTGGTCGTCCTGTGCCTCGGCGATCTGATGATCGTCCTGGACACCACGATCGTGAACGTCGCGCTGCCCTCGATCCGCGACGATCTCGGTTTCACCGAGACGTCGCTGGCGTGGGTGGTCAACGCCTACCTGCTCACCTTCGGCGGCTTCCTGCTGCTGGGAGGGCGACTGGGCGACATCTTCGGCCACCGGCGCCTGTTCCTGATCGGCATCGGCCTGTTCACGGCGGCGTCGCTGGCCTGCGGGCTGGCCACCACCCAGGCGATGCTGATCGTCGCGCGGGCCGTGCAGGGCGTGGGCGGAGCGGTGGTCTCGGCCGTCGCGCTCTCGCTGATCATGACCATGTTCACCTCGCCCTCCGACCGGGCCAAGGCGATGGGCGTCTTCGGCTTCGCGGCGGCCGGCGGCGGAAGCATCGGGGTCCTGCTGGGCGGCGTGCTCACGGACACCCTCGACTGGCACTGGATCTTCCTGGTCAACGTGCCGGTGGGAATCGTGGTCGCCGCGCTCTGCCGCGCGCTGCTGCCGGGTGGCCGCGGGTCGGCGACCGGGGCGCGGCTCGACGTGGCCGGGGCGGTCACGGTGACCGGCGCGCTGATGATCGCCGTGTACGCGATCGTCAACGGCAACGAGGTCGGCTGGGTGACCGTCCGCACGCTCGGGCTGCTCGCCGCCTCGGTCGTGCTGCTGGCGGTGTTCCTCGTCGTCGAGAGCCGCACCGGGTCGCCGCTGATACCCCTGCGCATCTTCCGGCTGCGCAACGTCGCCACGGCCAACGTGGTCGGCGTGCTGTGGGCGGCGGCCATGTTCGCCTGGTTCTTCCTCTCGGCGCTCTACCTCCAGCTGGTGCTCGGGTACAGCCCGCTCGAGGTGGGACTCGCCTTCCTGCCCACCAACCTGATCATGGCGGCGTTCTCACTGGGCCTCTCCGCGAAGATCGTGATGCGCTTCGGCATCCGCCGGCCACTGGGGGTGGGGTTGCTGCTCTCGGCGGCCGGGCTGGCCCTGTTCGCCCGCGCTCCCGTCAACGGCGGCTTCGCGATCGACGTGCTGCCGCCCATGCTGCTGCTCGGCGTCGGGGCCGGAATCTCGTTGAACCCGCTGCTGCTGGCCGCCATGTCCGACGTGGACGAGAGCGAGGCCGGGCTCGCGTCGGGCGTCGTCAACACGGCGTTCATGATGGGCGGCGCCCTCGGGCTGGCGGTGCTCGCCAGCCTGGCGGCCTACCGCACCGGCGTCCTGCTCGACTCCGGCGAGGGCGCCACCGAGGCGCTCAACGGCGGATACCACGCGGCCTTTCTCGCCGGCGCGGCATTCGCGGCGGCGGCGGGGATCATCGGGGCGGCGCTCCTGCGGGTGGCGTCGCCCGCCGCGGACCCCGTGCGCGAGCCCGATCGCTCCCACGTCCCCACGGGGTCCGCCCCACCGGCTTGAACACGCTCAGCACCGTGGCCGCGACCAGCGCCGCGATGACGACGATCGTCGAGCTGAGGATCTGGAAGCGCATCCACCCGATGTCCCCCGCCGAGATCGTCCCCTCCGGCAGGGCCGACGCGCGGTCGGCGGCCTCGCGCAGGCGGCCGTTGAGCAGCAGCGTGGACCCGGCCGTGAGCGCCACGGTCAGGGCCAGCTTGATCACGATCCACCAGTGCTGGACGAGGCCCCATGTCGTGCGCACGGACAGCACCACGCCGCTCACGAGCGTGATCACGGCGACCGGGATGGTGACGCCCGACCCGAGTACCCCGAGCGCGATGAACGACGCCCTCAGCGTGGCGCGGTCGTCGGTGGTGAGGCCCACGACCGTCAGCAGCAGGATGCAGGCCTCGATGCCGATCCATGCCACCGAGACGCCCACGTGGATGGTCAGCCACACCCGCCGCGCCCGGCGCGACAGCCGTCGTGAGGCGGGCAGGCGTCCGGTGGGCGCGGGGGTGCGGGACGCGGATGGCGAGGTCATGACGGGCACGCTACGAAGCGGACGCGCCCGGCTCGTCACCCGGCGGTGGTGAACGTGGCTCTCCCACGGGGGGAAAGCGGATGTCCTCCCACGGGGGGAGCATCGTTCCCCCCGTGGGAGAGCGGGCCGTGCGGCGCCGGCGGCTACCCTCGGGGCGTGACGACCCGTCGTCAGGCGATCCAGGACTGGGGCCTCGCGGTCGCCGTGTTCGCGGCGTCCATCGCGCTGCTCGGGCTGGGTGGGAGCGACTGGGGCGGGGACCACGTCCGCCACCTGGACCCCGCGGGCGTGGTGCTGGCGGCACTCGCCTCGCTGCCCCTGGCCGCGCGCCGCCGGGCGCCTCTGGCCGTCTTCGTCGTCACCGCCTGCGCCAGCGCCGTGCTGGCCGCGCGCGGTTACGCCCCGGGCCCACCGCTCGGTCCCACCGTCGCCCTCTTCTTCGTCGCCGCGCAGCCCTCGGCGCAGCAGGTGCGGCAGCCGATCACCGCCGCCGTCGTGATCGGGCTGTTCCTCGTCCACATCAGCGCCTCCGGGGTGGGCCAGGAGACCTTCCCCTTCGTCGCGCTGCTGTTCGGCACCGTCGTGTGGGGCGGGGCCTGGGTGCTGGGCGACCGGGTGCGCCAGCGGCGCGAGCGGCTCGGCGCCCTCGAGGAGCGTGCGGTCACCGCCGAGCGCGAGGCCGAGCGCGAGCGGATGCTGGCCGCGGCGGAGGAACGCACGCGCATCGCCCGCGACCTCCACGACTCGGTGGGCCACGCCCTCAACGTGATCCTGGTGCAGGCGGGCGCGGCCCGGCTGTTGCAGCAGAGCGACCCGCCGCGCGCACGGGAGTCGCTGGAGACCGTGGAGCAGGTGGCGCGGGAGACGGTGGGCGAGATCGACCAGCTCGTGCGCGTGCTCCGCGAGGGCGTGCATGACGAGGTGGAGCCGCCCCCCGGCCTGGCGGCGCTCGACACGCTCATCGACCGGCACCGCACCTCCGGCCTGGAGGTGGCGGTGACCGAGACCGGCGACCGGCGCAGGCTCACGCCGGGCGTGGACCGCGCGGCCTTCCGCATCCTTCAGGAGTCGCTCACCAACGCCGCGCGGCACGGCACGGGCACCGCCGCGGTCGCGCTCCATTTCGCCGGCGACGCGCTGGAGATCGAGGTGACCAACCCGGTCGGGACGCACGTCACCGCGCGCGACGGGCATGGCATCGTCGGCATGCGCGAGCGCACGGGCCTGCTCGGCGGCACCCTGGAGGCCGGGGCGCGGGACGGCCGCTTCCGCGTGAGGGCCCGCCTGCCGTATGGAGCAGCGGCGTGAGCCCGGTGCGCGTGCTGGTGGTGGACGACGACGACCTGATGCGGGCCGGGCTGCGAGCCGTGCTCTCCAGCGATCCGACGATCGAGGTGGTGGGCGAGGCCTCCGACGGCCGCGCCGCGATCACCGAGGCCGGCCGCCTCGCGCCGGACGTGGTGCTGATGGACGTCCGCATGCCCGGGCTCGACGGCATCGCCGCGACCCGCGAGATCGCGGTGCGGCCCGAGGTGAGGGTGGTGATCCTCACCACGTTCGAGCAGGACGACTACATCTTCGACGCGCTCAGCGCCGGCGCCTCGGGATTCCTGCTCAAGCGCACGCGCCCCGAGGACCTGATCGCCGCCATCCACACCATCGCCGCGGGCGAGTCACTGCTCTCGCCGTCGGTCACCCGCACGGTGATCCAGCGGATGGCCCGCCGGCCGGTCGCGGGCGTCGCGCCCGTCCCCCGCCTCGACGACCTCACCCCGCGCGAGCGCGAGGTGCTGGAACTGGTCGCCCGCGGCCTCTCCAACGGCGAGATCGCGGAGCTGCTGGTGGTGGAGGAGTCGACCGTCAAGACGCACCTCAAGCACATCTTGCGCAAGTTGGGGCTGCGCGACAGGGTGCAGGCGGTGATCCTCGCCTACGAGAGCGGCATCGCCCGCTCAGGCCCGCGCGGGCTCGTAGACCTGGACCACGACGCCTGAGTCCCAGGACGTCGAGCCGGTCAGCGTCAGCGGGATCTGGCGGGGCGACTCGGGGAAGAGGCGCGCGCCGGATCCGAGCACGACCGGGAACACCATCAGGCGGTACTCATCGACCAGGTCGTGCTCCATCAGGAAGTGGACCAGCGTCCGGCTGCCCGCGACCAGGATGATCCCCTCGCGCTCGGCCTTCAGCGCCGCGATCGCCGAGGCCACGTCCTCCGAGATGACCGTCGAGTTGTCCCACTCGGGATCCGAGAGCGTCGTCGAGACCACGAACTTCGGCATCGTGTTCATCTTGTCCGCGAAGCCCACCTCGTCGCTCCGCTGCGGCCAGGCGCCGGCGAAGCTCTCGTAGGTCACGCGCCCGATCAGCAGGGACTCGGCGGCGAGCGTCTCCTCGAGCTTGTAGCCCATCTGGCCGGCGTCCGGCGTGCGCGCCACCCACCCGGTGTGCGGGTGGCCCGGCTCCCCGCCGGGGGCCTCCATCACGCCGTCCAGCGTCACGAACTCGGTGACGACGACCCTGCCCATGGCGATCCCTCCCTGGTGGTGCGGGCCCGGGTCCCCGCGCGTCAGAGCGAGGAGAGGGCCGGCGATACGTAGGCGTCCGCCAGGGTAGCCGTCACGCCGGAGATGCCGTACTCGTCGGCCGCCCGTCGCTGCCGGGCCGCGCCGTTGTCGCGGGCCAGATCGGCCGCCGCGGCCAGCTCCGCCTCGCATCCCAGCGCCGCCGCGTGCGGCATGCAGCGCTCGATCGTGTGGTCGAGCACCGTCCGCAACGGCACGCGGCGGCCGTCCTCGATCAGCATGGCGTCCGCCCCGTCGCGCGCGGCGACGAAGTGGTTCTCGTCCACGATCTCGGGCAGGGGTGAGGGCGCCGGCGCGTCGCCCTCGACGGCCGCGCGCACCAGGCACTGGGTCAACGCGATCAGCGCGGCGGTGTCCTCGACGGCCGGCTGCGCGTCCATCGCGCGGATCTCGAGCGTGCCCAGCGCCGGCTGCAGGCGCAGGTCCCACCAGACGAAGGTCGGCTCCGGGATCGCGTCGGCGTCGATCAGCGCGTCGATGGCCGCGACGTACTCGGGGTACGACGCGAAGGCCCGGGGCAGGCCGGTGCGGGGGAACGCGCCGAACACGAAGGTGCGCGCCGACGCCAGGCCGCTGTCGCGCCCGCGCCAGATCGGGGAGTTGGCCGAGAGCCCGATCAGCAGCGGGATCCGGGTGCGTAGGTCGTTGTACGCGCGCAGCCCGGCCTCCGCGGTCGGCAGGCCGACGTGCACGTGGAGGGCGAAGGTCGGCTCGCGTCGCGCGAGCGCCCCGAGGTCGTGGTAAAGGTGCTGGTAGCGCTCGTGGGGCGAGACCTCGGTGTCGAGCCCGAGCGCGAGCGGGTGGGTGCCCGCGCTCGCCGCGCGCAGCCCGCGCACCTCGAGCTCGCGCGACAGGGTGCCGCGCAGGCTCCCCAGCTCGGCCGCGGCCTCCCCGGCGGTGTGCTGCACGCCGGTCTGGATCTCCAGCGCCGACGCGTGGGTCTCGGGAGAGACCCGGCCGTCGAGCTCGGGGGGGAGGGCCTCCACCACCCGCGCGCCCGCCGGGGTCAGCTCGAGGTGGTCGCCGCCGACGATCATCAGCTCCTCCTCGGCGCCGAGCGTGTAGGCGGAGGCCTCCGCGGGCCACTCCGACCAGCGCCCGCCGCTCACCTGCGGGACGACGCGATCGCGAAGCCGCGCCGCTCGGCGGCCGTGGCCACGAAGGCCTCCAGCAGGCGGCGCTCCTCGGGCTGCTCGGCCAGCCCCTCGGCGTGCCACTGGACCCCGACCACGAACCCGTCCCCCGTCCCCTCGATGGCCTCGACCACGCCGTCGGGCGCCCACGCCACCGCCTCCAGGCCCTCGCCCAGCCGGTCGACGGCCTGGTGGTGCAGCGAGTTGACCGCGACCCGCTCGCCGAGGACCCCGGCGAGCAGCGAGTCGCGCGCGACGCGCACCGGATGGGTCGTCTGCGACATGTCCACGTCCTGGCGGTGAGGGAGCGCGTCGGGAACGCACGCGGGCAGGTGCTGGTGGAGGGTGCCGCCCAGCGCGACGTTGATCATCTGCGCGCCGCGGCAGATGCCCAGAAGCGGCGTACCCCGCTCGAGCGCCTCCCACACGAGCGCGCGCTCGAACATGTCGAGCTCGCCCTCGGTCGGGCCGAGCATCTCGTGCGGGATCGCGCCGTAGTGGCGCGGATGGATGTCGGGGCCACCGGGGATGCAGAGGCCGTCAACGCCCTCCAACAGCGGCCCGGCCAGCTCGGGGATCAGCGGGGGCAGCACCACCGGCAGACCCCCGGCCCGGAGGATCGCCTGCACGTAGTCCAGGCCGAGGGCCAGCTCGTGGCGGGCCGGCTCGCCCTCGGGCATCGGCGACACGCGCTGCTTGACGCGGAGCTCGGAGGTGGAGATGCCGATCGTCGGGCGGTGGTCGTGATGGGACGGCGGCACCATGTCCCACAACGGTAAGCCCATCGCCGCCACGCCACCTTGGCCGTCCGGCCAAACCCTCAGATCTCCGGGCCCACGCCCGTCAACTCGGCCGAGAGCTCCCAGAGGCGCCGCGCGACCTCGGGGTCGGCGGCCGCCGGGCGCAGCCGCGTGGCCCGGGGCGAGTACCGCGTGCCCATGCGGTCGTCGGGGCCCACCAGGCTGCCGCCCGCCAGCTCCTCGGTGGCCGCGAAGAGCGTCGGCAGGGCTCCGCGCGCGGCGTCCTGCGCGAGCAGGAACAGCGGCAGCAGAGCGAGGTCGCGCACGCGGCCGCCGGTGTGGCGCAGCCCGGTGGCGGCCACCCCGGGATGCGCCGACAGCGCCCGGACCGGGCTCCCGCGCAGCGTGAGCCGCCGCTGCAGTTCGAAGGTGAACAGCTGGTTGGCGAGCTTCGACTGGCGGTACGCCTTCCAGGGCCGGTAGCGGTGGCGCTCCGCGCTGAGGTCGTCGAGGTCGATGCGCCCCCGCTTCGACAGCTCCGAGGTGACGGTCACCACCCGGCCGCGCACGTGCGGCAGCAGCAGCAGGGTGAGGGCGAAGGGGCCGAGGTGGTTGACCCCGATCTGGGTCTCGAAGCCGTCGGCCGTGGTGCCCCGGGGCACGGCCATCACCCCGGCGTTGTTGACCAGCACGTCGAGGGGCTCCGTCCAAGCCTGCGCGAAGCGGCGGACCGAGGCGAGGTCGGCCAGGTCGAGGGGCCGCACCTCGGTCTCGCCCTCCATCTCCGCCGCGACGCGCGCGCCCTTCGCGGGGTCGCGCACCGCCAGCACCACCCGTGCGCCGCCGCGCGCCAGGGCGGCCGCCGTCTCCCGGCCCAGGCCGCTCGACGCGCCGGTCACCACCATGGTGCGCCCGGCGAGGGCCGGTGCCTCGGGGGAGGTCCACTGCGCCACGGGCATGCTCCCGGCATCGCTAGGACAACAAAAAAGCCCCGCATTTGCGGGGCTTTTCGAATGGGCCGTGTAGGATTCGAACCTACGACCTTGGGATTAAGAGTCCCCTGCTCTACCAACTAAGCTAACGGCCCGCGGAGGAGCCTAGCAAAGGCCCCGACCGGGCCGACGGCCCGGCGATGAGATGCCCAGACTCAGCTCGCGTTCAGTTGCTTGAGCTGATCTCGGACCGCGTCGGCCGAGGGATCGTCGGGCGCCAGGCGCAGGAACGCCTGGTACGAGAGCCGCGCGAGCGGCGTCCTGCCGGCGGTCTGCGCCAGCTGTCCCAGCTGCAGCAGCGCCTCGGCGTTGTTGGGGTGGGCGGCGCTGTACTTCTGCACCACCAGGATCGCCTGGTCGGTCTGCTTCTCGCGGACCTGGAGGGACACCAGGTTCTGCAGCCGGCGGAAGCTGTTCGGGTCGAGCTTGGTGGCCGTCGTGGCCGCCGCGATCGCCTTGTCGAACTCACCGGTGCCCGAGTACGCGGACGCGAGCTGCTCCCAGGCGTCGGCGTTCTTGGGCGTCGCCTTGACGCGCGCCTGAGCGTCGCTGCGCTGCTGTTCGGCGGCCGATTGTTCACCGCCGCCGAAGAAGACCAGGCCCATCACCACGAAGATCACCCCGGCGAACGCGAGCGAGGTGAAGATGGCGACGATCTGGACCATTCGGCGCGTACGCTTCTGGTCGAGGAGCACGCAGCGACGCTAGCAGAGCCGCCCGCGAACCTCGTCCGCCCGGGCATGCACGGCCCCCCCGTCGATGCGCGTCGCGGCCCCGTCTTCGAGCACGATCTCGCCGTCGACGACCACCATCTCGACGGCAGCGCCGGGGTCGAGCACCCGGGCCGCGGGCGAGCCGCCGGAGCGCGCGGGGCGAAGCACCACCAGATCGGCGCGCAGGCCGGCCACCAGGCTGCCGGCGGACGCGTCGACGCCGGCGGCCCGCGCCGCGTCGCGGGTGATCAGGGCCAGCAGCGCGTCGTCGTCGAGGTCCATCACGGGCGCGTGGGCCTGCCAGCACGCGCGCGCCTCGGCGCGCAGGTCGTAGTCGCCGCCGCTGGCCGGGCTGTCGGTGCCGAGCCCCACCGCCACCCCGGCCGCCCGCAGCTCCTCGAGCGGCGCCCGTCCGCAGCGCAGGTATGCGTTGGAGCGGGGGCAGTGCGCCACGCCCACGCCTGCGCGCGCCAGCTCGGCCGCGTCGCCGGGGCCGAGTCGAACGCAGTGCGCCGCGACCAGGCCGGGCGCGAGCGCCCCCGCCCGCGCCAGGCGTGCCACCGGGCCGTCTCCCTCGGCCCCGGGCCAGCGGCCCGGCTCCAGATCGGCCGCCGCGAACAGATCGCCCAGCGGCCCGTCGCCGTGGGCGATCACCCGCTCCTCGGCCGCCGACTCGGCGAGGTGGGTGGCCCACGGCCGCGCGTCGGCGTCGAACCGATCGCGCAGCGCGGCCCACACGCCGGGGCCCACCGTGTACGGCGCGTGCGGCGACACCCCGACGCGTCCGCGCGGGCCCACCACGGCGTCCAGTTCCGCCAGCCGTGCGCTCATCGCGTCGGCCGCGGCGCGGGCCTCCGCTCCCTCCTCGCGGCCGAAGGCCTCCAGGTGCACCAGGCCGCGCAGGCCGGTCTCGGCGAGGGCGGCGGCACCCGCGCCGGTCGGGCCCGAGTCGGCCACGGTGGTCGTGCCGGCGGCCAGGGCGCGCAGTGCTCCGTGGCGCGCCGCCGTCTCGTGGTCGGCCGGGGTCATCAGCATCCGCATCGGCAGCAGCCGGCCGAGCCACTCGGCGAACTCGCCCGGCGGCAGCAGGCCGTCGAGCAGGCTCCACTCCAGGTGGCAGTGGGCGTCGACGAAACCCGGGGCGACGATCCGGTCGCCCAGGTCGCGCTCGGTCATGCCGGGGAAGGCGGACCGCATCGCGGCCGCGGGACCCACGGCGAGGATCTCCCCGTCGCGCACCACGACGGCCCCGTCGCGGGATGGGCTCACCGGCGACGGGCAGGACCCACGCGGCGCGCCACAGGCGCTCCGCGTGGAGGTCAGACCCCTGGGTCGTCGTCCTTGTGCTTCCGGGCGGCCGGGTCGCTCGTCGCCCTTGTCGCCGGTGAGGCCCTCCTTGAACTCGCGGGCGCTCGATCCGAGCCCCCTCCCGATCTCCGGAAGGCGCTTGGCGCCGAAGATCACGAGCACGATCAGGAGGATGACGACGAGCTCGAGAGGTCCGATCCCAAAAGGCATACCGGGAGTCCTGACGCAGCGGAGCGAGACGGGCGGCGGTGCGGGCGGAGGGTAGCATGGCCCTCGTGGCGCCCCTCGCATCCCGCCCGTCCGCCGCGGCCGCTCGGCTGGACATGATCGCGGTCGTGTGGGGCGGCCTCGTCGCGTCGATCGGGCTGATGGCCGGCGCCGGCCGCGACTGGCCCGCGCGCCTCATCGCCGCCGCCCTCGCGTTCGCCATCGGCGGCTTCCTGGCCGGCGTGCGTGCGGCCAACCGGCGGCTGATGCACGCGTTCGCGGCGTGGTTCGCGGCCTACGTCATCCACGCCTGCTTCATCGCGATCGCCCGCCTGATCGACACGTTCGGCGGGCCCGACTCGCCGCCCCTCTTCGCGGGCGGCGGCTCCGACTGGCTGATCGCGGCGGGGTGGGCCCTCGCCTTCGCGCTGCTGGGCGGGATGGTGGCCAACTCGTGGCTCCGCCCCGCCGGGCGCCGCTGACCGGGAGCGGCCCTCAGCCCCCGACGGTGGTCCCGCCGGACGAGCACTCCGGCTTGACGTCGTCGAGCGCGTTCTGCACGGGCACCAGCGCCTTCTGCGCCGACGCCAGCCCGGCGGAGAGCCCCTGACCGCTGCCCGGGATGGCCACCAGGTCGTCCTTGAGCTGGGTGAACGAGCTCTGCAGGGCCGCGCTGTCGACGCCGACCGCGTCCTTCGCGCCGGCGGTCAGCTGGGTCAGCGCGGTGCTCAGCCCGCTGGCGAGCTGCGTGAGCTTGGTCACGGAGACGTCGCTCGGGCTCGTGTTCTTGATGTCCGTCACGGCCGACTGGACGTCGACGAGGCTGGAGCAGAAGGCGGCGTTCGACGCCGCCTGGGAGGTGCTCGTCGTCGCGACCGAGGTGCTGCCGGCCGAGGAGTCGCTGCCGCAGCCCGCGAGGCCGAGCACGCAGGGCGCCGGCGAGGGCGATGACGCCGAGGAGGGCGGCGAGCCGGCTCATCGGTCGCGGAACCCGTCCTCGAACTCCTTGTGGAAGGAGCTGGCCGTGGGGCCGCGCTGGCCCTGGTACTTGCCGCGATAGGGGCGCTCGACGGGAGTCGTCATCTGCAGGAACGATATCTGGCCGATCGCCATCTCGGGATAGATCGAGATCGGCAGCCGGGCCACGTTGGACAGCTCGAGCGTGATGGTGCCGTCGAACCCGGGGTCGATGTATCCGGCCGTCGAGTGGATCAGCAGCCCCAGGCGCCCGAGGCTGGACTTGCCCTCGAGCCGGGCGACCAGGTCGTCGGGCAGCGCCACCCGCTCCACGGTCGATCCCAGCACGAACTCGCCCGGGTGGAGGATGAAGGGCTCGCCGGGGGGGATCACCACGACCTCGGTCAGATCGTCGTTGGCCTCGCGCACGTCGATGTACGGCCGCCGGTTGTTGTGGAAGACCCGGAACTCGGCGGCCACCCGCACGTCCACCGAGGACGGCTGGAGGTACGCCTCGTCGAAGGGCTCGATCACGAGCCGTCCGGCGGCGAGCTCCTCACGGATGGTTCGATCGGAGAGGACCACGAGGGCGCGGAGCGTACCGGCCGGTGGCCCGGTCCGCTACCGTAGGAGGGGTGTGCGGCGACCGCGGATTCCTTGTCGAGGCAGGCCCTGAGAGCCCGACCTCGCAGGAGATCGCGGCGGCCCAGGCGCAGGGCTTCCTGCCCGATGTGATCCTCGACGGGCGGCTGGTCGGCACCGGCCCGGTCGACGCCCTCGAGCTGGTCGATGTGGCGCCGGGTGACGTGGCCCAGCTGCTCGACCGCACCCGCCTGCCGCGGTGGGTGGCGGCCAAGAACCCCCTGTCCGGGGGCTTCGTCAAGACCAAGGCGCTGATGCGCTCGAACGACCTCGTGACCGTCTGCGAGGAGGCCGCCTGCCCCAACATCGGCAAGTGCTGGTCGCGCGGCACGGCCACCTTCATGATCGCCGGCAGCCGGTGCACTCGCGGGTGCCGCTTCTGCAACGTCGTGACCGCGCGGCCGCTGGCCCCGCCGGACCCCGACGAGCCACGCCGCGTCGCCGAGTCGGCCGCGGCCATGGGCCTCCGCTTCGTGGTGGTCACCGCCGTGGCGCGCGACGACGTCCCCGACGGAGGGGCCGCCCACTTCGCGAACGTCATCGCGGCGATCCGGGAGCGCCTGCCCGAGTGCAAGGTCGAGGTGCTGATCCCCGACCTGCGCGGCAACTGGGACGCGCTCGACACGATCATCGAGGCCGCGCCCGACGTGCTGAACCACAACACCGAGACCGTGCCGCGCCTCTACTCGCGCGTGCGTCCCGGCGCCCGGTACGAGCGCACCCTCGAGCTGCTGGCCCGCTCGTCCTCGGCCGGCCTGACCACCAAGAGCGGCATCATGGTCGGCCTCGGCGAGACGCTCCCCGAGATCGACACGGTGTTCGGCGACCTCGCGTCGGTGGGCTGCGGACCGGTCACGGTGGGCCAGTACCTGCGCCCCTCGTCCGAGCATCTGCCCGTGGTGCGGTACTACGCGCCGGCCGAGTACCCGGCCATCGCCGAGCTCGGGCGCGAGCGGGGTCTGGCGCACGTCGAGGCCGGGCCGCTGGTGCGCTCCTCGTTCGAGGCTGACAGGGTGGCAGAGGCGGCGTTCACCCGCATCTGAGGGCCTCTCACCGACATCGGGTCGGGCGTCTCAAGTCCCATCTTCGTGGGCCGATATCAGCCCCACTGGCCATCCCAGCGACGACTGCACGGATCGCGGTCGATTGCGCCACGAGATACGGACACAGCCATGAAGGGCTTCCGCACCAAGAAGATCTCCCTCCCCGGGGGAAAAGTCATCGAGATCATCTACTTCTCCGAGCCGGGCACCGAGGGAGCTGTCGACGTCGACACGCGCACCTCTGAGCACGACGGGCTCGTCGAGATGGACGTTGAGTACGACGACTCCCTCGAGCTGCACGTGTGCCCCTCGTGCGAGAGCGACTTGGTGTATCCGGTCACGTGGGAGGAGCGGTCGGGCGACGCCTGGTCCATCGAGCGCCGCTGCCCGAACTGCGAGTGGAGCCACACCGGCGAGTTCCCGCAGGAGGAGGTCGAGCTCTTCGACGACGCCCTCAACGACGGCACCGAGGAACTGCTGATCACGCTCCGCAACTTCGCCCGCTCCAACATGGAAGCCGACATCGATCGGCTGATCGACGCGATCCACCAGGACCTCATCGAGCCGATGGACTTCTAGGAGTCCTAGCGGGGCGGTTCGCCCTCGTAGGGGAGCCCCTCGGCGGCCCAGGCGATGATGCCGCCCTCGATGTTCGCCACCTCGCCGTGCTCGCCGTTGGCGTTGAGGTAGTCGGCCACCTGGCCGCTGCGCGCGCCGCTGCGGCACAGCACGGCGAGCGGCGCGTCCGCGGGGATGTCGTCGATGCGGCCGACGAACTCGCTCATCGGGATCAGCGGGACGCCCGCGACGCGCGTGGCCTCGTGCTCGGCCTCCTCGCGCACGTCGATGATCACCAGCTCACCCGACGACCACAGCGCGTGGGCCTCCTTCGCGGAGTACTCGGTCACGCAGCGGGCTCGAAGGTGCGGACCGCCCGGTAGAGCGTGTCGCGCTGCACGGCCTGGCGCCCGGTGGCCTCGATGGCGCGCACCATGCGCTCGGTGTCGAGCCGGAAGGCGGTGCCGGCGGCGCGCACCACGTTCTCCTCGATCATGATCGAGCCCATGTCGTCGCAGCCGAACTCGAGCGCGAGCTGGCCGATGCGCAGGCCCTGCGTCACCCACGACGACTGGAAGTGCGGGAAGTTGTCGAGGTACAGCCGGCTGACCGCGAGCATCATCAGGTAGTCGGCCGCGGTGGTGTGCGCGTGGTCGTCGCCGCGCGCGCTGCCGCCGCCCGACTGGTAGCTCCAGCACACGAACGCGCGGAAGCCCGGGATCTCGTCCTGCACCTCGCGCAGGCGGCGCAGGTGCTCGATGCGGTCCTCCCAGGTGTCCACCGTGCCGTACATCATCGTGGCGGTGGTCGACATGCCGGCGCGGTGGGCGGCGCTCATCACGCTCAGCCACTCGTCCGAGGTCGTCTTGCGCGGGGCGATCACCTGGCGCACGCGGTCGACCAGGATCTCGGCGCCCCCGCCCGGCAGAGAGTCGTGGCCCGCCGCGCGCAGCCGGGTCAGCGTCTCGTCCAGGGACAGGCGCGAGACGTTGCTGATGTGGAGGATCTCGGACGGGGAGAGCGCGTGCAGGTGGATCGGGTAGCGCGACTTGAGGTCGGTGAAGAGGTCCTCGTACCACTCGATCCGCAGGTTGGGGTGGTGCCCGCCCTGCAGCAGCAGCGCCGTGCCGCCCAGGTCGAGGGTCTCCTCGGTCTTGCGGAAGATCACCGACTTCGGCAGCACGTAGCCCTCGGGGTCCATCGGCTTGCGGTAGAAGGCGCAGAAGTCGCAGTCGGTGATGCAGAAGTTGGTGTAGTTGACGTTCCGGTCGATCGAGAACGTCACGCGGTTCGGGTCGCCCGCGGCGTCTCGCACCCTCCGCGCGGCCTCGCCCACGGCCACCAGGTCGCGCGAGGCGAGCAGCGCGAGCGCGTCCTCGTCGCTCAGGCGCCGGCCCGCGAGGACCCCCTCGAGGATCTCTTCGACGGGTGTGGGAGCAAGGGTCGACATCGGCGGAATCCTACGCTGCCAGCCGCGGAACGGCCGCGAGCTGGCCGTTCTCGCTCGCAAGGCGCAGGAACTCCTCCAGCCCGGCGCGCTCGGCGGGGCCGAACTCGTACCGCAGACGCCCCAGGTAGGGGCGGATGAAATCGGCCGGGAACGGGAACCGTGCCGCCGCCGCGGCCACCACCGGCTCCGGGTCGGCCAGGTAGGCGGAGCGCGCCTGGGTGAGCAGCTCGGCGAGGTCGTCGACCGCGCCCGGGCGGTCGCGCACCACGGCCTGCGAGGCGGCCCACACGGCGAACACCATCGGCCGCCCGGTGCGCGCGCGCCAGACGGCGCCGAGGTCGGTGCGGTGCGGGGCGAAGGGCGTCCGGAGCCCGCCCAGGGCCTCGTCGCCGATCAGCAGCACGCCGTCGACCTCCTCGAGCGCCTCGGCCGGGGGCCGGTCGAGCACCGCGAACGGCGCGACAGCGTCGCCCACCAGGATGCGCAGGAGCGCCACCGAGGTGGCGCTGTGCGGCGTGACGGCGACGCGTGCGGATCTCGTCGAAGGGCACGCGCGAGAACACCTGGATCGAGTTGACCGCGCCGTCGGCGGTGATGGAGGCGACGGGCACCAGATGGAGGCGGTCGGCGTTGCGGGCGAAGGCGATGCTGGACATCGCCGACACGTCGAGACGGCCGTCGAGCAGCGCGGCGTTGAGCGTGGTGGGCACGCCGTCGGTGAACTCCAGTGTGGGATCCTCGGCGCGCTCGAGGCCGTGGTAGATCGGGTACATGTTGAGCGCCGCGATGCGGCCCACCCGCAGGAGCCTCATCCGAACTCCACGCCGACGCCCTCGGCGAGGTGGGCGGCGTCGGCCGGATCGCCCTCGGGGATGAGCCACTCGGAGGCGCCGAACGCCACCGAGACCTGGCACATGGCCTGGCCGAGGCGGCGCCAGTGGGGCCGGACGCCGACGTCGGCGGGCATCGCCAGGCGGCTGACCGCGATCACGGTCAGGTCCTCGACGCCCCAGGATCCCGGGCGCGTGGCGCCGCCCTCGGCGGGCACCGGACACACCGCCCGCAGCATCCCTGTCTCGCGGGCGAGCGCCGCCAGCGCGTCGATGCGCGCCGCGATCTCCTCGGCGGAGGTGCCGTCGCCGTAGGCGATCGCCGCCTCGCTGGGACGGCCCGCCGCGTGCGCCGCGCGGTGAGCGTCGATGGCGCCCTCCACGTCGCCGTCCACCAGGCGGTCCTCGACGTGGTCGCCCACCACGGCCACGCGCCGTCCGGGCGCGAGCGCCGCCGCCCGCGCCGCCGCGATCGGGTCGCCGTCACGCAGCAGCTGTTCGAGCTGCTCCCGGGAGACGGGCGCGCTCACGCGTACCGGTCCACGACGCCGTCGGCGATCTCCAGCAGCGCGCCCACGTCGGCGCCCTCGACGGGGCCCTCCTCGATGGCCGCCCGCGCCGCCGCGACGAACCCGAGCGCGCGTCCCCGCGCGATCTGCAGGCCCTCGTGCGCCGCGAGCCGTCCGCACAACCCCTCGACGACGGCGCCGTCGCCGGCCAGGGCGGCGATCTCGTCGCGCAGCCCCGGCTCGATCTGCATGGCCAGGATCACCGGCAGCGTCACCGTGCCGTCCACCAGATCGGTGCCCCGGCGCTTGCCGGTCGCGGCCGGGCTCCCGGCCAGATCGAGGATGTCGTCGAAGATCTGGAACGCCATGCCCACGTTCTCGCCGAACGCGGCGAGGCGGTCGCGGGCCTCCTCGCCGAGTCCGCCCAGCTGCGCGCCGAGCCGGCACGAGACCGCGAACAGCGCGGCCGTCTTGCGGCGGCAGCGCGCGAGGTAGTCGTGCTCGGCGAGGTCCAGGTCGAAGGCCGCGCGCTGCTGGTCGATCTCCCCCTGGGAGAGGTCGACCGCAGCCGCCGCCAGCGCGCCCACCGCGGCCGCCGACCCGGCCCGGGTGAGCTCGCCGAACGCGCGCGCGAACAGGAAGTCGCCGGTGCTCACCGCCCGCTCGGCGCCGAACGACGCCGACACGGTGGGGCGGCCGCGGCGCATGGTGGCGCCGTCGAGCAGGTCGTCGTGCACCAGGGTCGCCATGTGCACCAGCTCGACGGCCGCCGCCGCCGACAGCAGGTCGCCGAGCGCCGCCGGGTCGGCCAGCGCCGCGTGTGGCGCCGAGCAGAACAGCAGCAGGGGGCGGATGCGCTTGCCGCCGGCGGCCAGGGTGTCGGCCGCCGGGTCCGCGACCTCGTGGGTGTGGCCCGCGATCGCCTCGCGCAGCCGCTCCTCGCACATCACCAGATACGGCGACATCGGCCGCACACGCGTGGGGAGGGCCGAGAGCGAGCTCATGCCGGACGGCCGTGGTGCAGGGCGATGATGCCGCCGGCGAGGCCCCGCCAGCGCACGTCGGTGAGGCCCGCCGCGGCCATGCGCGCCGCCAGCTCGGGGGGCTCCGGGAACCGCCGCACCGACGCGGGCAGATACGAATACGCGGCGCTGTCGCGACCCAGCAGGCGCCCCAGCTGCGGGACGATCTTCCCGAACCACACGTCGTAGAAGGGGCGCAGGCGCGCCGGCGTGGTGATCTCGAGGATCACGACCTGTCCGCCGGGACGCACGACGCGCGCCATCTCGGCGATGCCGCGGTCGAGGTCGGACACGTTGCGGATGCCGAAGGCCACCGTCGCGGCGTCGAAGGTGTCGTCGTCGAAGGGCAGCGCCAGGGCGTCGCCCACGCGGAAGTCGATGGGGACGCCGCGCGCCGCCGCCTTGTCGCGCGCCAGCGACAGCATCTGCTCGGCGAAGTCCACGCCCACCACGGTGCCGGACGGCGTCACGCGCTCGGCGAGGGCGAAGGCGAGATCGCCGGTGCCGGTGCAGCAGTCGAGCGCCCGGTCGCCGGCCGCGAGGTCGGCCGCCGCGGCGGCGGCCTGGCGCCAGCGCCCGTCGAGGCCCGCGGTCATCGCGCGGTTGAGCCGGTCGTAGCGCGGCGCGATGCGGTCGAACATGTCGCGCACCTCGGGCGCGGGGAGCCGGCCGGAGGTGCTCACGAGCGCTCGCCGCGGTGTGCCGGCGACTGCTCGCCCCACCGCACGATCAGCTCGTTGGGCACGCCGAGGTGGTCGAGCGCCTTGGCCACCATGAAGTTGACCATGTCGTCGACGGTGCGCGGCAGGCCGTAGAAGCCGGGCATCGCCGGCATCACGATGGCCCCGGCGCGGGTGACGGTCGCCATGTTCTCGATCTGGATCAGGCTGAGCGGCGTCTCGCGCGGCATCAGCACCAGCCGGCGGCGCTCCTTGAGCATCACGTCGGCGCAGCGGTGGATCAGGTTGCGGGCCGTGCCGTGGGCGATCGCGCCGAGCGAGGCCCCCGAGCAGGGGGCGATCAGCGCGGCGGGCGCCAGCGAGGATCCCGACGCGAACGGCGCGGTCAGATCGTTGAGGCCGAGCAGGGTGACGCTGCCCGGGCGTCGTCGCGAAGCGCTCGATGAAGGTCGCGACCACGAGGGCCGGGATCGTCGGGCGGACCCATCCCGGCCTCGAGGATCTCGTGGCTGATCACGTGCGCGCCGGAGTCGCTGATGCACAGCCCGACGTCGCACCCCGCGGCCGTCAGCGCGTTGAGCGCACGGCCGCCGTAGATGGCGCCGCTCGCGCCGGTGATCCCCAGGAATACACGCATCACGTCACTCGATGGTAGCGGGGCGACTTCGCCCCGAACGCCCGGCCGGCCGAGACACTCGGACCGACCGGGGATACGGAGACGCTTACTTGTACTTGGTCCCGAGCCCGCTGAGGAAGGTGCCCAGCTGGGTGTACTGCTCGTCGGTGAACGTGGCGAAGTTGGGCATGATGTTGCCCGGAGGGTCGCTCACGAAGCCCTTGTAGAAGGCGGCGGGATGGCCCTTGGTGCCCTCGTCGGTCAGGTTCGGTCCCGGTCCGGGCGCACCGACCCCGGCGATCTGGTGGCACGACGTACACCCGTTGGTGAGGAAGATCGTCTCACCGGCCTTCGCGACCGGGTCGTTGACGGTGATCGGCAGGCCGCCGGCCCCGACGCCCTCGTTGGAGTTCGCGCCCTGGTTGGTCATGTACGCCAGGAACACGATCACCGCGATACCCGAGAACAGCGCGATCGGCCGCTTCTGGATCCTGCGCTCCGGCCCACGGTCGATGAACGGCGTGATGATCAGCAGGAGCATGAGGATGTTCGGGACGATGAACGTCGCCATGATCACCGGCATCAGGGCGTTCTGGCCCTTGAAGATCTTCAGCAGCTCGAAGAGGAAGAAGAAGTACCACTCGGGCCGCGGCACGAAGTCGGTGCTCGCCGGGTTGACCGGCTCGCCCACCTCGACGCGGTGCACGATGGCGAGCGTGATCACGATGCCGATCGCGAGGGTCGCGATCAGCAGGTCCTTGTAGACCGCGTAGGGGAAGAACGGCTTCCCCTCCTTCTTGGCCTGCGCGTAGTCCCGCTTGTAGTACTCCTGCTGCCCGCGGTTCACGAAGTCCTCTCAGACGCGGTGGTGGGCGCCGGCTGACCCTCGGGGGCCAGCGATGGCACCGGCCGACGGCCGTAGGGCAGCCTCTCGCGCTCGGCCGCGCGTCGCGCTTCGTCCTCTTCTCGTTCCACCGCCATGCGCCGGTGGCTGTACGGGGGCTCGGCGATGCCGAGCTTCGTGATCAGGAAGAGGTGCAACCCGATGAAGGTCGCAATGGCGCCGGGTATCACGAGCATATGGATGGAGTAGAAACGTGAGAGCGTCGTTGGCCCGAATTCGGGGCCGGCGCGGAGGATGTCGGCGATGTACGGGCCGATGATCGGCGCGCTCGCGGTGATGTTGACCGCGACCACCGTGGCCCAGTACGCCTTCTGGTCCCACACCAGCAGATAGCCGGTGAGGCCCATGAACATGGTGAGGATCAGCAGCAGCGCGCCGGTCACCCATGTCAGCTCGCGCGGGTACTTGTACGACCCGAAGAAGAAGACGCGGCCCAGGTGCAGGAACACCACGACGATCATCGCGCTGGCGCCCCATTTGTGCATGCCGCGGACGAGCCACCCCCAGGTGACGTCGTTCGTGATCGCGTCGATGCTCTGGTAGGCCGAGTTGGGATCGGGCTGGTAGTACATCGCCAGGATGATCCCGGTGACCGCCTGCATCCCGAACAGGGCCATGGCCGTGAAGCCGAGCGTCTGGAACCAGCTCGTCTCGGCCGGGATGTTGCGGAAGAGCATCCACTTGAAGCCGGTGGTGGACCCGGTGCGGCGGTCGATGTAGTCCGCCGTCTCCTCGCCCACCTTGATGAGCGGGTTCTTCGGTCCGATGTCTTTGGTCGCCACGGCTCTTCTCCTAGAAGGGGTAGAGGTTGGCGAGTACGCCGGTCACCGGCTCACCGGGACCGTGGAGATCGTACGGCTGCTGATCGGCGTCGATCGAGAACGGCCGTCCGAGCAGGAGCCGGTCGTCCGGCTTGGCGGCGGTCGTGGGGCAGCCCTTGGCCGGCTCGCCCTGCGCCGCGACCTCCTTGCCCTTCGCCGTGACGATCTTGACGTCGAAGCGGTCGAGCGGCCGGGGCGGCGGACCGGAGGTCACCAGACCCAGCGAGTTGTAGGCGCCGCCGTGGCAGGGGCAGGCGTAGACGTCGCCGCCCGCGGAGTACGCGACCGGGCAGCCCAGGTGGGCGCACCGGTTCCAGATCGCGATGATCGCGTCGTCCTTGTGGCGGACGTACGCGCGGCGGTTGGACTCGGGCGACGGCCCGGAGACGGCGATCGAGGTGACCTTGCCGTCGGGGAAGTCGGACATCGGGCCGATGTCGACCCACTGCCACTTCTCTTCCTTGAGCGTGTCGGCGGCGGCGAAGCCGACCACCGGCACCAGGATGGCCGCCGTCATGACGCCGCCCGTGACCACCGCGACGCCGGTCAGGAACTTGGTGCGTGTGATGAAGGCGGGGTCATCGTGGTGATCGTGGACGGGCTCGGGCTCGTGCGCGACGGGCCCGCTGTACTGGGCTCCCCGCGTCCCCTCGCCGTTCCCCTCACCCTGGCTGTCAGCCAACCCCGACCTCCTGCGATCTCGTTCCACGGCCGAACCCCGGCGCGCCTGGGGGATTCAACCCGACGGGAAGGGCAGAATCAACGACTCCGACCGGGGCCGGACGTCCCTTTATCCACGTGCCGATCGATCCCGTACTCGCCCCAGCGCCGATCGACCAGGGACCGTACCTCCTCGCTCATCACAATGGGGTCCGGCCACGGGCGCACCAGGCCCTCGCCGTCCCACTTGCGCGTGGCGTCGAACCCGACCTTGGATCCGTAGGCGAAGTAGGGCGCGGCGTGGTCCAGCGCGTCCACCGGGCCCTCCACCACGAGCATGTCCCGGCCGGCGTCCACGTTGGAGAAGGCCTGGAAGGCCACCGCCGAGACGTCCTGCACGTCGATGTCGTGGTCCACGACGATCACGCAGCGGCTCAGCGACAGCAGCCCGAGGCCCCAGATGGCGCTCATCAGCTTCTTGGCGTGGCCGGGGTACCGCTTCTTGACCGAGACGATCGCGCAGTTGTGGAACACCCCCTCCAGGGGGAGGTTCATGTCCACGAGGTCGGGCAGCGTCATCCGGATGATCGGCAGGAACAGGCGCTCGGTGGCCTTGCCGAGGAAGAAGTCCTCCATCGGCGGCGGGCCCACGATGGTGGTCGAGTACACGGCGTCGCGGCGCATCGACATGCCGGTCACGTGGAACGTCGGGTAGTCGTCCACCGGCGTGTAGAAGCCGGTGTGGTCGCCGAACGGCCCCTCGGGCCGCAGGTCGGAGGCGTCGACGTATCCCTCCAGCACGACCTCGGACTCGGCGGGGACCTCGAGATCGACCGTCTTGCAGCGCACCATCTCCACGCTCTTGCCGCGCAGGAAGCCCGCGAAGATCATCTCGTCGATGCCCGGCGGCAGCGGCGCGGTGGCCGAGTAGGTGGTCGCCGGGATGCGACCCGATCGCGACCGCCACCGGCACGCGCCCCCGCGAGTCGCGCAGGTGGGCGGCGCCGTCCTTGTGGATCTGCCAGTGCATCATCGCGGTGCGCTTGTCGACCTTCTGGATGCGGTACATGCCGCAGTTGCGCGCCTGGGTCACGGGGTCGCGGCTGAACACCAGCGGCAGCGTCACGAACGGGCCGCCGTCGTCGGGCCAGCAGGTGAGGATCGGCAGCAGGTCGAGGTCGGGCTCGTCGAGCCACACCTCCTGGCAGGGCCCGTCCTTGACGATCTTCGACGAGAACGACGCCAGCTCGCGCAGCTTGCCGAGCGCCTTCATCTTGGCCACGACGCCCTGAGGCGGCTGGAGGTCCATCAGCGACTCGATGCGCTCGCCGAGCGCGTCCAGGCTCTCGGTGCCGAGCGCCAGGCACATGCGCCGGTCGGTGCCGAACTGGTTGATCAGCACGGGCAGGCGGCTGCCGGTGACGTTGGTGAACAGCAGGGCGGGGCCGCCGGCCTTGGACACCCGGTCCGCGATCTCGGTGATCTCGAGCACCGGATCGACCGGGGCGGTGATGCGCACCAGCTCCCCCTGCTTCTCGAGCAGGGCGATCCATTCGCGCATGTCCTTCATCGGGCGAGCGCCTCCGCGAGTCCGGGGGTGGGAGGAAGGGTGTCCGCGAGCGCGACCAGCCCGGAGCGGTCGCCGTCGGCGCGCAGGGCGCCGCGCGCGGCCAGGAAGCCCTCGGTGACGTGGCCCTCGTCGCCCCCACCGCGCGCGGCGATCGCCGCCGTGGTGGCGCGCCAGAGGGGGGCGAGTGACGCCCGGTCGCCGGTGGCAACCAGGCCGGCGCTCAGGGCGATCAGGTCGGCCAGCACCTCGACCACGAACAGGTCGCCCGCCTCCGCGATGCGCACCAGCCCGTAGGCGTAGCAGTAGTCGCCGGCCAGCACCTCGCGGCCCGGCGCCGCCGGGGACAGATGGCGCGGGGTGCCGTGGTGCAGCAGGAAGCCCTCGAGGATCAGGTCGAGGCCCGCGGCCTGGTGCGTCGGTGAGGGGCGGCGCCACGAGCGGCGCCAGCAGCGGGGCCGCCGCCGGCTCGAGCAGCTCCCCCGCAAGTGTCGCCTCGTCGGTCAGCACGCCCCTCACGCGGCGGCCGCCCGCGCGAACGCCGCGCGCGCGTGCTCCAGCTCCGCGTCGCCGTGGGTCAGGCCCACGAACCACGCCTCGTACTGCGACGGCGGCGGGTAGACGCCGTCGGCGAGCAGCGCCCGGGCGAACCGCCCGTACGCCTCCGTGTCGCTGGTGGTGGCGCTCGCGTAGTCGCGCACCGGACCCGTCGCGAAGAACGGGGTCAGCATCGATCCGACGCGGTTGATCGTCACCGGCGCGCCGCTGTCGACCAGGGCGCTCTCCAGCCGGGCGCCCGACTCCTCCAGCCGCGCGTAGACGCCCTCGCTGGCCAGCTCGCCGAGCACCGCGAGCCCCGCCGCGGTGGCCAGCGGATTGCCCGAGAGCGTGCCGGCCTGGTAGCAGGGGCCCTCGGGCGCCAGCTCGCGCATCAGCTCGCGCCGGCCGCCGAAGGCGCCGACCGGCAGGCCGCCGCCGATGATCTTGCCGAAGCAGGTCAGGTCGGCCCGCACCCCGTAGCGCTCCTGCGCGCCGCCGCGCGCCACGCGGAAGCCGGTGATGACCTCGTCCAGGATCAGCACCGCGCCCGCGGCGTCGCACGCCTCGCGCAGCCCGGCCAGGTAGCCGTCGTCCGGGGGCACCACGCCCATGTTGCCGGCGACCGGCTCCACCAGCATCGCCGCCGCGCCCTCGAGCGCCGCCGCCGCCGCCGGCACGTCGTTGTAGGGGACGATGCGGGTCGCCGAGGTCGCCGCCGCGGTCACGCCGGCGCTCGAGGGCACCCCCAGCGTGGTCAGCCCGCTGCCGGCCTCGGCCAGCAGCCCGTCGATCGCGCCGTGGTACCCGCCGGCCGTCTTGACGATCACGTCGCGCCCCGTCGCGGCCCGCGCCAGGCGCAGCGCCCCCATCACGGCCTCGCTGCCCGAGGAGGTCATCCGCAGCTGCTCGACCGAGGGGACCGCGTCGCACACGGTCTCGGCGAACACCACCTCGCGCTCGGTGGGCGCGCCGTAGGACGTGCCGAGGGGGAGCGCGGCCTCGACGGCGCGCACCACGGCCGGGGGCGTGTGTCCCAGGATCGCCGGCCCCCAGGTGGACAGGAAGTCCACGTAGCGGTTGCCGTCCACGTCCCACACGTGGGGGCCCTCGGCCCGGGCGATGAAGATCGGGTCGCGGCCGATGGACCGCATCGCGCGCACGGGGGAGTTGACCCCACCCACCAGCACCCGCTGGGCCCGCGCGAAGAGCTCGGCGCTGCGCGTCGCGGAGGTCAGGTGCGCCATCGGGGCAGCGGGGCCCCGGCCAGCGCGAGGTCCTCCCACTCGCGGTACTCCGGCGTGAAGTACATCAGCCGGATCTTCTTGAACTCGTAGGTCGAGTAGAGGATCGCCCGCCGCTTCGGATCCGTGAGGCCGGTGTCCTCGGCGATCGCGTCGATGGCCTCCTCACAGGCCTCCTTCGAGCGCGCGTGGACCATCGTGAAGATGCTGTACGGCCAGTCGGGGTACGTCGGGCGCTTGTAGCAGTGCGACACCGCCTGGAACGCCGCCATCTTGGGGCCGATCGCCTCGAGGTCCTCCTCGGGCACCTGCCACACGGCCATGCCGTTGGCGCCGAAGCCGGCCTTGCGGTGGTTGAGCACGCCGGCGAAGCGCCGCATGTAGTTGCGGTCCACGAAGGTCTGGCAGGCGCCGAGCAGCTCGTCGGTGGTGACACCCGCCTCGGCGGCCCAGGTGTCGAAGGGCTGGGGCTCGACCGGCAGGTCGCGCTGAAGCACGGCGATCATCGCCTTGTCGGCGTCGGTGGGCATCACGCCGTCGCCGCGGGTGGGGGGCGGCTTGGGCGCCTCCTCCTTGGCCTCGATCGACCGCGTCCCGGTCATGTCGAGCTGCACGTTGATCTTGTAGAGCTTGAGCGTGGGCAGCAGCCGCGTCGACTCTGCGCCGGAGGCCTCGTGGAGACGGTTCATCGTCTCCTCCAGCCCGAAGCGCGAATCCGGCTCGCAGGCCAGCGTGTACCAGAGGTTGAACGCGTGGGTGCGCCGGTAGTTGTGGCTCACACCGGGGTGGCCGCCGACGATGTTGGCGGCCTCGAAGAGGCGGTCCTCCGGGTAGCGCGCGGCCACCAGGCTGCTCGAGTAGCCCAGGGCGCGGGTGTCGAAGATCGCCGAGAGCTGGCGCACGATCTCGGCCTCCTTGAGGCGCGTCAGGCGGCGCAGCACCTCCTCCTCGTCCATGCCGATGCGCCCGCCGATCTCGGCGAAGGGCGAACGGACGAACGCGAGCCCGGCCTGGAGCTGGTTGAGCAGCTCGCGGTCGGCCTCGTCGGGCTTGTGGTGCACCCGGCGGGTTGTCGCGGTGGTCATGTGCCCTCCTCGCTGATCCAGCGTGCGGCGTCTTCCGCGTAGTACGTGATCACCAGGTCGGCGCCCGCCCGTGCGATGCCGGTCAGGACCTCCATCGCGGCGGTCGGCTCGTCCAGCCAGCCGCGCTCCGCGGCCGCCTTGAGCATCGCGTACTCGCCGCTCACGTGGTAGGCGGCCAGCGGCAGATCGGAGGCGGCGCGCACGGCGGCGATCACGTCCAGGTAGGCCGCCGCCGGCTTGACCATCAGCATGTCCGCGCCCTCGGCCGCGTCCAGCAGCGCCTCGCGCACGCCCTCGCGGCCGTTGGCGGTGTCCATCTGGTACCCGCGCCGGTCGCCCTTGCCGGGGGCCGATCCGGCCGCCTCGCGGAAGGGGCCGTAGAAGGCGGAGGCGTACTTCGCCGAGTAGGCAAGGATCGAGGTGTCCTCGTGGCCCTCGGCGTCGAGCGCCGACCGGATCGCCGCGACGCGCCCGTCCATCATGTCGCTGGGCGCGACGATGTCGGCGCCCGCGTCCGCGTGGCTCGCCGCCACCCGCGACAGCACCTCGAGGCTGAGGTCGTTGTGGACCGTGCCGTCGACGATCACGCCGCAGTGCCCGTGGTCGGTGTAGGCGCACAGGCAGACGTCGGTGATCACGACCATCTCGGGCACCGCGTCCTTGATCGCGGCAACCGCGGTCTGCACCACGCCGGCGGGATCGAACGCCGCGCTCGCGGCCCCGTCCTTGTGGCCGGTCACGCCGAACAGCAGCACGGCGGGGACGCCGGCGGCGAAGGCGCGGCGGGCGGTGCGGGCGATCAGGTCGGGCGAGAGGTGCGACTGCCCCGGCAGCGACGCGATCGGGTGCTCGGTGTCGCGGCCCTCGATGGCGAAGAGCGGGAGGATCAGCTGATCGGGGGAGAGGCGGGTCTCGCGCACCATCCGGCGGATCGTCGGGCCACCCCGCAGGCGGCGCATGCGCACCTGCGGAAATCGGCTGCCAACGGCGGATTCGGAGCCCTCGATCACGTCCCGGAGTCTACTCCCGGTCCACGTCCGGCCACCGCTGCCAGACTGCCCGCATGAGCGGCCCACCTGTCCTCGTCGTGTTCGGCGCCCGAAACGTCGGCCGGGCGATCGTGGCCGAGCGCCTCGCCGCCGGGTGGCGCGCCGTGGCCGTCTCGCGCACGGAGGGCACGCTCGACCTGCTGCGCGACGCCCACCCGGATGTCGTCACCGTCCAGGGCGACGCCGCCGATCCCGAGGTGGTGGGCGAGGCGCTCGCGCGGGCCGAGAACGACCTGGGCGGGGTGGACCTGGTGGTCAACGCGACCACCTCGGTGCCGCGCGACCACAGCTTCGGCGGCGGGCCGATCGTCGCCGCGCCGCCGGACCGGCTCGACTCGTGGATGGCGGGTTTCCTTCCCGCGGCCTGGGCCATCCTGCGCGGCGCAGGCGCGGTGCTCGAGCGCCGCGGCGACGGGCACGCTGATCCAGATCTCGGGCGGCTCGGCGAAACGGGCGATGCCCGGCCGCGGCCCCTGGGCCGCCGCGCAGTTCGGCGCCCGCGCGCTCACCCACGCCCTGGCCCTCGAACTGCGACCCCGCGGCGTGCACGTTGCCCTGCTGGTCGCGGACGGCGATCATCCAGACCGACCGCAACCCGATGGCCGGCAGCCCGCCCGAGCGAGTCGCTGGAGCCGGAGGACGTGGCGGCGGCGGTGGCCTACCTCGACGTCCCAGACCGCGCGCGGGTGGACCCACGAGCTGGTCATCACCCCCTCCGCGGACACCTGGGTGCCGTAGGCTCAGGCCTTCAGCAGCAGCACCAGGCTGACGAAGATCAGGGCGAGGGCGACCACCCTCTGCCACGAGAGCGCGATCGCGGTGACGCCGAACCAGCCGTACCGGTCGATCAGCGACGCCAGGATGATCTGGCCGGCGACGGCCGCCACGAAGGTCGTCGTGACCCCGATGCGCGGCGATGCCACCAGCGTGGCCACCACGAACACGGCTCCGAACAGGCCGCCCAGGTAGGCCCACCAGGGGCCGGTGCCGACGGAGGCCATCGCCCCCGATTGCCCGGTGACCACCATCGCGCCGATCAGCAGCACGATGCCGACGGCGAACGAGATCACGGCGCTGCCGAACTGCGAGCCGAGCACCGTGCGCAGCCGGGCGTTGACCGGGGCCTGGGCGGCGATCATCGCCCCGCCGACGAGCGGCAGGAGCGCGTACAGGAGTCGCGTCACGGGAACCCTCCGGGGTGGGGTGGCGTGACGTTACGCGTCCAGCCCGACCCCACGTCCGCGCCGGACCGGCGCTACCGTCAACCGATGATCGCCCCGCCCCTCCCCCACCCCTCGCTCGCGCCCGAGGCGCTCATCGCCGCGTACACCCACGGCTGGTTCCCCATGGACGAGCCCGGCGCGACCGGGCCGATCGGGCTCTTCGAGGCCGACCCCCGTTCGATCATCCCGATCGACGCCTTCCGCACCCCGCGCTCGGTGGGTCGCTATCTGCGCACGGCCGGCTTCGAGACCCGCGTCGACACCGCCTTCGCGCGATGTCGCGGCCGCGTGCGGAGGCGACCGCGACGGCGAGTGGCTCACCCCCCGCCTCGCCGACGCCTACCTCGGGCTGCACCTCGCCGGCTTCGCCCACTCCGTGGAGATCTGGAGGGACGACCGCCTCTGCGGAGGTCTCTTCGGCGTCGCGCTCGGAGGCCTCTTCAGCTCGGAGACGATGTTCCACCGCGAGCCCGACGCCGGAAACGCCGCCCTGGTCGCGGCGGCCGGGCTGCTCCACGACGCCGGCTTCACCCTCTGGGACATCCAGGTCGCCTCCGAGCACACCATGCGCTTCGGAGCGGTGTCGTTATCACCATCCGAGTACCGGAGGAGACTGAAGGAGGCGCTCGAGGTGAGGCCCCTGAGGTTCGGGGTCGGTCTGAGCTACGCCGCTTTACAGCCAACCAGAGCGTGGCGGCCTAGACCGACCTCAGAGCGAGAGGAACGGCCACACCACAGAGCGTGGGCATGACTCGCTTGCGCGCTCTGACCGGCTTTACCGGCGGCCTTCCCGGCGAAGACCGGTGCCGCCGTCCGCCGAATCGCCGGAGGCGATGAGTCGCGCGACGAACGGCCCGTCAAGGGCCAGGCCGGTTCCTCGCCTTGTCGAGCCATGCCCTCAACGCACTGGTGAAGAAAACCCCGATGCTCGCACTTGGGCGATAGGCCTTGGCCGCTCAGAAGTTCCTGAGCAGGCCTCGAGCTCAGACGCCTCAGCCCCTCGACACTCCCCGCCGGACCACCAGGGCGGACGCGACTCCGAAGATCAGGCCCAGCAGCGCCAGGTGCCCGAAGGTCAGCGCCAGGTCTCCGCCGTCGATGCTCGGATCCACCAGGAGGCTCTGGAAGGAATCGAAAGCCGGGCCGAAGGGCACGAGCTGGGACACGAGGTGCGCCGCCGAGACTCCGGGCAGCAGGCTCAGCGCGAGGAGCGGCAGGGCGAGCATCAGCGCCACCAGCAGCGCGGTGCGGGTCTCCCTCGCCAGGGCTCCGGCCAGCACGCCGAAGGCGCCGAAGGAGAGCCCGGCGAGGATCAGGGCGACGAGCCAGAGCGCCCAGCGCCCCACCTCCAGCGAGGTGAACAGCGCCACGCCGGCCAGCAGCACCAGTCCGATGACCAGACATGCCGCCGCCACGAACACCATCTTCTGGGCGACGAGGCTCCACGACGACACCAGCCCCCGGCCCAGGCGCACCAGCACGTTGTCCTCCCGCTCGGCCGCCATCGTGGCGGCGCCGAGCAGCACGCCGACCAGCCCCAGGCTCACCAGCAGCGCCCCGGCGAAGCCGAAGGCGGAGAGCGGTTCGCGCCCCGCGGCCGACTCGGTCACGTTGAGCTCGATGGGCGCGCGGATGGCGTTGGCGGCGGGGCGGGCAAGGTCGAGGTTGGTGCGCGTCGTGTCGATGAAGGCCAGGATCGGCGCGAGCTGCGCGGCGGCGGCCGTGTTGCCCGCAGCGCGCAGCTCTCGCCTGGAGTTGCTGCACGAGGGCGCGGCTGCGCTCCAGCCCGAATGCGTTGGCGCTGCGACCGAACGCGCCCAGCCGGCCGCCCTTGGAGATCAGGTCCACCAGGCGCAGCACCTGATCCACGTACCCCACCGCGAGCCGCTGGTTGAGCCGGAACACGGCCGACTCGAGGTTGCGCACCACCGCGTCCGCCTCGATCGGCGTCCGCCGGCTGGCCTCCAGGGTCAGCTTGGGCTGGCGCACCCCCGACTGGAGGTCGGAGATGAAGTTGGGCGGGATGGTCAGCACCGCGGTCACGCGCCCGGCGTCCAGGGCGCTCTTCGCCGCGCCGGCGTCCAGGCGGCGCACGTCCACGTCCTCCGAGAGCCGGTCCACGTAGTCGTCGATGCCCAGGCGCTCGTCGCCGACGGCGACGGTGCGGCCGGACGTGTCCTGCACCACCACGGCCACCGCGGGCTTGCGGTCGTTGCTCTGCAGCGCCAGGGCCACCAGCAGCGCGACCAGCACGGGGTACACCACCAGCACCAGCAGCAGCGCCGGCGCCCGCGAGAGCAGGCGCAGGTCCTTGCGCAGCAGCAGCGAGAACGCCCTCACGGTGCCTCTCCCGCCTCGGCCGTGCCGGGCTCGACCAGGCGCATGAACGCGACCTCGGCGGCCTCGGCGTCGATGCCGGGCCCGATGCCGTAGCGCTCGACCATCTCCGCCGGCGTGCCCGCGAACAACAGGCGCCCGCCGGCGAGCACCACCATGCGGTCGCCATGGCGCGCCGCCTCGTCCACCGACTGGGTCGAGAACAGCAGGGCCAGGCCGCCGGAGCGCAGGTCGTCGAGCCAGGTCCAGAGGCGCCGGCGCTGATCCGGGCTGAGGGTCGCGGTCGGCTCGTCGAGCAGCAGCACGTTGGGGCGTCCGGCGAGGGCGATCGCGAGGTTGAGGCGCTGGAGGGTGCCGGTCGAGAGCTTGGCGGCGGCGCGATCGGCCACCGCGGTCAGGTCGGCGCGCGCCAGCAGGTCGTCGGCGAGCGCGTCGGCGTCGTCGGCGCCCTCCAGGCCGGCGAACAGCCGCAGGTTCTCGCGGGCGGTGAGGCGCAGGTACAGGGCGGGCCGCTGGGGCACCCACCCGACCCGGGGCGCCACGCCGTCGGCCCACTCCAGGGTGCCGGAGCCCGGCCGGGTGACCCCGGCCAGGATGGTGAGCAGGGTGGTCTTGCCGGCCCCGTTGGGTCCGAGCAGCGCCACCGACTCCCCGCCACCGAGCTCGAGGTCGACGCCGTCGAGGGCGAGCACGCCGCGGTAGTCGCGGGTCAGCCCCCGGGCCACCAGCACGGCCGGTTCGGAGCGCTGGGTCGTCAGGACTTCTGCCGCAGGGCGGGAGGTTCGATGACCGCCGTCGGGACGGCGGTCGGCGACTCGGGTCCGGCGGGGCCGTTCGGCGGGGCGATGTCGTCGGGCACCGGCTCCCCGAGGCCGAGCTGGTCGGTCACGAAGATGGCGGCCTCCTTGACCACCACGATCACGGGGATCGCGATCAGCACGCCGACGATGCCGGCCACCTGCTCGCCGATCAGCAGGCCGAAGATCACCACCAGGGGATGCACCCCCACGGCGTTGCCCATGATCTTGGGCACCACGATGTGGCCCTCGAGCTGGTGGATGGCGACGAAGGCCACCACCACCCAGAGCGCCGCGATCGGCGACGTGAACAGGGCCAGCAACACGGGCGGGACGGCGCCCAGGATCGGCCCCAGGTAGGGGATGAACTCCATCACGAACACCCACGCCGCGAAGGCCACGGCGAAGGTCGCCCCCAGCGGGAAGATGCCGGTCACGCCGTAGATCCAGAGCACCACGCCGGCGCTGGTGCCGATCACCAGCGAGATCAGCAACTGGGCCTTGACGTATTCGGTGAGGGTGCGCTCGGTGCGTCGCAGGAACACCCCGGTCGCGGGCCCCCCGAGGCGTTGCGCGTACCGCAGAATTCGCGGCGCGTCGAGCAGCATGTAGATGCAGCAGACCAGGATCAGGATCAGCTGGATGACGACGCCCAGCACGTTGAGGCTGTAGTCCACGACGTTGTCGGCGGCCTCGGACGCGCGGTCCTGGAGCCCGGCGAGGATCGAGTCCGAGCGCGCCTTGACGTCGACGTTGATGCCGCGCTCATCGAAGAAGCGCTGGAGGTTGTTGGCCTGGCGCTCGGCCTGGTCGGTGTAGGCGGGCAGGTTGGCCTGGATCTCCTCGACCTGCGTCCGCACCGGCGAGATGATCAGGAAGATCGCCAGCGCGATGGCCGCGATGAACCCGGCGAACACCACCAGCACGGCGAGGCTGCGGGGGATGTGCAGCCGGCGCAGAATGCGCACGAGCGGGTTGAGCAGCAGCGCCACGATCGTGGACACGGCGAAGATCACGAGCACCGGCCCGATCAGCTGGCCGAGGATCCAGACGATCGCGAGCAGGGCCGCGATGGACACCAGCTTCGCCCAGAGGGGCTGGGGGGCGATTCGCCCGCTCATCCGCGCCAGTTTAGACCCCGGATCGCCCGCGCCTGGCACATGGCGGCACGGCTGAGCTACGCTGGCCCGGTATGCCCCCCCTCACCAGGGAGCAGCTCGCCGCCCGGCGCGCCGCACAGCGGCGTCGACCACTGCGGCGGGACCGGCGCGCGCTGGTCTCCGCAGCCATCCCCATCGCCATCGTGGCCGTGCTCGCCCTCGTACTGGGCATCATGGGCGGAAACGCGAACCAGGACACCGGTCCGCTCGCGTCCCCCGTGCCGTCGCCTGAGCTGGGCGTCGGGGCCCGGCCGCCCGAGCTGGTGATCGCCCAGGCCGAGGGCGTCGAGGTCCACATCCCGGTCGACCCGGCCCGGGTCACCGCCGTGGCCTTCCACGCCATCGACGACCCGACCGGCGTCGCGCTGCAGGCGACGGGCGACGCGCACATCCACCAGTCCTCCCGCCGCGGCCGCAGCGGCCCGGACACCGCCGGGCTCGACGTGGGCGCGCCTGCGGGCACCACGGTCTACTCGCCGGTTGACGGCGTCATCGCCAGCGTCAGCGACTACACGCTGTCGGGCCGCATCGAGGGGTACGAGATCACCATCACGCCATCGGCGGCGGCCAGCGGCCTGGTGCTGAGGGTGACGCACCTCAACGATCCCGAGAACGGCACGCGCCCCAGCGTCGGCACCCCGGTGCGGGCGGGCGTGACGCCGCTCGGACGCGTGCGCGACTTCTCGGGGGTCGCCCAGCAGGAGCTCGCGCAGTACACGGCCGACGCGGGCAATCACGTGGACATCGAGCTCGTCCGGAGCCAGGCGGGCCTCACGCTCTGACCCGGGTAGTGTGGGCCGGGTGAGGGTGATATTCGTCGGAGACGTGGTGGGTGGCGTGGGCATGCGCGCCCTGCTCGCGCGCCTGCCCGAGCTGCGCGAGGCCCACCGGCCCGACCTGGTGGTGGTCAACGCCGAGAACGCCGCCGCCGGGGCGGGGACCTCGCCGCGCCAGGCCCGCGACCTGCTCGACGCCGGGGTCGACGTGCTGACGGGCGGCAACCACACGCTCCAGAAGGCCGAGATCTACGGCATGCTCGAAACCGAGCCGCGGATGCTGCGCCCGGCGAATATCGCCGTGCGCGCGCCCGGCCGGGGCATCGTCACGGTGGAGTCGGCCGCGGGGCCGGTGAGCGTGATCAACGTGATGGGCTCGGTGTTCCTCACCGCCGCCCAGAGCCCGTTCGCGGTGATCGACGACCTGGTCGAGCAGGCGCGCCGCGACGCGGACGTGGTGCTGGTGGACATCCACGCCGAGGCCACCAGCGAGAAGATCGCGCTCGCCCACCACCTCACCGGCCGGGTGACGGCCGTCGTCGGCACCCACACCCACGTCCAGACCGCCGACGCCCGCATCCTCGGCGGGCACGACGGCCTACGTCACGGACCTCGGCATGACCGGACCCGCACGACTCGGTGATCGGCGTCCGCACCGACGTCATCCTGCGGCGGTTCCTGACCGCGGGCCCCGGCCGCTTCGAGCCCGCCGACGGAGGCGTGCTGGTGCAGGGGGCGATCGTCGACGCCGAGCCCGACGGGCGGGCCACCGCGATCTCGATCTTCAGCCTCGAGGGATGAGCGACCCGGCCTACACGCCGGGCTGGAGCCCGCACGCCAGCGCTTTCATGGAGCGCCGCACGGCCGACTCCCACGGGCAGGAGATCCTCCACCACCTGCGCCCCGGCATGGACCTCCTCGACCTGGGGTGCGGGCCGGGCTCGATCACCGTCGGGCTGGCGCGGGCGGTGGCGCCGGGGCGGGTGACGGCCATCGACCGCGAGCCCTCGCAGATCGCCCTGCTGGTGGCGCGCGCCGCGGCCGAGGGGGTCTCCAACGTGGAGGCGGTGGCGGGCGAGGCGCTCGCGCTGCCACTGGCCGACGCCTCGGTGGACGCGGTGTTCTCCCACGCGCTGTTCGAGCACCTGCCCGACCCGGTCGCCGCGCTGCGCGAGGTGATCCGCGTGGTGCGCCCGGGAGGGGTCGTGGTGGTGGTCAGCCCCGACTGGGGCGGCTTCGTGCTGGCGCCCGCGGAGCCCGAGGTCGAGGAGGCGATCCGCTTCTACGAGCGCATCCAGACCGCGAACGGCGGCGACGTGCGCGCCGGGCGGTCGCTGGGAGCGCAGATGCGCCGGGCCGGCCTCTCCGAGGTGACCATGTCCGCGCGCTACGAGGTGTACGAGGACCGCGCGGCGATCGCCGACTACCTGGCCAGCCGCATCGAGGCCAGCCCGGACCAGGACCACAGCGTCGAGCTCGGGTGGGCGTCGGCGGCCAACGTGCGCGGCCTGGCACGGGCGCTGCGCGAGTGGAGCGCCATCCCGGGCGGCATGTTCGCCCAGGCCTGGATCAGCGCAACGGGCCGGGTGCGCCTCAGGCTAGGTCCACCTCGTGGGCGCCGGCCTCGGGGTCCACGAACCGCACCAGGGCCTCGGCCTCGTCGCGCAGGGCCGCGGCCGCGCCGCGCGGCAGCTTCGCGAAGGGCGCGATCCGCAGGATGGCGGTGCGCGTGGACCGCTCGACGCTCCACGTGCCGGCCACCTCGCCGTCCCAGAGGAACGTCGCCCGTACGCGCAGGTTCTTGGTGACCAGCTGCGGGCGGTGCTCGTCGGCGATCACCCGGGTGCGGTCGGCGTGGGCCAGCACCAGCGAGTCGAAGTCGGGCAGGAACCGCGGCGGGCACGGCACGTCCTCGTCGGGCCGGGGCGCGTCGGGGAGGTCGTAGAGCACGCGCCTGCCCTCGCCCTGGAAGGTCTCCAGCCGCGCGGCCATCCCCTTCAGCACCGCCGCGATGCCGTTCAGGCCGCTCCAGGCCTGCACGTCGGCGGCCGTCGCGGGCCCGAACGCGGCCAGGTGCCGCTCGACCAGGGCCTCCGGTCCGGCCGCCACGTCGACCGGGGCGCCCAGCCAGGCCTCGGTGGGGGTGAACCGGGCGTCGGCCGGGAACGACCAACGGTCGTCGGTGGGGACCATCACCAGGGGCACCAGGGTGCGCACCGTGTACCCGAGCGCGCGCTCGTTGACCTCGGGGAAGACGCCGGCGAGGTGGTCGCGGATCTCGGCGAACGTGCGCGGGCCGGCGGCCAGGTACTCCCCGGCGGCCGTCAGCACCGGGCCGGTCTCGAGGCCCGCGGCCCGCGTGCCCAGCACCTTCACCGCCCGCTCCATCACGGGCGCCAGCGCCGCGCGGGTGGCCAGGTGATCGCCGGCGGTCTGCATGTGCAGGGTGGCGCGCATCGCCATGCCGCGCACCACGTGGCGATCGTGCAGCGCGTCGTGCAGGTCGCGCGGGGCGAACCCCTCGAGCCGCGACCACAGCCCCACGAAGGGCGGACGGGCCTCCTGGGCCTGCAGCCCGCCCAGCCGCGCGACCGCCTCGGCGGCGCCGAGGCGCGCCCGCTCCAGCAGCAGCTGGCGCGCCAGCGTGGCGCGCCCCAGCGCGCGCCGGGTCAGCGTCGGCCCCGCCGGCGTCACTCGACCAGGTAGCGGGCGGCGACCGCCTGGCGCGCCTCGGTGTCCGAGTCGCGCCGGCCGAGCGTGCGGCCGAGGGGCCGTCCGGCGATGCTCGGGCGCGGCCAGCAGGCCGCGAGCAGCGCGATCAGCACGCTGTCGCGCAGCACCAGGAGGCCGATGGGCAGGTCGTGGAGCGCCACCAGATCCCAGTACTGGTGTGGGAAGTAGGCGAAGGTCAGCAGCATCGCGGCGGCGGTCAGCGCGGCGGCGACGCGCCCGTAGCGCCCGGCGATCAGGAAGCCGATCGGCAGCAGCCAGACCATGAACTGGGGCGAGAGCACCTTGCCGCACACCAGCAGCGACACGATGGTGGCGGCCGCGGCGGCCACGAACAGGCGCCCGTCGCCCGGCGCGCGCGCCCGGTGGAGGCCCACCCAGAGGGTCCACGAGATCGCGATCAGCAGCCCGATCAGGAGGGCCGTGGCGATGCCGGCGATCACCGACGGGCCCGAGCCCGCGAGGCCCTGGCTGCCGAACGAGCTCTCGACGGTGACGGGGATGCCCGCCAACGCGTGCAGTCCCAGCAGGTATGCCGAGCCGGTCGCCTCGAGCTGGAGGGGGCGGTCCAGGTGGTACCGCGCCAGGTCCCAGGTGCCCGATGGCGACATCACGAAGAACGGCGCGATGCCGGCGGCCACCACGGCCAGGCTCGCCCCGAGGCCGGCCCACGCCGAGCGCGCGCCGACGCGGTGGCGCTGCCACAGCACCATCACCGGGATCAGCGCGAGCGGGATCAGCTTGAGCAGCGTCGCCGCCGCCAGCAGGCCCCACGCGAGCTTCCAGCGCTCGGTGGCCGCGGCCCAGAGGGTCCACACCACCAGCGCCGCCAGCGCGAGGTCGAACCGGGTCTCCACCAGGTTGCCGATCATCAGCGGGCTCACCGCCACCAGAAGCGCGGCGGCGGTCTGGCGGCGCACGTCCATGCCGATCGCCCGGGCCAGCGCGATGACGCCGAGCACCGTCGCGCACAGGCAGGCGAGCATCAGGATCGAGAACGTGACCCCGTACGGGCCGGGTAGCGCGCCGGCCAGCCAGAACAGCCCGGCCGCGAGCGGCGGGTACTCGAGGCTGAAGTCCACGTAGGGGATCTGGCCGTCGGCGATGTGCAGGTAGGCCGCCTGGTACGTCGGGATGTCGGTGATCACCGAGTCCGCGTACGCGCCCATCTGCAGGGGGATCGCCCACACCACGATGGTCAGGCCGACCGCGAACCACGGGAGCCAGCGGCTCCAGGTCATGTGGGCACGGGCATCGGCTCAGGGGCGGGCGCGCGCTCGGGCGCGGGCGCCTCGCGGGGCCTGCGCCGCGGCGGCGGCCAGTCGGGGACCATGGCCAGCAGGGCGAAGGGCAGGAACCACGGGATGTAGAGGTAGAACCAGTGCGTCACGGTCAGCTCGATCCCGATGAGGAGTGCCCCGGAGAGGGCGATCATGGTCAGCATGTCCAGCCGTCGCGGCCAGCGGAGCACGGCGATCGCGGCGGCGCCGACGACCACCATCAGGCCGATTTGCACCGGCCGCAGGCCGGGGTGCTGTCCCCAGACCGAGAACGGGGAGTCGCGCCCCAGCTGATACCCGACGGTCCGCGACCAGAACGCGCGGAGCCCGTCGGAGCCGTCGAGCAGGAGCACCCACCCGGTGAGCACCGCGGCGATGGCCAGGCCGCCGATGAAGGGAAGCAGGTTGCGGCCCGGCGTGGGGCGCGGGAAGGGTCGCCGGCTCCACAGCGGCAGCAGGATGACGGGCGCGAACTTGGTGCCCAGCGCGAAGCCGAGCATGATGCCGCGGCCGATCGGATGTCGTGCGACCACCAGGCCCCAGATCAGCATCGCGGCCACCAGCGAGTCGTTCGCGTTGGTCTCGAGGGCGAAGGCGGTGAAGGGGAACGCCGCCCACGCGAGCGTCAGGCCCATCCCCAGCCGCAGGCCCGACATCTGCCAGCCGAGCACGAACATGCCGGCCAGGCACAGGATGTCGAACAGCGTCGCGGCCCCGTGGGCGGCGGGCAGCGAGTCCCACGTGCCGTGCCAGGGCTCGGCCAGCTCGAACGGGACGTAGGCGATGTAGTTGAGCGGGCCGTAGGTGTCGCAGCTGCCGCAGTCGGCGGGCATCGTGCCGTAGGGCGTGGCGCCGTGGGCGATGCGGTCGCCGCCGATGACGCCGGCATAGCCGACGTCGATCACGTTGGAGTCGAAGGCGTTGAGCCCGAAGCGCAGCGCGAGCGTGGCGATCAGCAGCGTCACCAGCACCCAGGTGGGCGCCGAGCCGCCGAACACCGGCCGCCGCGGCGCGCGCTCGGGCATGCCGTGGGCGTCGCGCGCCTCGGCCTCCTCGATCCCCTCGGGCAGGGGCCGGGCGGCGCGGACGCGGGACACGGCGATCCACGTCAGCCGCAGCGCCAGGTAGATCATCGGCGGGTACTGGAGCGGCACCGAGGTGAAGATCTCGCCGCGGTTGAACCAGATCAGCGAGACGCTGAACGACAGCAGCACCAGCAGGTCGAGCGTGCGGATCGACAGCAGGCGGCGGGGCTGCATGATCGGCAGCAGCGCGATCAGGAACACGGCGCACAGCGAGAGCCAGATCGCGGGCCGGTTGATCGCCCGGCCGAACGCCCCGTCGCCACCGCGCGCCATCATCCACGCGACCTGGGGACCGGTGCGGACCTCGGTGATCTGCCCGCTCTCGTCCGAGACGAACACCTGGGCCTCGACGGTCTCCTTGCCGTTCGCATCCTTGCTCACCGCCCAGTACGTGTGCAGGCCGGTCTTCGCGTCGTAGTCCAGCGCCGTGCGGGAGATCTTGCGGCCGCTGATCCAGTCGTTGAGCTCTGACGAGGTCTTCGCGATGGCGGTCACCTCGTCGTCGGTGAGCGTCGCCTTCCGCGCCGGCGCGGGGGTTCCCACCGCCCCCTGGATCTCGCCGGCCTTGTCCGGCGACGGCGCGCAGCAGGTCGCCCGCGGCCGCCGTGGCCTCGACCGGGCTGGGCTCGCTGACCGCCCGCTCGGGCCCCGGCGCAGCCGCCGCTCCCGAGGCGCCCACCATGCCGATGACGGCGGCCATCAGCAGGGCGACGGCGGCTCGTCGCCCGAAACGCATTCGTCCTACCGGAAGGACCAGCGGCGGTTGAGCAGGAAGTTCACCGGCATGACGGCGGCGATCGCGATGGCCTGTGAGGGCACCTCGGGCAGCCCCGTGCGCACGAGCACCTCGAGGATGACCAGGTTGATGCCCAGCGCGACCAGGCTCACCGCGAGGTACCTCACGCCCTGCTGGACCGCCGAGAGGCCGTGCTGCTGGAAGGTCCAGAACTTGTTGAAGACGAAGTTGCTGGTCCAGGCCACGCAGAAGGCCCCGATCGCGGCCACGACGTAGTGGAGATCCAGCGCGTGGACCATCACCGAGAACACGACCAGGTTGACCAGATACCCCGACGCCCCGACCACGCAGAAGCGGATCAGCTGCTGCCAATCGGCCCTGCGGGCACGGCGGATGCTCGGCACACGCAGAAGGCGCGCCTCGGGCAACGCCGGGGGTGGGACTGGCCGGGTCGGCACGACGCGCGATGCTAACAGAGGGCGCCTCGGACCCGGCTCGTCCGTGGCCTACACTGGCGAAGATCGTCATGGAGGATCCCGTGGGAGACCCGACGCCCCCCCGCATTCCACAACCGCGCCCTCGGTCGTACGAGAGCGCCATCACGCCGGGCGATTCCGCCCGGTACGACGTGCGCTTCGCGTCCCGGGCCTCGGGGATCGTGTCGTCGGTCATGCGCGACCTCATGTCGCTGTCGGAGCGTCCCGAGATCATCTCCCTCGCGGGCGGGTTCCCCAACACCGAGTCGTTCCAGCGCGCGATCTTCGACGACGTCGCGGGCGTCATCGCGCGCGACCACCTGGCCTCGGGCCTCCAGTACGGCCCCACCGAGGGCCTCGCCGAACTGCGTGAGCTGATCGCGGACATCATGGGGCAGGAGGGCGCCCGCGCCGGGGTGGACGACATCATGGTCACCAGCGGCGGCCAGCAGGCGATCGACCTGTCGATCCGCACCTTCGTCAACCCGGGCGACACCATCCTCGCCGAGGGCCCGACCTACCCGGGCGCGGTGCCGAGCTTCACCACCTACGAGGCGCGCGTCGAGCACATCCCCCTCGACGACGACGGCCTGCGCGTGGACCTGGTGGAGGAGGCGATGGTGCGTCTGGCCGCCGCAGGGGCGCGCGCCCAAGCTGCTCTACACCATCCCCAACTTCCAGAACCCCGGCGGCGTGACCATGTCGCTGGAGCGCCGCGAGCGCCTGATCGAGATCGCGCACCGGCACGAGCTGCTGATCGTGGAGGACAACCCCTACGGGCAGATCCGCTTCGAGGGCGAACCCGTGCCGAGCCTCTGGGAGCTCGACAACGGCGCGGGATGGGTGATCTACCTGTCCACGTTCTCCAAGATCCTCTCCCCCGGCCTCCGCGTGGGATGGGTCGCGGCCCCGGCGCCCGTGCTGCGCAAGATGAACCTGGGCAAGCAGGCCGCCGACCTGTGCTCGTCGACCGTCTCGCAGCGCTTCATCATCGAGTACATGCGCCGCTACGACTGGCGCGACTACGTGGCCGAGCTCAACGTGATCTACCGCTCCCGGCGCGACGCGCTGCTGCGCGCGCTGGAGGAGGAGATGCCCCCGGAGGCCACGTGGAGCCGCCCCTCCGGCGGCCTGTTCGTGTGGGCCACCCTGCCGCCCTACCTCGACACCACCGACCTGCTCGCGCTGGCGACCGACAAGCACGAGGTCGCCTTCGTGCCGGGCCGCGGCGCGTTCCTCGACGGCCGCGGCGGCAACTCGATGCGGCTCAACTTCTCCGGTGTGCCGGAGCCGATGCTCTCCGAGGGCGTGCGGCGCCTGGGCGTGGCGGTGGCCGAGATGACCGACCTGCACCGCATGCTCGGCGGTCTGGACGGTGACGACGCGTGAAGGTCGCGGTGCTGAAGGGCGGCCGCTCGCTCGAGCGTGAGGTGAGCCTGCGCTCGGGCGCGAACGCCGAGGCCGCGCTGCGCCGCCTGGGGCACGAGGTGGAGGCGATCGACGTCGACCAGCATCTGGTGCGCACTCTGCGCTCCGGCCGGCCGGACGCGGCCTTCATCGCGCTCCACGGCAAGGGCGGCGAGGACGGCACCGTGCAGGAGCTGCTCGAGATCCTCGAGATCCCGTACACCGGCCCCGGCGTGCTGGCCTGCGAGCGGGCGATGGACAAGGTCGTGGCCAAGGCCCACTTCGCCGCGGCGGGCATCGACACCCCGCCGGCCTACGCCTTCCGCCAGGAGGCCTTCCGCGAGCTCGGCGCCGGCGACGCCATCTCGGAGATCCGCGACCGCCTCGGCCTGCCTCTGGTGGTCAAGCCGGCCAAGCAGGGCTCGGCCCTCGGCATCACCGTCGCCCGCACGGCGGCCGACGTCCCCGGGGCCCTGATGAGCGCCCTGGCCTACGACGACCGGGTGCTGCTGGAGCGGTTCGTCCCCGGCCGCGAGCTGGCCGTCTCGGTGCTGGGCACCTCGGAGCCGTGGGCGCTGCCCGTGGTGGAGGCGATCCCCAAGGGCCGCGACTTCTACGACTTCGAGGCCCGCTACACCCCCGGCCTCACCGACTTCGTCGCGCCCGCCAAGCTGTCGGACGCGGTGGCGCAGGAGGTGGCCCGCGTCGCGATCGCCTGCTTCCACGCGCTCGGCTGCCGCGGCCTGAGCCGCGTCAACATCATCCTCGATCCCGACGAGCGGCCGTGGGTGCTCGAGATCAACCCGATCCCCGGGATGACCGACACCAGCCTGCTGCCCAAGGCCGCCGAGGCCGCCGGGCTGGGCTTCGACGACGTCGTCGAGAGGATCCTGGCCGAGGCCGCGCTGGGTGCCTGAGGTGCTGCCGGCGGCGCTGGCGGTCACCGCGCTGGCGGCGGGGATCACCGGCGCGTGGTCGCCGTGCGGCTTCTCGATGATCGACACGCTCGGCGGCGGGGGGCGCGGGGGCCGGGCGACCTGGCTGGCCTGCGTCACCTTCACCCTGGGCGCCGTGATCGGCGGGGTGGTCACCTTCGGCGCGCTCTCGCTGCTGGGCGACGCGCTCCAGACCCGGGGCACGACGGTCGCCCTGGCCGTGGCCGCCGCGGTCGCCGCGCTGGCGGCGGCGGGCGAGTGGGCCGGCATCCGCGTGGTGCCCCAGATCCGCCGCCAGGTGCCCGAGCCGTGGCGCCGGTCGATGCCGCTGCCGCTGGTCGGCGCGCTCTACGGGCTGCTGCTGGGCCTGGGCTTCACGACCTTCGTGCTGACGCTGGCCGTGTGGGCCCTGGCCGGCATCGCCATCGCGCTCGGCTCCCCGGAGGCCGGCCTGCTGATCGGCGTGGCGTTCGGCCTCGGCCGGGCGATCCCGGTGATCGCGATGGCGCCGCGCCTGACGGGCGCCGGCGGCCGGATGCTGACGTCGATGCTCGAGCGTCCCATCCTGCTGCGCCGGGCCCGCCTGGCCGACGGTGCCCTGCTGGCCGGTCTCGCGCTGGCGCTGCTCGCCGGGGCCTGACGGTCGAGAGCGCCCTCAGATGGCCGATTTCGTGACGACGACGTCGTCCCTGAAGCAGAAGCGGAACTCACCGACCTGAGCGCGGGCTCGGCGGTAGATCCAGCAGTCCATGGTCGTCCCGTCGTCGAAGAGCTCCTGCACCCGTCGCGGTTCGCCCAGCAGCGCCCGCGCCTCGGAGCGCGACTGGCCGGGCTGGATCAGCGAGTAGCGCCGCGGCCCGACGGTCCCCTCACGGTCTCCGGGATCCCCGGCGGACCTGATCGCCACCGCCGCCGTCGCGATGAGGAAGAGCGTCACGGATGCCACCACGACGATCACCACCGTGGCGAGCGTTCGGGCGGAGCGCGGCGTTGCCCGGCGTCGGCCCGACTCCCCCACCCGGCCGCGCCCGCTCAGGCGGCCACGCCGGCGACCGGGATGTCTCCGGTCGCACCGGCGAGAGCATCACTTCTGCCGAACACCCGCTCCTCGGGCAGGACGATCACTCGCCCGTGGGTGCGCACCGAGCCGCGGCGGCGCAACCGGATGAGCGCCGCGGTGACCGCCTCGCGCGACGCGCCGACGAGCGTCGCCCACTGGGCGTGCGACAGGCGCAGCGAGAGCTGCACGCCCTCCGAGGTGACGATCGCGTGCCGCATCGCAAGCCGCACGAACGTCCCCATCAGCCTGTCCTCCACCCTCATCTCGCTGAGGGTGCCAGCGGCGCGCGCCGCCTCTTCGAGCTGGTGCGCCAGTCCGCGGACCATGCGCGTCGCGAGTGCGGGCGCGCGCTCGAGGAGCAGCCCGAGGCGGTCCGACGCGACCGTGGACACCCAGGCCTGCTCGAGCGCCTCGAGATGGCAGGTCGAATCCTCCGGGCAGGCGAGGTAGACGTCTCCGGCCTGCAGCAGGGCGACGGCCACGGGCCGGCCCCGGACGGTCGGAGACATGACGGCCACGAGGCCGCCACGCACGATCGCGAGGTCCGCGCCGCCCTCGGGCGCCGGGGCCTGATCGCCCGGAATCCACCGCCGCGCCGGGAACGCCCGCTCGAGCGCCGCCGACTGCTCGCCGGTGATGCCCTCGAACAGGTCGAGCAGCCAGAACGGCTCGGGGGCGGGACCCGTACCGCGGTGCGATCCCTGCGATGCGCGCATCACCGTGCTCCCCGTCGTGTGTCCTTCACTCCCTTGGTTGTAGACCCCGGCGCATGAGCGCCGCGTCAAGCCGGTCGTGCCGCGCATCAAGGAATCATGAGGGCGTCGCGACGGGGATGGTCCATCCGAACCATCCGCGGAGCCACGAGCGATGCGATGCGAGAGGGTCGGGGGGCGCCCGGAAGCCCAGGCGCAGCGATCCGGACGGGGGACCCGTTGTCCAGCGTGGGTGTGGAGCGGTGGGCGGGTGGGATCTCCGCGCCGCGCTCCGACGCGGCGGCCTACGTCGGCGCGGCCGCCCTGAGCGCCGCTGCCGTCGTCGCGACACTCGCGTTGGAGCGGACCACCGGCCCCACCTTCTTCGGGCTGGTGCTCACCGCCGTCGCCACCTCCGTCTGGCTCGGAGGCCTCGGCCCGGGCCTGGCGGCCACCTCGGTGACGGCCTTCGGAATGGGCCTCGTCCTCATCGAGCCCGTCGGCAGGCCGTGGATCGGTGACGGGGGCGACGCCGCGCGATGGGTGCTGTTCGTGCTGGCGGCGCTGATCATCACCGGGCTCGGTCACTTCATGCGCTCGGCGCGCGAGCGGGCGGAGGCGTCCGAGCGGCGCCTCGCGATCCTGTCGTCCGTGCACGAGGCGCTCGAGCCGGCGCTCGGGGCGGAGGAGCGCCTGCGCCGTCTCGCGACGACGCTGGCACCCCGCGCGTGCGACTGGTGCGCGGTGTGCCTCGATCTGGGCGGAGCGGCCGGCACCGAGGAGCCGGCCGGGGACGCCGGCGGCCTGCGGGTGGCCTCCCTGGGCGGGTGCGGCCCGATGCCGGACGAGATCGCGCGCGACGCCCCGATGCTCCTGCCGACGCTCGATGCGGGCTGGGCCGCGTCGCTTCGCCGGCTGATGCCCTCCGGGCCGGCCTCCCTGTCGCCGGTCTCGTCGGCGATCGTCGTGCCGCTCGAGGCGCGCGGGAACAGGCTGGGACTGATGGTGCTCGTCACGCGCGGCGGGCGGCCGCGCTTCGGGCACGACGATCTCCTTCTCGCCGAGGAGATCGCCCGGAGGAGCGCGCTCCAGATCGACAACGCCCGTCTCTACGAGGCCTCGCGCTCGATGTCGGCGGCGCTCGCCAGGAGCGATTCGCTCAAGACGACGATGCTCCGTGGTGTCTCCCACGAGTTCCGGACGCCGTTGACCGGGATCTCCGCCGCCGCCGGGGCGCTCGAGCACGCCACGGGTGATGACCGCCGGGAGATGCTGCGGATCGTGGTGGAGGAGACCGGGCGGCTCGAGCGCCTGGTGACCAACCTGCTCGACCTCTCACGGCTCGACGGCGGGATCCTCCGGCCGCGGCTGGACGAGTGCTCCGTGGCGGAGCTGGTGGCGGGCGCCCGCGCCGCCGCGGGCCGCTTCCTGTCGCCGGACGACGTGGAGGTGGCGCTGGAGTCCGGCTGGCCGCTCGTTCGCGTCGACCCGGTTCTCACCGAGCGGGTGCTGGTCAACCTCCTCCAGAACGCCAAGCGCCACGGCCGGCCGCCGATCAGGGTGAGCGCGCGCCGGCACTCGGACAGCGTCGAGGTGACGGTGGCCGACGAGGGGACGGGCGTCCCCCCGGAGCTGCGCGGCTCGCTCTTCGAGCAGTTCACCGGGGCGCGCACGGGAGGGGGCCTGGGTCTCGGGTTGGCCCTCTCGAAGAGGCTCGCCGAGTCCCAGGGCGCCGATCTGGCCCTGCTGGACGGGAGCGGCGGGGCCCGCTTCGTCCTCCGTCTGCCGTGCGCGGGAATCCCGGGGAACGCGTGACGCGGGCCGCGGATCCACCCGACGCCTCGGTGCTCGTCGTCGAGGACGATCCCGCGATCGCACTCGCCCTGATGAGCAGCCTGCGGGCCGCCGGATACGCCGCCGCCACGGCGCGGACGGCCCGCGAGGCCCTCGAGATGGCCGCCGATCGGCGCCCGGACGTGCTCGTGCTCGACCTGCTGCTGCCCGACGGCCACGGCGTCGACGTGTGCCTCCGCATCCGTGAGTGGACCCGGACCCCGATCATCGTGGTCTCCGCCGTCGACGCGGAGGACGAGAAGGTGCGCGCGCTCGACGCGGGGGCCGACGACTACGTGACCAAGCCCTTCTCGGTCGGCGAGCTCCTGGCGCGCCTGCGCGCGGCGCTGCGCCGGGGCGTCCCCGAGCACATCGACCAGCCGCTGACGTTCGGCGCCGTGGAGGTGGACCTCTCCCGGCGCACCGTCCGCAGCGACGGGAGCCTCGTCGACGTGACCCGCCAGGAATACGAGGTCCTCGCGGTTCTGTCGCGCCAGCCCGGGCGGGTGCTGACGCACCGCACGCTGATCGCCAGCGCGTGGAGCGACGGCGAGGGGAGCATCGCGAGCCTTCGGTTCCACGTGGCGGCGCTGACGGCGCAAGCTCGAGGCCGATCCGGCCGAGCCACGGCATCTCGTGACGGAGGCGGGCGTGGGGTACCGGCTGCTCGTCGAGCCCTGGTGACACGCGCCGCCGGACCCGCCCCCGGCGACAGCGGGCACGCGGAGCGCCACGTGCTGGTGGTGGACGACGAGCCGCAGATCGTGCGCGCTCTCGGTGTGGTGCTGCGCGCCGGTGGGTTCAGGGTCATGTCGGCGGCGTCCGCGGGCGAGGCCATCCGCTCGGTCGCCCTGAGCCCGCCGGCGGCCGTCCTGCTCGATCTGCGCCTTCCCGACGGCAGCGGGGTCGATGTGTGCCGCACCCTCCGCCAGTGGAGCACCGCGCCGCTGATCGTCGTCTCGGCAAGCGACGACGAGGATCAGAAGATCGAGGCGCTCGACGCCGGGGCCGACGACTACGTCACGAAGCCGTTCTCCGCGTCTGAGCTCCTCGCCCGCGTGCGCGCGGCGATCCGGCGGTCGGCGGTCTCGCCGGGCGATGCGCCGGTGATCCGGTTCGGCGAGGCCGTGATCGATCTGGAGCGCCGCCTCGTGCGCCGCTGCGGCGACCCGATCCACCTGACGGTCCGCGAGTACGAGCTGCTCGCCTGCCTGGCCCGCCATCCCGGTCGCGTGCTGACCCACGCCGCCCTGCTCCAGAGCGTGTGGGGCCCGTCCTACGACACCGAGACCCACTACCTGCGCGTCTACATGGCCAACCTGCGGCGCAAGCTCGAGCCCGATCCGGCCACCCCGCGCTTCCTGCTCACCGTGAGCGGTGTCGGATACCGCCTCCAATCTGACTGACCTGTGATGGGCGGGGGATCAGCCCGACACCCCGCGCAGGCTCGGATCCAGGTTCACCGTCGAGATCGTCCCGGCACGGAAGTCGTCCCCGACCAACCCCTCCGCCAGGGTGGCGGCGAGCGCGTTGGCCTGTCGCACACCCGCCTGCGCGATGCGCTGGTTGATCGTGAGCTGCGCGCTCGTGAGGCGCACGTCACGCGGATCGCCCGTCGCGGCCGCGCGCCACCCGCGTCGAGGTCGGCGCGGCCACCACCCCGGGACCCGAGGCCACGATGGTGAGGCCCCCCGCGAGCCGCGTCGCATCGACCGCGCCGGCGCGCAGGTCGCCCCCGGTCAGCCCGCCGCGCAGGCGGGCCGAGAGGCCGGCGGCGCGGCGCACCGCCGCCTGGGATATCCGCTGGTTGATCACGAGCTGGCCGCGTTCCAGCCGGATGGAGCGCACCGCGCCGGAGCGTCGCGCGGGCGCGGGCGCGGCGGGCGGCCGCCGGGTGAGTGGCGCAGGCGGGGCCGCCAGGCCGCTCGGCCCCACGGCCACGCCGACCCCCGGGCCGAACGCGGACGGGCCCAACCCGCCCGGCCGCAGGTCGGCACGGACCAGGCCTGCGTCGATGCGCTGCTCGATCAGGTTGAGGCGCCGCACCGCGGCCTGGGATATCCGCTGGTTGATCAGCAGCTGCGATCGGCTCAACGAGATGGCCGGCCGCACCCGCAGGTCGGGCGTCAGCCGCGAGCGGCGCGCCAGCGCGCGGAAGACCGCGTGACTCGGCTTGAGCCGGCCGGTGTCCCGGCGTAGGCCGCCGGGCCAGTTGACGTTGTCCTGGAGGTTGAACCAGATAACGGCGCGCACCCGGCCGGAGCGCACCGTCGGCAGCGCCATGATCTGGCGCAGGTAGAGCGCCTGCTGCGCGGGGGTGACGCGCACCGTCCGGAAGGGCGTGGCCGCGGTCGTGTAGCCGGCCTCCGTCAGGTAGACGGGCACCCCGCGCCGCTTCGGGACCCCGTCCAGGATGTCGAAGAGCGCGGGGAGGGTGCGCCATGCCGGGAATGCCCGGGTCGCGGCGAGCGGGGCGGCCGCCGGATAGACGTGCTGCGAGTAGGCGTCGAAGGGCGCCGGGCTCGCGGCCACGGCCCGCGCCCAGGCCAGCGCTCCCGTGCCCCGCCCATCGCTCGAGCTGCGCGGCCCTCCCGCCCCCGCGATGACGATCGCGCGGGGGTTCGCCCGCTTGATGGCGGGATAGGCCCTCCGCGCCATCTCGACGTACCTGCCCACCGAGACACGTCGCCCGCCCGACACCTGCGGAGAGAGGAAGCCCGCGAGGTTGGGCTCGTTCCAGATCTCGAAGTGGCGGACGCGGGGAAGCGGCTCGCCCCGCTGCTCCGCTCGGTGGGACCCGGAGTAGCGGCGCGCGAGCGCCTCCATGAAGCGCGCGTAGTCGGCCGGCCCGGGGGCGTTGGGATTCACCTCGGTCCCGGACGGGGTCCCGCGCCCGCCCGCCGCCCATCCGGGGGCGCTGTAGGCCACCACGATCGGCGTGACACCGCTCGCGGCGATGCCTCGCAGGGTCGCGTCGGTGCGGGACCAGTCGTAGGCGGGATCGTCGGGGTCGACCGGATTCGCCGGTCGGTGGGGCGCGACCAGCGACCACAGCACGTCCAGCCGCGTCACCTTGGCCCCGGAGGCGCGGAGCAGGCCCATCCGGGCCGGCACCTGGCTGACGGGTCCCGTCGTGAGCCGATCGTCCTGCACGCCGAGCACCGCCGACGTCGCGGGCGGGGGGTCTCCGAGCCCGGGTCCCGCGACCGCCATGAGGAGCGCCAGCCCCACGAGTGAGCGCCTCATCCGTGCGTCACCCGGACGGTCGCCGACTGGTGTGAGAGGCCCAGCGACGAGCGGGCGCCCACCCATATCTCGCGCCGGCCCGCGGGCGCGGCGATGCGCAGGCCGCGGGCGCCCGGCCCGAGGCGTCGTCCGGACACGACGGTGCGCCACCCGCCCGGCACGCGGACGCGGACGGTGACCCGCGCCGTCCGGGTGAGGCGGAACGAGAGGACCGCCCCGCCCGCCCTGCCACCCGCCTGGAGATGTCCGAGGGTGCGATCGACCACCACGGCGCGCGTGGCGGTGGTGGCATGCCGATCGCCCGCCCGCCGGGCGACGATCTTCACCTGATAGCGCCCGTCGCGCAGGCCTCGCACGGGCACGCGCACCCGGTGGGCCCCGCGACCGCGCCATCCGGCCGCGAGCCGGGCGACGCGACGGTGGCGGGCGTCGAGGAGCGACGCCCGCACGGCGGAACGCGCCGTGAGGCGGTAGACCGCCGTGGTGGTCTCCGCATGCCGGTCGCCGTCGGGCGAGACGCGGCTGGGCTGGGGCGGCGGCATCGCCACGCCGCGGTAGCTCACCACCAACGCCGTCGCGATCGCCCGCTCCCCCGCCGGTCCGACGGATGCCGGCGTCAGCCCGCGGATCGAGATGCCCGCGCTCCCCCCACTGTCGAGGCCCATCGCGGTGACGGCGCCGAGGTCGACCATCACCCCCGCGAGCTCATCGCCGGTCAGTCCCCGGCTGGGCCCGGATCGTCCGTCCTCCACGGTCACGAGCAGGAGCGTGCCCGTGGCGGTCTGTCCGATCGCGCTGCGCGCCGTGCGGGCGTCCAGTTGGGCGCTGGAAAAGCCCTCGCCCGCGCGCACCGCGCGGCCGTCGCTCACGAGCACGGGTCCGCCTCCGATGCCGGTCACCGTTCCCTCCGGGAGGCCGGGCACCCCCAGATCCAGACGGACGGCATCGCCGGGCCGCAGGCTCTCGGCGAGGGCCACAGCTCGTGAGCTTCCGAGGGCGACCACGATGCGCCCCGCGAGGGCGATGCCGCCCTCGCCGCCCGTGGCGAGGACCCGGGCGGCCACGGGGCCGATGAGCGGCGCGCCCGGGTCCTCGGCGGCCAGGACCAGCGACGGCGTTCCGGGCGAGCGCGGGGTGCGCCGCCCGAACGCCTCGGTGTACAGCACGCTCTCACCGCCGCCGGGACGCGGCAGCCGGTTGATCGCCTGCACCGCGACCGGCGCCCCCACCGGCCCCTCGGGCCCCATCGGCACGACGGCGCCCGCCAGCGCGAGCCGCGCGACGTGGAGCATTCCGGCGTCGTCCAGGAGGGCCGACGAGCGGAATGGCGCCGGGCTGCGGACGAGGCCCCGCTCGTCGAGCAGCAGCCCGCTCGGGATGCCCGACCAGTTGAAGAAGTCGCCGTTGATGCCGGCGATCGCCCCGTGTGCGCGTCGCGTGCGGACGAGGGTCGAGAGCCGGGTGCGCCCCTCCGTCAGCTGGGGTGAGGCCGTCGCCTCGACCCGGTACAGCGGCCCGTCGGCGTTCGCCCGGCGTGCCGGGTACCGGTCGAGCTTCAGGACGTCGACGACCGTCGGGCCCGGGAGGGTCCGCCGCTCGTACACGAGCCCGGGGGCGAGCACGTCACGTGCCGCCGCGGGGGCGGCCGCCACGGCCAGGGCCGCCAGGCCCAGGGGCAGGGCACGGCGCATGAGCGCCACCGCCCGGCACGCCCGTCTGTGATCGGGGCCGGTCCTCACGGGCGAAGCGCCCCCGCGAGGTTGGCGGCCACCACCGTGCCGTCGGCGAAATGGCGCGCCGACAGTCCGACCGCGAGCTGATCGGCGAGCGCCGCGCCGCGCCGGACGGCCTCCTGCGCGATGCGCTGGTTGATGCGCAGCTGCCCCGCGGTGAGCCGCAGCGCGGCGCCGTGACCCGCCGGCCGCGGCCGCGGCGCCGTGCGGCTCGGCGCGGGTCGCGGCACGGTCGTGTCGGCCGCGACGATCCGGAGGTCGGCAGAGAGCTTTCCGGGTCCGACCGCTCCGTCGACGAGATCGCCACCCGTCAGGCCGCCGTCGAGGCGGCGCGCGAGCGCGTTCAGGCGCCGGATCGCGGCCTGCGACACGCGCTGATTGATGAGGAGCTGTTGCGCGCTGAGCCCGACCGAGGCGCCGTTGCGGTGCACGGCCGCCGCGGGCCGCAGGGACCGTGGCGCGGCCGTCGTGAGCGGGCCCTGCGCCGTCGCGGCACCGGCGGTGACGCCGGGCCCGAGCTGTGCGAGCCCGATGGCGCCGCCACAGAGGTCGCGCGATTCGACACCGCTGCCCAGCCAGGCCTCGATCGCGTTGGCCCGGCGTACCGCGGCCTGCGCGATGCGCTGGTTGATGAGCAGCTGGCCGCGCGTCAGGACGATGCGCCCCGCGGCACCGCGGGCCGGCTCGCTGCGCGTCTCGACCTCGGCGCACGCGGCGGCCGGGGCGGCCGCCTGGGTGCGGACCGCCGTGATCGCGATGCGCACCTCGGACCATGCCCCCGGCGACGCGACGCTGGTCGCCCGGATCGTCACCGCGCCCCCCGGCGGGGGCGTGGCCGGAGCTCGGTACACGCCGTCCGGGCCGATCGTCCCGTGCGCGCGGTCTCCGCCCACGACGCCGTCCACGCTCCACGTCACCCCGCCGCTCCCGCCGGTGAGGCCGGCGGTGAGCCGGACCCCTGTCCCGGCGGTGAGGCTGATCGGAGCGCCGGTGATCGCGACCACCGGAGAGGCCCCGGCGATGGTCACGGCCGCCGCCGCCGCCTCGCGCGGATAGTCGCTCGCGTCGTCGCGCACCTCGTAGGTGAAGACGTCCGAGCCGCGGTAGCCGGGCTCGGGCGTGTAGACCAGCGCGGGGTCGGCAAAGGCCGATCCCGCCGCGCGGCTCAGCGAACCGTGGGCGGGCGGCGCGAGGATCCGGAAGCGGGGCTGCCCCGACGGATCGAAGGCCTCCGCCCCCAGCGTCACCCGCACGGGCCCTGCCCCCTGGGGCGCGGTGACCGGCGTCGCCCGGTAGCCCGGGACGACCGCGCTCCGGAATGCGTACCCGTTGTCGCGTCTCGTCGCCCTCGGCGATCACGTTGCCGGGGTCGACCCGCGCGCCCAGCCGGTAGGCCCCCGGCACGACGTTCGAGATGTCGATCCACTGGAAGCTGAGCCACGACCCGTAGACGTCGCGGAAGCCGGGCGAGATCCCCATGACCAGCGTCGATTGACCCCCCGTCTGGTGGTTCTGCCAGCAGAAGTGGTTCTGGGCGACGCTGTACGTGCCGCCGGCGGGGTCGCTGTCCTCGATGCAGAAGCCGGCCTCGGTCTTCTGGGCCGTGGCGACCTGCACGCTGAGGTCGTCGGTCCAGAGCGTGTATTCGGCGGCGTTCTTCAGGTGGTAGTGGTTGTGGTCGTCGTTGGCCTCGAACACGACGGTCGGCGCCCGCCCTGCCGGCGCGGCGACCGGGACGCCGCCCGTGCCCGGCCCCGTGACGTCGCGCCACTGGGACACCCGTCGCATGACGTCGCTGGTCGGATCGGGGTCGGACGCCCGGATCTCGAGGGGGCCCGCCCCGACCGCGTTGGTCACGTAGCCGTCGAAGCGGAGCAGAAGGCGCCCGTCAACGTAGCGCTCGACGTACGGCGGGCCGGCCTTCTCCGAGACCAGGTCCGGGAGCGCGGCGGCGGCCGGCGCCGCGCAGACGCCGAGGACGCCGGCGGCGGCGCCGATGATGGCGAGCATCGGAGCGCGCCGGCGGAGGATCGGATGCATGTGGGTGACGCTAGGCGCGGCCCGCGCGGTCCCCAACCCCCCCTTGGTCGAGTCGGCGACTGAACTGTTTGCAGATAACCGCCGCTCGCCCCGCCGGCCGCCCCCACGCCGCACGCCGGTGGCGTCACGACGTGCGGCGTGGTGATTTGCGTGGATCAGCAGAGGACGCTGAGGTTGAACGGCAGGGTGTTGACGGGCGCGATGGACGCCGGGGGCCCGGCGTCGAGAGCCGCCGTGCGCACGGTGACCGACTTCGCGTCGGTGGCGCTGCGCCAGGCGCTGACCTCTCCGCCGGTCGTGATCGGGTCCGTTCCCGTCGACGCGATGGTCGCCTGGAAGGAGCACGCGCTGACGTCCCGGTCGAACGTGACGCTGTAGAGGCCGGGATCGGCGAGCTTGGCCGCCGCGGAGGCGCCCTTACCGCGCACCAGCGCGCCCGTGGTCGCGGCCACGACCGCCCACCGCGGCAGGCTCTCGCGCACCGACGTGTCGAGCTTCGCGCTGGTCACCGCTCCATTGCGGATCGACGCAGTCGGCCATCCGGCGGCCGGAGTGGTGCCCGACGCGCGCACCGGGGCGAGCAGCGTGAGGGCCTCGTTGCTGCGCCGCACGGCCGCCTGCGAGATCCGCTGGTTGATCTGGAGCTGGTTGACGCTCAGCGTGAACGGCGCGGCGTTCGCCGGGGTCGTCACGTGATCGGCGACCGCCACTCCGCCGATGCCCACCGCCAGTCCCGCGGTGACGCCTACCCACCAGTTCTTCTTCATCATGTGCCCTGTCTCCCAGTCGATTGCGTAACCGAGCGGGCACGTTAGTCCTCGAGGTGGCGAGCGCCCCGGTTTCTCACGGGACCCTTACCGGTGCGGTGAAACGGTTCACCGCTCCCGGTGTGCGGCGACCTCCCGCAGGGCAAGGAGCCCATCGAGGACTCTGTTGACGGGCGTCGGCACCCCGAGTGCGTCACCCTCGCGCGCGAGGAAACCGCACAGCGCGTCGCGCTCGAGCTGGCGGCCCAGCTGGAGGTCGCGGGCCGTGGAGGGGTGGTAGTCGCGCAGCTGGGGCTTGTCGGCCGCCATGGCGTCCACCTCCCCGGCGGTGAGCGTCACCCCGTGGCGGGCGGCGACCGCCACCACCTCCCACATGGCCTCGCGCACGAGCACCTGCGAGTCGGGTGTCGCCAGAGCCTCGCCCGCCGTCGCCCCCGTGACCGCGCAGATGGCGTTGAATCCGGCGTTCCAGAGCAGCTTGAACCACTGGTCGTGGACGATCCGGGCCGAGAGGCTCACGTCCCACGACGGCGCCAGCAGGGCGTGGATGCGCCGCGCCCGCTCGGTGAGGCCGGCGGGGTCGCCGATGTCCACGTGCCCCTCGGCCTCATGGTCGACCGTGCCCGGCTCGGCGACGTGGAGCCCGACGAAGGCGATGCCGCCCAGCACCCGCTCGGCCGGCACGACGCTCGCGATGCGCGCGACGTTCTCCACCCCGTTCTGCAGCGAGAGCACCGTCGTCGCCTGGGTCGCGATCGGAGCGATCGCCTGGGCCGCCGCTAGGGTGTGGTGCGACTTGGTCGTCAGGATGATCAGATCCGGCGCCGGTCCCCGCGGCTCGGCGAGCGCCCTCACCGGGGCCTGCCAGCGGGAACCGTCCGGCTCGCGCACCTCGATCAGCCCCGCCGCCTCCAGGGCGTCACGGTGGGGTCCCCGGGCGACCAGCGTCACATCGTGCCCATCGCGTGCGAGCAGGGCTCCGTAGTAGGAACCCACCGCTCCCGCCCCCATGACGAGAACCGATGCCAACTGAGAATCCCCCGTCCGGTCGCCTCCTCGTCGAGGAGAGCGATGGCGTCCTGACCGCGCGGATCGCCAACGAGGGCCGCGCGAACGCCCTCGACACGGCGATCCTCACCGAGTTGGTGAGCCTACTTCACGGCCCCCGCGTGGCGTCGGCACGCGCCGTGTTGCTGGGCGGCGACGGCGACCGCCACTTCTCGTCCGGCCTCGACCTCGGCGACCGCTCGGCCGAGGAGCTCGCCTCCGAGCTGCAGGATGGTGAGCGCCGGCTCGGCAACGTCGCCCAGGCCATCGCGTCGTGCCCCGTGCCGGTGATCGGCGTGGTCAACGGCGCCGCCTTCGGCGGAGCCCTGGAGCTGGCGATCGCCTGCGACTGGCGCATCGCGGCCCGCGGCGCGCGCCTGGGCATGCCCGCGGCCCGCATCGGGGTGGTCTACGCGGCGGATGGGCTGCGGCGCTTCGCCGAGGTCATGGGCCCCGCCCGCACGCGCCGCCTGTTCCTGACGACCACGCCGGTCGACGCCGACGAGGCCTACGCGCTGGGTCTGGTGGACCAGGTGGTCGAGCCCGGCGACCTCTGGCCCACGGCGCGCGCCGCGGCCGCCACCGTGGCCACCGCGGCGCCGCTGGCGGTGGCGGGCACCCGCGCGATCGTCGCCGCCCTCAGCGAGGGCCCCGCGTCGATCCAGGAGACGGCCCAGGCCGCCCGCGCCCGCGCATTCGGCTCGGAGGACTTCCGCGAGGGGCTGGCCGCCTTCCGCGAGAAGCGCGCCCCGGAGTTCCAGGGCAGGTAGAGCGGCCACCCCGGCGGCCGTCGCGGCCGCCGGGGTGGGGTGGATCTAGGCGGTCATCTTGGCCGCGTGCTCCAGGATGCGCGCCGCCAGGTCCTTCGCCGATGCGTCGTACGCGTCGGTGTCGGCCCACGTGGTGCGCGGGTCCAACAGGCCCGAGTCCACACCGGGGATCTCGGTGGGGACCTCGAAGCCGAAGATCGGGTCGGTGCGGGTCGGCGCCGCGTCGAGCGCGCCCGACACCGCGGCCTGCACGATCGCGCGCGTCGCGGCGATCGGCATGCGGGAGCCGGTGCCGTAGGGGCCGCCGGTCCAGCCGGTGTTGACCAGCCACGCCGACACGCCGTGCTTCTCGATCCGCGATCCCAGCAGCCCGGCGTACACCGACGGGGGCTGGGGCAGGAAGGCGGCGCCGAAGCAGGCGCTGAACGTCGCCTGCGGCTCGACCACGCCGACCTCGGTGCCGGCGACCTTGGCGGTGTAGCCGGCGAGGAACATCCGCATGGCCTCCTCGGAGGTCAGCTTGGCGATGGGGGGCAGCACGCCGAAGGCGTCGGCCGTGAGCATCACGATGTTCGACGGGTGGCCGGCGCGCTTGGCCTCGACCGTGTTGGGGATGCTCTCGAGCGGGTAGGCGGCGCGGGTGTTCTCGGTCTTGGAGCCGTCGTCCAGGTCCAGGCGGCGGGAGACCGGGTCCATCACGACGTTCTCGAGCACCGTGCCGAACTTGCGGGTGGTGGCGTAGATCTCGGGCTCGCCGGTCGCGGAGAGGTTGATCACCTTCGCGTAGCAGCCGCCCTCGATGTTGAAGACGCCGTCCTCGCCCCAGCCGTGCTCGTCGTCGCCGATCAGCGGGCGCGTCGCGTCGGTGGAGAGGGTCGTCTTGCCCGTTCCCGAGAGGCCGAAGAAGATCGCCACGCGACCGTCCTCGCCCACGTTGGCCGAGCAGTGCATCGACAGGATGCCGTGGTTGGGCAGCCGGTCGTTCATGAGGGTGAAGATCGACTTCTTGATCTCGCCGGCGTACTCGGTGCCGCCGATCAGGATCTCCGAGTTCGTCAGGTGGAGGCTGACGAAGTTGGTCTGCCGGGTGCCGTCGGTCGCGGGGTCGGCGGTGAACGTGGGTGCGTGGAGGATCAGCGCCTCCGGCTGGTGCGCGGCGATCTCCTCGTCGGTGGGGACGATGAACAGCGTCTGGGCGAAGAGGGCGTGCCACGCGCTCTCCGTCACGACGCGCACCGACAGCTGCTCGGCGGGGTTGGCCCCGGCGAACGCGTCGATCACATAGAGGTTCGGGGCGGCGCTGAGGTGCTCGCGCAGGCGCGTGCCCAGGCCGTCGTGGTTGGCCTCCTCGATCGGCTGGTTGATCTCGCCCCACCAGATGCGGCCCTCGCTCTGGGGCTCGCGCACCACGAACTTGTCCTTCGGCGACCGGCCGGTGTGCACTCCGGTGGACACGACCAGCGGCCCGCCCTCCGCCAGTGCGCCGTCGCCCGCGGCGAGCGCGTGCTCGTACAGGGCGGCCGGCGGCAGGTTCCACCACACCGTTCCCTCGGGGGAGATGCCGTGTTTGTCCAGCCCCACGGCACCCTCACGCGTTGCCACCTGATCGATCGCCACCTCGTGCCTCCACCTTCGCGTTCAGCAAATTCCGCTCCCCGGATGGACCGAGCACCCAGTAGGCCACGGCCGGAATGGCGGCCGCGCCGGGAAGCGCCAAAGGGGAGCCTGCCAGGAAAAGAGCGATTCCGCAGGCGAATCCGACTCCCCAACAGGCCAGTCCTGTCATTCCCCATCCGATGGCGGGACGTCCGCCGCGCACGACGTGCAGCACGCAGATGACGATCAGCCCCGGCGCCGCCAGCGCCATCACGGTCAGCCAGGGCAGCATCAGCTCCGAGAATCCGGCCGCGGCGATCACGGCGCCCGACGGCCGCGACGATCGCCTGCCCGGCGCGTCGCGACAGCCGCGGCGCGACATCGGTGAGCGACAGGCCGCCCGACCAGATGTTGGTCAGCACCGATCCGATGAAGCCGAGGGCGACGAACAGGTAGGCCAGCTCGGGGCTGCCCAGGTCGCGCATCACGTCGGAGAGGTCCCACGTGCCGGTCGCGGCCTGGAGGGCGGCGCCGGCGAGCCCGAACAGGACGACCGGGATCGCCAGGCCGGCGAGGGCGCACCACACCACCTGGCGCGTGCGCGCCAGGTCGTGGGTGAAGTCGGGCGCGCGCAGCGAGAAGGCGGCGCCGTAGCCGACCACCAGCACGATGCCGGTGGCGATGCTCGTGGGGTGCTGACCGGCCTCCCCTCCGGAGAGGGTGATCGCCCGGTCCGCGAACGCCAGGTGCAGGCCCCACCCGGCCAGGACGACGGTGGCCAGTCCGGCCACCAGAGCCGACCACGAGAGCACGCCGAGCCCGCGGCTGGCCACCGCGAGCATCAGCGCCGCGAACACGATCACGCCCAGCACGTCGGGGATGCCCACCAGACGGGCGACCGCGACGCCGGCGACCCCCGCGTTGACCCCGAACCAGCCGAGCATCATGGCCAGCATCACCACCGAGGCGGTGCGGCGGCTGCCCTCGGCGCCCAGCGGTCCGGCGGTGAGCTCGGTCAGCGTCATCCCGGTGCGCTGGCCGAGGATGCCCTGCGCCGCCGCGAGCCCCGCCAGCAGCACGACGCCGACGACGAGGGCGATCACCACGTCCGTGCCCTGGAGCCCCTCGCCGATGCCGCCGCCCGTCATCAGCGCCGCCGGGCTGGTCCCCAGCCCGACCCACGGTCCTATGCGTCGCAGCCAGCCCATTGGGGCGATCGTAGTTCGGTACCGTGGCGGGCGGTGCGCAGAGACGAGCTCGCGGCGTTGGGGGTGCAGCTCCCGGTGCTCCCCACGATCGTGCTGGGGGCGCTGCCGCCGCGGCCCGACTGGGCCCACCGCCTCGCGCGCATCGGGCTCGACGTGGTGTCGACCGGGGCCGACGAGGACACGGTCGAGTCGCTGGCCTCCGCCCGCGCCGCCGCGCCGCACCTCGCGGTCAAGGTCCGCGCCCGCGACGCCGGCGCCTTCGACGGCCATCGCGGCGTCCTGGTCGAGACCGACGGGCCGGTGCCCTCCGGGCTCTACCGGCTCGGCCCGGACGAGGACCTGCTGCGCGCCGTGTCGGGCGACGACCCCGAGGTGGAGGACCCTCGCGAGGTCGCCCGCGCCGTGCTGCTCAGCGCGCGCGCCGGGATCCCCTCGGCCCTCTGGGTGGCCATCACACCCGGGCTCGCCTCACTTCCGGTGGCGACCGTCGAGGAGAAGCTCGGCGTACTGGTCCAGGGGGCCCGCCAGGCGCGCCTCTACCTGGCCAAGGAGCAGTTCGAGATCTAGGCGGCCGCGTCGGCGGCGAGGTCGAGATCGAGGCGCGCGAGCTGGGTGCGCGACGCGATGCCGAGCTTGCGGAACACGTTGCGCAGGTGGAAGTCGATGGTCCGGGGGCTGAGGTAGAGCTGGGCGGCGACGTCCCGGTTGCTGAGGCCCTGCGCGACGAACTGCGCGACCTGGAGCTCCTGCGCCGTCAGGCGGTCCCGGCCGCCGGGGTCCCCGCGATTCGCGGTCTGGCCGCTCGCGCGCAGCTCCACCCGGGCCCGCTCGGCCCAGGGCTCGGCGCCGAGCGCCTCGAAGCCGCCGAGGGCGTGGCGCAGGTGCTCCCGGGCCTCGACCCGCCGCCGCGCCCGCCGCAGCAGCTCGCCCAGCGCGAGGCCGGCGCGGGCGTGCTCGAACGGGCGCTCCGCCTCGCGGTGGGCGGCGAGGGCGGCCTCGAGCGCCCGCTCGGCGTCGCCCGCGTCCTCGGCGAGGAGGCCGCGGCAGTGGAGGGCGGCGCCCACCGCCCACGGGGCCCGGCTGCCCTCCGCCCACCGCTCGAGCTCCGCGAGCCAGGGCTGCGCCGCCGCCGGATCGCCGGCGCGGACGGCCGCCTCGACACGATCCGTCGCGGCCCAGAGGCGCACGAGGGCGTGATCGATCCCGCGGGCGCGCTCCAGCGCCTCGTCGGGGTGACCGAGGCCGAGGGCCAGCGCGGAGAGGGACCACCGCGAGATGTCGGTGACGTGCGCGAGCCGCCGGGCCGCGCTCACCTCGCGGCTCTCCGCCGCGAGGGAGCGGCACCGCTCCTCGTCCCCCTGGAGGGCGGCCAGCAGACCGCGCAGGGCGAGGCCGTGGGCCACCACGTCGTCCAGCCCGATGTCGCGGCCCAGGTCGACGCACTCCTCGGCGCTGGCCGACGCCGACGACCAGCGCCCCGCCCACATCTCGGCGTGACCGAGGCGCGGCAGGACCTGCGTCAGCAGACCGAGTGAGCCGTCCTGGCGCGCGAGGCTCGCCGCCCGCTGGTGCAGCTCGCGCGCGGCGCGATCGTCGCCCGCGAAGAGCGCCGCCCGGCCGGCGAACAGCAGGGCCGCGGGGACGGTGTCGAACAGGGCCCCGAGCTCTCGAGACAGCGCGACCGCGTCCCGCAGGCGCAGCCCGGCCTCGGCGAAGTCGCCGCGGGCGTGGGCGCCGAGGCCGGCGAGCAGCCCGCGCAGCATGCCGGTGTACGGGTTCGGTTCCAGATCCAGCCGCGCCGCGCGCTCCGCGATGACCACGGACACCTCGTCCTGGGCGCTGATCGCGGCCGCGATGCTGGCGATGCTGAGCAGGTACAGGGCACGCCCGGCGTCCACGGCGGCCACCTCCTCCGCCGCGCGGATCAGGGCCTGGGGCGCCTCCGCGGGAACGCCGTGGGTCAGCTGGACCAGCCCCCTCCAGCGCGCGAGGTCGGCGCGCTCGACCGGAGCGGCGACCAGCGGGTCGGCCCGCTCGAGGATCGTGATCGTGCGGTCGACGTGGCCGGCGAACCAGGAGTGCTCGGCGGCGGCGAGCAGCAACCTGCCCCGCGCCGCATCGTCCGGGCTCAGCGACGCCGCGCGCTCGTATGCCAGCGAGGCGGCGGCGGGCCCGCCCCGCTCCAGGGCCCGTTCCGCGGTGCGCTCCAGATCGGCGGCGATGTCGGCGTCGGGCGCGACGGCCGCCGCCGCCCGGTGCCACGCGCGCCGGTCCGCGTCGCGCTCTCCGCCCAGCACGGCGGCCAGCGCCTCGTGCGCGGTGCGCCGCTGCGAGACCGACGCCCCGTGGTAGATCGCGGAACGGGTCAGCGAGTGCCGGAAGGCGAGCGTCTGCCCCCGCACCGAGATCAGCCCGGCCTGCTCCGCGGCATCGATGGCCTCGAGGTCGATCCCGAGGCTCGCCGAAGCCCGGATCACCGTCTGGAGGTCCTCGCCCTCGTCGGCCGCCGCGACCAGCAGCAGTGTCTGCGTCGCGTCCGGCAGCACGCGCGCCCGCGCCAGGAACGCCTCCTCGACGCGCTCGCTGAGGGGGAGCGGCTGGGGCAACGGCTCCGCCCCGGTCAGCTCCGCGCGATTGAGGGAGCGCGGCAACTCGATCAGGGCGAGGGGGTTGCCGGCCATCCCGGCGACCAGGCGGGCGCGCACCTCCGGCGCCAGAGGGACCGGTGCGTGCTGGTCGAGCAGCAGCCCCGCGGCCTCCGGGGCGAGGCCCGCCACCCGCAGCCCCGGCAGCCCGGGGGTCGCGAACGCCGACGGCTCCCGATCGCGCACCGCCACGAGCAGCGCGATGCCCTCCGCCCCCAGGCGCCGGGCCAGGAACACCAGCGCGTCGGCGGAGGCGTCGTCGAGCCACTGCCCGTCGTCGATCAGGCACAGCACCGGGTGCCGCTCGGCCTCCTCGGAGAGCAGGCTCAGCACCGCGAGGGAGACCAGGAAGCGGCTCTCACCCGAACCCTCCGCCAGCCCGAGGGCGACGCGGAGCGCGGCGGCCTGGGGCGGCGCGAGGTCGTCCACCCGGCCGAGGATCGGGCGCAGCAACTGGTGCAGCGCGGCGAAGGGCAGCTCCGCCTCCGACTGGATGCCCTGGGCGACGAGCACGGTCATGCCGTCCGCCTCGTCGCGAGCGGCCTCGAGCAGGGTGGACTTGCCGACGCCGGGCTCGCCGCTCAGCACCAGCGCCCGGCTGCGCGAGCGCCGCGCATCGTCCAGCATCTCGCCGATCAGCGCCCTCTCGCGATCCCGGCCTCGGAGCATGCCGGATCGTAAACAGATCATCGCCGGGGTCGACCCCGGCGATATCACCGGTGCGAGGCCCGGCGGCCCGGCGGATTCTCATGCCAACGAGATTCCAACCGACGGGAGCGCACCGAAATGAGCATCGACGCACGAGCCTACGAACGGCGCTGGAAGATCCTCGCCGTGCTGGCGATGAGCCTCTTCATCGTGGGCATCGACAACACCATCCTGAACGTGGCGCTACCCACCCTCCAGGAGAGCCTCGACGCCTCACCGGCGCGGCTCCAGTGGATGGTCGACTCCTACCTGCTGGTCTTCGGCGCGTTCCTGCTCACCGCCGGCACGCTCGCCGACCGCATCGGCCGCAAGCGGATGCTGCAGGCCGGCATCGTCGTCTTCGGCGCCGCCAGCCTGATGGCCGGTCTTTCTGGATCGGCGGACCAGCTGATCCTCTGGCGGTCGGTGATGGGCCTGGGTGCTGCATTCATCATGCCCGCGACCCTCTCCACGATCACCGCGGTGTTCCCCCGTGAGGAGCGCGCCAAGGCGATCGGCATCTGGGCGGGACTCGCCGCCGTGGGCATCGGCCTCGGCCCCCTCGTCGGCGGTCTGCTGCTGCGGTGGTTCGACTGGGGCTCGGTCTTCTTCGTCAACGTCCCCGTGGCGGCCGCCGCGCTGCTCGCCGGGTTCGTGCTGGTGCCGGAGAGTCGCGATCCACACCCCGGCAGGTTCGACCTGGCCGGCGCCGTGCTCTCCCTCGGCGGCATGCTCGCGCTGATCGCCTCCATCATCGAGGGCCCCTCGCGCGGCTGGCTCGACCCGCTCGTGCTCGCCGGCTTCGGCGCCGCCGTTGTGCTGTCCGTGGCGTTCGTCCTCTGGGAGATGCGCGCGGCGTCCCCGATGCTCGACCTCAACTTCCTCCGGGAGCCCCGGTTCAGCGTGAGCTCCCTGGCCGTCGCCGCCTCCGGTTTCGGCCTGATGGGCGGCATGTTCGTCCTGACGCTCTACCTCCAGGTGACCAAGGGGTTCTCGGCCCTGGAGGCCGGCACCGCGATGACGCCGATCGCCATCGGGCTCATCATCGGCGCCGCCCGAAGCGACTCCCTGGTGCGCCACGCGGGCCCCGCGCGCGTCATCGCACTCGGCCTGGCGGTGATCGCCGCCTCCCTCCTGGTGACGTTCACCTGGTCGCCCGGCACCGCCTACTGGGTCCTCGCGGTGACGTTCTTCTTCCTCGCCCTGGGCATGGGCCTGGTCAACGCGCCCGGGACCGCTCTCACCATGGGATCCGTCCCGGAGGAGAAGGCCGGCATCGCCTCGGGCGTCAACAGCGTCGCCCGCCAGGTCGGTGGCGCGATCGGCGTCGCCATCGCCGGATCGGTGGCCACCTCGGTGTACGCCGGGCGGATGGACGACGCGACCCAGAACCTGCCGGCGCCGCTCCAGAACGCCGCGAACGACTCGGTGGTCGCCGCACACGCCGTCGGCGCGGGCATGCCGGCGGGCGCCGGTGACGCGCTGGTCGCGTCGGCCGACCACGCGTGGACCGACGCCCTCGCGGTGGGTGTCGCGCCGGCCGCCGCCCTCGCGCTCCTGGTCGCGGTGGTGGCGCTCCGGCGCCTCCCCGGCAGGAGCCGCGCCGTCCGGGCGCGCGACAGCGCCCCCGCCCCCTCCTCGTCCGTGCACAGCGGGAGCGTCGGCTGATGGCCTCCGTCACCGACAGCGCCGTGCGATTCCCGGCGCACACGTACCCGACCCCCGCGATCGCCGATGCGGTCGCGGGGGTCGGGGAGGCCTCGCCGCACCGGGTGGTGATCGTGGGTGGCGGGTTCGGCGGGCTCAGCGCCGTGCGCGCCCTCCGCCACGCGCCGGTTGACGTGACCCTGATCGACTCGCGCAACTTCCACCTGTTCGAGCCGCTGCTCTACCAGGTCGCGACGGGGGCGCTTTCGGCCGCCGAGGTCGCGACCCCCCTGCGCGGCATCGTCAAGCGGCAGCGCAACGCGCGCGTCCTCCTCGGCCGTGTGGTGGACATCGACGCCGCCCACCAGCGTGTCGTCCTCGGCGGCCTCGCGAACGGAGCGGCCGGCGCCGAGATCCCCTACGACTCGCTGATCGTCGCGGCCGGGGCACGGCATGCCTACTTCGGTCACGACGAGTGGCAGGCCCGCGCCCCGGGCCTCAAGACGCTCGAGGATGCGCTCGAGCTGCGCCGACGGCTGCTGCTGGCGTTCGAGGCCGCGGAGGAGGAGCCCGACCCCGTGCGCCGGGCGGCGTGGCTCACCTTCGTCGTCGTCGGCGCGGGGCCCACCGGCGTCGAGATGGCCGGTCAGATCGCCGAGATCGCCCGGGACACGCTCCGCCGCGACTTCCGGGCGATCGACCCGGGCGAGGCGCGGGTGATCGTGGTCGAGAGGGCCGATCGCCCGCTCGCGGCGTACGACCCGCGTCTCTCGGAGGTCGCCCGGCGCTCTCTGGCGGCGCTCGGCGTGAGCGTGCGCACCGGTAGCCAGGTCGTGGACATCGACGACCGGTTCGTCACGATCCTCCGCCCGGACGGGGCGAGCGAGCGGGTGGAGGCGCAGACGATGGTGTGGGCCGCGGGCGTCCAGGCCTCGGGCCTGGGCGCCGTCCTCGCGCGGGAGACGGGCGCGTCCGTCAACCGGTCGGGCCGCATCCGCGTCGAGGCCGATCTCAGCCTTCCCGACCACCCGGATATCTCCGTGCTGGGCGACATGGCGAGCCTGACCGACCCGCGGACGGGGCGGCCGCTCCCGGGCGTGGCCCCGGTGGCGATGCAGCAGGGGAGGTTCGCCGCCGCCGCGATCACCGCCCGTCTGCGCGGTGGCGCGCCCGGCAGCTTCCGCTATCGGGCCAAGGGCGATCTGGCCACGATCGGGCGCGGTCGCGCGGTCGCGCGGCTGGGGCCGGTCCGGATGTCCGGCCTGCCCGCGTGGCTGGCGTGGGCCGGGGTCCATCTCGCCTATCTGGTCGGTTTCCAGAACCGGCTGATCGTGATGACGCGGTGGTCCGTCAGCTTCCTCACCCGCGGTCGGGGGGCGCGCGTGATCTGGTCGGACGAGGCGACGACGGCGACCCGGGAGGGGCGTTCCGGCGGACGCTCCTCCCCACGAGTGCTTGCGAATGGATTGACAGGCGTAGGCGGAGTCATGGAGGATCCGCCAAATCTTCCAATCAGGACGGGGTGAGGGCATGATTCGGGTGATGTGGCGCCGCGGCGCGCGGTGCGGGTTGATGACGGTCGTCGGGGCCACCGCCCTCGCCGCAGCGGCCTGCGGCGGATCGGACACCCTCTCCCAGGAAGATGTGATCGCGAAGGTCTCGCCCAGCACCGTCGCACTGACCGGCAGGGTCGGCGACGGGTCCGCCGGCGGGACCGGCGTCGTCATCGACGCCGAACGCGGCCTGGTCCTCACCAACTCGCATGTGGTCGTGGGTCTCTCCGCCCTGCGAGCACGCGTGGGGGACGACGCCTCGACCGAGGGCCCGGCACGGGTCGTCGCGAAGGCGCCGTGCGAGGACCTGGCCGTGGTCCAATTGGTCAACCCGCCCAAGGATCTGACGGAGATCACCTTCGGCAGCTCCGCGGACGTCAAGAGCGGTCAGACCGTCACGGCGCTGGGGTATCCGGCATCGTTCGAGAACCCGGACGAGCAGAAGGTGGTCACGACCACCGGCATCGTCAGCTCGGCCGACGTGGCCGCCGAGCCCGACCCCTCGCTGCCCAAGTACACGTCCACCATCCAGCACCAGGCGCCGATCAATCCCGGCAACTCCGGCGGCCCCCTGGTCAACGAGAAGGGCGAGCTGATCGGGATCAACACCCTCGGCAACACCGAGCAGGGCGGGCGCACGATCCAGGGGCAGTACTACGCGATCTCCGTGGACCACGTGCAGAAGTTCCTGCCCGACCTCGAGGATGGCAAGAGCACGACCGACGCCGGCTGGGACATGTCGCCGGTCGGCACCGTCGCGCTGGCGGACATCTTCGCGAACGACCCCGACTTCGCATCGGCCGCGACCGGCCAGGCGATCCAGGATCAGATCCAGTCCGGCGACGTCGACGGCCTCTACGTCTGGCGCACCGACACCGGCTCGCCGGCCGGCAAGGCCAACATCTTCTTCGGTGACCTGATCACCAGCGTCGAGGGCACCAGCGTGCATTCGGTCGCGGACGTCTGCGACATCCTCGCCTCACATGCGCCCGGCGACTCCCTCGCCGTGCGGGGCCGCTACCTGAACAGCGCCCGGGACACCGACCAGGTGCTGAACACCTGGAAGGCGGAGGTGGTGCTGAACTGAGGGTTCTGAGCTCTGAGGGTTTCCGAGCTCTGCGTGAGCTTCGGGCGCTGCCCACAGTGCGTTGAGGACTGGTGACATGGCGAGGAACCGGCCTCTTTCGGGCCGGTTCGTCGCGCGCTCATCGCCTACCGGCGATTCGGCGGACCGACGCCACCGGCTTCGCCGGGGCCAGGTCGTCGGGAAAAGCCGAGTCAAGGGCCAGGCCGGTCAAGAGCCAAGCGAGTCATGCCCACTCTTTTGTGGTGTGGACATTCCTCTCGCTTTGGGGGTGGTCGTTGGCCGCCACCTGCTCTGTGGTGTGGACCTTCCTCGTGCTTTAAGGGGTTGGCCGCCACGCTTGAGGGTTTGGCGTGGTTAGGCCGTTGCTGACTCGCGTTGGGGAGTCGGCTCGTAGCCCAGGTTGGGGCTGAGCCAGCGCTCGGCCTCCTCGAGGGTCTCGCCCATGCGCGCCGCGTAGTCCTCGACCTGATCCTTGGTGATGGGGCCGACCGCGAAGTAGCGGGCCTGCGGGTGCTGGATGTAGATGCCGCTCACCGAGGCCGCCGGGAGCATGGCCAGGCTCTCGCTCAGGCTCATCCCGATCGCCGGCGCGTCCAGCAGGTCGAACAGCCGGCGCTTGGGCAGGTGGTCGGGGCAGGCCGGGTAGCCGAACGCCGGGCGGATGCCCCGGTAGCGCTCGGCGGCCAGGTCCTCGGTGCTGAGGTCCTCGTCCGCGCCGTACCGCCACTCGCGCCGCACGCGGGCGTGCAGCATCTCGGCGAACGCCTCGGCCAGCCGGTCGGCGATCGCCTTGACCATGATCGCCGAGTAGTCGTCGAGCTCACCCTCGTAGGCCTCGGCGAGCTCCTGCGCGCCGAGCCCCGCGGTGACCGCGAACGCCCCGACGTGGTCCAGCAGGCCCGACTCGCGGGGCGCCACGAAGTCGGCCAGCGAGTACTGGGGCTTCTCGTCGGCCTTCACGCGCTGCTGGCGCAGCATCGGGAACCGGACCACCTCGGCCGAGCGCTCGGCGTCGGCGTAGAGCACGATGTCCTCGCCCTCGGAGTTCGCCGGCCACAGCCCGTAGACGCCGCTCGCGGTCAGCTCGCCGTCGGTGATCAGCTTCTCGAGCAGGGCGGTGGCGTTGTCGTACAGCTCGCGGGCCGCCGCGCCGTGCTCGGGGTGGTTGAGCACGTCGGGGAACTTGCCGCGCAGCTCCCAGGCGTGGAAGAAGAAGGTCCAGTCGATGTACTCGGCGATCTCGCGCAGCGGCACGTTCTCCAGCACGCGCCGGCCGGTGAACTCGGGCGTCGGCACGTCCTCCTCGCGCCACTCGAACACCGGGCGGCGGCTGAGGGCCTCGGCGTAGGAGTGCACCTTGCGCTCGCGCCGGGTCGCGTGCTGCTCGCGCAGGCGGTCCTGCTCGGTGCGCAGCTCGCGCTCGTGCACCTCGCGCTGCACCGGGTCCAGCAGGCGCGACACCACGCCGACGGCGCGCGAGGCGTCGAGGACGTGCGTGACCGAGTTGGAGTAGCTCGGCGCGATCTTCACGGCGGTGTGCTGGCGGCTGGTGGTGGCGCCGCCGATCAGCAGCGGGATGGTCATGCCCCGCCGCTCCATCTCGGAGGCGACGCTGACCATCTCGTCGAGGGACGGCGTGATCAGGCCCGACAGGCCCACCATGTCGGCGTCCTCCTCGACGGCCGTCTCGAGGATGCGGTCGACCGGCACCATCACGCCCAGGTCGATGACGCGGTAGTTGTTGCAGCCGAGGACCACCCCGACGATGTTCTTGCCGATGTCGTGGACGTCGCCCTTCACCGTGGCCATCACCACCGTGCCCTGGGCCTCCACGTCCTCTCCGGCGGCCTCCGCGCGGGCGCGCTCCTCCTCCATGTACGGCTCGAGCAGCGCAACGGCGCGCTTCATCACGCGCGCGCTCTTGACCACCTGGGGGAGGAACATCTTGCCGGCGCCGAACAGGTCGCCGACGACGCCCATGCCGTCCATCAGCGGGCCCTCGATCACCAGCAGGGGCGCGCCGTACTTGACCCGCGCCTCCTCGGTGTCCTCGTCGATGAACTCCACGATGCCGTTGACCAGGGCGTGGCTCAGGCGGTCCTCGACGGACGCCTCGCGCCAGGCCTGATCGACCACGCGTGCGGCGCCCGAGCCCTTGACGCGCTCGGCCAGGTCGACCAGGCGCTCGGTGGCGTCGGCGCGGCGGTCGAACAGCACGTCCTCGACGGCCTCGAGCAGCTCCTCGTCGATCTGCTCGTACACCGTGAGCTGGCCGGCGTTGACGATGCCCATGTCCATCCCGGCCTGCACCGCGTGGAACAGGAAGGCGCTGTGCATCGCCTGGCGCACGACCTCGTTACCGCGGAACGAGAACGAGAGGTTGCTCACGCCGCCGCTGATCTTGGCGCCGGGGCAGCGCGCCTTGATCTCGCGGGTGGCCTCGATGAAGGCCATGGCGTAGCCGTTGTGCTCTTCGATGCCGGTGGCGACGGCGAAGACGTTGGGGTCGAAGATGATGTCCTCGGGCGGCACGCCGGCGGTCTCCACCAGCAGGTGGTAGGCCCGCTCGCAGATGCTCACCTTGCGCTCGACCGTGTCGGCCTGGCCCTCCTCGTCGAAGGCCATCACGACCATCGCGGCGCCGTAGCGGCGCGCGATCTCGGCCTTGGCGAGGAAGTCCTCCTCACCCTCCTTGAGGCTGATCGAGTTGACCACCGGCTTGCCCTGCACGCAGCGCAGGCCCGCCTCGATGACCGACCACTTGGAGCTGTCGACCATGATCGGGACCTTGGCGATGTCCGGCTCGGTGGCGACCATGTTGAGGAAGGTGGTCATGGCCGCCTCGGAGTCGAGCATGGCCTCGTCCATGTTCACGTCGATGATGTTGGCGCCGCTCGCCACCTGCTCGATCGCCACCTCGAGCGCCGTGCCGAAGTCGCCGGCCAGGATCAGGTCGGAGAAGCGGCGCGAGCCGGTGACGTTGGTGCGCTCGCCGATCATCAGGAAGTTCGAGTCGGGCCGCACCACCAGCGCCTCGAGGCCCGCGAGGCGGGTGAGGGGCTCCTGCGCCGGGATCACCCGGGGCGACTCGCCGGCCGAGACCTCGGCGATGGCGCGGATGTGGTCGGGGGTGGTGCCGCAGCAGCCGCCCAGGATGTTGACGTACCCCGAGGAGGCGAACTCGCGCAGTTCCCCCGCGGTCTCGTCGGGCCCCTCGTCGTACTCGCCGAAGGCGTTCGGCAGGCCCGCGTTCGGGTAGCAGCTGGTCCAGCACGAGGCGACCCGCGAGAGGTCGGCCAGATAGGGCCGCATGTCGGCGGCGCCCAGCGCGCAGTTGACGCCGATGCTGAAGGGCCGCGCGTGCGCGACGGTGATCCAGAAGGCCTCGATCGTCTGCCCGGCGAGCGTGCGCCCGCTGCGGTCGGTGATCGTCACCGAGATCATCAGCGGCAGGCGGACGCCGGTCTCCTCGGCCACGTCCTCGATTGCCGCGATGGCGGCCTTGGCGTTGAGCCCGTCGATGATCGTCTCCACCAGCAGCAGGTCGGCGCCCCCGTCGATCAGGCCGCGCACCTGCTGGGCGAAGGCCGCCCGCAGCTCCTGGAAGGTGATCGCCCGCGCCGCCGGGTCCTCCACGTCGGGCGAGAGGGACAGCATCCGGTTGGTCGGGCCGATCGCCCCGGCCACGAACCGCGGCTTGTCGGGCGTGCGCGCCGTCCACTCGTCGGCCGCCTCGCGGGCCAGGCGCGCGCCCTCGAAGTTGAGCTCGTGCACGAGGTCCTGCGTCTCGTAGTCGGCCTGCGCGACCACGGTCGAGCTGAAGGTGTTGGTCTCGACGATGTCGGCGCCGGCGTCGAGGAAGGCGTGGTGGATCCCCGAGATGATGTCCGGCCGCGTCAGCGTCAGCAGATCGTTGTTGCCGCGCAGCGGGACGGGGTGCTCCGCGAAACGCGTGCCGCGGAAGTCGGCCTCCTCCAGCGGGTGGCGCTGGATCATGGTCCCGGTGGCGCCGTCCAGGATCAGGATCCGCTCCGCGAGCAGGCGGTTCAGGGTGTCTCGGGCCGAATCGGAACTCATCCGGGGGAGGGTATCGCCCCGGTCTATCTGCTGCCTCCCTCGGGGCGGAACAGCACGCGCGCGACCAGCGGGCCGGCCAGGATCCCGGCCAGCACGATGCCCACGGCGACGTAGCCGAGCGGCTCGTTGTCGGTCACGACGGCGATGATCCCGAGCACGGCGGCGATCGCGCACGTCACCACCAGCCGGATCGTCTTCTCGGCGCGCGGGGAGAGGCTGCGCAGGAACCCGCTCACCGGCCGTCCCCGTTGGGGCTGCGCGTCAGGGCGAGCACGGCGTTGTGGCCGCCGAGGCCGTACGAGGCCGAGAGCGCCACGCGCAGGTCGGCCGGCCGGGAGAGGTTGGCGACGTGGTCGACGCCGGCGCAGGCCGGGTCGATCGTGTGGAGGTTGATCGTGGGCGGCAGAATCGACTCCTTCAGGGCGAGGGCGGTGATCGCGGCCTCGAGGGCCCCCGTGGCCGCCATGCAGTGTCCGTGCATCGACTTGGTCGCGCTCACGGCCACCCGCGCCGCGACCTCCTCGCCCAGCACCAGCTGGAGCATGCGCACCTCGGCCGGGTCGCCGGGCTTGCTGGCGCCGCCGTGGGCGTTGACGTGGTCCACGTCCTCGGGGCGCAGCCCGGCATCGGCCAGGGCGGCCCGCACGGCGCGCGCCTGGGGGATCGCGCTGGGGTCGGGATCGGTGATGTGGTGGGCGTCGGCGCTCGCGCCGTAGCCGGCCACCTCGCACACGATCTGGGCGCCGCGCGCCTGGGCGTCCTCGAGGCGCTCCAGCACCACCACCACGCCGGCCTCGCCCACCAGGAAGCCGTCGCGGTCGAGGTCGAAGGGCCGCGCGGCGCCCGTGGGGTCGTCGTTGCGGTGGGAGAGCACCCGCATCGCGTTGAACCCGGCGAGGAAGTAGGGGGAGATCAGCGCCTCGCCGCCGCCCGCGAGCATCGACCGCGCGTCGCCCCGCCGGATGATGTCGGTCGCGATGCCGATCGCGTCGGTCCCCGCCGCGCACGCCGTGCACACGGCGGTCACCGGTCCGCGCAGGCCGAGCTCGATGGACACCTGCCCGGCGCCCATGTTGGCCACGCTCAGGGGGATCGCGAACGGCGACACCCGGTCGGGGCCGCGCTCCAGCATCACCCGGTGCTGCTCCTCGCGGGAGATCGTGCCCGAGCCCCCGTTGGCGATGATCGCGCCGATGCCCGCGCCGTCGTTGTCGATCGGCATGCCGGAGTCGGTGATCGCCAGGCGCGCGGCGGCAACGGCCAGCTGGGCGTAGCGGTCCATGCGGCGCGAGGCCTTGCGGTCCATGAAGTCGGTGGGCTCGAAGCCGTGCGCCTCGCAGGCGATCCGCACCGGGTAGTCGGACGCGTCGAACTGGGTGATCAGCCCGGCGCCCGAGCGGCCCGCGACCACCGAGCGCCACATCTCGTCGCGGCCGATGCCGAGCGGCGAGACCACGCCGATCCCCGTGATCACCACGCGCACGCGGTCGTCGTCGATCACTCGTCCACCCTGGAGAAGGCCAGCACGGCGTTGTGCCCGCCGAAGCCGAAGCTGTTGGAGAGGGCGACGTCGACCGTCGCCTCGCGCGCCTCGCGCACGTGGTCGACCCCGTCGCACGCCTCGTCCAGCTGGTCGAGGTTGATCGTGGGCGGCACCCGGCCCTCGCGCACCGCGAGTGCGGTCAGCACCGCCTCGAAACCGCCCGCGGCGCCCATGCCGTGGCCGTGCATCGACTTGGTGGACGACACCATCACCTCGGGGGCGCGCTCGCCGACCAGCTGGCGGATGGCCCCGATCTCGACCGGGTCGCCCGCGGCCGTCGAGGTGCCGTGGGCGTTGACGTAATCGACGTCCTCGGGGCTGAGCCCGCCCTTCTCCAGCGCCATCCGCATCGCCGCCACCTGCCAGCGCCCCGTCGGGTCGGGCTCGGTGAGGTGGTAGGCGTCGCTGCTGGCGCCGTAGCCGGCCAGCTCGCAGATGATGTCCGCGCCCCGGGCGAGCGCGCCCTCGAGGCTCTCCAGCACGACGATCCCGGCGCCCTCGGCCGAGACGAAGCCGTCGCGGTCCACGTCGAACGGGCGGCTGGCGCGCCCGGGCTCGTCGTTGCGGCGCGAGAGCGCCCGCGTGGCGTCCAGGCCGGCCATGCAGAACGGCGTCACACCGGCCTCGGTGCCCCCGGCGATCATCACGTCGGCCGCGCCGCGGCGGATCACCGCCGCGGCGTCGCCGATGCCGTGGTTGCCCGACGCGCAGGCGGTCACCACGCACGAGGTGGGGCCGCGCAGGCCGAGCTGCATGGAGACGTGCCCCGCCGACATGTTCACGATCGTCATCGGGATCATCAGCGGCGACGAGCGCTCCGGCCCGCGCTCGATCAGGTCGATGTGGTTGGTCTCGAAGGTCTCGCTCGAGCCGTTGCCCGTGGAGATCACCGCCCCGGCGCGCTCGCCGTCGCCCTCGATGGTCAGCTTGGCGTCCTCGAGGGCCATCTGCGCCGCGGCGACCGCGAACTGGCTCGCCCGGTCCATGCGCCGCACCGAGCGGCGGTCGAGGAAGTCGGCGGGGTCGAAGCCGTCGACCTCGCAGGCGATGCGGCAGGTGTGATCCGAGGCGTCGAACCGGGTGATCGTGCGGGCCGAGGAGGTGCCGGCCAGGGCGGCCGCCCAGGTGTCGCGCCAGCCGATGCCCAGCGGCGAGACGATCCCGAGCCCGGTGATCACCACCCGGCGCGCGTTGCGGCTCATATGCGAAGGCCTCCGTCCACGGCCAGCACCGTACCGGTGATGAAGGCCGATTCGGGAGAGCAGAGGAACGCGACGGGCCCCGCGACGTCGTCCGGCGAGCCCAGGCGGCCCAGCGCGGTGCGGTCCAGCAGGTGCGCGCGGTGGTCGTCGGCGAGCACGTCGGTGAGGCGCGTGGTGATGTAGCCGGGAGCGACCGCGTTGACCCGCACGCCGGAGGCGCCCGCCTCCCGCGCCAGGGCCCGCACCATGCCGATGATGCCCGCCTTGGAGGCCGCGTAGTTGGCCTGCCCGGCGTTGCCCTGCACGCCGACGACCGACGAGATCGCCACGATGCTGCCCGATCCGCGCGCCAGCATCCCCACCAGCGCCGCGCGCGCCGCGGCCAGCGTGCCGGTCAGGTTGATCGCGATCGGGCCGCGCCAGGCCTCGCCCGTCATGCGCACGGCCGGGCCGTCGCGCGTGATGCCGGCGTTGGCCACCAGGGCGTCGATGGGCCCCAGCCGGTCCTCGGCGGCGGCCACCATGGCGGGGGCGCCGGCCGGATCGGCGGCCTCGGACCGCTGCACGTGCGCCCGGCGGCCCGCGCGCACGACCTCGGCGGCCACCGACTCGGCCCCCGCGCGATCGGAGGCGTAGGTCAGGCCGATGTCATAGCCCTCGCGCGCGAGGGCCACCGCACATGCCGCCCCGATGCCCTTGCTCGCCCCGGTAACGAGCGCGACGGGCACCCCTTACCCCGGCGACTTACCGGCGAGCGCCAGGAGTGCGGGGATGTCGGACGGATCGCCGACGTTGATGGCCTCGACGCCCGGGCGGATGCGGCGCACCAGGCCCACGAGCACCCGCCGGTGGCCGAACTCCACGAACTGGGTGGCGCCGTGGTCCAGCGCGAGGCGGACGGTCTGGGTGAACCGCACCGGCGCCGTCAGCTGCTGGGCGAGCAGGGCGCGCAGGTGGTCGCCCTTCTCGAACGCGGCCGAGGTGGCCGACAGGAAGGGCAGCGACGGCGTGTTGATCTTGACCCCGGCGAGGGTCTCGCGCAGCTTGTCGGCGGCGGGCGCCATGACCGACGAGTGGAACGCGCCGTCCACGTCGAGCAGCTTGGCCTTGATGCCCCGCGCCCGCGCCAGCACCATCAGCCGGTCGACGCCGCGGTGCAGCCCGGAGGCCACCACCTGGCCCGGACAGTTGTAGTTGGCCGGCCACACCTCGCCGGCCTCGCGACAGAGGGCCTCGACGTCCTCGTCGCTGGCGCCCAGTACGGCGGCCATCGACCCCGGGTGGCGGGCGACCACGTCGGTCGTCGCCTCGCCGCGCGCCTGCACCAGGCGCAGGGCCTCGGCGAAGGAGAGGCTGCCGCAGGCCACCAGAGCCGAGTACTCACCCAGCGAGTGGCCCATGGTCAGGTCGCCCACGACGCCGTGCTCGCCGGCGACCCGCCAGGCCGCGACCGAGTGGGTCAGCACGGCGGGCTGGCAGTTCTGCGTGGACATCAGCTCGTCGTGGGGGCCCTCGAAGCACATGCGCGTGAGGTCGTACCCCAGGAGGTCGTTGGCCTCCTCGAACGTGAGGCGGGCAGCCGGGAACGCCTTGGCCAGCTCCTTGCCCATGCCGACCTGCTGTGCCCCCTGGCCGGGGAACAGGAGCGCGATCAGGGTCGGTTCTCCGTGCCACACCGACTGGCCGTCCAGCTCATGCCGACTCCTCGCGCGACAGGGGGGCGTTACGGGTGGGCACCCGCGAGAACGAGCCATGATAGTTCGATCGCGGCCCGGCGTACAACTCGTATCTCACGGGACGGCCCTGCCGGCGGCCGCGGCGAGGTCCACGGCGACGTCCCGATCGGTCGCGACGGCCACGATCACCCTCCCCGAGTCGGCGAACGTGACGGCCACCAGCGGGCCGTCGCGCTGCACCTGGGCGCTCGACGGGACCCCGGCCAGCGCGATGGCCCCCTCGGCGGTGCCGCCGATCACGCCGCGGACCCGCTCGACGGTGATCCGGGCGTCCTCCCGGGCGGGCCGGAGACCGATCAGGACGCCGGTGTCACCGCCCCGCCGTGCGTGTGCCGTCTCGACCTGTCCCAGCACGCGTAGCTCCCGCTCGGCCGACGCCGGGTCGGTCGCCGATACGAACCAGCCGTCCACGGTGGCCGGCAGCACGGCGCCCAGGGGGAAGTTCGACGGCGGCGCGGTGAGCCCTCCGGTGGTGTCCGGGACGAAGGTGGTGACCGTGCGCGGGCCCCCGCCACCATCGACCAGCGAGATGACCACCAGCAGCACCACCAGGCCGAGGAGGGTTGCGCCGACGATCGCGGGGATGCGCCAGCGCGGACCCTCGATCGGCGGTGCTCCGGCCGGAGCCGCCGGCGCGGGAGGTGGCGGAGGCGGTGGGGGCGGGGGAGGAGGCGGTGGAGGCGGTGGCGGGGGCGGCGGGGGTGGTGGAGGTGGCGGCGTGGCGGCCGGCCGGGCCGCGGCGGCTCCGGGCGTCGCCGCGAGCGCGGCGGCGAGGTCGTCGACCAGCGCGGCGGCGCTGGTGGGCCGTCGCCGCGGGGTCGGTGGCCAGGCCGTGCGCCAGCACCCCGTCCACCAGCGGCCCGAGCGAGGGGTTGCGGGCCGAGGCCGCCGGGGGCGGCGCGGTGAGGTGGGCGCGCAGGGCCGTGTCGCGATCGCCCGGGAACACCGGTCCGCCGGTCAGGCAGCGGAAGGCGACGGCGGCGAGCGCGTAACGATCGACCGCGGCGTTCACCGCGTCGCCGCGGATCTGCTCGGGCGCCGCGTAGCCGACGGTGCCGACCCATGTGCCCGTGCGGGCCGGCCGGCTCTGCGCGACGGCGTGGCTCAGGCCGAAGTCGGACAGATAGGCGTGGTCGCCCGGTCCGAGGAGGATGTTCGCGGGCGTGACGTCGCGGTGCACCATGCCGAGCGCGCTGAGGTAGTCGAGGGCCTCGGCCACCTGGCCGCAGATCGCCAGCGCCCGCCGCGCCTCGATGCCCCCGGGCGCCCGCAGCAGCGTCTCGAGGGAGGGCCCGTCGATGAACTTCATCGCGAGGAACGCGAGCCCCTCGGCCCGCCCGGCCTCCACCACCGGGATGATGTGGGGGTGGTCGAGGCCGGCCGCGGTGATGCCCTCGCGCGTGAACCGCTCGAGGAACGCCGGGTCGGAGTCCGAGGGCGCGACAACCTTCAGCGCCACAACCCGCTGCAGCGACAGCTGCGTGGCCCGGTACACGACCGCCTGGCCGCCCCGGCCGATCTCGGCCTCGACGCGGTAGCCCTGCAGGGTCGAGCCGATCAGGTCGCTCATGACGCCACGCTAGCGGCCGGGGTGGACGCCGGGAGGGTCACGGCGCGGGACGGGTGCGACGTGCGACGATGCCCCGCATGCCGCCCCTCATCCCGCTCAGCCACCTGTTCGACAACCCCGAGCGCGCGCTGGCGCGGCTCTCCCCCGACGGCACCCGGCTGTCGTGGGTGGCGCCCCGCGACGGCGTGCTCAACGTCTGGGTGCGCGACCGCGCCGGCGGCGAGCCCGTGCCGGTCACCGACGACCGCGACCGGGGCATCCGCTCGTACATGTGGTCGCGCGACTCGACGCGCATCCTCTACAGCCAGGACCTCGGCGGCGACGAGAACCACCACCTGCTCGCGGTCGACGCGGCCGGCGGCGGGACGGCCCGCGACCTCACCCCGTTCCCGGGCGTGCGCGCCGGCCTGATCGACGCCCCGCGGGCCACGCCGCGCCACGTGCTGGTGTCGATGAACCTGCGCGATCGCAGCCTCTTCGACGCCTATCGCGTGTCGCTCGCCACCGGCCGCCTCGAGCTGATCGGCCGCAACCCGGGCAACATCATCGGCTGGACCGCCGACGGCGAGGGCCGCCTGCGGGCCGCCCGGGCGCAGACCCCGGCGGGCGACTACGAGCTGCTGGTGCGCGACGACGAGGCCGGCGAGCTGCGGGTGGTGGCCGAGTACGCCAACGAGGACGGGGGCTATCCCTTCGCCTTCACGCCCGACGGCTCGCGCATCTGGGTGGGGAGCGCCCGCGGCAGCGACCTGCTGCGGCTGGTCGAGCTCGACCCGGCCGACGGGTCCGAGCGCGAGATCGACCGCGACGACGAGGTCGACCTCTCCGGTCCGGTGATCAGCGACCTCACCGGCGAGCTGCTCGGGGCCTTCTACCTGCGCGACCGGGTGGTGCTGCACGCGTTCGACGAGCGCCTCGCCCGCGACTGGGAGCGGGTGCGCGCGCTGCACCCGGGCGACCCCCGCATCAGCGGTCAGGACGCGCAGGAGACCGCGTTCATCGTCTCGTTCGACGACGACCGCGACCCCGGTGCGACATACCTCTTCGACCGCGAGACCGGCGAGGCCGAGTTCCTCTACCGCTCGCGCCCCTGGCTCGACCCGGCCACCCTCGCGCCGATGAAACCGGTCACGATCACCTCGCGCGACGGCCTGCCGCTGCACAGCTACCTCACGCTGCCGCTCGACGTCGATCCGCGCGACCTGCCGGCGGTGCTGGTGGTCCACGGCGGCCCGTGGGCGCGCGACGCGTGGGGCTACGACCCGCAGGCGCAGCTGCTGGCCAACCGCGGCTACGCCGTCCTCCAGATCAACTACCGCGGCTCGACCGGCTTCGGCAAGTCGTTCATGCACGCCGCCGAGCACGAGTTCGCCGGCAAGATGCACGACGACCTGATCGACGGCGTCGAGTGGCTGGTGGGCGAGGGCATCGCCGACCGCGCGCGCGTGGGCATCTACGGCGGGTCGTACGGCGGATACGCCGCCCTGGTCGGCGCCACCTTCACGCCCGACGTCTTCGCGGCCGTGGTCAGCGTCGTCGGGCCCGTCGAGCCTCGTCACCCTGGTCAAGTCGTTCCCGCCCTACTGGCGCCCGCTGCTCGCCAGCACCTGGTTCCGGTACGTCGGCGACCCCGAGGACCCCGAGCAGCTGGCCGACCTCGAGGCGCGCTCGCCGCTCAACCGCGTCGACGAAATCGTGGCTCCGCTGCTGGTGATCCAGGGCGCCAACGACCCGCGCGTGACCAAGGCCGAGTCCGACCAGATCGTCGCCGCGCTGCGCGCCCGGGGGGTGGAGGTGGAGTACCTCGTGAAGGACGACGAGGGCCACGGTTTCGTCAAGCCCGAGAACCGCATGGACGCCTACGGCACCATCGAGAGGTTCTTCGCCAAGCACCTCGGCGGGCGGGTCAACGGATAGGTTGGGCCGATGGGCGCCTTCGAGATCCCTCCGGCCGCCGACGGGGTGCGCGTGACCAGCGTGGAGGTGCTCTCCGACGACTGGTACGTGCTGCGCAAGGTCGGGTTCGAGATCCGCCTGCGCGACGGGCGCACGTCGCTGCAGCACCGCGAGGCCTACGACCGCGGCAACGGCGCCGCCGTGCTGCTGTACGACCCGGAGCGCGCGACGGTGATCCTCACCCGCCAGTTCCGTCTGCCCGCCTACGTCAACGGCCACCCCGACGGCCGGCTGATCGAGGTCCCGGCCGGTCTGCTCGACGAGAGCGACGCCGAGGAGGCCGTGCGGCGCGAGGCGGAGGAGGAGGTCGGCATCCGCGTCGGCGAGGTGCGGCGGGTGTTCGACGCCTTCATGAGCCCCGGGTCGGTCACCGAGCGGCTGGTGCTGTTCGCGGCGGCCTACTCACCGGCCTCGCGCGTCGACGACGGCGGCGGGCTGGCCGCCGAGGGGGAGGAGATCGAGGTCATCGAGTGCCCCTTCGCCGACGCGATCGCGATGATGGAATCGGGCGAGATCGCCGACGCGAAGACGATCATGCTTCTCCAGTGGGCGCAGCTGCACGGGGTTGTCTGAGGCTCGCCCGCCCGGGTACCGCTGGGTGGTCCTCGGCGTCGGGATGACCGCCCAGGCGAGCATCTCCGCGGTGCAGCTGGGGCTTCCCGCCATCGCGCCCGAGATCCGCGACCAGTACGGCCTCTCCCTGGCCGCCATCGGGGCCCTGCTCGCCGCCTCGACGATCGGCATCATCGCGACGCTGCTCGCCTGGGGCGCGCTGGCCGACCGCATCGGGGAGCGCGCCGTGATCGGCGTCGGGCTCACCGGCGCGGCCCTCGCGCTGCTGGCCGCGTCGACCACCGACACGGCCGCGGGCCTCGGCGTGTGCCTGGTGGTGGCGGGCGCCTTCGGCTCGAGCGCCAACGCGGCCAGCGGACGGGCCGTGGTCGCCTGGTTCGGCCCGGAGCAGCGGGGGTTCGCGCTCGGCCTGCGGCACATGTCCACGCCGCTCGGCGGCGCCATCGCTGCGCTGCTGCTGCCGGTGGCCGTGGACGCCGGAGGCGTCTCGGAGGCGATCGTGTGGCTGGCGGGTGCGTGTGCGGTGGGCGCGCTCGCCGCGATCGTCGGCCTGCGCCGGGCCGAGCCCGTGCTCGACGCGATCGACGATCTCCCCGACGCGCCCCCGGTGGCCGGGCCCCTGCGCGATCCCGCCATCTGGCGCCTGTCGCTCGGCACGGCGTCGGTGGTGCTGGCGCAGCTCTCCCTGCTCAGCTTCACCGCCCTCTACCTGCACGAGCAGCGCGGCTGGTCGCTGGCGGCGTCGGCCGGCGCGCTGGCGGCGATCCAGCTGGGTGGCGCGGCCTCCCGCGTCGCGGCGGGCATCTGGTCGGACCGCGCCGGCGTCCGCATCCGGCCGCTGCGCACGCTCGCGCTGGCCGGGGCGGCCACCACGGCCGCCGCCGCCGTGCTGGTGCCGGCGCCCGCCTGGGCCGGGGCCGCCGCGCTCATCGCGGCCGGCGTGCTGACGATGGCCGGCAACGGGGTGTCGTTCGCGGCCGCCGCCGAGATGGCCGGCCCCTCGCGGGTGGGCACGGCGCTCGGCCTGCAGAACACCGTGTTGTTCGTGGCGGTCGCCATCGCGCCGCCGGCCTTCGGGGCCGCCGTCGGGCTGCTGTCGTGGCCCGCCGCGTTCGCCCTGGCCGCGGTGTGCCCGCTGGTGGGCTGGTGGATCCTCGGTCCGCTGGCGGCGCGCGAGCGCCGACGGGCCGGTCTGGGCTAGGAGGTTCCGGGCGCGGCGTGGCGCCCGATGCCCAGCGCGCGCATCGTGCGGTGGGTGATGATCGCGGCGAGGATCAGGACGATCAGCGCGAACACGCCGTGCAGGCCGCCGACCCACTTGTCGCCGTCGGCGAGGCCCAGCTGGATGGTGCCGACCACGCCGAGGGCGAAGCTCAGGCCGATCTCGCCCCAGTTCTTCCAGTAGGCGCCGATCGCCGAGAGGAACACGAGCACCTCGACGATGTGGACGATGCCACCGAGGTTCTTGTGCGCGTCCAGCGCGTCCTGGCCGGCCCCGAAGAAGTACGAGGCGATCAGGTACACCTGGACGAAGACCCCGACCACCACCAGAACGGCGAGCACGAGGTTGATCCACTGGAAGGCGCGGGTCACGCCGAGACCATACCCGCAGAGACGCTGCTGGTACCAGAGACCGGATCCTTGCTCACGTGGATCGCGGCGCCGAGACGGTCGGCGACGCCCGGCAGGTGGGTGATGACCGCGACCAGGCGCCCGTCGCCGGCCAGCCGTTCCACGCCGGCCAGGGCCTGCTCGAGCGACTCGGCGTCGAGCGTCGAGAAGCCCTCGTCCAGGAAGAGGCAGTCGAGGCGACCCCCCGCCTCGGCGGCGACGTCGGAGAGGCCGAGGGCCAGCGCGAGGCTGGCGAGGAAACGCTCGCCGCCGGAGAGGGTGGCCGCGCTGCGCCGCCGCTCGCCGCGGCGTGTGTCGATCACCGCCAGCGGATCGGGCTCGGTGCCCGCGAAACGGTAGGCGCCGCCGCTCAGCTCGTTGAGGCGCGCCGAGGCCCCCACCGCGAGCCGCTCGCGGTAGCGGGCGAGGAGGTAGCGCGGGAAGGCGTTGACCTTGAGATCGTTCGCGACCTGGCGGTGCACCCGTGCCTGCTCCGCGGCCGCGGCCGCCAGGGCGCGCAGGCGGCGCGCCTGTTGCGCGGCCTCGTCCACCCGGGCCAGCTGGGCGCGCGCGGCCTCGTACGCCGCCTCGCCGCGGCGCAGCACGGCCGTCAGCTGCTCGGCGTCCGCGACGCCCAGGGGCCCGCCCGCCTCGGCGAGGCGCGTCTCGGCGACGACGGCCTCGGCCTCCGCGGCCGCGGCCCGCCGGTCGTGTTCTGCGGCGGCGTCCACGACGGCCCCCCGCAGGCGTCACCGCGGCGGCGATCATCTCCTCCGCGGCGAGATCGTCTCCCGGCGCCTCCAGCTCGCCGCGCGCCGCGACGCGCGCCGCCGCGGTGCGCAGCGCGGCGACCGGGCCGCTCTCGAGACGCGCGACCTCGGCCAGTGCGGCCGCGGCGGCATCGGCGGCGCCCGCGGCACGGGAGGCGGCGGCGTCGGCCGCCGCCTCCGCGGCGCCGACCTCGGAGATCGCGGCCCCGAGAGCCGCGATCGGGATCGTGCTGCGCGGCCCAGTCGCCCAGACTCGCGCGATCGGCCTCGAGCGCGGCCGCGTCGTCGTCCAGCCGCGCGCGCGCCGACTCGCAGCGCGCTCCCTCCGCGGACACCTCCCGTTCCTCGGCGCGCAGGGCCGCCCGGGCGGCCTCCAGCAGTTCGGCCCGGCGGCGGGCGGCCTCGGGATCGTTCACGTCGTCCGCGTCCGCCGCGACGCCGGCCTCGCGCAGCGCGGTCTCGTCCCGCGTCCGGGCGACCTGCGCATCCGCGAGGGCCCCCTCGGCCGCCCGGACGCGTTCGTCCGCGCCGGCCCAGGCGCGTCCCGCGGCGGCGGCCGCCTCACGCGCCCCCGACAGGTCGTCGTGTCCGGCGTCGAGGTGGGTGGTGTCGGGGAGGTGCGTGCCGATCGCGGCGCCGCACACCGGGCAGGGGTCGCCCGGCGATAGGCCGTGCTGCAGCGTCGCGGCCAGGTCCTGGCGCCGCGCGGCCTCGAGCGCGGCCTCGGCGTTCGTGACCGCACCCTCGGCCACCGTGCGTCGCTCCGAGGCCGCCGCGGCGGTCGCGCGCGCCTCCGCCAGATCCCGCTCCGTCGCGGCCACCCGAGCGGCCGCCTCGCGCGCGCGGGCCACCATGGCATCGCGCGCCGCGAGCTCGGCGTGCTGCTCGGCCATCGCGGCCAGTTCGCGCTCCTGGGCGGCCAGCGCGGCGCGGCGCGTCGCCAGCAGGGCCTCGCGCTCGGCGAGCTCGGCGCGCCGCGGGGGCATCTCGACCTCGAGGCGCCGGGCGCGTTCGGCCCTCTCGCGCAGGGCCGCGAGGCCCGTCGCGCCACCACCGTGCCGCTCGCGCAGCGCGTCGCGGGCGGCGACGAGACCGCCCAGCGAGGCGGTGGCCTCGGCGCGCACCGCGTCGGCCGCCGTCGCCGCGCGCCGCGCCGCGCCGAGGCTCTCGGCGAGGGCGGCGGCCCCCTCCGCGTCCGGGAGCTCGCCCGCCGCCCGCAGGGCGCTGTCGCGGCGGGCCCGCGCCGCCTCCGCCTCGGCCCGGTGGCGGCCCACGTCGCTCGGCCACCGCGCGCAGGCCGCGGGCGGCCGCCCGCACGGCCGCGGCCTCGCGCACGTCGCGGGCGGCGGCCGACGCGGGCGGCGGCGTCGTGCCGGGGCAGGGCGGCGGCGTCGGCCTCGCGGATCTCGGCCTCGGTGGCCGCGGCCTTCTCCCGCGCCACCGCGGCCAGGCGGGCGCCCTCCAGGGAGGCCACGCCGAACAGCTCGCGCAGGATCGCGTCGCGGGCGCGCGGGGCGGCGGTGAGGAACTCGGCGAAGCGTCCCTGGGCCAGCAGCACGGCGCTGGTGAACGCCGGGAAGGTCATCCCGACGACCTCCTCGAGGCGCGCACCCGCCACCGCCCCGCCGGCGAGCGTGTCCAGCACCTCGCCCCCGTCACCGTCGAGGCGCTCCACCACCAGCGCCGGGTCGGGCGCGTCCTTCCCGTAGCGGCGCACCACGCGCCACACCTCGCCACGCGCGGCGAAGGTCAGGCGCACCTCGCCGTGCGTGTGCCCCAGCGTCAGCAGCTCGGTCACGCGGCTCTGCTCCGGCGTGCGGCCGAACAGGGCGAAGCTGACGGCGTCGAGCAGCGTCGTCTTGCCCGCACCGGTGTCCCCGGTGATCACCACCAGGTCGGTGGCGCGCAGGTCGATCGCCGCGTGGTCGTACGAGCGGAAGGCGGTCAGCTCGATCTCGAGCGGGCGCATCTAGTCCTCCGCGTCGGGTGCCGCCTGCGCCTCGGCCAGAGCCGTGGCGAAGGCCTGCGACTGGGCGTCGCTGAGCCGGCGCTCGTTGAGGCGGTACCACTCGGCGTAGAGGTCGCCCAGCGCCGGCGCGCCGTCGCCGGCCTCCCCGGGATCGCCCGGCGGCAGCTCCAGCGGCTGGGCGTAGTGCGGCTCCACGCGCAGCGCGCGCGGCACCGCCGCGCGCACCCGCTGCACGAGGTCCATCTCGGGCGCGTCCAGCTCCACCTCGCACGCGAACCAGGCCCGCGGGTATCCGGAGGCCAGCGGGCCCATCTCGTCGATGCTCCCGCGCAGCCGCACCAGCGGGGCGGCGGCCGTGATCGGCACCTGACGGGTCGCGGTGTGGTCGCCGTCGATCTCGGCCACGACGACGCTCTTGGTGTGGTTGTCCTCGCTGAAGTCGAGCGCCATCGGGCTGCCGGCATAACGCCCGGGGGCGGCGAGGCCCGGGATGCTCTGCGGCCGGTGCACGTGCCCGAGGGCCACGTAGTCGAGGTCGGCCGGCAGGGAGGCGGCCGAGATGGCGTACGTGATGCCGAGGGTCATCTCGCGCTCACCGCCGCCCGGCTTCGCGCGCTCCACCATCAGGTGGCCGACGAGCACCGCGGCGCCGCCGTCCCGTTTGCGCCTGGCGACCGCCTCCTCCGCGTACCGCCCGACGACGGCGGCCACCCGATCGGCGTACCGCAGGCGCGCGGTCTGCGCGCTGGTCCCGGCGTCCATGGCCATGCGGGCCGGCTCGGGCCACGGCAGCAGCGCCGCGTGCAGGGGCCCGGCGGAGGTGGGCACGGTGATCACGGCCTGGTCGGCGGGCCGCACCCGGCCCGCCACGTGGATGCCGCGCTCGCGCAGGTAGGGCGCCAGATGCGTCCACAGGTCGGGGTCGTCGTGGTTGCCGGCGATCGCCACCACCGGCGCGATCGCCGCCAGGCGCTCCATGGCGCGCAGGCACGCGCCCAGGGCGGCCGAGTCGACCAGCCGGCGGTCGAGCAGATCGCCCGACACCAGCACGGCGTCGACCCTCTCGGCCTCGGCCACCTCGCCGATCTCGGCCAGCGCGGCCTCGGCCTCGTCCAGGCGGTCCGAGCCGTACAGCCGCTTGCCCAGGTGCCAGTCACCCGTGTGGAGGAGCTTCACCCGCCGGGCCCGCTCAGCCGAACTCGTCGATCGCGGCGTCGGCCAGGACCGCCCGCGAGACCTCCCCGGATGTGGTCGCCCAGGGCGGGAAGGGGATCTCCACCGCGATCGGGGCGGGGACGCTGGGCTGGCTCACCAGCACCCGCCCCTGCATCAGCAGGCGCGCGCGTGCCCGGGCGGCGGTGCCCAGCCAGCCGTATTCGCTGCGCTCGGCCTCGGCGGCGTCGAGGCGCCCGGCGATGCGGATGGCCGCGTTCTGGGTGATCTCGGAGGCCACCAGGGACGCCTGCTGCTGGGCGCCCACCAGGATCACGCCCAGCGAGCGGCCCCGCTGCGCGATGTCGATCAGCGTCTCCTTGATCGGCGAGTCGCCCTCCCGCGGCGCATATTTGTTGAGCTCGTCGAGCACCACGAACTCGATCGGGTCGCGCACGCCCGCCTCCTTGGCGGCGAACGTCTGGGCCAGCAGGGTGCCCACCACGAACCGCTGGGCGAAGTCGTGGAGCCGGGCGAGGTGGACGACCGCGACCGGCGGCTCGTCCTCGGCCGCGTCTCCGCGCGGGATCGGCGCGGCGTCCGAGCGGATCAGGCCGCGCAGCCGGCTGGCCGCGCTCTGCAGGCGGCGCACGAAGGCGTTGACCGTGCCCGGGGCCGCGCGCCGGGTCCAGGGGCCGCCGACGCCGTCCTCGGCGTCGAGCTGGGCCACCAGCCACTCGACCAGCCCCTCGAGATCGTGGAACGGCCCCGCCGCGAGCTCGCTCACGGGGCGCGCGGTGCGCCGCGCGGGGGCGCCTTCGGCCGGTCCGTCCATCAGCCCCAGCGCGCCGGGGTGGCCCTGCACCGGCACGGCCCGGCGCAGCAGCTCACCCCGCACCTGCTCCTCCAGGAAGCTCAGCTGGTTGCGCATGTCGGAGGCGTCCGAGAAGCAGAACCGCAGCAGCCCCTCGATCGCGAAGCGGTGCGGGGTCCAGCCGAACACCTTCACGCCCTCGTGGCGCGACTCGCAGCTCGGCAGGCGGTGGTCGTCGGCGCGCGGAGGCGCCCAGAAGGCGACGTTGGGGAATCCGTCCGGGTCGTCCAGGCCCAGCCGGCTCCAGCGCTCGTCCAGGTCGGCGCGGTCGGCCTTGGCCCGGTACGTCGCGTTGGGGTGGTCGATGAACAGCAGGTCCTCGCCCTTGACGTTGAACAGCAGCACGCGCACGCGCCGGCGCATGTCCTCGTGGGCCAGCAGCAGGCGGATCAGGGCGAGCGCGGTGCTCGTCTTGGTGGCCACGCCGCTGATGCCCGAGATCGAGACGTGCCCGCCCTTGGTGCCGTCGAGGAAGTCGAGGTCCAGGTGCACCGGGTCGCCGTCGCGGCCGATGCCGATCGCGAGGCGCCGGGTCATGGTGTCCTCGTAGAGGGCCAGCTCGCGCTCGCGGTCCCGCGCGCGGCGCACCGGCTGGCCCGGGTGCGGGGCGATCCAGCGCTCGGGGTCGACGCGGATCACCTGCACCTCGGCCGTGCGCACCAGCTCGCCGGGCATCTCGCCGTCGGCGATGATCTGCGTGTCCGAGGGCAGGGAGGCGCCCTCCATCTGGGCGTACGTCTCGGTGACGATCCCGAAGGTGGTCACGTCGCCGCCCGAGTCGGTGGTCGTGACGGCCACCAGGTCGTCCACCTCCAGGGTCTGGCCGTCCGCCAGGCCGACCGCGAACACCTGGCTGCTGGCCGCCTGGTGCCCGAGCACGACCCCCACGGCGTCGGTCATGCGGCCACCGGCTCGTCCACCTCGGCCACGGCCACCTGCGCCGGCGAGGCCGTGTCGAGGGTCGCGCGCAGCGCCGCGCGCCGCACGGCCCGCAGCGCCAGGCGCCGGTCGCCCATCCGGTGGCGCAGCCGCCACTCGAGGCCCGCGACCGGGGAGAGGTTCTGGGGCGCGCGGGGGTCGCGGTGGGGTCGGCCCGCGAAGCGCGGGAGCTCGACGGCCGCGCGGTCGGCGAGCCGGGCGGCCTCGACGGCGCCCAGCGAGCGTGCCACCTCGCCGCGCAGGATCCCGGCCCAGCCGGCGTCTCCGACGCCGGGAAGGCGCTGGTACCAGCTCAGGCGGTCCGCGCCGATGGCGAACAGCGGCGTGCGCTGGCCGACCCGCAGCCCGACCACGACGCGCGCCTCCTCGGGCGGCAGGTACATGCGGTGGTGGCTCTTGATCGCCCCGACGACGGGGCCGCCGACGTCGCGGACGAACGACAGGCGCCCGTCGAGCACGATCAGGCGGTCCGGTCCGGCCAGCTCCTCGGCGAGGGCCAGCTCGAGGTGCTGGCGGAACTCGCCCACCCGCCGCGCGATGCCGGTCGCCTCGCTGGCCGCGCCGGTGCGCGACTCCCACGCGAAGCCTCCGACGGAGGGCAGCTGAAGCCGCCGGTCCCCGACGGTCACGATCGCCCGCCGCACGCGGAGGCCGACGATCTCGGCCGCGCTGCCCGGACCGGTCAGCACCGCGCCGGCCGCCGCCGCGAACGCGGCTCCGGGCAGGGGCTCGGGGTCGTCGCCGGCCGTGACGGTGAGCCACGCCTCGATCTGCTGGGCGCCGTCGATGAAGGCGAGCTCGCCCCCACGGGACGCCCGCGGGGCGACGGCGGCCCAGGGCACCCCCTCGACGGTGGTGTCAACCGGGGCGGTGTCGCCCGTCCATCGGGTCGAGACCCGGGCCGTAGGACGGATCCGCGACATGAACGGAGGTACTGGGAGGATGGACGTCCATTCGACTGACTGTAGTGCGACTCCCGGACGCGCCGGGGCCCGGCCATCACGCTATCGTCGCTCAGGTCGCCGGCGCGCCGGCCGATCGTTGGGGTGGATCCGCGGACGAAAGAGGCCGGATACGTGAACAAGCGATACATCCTCGGCGGAGTGGTCGCCGCCGTCGTCATCGTGGCGGTGCTGGTGGGAATCCAGGTCTTCGGCAGCGACGACGGTGGTGGAAGCGTCTCGACCATCCAGGGCACGGCGCAGGCCACGAAGGAGTTCGAGGGGATCCCCGCCTCGAAGAGCGTGGTCGGCAAGGCGGACGCGCCCGTGACGATCATCGAGTACGGCGACACCTCGTGCCCGGCCTGCCAGGCCGCGTCCACCTCCACGGTCCCCGCGGTCGTGCAGAAGTACGTCCGCACCGGCAAGGCCAAGATGGAGTTCCGGCCGATCGCCTTCATCAACACCAGCTCCGAGCGCGGGGCCCTCGGCGCCGAGGCCGCGGCGGTCCAGAACGCCATCTGGCCCTTCGTCACCACGCTCTACCTCAACCAGGCCTCCGAGTCGCACCCCGACTGGCTCACCGACAGCCTGATGGAGGAGGCCGTCACCAAGCTGGGGCTCGACGTGGAGCAGTGGAAGAAGGACTACAACGGCGAGGCGGTCAACAGCGCGTTCTTCACGCGTCGCGACCAGGCCGCCAAGGACCAGGTCAACGAGACGCCGACCTTCGTGATCACGGGGCCCAACGGCACCAAGAAGCTGATCGGGGCCGTCAACATCGGTGAGTTCGACGACGCCATGGCCGAGGTCGGCCCCTCGGCGTGAGCGCGTTGAGGATCAACGAGACGGCGCTGAGGATCGCCCTCGGCGTCGTCTCGCTCGCGGGTCTGGGCGTCGCCGGCTACCTCACCTCGGTGCGCCTCGAGGGCGAGGCGCCCACGTGCATCGTCGGCGGCGGCTGCAAGACGGTGCAGGAGAGCAGCTACTCCGAGCTCGCCGGCATCCCGGTCGCCATCCTGGGCCTCCTGGCCTACGTCGGGCTGCTGGCCGCCGCGCTGATCCCCGGGCAGCTGGGCCGCGCCCTCGGCCTGTTCACGGCCCTCATCAGCTTCGGCTTCTCGGCCTGGCTGACCTACGCCGAGCTGTTCATCATCGACGCGATCTGCGCGTGGTGCGTCACCAGCGCGATCCTCGTCACCCTGGCTCTGATCCTGACGGTGTGGAGGGCGTTCGGGCCGTGGGCCACACAGGCAGGAAACGCTCGTCCGTCAGCGCAAGACCTCCCGCCGCCAGGGCAGTCCCCGCCAGCGACACCATGATCACCCCGGCCCCGGGCGGGGCCACCTGGAAGAAGTCGCGCCAGCCCGGCAGGGACAGCACCACGAAGTAGAGGGCCAGCAGCCCGAGGCACAGGGCGCCGACGGTGTAGCCGCGCACGCGGCTCGACGACTCGAGCACCACGATCAGGTACAGGCCCATCGCCACGAGCACCGTCGTCGCGACGGTCCGGGCCTCCGTCTCGCTCATCTCGAGCAGGTTGATCGAGAACAGGAAGCTGGCCACCACGCCGAGGCCGGTGGCCGTGCCGGCCGGTATCGCGAAGCTGGCCAGCTCGCGCAGGAAACGCACCGGCCGCCAGGGGCCGGTGCTGGGAGCGAGGGCCAGGAAGAACGCCGGGATGCCGATGGTGATCGCCGACGCCAGCGTCAGGTGGCGCGGCAGGAAGGGGTAGCTCTCCGACGAGAGGCCCACGGTCAGGATCAGGAACGCCGCCACGACCGACTTGGCGACGAACAGCTTGGCCACCCGCTGCAGGTTGCGCAGCACCTTGCGTCCCTCGCGGATCATCGGCGGGATCGACGCGAACCCGCCCTTCACCAGCACCAGGTCGGCCACGCCGCGGGCCATCTGCGATCCGCCGCCCTGGGCGATCGCGAGCCGGGCGGCCTTCAGCGCCGGCACGTCGTTGACGCCGTCGCCCACCATCACCACGTGCAGCCCGTCGGCGGCGAGGGCCTCCACGTAGCGCTTCTTGCCGTCGGGCGAGATGCGCCCCACCACGCTCGTCTCGCGCACCAGGGCGCGCAGTTCCGCGCCGCTCGCCGGCAGCTCGCGGCCGTCCACGGGCGCGCCGCGCACCGGGATCCCCGCGTCGGCGGCGATGGCCGCGACGGTCGCGGGGGCGTCGCCGGAGATCACCCGGATCTCGATCTCCTCCTCCAGCAGGAAGGCGATCGTCTCCCGGGTGTCGGGGCGCAGCTCCTCGGCCAGCACCACCAGCCCGAGGATGTCGAGGCCGGGCGGGGGCGGCGCGTCCGGCGAGGCCAGGGTCAGCGGGACGTCGCCCGCCGCCAGCGTCAGCACCCGGCGGCCGGCGGCGGCCTCGGCGGCGACGCGCAGGGCGAGGCGGTCGCCCAGGTCGAAGTGCTCGGGCGCGCCCAGCACGTGGCTGCGCCCGGCCATCCGCACGCCGCTCCAGCGCCGGCGCGAGGCGAAGGGCACGTTCTCGTCGATCGGCTCGGGCGATCCGGGCACGAAGGCGGCCACCGCGTCGAGCGTGGCGTTGCGGCTCGGCGAGCTCGCCGCGAAACGGCCGAGGATGGTCGAGAACTCGCCCTCCTCGACGCCGTCGGCCACGATCAGCTCCACCACGCGCAGGCGCTCCTCGGTGAGCGTGCCGGTCTTGTCGAGGCAGATCACGTCGGCCGACGCCAGCGACTCGATGGCGTTGAGCTGCTGGCTCAGGGCGCCGCGCCGGGTCATGCGCAGCGTCGCGACCGCGTAGGTCACGCCCACCAGCAGCACCAGGCCCTCGGGGACGATGGTGATGACGCCGGCCACGGCCGTCGCCACCGCCTCGCGAAAGGGCGTGTCCTGCTCGATCAGCGACCAGCCCAGCAGCACCCCGAGCGGCACCATCGACACGCCGAGGATCAGGATCAGGCGGTCCAGGGCCAGCTCGAGCGGCGAGCGCGGGTGCCGGAACTCGCGGGCCTCGCCCACCAGCCGCTCGGCGTACGTGTCGCCGCCGACGGCGTCGGCGACGTAGGCGCCCGATCCCTCCACGGCGTACGAGCCGGCGCGCACGCCGTCGCCGCCGCGGCGCACCACCGGCTCCGACTCGCCGGTGAGGATCGACTCGTCCACGCCCAGCGCGTCGCTGCGCACCAGGCGCCCGTCGGCCACGATCTGGTCGCCGGCGCCGACCGTCACCAGGTCGCCGGGCACCACCTCCGCGATCGGGACCACCACCGGCCGGCCGTCGCGCACCACGGTCGCGCGCGGCGCCACCAGCGCCGCCAGGCGGTCGAGGCTCGACTTGGCGCGCGCCTCCTGGATGATCCCGATCCCCGCGTTGAGCACCAGGATCCCCAGGAATACCGCGTCGCGCCAGTCGCCGAAGATCAGCGTGACGATGCCGAAGAACAGCAGCGTCACGTTGAAGACGGTCAGCAGGTTGGCGCGCAGGATGCTGGACCACGACCGGCTGGTCGCGGCCGCGGGCACCTCCCCTCGCGCGGCGAGGCGCCGGCGGGCCTCGGCCTGCGTGAGCCCCTGCTCCGGCGGCGGCAGGCGCTGCGTCAGCGTGCTCAGGTCGCCAGAGCCTCCGCCACCGTCGCGTTGACGACCCGGCCGTCGCGCACGTTGACCCCGGGACGCAGGCCCGCGTCGGCGCGCAGGGCGTCGTCGAGGCCCTCGTCGGCCAGGCGCATCACGTACGGCAGCGTCGCGTTGCAGAGCGCCCGCGTGGCCGTGACGGGCACGGCGCCGGGCATGTTGGCGACGCAGTAGTGCAGCACCCCGTCCACCGTGAACACCGGATCCGAGTGCGTCGTGGGGTGCGAGGTCTCGATGCAGCCACCCTGATCGACGGCGACATCCACGACCACCGACCCGGGTCTCATCAGGCCGAGCGCCTCGCGCCGCACCAGGCGCGGCGCCCGGGCCCCCGGCAGCAGCACCGCGCCGACGACGAGGTCGGCGGTGGGCAGCAGCTCCTCGATGGCCAGCTGGGTGGAGTGGAGCAGGGTCACGCGACCGCCCAGCAGCAGCTCCAGCTCGCGCAGGCGCCCGAGGTCGGTGTCCAGCACCGCCACGTGGGCCTGCATCCCGGCGGCGACCACCGCGGCGTTGGTGCCCACGATGCCGCCGCCGAGGATCACCACCGAGCCCGGCGCGACCCCCGCCACCCCGCCCAGCAGCACGCCGCGCCCGCCCAGGGGCCGCTCCAGGTACCGCGCCCCCGCCTGCACCGACAGCCGCCCGGCGATCTCGCTCATGGGCGCCAGCAGGGGCAGCCGCCCCGCGGCGTCCTCGACCGTCTCGTAGGCGATCGCCGTGGTGCCGGCGCGTTTGAGGGCGTCGGCAACGCGCGGGTTGGCGGCGAGGTGGAGGTAGGTCAGCAGCGCCTGGTCGTCGTGCAGGAAGCCGAACTCGGAGGGCTGGGGCTCCTTGACCTTCAGGATCAGCTGGGAGTCCCAGGCCGCGTGGGCGTCGCCCACCCGCGCGCCGACCCGCACGTACTCCTCGTCGGAGAAGCCCGCTCCCTCGCCGGCGCCGGCCTGGACGCAGACCTCGTGGCCGCGGCGCGACAGCTCCAGCGCACCGGCGGGCACGAGGGCCACCCGGTACTCATCCGACTTGACCTCGGCCGGTACTCCGATTCGCACAGCGCCTCCCGCGACGGAGCGACTTACCTTACTCGCCGCTCCCCCGGCCGCCCCCGCCCGGGACGCGCCAGCGCCAGCCCGCAGACCAGCGCGGCGACGATGGCCAGGACGCCCACGGCCAGCAGCACCCCCCGCCGGCGCTCGGTGCCCTCCAGCCGGTAGTCGCCCGCCGCCAGCTCCTCGGCCCGGCGCCGCTCGACGCCCGCGAGGGTGTGCCCGCCGAAGGCGGCCAGGGTGGCGGTGAAGCCCTTCTGGGCGCCCGCGAAGTCGAGATTCCAGAAGTCGGCCATGGCCCGCTGGAACAGCGCGGCCGTCGGCCCCGCAGAGGGGGTCACGCCGATGCTCTCCATCAGCTGCCGCACCTCGGTGGACTGCTCGGCCACCCCGCCGTCGTCTCGTGCGGATGATCACCACGCCGCGCACGTGGCCCTCCGCGTCGATCACCGGGGCGCCCGAGTCCCCCGGCTCCACCGGCACCGAGATCAGCGTGGCGGAGCGGTCGGGCAGCCCGTCCTCCTCGTGGAGCGCCCCGGTGCGTCCCAGTCGGCCCGTGCGCACGGCCGGAACCAGCTTGCCGCGCGCCGGCCCGTCCAGCACCGAGCCCACCCCGAAGCCGATCGTGGCGACCGGAGTGCCGATGCTGGCCGACTCGTCCAGCGCCAGCGCCGGCGCCGCGGGGAGGTCGATGCGCATCGCGACCAGGTCGGCCTGGTCGCTCGCGACCACGTCCATCGCCATGTAGGTGCGCGACGCCAGCGCGCCCGCGCCCGCGTCGGCCTGGGTGATCTCACGCGCCGACCACCCGACCGTTCACCGCCCGCGCGCCGGTCTTCATCACCCAGTCGAACGCGGCCTTCTCGCTGATCTGGCGGCCCCGGGCGCTCTGCCGGCTCTGGTACGAGAGGGCGGCGATCCGCGTGGCGTTGGGCGCGGCGACGTGCGCGGCCGACACCAGCCAGCCGCCCGGCGCGACCGCGAACGCCGTGCCCACCTCCTGGAACACGCGCGCGGACGGGGGGATCGTGAGGGTGGTGCCGTCCTTGGTGCGCAGACCCTCCACGTGCATCGTCACCTCGACGCGGTACACGCTGGGCAGCGCCAGCAGGGCGGCCCGGTCGAGGGAGTTCGTGGAGAGGTCGTCGGGCGCCGCGGCGACGGCCGGGGACACCACCGCGAGGGCGACGGCGAGGGCGGCGATCAGCGGGCGCATCACCACAGGGTAGGTGCTGCCGGCCGCGCCGCGACCGCCGGGCGGTCACCCGGGTCGGTCGTCCTCCACGATCTGCTTCACACGGGCGAGCGCATCGGTCTGCGTGGGGGTCAGCCGCCCCGCGAGATCGACCGACGGATCGGACGGCTCCGCGGTCGTCGACCAGATCACCCGGCTGCCCGTCCCAAGGGCGGCGACCTCGAAGCTGGCACGGTGCGATGCCACCGGCGCGCCCGAGAGCACCGAGTAGGCGTAGAAGCGGCGGGCGTCGTCGCGGTCCAGCAGGGCCTCCGTCAACACGGCGCCCTCCGCGCTGCGCAGCACGCGGGTGTCCCCGTCGACCTCGCAGGAGACGTACTTCGGGTACCAGCGGGGCACCGTGGTGGGGTCGCCGATGAACGCCCACACGGCGTCCGGAGGAGCGTCCACGTCGATGGTCAGCTGCCAGCTCGGCACGGTCGCGGCTCCTAGTGGCGGAAGTGGCGGCGGCCGGTGACGACCATCGCCACGCCGGCGGCGTCGCAGGCCGCGAACACCTCGTCGTCGCGGATCGAGCCGCCCGGCTGGATGATCGCCGTCACGCCGGCCTTGACCGCCGCCTCGGGGCCGTCGGCGAAGGGGAAGAAGGCGTCGCTCGCGAGCACCGAGCCGCGCACCGGCACCTGGGCCTTCTCCAGCGACAGGCGCACCGAGTCGACCCGGCTCATCTGGCCGGCGCCGATGCCGACCGTGGTCAGGTCGCGGGCCAGCACGATCGCGTTGCTCTTGACGTGCTTCGCCACGCGCCAGGCGAAGAGCAGGTCGCCCCACTCGCTCTCGCTCGGGGAGTGCCGGGTGACGACCGACATCTGGTCGCGGTCCTCGGCCTCGGCGTCGCGGTCCTGCACCAGCAGCCCGCCCGACACCCGGCGCAGGTCGCGCTCGCCCGGGTTGGTCCGGCGCCGCTCGCCGTTGAGCATGATGCGCGTGTTGGGCTTGCGGGTCAGCGCCGCGAGGGCCGCCTCGTCGTATCCGGGGGCCAGCAGCACCTCGACGAAGGTCCCCGCCAGCAGCTCGCCCAGATCGGCGTCCACCGGCCGGTTGACCACCACCACGCCGCCGTACGCCGACACCGGGTCGCAGTCGCGGGCGGCCTCGTAGGCCGTGCCGACGTCCCCGGCGATCGCCACCCCACAGGGGTTGTTGTGCTTCACGATCACGCACGCCGGCAGCTCGAACTCGGCCAGCATCGCGCGCGCCGCGTCCATGTCGTAGAGGTTGTTGAACGACAGTGGCTTGCCGTGCAGGTGCTCCACGCGCGAGAGCAGGTGGGTGCGGGCGCCGCGCTCGGCGTAGTAGGCGCCCGCGCTGGTGCGGGTTCTCGCCGTAGCTCACGTCGAGGTGCTTCTCGAACCCGAGCAGGATGTGGTCGGGGAACTCGTCCTCGCCCTCGGCGAACCAGTTGGCGATGGTGGCGTCGTAGCGCGCGGTGCGCTGGAACGCGGCGCCGGCCAGGCTGCGGCGCAGGGCGGGCGAGAGCTCTCCATCGCCGGCCGACAGCTCGTCGAGCACCTCGGCGTACTGGTCGGGCGACGTGACCACGCCGACGCGCGAGTGGTTCTTGGCGGCCGCCCGGATCAGCGTCGGCCCGCCGATGTCGATCTGCTCGATCAGCTCGTCGTCGCTGACGCCGCGCCGCTGGACCCAGTCCTCGAAGGGGTAGAGGTTCACCACCACCAGGTCGATCGCCTCGATGCCGTTCTCGCGCATCTGCTCGGCGTCGCCCTCGTGGCCGAGGCGTCCGAGGATGCCGCCGTGGATCTTGGGGTGCAGGGTCTTGACCCGGCCGCCCATGATCTCGGGGTGGCCGGTCACCTCGTCGACCGACACCACGTCGATCCCCCACGAGCGCAGCGAGTCGGCCGTGCCGCCGGTCGAGATGATCGTGATCCCCCGGGCCGCCAATCCCCTGGCGAACTCCTCGAGGCCGGTCTTGTCGGAGACCGACACCAGCGCGCGCGAAACCCTCACTCATCCTCCAGAGAGACGATCTGGACCTTGCGTCGATCGACCGCGTCGCGGCGCACCCTGCCCTCGGCGAAAAGGCGGACCGCTGCGGGCACGAGACGGTGCTCCACCTCGCGAATGCGCGCCGTGAGCGCCTCCTCGTCGTCACCGTACATCACCGGTACGGGCTCCTGCAGGATGGCCGGACCGCCGTCCACGACCTCCTCGGCGAAGTGCACGGTGACCCCCGTGTAGCGCACCCCCCAGGCCAGCGCCTGCGGGATCGCGTGGAGCCCGGGGAACGCGGGGAGCATCGACGGGTGCAGGTTGATCACGCGATCCGGGAAGCGGTCGAGGAAGACGCCGCTGAGGATGCTCATCCACCCGGCCAGCACCACCAGCCCGGGCGACGCCCCGGCCACCACGTCGGCCAGTTCGGCGTCGCGCACGGCCCGGTCCCGTCCGCCGAGACCCACCACCCGGGTCGGGATCCCGGCGCGCTCGGCACGGTCGATCGCCGGGACGTCGGGGCGTGAGCTGACCACGAGCACGATCTCGATCGGGCCTCCGGGCGCGTGGACGGTGTCGATCAGGCTCTGGAGGTTGGAACCGCCGCCCGACACCAGCACCGCCACCCGCAGCGGCGCGTCAGCCACGCAGCACTCCCGGGGGGCCCGCCTCGACGACGCCCACCTCGCGCGCGTCGGGGACGACGGCGATCACGGCCGCGACGTCGGCGGGGGCGACGATCACGCACATGCCGAGCCCCATGTTGAAGGTGCTCCACGCTTCGTCCTCGTCGACGCGGCCGCCGGCGAGCAGGGCGTCGTACGCCGGGCCGCGCTCCCACGCGCCCGTGACGAGGGCGGCCCTCAGGCCCTCGGGCAGCGCGCGCGGCAGGTTCTCGGGCAGGCCGCCCCCGGTGATGTGCGCGGCGGCGTGCACCTCGACGCCGGCCGCGGCCAGCCCGGCGATGTCGTTGACGTAGAGGCGGGTGGGGGCCAGCAGCACCTCGGGGTCGAGCGTGAGCCCCCCGTCGGCGACCAGGGCCCGCACCAGCGAGTAGCCGTTGGAGTGGAAGCCCGAGGAGGGGATCCCCACGATCGCGTCGCCCTCGCGCACCCGGTGCGGACCGAGCATCCCGTCACGCTCGACGACCCCGCAGGCGAAGCCGGCCAGATCGAAGTGCCCCGGCGCGTAGAGGCCCGGCATCTCGGCCGTCTCCCCGCCCGCGAGGGCGCAGCCCACGGCGGCGCAGGCGTCGGCGATGGAGCGCACCAGCACGGCCGCCTCGTCCGGGTCCAGCTTCCCCACGGCGAGGTAGTCGAGGAACACCAGCGGCCGGGCGCCGGTGCAGGCGAGGTCGTTGACGCACATGGCCACCAGGTCCTGGCCGAGCCCCTCGATGCGGCCCAGCTCCTGGGCCAGCAGCAGCTTGGTGCCGACGCCGTCGGTGCAGCTGACCAGCATCGGCTCGCGCATCCCCGCGCGGGATCGCGTGGGCGGCGGCGAACCCGGTCTGCCCGCCCGCGACCATCCCCGAGATGGTCTGCGTGTGGCGCCGCGCCGCGTCCAGGTCGACGCCCGCGTCGCGATAGGAGATCCGGCCGTCCACGCCGTGCGCGCCCCGGTTGTGCTTAGGCGCGGGCGGGCTCGCGGCTGCCCGGCTCGAAGCGCATCTTGAGCGACGAGTCGGGGATCGCGATCGGGTACTCACCGGTGAAGCAGGCGCGGCAGAACGACGAGGCCGGGCGGCCGAGCGCGCGCTGGAGGCCCTCACGCGAGAGGTAGGCCAGCGACCGCGCGCCGGTCAGCGCGGCGATCTCCTCGACGGTGTTGTTGGCCGCGACCAGCTCCGAGCGGTCGGCCATGTCGATCCCGTAGAAGCACGGCCACAGGATCGGCGGGCTCGACACGCGCATGTGCACCTCGGTCGCGCCCGGCGTCCAGCAGCATCGCCACGATCTGGCGCGTGGTGTTGCCGCGCACGATCGAGTCGTCCACCACCACCAGCCGCTTGCCGCGGATCACCGCGGGCAGCGGGTTGAACTTGAGGCGGATGCCGTGCTGGCGCAGCGCCTGGTCGGGCTGGATGAAGCTGCGGCCCACGTAGCGGTTGCGCACCACGGCCTCGGCGTACGGGATGCCCGACTCGCCGGCGAATCCGATGGCCGCGGGCGTGCCGCTGTCGGGCAGGCCCACCACGAGGTCCGCCTCGGCGGGGCTCTCGCGGGCCAGCTCGGCGCCCATCGCGCGGCGCGACTCCCACACCGTCGTGCCGTCCATCTGGCTGTCGGGGCGGGCGAAGTAGATGTGCTCGAACACGCACATCTGGCCGCCCTGCGACGGCAGCGCCTGGCGGCTCTCGATGCCGGTGGCGGTCACGCGGATCGCCTCGCCCGGGCGCACGTCGCGCTCGAAGCGCGCGCCGATCTGGTCGAAGGCGCAGGTCTCGGAGGCCACGCACCAGCCGCCCTCGTCCAGGCGCCCCAGCACCAGGGGCCGCACGCCGTGGGCGTCGCGGAAGGCGACCAGCTCGCGGCTCGTGATGGCCACCACCGAGTAGGCGCCCACCAGGCGCGGCATCACCGAGCAGACGGCGGTCAGCAGGCTGCCCTCCTCGGCGGCGAGCATCGCGGCGACGATCTCGGAGTCGGTGCTCGCCCGCAGGTCGACGCCGGCCAGCTCCATCTCGGCGCGCAGCTCACCGGTGTTGGTGAGGTTGCCGTTGTGCCCGAGGGCCACGATGTCGTCGCCGCGGCTGTGGGCGACCGGCTGCGCGTTGTCCCACTTGTTGGCGCCGGTCGTCGAGTAGCGCACGTGGCCGATCGCGGCGTCGCCGGTCAGGCTGCGGAGGGAGGGCTCGTCGAAGACGGCGCTCACCAGGCCGAGGTCGCGCTGGATGGTCACCCGGCCGTCGTCGCGGGCGGCGATGCCCGCGCTCTCCTGCCCGCGATGCTGCAGCGCGTGGAGCGCGTAGTAGGTCAGCCGCGACACGTCGCGGCCGGGGGGCGCGGCGATGCCGAAGACCCCGCACTCCTCCTTGGGGGAGTCGTCGTCGATCGGGCTCATGCCAGTGCCTCCGGTAGGCCGCGCTCATATGCGTCGCGGGCGTCCCCGATGCGTGAGGGCCACCTCCCGATCGCCGATCCCGACGACGATGCGATCGCCGCCCACCGCTCCGATCCTGCCGCACCCGCGCGCCGGACGCCTCGCCCAGCTCCGTGATCCGCCGGGCCGCGTCCTCGCCGGTGACGGTCAGCAGCATGCGGCCGCCGCCCTCGCCGAACAGCACCTCGTCGTCGCGGTCGCCGGGGTCGAGACGGACGCTCACGCCGCGATCGCCGGCCATCGCGCTCTCGGCCAGCGCCACCGCGACACCGCCGCCGGACACGTCGTGCGCGCTGGTCAGGATGCCCTCGTCCGCGGCGGTCAGCACCAGCTCGATCCCCGCGACCTCGCGGCTGACATCGATGTCGGGGAGCGCGCCGCCCGGACGGCGCCGCGTACTCGCTCGCGTCCAGGACACCATCGTCACCGACCAGGAGCACCACATCGCCGTCCTCGCGGAAGGCGTGCCCGACGCTTCTGTCGGCGCGCTCCAGCAAGCCCATCATGCCCACCACCGGTGTCGGAAGGATCGAGCGCGTCGCGCTCTCATTGTAGAGGGAGACGTTGCCGGAAACGACCGGCACGCCAAGCGCTGTCAGCGCGTCCGACATTCCGGCGATGGCCTCCGCCAGCCGCCAGCCCGTCGATCCCTTCTCCGGATTGGGGAAGTTGAGGCAGTCCGTGGCCGCCACGGGCCGGGCTCCGACGCACGCCAGATTGCGCGCCGCCTCGAGCACCGAGGCCCGTCCGCCGTTGCGCGGGTCGATCTCGCAGTGGCGCTCCGCGCAGTCCGTGGTCAGCGCGATCGCGCGATCCGATCCGGGCAGGCGCACCACGGCGGCGTCGCCGCCCGGCCGCCGGATCGTGTTGGCGCCCACCAGGTGGTCGTAGCGCTCGTAGATCCACCGCCGGCTGGCGACGTTGGGGTGGGCGAGCAGCGCGGCCCACGCGTCCGGCCAGGTCGGCCGGCTCGGGAAGGCTCGCGCGGTCGAGGGGCACCGGCGCGGGAGCCGGGGTGCGCGGCACCTCGTAGGTCGGCGCCTCGTCGGCCAGCAGGCGGGCCGGCAGGTCCACCACCACCTCGCCGCCCGAGCGGGCCACCAGGTTCTCGCCCTCGGTCACGGTGCCGATGGCCGTCGCGTCCAGATCCCACCGCCGGCAGACCGCGATCACCTCATCGAGGCGGGCGGGCAGGACGACGGCCAGCATGCGCTCCTGGCTCTCGGACACGAGGATCTCGGCCGGCGCGAGCCGCTCGCGCAGCGGCACCAGGTCGAGGTCGATGTCCAGCCCGACGCGCCCCTTGGCGGCCATCTCGCTGGCGGCGCTGGTGAGGCCGGCGGCGCCCAGGTCCTGCAGGGCCACGAATGCCCCGTCGGCGGCGAGCGCCAGGCAGCAGTCCATCAGCTTGCGCTCGGTGAAGGGGTCGCTCACCTGCACCGACGGCCGCTTGTCCTCGTCCTCGTCCAGCTCGGCCGAGGCCAGCACGCTCGCCCCGCCGATGCCGTCGCGTCCGGTGCGGTTGCCGATCAGCACCAGCGCGTTGCCGGGGCCCGACCCGGCCGCCCGCAGGATGCCGCCGGGTCCGAGCACACCCACGCACATGGCGTTGACCAGGCACGACTCCTCGTAGCGGTCGTCGAACGACACCTCGCCGCCGACGGTGGGGACGCCGATGCAGTTGCCGTAGTGGCCGATGCCGGCCACCGAGCGGGTGAACAGGTGGCGGCTGCGCGGGCTGGTCAGCTCGCCGAAGCGCAGCGAGTCGAGCAGGGCGATCGGCCGCGCCCCCATCGCGATGATGTCGCGCACGATGCCGCCGACCCCGGTGGCCGCGCCCTCGAAGGGCTCGACGGCCGAGGGGTGGTTGTGGCTCTCGATCTTCAGCGCGACGGCGATCCCGTCGCCCACGTCGACCACGCCGGCGTTCTCGCCGGGCCCCTGCAACACCCGGGCGCCGGTGGTCGGGAAGCCGCCCAGCAGCGGGCGGCTGTGCTTGTAGGAGCAGTGCTCGCTCCACATCAGGCTGAACATGACGAGCTCGGGGTCGCTGGGCTCGCGCCCCAGCAGCTCCGGGATGCGGGCCGCCTCGTCGTCGGTCAGGCCCAGCTGGCGGTGGCGGGGGATCTCGGTGGTGCTCACGCCGTCCACCCCGATCAGGCCGCCCAGCACCAGCCGGCCGTCGGTCGATCCCAGCAGCGGATCGCACGCCTCCTCCGGGTGGGGCATCAGCCCCATCACGTTGCCCGCCGCGTTGGCGACGCCGGCGACGCGATCGGTCGAGCCGAGCAGGTCGTCGTGGTAGCGCAGGATCACCCGGGTGGTCGCCGGGTTGCCGTACCAGGCGCCCTCGTTGTTCTTCACCGGGATCGAGATGCTCGCGCCCACCGGCAGGCCGGCGGTCCACGGCGTGCTCGAGTCCGCCACCTCGAGCGACATCTGGCGGCACACGAACGACTGCGTCTGGTTGCGCCTCAGCGCGCCGGGCAGCAGGCCCGCCTCGCACAGCACCTGGAAGCCGTTGCAGATGCCCACCACGCGGCCTCCGGCCTCGGCGTGGCGCCGCACCGCGGCCATGATCGGCGCGCGGCTGGCGATGGCGCCGCAGCGCAGGTGGTCGCCATACGAGAAGCCGCCGGGAAGCAGCACCGCGGTGGTGTCCGGCGGCAGCTCCGTGTCGGCGTGCCAGGCCTCCACCGCCTGGGCGCCGAGCCCCTCCATCGCGCGTCGCGCGCTGTCGTGATCCAGGGATCCGGGAAAGCGGACGACCGCGACGGTGCTCACCCGGCGACCTCCACGCGGTACTCCTCGATCAGGGCGTTGGCGAGCAGCTTCTCGCACATCGCCTCGGCCTGGCCGGTGGGGTCGTCGCCGTCGATCGCGAGCTCGATGCGCTTGCCGATGCGGACCTCCCCGACGTCGGCGAAGCCGAGCTGCGCCAGGGCGCCGGCCACCGCCTGGCCCTGGGGGTCGAGGACGCCCTGCTTGGGCATCACGGTCACGATCACCTGGGTCACTCGTCCACCTCCGTGATGCGCTGATGCGCCTCGATGTACCGGGCCCGGGTGCCCTCGACGACCTCTGTCGGCAGCTCGGGAGGCGGCGAGGAGCGATCCCAGCCGATCTCGTCGAGCCAATCGCGCAGGTACTGCTTATCGAACGAGGGCGGGCTCTGCCCAGGTTCCCAGCGGTCCGCGGGCCACAGCCGCGACGAATCCGGCGTGACCGCCTCGTCGCCGAGCACCAGCACGCCGTCGGCGTCGGTGCCCAGCTCGAACTTGGTGTCGGCCAGGATCAGCCCGGCCCTCGCGCACCGCTCGGCCGCGCGGCGGTACAGCGCCAGGGTGATCCGCTCGGCCTCGGCGAGCACGTCGGCGCCCACCAGCTCGGCCGCCTCGTCGCGCGTGATGTTGATGTCGTGGCCCTCGGTCGCCTTCGTCGCCGGTGTGAAGATCGGCGCGGGCAGCGGGTCGGCCTGGCGCAGTCCCGGCGGCAGCGCGTGGCCGCACACCGCGCCGGTCTCCTGGTAGTCCACCCAGCCCGACCCGACCAGGTAGCCGCGGGCGACGCACTCCACCGGCAGCATGCGCAGGCGCCGCACCAGCATCGCCCGGTCGCCGACGATCTCGATCAGGTGGTTGGGGACGATGTCGGTCGTGCGCGCGAACCAGAACTCCGAGAGGGCGGTGAGGATGCGGCCCTTGTCGGGGATCGGCGTGGGCATGATCCAGTCGTAGGCGGAGATGCGGTCCGTCGCGACGATCAGCAGCCGCTCGGCGTCCACCTCGCGCACCTGGCGCACCTTGCCCTCGAGGATCAGCGGGTAGTCGGCGACCGCGCTCGCATCGATCACAGGGCGGCCACCCTCTCCAGCACCTCGGGGACGTGGCGCACGTACCAGGTGGGATCCAGCAGGGCGTCCAGCTCGGCGACCGGCAGCACCGCGGTCACCTCGGCGTCGGCGGCCAGCAGCTCGCCGAGCGGACGGGCCTCGTCCCATGCGCGCATGGCGTTGCGCTGCACCAGGCCGTACGCCTCCTCGCGGGTCAGCCCGCGCTCCACCAGCCCCAGCAGCACCCGCTGCGAGAACACCAGGCCGTGCGACGACTCGAGCACCGCGAGCATGCGGTCGGGGCGCACCACGAGGCCCTCCACCAGCGCCCGCGAGCGGGCCAGCATGTAGTCCAGCGCCAGGAACGCGTCGGGCAGGATGATGCGCTCCACCGAGGAGTGCGAGATGTCGCGCTCGTGCCACAGCGCCACGTCCTCGAGGGCCGCGACGGCGTGGCCGCGCACCACGCGGGCGATGCCCGAGATGCGCTCGGCGGTGATCGGGTTGCGCTTGTGGGGCATGGCCGAGCTGCCCTTCTGGCCCACCGTGAAGGCCTCCTCGGCCTCGCGCAGCTCGGTGCGCTGCAGGTGGCGCAGCTCGGTGGCCAGCCGGTCCAGCGAGCTGGCGGCGACCGCCATGGTGCACACCAGCTGGGCGTGACGGTCGCGCGCGACGACCTGGGTCGCCACGGGCTCACCGCCCAGCCCGAGCTCGCCGAGCACCTCGCGCTCGATGGCGGGATCGAGCATCGCGTAGGTGCCGACGGCTCCCGAGAGCTTGCCCACCGAGGCCCCGGCGATCGCCTCGGCCAGCCGCTCCTCGTTGCGGCGGCTCTCCAGCGCGTGGCCGGCGATCTTCAGGCCGAAGGTGGTCGGCTCGGCGTGGATGCCGTGGGTGCGCCCCACGCAGAGCGTCTGCGCGTGGCGCAGCGCCATGTCGCGCAGCGTCGCCGTGAGGGCCGCCTGCTCCGCCAGCAGCAGGGCGCCCGAGCGCTGGATCGCCAGGGCGAGCCCGGTGTCGAGCACGTCGGAGGAGGTCATGCCGTAATGGACCCAGCGCGAGGCCGGGCCGATGTGCTCGTTGACGTCGGTGAGGAAGGCGACGACGTCGTGGTTGGTGGTGCGCTCGAGCTCCTGGGTGCGCTCCACCGAGAAGCCGGCCTTCGCCTCGATCTCGGCGAGGTCCTCGGCGGGGATCACGCCCTGCGCGGCCCAGGCGCGGCACACGGCCAGCTCGACCTCGAGCCAGCGCGCGAGCTTGGCCTCCTCGGTCCAGAGCGCGTTCATCGCCGCTCGCGAGTAGCGAGGGATCATGCGGCGCCGCCTTCCGTTTCCATTCCCGACGCGATGTCTCCGCGCATCTGCCGCCCGTCGAACCGCACGAGCTCCGCGGCGGCGTAGGCCTTCGCCCGGGCATCGGCCACGCTGTCCCCGCGCGCGCTCACCGCCAGCACGCGCCCACCCGCCGTCACGATGGTGCCATCCCTGCCCGGCGCCGTGCCCGCGTGGTACACCTCCGCGCCCAGCGCGGCGGCCGTCCGCGAGGCCCTCGATCACGTCGCCGGCGCGGGGCGTGCCCGGATATCCGTGGGCGGCGAGCACCACGGCCACCGCGGCGCCGTCGTTGACCCGCACCGGCCCGTCGGCCAGCTCGCCGTCGGCCGCGGCGGTCAGCAGGGCGAGGGCGTCGTCCTCGAGCCGCGGCAGCAGGGCCTGCGTCTCCGGGTCGCCGAAGCGGGTGTTGAACTCGAGCACGCGCGGGCCGTCCGGGGTCATCATCAGCCCCGCGTAGAGCACGCCGCTGAAGGGCGTCCCGCGCCGCTCCATCTCGGCGATCACCGGCCGGTGCACGCTGTCCACCAGCTGGTCGGCCAGGGCGTCGGGGATGTCCGGGACCGGCGACACCGAGCCCATCCCGCCCGTGTTGGGGCCGGTGTTGCCCTCGCCGATCGGCTTGTAGTCGCGCGCGGCGGGGAAGCGGGCGACGGCACGGCCGTCCGTGATGGCCAGCAGGGACACCTCGGGGCCGGTCATGCCCTCCTCGACGATCACCACGCGCCCGGCCTCGCCGAAGGCCGACTCCACCAGGCAGGTCTCCAGGGCCTCCCGCGCGTCGGCCTCGGTGGAGACCACCATCACGCCCTTGCCGGCCGCGAGGCCGTCCGCCTTCACCGCCACCGGAAGGCCCAGCTCGGCCACCGCGGCCATGCCCGCCTCGACGTCGGTCACGGTGATCGCACGGGCGGTGGGCACGCCCGCGGCGGCCATCACCTCCTTGGAGAAGGCCTTGCTGCCCTCGAGGCGCGCGGCCGCGGCCGAGGGGCCGAACGCGCGGATGCCGGCGGCGCGCAGGGCGTCGCACAGCCCGGCCACCAGCGGCGCCTCGGGGCCGACGATCACCAGGTCCACGCCGAAGACGCCTGACAGGGCCACGACACCCCCGACATCGTCCAGGTGGACGGGGATGATCTCGGCGTCGGCGGCGATCCCGGCATTGCCGCCGGCACACAGGATCCGGGGCCGCTCGGGCGATCGGGCGATCGCCCTCACCAGGGCGTGCTCGCGCCCTCCACCTCCGACGACCAGCACCGTGCGACTCACCACGCCACTCTCGCACACGCGGCGGTTGTCGGTGGGGTTCTGACGGCAGCCTGGCCGACCGGCCGAGCGCTCGACTACCATCGGGGCGAGATGACGCCACCATCGACGCCGCCCTCACGCGCCGACCGCGAGGCGTACCGCTCCGTTCTGGAGGATGCGCTCGCCGAGCTGCCCGCCGCGCCCGACCGCGAACGCGCGGCCGCCGAGGTGATGCGCGCGCTCGATTCGTACATGGAGGCGACGGGCGGCGGCACGGCCCTCAGCCCCCGCGAGGCGCCGGTCACCAACTACGAGCGCGACCGCCGCGAGGCGGACAACGTCAAGTGGCCCCTGTGGATCGTGCTCGGCGGCGCGGTGCTCGCCACGATCGTCGTGGCCGTCGCGCTCTCGGGCGGCTGGCCGGCCGCGATCGCGGTGGTCGGCATCTGGGTCCTCGCCCTGGCTATCCTCGTCTCCACGTGAGCGCGCAGGCCGACATGAACGGCGGCGACCCGATCGACGGGCTGCTGGCGCACGCGCGCGACATGCCGCCGACCACACGCCCCGCCCCGCCCCGTCTGGGCCTCGCGATCGTGATCTGCATGGACGCCCGCCTCGATCCGTTCGCGCTGTTCGGGCTGGAGCCCGGCGACGCCCACATCATCCGCAACCACGGCGGCAGGGTGGACAAGGGCGCGCTGCGTTCCATCGCCCTCTCGCAGCGCATGCTGGGCACCCGCGAGGTGCTGATCGTGCAGCACACCGGGTGCGCCCTGGAGGGGTTCGACGACGAGGCCTTCGCCGACCAGATCGAACGCGACACCGGCGAGCGCCCGGACTGGCGGGCCGGCGGGTTCCCCGACCTCGACGCGAGCGTCCGCGGGGCGATCCGGCACGTTCAGGGGGCGGCGTTCCTGCCCCACCGCGACCGGGTGCGCGGGGCGGTCGTGGACCTCGTCGCCGGCGGCGTGCGCGAGGTGCTCCCGGAGTCGTCGGTCCGCACCTAGACGGTCGTCGCGTCCGCGCGGCCCCCCTCGATCGTCGCCGTCCGTTCGGGGAGTCTTAGCGGTTTTCGGGCACTGGGCATGAGCTTTGTGCAGATTTCCCGCGGGAGCGCGATCTCGGGCCGTTCGCGCTGCGCTATAAGCGGGTTCCCGGACCGTCGGAGGATCCCGCTGGCCACCCCGTTCTCACCCGCAGCGCGCCCACGGCGCCGTCGCGTCGGCCTCGCCTCGATCGCGATCGCATCGGCCTGCGCGGGCGTCCTCGGCATGGGCGTCGCCCAGGCCTCGGCGGCGGACGTCGATCCGCTCGCGGCCCCCGCGCCGGCGCTGGTCGTGCGACGTGGCGGTCCCGGTCCCCGAGGCCGTGCCGGCTCCTCCGCCGACCTCGAAGAAGCCCCGCGTGCGCAAGCGCCGTTGGTGGGTCAACAAGCCCGTGTCCGCCCGTGGTCGAGAAGCCCGTGCCCCCGGTGGTCGAGAAGCCCGAGCCTCCCCAGAAGCCGGAGCCTCCGGTGGTGGACCCGCCGGTCCCCGAGCCGCCCGCCAACCCGGACCCCGAGCCCGCGCCCGAGCCGCCCGAGCCCACAGCCCCCGGTCACGACGCCCGACCCCGAGGTCCCCGCCATCCCGGCCCCGCCACCGCCGGAGCCGGTCTAAGCGCTCAGGCGCCCACCTGGTCGATGACCTGGTGGCGGCCCTGGCCGGTCCCGATGAGCGTGATCGGCACCTCGACGGCCTCGGCGATCGCGTCCACGTACTCGCGGGCCCGCGGCGGGAGCTCCTCCAGGGTGCGGCACTCCGAGAGGTCCTCCTCCCAGCCGGGCATCGACTCGTAGATCGGCTGGCAGCCGTGGAACACGGTCTGGTGATACGGGAAGTTGACCAGCTCGGCGCCGTCGCGGTCCCGGTAGGCGCGGCACAGCTTGACCTCCCGGAAGCCCGACAGCACGTCGAGCTTGGTCAGCGCCAGCTGGGTCATGCCCGAGAGCCTCACGGCGTAGCGCAGGGCGACCAGGTCGAGCCACCCGCAGCGCCGCTGGCGCCCGGTGGTGGTGCCGAACTCGTTGCCGCGCTCCAGCATCCGCCGGCCGTCGGCGTCGTCCAGCTCGCTCGGGAATGGACCCTCGCCCACGCGGGTCACGTACGCCTTGGACACGCCCAGGACGTCGTCGATGCGCGTCGGCCCGATGCCGGTGCCGGTGCACGCGGCGCCCGCGATCGGGTTGGACGAGGTGACGAACGGATACGTGCCGTGGTCGATGTCGAGCATCGTGCCCTGGGCGCCCTCGAACAGCACCCGCTTGCCCTCGCGCAGCGCCTCGTCGATCAGCAGTGCGGTGTCGGCGATGAAGGGACGCAGGCGCTCGGCGTGCTCCAGCAGGTCGGCCGCGACGGCCTCCGGCTCGAGCCGCGGCATGCCGTAGAGCTTCTCGAGGACCTCGTTCTTGTGCTCCAGGGCCAGCTCGAGCTTGCGCACCAGGATGTCGGGATCGAGCAGGTCCTGGGCGCGGATGCCGACCCGGGCCGCCTTGTCCTCGTAGCAGGGGCCGATGCCGCGGCGGGTGGTCCCGATCGAGAACTTGCCGAGCCGCATCTCGGACGCCCCGTCGAGCATCACGTGGTACGGCATCACCAGGTGGGCGTTGCCGCTGATGCGCAGCGTCTCCAGCGACACGCCGCGCTTCTCGAGGCCGTCGATCTCGTCGCACAGCGCGCCGGGGTCGACCACCGTGCCGTTGCCGATCACGCAGACGGTGCCGGGGTAGAGGATCCCCGACGGCACCAGGTGCAGCTTGTACACCTCGTCGCCCGCCACGATCGTGTGGCCGGCGTTGTTGCCGCCCTGGTAGCGGGCGACCATGTCACTGCGCTCGGCCAGGAGGTCGACGACCTTGCCCTTGCCCTCGTCGCCCCATTGGGCGCCGATAACGACGGTCGCCGGCATCAGTGGTCCCTGTCGAGGTTGTCGAACTTGGCGTAGCTGCCGCGGAAGGCGAGCTTGACCCGGCTGGTGGGACCGTGGCGGTTCTTGGCCACGAGCACCTCGGCGAGTCCCTTGTCCTCCGAGGTGTCCGGGTTGTAGTAGTCGTCGCGGTAGATCATCAGCACCAGGTCGGCGTCCTGCTCGATGGCGCCCGACTCGCGCAGGTCCGACAGCATCGGCCGCTTGTCGTTGCGCGCGTCCGGCGAGCGGTTGAGCTGGGAGACGCAGATGATCGGCACCTTCAGGTCGCGGGCGAGCATCTTCAGCCCACGCGAGATGGCCGAGATCTCCTGGACGCGGTTCTCGTCGCGGCGTCCGCGGTTGCCCTCCATCAGCTGGATGTAGTCCACCACCAGCAGGTCGAGGCCGTCACGGCTCTTGAGGCGGCGCAGCTTGGTGCGCATCTCGCCGATGGTCACGCCCTCCGAGTCGTCGATGTAGAGGCGGGCGGCCGAGAGGCGGTCGGCGGCGCGGCCGATGCGCGACCAGTCCTCAGGCGCCAGCCGCCCGGCGCGGATGCGGCCCGCGTCCACGACGGCGGTCAACGACAGCAGGCGCTGGATCAGCTCGTCGCCGCTCATCTCAAGGCTGAACACGGCCACGGCCAGGTTCTGGTTGAGCGCGGCGTTCTCGGCGATTCCCAGCGCGAGCGCGGTCTTGCCCATGCTGGGCCGCGCGGCGACCACGATCATGTTGCCCGGCTGGAGTCCGCCGACCACGCTGTCGAGCTCGGTGAAGCCCGTGGGGATGCCCACCACGCCGTCGCCCTCGACCGCCGTGGTGAGGCGCTCGAGGCCCTTGATCACCAGCTTGTCGACCTTGGTGAAGTCCCCGCGGACGCCCTTCTGCGACAGGTCGTAGACCAGGGTCTCCGCGTCCTGGAGCATCGCGGTCGTCTCGCCCTCGCGCTGGACGATCATCCGCTCGATCTCCTGGCCCACGCGCAGCAGGCGCCGCTGCGTGGCCGCGTCGCGGACGATCTCGGCGTAGCTGCGGTAGCTGGCCGCGATGAAGGGCGTCTCCATCAGGTCGAGCACGGCGACGCGGCCGCCCGCGTCCTCCAGCTCGCCGTTCTTGGTCAGCTGCTCGATCACCGTGATCGGCTCCACCGGCTCGCCCACCTGGAACAGATCCTGGATGGCGCGGTACACCGCCCGGTGGCCCTCGCGGTAGAAGTCCTCCGCGTCGACCATCCCCTGGGCCTCCGCGACGTACGCGTCAACCTCCATCATGCTGGCCAGAAGCATTGCCTCCGCCTCCGCGTTCTGCGGTGGCGGCACGCTCTCCGAGGTCATCGCATTCCTCTGCCCCGTGGGGCGGGAGGTGCTCAGTCGATCAGGGGGCTGACGATGGTCTTGACCTCGGTCGTCAGGCCGGGACCGAGCTCCACCGGGACGGAGTAGGTGCCGAGGGCGCGGATGGGAGGCTCCACCGTGATGTGACGGCGGTCCACGTTGACCCCGCGGGCCTCCTTGATCGCCTCGGCGACGTCGGCGGAGGTGATCGAGCCGAACAGGCGCCCGTCGTCACCGGCCTTCGCCTTGAGGGTCAGGATGGTGCGGCCGAGCAGGTCGGCGAGCTCCTTCGACTGTGCCTCGGCGCGGATCTCCGCCACCCGGCGCTGCTCCTCACGGCGCTGCACCTCGGCGATGCGGGCGGGGGTCGCGACCTCGGCGATGCCGCGGGGCAGGAGGTAGTTGCGCATGTACCCACGCGCAACCGTCACGACGGCCCCGGCCTCGCCGAGCCCCTCGACCTCAGTCAGAAGAATCGCCTGCATGTCGTCTCGCCTTGCCTAGAAGGGGATGTCGTCGTCGGCGACCGGCTTGGCCGGCGCCATGTCACTGCGGTCAACCGGGAGGTCACCGGTCGGGGCGGGGGTGGGGCTCCACCCGGCGCCCTGCTGATAATCGCCGCCACCGCCACCGGAGCCGCCGCCACCCTCGCCCCGGCTGTCCAGGAAGAAGAGGTCGTTGGCGATCACCTCGACGGACTGGCGCTTGGAGCCGTCCTGGGTCTGCCACTCGCGCCAGGACAGGCGGCCATCGACGCCGATGCGCCGTCCCTTGGCCAGGTAGGTGGAGGCGGTCTCGGCCTGGCGGCCGAAGACCGTCACGTCGAAGTAGTTGGAGCGGTCGCCCCAGTTGCCCCCCTCATCGCGCGCACGCGAGGAGACGGCCAGCCGGATCGAGCAGATCGCATCCCCACCCGCGGTGTGGCGCATCTCCGGGTCACGCGTCAGGCGACCCACCAGGGTCACGCGATTGAGGTCGGCCGGCATCGGGTGCTAGCGGGGCCGGCGTCCGCGGCCGCCGCCGCCCGGGCGTCCGCCACGCTGAGGACGGTCGCCCTCGGGGTGCACGTCGGCGGGCTGCGGAGCACCGGTCACCCGGGCACGCTCGTACTCGACCGCATTGAGGCGGATGAAGAGCGCGCGGAGCACCACGCCCTTGTTGATCGAGAGGATGCGCTCGATCTCCAGAAGGGAGGTCGGCTCCCCGGTGCACGTGATGATCACGTAGCGGCCGTCGGAGTGCTTCTCCATCGGGAACGTGATCTTCTTGCGTCCCCAGTCGTTGACGTGCTCGATGACGCCGCCACCGTCGGTGATGAGCTGCTGGACCCTCTCGAGGATCTCCTGCTGCTGTTCCTCATCCGCGTCAGGATTGAGGATGATCATGATCTCGTAGGGGGTGATCCCAGACCTCCGGTGATTAGCGAAATACAGGCAGTGCGGGGCGACCGGGCCCCGGCAGGCGCGTGAGTATAGCAGCGGCTGATGGGCCGACTAGGATGCTCCCGAACCCCCAGGCGAGGTGATGAGGATGCGCGGTTGGAGCATGTGGGCGGCCACGGCGATCGGTGCCGTGGGAGCGGGCGCGGGGCTCGCGGCATGGAACCGCCACCGGGAGCGCGACCGGCCCACCGCGCCCGTCGCCGTGACCGCCGCGGACCTGCCGGTGGCCATGCCGGACGGGCCCGCCGACGACCCCCAGGCGGCACTCGACGCGGCCCGCGAGCGCCTGCGCCGGCGGGCCGACGAGCTGCGGACGCGCATCGAGTCGTCGGGGGACGGCACCGGGGACGAATGAGGCGCGCGCTCCCGGCGGTCGCCGCCGGGCTCGCGGTGGCCGCTCTCGCGTTCGGCGCCGCGGCGGGGACGCCGAGCGCCCACGCCGCGAGCGTCCATTTCGCGGTCAAGGGCGACTGGGGCACGGGCTCGGCCGGGCAGGCGGCCGTCACCCGCCGGATGTGCGGCGAGGCGCGCCGGCAGCGGTTCGCCTTCGTCCTGACCACCGGCGACAACTTCAACCGCCCGGACGGCGTCGCCACCGACGCCACCTACTGGCGGCCCGAGCGCTGCCTGCTGGCCCTGCGCATCCCGTGGCGCGCCTCGTGGGGCAACCACGACGTACGGGGTGACTCGACGGCGACGGTTCTCGGGGCGCCGGCCCGGTACTACGCGTTCTCCGCCGGACCCGCGAGGTTCATCGTGCTCGACGCCAACGACCCGGCCGACCCCGCCCAATTGGCCTTCCTGCGCCGGGAGCTCGCCGGCGCCCGCGAGCGGGTGCGCATCGTGGCCCTCCACCAGCCGGTCTACACCTCAGGTGTTCACGCCCCCTCGGCCACCGCCCAGCGCCTGTGGGCGCCGCTCTTCCGAAGGGGCCACGTGGCGCTGGTGCTGCAGGGCCACAACCACATGTACGAGCGCATCGTCCGCGACGGGGTCACCTACATCACCACCTCGGGCGGGGGAGACCAGCTCTACCCCTGCGTCCGGCCCACCGAGGGCTTGAGGACCTGCGCCTACGCCTTCCACTTCCTGACCATCACCGCCGGAGAACGCTCCATCGCCGTGAGGGCGGTGACTCCGAGGGGGAAGGTCCTGGAACGGGTGACGATCCCGGCCCGGTAGAGCGGCTCGCTCTGAGCGTGCCGACCTTCGGGGTTTTCTTCGCGGTGCGTTGAGGACTGGGTGACATGGCGAGGAACCGGCCTCTTGCGGGCCGGTTCGTCGCGCGCTCATCGCCTACCGGCGATTCGGCGGACCGACGCCACCGGCTTCGCCGGGGCCAGGTCGTCGGGACAAACCGGTCAAGGGCCAGGCCGGTCAAAGGCCAAGCGAGTCATGCCCACTTTTCGTGGTGTGGACATTCCTCTCGCTTTGGGGGTGGTCGTTGGCCGCCACGCTCTGTGGTGTGGCTTGGCCGTTGCCCTGCCCGGGGCTAGCGGCCCCTGCCGGCGACTGCGGAGGCCCAGGCGGTGGCGACCCTGACCGTGAGGTGGCTCATGGCGGCGACGATCTCGCGTCGTTCGGTCTCGGTGACCGGGGCGGGCTCGGCGGCGAGGGCGCGGTCCATCGCGCGCTCCAGGGCCAGGCTGCCTCCGAGGGTGACCTCGGCGGAGGAGCCGGCGAGTCCGTGGCCGCGGCCGTAGGTCTCCGAGCGCTCCAGGGCGTCGGCCAGGCTGCCGGTCTCGAAGGCTCCGGCGAGGGCCTCGACCCAGGCGCCGACCACGTTGCGGCGCTCGATCGGGGGCAGGCGGCGGTACGCGGCCTCGGCCGGTCCCTCCACGAGGGTCTCGACCGCGTCGGACACCTGCTCGATGCGCGAGCGGAGCGCGTCGGCGAGGTGGGGCGCCACGGGGATGCGGACCGAGCCCTGGCGCGGTGTGCGCGCGGGACGCGCCGGCTGGCGGGCCAGCCACTGGCGCAGGGCCTCCGGGTCGAAGCGGCGGTGGCCGCCGGCGGTGCGCACGTGCGGCACGCGGCCCTCGCTGGCCCACAGCCGCAGGGTGCTCGGGCTCACGCCCAGCGCACGCGCCGCCGAGGACACCGACAACCACGGCCCCTCGGAGCGCCGTGCGCGCGGGGTTATCCGGGACACGGCCGTCTCAGGCCGCCATCACTCGAGCGTCGATCGGAGCCGGCAGCGCACGCCGTCGGCGTAACCCGCCGCGACGCGCACGGCCATCCTGTCCAGCGACCGCTCGACCGCGCGCTGATCCGAGGTGCGGGCCACGAGCGCCGGGCCGAGCACGCGGTCCACCGCGCGGCGCAGGGCCAGGGCCTCGGTCACCGGGGCATCGCCCGGCTGCCCGGAGGCGCCGTTGCGGAAGCCCTCCCACTCGGCATCTCGATAGCACTCCGACAGGTCGCCTCCGGCGAGCGCCTCCGCCAGCGACTCCAGCGCCGCCAACACGCGCGCCTGACGGGCCGACGAGGGCCGCACGGCGCCCGGCGGGCGGGTCCTGGCGAACTCCTCCTCGAAGGCGTCGAGAACGTCGTCGGCCGCGTCGGCCAGCGCTGCGGCGGTCTCGGGCATGGCCTCGAGGCGGGTCGGCACCAGTTCCTGGAGACGATTCTGCGGCGCCGGCGGGGCGCCGCCGCGATCGGCCAGCCAGCGCACGAGCTCGTCGAGCTCGAAACGGCGGTGGCCTCCGGGGGTGCGCACGTGCGGGACGCGGCCCGCGGCGGCCCAGGCGCGCAGCGACGAGGAACTGACCCCGAGCAGGCGCGCGGCCGCGGAGACGGAGAGAAGTGGGGAATCCCCCGTTCGCGTGGTGCGATCGGCGTTGAAGGACGGGCCCGCGGCGGTGTGGGCGGCGGACGCGATGGCCACCTCAGGCGTCCTGCCGTGCGGTTGAGCGACCCGCTCGCTTACGTTTTGCGGGATCAAAGCCACCGATCTCCAAGGGATCCTGCACAATTCGGATTCTGGGGAGGCACCAACCGCGCCGCAACCCCCATCTCGGCACCGTGCGCCCAGAACCTGACAAAACCTTAATGCCGGGTGGGGGTGTCAAACAAAAAACTCACAGCCTCTATCCCACGGACGGCGGCTCGTCCTCCGCTCGTGGAGCCGCGGTCTCGGCGGCGAGGCGCTCGCGCCGGGCGCGCTTGCGCTCCTTGGTGGCGACGAACGCGCCCACCAGGCCGGTCACCGCGAAGGCCACGACGAAGGCCACCCAGAGCTGGTCGGCGAAGGCCTTGCCGGCGAAGTACCCGAGCAGCGCGGCCTGCCCGGCCCACGCCAGGCCGCCCAGGACGTCGAAGGTGAGGAAGCGCGGGAACGACATGTGCCCCGCGCCGCAGGAGAGGTTGATCGCGATCCGGATGCCGGGCAGGAAGCGTCCGACGAAGACCAGGGCCGGCCCCTGTCGCTGCACCATCCCCTCGGCGGCGGCGAGACGCTCCGCGCCGGCGACGCGCGTGATGGTGCGCCGGATCGGCCCGTGTCCCACGCGCCCGATCCAGTAGGCCGCGGTGTCGCCGGCCACCGCCCCCGCCGCGCCCGCCAGGATCACCAGTGGCAGGCTCAGGCTGCCGTTCGCGGCCAGCACCGCGGCGGCCACGATCGCCGTCTCGCCGGGGAGGATCGGGATCAGCCCGTCGCCGGCGACCACGAGGAAGATCGCCCAGTACCCGTAGGCGGCCGCGTCCTCCGCGAACTGGCTGATGGAGTCGAGGAAGGAGGCCGCCGGCAGCAGCGCGGCGGCGTTCATCGGAGCGCGGTCCGACGCGTGCGGGCGGATCGCGGCACACGCCGATGATGCCAGCGGGACCCCGCGGCCGCGACCGGACCCCCCGCTATTCTCACCGCATGGGACGCATCGCCGACGCGGCCGTGGATCTGCTCGCCGACGGGCCTCTCGGCGCGGACGCCCTCGGCGCGGCCCTCGCCGCCGCCGGGGCCACCCGCTCGCGCAATCCGGCCGAGGCCGCGCGCCGCGCGATTCGCGCCGACCCGCGGGTGATCCAGCTCGTCAACGGCCGGCTGGCCAGCGCCGCCCAGGCCCTCGAGGGCCTCGAGCTGACGACCGTCCTCGGCGAGCTCGACGTGGCGAGCGGGCGCATCGACGTCGCGCCGGATCTCGCCCCCCTCGCGCTGATCGGCATCGGCCCCCGCATCGCGGTGCCGGAGGCGCTCGCGGCCGGCGATGTGGTGGCCGTCCGGCTGGAGGACGCGGTCGGCGCGGCGGATCCGCGTCGCGGCCATCGACGACGCCCCGCGGCGGCCGCGGGACGAGCGGGCGTTGATCGAGGCGGTCGTCGAGCTCCTCGGGCAGCGCGGCGGGCCCCGCATGGCGCCGCCGATCGCCGACCTCGCGACCCTCGTCGCCTCCATCGCCGCCGTCGCGCCGGACCTGCTGCGCGCGCCCGGCCGCCCGCTCTCGGAGGTGCTCACCGGCGCCGGGTTCGCGGTTCACCTCGGGTGGGTCGGGGCCCGCGACACCTCGTGGTCGCACCTCACCGAGGCCGAGATCGACACGCTCGAGGCCGAGGTCGCCAGCGCTCCTCGCGACGGAGCGCATCGCCGACGCCGCCGCGGCCCAGGAGCGGCTGACCGCGCTCCTCGCCCGCCATGTCCCGGAGCGCCTGCCCGCGGCCCGCCGGCACCTCGCCCGGCTGCTGGCACGCGCCGGGGACGTGGACGGCGCCCTTGCGCGGCTGCGGCCGGCCTTCCGGGACGGCGACCCCGAGGATTGGTACGAGGCCGCGCTGATCGCATATCGCAGCGGCGACACCGTGAGCGCCCGCCGGTGGGCCGAGTCGGGCCTCGCCCACGCGACGGCGCCCGAGCGCGCCGAGGTGGCCGAGTGCCTGGACGACATCGCGGGCGACCTCGACGCCCAGGCGGCGTTCCTGCGCCTGCGGGCGTCGCTGGAGGACGAGGACGGCGACATCGAGCCCGAGCGCGACGGCATCGACCGCGTGGTGCGGGCGCTCACCGGCCTGGAGCGCTCGTATCTGGTCGAGGCGATGGCCGAGGGGATCGTGGAGAGCGTGCCGCCGCAGGAGATCGGCGGCTTCCTGGCCGCCGTCGCCGAGGTGGAGGACGGCGGGCACGACGCCTGCCTCGCCCTGGCCACCGTTGTCGAGCCCGCGCCCCCGCGCGCGCCGCGCGAGGGGCACGCGCCGGCGGAGGGCCCCGGCCGCCCGGCCATCGCGGGCCTGGTGGGCGCGCGCCCGGTGGCGGCGTGGGCGACCTCCCCGCTCGACGCCCCGGATCAGCAGCAGGTGGTGATCACCATCGCCAAGGAGCGCGGGCGCCTCTCGGCGCTGGTGGTGCTGGTGGATCTGGGCGAGCTCGGCGGGGGCGTCAAGGACGCGTTCTTCCTGCCCGACATGATCGAGCCCCGCCTGCGCCGCGAGCTGTTCGACCCGATGGAGGAGATCGGCCTGCCGAGCGCGCCGGTGGACACGCACGAGGCCATCGCCCTCGTCGCGGTCGCCCTCGAGCGGACGGCCGCGATCGGCTGGCGCATCCCCTCGCTCGCGCACCAGCCCGTGCTCGACCGCATCGAGCGGTGGCTGCTGCGGCCCCAGCGCGGCGGCACCGGGCGCAGCCCGGTCACCGGCGGCTGATCAGGCCGCTCGGCGCTCCTGCTCGGTCGCGGGCGCGTCGGCGGTGGCGTCCGACGGGGGCGCCACGGGCGTCGGGACGCTGACCTCGTCGTCGGCCGGCGCGCGTGTTGCGCAGCAGCCCGAAGATCAGGGGCGCGGCGCCGAGCGCGGCCACGCCGGCCGCCTCCTCGGCGCCGAAGCTCAAGGCGAGGGCGGCCATGGCCACCAGCCCGAGCCCGCCGATCGCGCGCAGGGCGAGCAGAGACGAGGGCGACGCGTTGCCGGGACGTCCGACATCCCAGGCCGCGACGGCGACGAGAACCGAAAGAGCCAAACCGACCATCCACAGCTGCACCGCGGCCTCCCTTCGTGGGTGGCCTGTTTTGGCGGCTGTGCGGCGGTTCCCTTCCCATCTTTCGACGCCTGCAACGGCACGTCGCGCGTTTCTTGTGCGATAATGCCTCTTATGGCCGATGAGATTCCTGCGCAGCTCCTTGATTCGTTCAAGATCCTTGATCCCGCAGTCGCGCAGAGACTGACCGACGCTCTCGCCCCCGTGGTGGCCGAGTTGGGCCCCCGGGAAGAGGCCGTACTCGAACGTCTGGTGAAGGGTCTCGCCGAGGGTGCGCCCGCTGCCGAGCTGAACGCATTCGTGCGCCTTCTGCCGGTGACGGTCAGCCGGGCGGTCCAGCCGGCGATCGAGCCGGTCACCGCGTAGAGACCGTCTCCGCGGGCCGCTCGCGCGGCCGTGGGATGAGAGCGCTGTTGCACGTTCGGGCCATACCGGTGGCGGTCGTGGCGTGTGGGGGTCTTCGCTAGCGTGCGGAGCATGTTGCCCCGCCCCCGAGCGCTGCTCGCCCTGCTCGCGCTCGCGGCCCTGCCCCTCGCGGGGTGCGGGTCGTCGGGCGGCGCCGCCGAGACGACGACGGCCGCCACGGCCGCGTCCGGTGCCTCCGAGTCGGCGGCGGGCGGCGTCCGGCTCTCCCGCGTGAAGGGCGGGCTGGGCGACGCCCTGCTCGTCACCGCCGCGCCGGGCCAGGCCAACCGGCTCTACGTCGTCCAGCAGAGCGGCAAGGTGCGCATCCTCCAGAACGGGCGGATGCTCCCGACCGCCGTTCCTCGACGTATCGAACCTGATCACCTCCGGCGGTGAGCAGGGGCTGCTGGGACTCGCCTTCCACCCCAAGTACGCCACCAACGGCCGCTTCTACGTCGACTACACCAACCGCAACGGGGACACCCGGGTGGTGGAGTACCGGCGCGCCACCGCCAACCGCGCCAACCCCAAGAGCGCCCGGCGGCTGCTGGCGATCGCGCAGCCGTACGCCAACCACAACGGCGGCAACCTCGCCTTCGGCCCCGACGGCAGGCTGTACGTGGGGATGGGCGACGGCGGCAGCGGCGGCGACCCGCAGGGCAACGGCCAGAATCCCAACACCCTGCTCGGCAAGATCCTGCGCATCGACGTCAACACGCGCACGGGCAAGCTGCCCTACGGCATCCCCGCCGACAACCCGTACGCCGCGGGTGGCGGCCGCCGCGAGATCTACTCGTACGGGCTGCGCAACCCCTGGCGCTTCTCCTTCGACCGCAGCACCGGCGACATCTGGATCGGCGACGTCGGCCAGGGTGAGCTCGAGGAGGTCGACTACCGGCCCAAGGGCGGCGCCCGCGGCGTCAACTTCGGCTGGAACGCCTTCGAGGGCACCCAGCCCTTCTCCGGCGGCGGACCGGCGCGCGGCGCGACCCCCGTGCCGCCGGTGTCCGAGTACTCGCACGCCGACGGCAACTGCTCGATCACGGGCGGCTACGTCTACCGCGGCACCAAGGTCCGGGCGCTCGTGGGCCGCTACGTCTACGCCGACTTCTGCTCGGGCCGCGTCTGGAGCATGCGCGCCGGCCCGAACCCCGGCGACGTCCGCGAGGAGACCTCGCGTCTGGGCACGAAGCTCTTCAACGTCACCAGCTTCGGCCAGGGCCTCGGCGGCGAGCTCTACGTGATCGCCGGCGGCGCCCTGTACCGGTTCGCCCCATAGCCGGCCGGGCGCGATGAGCGAGGTGCGCCCCTCCGAGGGCTGGGGAGTGATCCACCTGATGCTGCGCGCCGACCGCGATGCGCCGGGCGCCGACGACGTGCTGGCCGAGATCGCGCGTTTCACCGCCACCGAGCCGCAGCAGGTGATCGCCTTCTCGGTGATGGGCGGCGGCGCCGACGTGGGCCTGATGGCGCTGAGCCCCGACCTCGACGCGCTGGACGTCGTTCACCAAACGCGTGCTGGCCGGGCCGTTCGAGGTCGCCTACTCCTTCGTCTCGCTGACGGAGTCCAGCGAGTACACCTCGAGCGAGGACGATGAGCGCGCGCGCCTGGAGGCGGCGGGCGAGGCGGATGTCGAGGCGGCGCTCACGGCGTGGCGCACGCGCATGGAGGCCTACCTCGACGCGCGGCTGCACCCGCGGCTGCCGGACCGCAGGATGATCGCCTTCTATCCCATGTCCAAGCGCCGGGCCGAGGGCGCCAACTGGTATTCGCTGCCCTTCGAGGACCGCCGCGAGCTGATGCAGGGGCACGCGCGGGTGGGGCGCACCTACGCCGGCCGCGTGCTCCAGCTGATCACCGGCGCGACCGGTCTCGACGACTGGGAGTGGGGCGTCACCCTGCTCGCCGACGACCCGGCCACGATCAAGGACATCGTCTACGAGATGCGCTTCGACGAGGTCAGCGCCCGCTACGGCGAGTTCGGCCCCTTCTTCGTCGGCCTGGTGATGGATCCGCGCTCCGCCTTCGCACGCTCGGGGCTGCTCGAGGACTGATCGACGGCGGCATCCGCCGGGCGCGTATCCTGGCCGAGGCTCTTTCTGGACCAGGTCTCAATCGACGTCGGGGGCGGCACATGCGGGGACTCACCTTCCAGGGCACGCGGGACGTTCGCGTGGAGGAGGTCGCGGATCCCACCATCGAGCAGCCCACGGACGCGATCGTCCGGGTCACGCTCGCGGGCATCTGCGGCTCCGACCTCCACATCCTCAACGCGGGCGAGGCCTTCGGCTTCGCGCCCGGCTCGCGGCTGGGCCACGAGCTGATCGGCACCGTCGAGGCCGTGGGCTCCGACGTCACCGGCTTCGCCGCCGGTGATCGTGTGCTCTCGTCGTGCTCGGTGGCCTGCGGCGAGTGCACCTGGTGCCGCGAGGGGCTGCAGTCGTCGTGCGTGCGCTGGTCGCTGTTCGGCTGGGCGCCGCGCACCTGGCAGCACGGCGGGTCGGTGCAGGGCGGGCAGTCCGAGTTCGTGCGCGTGCCCCTCGCCGACACCACGCTGCTCGCCATGCCCGAGTCGCTGTCGGGCTCCGAGCGTGAGACCAGCCTGCTGCCGCTGGTCGACATGATGTCAACCGGGTGGCACGGGCTCACCTCCGCCGGCACCCGCCCCGGCCAGTCGGTCGTGGTGATCGGCGACGGCGCGGTCGGCCTCGCCAGCGTCCACGCGGCGCGGGCCAAGGGCGCGGAGCGCATCATCTGCCTGGGCCACCACGACGGCCGGCTCGAGACGGCCTCGCTGCTCGGCGCGACCCTCACCGTGGACTCGCGCGAGGACGAGGCCATCAAGGAGGCGGTGATGGAGCACACCGGTGGCGAGGGCGCCCACGTGGTGGTGGACACCATCTCGGGCCCCGAGTCGATGACCACGGCCCACGCGACGGTGCGCCCCGGCGGCACGATCGCCTGCCTGGGCATGGACCACTTCATGGGCAAGACGCCGGTCATCAACTGGTTCGACCAGTTCCTGCGCAACATCTCGGTCACCGGAGGGCTCGTGCCGGGCAAGGTCTACCTGCCCGAGCTGCTCGCCCTGGTCGAGTCCGGGAAGCTGGATCCGGCGCCGATGCTCTCGCACACGTTGCCGCTGTCCGAGGCGACGGAGGGCTACCGCCTGATGGCCGACCGCGTCGACGGCGTCACCAAGGTGGCGCTGCGCCCCGGGGCATGACCCTCGAGGACCGCCTCCGCGCCGCGGGCCAGGAGCACCTGGCCGCGGCGCTCGCGGCCCTGCCCGAGGATGGCCGCGACGCGCTGGCCGACGAGATCGCGGCGCTCGACCTGGACCTGATCGGGCGCCTGGTGGAGGGCCTGCTGGGCGACGCCGCTCCGGCCGTCGCCGGGGAGATCGCGCCGCCCGATCCGGCCAGCCTGATCCCGCTGGCGCGCACGGCGGCCGACCGGGATCGCGACGCCGAGGCGCGCGAGGCCGGCGAGGATCTGCTGCGCGAGGGCGCGGTGGCGGCGGTGCTGCTGGCGGGCGGCCAGGGAACACGGCTCGGCTTCGACGGGCCCAAGGGGATGTTCCCCTTCGCGCCGCTGTCGGGCCGGACGCTGTTCGCGCACCACGCGGCCAAGATCGACGCCCTGCGCGCGCGGTACGGCGCCGGGCTTCCCTGGTACATCCTCACCTCGCCCCAGAACGACGCGGCCACCCGCGAGGCCTTCGACGCCGAGGACTGGTTCGGCCTGGATCCGGACTCGGTGCACCTGGTGGTGCAGGGGACCCTGCCGGCGGTGGACCGCGAGACCGGCCGCATCCTGCTGGACGCGCCGGACCGCCTCGCCCTGTCGCCCGACGGCCACGGCGGCCTGCTCTCGGCACTGCGCGTCTCCGGGGCCCTCGACACGATGTCCGACCGCGGCATCCGGACCATCTTCACGTTCCAGGTGGACAACCCCCTCGCCCGCGTCTGCAACCCGGTGCTGCTGGGCCACCACGTGCTGAGCGAGGCGGACATGGCCTCGGTGGTGGTGCGCAAGATCTCCCCCGAGGAGAAGATGGGCGTCATCGCGCGGGTCGACGGGCGCACCGGCGTCGTCGAGTACAGCGACCTTCCGGACGCGCTCGCGCAGGAGCGGGACGGCGACGGCGAGCTGGTCTACTGGGCCGGCTCCATCGCCGTCCACTGCCTCGAGGTCAACTTCGCCCGCGCCCTCACCGAGGGCGGTCTGCAGCTGCCGTACCACCGGGCGCTGAAGAAGGTGCCGTTCGTGGACACGAACGGCGAGCGGGTCGAGCCCGACGCCCCGAACGCGGTCAAGTTCGAGACCTTCCTCTTCGACTCCCTGCCGTCGGCGCGGCGCACGGTGACGGTGGAGGCGGCGCGCGAGGTGGAGTTCTCGCCGATCAAGAACGCCCAGGGCGCCGACTCGCCCGCCACCGCGCGCCGCGACCTCAACCGGCTCTACGCCGCGCTGGCTCGAGGGCGCCGGCGTGGACGTGCCGCACGAGGGTGACGGTGAGCCCGTGGATCTGGAGATCGATCCGCGCGTCGCGCTCGAGGGCGCGGACCTCCTCGACGTGCTGCCCCCCGGCTTCCGCGTCGAGGGTCCGACGGTGATCGCGCCGGACTAGCTGGGGGCGCTCGCCTCGCGGGGGAGGGCGAAGAACACGCCCTCGGCGGAGGGGATCTCCTCGCCGCCACGCGAGTACCCGGCCTCGGCGATGGCCGCGGCCACCTGCTGCACCAGCAGCTCGGGCGCCGAGGCGCCGGCGGTCAGGGCGACGCGCGTCTTGCCCTCGAGCCACGCGGGGTCGAGCTCGGTGACGTTGTCGATCAGGTGCGACTCGGCGCCGCGATCCTGGGCCACCTCGACCATCCGGTTGGAGTTCGAGGAGTTGCGCGAGCCCACCACCAGCACCAGGTCGGCGCCGGTGTTGACCGCCTCGCGCACCGCGTCCTGGCGGTTCTGGGTGGCGTAACAGATGTCGCTCGACTTGGGGCCGAGCAGCGCCGGGAAGCGGCGCTTGAGCACGTCGACGATCTCGGTGGTGTCGTCCACGGACAGGGTGGTCTGGGTCGTGAGGGCCACGTTCTCGGGGTCCGCGACCTCGACGCTCTCCGCGTCGGCGACGGTCTCGATGAGCACCACCGACTCCGGCGCCTCGCCCCGCGTCCCGATCACCTCGTCGTGCTCGCCGTGGCCCACCAGGAACACGGTCGCGCCCTTCGACGCGAAGCGGCGCACCTGGGCGTGCACCTTCGAGACCAGCGGGCAGGTCGCGTCGATGACGCGCAGGCCGCGCTCGGCGCACACCCGGCGCACCTCGGGCGAGACGCCGTGCGCGGAGAGCACGATCGTCTCCCCGTGGGGCACCTCGCTCTCGCTGGCCACGAACACGGCGCCCTTGGCCGCCAGCGACGACACCACATGGGTGTTGTGCACGATCTCGCCGCGCACGTAGATCGGCGCGCCGAGCTCGACGAGCACTCTCTCGACGGTCTCGATCGCGCGGTCAACGCCGGCGCAGTAGCCGCGCGGGGCGACGAGTTCGAGCTCGTTGGCCACGGAGAAAGGGTACCCCACCCGACCGCGTATCGTGACCGGCATGGTGACGACCGAGATGGGCTCGGGGCCCGCGGTGCTGCTGATCCACGGGCTCAACGGGTTCAAGGAGGGGTGGGGCCCGCTGCCGGGCGCGCTGGCCCGCGCGGGGCGCCGGGTGGTGGCGGTCGACCTGCCCGGATTCGGCGACTCGCCGCCCCTGCGCGGGCCAGAGCGTCGGGCCCGAGAGCCTCGCGGCGGCGGTCGCGCCCCTGGTGGCCGAGCTCGCGCCCGTGTCGCTGGTCGGCCACTCCCTCGGCACGCAGGTCGCGATGCTACTGGCCCTCCAGCAGCCCGACCGGGTGCCCACGATGGCGCTCATCAGCCCCTGGGTCGTGCCGCGCGCGCCGCGCTTCCCTCCCCGCGGGCTCACCGACCTGCTGCTGCTGCCCGGCGTCGGCCGGGTGCTCGCGCGGCTGGCGATCCGGCGCATCCGCCGCGACCCCGAGCGCCGTCGCGCCGCGTTCCTCTCGCAGGTCGGCCGACGCCGGGCGGCATCGACGCGCACCCCGAGCTCTCCAACCTCCTCGATGTCGCGGCCGACCGGCTGCTGAGCGTCAACCTGCGCACGATGGCCGACTGGGCCGCGCACGGCGTGGCCGACGACGTCCGTCCGTTCGCCCCGCGCCTCGAGGCCGCGACCCTGGTGGTGGTCGGCAGCGCCGATCAGCTCACGCCCGCGGCGGACGCGCGAATGGCTCGCCGGCGCCCTGGCGCACGGCAGCCTGATGCGCGTGAGCGGCGCGGGGCACTTCCCGCATCTGGAGCGCCCCGACACCGTGCTGCCCGCGCTCACGGCGGCCCTCGCGTGAGCGCCGAGCTGCTCGAGATCGCCCTCGAGGCCGCGCGCGCGCGGCGGGCGCGTTGCTGCTCGACCGCTTCGGCGACCCGGCGAGCGGCATCCTGGCCAAGAGCAGCCGCACCGATCTGGTCAGCGACAGCGATCGCGACGCCGAGGCCCTCGCCCTCGGGATCATCACGGGGGCCCGGCCCGACGACGCCATCGTGGCGGAGGAGGGCGGTGGAGGCTCGGGCCGCTCCGGCGTCACCTGGCTCGTCGATCCCCTCGACGGCACGATCAACTACCTGTGGGGCGTCCCGCAGTGGAGCGTCAGCATCGCCGCCGAGGACGCGGAGGGCGGGCTGGTGGGCGTGGTGCTCGACCCCTGCCGCGACGAGACGTTCACCGCGGTGCGCGGGGCCGGCGCACGCCTGGGCGCGGCCACCCTCCGCGTGCGGGAGGGCGCGCCTCTGGCCGAGGCGCTGATCGGCACCGGCTTCAGCTACCGGGCGGAGGAGCGCGCGCGGCAGGCGGCGCGCCTCACCCGCGTGCTCCCCGCGGTGCGCGACGTGCGCCGGTTCGGGTCGGCGGCCCTCGATCTGGCGTGGGTGGCCGCCGGGCGCATCGACGGCTACTTCGAGACCGGGCTCAACCCCTGGGACCGCGCGGCCGGCGAGCTGCTGGTGCGCGAGGCCGGCGGCGTGATCCAGGAGCTCCCCGGCTCGGGGCTGGTGGCCGGCGCGCCCGGGCTGATCGGTCCGCTGCGCGCGCTGCTGGACGACGCCGGAGGGTGAGCGCGCCGGACGCGGGGCGGCTGTGGGAGGTGGACGTGGTGCGCACCCTCGCCATCGTGATGATGGTCGTCTACCACGGCGCCTACGACGTCTCGCAGCTGGCTCCGAGCGTGCCCGTCGATCCCTTCGACCCGGCGTGGCGGGCGCTGCAGATCGCCTGCGGCTCGACCTTCCTGTTCGTGGTCGGCGTCAGCCTGGCCATCTCCAACGGCCGCGGTCGCGCGCGCGGCCTGCGCGGTTTCGCCCTCTACCGCCGGCACCTGCGCCGCGCGCTCCAGGTGGCGGCCGGTGCGGCGCTGGTCAGCCTCGTGACCTGGCTCACTCTCGGCGACCAGTGGATCCGCTTCGGGGTGCTCGACTGCATCGCGGTCGGCATGCTGATCGGGCCCCTGCTGCTGCCCCTGCGGTGGTGGAACGTCCCGCTCGGCGCCGTCGTGATCGTGGTCGGGTTCTGGCTGCAGACGACGCCCCCGGCGGACGTGCCCGGGCTGTTCGCGGTGGGGGTCAGGCAGACCGGGCCGGTCCCGGCCGACTGGTACCCCGTGATGCCGTGGCTCGGGATGATGATGATCGGCCTCGCGGCCGGGCTGGCCCTCTACCCCGGCGGGCAGCGCGGGCCGTGGGCGCGCCGCCTGCGCGAGCCCGGTTTCTCACGGGCTCTCGGCGCCCCGGGGCGCCACTCGCTGCCGATCTACCTCGTCCACCAGCCCCTGCTGATCCCGCTGGTCGCGGCGGCCCTGGCGCTGGCCGGGGTCGGCGTCACCTGGGGCGGATTCGGCTAGCCGCGTGGCCGCGCGGATCGCCCGGTCGAGGTCCCAGACGATGTCGGCGAGCGTCTCGAGACCCACCGAGACGCGGACCATGTCCTCGCCCACCCCCGCGGCCACCAGACCCTCCTCGTCGAGCCGCCGGTGCGTGGTTGACGCCGGGTGGATGATCAGCGTCTTGGCGTCGCCCACGTTGGCGAGGTGCGAGCACAGCTCGCAGGCGTCGATCAGCCGGCGCCCGGCGTCGCGCCCGCCGCGGACGCCGAAGGTGACGACCGCGCCGGCTCCGAGCGGCAGGTACGTGGCCACCCGCTCGCGCTCGGGGCTGTCGGGCAGGCCGGGGTAGCCGACCCAGGTCACGCCCGGGTGGCCGGAGAGGAACCGCGCCACCTCCAGGGCGTTCGCGACGTGGCGGTCCATGCGCAGCGAGAGGGTCTCGAGCCCCTGCAGCAGCAGGAAGGAGTTGAAGGGCGAGAGCACCGGCCCCAGGTCGCGCATGGTCTCGAGGCGCGCCTTCATGATGAAGGCGAAGTTGCCGAACGTCTCGGAGTAGCTCAACCCGCGGTATCCCGCGCTCGGCTCCACCAGCGCCGGGAACCGCCCGCCGTCCCAGGCGAACGTGCCGCCGTCGACCAGCACCCCGCCGATCGAGGTGCCGTGTCCGCAGATCCACTTGGTCGCCGAGTGGCACACCAGGTGGGCGCCGTGCTCGAGCGGGCGGCAGAGGTAGGGCGTCGCGAAGGTGTTGTCGATCAGCAGCGGGACGCCGGCCTCGTCGGCCACCGACGGCGACCATCGCGATGTCCAGCACGTCGAGCCGCGGGTTGCCGATCACCTCGCCGTACAGCAGCCGCGTCGCGGGGCGCAGCGCGTCGCGCCACGCGGCCGGGTCGGCGGGATCGACGAAGGTCGTCTCGATGCCGAACCGCCGCAGGCTGATCGCCAGCTGGTTGTGGCTGCCGCCGTAGAGGTGTCGCGAGGCGACGATGTGGTCGCCGGCCTCGAGCAGGGTGGTGATCGCGACCATCTGCGCGGCGAGCCCGCTCGCCGCCGCCAGGGCGCCCACGCCGCCCTCGAGGCTCGCCATGCGCTCCTCGAAGACCGCGGTGGTCGGGTTCATCAGCCGCGTGTAGATGTTGCCGAAGCGGTTGACGTCGAAGAGGTCGGCGGCGTGCTCGGAGTCCTCGAACACGTAGGCGGCCGTCTGATGGATGGGCACCGCGCGCGATCCGGTCTGCGGGGTCCACGCGCTGGCCGGCGTGCAGCGCGCGCGTGTCGAAGCCGAACTCGTGCGCGTCGCTCACGGCCGGAAGGCCTCCATGCGCCGGGAGCCGATCACCCCGGTGGAGAGGCCGACGACGTTGAGGCCCCCGAAGAAGCGGCAGTGCTCCATCTTGACGCAGCGGTCCTGCACCACCTCGAGCCCGGCGGCCCGCGCGCGCTCGGCGGACGCGGGCTCGGAGATGCCGAGCTGCATCCAGATCACCTTCGCGCCGAGGGCGATGGCGGCGTTGACGACCGGCGGCACGTCCTCGGGGCGACGGAAGATGTCGACGATCTCCAGCGGGCCGCGCGCGGCGGCCTCCTCCAGCGAGGCCGCGCAGGGGACGCCGAGCACTTCGTCGCAGCGGGGGTTGACCGGGGTCACGTCGTAGCCGTTGGCCCGCATGTGGACCATCGCCCGGTGGCTCGGGCGATCGGGCCGCGGGGACAGCCCGACGACCGCCAGACGGCGGTAGCGGTCGAGGATGCGGCGCACGGCGTCCGAGGGGGCGCCGTCGCGCAGGCCGGCGTACTGGGGCACGCCCGCAGTATCCCCCGCGACGTGTTCACAGGTCGTTCACCACAGGGTCACACCAAAGTCACCCGCTGGGGAGGGGCGCTCGGTTAGCGTCGCCGCGATCCCCTGGGACCGCTCGACGGCCCCGGTATTTTCCGACGAGGAGCAGCAACAGATGGCACGTGGACGCCGAATCGCCCTGGTCGCCGCATCCGCGGTGCTCGCCGTGGGCGCTCTGACAGCCGCCGGCTGTGGCAGCGATTCATCTTCGAGCTCAGACACCTCGGGCGGGGGCTCGGGCCTCTCCGGGGAGATCGCCGGCGCCGGCGCCAGCGCGCAGACCGCCGCGCAGGAGGCATGGCGCGCCGGCTTCCAGCAGGCCAACAGCGGGGCGACCGTCTCCTACGACCCGGTCGGGTCGGGCGGCGGCCGCGAGCAGTTCGTGGCCGGTGGCATCGCGTTCGGCGGAACGGACGCGGCGCTCGCCGACGACGAGCTGACCGGTGCCAACAAGCGCTGCGGCGGGGTCGACAACCTGATCGAGATCCCGGTCTACGTCTCGCCGATCGCGATCGCCTACAACCTGCCGAGCGTCGAGAACCTCCAGCTCTCGCCCACCACGCTGGCGAAGATCATGAAGGGCACGATCACCACTTGGAACGACCCGGCCATCGCCGCCGACAACCCCGGCGCCACCCTGCCGAGCACGCGGATCACCGTGGTCAGCCGCTCGGACGAGTCGGGCACCACCGAGAACTTCCAGCAGTACCTCAAGGCCGTCGCTCCGGACGTGTGGACCTACGAGCCCGACGGCAACTGGCCGGTCAAGGGCGGCGAGTCGGCGCAGGGCACCTCAGGGTGTCGTCGCAGCGATCGGCGCCGGTGAGGGCACGATCGGGTACGCCGACGCGAGCCAGGTCGGCGACCTCGGCACGGCCTCGGTCAAGGTCGGGGCCAACTTCGTCGGCCCGAGCGCGGAGGCCGCCGCCAAGATCCTCGACGAGTCACCGCGGACCACGGGCACGGGCAAGAACGTGTTCACCTACGACCTGAAGCGCGACACCACCGCCGAGGGGATCTACCCCATCGTGCTGACCTCGTACGCGATGGCCTGCACCACGTACAGTTCGGCCAACACCGCCGCGCTGGTGAAGGGCTACCTCAGCTACATGATCAGCCCCGAGGGCCAGGAGGCGGCGGCGGCGAATGCCGGCTCCGCGCCCCTCTCGGACGCGCAGCGCGCGCTGATCCAGCCGACGGTGAACAGCATCGGGAGCTGAGCCGCAGGGTTCCGCTCCGCTGGTCGGAGAGAGCTGCGAGTGACGTGCGGGGGGCGATCGGGCCCTCCGCACGCCGCACCAACAGGACGCGAAGGGACCACTCCTTGTGAGCACCACCTCACCCGATAGTCCGCCCAGCGCCTTCACCGCGCGCTCGGGCGGCAAGCGCGCCGACAAGCATCTTCTCCGGCCTGGCGCTCGGCTCGGGGATCTTCATCCTCGTGCTGCTCGCCGGCGTCGCGTTGTTTCTGATCGTCGAGTCGTGGCCCGCGATCACCGCGAAGGCCTCGGAGCTTCCCGAGGGCAAGACCCTCGTCGCGTACATCTGGCCGCTCGCCTTCGGCACCATGCTCTCTGCCGGGATCGCGATCATCATCGCCGTGCCGCTGGCGATCGCCTGCTCGCTCTACATCGTCTTCTACGCCCCGCGCCGCATCTCCCAGTACCTCGGTTACACGCTCGACCTGCTGGCCGCGATCCCGAGCATCGTCTACGGGCTCTGGGGCGTGGCGGTGCTGGGCCCGGCATCGGTCGGCCTCAACCAGTGGCTCACCGACAACCTGGGCTGGATCCCCCTCTTCAAGGGGCCGGCGTCGGTCACCGGCCGCACGATGCTGGTGGTCGGCTTCGTCCTCGCGCTGATGATCATCCCGATCATCAGCGCCATCACCCGCGAGGTGTTCGCCCGGACGCCGAAGACCCACGTCGAGGGCGCGCTGGCGCTCGGCGCGACGCGCTGGGAGATGATTCGCATGGCCGTGCTGCCCTTCGGCCGCTCGGCGATCATCGGCGGCTCGATGCTCGGCCTCGGCCGCGCGCTCGGCGAGACGATGGCCGTCACCATCATCCTCTCGGTGTCGGGCGGCATCACCTTCAACCTGATCGGCTCGGGCAACTCCTCGACGATCGCGGCCAACATCGCGCTCGACTTCCCCGAGTCGTCGGGCATCGATGTCAACGCCCTGATCGCCTCGGGCCTGGTGCTCTTCGGCATCACCCTGATCGTCAACACGGTGGCCAGGGCGGTCATCAACCGCGCCGACGCGAGGGCCCGATGACCACCTCCGCACCGTCGCCGACGGGCCCGAGCGACCGTCTCCCTGTCGGGGGCGGGCCTGGTTCGCGGACGGCTTCCCAAGTGGGGGCCCCTGGCGATCTACGGAGCGGGTGCCCTCGTGGCCCTCGCCCTCTGGCGGGGCGCCGGACTGAACCCCCTGCTCGCGGTCATCCTCGCGACGATCGCCGCCGGAGTCGCCCTGCACGTCTGGTCCCGCGCCATCGAGGGAAAGCGGCGCGCCCTGGACCGGACCGTCACCCTGATGGTGACCAGCGCCTTTGCTGTCGCGATGCTCCCGCTGCTGTCCGTGATCTACACGGTCGTCAGCCGCGGCCTCGCGCGCTTCGACCTCACGTTCTTCACCGAGTCGGCCCGCAACGTCGTGGGTCCGGCGGCGGCGCGTACCACGCGATCGTCGGCACGCTCGTGATCACCGCCGTCACCACCGCCTTCTCGGTGCCGCTCGGGATCATGGTCGCCGTCTATCTCAACGAGTACGGCCGCGGGCGCCTCAAGTCGGCGATCATCTTCTTCGTCGATGTGATGACCGGCATCCCCTCGATCGTCGCCGGTCTGTTCGCCTTCGCGCTCTTCTCGATCTTCCTCGGCCCCGGTGTGCGCCTGGGCGTCGTCGGCGCCGTCGCGCTGTCGGTGCTGATGATCCCCATCGTCGTCCGGTCCACCGAGGAGATGCTCAAGGTCGTGCCCAACGGCCTGCGCGAGGCCTCCTACGCGCTGGGCGTTCCCAAGTGGCGCACCGTGACCAAGATCGTGCTGCCGACGGCGCTCGCCGGCATCCTGACCGGCGTCATGGTGGCCGTCGCGCGCGTCATCGGCGAGACCGCGCCCCTCCTGATAACCACCGGAACCTTCTCGACGGTCAACTGGAACCCGTTCGCGGGACGCATGGAAGCGCTTCCTGTGTTTGCATACGACCAGTACAAGAACCCGGGCGTCGCCAAGGACGCGTACATCGATCGTGCCTGGGCTGCGGCCTTCACGCTCATTATCATCGTCATGGTCCTCAACCTGATCGCCCGCTTCGTGTACCGGCGCTTTGGAAAGGAAGTCCGCTGATGTCCACCGAAATCCCGCCGGGCACGCCCGCAGCCGAGACGGATGTCCGTGTGACGTCCGCGCCCCCGCCGGCTCCGGCCACGACGCCCGAGCCCATCGCGGACCCCTCCGCGGGCAAGGGCATCGAGGTCACCGGGCTCGACCTCTACTACGGCGGATTTCACGCGGTGCGAGACGTCAACATGACGATCAAGCCCAACGCGGCGACCGCCCTGATCGGATCGTCGGGCTGCGGCAAGTCGACCTTCCTGCGCTCGCTCAACCGCATGCACGAGGTGATCTACGGCGCCTACGCCCAGGGCACCGTGCTGATCGAGGGCCAGGACATCTACGCCCCGAACGTCGATCCGGTGCTGGTGCGCCGCAAGGTGGGCATGGTGTTCCAGAGCCCCAACCCGTTCCCGACCATGACGATCTACGACAACGTCGCGGCGGGCCTCAAGCTCAACAAGGGGCGGGTCAAGAAGGCCGACCTCGACGTCATCGTCGAGCGGTCGATCCGCGGCGCCGGCCTCTGGAACGAGGTCAAGGACCGCCTCAACAAGCCCGGCTCGGGGCTGTCGGGAGGCCAGCAGCAGCGCCTGTGCATCGCCCGCGCCATCGCGGTGGAGCCCGACATCCTGCTGATGGACGAGCCCGCGTCGGCGCTCGACCCGATCTCGACCCTCGCGATCGAGGACCTGATCGGGGAGCTGAAGAAGGACTACACGATCGTGATCGTGACGCACAACATGCAGCAGGCGACGCGCGCGAGCGATTACACGGCCTTCTTCAACATCGAGGGCACCGGGCAGCCCGGCTACCTGGTCGAGATGGACACCACCGAGAAGATCTTCGGCGCTCCGTCCAACAAGGCCACCGAGGACTACGTGAACGGGCGCTTCGGCTAGAGCCGCCCGCGCCGGGGCGGGCCGCGGCCGCCCCGGCGACTTTCGCGTTTCCGGCAAAGGTGGGATCATCGTCGCCCGGCGGCCGCACGGCCGCCGTTCTTCGCGACGGGCCCGGACGATGCCGGTGGGGACGACGAACGTGAACGACAGCAGCGCCGCGCCGGGCGGATCCGCGGCGCCGACCACCGAGGCCGCCGCCCTTCCCGCGGCCGTGTTCCGGGTGACGGACCTCAACGTCTTCTACGGCGACGCCCGGGCGCTCCGTGACGTGACCATCGACATCCGGCCGAACGAGATCACGGCCCTGATCGGCCCGTCCGGGTGCGGTAAGTCCTCATTCCTGCGCTGCCTCAACCGGATGAACGACCTCATCGCCGGCGCCCGCGTCGAGGGTGAGGTCCTGTTCCGCGGGCAGGATCTGTACGCGCCGAACGTGGATCCGGTGGACGTGCGCCGGCGCGTCGGCATGGTGTTCCAGACGCCCAATCCCTTCCCGAAGTCCATCCGGGAGAACCTGCTCTTCGGGATGAGGATCAATGGGCTGCCGGCCGACGAGACGCGCGTCGAGGCCGCCCTGCGCCAGGCCGCGCTGTGGGATGAGGTCAAGGACAAGCTCGACCAGAACGCCCTCTCGCTGTCGGGTGGCCAGCAACAGCGTCTCTGCATCGCCCGGGCGATCGCGGTCGAGCCCCAGGTGATCCTGATGGACGAGCCCTGTTCCGCGCTCGACCCGGCCTCGACGAGCGCCATCGAGGATCTGATGCGCGACCTCGCCGCCCGGTACACGCTCGTGATCGTCACCCACAACATGCAGCAGGCGACGCGCGTGTCCGACCGCACGGCCTTCTTCACGATCGGTGGGATCGACGAGGGCGAGCGCTATGGCGTGATCGCCGAGATCGGCGAGACCGAGCAGATCTTCACGGCGCCGGTCGACCCGCGCACCCAGGGCTACGTCACCGGGCGCTTCGGCTAGGCGGGAGCCGCGCCCCCGCGATCCGCGGGGATGGTGAGCACGATGCGCTGGAGATCGGCTCGGCGACCAGGTCTCCGGTGATGTCGCACACCGCCGCGAGCGTGTTGTAGACGGTGCCGTGCTTGCGCAGGTTGCGGTGGAGCAGGTTGACGCGGGCCGGATCCTCATCGGTGCGCACGCGGAGTTCGTAGTGGATGCGGGCGAACCGAGGCGGATGACTTTGGCGTTCGGCCGTCACGTGTACAACGGCGCCCTCGTGATGGAACGGGAGGATGCCGGCGAACCGCTCGACGTTCTTCAGCAGACAGGCGGCGAAGGCACTGGCCAGGAGTTCCGCCGGGCCGGGGAGCTCAGGGCTCTGGCCGGGCGAGGAGTCGAAGGCGATCCGGCTCGACTTGCACGTGGCCTCGGACAGTCCGGGCCCCACGATCCGCGCATCGATCTCGTACCGCATTTCCGGCGCGCTCACGACGGGAGAGCCTCGAACTGCGCGAGCGCCTCGAGGGCCTCGGCGCCGTAGACCACCGCTGGGCCCCCTCCCATCATGATCGCCACGCCGACCGTCTCGGCGACCTCCTGCGCGGTCGCCCCGGCCCTCATGGCGTCGTGGACGTGGTAGGTGACGCAGCCCTCGCAGTGGACCGCGATCCCGATGGCGAGCGCCATCAGTTCCTTGGTTCTGGCGCCGAGGGCACCCTCGGACTGACTGGCCTCCTGAAGCTCCGCAAAGCCGGACATCACCCCGGGCGCGGCCTCGGCGAGCGCGGCGATCGATCGACTGAGATGGGCATAGGACGCGGGATGATCCATCAGGAGCTGCCGTCCTCGACCGAGGCGGAGTCGTCGGGGTCGGGGACCGGGTATTCGGCCCCGCACCACTCGCAATGGGTGGCCGGCTCGGACGGGACCACTCCGGAGGGGCGGTCTCCTGAAGGGGCCCTGTCGCACGCTGGACAATGGATGTTCTCGCCAGACCCGTGGGACTCCGTCATCTGAGCTGTCCTCGTCTCTCACGCTCCAGGAGGTCCCAGAGTATGGGCGGCGGGTTCGACGCGCATCCGCACTCCTCCACAGCCGCCCTGCATGAATGCCGCAGGCCGGCGCGGGGCGACGGGCGGCGGTGTGACGCGTCAGCCGGGCGTCGGCGAGTGGAGGCGTTCCACGGCCGAGGCGAGGGCCACCAGCAGGTGGTCGCGACCACGACCGGCCACCAGCTGGAGCCCGATCGGCAGGCCGTCGGCGCTCACCCCGCAGGGCACCGAGATCGCCGGCAGGCCGACCAGCGACCACGGGATCGCCGTGCGCGAGAGGATTGTGATGTAGCTCTCCGCGTCCTCGACGAGCGGCGCCACGCAGGGGGCGGTGGGCATCGCCAGTGCCCAGAGGCCCTCGAGGGCGCCCTCCAGCCCCTCCGCCAGCGCGGCGCGCATCCGCTGGGCGTCGAGGTAGTCGGCGGCGCTCAGGAGGTCGGCCTCGTCGAGCTGATCGGCCGTCTCATCCCACAGCAGGCCGCGCTCGATGCCGAGCGCGCGGTGGTTGGCGGCCGCCTCGGCGCGGCTCACCAGGAGGCCCGCGGCGCCCGCGCGGTCGAGGTCGAGGCCGTTGGGCCGGCTGGTCTCCACGACCTCGGCGCCCATCTCCGCGAGCGCGGCCACGGCGGCCCGCACGGTGTCGGCGACCTCGGGGTCGCAATCCGCGAACGCCGCCTCGGGGACGCCGATGCGCGCGCCGGCCACGGACGCTCCGGCCCATGCCGAGAGACCGGCGAACCGGGGCGAGAGCGACTCCAGCACGATCGCCGCGTCGTGGGCCGTCCGGGTGAGCGGTCCCACGTGGTCCATGGTCCAGGCCAGGCTCACCAGCCCGGCGGTGGGCACCACGCCGTAGGTCGGCTTGAGGCCCACCACGCCGCACAGCGCGGCGGGCACGCGGATCGACGCGCGCGTGTCGGTGCCCAGCGACGCCAGCCCGAAGCCCGTGGCGACGGCGATGCCCGACCCGCCGCTGGAGCCGCCCGGGATACGCGAGGGGTCCATCGGGTTGCGGGCCTGGGGCGTCGTCACGCCGAGGGCGAACTCGTGGGTCGCGACCTTGCCCACCACGATCGCCCCGGCCTCGCGCAGGCGCGCCACCGCGGCGGCGTCGCGGTCGGGGTGGGCGAGGTAGGCGGCCGAGCCGGCGGCGGTGGGCAGGCCGGCCACGTCGATCACGTCCTTCACGGTCACCGGTATGCCGTGCAGCGGCCCGCGTTCGGCCGTGGGCAGGCGGTCGCGCGCGTCGGCCTCCGCGAGGGCCTCCTCGTCGCGCAGGGCGACGACGGCACCCAGCTCGTCCGCGTCGCCCGGCGGCGGCCAGCGATCGCTCCACCAGCGTGCGCGCGGTGAGGTCGCCGTCGCGCAGTGCGGCGCGCGCCGCCGCGATCGTGCCGGGACTCGCGTCGGCGGCGGTGCGTCCCGGGGGAGGGACGGGAACCCCGCCCGCCGCCGGCGCCGGCGCGTCGACCATCGGCCGCCGGCCGCCGTCGGGGTTGTGCGCCGTGAGGATCGCGCGCGCCTGGGCGAACGCCTCCCGCGCGGGGCTTCCGGCCGCCGACCTCACGCGGCCGCGAGCGCCTCGAGCAGGGCTCCCGACGACGACACCGCGCCGAAGACGCCGCCCTGCATGGTCACCATCTTGAGGGCGGCCTCGTGGTTGGCGAGGTCCGTCGCCCCGGTGCAGTCGTCGAGGATCAGGCACTCGTAGCCGCGGTCGTTGGCCTCGCGCATCGTCGTGTGCACGCACACATCGGTGGTGATGCCGGTGAGGATGATGTGGGTCACCCCCGCGGTGCGCAGCAGCAGGTCGAGGTCGGTGGCGTAGAAGGCGCCCTTGCCCGGCTTGTCGATGATCGCCTCGCCCTCGATCGGCGCCACCTCCGGCACGATCTCCCAGCCCGGCTCGCCGCGCACCAGGATGCGCCCGTTGGGGCCGGCGTCGCCGATGCCGGCGCCGATCTGCCGCGAGCGCCAGAGCTTGTTGGGCGGGCAGTCGGCCAGGTCGGAGCGGTGGCCCTCGCGCGTGTGCACGATGGTCATGCCCAGCTCGCGGGCGGCCGCGAGCAGCCGGGCGGTGGGCGCGAGACCCGCGCGCGTGAGGGCGATGTCGTAGCCCATCTTGTCGACGTAACCGCCCTCGCCGCAGAAGTCGAACTGCCAGTCGATCAGCAGCAGCGCGGTGCGGGCGGGGTCGATCACGTCGTCGTAGGGCCACGGGTATGGCTCGGCGGTGACGGTCCCGTAGGTCATCCGTCCTCCTCGGCGGTCGCGGGTGGGGAGAGGGACTCGGCGCGGCGCACCAAGTCCGAGTGAGAGCTCGGCCAGGGCCCCGGGCGCTTCGATCTGCACGAGGTGGGCCGACGGCGTGAGGGCGGTGGCCGCGCCGGTCAGCGTCACCAGCACCGCCCCGGCCTCGTGGCGCTCCGGCGCCGCTGTGCGCGCCCACCGAGGAGACGATCGGCAGGCCCCAGAGGCCGGCCAGCTCGGCGGGGGTCGGGGCGAAGGCGGGGAAGAGGGGCACCTCGGCTCTCACGGCGGGGCCGGCGGCGCGGATGTCGCGCCGCACGGCGTCGTCGACACCCTCCCAGCCCTCCGCTCCGCCCAGCGCGCGCGCCAGCTCCAACGCGCCCCTTCCCGGGTCGGCGGCGGCGGCGACCGCCGCCGCGGCGGTGACCAGCCGGGTGTGGAGGGCCTCGGCCAGACCGCCGATCGCGGGTTCGTGCAGCAGCGCGCCGGCGACCCGCTCGGGACGCCGGACGGCCGCCGCGAGCGCGATCGTCGCGCCGCCGCTGATGCCGACCCACACGGCCCGCTCGGCGCCGAGCGCGTCGAGCACGCCGATCAGGTCGTCGACCTGTCCGTCGAGATCCGCGGCCGGAGCCACGTCGCGGCTGCCGGCATAGCCCCCCCGGTGCGGGACGACGGCGCAGGCCCCGGCGGCGGCGAGCACGCGCGCGGTCTCGGCCAGCGTCCCCGGGCCGTAGGCGACGCCGTGCACCAGCAGCACGACCGGACCCTCGCCCTCGATCGAGGCGGCCAGCCGTCCGTGCGGGGTCGCCGCGGGGAGGGAGGGGCGGGAAACGGTTCTCACAGCCGATGTATACAAAGCGGCCGGGCGGCCGCGCACTGTCCATCGGGCGTAACTCCACCCCGGCGGTTCATCCGCCGGGCCAGCACCGCCCCGCCCCCGCCGTCAGTCGGTCGCGAAGGCCGCCTGGGCGCGCGCCGCGGCATCCACGACGGCGCGCTGGGACTCGATGATGTGGACGATCATCAGCGCGCCCGCCTTCTCCGCGTCGCCATCCTCGACCGCGTCGAGCACGGCCAGGTGCTGACGGACGGTGGCCTGCACGCGGTCGGGGTCGAGGAAGTCGTGCACGCGCACCAGCCGGATGCGCGCGTTGATGCCGGCGAGGGCGGCCAGAACCTGGCGGTTGCCGCCGATCTCGGCGATGCCGAGATGGAACGCCTCATCGTTGTATACGATCTCCTCCCCGGCCTCGGGGACCCGCCCGTCCCACTGGGATCGCAGGGCTGTGAGGCGCTCCGAGCGGTCGCTCGCGCCACACGCGCGCCGCACCGACAGCACCTCGATCGCGCGGCGCAGCTCGTAGAGCTCGTCCAGCTCGACCTGCTCGATCACCGGGGCGGCGTACCCGCGCTGGGGCCGGTGGACCAGCAGCCCCTCCTCGGCCAGGCGCCGGCACGCCTCCCGCACCGGGGTGCGGGAGGCGTCGTAGTGCAGGGCCGCCCATTGCTCGATCACACGCTCGCCCGGGCGGATGCGGCCCCGAAGGAGGTCGGAGCGCATCCGGAGGTAGACGCTCTCGGCGAGCAGCGGCCGGCTGGTCAGGGGTTCTCCGTTGGTCACGGTCGACCGCGAGTGTAACCCCGCCACCGTGTGGCGCGGGCCCCTACGACACCGCTCCCGCGGGAGCCGGCGCGCCGAGCGCGGCGAGCAGTTCCGAGGACGGCGCGACCCAGCCGAAGATGCCGCCCTGCGCGGCGATCATCTTGAGGCCGACCTCGTGGAACTCGGGGAAGTACGAGCCGCAGCAGTCCTCCGGCACCAGGCATTCGAAACCGCGGTCGTTGGCCTCGCGCACGGTGGTGTGCACGCAGACCTCCGTCGTGACGCCGGTCACCACGAGACTGGTGATGCCCCCGTTGCGCAGGATCAACTCCAGGTCGGTGGCGTAGAAGGCGCCCTTGCCGGGTTTGTCCAGCACGACCTCGCCCGGCGAGCGGCGCGAGCTCGTCCACGATGTCGTGGCCCTCCTCGCCCCGCACCAGGATCCGGCCCTTGGGGCCGGGGTCGCCGATGCCCGCCTCCAGCCGGCCGCGCGCCAGCTTGGCCGGTGGGCAGTCGGTGAGATCGGGCCGGTGCCCCTCGCGCGTGTGGATGACGGTCATGCCCGAGGCGCGGGCTGCGTCGAGCACGCGGGAGAGGGGCTCGACGACCTTGGTCAGCAGCGAGACGTCGTTGCCGAGCCCGGCGCCGAAGCCGCCCTCCTCGAGGAAATCGCGCTGCATGTCGATCACGATCAGCGCCGTCGTCGCCGGGTCGAACGTGAACTCGTAGGGCGCCGCGTTGACGCTCAGGGGGCCCGGTGGTGTGTCGCTCGGTGTCACGGTGAATCCTCCGATTCTCGAGACCGGGGGCGGCGCCCGGGGGCGCCGCCCCGCACGGGTCGTCTAGGTGTTGGCCATCGGGGTCGGGCCCTCGTCCGAGAGGCTGGACACCGCCGGGGCGGGTGTCGGCGCTCCCAGTCCGCCGGTCCCCGGCAGCCACGTCGGTCGCCATTCGCGCCGCGGCGGCTCGGTGTCGATCGGGTCGTCCGGATCCAGCTCCCGCACGGGCACCCGCAGGAAGTAGAAGCCGAGGCAGACCGCTCCCATGAACAGGTATCCGAGCACGATCCCCGGGTTGTCGAACCACGCGACCTCGGGCGAATGGATCAATCCGATCGCCGCCAGCCCCGCGCCGAACACGCTGTATCCGGCCGCCCAGAGGAAGTTCCGGTCGATCATGAACACCGCGATCGCTCCCAACACCATGCCCGCGAGCACCGCCCCCTCGCCGAGGGTGCTGAGCCCGTCGTAGATCGTGCCGGCGTTGGAGAGGTTGTCGAACCCGACCTCCGAGGCCGAGGTGCCGGCCGCCGCGAGGGCGTTGTCCACCTGCCCCGTCGCCCACTGGGCGATGTTCGGGATCATCGCGAGGACGATCGCCGGGTAGAAGGCCTTCGGCACCGCGCCGAACGACTGGGCGCCGATCGCGAGGCCGATGAAGAGCAGGATCGGCACGATGGCCGGAATCGGCAGGATCGCCGAGAGCAGCGGGAACATGCCGAGGATGCAGAGGCCGAAGATCAGGACCCCGGTGGCCAGCGAGTAGGCCACGCGCCCACCGGCCGCCTTCCAGCCGGGCTGCCCGATGTACACCGCGGGCGGGAACGGGCTGCCGAGGGCCGCGCCCACGACGGCGCCGGTGCCGTCGGCCAGCAGCACGCTGCGCAGGTTGTAGTTGTCGCCCGCGGCCGACGCGCTCTCCACGTTGCTCATGGCTTCTGTGAAGTTGTAGATGCCGAGAGGGATCGCGGTGGCGAGCAGCGGGGAGATGTCCCGCAGCCCGTTGATCAGCATGTCGATGTTGAGCGAGGGACCGGCGAGCGCGATCGACTCCGCGCCGTCGCTCACGGCGCCGGCGTCCATGTAACCGCCGATCCAGGCGATCGCCGTGCCCAGCATCAGCGCCGCGAGGCCGACCGGGATGTTGCCCGGCAGCCGGACGCCCGAGATGAAGCCGATGATGATCGCCGCCAGCACCGGGAGGGCGATCCAGAGCGCCTCCCACATCTGGGCGGCGGGCCGCATCGAGATGAAGGTGATCGAGATGCCGGCCAGCGTGCCCAGCAGCGCGGCGCCCGGTGTCAGCTTGCGGATCAGCGGGCCGATGAACGCGCCCACCAGGATGATCACGCCGATGATGAAGGCCCAGGCGAGGCCGGCCTCCCACGCCTTGATCGGGTCCTTGGTCTGGATGTAGATCGGCAGCATGATCACCAGCGTCACGATGAACATGTGCGGCACGCTCGGGCCGTAGGGCATCGCGGTGACGTCGGTGCGTCCCTCGCGATACGCCAGCCGGCGCGCGAGCCAGAAGTAGAAGATGTTGCCGATCAGCAGCTCGATGCCCAGCGCCGGCAGGATGGTGCCGTTGACATCACCCGGGTCGATGTTGACCACGAAGATGCAGAGCCCGGCGAGCACGATGACGTTCACCAGCATGTTGATGAAGAACCCGAAAAAGGCGTTCAGGTCGCCTCGGGTCCAGATCGGAACCTCGGGCGCGCCCGGTGGGCGGCTCCCTCCGAGGACGGCGGTCAGCGAGGCCATATTCTCGCCCCTCCCTCTTTCGCTCGACTCGTGTTCATGACAGCCGCGCCGGGCACGCGGGGAAGATGGGGCTTGTATACAAGTGGCCCCGCGCGGCGCGATCTGGCCCGAGAGCGAAAGAGGGAGGGGTCGGATTCGTGCGTGTGGCTAGACGCCCCTATCTCAAGGGGTTCTGCAGCGGCCCACGACGCCCGTGGAGCGCCAGAAACTCCACCGCGGGCCCGGCGGCTTGTATACCGCCGAGCCCGGGTGGATCAGGAGGCGGCGCTCTCCTTGTAGAGGCGCCGCAGCACGGTCGGGAGGATGCCGCCGTTGTGGATGTAGTTCAGCTCGGTCGGGCCGTCGATGCGGGCCAGGGCCTGGAAGGAGCCGGCGGTGCCGTCCTCGCGGGTGTACTCGACGGTGACCTCCTGGCGGGGCGCCAGCTCGGCCAGCCCGCGGAGCGCGAAGGTCTCGCGGCCGGTCAGGCCCAGCTCCTCGTGGCCCTCGCCCTCGCGGAACTGCAGGGGCAGCACGCCCATGCCGACCAGGTTGCCGCGGTGGATCCGCTCGAACGACTTGGCGACGACCGCGCGCACGCCCAGCAGCAGGGTGCCCTTGGCGGCCCAGTCGCGGCTCGAGCCGTTGCCGTAGAGGGCGCCGGCCAGCACGACCAGCGGGGTGCCCGCGTCCTGGTAGGCCATCGAGGCGTCGTAGATGCTCGTGATCTCGCCGGTGGGCAGGTACTCGGTCCAGTTGCCCTCCTTGCCACCCGCGAGCGCGTTGCGCAGGCGGATGTTGCCGAAGGTGCCGCGCATCATCACCTCGTGGTTGCCGCGCCGCGAGCCGAAGCTGTTGAACTCGCGCTGCTCCACGCCGTGCTCGAGCAGGTACTTGCCCGCGGGCGACGCCACCGGGATGACGCCGGCCGGCGAGATGTGGTCGGTGGTGATCGAGTCGCCGAGCACGGCCAGCGCGCGGGCGCCGACGATGTCGGTGATCGGCGGGGGCTCGGGCGTGATGGTGCTGAAGAACGGGGGCAGCTGCACGTAGGTCGACTCGGGGTCCCAGGCGTAGGTCTGGCCCTCGGGCACCGGCAGGGCGCGCCAGCGCTCGTCGCCCTCGAACACCGTCGCGTAGCTCTTCTCGAACAGCGCGCGGTCCACGGCGCCGTCCACCGCCTCCGCGACCTCCTCCTGGGTGGGCCAGATGTCGGAGAGGTACACCGGGCCGTCCGCGCCCTCGCCGAGCGCCTCGGTGGTGAGGTCGATGTCAACCCGGCCGGCCAGGGCGTAGGCCACGACCAGCGGCGGGGAGGCCAGGTAGCTGGCGCGGACGTTGGGGTGGATGCGGCCCTCGAAGTTGCGGTTGCCCGAGAGCACCGCGGCGGCCACCAGGCCGTTCTCCTCGATGGCGGCGTCGATCGGCCCGGCGAGGGGGCCCGAGTTGCCGATGCAGGTGGTGCACCCGTAGCCCACGAGGTCGAAGCGCAGCTCGTCGAGGAACGGGGTGAGGCCCGCGCGGTCGAGGTAGCCGGTCACGGCGCGGCTGCCGGGGGCGAGGCTGGTCTTGACCCACGGCGGGGTGGTCAGGCCCTTCTCCACGGCCTTCTTGGCGAGCAGGCCGGCGCCGACCATCACGTACGGGTTCGACGTGTTGGTGCAGCTGGTGATCGCGGCGATGGCCACCGACCCGGTCTGGAGCGGGAAGGTCTCGCCGTCCACGGTCACGTCCACGGGCTCGTAGTGCGGGCCGGCGCCGTTGCTGACGAGGCCGTCGGTGAAGTTGTCGCGGAACTCGCCGGCGACGTTGTCGAGCGTCACCCGGTCCTGCGGGCGGCGCGGGCCGGCGAGGCTGGGCACGATCGACTCCAGCGCAGCTCGAGGGTCTCGTCGAAGTCGGGGTCCGGGTCGCCGTCGGCGCGCCACAGGCTCTGGGCCTTGGCGTAGGCCTCGGTCAGCGCGATCACGTCCGCGGGCCGGCCGGTGGTGTTCATGTACCGGATCGTCTCGGCGTCGATCGGGAACAGCGTGCCCGTCGCGCCGAACTCGGGCGACATGTTGGCGATGGTCGCGCGGTCGGCGAGCGTCAGCGTGGAGAGGCCGTCGCCGAACAGCTCGACGAACTTGCCGACGACGCCGTGGTTGCGCAGCAGCTCGGTGACCGTCAGCACCAGGTCGGTGGCCGTGGTGCCCGGGCCCATCCGGCCGGTCAGCTTGAGGCCGATGACGGTGGGGAAGGGCTGGGAGAGCGGCTGGCCCAGCAGCACGGCCTCGGCCTCGATGCCGCCGACGCCGAATCCGAGCACGCCCACGCCGTTGATCATGGTGGTGTGGGAGTCGGTGCCGACGAGGGTGTCGGGGAAGGCCAGCAGCTCGCCGTCCACCTCGCGGGTCTGGACCACCGGCGAGAGGTACTCGAGGTTGACCTGGTGGACGATGCCGGTGCCCGGCGGCACGGCGCGGAAGTCGCGGAACGCCTGCTGGGCCCACCGGAGCAGCATGTAGCGCTCCTGGTTGCGCTCGTACTCGCGCTCGACGTTGAGCGGCGAACGCGTCGTGGTCGCCGAAGCGGTCGACCTGCACCGAGTGGTCGATCACCAGGTCGGCGGGCACCAGCGGGTTGATCAGGCTGGGGTCGCCGCCGAGGGCGCTCATCGCGTCGCGCATCGCCGCCAGGTCCACCACGCAGGGGACGCCGGTGAAGTCCTGCATCACCACGCGCGCCGGCAGGAAGGGCACCTCGGCCGTGGAGCCCGAGTTGGGCGTCCAGGCGGCGAGCGCCTTCACGTCCTCCTCGGTCACGAAGCCGCGGCCGCACGTTGCGGAGCACGTTCTCCAGCAGCACCTTGACCGTGTACGGGCGTGCGCTTCAGGTCCTTGCGCACCGCGTCGATGCGGAAGATCACGTGGCTGCGCCCGCCCGCCTCGAGGGTGTCGCGGGCGGAAAACGGGTCAGGCGCTGGGCTCACTGCGGTCTCCTCGTACTGGTCGGCAGTCCAACCAGACACGTTACCGGAGGCGTTGTGGCCCCGGGGTGCGTCAGCCCGGGGCGTGCAGCCGGCGGTAGGTGATGCGCTTGGGCCGCGCGGCCTCCTCGCCGAGCGTGCGGCGGCGGTTGTCCTCGTACTCCTGGAAGTTGCCCTCGAACCAGCGCACCGTGCTGTCGCCCTCGAAGGCGAGGATGTGGGTGGCGATCCGGTCCAGGAACCAGCGATCGTGCGAGGTGATCATCGCGCAGCCCGACCAGGCCACGATGGCCTCCTCCAGCGCGCGCAGCGTGTCAACGTCGAGGTCGTTGGTCGGCTCGTCGAGCAGCAGCAGGTTGCCGCCGCCGGCGAGGAGCTTGGCCAGGTGCACGCGGTTGCGCTCGCCGCCCGAGAGCTGCCCCACCGGCTTCTGCTGGTCGGCGCCGCGGAAGTTGAACGACGCCACGTACGGCGCGCGAGTTCATCTCCTCGCTGCCGCCCAGCTGGATCAGGTCGAGGCCGCCGGAGACCTCCTCCCACACGGTCTTGGCGCCCTCGAGGACGCGCGACTGGTCGACGTAGGCCAGCTCCACGGCCTCGGCCAGGCGGATGCTCCCGGAGTCGGGCTCGTCGAGCCCGGCGATCATGCGGAAGAGGGTGGTCTTGCCGGCGCCGTTGGCGCCGATCACGCCGACGATCGCGCCCGGGGGCACGGTGAACGAGAGGTCGTCGATCAGCAGGCGGTCGCCGAAGCCCTTGGTGACGCCGGAGGCCTCCATCACGAGGTCGCCCAGGCGCGGCGGGGCGGGGATGCGGATCTCGACCGCGCGCCCGCGGCGGGAGCCCTCCTCCGCCACCAGCTTCTCGTAGTTGGCGACGCGCGCCTTGCTCTTGGCCTGCCGGGCCTTGGGTGAGCTGCGCACCCACTCGAGCTCCTGGGCGAGGGCCTTCTGGCGCGCCGACTCGCCCTTCTCCTCCTGCTCGAGGCGGATCCGCTTCTGCTCGAGCCACGACGAGTAGTTGCCCTTCCAGGGGATGCCCCGGCCGCGGTCGAGCTCGAGGATCCAGCCGGCGACGTTGTCGAGGAAGTAGCGATCGTGGGTCACGGCCACGACGGTGCCGGGGTACTCCTCCAGGTGCCGCTCCAGCCAGGCCACCGACTCGGCGTCGAGGTGGTTGGTGGGCTCGTCCAGCAGCAGCAGGTCGGGCGAGGAGAGCAGCAGGCGGCACAGGGCCACGCGGCGGCGCTCGCCGCCCGAGAGGGTGGTCACGTCCTGGTCGCCCGGCGGCACGCGCAGGGCGTCCATCGCGACGTCGAGCTTGCGCTCCAGGTCCCAGGCGTCGAGGCGGTCGATCTCCTCCTGGAGCTCGCCGTACTCGACGAGCGCGGTCTCCATCTCGTCCGGCTCCATCTCGCCGAGCTTGGCCCCGATCTCCTCGAAGCGCCGCAGCAGCGCGACCTGCGCGGCGGCGCCCTCCTCCACGTTGCCCCGGACGTCCTTGGTCGGGTCGAGGTCGGGCTCCTGGGGCAGCAGGCCCACGGTCGCGCCGGTGGCCAGCACCGCGTCGCCGGAGAAGTCGGGATCGAGCCCGGCCATGATGCGCAGCAGCGTCAACTTGCCCGAGCCGTTCGCCCCCAGCACGCCGATCTTGGCGCCGGGCATGAACGACAGCGAGACGTTGTCGAGCACCGACCTTGTCCGGCGGGTGGACCCGTCGGAGCTTGTACATGGTGAAGATGTATTCGTCGGCCACGGATGTCCTCGGTCGGGGCGGTCCGACACTGTAGACGGGACCGCGTGGCCGGGCCTGTTCGCGGGGTCAGGTCGCGGCCGTGGCGTGCTCGGCCGTCTTCGAACGCCGTGCCGAGCGGGTCAATCGAGCCCGCCCGTCTCCGGCGGGGTCACACCCCGGGCGCGCCGCGCGTCGCCGCCTCTGGTGGATCGCTCGGCCCGAGGCCCTCCAGCGCGGCCCTCGGCACGGTGCAACGCGCCGTGTGCAGACGGTTGCTGATCTGGCAGACGCCGGTGTCGCCGACCATCCCGAGGAGGAGAGCGAGGGTCGCGCGCGACTCGCCGGTATCCTCCTCGAGCCAGTTCAGCATCTCTCGGAATGCCTGGCGGCACGCGTCGGCCAGCGAGATATCCGAGACGACCGTGGTGAGGTGTGACTCGGTCTCCACACGGGGCCAGCGCATCGCCGCCGGCCCCGGTCGCACCGTCACCGTGGCCGTGATGAGCGTCCGCCACCTCGGGCGCGGCGACGATCTCCCCGTCGGCCATCCGCGCCTTGCAGTCGCCGAAGTAGAGGAAGGCGCCCGGGACGGCGACTGGGAGCACGACGGTCGCCCCGGCGGTCATCGCGTTGCAGTCCTGGTTGCCGCCGAAGCGATCCTCGTGGCGGGACAGCACCACCTCGTCACGCGGGGCGGTCGCGATGCAGCCGACAACCGGGCGGATGGGCACGCGCAGGTGCGGGCCGAGATGGACGTGACCGTCGTGAACCGGCAGGGCGATGGCGTGGGTCTCCTCCAGCCACCAGTCGTCGGGCGACGGATCCGCGAAGCGGCTGACCACGATGCTGCCCGGGCTGGTCACCTCGATCTCGTGGATCCGCACGGCCACGACGTCGCCGGGGGCGGCCCCCTCCACCAGGATCGGGCCCGTGACGACGTCGAGGTTGTCGTCGACCAAGCGCCGATTCTCGGGCGTGTACCCGCCGGGTCGCGGAAGCGGCCTCCGAAGCAGTCCTGGGTTGCGACGCGGAACGTCTCGCCGTCGCGGACCGTGCCATGGGGCGCATGGAACGGGCTGTAGACGTTCTTCAGGTCGGTCGCGGAGAAGTGCTGGGCGCCGCCCTCGCCCGGCGTCATTGCAGGCCCATGTGCTCGCGTACCACGACCACGTGCTCGCGGGCCGTGGCGGTCGCCGCCTCGGCATCGCCGCGGACGATCGCGTCGTAGATGCGCGCATGCTCCTCGACCGAGGACTCCAGGCGCCCCGGCTCGAGCAGCGTCTCGTCGCGCAGCCGCCGCCACAGGGGCTGCCCTTGGACGAACGAAACGTGGTCGGCGAAGGCGAGCAGTACGGGGTTGGCGGTGTGGACCGCGAGCTGGCGGTGGAACAGGCGGTCGGACTCGCTCCACACGGCCCGGTGGGCCGGGTTCTCGAGATCCCGGGCGTTGTCCATCATCTCCAGCAGTTCGTCGATGCGGCGGTCCGCGGAATAGCGCTCCGCTGCGAGACCGGCGATGGTCGGCTCGATGGTCAGACGCGCCTCGAGCACGGCCACCGGGCTGACGTCGGCGTCCACCCCGAAGAGGTTGGCCGGGGGGCTCTGAGCCAGGATCTCGATCGCGTCCTCCGACACGCGCGTGCCCGACCCGTGCTTGGTCTCCAGCACGCCGAGAATCTGCAGCGCGCCGAGCGCCTCACGCAACGACGGTCGGCTCACGCCCAAGGCGCCGGCGAACTCCCGCTCCGTCGGCAGGCGGTCGCCAGGCCGCCAGTGGCCGGCGCGGATCGCCTCGACGATGCGATCGCTGACGTGCTCGTAGAGCTGGACGGACGGCACACGTGCGAGCGGGACCAGGTCCAATCCGATCACCGCCTCGACATTGCCGACTCGCAGGCTGTAGCGATTTCGCGCCAGATCACTCGTTCAAGTTACCAAGTGGTCTGACCTCTTTTGCGTCGGCCGGCGATCGTCCTGAGCGACCTGCCCGAAGATTGGACAAGTGGCAAAGTCTTTTGACAAATAACGCGGGCGAGAGTATCAACCTAGCGTGATCGCCCCGCCGACCGCGCCCCGCGAGCAGGGCGCCTGCGACCTGCTGATCCGCGACGCGGAGTTGCTGGTCACCATGACGGGGTCCGAGATCCGCGGCGGCTGGGTGGCCATCTCCGATGGGTTGGTGGAGGGGGTGGGCACGGCCGGGCAGGAGCCCGACGCGCGCGAAACCCTGAGCGCCGAGGGGTGCCTCGTGACGCCCGGGCTGGTGAACGCGCACCACCACATGTTCCAGAATCTCACCCGGGCGTTCGCGCCGGCCCTGAACACGCAGCTCCTCGTCTGGGCACAGGCCGGTGGCGAGATGTGGCTGCGGCTCGACGAGGAGGCGGCCTACGTCTCGGCGTGGATCGGGCTCGCCGAGCTCGCGCTGGGGGGCTGCACGATGACAACGGACGATCTCTACGCCCACCCCCGGCCGCACCTCATCGACGCCGAGATACGCGCCGCCCGCGAGGTGGGGTTGCGCTTCCACCCGTGCCGCGGCGCCATCGCCGTCGGACAGGAGCACGGTGAGGTCTTCAGGGCCGAGATGGTTCAGGACGCCGACACGATCCTCGCCGATACGGAGCGGCTGATCGTCCGATACCACGATCGCTCGCCCGGCAGCATGCTGCGGATCGCATGCGGCGCCTCGGGCGCCTCGGTCGCGACGCCCGGCCTGATGGAGGCCTGTGCCGACCTCGCCGAGCGCCACGATGTTCGGCTGACGACGCATCTCTCGCAGTTTCCCGGCGAGGAGGCCTGGTCGCTGGAGCGGTTCGGCATCAGGCCCGTCGAATGGCTCGACAGCGTCGGCTGGGGCAGTTCACGGTCGTGGGTCGCGCACTGCATCTTCGTCGACGACGACGAGGTCGCGAAGCTGGCCCGCTGGGGGACCGGGGTGGCCCACTGCCCGACCACGTGCTGCCTGATCGCGGAGGGGATTGCACCGGTACCGACCATGCGCCGGCTCGGCGTCCCCGTCGGCCTCAGCTGTGATGGCGGCGGGTCGGAGCACGGGTCGATGTGGCTCGAGGCGCACACGGCACTGCTGCTGGGCCGGCTCACCGCCGGCCCGACGGGGACGAGCGCCCGGGACGTCCTGGCGATGGGGACCACCGGTTCGGCCGCGTGCCTGGGCCGGCAGGGGGAGGCCGGCGTCCTGGCGCCGGGGGCCTGCGGCGATGCGGTCGTCTGGCCGCTCGGCGGCGTCGGCTTCGCCGGGGCCTGGAGCGATCCTGTCGAAGCCTGGTTGAGGTGCGGCCCCGGCCGGGCCCGGCACACCGTCGTCGCGGGCCGCGCCGTGGTGCGTGACGGCGAGCTGACGCTCGCCGACGTCGATGAGATGCTCGGGCGGCATGCACGGATTTCGCGCGCGTGGCAGGCGGCGCTGACGTGAGTGCATCGGGGATCCGCACCGGCGCCGAGCGCACGCTCAGCCTCCTGGCCCGCCAGGTCGGGCGGCCGGTGGAGGAGGTCGAGACGCCGGTGGCGGTGGTCGATCTCGCTGTCCTCGAGAGGAACCTCACCGAGGTGCAGGCCTACGCCGACGCCCATGCCATCGCGCTCTGGCCCCATACCAAGACGCACAAATCGCCCGAGATCGCGCTGCGCCAGCTCGCGCTCGGCGCCGCGGGACTGACCGTGGCCAAGACCGGCGAGGCCGAGGTCTACGCCGAGGCCGCCGAGTGCGCGATCCTGGTGCACTACCCCCCGTTCGGGACGGACAAGTGGGAGCGCCTCGCCGGCCTCGCCGCCGGCGGAATCGAGCTGACCGTGGCGGTTGACGCGCTGGCGCCCGCCGAGGGGTTGGCCGCCACCCTCGGCCGGTTCGGTGCCCACGCCGCGGTGCTCGTGGAACTCGACGTCGGCCTGCACCGAACCGGTCAGACGTCGGTGGACGGTGCCGTGGCGCTCGGCCAGGCCCTCTCGCGACTGCCGGCGCTCGAGGTCGCTGGGATCAGCTGCTACCCCGGCCACAGCGGCCGTGATGACACTCCGATCGAGGTGGTCATGCGGCAGGTCGACGCGCTGCTGCGGGAGACGCGCGACGCGTTCCTGGTGGCCGGTCTGTCGTGCGGGCGCATCTCCGGCGGGTGAACGCCGTCGTGGCGGCTGACGCACGAGACGTGCGTCAACGAGCTGCGCTGCGGCACCTACGCGCTGCACGACCGCAACGATGGTCCGCCCGAGTCGTGCGCGCTCACGGTCGAGGTCACGGTGATCTCCGACGCCGTGCCGGGGCAGGTCGTCGTGGACGCCGGCTCGAAGACGCTCACGTCGGACGACCATCCCGACGGCGGCCACGGGACGGTCGTCGGGTGGCCGGGCGCCCGCCTGCACACGATCAACGAAGAGCACGGCTACATCGACGTGTCGCAGCTCGCCCAGCGCCCAGCGCCCGGTGATCGCCTCTCGATCATCCCCAACCACGTATGCGGTTGCGTCAACCTTCACGACGGCCTCCTGGCCGTGCGCGACGGCGTCGTCAACCACGTCATCCCCGTCACGGCGCGCGGGTTGGTCCGCTGATGGGATGCGGCGCGCGAGGAGGAGCAGCGTGAGGATCGCGCTCATCGGCGCTCACGTCATCACCGGGAAGGGCGAGACGATCGATCGCGGCGTCGTGGTGGTCGAGGGGGACCGCATCCTCAGCGTGGGAGCGGCCGAGCCTACCGAGGTGGACGGCGTCGTCAACGTCGAGGGCCGCACGGTCATCCCGGGGATGATCGATGTGCACATCCACATGGTGGGTGGCGACAAGGCCGTCGGGTTCGACGGCGAGCCGCCCTTGATGCGGACCGATGTCCCTGCCACCCAGAAGGCCCTGCTCGAGGGCGTCGCGGCGGCCCGGACGACGCTCCGCGCGGGGTTCACCACCGTGCGCGAGGTCGGCGGACGCGACTATCACGACGTCGCGCTGCGCAACGCCCAGCGATCAGGCCTGGTGCATGGGCCGCGCATGCTCGCCTCGGGTCCCGGGGTCTTCCCGACGGGCGGACTCGGCGCGCACCTCGAACCCGAGGCGGGGGTCAACGACGTGGCCGGCGCGGTGCGGCGGGTGCGCGAGATGGTGGCCAAGGGCGTGGACGTGATCAAGATCGTCAGCGCGGACGGGCCGGAGTCGCTCGGGAAGTTCTGGGCGGTCTTCCCCACCGAGGAGGAGATCCGGGCGATCTTCGCCGAGGCGTCCCACCTGGGCCGTCTCAAGGCCGCGCATGCGATGGGGCCGGAGGCGATCGAGTGGGTGACACGCGCCGGTGCCGACACCGTCGAGCACGGCTGGTACATGACCGAGGAGAGCTGCCGGACGATCATCCAGCACGACGCCGTCCTCGTGCCGACGATCAGCAACGTCTGGGCGATCACCATGCGCGGCCCCGCGGCCGGGATGCCGTGGGCCGACATGATCGCCTCGGAGGAGGCGGCGATCCTCGACCGTCTGCGGATGGCGATCGAGATGGGGGTGAGGATCGCCGTGGGCACCGACGTGGGGGGCAACATCACGCATCGCTACGGCGACAACGCGAAGGAGCTCGAGATGTACGTGCGGTGCGGCATGGCGCCGCTCGAGGCGATCGCCGCGGCGACCTACGAGGCCGCCCGCGCCATCCGTCTCGAGCAGTCCGTCGGGTCGCTCACACAGGGTGCCCTCGCCGACCTCGTGATCATCGACGGCGACCCGCTGACCGACATCGCCCTGACGCGGACGGGCGTCGTCGCCGTGCTTCAGGGCGGGGTCGTGCACCGCGATGACCTGGGGCTCTTCGACGGGCTGCGACCCGGCTCGAGCCACGCATGACGCACGCTCCGACGGGTCACGCCTCGCGCGGGGGGTTGACGACGTCGGCCAGGGTGCGCGGCACGCGCCGCCGATCGGCCCCCCTGCCCGGTTGGGCCATCAACCCATCGGGTGCGGCCGCGAGCGTGGCGCCGAGGAAGAGGGCCGCGCCCCGCGGCACGGTCATGCCGTCGGCGGCATCGTCGTCGGGCACGAGCAGCACCGATGGGTCGGCCACGCCGACGTCCCCTGGCCATGCTCCCGCGCAGACGACGTTGAGCTGGCCGGGCACGACGAACCCGGTGTCGTGTGGATCGTCCAGCACGATGTCGCGTTCCTGCCCGCAGGTGAAGTGCACGTTGGCCTGACGGCGGAAGACGCGGTTGAGGCGGAGGGTGAGCAGCGTGGCCTGCTCGCGGTCACGCAACGTCGGCGTCACCGCCCCCGTGCCCCGGCCGACGAAGAAGAAGTTCACCACCTCCTCGCGGGGATCGCGGACGTGGACCTCGAGCTCGGTGAGCACGGTGGCGCCCGCCATGGCGCGCACGAGGGTCGTGCCCGCCCTGATCCCGCCCACCACGAGGCCCTCCTGGGTGGTGCCGATCGTGGCGATCGAGGGGTCCACGACGAGGTACGTCAGATCCCCGCGGGCCGGCGCCCGGTTGACGCGCACGCGGCGTCGCGATGCGGTGCCCACGACGAGGCTCACCGGTGTGGTGCCGGCGTCGAACCCGGCGAACGGATGATCGGGCGACTCGGCGAAGGTCGCCGAGCGAGCCGGCACACCCGTCACCTCCTCCACGTGACTGCTCACCGTGCCGCCGGGATCGAACATGTCGAAGTGCGCCATGGTGTTGGCACCGGCGATTCCGCCGATGTGCTCCCACGCCTGGCCGGAGGGCCACGGGTGGCCGGCGTCCACCTGGAATCGGACGACCGCGGCCGTCGTCTCGGCGCCGTATCGGCCGTCCGCGCCCCCGCGGGGCAACGGGTACCCCATGGCGAGCAGGGACTCCTGCAACAGCGCGACCGGAGGCCCGACGCTCGGCGGCTTCAGCCCCCCGCCGTCCCAGATGTCCTTGGTGTCGGTGACGTCCACGAACGCGCTCTCGAGCTCGGGAACGCCGGCGAGCCGGGCCGCGGTGAGCCGCTTGTGCGGATTGATCATCGCGTCAGGCGGGACGCCGGAGCTGGCCATCAGCCCGCCGACGTAGCTGCGGCCGCGAATGATCTTGCCCTCCCGGAACTCCCAGACGTTGACGAAGCGCGACACGATGTGCTCGCCCGTGGGCGGGAGGTCGCCGTCGGGCGTCACGAGGGTCCCCGTGTTCGTCCCCGATCCGATGTACTCGACCGCGACGATGTCGCCGCCGTCGATCACGTTGGTGATCTCGACGTGGCCGTCGGAGAACCCCGTGCGCCAGTAGTTGACGTTCTCGGGCCAGCCGCCCGGCCCACGGTAGGTCAGGCCGATGGGGTCCTCGATCAACTCGCGTCCTCGGCGAAGAACGCGGCGCCCTGCTCCAGCGCGTCGGCGTTGATCGACTCCAGAAGCGCCACCGCGATGTCCACGTTCTTCATCGTCGTGCCTCTCGGCGTGGGGTGCGTGGGCGGGACAATACCGGTTGCCGGCAAAGTTTTTTGAAGATTTGACCACTTGACCTCCCGCTGTTAGCGTGGCCGTCATTCGGCTGACGACAGCTGTTCGCCGGGCCCGGGTAACGGTCTGCAGTCACGAGGGAGAGGGCACCATGGAGAGAGCGAAGGTCCGAGGAACAGCGCGGAACAGGACCGCACCCGGCTCCTGTCGCGCAAGGGCTTCATCGGCGCGGCGCTGGTGCTCGGCGCCGGTGGTGTGCTCGCGGCATGCGGCGGCGGGAACAAGAACGCGGCCGCCACCTCGACGACGGGCACCGCGGCTTCGGCCGGCTCGATCACGCGCGGTGGCACGCTGCGAGTGGGGCACGTCGGCGGCGGCAAGGCCGAGACGTTCGACCCGGACGCGGCTCGTCGTTCGTCGATACCTCGCGTCAGTACAACATCTACGACCCCCTCGTCCGGGTCGGTCCGGACCTGAAGGCGACCCCCGGGCTGGCGTTGGAGTGGACGCCCAACGCGGACGCGACCATCTGGGAGGTCGGTCTGCGCCCGGGCGTGACGTTCCATGACGGCAAGCCCTTCACCGCCGCGGACGTCATCTACACGCTCAGGTCGATGGGCGACCCGAAGCACGTCGCACACTCCTCGGTGACCAACATACGGCTTGCCGAGCTGAAGCGCGTCAACGCGCTGACCGTGCGCATCCCGCTCAAGAGCGCCGACGTCCACCTCCCGCAGTCGTTCGTGAACGGCAACACCGTGGTGATCCAGAACGGCACGACGAGCTTCGCGAAGCCGGTCGGCACCGGCCCGTTCGTCTTCGAGTCCTTCAAGGTCGGCGAGCGCAGCCGGGCCCTGGCCAACAAGGACTACTGGGAGACCGGCAAGCCCTACGTCGATGTGTGGGAGGACGTGTCGATCGACGATCCCGCAGCCCGGGTCAATGCGCTGCTCTCCGGTGAGATCGACGCGATGAGCGTCATCGACTTCACTCAGGCCAAGGCGCACAAGGCCGCCGGTGACCTGCAGATCATCGATGCGACCAGCCCGTCGATCCAGGTGATCTACATGGCGGTCAACCGACCGCCGTTCACGGACAACCGGGTCCGCGAGGCCTTCCGGCTGATCGCCGACCGCCAGGCGCTATCGACGGTGCGCTCTCCGGCTTCGGGACACCGGGCAACGACCTCTTCGGCAAGGGGTACGACTACTTCGCCGACGACCTCCCCGTCCGCCAGCAGGACATCGAGAAGGCCAAGTCGCTACTCAAGGCGGCGGGCCAGGAGAACCTCGAGGTGACCCTCCACACGTCCAACGCCGTGCCGGGGTTCACCGAGGCGGCGACCCTGTTCGCCAACCAGGCGAAGGCCGCGGGCGTCAAGATCACGGTCAAGCCCGAGCCGGCCAACGCGTACTTCGACACCTCGCTGCTCTACACCAAGTTGGATTTCGGACAGGACTTCTGGGCCGCCGGCTCCCTCGGCGCGTGGTACGACCTCGCGGTCACCTCCAACGCGGTGTGGAACGAGACGCACTGGCGCGACGCGGCCTACGACGCCAAGATCCGCACTGCCAAAGGCACCGCCGACGAGGCCGACAGCGGCGATCTGTGGCACGAGATCCAGCAGGTCCAGTACGACGAGGGCGGCTATCTCGTCTGGGCCAACGTGAACATCGTGGACGCCGCGGCGCCGTACGTGAAGGGCGTGGTGCCCAGTTCCTTCACCAGCCTCGGGGGCTGGGACTACAAGAGCTTCTGGCTCGACAAGTGATCGCTCGCCCGGGGGTCGGGGGGGACGGCCATCGTCGCGCGATGGCCGCGGCCTCGTCGCACCTTCGCCATCCCTTCCTGCGCTTCGGGCCGCCGGGTGCTCGCGGGGCTCGTGACCCTGCTCGCCGCCTCGGCGCTGGTGTTCGCAGCGACCGAGGTGCTCCCGGGTGACACCGCCAGCGCGGTGCTCGGAAAGTCGGCGACGCCCCACGAGGTGGCCAAGATGCGCGACCTCATGGGGCTCGACGACCCGGCGGCCCAGCGCTATCTCGTCTGGCCTGGGCGGCGTTGCCACGGGTGACCTGGGTGACACCGCCGCCGGCTACGCCCAGGGTGAGAAGGTCTCGGTCTGGAGTCAGATCTAAGACAGAGCTCACCAACTCGCTGATCCTCGCGGCGATCGCGACGGTGTTCATGATCCCGCTCTCCCTGCTCCTGGGCGTCGTCGGCGCGCTGCGCGTCGGCGCGGCCGCCGGACCACTCGATCTCGATCGTCTCGCTGGCTGTCTCGCCTTGCCCGAGTTCGTGGTGGGCTCGCTTTATCATCCTGGTGTTCTTCACCTGGCTCGACGTCCTGCCTCCTGTCTCGCTCGTGGCGCCCGGCGCGAGCCCGCTGGACCACCCGGACAAGCTCGTCCTGCCGGTACTCACGCTGCTCGGCGCGTCGGTCGCCAGGATCCACGCGGATGGTGCGTGCCGGGATGCTGCAGACGCTGCAGTCCGACTACGTCCAGTGGGCGCGGTTGAACGGGCTGTCGGAGCGGAGGGTCGTCACGCGCTACGCCCTGCGCAATGCGCTGGCGCCGAGCCGTCCAGGTGTTCGCCCAGTTCATCCAGTACCTCGTCGGCGGAATCATCGTCGTCGGAGTACCTGTTCGCCTATCCCGGCCTGGGCAAGGAGCTCGTTGACGCGGTCGACGATCAGGGACGTGCACGAGGTCCAGTCCATCGCGCTCCTGCTCGCCGCCATCTATATCGTCGATCAACATCGTCGCCGACCTGCTCGTGGTGCTGCTCGATCCCCAAGCTGCGGACGTGCGCCGTGAGTGAGCCGTATGCGCTATCGCACGCAGCCGGCGCCGGTGAGCGGTCGGTGTGGTCGCTGCTCGTCTTCGTGCTCGTGGTCGCGCTGTCTCGGCCCGCTGTTCGCGCCGTACTCACCTCCGACGAGCCGTCGGGCGCTCCGCTCTCAGGGTCGCCGCAGCGACCGCCTGCTCGGTACCGACTTCCTCGGGCGCGACGTGCTCTCGCGGGTGCTCGACGGGGAGTCGAACCGTCTGCTCCTGGCCGCTGCCGCGACGATCATCGCCTATCTCGGTCGGGCTGCCGCTCGGCCTGATCGCCGGCTTCCAGCGGGATCGCTGCTCGACCCGATCCTGATGCGCTGGTCGACGTCGTTCTGGCGTTCCCCGCCGCTGCTCTTCCTGCTTGTGATCGCGACGGGCGTCGGGCCACGCGACGGTGGCGCTCGGTGCGCGGCCGTCGCAGTCATGCACGTCCGGGGATCGCACGGATCGTGCGGACGGCGACGCTCGAGGTCTCGTACGCAGAGCTACGTCGAGGCGGCCGTGGTGCGGGGCGAGCGCACGTGCGCCATCCTGCTGCCGCGAGATCCTGCCGAACATCCGTCGACACCGTGCTCGCCGATGCCGGCCTGCGGCTGCACCGGCTCGATCCTCCTCGTCGCTGCGGTCAACTATCTCGGCCTCGGCCTGCAGCCACCGGCAGCGGACTGGGCGCTGATGATCAGCGAGAACCGCAGCGGTCTAGATCTCCAACCCCTGGGCACTGACGCCCCGGCGGTCGCTGATCGCCGCTGCTCACGATCGCGCGTCAACCTGATCGCCGACGCGACCGCCGCGGACGCTCCGACGTCCGGTCGACGGACCCGACGATGGTCGAACCGATGACCGCGTCCCGGTGCTTCGAGGTCGAACGGCGCTGCGGCTCGAGCTCGCCACGGCGGCGCCGATCGTCGAGGACGTCTCGCTGACGGTCGCCGCGCGGCGAGATCCTCGGCCTCGTCGGCGAGTCGGGCAGCGGCAAGACGACCACCGCCCTGGCCTTCCTCGGGTTCACGCGGCCTGGCGTCCGAATCGCCGCCGGCGGGTCACGGTCGCCGGCCAGCGCTGCTCGGGCTCGCGACCGGGAGCTGCGCAGCCTGCGCGGCCGGCTCGTCTCCTACGTGCCCAGGATCCGGCGACGGCGCTCAACCCGTCGCTGACGGATTGGACGATCAGATCCGTGAGATGCTCGCGAACACCACCCGAGCGGCCAGCACCGCGAGATCGTCGCCGGCGCGCTCAAGCGCGTCGAGCCTGCCGCCGGCGACGAGGAGTTTCACGCGACGCTTCCCGCACCAGCTCTCGGGCGGCCAGCAGCAGCGTGTCGCGATCGCGATCGCGCTGGCCTGCGAGCCGCCGCTCGTGGTCCTCGACGAGCCCACGACCGGGCTCGACGTCGTCACGCAGGCGCGCATCCTCGAAGAGATCGGCCGACTGCAGCGCGAGGGGAATCGGCGTCGATCTACGTCTCGCACGACCTCGCGGTGGTCGCGTCGATCGCCGACGCATCGCCGTGATGTACGCCGGCCGAATCGTCGAGGAAGGACCGGCGGCCGAAGTGCTCGCGCGGCCGCGACACCCCTACACCGCGGGCTCTGGTCGAGTCGATCCCGACCACGTCGTGCCGCGGCGGCTGAGGGCATGCCGGGCGTCGCTGTCGGCGTCGGCGAGCGGCCGACGGGCTGCGCCTTCGCGCCGCGCTGCGCCCAGCGGATCGACAGGTGCGCGACCGAGATGCCGCCGCTCGAGCGGTCGGCGCCGGCCAGGCCGTGCGCTGCTTCCACTGGGCAGGCGACGCCGGCGCCCGACGCACGGTCGGCTGATCGACCTGCCGCGTCCGCCGCAGGCGGACGCGCCGCTGCTCGCGGTCGAGCGAACTGCGCGGCGGTGCATACGAGCGCGTGCATCGAGCACGGTGGTCGCGGCCCACGACGTGTCGTTCTCGCTCGGTCGCCGGCGAGTGCGTCGCGCTGGTCGGCGAGTCGGGCAGCGGCAAGACGACGATCGCGCGCTGCGTCGTCGGCCTGCACGCGCCGACCGCGGGCGCGATCCTGCTGCGCGGCGCGCCGCTGGCGCCGTCGGCCCGCGACCGGACGCGCGAGGAGCGCCGCCGGATCCAGATCGTCTTCCAGAACCCGTACGACTCGCTCAACCCACGCACCGCACGTCGGATCGCGATCGCCGGCCCGCCGCGGCTGCTGCGTGACCTCTCGCGCGGCAGAGGCCGAGCACGAGGTGACGCGACTGCTCGACCGGGTCCGGCTCCCGGCGCGCGCTCGCCGACCGCTACCCGGCGCGAGCTCTCGGGCGGCGAGCGGCAGCGCGTCGCGATCGCGCGGGCGCTCGCCGCGCGAGCCCGAGCTGCTCATCTGCGACGAGATCACCTCGGCGCTCGACGTCTCGGTGCAGGCCGCGGTGCTCGAGCTGCTCGGCGAGCTCCGGGCCGAGCTCGGCCTCGCGATGCTCTTCATCACCCACGACCTCGGCGTCGTCGCGAGCATCGCCGACCGCGTGCTCGTGCTCGAGGACGGCGCGTGTGCGAGAGACGGGCGCGTGGCGCACGTCCTCGCACATCCGAGAGCAGCTACACGCGCCGGCTGCTGGACGCCGCGCCGCGCCTGCCCGAGGTCGTGCACGAGTGAGTCCGACCGCGCGCGGCGCCCGCGGCCGGCGACGCCCCACACCCGTCCCACGCCGACTACCAAGGGGTCCAGATGACACGCAGAGCATGGCACGGGGTCCTTGTGGCGAACGCACTCCCGTTCGACGATCAGCTCGAGATCGACTTCGACGTCTATGCCGAGCACGTCGCCTGGCTGGCCCGGGCCGGTTGCGACGGCGTCACCCCCAACGGCTCGCTCGGCGAGTACCTGACCCTCACCGACGCCGAGCGCGCACGGGTGGTCGAGACGGCCGCCGCCGCAGCCCCGGAGGGCTTCGCGGTCATCCCCAGCGTCGCCGCGTCGGATCGCGGGAGGCCGTGCAATGGGCAGAGCATGCCGCGGGGGTCGGGGCGCCCGCCGTCATGTGCCTGCCGCCCACCGGCTACCGCGCCGACCGCCGCGGCGTCGTTGAGCACTTCCGCGCCATCTCCGTCGTCGGGCTGCCGATCGTGGCCTACAACAACCCGATGGACACCAAGGTGGACCTCGTGCCCGAGTCTCCTCGCGGAGCTGTTCCACGAGGGGCTCATCGTCGGGGTCAAGGAGTTCACCGGCGATCCGCGCAGGGCCTACGCGATCCAGGAACTGGCGCCCGAACTCGACATCCTGATCGGCTCTCGACGACACCGTCCTGGAGTTCGCGCTGGCCGGCGCGAAGGGGTGGATCTCCGGCTACACCAACGCCTTTCCCCGGTCGTGCGTCGAGCTCTACGGGGCCGCGACCGGGGGTGCGACCGAGCGCGCCCTGCCGTTGTATCGGCTGCTGCACGCCCTGATGCGCTGGGACTCGCGGACGGAGTTCGTGCAGGCCATCAAACTCTCGATGGACGTCGTCGGGCGCCACGGGGGTCCGTGCCGGCCACCGCGCACGCCCCTGTCGGACGAATACGAGGTCACGCTGCGACGGCTCACCGAGCTCGCCGTGGCCAACGGCCTCACCTGACCAGGAGGGACGGGACGAATGCAGGATCTCTAGCGGACAGGTCGCCATTGTCACCGGTGCCGCGAAGGGCATCGGCTACGGGATCGCCGCGGTCCTTCGGGCCGAGGGCGCCCGGATCGTCCTGGCCGACGTGGACGGCCCCGCGGCGCGCGCGGCGGCGGCACAGCTCGACCCGGGGGGCGACGACGTCGCCGCGATCGAGGCGGACGTCAGTGAGGCCACCGCGATGGCGGGTGTCGCGGCGCTCGCGACCGAGCACTGGGGCCGGATCGACATCCTCGCGGCGAACGCCGGTATCTACCCGCACGCGGCGCTTGTCAACATCACCCCGGAGGCGTGGGACCGGCTGATGGGGATCAACGTCCGCGGAGCGCTTTCATCGATCCAGGCGTGCCTGCCGGCGATGACGGCCCGCGGCTACGGCCGGATCGTGCTCACCTCGTCCATCACGGGCGCGTTGGTCGGGCAGCCCGGGTACGCCCACTACGGCGCGTCCAAGGCGGCGATGCTCGGCCTCATGCGCTCCGCGGCGCTGGAGGTCGCGGCCGCCGGCATCACCATAAACGCGGTTCTGCCCGGGAACATCCGGACGCCGGGTTTCGGAGACCTCGGTCCCGAGCACGAGCAGAGCATGCTCGCGGCGATTCCGTTGGGAGCCTTCGGCGAGCCGGAGGACGTCGGGTGGGCGGTTCGCTACCTGGCTTCGCCGGAGGCGCACTTCGTCACCGGGCAGACGCTGGTCATCGATGGAGGACAGGTCCTTCCGGAGAGCGCCTGACCACCGGACCGCGTCACCCCGGGTTCAGGACGATGGTGACGGTCTCGGTGAAGAAGTCGCGCGCGGCGAGGCCCTGTTCGCGCATGCCGATGCTCGACTCCTTGGAGCCCCCGAAGGGGACGTGGATGTCCAGCCCCGCCGTGGGCGCGTTGATCCTGACGAGACCGGCCTCCATCCGCTCGGCGAAGCGCATGGCGTGTGCCAGATCGCGCGTGTGGACGGAGGCGACCAGGCCGAAGCGGGTGTCGTTGGCGATCCGGAGGGCCGATTCGGCCGAGTCGGCCGGGATCAGGGCGGCGACGGGCGCGAACACCTCCTCCGTGGCGAGGATCCCATGCGGCCCGTCGAGCTCGACGAGCGTCGGCGCGAGATAGAAGCCCGGCATGTCGGGGCGCGTGCCTCCGGTGAGCGTGATCCCTCCCGCGGCGGCGATCGCCTGCTCGGCGAAGGCGCGCGACCCGGAGTCGATCAGCGGCCCGATCTGGCAACCATCGGAGGTGGGATCGGTGAGCGTCATGGCCTCGATCTCCGCAACCAGCCGCTCGCGGAACTCGGCGAGCACGCGGCCCTCGACGATCACCCGACGGGTGGCGGTGCACTTCTGACCCGCGGCACCCATCGCCGAGTAGGCGATCATCCGCGACGCGGCCTCGAGGTCGGCATCACGAAGGACCACGGCGGGATTCTGGCCTCCCATCTCACACTGGGCGGCGATGCCCCGGGCGACCGCGCGCCCCGCGACGATCCGGCCGACGGCGACCGAGCCGGTGAACGAGATCGCATCGATGCGCGGATGGTCGATGAGCACGGTGCCCGTCTCGGCATCACCCTGGACGACGGCGAACAGACCGGCCGGCAGGGAATCGGCGACGATCGCCCCGAGGAGGTCTCCCGTCGCCGCGCTGGCGGGCGCGGGCTTCATCACGACGCCGTTCCCGTAGGCGAGGGCGGGGACCGCCTTCCACAGTGGGATGGCCACCGGCAGGTTCCAGGGAGTGATGAGCCCGCAGACCCCGCGGGGGCGCCGCTGGACGAGCAGCCATTGACCCGGCTCGCTCGCGGGGTACGTCTCCCCGTCCGACGCGAGCACCATCTGGCTGAAGTAGCGGCAGATCGCCGCGCCGCGCGCCACCTCGCCCTGGGCTTCCCTGCGTGGCTTGCCGATCTCCGCGATGAGGACCTCGACCAGCTCGCCTGCACGCCGCTCGATCGCGGCGCCGATCGCCGCGATTGCCAGGCCGCGCTCGCGGGCCGGCGCGCGACCACCCGTCCTGGGCGGCGTGCGACGCCCGGATCGCCGAATCCACCGCTCGCGCGTCGGCTGCGGGTGCCTCGAACACGACCCGGTCGGGCGCGTGGGGGTTCACGCTGCGCACCACCGTTTGCGCGCTCATCGGCGGGGCGCCCCCGAGCAGCGCGGCGACCCCGCCATCGCCGCTCATGACAGCCCCCCAACCCTCGACGCCGGCCTCACAGCCGGCAAGCTCCATGCCGTGCTTCAGCGTGACGGCGACGCTGTCGAAGACGGGCTTGCGAAGGTCGCGCTCGGCCTCGGGCGCGATGAGGGCGGCGGGCAGCCCGGTGCAGACAACCACGATCGCCTGCGCCGTCGGGACGTCCGCCCGACGTACGAGGGCGGCGACCTCGGCCAGGGGGACGTTCGCCATGTCGCGGCCGACGGTCATCCCGAGGTTGGAGTGGTGCACGACCTCGACCCCCTCCTCGGCGTAGACCTCCACGATGCGCGCCGCGACGTCATCCAGGTAGGGCACCGCAAGGGCGATCCGGGAGATCCCGTGGCGTTCGAGGTACTCCAACTGGGCCAGGGTGGAGGTCGTGGCGGGTGCCCCGGTGGCCACTGTGATCGCGTCGCATATCTCGCGATCGGCCGCGAGGCCGTCCCAGCTCCCGGAGGTTCCGTTCCAGGCGATCGCGTCCATCTGGGCGTCGGCCAGGAGCGACGCGGCGGCGACCATGGTGCCCACGGTGAACTGTCCGCGGTCGCTCGCCTGGAGGGAGATGTTCCCCACCGGGATGCGCGAGAAGTGGTTGGACAGCGTGTGCCGGAAGGGATGGGCCATCATCGCGACCACCGGTTCGAGCACGGTGTTGCACGAGGGCGTGATGTGCCCGACCTTGCGAAGAGCCTCCATCGTGGCGATGGCGGGGCGAGGCGGTGCGTCGGACAACAGCTGTCTCCTAAAGTGGTCGGACAATTAGACCACTACTATCGCGCGGGTGGCGGCGGCCGTCAACGCGCCGTAACCGGGTTCTGATCCCGGGCGGCCCGTCACTGTAGACGGCACCTCGCGGCGGGGACGTACGCTCACCATCTCCGGCCGCCGGCGTGCCGCCGGGCTCGCCAGCCCGCCGGTGCGCACGTCGCTGACGGTCTTCGGGCCCTGGAGCACCACCCCGCCGGAGGAACACCCGTCCGGCTGGGGAACAACCTGAACCCGTGGCGGGATCACGCAGGTGTAACGCCCCGTCCGGGGGTGCGGCGCTCAAGTCGGGTCGCGCTATCGTCGAAGGCGAGAAAAGAAGAGAAGAGCGCGGCGGGGCCGCGCATTCCCCAGGAGGGGACGAGAATGACCACACTTGAGATGCCCGGGCGGGAGACCACCGCCGAGACGGGTTGTGTCGCACATATGAGCGCGGGTGGCTGGGGTCACTACCACCGCGAGGACTGCACGCGGGCGCCGCATCGCGGTGAGCTCGGCGTGCGTGACGTGGTGCACGGCCCATGGCGCTACCTGTCGGCCCATTGGGAGCCGTGCCCGGTGTGCCGTCCGCCGGTCGCGCCGCAGGAGATGAACTCCGCCGCATAGGCGCGCGGGCCACGGGCAACCCCCAGGAACCTTCGCTACCGTGAGATGGAAGCGCAGGAGACAGGGGAGGAGCGACACCGTGGATGTGACCGAGGCCACCTTCGACGCCGATGTGATCGAGCGTTCGCACGAGGTCCCCGTGGTCGTCGATTTCTGGGCCGCGTGGTGCGGGCCCTGCCGCCAGCTCACCCCCCTCATCGAGGCGGCCGTCGAGCGGCGCGCCGGCAGCGTTCTGCTGGCGAAGGTGGACATCGACAGCAACCCCAAGCTCGCGCAGGACTACCGCGTGATGAGCATCCCCTTCGTGAAGGGCTTCCGCGACGGCGAGGCCGTCTCCGAGTTCGTCGGCCTGCAGCCCGGCCCGGCGATCGAGAGCTTCCTCAACTCGCTGGTCCCCTCCGAGACCGACCGCCTCGTGGCCGAGGGCGACGAGGACTCCCTGCGCACGGCGATCTCGCTGGAGCCGGGCAGCGTCGCGGCCCGGGTCGCCCTGGCCAAGATCCTGCTCTCGGACGGCCGCGCCGACGAGATCGCGGAGGTGCTCGAGCCGGTCGCGTTCGACCAGAGCGCCGTGGCGCTGCTCGCCCGCGTGCGGCTGGCGAAGATCGACCAGCCCGACATCGTCGCGGGCCTGGCGGCCCTCGACCGCGGAGACGTCGAGCTCGGCCTCACCCACCTCGTGGACGCCGTCCGCGTCGCCGCGCCCGACCTGCGCGACGACCTGCGCGCGGCGCTGCTCGGCGTGTTCGGCGATCTGGGCGAGCACCACCCGCTCGCCGTGCGTTTCCGCCGTCGCCTGGCGCAGGCCCTGTACTGAGCAAGACCGAGGCACCCGCCCTCTTCTCGGGGCTGGCGGGTCCCGCGTATTCGCGCCGCGCGGCGGTGCTTTCGCTCGGCCAGGAACCCCGCTGGCACCGGTTCCTGGTCGACCGCCTGAAGGTCGGTCCCGAGGCCCAGGTGCTGGACGTGGCCACCGGCACCGGAGCGGTGGCCGAGCAGCTGGTGCTGCGCCGCCGCTGCGCGGTGACCGGCATCGACCAGAGCGCCGACATGCTCGCCGCCGCCCACGAGCGGCTGGACGAGCAGGGGCTCTCCCAGCGCGTGCGCCTGATGGAGGGCGAGGCCGAGCACCTGCCCTTCGAGGACGAGATCTTCGACGCCCTCACCGTGACCTACCTGCTGCGCTACGTGGACGATCCGGCCGCCGTGCTCGCCGAGCTGGCGCGCGTGGTGCGCCCCGGCGGCACCATCGCCAGCCTCGAGTTCGGCGTGCCGTCGTGGGCGCCCGGCGCGCGCGGCGTGGAGCGTCTACACCGGGGCCGTCCTCCCGATCGCCGGTTTCGCGGTCGGCGGGCCCGCATGGTGGGACGCCGGGCGGTTCCTGCACCGCAGCATCCCGGACTTCTACGCGCGCCACCCGCTGGCGGCCCTGCTCGACACCTACCGCGCCGCCGGCATCGGCGATCTGCGCATGCGCCGCATGAGCATGGGCGGCGGCATCGTCATCTGGGGGGTCAGGCGTTGAGCGCGGTGGCCTCGGAGCTGCCGCCCACCGCGAGGATCGCCTCCTGGTCGGTGAGCCCGTGGGGCGTCTTCTCCCAGTGGAACGGGTTGAACACCAGCTGGTAGAGGGCCCGCCACGCGGCGATGTAGTGCAGGCACCAGTAGAGCGGGTTGAGCAGGGCGTAGGGCAGCAGGTGGTGGATGCGGCGCCGGCCGACGGCGAGCGCGTTGAGGGCCACCATCAGGGCGTTGCCGACGATCAGGTTGATCGCGCCGATCGCCTCCATGGGCCCGGGCAGCAGGTTGGGCATGTCGACGCCCCACACCAGGCCCAGCAGCCAGAGCACGGTGAAGAAGGCCATCACCGGGGCCAGCAGGAACGTCAGCGGCGTCCCGATGATCAGCAGGATCAGGCCGAACACGCCGCGCACGCCGGCCGCCCTGGCGGTCTTGATCGGGCGACGCGTGTGCACCAGGCCGGTGACCATGTACCCCTTGATCCAGCGGGTGCGCTGGCGGATCCACGGCCAGTAGCGGCCGCAGGCCTCCTCGTAGGTGGTCGAGGGGATCACGCCCACGGTGTAGCCCTCGGCGGCGGCGCGCAGGCCGAGGTCGGCGTCCTCGGTGACGTTCCAGGCGTCCCAGCCGCCCAGGTGGCGCAGCACCGAGGTGCGGAAGTGGTTGGACGTGCCGCCCAGCGGGATCGGCAGCTTCAGGCGGTCGAGGCCGGGGAGCATGTAGTCGAACCACCACGAGTACTCCAGGGTGAACATCCGCGTGAGCAGGTTCTCCTTGGCGTTGAAGTAGTTCAGGCGCGCCTGGACGCAGGCGAGCTTGTCGCCGCCGGCGCGGAAGGCCGCGACCGACTCGCGCAGCTGACCCGGCTCGGGGCGGTCCTCGGCGTCGTAGATCACGAGGAACTCGCCGTGGCTGAAGACGAGGCCCATGTTGCAGGCGCGCGGCTTGGTCTGGGGCTTGCCCGGCGGGACGATGACGAACTTGACCGTGTCGGGCGGGTTGGCCGCCCGCGCCGCGTCGAGGGTCTCGGTGTCCTCCTCCTCCATCAGGAGCAGGATCTCGAGCTTCTCCTGCGGGTAGTCCAGCTCGCGCAGGTGGCCGACCAGGCCGCCGATGATGTTGGCCTCGCGGAACACGGGCACCAGCACGGTGTAGATCGGCAGCTCGTCGTCGGGTATCCGCTCGGCCGACGAGGGGCCGACGCGGCGCACCGAGCGCCATCCGGCGAGCGCGGTCACCAGCTTGAAGGCGACGGCCACGAAGAAGCCGACGTTGGCGGCGCACAGGATCACGATCGCGGTCATCAGCGGGTCGAGCACGAAGCCCGCGACCACGACGGCCAGGGTCCCCAGCAGGGCGATGCGCTGGCCCCAGGTCAGCGGGTGGCGCGCCGAGGCGAGCGGGTCGCGCTCGTAGAGCTCGTTGGCGGCGTCGTGCGCCAGCCGCTCGGCGAAGATCTTGCGCAGGACGGCGTTGACGTCCCACTCGGTGGTGGCCAGGAACTCCACCTCGACGGGGCCGCCCAGCTCGTCGCTGAACACCCGGTCCGAGGCCCGGCGCGGGCGGCTCGGCGGTGGCCACGCGCACGGTCTCGCCGTGCCAGCCGACCGGCACCCAGCCCTCCTGGGCCATCACCTTGGGGTCGAAGCGGCGGGCGAGCTCCTCGTCCACGTCGACGTCCCAGCAGGTCGCAGTAGTCGATGCCCCAGATCTCGCCGAGCACGCGGTGCAGGTCCTGCCGCTTCACCAGCCCCATCGAGAGCAGCACCCGGCCCAGGCGCTCGCCGCTGTTGCGGTGCTCGGCCAGGGCGCGCTCCAGGTCGTCCGGGCTGATCAGATCGTGCCGCAGCAGCGCGTCGCCCAGGCGCTCGCCGACGTGCGACCGGTCCACGTCGCGGTGGGGCGGCGGAGCGGGAGCGAGGGTCGCGGCCGTCTCGGCCATCGCGGCGGCGATCTCGGCGGCGGCGCGCGTCGCCGTCGGAATCGGCGGGGGCGCGCTCCCGGGGGTCAGCCAGTGGCGGGACAGCCAGAGCAGGTCGCGGGCTCCCCGGATGGGGTCGACCACTTCACGTCGTTGGGACACCCCAATTGAATCGGCGTCCCGATGGCCGAACTGAGGGCCGCACCCGTGCGTGAGGGCTCATGCGCGGGCGCGAGCGGCCGATGAGTGACCAAATGTGTTGACGGCGGAGGGCCTGATGGCTCAGGGCGCAGCGGGCGGAGCGGTGGCGGCGCCACCGATGGGACTGGGCGACGTGCTCATCGAGATGGGCGCCATCACGCGCGCCACGCTCGAGGGCGCGCTCCAGCGTCAGCGCGACGAGGGCGGCAAGCTCGGCGAGATCCTGGTCGGCATGGGCAGCCTCAGCCCGGAGGTGATGGGCGACGGCCTGGCCCGGCGCCTGGGCGTGCCGCGCGCCCGCCTCTCGAGCGGCGTGGACCCCGCGATCCTCGACCTGCTCGACGACCGCAGCCGCCGCCGCTATCGCGTGGTGCCGCTTGCCATCGACCCCGCCGGCGCCCTGCTGCTGGCCACGGCCGACCCCACCGACGTGCTCACCCTCGACGACCTGCGCATGCTGGTCGGCCGCGATGTGCGCCCCGCCCTCGCCCTCGAGAGCGAGCTCGACGCCTTCCTCAACGCCGGCGACGTCCACGAGGACAACTTCCTCTCGGGCCTGGTCCGCGAAGCCGGCCCCACCGCCGGGCCCTCGCTGGACGACGTCGGCGACATCGCGTCGATCTCGGGCGAGACCGCCCCCGTCGTGCGCATGGTCGGCTCGGTGGTCGCCCGCGCCGTCGAGGAGGGCGCGTCGGACATCCACCTCGAGCCCCAGCCCGACGAGATGCTGGTGCGGTACCGCATCGACGGTGTGCTGCGCACCGTCGCGGCCATCCCCGCGAGCCTCTCGCGCGAGATCGTCAGCCGCATCAAGGTGATGGGCGACATGGACATCGCCGAGCGCCGCGTGCCCCAGGACGGGCGCGTCGGCCTCACCGCCGCCGGGCACCGCCTGGACCTGCGCGTCGTGACCGTGCCCACCGTGCACGGCGAGGGCGTCGTGATCCGCATCCTCGACACCTCCAACGCGATGCGGAAGCTCTCCGAACTCGGCTTCAGCGGCGACACGCTCGACCGGTTCACCCACTGCTACCGGCGCCCGTACGGCGCCGTGCTGGTCAGCGGCCCGACCGGCTCGGGCAAGTCAACGACCCTCTACGGGGCGCTGCACTCGCTCAACACCGGCGACCGCAAGATCATCACGGTCGAGGACCCGGTGGAGTACCGCCTCGCCGGCATCAACCAGGTGCAGGTCAACACCAAGGCCGGCCTCACCTTCGCCACCGGCCTGCGCGCCCTGCTGCGCAGCGACCCGGACGTGCTGATGGTGGGTGAGATCCGCGACGGCGAGACGGCCCAGATCATGATGCAGGCCGCGCTCACCGGTCACCTCGTGATGGCCACCATCCACACCAACGACGCCGCCAGCGCCCTGACACGGCTCACCGAGATGGGCGTCGAGCCCTTCCTCTCCGCCAGCGGCGTGCTGGGCGTGCTGGCCCAGCGCCTCGCCCGGCGCCTCTGCACCGAGTGCCGCCGCGAGGTCAAGGTGCCCGCCGCCACGCTGCGCGAGTTCGCCGGCACCGCCTCGCTGCCCGAGGGCGTCACCGACCCGGCCTCGATCTACCAGGCCGTCGGATGCGCGGCATGCCGCCAGACCGGCTACAAGGGCCGGCTCGGCATCTACGAGATGCTCACCATGAGCGAGGAGATCGAGCGCCTCACCGCCGCGTCGTCGCCCTCGTCGGAGATCCGCCGCCAGGCCCGCCGCGAGGGCATGCGCACCATGCGCGAGGACGGCGTGCTGAAGGTCCTCGCCGGCGAGACCACGCTCAACGAGCTCGCCCGCACGGTTGCATAGGCGGATGCCCTCCCCTCGGGGATAGGGCGTTACCCTCCTCGCGAGGGGTCCGCCAGAACCCGCTCCCCGCGTACCGTCGTCATCGGAACGGCGGACGTACAGGGAGTGGAGATGATCCAGGACATCGACATCGACGGGTGGGCCGCGGAGATCGCGGAGGCCGAGGCCGAGTCGGTGCGCCGGTCGGTCCACGAGGCCCTCACGCTGGGCCACGGCGCCTCCTCCGCGCTGCGTGCCGTGAGCCGCCGCCTCGACCGCCTCACGCCCGAGCAGCGCCGGATGGTCATCGACGAGATCCGCTCGGTCTCGCTCTAGGCGAGAGCCTCCAGGGCCGCGGCGCCGAGCGCCGCCGGCTCGCCGGGTGACACCTCGACGCCCGGCCGCACGAAGACGTAGGTGATGCGCTCGACGGTGAGGCCCGTCGCCCGCTGGAGCCCCTGGGCGTAGAGCCCCGCCTGGGTCCGGTAGCCCGCCAGGCGCTCCTCGACTCCCGTCGCGCTCACGTCGTCGGTCTTCCAGTCCACGATCTCGACGCCACCGTCCGTCGGGACGACGAGGTCGATGAAGCCCTCCACCACGACGCCCTCCTGGCCGAAGGCGAAGGGCACCTCGCGCAGCGACCCTCGCGCGGCCCGCGCGCGGCCGGCGGCATCCGAGCCGAGGGCCGCGGCGACCAGCGCCTCCACCTCGTCCCGGCGCTCCGGGATCGCCTCGGCGGTGGCCTGAGCGGCCGCCGCGGCGGCGATCTGCGTCGGCGGTCGCGTCCAGGGGGAGGCTCTGGATGGCGCCGTGCACCGCGCGTCCCACCCGGGTTCCTCCGCGACCCCGCGCCCACGGTTCGTCGCCGCCCTCCTCGCCCCGGTCGGGCGGCGCTCGCCGGCCGCCGCGGCGATGCCGGTCGCGCTGGTGTACCGGACGGTCCGGGCGCGCGCGACCAGGGCGGCGCGCTCGCGGGCGTGCTCCTCGGGCGAGCTCGCCACGCCGTCCACGCGCGAGGTCGGCCAGCGGCGCGCGCCGGCGTCGCCTCGGGCGCCGCGGCCGGCTCCCAGGCGGGCGCGTCCTCGGTCGCGCCCGGCGCCGATCAGGCGCGCGGCGCCGCCCTGATTGGCGCGGCCCGCCTGGTGGTGCAGCGAGACGATCAGGTGGTCGCGGGCGCGGGTGGCGCCGACGTAGAGGATCCGCGCCGCCTCGGCCATCCGGTGCGTCCTCTCGCGCTCCTCGACGGCCGCCATGTCGCCGAGGATCAGCCGGCGCCCCGATGTCTTGGTGCCGACCGTCACGGCCAGCGCCCCCGCCGGGTCGACGGAGACCGTCGGCGGGGTGGCGTTGGGGGGGTTCGGCCCGATGCCGGCCATGATCACGATCGGGAACTCGAGCCCCTTCGCGGCGTGGACGGTGAGGATGCGCACCGCGTCCTCGTCGTCGTCCAGGCCGGCGCCGTCGCGCTCGAGGATCAGCCCACCGGTGCGCTCCTCCAGCCACGCGGCGAACGCCCTCAGTCCCTCGGGCCCGTCGGCCTCGAAGGCGCGGGCCTGCTCGACCACGAAACGCGCCCGCCGGTAGGCGTCGCGGCTGCGGCCGTTGACCAGGCCCACCTCCACCAGCCGCCGCTCGGCCACGAACCGCTCCACCACCGAGGCCAGCGAGCGGTCGTGGCGCTCGAGGTGGTGGGCGCGCAGGCAGCGCAGCGCCTCGGCGACGGCGCCCGGGGCGGTCGTCGATCGCCGGCGCGAGGTAGTTGAAGCGCAGGCCGTCCCGGCGGTGCTCGGCGAGCTCGACGTCCGAGCAGGCGAAGGCGGCGCTGCGCAGCGCGCCGACCACCGCGACCTCGTCGCCGGGGTCGTCGATCGCGGTCAGGCAGTTGATCAGGTCGCGCAGCTCCTGGGTGCGGAACACCAGGCTGCCGCCCTCCACCCGGAAGGGGATGCCGCGCCTCGCGCAGCGCCGCCTCGAGCGCGCTCAGGCCGGTGCGGGTGGGGATCAGCACCGCCACGTCGCGCAGGCGCGGCCGGCCGGATCGCGCCGTCGCGCTCCTGCACCTGCCAGCCCTCCTCCACGGCGGCCCGGCAGGCGGCCGCCACGTCGCGCGCCTCGCTCGAGCCGCACCTCCCACGCCCGCTCCTCCGAGGCGCCGCCCATCAGCGCCACGCCCGGCCCGGCCAGGTCGTCCTCGCGCTGGGCCACGATCGGGATGTACGGCGCCTGCAGGGTCGGGTCGTCGATCTCGCGCGAACAGCGTACGCCATCACCCGGTTGACCCAGTCGACGATCACGGCGCGCGAGCGGCGGTTCTCGGTGAGGCTCTCGCAGCGCGCCGCCCGCTGTCGACGCACCCGGGTGCGCTCGGCCGCGTAGATGGCCATGTCCGCGCGGCGGAAGCGGTAGATCGACTGCTTGGGGTCGCCGACCATGAACAGGCGCCCGCGGCTCGAGCGACCCGTCGGCCGCCTGGGCGAACGACTCGGCGATCTCGACCTGCCAGGGGTCGGTGTCCTGGAACTCGTCGATCAGCAGGGCGTCGAAGCGCGCGCGCAGCTGGGCGCGCGCCAGCGGGTCGTCGCGCAGCAGGTCGCGGGTCCAGAGGATCAGGTCGTTGAAGACCAGCGTCCCGTCGCGCCGCCGGGTCGGCCGCGTCGTCGATCACCACCTGCGCGAGCCAGGGCAGGATGCCCGGCGACCGCCTCGGCGCGGGAGGCCGCCAGCACCTCGCCGATCACGGCGCCGGCCACCTCGGCCTCATCGCGGGCCTGCGCGAGGGCGGCGGCGTCGCCGCGCCAGTTGCGGCTTGTTGCCCGATCCGCTGCACCTTCTTCGCGCACAGGGGCCCGGCGCCGGCGAGGGCCGCGTCGCGCTCCCAGCCGTCGGCCGGCGCCGTCGCGTCGATCAGGTCGAGCAGATCCTCGATGTGCCGCAGGCAGGCGTCCTCCTCGGCCACCGTCGTCGAGGGGCAGGGCGGTGAGCCGGTCGCGCAGGGGTGCGATCTCCTCCCAGCGCGGGGGTGGCGGCGCGGGCGGGTTGGCGAGGATCTATGCGGCGATGTCCTCCCGCTCCATCAGCGCCACGGCGAGCTCGCGCAGCCCCTTCAGGGTCAGCCCGCGGCTGAGCGCCCGGTCGAGGGCCGGCCCGTCCGGCCCGTCGGATCGACGCGCTCCAGCGCGGCGCGCCAGCGCTCGTCGAAGCGCCGGTCGGCGGCGAGCTGGTCGAGCGCGGTCATCTCCGGGATCGATGCCCGCCTCCGCCGCCAGGGTGCGCAGCAACGACTGCCCGAAGGCGTGGATCGTCGAGAGCTGCGCGCGATCCAGGTCGCTCAGGGCGGTGGCGCAGAGCTCGGCCACTCGCGGGTCGGGGTCCTCGGCCGCCCGCTCCTCCAGGCCCATGCGCACCCGCTCGCGCAGCTCGGCCGCGGCGCGCTCGGTGAAGGTGATGGCGGCGATCCGCTCGATCGGCGTCCCCGCGCGCGACCAGGGCGACGACCCGGTCCACCAGGGCCCGCGTCTTGCCGGTGCCGGCGCCCGCCTCCACGAGCATGGTCGCGTCGAGGCGCTCGACGATCTGCGCGCGCGCGGCGTCGTCGGCGCTCACGTCGCCTCCACCGGCTGCGCCGCCGCGCGCGACCCCGCTCCAGGGCGCCGACGCCGGCGCTCTCGGCCTTGCGCGCGAAGTCGACACCGCGCCCGCGCGAGCAGATGCGCGTGAAGTCGCAGCGCCCGCAGTTCTCGAACTCGGTGAAGAACTCGTTGAACTCCCCCGGCACGGCGGGGAAGGAGCCGGCCGCGACCCCGTCGCCGATCGCGGCGAGCACGCTCGGCGAAGACGCGCCGGTTGGACGGCGCTCGCCTCGTAGGGCACCCGCTGGAACTCGCCGCGGGCGCTGATGTACCAGTAGAGCGCCGTGGCCGGCGTCGCCCTCCGGCGCGGCGAGCAGATAGACCGGCAGCTGGAGCCTGGTGCCGTCGCCGAGAGGGCGACTGTCGTCCGGGCACCCGGCCGGTCTTGTAGTCGACGATCCACACCGCGCCGTCGCGGCGTGCGGTCGATCCGGTCGATGTAGCCCACGAAACCCTGGCCGCCGGGGCCCGGCGCGTCGATGCGCTGCTCGAAGGCGCAGGGGGATCGCGCCGGTCTCGCGACGGAAGGCGCTGTCCTGGCGCATGAACTCGCGCAGGTCGCTGCGCAGCGCGCGCTCGTCCTGGCGCGAGAACACCGGCAGGCCGGTCAGGCCGCGCAGCGCGGGCCGCCGCGAGCCGCTCCTCGAAGAGCTCCAGCACGCGCCGCTCGTCGGCGGCGGTCCACGCCTCGCGCACGCCGCGGGCGCCCGAGCGCCTGCTGCTCGCGGAAGAAGGCCTCGAGGGTCTCGTGCACCAGGTTGCCGCGCACCAGCGGGTCGATGTTCTCGGCGTCGCGGGGATCGTCCGGGCACCCGCAGGCCGAGCAGCGTCGCCATCAGGAAGCGGAAGCCGCAGGCGCCGTAGTTCTCGAGGCGGGTCGGCGAGACCGGCTGCGGGACGGCGCATCCAGTCGGCTCGCCGGCCATCGCGCGCGAGGTTGCCGTCCCACGCGCTCAGCGCGGTCCCGGCGCGCGGCCCGCAGCATCTCCAGGGGCCGCGCGAGAGGGTCGTCCGCCGGGCGCGGCGCTCGTCGCCGCGAACCCGGCGGACGGCGGCGCGCAGGCCGACCTCCCAGGGGTCGATGGCCGGGCCGCGCAGGTGCGGCGCGCCAGGGGCGACGGCGGGCGCGCGAGCCACGCGGTCGCGGCGTGGTCGCGGAGGGCGGTGGCGCCGGCGATGGCCGGCTCGCGCCGCCGGGCCGCCTCCACCGCCGCGGGCGAGGGGTAGTGCTCGTGGGCGCCGGCGGCCTCGTACAGCGGGCAGGTCATCACGAGCTGCGGGGCGCTCGCCACCGCGCGCGCCGCGCGCGTCCCGCGAGCGCGCGACGCGCAGCGCCGCGTCCTCGATGTGCGGGTGGCGCGCGCCGCAGCGCCGCCCACGCCGAGTCCGGCACCAGGCTGTCCGATGCCCGGGCCCGGCGGGCAGCAGGCCCTCCGCCGCGCCGCAGACGATCGGTGCGCGCGAACCGCAGGCCGCCGGCGATGCGGTGGTCCGCCACCAGGACACCCTCGCCCGCGCGCCCCTCGCGCAGTGCCGCCGCCTCGAGGTTCACCCGCAGCGCCGAGGCGAAGCGCGCCAGGGAGAAGGAGCCGCCGACGGCGTCCACGGTGCCGAGGCGCTCGACCTCCGCGAGCACCTCGGCCATGCCGGTCGCGCCGGGATCGAGGTAGTCGGCGACCACGGCGCGGAACCGCGCCAGGAAGTCGGCGGCCGGTGCGTCGGGCACCAGCTCGGCCAGCCGTGCCCACAGCGCCTCGACCACGGCCAGCAGTTCCTCGGCCTCGACGATCTCGTCGCCCAGCCAATCGCGGTCGATGCCGTCGCGCGCGGGCGGACTCCATCTGCGCCCGGCGGTCGTCGCACAGCGCGCGCGATACCCTGGCGCCAGCGCGCCGATGCCGTGGGTGACACCCGCCGCGCGCGAGAGGCGGTCCCAGCGCCCGAGGCGCAACCGCGCGAGGTCTCCGTCCGCGGCGGGCAGCTCGCGCCGCATCGGCGCCACCGAGAGCGTGTCGATCAGCGCGGTGCGCGACAGGTCCTCGCGCACCACATCCAGCAGCTCCAGCACCCCGCGGCCGGCGGCGGTCTCGACCAGGGGCAGGCCGGGCATCGCCGACACCGGCACCGCGGCCGACTCGAGGGCCTCGCGCAGGGGGCGGGCGTACGCCCGGTCGGCGCCGTGGAGCACGGCGATCTCGATGCAGCGGCACGCCCTCCTCGAGGGCGGCGATCACCTCGCGCGCCACCTCGCGCGCCTCGCTGGCGCGGTCGGGGGCGAGGATCATCCGCACGTCCTCGGTCGGCGCGGCGTCGGCGGCGTGGACGATGCCCGAGCGCGCCTCGGCGAGCGCGCCGAGCAGCGCCTCGCCGTCGGCCGAGCGCGGACCCGGGGGCACCAGGTGCAGTCGCCCCAGCTCGGCGACCCGCGAGGGATCCTCCCGCGTCGCCTCGGCCGCCGCGGCGAGCAGGTCGTCCTCGTCGTAGAACTCGCGGATCGACGCGCGCCAGAGCCCGTAGAGGCGCATCACCTCGGCGAGGTGGGGGCTGCGCGAGATCGGCCGGCGGCGGCTCGCCCCCCACCAGCCCCCCGCGGCGCAGGCGCGTGAACAGCCGGCGCAGGGCGCGCGCGTAGCCGGGCAGCTCGCGGATCCGCGCGAGCGGTGGCTCGCGACTACCTCGGCGACCCGCTCGGCCATGTGATCGCCGATCGGCCGGGCCAGCGGGCGGCGGCCCGCGGCGGCCAGGGCGGGGGCGCCGATCAGCTCCGCCAGGCGCGGCAGGGTCTCGAAGCGGACCGCCGCGAAGGGCGTCCGCTCGGCCAGCCGGCGCCGCAGCTGGAGGGCCGACAGGTGCGATGGGCAGATCACCGTGACCGGGGCCAGGGGGTCCACCGCGCGGCCCGCCGCGATCGCGTCGAGCAGTTCGTCGACCATCGGGTGGGGGTCCGTCATCACCCCCACGCTAACCTCGCGGACGGACACCCGAGAGGCCCCCGTCTGATCGCGCACCTCGACATCGACGCCTTCTTCGCCGCGGTGGAGATGCACCGCCGCCCGGAGCTGCGCGGGCAGCCCCTGGTGGTGGGCGGCGACCCCAACGGCCGGGGCGTGGTGGCCACGGCCAACTACGCCGCCCGGCGCTTCGGCATCCGCTCGGCGATGAGCTGCGCCGAGGCCCTGCGCCGCTGCCCGGACGTGGTGTTCGTGCGGCCCGACATCGCGCACTACCGCGAGTGGTCGGGGCGGGTCTGGGACCTGGTGCGCGGAGCTGTCGCCGGCCGTCGAGGTGCTCGGGCTCGACGAGGGGTACCTCGAGCTGCCCGACGAGGACGCCGGCCGGGCGGCCGACGAGGTGCGCCGCGCCGTGGGCGAGCGGGTGCGCCTGTCGTGCTCCCTCGGCGTGGCGACCTGCAAGGTGGTGGCCAAGGTCGCGTCCGACCGCGACAAGCCGGGCGGCGTGACGGTGGTGCCGGCCGGGGAGGAGGCGGCCTTCCTGGCGCCGCTGCCGCTGCGCGCGCTGCCGGGCGTGGGGCCGCGCACCGAGCAGCGGCTGAAGGCCGCCGGTCTCGCCACCGTCGGCGACCTGGCCGCCCTCGACGACGAGGCCCTCGGCCGCCTCGCCTCCGGCCGCCACGGCGAGGACCTGCGCCGGCGCGCGCGCGGCATCGACCCGCGCCCGGTGGTGTCGATCCCCGCCGAGCGCATCTCCATCTCGTCCGAGCGCACCTTCGAGCGGGACGTCTCGAGCGGCGCCGAGCTGGAGACCATCGGCAGGGCCATGGCCGAGCGCGTGGCCGAGGCGCTGCGCACGCGCGGCCGGGCGGCGCGCACCGTGACGGTCAAGCTGCGCTACACCGACTTCCAGACCATCACCCGCGGCCAGACCGTGCGCGGCGGCCACCGACGACGAACGGGTCATCTGGGAGACCGCGCGCGCGCCTGCTCACCCGGGCCCTGATGGAGCGCGAGGGGCCCCTGCGGCTGATGGGCGTCGGCGTGTCGGGGCTCACCGTCGAGAGGCAGCTCACCCTGTTCTGACCAGCGGTGACCGCGCACCCCTGGTAGCGTCGGCCGCGCGTGGAACTCACCCTGCGGATCATCCTCGCGCTCGTCCTGGCGTGGGCCGCCGTGGCCAAGCTGCGCGATCGGCGCGAGCTGGTCGCCGCCGTCGGCGACCACGGCGTCCCGGCGCCGCTGCGCTCCACCGTCGCGGTGGCGCTGGTGGTGGCCGAGGGCGCCCTCGCCGTGCTGCTGCTGATCCCCGCCACGGCCCGCGCGGCCGGCGTCGGCGTCGCGGTGCTCGGGCTGGTGTTCGCGGCCTCGCTCGGGGCGATGCGCCTGCGCGGCCGCCGCCGGGCCCCTGCGGCTGCTTCGGCGGCACGCGCACCCGGCCGGTCGGCGCTGCTGGCGGCGCGGGCGCTGGTGCTGGCCGCCGCGGGCGCGGTGGTCGCGTCGGGCGCGCTCGCCGACGCGAGCCCGTCGTTCGAGGTGGTCGTCGGCGCGGCGATCGTCGCCCTCGCGCTGGTCGTCGTCGTTCTGGTGGTGCTGGTGCTGGCGCTCTACCGGCAGGTGGGTGTGCTGGAGGGCCGCCTCGGCCCGCGCGCCGCGCTGGAGATCGCCGAGGAGGGGCCGCCGCTCGGCAGCGTCGCCCCGCCCGTCGCCGGGCCTCGCGGGGCGCGGCCCCGAGATCGTCGCGTTCGCGTCGCCGGGGTGCCGTCTGTGCGCCGAGCTGCGCCCGGCGCTCGACGCCCTCGAGCGGGAAGGCCTGCCCGTCCACACGGTGAACGAGGACCGGGACGCGCCGGTGTTCGCCGCCTACGGCACGCCGGGCACGCCGTTCGTCGTCTACCTGGTCGACGGGCGCGTCGCGGCGAAGGGGCTCGTGAACACGCTGGAGCAGATCGAGGAGCTGATCGAGGTGGGCGAGGAGCGCGTCGGTGCCACCGCCTGAGCAGCCGGCCGACCGCATCGTCGATCGCACCGGCCGCGCGCTGTCGCACCGCCTGGCGTCGTCGGCCACCCGCCGCTCGTTCCTGGCCACCGTCGCCGCCGTGGCCCTCGGCCTGGTCGGCGCCGGCGGCGCGACCGCCCGGGCGCAAGCGATCGGTGCGCGGCAGCCGAGCGCACCACGCAGGGCTGGTACGGGTTCTGCGGCCACACCTGGACCACCGGCTCGTGCCCCACGCCCTTCAGCCTGCCGCGCATCGACCACGCGCGGGTATCCGGTGCGCCCCGCCGACGGCCGCCCGGTGGACGACCTCGGCCGCCTGATCGACGCGCTCGGCCGCCCGGTCACCGCCGGCGGCGTCACGCTGCTCGCCCCCGACGGCGCGCCGCTGCCGCCCGCGCCGCGCACGCGCGTCTGCGAGGACGTCGTGCGCCGACCGCTACGGCATCGACACCCGGGTGCAGGGCGCCTGGTACCGCTGCTGCGGCGGGCAGATCCGCAAGCTCGTCGATTGCTGCACCACCACGACCACCCGCATCAACGGCGACGCCGCCCTGGTGGGCTACTGCCGCCCGGGCCGCCGGGTGTTCTGCGTGCTCTACATCGACACCGCCGTGCCGTGCTGAGGCGCGCCGCCCTCGCAGCCGCGGTCGCCGTGGCGCTGCTGGCCGTCGCCGGCCCCGCCGCCGCGCAGCAGGCGACCATCACCGGCTCGTACGATCCCTCGGCCTGGGGCCTCGGGACGGCGGTCGGGGTGCTGCAGGCCGGCACCGCGAGCGTGGTGGTGCAGCCCAGCGGGCAGGCGTCGGCGACCTTCACCGATGCGCGCTCGCCCGCCCTCAACGGCGAGTTCCTGGCCTACGTGGACTCGGCGGGCATCCGCGTCGTGCGCTGGGCCACCGGCGAGCAGGTGGCCCGCGTGGACGGCCCGCTCAGCAAGCCGGCCCTCAACTGGCCCGACCTCGCCTACGTGCGCGCCGGCACCGGCCGGCGGCTGGAGCTGACCGACCTCACCACCGGGCGCACCCGCCTGATCGCCAAGGCGGCCCCGACGGTCGACCTCGGGCGTCCGGCGCTGCGCAGCGGGTTCATCGCCTGGCACGTGGCGGCGGGGCGCAAATCGCAGATCCGGCTGGCTCCGGTGGCCGGCTATCGCTACGGCCGGTCCAAGCTGATCGCCGCGTCGGTCAGCGGCCTGCAGGTCAACCCGTCGATCTCCTCCGGCCACATCCTCTGGGTGGAGCAGGCCGCATCCACCTCGTACCTGCGCCTGCGGAAGATCACCGGCGGCCCGATCCGCACGCTCGCCACGCTGCGCGGCCCGAGCCGCATCCTCTGGACCACCGCCCTCGGCGGCCGCACCGCCTACGTCACCCGCTGGAACCCGACCGCCGGAAAGGCAGTGATCATCACGCGCCGCTGGCGCTGATCCCCGCGAGCCACCGGTCGAAGGTCGTCGGCCCGAGGCGGGCCTCCGGGCCGGGCATGAACGCGTCGGCCGGGGCGTCCGGGGAGAACAACCCGCTCTCCCAGCCGGCGATCACCCGCACCGCCGCGCCGCGCGCCTCCATCGTGCGCCGGGCCATCTCGGCCAGGTCCTCGGGCTCGGGCCCCGCCAGGTCGGTGGCGTGCCCCGCGGGAGGGGCCGTCGCGATCTCGGCCAGCACGTCGCCGACGTCCACCACGGCCACCGGCTGCATCCGCACGGGCGGCACCCGTGCGACCTCGCCGTCCGAGACCCAGCCCACCACCATCTCGCCGAACTCGTGGAACTGGGTCGCCCGCTGGATGGTGAAGGGCACCGGACCGGCCTCCACCAGCACCTCCTGCAGGCGCTTGCCCTCGTAGTGCGGGGGCCCGGCGATGCGGTCGACGCCGACGATCGAGAGCAGCACGTGGTGCCCCACCCCGGCGCGCTCCTCGGCGGCGAGCAGGTTGTGGGTCGAGGCGCCGAACTGGGTGCGCGCCTCCTCCAGGTCGCCGGCCGGCAGGTTCAGGCAGTCGATCACCACGTCCACGCCGTCCAGCGCCCCGTCGAGGCCCTCGCCGGTCACGGCATCGACGCCCGACGCGCGCGAGAGCGCGAACGCCCGGTGTCCGGCCTGCTCCAGGCTCACGATCGCCGCGCGCCCCGAGAGGCCGGTTCCGCCGAGCACTGCCACGTTCATCTCAGAAGGGTATGTCCGAGTCGTCCACGGCGGCCACCGGGCTGGGTGCGGCGCCCGCGCCCACCGGCGCCAGATCGTCGCTCACCGGCCGGCGCTGCTCGTCCCCGCCGCCACCCTCGCCCCGGCTGTCCAGGAAGAAGAGGTCGTTGGCGATCACCTCGACGGACTGGCGCTTGGAGCCGTCCTGGGTCTGCCACTCGCGCCAGGACAGGCGGCCATCGACGCCGATGCGCCGTCCCTTGGCCAGGTAGGTGGAGGCGGTCTCGGCCTGACGGCCGAAGACCGTCACGTCGAAGTAGTTGGAGCGGTCGCCCCAGTTGCCCCCCTCATCGCGCGCACGCGAGGAGACGGCCAGCCGGATCGAGCAGATCGCATCCCCACCCGCGGTGTGGCGCATCTCCGGGTCACGCGTCAGGCGACCCACCAGGGTCACGCGATTGAGGTCGGACGCCATGGTTCACCCTCCCATCTTGCTCACCGAATCCCGATCATCCTGACCCCGCGCCCGGACACCACTCCGCACGCACCCGCACCGAACCCGTGACGCGCCACACCCGGCATGCGCCGCGTCAGTTGGTGGGAGCGGCATCCTTCTCTCGCATGACCTCGACCTCGCGCAGCGCGTGCTCGAACACCTCGTGGGGCTGCGCGCCGCTGATCAGCAGGCGCCCGTCCAGCACGAAGGCCGGCACCGCGGTGATGCCGTGACCCTGGGCCAGCTGGGTCGATCCCTCGACCACCGCGCGGAACGCCCCGGAGTCGACCTCGGCGCGTGCGTCGGCGGCGTCCAGGCCGAGCTCGGTGACCAGCGGCTCCAGCACGTCCCAGCCGGTGATGTCGCGGCCCTCCACCCAGTAGGCGTCCATCAGGCGGTCGTGCATCGCGTCGTGGGCGCCCTGCCCGCGCGCCCACTCCACCAGCTCGAGCGCGCGGCGGGTGTTGGGGATCACCTCGGGGTGCGGGTTGTAGGTCAGCCCCGCCTCCTCGTTCATGCGCCGCGCCGCGTCCTCGGCGCCGGCCGGGATGCGCCGCATCAGCTCGGCCCGCGGCCATGCCCTCGGCGGGGTACTCGGGGTGCAGCTGGTAGGGCAGCCACTCGACGGTGACGTCGGCCTCGCGCGCCAGCCAGGCGGCGCGCTCGCGGGCCACGTTGCAGAACGGGCAGGCGATGTCGCTCCAGATCGCCACGTGCATCGGTTCGGTGCGGGCCACCAGGGCCTCCGATCTCTCGCTCGACCGTCACAGCGTAGGTCGCGTGCGACAAACGCGCCCCGGCGCTCCCCGTGACCCTCCTCGACGGGATCGTGCTCGTGTGGATCGCCGTCTGGGCGCTGCTCGGCGCGGGGCGCGGGATGCTGGAGCAGATCCTCTCGCTGTCCGGTCTCGCGGTCGGCGCCATCGTCGGCTCGCGCGTTGCGCCGTTGCTGCTGCCCGACGGCCGCGAGTCGCAGTGGCTGGGGCTGGTCGCCCTCGGCGGTGCGATCCTCGGCGCGGTGCTGGTGCAGGCGCTGCTGCTGGCCCTGGCGCGCCCGCTGCGGCGCGCCGTCGCGCGCGGCCCGGCGCGGGCGGTGGATCGCGGCGGCGGCCTGTTCGTGGGGGCGGCCCTCGGCCTCACGCTGGCCTGGCTGCTGGCCGCCGTGGTGGTGCTGCAGCCCAGCGACCGCGCGGTCGAGTTCCGCACCCAGGTGCGCGAGTCGCACATCCTCAGCACCGCCCTGCGCGTGGCGCCGCCCGACGAGGTGCTGGGCAGCCTCGCGCGCAGCGACGTGTTCCCGCTCATCCCGCTGCCCGCCGCGGCGCTGCCCGAGCCCGACCCCTCGGTGGCCCGCAGCCCCGGCGCCCGCCGGGCGCGCGAGAGCGTGGTGGAGCTGCGCGGCAGCGGCTGCGGCCTGATCAAGCAGGGCTCCGGGCTGGGTCGTCGCCGACGACCTGGTGGCCACCAACGCGCACGTCATCGCCGGCGAGGACGACACCCGGGTGACGATCAACGGGCGGGCCTCACTGGGCGCCGAGCCCGTCTACGTGGACCCCACCAACGACATCGCGCTGATGCGCGTGGAGGGCCTCGACCTGCCGGCCCTCTCCCTCGGCCAGAGCCCCGGCACGGCCGACGTCGGTGACCCTGCTCGGCTATCCCAAGGGCGGCCCCCTCACCGCGCGCGCCGGCACCGCCGCCCCGCCGCGCACGGTCGTCACCACCAACGCCTACGGCAAGGGCGGCACCGTGCGCAGCGTGGTCGTGACCCGCGGCACGCTCGGGCCGGGCAGCAGCGGCGGCCCGATCGTCAACTCCTCCGGCCAGGTGGTGGCGATGATCTTCGGCGGCTCGAAGGACGGCGGCTCGGGCGCCGCAGTGCCCCTCAGCGCCATCCGCGACGCGCTGTCGGCCGACCTTCACCCCGTCTCCTCGGGACCCTGCGAATGACCTGCGGTACGATCCGGTCGTGACCGAACTGCTCCTCGTCGCGGGCCTCGTGGCCGCCGGCATCGCCTGGCTCTCGTCACGGCGCCGCGCCGCGCTGCCGGCGCTCGCGTCTGCGGGCGGAGAGCATGCTCGACGATCTCGCCGAGAAGGCCTGCGCCGCGCTCGCGACCGGCGACGACCCGAGCAGCTCGCGGCGCTGCGCCCGGGCCGTCGATCGCTACGAGCGCTCCCGCGAGAAGGTGGCCGCCGCCCAGACGCGCCGCGACCTCGACCGCCTGGTCGCCCGCCACGAGCTGCGCCAGAGCGTTGACGACCTGCTCGCCCAGGGCCTCGACCGCGCGCGCGGCCTCGTGACCGATCGGGTGCTCACCCGCAGGTAGCCGCCCGACCCTCCGGTTCGGGGGCGCGGGCGAGAGGTGGCACACTCGGGCGTCGTGCGCCTGCCCCGACCGCGACGACCCGAGACGCTCGTCGCCCTCATCGCCGGCCTGGTGCTGGTGCTGGGGGCGATCGGCATCGTCACCGCCCGCCTGGTCACCGCGCCCGCCGATCAGGTGCCCGCGGGCGTCTCGATCGCCGGCATCGCGGTCGGCGGCCTGAGCGCCGACGAGGCCCGCCGCGCGGTGCTCGCCGAGGCGACCGCGCCCTCGGGCAGCATCACCATCGAGCGCCCGGGCGACCCCGACTTCCCGGTGCAGGTGCCCTACTCCCGCCTCGCGCCGGTGCCGCGCGCCCAGCTGGCCGTGCGCGACGCGGTGAAGAACCCGTCGCTGTTCGGCCGCATCCTCGCCGAGGTCGGCCTGGAGCAGAGCCGGGACGTCCCTCTGACCTTCCGCGCCAGCCCCGCCGCCGCCCGCTCGGCCAGCGCCGCCGTGGCCGAGGCGGTGGACACCTCGGGCCGCGCCGCGGCCGTGCGCGTGAAGGGCGGCACCATCGTGGTCAGCGCCGCCCGCCCGGGGGAGGCGGTGGACACGGTCGAGCTGACGCGGCGCATCACCACGCTGCCCGACGCCGTCACGGTCCCGGTCGCGCCGGTGGCGCCCTCGGTGAGCGACGCCGACGCCGCGGCCGCCCGCGATCAGGCCCTCGCCCTCACCGCCCACTCCGTCTCGGTCATCGGCGCCGGGCGCGAGGCGGTGGTCACGCCCGCGCAGCTGCGCGCCGCCCTGCGCTTCCCGGTGTCGAAGAGCGGCGGCATCTCGGTCGAGCTCGACCCGGAGGCGATCGAGGCCCGCGTGAAGCCCACGTTCGCCGCGATCCTGCGCCCGGCCCAGTCGGCCGGCTTCGCGATCAACGGCAAGAACGTCAGCGTCACGCCCTCACGGCCGGGGCGGAAGATCGACGCGAAGCGTCTCGCCAAGCGCATCGTGGGGCACAAGGGCCGCGCCGACGTGCGCCTGCCGGTGGTCGCGGTCGCGCCCGCGCGCACCACCGCCGACGCCCGCGCCATGCGCATCCGCACGCTGGTCAGCGAGTTCACCACGCCGTACACCTGCTGCCAGCCGCGGGTGGTCAACATCACCCGCGCGGCGCAGATCCTCGACGGCACGATCATCCCGGCGGGCGCCACCTTCTCGCTCAACACCGCGCTCGGCGAGCGCACCAAGGCCCGCGGATTCGTGGCGGCCCCTCAGATCAAGAACCGCAACGAGCTGGAGGACGCGGTCGGCGGGGGCGTGAGCCAGATGGCCACCACCGTGTTCAACGCCTCGTTCTTCGCCGGCCTCGATCTGCTGTCGCACACGCCCCACTCGTTCTGGATCACCCGCTACCCGCCCGGCCGCGAGGCCACGGTCTCGTGGGGCGGGCCCGAGCTGGTGGTGCGCAACGACTGGCCGGCGGCGATCCTGCTGAAGGTCTCGGCCGCCCAGACCGGCGTCACCGTGCGGATGTACTCAGCTCCCCTCGACCGCAAGGTCACGACCACCACGACGCCCTCCGACCCCACGGCCGGAACGGCGTTCAAGGTCGTCTACACCCGCAAGGTGTTCCGCGGCGCGACGAAGACCCGCGACGAGAGCTGGACCTGGGACTACGTGGCACCGCCGGCGGGCCACTAGCCCACCGCGCCTCAGGTGGGCTCGTCGCGCTCCCGCAGGAATCGCTCGAGCTCGGCGGCCAGCTCGTCGCCGGTGGGAAGCGGGCCCTGGTCGACCTCTTCGTCCACCCGGCCGGCGGCGTCCTCGAGCTGCTCCACCAGCTGGCGCAGGCGCGGCTCCGACTCGACGGCGCGGGCCACCTGGCCCTCGAAGGCCGCGGCGGCCTCCTCCAGCTCGCCCACGTCCACGCCCACTCCGGCGACCGTGTCGAGCGCGCGCACCAGGGCGAGGCTGCCCTTGGAGTTGGTCAGGCCCGCGGCGTAGTGCGAGACCGGCGCCCAGATGGAGACCGTCTCCATGCCGCGCTCGGAGGCGAAGTGGTGCAGCACCCCGACGATGCCGGTGGGGCCGGCGTAGCTCGGGTTGCGGAAGTTGAGGTCCCGGATGAACGAGGGGTCGGAGGACATGCCGGTGAGGCGCACCGGGTGGCTGTGCACCACGTCGGCGAGTAAAGACCCCAGCATCACGACGCGCTTCACGCCCAGCGACTCGGCGGCGTCCAGCAGCACGCGCGAGAAGGTCTGCCAGCGCATCGAGGGCTCGGCTCCGGCCACCAGCAGCAGGTCGTGCGGGCCGTCGGGCGGGCGGGCCACCAGCAGCTCGACCTCGGGCCACATGATCGACGACGCCTCGGGGGAGCTCAGGTCGATCAGCGGCCGGGTGGCCTGGAAGTCGTAGAACTCCTCGGGGTCGATCGAGGCCACGCGACGGGCCCCGAACTGCTCGCCGATGTAGACGACGGCGCCCGACGCGGCGGCGGCCGCGTCGTTCCAGCCGCCGAAGGCCGCGATCATCACCGGGTCGCGAAGATCGGCAGGCTTCTCGTCCCAATTGAGGAAGTCCATTCCGTGATGTTGCCAGGTTGTCGCCCGCCGCGAGACCCTGCGCGCCGTCCGTGCCCAGAACACGCACCTCGGAGGATCGCTCGTGGCTGATTCCGCAACTTCGACGGTGCTGGTGGCGGGTGCCGGGCCGGTCGGTCTGACGGCGGCCCTGATGCTGGCCCGCCACGGCACGCCGGTGCGGATCATCGACAAGAACGACGCCCCGACCGACCTCTCGAAGGCGCTCGTGGTGTGGCAGCGCACGATGGAGACCCTCGGGCCGATCCTGCCGCCGGAGCGGTTCTCGGCCGAGCACCCGATCCTGCACGGGGTGATGCTGCGCCTGGGCACGGGGCGCACGATCGAGGTGGACGTGCCCTCCAACCCCGACGGTGCCCCGGCGTGCGTGCTGGTGCCCCAGAGCGCCACCGAGCGGATCCTGCTGGATCGGCTGGAGGAGCTCGGAGTGAGCGTCGAGCGCCGCACCGAACTGACCGGCTTCGAGGGGCACGACGACGGCGTCACCTGCGAGATCACCGGGCCCGACGGCGCCACCGAGCAGATGCGCACGCCGTGGCTGGTGGCCTGCGGCGGGGCGCATTCGATCGCGCGCCACGTCCTGAAGCTGGAGTTCCCCGGCGAGACGGTCGCCCACCGCTGGATCCTGGCCGACTTCGACATCGCCCCCGGGCCGACGCCCGACGAGCACCGCATCCAGATTCGCGTCAACAACGGCATCGCGGCGCTCTTTCCGATGGGCTCCGGCCGCTGGCGCCTGATCGCCGACCTCGCGGGCCCGGCAGCCGAGGGCGAGCAGAAGGCGTTCACGCCCGAGGAGGTGCAGCAGGTGCTCGACACCCGCACCGACCTCGGCTGGAAGCTCACCACCACGCACTGGACCTCCGACTTCGGGGTCAACGAGCGCCAGATCGCCCGGTACGTGCATGGGCGCGTGCTGCTGGCGGGCGACGCCGCCCACGTCCACAGCCCGGCCGGCGGGCAGGGCATGAACACCGGCATGCAGGACGCGGCCAACCTGGCCTGGAAGGTCGCCCTCGTGCAGCGCGGCGCGGCCGACCCCAGCCTGCTCGAGACCTACCACGACGAGCGCCACCCGGTCGGCGCCGCGGTGGTCAAGCAGTCGGGGCTGATGCTGAAGGCCGCGATGGCGACCGGCGCCAAGCGTTTCGCCCGCGACCACGTCGCGCCGGCCGCGCTCTCGATGCCCGTGGCGCGGCACAAGCTGATCGCCTTCCTCACCGAGGAGGCGGTCAGCTACGCCGACGGTCCCCTCGCCGACGGCACCGGCCACCGCCACGGCGCGCACTCGGGCGCCGTGTGGCCGCTCTCACCGGGCGCCCAGGCCGAGCTGGTGCTGCTGGGCGACGCCGCCAAGGACGCGGCGCCCGACACCTTCGGCGGCCCTGACGGCTTCCCGCTCACCGTGACGCGGGCCGACGTGGACGATCACATCGCCGACGCTCTGGGCAGCGACAGCGGGGCGGTGCTGGTGCGTCCCGACGGCGCCGTCGCCTCGGTCGGAAAGGACGCAGAAACAGCGACGGCCTGGATGCGCGAGCGCATCCAGGCCGTCGGTACCGCGTGAAGCCGGGGTCCGGCTACGCCGCTGCGGCGGCTGCCTCTACCGCTGCGGCGGCCTCGGCCATGCGCTCCCACGCACGGCGCTCCGCCACCTCGTAGTCCGAGGCGGTGCCATAGAGGTGCGAGTTGCGGGACACGGCCAGGTAGTCGCTGGTCGCCCGCTCGAGCTCCGCGGCGGGATCGAAGATGACGTCTGCGCTCAACGGTTCCCCCTCTTCACGTGGGTGTCCGGAACACATCGGCACGATGCGTCCGGTAAGTGAGGTTGGCAGATGTCGCGTCACCCCGCCCTTGGCCCGTCGGCCAAGAGCGAGATGACGGTGATGTCCGACCTGGCACTTTGCGGGTTTTCCGACGTTGAGGTCAGAAACCCTGCTCGATCTTTCCGACCTTGCGGACGATCGCGGTGCTGCCCGAATCGTTGCTGCGGGCGGTGCCGGATCCCCTCACGGAGGCCGTGGAGTGGCTGATGTCGCCGGCCAGGCCGCGGGCCACGCGCACCTTCAGGGTGAGCGTCGCGGTGCGTCCCGCGCGCAGCGCCGAGACCTTCCAGCGGGCGGCGTGACGGCCGACGCCGGACTTGGTTCCCTTGGGGCCCTTGGCCTTCACCGGGACCAGGCCCGGCGCTGACCTTCTGGGCCACCGTCACGCCGCGCGCGGTGCGCGTGCCGTGGTTGGTGACGCGCAGGGTGTACACGGCCTCGCCACCGGGGGCGGCCAGGCGCGGGCTCTCGAGCGAGATCACCAGGGGCGGCTCGGTGGGCGCGACCGGCGCGGGCGCGACCGGGGGCGGCGGCACCACGAGGCCGGGGACGGTCGGGCTGAACACCACGACGCCGCAGTCCTTGAAGCCGTGGGTCGCCGACTCGGTGATGGTGCGCGGGCGCAGGAACAGCTGGTCCTGCGGCGTGCTCTGGCCGACGGTCTTGGTGGCCCGCAGCAGCAGCGGGGCCGAGGTGGTGGCCGAGACGGTCACCTGGCCCTCCACGCCCGAGCGCAGCTGGGCCGAGGCCACGCCGCTCTCGTCGAGGGTGACCTGGGCGGGGCTGATGGTGCCGGTGCCCGCCGTGACCGCAAGGTCCACCACTGCTCCGGGTGTGCCCGTCACGGTCACGGCGGCGGCGGTGTTGAGGCAGGTGTCGCCACCGGCCACAGACACCGCCAACGCGGACGGCACGCTCCTGCCGGCGGCCGCCGCGCGCAGCTCGGCCACGCGCGCATTGAGCGCGGGGTCGCTCGAGGGGGCGTCCAGATCACGCGCCTGCCCCGAGAGCTGCCAAACGGCCACCTGCAGGGCGCCGGCCTCGAGGGCCGGGTTGGCGGCGGCCCCGATCAGGTCGTCGGCCTGCGACAGCAGCCAGCCGGCCGCCAGGAACGAGGGGTTCCCGAGGGTCGGGTCGTCGGCCGCGCTCTCCAGGTTCACCTGGTAGTCCTGGCCGGTGGTGATGTAGTGCGAGAGGTCCACGCAGTTGCCGCTCGCCTCGGTGACGCCGGCGGGCGTGGTGATGCGGTAGTGGTAGCGGGCCGGACGAACATTGACGGTGCCCCCGTCGGCCTTGTGCAGCTGGACCGATGAATAGATGGGGGCCGAGCCGAGCAGGCGGAACGTGGCCGGCTCGCTGGCGAGCGCGGAGCTCGCGAACAGGGCGAGCAGCGCGAGCGCGCCGATCGCCGAGGCGATGGCGGCTCCTGCGCGGCGGCGCGGGGAACGCTTCATGACGGGACCTCTCCTGGGACAAAGATGGCGGGCACTCTCCGTCCCTTTCGGTCCGCCCGCTCCACCGCGACACCGTCACGATGAGTGAGGGAGACATCGTGAGGCAGACGTAGACTGGCGCCGGAGAGGTGGCACTCGTGGTCCTGTCGTCCGTCCCCATCAGGAGCGTCCCGTGGCGTCCTCCCGCACCCTCGCCCTCGCGATCACGGCAACCGCCGTCGCCGGGGCCGCCCTTCCCGCCACCGGCGTCGCCGCCGCGGGGTGGGTAAAGCTCTCGGGCGACTCGGTCTCCCGGCTCGACTCCGCGACGCTGCTGCCCCAGGCGGGGCGCGTGCTGGCCGCGTGGCCGGCCGGCGCGGGCAACGGCCTCGCGACCGGCATCGAGTTCCGCGGCTTCTCCCCGACGGCCAACAACAGCCTGGCCGCGGCGAGCCCGATCGCGTCCGCGGCCGGCCCCTTCAACTTCGTCGGCGTCGCAGTTCTCCCTGATCTCCCGGCCCGGCGGCCCGCAGGCGGTGTTCGACGCCGACCGCGCCGACGGCAAGTCACTGCTCGAGCTCTCCGCCCCGCTCGTGGACGGCGTCGCCGCGGGCCCCGCGACCGAGTACGGCGACACGACCTCGGGCAACGTGGCCGCGGTCGCCTCGGTCGGCGGCACGCCGATCGTGGCGAGCGACTACGCCGGTGCACTGCGCACCCAGCGCGGCTCCATCCTCGCGCCGGACGAGCCCTTCCAGGTGCAGGCCCAGCTCGGGGGCTGCTGCTCCTACAACCCCAACCTCATCACCGACGCCGCCGGCGGCGTGTGGGTGGCCTGGTACTCCAACGCCACCAACAACGTCGGCGTCTACGTGCAGGCGCTGGATTCCAACACGGGCGCCCCGGTCGGCACCCCCGCCAAGGCTCCCCAGAGCGAGACCGTCTCCAACGGCACCCAGCGCATCGCCATCGTTCCCAACCCCACGGGCCCCGGGGTGCGGCTGGTGTACGGCGCCGAGACCGGCGCCGGCGCCAAGCTGAGGCTCGTCTCGTGGGCGCCCGGCGAGGCGGCCCCGGTGACGATCGCCCAGCCCAATCCCACCGGCCTCAACCTCTACGTCACCGCGGCCCGGCGCGCCGACGGCCGCCTCTGGGCGGCCTGGTACGACGGTGGCACCAGCTCGGCGACCGCGGGCTACGTTGCCAAGCTCGGCGACGCGCGCGGGGCGGGCGGCACGGCCGTCGACCTCGGGCAGCCTCCCCGCACCGTCAACTCGGGCCCGATCACCAGCGCGGCGCTCGGCAACGACCTGCTGGTGACCCCGACGGTCGACACCGGCCAGTCGCGCCCCGCCGTGTGGGCCGACGTCACCCCGCCGGTGGTGATCCCCAACCCGCGCACCATCCGCAGCGGCCCCGCCACCGTGGTCGCCCCCAAGCGCGCCTCGATCGGCGCCCTCAAGAAGGGCAAGTGCGTCAACGTCGTCGTCACCGTCACCAAGCCGAGCCGCGTGCTGGTGACGATCTTCTCGGGCACCAAGAGCATCCGCATCTTCGGTCAGGCGCGGGTGTCGTTCCGAACCGCCCCGGCCGCCAGGATCGTCTGCGTCCGGGTGCCCTTCCGGGCCCACACCTTCGACGTGCGCACCCCGGGCAAGATCGCCATCGCAACGAAGCGGGGCGACAAGCCCGCCACCGTGACCACGCGCGGCTTCAAGTTCGTCAGGTGATCGCCGGGCGAGGGGCGGTATAGGCTCACGCGAGTGTCGTCCCGGACTCCCGCAGTCGAGATCCGCCGGATGGTCGTCCTGGGCGCGGGCGGCGATCTGGCCGCGCGCCTGCTGCTCCCCGGCCTCGCCGGGCTGCTGAATCTCAAGAAGCTGCCCGAGGGCTTCACCCTGATCGGCGTGGACCGGCCCGAGTGGGACGACGCCACGTTCCAGAAGCGGGTGTTCGACTCGGTCACCGCGCACGGCGACGCGGGGGCCAAGAAGGCGGCGAAGAAGCTCGCCGACGTCTGCTCGTTCGTCCACGGCGACGCCGGCGATCCCAAGGCGATCACAGCCGCGCTGGCCGAGGGCGAGGGCCCGGCGGTGATCTACCTGGCGCTGCCGCCCCCGGTGTTCGGCGCGGCGATCACGGCGATCGGCAAGGCCGGCCTGCCCGACGACTCGGCGATCGTCATCGAGAAGCCCTTCGGCCACGACCTGAAGTCGGCCCAGGAGCTCAACAAGCTCCTCGCCAAGGCCGCGCCCGAGCGGGCGGTCCACCGCATCGACCACTTCCTCGAGAAGCAGACCGTCCAGAACATCCTCGGCCTGCGCTTCGCCAACCGCGTGTTCGAGCCGCTGTGGAACCACCACCACGTCGAGCGGATCGAGATCGTGTGGGACGAGGACCTCGCCCTGGAGGGACGCGCCGGCTACTACGACAACGCCGGGGCCCTCAGGGACATGATCCAGAACCACCTGCTCCAGGTGATGGCCCTCGTCGCGATGGAGCGGCCGAGGACGATCACGGAGAAGGACCTGCGCGACAAGAAGGTGGAGGTGCTGAAGGCGGTGCGCACCCCGACGCCCGAGGAGATCGCCACCGAGACGATCCACGCCCGCTACACCGCCGGCACCGCGGCCAACGGCAAGGTGCCCGCCTACGTGGACGAGCCCGGCATCGACGCGTCGAAGGGCACCGAGACCTTCGCGGCGGTCACCTTCCACGTGGACAGCCCGCGCTGGAAGGGCGTGCCCTTCATCCTGCGCACCGGCAAGGCGCTCGGCGAACTGCGCCAGCACGTGGCCATCCGCTTCAAGGCCGCCCCGCACCTCACCTTCGGCCAGCAGAAGAACCCCAGATCGAACGTGCTGCTGCTCGGCCTCAGCCCGGACCGCATGGAGCTGCACGTGGACATCAACGGCGAGGGCGACTTCTTCGACCTCGAGCCGGTGAAGATGATCTGCAACCTGGCCCCCCAGGACGTCACCGCCTACGGCCGCGTGATCCTCGACGTGCTGCACGGCGACCCCACGCTGTCGATCCGCGGCGACGAGGCCGAGGAGTGCTGGCGCATCGTCGCGCCGATCCTCGCCGAGTGGGCCAAGGGCAACCCGCCCCTGGTGGAGTACCCGGCCGGCTCCGACGGCCCGGCCGACGCCGAGTGGACCGAATCGGCCGTCCCCCCGGCCCCACCGCCCGCGCCGGGCGACCCGGAGGCGAACACGCCATAGGCGAGCTCGGGCCCCGCTTCGAGGACGCCCTGGTCTACGCCTGCGTGGTCCACGCCCACCAGCGGCGGAAGGGGACCTCGATTCCTTACGTCGCCCACCTGCTGGCGGTGGCGGGGTTGGTGATCGAGGACGGAGCGTCGTCGGGGGAGTTGAGTGAGGACGAGGCGATTGCCGGGCTCCTGCACGACGCCGCCGAGGATGTGGGTGGGGAAGAGCGGCTCGCGGACATCCGGGTGCGGTTCGGGGAGCGGGTGGCGGAGATCGTGGCTGCGTGCAGCGACACCTTCGAGACCCCGAAGCCTCCTTGGCGGGAGAGGAAGGAGGCGTATCTGGCGCACCTGGCCGTGGAGACGGATCGGGGGATGCTGCGGGTGTCGCTGGCCGACAAGGTGCACAACTGCCGGGCGATCCTGGCGGACTACCGGGTGCTCGGGGATGAGCTGTGGAGTCGGTTCAACCGGGATGCGGATACGCCGTGGTACTACCGGAGGCTGAGTGAGGTGTTCGGGGAGCGGGTACCGGGGTCGGGCCTGGCGGCCGCGCTGCAACGGGATGTATCGGCGCTAGAAGCAGAGATGAGCTCCGAGTAGCCCGTTCTGGGTATCACCCATCCGGCAGGACCTCCGCCGCGAGCACCCCAAGCCGCCTGCCTTCGTCGTGGTCTCGGGACACCCGCCTAGATCAACTAGACTCGCGGGGTGGCCAAGACTCTTTTCAAACCAGTCTCATATGAGCTCAGCCAGCTGCTGGGCGATATTGATCTCGGAAAACTTGCGCTCCCGGAACTTCAGCGCCCATTTGTCTGGCAGAAGGCAGCGGTCAGAGACCTCTTTGACTCGATGTATCGCGGGTTTCCCGTCGGCTACCTGATGCTGTGGAATGCCGCCGAGGTGGATAGCAAATCGATCGGGGTTGACGGGAAACAGCACACACCGACCGAGTTCATTGTCGACGGTCAGCAGCGGCTCACAAGTCTTTACGCCGTCATCAAGGGCGCGACTGTCACCTTTAAGGACTTCAGCACGGGTCGGATCAGCCTTGCTTTCCGCCCACGAGATGGTCGCTTCGAGGTTACTGACGCCGCAGTGGAGAAGGATCCAGAGTTTCTCCCAAACATAACTGAGCTGTGGACCGGCGAAGACTGGGAAGTCATCGAGGCCTTCATTGACCGGCTCAGGGCGGCGAGACCGGACGCCCTCGCAGACGGACGTGAGAAAGTGCTGCGGAGTGCGCTCAACAGGCTTCGCGGTCTTGAGGACTTTCCATTTCAGGCAGTGCAGATAGGGCATGAGGTCGATGAGGAGCGGGTTGCGGAGATCTTCATGCGCGTGAACAGCGGTGGCACATCGTTGACTCAGGCCGATTTCATTCTTACGTTGCTGTCCGTTTTTCGTGAGGAAGATAGGCGGAGGCTCGAGCTCTTTGCGCAGGACGCGGCGGTCGTACCGGTTGGGGGCGTTCCGAGCCCTTACAACCACCTGATCAAGCCGACAGCGGACCAGCTCCTGCGTGTAGCTGTCCTTGTGGCCTTCCATCGCGGGAGCCTTCAGTCGGTTCTTGCGCTCCTGAGGGGCGCGAACCTGGATGGGGATGCCAACCTCACACAGGCGGATCGTGAGGAGCAGCTCGACAAACTCACCTCTGCGATCGACGTCGTTCTCGATCTCACCAGCTGGCACGAATACCTTAAGGCCCTCATGTCGGCAGGGTTTAGGCGTTCTAACGAGATCTCGTCGGACAACAACGTACTTCTGATCTACGCGCTCTATCTCATCGGTCGCGGCTACGGCCTGTCCCATAGCGAGCTGCGGACGACGACTGCGCGATACTTCTTCATGTCATCGCTAACGGCGCGTTACACCGGATCGTTCGAAACGCAGATCACAAGGGATGTTCAGAGCCTCACCGAGGCTCAGAACGGCCACGATTACCTCGATCGACTTCGTCTGACTATTTCGACCACGCTGACCGAGGACTTCTGGTCGATTACTTTGCCTCAAGCGCTGGCAACCGCGGCTGCCACTGGACCGGGGCTTTTCGGCTATGCCGCCGCACTGTGTTTACTGAACAGTCGCGTGCCGCCTTTTGTTGAAGCGGGGGCAAATCACGAGCAGAAGGCGGCTCTCTTTATTCGAGACCTCTTCGATCCAGTGATTCAGCAGAAGAAGGCCTCGATTGAGCGCCACCACCTGTTTCCAAGGAAATACTTGGAAGGACAGGGCGTTTACGGCATTCGCAACGTGAATCAGATAGCCAATCTGTCGTATGTCGAGTGGCCCGAGAACATCGAGATCTCGGCGAAGCCCCCCTCTGTCTACTGGCCTCTATATGCGGGACAGTTCACTCAGGATGATCGTTTCCATCACGCGCTGCCGGATGGGTGGGAGCACATGGGTTATGACGAGTTCCTGACAGAGCGCCGTCAGCTAATGGCGTCCGTGATACGCAAGGGGTTCGAGACGATCGGAGCGGCGCCGACGGTCGAGGAAGAGTCGCAGGGGCAGCCGGCGCTCGTCCCGGCGGGTATCGAGGACAGTTATCTCCATCCGGACCGGCCATTCTCGAACGAACTCGCAATCAGGAGAATCGTTCGGCGGCTCCAGGGGAACGTCTTCTGGTACGAGCAACACATGGACCGGAAGGCTCTTGAGATTCTCGCCGAGGAGCTCGCGGTCAACCAGGTGGATCAGCTTAGGCTGATGTCGGGTCCGGCAAACCTCTCGGTGAAGACGAAGAAGGCCTTTGAGAGGTTCGCGGCTGAGCTCGAGTTAAAAGGCGCTGCTGTGGAGTGGCGTGTTCTAGAGAGTGCCCAGGCGCGGGCCCTGCACGCTCGTGTGATTTCGGACGATGACCACACGTTCGAGGTTCCGCCCCTGAACTCGGTCTTGGCCGGCACGGTCGATTCGATACGGTCGTCCGAGATTCCGATGGAAGCGTTCGAAGAGGCATGGTCTCAAGAAGGGGTGGCGCTGGCTGATTTCCAGACCGAGGCATGACCGGGAGCTATCGCCACTGCGAGTGGACGCGCGCCGGGGGGGGCGATGGGTGGAGAGACATCCCTCTCTGCGGTTGCGCTCCCTTCAGTTCCCGAGGGGAACGAGCCCCGCGCCGGCGCTGCTGCAATCGCTTCGCGTTGGACATGCGAGACGCGGTAGCCCCTTCGGGCCGACGAGCTTGTCTCCCGGACCGGCCGTCCGGCTCGGCCGATATCGTTGAGGTGTGTCGGTATCCCATGCGGCGTCAGTTCGAACAACCTCGCGGCAGGGCCAGCAGGCATTGTGGGTTGCGTCCGAGGGATCGGCTGAGAACGCAGAAACGTTCGCCCGTCGCAACGGGATAATCGAGCGTCGTGTCTCCCTCCGGTCGGGGGGCTTCGCGACGTCCCAGATCGGCGCCTCGGCGGGGGTCAACGCGCCAATCGGCAGCGCCGAGGCAGAGAGCCTGTTCCTACGTCTCGAGCACCGCCCGCCCGTCTCTGGACGTCGGGGCAGCATTCGCGCGGTTGACCTCTTCGCCGGTTGCGGAGGCCTCTCGCTGGGCGTGGCCGAGGCCGGGCGCGCGCTGGAGCTCGACGTCGGGTTTGTAGCCGTCGATACCGATCACGTCGCGGCCCAGGTGTTTCAGGACAATTTCGAGGGTTCGGAATACGTCCTGGATGATGTGGCAAAGATCTTTGACGGAGAGTCTGGCACCCCCGCGACCCTCCAAGAGCGGCAGTTCAAACGTCGCGCGCCGTCAGTCAACATCCTCGTCGGAGGCCCACCCTGCCAGGGGCATTCTGGTTTCAACAATCGCACTAGGCACTCAGACGCCCGAAACAGCCTCTACGTCCGGATGGTGCGCGCTGCAGAGGTTCTCGAGCCCAGCCGAGTAATTCTCGAGAACGTGCCCGGCGCGCTGAGCGACCGGGCTCAGGTTGTTCAGCAGTCAGCGAGGGAGCTTGAACGCCTTGGCTACTCGACCTCGCTCGCCGTCGTTGACGCTCTCGCCTATGGGGTGCCACAGCGGAGAAAGCGTTTGCTCCTCCTTGCTTCCTCCACCTCGGCGCCCGGCCCGCGGCTTGTAGCTGCTACTGGCCTTGCGGGTGCTGGCGTAAGAGACGTGGCCTGGGCCATTGCCGACCTCGAAGACAGGCACAGCGCAGATCTTCTTGATCAAACGGCAGCATCCGCAGATGCGACGCGGGCTCGCATCGACTATCTCTTTGAGAACGAGCTCTTCGAACTGCCAAATGCGGAGCGTCCCGCATGCCATTCAAAGGGCGGTCATAGCTATCGTTCCATATACGGCCGACTCCGCTGGGATGAGCCTGCGCAGACTGTCACAACGGGGTTCTATTCGATGTGCATGGGTCGTTACGTGCATCCGTCGCGTCGGAGGACCCTGACCGCGAGAGAGGCGGCTCGCCTTCAGTCCTTTCCGGATTTCTTCCGATTCAGCTCAGTGGAGAAGCGGGGAGAGCTCCGCGACTAATCGGCAATGCTGTGCCGATGAAGATTCCCTACTCGATCATCTTGGAAGCCCTCCGATAACTCTCGTAAGCGCATCGGAGGACCGCGTGGTCTCTCTATGTTTCGCGGGGCTTTTTGCGGGCGTCGGGGGATTCGAGCTCGGCCTCCAAGCGTCCGGCCATACGACCGAGCTGCTCGTAGAGAGCTACCCCCCTGCCCAAGCCGTCTTGGCTGCACACTTCCCGGCCACACACTTAGCAGGAGACGTCAGAGAGCTCGAGGGGCTTCCTAAGGGGACTAACGCTTTGGCGGCGGGCTTTCCGTGTCAGGACTTAAGTTCAGTGGGACGGAAACTGGGCATTTCCGGGGCGCGCTCGCGCCTCGTCGGTGAGGTTTTTCGCTTGCTCGAGACGAGCGAGACTGATTGGGTCCTCCTGGAGAACGTCCCCTTCCTCTTGCAACTCGGTAAGGGACGAGCATTGGCCTTGATAACGTCCGCTCTGGAGGAGCTCGGATACAGATGGGCCTATCGGGTGCTTGATTCTCGAGCGTTTGGACTGCCGCAGCGCCGCCGCCGCTGGTTCTTGGTCGCGAGCCGGACTGGGGATCCCCGAGACGTGCTTCTGACGGGCGACGCCCAACCCCCGAACGATCCCTCCCATCACAGTGTCGCGTGCGGCTTCTATTGGACAGAGGGTATGCGCGCCTTAGGGTGGGCAGTTGACTGCGTACCGCCCATAAAGGGGGGCTCGACTGTGGGAGTGCCTTCGCCTCCGGCCATTCGCTTCCGCGGAGGAGTGGTCGGAACGCCGGACATACGAGACGCGGAGCGCCTTCAGGGATTCCCGGTCGATTGGACGGCACCCGCCGAGGCATTGGTTCGTCCGGGGTACAGGTGGCAGCTTGTAGGTAACGCTGTCTCGGTGCCCGTGACTTCGTGGCTCGGCCGACGGTTGTCTGCTCCCGAGGCGTATGACCCGAGCGGTGACGAGCGGATGCCCGCAGGCGGCCGCTGGCCCAACGCCGCGTGCGCCCTGGAGGAGACGGCCGCGTTTTTGTGTCCTCTGCGTCCACCTGTCCGGTGTGGGACCCCGCCCATCCCTTGCTAGTTTCTGCGGTTCCCCGTGAAGCCGCTCTCTCCTCGGGCTGCCCACGGCTTCCTTAGCAGGGCGGCGAGGGGAAGTCTGCCGATTCCAGAGGGCTTTCTGGACGAGGTTGCAGCTCAGAGGGGCGGCTAGTTGGCGCAGCGCGGTGAGTCCTTCGCCGGACGCAGACGCTGTACGTGCTGGAATTCTGGGGGGCGTGCAAGCCGCCATCGATGCCCACTCCCAAAACTCGCAGAAGTGGAAACAGCTCTACAGCTGGTTCCAGGACGCCTTTGCCGGCGACGTTGTCCGCGGCGACGTCGCCGGTAAGCTCCTAAATCAGGACAAGCAACTAGGGAATCGCGCCGGGGAGCTGGCACGGCTCAATCCCCAATACATCGTACTAACGGCGGCCGACGAGGTAGATCTGGATGACGTACGCCGGTTCCTGGCACAGGCCACCCTCCCGCGTGCAGAGAGCGGCACTGCTTCTTCAGGGCACGAAGGCCATTGAACTCCAGTTCTACGGTCCCCCAGACGGTGTTCATGCGGAGCATCGCATCTGCCTTTCCGGAAGCCGAGCTTCATAACCATCACCCGTCAGGCGTCACCACCCGTGCCGACGGGGAGCGGCAAACATCCAGAAGTTGAGTACCCTGTGGTAGTTCCGATCGCCATTGACGACCGGATCCGCAGGATGATTGAGCTGGCGATTCTCTCAACGCCTGCTGTGATCCTTGTCGGTCCTCCGGGGACGGGTAAGACCCCGCCTTCTTCGGGAGGTCGTCGCAAAGATTGGTGCCGACCCAGCCGCATTCGGCTTCGACAAAGAGACCTTTAGCGAGCCGAAATGGGTGACGCCGGAGGAGAGTTGGACCACGAACGAGCTCGTTGGCGGAGGGGCCGGGTAGACGAATCTCAGCGACTGCGATTCCGAGCCAGGACATCTCCTCGACGCCATCGCCGAGGACCGGTGGCTCGTCCTTGACGAGACAAATCGCGCAGACATGGACAAGATTTCGGGCCCGTGCTCGCCTGGCTTTCGTCCGTGCGCTCTGACGAGCACGTAGAGCTCGGCCGGGCGTCAACTCAGCTCGACGCACCGCGGGTTGTTCTTGGTTGGAGGGACGAGCCCGAGTCAGTCGTCAACCGGCTCGAAGCGCTGGAGTCCGAATCCGCCCATAAAGATTTCCAAATTGAGTTTCTAGCGGGCAGTGAATGGCGGCTTCTTGGTACCTACAATGCCCTCGACGCCCAACGAGTCTTCCGGTTTGGAGAGGCTCTTGGACGTGGGTTCGCGCGCGTTCCGATCCCTATTGCCTCCCCGGAGGCTCGGGAGTCGTTGGAACAACAGGTCGGGCGCCCTCGGCGACTTCCAGAGTCCCAGGTTGTCGGAGCCAGCGCTCGATCTTTACGCGGCGCACGCCGAAGACGCGAGTACGGAGCTTGACCTCGCTCTTCGTGAAGGTTGCCGACTACGTGCGTTCCGGCATCCAGTCGGGCGTCTCAGTAGATGCCGTATACGTCCAGGGTCTCCTTGCGGAGGGCTATCTCATCAGCGTTGGGACGTGGCTGGCTCGGCTCGAGGAGCCAGATCTCAACGCGCTGGGACAACGGGTGATAGATTCCCGGGAGTCTCAAGGCTGAGGACTGGGGTGGTCTGCGCACGCTCTTGTCGTCGCTGGGGTAGTGCCGCCGGCGAGCCTCACGATCCCCGAGCGCGGCATGGAGGAGGTTCTGCGGCATGGTACGTGGGCCGGGCAAATCGCTCGCCGCCCTGGCCGCCGTGACTGACGACACGGACGAAATCACCTGGTCCGCAACGGACATGATGCGGCGAGCTGATCGCGTTCTGTTCGGCGAGATTGAGCCGGATCTTCGTCGCTGGCCTGTTCGCGAGCGCGACTGGTTGGCGGCCTTTCCAGCAGAGTCAGAGCGGCGACGGGTCCTGGGGCGGGCGCCGGCCGGTCGGGTCGCCTGGTCAGACACGTATCGCCGGTTCGGTTGGCCGCCTGCCAGCTTCGTTGTGACTGGCCGTCAACGGCTCCCTGACGAGCTCCTTATGACGACACTGCGCTGGACGATTGAGCAAACACTCGGGATCTCCAGAAGACGCCGCGGCCTCGTTCCCGAGATCCTGGCTCCGGTCGCTGTCCAGCTCGGGCTCATAGAAGGCTCCTCAACACCCCCCCGATCGACAGCTCTCCAGCCATTCGGCCGAGCGCACAGGATCTTCGCGCCGTGCGCCGCCAGGGCTCCCCGTGGCATGGGGTTGCCGCGGGCGCTGATGCGCTGCGGCGATCGGAGGCCTCCCTGCGCGAAGTACGCTCGGGCAGCGATCTATCCGGACGATTCTCTTCAGAGCGAGAGCCTTCACCTCGCTGCGCTGGGCGAGGTGCTGTGGTTGTTGAGGGATGCCGGCGCACAAATCGTGTCGGTCGCACCGATTACGGCCTCGAGTCCCGGACCGGCCTACCGTGCCACACTCAATGGACAGGTCTGGGACTCTGGACTTTCAGAAGCAAGCGGCGCTTGGTCGTACTACGGCTGCGAGTCGCCGTATCTCCTCGCGACGACCGCTTTGCCCGGCACGCAACGACCTCTCTCGCCAGATATCATGATCATAAGGCCGGGTCAGGTGGCCATAATACTGGAATGCAAATACTCGGCCAATCCGAGCTATGTTGGCCACAAGGGTGTTGTTCAGCTCTTGGCGTATGCCGCTGAAGCGCGCACTGCCTTGGCTTCAGCAGTATTGTCTCGAGTTATCGCGCCGGTCGAGGCGTTTAGCGGTGGTGGCAGTCGGGTGCCGACCGTCGTGGGAGAAGTCGGTATTGGTGCCGTGGCATCGCCTCCATGAGCTTATGGAGGCGGCAGGGGTATGACGTCAACTCCTGAATGGGCGCCTCGGCAGCCCTTTGGTCCCTCAGGCCACAAGCGAACAGGTGCGGAGGCGCATGCGGTCGAACCGAGCGCGCGACGCGGCACCCGAGATCGCCTTGCGAAGAAGTCTCCATGCGCTGGGCCTCCGGTATCGAGTAGAGACGTGGCGCCCCTCGAGGCTGGTCGCCGGGCAGATGTGGCATTTCGCGCGAAGAAGGTGGCGATCTTTGTGGATGGCTGCTTTTGGCATGGCTGCCCGATACACGGGACGTGGCCGAGGGCGAACGCCAGCTGGTGGCGAGAAAAGATCGAGGGCAATCGCGCCCGGGACTACGGCGCCGAACGCAAAGCTGGCGGCCGAGGGTTGGACCGTAGTGCGAGTCTGGGAGCATGAGGACGCCGCGGAGGCCACCGGCCGCATTGTGGCACTCCTCCGCGGCAACGGAGTGCTCAAAAAATCTGGTTGTCTGGCCCACGGGACCTACGAGTTCGAGGGCGCGACTCGCCGCGCGAGTTCGGCGGTCCCGGTGGCCTGCCGGAGGCGCCCTAGGGTGTGCCGCGTACGGCTCACGCGCAACGTCGGACCCCGCGAGGCCGTGGGGGGACCTCATGGCCGGTGTTTAGCTGACCCTCACGCCGTCGAACCGCACCGGGGCACGGCGACGGCCCCCGGGGGCCTCGAGGGCCTTCGATGATCGTGGGCTTCATATCGAGGAGACCGAAAAGCCTCGCGTTGATGCCATGGGGGAGGCCCGAGGACTAAGAGCGCGTCACCGTGAGGGCGGGGCGCAGCACGGCGGCGGGACCGACGAGGGACGTGACGGTGACGACCACCCGGTACGTGCCGGCGGACACGCGACCGAGCCGGAGCGGGATGAGCCGGGTGCCGGGGAGGAGGGGCTTGGTGGACAGCGAGCGCACCGCCTTCCAGCGGCGTCCCACCTTGCGCTGCAGGGAAACCTGCGCTCCGGTGCCGTCTCCGGTGGTGGAGAGCATGAGGGTGGTGGTGGGCCGGCGACCGGCCGGCACGCGCTTCGGGTAGAGCTGGGCGAACCCGACGTTGGGCGGCGCGGTGGTGGTCACCGGCGCCTCGATCGTGGGCACGACCTCGCCCGCCGCGGTGACGCCGCCGGTGTCGGGTGAGCCCGCGTTGGGGTTCACGAAGTCCGGGATGCCGCCCGGCACCGCGTCCTCGGGCACGCCCGCCTGGCTGAGCAGGGCGCGCGACTGCTCGGCGGTGCCCGAGGTGTCGAGCGGGGCCGCGTCGGTGACGTTCCAGAGTGCCGCCTGCATGCCGTCAACCGTGTCGTTGAGCGTCGGCTGCAGTCGTGAGGCCAGCTCGAGCAGGGCCGCCGCGGGTGCATAGCCGGGAACCTCGCGGCCGGGTCCGAGGACGTCGAACCGGCCCTGGAACGGGATGAAGCGGCCCTTGTCGAGGCAGTAGACGGAGACGCCGTTGGCGGTCGTGCTGGATCCCGGTCCGGACAGGACCGTGGTGGTCGAGGCGACGCCGAAGTTCTGCCGCTCGGGGTCCTTGTTGGCCAGGATGTCGCCGGGGTTGGCGGTGACCTGGATGGCCGCCTGGGTCTCGAACCACTTGAGGTCGCGCTTGCTGAGCTTGCGGCAGGCGCGGTGCTCACCCAGTCCCATGATGTCGCAGCGGGCGGTGCCCGGCGCGTCCACGCTGCGCACCTTCCCGGCCGGAGGCCCCGCTCGTCCGTGGGCCTTGACGTAGGCGGCGAGCTGGCTCGGGGGCATGGCCCGCTCGGGCAGGGGCAGGTCGGGCTTTCCGGGCACCCGGTAGACGTCGACGTAGCGGTCATCCAGCCCGGCGAAGTGGAACATCTCGTGGCTGAGGACCTTCGGGTTGACGTCGCTGGTGGGGAACTTGGCGTTGATCACCGCGTCCTCGCCGGTCTTGTTCGGGGTCGGAAGCCCCTCGAGCTGGGCCCGGTAGTCGGGGTCGGCCTCCGCGATGTCCACGAGCGGGTTGATGATCTGCACCTGGTGGTAGCTCGGGTTGGGCGCCGCCTCGGGGTCGCGGAACGTCCAGATCAGGTGGATGGTGAGCGGATCGCCCGATTGGGTCTTGTATCCGGGCGCGTTCATCGACGCTTCGGTGGCGCGGGCGATCGTCTGCAGAGTCCCGGCGATGATCTCGCGATTGGCCGGCGAGACGCGCGGGGCCACCGTGAACTCCGCGCGGATGGTCACGTTGATCGGCCCGGAGATCTTCTTGTGCTTGACGGTCATCGAGACCGCGTCGCCCTCGGGGCCGCCCTTGGCGTCGAGGTCGATGACCCCGGCCTGCGCGGCCTGGCTCAGGGTGAGATCGCGACTCATCTGGGTCGGCGGGGGGATGTTGCCCGGGAAGAACGCCTCGGCCGCGCTCGCGATCGGCGCGAGGGCGCCGAGGACGACGGCGGCAATGCTGATCAGAACGAGGCGGAGGCGGGTCATCCGCGCGGCAGCGTACGGTGCCGAGCCGGCGTCCGGCAAGGGGCTCCTTCCCGCCAGTGCGGCGCGGAGAACTATCCGTGCGGGGGGTGGATGCCTGTGTGCCGGTGCGTACCGTCGAATTCCCCTTGCCTCGGAGAAAGCGCATGCATCGTCGGTCGCTCGCGGTAGTCCTGGCAGTGTGTGTTGGCATTGCCACGGCCACCGTCGGTACGGCAGCCGCTGTTCCGATCGCGGCAGACGCGTCAGCGTCCGGCCACTACTCCGAGACCGCCTACCCGCAGACCAAGCCGAGCGCCGGCCAGTTCTGCAAGAAGACGGACCGCGGCGTGGTCACCAAGGCGGCGAACGGTCGGAAGGTTCGCTGCACGGCCGAGGGCTCACGGTCGCGCTGGAAGTACGCCTAGCCCGATCCGCTCAGAGCACCCGGGCGGGCCTCACCCGCGCCCGGGCGCAGTCCCGCCTCGAGCCCATCGAGGAGCGCGAATAGGCCGGTCGCCTCCCAGCGCCGCAGCCTCCCGCGTCCCGTGATCTCGATCAGTACGCCAGTCTCCTCGAGGCGATCGATGGCCTTGCGGGTGGCTTCGCGGCTCGCTCCGGTCAACGAGACGGCTGCCGCCAGATCGAGAACGGGGGTCTCGGGGAGCCGCGCGATGAGCGCCTCTGCGGCCGAATCCACCCGGGGCTTCCCGGCGAGGGTGCGCCAGCGCTCCTGGAGTGCGACGACATCGTCGAGGAGTCCTTCGGCGACCGCGGTCGCTGTGTGGCACGTGCCGAGGAAGAATGCGAGCCAGTCCCCGTGGTTGCCTGAGCGGAATGCCGATAGCCCTCCGATGTAGGCGTCGCTCCTTGCCGCCAGCACGAGGGAGATCGGCGGCAGGATCCACCGGTCGCCACTCTGGGTGAGCCCTCGCCGGGCGAGGATGACCTGGATGAGGGCCCGCCCGACCCGCCCGTTGCCGTCGGCGAAGGGGTGGATGGTCTCGAACTGGACGTGGGCGATCGCGGCCTGCACGAGCGGTGGCAGATCGTCGCGCTCGCAGAAGCGGCAGAGGTCGCTGAGGAGGCCCGCGATCCGATCCTCCGGAGGCGGGATGAAGGCGGCGCCGCGGGGGTTGGGGTGGCGACCGCCGATCCAGTTCTGGGTCTGCCGCAGATGGCCGGCGATCGCCGCGTCGGCGGTGTTCTCCAGAAGGGCCCGGTGGATGGTCGAGCAGCGCTTCGATGGTGATGGGCTGCGTCGAGAGATCGAGCGCGCTGCGCAACGCACCGAGGTTGCCGAGCACCGAGGTTGCCAGCGCGTCCCGGCCGGGATCGACGCCGGCGAGCGCCAGCCGCTCCTGGCTGACGACGAGGCCCTCGATGCGCGACGAGCCGATCGCCTCCGTGCGTAGCAAGGGCCAGAGGAGGGAGGAGAGCCCGGCCCCCTCGCGCGCCAGCTCGCGCACCGCAGCCTCGATCCGGCCGATGTCGGCGGCGAGGTGCGCAGGGAGTCTGCGGCTCCCATGCTGCGATCTCGCCAGGAACGTACGCGTCGTAATCGAAGCCGACGCGGTTGGCCTTGCCGCCCGGCGCTCCGGGGTCGGCCGGCCACCTGCGGCGTACCGTCGTCGATGCGGGCGACCGGGAGATCGGGTCTGCTCCCAAAGGTTGGGTATCGCTCCTACAAAAGCAACCTTAGCCGATCAAAGTTGCTTTAGCCTACCGGGCCGAGGAGATGGCTACCGTTCGCCGCGTCCGATCGATCGACGCCGGCCTGGAGAGATCGTCGTGTACGAACCCGCCGAGTGCACAACCCGTCAGCTTCTCTCAGATTGGGCCTCGATCATGCGCGAGCTACGCGGCCGCGGCGTGGTGCGCACGCAGAACAATCCCATCGGCGACATCGCCGAGGCGATCGTCCACGAGCACTACGGGGGCACCCGCGGGTCCTTCTCGCAGGCCGGCTGGGATGTGATGACCGCCGCGGGAGAACGACTCCAAGTGAAGGCGCTCCGGCGAACCTCCACCGGCAAGCGGCGGAACCTGAGCCCCATCCGTGATCGAGACTACGACGCCGTCATCGTGGTGGTGTTCGACGAGGACTTCGTCGTGGAGGACTGCCTGCGATTGCCGCGCGAGCTCGTGGAGCAGTTGTTCGTCCACAGGCCCTACGTGAACGGGCGAATCATCACGCTTACCCAGAAGCTGCTCGAGCATCCCGAGGTCGAGCACGTCACCTTGTCTGACGCCTTGCTCGACAGGTGAGCGCGAGCCGCGATCAGACGACCCGGGCGGCCTCGCCGGTCTGGACTCTCCAGAGCGCGGCGTACAGCCCGCCCGCCGCGACCAGCTCGTCGTGGGTCCCCGCCTCGGCGACCAGGCCGTTCTCCAGCACGTGGATCCGGTCGGCGTGCCGCACCGTCGACAGCCGGTGCGCGATCACCAGGGTCGTCCGATCCTTCGAGACCGTCTCCAGCGACCGCTGGATCGCCGCCTCGGTCTCGTTGTCCACCGAGGAGGTCGCCTCGTCGAGCACCAGGATCGCCGGGTCCCGCAGGATCGCCCGGGCGATCGACAGCCGCTGCCGCTGGCCACCCGACAGCTTCTGGCCCCGCTCGCCCACCAGGGTGTCGTAGCCGTCGGTCAGGGCGGCGATGAAGTCGTGGGCCTCCGCCAGCCGGGCCGCCTTCTCCACCTCCTCGGCCGTCGCGTCCGGGTCGCCGTAGGCGATGTTCTCCCTCACCGTTCCGTCGAAGAGGAAGACGTCCTGGCTGACCAGGCCGATCGCTCCGCGCAGGTCGGCGAAGGTGAGCTCGCGGACGTCGACTCCGTCCACGGTCACGCGGCCGCGAGTTCGCCTCGTAGAGCCGCAGCAGGAGCTTCACGATCGTGCTCTTGCCGGCTCCGGTGAGGCCGACGACGGCGTGGGTCTCTCCGGCGGGGACGTCGATGTCGAGGCCGTGGAGCACCTCGGGGCCGGTGTTGTAGCTGAAGCGCACGTCGTCGAACCGCACCGCGCCGGCGACGGGCTTCGGCAGCATCGAGGGGCCCTCGATGATCGTGGGCTTCACGTCGAGCAGGCCGAAGATCCGCCGCGTCGATGCCATCGCGCGCTGGTAGAGGTCGAAGGTCTCGCCGAGCCTCGTGAGGGGCCACAGGAGGCGCTGGGTCATGAACACCAGCACCGAGAAGAAGCCGACGTTCGAGGGTCCCGTTGATCACCATGTTGCCGCCGACCAGCAGCGTGATGGTGAAGCCGCAGAGGATGGCGATGCGGATCAGCGGGACGAACGCGGAGGAGAGGCGGATCGCGTTCGCGTTGGCCTCGGCGTAGGCGGCCGACTCGATGCCGACGCGCTCGGCCTCGCGGTCCTCGGCGGTGAAGGCCTTGATCGTGGCGATGCCGCCGAGGTTGTTGTTGAGCGTGCCCGAGAGCACGCCGACCTGGTCGCGCACGCCCTTGTACCGGGGCTGGAGCCGGCGCTGGTAGATGAGCGAGGCCCAGACGATCATCGGGATCGGCGCGAAGGCGACCAGCGCCAGCAGCGGGCGAGGCGACGATGAAGATGATCCCGACCAGGATCACGTTGACGACCAGGCCGATGATCGCCGGGGCGCCGACGTCGAGGAAGCGCTCGAGCTGGTTGACGTCGTCGTTGAGCACCGACATCAGGCCGCCGGTGCTCTGGTCCTCGAAGTAGCCGAGCTCCAGGTCCTGGATGTGGGTGTAGGCGTCCATGCGCGACTCGTGCTCCACGGTCTGGGCCAGGTTGCGCCACAGCACCATGTAGCCCCACTCGGTGGCCGATTCGGCGATCCAGACGACCGCGTTGACGATCGCCAGGGCGACGAGCTGGCCCCAGCGGCTCTCGATGCCGGTGAGGTCGGCGATGAACGAGTCGTCGGAGTTGACCACGACGTCGATCGCGGCGCCGATGAGCAGCTCCGGGAAGACGTCGAACACCTTGTTGAAGATCGAGAGGAGCGTCGCCCACACCACGCGCGCCCGGTGCGGGTCGGTGTACCTCCACAGGCGGCGCATCGGGTGGTCGATTTCGATCTGCGCCGGGCGCCTGCGTCACGTGCCGCAGAATGGCAGAATGGCGCGCGATGCGACCGCGCACCCTGTTCCTCGCCGCCTTCGTGGCCGCCGCGCTGCTGGTGCCGGTCGCGAGCGCCTTCGGGCTGACCTCGTTCCAGTCGCCCACCGGCAACATCGGGTGCATCGGCGACGCCACGAGCGTGCGGTGCGACATCCGCACCACCTCGGCCACGCCGCCCAAGCGGCCGAAGTCGTGCCGGTTCGACTGGGGCTCGGCCTTCGAGGTGAACCGCACCGGGCGCGGGCACGGCCTGTGCGCGGGCGACACGGCCCTCGCCGTCCCCGGCGACGGCCGCAGGAAGCTGGCCTACGGCAAGTCGATCAAGCTCGGCACGAAGCTGACCTGCACCTCGCGCATCACCGGCATGACCTGCAGGAACACCCAGGGCCACGGGTTGACGCTGTCCAAGACGGTGATCAAGCTCTTCTGATCCGCCGGGCTGGGGTTTTTTGGACGCCCGGCCAACATGAACGTACAGCGTAAGTGCCCGCCGTCGCATGGGCCTCGCGGACAGACCCTCGAGCGCAGACCCCGGTTGAGCGGAGGTGACGCCGGGGCGGGGTCGCCCACCAGTCTTGTCGAGTCAAATCGACAGGAGGCGGCGACGTGGGCGAGAGCGGATACATGGAGATCCGTCACGAACGGATCCGGGCGCGGATGCGGGAGGAGGGCCTCGATGCCCTGATCGCGTTCTCGACCGCCAAGGCGCAGGGCTGCGTCCGCTACCTGAGCGACTACTTCGTCCGGTTCGTGGGCGCGCAGACCCGGCCCGACGGCTCGTACTACACCTTCGGCCACTGCGCGGTGCTGTTCCCGCTCGAGGGCGAGCCGGTGCTGCTGACCGACCAGCCGTGGGACATCGGGCGCGCCAAGGAGATCTCGGTCTTCCCCGAGACCCACCACTCCTCCGACATCGGCGAGTTCTTCGCGGAGAAGATCGCCGCCGCCGGCTACGAGAAGGTCGGCATCGACAACTGGTTCATCTTCCCGGCGGTTCACTACCTCGCGCTGGTGGAGGGCTCCAACGGCGCGACCTTCACGCCCACGATGCTGATCGAGGACACGTACCGGGTGAAGGGCCCGGACGAGATCGCCAACATCCGGCGCGCGGAGGACATCGCGGTGACGGCGGTGATGGCCAGCCTCGACGCGGTGCACGTGGGGGCCAGCGAGCACGAGTTCGCCCTGGTCGCCGAGATGGCACTGCGCGCCCACGGCGATCTGGAGCTGGCCGGCAGCTCGATCATCTCGGGGGGAGCGAACACCGCAAGCGCCAGCGACCTGCCCTCGGCCGAGGGCTCCTACGTGATGAAGAGCGGCGACTGGGCGATGTTCGACATCTGCCCGAGCTACCAGGGCTACGCCGGCGACATCTGCCGGATGGTCGTGGCCGGATCGATGGAGCGACCTCGATCCGAAGCTGAAGGAGCTCTACGACGCGACCCTGGCCATGAACGAGGCCGTGATCGCGATGATCCGCCCGGGGGTGACGCCCCTCCAGATGAACAAGGTCGCGCTCGGCGTGGCCGAGGCCCGCGGGGTGGACAAGTACAAGATCCCGTTGCTCGGCCACAGCCTCGGCCTCGATATCCACGACCCGCCGGACTACTACTACGACGGCTCGCCGCTCGAGGAGTCGATGACGATCACGGTCGAGCCGTGTCTGCTCGTGCCCGGCGTGGCCGGCACGCGCGTCGAGGACGTGGTGCTGGTGACCGCGGACGGCTGCGAGGTGCTGTCGGCCGCGGCGCCCAAGGAACTGCGGGCGACCGGATCATGAGCACCAGCGTGGCCACGCCCGCGCGCCGCCGGCTGCGTTTCTCGATCTCGGCCAGCTCGCTGTGGTCGATGCTCGGCCTGCCCGCCGTGACGGTCGCGATGCTCGTCTACTTCTCCGCGCAGTCGGACAAGTTCTTCACCACCAGCAACGCCCAGAACATCGCCCGCAACATGGCCGCGCTGATGCTGCTGGCGGTGGGCGAGGCCTTCGTGATCCTGCTCGGCGAGATCGACATCTCGGTGGGCGCGATCGTCGGCCTGGCCACGGTGAACGTCGCGATCGCGATGAGCCACTTCGGCCTGATCGGCCTGCTGGCGGCCCCGATCACGGGCCTCGTGGTGGGGCTGATCAACGGCGCCCTGGTGGCGACGTTCCTCGTCCACTCGGTGATCATCACCATCGGCACCATGACCGCGATCCGCGGCCTGGCGTACCAGATCACCGGAGGCCAGCCGGCCACCGGCGACTTCTCGAGCGTCTTCACCTGGATCGGCACCGGCTCGGTCGGGCCGTTCCCGGCGCCCTTCGTGATCGGGGTCGGCTTCTCGGTGCTGGCGATCCTGGTGCTGAGGTTCACGCGCCTCGGCCCGGGCCTCTACGGCACGGGCGGCAACGAGGAGGCCGCGCGATTGGCCGGCATGCCGACCTACCGCCTGAAGGTGGCCGCCTTCGCGATCTCCGGTCTGTTCGCCGGGCTCGCGGGGATGGTGCTGGCCGCGCGCATCGACTCGGGCCAGCCCAACCTGGGTCAGGGCCTCGAGCTGCAGGCGATCGCGGCGGCCGTGATCGGCGGCATGGCGCTCGCCGGCGGGCGCGGCGCCATCGAGGGCGTCCTGATGGGCGTGCTGGTGCTCACGATCCTCCAGAACGGCCTCGACATCATGAACGTCAACTCCTACATCCAGCAGATCCTCACCGGCATCATCATCGTGCTGGCGGTCGTCGTCGATCAGCTACGCGGGGGGGACCTGCCCATCCTGCGCCGCCTCCCCCGCCGGGGCCGGCGCACACCGCCCACGCCCGCGGCCCCACCGCCCGCGCCCGACGGCGGCGCCGCCTGATGGCGACCGTCGCGCTCGGCGCGGTGGGCACGCTCAAGCGATTCGGCAACGTGGTCGCCGTCAAGGACGTCAGCATCGACGTCCTCGCCGGCGAGGTGCACGCGCTGATCGGCGAGAACGGGGCCGGCAAGTCGACGCTGGTGAAGATCCTCTCCGGCGTCCACCTGCCCGACGAGGGCCACGTGGTGATCGGCGGCGAGGCGATGGAGCTGGGCTCCCCCACGCCGGCCTCGAGGCCGGGGTGAGCACGATCTTCCAGGAGCTGACCCTGGTGCCCGACATGACCGTGGCCGAGAACATCGTGCTGGGCAGGGAGCCCACCCACGGCGGCCTGGTGCGCAACCGCGGCGAGCGGGTGCGCATCGCGCGGGAGATCCTCGACACCCTCGGCAGCGGTGAGATCTCGCCGCACGCGACCGTGCGCACGCTGGGCGTCGCCCACCAGCAGGTGGTCGAGATCGCCAAGGCCGTCTCGCGGCCCGGCGTGAGGGCGCTGATCCTCGACGAGCCCACAGCGGCCCTCACCGGCACCGAGGTGGAGCACCTGTTCTCGGTGATCCGCGGCCTGCGCGCGTCGGGCCTCGGGATGCTCTACATCACCCACCGCCTCGGGGAGCTCGATCAGATCGCCGACCGAGTGACCGTGATGCGCGACGGCGCGGTGGTGTGGACCCGCAACCAGGCCGAGGTGAGCACCGACGACCTGGTCGAGGCGATGGTCGGGCGCCACGTGGAGGACTTCTTTCCGTCGCGGGATTCGGCCATCGGCGAGATGGCCCTCGAGCTGCGCGACGTGCGCATCACCAGCGACGCCCCGCCGGTGTCGCTGCAGGTGCGCCGCGGCGAGATCGTTGGGCTCTTCGGGCTGATGGGCGCCGGGCGCACCGAGCTGGTGCGCACCATCGTCGGCGCCGATCCGCGCTACGCCGGCGAGATCCTCGTGGCGCGGCAAGAAGTACGACGCCCGCTCGCCCCGGGAGGGTCTGCGCCGCGGCGTCGGCCTGCTGCCCGAGGACCGCAAGCAACAGGGCATCGTGCCGCAGATGTCGGTGGCGTCCAACATCGCGCTGAGCTCGCTCGGGGCGGTGAGCGTCGGGCCCTTCGTGCGCCGCGCGCGGGTGCTCGATCTGGCCTCCCGCATGATCTCGGGCATGCGCATCCGGCTCGCGTCGCCGATGCAGCCGATCAGCTCGCTCTCGGGCGGCAACCAGCAGAAGTGCCTCATCGGGCGCCTGCTGGGCGCCGAGCCCGAGGTGCTGATCCTCGACGAGCCGACGCGCGGCGTGGATGTCGGCGCCCGCGCCGAGGTCTACGGGATCATCAACTCTCTCTGCGACGAGGGCCTCGGGGTCCTGATGGTGACCTCGGACATGCCGGAGGCGCTCGGCATGTGCGATCGCATCGTCGTGTTGCACGAGGGGCGCGTGGCGGGCGAGCTGCCCCGCGCGCAGGCGGACGACAGGAGCGTGCTGTCCCTCGCCCTCGGCACCGCCTCCACCGCGGGTGGCACCCCGGTGTAGCCGGACCGAGCACCGGTCCCCCCGCCCCCATCCCGGGCGGCAGATGTCTCACAACCCACGACAACGAGGAGGACACCGCATGCGACGGTTTCTCATACTGATCTGTGCCCTCGCGCTGCTCATGACCGCCGTGGCCTGCGGATCGGACAGTGGCAGCGCCGACACGACCGGAGGCTCGGGCGCCTCCGCCGAGGTGGATCTCGCCTCGTACGACCCCGGCACCGCGGTCAAGAGCGGAGTCGGCGACGACACGTTCCCCGCCGTCACCCCCAAGGGCGACTACACCTACGGCGTCTCCCTGCCCTGGATCGGCGACCCGTTCTGGGTCGGCGTGGCCTACGGCATCGAGCAGCGGGCCAAGGAGCTCGGCATCAAGATCAACTTCAACGCCGCGAACGGCTACGGCGACACCGCCAACCAGCTGCGTCACTTCGACACCTTCGCGACCCAGGGCGTGGACGGCATCATCGTCGGCGCCGTGGACAACGAGGCGATCGTGCCGGCGGTCGATGCGTCGTGGAAGTCGGGTGTGCCCGTGGAGTTCGTCGCCGTCTCGGCGGCCAGCAAGCGCTCGATGGGCGTCTACACCGACGACGTGCTCGCCGGTCAGGCCCAGGCCGACTACATCGCCAAGGCCGACCCCAACGCCAAGGTGGTCATGTTCTGCGGTCCTCCCGGCGTGATCTGGCCCAAGCTGCGCTGTGACGCCTTCAAGGCGCGCCTCAAGGAGAAGGCGCCCAACGCGAAGATCCTGGCCGAGAAGTACCACCAGATGGACCGGGCCGTCGTCGCGGATCTCGCGGGCAACACGCTGCAGGCCTTCCCCGAGACCACCTGGATCTACAACAACACCGACCTCCAGGCGAAGGGCGCGATCGACGCCCTGAAGGCCGAGGGCAAGAAGCCCGGCGACATCAACGTCACCAACCTGACGATGACCGCCGAGCTGGTGGACCTCTGGAAGCAGGGCTGGGTCAAGTTCGCCGTCGCGGAGCGTCCGGTGCTGCAGGGCCGGCTCGCGGTGGACCAGCTGACCATGGTGCTCAACGGTGAGAAGCCCCCGGCAACGTGGCGGATCGCGATGCCCGGCTTCGAGTACCCCGGCGACGTCGCGAAGTTCGACGCCGGCGAGGCGAAGTGGAACTACGCGCCGGCGGACTACCGAGCCGGTTAGGCGTACGGCGGCGCGCGGTGGGCCCCTCACGGGTCCACCGCGTGGTCGCATCACGACACCGAGAAGGGGCCATGGTCCGACATCTTCCCTACGTCCTCCTCGCCCTCGCGGGCGGCGTGTCGCTCGCGCTGCAGGCGCCGATCAACGCGCGCCTGCGCGAGGTGATCCGCACCTCGGCGCTCTCGAGCGCACTGGTCTCGACGGTGGTCAGCGTGGGTGTGCTGACGGTGCTGATCCTGCTCACGCGGGGGCAGGGCTCGGGACTCTCCAACCTTGGCACCGGCCCCTGGTGGATCTACATCGGCGGCCTGTGCGGCGTGGTGTTCCTGGTCGCCAGCCTGGTGGGCGTGGCGCGCCAGGGTGTGATGGTGACCTTCGTGGCGGTGGTCGTCGGCCAGGTGCTGGCGGCCGCGGTCGTCGATCGGTTCGGTTTCTTCGGGGTGGACCGCATCGCGCTCAGCTGGGAGCGATCGGCCGCGGCCGTGTTGCTGCTGGTCGCGCTCGGGCTACTGCTGATGGATCAGGGGCCGGCCACGTAGGAGGCGCGGAAGCCGACGACGATCGCCTCGGCGGCCGTGGCCACCTCGAGGGCGAGGTCGTCGAAGCTGCGGTCCAGCGGCTTGACGAGCCAGTGGGCGCAGGCACCCAGCACCACCGCGCGGATCATGCGGGACGCGAGCGCGACGCTCTCGAGCGGCACGCCCTCGCGAACGAGCACCGGGATGATCTGCTCGTCGAGCAGGTCGTTGTGGGCGGCGAGCAGGTCGCGCGCGAAGTCGAGGCGCGGCGCTCCGGAGATGAGCGAGAGGATGGCGCGCAGCCGCACCGGGTCGCCGCCGAGGCCGCGCACGAGCGCGCGGGCGATCTCGGCGACCTCGGACGTGTCCTCACGTCCGACGCCGGCGCCGTAGTTGGTGCGCAGCAGCCACCGGCCGAGGTCCTGGAGCATCTGCTCCTTGGAGCCGAGGTTGTACTGCACGGTGCCCTTCGAGACCCGGGCGCGATTGGCGACGGCCTCGATCGTGAGGCCCTCGATGCCGCGCTCGGCCAGCACCTCGGCCGCCGCGCGCAGCAACTGCTGCCGCGTCTCGAGCCAGTCCTCCATGCTTCGTCGTGGTTGACCCACCCGACCCTCCCCGGTCGTCCATCTGGGGGTGCAGCATGCGCCACCGACCCGCCGCGGGGCATCCGCCGCGCAACACAACTGAAACGCGTTCCATCGGCCCGTGGGACGACCCCGGGCCGCTACTCGCCCGTCGCCCGCAGTTCCTTGGGGGCCGCGGCCGAGAGCACCTCGCAGCCGTCGGCGGTCACGAGCACGACATCCTCGACGCGCGTCCCGGCGACGCCGGGCACCAGCAGGCACGGCTCGACGGTGATCGTCATCGACTCCTCGAGCGGGGAGCCGTCGTAGTAGTAGTCCGGCGGATCGTGGATATCGAGGCCGAGGCTGTGGCCGAGCAGCGGGATCTTGTACTTGCCGAAGCCGTGGGCATCGGCGACCTCGGAGGCCACCGCGTTCATCTGAAGCGGGGTGACGCCGGGGGCGATCATCGCGATCACCGCCTCGTTCATCTCGCGCGTGGCGTCGTACAGCTTCTTCAGGTCGGGATCGAGGTCGCTCATCGACCCGGCCACCACCATCCGGCAGATGTCGCCGGCGTAGCCCTGGAAGCTCGGGCAGATGTCGAACATCGCCCAGTCGCCGCTCTGCATCACGTAGGAGTTGCCGTAGGTCGGCAGCCCGCTCGCCTTACTGGTGTTGACCCCACCGCCGGCGACGATGGAGCTCGCGGCGAGTTCGAGGTCGCCCTCCACCCGCATCACCGACTCGGCCACCATCGCGAACTCGTGCTCGGCGGCCCCGACGTGCACGGCCTCCATGCCGGCCATCACCGCGTGCACGCCGATCGTCTCGGAGGCGCGGATCATCTCGATCTCGTCGGGCCCCTTCACGCGGTAGGTGTCCTCGGTGAGCATGGTCTGCACGAAGGCGGTGCGGCCCGCGGTGGCGAGCAGCGGCAGGTAGTGCATCGCGGGGAAGATGAACCAGTTGTCGATGCCGACCTTCTGGTAGCCGGCCGCGGCGATGCGCGCGGCGAAATCCGCGCCGATATCGGCCTGGTAATAGGTCTCCTCGAAGATCGAGAGCTCCTTGGCCCGCCCGATGTCCCAGGGCTGGTCGGTCACCAGCACGGGCTCGCCCTCGAGCGGGAACAGCACCGCGCAGTTGCCGAACGAGTAGTACGAGCCGTCCGGTCGGGTCTGCGCGCCGACGGCACGCACGAAGTAGTCGCCGATGTAGCGGACGCAGCCGCGCGCCTTGGCGTTGGAGTAGACGATCAGCGCGTCGAAGCCCTCCTCGCGCATCCGCGCGCGGATCTTCTCGTGTCGCGCGCGAAAGACCTCTGACCGGCTGTCCACGTCGCTCCTCTTCCGTCGGTGACGACCATGATCGCGACGGGGATGCGGGCTCGAAATGGACGACGGGCGGCCCGCGCGCGCTCGAGTCTCGCGCGGGGGCCATTGGCCGGAAGGCCACCCCCGGCTAGGTTTTCTCAGCCGGGTGGATGACGAATGAGGGCCAGCCTCGACGGATGGTCGTTGGCGCGCCCCGCGGCCCCGAAGACGGTGACCAACTCTCCAGGCCAGAGGGCCACTGGTGGCGAAAATTTCGCCATCTAGTGGTGGAATTGTCACCACTAAACGACAGATATCGCGCTAGCATCACCCCGTGCTCATCCATCGTCACCAGACTGCGCGGGTGATCGAGGCCGCTCGGGACACCCCCGCGGTGGTGGTCGAGGGCCCACGCCAGGTCGGAAAGAGCACGCTTGCCCGCGCCGTCGGTGAGTTGGTCGGCGCACTCCAGCTCCGGACGCTCGACGACTCCGCCACCAGGAACGCGGCGCGTTCAGATCCGGATGCGTTCATCGACGGTCTTCTCACGCCGGTGGTGATCGACGAGGTGCAGCGCGCCCCGGATCTGCTGCTGTCGATCAAGCGGAGGATCGATGCCGAGCGCCATCGACAGGGCCACGCGGCAGGGATGTTCCTTCTCACGGGCTCGGCCGGCTTCTGGGACACGCCCGACGCGCCCGAGTCCCTGGCGGGGCGCGTTGAGCACATCCGGCTCTGGCCGTTCTCGCAAAGCGAGCTCGCTGGTCGTCGGGAGAACACGATCGACGCTCTCTTCGAGAACCGCCCGCCCTCGGTCGTCGCCTCAACGGGACGTAAGGCCCTCGCGACCCCGGTCATCATCGGCGGCTTTCCCGAGGTCCAGAACCGCACCGAGCCGAGAGCGCAGCGCTGGTTCTCGGAGTATCTGTCGCGTCTGCTCGACCGGGACATCCGCGATCTCGCCAACGTGCGGAGCCCGGACGATCTGTACCGACTTCTGGTGGTCTGCGCGGCACGCTCGGCGGGGATCCTCAACCTCGACGGGATGCTGTCCGACCTGCAGGCGGTGTCGCACACCACCGGCCGCCGCTACTACGAGCTGCTCAAACGGCTGTATCTGGTCCACGAGCTCCCGGCGTGGGGTGAGAACGTCGGCCGGGCCGCCGCCCGGGCACCCAAGCTCCTCCTCTGCGACAGCGGCCTAGTCGCCCACCTCGTGGGCCTGTCCAAGGCGCGTTTCACCTCCGGTCCCGATACGACCCCCGGCGCGGGCTTCGTCTTCGAGACCTTCGTGCTCACCGAGCTCTTGAAGGAGCGGGAGTGGGCGAACTCCGATCCTCGCGCACACCACTGGCGCGATCGGTCCGGTCGTGAGGTCGACCTGCTGCTCCAAGCCCGAGACGGCTCCATCGTCGCGGTGGAGGTCAAGCTCCGTGACAACCCCACGCAACGCGACTTCGCTCATCTCACCCATCTCCGCGACACGCTCGGTGAGCGCTTCCGGTGCGGGGTCGTCGTCTGCACCGCCGGCGCAACGACAGCCTTTGGTGACCGGCTCTGGGCCATGCCGGTCAGCGCGTTGTGGTCGGATCCGGCGTCCCCGCCCGACGTTTCCTGAGCCCATCGGCCCGGCCGCCGCGATGCGGCGGCCGGGCGTCGATGGTCCTACGGGGTCGTGGTCACCTCGTTGGACTCCGTCTCCTGCGGCAGCGCGGTGATCGGGCGGGTGTTGGTGGCGATGCTGTTGCCCTGGCCCTCGACCACCAGCGTCACCTTGTGCTGGGTGCCGTCGCAGGGGATCGGCAGCTTGGCCGCGCCGTTGCAGCGGCAGGGTGCCCAGCTTCGGGATCGCCACGCCGTCGAGCTGAACGGCGATGTAGTCGGCGTTCTGGGTGCGCCACTTGGCGACGACCTTGCGCGGGTTGACCGTGCACGGCACGCGCACCGGCATCGTGAAGGTGGTGATCGCGGGGCGCAGCACCGGCGCCGTCTTGGTGACCGTGTCCACGTTCAGCGAGCGGGTGACGGTGTCGCCGCCGCCCGAGGTGCTGAGCGCGATGGTGTGCTGCTTGTTGTCGCACGGCACCGGCACGTTGCCCCTGCCGCTGGCCGGGAAGCCGGCGGCGGCGGGGAGGGGCTGGCCGTCCACGGAGAACGAGACGCCCTGGGTGTTCTTGGTGGTCCAGGTGGCCGGCACCTGGGCCTGGGCGGTGGTGCAGACCACCTCGGCCGGGATCGTGAAGCTGGTGATCGACGGGGTGGTCGGCGCGGCGGTGTTGGTCTGCACCTTCACCACGTACGAGGCCGCCGTCGTGCCCTCGCCGTAGGCGATCAGGCCCAGGGTGTGCACCTTGCCGTTGACGCAGGGCACCGGCACGGGGCTGCTGCCGTTGACCGGCTGGCCGGCGTCGGCGGGCAGCGGCTGGCCGTCCACGGTGATACCGACCGAGGTCGCGTTGGTGGTGGTCCAGGTGAGCGTGACGTCGGTGCTCGCGCCGGAGCAGGTGACGGCGCTCGGGGCGCTCAGGGTGCGGACGACCGGCCGGGTGACCGGCTTCGACTTCTCGACCGTGCTGACGGTGATCGACTCGGAGATCGAGCCCTCGCCGGTGGCCGTGAGGGTGACCTCGTGGGTGCCGTTGTCACACGCGATCGGCACGTTGCCCTTGCCGGTGGTCGGGTAGCCGGCCGCGGCCGACAGCGGCTGCCCGTCGACCGAGAACTCCACGCCGGTGGCGTTGCTGGTGGCCCAGGTGAGCGGCACGTCCACCTGGTCGCCCGAGCAGCTCACCTCGGCGGGTCCGACGAGCGCGGTGATCGCGGGCCCCGTCGCCGACACCGGCGTCGAGGTCGCCGCCGTGCTCGTCGATTTGCTCGAGCTGTCGCTTCCACACGCGGTCACGGCCACGGCGCACAGCAGCGCCAGCCCCACCAGTACGGCCTTTCGCATTCGTCCACCCCTCCATCGACGTCGCCCCCGGGCGGGGCCGGTCACCACACCCGATTTGGGTCCCTATCGGCGGATTCCTGCCATTCGGGAGGAGTGGGTACGTGCCGATTGTGGCCGGGTGTCGATACTGGGCCGCGGGCCGTCGGTTCACCGTTGTCGGGGCAGACCTGATCACGCGAACGACCGGAGGTTCCCATGCCGGACATCCCGCGCGACACATCGAGACCCGAGCTCACCCACCACGACAGCGGCGTTCCGCTGCTCGCCGTCGTGCTCTCCGGGGCCCTGTCAGTCGGGCAGCTCGCCCCCCTGGAGGAACCCGCGCGCCCCCGCGAGGTGACGCTGAAGTAGCTCCTCCGCGCCGTCGCCGTCGCCCCGGCCGAGGGCGTCGGCGATGGCGCGATGCTCGGTGAGGTAGTGCTCGGCGATCGCCGGATCGCGGGCGATGGCCGTGGCGGCCATGCGGCGCTGGCGGTCCCGCAGGGCGTCGTAGAGGCGGGCGAGGATCGCGTTGCCCACCCCGTCCACGATCGTCTGGTGGAAGTCGCGGTCGAGCTCGACGAAGGCGGGCTGGTCGCCGGCGTCGAGCGCCTCGCGCTGCCCGGCGAGGATCGCGCTCGAGGCGCTCGATGGTCTCCGGCGGCCGGCGCTCGGCGATGCTGACCGGCGGCGTGGCGCTCCACCAGCAGGCGCGTCTCCATCACGTCCTCGATCTCCCGGGCCGAGACCGGCACCACCAGCGCGCCGCGCTTGGGGTAGAGGCGCATCAGGCCCTCGGCCTCCAGCAGCAGGAAGGCCTCGCGCACCGGCGTGCGGCTGACCCCGAGGGCCTCGGCCACCTCGCCCTCGCTGAGCAGCTCGCCGCCGGGGTAGGCCCCGGTGAGCACCCGTTCCTTGACGTACGCGTACGCGCGGTCCTTGGCGGGCGGCGGGCGGCGGGTCGGTGCCATGTCGTATCTCTAGCGCAATCGCCGTTGTCGTGATTTAGTATGCGTCATGCATCTAAGACGTATGGCAGGGGAGCGCGCGGCGTGGACGGCCTGGGGACTGGCGGCCGGCTTCTACCTGGTCGCGCTGTTCCACCGCATGAGCCTGGGCGTCGCGTCGCTCGACGCCACCGAGCGCTTCCACCTGGCGCCGGGCACGATCGCGACCCTGTCGGCCCTGCAGCTGGGCCTGTACCTGGCGATGACGATCCCGGCCGGCGTCGCCACCGACCGCATCGGGCCGCGCAACGCCCTGTTCGTCGGCCTGATGGCGATGGCGATCGGCGAGACCATCTTCGGCCTGGCCACCTCGGCGCCGCTCGCCCTCGGGGGCCGCGCGCTGGTCGGCGCGGGCGACGCCTTCATCTTCCTGTCGGTGCTGCGCATCGCCCAGAACTGGTTCCCGGCGCGCCGCTACGCGCTGCTGGCCTGCCTCACCGGCATGGCCGGGGCGATCGGCCAGCTGGGCACCACCATCCCCCTCGGCCTGTCGCTGGACGGCATCGGCTGGACGGCGACCTTCGTCGGCAGCGGCGTCCTGACCGCGGCCCTGGCGCTGGCCTGCCTGCGCCCTGCTGCGCGATCGTCCGGCGGGGGCGTCGGCGCCGGGCACCGGCGGCGCGGCCGGGCACGAGGGCATCCTGCGCACCCTGCGCCAGTGCTGGGCGCGCCCGGCCACCCGCCGCGGCTTCTGGATCCACTTCGGCCTGATGGGGCCCTTCGTCGCGATCACCGCGCTGTGGGGCTACCCCTATCTGGTCGCGTCGCAGGGCGTCGCGCCCGGCACCGCCCGCGCCTGGCTGCTGGTCGCCGTCGCGATGTTCGGCATCAGCGCGCCCGTCATGGGCCTGGTCGTCGGCCGCCTGCGCAACGGGCCCGGCACGATCCTGCTCACCCTGGCCCTCGCGGGCACGAGCCTGTGGGCGCTGACGTTGCTGTGGCCGGGCGGCTCCCCGCCCCACGCCCTGATCGTCGCGACCCTGGCGATGACCGGCGTCTGCGGCGGCTCGTCGATGTTCGCCTTCGACGTCGTCCGCGCCGGCAACCCGGCTCAGGCCGGCGGCAGCGCGACCGGCCTCGCCAACACCGGCGGCTTCTCGGCCGCCGTCATCACCCAGCTGGCCGTCGGCCGCGCTGCTGGCCATGGGCCCGGCGCACGGGCTGCAGACCGCGCTGCTGCCGATGCTCGCGCTGATGATCCTCGGCGCCGTGCAGATCGCCCGCCACGGGCGCATCGCGCGCCGGGCCGGCTCCTACGCCCCGCCGAGCGCCACCATGGCCACCCCGGCCGCGAGGATCGCCACGCCCACCACCTGACGCCGCTGCAGGTGCTCGCGGAAGAGGAAGTACGCGCCCACCACCGAGAGCGCGGCGAACTGGGACGAGACCACCGAGGTGACGGCGATGCCGTCGCGGGCGCCGACGGCGAAGCAGAGGATGCCGACCACCTCGAAGAAGCCGGTGGCGATCGCCAGGTAGGCCTTCGGGATGGCCACCAGGGGCCGCATCCCCACCGACAGGGCCCCGATCAGCACCCCCACGCCCACGACGCGCGCCGGCAGCGCGACCCAGCCGATCGGCACCGCCTGGCTCGCCTGCCCGGCCGCGTACAGCCCGACGGCGAACAGGGTCGCGGCGGTCGCGGCGAGGCCGACCGTGGTGCCGAGCGGATCGCCGGGATCGTCGGCGACCTCACGGGTGTGGAAGGTGACCAGCACGATGCCGACCATCACCGGCACGAAGCCGAGGATCGTGATCACCCCCGGGCGCTCGCCGGTGGCGATGGCGATCAGCGCGGCGATCGCCCCCTGCGTGGAGGCGATGCTGGCCACCACGCCCACCCGGCCGCGGCGCAGGGCGGTGTAGAGCAGCGCCAGCCCGGCGACGTTGGTGGCGCCGACGATGACCAGCCAGCCGAGCGACGCCCCGTCGAGCCCGGGCGGCCAGCCGGCGGCGATCGCGATCGGCAGGGCCATGATCAGCCCGAAGAGCACCACCCAGGCCAGCGTGGGGACCGCCCCGATGCGCCGGCTCGAGGCCGACGAGCACAGCGTGGTCGCGGTCCACGCGAGCGCGGCGCCGATCCCCCCGAGTAGAGGGGTCAGGGCAGGTTCCGCGAAGCCAGGCTCACGCGCGCACCCTACCCCCGGAGAGACCGATGGCGACACACCCCGACGAAGCAGGGACCCGACGAGAAGGGCGTGGGCCGGATCGTCGTCGCCGGCGTGATCGTGCTGGTGGTGATCCTGTTCGCCCTGTTCAACCGCGAGCGGGTGCAGGTCGACTGGATCCTCTTCGAGCGCAGCTCGCGCCTGATCTACGTGATCATCGGCTCGGCGATCCTCGGCGCGGTGGCCGACCGGCTGCTGATCCAGCGGCGGCACAAGGGCAAGGAGTAGCAGCCCACTCCCCGGACCCCGCATGGGGTCCGGGGAGGGTGGGTGACTAGAGCCCGGCGGTCTTCAGCCAGGCGGCCGCCACGTCGGCCGGCTCTTCCTTGTCGATGTCCGTCGAGGTGTTCCAGGCGAGCAGGTCGTCCGTCGTGATCTTCGCGCTCAGCGCGTTGATGTCGTTGGTGAGCTGCGGCCCGTAGGCGTCGAGCACCTTGGTGACGACCAGCGGTGCGATGTTCTGGGCCGGGAACAGGCCCTTGTCGTCCTCGAGCACCTTGAAGCCGTCGGCCGTGATCTGCGGGGCGGTCGTGTTCCAGACGACCGAGTTGACCTGCTTGGCCTTCAGGGCCTCGCCGAGGAGCGGCCCGAACTCGATGGTCTTCTTGCTCTTGAACGTGATGTCGTAGACCTTCGGGTCGGTGAGGCCGAGGTAGCACTGCGGCCGGGTGAAGCACTGCGACGAGGCGCCGAACGAGTAGTCGAGCCCCTTCACGTCGGAGATGTTGGTCGCGGTGGAGTCGCCGCGCACCACGAAGGCGTCGCCGTCGGTGGCCGTGCGAGTAGGGGAGCACCGTGACGCCGATCTTCGCGAAGAGCGGGGTGATGGTCGGCGCTGACCTTCGCGGGGTCGCCCGAGGGGGCGTCCTCGGGAGCGAGCGCCGCCTGGTCGCCACCGATGTAGTCGATGACCATGTCGAGGTCGCCGTTCTTCAGACCGTCGATCGCCTCGGTGCGAAAGCCTGCCGCGGTGAGGATGTTGACGTCGTAGCCCTTGGATTTGAGGTACTGCCCATAGACCTCTGTGATGGTCTGCGACTCGCTGAAGTCCTGACCACGAAGCTTGATCTGGGGTCCACTGGGTGCGGTGGCCGTGGTGTCGGATGAACTGCTGTCGCTGCCACACGCGGCGACGAACATCGCCACGATCGCCGCCAGGGCGATGAGCGCGAACACCTTCCGCTTTCTCATGTGCTTCCTTCCAGTCGTTGGCTGTGCACCTGTCTCAGGCGTCGTGCGCCGCGGGGCAGGAACAGGCGCTCGATCAGACCGAGGATCAACCCGGTGATCGTCGCCAGTCCGGCCACGAGGATGGCTCCCCCGATGAGGAGCGTTCGTTGTTCTGGCCGAGTCCGTCACGGACGTAACGGCCCAGCCCGTCTCCCCCGAGGTACGCCCGGATGGGCTCGGTGGCGACAACCTGCACAGCGGCGACGCGAATGCCGCTGAAAATGAGGCCCGACGGCCAGCGCCAGCTCGACGCGCAACAGCACGTCGCGCTCGCGGTAGCCCATGGCGCGGGACGCGTCGACCGCGCCGGGATCCACCTGCCGCACGCCGGTGTAGGTGGTGAGGAAGATCGGCGGCAGCGCGAGCATCGTCAGCGCGATGAGCATCGGCCACGGCTCGAAGCCCCAGCCCTGGCGCAGGCAGATCGGCACCAGCAGGCCGGCGATGGCGAACGTGGGGATCGCGCGCCCCACGTTGAGCGTCCAGGTGGCCGCCAGCTCGCCGCGCCGGTAGTGGGCGAGCAGCGTCGCCGAGGGGCACCGCGATCACCACCGAGATGACCATCACGATGGCCACCAGGGTGAGCGTGTCGACCAGCGAGCCGAGGATGCCGCCGTCGCCGGTCCAGGTCTCGCCGGTGGTGAACCAGGTCCACACGCTGACGGTGCTCGTGTCGGCGACCTGGGCGGGGAGGAAGAGGGCGCTCATCGCGCGTGCCCCCGGCGCGCCCAGGGCGTGACCGCCCGGCCGATCAGGAAGAGGATCAGATCGAGCACCAGGGCGAGGGCCACGGAGAGCACCGCGCCGACCACCATCGGCGTCCAGTAGGTGCGTCGCAGGCCGTCGAGGATCAGGTTGCCGAGGCCGCCCTGGCCGATGATCGAGGCCACCGTGATCAGCCCGACGGTGGTGACCGTCGCGATGCGCAGGCCGGTGAAGATGTAGGGCAGGGCCAGGGGGAGCTCGACCGAGATGCGCCGCTTGGTGGGCGACATGCCCATGCCGTCGGCGGCGTCGAGCACCGCCCGGGGCACCGAGCGGAAACCGGCCACGATGTTGGTCACCAGGATCAGCAGCGAATAGCCCACCAGCGCGATCAGCGCGGTGAGCTTGGAGAAGCCGGTGTAGGGCGAGAGCAGCCCGAACACCGCGACGCTGGGGATCGTGTAGAGGAACCCGGTGAAGCCCGTGATCGGGCCGTGGGCCCAGTCGTACTTGAGCACGAGCGCCGAGAGCAGCGTCGAGAGCACCAGGCCCAACCCGACGGCGAAGACGGTCAGCTCGATGTGGGTGATCAGCGCGGACTGGATCTCGTCCCACTGGCCGGTGACGTAGCTCCACTTGAGCAGCGGGTTGGGGTCGGAGTCGGCGGGCAGGAAGATCATCAGGCCACCTGCTCCGGCACGCCCTCGGCGAGGTAGGCGCGGATCTGCTCGAGGGTGACCACGCCGCCGAACTGCCCGTCGTCGTCGATCACCGCGACGGACGTGCTCGAGGTCATGATGATCTCCATCGCCTCGCGCAGGGTGCTCGAGGGATTCACCTGGGCCGCCGGCCGCGCGCGCGGCAGGTCGGCCAGCACCGAGTCGTCGTCGATGTCCTCGCCGTCGATCCATCCGAGGAAGACGTCGTCGTCGACCAGCCCAGCCAGGTGGCGCAGGTAGGTCGACATCGCCTCGCGCCCCTCCTCCGCCGAGGCGTGCACGTCGACCACCGGGCCGCGCATGAAGTCGAGGTCGGACACCCGCGCGAGCCCGAGGCGCTTGCTCGAGCGGTCCTGGCCGACGAACTGCTCGACGAACTCGAGGCCGGCGCGCGCGAGGATCTCGTCGGGCGGGGCGTACTGCTCGACGATGCCGCCCACGTTGAGCAGCGCCACGCGGTCGGCGAGCTTGATGGCCTCGTCGATGTCGTGGGTCACGATCACGATCGTCTTCTGCACCATCTCCTGCAGCCGCAGCAGCTCGTCCTGAAGGCGGCCGCGCACGATCGGGTCGACCGCGCCGAAGGGCTCGTCCATCAGCAGCACCGGCGGGTCGGCGGCCAGGGCGCGCGCCACGCCGACGCGCTGCTGCTGCCCGCCCGAGAGCTCGTCGGGGTAGCGGGAGAGCATCGAGGGGTCGAGGCCCGACCAGCTCGACCAGCTCGTCGATGCGGGCGTCGGTGCGCGCCTTCTCCCAGCCGAGCGACTTCGGCACCGTGGCGATGTTCTGCTTGATGGTGCGGTGGGGGAACAGGCCCACCTGCTGGATGACGTAACCGATGCCGCGGCGCAGCGGCGCGAGCGGCTGCTGCGGTGATGTCGCTGCCCTCGATCTCGATCAGGCCCGAGGTGGGCTCGATGAGGCGGTTGATCATCCGCAGGGTGGTCGTCTTCCCGCAGCCCGAGGGGCCGATGAGGGCGACGATCGACCCGCGGGGGATGTCGAGGCTCAGCGAATCGACGGCGGGGTGGTCCGCGCCGCGGAAACGCTTCGTGACCTCGCGAAGCCGAATCGCCGGGCTCGCGGGATCCGGGGGGGCGAGCTCCGATGGGGCGGGCAGAGGCTCCACGGTGTTGCAAACCCTACCCAGTAAGTAAGGAAGCGGTCCGCCCACCCGCCCCGGCGCCGCGAGGCGCCGGGGCGGGGGTGCTACCTAGTAGCGGTAGTGATCGGGCTTGTAGGGGCCCTCGATCGGCACGCCGATGTAGTCGGCCTGCTCCTCGGTGAGCGTCGTGAGGCGCACGCCGAGGGCGTCGAGGTGCAGACGCGCGACCTTCTCGTCGAGGTGCTTGGGGAGCACGTAGACCTTGTTCTCGTAGTCGTCGTTCTTGGTCCACAGCTCGATCTGCGCGATCGTCTGGTTGCTGAACGAGTTGGACATCACGAACGACGGGTGCCCGGTCGCGTTGCCCAGGTTCAGCAGACGGCCCTCGGAGAGCAGGATGATCGTGTGGCCGTCGGGGAAGGCCCACTCGTCCACCTGGGGCTTGATGTTGATCTTGGTGATGCCCGGGTAGTCGGCGAGGCCGGCGACGTCGATCTCGTTGTCGAAGTGGCCGATGTTGCCCACGATCGCCTGGTGCTTCATCCGCGCCATGTCCTTGGCGGTGATGATGTCGGCGTTGCCGGTGCAGGTGATGAAGATGTCGGCGGTCTCGACGACGTCGTCGAGCGTGGCCACCTGGTAGCCCTGCATCGCGGCCTGGAGGGCGCAGATCGGGTCGATCTCGGTGACGATCACGCGGGCGCCCTGGGCGCGCAGCGACTCGGCGCAGCCCTTGCCCACGTCGCCGAAGCCGAGGATCACGGCGGTCTTGCCGCCGATCATCACGTCGGTCGCGCGGTTGATGCCGTCGATCAGCGAGTGGCGGCAGCCGTAGAGGTTGTCGAACTTCGACTTGGTGACCGAGTCGTTGACGTTGATCGCCGGGAACAGCAGCTCGCCCTTCTCGGCCAGCTGGTACAGGCGGTGCACGCCGGTCGTGGTCTCCTCGGTGACGCCCTTGATGCCGCCGGCGATCCTGGTCCAGCGGGTGGGGTCCTCGCGCAGCGAGCGGCGCAGGGTGCCGAGGATGACCTTGAACTCCTCGGAGCCTGCCGTGGCGTCGTCGGGGACGGCGCCCTTGCCCTCGAACTCCTTGCCCAGGTGCACCAGCAGCGTGGCGTCGCCGCCGTCGTCGAGGATCATGTTGGGGCCGCCGCCGTCAGGCCACGCCAGCACCTGCTCCGTGCACCACCAGTAGTCCTCGAGCGTCTCGCCCTTCCAGGCGTAGACCGGGACGCCGGCGGGAGCCTCGGGGGTGCCCTCGGGGCCCACCGCGATGGCCGCCGCGGCGTGGTCCTGGGTGGAGAAGATGTTGCACGAGCACCAGCGGACCTCGGCCCCGAGCGCGGTGAGCGTCTCGATGAGCACGGCCGTCTGGATGGTCATGTGCAGCGAGCCCGTGATGCGGGCGCCCTTCAGCGGCTGCGCGTCGGCGAACTCCTCGCGGATGCTCATCAGCCCGGGCATCTCGTGTTCGGCGAGCCGGATCTCCTTGCGGCCGAACTCGGCCAGCGAGAGATCCGCGACCTTGAAGTCGGTCGTGTTCGGCGCGGCGGTCGTCGTCATGCGTTCTCCGAGTGTCGTCTCTGGACGACGGCGTCGTCGGGGCCGTTGGTGCAGCGGCGTGGAGCGCCCGTCGTCGGCGAAGCGCCAACGTTAGCAAGGACCCCCCCGACCGCTAGCCTCATCCGGACATGGATGAGACCGCGCCGCGATCCGCGTTGAGCCCCATGCGTCTCGCAATGCTCGGGGTGGTCGCGGTGCTGACGATCCTGACGGCCGTGCTGCACTACGGCGGCGCGAACGACGTCGCGGTGTTCATCCTCGGCGGCGTCTCCCTCGGCGGCCTCGCGTGGATCATCTCGTTCGCCACCGAGGCGGTCGGCGAGCGCTACGGCCCGGCGATCACCGGCGTGCTGCAGTCGACGCTCGGCAACCTGCCCGAGCTGTTCGTGGTGCTGTTCGCCCTGTCGGCCGGCGAGATCGTGGTGGCCCAGACCTCGATCCTGGGCTCCCTGTTCGCCAACGCGCTGCTGGTGCTGGGACTCACGCTCGCGGTGGGCGCGCGCCGGTCCTCGATGGGAGTGATGCGCTTCGGCCGCGGGCTGCCCAACGACACGGCCACCCTGCTGCTGCTCTCGGTCTTCATCATCGTGCTGCTGGGCCTCTCGAACCAGGCGGGCGACAAGGCCAGCCTGCATCAGGAGGCGATCTCGATCGTCGGCGCCATCGTGCTGCTGGTGGTCTACGGCGTGTGGGTGACCTCCTACCTGCGCCAGGGCGGCGACGTGGAGCGCGAGCCGGGCGACATGCAGGGCGCCCTCGGCTTCCGCACGGCGCTCGCGCTGCTGGCCGTCGCCGGGCTCGGTGCGGCCTTCGTGTCGGAGTACTTCGTGGATGCGATCGACGGCACCGCCGAGGAACTCGGCCTGTCGAAGGCCTTCATCGGCCTGGTGATCGTGGCCATCGCGGGCAACGCGGTGGAGCACGTGGTGAGCGTGGTGCTCGCCTACAGGGGCAAGTCCGAGCTCGCGGTGTCGGTGGTCAAGAACTCGGTGGCGCAGATCGCCGCGTTCCTGTTCCCGGCGCTCGTGCTGATCTCGGCCTTCTTCGAGAACTCGCTCACCTTCGTCACCCAGCCGATCTACGCCGGGGCGCTCGCGCTGACCGCGATCTCCGTGTGGCAGGTGACCGGCGACGGTGAGGCCTCGGAGTTCGAGGGCTACGCCCTGATGGGGCTCTACGTCGTGCTCGCGACGATCGCCTTCTACGAGTAGACGAGCTTGCGCAGGGCGGCGACCTCGGGGCCGAACGTCTCCGGTGAGAAGTCGGGCAGCGCGACCAGCACGTGATCGACGCCCAGCTCGCGCAGGTGGGGAGCGAGAGCGGCCATTCCCGCGCTGTCGGTGAAGGCCCGCACCGAGACCTCCACGTCATCGCGGGCGCGACCCGCGGCGGCGAGGGCGCGCTCGAGGGCACCGATCCGCTCGGCCAGCGGCGCGGGGTCGTGGATGGTGGTGTGCCAGGCGTCGCCCACGCGCGCCGCCCGCCGCAGGCCGGCGTCGGAGTTGCCGCCGATCCAGATCGGGGGGCCTCCCGGGCGCGCCGGTCCCGGTGCGAGTTCGACGTCGGTGACCCGCTCGCCGAGCCACGTGTACTCGTGCGCGCCGGCCCAGAGGGCGCGCATGACGGCGATCGACGCGTCGGTGCGCCGCCCGCGTTCGGCGAACGGCACGCCGACGGCGTGGAACTCCGACTCCATCCAGCCGGACGCGAGCCCGGCGATCACCCTGCCGCCCGAGAGGGCGTCGAGGCTCGCGAGGGACTTGGCCAGCACCACCGGGTGGCGGTAGGGCACCACCAGCACGCTGGTGCCGAGGCCGACCCGGGTGGTCGACGCGGCGGCCCAGGTCAGCACCGTGAGCGCGTCGTGGAACGAGGTCGGCGGGTGGCGGCTGCCGGGGGGCACGATGACGTGGTCGGACACCCACACGTCGTCGGCGCCGGCGTCCTCCGCGGCCCGCGCGGCGGCCGCCAGCACCTCGCCGGCGACGGGGTCGCGGTACTGCGGAAGGTGCACGCCGAGGCGCATGTCACTCCTCATCGTCCTATGGCGGAGTCAAACTATCCCCGTACCCATACCGCGACGGAGAGCGACGATGCAGCGACACGTCTTCGATCTGAAAGAGAAGGCCACCCACAACCTGGTGGCCAAGCAGCTCCGCGACCTGGCCGACCAGTTCGAGCGCGGCAGCATGGAACTGGCCTACGACGAGTCGCACGCGCCGACGGGAATCGTGGATCCGGTGAGCGTGGTGCTGGACCTGACGCAGAACAAGAAGCACGTGGAGCTGCTGATCCGGCTGAACTGGAACACGGCGTAAAGAGGCCGGTGGCCGCTCGCCGCCGCGCCGCCGCTCTGCTGGGTCTCGCGGCCGGCTACACGGTCCTCGTGCGGCCGCGGCTGATCCGCTGGGGCGCCACCGACGCGGAGGTGAGCGGGCCCTTCCCGGGCGCCGACCTGATTCCCGGCGGCGAGCGCATCCCGACGATGGCGGTGACCATCGACGCCGAGCCCTCGCGGGTGTGGCCGTGGCTGGTGCAGATGGGCGCCGATCGCGCCGGCTGGTACAGCTGGGACCGGATCGACAACTTCGGCAATCGCAGCGCGGAGCGCATCCATCCCGAGTGGCAAAGCATCTCCCTCGGCGACCGGATGGCGGGGACCCCGGACGGCCGACAGTCGTGGGAGGTTGCGGCGCTCGAGCCCGAGCGCGTGCTCGGGCTGCGCATCTCGCCCCACCTGCGGGGCGTCCGCACCGACCTGCTCTGGGCCTTCGCTCTGGAGGAGCTACCGGGCCGGCGAACGCGGCTCGTCGTCGGCGGCCACTGGCGCCTGCGCCCGCGGCGGCTCCAGCGGCTGCTGAGCGTGCTGTTGCTGGAGCCCTCGCACTGGGTCATGCAGGGCCGTCAGCTCCAGAACCTCCGACGGCGCGCCGAGGCGTCTGAGCTCTGAGGTTTCTGAGCGTCTGGGCGTTCAAAGCTCGAGGCTTTGGAGCTCTGAACGTTTCCGAGCTCTGGGCGAGCTTCGGCGCTTCTGCAGTGCGCGGAGGACTGGTGACAAGGCGAGGAACCGGCCTCTTTCGGGCCGGTTCAACGCGCGCTCATCGCCTGCCGGCGATTCGGCAGACCGACGGCACCGGCTGTTCGCCGGGGCCAGGCCGTCGGAAAGAGCCAGTCAAGATCAAACGGGTCATGCCCGGTCTTTACGGCGCGGCGTTTTCCTCGCTTGAAGTCATGCCGCCACGCTCTGTGGTGTGGACCTTCCTCTTGCTTTAAGGGGTTGGCCGCCACGCTTGGCTGTGGTGTGGACCTTCCTCGTGCTTTAAGGGGTTGGCCGCCACGCTTGGCTCAGCTGGAGGGGTACACCCAGAGCGCTTTGACGACTCCGCCGGACATCTCGGCGCGCAGGCGCGGGACGGGCTTCCTCTTGCCGGGCTGGGACCCGGTGACCAGGTTCCACTTCCCCTTCACCGCGCGGGCCTTGGGGTAGAGGGTCCTCAGGCGGGCGAGGGTGTCGCCGGGGGCGAGGCCCCTGTCGGTGTGCCAGCCGGTGCCGCCGAGGCGGCTCCAGAGCATCTTCGCGGTGCCGGGCTCGCACGGGTTGGCCCCGCCGGTGACCAGCACCGCGGCGCCGAGGGTCTGCCAGCGCACCAGGCAGACCTTGCCGCTGGGGGTCAGTGACGAGGGCGCGCCGAGGGAGGCGATGCCGTCGGCCAGCGCCCCGTGGCGTGGCTTCCAGGCGGCGAGGCGCGCGGCGCCGTTGGGGCTGACCAGGATCTTGAGGTCGGGGACGCCCCCGGCACTGGTGCCGGGCGGCACCGGCACGCCGTTGAAGGCCAGCATCGACCTCCACACCGTCAGCACCTTGTTGGCGTAGTCCGTGCCGGTGGCCCAGTTGCCGTTGCCCATCTGCTCCCACAGCGCGGCCTTGCCGTAGGGCCGCACGAAGGTGAAGCGGATGTCGGCCAGCGGGCGCGCGAGCACGTTGGGATCGGCACCGGCCGCCGCGTAGGCGTAGAGGTGCTGGATCTGCGCGCGCACGCCCAGCTGGGCGCTGGTGAAGGCCAGCCCGCGGGTGCACGAATCACAGGCGCCGAGGCCCGAGAAGTTGAGGTCGGAGGGCTTCACCTGGCCGCCGTAGCGGAGGTACCCCGTTTCCAGCATCGACTGGGCGAAGGCGATGTCGCCGCGCACGCCCTGGGCGGCGCCCTCGTCGATGAACGCGGCGGCGAGGTCGGGCACCGCCACCGGGCTCGTCGGGGTGATGCCCGTGGACGCGTACCAGGCGGAGATCTGGGCGGGCGTCAGCAGCGAGCTGCCGAGCACCGGCGTGCCGACGGCGGGCGCCTGGGCGGCCGCGAGGCCGGGAACGCACAGCCCCACGGCGAGCGCGATCGCGCTCAGAACCTTGATGAGGGTGCGGGGCACCGGGGGTGTTTACCTGCTGCGCGCCCCCAGGTCGAGGGCGTCGGGTCAGGCGGCCTCGACCGGCTCCTCGGTGATCAGCAGGCGCGTCAGCATGCTGCGCACCTCCTGGGCGACGTCGTCGAGCGTGCGGTCCTGGGGGTGCACCACCCAGTGCACGAACATGCCGAGCACCGCGCCCCGGGTGCCGCGCACCACCTGGGCGAGCGCCTCCTCGTCGGCCACTTCGATGCCGGCGTCGAGAAGCGACTTGGCGATGCGCGCGTCGGTCTGCACGTAGAAGTTGGTGAGCGCGTCGCGCGTGGCCTCGCTGCGGCGGGCCATGCCGAAGAGCGCCACCAGGGCCACCAGGCGGTCCTCGTCGGACGCCAGGCCGCGGCTGAGCCCGTCGATCAGCTCGACCAGGTCCATCGGGCCGTCGTCCAGCCCGTGCCCCATCGCCACCCCGTCCGAGAAGATCCCGAACAGGTTGTCGTGGGCCAGCTCGCCGAGCAGCTGGTCCTTGGATCCGAAGGCGTACTGGACGGCGCCCTTGGAGACGCCGGCGCGCCGCGCGACGCGCTCGAGGGTGAGGCCCTCGACGCCCGATTCGGCGAGCTCGGCCTGGGCCGCCCGCAGCAACTCCTCGCGGCGCGCGTCCCAGAACTCCAGCGTGCGTTTCTTGCCGGACATGCCACCTCTCCGTGGGAGTCCCGGCGGGACGGCGCGCCTCGCGGTGTGCTGGCGATGATCCGTCCGGCCGTACCATGAATCCTTCACCGGGGGACCCCTCCCTTTCTATGTACGGGAGGACAAAGGTCGGCGCGATCTTCTCCGTCGGCGGCCCAACGCCAGGGCCGTGACGTGAGTCCAAGATCCGCCCCCAGTGAGCGACTCCCTTACACACGAAGAGCCCCAGACCGCAGTGCGCATGCTGGGTGTCACGAAGCGCTTCGGCCCCGTGACAGCATGTGACAGGGTCGATTTCGCCCTCCGCGAGGGCGAGGTGCACTGCCTGCTCGGAGAGAACGGCGCGGGCAAGACGACGCTCATGAGCATCCTCTTCGGGCTGCTCCAGCCCGACGACGGGCAGCTGCTGGTGAACGGTCACCCGGCCGAGTTCAGCTCCCCCAAGCGACGCCCTCGACGCCGGCATCGGGATGGTGCACCAGCACTTCATGCTGGTCCCCGATTTCACCGTCGCCGAGAACGTGGTGCTCGGTTCGCGCTCGCCCTGGAACCCGCGCTTCCGCCGCCGCCAGATCGAGGCCGAGGTGGCCGCGGTGAGCGAGCGCTCGGGCCTCGGGGTGGACCCCTCCGCCCGGGTGCGCGACCTGCCGGTGGACGTGCAGCAGCGCGTCGAGATCCTGAAGCTGCTCTACCGCGGCGCCCGGGTGCTGATCCTGGACGAGCCGACGGCCTCGCTCGGCCCGGCGGGCATCCGCTCGCTGTTCACCGCCCTCGAGGAGCTGCGCGCCCAGGGCCACTCGGCCGTGCTGATCACCCACAAGCTGACCGAGGTGCAGGAGGTGGCCGACCGGGTCACCGTCATCCGCTCCGGCCGCACCGAGGGCGTCTTCGCCCGCGGCGAGTACCGCGAGGCCGACCTCGCCCGGGCGATGACCGGCGGCGAGATCGCCACCCTGCCCCGCACCCGCACCGCCCCCAGCCACGACCCCGTGCTCGAGGTCGAGGGCCTGGTGGTGGAGGACGAGGAGGGGCGCCGCACGGTCACGGGCGTCGACCTGACGGTGTGCAGCGGCGAGATCGTCGGCATCGCCGGCGTCGAGGGCAACGGGCAGCGCGAGCTGGCCGACGTGCTCGCCGGCGTGCTGGCCGCGACCGAGGGGCGCATCTCGGTGGACGGCCGCGACGTCACCGGCCTCAGCCCGCGCGAGCTGCACCGGGCCAAGGTGTCGGTGATCCCCGAGGACCGCCTGCACTGGGGCCTGGTCGCCGACATGACCCTGGCCGAGAACCTGGCCCTGGCCCAGATCGCCGAGGGCGGCCTGCGCCGGCGGCCGCCTGCTGGACCTGCAGGCGGATCGACGCCGAGGCGGCCGAGCTGCTCGAGACCTACGGCGTGCGCCCGCCCAACCCGAAGGCCCGCGCCTCGTCGCTGTCGGGCGGCAACCAGCAGAAGGTGGTGATCGCCCGCGAGATGTCGCGCGATCCGCGCCTCCTGGTGGCCGCGCAGCCGACGCGCGGCCTCGACGTCGGCGCCATCGACTACGTGCACCGGCGCCTGCTGGAGATGCGCGGGCGCGGCGCGGCGATCCTGCTCGTGACGAACGAGCTGGAGGAGCTGATGGCCCTCTCCGACCGCATCGCCGTGATGTACCGCGGCGCGTTCGTCTTCGAGGGCCCGGTCGAGACCGCATCGTCGGACGCCATCGCGATGGCGATGGCCGGCATCGCGCCCGAGGCGCAGGCGGAGGTGGCATGAGCACCGCACCCGTGAACCCCGAGGCCCCCTCGCTGATGAGCCGGCTGCGGGAGCTGTTCGCCGAGCACGAGACCGGGCTGGCCTCGCTGCGCACCGGCGCTCGTCGCGCTGCTGGGCACGCTGATCGGCGTCGGCCTGGTGATCGCCGCGCTCGGCCAGGACCCGATCGAGGCCTACAAGACGATCGTGACCGGCTCGCTCGGGGCCAAGGACAGCATCGGCCAGACGCTGATGGTGGCCGTGCCGCTCGCGCTGTGCGGACTGGCCGCCGCGATCCCCTTCACCGCGCGCCTCTGGAACGTGGGCGCCGAGGGCCAGATGCACATCGGCGCGTTCGGCGCCGTGGCCGTCGGCCTCACCCTGCCCGCCCTGCCCGGGCCGATCTTCATCCCGCTGATCCTGATCGGGGCGATGGTCGGCGCGGCCGCGTGGGCCGGCATCGCGGGCGCCCTCAAGGCCCTCGTCGGGGCCAACGAGGTGATCGTCACGCTGATGCTCAACTTCATCGCGATCCTGATCGCGACGTACGCGATCACGGGCATCTGGCCGCAGGACATCTCGCCGCAGACCGAGAAGCTGCCCGCCTCGGCCGGCCTGCCCAACATCTGGTCGGGCACCGTGGTCAACCTCGGGTTCATCCTCGCCCTGATCGCGGTCGTGCTGGCCTGGGTGCTGATGAAGCGCACCGGCCTCGGCCTGCAGATCCGCTCGATCGGGCTCAACCCGTTCGCGTCGCAGCTCAACGGGATGAACGTGAAGCGCCTGACGGTGATCACGTTCGCCATCGCCGGCCTCTTCGCCGGGCTGGCCGGGGCGATCCTGGTGCTCGGCGAGAACCGGGCGCTGGTCACCAACTTCTCGCCCGGCTACGGCTACCTCGGCATCGCCGTGGCGCTCGTCGCCCGCCTCTCGCCGGCGTGGATCCTGCCGTCGGCCATCATCTTCGCCGCCCTCCAGGTCGGCAGTCAGAGCCTGCCCGCCGTCACCGGCATCTCGACGGCGTTCGGCCAGATCATCATCGCCACCTTCGTGCTCGCTCTGCTGGGCGCCCGGGTGATCCGCCTTCGCTACGCCGAGGGGGCCGTGCAGTGAGCAACGACGTGATCATCTCGGTGTTCGTCACGGGCATCGCCCTGATGACGCCCGTGCTGTGGGCGGCCCTCGGAGAGGCGATCACCGAGCGCGCCGGGATCCTCAACATCGGCATCGAGGGCGTGATGCTGGGCGGCGCGCTGACGTGCGCCTGGTGCATCCGCGAGGGCGCCGGCATCACCGCCGGATTGCTGCTCTCGGTACCGGTGGGCGCGGGCCTCGGCGTGATCCTCTCGTACCTCTGGGTCACCCGCGGGGCCGACCAGATCGTGAGCGGGATCATCTTCAACCTGCTCGCCCTGGGCGTCACGACGCTGCTCTTCGAGGAGTACCTGAAGGGCGTCGGCGTGGTGACGAGCCTCGACAAGATCGCCATCCCCGGGCTGTCGGACATCCCGTGGCTGGGCGAGATCCTCTTCACCCAGAACATCACCGTGTACCTGGCGCTGGTGGCCTCGGTGGTGGTGTTCCTGATCCTCAACCGCACCTGGTTCGGGCTGTACCTGCGCTCGGCCGGGGAGAAGCCGCGGGCCACCGAGACCGCCGGCCTGAGCGTGCCGCGGCTGCGGTACGCCTCGGTGATCATCGGCTGCTCGCTGATGTCGTTCGGCGGCGCGACGCTGATCGCGTCCACCTCGGGTGGATTCGTGACCAACGTGACCGCCGGCCAGGGCTTCGTGGCCCTGGCGATCGTCGTCCTCGGGTCGCTGGAACCCGTTCCTGATCATCCTCGGAGCGGTGCTCTTCGGCGTCACCCAGGCGCTGCAGTTCCAGGCCCAGTCACTGGGCTTCCTGAGCTCCCTGCCCGGCCGAGGCGTGGCTGGCGCTGCCCTACGTGGTGACCATCGTCGCGGTGGTCGTCGCCAAGTCATCCCGCTACCCGAACGCGTGCGGCGTGCCCTTCGTGCCCGCCGGCGCCGCACGGTGAACCCGGCATCCGCCGGATCCCGCCCTACCCACGAACGATCCAAGGAGACCGCGTGCACAGATCATTGAAGGGCTGCGTCGCCATCGTGGCCGCGGGTGCTCTCGCCCTCGGTCTCGCCGCCTGCGGCAGCGATTCCGACTCGGCCTCGAGCGACACCTCGGCCTCCACGGCCGCCGCGGTCGACTACAGCGTGGCGGTGCTCAGCCCGGGCAGCGCGAGCGACGGCTCCTGGGGTCAGGCCACCACCGAGGGCGTCGATCAGGCGGCCAAGGAATACGGCGTGACCATCGACGGCAAGGGCGAGAACCTCCTCACCCCCGAGGAGTACACCCAGCAGGGCACCGCCTTCGCCAAGTCCGGCACCAACCTGGTGCTGATGGCCAACGGTTCGGTGCCGCAGTCGGTGACCAAGGTCGCGACCGACTTCCCCGACACCACCGTGTGTGGCGCGGCCATGACCATCCCGCCGGCCGACCTGCCCAAGAACGCCTGCACCTACGACCCCGAGCAGCAGGAGGGCGCGTTCACCGCCGGTTACCTGGCGGCGCTCACCTCCAAGAGCGGCAAGCTCGGCGTGGTCGCCGGATTCGCGTTCCCGGCCCTGACCCGTCAGGTCGAGGGCTTCACCCTCGGCGCCCGCTACGCCAAGCCCGACATCAAGGTCTCGCAGGTCTACATCAACAGCTGGACCGACGTCGCCGCCGCCAAGGCCGCCGGCGCCGCCCAGTACGCCGACGGCGTGGACATCATCTTCTCCGCGACCGACTCGGCCACGCAGGGCCTCTTCGCCGCGGCGCAGGAGGCGGGCCCCGGCCACTACGTCATCGCCAGCTACTTCGACACGCACGCGCAGGCGCCGGACGTGGTGCTGACCAGCGTCCTCTACAACCTGCAGGGCGTGAACAAGGAGATGGTCTCCAAGGGCGTCAAGGGCGAGATCACGAACACGAACTACCCGTTCGGTCTCGACTTCGGCGTCGGTGAGCTGGCCCCGTTCTACGACCTGGACAGCGTGGTCCCCGACGAGGCCAAGTCCAAGCTCGACACCGTCGTCAGCGAGATCAAGGACGGCTCCCTCAAGGTGCCCGACACCGAGGCCCTCTCGAAGGTCGGCTCGGGAGCCAAGTACGACCTCTCGAAGCTGACCGTCTCCGACAGCGGGACGACCACCACCCCGTAGGCCCCCCGACGGGCGGCGGCACCCGCCGCCGCCCGTCCTCTCTCTTCGCCTCACACCGACCCACCACCGCACGGAGGTCCCCCCGACCATGGCGACAACCGAACTGCCCACCACACCCTCGGCCGGCCGGGAAGCCATCTGGCCAGGCGACGGGGTGCCCAAGCCCCTCATGCCGTACAGCCCGATCATCAAGGCGGGCGGCTGGGTGTTCACCGCCGGCCAGCTCGCCACCGACTTCGAGACCGGCCTCGCCCCCGAGGCCACCCCCACGGAGGGCCTGCCCTTCTACCAGGACCCGCTCGAGCTGCAGTCGCGCTACGTGCTGCAGAACCTGGCCGACACCCTGGCCGCGGCGGGCGTGGACATCGGCACCGACCTGATGCGGATCTACCAGTGGTTCGTGTCGCCCTACCCCACCGACGCCGAGCGCGCCGAGGGCATCACCTGGCCGCGCATGTCGATCACGCCGTACCTGCGGGTGCGCAACGAGTTCATCCCCTCGGCGCGGCCCGCCTCCACCGGCATGGTGTGCCGGGAGCTGATGGTGAAGGACACCATCGTCGAGGTCAACATGATCGCCTTCGAGCCGATCCCCGGCGTGACCAAGCAGGAGTTCGGCGTGCCCGACGGCGTGCCCGCCCCGCTCGCCGGCTACTCGCCCGCGCTGCGCTACGGCGACTGGATCTTCACCGCCGGTGAGATCCCGGTCAACTGGCAGGGCGACTTCATGAGCGAGGCCCACATGGGCGTGCCCAGCGGGCTCGCCAAGGAGGCCCGGATCAACCCGTACTTCTGGTACGACTCGGACGTCGAGCGCCAGACGCACTACGTCATGGAGAAGCTCGCGAAGATCGTCGAGATGGCCGGCGGCCACCTGGAGAACACGGTCAAGGCCGAGGTGTACCTCGGGCACCCGAGCGAGTTCGAGGCCTTCGACCGCGCCTGGAAGGAGTGGTTCCCCACCAACCCGCCCGCCCGCGTCGTGATCCCGCACATGGGTCTCGGCGGCAAGGGCAGCCGGGTCGAGGTGGCCCTGATGGTGCTGGCCGACGACGCCGCGATCAGCAAGCAGACGATCGAGACGACCGACGCCCCGCAGCCGACCACGCACGAGCCCCAGGCCGTGCGCGCCGGCGACTTCATCTTCTACTCGTCGATCCTGCCCGCCGACGAGAAGGGGCTGGCCGAGGAGACCAAGCGCCACCCCAACTTCCCCTGGTACAAGGACCCGGCGCTGCTCCAGATGGAGTACATGCTGCGCATCACGGACGCCATCGGCTCGGCCGGCGGCTCCAACGTGGAGAACATCTGCCGCCGCCAGGCGTTCCACGACGACCTGACGTGGTTCCAGATGATGATCAGCCGCTGGGGCGCCGCGTTCCCCAAGGACCCGCCGGCCTCCACGACGATGAAGATCGGCGGGCCCGCTGCAGGTTCCGGGCGCCCATCTGCTGCTGGACCTCATCGGCTACTGCCCCGACTGAGGGCGCGGTCGAGAAAACGCGAGAGCCGGCGCCGCCCGTCCCCTGCGGGCGGCGCCGTCCTCGACGAGCGGAAGGCGGACCGTGAAGACCGACATGTACTGCTGGCTCTACAACCGGGACCGCAAGTCCCTGCCCGACACCTTCGACAGCTGGCTCGACCCCGAGAGGACGGCGGTGGTGTGCATCGACATGCACGCCGGCCACCTGGCGGTCGACGACCCCGACTGCACCTGCCCCGCGCCCCGGGGCGCCGCCAAGATCGACATCCACGACGAGTTCCACGCCGCGTGCCGTGAGATCGGCATCCCGATCATCATGGTCCAGCACTGGCAGCGGTACGGCGGCATCGACGACCGCTTCTCCAAGAGCCGCACCGGCAAGGCCAACTGGCGATGGCTGTACGAGCTCTACCTCCCCGAGAACCCGGCGATGGACCAGCACAGCTGGGAGGGGACCAAGTGGGTCGAGCTGATGGTCGAGCACGACCCCGAGCGCGACTACTACGTGCGCACCAAGAAGCGCCTGTCGGCGTTCTACCCCACCGACCTCGAGTTCCTGCTGCGCCAGCTCGACGTCAACACGATCGTGATCACCGGGGCCTACACCGACTGCTGTGACATCTCCACGGCGTTCGACGCCGCGAACCGCGACTTCCGCGTGATCGTGCCGCGCGACATCGTGGCGGGCTTCTCCGAGGAGGCCGAGAACGCCGCCCTCCACATCATCTCGCTGCACGCCGGCCTGGTGGTGGATTCGGGGCCGCTGCTGGCGGAGTGGTACGCCCGTGCGCAGACCCCGCTGCCCGAACTGACCCACGTCCTGGTGCCCCAGACCGCATAGGAGAACGCCTGCGCGGGGAGGGCTCGCCCTCCCCGCTGCGGCACCCCACATGACCCCCGCCCCTCGCCTCCGTCTCGCGACGGTCCTGACGATCTGTGCCGTCGTCAACGTCGCGTGCATCTACCTCGCCCAGCCGCTGCTGCCGTTCATCGGCGACACGCTGGACGCCGGCACCAGCGCCATGTCGGTCGTCCAGGGCGGCCTCCAGCTCGGCTTCGGCGTCGGGCTGGTGCTGTTCGGCATCCTGGCCGACACCCGCGAGCGGCGGAAGCTGCTGACGCTGATGGCCGGCGGCCTGTGCATCTCGGCCGCCGGCGCCGCGGTGGCGCCGACGTACTTCGCCTTCCTGGTCGCGTCGCTCGGCATGGGGTGCCTGGCGGCCGTGCTGCCGGTGGTGATCTCCATGGCGGCGGCGGCCGGCGACCGGCGGGCGCTGGTCGGCATCCTCAGCGGCGCTCCGTTCGGCGTGGTCGTGGGCCGCACGCTCGCCGGCCTGCTGGGCCAGGTGGACTGGCGGCTCGCGTTCGCGCTCGCCGCCATCTCGGCCGCCGCCGTGATCGTGCTGGTGCGCACCTCGCTGCCCACCCAGCCGATCGCCAACGCCAAGCTGCCCGTCGGCCTCGCCCTGCGGCAGATGGCCGCGCTCACCCGGCTGCCGCGCAACCTCACGATCAACCTCTCCAACTCGATGATCTACATCGGCTGGTCGGCGATCTGGACGATCCTCGCGTTCCTGCTCAAGGAGCCCCCGTTCTCGTTCAGCGCCTTCGGCATCGGACTCGTGGGCCTGGTGGGTCTGGGCGGCGCGGTGTCGGGTCAGATCGGCGCCCGCCTCGACGTGTCGTTCGGCGAGACCACGGCCGCCCGCATCTGCCTCGTGACCGCCCTGGTCGCGGCCGGCGTGCTGGCCTTCTCGGGCAGCCTGCTGGTGCCGCTGCTGGTGTCGCTGTTCATCTACAACGCCGCGGTGTGGACGCTCCAGGCGGTCAACATCCCGGCCACGGCGCGCCGGGCGGGCCCCGACCGCGCGGCGCGCGGCACGGCCCTCGCCTACCTGACCAACTTCATCTGCACCGCGATCGGCGCGGTGATCGGCGCGCTGGTGTGGAACGACGCCGGCTGGGGCGGGGTGGGCGCGCTGGCGGTCGGCGCCTGCCTGGTGAGCATCGGCCTCGACCTCTGGGGCCGCGGCGTGTCGCGCGGTGCCGGGGCCGCCCCGATCGACCTCGCCGCCCCCGAGCCGGAGCGCACGCGGACGTGAGCGCCGGCGACGCGACGCCGGTGGGCGTGACCCTCAACGCCCAGCAGATGGAGCTGCTGCGCAACCTCTGCGCCGAGCACGGCTTCGCGTCGCCGGCCGAGGCCCTGCGCCACGGGCTGCGCGAGTACCTCGACGGCGCGTCGCAGGGGGGCGAGCGCGTGAGCGACCGCGTGCTGGTGGCCGAGCACCTGATGCAGCCCGGCACCGGGCGCGCGCTGCCGGTGCTGCGCGGGCAGGTGATCCGCGTGTCCCAGACCGAGGGTCAGCAGTGCGCCGACTTCAACGCGTTCAACCTCCACGACTACCGCGAGCACTTCCACACCGGGCGCACGCGCCACATGCACGGCATCCATCCCACCGAGGGCGACCACCTGTGGTCGGCGCCGCCGCGCGACCGCGTGATGTTCACCATCGTGCGCGACACCTGCGGCACCAACGACGTGCTGTATCCGCGCTGCAGCGCCCTGCTGTTCGACCTGCACTTCGGTCTCGCGCCGCACACCAACTGCCACGACATCCAGGCCGAGGCGCAGCGGGAGTACGGGCTGACGCCCGACGACGTCCACGACTCGTTCAACCTCTTCATGAACACCGGCATCGACGGCGAGGGGCGGCCGTACATCGCCCCCAACGTCGCGCGGCCCGACGACCGGGTCGACCTGCTGGCCCAGATCGACACCCTCGCGGTGCCCAACGTGTGCGGCGCCGACGTGATGGTGACGAGCAACTTCGCCCTCAAGCCGCTGCTCGTGCAGGTGTTCGACGGCAGCGACGAGGACCTCGCGCTGCTGCTGCCCGAGCAGCCGCCCTACCCCCGCACCCAGCGCACGGCGGCCGACTTCCGCCAGCCGGCGATCCGGGTCGAGCGCGCCCTGAGCGTCGATCCCGGCTACGCCCCCGAGTTCACCAACGTGCCGCTCGCCTCCGAGGAGGTCGAGGTGATGCTGAGCCCCGGCGAGCTCGCCGGCCTCGACGCCCTGGTGGCGGGCGGCCTGCTCGGGGGCGACCGGGGCGAGGCCCTCCGCTTCGCCTTCTTCTCCTGGTACATCGCCGCGCACATGCGCGGCCCACGCCACTTCCGTGACCCCGCCACGTGAGCTTCGTCGCGCTCGGCCTGATGGCCAGCGTGCTGTGGGGCACGAGCGACTTCCTCGGCGGCTTCGCCTCGCGACGGGCGACGGTGGCGGCCGTGGTGGTGTGCGCGCAGCTGGTCGGCATCACGGCGATCGGGCTGGTGGTGCTCTCGCTGGGCGAGCCCTTCCCGGGTGGCGCCTCGTTCGGCTGGGCGATGCTCGGCGGCCTCGCCGCCGGTACCGCGATCGTGGCCTTCTACCGCGCGCTGGCGGCGGGGGTGATGGGCGTCGTCGCGCCGATCGCCGCGCTCGGCGTGGTCATTCCCGTCGCGGTCGGGGTGATCAGCGGGGACCGGCCCGGTGTGGCGGCCGCGGCCGGTGGCGTGCTCGCGTTCGCGGGGGTGCTGGTGGCCTCGCGCGGTGCCGGGGCGGGTGGAGCCGGGGGAGTGGGCATGGCGCTGCTCGCGGGCGCCGGCTTCGGCGTGTTCTACGTGTTCCTCGACCACGCGTCGGACGGCGGCGCGCTGTGGGCCGTGCTGGGGGCGCGCTCGGCGTCGATCCCCCTGGTCGCGATCGCGGCGGTCGTGATGGGCATGTCGCTGCGCCCGTCGCGCGCCGTGGTGTGGGTGATCGCGGCGGCGGGCATCGTCGACGCCCTCGCCGTGCTCTCGTTCGCGGGCGCCACCGCGCGCGGGCCGCTGAGCATCGTGGCGGTGCTCGGATCGCTCTACCCGATCGTCACCGCGGTGGTGGCCGCCGTGGTCGTCGGCGAGCGGCTCACCCGGCTGCAGTGGGTGGGCTCGAGCCTCGCCATGGCGGGCGTGATCCTGATCGCCGCCGGCCGCTGACCACCGCACACCACCCGAGGGAGGCGGCATGACCGCACACGACCTGCCCGAGCTGAGCGCGCCGGTGGTGGTCACCATCGACCTGCACCGGGGCCACCTGGATCCCCGCGTCGCGACCCTGCCGCTGCCCGCGGTGCCCGCCGCCGCCCTGGTCGAGCGCGCCGTGACGATGCTCGAGGACATGCGCACCCTGGGCGTGCCCGTGGTGCACCTGGTCACGGCCTACCGCGACCGCCAGGAGATCCTCTCCAACCCGTATTGGGCGTTCCAGTCGGGCCGGCCGGGCAGCACGCGCACCGCGATCGCCGAGCACAACCTGATCGGGATGCCCGGCCTCGAGCTGATGCCCGGCATCCTGGCCGAGGGCGACACCGTGATCGACACCAAGAAGCGCTACGACTGCTTCGTCGGCACCGACCTCGAGTTCGTGCTGCGCGCCACCGGCCGCCGCACCCTGCTGATCGCCGGCGTCAACACCAACTCGTGCGTGCTGGCCACGGCCATCGCCGCCTCGGTGCGCGACTTCCAGGTGGTGGTGATGGAGGACGCCGTCGAACTCGATGATGGGCCCGGCAGGCCCACCGCGCCGCCCTCGATCTGCTGGCCGGCTCGTTCGCGCTGGTCGCCTCCAGCACGGACGCCCTGCGCTCCATCGCGCGGAGCACGGCGATGTAGCCACCGTGCGTCACACTCCCCGGCATGCCGGGGGCCATGTGAGCACCAACCTGGGCACGACCGCGGAGGGCGAGAAGCCGCGCGTCGCCATCGTCATCACGGCCCTGCTGCTGGTGATGCTGCTGGCGGCGCTGGACCAGACGATCGTCGCCACCGCGCTGCCCACCATCGTCGGCGACCTGGGCGGCCTCAACCACATCTCGTGGGTGGTGACCGCCTACCTGCTGGCGCAGACCGTGGTGACCCCGCTCTACGGCAAGCTCGGCGACCTCTACGGCCGCAAGCTGATCCTGCAGGTCGCGGTGGTGATCTTCCTGATCGGGTCGGTGCTGTGCGGCATCTCCCAGAACATGCCGCAGCTGATCGCGTTCCGCGCGATCCAGGGGTTGGGCGGCGGCGGGCTGATGGTGGGCGCCCAGGCGGCGATCGGCGACGTCGTGTCGCCGCGCGAGCGGGGGCGCTACACGGGCCTGTTCGGCGCGGTGTTCGGCGCGGCCAGCGTCGCCGGGCCCCTGATCGGCGGCTTCCTCACCTCGAGCCTGTCGTGGCGCTGGATCTTCTTCATCAACATCCCGCTCGGGGTGGTGGCCCTGGTGGTGCTGGCGGTCACGCTGCCGGCGGCCACCGAGCGCGCGTCGCGGTCGATCGACTACATGGGCACGATCCTGCTGGCGCTGGGGCTGACGGGCACCGTGCTCCTGACCACGTTCGGCGGGGCCCAGTACGCGTGGGCCTCGCCGCAGATCATCGGGCTGGGCCTGCTCTCCCTGGCGTGCTTCGTGGTGTTCGCGTTCGTCGAGCGCCACGCCAAGGAGCCGGTGCTGGCGCCGAAGCTGTTCCGCAACCGGGTCTTCCTCGCGACCAGCGCCGTCGGGTTCGTGGTCGGCTTCGCGATGTTCGGCGCCATCACCTACCTCCCCCTGTTCCAGCAGGTGGTCAAGGGCCTCAGCCCGACCAGCTCCGGCCTGCACCTGCTGCCGCTGATGGCCGGCCTGCTGACCGCGTCGATCATCACCGGCCAGCTGATCACCCGCACCGGGCGCTACCGCGTGTTCCCGATCGTGGGCACCGCGGTGGCCGCGGTGGGCCTGTTCCTGCTCTCGACGATCGGGCAGGACACCTCGACCCTCGTGCTCTCGGTCTTCATGCTCGTGCTGGGTGTCGGGCTGGGCCTGACGATGCAGGTGCTGGTGCTCGCCGTGCAGAACGCCGTGCCCTACGAGGACCTGGGCGTCGCCACCTCCGGGGCGACGCTGTTCCGCTCGATCGGCGGCTCGCTGGGTACGGCGATCCTCGGCGCCGTGTTCGCCAGCCGGCTCGACACCAACCTGGGCGACCGCCTGCCCGCGGGCACGCCGGACCTGAGCCACGAGGGCCCGTCGCAGATCCTCGGGCTGCCCGCCGCCGCGCGCGAGGCGTACCTCGCGGCGTTCACCGACTCCATGCAGACCGTGTTCCTGGTGGCCGCCGTGGTGGCCCTGGTGGCGTTCGCCCTGAGCTGGCTGATCCGCGAGCTGCCGCTGCGCCAGACCGTGCGCACCGGCGGCCTCGGCGAGTCGTTCGCCATCCCGGTCAACGGCACGTCGCTGCGGGTCGTTTCGCGTGCGCTCGCCGTGTTGATCGGGCGCGACGGGATGCGCGAGACGCTGCGCGCGGCGGCCGCCCGCGCGGGCGTCAACCTGGGACCCGGCGCCAGCTGGCTGCTGGTGCGCCTGCGCGACGACCCCGACCTCGACCTGGTGGAGCTGGCCGAGGATCGCGGCGTGCGGCTGCCGGCGCTCGAACAGGCCTTCGTGGAGCTGGTGGAGCGCGGTGACATCGCCGTGGACGCCGCCACCGGCGCACGGCACCTCACCGACGCCGGCCGGGACACCCTGGCGCGGCTGCTGGAGGCCTACCGGGAGCAGCTCACGCAGATGCTCTCGGACTGGTCGCCCGAGCGCCACGAGGAGCTGCGCGCCCTGTGCGTCCGCTGCGCTCCCGAGGCGATGCCGGCTCCTCTCGCGCCGTCGCCGGTGGGATGAGGGTGCTGCGGCCACGCGAGGAACGGCGGCGGGATGATTGAGGCGGGCGGGCTCGAACCGGCGCCCGCGGGGTAGGCTCGTCGCCATGAAAATCACGCTGATCCGCCACGCCACCCTGCGCATCGAGATCGGCGGCCACGTGCTGCTGGTGGATCCGATGCTCGACGCCGCCGGGGCCCGCGGGCCGGTGCGCGGCACGCCCAACGAGCTGCCCAACCCCCTCGTGCCGCTGCCGATGAGCATCGAGGAGACGGTGGCGGGAGTCGACGCGGTGCTGCTCAGCCACACCCACGTCGATCACCTCGACGCCGCCGGCGTCACGGCGGTGCCGAAGAGCGTCACCTGGTTCTGCCAGCCCGAGGACCACTCCGAGCTCGTGGAGCTGGGCTTCGCGGCGGCCGAGATCGTGCCCGACGGCGACGGCCTCGAGTGGGAGGGCCTGCACGTCTGGCGCACCGGCGGCCGCCACGGGCGCGACGAGGCGGCGATCCAGGCGCTGGCGCCGGTCAGCGGCTTCGTCATCTCCGCCCCCGGCGAGCCGACGGTCTACGTCGCCGGCGACACCGTGTGGTGTCCCGAGGTGGAACGGGCGATCGCCGACCACTCCCCGGAGTGGATCGTCGTCAACGCCGGCGGGGCGCGTTTCATCCAGGGCGGAACGATCACGATGGAGGCCGGCGACGTGATCGCGGTGGCCGGGGCCGCCCCGTCCGCCCGGGTCGTGGCGGTGCACATCGAGGCGATCAACCACTGCCTCGAGACCCGCGTCGATCTTCTCTCCGCCCTCGCGGGGGCCGGGCTGGGCGACCGCGTCAGCGTTCCGGCCGACGGGGAGACGCTCTCCTAGAGCCCCCGGTTGAGCTCGGTGAGGGTCTCCCGGAGCTGCCCGAAGCGCTCCGCGCCGAGCAGTTCCGCCCACTCCGCATCGACCCGGCGCTCGAGATCGCCGAGCCCGTCGTCATCGCCGCCGCCCAGGGCGGCCAGCCCGATCTCGCCGCCCTCGGCGACTGATGCGGCGCCACGGGCTGACGCCTGCCGCTGAGGTTCCACGCACGGCCGCGGCCGGTGGGAGCCGGCCGCGGGGAGTGCGTGTGGGTGGGGTGAGGACTACCGGCGGATCGACATCGCGGTGCGGGTGATGGCGGTGTTGCCCGAGAGGTCGCGGCCGGTCAGCACCAGCTGGGCCGAGAAGGCGCCGCGCTTGGCGGCGCGCTGGGCGCGGCCGTTGAGCGCGAGGGTGACCGTGGCGGAGCGCCCGCCCTGGACGAGGACGGTCTTGGCGGCGAGGGTGCGGCCGCGCAGGGCGCCCTTGGTGCCCTTGAGCTGGACGCCGACGGTGCAGATCTGCTCCGTCGCGGGGCAGGTGACGCGGAAGGTCGCGCGGCCCTTCTTGGACATCCGCAGGAGGCGGGTCGAGGGCCGCAGGCTCGGCGCCGTGAGGTCGCGCGCCGCGACCGTCACCGGCGTGGGGGAGACCTGCAGGTTGAGCGTCGTCTGATCGGTGGCGCCGTCGTTGTCGGTGACCCGCAGGCCGATGCGCTTGGTGCCCGGGTTGGTGAAGACGGTGGTCGTCGTGGGGCCGGTGGTGGTGGTCTCGAAGGTGGTGTCGCCGTTGAGGTCCCACTCGTACTTGGCGATCGAGCCGTCGTCGCTGGAGCGCGAGGCGTCGAGGGTGACGGCCTGGTTGATCGTCGGGGCGACGGGCCGGCTCACGAGCAGCGCGGTCGGGGCGCGGTGCACGCGCACCGAGCTCGTGGCGATGCTGGTGGCGCCGAGGCCGTCGGTGACGCGCAGCTTGACCGCGTGCGCGCCGAGGGTGGTGAAGGAGGTGCTCTGCTGGGCGCCGGTCTTCTCGAAGGTGCCGTCGCCGTCGAGGTCCCACTCGTACTTGGTGATGCCGTCGGCGTCGCTCGACGTGGCTCCGTTGAAGCTCACGGTCTGCTTCGGGATCGCGGCGGTCGCGCTGGCCACGATGCGGGCGGCGGGGGCGTAGTGGGCGCGGACGACGGTGGTGGCCACGGCGGAGGCGCCGCGGTTGTCGGTGACGCGGACCTTGATGGGGAAGAGGCCGGCCGCGCCGAAGCGGTCGGTGGTGCGCGGGGCGTAGGTGGTGGTCTCGTAGCCCGGCGTTCCATCGAGGTCCCACTCGTACTTGCTGATCTCGCCGTCGGGGTCGTTGGAGCCGCCGGCGTCGAAGGTGACCAGCGTGCCGAGGCGGAACGTCTGGGTGAGCACGCCGGTGCTGCCCGGGTTGACCGCGATGAGCGGGGCGGGCACCACGACCGGGTTGGGCGTGGCGACCAGCTTGGCGGTCGGGGGGGTGTTCGGGGGGAGCGGGTTGCCGTTGCCCGGGTCGGTCGGCTGGAGGGCCATCGCCTGGGAGGCGGTGACCATCAGGCCGGTCAGGGCGAGGGCGACGGCGAGGTTGCGGGAGGTGCGGCGTGAGGGGGAGATGCGGGCCATGGTGAGCTCCTTACGGGGGGTGGGGATGACCATGGCTCCACCGTACGAGCGGGCTCTTTCGCGCTCCGTTCGCTGCGCGACGCCCGCTGTGTCACGCCCGTGACACAGGCTCCCCGGGGTCGGCCAGGGTCCACACCCCGGTGCCGATCTGACGCCCGCGCACCTCGAGCGCGCCGACGGCGACGAGGTCGGCCACGGCCCGGGTGAGCGCCCCGCGGGTCGCGTCGGCCAGCAGGATCGTGTGCGGTCCCTCCTTGGTCATCGCCTGCAGGCGTGCCGCGACGTTGGCCGTGTCGCCGACGGCGGTGTACTCCAGCCGCCGCTCCGAGCCCACGTTGCCCGACATCACCGGGCCGCTCGCCACGCCGATGCCCATCCGGAACGACGTGCCCGGCACCATCTCCGCGCACCAGGCGTTGAAGCTCGGCAGGCGGACATCGCGCATCTCGCGCGCCGCGGCCACAGCCCGGTCTGCGTGGTCGCCCTGCTCGATGGGCGCGCCGAACAGCGCCATGATGCCGTCGGCCATGTACGAGACGAGCGTGCCGCCGTGGTCGAGGATCGCGTCGCTCATCTCGCCGAGGTAGTGGTTCAGCAGCTCGATGACCGTCTCCGGAGGCAGACGCTCGGCCGCCGCCGTGAAGCCGCGCAGGTCGACGAACATCACCGAGCAGTAGATGCGCCGCCCGCCCAGGCGCTGGTCCGCGCCGGCCTGGTCGACCACCTGATCGACCACGGCGGCGGGGACGAATCGGGCGAACTCGGCGCGCAGCCGCTGGCGCTCGCGCTCGAGGATGCCGTAGGTGACCGCCAGGCCGCCGAGCGTCGCCAGGACGAGGGCCAGCAGCGGCGGCGTCACCGCGACCACCGTGCCCGCGGCGAACAGCGCCTGGGCCAGCGCGACGAAGACGACGCCGATCCCGAGCGCGGCCAGCAGCGTCACCCACGCCCGCCGCGGCCAGGCCGCCAGCGCGCCGAGCGCGGCCAGCGCGATGATCAGCAGCGCGTCCAGCCAGCCGGGCGCGTCGCGCAGCGGAAGGCTGTCGAGGATCGTGGCGATGGCGTTGGCGTTGATCTCGGGTCCCGACATGGGCGTGCCGCCGAAGGGGGTGGGGTGGGTGTCGCCGAGGCGCGGGGACGTCGTCCCCACCACCACGACCCGGTCACGCACGTCAGCGGGGTCGAACCGGCCGGCGATCACGTCCGAGAACGAGATCGCCGGGATCGTGCCGGCGGGGCCGGCGTAGTCGATCAGCGCGCCGTCGCCGAAGCCGTCGCGTGGCACGGGGCGCCCGGTGGCCGCGGCCGCGGCGGCCACGGCGAACGACCGGAGCCCCTCCACGGAGTAGGGCACGCGGCGGAAGACGTTGTCGGGGGTGTCCGGGAAGGCCGCGTGCCCGGCCGTGATGCCGCCGCCCTCGAAGAGCACGTCCGGTCCCTGGGCCGCGTCGTTCCGGGTCGTCGCCAGCACCACGGGTCCGGCGGCGTCGAGGGCGGCGGCCATCGCCTCGTCATCCTTCTGCGTGGTGAGGTCGGAGAGCTGGATGTCGTAGGCGATCACCTTCGGCTTGGCGGCGGCGAGGCGGGTGATCGCGGCGGCCTGGACGCTGCGCGAGAAGGGCCAGCGCGTCTTCTGCCCGTCGATGCTGCGGTCGTCGACGCCCACCACGACCACCGTGCTCGGTGGCGTGCGGCTGCCGCGCACCTGGAAACGCGCGTCCACCGTTCCGCGCTCGACCCGGTCGAGCGCCCCCGCGCCCCACGCGGCAAGGCCCACGACGGCGGCGACGAGGGCCACCCCGGCCAGCAATACCGCCCTGCGCCGTTGACGCGACAGTCGCATCGGGCGACAGTACCGACGTCACGGAGCGAACACGCTGGCAGTCGCCCTCGCGACAGACGGCGCGCCAGCACCGGGCCACCCTTCCCAACATGCGCCCCCACCTCCGCCGACTCAGCCCCGCCCTCGCCGCTCTCGTGGTGCTGATCCCCGTGGCCCACGCCGCCGACGGCACGATCACCAACGTCGCCGGCACCATCCCCGGCTTCGCGGGCGACGGCGGCCCGGCCGCCGACGCGCGCCTCACCGGGCCGCAAGGGGTCGCCCTCGCGCCCGGCGGCGTCACGCTGATCGCCGACACCGGCAACAACGTGGTCCGGCGGGTGGCGCCCGACGGGATCATCACCACCATCGCCGGCAGCGTCTCCCAGGGCCTCTCGGGCGACGGAGGGCCGGCGGTCGCGGCCGAGCTCAACGGACCGACGGCCGCCGCCGCGCTCGCCGACGGCAGCGTGCTCGTGGCCGACACCGGCAACGACCGGGTGCGGCGCATCGCCCCCAACGGCGTCATCACCACCGTCGCCGGCAGCACCCGGGGCCTCTCCGGGGACGGCGGTCTGGCCATCGCGGCCCAGCTCAACAGCCCCCACGGCATCACCCCGCTGCCGGACGGATCGTTCCTGGTCGTCGACACCGGCAACAGCCGGATCCGCCGGGTCGCGCCCAACGGCTTCATCTCGACCGTCGCCGGCACGTCGCAGGGCGCGGGCGGCGACGGCGGCCCGGCCAACGCGGCGCAGCTCAACGGCCCGGGCCGGCTCACGCTCACCGGTGACGGCGGCTTCCTGATCGCCGACACCGGCAACGGCCGCATCCGGCGGGTGGCGCCGAACGGGATCATCAGCACGGTCATCGGAGGCTTCGCGGCCCCGGCCGACGTGACCCCGCTCTCCAACGGCGGCGTGCTGGTGGCCGACAGCGGCAGCGACGAGATCCGCCGGGTCAGCCCGCTCGGGTTCGTCTACACCGTGTCCGGCGGACGGCGCGGCCTGGGCGGTGACGGCGGCCCCGAGAGCGCCGCCCTCCTCGACACGCCCACCACCGTCCAGGCCCAGGCGGGCGGCGGCGTGCTGGTGGCCGACAGCGGCAACAACCGGGTGCGCCGTCTCTCCGACATCGGGCAGTTGCCGCCGCCCCAGGCGCTCCAGACGATCGGCGTCGCGCCGGTTGACGGCGCGGTCAGCGTGCAGCCGCGGCTGGCGGGCGCCGCGATCCCCCTGCGCGAGCCCGACCTCACGTCCAACGTCTCCGGGGTGGACGCCCTGGCCGGCACCATCCAGCTCACCGTGCGCCCCCTCGACGCGCCGACGGACGCCGTGGCGCAGGTCTCGGGCGGCACCTTCACGGTGGTTCAGCCGGTCGCCGACAGGTCGGTCGCCGACCTGCGCCTCAACGGGCCGCTGGTGTGCGTGAGGGCCAGGCCCAAGCCGAAGCCGAGGGCCAAGGTGAAGGTGAAGCCCACGACCCGCAAGAGCGCGACGGCCAAGTCGTCGTCACGCCGCGTGCGGATCAAGGTGAGGGGCGCCTACAAGACCTCCGGCCGCTACGCGACGGCCGTCGCCAACGGCACGGCCTGGACGATCATCGACGGCTGCGACCGGACGATCATCCGGGTCACCGAGGGCACCGTCACGGTGCGCGACCTGCGACGGAACAAGAACGTGAAGGTGACCGCCGGTCGCAGCTACACGGCGCTCGCAAAGGCGCCCGTCGTGAAGAAGAAGCCGGTCAAGAAGAAGGTCGTGAAGAAGACGCCGTAGGTCTCAGCGTCCGCGGCGCGCGATCCCCGCCGGGGAGTTCAGACGTCTACGCCGGGTTCCCCGCCGCCTGGGCGAATGGAGGCGGACCGACGACCCGCATGCCTCCCGTGCGTTGAGCCGCCTCCTGCACACGACCGAAGTCGGTCGGGAGCGGCGAGCCGGTCTCGAGACCCGCGGGCTCGCTCGCCTCACGGTAGAAGGCCTCGGCGCTGCCGGGTGTCTGCCAGGTGAGCACGCGCGCCGACGTTGACGTGACGTAGAAGGCGTGGGGCACGCCCCGCGGAGCGACCGCGAGGCCGAAGGCCCCGAGCGCGTACTCGCGACCATCGATGTGGACCAGGATCTCGCCCTCCAGCACGTAGAGGGCCTCGTCCTCGCCGGAGTGGATGTGAAGCGGCGTGGTCTTGCCCTGCTCCATCACGTCATCGAACAGGAGGAACGCGCCGCCGGTCTCCTCGGCGGTCGCCTTCAGGGTGATGACCCCGCCTCCGAAGAAGTGGCGCCGCTCGCCTTCGCCATCGGCGCGGACTATCGGCACGGCGGACATGTCCGCTCCTTCGCTCGCAGGGGACGACGCGTTTCATGGAACACATGTACCATAACGGGATGACCGTACCATATGAAACGGTTGGACGAACGCGTCAGAAGGCGCGGACACGCGATGCGCTGATCGCAGGCGCACGGGGTCTGCTCTCGCAGGGCATCACCCCCACGATGGAGGCCGCGGCCGACGCCGCGCGGGTGTCGCGGACGACGGCGTATCGCTACTTCCCGAACCTGCGGGCGCTCCTGACGGCCACCTTCCCCCACATCGATCAGCGCTCGCTGCTCGGACCCGATCCTCCGACCGACCCGATGGCGCGTCTCGAGCTCGTCGCCGCTGACCACACCCGCAGAATCCTCACGTACGAGTCAGAGATGCGGGCGGTGCTGCGGCTGTCGCTCGAGGACGCCACGAAGCCCCGCCCCGACCTCCCGGTCAATCGCGGAATGCGCATCGGATGGATCGATGACGCCCTGGCGCCCCTGCGCGGCCGGCTCCCCGACGATCGCCTGCGCCTGCTGGTGCTCGGGATCGGCGCGACGCTCGGCATCGAGGCGTTCGTCTGGTTGGTTGACATCGCGGGGCTCACCCGCGAGGAGGCGACCGCCCTCATGCGCGCCAACGCCGCGGCGCTCCTGCGGTCGGCGCTCATCGAGGAGTAGCGCTCAGCGCCCGCGGCGCGCGAGGGCCTCCCGGTTGACCACCGTGGTCACGCCCCGTCCGAGGCGCACCGACCCGCGGGCCTCCTCGTCGCGCAGCACCCGGTTGACCGTCGCCCGCGAGGTGCCGGCGATGCTGGCCAGGTCCTCCTGGCGCAGCGGGATCGTGGTCTCGCCACCGCCCGGGCCGTAGCCTTCGGCGAGCTCCACCAGCCGCCGCAGCACCCGCTTGTCGGCGGGCACGTAGAGGGCCTCCAGCAGGTGCTGGGAGGTGTTGCGCAGACGGTCGGCGAGGATCGCGACCAGCACCTCGGTGATCGAGGGGTGGGAGGCGCGAAGGCGCTCGAAGTCGGGGCGGTGGATCGACCGCGTCTCGCCGGCCTCGAGCGATTCGACCGTCGCGTTGCGCGCGGTCTGCTCGCCGATCAGGGCGAGCTCGCCGACGATCTCGCCCGGGCCGAGGATGGCGAGGATGGCGACGTCGCCCACCGCGGTCTGGACGCGGACGGCGAAACGCCCCGCGACGATCAGGTGGAGCGTGTCGGCCGGGTCGCCGGCGTGGAACACCACCTCGCCCCGCCGGAAGGTGCGCCGCCGGGCGATCGACAGCACCTGCCGGACATCGTCCTCGGGGACACCGTCGAAGACGGACCAGCGCATGCGCGCAGGCTACAGCTCAGGCTGATCTCGGCCAGACGCCGCTCGAGCTGCGCGCGCTCGACGGCGTTGTCGGTCAGGTGCAGCGCCTCCTCGAAGGCCGAGCGCGCCTCGTCGGCGCGGCCGAGGCGCTCGAGCGCGTCGCCGCGCGCGACGGCCAGGTAGCCGTAGCCGGCGAGCTGGGGCTCGTCGCCCAGCGCCTCCAGCGCGGCGAGGCCCGCCTCCGGGCCCTCGGCGAAGCCGAGCGCCACGGCGCGGTTGAGGGCGACCACCGGCGAGGGCCAGATCTCGCCGAGCAGGTCGTAGAGCGTCGACGATCTCGGCCCAGTCGGTGCTCTCCCAGTCGGGCGCCTCGCTGTGGACCGCCGAGATCGCCGCCATCAGCGCGAAGCGGCTGGGCGGTCGCCCGCGCAGGGCCTCGCGCACGAGGGGGATCGCCCTCGGTGATCGCATCGTGGTCCCAGCGCGCGCGGTCCTGATCGGGCAGCAACACCAGGGCACCGTCGTCGGCCACCCGCGCCGGGCGCCGGGCGTCGGTGAGCAGGATCAGGGCGAGCAGGCCCGCGACGCCGGGGTCGCGGGGCAGCAGGCCGCGCAGCATGCGCGTCAGGTCGAGCGCCCGCTGCACCAGGTCGCCGCGCACCAGCCGGTCGCCCGTGGGGGCGGTGTGTCCGGTGGTGAACACCAGGTGCACGACGGTCAGCACCGAGTCGATCGCGGGCCGGCAGCTCGTCGTGCGACGGCAGCCGGTAGGGGATGCGGGCCGAGGCGATCTTGTGCTTGGCCCGGGTGATGCGCGCGGCCATCGTCGGCTCGCTGACCAGGAAGGCGCGGGCCACCTCGGCCGTCGTGAGCCCGCACACCAGGCGCAGCGTCAGCGCGCACTGGGCCTCGGTGGAGAGCGCCGGGTGGCAGCAGATGAACACCAGCCGTAGCCGGTCGTCGTCCACGACCACGCGTGTCGTCGTCGATCTCCGGCGGCTCCTCGATGTCGTCCTCCACCAGCAGCGGCAGCGCGCGCGTCAGCGTCGCGTCGCGACGCTTCAGGTCGAGCGCCCGGCGCCGGGCGACCGTGGTCAGCCACGCGCCGGTGTTGGCCGGGATGCCGTCGCGCGTCCACCGCGAGAGCGCGCGGGCGTAGGCGTCCTGCACGCACTCCTCGGCGAGGTCCAGGTCGCGGGTCACGCGCACCGTCGCGGCGAGCACGAATGCCCACTCGCGACGGTGCGCGTCGGCGACCGCGGCGGCGACCTCGGCGTCCGGCGGTCACGATCCGCCCCCGGGCGTTCAGTCGAAGACCATCACGGGCCGCACCTCGACCCCGCCGAGCGCGGCCGGGCACGTCTTGGCGATGGCGATCGCGGCGTCGAGGTCGGGCGGCCTCGATCAGGTAGAAGCCGCCGAGCGCCTCCTTGGTCTCGGCGAACGCGCCGTCGGTGACCGTCGTGCCGCCGTTGCCGTCGCAGCGGATCGAGGTGGCCGTGGCGGTCGGCTGGAGCGCCTCGCCACCGGTGATCGCGGCCCCGGCCGGCCTCGGAGAACTTCATGTGCTCCTGCATAGACCTGCCCGTAGAGCTCAGGGCCGCCCGCGGCGTACCCGGCCTCGTCCTCGTAGATCAGGATCGCGTACTTCGCCATGGGCTCGTCCTCCCTGTCGGTGGCCCCGTCGGGGCCTTTCATCTCTTCGACGGACGGCGACGGCCGAGATCGACAGGCCCTCGAAGAACGTCATCCGACGCGTACAACGAACCGTGCCGGAGCTGAGCACCCGGCCCGCACGCGGAGACGAATGAGTAACGGGCGGACCCGGGCCGCAGGTCGAGCCGCACCGCGCCGTAGTCGCGATCGTTGGACCACGCGAGCCGCGGGTGGGAGGTGTCCACGGGATAGTGGAAGTGGCCGCCCGCGCCCGACACCAACTCGGTGACGCCGCGCACCGGGCGCATCCGCTGCATGTCGTGGTCGTGGCCGTTGAGCACCAGGGTGGCGTGGCCGAGCGTCGCGTTCCAGAGGGGCGCGATGTCCGGCGCGTCGCCGTGGAGTCCTCCGCTGAACCGCGGGCGGTGCCAGAAGACGAGCTTGCAGGTGCCCGGCGCCGCCATCTGGGCCTTCAGCCACCGCACCTGGGGCGAGGCCGCGCCGTGCGGCTCCTCGGAGTTGGCGCTCACGAGGCGCCAGCCCGCGACCGTGACGGCGTAGTGGGACGGGGGCGTGCCCCCGATGATCCGCGACCAGTAGGGGTTGTAGCCCTGGGTGCGATTGCCCCACTCGTGGTTGCCCGGGGTGGGGAGCGTGATCGGGGCGAGCGCGCCGTAGATCGGGGCGTAGCCGCGGGCGTAGTCGCCCGCCGTCCCCTCGGGGTAGACGTCGCCCAGGTACAGGAACCGCGTCGGCGTGCCGCTCGCCACCAGGCCGGCCACGTCGCGCGACGACACGCCCGGGAAGGCGCCGTCGCCGACCGCCCAGACCGTGGCGCTCGCGAGGTTCGGCGCCGGCGCGAACCGGCCCGGCGCCGCGGCGACGGCGCTCGGCGCGAGCGCCACGCACGCGAGCGCCGCAACGATCCCCGCGGCGCCCGCGCGTCGGGTCATCCGGGCTCGGGCCCCTGGCCCTCGCGGAACTTGCGCCAGTCGGCGGGGCGCTTGTCGGCGAACGAGGCGATCCCCTCGGCGGGCTCGGGGCCATAGACGTGGTTGAGGGCCACGAGCTCGAGGCCGTGCTGGACCGAGGAGTAGAGGGCGTCGGTGGCCGCGTTCATGGCGAGCTTGGCAAGGCGCAGCCCCTGGGGCGAGCGGCGAAGGATCTGCTCGCACCAGGCATCGACCTCGGCCTCGAGGTCCTCATCGGGCACCACCTTGTTGACCAGGCCCATCGCCAGCGCCTCCTCGGCCGAGTACTGGCGGGTGAGGTAGAGGATCTCGCGCGCCTTCTTCTCGCCGACCACCTGGGGAAGAAGCTGACAGCCCCACCACAGGGGGGCCGAGCCGATCTTCGGTCCCGCCTGGCCAAAGCGCCCCGAGGTGCCCGAGATGGTCAGGTCACACAGCACGTTCAGCTCATTGCCCCCGCCGATGCAGTAGCCGTGGACGGCGACGATGATCGGCTTGCCGTTGTTTCGGATCGCGCAGGCCAGGCGATCGTGGAGGTGATGGATACCGCGCTTTTGGGCCATCGTGCGCGTCGGATCGCGCACGTCGCCCCCGACACAGAAGGCGCGCTCGCCGGCGCCGCGAAAGACGATCACCCCGACCGCCTCGTCATCGGCCGCCGCCTCGAAGGCCTCACACAGCTCCGCCGTGGTCTTTCCCCGAAAGGCGTTCAGGCGCTCGGGCCGGTTGATCGTGATCGTCGCCCTGCCCCCGCCCACCTCATAGAGGATGTCTTCGAAGCTGCTGTCGGGCACCGGGAGCCTCCGCAGGATCGCTGTGGGTGGGGCCGGACATTGACACCGCCCCGTGGCGGGCCGTAGCTTACAGCCGTAATCATCACTTACAAGCGTAAGTTCCACGCACGCGACCCCACCGGAAGGATTGGCGATGGCCACCACGCCCACGGATCCCTCGACGCCCGAACCGCCCAGCCCCGCCGAGGTTCTCGCGAGCGCTCCGGCCGGCCTGGACGACGCCCTCTCCTACCCCTTCTTCCAGTCGGTGTGGGACCGCAAGAGCCGGCGGATGGGCCTCGGCATGGAGATGCCGGGCACGCTCGGCTACGCCAGCCCCTACGAGCCGGTGCCGCTGACCGAGCTCGAGGAGGCGCTGCTGCTGGTGGCCGGCACCGGGCTCTCCGGGCTCAACCTCGGCGACATCGACCCCTCGATGGGGGCCGACGCCCTGGTGCAGTGGACGGCGCGCACGTGGCCGAGCTCGTGCTCCAACCATGGCACCGAGCTCTTCTTCACCAACGACTCCGGCACCTACTTCCTGGACATGTGGAACCTGGTCCCCGAGGAGGGTGAGCTCGCGACCCTGTCGGGGAAGGGGCAGGACGCACAGATGGAGTGGATCCTCCAGATGGTGCGCGGCGCAAAGAAGCAGATCGATCCGGGCCGCGCCCAGCTGCCGACCGGCCTCCCAGGCCTGTTCGTGTTCAACCACTGGAACGCCAACATGCCCGGCTCGACGCTGTTCATGCCGGTCTCCAACATGACGCTCGAGTACATCAACCTGCTGTTCATCTACTTCTCGCCCGAGTACCGCTTCACGCTGGTGGACGAGACCAACGGCTTCCGCCCGGCGGGCCTCGAGCGCTGGATCGACGCGGGGCGCCTGGACCCGGCGCGGCAGATGGGGATCGTCGAGATCGAGCAGCGCGTGCTGTCGATGCAGGTCGTCGAGCAGGCGTTCATCTGCCAGAACATCAACCTCGGCCTGCAGGCGATGGGCCTCGGCGGCTGGACGTACACGGGCTTCATCGCCCGCTACGCCCTCGGCGGGATGGACGTGAAGGGGCTCGGTTTCCGGTTCGAGGAGGCCAAGCAGGGGCCGTCCGTGCCGGTCGGCCGCGACGGCGTCTTCGAGGCCTTCGTGCCGCCGTACCACCAGGACATGTCGGCGGCCGTGGACAAGTTCCTCGAGGTCAAATGGGCCCAGTACGACGACACCAAGCCCAAGGCGTACCTCGAGCCCGACAAGGTGATGTCCCAGATCATCCGCCCGGACGACGACACCATCCAGATCGTCAAGGACTACTGCACCTACGTGCACGAGACCTACGGCCGCTTCCCGGCCTACCTCGACCCGATGTACCAGCGGCTCACCGCCCAGGCCCAGCACGCCGACCCGGACTTCTACGCCCAGTACTACCCGCCGGGAGCGCTCACCGACCAGCACCTCTCGCACTTCGAGCGCTGGCACCCCGAGCTGACCGGCGACGACGGCAAGCCCCCGCTGCGCGACGGCGGATCCTCGCCCGCGAACGGCGGCACCGGCGACCACCGGCCGCCCGGCGGTCTCTGAGTTGACCACCAGCCCGATCACCTCTCCGGCTCCGCGCCGGTCGGCGCGCACCCCGCTCGACCGGCAGCGGATCCTGGAGGCGGCGCTGCGGCTGATCGACGAGCACGGCCTGGCCGAGCTCTCCATGCGCCGCCTGGGCGCCGAGCTCGACGTCCAGGCGATGTCCCTCTACCGCCACGTGCCCAACAAGCAGGCCGTGGTGGAGGGGGTGCGGGAGATGATCTTCGAGGAGCTGGCCCTGCTGCGCCTGCGCCAGCCCGACGCGGGCGACTGGCAGGACAGCCTGCGCTCGGCGGCCCTCGTGTTCCGCGAGGTGTGCCAGGAGCATCCCCACGCCCTGCCGCTCTTCGCCTCGGACGTTGACCGCGCGTACTCGGCGTCGGCCGGCTTCTACGAGCCGGTGCTGCGCTCCATGGTGCGCGCGGGCTTCTCCGAGGACCAGGCGATCGACGGCCTGCGAACGGTGATCCGCTACATGCTCTCGTCGGGGCTTCTCGACATGTCGGTCACCACCCGCGACCACCCGCTCACCGACGACGAGCGCGCGACCCTCGATCGCGAGCGGCCGCTCGTCGGCCACCTGGTGCAGGCCCTGCACGACCGGCCGCCGCACACCCTGGTCGAGCCCGGTCTGGAGCTGATCCTGAGCGGGCTCGCCGATCAGCTCGAGAGAGGGCGCGGGCGCCGCTCGGCTGACCCGGCGCGATCAGGCCCCGGCGGGCACGCTTCCCAGTTCGTCGACCAGCGCGCTGAGCGCGTCGCGGATCGGCTCGAGCGGGGTGCGGGCGATGCCGGCGCCGATCTGCCCGCCGTCGATGCGGTGAAGGATCCCCGTGTTGATGAGCGGGGTGGCGCCGAGGTCCACGCAGGCGCGGGCATCCACGCCGAGGGGCGTCCCCTCGCCGTCGAGGGTCGGGATGCGCAGGCGCTCGCTGCGCGCAAGGCAGATGTCGCCCATCTGCCGGGTGCGCTCGACGGCGTCGGCGAGTCCGCCGCCCAGGAAGGCGGCGACTCCCGGACTCGCCGCGCTGGCGGCGCGCTCCGAGCCCGCAGCACTCCACCAGTGCCGAATCGCCGATGTCGGGCGCGGCGTCGTCGTCCGAGAATCCCGGGCGGTAGAGGGGGTCGCCCACGAGCGGGGCGGGGGCGGTGAACCAGCGGTCCGGGAGGCCGGCGATCTGCACGGCCGCGTCGGTGCCGTTACGGCTGATGAACACCACCAGGCTCGACGCCGGCGTGCCCTGGATGCCGGCCAGCGCGGCGCGTGCGGCGGCGATGGTCACGGTGAGGGCGAAGTGCCCGTTGGCGGCGAGCAGCCGCGCGGTCGGCAGCACGCTCTGCGGCGCGCGCTCGGCCATCGCGGGCAGCACCTGGCGCAGAAGCACCATCGTGGTGGCCTGATGGCGCATGTGGCAGTCGTCGCCCATCGCGATGCCCTGGGCACAGAGGCCGAACGCGTCGATCGGGCCGTCCGCGCGCAGCGCCGCGGCGAAGCCGGGGGCCACCATCTCGGCCATCGTCCGCTGGCGGCGGATGGCCTCGGGCGAGCCGATCCCCAGCCAGAACGCATCTCCCGGGCCGTCGTTCATCGGGCTGTACCCGACGCCTCCTCCGACCTCGTCGCGCGCGGCCCAGCAGGCCATGGACGGGGAGATCACCCCGCACATGGCGCCGGCCGCGTTGAGCGAATGGGCCGTGGCAAGGCGCACCTCGCCGCGCTCGACGAGGGCCGCGGCGTCGTCGAGCGGGGTCGCCCACCCCTCGAGGACGCACGCGCCGCACACCGCGTTGCGCTGCGGGGCGCACATCAGCCCCCACTCGACCGGCGGGCCGGCGTGAAGCACCATCCGCCCCTCGAGCCCGGGGATCAGATCCCCCGCCGCGCCGGCCCCGACGATCATCGGGCGGGCCTCCTGGAGCCGGGCGATGGCCCGCGCGTTGGCGGCGGCGATGCGCGGGTCCCCGTAGGCAGCGGTGAGGGTGGCGACCTCGTCCGGGTCGCCCCCGGCGCAGGGGCGCCAGTCGATCGTCTGGACGTCCGCGCCCTGCGCCTGGAGGGCGTCGGCCATCAGGTCGAGACCCGCGGTGACGATCCGTAGGCTGCTCACCGTATGAACCTATCGGCTCTCGCCCGCCTGGTGCACGACCACCCCGGTCTGGGTGGCAAGCGCGATCTGGCGGCGGTGGCGGCCACGCTCGGCGGCGACGGGGACGACGCGGCCGTGCTCCCGGTGGGGGAGGGATACCTGGTGATGGCCGCCGAGGCGATCTGGCCGCCCTTCGTCGCCGCCCAGCCGCGCGCGGCGGGCGTCGCCGGGCGTGGTGACGGTGCTCAACGACCTGGCGGCGACCGGGGCCCGGCCGATGGCTCTGCTCGACTGCGTGGTCGCGGGCACGCGGGAACTCGCCCAGGAGATCCTCGCCGGACTGCGCACCGGCGCCGACCTCTACGGGGTGCCGGTGCTCGGCGGCCATGCGACGGTGGAGGATCCGGCCACGGCGGGCCTGTCAACGTTCGCCGTCGGCATGGCGGCCGCGCCGCTCTCGGCGCGCAACGCCCGCGCGGGGGACGTGGTGAGCCTGGCGGTGTGCCTGGAGGGCGAGGCGATGGCCGGCGCCGAGGGCAGCTTCTTCAGCCACCTGCGCGGCCCGCGGCGGGAGCGCGCCGGGCGCCGATCTGGCGCTGCCGGCGGACGCCGCCGAGGCCGGGAGATGCCTGGGCGGCCCGCGACGTGTCGATGCCGGGGGTCGCGGGTTCGCTGCTGCAGCTGTGCGAGAGCGCGGGCGGCCTCGGCTGCGCTCTCGACCTTCACGCGCTGCCCGTGCCGGATGGGATGACCCTCGAGGAATGGCTGGTCACCTTCCCCTCGTACGGCTTCCTGATGGTGGGCGATCCGGATGCCCTGGCGGCGCGCTTCGGCGCGGCCGGCCTCACCTGCGCGCGGGTCGGCACGCTGGACGATTCGGGTCGGCTGCGCCTGCGCGCCCGCGGTGCCGAGGAACTCGTCTGGGACCTCGGGGCCGAGCCTCTCACCGGGCTGCGACCCTAGGGTCGCTCAGGCCGCGCTGCCCCCGTACGCCCAGCGGTAGCCGGCGGGAGCGAACGCGGGCTGGGCGCCCGGAGAGCGCGATGGTCATCTCCTGATGAGCTCGCGCCCCGATACGAGGTCGCATCCCCGATCCGGCTCCATCCGAGCCGGTGGAAGAAGGGGACGTTGGGCCGCTGGATGAGGGCGATCATGCGCGCGCCGCCCATCTGCCCAGCCGTCGCGACGGCGAAACGGACCAGCGGAGCTCCCACGCCGAGCGTGCGGGCGTCGGCCAGCACGGCCAGCCGGTCACCCTTCCAGAGCCCCGCCTCGTCGATCGGGTAGAGGCGGACCGCACCGACCACGTCGCCACCGAGGCGCGCGACGACCTTCACCGCGTCGTCGTCCCACGGGTCGCGGTCGTGATCGACGAAGATGTTCTGCTCGGTGACGAAGACCGCCTCGCGCACGCGGTGATGCGCGGCGACGTCCTCGTCGGTGCGGGCGATCCGGATGTCCAGATCGGCGGTCCAGTCGCCCTGGCCGGTCATGCGAGCGTCGTCTCCGAGGTGGACGGCACGCCGTCCCGACCTCCTCCGAATGCGCGCTCGAACGTGCTGAGGGCGGAGCACGCCTGGCAGCGCACGCACCCGGCGCGGGCGTTCTGGCTCATCATCTGCGCCTCGGCGAGCAGCGGGGCGACCCGCTCGTAGACCTCGCGGACGTACTCGGCCGACGGCGGTGTGCCGTGGGCCACGATGCTGCCCGGCGCGGGACGCAGGGGGACGACGAACGGGTAGACACCGCGGTCGATGGCGGCGCGGCACCCCTCCATCACCGATTCGGCCGTCTCCCCGAGGCCCAGGATGAAGTAGGTCGACACCTGGCCGCGCCCGAAGACCTCGACGGCGGCCTCCCAGGCGGCGACGTAGTGGTCGCGGCCCTGGGCGTGCTTGCCCGGCGCGACCCGCCTGAGCACCTCCTCGTCCCACACCTCGAGGTGCAGGCCGAGCGCCTCGACGCCGCTGTCCTTGAGACGCGCGAACCAGGCGAAGTCGAGCGGCGGCTCGATCTGCACCTGCACGGGCAGCCCACTGGACTCGCGGATCGCCGCCGCGCACTTGGCCATGTAGGGCGCGCCCCGGTCGTCGCGGTTGGGCGAGCCGGTGGTGAGCGTCACGTCCTTCGCGCCGTCCAGGCGCCTGGCCGCCTCGGCCACCTCGGCCAGCAGGGCGGGGGTCTTGACGGGGATCGTCTTCCCGTTGGCCAGCGAGGTGCCGATGGCGCAGAAGTGGCACTGCTCGTCGGTGCCCCAGTAGACGCAGCGCTGGAACACCGTTGAACGCGAGGCTGTCGAGGTGCATCAGGGCGATCTTCCAGTAGGGCACCCCGTCGGCGGTCTCGAGGTCGTAGATCTTGGGGCGCGGATGCAGCCGCACCGGCCCGACCTCCTCGCCGTCGCGCAGGAGCGTGCCGGCGCGTCCCGATCCGTTGAGCACCAGCTCGTACGGCGACGAGGCCACGTAGTCGCCGTGCACCGGCACGGTGAGCGGCGCCCCGTCCATCCAGATGAAGCCGGCGTCGGAGGGGCCCGCGCCTCCCGCCCGCGTCGCGCCCGGGCCCTCGTCGGGGTGGGTGGTGCGCACCCCCAGCGACTGGAGCTCGACCGCGAGCGTGCGCAGGTCGGGCAGGCGGGTGGTGGTCACCAGGCCGCCTCGTGCAGCTTCGCGAAGTTGTCCACGAACACCATCCGCTTCAGCTCCTCGGAGACGGGTGCGCCCTCGATCTTCCAGTACTCGCCCATGAAGTCTGACCACGGCTCGTCGGATCCGAAGATCACCCGGTCGCCGCCGACCCCCTGCTTCTCGATCTCGACCAGCAGCCAGCGGGCACCGAAGCCGATGGCCCACGAGGTGTCGGTGTACACCTTGTAGCCGTCCTTCACCCACTGGAGGAACTTCGGCACCAGCTTGATGTGGCCGCTGACGCCCCCGCCGAAGTGCACGAGGTGGATCTTGCAGCGCTTCCCGTAGGCCTCGACCATCGGGATGAAGTTGTTGATGTCGGAGTTGCCGCCGGCCGACGTGTGGAAGTGGAAGACGTAGTCGTGCTTCTCGCAGGCGTCGAAGCAGAGGTCGGCGAGCTCCTTGGTCTCCGCGTCCCACTCCTCGGGGTTGGGGTTGCCGCCCAGGAGGAAGGTGGTCTTGAGCCCGACGATGCCCGACTCGCCACAGTGCTTGAGCGCCTCGAGGGTGTTCTCGCGATCACGCGGCAGGAACGAGACCCACAGCAGCCCGCGGATGCGGTCGGTGCTGGTGGCCGCCTCCATCACGATCGGGTTGAGCGAGAACGGCTGCTCGGGCTTCGGGACCCCGTAGTTCGACATCACCAGGCTGCGCTCGATGGCGTACTGGTCCATGTACTTGAGGTAGTCCTTGGTGCGCGGGAAGTCGTAGACGATCGGCTTCACCGGGTGGTCGATCCCGTAGAAGGGCCACGGCTCGATCTCGCCGATGTGGCTGTGACCGTCGATCACGCTGCGCTTGATGCCGTCGGGCAGGGACACTGGGACTCCCCGTTCTCAGTTGGTCAGGAGGCTCTGGCGCAATCGCTCGGCGGCGGCGCGCCATTCATCCGCATCGGTGAACTCCTGTCGCGGTGCCAGGGGCTTCTCGGTCGTGGCCTCGCCCGTGCTGGGGTCCAGCTCGATGGCCTCGAGCGCGTAGCGCGGCATCATGGTGTCCGCGTCCATCTGCGTGGACACCGCGACGGCCCGCCCCGTGCGGAGCGACATCTCCACCCGCCGGTAGGGCGGCCAGAGGTCCCGCTCACCCTCGCTCCAGATCACCGCGGTCGTCGCGCCGGCCGCGGCGGCCCGGCGGATGGCGGTCTCCGTGCGCTCTGTCGCGGCGCGGATGGAGAGCTCGCGCGAGCGCATCTGGTATCCCGCATCGCGGACGAGATCGAGATCGATCTCCGGCGGCAGGTCCTTCAGGTCGACCCCCGCCTCCGCGAAATCGGCGTCGCGCTCGGCCGTGCGGTAGCTCACGACGAGGGCGTCCAGGTCGGGAACCCGACCCAGGTGGTCGTTGAGGGAGCGCACCAGTCCGATGACGAGCTCGTAGAGATCCGGCCGGACGGTGGCGACCGGGTAGAGGCGTTCCTCTCCCTGACGCCACCGTCGCAGGATCTCGTCGCGCTCGCTCACCGGAGGGGTGCGCTCGGCCGTCGTCCTAGACCGTCCAGGTGTTGAGCTGGAAGGCCTTGTTCCTCCACGCCGTGATCGCCGAGTCGAGCACGTCCAGCGGGTTGAACGCGGTGACGCCCGGGATCAGGTCGTCTTCGCGGAACCCGTACAGCGCGCCCATGGCGAAACGACACGCGTAGATCGTCGCGCCCTCATCAAGAAGCGTCTTGAGCTGGTTGTTGATGGCCATGTGGCCCGGGAAGGCCTCCTGGCCGACCGCGGGATAACCGCGGGTGCCCGATGCCATCAGCACGCCCGGCCCGTACAGCACGAGGCTGACCTTGAACCCCTTGCGGCCGAGGCGCGTGGCCGTCAGCAGGTTGACCAGCCCGACCGAGCCCTCGTACGGCACGGTGTGCATGAAGATCCACGCCTCTTCGCCCGGCTCGGCCTTCAGGTCGGGGAAGACCTTCTCCGCGACGTCGTAGAGCTCCTGGCCCGCCTCGGGCTTCATTCCCTCGATCTTCGCCACGCTTGCTCCCTCCGAGAGGTGGGGCGGCGGCATCCGAATACGAAAGCGTCGGGACGCCCCCGGCTGAGAAGGTGCGATTGTTCACGCTCCACACGATCTGCGCAAGAGTCATTCCGCACGAAGCGATCGATGGAGGATTCTGTTGGCTGAGACCGTGGTGCTGGCGATCGGGGGGAATGCCCTGGCCCCCGCGGGACTCGGCGAGTTCTCCGATCAGGAGGAGCGCGCCCGGCGCGTCGCGGAGGCGACCGTCGAGATCCTGGCGCGAGGGGATCGCCTGCTCGTGGTGCACGGCAACGGCCCGCAGGTGGGGGCGCTCGCCATGGCGCAGGAGGCGGTCAGCCGCGAGATCCCGGCGCAGCCGCTCTTCGTGCTCGGCGCGATGACGCAGGGCCAGCTGGGATACCTCCTCGCGCAGGCGGTCGGCGACGCCCTCGTCGCGGCGGGGCGACCGCGTACGGTGGCGGCCGTCATGACCCAGGTGGTCGTGAGCTCGGACGATCCGGCCTTTCAGCACCCGACCAAGCCGATCGGCCCCTTCTTCTCCGAGGGCCGCGCGCGGCGCCTCGCCGACGCGCGCGGGTGGTCGGTGGCCGAGGACTCCGGGCGCGGGTGGCGCCGGGTCGTGGCCTCGCCCGAGCCGATGGAGGTCGTCGAGGCCTCCGAGATCCGCCGGCTGCTCGACGCGGGCGAGGTGGTGGTGGCGTGTGGCGGTGGAGGCGTGCCGGTGACCCGCGTCGGGTCGGACCTGGTCGGCGTCAACGCGGTGGTCGACAAGGACTTCGCGGCGGCCCTGATCGGGAGCCTCGTGGGAGCCGAATCGCTGCTCCTGGTGACCGGCGTCGACCAGGTGCTGCTCGACTTCGGCACCCCCGACGAGCGCGCGATCGCGAGCATGACGGTGGCCGAGGCACGGACCCACCTGGCGGATGGCCAGTTTCCGGCGGGCAGCATGGGGCCGAAGATCGAGGCGGCGGCCCAGTTCATCGAGGGTGGCGGCACCAGCGCCATCGTCACGTCGCTCGAGCAGATCGCCGGTGCCATGGCCGGTCGCACCGGCACCCGGATCGTCGCGTGAGCCGCCAGCGGTCGGTCCTCACCTGGCGGCCACCGGCGGCGGGCGACGTGCCCGCCGCGTCGTCCCGTGCGCGGGCCCTGCTGGAGGATCCCCAGGGCTTCGGCAACTACATGACCTACCGCGACGCCTATCGCATCCTCGGCTGGGACCCCGCCGACATCTACCGCGACGGGGCGATCGCCCTCGACCGGTCGGAGTGGGCCGACCTGGGGTGGATGGCCAACCACATCGGACCGTCGCCGCGGGTGCTCGACGCGATGCGCGACGCGGTGGACGACGCGCACGTCGGCCCGTACTCGCCGGACCTCGACGAGCCGCTGCGCGACCTGATGGCCGAGGTGCTCCTCGGCCGCGCGCGCGACGACGGCTTCGACGTGATCGGCACCGAGGGCGCGCAGGCGGGCGTCGGCTATGCCGCCCTGACCTGCCTCGATCCCGGCGACCAGGTGATCGTCACCGATCCGGGGTACTTCCATTTCGTGCCGGCGCTGCGGCTCGCCGGCGGGGAGCCCGTGTGGGTGCGCCTCGCCGCCGCCAATGGCTGGCGGCTCGATCCGGACGAAGTGGCCGCGGCCGTGACCCCGCGGACGAAGATGATCGTGGTGTGCGACCCGGTCAACCCGTTCGGGACGGTTCAGACGCGCGAAGAACTCGCCGCCCTGCTGCGGCTGTCCGCCGAGACGGGGATCGTGATCCTCGCCGACACCACCCACTCGGCGCACCGCGTTGACGCGCGGGCCGACTACCACCCGATCGCATCGGTGGCGCGCGAGCATCCCGAGGCGACGCTGCTGGTGTCGAGCGGCCTCGCCCACGGCTACGGGATGGCGGGCGCCCGCATCGGCGCCCTGGGCGGCGACCCGGCGCTGGTGAGGGCGTGCCTGCAGGTGAAGATCGCGGCGGTGCGGCTCAACACCAACCGGATCGCGCAGGTCGGAGCGGCCGCGGCTCTGCGCGACCAGGAGTGGGTGAGCCGCGGTGAGCAGATCATCCGCCGCAACCTCGCCGCCCTGAAGCTGGCGGCGACGCCGGTGATCGACCCACGGTATGGCTTCTCGTGCGTGGTGGACGTCTCGGAGATCGGGGCGAGCGCCCAGGAGCTGACCGTCGCCCTCTGCCGCCGCCGGGTCGCCGTGTACCCGGGGGACGGACTCGGCGAGGTGGGCGCGACCACGACGATCCGCGTCAACCTGAGCGATCCGGACCCCTCCGCTCTGGAGCGTTTCGCCCAGGCCCTGCCGGACGCGATCGCCGAGGCGGCGAGCGGCGCGTACCGCGCCGCGGTGCGCGACCTCTTCCTCTCGTACGGCACGGCGCGCGGCCGCCGGATCGCCGCGGTCATCGGCTGAACGGGCCCCTCTGGGTTGAACCGCCCGGGAGGGGTTAGCATGGGACGGTGCTCGAGTTCGGGTGGTACTGCCCTTCCGAGGGCGACGGCAGGTGGTTGGGCGCGGCGCGCCCAGAGCGGGTGCCTGACATCGATTACCTGGCGCGGGTGGCGCGCGCCGCCGAGCGCGCCGGGGCGACGCAGATCCTGGTCCCCACGGGATCGGTCAACGACTCGTTCGCCCCCGACGCGCCGTTCATGGAGAGCTGGACGACGGCCTCGGCGCTCGCGTCGCTCACGCGGTCGATCCGGATCCTGGTGGCCATCAACCCCGCGGGTGTCGCACCCGGCCTGATCGCTCACCAGGTGGAGACCCTCGAGCGCATCGCGCCGGGGCGGATCGCGGTCAACCTGGTGGCCGGAGGGCGGCCCGAGGGTCCGTACGGCACGGGATCGCTCGACCACGAGGCGCGCTACGCCCGCCTCACGGCGCTCGTACACGAGGTGCGCGAGCGCTTCGACGGGCCGTTCTATCTCGGAGGCGCGAGCGAGGCGGCCGTGACGCTGGCCGTCGCGGTGGCCGACACCTACCTGATGTGGGGCGAGCCCCCCGACCGGGTCGCGGCGCGCGTCGCCGACGTCCGCCGGCGTACCGAGCGCCCCATCCGCTTCGGCCTGCGCATCCACATCATCGCCCGCGCCGACGACCGCCAGGCGACGACGGCGGCGCGCGAACTGCTGTCGCGCGCCGAGGTCGCCGACGATCGCGCGGGCGAGTACGCGGGATTCGACAGCGTCGGCCAGGCGCGCATGAACGCGATACCGGCCGATGACGAGGGATGGGCGGCGCCGGGATTGTGGGCGGGCATCCGCGCGGTCCGCGGCGGGGCGGGCACCGCGCTGGTCGGCTCCTACGCGCGCGTCGCGTCGCTGCTCGACGAGTACCGCGCGTGCGGGATCGATCTCGTGATCGCCTCCGGGTATCCCCACCTCGAGGAGGTCACGCAGGGTGGGCGCCAACGTCTGGCCGCGCCTCGCCGGCTGGGCCCCCGCACGCGCGGCGCGCGTGCGCCCGGACGTTCCCGGCGCCACGGTGACCCGCGTCGACGCCCCGCGTCCGCCCGGGCGGCCGGCGGAGCTGGCGGAGCGGTTCGGCACGCCGCTGTACGTGTTCGACGGGTCGCGCATGGAGGCCGAAGCGCGCGCGTTCCAGGCCGTTGCGGGGCCGGACGCCACGATCGCGTACTCGGTCAAGTCCAACCCCCTGCTGGGCGTGATGGAGCGGCTCCACCGGGCGGGCTGCTGGGCCGAGGTGGCCTCGGGCTTCGAGTACCGCGTCGCCCGCCGCGCGGGCGTGCCGGGTGCGGAGATCGTCTTCAACGGCCCGCTGAAGTCGACGTCCGACATGCGGACCGCGCTCGCCGAGGGGGCCACCCTCATCGCCGACGGCGTCGAGCAGGTGCGCGAGATCGCCCGCCTCGCCGGGTCGGCCGCACCCGGCGCGCGCGTCGGTCTGCGACTCGTCCCGCCCGACCGGGAGGGCCGAGACCGCTTCGGCATCCCCTCGCGCATGGCGCCCGCGGCCGCGTCGCTGCTGGCGCGCGCGGGCCTGCCGCTGACGGGCCTCCACATCCACCTGGGCGCCTACCAGCTCGGCCCCCTGCCCCCGACGGGCCCGCCCATCCACAGCGTCAGCGTGCAGTACCCCGTGCCCGTTGAGCGCTTCGCCGCGGCGGCGACGCGGCTGCGCGAGATCGCCGACCGCATCGGGGGCATCGAGTGGCTGGACCTCGGCGGCGGATGGCCCGCGGCGGCCGGGCTCGGCGACTACCTGGGCGCGGTGCGACGCGCGCTCGGGCCGGATGCGCCGCCGATCATCCTCGAGCCCGGGCGCGCCCTGATCCGCGACGCGGGATGGCTGCTGGTGCGGGTCGTGGCCCGTCGCGGGCGGGGTGCCGTCGTGGTGGATGCCGGCATCACCCAGGTGCCATGCGTGCAGTGGAAGCGCTCGCCGGTGCACGCCGCCGATCCCCGCCCGGGCGCCGAGCGCCCGACCGACCTCTTCGGGCCGCTCTGTCTCCAGCACGACGCCGTGGCACGGGGCGTCTCACTGCCCCCGCTCGCGGTGGGCGACCTCGTGTGGATCGGGCAGACCGGCGCCTACGCGATGGCCCAGGCCTCGCCCTTCATCCATCTCCGGCCGGGAGCGGTGCTGCTGGAGGGTGGCCGAGCCAGCACGCTCCGGGCGCGCGAGACCGACGACGAGGCCCTCGGGGCGCAGGCCGAGCCCCTGCTCGCCGGACCGGAGGGGCGCCTGGTGTCGGCCTCGTGATCGCGGTCCAGGTGCGCACGGGCCGTTGGGCCGACAGCGCGAAGATGATGGCCGCCGCACGCGCGGCCGAGGAGGTCGACGGAGTCGAGCGCGCGTTCTGCTTCATGGGGACCCGCGCGAACCACGAGGAGGCCGCCGGCCTGGGGCTCGCGGACGCGGCCATGGACGCGGCCGGGCCCGACGACCTGGTGATCGCGGTGCAGGGCGACTCGGCGCAGGCCGGCCTGGCCGCCGCCGAGGCGGTGCTCCACCGGGCGCCGGGCCGCGAGCGGGGAGGCGTCCGGGCCGGCCCGCCCGCTGCGCAGCATGGCGCAGGCGGAGGGCGACGTCGCGGTGATCTCGGTGCCCGGGGAGTACGCGGCGCTCGAGGCCCACAAGGCGCTCGGGGCCGGGATGGACGTGCTGCTGTTCAGCGACGGCGTGGACGTCGATGACGAGGTCGCGCTGAAGCGCCGGGCGCACGAGCTGGGGCTGCTCGTGATGGGCCCCGGGGCCGGCACCGCCATCATCGACGGCCTCGCGCTCGGCTTCGCCAACGTCGTCGCGCCCGGCTCGGTCGGGGTGGTGGCCGCGGCCGGCACCGGGGCCCAGGAGGTGACCGTGCTGGTCAACCGGTTCGGCGCGGGCGTCAGCCGCTGCTACGGAACCGGTGGGCGCGACCTCAAGGACGACGTCGGCGCGATCACGGCTCTCGACGCCATCGCGCGCCTCGCCGCCGACGAGGGCACCGACGTGATCCTGTGCGTCTCCAAGCCGCCGTCTCCGGAGGTGGCCGAGCGGGTGCTGCGGGCCCTCGCGGAGTGCGGAACGCCGGCGGTGGCATGCATGGTGGGCGGCGGCGTGGACGCGGTGGACGGGGTCCACCTGGCGGCGACCCTCGAGGCGGCGGCGCTGGAGGCGTCCCGGCTCGCGGGCCACCCGGCCGCCGCGCCCGCCGCTCCGCGGCCGACCGGGTGACCGGGCGGATACGTGCGCGGCCTCTTCTCGGGGGGCACCCTCTGCAGCGAGGCCGCCGCGATCCTCGCGGAGCGGCTCGGCGTGGTGGAGACGAACGCCCCGGCGGGGGCCGCGCGGCGGCTCGACGGCCCCCCGCGCGGCCACGCCTGCCTGGACCTGGGCGAGGAGGAGTTCACCCGGGGGCGGCCGCACCCGATGATCGATCCGATGGCCCGCGCCGAACGGCTGGCGGAGGAGGCCCGTCGACCCCGGCGTCGGCGTGCTGCTGATCGACGTGGTGCTGGGCTACGCGAGCCACCCCGATCCGGCGGGCGTCCTCGCCCCGGTCGTCCGCGAGGCCCTGGCCGCCCGCCCCCAGCTCGCGGTGGTGGGGTACGTGCTCGGCACGGAGGCCGACCCGCAGGTGCTCAGCGTCCAGCGATCGGCGCTGGCGGACGCCGGCGTCCGGCTGGCGCCCACGAACGCCGCGGCCGCACGGCTCGCCGCCGCCATCGCAGGATGAGCCCGGCGCGCGGGTGAGGATCCGCCTGGCCACCTACTCCACGAAGCCCCGCGGTGGGGTGGTGCACGCCCTGTGTCTCGCCGAGGCGCTCACCGATCGGGGGCACGACGTGGAGCTGTGGGCCCTGTCGGCCGACGGGGCCACCTTCTTCCGCGAGACCCGGGCGCAGGCGCGGCTGGTGCCGGTGGATCGGCGTCCCGGCGAGGATGTCGAACCGCGCATCCTGCGCTACGCGGCCACCCTCGCGGCCGGCATGCGCGACGCCGGTCCGGCGGACATCCACCACGCCGAGGACTGCCTGTCGGCGCGGTCCCTGCTCGCGCTGCGCGCGGAGGGCCGCGTGCCGTCCATCGTGCGCACGATCCATCACATCGACGACTTCGCCAGCCCCGTGCTGGCCGAGTGCCAGCGGGCGTCGATCGAGGACGTGGACCATCGCATCTGCGTCAGCCGCCACTGGGCGGATGTCGTGGAGCGCGATCACGGCGTCCCGGCCGAGGTGATCGCGAACGGCGTGGACGGCGCCCGTTTCGCCGAGGACGACGCAGGACCGGTCGCTCGCGGGGCAGCGCATGGGGTGGGGCGACCGGCCCACCGTGCTCGCGGTGGGCGGCATCGAGCCGCGCAAGGGCAGCCGCGATCTGCTGGCGGCCGTCGCCCGGGCGCGCGAGCGGATCGGGCCGCGGCGCGCTGCTGGTCATCGCCGGCGGGGAGACCCTCTTCGACTACGCGGACTACCGGGAGGCCTGGGAGCAGGACGCGCAGCGGTTGGGCATGCGCGTGCATCGCGGGCCGTCGCCCGGCCCCGACGCGGACGTCGCCGTGCTCGGGCCGATCCCCGATGCGGACATGCCGACGCTCTTCCACGCGGCCGACCTCCTGGCGTTTCCGTCGGAGCGCGAGGGCTTCGGCCTGGTGGTGCTCGAGGCGCAGTCGGCGGGGCTTCCGGCGGTGGTGAGCGATCTCCCCGTGCTGCGCGAGTTCCTCGTCGATGGGCGTGACTGCCGCATGGTGCCGGTGGGCGACATCGACGCGCTGGCCGCGGCGCTGACCGAGGTGTTCCACGACGGCGACCTGCGCGCGCGCATCGCCGCCGGCGGCCGGGCGACCGCCGCCCGGTTCACGTGGGAGGCGGCCGCCATCGCCCACGAGCGCGCGTACGCGCGGATCGCGGGGCTCTGAGTGGCGCGAAGCGACGACCACGAGTACGACGTCTGGAGCGCCGTCTGGAAGGGCGGCCTCGCCGCCGACGTCACGGGGCGGGGGCACACCCTGCGCGTCGACGAGCCTCCGGACTTCGGTGGCGGGGACACCGGCCCGATGCCCACCGAGCTGGTGGTGGCCGCGCTCGCGTCGTGCTTCTGCCTCGCGGTGGTCTGGGCAGCCGGCAAGCGGCGCATCCCCCTGAGCGATCTGAAGATCGACGTCCAACCGCACCGGCCCCCCGGCGAGCCGCGCCACGGCGCCTACGACGTCTGGGTGCACTCATCCACTCCCGCCGCCGACCTCGAGCCCGCGGTCGAGCTGGCGAAGCGCTTCTGCTGGGTCACGAACACCATCAGCAACCCACCCGAGATCCGGTATCACCTCGGCGGTGAGGTGGGGTAACCTCATCGGCCTCACTGGGGCCCGGACCGCGAGTCAGGAGAGCCATGGGACAGCGCATCTGCGTGATCGGAGGCGGCGCCGCAGGGATCAGCGCGGCGTCGATGGCCAAGCGCACCAACCCCGACGCGACCGTCGTCGTCTGCACGGAGTACGAGGACGTGGCCTACTCCCCGTGCGGTATCCCCTATGTGCTCGGCCGCGAGATCCCCGACTTCGAGCGCCTCTTCCTGGCCGGGCCGGAGAACTACGAGCAGGCCGGCATCGACCTCCGCCGCGAGACCGTCGTCACCGACGTCAACGCGGCGGCGCGGACGATGACCGCGAACGGCGAGGTCATCCCCTGGGACACCCTGATCGTCTGCTCCGGGTGGAACTACACCCTCCCCGACGTCCCGGGCAACGACCTCGAGGGGCTCACCTACGTCAAGAACATCCGCCGCGGGATGGAGCTCAACGAGACCCTCAACGACGTCAAGAAGGCCGTCGTGCTCGATGCCGGCCCGCTCGGCGTCGAGATGCTCACCGCCCTCGCGCACCGCGGCATCGAGACCCACCTGGTGGACGAGAACTCGTGGCTCCTCGCGCAGGTGGCCGACGTCGAGATCGCGCAGCCGGTGCAGGAGAGCCTCGAGGCCCTCGGCTGCATCCTCCACTTCGGAACGGGCCTCGCGGCTTCGACGGCTCCGGCGGCACGCTGCGCGCCGTCGGCACGAGCGAGGGCGAGATCGAGGCCGACATCTGCGTGATCGCCACCCACAAGGAGCCCGAGACGACGCTGGGCCGGTCGATCGGCCTCAAGGTCGGCTCGACCGGCGCCTTCGTGGTGGACGAGCGCATGCGCACCTCCCTCGAGGGCGTCTACGCGGCGGGCGACTGCGTCGAGGTGCCGCAGAACCTGACCGGCGTCGCGGTGCAGGGGCTCACCGGCTCGCACGCGATGCAGCAGGGCCGGGTGGCGGGCGCCAACGCGGGCGGGGGAAACCGCCGCTACGACCCGGTCAACATCCCGTGGGGGATGGTGGGCGGCCAGATCCAGATCGGGGGCGCGAGCTTCGGCGAGAGCCTCGCCACGTCGCTCGGCATCCCCTACGTCGTGGGGGCGGCCAACGGCATCAGCCGGGCGCGGTACTTCCCCGGCGTGCAGCAGGTGCGGGTCAAGCTGCTCGCGGAGCCGGGCACCGGCAGGCTCATCGGCGGCCAGTTCGTCGGTGGCGAGGGGATCAAGGAGCGGGCCGACTTCCTGGCCTTCGCGCTCAAGCGCGGCGCGACGCTCGAGGATCTCGCCTGGATGGAGAACGTCTACTCGCCCCCGATCGGCGCGCTCTACGAACCCCTCTCGGTCGCGGCCCAGAACGGGCTGGCGCAGCTCTGATGGCAGCGCACCCCGACATCCCCGAGCACCTGAAGGAGTACTTCGGGCACGACAAGGTGGCCCTGCACGGCAGCGGGGGAATGCCGGCGGCGCCTCCCGCGCCGCCCGGATCCACCGCGCGCAAGGCCGGAGAGACCGCGCTCGCGGACGCGCTCGCAAAGGCGGGCACTCCGGGGAAGCGCCCCGGTCACCATCCGGCCGCCCTCCCGCCCAAGCCAAAGATGCCGCGGCTGATGCGCTCCGGCGGCGAGCGCGCCCTGATGGAGGCCTCCCAGCGCCGATTCGGCGGGCTCACGCGGGCGCCGGCGCCCCACGGGGGGGCGGGATGGTTCTGGCGCTCCGTCTTCGCCCCGGTGTATTCGGCGATCCCGTGGGGCCTCAAACGCCGCATGGTCGCGGTCTCCTCGGGCGTCAAGCGGTGGAGGACCTCGCCCCCGGCGTGACGACCGTCGCACCCCCCGGAGCCGGCCGGTCGTCCGTGGTGCCGGCGCGGGCGGTGTCGTCCGCCGTTCTGCGCGTGCTGCACGGGAACCGACGCGCCGCGCCCGTCGGGGCGGGGCGGGGCGCCGTGCACCTCGACCTCGCGGGGTTCATCGTCACGGTGACGGGTCCGGGTGTGCCCTGGATGCCCAACGGCATCGTCGTCAACCGGCTGGACGAGAGGCCCTGCGTCGGCTGGGATCCCGTCGCGCCGCCGGCCTGGGACCCCGTGCCGGCACCGGTTCTGGGCGGCCCGGAGCAGGTGGCCGCCCTCGGCCGCTGGCTGTCGGCGCGCGTCGACGTTCCCGGAATCACCCTCGAGGGCGCCCCGACGGCGCTGCTGGGCCGAGGGCGGGGGCTGACGCCGGAGGGCGACGACATCCTCGCCGGCGCAGCGGTGGGGCTGCGGGCCCTCGGCCCCGCCGCCGGACTCACCGGCGACACGGTCGACCGGATGGCGCGGGCGCTCTGCCCGGCCGACGTTCGCGCGAGGACGGGCTCCCTGTCGGCCACCCTCCTCGAGCTCGCCGCCGTGGGGGCCGCGCCCGAGCCCGTCGCGCGGCTGCTGGCCGACGAGGACCGGGAGGGCGCTCTCGCGGACCTGCGCCGCCTCGGCGCCTCCACCGGGACGGCGATCGCCGCGGGCATCGCGCTCGCGGCGAATCAGCTGGGTCGGGGCTCGGCTCCGGCGACCGTCTAGTCCTTCGCCTGCGCCTCGAGCAGGTCGGCCATCGCCGCGCTACCGCGCTCGATGACCGGCCGCATATCGGGCACCTGGTGGAAGAGCAGCGTGTCGTAGTCGTCGGGCAGCGTGCCGCGCAGGTGCTTGTCGAGCGCGAGCAGGCGGGGGTAGTAGCCGCCGCCCATGCAGAAGATGGCGTCGTACGTCTCGCCGCCGATCTCGTGCTCGTCGATGGTCGTCGCGTGCTGCAGCTCGAGCTCGGTGGAGTCGCCCACGGCCGTGAGCCGCAGCTCGAGCTCGTCGGCCCCGCCGCCCAGCGAGACCCTGAGGTAGGTGGGCGCTTCGCACTCGAGCACCTCGCCGCCGCCCATCATCTCCTGGGTGAAGCTGCCGCCGACGCGCAGGTCGCCGGCCACCGGGACGTACCAGCGGCGCAGGCGCTCGGGATCGGTGCAGGCCTCCCAGACGTCCTCGACCCGCGCGTCGTAGGTGCGCCGGAACACGGCGACCCGTGCCTCGCCGGCGGGGATGCGGCGGTGCCGCAGCTCGGGGGGCGGCTCCTGGAAGTGGTGGGTGCCGGTGGTCATGGGGTGCCGCCTTTCGTGTCGTTGTCTGCGCCGTCGCGGCGTCGGGCGCGTGCGCCGCGGGCGAGCTCGGTGCCCAGCGCGTCGAGGCGCTGGTCCCAGAACCGGCGGTAGGGCGCCAGCCACTCGTCGAGCTCCTGGAGGGGGGCGGCATCGACCGAGTAGAGGCGGCGCGTGCCCTGCGCGCGCACGGCCGCGAAGCCGTTGTCGCGCAGCACCCGCAGGTGCTGCGACACCGCCGGCTGGGAGATGCCGAACTCGTCCTGCACCACGGCGCCGATCGCGCCGGCGGAGAGCTCACCGTCGGCGAGCAGCTCCAGGATGCGCCTCCGCACCGGGTCTCCGAGGATGTCGAACGCGTGCATGCGAGGGCACTATAGAAGCTAACGCTTATATAAGCAACCATGCACAGAGGGGTGGAGGGCGCGCCGGCCCTCCACCCCGTCCCGCGGGTCAGCCGAAGACGGCGGGGATGGTCTTCGGGCGGTATCGGAGCTTCGTCGTCAGATCCGCTCCGCGCACGATGTTCTGGGAGTGGTAGACGAGCCCGAACGAGTCGATGATCGACTGGTCCGGGAACGCGCAGGCCTCGACCGCCGTGTTGGGGTTGCGCCCGAGGATCCAGCCGCCCCCCGCCGCGTTGACGCCGCCGAACTGGTCGCTGCCGCCCAGGCGCGAGCAGTAGATCGACGCCGGGTTGACGTTGCCGGGGATCTTCCCGACCGGGGGCTTCGCGAGGTATGCGATCGCCGCCAGGGTCGGCTGCGTGCTGGTGAGCGTCCGCAGGTCGATGAAGATGCGCGAGCCGTCCTGGGCACTGGTGAAGCGGCAGAACGCGACGGCGCCGCCGAGGCGCAGCACCGGCGGGGAGTTGGTGCCCGCGGCCGGGGTGCGCACCTGCACCACGCCGCCCTGATTGCGGCAGTACTTCGTCCACGACGCCGGGGTGGCGGCACTCGCCATCGGCGCCGACACGAGCCCGGCGACCATCGCCGCGAGGCCGATCGCCGCGATCACGCCGACACCGCGGCGCCGCGTCGTCCTGGTGCTGAGAGTGCCCATCTCCGTCCCTTCGTCGTGGCGGGGTGCGAATCCGGCGCGACTCTCTCATGCCGTCAGTACGCTTGCGGCGATGGCCCTGCAAACACCCGACGAGATCGTCGCGCTGCTCGAGGACTGCCGCGCGGAGGACGTCCCGCAGGAGCCCTACGTGCGCACGCCCGCCGACGCGTACCGGAGCATGAGCCACGAGGTGCTGCGCCAGTCGCACGCGCACGAGACGGCCGAGCGGCCCGACGCGTCGGCGCACTACGAGTACGGCGCCTCGTCGATGTACCTCTGGACCCGGCAGGCCCCCGACGACGCGCCGTGGACCGCGCTGGTCACCAGCGTCACCTCCACCGATCGCGGCATCGTGCTCAACGCCGGCTACCGCGTGCTGACCGAGACGACCGAGGAGGCGGCGGCGCTGGCGGCCGATCCGAGCCGCGCCCTCGCCACGCTGGTCACCCGGTACGGCGTCTCGTACTACAGCGGCACGCAGCGGGTCTACTTCCTGCCCCAGCACATGGTCAACCTGCCCGCGCCGCTCGAGACGCTCGGGCCCGACGCCTTCTCGATGGCCGTCGCGCTCGAGACCCCGCCCCCCGGGGCCCAGGTGGCGGTCAACGTGGCCTCGTACCGCGGCCGCGACGGCAGCACGCGCCTGTCGTGGTTCTTCGTGCTGGATCTCGCGCGCTATGAGCGCGACGCCAAGGCCCGCCGCCGCTAGCCCAGGGGCGCGGGGACGTGGGAGGCTGGCGCCGTGAGGGTGCTGTTCGCGACCACGGCGGGGGCCGGCCACTTCGGCCCGCTGGTGCCGTTCGCCCGGGCGTGCCGCGACGCCGGGACACGAGGTGATGGTGGCGGCGCCGGAGTCGTTCGCCACGGCCGTGCGCGAGGCGGGACTCGACCACGCGCCCTTCGCCGACCCGCGCCCCGAGCTGATCGGGCCCGATCTACGGGCGCCTGCCGCAGATGTCGTTCGAGGAGGCCAACGCCACCGTCATCGGGGAGATCTTCGGCCGCCTCGACGCCCAGGCGGCCCTCCCCGGCGTCACCGACCTGGTCGGCGCGTGGCGCCCCGACGTGGTGCTGAGGGAGCCGTGCGAGTTCGCGTCGCTGGTGGCCGCCGACCGCGCCGGGGTGCCTCAGGTGCAGGTGGCGATCGGGATGAGCGCGACCGGCGACATGATCCTGCCGATGCTCGCCGCGCCGCTCGCCGAGCTGAGCGCGCTCGCGGGCCTGCCCGACGACCGGGCGATGGCGGCGCTGACTGACCACGCGGGCTTCTCCACCGTGCCGTCCGCCCTCGACCGCCTCGGAGGTGACGATCCGGACCCGGACCCGATCCGCCGCTTCAGGGATCCCGCGGCGGTCGCCGCGGAGCCGCGTCTGCCCGCGCCGTGGGGCGACCCCGATCAGCCGCTCGTCTACGTCACCTTCGGATCGGTGGCCGCGCGGCAGGGGCCGTTCGCGGCCGTGTTCCGCGCCACCCTCGACGCGCTCGCCGACGCGCCCGTGCGGGTGCTGCTGACGACCGGCGACGGGGGCGACGATCTCGCGCTCGGGCCGGTGCCGGCCAACGCGCGGGTGGAGACGCTGGTGGCCGCAGGCCGAGGTGCTGCCCGCGGCCGCCGCCGTGGTGGGGCACGGGGGCTTCGGCACCACGATGGGCGCGCTGGCGGCCGGCGTGCCCCAGGTGGTCGTGCCGCTGTTCGCCTTCGATCAGGCGGTCAACGGCGAGCGGGTCGCCGCGGCCGGCGCGGGCATCCTGCTGTCGGGCGGGCCGATCTCGGCCCCCGAGATCCCCACGGCCCTCGCCCGGCTGCTCACCGAGCCGGCCTTCCGCGCCGGAGCCCGCGCGGTCGCGGCCGACATCGCTGCGCTCCCCGACATGGCCGACTCGGTGCGGATCCTCGAGGAGCTGACCGCGGGCTAGAGTGCGCGCTGTGAGCACCGGGCCTACGCGCGCGCCCGCGCCCCCCGGGGCGCTCGGCCTTACTTCGGCCGAGGCCGCCCAGCGATTGGCCGACATGCCCGACGCGCCGCGGGCGCGGGGCAGCCGCTCGTACCTGGAGATCGTCCGCTCCAACACGTTCACGCTGTTCAACCTCGTGCTGGGCGCGCTGCTGGTGCTGACGCTGACCCTGGGCAATCCCAAGGACGCGCTCTTCGGCGGGGTGATCGTGGCCAACACCCTGATCGGGATCGTGCAGGAGGTGCGCGCCAAGCGGGTGCTGGACCGGCTGGCGCTGCTGGTCGCGCCGCGGGCCAAGGTGTGGCGCGACGGGGCGCTGGTGGAACTGCCGGTGGAGGAGATCGCCCCCGGCGACGCGATCCGGGTCGAGCCCGGCGACCAGGTGATCGCCGACGGCCAGGTGATCGCCGCCCGCGGCCTGACGCTGGACGAGTCGATCCTCACCGGCGAGAGCGATGCGGTGACCAAGGAGACCGACGACCGCGTGCTCTCGGGCGCGTACTGCCTGGCGGGATCGGGCGACTACGTGGCGGAGGCCGTCGGCGCCGAGAGCTTCGCCGAGCGGCTCGCGATCGAGGCGCGGCAGACGGGTGCGATCCTCAGCCCGCTCCAGCAGGACATCAACCGCATCCTGCGCATCACCGTCGCGGTGATGGTGCCGCTGGCCCTGCTGCTGCTGGGGTCGCTGATCCTGCGGGGCGCCGGCGCCGAAGGACATCGCGGGCACCGTGGTGGCGGCGCTGGTGCCGCTGGTCCCCGAGGGCCTGGTGCTGCTGACGAGCCTCACCTTCGCGGTGGCCGCCGTGCGGCTCGCGCGCATCGGCACCCTGGCGCAGCGCCTCAACGCGGTCGAGAGCCTCGCCTCGGTGGACACGCTGTGCCTGGACAAGACCGGCACCCTGACCGAGAACCGCATCGACGTGATCGGGCTCGAGCCGGTGGACGGCCAGGACGAGGACGCGTTGCGCGGGGATCTCGCCGCGCTCGCCGCCAGCGCGGGATCGCAGAACTCGACGATGCGCGCGGTGGCGGAGGCCGCCCCCGGCGAGGCGGAGCCCGTGCGTCGAGGAGGTGCCGTTCTCGTCGGCGCGCAAGTGGAGCGGCCTCACCCTCGAGGGGCGCGGGACGCTGGTGCTCGGCGGCCCCGACGTGCTCGCGCGCGGCGGCGTCGCCATGAGCGACGCGCTGCGCGCCCAGGTGGCCGAGCACGCGACGCAGGGGCGCCGGGTCGTGATGCTGTGCGGCGGTCGCGCGCCCCTCGTGGACGAGCGCCTCACCGACGACCTGCGGCCCCTCGGCCTGGTGCTGCTGGCCGAGGCCGTGCGTCCCGAGGCGGCCGAGACGATCGCCTACCTCACGCGCGAGGGCGTCGCGACGCGGGTCATCTCCGGGGACGATCCGGTCACGGTCGGCGCCGTCGCCACGGCCGTGGGGATCCCCGGCGCGCACGCCACCGTGAGCGGCGCCGATCTGCCCTCCGATCCGGCCGAGCTGGACGCCCTGGTCGGCGACATCGTGGTGTACGGGCGCATCACGCCCGAGCAGAAGCGCGACCTGGTGCAGGCGCTGACCCGGCGCGGCCACTACGTGGCGATGACCGGCGACGGCGTCAACGACGTGCTCGCGCTCAAGGAGGCCCGCCTCGGCATCGCCATGGGCAACGGCAGCCAGATGGCGAAGGGCGTGGCCGACCTGATCCTGCTGACCAGCTCCTTCGCCACGGTGCCGCGCGCCGTCGAGGAGGGGCGCCGCATCCTGCGCAACACCCACCGCGTGGCGAAGCTGTTCGTGGCCAAGACGGTCTACTCGGCCGTGATCCTCGCGACGCTCGGGCTCGCGCCGATCGCCTACCCGTTCCTGCCGCGCCAGATCACCGTCGCATCGACGCTCACCATCGGCGTCCCGGCCTTCTTCCTCGCGCTGGCGCCGTCGTCGGGGCCGGTGCGGCGCGAGGGGTTCCTGCGCAGCCTGCTGGCGTTCGTCGTGCCCGCGGGCGTGATCAGCGCGGCCACGATCATCGCCGCGTATCTGATCGTGCGCGGGCCCTCTGGACGCGGGCATCGACGAGGGGCGCACCGCCGCGGTGCTCGCCACCACGGGCATGGGCCTCGCGATCGTCATCGAGGTCGAGCGCGGACCGGAGCGGCTGAAGGTGCGGCCGTGGGTGTGGGGGATGGTGGCGGCGTTCGCCGCCGTGCTGATCCTGGGCATGCGGATCCCCTTCCTGCGCGACTTCTTCGCCGCGGTCGAGCCGACCAACGAGGTGTGGGCGGCCGTCGCGGGCTGCCTCGTGGTGGGCATCGCCCTGATGCTCGCCGTGCGCCGCATCCCGTGGCTGAGACGTGTGGAGAGCGGCACGGCCTGACGGTTCGTGGCGCGGGTTTGCCGAAGCCCGTCGCGGGGCGATCCCGGCTGTGGCGTCGCCGTCGCCGCCCTAGGCTCGGCGGGCCATGACATCGACCACTACGTGAGCGCCAGCGGCGGCGCCCGCTACCTCGCCGCCGGCCAGATCGCCGCGATCGCCTGCGGCGGTGGGCTGGCGCTGGCGGGGCAGGCGATCGCGGCGAACACGATCTGGGCCCTTGCGGCCGCGGTGGCCCTCGTTCCGCTCACGTGGGCGGTCATCCGGGCGCTGCTCGACCGGCAGGTCGGCGTTGACCTCATCGCGCTCCTCGCGATCGTCGTCGCGCTGGCGCTGGGCGAGTACCTGACCGGCGCGATCATCGCCCTCATGCTGTCGGGCGGCCTGGCCCTGGAGGAGGCCGCGGGCCACCGCGCCCGGCGCGAGCTCTCGGCGCTGATCGCGCGGGCCCCCGCCCTCGCCCAGCGCAGACGCGACGGCGTCATCGAGAGCGTGCCGGTGGAGCAGATCGTGCCCGGCGACGTCGTGATCGTCAGGGCCGGCGAGGTGGTGCCGGTGGACGGCGTGGTGGACGACGCCGAGGCCGTGATCGACGAGTCGGCGCTCACGGGAGAGCCCCTGCCGGTGGCGCACGCGGTGGGGTCGCCGGTGCGCAGCGGCACCGCGAACGCCGGGTCCGGGTTCGACCTGCGCGCCACGCGGCCGGCGGCCGAGAGCGCCTACGCGGCCCTCGTCCGGCTGGTGCGCCAGGCCGAGACCGAGCGCGCGCCCTTCGTGCGCATGGCCGACCGCTACGCCGCGATCCTCCTGCCGGTCACCCTCGTGCTGGCCGTCGGCGCCTGGGCGCTGAGCGGCGACCCGGTGCGGGCGCTCGCCGTGCTGGTGGTGGCGACGCCGTGCCCGCTGATCCTGGCGGCGCCCGTCGCGCTGCTCTCGGGCCTCTCGCGCGCGGCCCGCCGGGGGATCATCGCCAAGGGGTCGGGCGCCATCGAGCAACTGGGCCGCGCGCGCGCGGTGCTGCTCGACAAGACGGGGACCCTCACCACGGGCGCGCCGGCGATCGACGGCGTCACCGCCGTGGGCGGCGTCACGTCGGACGAACTGCTGCGGCTGGTGGCGTCGCTCGAGCAGATGTCGGCCAACGTCGTCGGGCGGGCCATCGTGGACGCCGCCAACGGGCGCGCGCTGGCGCTGTCGGTGCCCGAGGACGTCGTCGAGGGCGCCGGGATGGGCGTCGAGGGCCGGGTGGACGGGCGGCGCGTGACGGCGGGCAGCCCGCGCTGGCTCGCGCAGCGCGGATGCGCCGAGACGAACCCGGCGGCGCGCGCACGACCACCACGCGATGAGCAGGGTGCTGGTCGGTCTGGACGGCCGGTTCGCGGGAGCCCTCGAGCTCGCCGACGCCCTGCGGGGCGACGCCGCCCGGTCGGTGGCCCGCCTCCGCGAGGCCGGGGTGGAGACGGTCGCGATCCTGAGCGGCGACGCGGCCGAGCCGGCCGAGGCGATCGGCCGGCGCCTCGGCGTCGATCGCGTCCACGCCGACCTCGCTCCCGAGGGCAAGGTGGAGATCGTCCGGGCGATGCAGGCCGACCCGCGCACCCGTCCCGTGGTGATGGTGGGCGACGGGATCAACGACGCCCCCGCCCTCGCGGCCGCCGACGTGGGCATCGCGATGGCCTTCGGCGGGGCGACGGTCTCCTCGGAGGCGGCCGACGTCGTGATCCCCGCCGACAGGATCGACCGGGTCGCCGACGCGATCGTGATCGGCCGGCGCTCGCTGGGCATCGCGCGCCAGAGCGTGATCGCGGGGATGTCCCTCAGCGGCGATCGCCATGGTCGCGGCGGCGCTCGGCCACATCCCCCCGGTGGCCGGCGCCCTGCTTCAGGAGGTCATCGACGTGGCGGTGATCCTCAACGCGCTGCGCGCGCTCCGCTGACGCTCAGGTGGTGCGGGTCTCGGGCGCCACGAGGTCGTCGGCGGTGAAGTGGGGCAGCTCCGCGATGCCCGCCAAGAGGTGCTTCTCCCACACCGCGCGCATGCGCCCGAGCATCGGCGAGTCGGGCATGATGCGCGCCTCCTCGATGATCAGCGCGTCGTTGCTGTAGACGGCGATGTCGTACGGGCGGGCCCACCGAGAGGTTGGCCCGGGCGGTGCTCATCATCGATCCGAGCGCGATCTTGGTGGCGCCGATCAGGTCGACGTTGGCGCTCACCGCCAGCTCGAGCATGAACTTGCCGTACTTGCTCTCACCGATCTGCAGGAACGGCCGGTCGTCCGAGGCGCGGATGTAGTTGCCCTCGGGGTAGATCAGCAGGATGTCCGGCGCCTCCTCGGCGATCTGGCCGCCGAGGATGAAGGTGGCCGTGCCGTCGGCGCCGACCGCCTCGAGCGCCTCGTGGTGGCGCTGGCTGACCTCGCGGTTGAGCCGGCCGATGTAGAGGGCGGCCTCGAAGAGATGGGTCACCGAGGCCAGGTTCTCGCCGCCTCCGGTCAGGTCGCGCTCGATCAGGTCGAGCACCTCCTGGGTGGTGGCCAGGTTGCCCGCCGACTCGAGCACGAACACGCGGTCGGGCGCCGGCCGCAGCACGTGCAGCTTGCGGTAGGTGCTCACGTTGTCGAGGCCCGCGTTGGTGCGGGTGTCGGCCAGGAACACCAGGCCCTCGTCCAGGCGCAGGGCTAGGCAGTACGTCATTCGGTCTCCTCGGCGACGGCGATCGTGCCGAGGCAGGTTAGGGTCCATCCGAGATGAGTGCCACCTCGAGCCACCACCCCGGCGAGCTGATCCGCAGCTTCGTCGCCCACCACGTGCCGCATCGGCGCGGCGTGCACCACGACGCCGAGCGCGGGCACGAGATCTACCAGGTGTCAACGATCAACGCGATCCTGGACGGGGTCTACGACGGCGACGTCACCTACGCCGAGCTCGCGCGTCACGGCGATTTCGGCCTCGGGACGTTCAACCACCTGGACGGCGAGATGATCGCCCTGGACGGGCACTTCTTCCACCTGCGCGCGGACGGCACCGCCACGCCGGTCTCGCCCGAGGAGCGCACCCCCTTCGCCGCGGTCACGTTCTTCGAGGCCGACACCACCCACGCCCTCGACACCCCGATGCCGCGGACCGAGGTGGAGGCGATGGTCGATCGCCTGGCGCCGAGCGGCAACCTGTTCTACGCCCTGCGCGTGGACGGGACCTTCGCGCAGGTGGTCACCCGGACCGTGCCGATGCAGACCCCGCCGTATCCGCCCCTCACCGAGGTGACGGACAACCAGCCGATCACGACCTTCACCGACGTCGCCGGGACGCTGGTCGGGTTCCGGACCCCCGACTACGCCCAGGGCATCGGAATCGCGGGCTACCACCTCCACTTCCTGACCGCGGCGCAGGACGGCGGCGGTCACGTCCTCGACTTCACACTGACCGAGGGGACGCTGCGGATCGGCACCGACGCCGAGCTCCACCTGAGCCTGCCGACCGACGCGCGCCTTCCTTGACGCCGACCTGGACGGCCACGACTCGGCCGAGATCGAGCGCGCCGAGAACGCTCCCCCCGAGGGCGAGAAGGCCTAGACCCGCTCGCTCGACCGGCTGCCGAGCGGCAGGTGCCCGATCCCGAGGGCGACGCTGCGCTCGCCCCAGTGCTCCGCCGCGCCCGGCCGGCCCTCGATCAGCGCCCCGATCTCGACGAAGGGGCGGATCGTGAGGTCGCCCTGGCTCATGATCAGCTCGTCGCCGGGCTCCGCGCTGGCCGTCCAGCCGGCCTCCGCGAGCGTGACGCAGAGCGCCGCCCCGAGCGACTCGATCGCCGCCCCGTCGGCCCCGCTGTCGCGCTCGAGGCGCAATCGTCCGGCGACACCCCAGGGATCGCCGAGCGCCCCGACGGGCGTGGAGACGAGGGCGGGCGACACCCGCGCCGCCGTCTCGCGCAGGGCCGGGAGGACGACGTCCTCGCCCACCTGGGACCAGGCGATCCGGCGCAGCGCGCGTCACGCGATCGGCGTCGGTGATCGCGGCCAGCAGGGCCCGTTCCAGGTCGTCGTCGTCGCGCACGCCCGCCGCCCGGGGCGGGGTCTCGTCGGCGTCGACGGGGCCCAGGGCGGCCAGGCGGTCGCCCAGGGAGGGCTGCGACCACGAGGGCCGGGTGCGCATGGCGGCCTGGCGCTCCAGCACGGCGTCCAGCTCGTGCTGCACCACCGGGCGGCTCAGGTGGCGACGGAGTCCGTCGACGATCGGCGGGCGCCGGCCGGACCGCAGGATCGGGGCGACGTCGCGCTGCCAGTAGTCGGGGAAGGCGATGTTCACGCGGCGGCGGCGCGCAGGGCGCCCGCCATCGCCGCGGCTCCGGCCACGTGGGCGCCGGCGGCGTCGGCGGCCAGCTCGCGCTCGCGGCGCAGCGCCGGCACCCGGCGCTCGACGAGGCCGGCGTAGCGTGCCAGCAGGCGGGCCGGGACGGCGGTGAACCAGTCGCCCTCCAGGCCGAGCACCGTGCGCTCCAGTTCGTCGAGCGCGCGCAGGGTGAGGCGGTTGAGGCCGTCCTCGGGGCCCCTGAGGTGAACCATCTCCTGGGCGATCACGGCGGCCAGCTCCTGACGCGTGAGCACGCTCGCGAAGGGCAGTCCCAGGATCAGGAAACGCTGCCGGTGACGCCGGCGCACGCCCACCACCGCGGCGCCCGCGTTGGGGCTCAGGTCGGTGATGACACGATCGAAGGGCTCCTCGCCGAGCGCGGCCGCCACCTCGTCGATCACGGCGAACAGGTCGGGCTGCCGCTCTCGGGTCAGCTCCGCCCCGGGCGGCTCGGCCGTGCGACGGGGGAGCATCGCGATCAGGATGAACACCCCGAGCAGGGCGACCGCGAGGCCGAGCAGGCTCGCGTGTCCCGAGCGCCATTCGAGCGCCGCCAGGCCCACGAGCCCGAGCCCGAGGATCACCGGCAGCAGGTAGGCGCCGGCCACCATCGCCAGCGCCAGCGGCAGGGCCGGCGGCTCTGCCGGGGTGGTCGCCGGCCGCTCGCCGCGGGGCGACGACGACGTCTCGAGGAGCTCACGGTGGGGCGCCACGAGGGGCGCGTCGCTGACCCACCCGGCGAGCGCCCGCCGCGCGGCGTCCGGGTCGGCGACCTCCAGCAGCACGCCGTGGGCGGGCCGGTCGAGCCGCGGGGCGGTGCGGGGGCGGATCACGAACCGCGACATCAACCGAGGCGCGCGGGGGGCCGCGGCGAGTGGAAGACGATCGCGAGGTTCGGCGCGCCCGACCCCAGGGCGACGGCGGGGAACACCGCGCCGTCGAGGTGCGTGAACAGGTACCCGGCGGCGAGGTCGTCCCCGGCGGTGGGCACGGACCAGGCCGGCGCCGCGTGCACCGGGAAACGACCGGACCCGGCGTCCGCCGACCCCTCGTCGATCGCCAGGTACCGGATCGCCGCGCGGGGCCACCACGGGCTCTCCCGGAGCAGCGTGGGCGCGTCGAGCCACAGGCCGCCGGTGCCGACCACCAGGCGACCGCGCGGGCCGAACGCGACGGCCAGGTACCGCCAGGCGACAAGGGTGAGGGCCATGCAGATCGCCGTCACCAGGGCGATGGCCGGCACCGCGTCGCCCTCGGCGGTCGCCGCGATGCCCTCGCTCAGCACCGCGCCGACGATGATCCACCACAACACCGCGACGAACAGCGCCAGCATCGTCGCCACCGTCCGCGCGGCCCGCGGGCGCGTCAGCGCGATCGAGATCTCGTCCGGGTGGCTCGAGCTCACCTGTCAGTCGTCGGCACCCGGCGTGTCCATCGTGAGCCGACACATCGCGGCGATGGACGCCGGGGCGCTCGCGCGGCGATGCTACGGGCGACGGCGCATCAAGGAGATGAGAGATGACCAGCGACACGGAGAGCCCCGCCCGCCCCGACTGCGCATCCGTGCTCCCGGGGGAGCCAGGATGGGACGAGGCGCGCAGCGCCTGGAATCTCTTCGCCGATCAGCATCCCGCGCTGGTGGCGCACCCCGAGACCGCCGACGACGTGATCGCGGCCGTCCAGTTCGCCCGCCGTCGCGGGCTGAAGGTGGCGGCCCAGGCGACCGGCCACGGCGCCGCCGAGTTGGACCCGCTCACCGACACGCTGCTGCTCAAGACGACCAACCTCCACGAGGTGTCCATCGATGCCGCCGCGCGGCGCGCCCGCGTCGGGGCAGGGGTGCCCTGGGGCGCGCTCGTCGGACCCGCTGCCGAACATGGCCTGGCGGGCCTGGCCGGGTCGTCGGGCACCGTCGGTGTGGTCGGCTACACGCTCGGCGGCGGCGTCGGCTGGCTCGGCCGCAAATACGGGCTCGCGTGCAACAGCGTGCTGGCCGTGGAGATCGTGACCGCCGACGGGCGCCTGCGCCGCGTCGACGCCGACAACGAGCCCGAGCTCTTCTGGGCGCTGCGCGGCGGCGGGGGCGGCAGCTTCGGCGTGGTCACCGCGCTCGAGTTCGCGCTCTACCCGGTGGCGGCGGTCGAGGGCGGCACGCTGTTCTGGCCCATCGAGCGCGCCGGAGAGGTGCTCGACGCGTGGTGGTCGTGGGCCCAGACCGTGCCCGACGAGGTGACGTCGCTCGGGCGGCTGCTACGGCTGCCTCCCCTGCCCGTCCTCCCCGAGTTCCTGCGGGGGCGCGACTTCGTGGTGGTGGAGGTGGCCGACATGCGCGGGCCCGGCCACCTGGAGGAGCTGCTGGCCCCCCTGCGCGCCCTGGGGCCCGAGATCGACACGGTCGCCACGCTGCCGACGACCGCCCTCGGCTCGATCCACATGGACCCGCAGGACCCCGTGCCCGGTGCGGGCGACGGCGCGCTGCTCTCCGCGATCACCGGGGAGCGCTCGCGGCGTTCGTGAGCGCCGCCGGGCCCGGGGGCGTCGCCGGCGCTGCTCTCGCTCGAGATCCGCCACCTGGGCGGCGCCTTCGCGCTCGCGGCTCCCGGCGGCGGCGTCCTGCAGCGCGATCGACGGCGACGGCCTCCTGTACGGCGTGGGCATCGCGGCGGGTCCCGAGGCGACGGCGGCGGTGCAGGCGAGCCTGCGCGAGGTCCGCTCGGCCCTGGCGCCGTGGACCTCCGACCGGATGTTACGGCAACTTCGCGGGCCGGCGCTGCACGCCGGCCGAGCTGTTCGGGGACGATGCGGCCGCGCGGATCGCCGCGATCAGGGCCGAGGTCGACCCCGACGACGTCTTCCGCGCCACCCAGCCGGTCACCGCCTGAGGTCCACGACGATGCCCGGCCCCGCCCTCGCCGTCTCGCGGCTGCGCGTCGTCCGCGGCGGCAGGGAGGTGCTGCACGACGTCTCCCTCGAGGTCGCCGTGGGGACGGTGACCGGGCTGCTCGGCCCCAGCGGCTGCGGTAAATCGACCCTCATGCGCGCGATCGTCGGGGTGCAGATCGTGGCGTCGGGCGAGGTGCGGGTGCTCGGCCTGCCGGCCGGATCGCCCGAGCTCAGGCGCCGGGTGGGGTACGTCACCCAGGCGCCGTCGGTGTACGCGGATCTCAGCGTCGCGGAGAACCTGCGCTACTTCGCGGCCATCGTCGGTGTGGGCGCGGAACGGATCGCGGAGGTCATCGACACGGTCGGCCTCACCGGGCGGGAGGGACAGGTGGTCGCCTCCATGTCGGGCGGTGAGCGGTCCCGCGTCTCGCTCGCCACGGCGCTGCTCAGCCGCCCCGAGCTGCTCGTGCTGGACGAGCCGACGGTGGGGCTCGATCCCGTGCTGCGCGCCGAGCTCTGGCGCGCCTTCCACGCCCTGGCGGATCAGGGTTCGACGCTGCTCGTGTCGAGCCACCAGATGGACGAGGCATCGGAGTGCGACCAGCTGATGCTGATGCGGGAGGGGGCGATCCTCGAGGTGACCACACCGCAGGGCCTGCGCGACGAGACCGGGGAGCAGGACCTCGCGCGCGCGTTCCTCGCGGTGATCGAGCGCGGCTCGGACACGTGAGCGCACGCATCTCGTGGGCCACGGCGGTGCGGGTGCTGCGTCAGATCCGCCGCGACCCGCGCACCATCGCGCTGCTGCTCGTGGTGCCCGTGGTGCTGCTGGTGCTGATCCGGTACCTGTTCGACGACGAGCCCCGGGTCTTCCAGGAGATCGGCGCTCCGATGTGCGGCCTGTTCCCCTTCATCGTGATGTTCCTCGTCACCTCGATCGCGATGCTCCGCGAACGCACCACCGGCACGCTCGAGCGTCTGATGACGCTCCCGCTGGCCCGGCTCGACATCCTGGCCGGGTACGCCATCGCGTTCGGCGCGCTTGCGGCGGTCCAGGCCGTGATCGTCTGCGTCGTCGGATTCGCCTTCCTCGGGCTCGACGCGGCGCACGGCGCCTGGCTGGTGGGCGTGCTGGCGGTGGCCAACGCACTGCTCGGCATGGCCCTCGGTCTGCTGCTGAGCGCGTTCGCGCGCACCGAGTTCCAGGCCGTCCAGTTCATGCCCGCGTTCATCTTCCCGCAGCTGCTGCTGTGCGGGCTGTTCGTCGATCGCGAGGACATGGCGCCCGTCCTGTACGCCGTCTCGTGGCTGCTGCCGCTCACCTACGCCTATGACGCGCTGGCGCGGGCGACCAGCCCGGCCGCGCTCGGGGCGGCATTCGCCGCCGACGTGGCCGTGGTGATCGGAACCACCCTGGCGGCGCTCGCCCTGGGGGCGCTCACGCTGCGACGCCGCACCGCGTGATCCGACCCCGTGGTCCGGTAGCGTCAGCAGCGTGAGCACAGCCCCTGTCCGCCGACGCCGCCAAGAGCTTCGATCGCAGCGCCACCGTCTACGACGATTTCGTCGCCTTCAACCGGGCGGGGGCGCGACGGCTGGTGGCGGCGGTGCCCGAGGGGCGATACCCCCGGCTGCTGGACGTGGCGTGCGGCACCGGGTTCGCGTCGCTCGAGGCGATCCCGCGGCTGGGCGTGGAGCGGATCGTCGGCGTGGACGCGTCCGCGCCGATGCTCGACGTGTTCCGCGAGCGCCTGGCGGTGTTCCCGGACGTGCGCGCCGACCTCGAGGCCTGCGACGTGCTGGAGATGCCGGTCGTGCCCGGCGAGGCCGACCTCGTGCTGTGCACGATGGCGCTCCACTGGTTCACCGAGCGGGCCGCGGCGATCGCGCTGATGGCGCGGGCGCTCGCCCCGGGAGGGGTCCTCGGCATCCTGGCGCCCGGGCCCACCCACGACGCCGAGACCGTGGAGATGATCCGCCGCACCGGCGACCCGCTGATGGCGCGGCTCGCCGACTCGATCGTCAGCAACGAGGTCGACCCCGACGTGCTCACCGGCTACCTGCGGGCGGCGGGGCTCGAGCCCCTGGACGTCTGGACCGAGCGGCGCAGCCGCGCGACGACGGCGGCGGCGTACTCGGGCCGGCTCGACGCCGTCGCGAGCCATCTGTGGAGCGATCTGCCCCCCGCCGAGCAGGAGACGACCCTCGCGGCGATGCACGCGCTCATCGCGAGCGCCGCCGACGAGGATGGCGTCTACCGGTACCACTTCGTCAAGACCTTCGCGATCGCGCGCGCGCCGGGGGCCGCCGCCTAGCGGCGACGACCCCGCGACGCGAGCGCTCAGAGTGCGTTCATCTCGCGGTCGACCGGGTGATTGGTCCGGATCCGGATCTCGGGGTCGAACCGGCGCCGCACCTCGCGCAGGCGCGCCACCCGCTCGTCGGCGTGGAAGTCGCTGGCCGACGTCTGCTCCTCGGTGAAGTTGCGGTAGAGGCGCCCGTGGCCGAAGGCCGACATGCCCTCCTCGACGCGGGACACCTCGCGCACCAGCAGCTCGTGGTGCTCGGGGTGCATCGGGCACGCCGACCACGAACATCGCGCCCTCGCCCTCGAGGTGGGTCAGCGCTCCGCCGCCCGGCGCGGGACGCCCGAGCGCGCCGCCCAGGTGGCGGATCTCGGACGAGATGAACGGCGATCCCGACCGCGGCCCGGTGAGGCGCACGAAGCGGCTCATCGCCTCGGGGGTGATCTCGTCGATCATCACGTGCCCGCCCACGCCCGGCATCGGCGGCTCGGGGTCCTGGTGCAGGCGCACCATCTCGGCGGCCGGCATCGTCGCCACCATGTCCATCTCCGGGGCCAGGTCGCGGAAGGGCTGCACCAGCTCGGCGCCGATCCGCTCCTGGTCGTCGCGTGCCCGTGTAGGCCACCTCGACCGCGACGATGTTGCGCCCGCGCAGGGGCTCCGGCGCGAAGGGCAGGTCGGGGATCTGGAGGATGCGACCGACCGAGGTCATCTCCTCGGGAACCGTCCGGGTCCACTCGGCCCAGGTCCGCAGCACCTCGTCGGCGCGCTCCCACGACCAGATGAACCACCCGGCGTACGCGGTCTCGAGCGGGTACAGGCGGAACTCCATCGCCGTGACGATGCCGTAGTCGCCACCGCCGCCGCGCAGCGCCCAGAAGAGGTCGGGCTCGCGGGCCGCGTCGGCGCGGATCATCTCGCCCGCGGCGGTCACGAGCTCGATCGCAGTCACCGAGCTCGCGGCGAGGCCGTGGCTGCGCGCCAGCCAGCCGATGCCGCCGCCCAGCGAGTAGCCCACCACGCCGACGTTGGGGGAGGAGCCGTGCAGGGCGATCAGGCCGTGCTCGGCCGCGGGTACCGTCACCTCTTCCCAGAGCACGCCGGCGCCGACGCGGGCGATGCGCGCCAGCGGGTCGATCAACACGTCGCGCAGGCGGTCGGTGCGCAGCAGCACGGCATCACCGAGCTCGCCCATGGGGGCCGCGTTGTGCCCGGTGCCCTGGGGCGCGACCCGCAGCCCGTGGTGGCGCGCGACGGCCAGGGTGGTGGCCACCTCGCCGGCATCCCGGGGGAACACCACGGCGACCGGTCGCTGGTCGGCGACGAGGTTCCAGGCCGCCCGCGAGGCGTCCCAGGCCTCGTCGCCGGGGGCGACGACCTCGGTCAGGCGCTCCCGGAGGGCGGCGACGGCGTCAAGGGCGGTGTGTCGGGTGGTCGACATCCTGATCCTCCATCTCGGTGTGGTGTGCGTGCGACCCGCCGGCGCGGAGCAGGGCGTCCAGGGCGCTGATCAGCCCCAGCCAGCCGCTGAACTCGTGGGGCTCGCCGGCCGTGCCGTAGGCGATCCCGGTCGGCGGCCCCTCCTGGTTGCGGAGCTCGAGGCTCACGCGGCGCGTGGTGCTTTCCATGGGTCGCAATCTCCGCCACCACCGAGCCCGGGGCATCGTGGACAACCCCAGACCCACCCCCAGTGTTTGACCGGGACACCCCTAGGGGTGGGTCCCTAGGGACGCGGGGTGAGGGCTCCCGGGAGGTCGCGCCGCGAGCGCACGCCGAGCTTGCGATAGGCGCTGCTGAGATGGATCTCGACGGTCTTGGGCGTCACGTAGAGGGCCTCCGCGATGTCGCGGTTGCTGAGGCCCTCCGCGGCCATCGCCGCGACGCGGCGCTCGCTGGGGGTGAGGGCCCCGGCGCCGCTGAGGGCCGTGGCGCGTGGCCGCGCCCCGGTGGCGTGGAGCTCGGTGCGCGCGTGCTCCACCAGCCCGTCGGCCCCGCAGGCCTCGGCCAGCTCCAGCGCGCGGCGCAGCGGCTCGCGGGCGTCGCTCGGGCGGCGGGCGCGGCGGAGCGCCGAGCCGAGGGCCGTCAGGGCCAGAGCGTGCTCGAGGCGCGCCGTCGAGCCCGCCAGCACCTCGACGGCCTGCTCGAGCAGCGGGAGCCCGTCGTCGCGCGAGATCTCGCCCATCAGCCGCAGATCGCGGCCGATCGGGCCGGGCGCGCCCCACAGGCGCGCGAGGGCGAGCTCCTCGGCGAGCAGCGCGAGCGCCTCGTCCCGCCGCCCCAGCCCGTCCATCGCCCGCGCCGCGAGCGACCGCCACGGGATCCATGCGGGGGTGATGTCGCGCAGGCCGCGCCGCGCGAGGCGGGCGCTGAGCAGTTCGGCGTGAGGGAGGGCCTCCGCGGCGCGGCCCTCCGCGAGCAGCACCTCGGTCCGGGCGCGGAGCATGATCAGCGTGCCGTCCGAGATGTCGCCCGCGTCGCTCGTCTGCGGCAGCCCCGCGCGCGCCTCGGCAACCGCGCCCTCGGCCACACGCAGCTCGGCGAGGTAGCCCTGGCCGTAGCTCTGGCTGGCGATGCCCCAGCGCCCCATGATCTCGACGCCGTCCCGCAGCAGGGGCTCGGCCGCGCGCAGGTCGCCGCGGCGGATCAACCCCAGGCCCTGCCACATCATCACCGAGGAGATGGCGAACAGGGAGCCGTTGCGATGGGCGGTGGCGAGGGCCGTCTCCCACGCCGCGTCGGCCTCGGGACGCTCGCCCATCTCGAGCGTGAGCATGGCGCCGATCCCGAGCAGGTAGCCGTCGGGCGACCCCAGCAGCTCACCGCCCTCGAGCGCCGCCGCCGCGAGGTCGCCCGCCTCGGCGGCCGACCCGCCGCGCTGCGCCCAGTCGATGCTCACGAGCGAGGCCATCGCCCGGGCGCCCGGGCCGTCGCCCACCGGGGCGCCACGCGCGGCCTCCAGACGGTCGAGCCCGCCGGGGACGTCCGCTCCGAAGAAGGTGGTGGCCAGCTCGATGGCCTCGAACCAGGTGCGCAGGTCGGCGAGCTCCGGCGGCGTGGCCTGGGCGGCCTCGCGGGCGATGACCGCCGCCTGGGCGGGCTCGCCCGTGAAGATCAGCGCCCAGGCGAGCACCCGCGCGGCCCTCAGCCGGGCCACCGGATCGGTGAGCGCCGCGTAGGCCTCGCCCAGCCGCGCCGTCCCGGCGGGCGCGTCGATCTGACTCTCGACCAGCCCCAGCTCGAGCAGCACCTGGGGCCGGTCGGCGGCCGGCGGCGGCTCCTCGATCGCGCGGCGCAGCAGTGCCATCGCCGACTCGGGCGCGCCGCGCGAGACGGCCGCCGCGGCGGCCGCGCGCAGGGTGGCGACGGTGTCCGGCGCGTTGCGCGGCGACACCAGCAGCAGGTGCGCCGCCACGCGCTCAGGGGCCGCCCCGCTCGCCGTCAGCAGCCGGGCCGCGGTGGCGTGCAGCAGCTCGCGCTGGCCCACCGTCATGTCGCGGTAGACGACCTCGCGCACCAGCGGATGGACGAAACCCAGGGGCCGCTCCGGCCGCAGGATCTCCGCGCGGGCCAGGGCGCCGGTTGCCGCGGCGACGCGGCGCTCGTCCATCTCGGCCAGCGCCGCCACGCCCGGCAGGTCGGCGCTCTCGCCCAGCACGGCCACGGCCTGGGCCACCGGCACCGCGTCGGGCGGCAGGCGCGAGAGACGCAGCAGGATCGTCCGGGCGATCGCGCTCGGGCCGATCTCGTGGACCAGGCCGGCGCTGGCGGCGTCGGGGCGCACGGCGTCGTCGCCCAGGGAGCGCAGCAGCTGACCGAGCATCAGGGGGTTGCCCCCGGTGGCGTCGTGGCACGCCGCGAGGAACGCGCGGTCGGGGTTGCCCCCGAGGCGGGCCACCACCAGCTCGCGCGTCGCGCCGTCGCTGAGCGGGCCGGGCCGCACCAGCAGCGCCCCGGCCTCCTGGACGATCTCGCTCACGAGGCCCGGGTCCGCGCCCGGCTCGCCGGAGCGCAGCCCCACGACCAGGAACACCGGCAGGCCCTCCAGACGGCGCGTCAGGTACGCCAGGAAGCGCAGCGAGGGCCGGTCGACCCAGTGGAGGTCGTTGACCACCAGCATCAGCGGGCCCTCGCTCGCGGCGTTGGCGGTGAGCCAGAAGAGGCCGTGGAGCGACGCGAACGACGCGTCGCGCGCCTCGTCGCCCTCGCCCGGGGGCGAGAACACCGCGGCCGCCGGCGCCGCCGCCCCGGCCAGCCAGCGGTCGCGGCACCGCGTCGTCGGCGAGCGCCGGCTCGAACAACTGGCGCACCACCCCGAAGGGGAACTCCAGCTCCAGCTCGCTCCCGCGGGCCGACAGCACCCGCAGGCCGCGATCGCCCTGCGCCTCCCGCAGGCCCGCCAGCAGGCGGCTCTTGCCGATGCCCGCCGGCCCCTCCACCACCGCGAGCCGCGCCGCGCCCGCGAGCGTCGCGTCGGCCGCGCCGAGCAGGGTCGCGGTCTCCCGCTCGCGCTCGAGGAGGAGCGCCGGCGCGGAGGGGCTCGGCATGGTCGGCGCGCCACCGTGTGAGCTCATCAGGGGCGCATGGTACGTCGGCGCCCGGCTCCCGGGCCAGAGCCAGATGGCCGCCAGCCCCGCGATAGGCTCACGCACCCCGACGCCCGGACCGACGCAAAGGAATCCGATGCGCAAGCAGTTCAAGAACGACGACTTCCAGTTCGGCTTCGAGATCGTCCTCGGCGCGGCCTCGCGGGGCGGGTCGGACCCGGGCGAGGTGCTGGCGACGGCGGACCGCATCAAGGACGGCAACGCCGACTCGTGGGTGACCGAGTGGGAGGCCACCGCCGACGCCTGCGCGACGGCCGGCGAGCAGGCGCTCGCCGCGGGCCACCGCGTGAGCGCCCTGGACCACTACCGCCGGGCGGCGCGCTACTACGCCTCCGCGCTCTACGCGATCGTCGGCAGCAAGCAGGCAGATCGCCGGACGGACGTGTGGACCCGCCAGCGCGCGTGCTGGGACCACGTGGTGGATCTCAGCCCGGTCCCCGGCGAGCGGATCACCATCCCCTACGAGGGCACCACGCTGCCGGCCTACTTCTTCCCGGCGCCCGGCGCGGTGACCGGCGAGAAGCGACCGCTGGTGATCCTCAACAACGGCAGCGACGGCGCCACCTCGGACATGTGGCTGCAGGGCGGCGCCGCGGCGGCCGAGCGCGGCTACCACTGGATGACCTTCGACGGGCCCGGCCAGCAGGCCGCGCTGTTCCTGCAGGGCATCCACTTCCGCCCCGACTGGGAGGCGGTGCTCACGCCAGTGGTCGACGCCATGCTCGAGCGGGCGGACGTTGACGCCGCGCGCATCGCGGTGATCGGCATCAGCCAGGCCGGCTACTGGGTGCCGCGGGCCCTCGCGTTCGAGCACCGCCTGGCGGCGGCAGTCGCCGACCCGGGCGTGGTGGACGTCTCCACGTCGTGGACCAGCCACCTGCCCAAGTCGCTGCTCAAGGAACTCGCGGAGGGCAAGAAGAAGGAGTTCGACCGCTACATGGGCATCGGCGAGCGGTTCTCCCACAGCGCCAAGGCCGTCCTCGCCTTCCGCGGGGAGCCGTACGGCATCGAGGGCGGCTCGGACTTCGACCTCTTCACCGCGGTGCTCGAGTACAAGCTCGGCGACGAGGTGAAGGACATCACCACGCCGCTGCTCATCACCAACCCCGAGGACGAGCAGTTCTGGCCGGGCCAGTCACAGCAGCTGTACGACCTGCTGCCGGGGCCGAAGGAGCTCGTCGCGTTCACCGCGGCACGAGGGGGCCAACCGGCACTGCGAGCCCATGGCCCTCCTCACTGCGCGACGCCCGCATCTTCGACTGGCTGGACGGCCACCTGGGGTGATACGCGGCCCGCCCGGGGGCCGCTTCGCGCTAGGGTCCCCGGTCCTTGCGGCGATCCCTGCAGGCGCTGATGTTCTTCCCCCGCGGGGGATCCGCCCAGGTTGTGCGCTATCTCTCCCGCGCGATGGTGGGCCAGGGATGGAGCACCCGCGTCGTCGCCGGGTCGCTCGGCGGCCCCGACGATCCGGGCAACGCGCGGGCGTTCTTCGGTCCCGGCACCGACCTGGTCGCGGTGCCCTACGACGCCGCCGTCGGCGCGCCCGACCCGCTGCTGGCCTCGCCGCCGATGCAGCCCTCCTACGAGGATCGTCCCGGGGCTCCCGATCGCGCCATCGCGGGCCTCGACGACCGCATCGCCGCACCACCTGGCCGACGAGTGGACGCGCATCCTCGGCGCCCCGGGGGTGCTCGACGGCATCGAGCTGGCGCACCTGCACCACCTGACGCCGATCCACGAGGCCGTCGCGCGCCTGCGCCCCGACCTGCCGGTGGTGACGCACCTCCACGGCACCGAGCTGCTGATGCTGGAGGAGGCCGACCGCGGGCGCCGCGTGGCCGTACGAGCGCGCGTGGCGCGCGCGCATGCGGCGCTGGGCGCAGGGATCGACGCGGGTGATCGTGTCGTCGGAGCCCTCGGGCGTGGACGCCGTCCGCCTGCTGGGCATCGACCCGGGGCGCATGGTGGTCGTCCCCAACGGCGTCGACCTGACGCCTCTTCAGCGGCCCGCCGGCCATCCGCCAACGAGCGCGCGACGCTGCTGCGGCAGTGGTTGTGCGAGAAGCCCCGCGGCTGGTCGCCCGCGGATGCCACGCCCCGGGGACGTCGCGGTACTCACCCGAGCAGATCGCCCCCCTGCTCGATCCGCGAGGCCGTCGTGACGCTGTACGTCGGCCGCTTCACCGCGGTCAAGCGCGCGGCCCTGCTGGTGCGGGCCCACGCGCGCGCGCCGGCGAGCAGCTGGGGCGCCCCCTGCCGCTGCTGCTGGTCGGGGGCGCGCCGGGCGAGTGGGAGGGTGAGCACCCCGCCGACGCGGCGGCGCGCTCGCCCTGGGGGCACGAGGTGTTCTTCGCCGGGTGGCGCTCGCACGAGGAGCTGGCCCAGGTGCTCGCCTGCGGCGACCTGCTGGCCGTGCCGTCGGTGGCCGAGCGCTTCGGCCAGGTCTACGTCGAGGCGATGGCGATGCGGCTGCCGGTCATCGCCTGCGACGTCGCCGCGCCGCCGACCTACATCGACGCCGATCCCGCCTCACCCGACCGCAGCGGCTGGCTGGTGCCGCCCGACGACGAGGCCGCCCTCGCCCGGGCGCTGGTGGACGCCGCCTCGGATCCCGCCGAGCGGGCGATCCGGGGCGAGAACGGCCGGCGCCGTGCGCGCGAGCGGTTCTCCGTGGGAGCACGTCGCGCACTCCGTCGCGGAGGTCTACGCGGCGGCCACCGAGGGCTGACGCCGCTCGACGAAGGCGACCGCCGTGAGCAGGGGCCTGCGCCCGCCCGGCACGTCGCACGCCGTCGGACTCGCGGGGCCGGTTGACCAGCCGGCCGTCCACCACCAGCGAGGTCGAGCCGCCGCCGTCGAGGTTGATCGCCTCGCGCGCGCCGAGCGCGGTCATCAGCTCCGCGAGCTCGGCCAGGGTGAGGCCCGCCTCGTCGTGGCGCGCGGCCCTCGCTGGCGACGGCCAGCAGCCGCGTGTCGTCGATCCCGATCGCCGCCCGCGGGTGGCGGCCCTCCGGTGATGTCCGAGTCGAACTGCGAGCGCCCCGCCGAGAAGCCCTCGCGGTCCTCGCCCGGGCGCACCAGGGAACGGCCGTCCGACACCAGGGCGGGGCCCGCCTGCAGCAGGTCGCCGACCGGCGCGCGTCGGGAGGGCCGACAGCGGGCGCGATCGCCATCCGGTCGCCGTCCACGTGCAGGCACGCCCGGTCGGGGGCGAAACGCGCGTCGAAAGGGCGCGTGCCGACGCGCCGGCCCTCGACCCACACCTCGCCCGAGCGCCGGGCCTGCCGGGCGTGACGAAGAACCCGCCCACCAGCGCGTCGCTCACGCCCGAGCGCGCGCACCATGCATGCAGGGCCTCCGGAGCAGGGAGCGCGACCACCGTCGCCGAGACCAGCGCGCGCGGGTAGACGGCCACGTGGACCGTCGTCGCGGCGCCGCCACCGAGGTCCAGGCGACGCCGCTGGACATCGCGTCGGGCCGGAGCGGTGAGGGCCATGCCGTCTGTCATCGACCGACTCCGCCGACGATCCGAGTGGTGCGGCCACGGGGCGGCACTCTAGTCACGGCCTCGGCGCACGGTGTTGCGGCCGGGTGAAGCGGTCAGCTGCTCAGGACGGTGGCGGTCCGTACGGCGTCGTGGCCAGGGCGCGCGCGAGGGTCGCGAGGTTGGCCGCCGCGGCGCGCGCGGTGGTCGCCGCCCACTCGTGGCCCTCGTCGGTCTCCAGATAGCTCGGCCCCGGTCCCGGACCCTTGTTCCAGTAGGTCCACGCCTGCCCGGGGACGCTGTAGCCCACGTCGATGACCGCCTGGGCGAGCTCGGCGATGACGTGGTGGGCCCCGTCCTCGTTACCCGTCACCACGAAACCGGCGACCCGGTTGTAGGCCACCGGCCGACCCTCGTCGTCGGTCTCCGAGACGAAGGCGTCCATGCGCTCCAGCACCCGTTTCACGACGCTGGAGGGCTGTCCCATCCAGGTCGGGGTCGCCAGCACCAGGATGTCCGCCGCGAGCACGCGCGCGCGGATTGCGGGCCAGTCGTCGCCCGGCCCCTCATCCGAGCTGACACCGGGCCTGATGTCGTGGTCGGCGGCACGCACGCGGTCGATCTCGACGCCGTGCGTCTCGAGGGCCTCCGCCAGCACGTCGGCGAGCGCCTGGGTGTTGCTGGTCTCGGGCGACGCCTTCAGCGTGCAGTTGATGATCAGCGCGCGCGTTGCCATGGCCACCTCTCTCGGGACGGGATGAACACGTCCCCGCTACCCCCGGGCGGCCGGAGCCAACCACCACGACACCGGGTCGTGGTGGTTGGCCGCTCGAAGCCGTGTCAGCGGATGCGCTTGCTCGCGCTCCCCACGGCCTTGGTGCCCGCCCGCAGCGTGGCCGTCAGCCTGCCGGTGCCGATGGAGGCGCCGCTCGGCAGCGACGCGCGGATGGTGGTGCCCGAGCCGACGGTGACGACGCCCAGCACGCGCCTGCCCTGCGTCCAGCGCACCGTGAGCTTGGTGCGCAGGGCCTTCACCGGCCGGGCGGCGAGGGAGAAGACCGCCTTCGCGCCCACGATCCGGCCCCTGCGGATGACGCCCTCGCGCGGCGGCGTCACCTTCAGCGTCGTGCGCAGGGTTCCGCCCGGTCCGACCAGGTCGACGCGGTAGCTGCCGGGCAGCAGCGTCGGGGGCAGCTTCACGGTGCGCCGGTACGGGCCGACCGCCAGGGGGCTCAGCGGAGATCCTCTTGATCGAGCCGGCCGGCCGTTCGGGGTGCGGATCTCGGCGCGCAGGGCCCCGGCCTGGCCGGAGTTGCCGACGAGCGCGATCGAGCCCGCGAGGACGCTCTTGGTGTACTTCGCCCTGACGCGGAGCGACGACACCGAGAACCCGGCCGTGCCGCTCACGCCCGCGATGCTGCCGCCGCCGGCGGCGGTGGCGGAGGGCGGCGCGTTGACCGTGACGACGAAGTTGCGGACGTTGGAGAGGTTGCCCGCGCGGTCGCGGACGCGCAGCTCCCCGACGAAGGTGCCGTCCGTGGCGAAGACGTGCGTCACCCGCTCGCCGGTCGCCACGGTCGTGCCATCGCGGAAGTTCCAGGTGGCCGCCGCCGGATCGATCCCGGAGGCGCCGACGCCGGTGTCGGTCGAGGTGGCGGAGCTGAAGGTCACCGATCCGCCCCGGGTGACGGTGGCGCGGTCGGGGGCCACGAGCGGCGTTGGGCAGATTGGTGTCGAGCCCGATCGTGTCGGTGACCGGCGCCGACGCGTTGCCCAGGATCGGGCTGCCGAGCTGGATCACGCAGAAGATGGTCGTGCACGGCGCCGTGATCTCCCGGGCGCCGTCGCCGAACGTGACCCCGAGCGTCTTGAGGCCGTCCCCGCTCGGCAGGGTGGCGTTGACCGTGGGCGCGAAGGCCCCGGCGCATCCGGTGCGGTCGGACGGCTGGCCGTTGATGACGAACACGTCGCACGGATACGTGCCGTTGCCGTCAACGTCGACCGCCTGCTGGGTCACCCCGCTGGAGCTGCCGGCGATCCCGTCGATGAGCGGGTCGGTCGCGGTCAGGTTCAGCGTCACGGCGGGGTTGTTGGTGAACGCCGCCCCGTTGTTGATGGCGACGGTCCCCGTCGGCGGCGTCGCGTCGATGCGCGTCTGCCCGCTGGCGCTCACGAAGGATGCCGGGCCCAGCGACGTGCACAGGGCCGCGCTCTGGCACGCCGCGACCGTGATGTCGTAGCTGCGCCCGTTGCTGAGGAGCAGCGGGAGCGACGCGCCGGTGCCTCCGACGCTGCCGCTGGTCGAGACTCCCCCGTCGAGCCCGGTGGCGATCACGTCCTGCTTGTCGGCCGCCGTCGGGGGCAGGAACTGGGCCGGAGTCCAGCGGACGGTTGCGCTGACCGCGTTGCCGGCGCCGGACTGCGCCTTGGCGAAGGGCGGCAGGGTGATGTTCGGCCCGATGACGGCGGCCGTCGCGTTGCCCACGGCGATCAGCAGCACGACGAGGACGAGGAGTGACAGGCGGACGGGTGTGCGCATCGCTGGCTCCTGAAAAGCGGGTTACCACTATCCGTCGGGCCGTCGGATCGCGTCAACAGGCCGCTCACCCCGAATACTTGTAGGTTGCAACCATGTCTGACGCGCACGTCGCCCGTCCCCGCCTCGCCCTCGCGGCGATCTGCGTCGGGTTCTTCCTCGTCCTGCTGGACACGACGATCCTCAACGTCGCGCTGCCGCAGATCGGGCGCGACCTGAACGCGTCAACCAGCGGCCTTCAGTGGGTGGTCAACGCCTACACCATCGCCTTCGCCGCCCTGCTGCTGTCGGGCGGCGCGCTCAGCGACCGGCTGGGAACCCTGCGGATCTACGTGCTCGGGATGGCTGGGTTCGGCGTCGCCTCGCTGCTGTGCGCGGCGGCTCCGGCGCTCGGCCTGCTGATCGCCGGCCGGGCCCTCCAGGGTCTCGCCGCGGCGGCCATGGTGCCGAGCTCCCTGTCGCTGATCGCCCACACCTTCCCCGAGCCGCGCGAGCGGGCGCGGGCGGTCGGCATCTGGATCGGCTCCAGCGGCCTCGCCGCCGCCCTCGGTCCGATCCTCGGCGGCATCCTCGTGGAGTACGTGGACTGGCGGGCCGTCTTCGTCATCAACCTGCCCGTCGTGATCGCCGGCATCCTGGTGGCGCGCCGCCACGTGCCCGCGGTGCCGAAGGGGCCGGGACGCGCGCTCGACCTGCCGGGCCAGGCCCTCGCGATCGTGTTCCTCACCTCGCTCACCGCGGCCCTGATCGAGACCGGCGACCACGGCTGGAGCTCGCCGTGGGTGTGGGGCACGCTCGCCGTGGCGGCGATGTCGCTGGTCGCCCTGCTGGCCGTCGAGCGCCGTCATCGCGACCCCGTGGTGCCGATCGCGCTCTTCCGCAACCCGCGCTTCGCGGCGGGCAACACGATCGGGGCCCTGGTCAACCTGGGCTACTACGGCCAGCTGTTCGTGCTCTCGCTCTACTTCCAGGACGTCCTCGGCTACTCGCCGCTGCGCGCCGGGCTCGCCTTCCTGCCGCTGTTCGCGAGCACGTTCTTCATCTCGTGGGCGGCCGGGCGCATGACGGCGCGCTGGGGTCCGGCGCGGCCGATGGCGATCGGTCTGCTGGTCGGGCTCATCGGGCTTGCTGTTCCTGCTGCCCGCCGACGCGTCGATCTCGTACTGGGCGCTGGTGCCGGGCCTGCTGCTGGTCAGCACGGGCGCCCTGATCCCGGCCCCCCTCTCGGTCGCGGTCATCGCCGCCGCGCCGCGCGAGCAGTCCGGCGTCGTCTCGGGTGTGCTCAACGCCCTGCGCCAGACGGGCGGGGCCCTCGGCGTGGCGATCCTCGGCTCGCTGATCGCCGCCAACGCCTTCGTGGACGGCATGCGGTGGGCGCTGCTGATCTCGGCGAGCGCCTACACGCTGTCGCTGGTGCTGACCCTGCTGTTCATGCGCAGCCCGCGGCCGGCCCCGGCTCCGGTCGTCGCGGAGCCGGCCCGCACCTAGATCGCGCCCGCGCCCGTAGGCTCGTTGCGTGCAGGTGACGATCGAGCGCGTCATTCCCCACCCGGCCGACCGGGTCTTCGCCGTGATCTCGGATCCCGGCAGACGCCCCGCGTGGCAGGACAACACCTCGGATGTCGAGATGCTCACGTCCGGGCCGTCCGCCGTCGGCACCCGGTGGCGCCAGCAGACCTCGGGCGTCGGGATCGTGGAGGCCGAGGTCGTGGCCCTCGAGCCGGACGCGCTGTGGAAGGAGGCCGGCACCGCGGACGCGGGAGAGGTGCTCCTCACCATCCGCCTGCGGCCCGATGGCGAGGGTGCCACCGAGGTCTCCGCGGACGTGGAGATCCACCTGCGCGGAGCGCGGCGGATGTTCGAGTCGGCGCTCGGCCCGATGGTCTCCCGTCAGGTGACCGCCGATCTCGCCCAGCTGGAGGCGCTGCTAGATCAGAGCGGTGAGCAGCTGCAGCAGCCCGAGTAGCAGCGCGCCGATCCCGAAGATCAGCAGGACCCAGTACGTCGAGAGCGAGTTGACGATCAGGTACGACGAGGCGGGCGCGGCCGGGTCGTAGTGCACCGGGACGGGGTTGGGTAGACCGTCCACCAATCGCTGAACGACGTCGCTGCGGTGGCCGGTGCGCCGGATCAGGTACACCTGATCGTTGTCGTAGTCCGCACCGTCGACCGTGTACTGGTACTGGACGTGGGCGAGGTATGAGCGGTTGCCCGCGGTGATCGACTCGCCCACGCCGCGCTCGAGGATCCAGCCCGCCACCGTCGGCCAATCACGAGCGTTGCGGATGTCGCGCGACACCCGTCGCGCGCCCCACAGGGCGAGGGCGCCGAAGGCGAGGGTCAGCACGGCGTACAGGAGCGAGGCCGTCATCGGGGCTCACGCTATCCGAGGGCTCCGGACGCCCTACGACACGACCCTGGCCACGCGGCGACCGCGCAGGAAGGTGAACCGCAGGCCCGACCGCTGCCTCGCCGAGAAGGTCGGCGCGTGGGACCAGGGGCCGAACACCCGCCCGACCCAGTGGCCGCGGAGCACCCGGCTCATCGGCGCCCGGAGGCTCACCGACCGGGTCGATCGAACCGAGCTTCCGTCCGCGGCCGTGAGGATGCTGGTGATCGTGATCGGCACCCGGCCCGCCGCGGCCAGCCGTGCGCGCACGGGCGCCGGCAGCGAGAGGGTGACGCCGAACGTTCCCGGCCGGGTGATCCTCAGCGTGGTGGCGGGGATCCTGATCGTGCGCCTCGCGATCCGGGCGCTGGCCATCGTGGTCAGGCGGCCGGCGCTCCTCACAGAGACCGCGAGCCGCGCCGACCCGAGCCGCGTGGGCGACTGGGTCGCGACCGCCGTCGCCGTCGGCGTCGGCGTGCGACAGCGGGATGTCGGGCAGCAGTGGGGTCGGCGTTGCCGGGGGCGTCTCGACGACCGGGTCTCCGGTCGCGGTGCCCGAGAGCTCCGCCGTGGCCGGCGAGCTCGCGTCGTTGCTGATGATGCTGAGGCTCGCGGCCTTCAGGCCGGCGGTGGAGGGCGCGAAGCTCACCTGCACCACGCAGTTCGCCCCCACGGCCACGATCTGTCCCGAGCACGTGTCGGCATCGACCTGGAACTGAGGAGCGTCCGTCCCACCCAGGGAAGCCGCACCGACTGCGAGAGGGAGCGCTGCCGCTGTTTGTCAGGGTGAAGGACTGTGAGGCCGACGAACGGAGCCGGTCGTCTGGTCGGGATACGCCCGCGGCTTCGGGGACAGGGCCGCTGCCGGGGCTGAGATAACTGAGAGACCCAGGGGCGTGCTCAGCGCCGGAGACGAAGCCGCAGGTCGGATTTGCCCCGTCCATCGATGTCACTCGCGCGATCCGATCCGTCGCCGACCTTCGTCCAGAAGATATGCGTTGCGTCCACCGCCAAGTCGAACTGCGGATCGACGGGCCAGTGACGAAGTTTTGGTTCTTCCCCCGTGCCAATCGAGGTTTGCGCGGCCGATCTTGCCGCTTTGCTGGGCTGCCCAGTAGATGTGCCCGGCATCGACCGCGACGCCGCCTGGACTTGGCCTCATTCCCGTGATGAAGGCTTGGTTTGAGCTGCCGCCATCCAGGTCGGCCCGTCCGATGTTGATTCGCGCCGCTGTCGGCCCAGAAGACGTGGGCGTCCATCCGCCGCGACTCACCGACGGGGAATCAGATCCCGGCGACCAGAGTTTGGATTCGGGTCTAGATCCGTCGAGGCTCAGCTCGGCCGATGTCTGCGGGTCGATGGCCCAGTAGAGATGGAATCCGTGACGGCCGATTCCGCTCGTCTGGGGCGTGGTCGGTCGTGAAGCAAGATCGTGGCTCGGGTCCGTTCCATCCAGCGTTGCTCGCCAGATCGATCCGACCGAGGCCTGCGGTTTGCCCAGAAGACATACGCTCCGCGCGTCGCAACACCGATCGGGACATCGAGGCCCGGTCAGCAACGCCTGGTTCGCGTTGGTCCCATCCGGTCGACGCTCGGCCGATGCTGTTGGTTCCGGAGTTCGCCCAGAAGATGCCGGGAGCGGCGGTCGCGGCCTCAGCGCAGGCCGATGCGAGGGCCGCAACAACGCCGCAAACCACGAGGCGACCCCAAACCCGCTGATTTACGTTACGCATGTCGGTACATAGTAAAGGGCGGGGCCAAAATAGCGACTAGCCGAATGGCCTAGACATCCGGTACGTCACATTCGCCACATGCTCGACTTACCGTGACGAGGCAGACACCCCTTCCTTCAGGAGGACGCCTTGTCCATCACCGTCTCGATGCGCCCCGATGCCCCCATCCGGCAGGTCTCGACGCGCGCCGTGCATGAAATGTGGATCGCGCTCGCGGTCGAGGGCTTCACGGTCCTGTCCGTGGACGACCAGCTCCAGGTACGCGTAGAGGTCGAGGCCCCCACCGAGGACGACGCCCTCGAGTTGGTGCGCGACGCTTACGGCCGGGGACTTCCGATCTGACGACCGCCTGAGGCTCAGACGGTGCGGTAGCCCTCGGGCACACGGCCGTCGAGGTGGGCGAGCGCCCGCTGCAGCAGTCGGAGCAACTGATCGCGCTCGTCCTCGTCGAGCCCGCCGAGGAACACGTGTAGCCGGTCGCGTGTGGTGGCGAGGCGTTCCTCGAGCCAGACGCGACCGGCCTCGGTGATCACGACGGCGTTGCGCCGGCGGTCGTCGGGGTCGCGACGCCTTTCCGCGTGCCCGTCCCGCTCGAGCGCGTCGATCAGGCGCACCACGTCGCTCGGGTCGAACCCCAGCCGGCGGCCCAGATCCCGCTGCGACTGCGGGCCGAACTCGACCAGCGTGGCGAGGATCGCCATGTGTGGAAGGCGTGGCCCCTCGGGGCGCTCCTCGGCCATCCGCTTCCCGGCGCGGAGCATCTGCAGCATGAGGAACGGCGGGTTCCCCAGCAGCGCCGCGGGAAGGGGCAGATCGTCGGCTTCGGCGGTTTGCATGACGGTAGGCCAGCTCCTATCGTTGGTGACGGCCCACGACTCCTGCAGCGGAGGATCTCACATGGGAGTGGCCGTACCTTCCCCGAACGGCGCCGTCGATGCGAGTGGCGCGCCCGATCCGACCGCCGCCATCTCGGTGCGTGGCCTCGTGCGCCGGTTCGGCGACTTCGAGGCCGTGAGCGCCGTCGATTTCGATGTGGAACGCGGTCAGATCTTCGGTTTCCTCGGTCCCAACGGCGCCGGGAAGTCCACCACGATCAAGATGCTCTGCACCCTGCTCGAGCCGACGGCGGGCCGCGCCCTGGTGGCGGGCCGCGACGTGATGCGCGAGCGCCTCGAGGTGCGCCGCCGCATCGGCCTCGTGTTCCAGGACCCGACGCTGGACGTGTATCTCACCGCGGAAGAGAACCTGCGCTTCCACGCCGAGCTCTACGGCGTCCCGCGCCGGGAGATCCGCGGGCGGATCGGCGACGTGCTGGAGGTGACCGGGCTCACCGAGCGGGCGTCGGGACTCGTCGGAACCTTCTCGGGCGGCATGAAACGACGCCTCGAGATCGCCCGCGGCCTGCTGCACATGCCGCGCGTGCTGTTCCTGGACGAGCCCACCATCGGCCTCGATCCCCAGACGCGGGCCTCCATCTGGGAGTACATCGGCGAGCTGCGCACCACGCGGGAGATCACGATCTTCCTGACGACCCACTACATGGACGAGGCCGAGAACTGCGACCGCATCGCGATCATGGACAGCGGCCGCATCGTGGTGGAGGGCGCGCCCGAGACGCTGAAGGCCGGGGTCGGCACCGACCGGGTGCGCATCTCCACCGACGACGACGCCGCGACGATCGCCGCGCTGCGCGCGCGCTTCGACCTGGACGCCGGGGTGCACGAGGGCGAGGTGCTGTTCCACGTGGCCGACGGCGAGCTGTTCGTGCCGCGGCTGTTCGCCGAGCTGGGCGTGCCGATCCGCTCCGTGAGCGTCGCGCGCCCGTCGCTGGACGACGTCTTCATGTCGTGGACGGGACGCACGATCCGCGACACCGAGGGTCCCGCCAACACCAACCGCGCCGCGCTCGCCCGGATGCGCGGCGGTCGCTGAGGAGGGTCGCGATGGCCACCACGTCCACCACCGCCACCTCCCCGACCCCCTCGCCCTACGAGGCGTGGGACGACGACCTCCTCCCGCCCAACCGGCTTCGCGACGACCTGCGCGGCGCGCGGGTGGTGTGGCACCGCGAGCTGATCACCTTCTTCCGCAACCGGCTGCGCATCCTGATCGCGCTGGTGCAGCCGATCCTCTTCCTGTTCGTGCTCGGCACCGGCCTGGCATCGCTCACCAGCGCGTCGTCGGGCGACGTCAGCTACCAGACCTTCATGTTCCCCGGGGTGCTCGCCCTGGCCGTGCTGATGCCGTCGTTCTTCTCCGCCGGCTCGATCGTGTTCGACCGCGAGTTCGGGTTCCTGCGCGAGATGCTGGTCGCGCCCATGCGCCGCGGCACGATCGTGGTCGGCAAGTGCATCGGCGGCGCCACGGTGGCGGGCATCCAGGGCGTGCTGGTGCTCGCGCTCGCCGGCGTCGTGGACGTGCCTTACGACCCGGTCCTGATGCTCACCCTGCTGCTCGAGCTGCTGCTGCTGAGCTTCGTGCTGGTGGCCTTCGGCGTGATGATGGCCGCGCGCATCACCCAGTTCCAGTCCTTCATGGCCGTCGTCCAGCTGGCCATCTTCCCGATGCTGTTCCTGTCGGGCGCGATGTTCCCGCTCAACGGACTGCCACGCTGGCTGGAGGTGCTCACCCGCCTCGACCCGGTCACCTACGCCGTCGAGCCGATGCGCCACGCGGTGTTCCAGCACCTCGACGCCTCGCCGGCCACCCGCGCGACCCTCGATCCCGGCATCACGTGGGGCGGCTGGCTGGTGCCGACGTGGCTCTCGCTGGTGATCGTCGCGGTCACCGGGATCACGATGCTCTGGATCGCGATCCTCGAGTTCCAGCGGATGGACTAGAGGACGACCCGCACCATGTAGCCGTCGGTCCGATGGATGACCCGCATCGCCGAGCGCTGACGTGCGGTCAAAGTGGGCGGCCGGCTCCACGGCCCCAGCCGGCGGTTGATCCACTGACCCCTGAGGGTGGCGCTCGGGGCGGCTCGGAGGGTGATGGCGCCGGTGACCGACGCGGTGCGGCCGTCGGCCGCGGTGAGGATGCTCGTGACCGTCGCCTTCAGGCGGCCCACCGCCGCGAGCCGATCGCGCACGGTCGCGGGCAGCGTGAGGGGGATGCCGATCGTGCCGGGCGCCGAGACGGTCACCGCGGCGCTCGGAATCCTCACCGTTCTGGCTCCGATCCGGGTCGTGACGGTGCTGCTCAGCGTGCCCGTGGCTCGTCACCGCGGCGTTGAGCGTTGCCATGCCGAGCTTCGCCGTCGACTGCCCGGCGGTGCCGTCAAGTGTGGGGGCCGCCGGGGCGGCGGGCGGTGCCGGAGCTGGCACAGGCGAGGCGTCGACCGGCGGGCCGGCGGGCGTCACGACGCCCGTTCCCGACAGCGAGGCGGTGACGGTGCCGTTGACCGCGTCGCTCGGGATGCTCAGGGTCGCCGACTTCGCCCCGGTCGAGCCCGGGGCGAAGGTGACCGACACCGTGCAGTTCTCGCCCGGCTGCAGGAGGTTGGTGTGGCCCGCGCAGGTGCCGCCGAGGGCGAACTGGGACGCGTCGGCTCCCGCCAGGCCGGGGACGCCGGCCAGCAGAGCCAGGTTCCCCGTGTTCGTCAGCGACAGGGTGGTGGCAGAGGTCGATCCGACCGTCTGGGAGCCGAAGCTCGCTGACGATGCCGAGAGGCCCGCGCCGGGGGCGGCGGCCGCGACGCCATAGGGATCTCCGATGGTGTTGATGAAGGTCTCGTCCGCGCCCGTCCCGTCGATGCCGGCCCGCCCGATCCCGTTCACGCCGGCGTTGGCCCAGTAGAGGTGCACGCCGTCGTTGTCGATCAACCGGGGATCCGGCACCCCGGTGATGAAGCCCGCGTCCGGGTCCGACCCGTCGATGTTCGCCCGGCCGATCCTGTTGGTCAGGCTCGTCCAGTAGATGTGGGTCGCGGTGACCGTCACCCCATAGGCGCCCGCGAGTCCCGTCATGAAGTCCTGGTCCACACCGGTGCCGTCGAGGTTCGCCCGGCCGAGCGTGTTCTCGTTGGCGTTGACCCAGTAGATGTGGTCGCCGGCGACGGCGAGCCCGACCGGACCATTCACGCTCGTGATGAAGGGGTAGTCCACCCCCGAGCCGTCAAGGTTCGCCCGGCCGATGGCGTTGCCGTCGTGATCGCTCCAGTAGATGTGATCGCCGGTGACGACGAGAGAGTTGATCTGCACGCCGGGGGTGGCGATGAAGAAACGGTCGGCACCCGTTCCCGCCAGGGTGGCACGCGCGATGTAGGGGCCGGTGCTGTCGGCCCAGTAGACGTGGCCGCCCCGGACCGCCACCCCGAGGGGGGTCGCGAGGGCGCCGATGAAACTGTTGTCGTCGGCGGACCCATCGAGGTTGGCCCGCCCCACCGTGCCGAAGCTGAAGTTCGTCCAGTAGATCCCGGGGGTGGCGCTCGCCACCTGGGCGGCGAGCCCGAGGGTCAAGGGCGGCCGCGACGAGATTGACCACGAGGGCACTGCGGCGCATGTCGGCTTCTCCGAGCGGGGGACGCCGCAAATATCGGTCCAAGTCGGTTTGGAAATGAGCCCTGCGGCCCGGCCTACGCCCCGTTCGCCCCCGGGGTGTCGTCGTGGACTGCCGAGATGCGCCAGGGGGCGTCGTCGGGTCCGTCGAGGGAGAGCGTCCACGTGCCGTCGAAGCGGGCCGCCCGGTTCTGCGATCCGGCCACCACGTCGAGGGTGTTGCGGTCCTCCACGTAGCGGATGCCCTGGAGCTGCATGTGCACCGTCGCGGTCGGCGGCTCGACGTCGGAGTTCACCTCGGTGAGGGTCGTGCCGAGCACCACGGGGGCCCGCACGACCAGGCGCAGGCTGCGCCCCGGGCTCGGCGGATACAGCAGCTCCTGCAGCAGGTCGGGGCGGGCGATGTGGGCGAAGGCCGCGTCGTCGCCGTCCACCGCGTCGGCCCAGGCGGCCACTCCGCGCCGGACGGTGGCGTCGATGATGTCCGGGTCGAAGCGCTCGTCCACCAGCGACAGGTCGCGGGCCTTGGCCAGGGCGGTCGCCGCGTCCTCGTCGTCCACTTCGGCGTGGGTCATCCCCGCCGGCAGGGGGTTGGCCACCGCGGCCTCGACACGCGCCTGGTCGGTCATGCGGGCGTCCTCGCTGGGGTCCACCTCGACCGGCGCGTCGAGCTGGTGGGTGCCCTCCTCGTCCTGCTCGATCGAAAGGACGATCCAGCGTCCCTCGCTCTTGCCCAGCGTCCAGTACTCGCGCAGGAACGACTCGCTGCCCGTGTTGCCGTCGTGGTTGAGGCGGTTGCCCGAGCTGTCGATCACGTAGTCCTCGAGCTCCGCGGACATGCGGACGACGACGCGGTCCTCCTCGTCCTTCGCGCGGTTCGTGATGCCGATGTACTCGACGTCGCACGCCTTCACGCTCACGTGGTTGCGCCACCCCTTCGACGCGAAGTCGGCGAGACGCAGGCGCCACTCGGTCATCAGATCGGGAGCGACCATGGTCTCGAGGGCGTCGCGGTCGTCCTGGTCCCATGCCTGCTGGATCGAGAGGAAGAGCCCCTTGGCCTCGGTCTGAACGGTGTCGGGGGCGAAGGCCGCGTCGTCCTCGGCCGCCACCAGCGCCTTCAGGGCGATGTCCGCGCGCCGCTTCTCGCGCCGTGACGCCGTCAGCGCGTCGCGCGCCTTGGCGTAGCCGCGGCTCCACGTGGCCTTGCGCTTCTGCTGCACCACGCTGAACACGAGCACCGCCGCAACACCGCCGAAGATGATCAGCGTGCCCACGCCTCCGATGCTGCCGCCGCCGGCGCCGCCAGATCCGCCGCCGAAGCCCCCGCCCCCGCCGCCTCCACCACCACCGCCCCCGCCGAACCCGCCGCTGCCGCCGCCGGCGGCGCCGACGGCGACCGCCGCGTTGAGAGCCGCGACGACGAGGCAGAGCACGAGCACGCGCAGGGAGCGCATCAGGGTCATGGGGCGAGGGTAGCGGCCCCCGCCCTCACGGAACCGGTAGCGGTCGGCTACTCCGCGACCGCGAGCAGGAACTCCAGGGTCGCCGCGGTGAACGCGTCGGGGTCCTCGTTGAACCCCGCATGCGAGAGGTGGTCGAACACCACGAGCCGTGCGCCGGCGATCCCGTCGAGCAGGGGCGGCGCGAAGCGGGTCGACGTCAGCAGGTCGCGGGCACCGAAGGTCACGAGCGTCGGGGCGGTTATCCGGCCGAGCACCGACGACGCGTCGTGGTCGATCACCGCCTGCGACTGCGCCATGAACCCCGCCAGCGACTGAGCGGGCCGCGTGTGGACGATCTCGCCGAACTGCGCCAGCACCTCGGGGCGCTCGGCGTACATCTCGGGCGTGAACACCCAGGGGAAGATGCCCTCCACCACGAAGTCGGCGATCGCCGGCGCCGCGCGCGCCTGGGTGCGCCAGTTGGCCATGCAGGCGCGCATGAAGGTGTCGGTGACGTGCCATGCGCTGTGAAGGGAGAGCGAGCGCACGCGCCCGGGGTGTCGCGCGGCGAGTTGCATGCCCACGGCGGCTCCCAGTGACACGCCGGCCACGTGGGCGCTCTCGACACCGAGGCCGTCGAGCAGGGCGGCCAAGCTCGTCGGCCTGACGCTCGGTCGAGGGGAGACCGTCCGGTGGCGGGCTTTCCCCGCAGCCGGGGAGGTCGACCGAGATGCACGTGAAGTGCTCCGAATAGGCGGGCACCTGGAACGCCCAGCATGCGTTGTCGGATGCGAGACACGGGATCAGCAGCAGGGGCTCGCCGCGCCCCTGCTGCTCGTAGTGGATGCTGGCTCCCGCGACCTCGGCCCTCGGCACCGCGTCCCCCGTCCGCCGACGTGCGCGGCGATCTTACGCGGGGCTACTCGCGGGCTACAGCAGCGACTTGAGCTGCTGACGCACCTTCAGGTCCTCGCGGGCGGCGGCCTCGACCTCGTCCAGCGCGCGCCGGGCGCGGGCGATCGCCTCGAGCAACTGACTCGTCGCGGGCGCGCTCGTGGTGCGCGCGGCGCGGGGGGTGGCCGGCTTCTTACGCGCCGAGCGGCCCTCGCCCCTCTTGCGCGCGACGCGGTAGTAGTTCGCCGAGACGGTCCCCTCCTGGCGGCCCTGCTGCTCGGCCAGCAGCACGAAGGCCTGCGACCGGGTCAGCGGGTTCTCCGCCCGTGACGTCAGCTCGTTCACCGCCCGATAGGTGGCCTCTCCGACGGACTCATTCGACTGCTCAGAACCCTGGGGGGCGTCGGGCATGGAACTCCACCTCTCCGTGCTGTGACGTGCAGTTGGTCTGGGACGGCCGTGACCTTACTACGTATGTCACTTCGCACGTCTGCCGACTCGCACATGTCGTCCCGATGGATGAGCCACGTCAGTTACGTCGGTGTGCTCACTCCACGTGGTGGCCGGACCGCGCGCGCCGGGGTCCGGTAGAAAGAGGCCTGAGCCGTCGACCGGGGGAGATAGCCCGATGAGCGAGTCCGCGGGCGCCGGTGAGCGCCAGAACGGTCACAGCAGCAACGAGGACCGGCTGCGCGCGCTGGCCCAGGAGGGGGAGCGGTTCATCGCCGTCGGCGAGGAGGGCGAGGGCCACGTCGTGATCGTGATCGCGGTGCCCGACGAGCAGGCCGACGCCCTGGCCGAGACCACCGGCGTCAGCGTCGGGCGCATCGAGGACGAGGAGGAGGACATCGATCGCATCGTGATCGCGTTCTTCACCGAGCACGGCGATCCCAACGACCAGGAGCCCGCCTTCGTGCTGGCGCTGTCCCCCGCGATTCCCGAGGAGCGCGACCACCTGGCGACGATCGCCCGCGCCGAGGAGGCGTCCCTGGTGGTGCTCGAGGTGCCCAGCGGCGACCGCCGCGCGGTGCGCTCCATCGGCGCCGGAGCCCTCGACGAGGTGCGCGACCTCGCCCGTGAGGCCGGGATCGAGGGGGCCTGAGCTACCGGCCCCGCCGCGACCGCGCGGCGCGGGCCTCGGCGAGGAGACTCTCCCGCGCCGCGGGGGAGAGGTTGACGAAGTGGTCCTCGAGCTCGGCCAGCTGGCCCGACAGCGCGTCGTCGGCCGCCGGCCGCACGGAGGGGGATGGAGCGTCCCCCAGGACCGGGTCGCTCCACCCCGCCGCCCGGATCGCCGAGGGGACGGCCGGCTTCGGCGCGTCGCGGCGCGGCCGGTACGCGCTGGGCGGAGCCGCGTCCCACGGTTCGTGGGCGAGCAACCCGGCGAGCTCGTCGCGGCTCGAGCCGAGCGCGGCGAGCAGGGTGGCGAGCATCGCGGGGCTCGGGCGCTTGGCTCCCGCCTCGAGCTGCTGGACGTAGATCACCGAGACCGTGCCGCCCCCGGCGATCACCGTGTCGCGCAGCTCGCCCTGGGTCAGGCGGGCGCGGTGACGCAGCCACCGCAGCGCGCGTGCGAGCCCCGGATCGCGCGCGAGCTCGTCACGACGCACCGGCGGCACGATCAGCCGACGTCGTCGCTGAAGGGCGCCGGCCCCCCGGCCCTCTTCACCTGGTGGGCCGGGACGTCAACGCTGCCGTCGTCCTGCACGCTGAACCCGTGCTCGGCGTCCTTCTCGGCGACGCTCTTCAGCCCGGCGAGCTCCTTCGACGGGGCGATGTCGCCCGCGTCGCCGTACTCCGCGAACCACGGCAGTCCGTGCTCGGTGTACGTCTTCGCCGAGATCGGGGTGGCCGGCGCGGGCGTGCCGGTGATCTGCTCGTACAACCCCGCGTCCACGATGTGCACGAAGACGCGGGCCGACCGGGCCACGTCCCAGGCGTCCGCGCCGTGCGGGTCGGGGTGGATGTCCTGCTCCATCCGGCCCCCCGCGGCGAGGCCCATCTCGGCACCGGGAGCGGGGAGCGCCGAATAGGTGATCACGTGGTCGGCGGAGGCGTGAGGCGATGAGGCGTGGGGCCCGTCGGCGAGGGAGTGCTCGGACGACTGGTACACCCGTTGCGGAGGTGCCGGCGGGGCGGCCCGCCCGGGCAGGGCGGGGAAGGCGAGGAGCTGGATGCCGCCGAACTTCTCTTCGCCCGACAGCTGGCCCTCGGCGGTGTAGCCCATGCCGAGGGGCATCGCGATGAACTGGCGGATGACGCCCTCACCGGAGTTGAACCCGTCCAGCCACGGCTGGCCCGGGGCCACGATGTAGTCCTGGTCGCGGTCCTCGGCGAGCCGCTCGTCCCACGCCTCGCCGGTGAGCGCGTTGCGCATGCCGGCGGCGATCTTGAGGGCGACCGGATCGAGCGCCGTCCCGTGGAACGAGAGCCACATGGCCTCGCGCTGGTGCATGGGCAGGAAGACGCCCCCGTTGGCCCTCCACCCTTCGGGGACACGGTCGGCGAAATCGGCCACCCGGCACACCGGGAAGGTGCCGAGGCTCGGAGGAAGTGGGTAGCTGCGCCCGTCGTCGGGAAGCCGCAGGGTGCGGTGGAAGCGGACGGTCAGCGGGCCGAGCCGGACGGCGTCGGCGTCGAGCCGGATCTGCAGGCGGGGACGTGCGGGGGGAGTGGTCATGGGAGTCTTATAGCATGGGTTACCCATACAACCAACGAGGGCGTAGGGTCGGCCTGTGTCCGCCGCCCCCGAGATCGCGGTCGTCGGCGCCGGCGTCGTGGGGCTGAGCGCCGCATACGCCCTGCGCGCGCGCGGCCTGGCGGTGCGGGTCTACGAGCCGGGCGCCCCCGGCAACGGGCAGTCGGGTGGCGCGTCGCGCATCTTCCGGCACGCGCACGACGACCCGCGCCTGGTGGCCGCGGCGCGCACGTCCCGCAAGCTGCTGGCGGCAATGGGGCGAGCGTCTCGGGGTCGAGACGGTCTCGAGCGACGGCGCGGTGGCGATCGGCGAGGCCGTCCCGCACCGGCTCGCCACGCTCCACGAGGCCGGGGGTGTGGCCGCGCGCTCCCTGCGGTCCCGGCGAGCTGGCCGATTGGCTCCCGCTGCTGGCCGCCTTCGACGGCCCCGCGATGGTCGATGAGGCCGGAGGGTCGATCCGCACCGACCAGGCGATCGCCGCCCTGGCCGCGGCGCTCGGTGACGCGATCGTCACCGACGAGGTGCACGCGGTGCGCCCGGGTGACGACGGCGGCGTCGAGGTGATCGCCGGTGGCGGTCGCCGCCGGTACGCCGGCGCGCTGGTCTGCGCCGGCCGGGGCACCTCGGCGCTCGCGCGGCCGCTGGGGCTGTCGCCCCCCGTTGCCCTCGCCGCCCACATGCGGCTCACGTTCCGGGTCCGCGGGGAGCCGCCCGCACGGCTGGCCTGCCTCCAGGACTCGAGCGGGGTCTTCGGCGAGAGCGGCGTCTACGCGGCAGCTCTCCCCGGCAACCGCGAGTACGCGGTGGGTCTCGCCGAGGCGGTGCCGGCCACCCCGAGCGGGGCGCTGAGCGATCCCGACGGGCTCGCCACGCTCGCGGCCCGCACGCGTGCCTACGTCGCCCGGGCTCTGCCCGGACTGGACCCCGAGCCGGTCGGCTGGCGGTCGTGCTGGACCACCGAGCTGCCCTGGGGGGCCGACGGCGTCGCCGTGTGGGAGGCGGGCGGCGCCCGTTTCCTGGTGGGGCACAACCTGTTCAAGCAGGCGCCGGGCCTGGGGGAGGCCCTGGCCGACATGGTCACCGGCGCCACTCCGGCGCTGGACCTGCGCCCCGAGGCCGAGCTCGGCCGGCGGGCCGCCTAGCCGCCGCGCGTCGCGTCGTCGAACGCGGCCTTGGCGGCGCGTTCGTGCGCCTTCAGGCTGATGCTCTCGTCGCTCATATCGAAGCGGACGTCGCCGCTCGCGGCGTCGAACTCGACCTTCACGTCGGCGCCGACGCGGGGGTCGAGGAAGTCGGACGAGCGCGGCGGGCCCACCGTGGCGCGGAACACCTCGCCGGCCGGCGGATGCACCTCGACGACGAACTCGCGGGTGATCGAGGTGCCGGCGTCGTCGTAGACCTTCACCTTGGCGACGCGCGAGTCGATCACGGTGCCGCGGGCGGACTCCCAGCGCCGCTTCTTCCTGCCGAACATGTGGCGCCTCTCCGTCGTTCGCGCGCGGTGCGCGGGGCACGGCGACGGAAGGTAGCAGCGGCGCGCCGGGGGAGCCGACGCGCCGCGGGAGGCGCCGCGTCCGGGCCGCCCGATGCGGCGGACCGAACGCTCTCATAACCCGTTCAGGAAGCTGAACGTGGGATCTATTGCCCCTCGCGAGGGCCGGTCCTAGTGTCGTCAGGCCCTCACGCGTCAGGTGGTCCACTCTCGCGCGACGGGGCCGATCGACCTACAGGGGGATCGCATGGCGTACGGAGTTGTCCATCAGTTCGCAGGTGGCACCAAGGAACAGTACGAGGCGTCGCTCGCGGCCGTGCACCCGAGCGGAGGGGGCCTCCCGGCGGGGCAGATCTACCACGCGGCCGGCCCGACGGCCGACGGCTGGATTATCGTGGCGATCCACGACTCGAAGGAGAGCTGGGAGAGCTTCCGCGACGACACGCTGATGCCGCGGATGTCCCAGGGCATCGAGGGCGGGTTCACCGCTCCGCCCGCCGAGACGGCGTTCGAGGTCGTCAACATCGAGACCGCCTAGCTCCCGGATCGTGCGCCGCCGGGGCGCACCACCACCCCGGCGGCGCTCCTGGGCCCTAGGAGCGGGTCAGGGTCACCGCGATCGCGTCGTCGCCATCGCGCAGCGTCAGCACCTTGCCCTGAATGGTGAAGGTCGCGGCCGATTCCAAGGCCTGCAGGTACTGCTGCTCCTGCTCCATCAGCGCCGGATCGCCCGCCATCCGTGTCGCCGCCGCCGGGGAGACCGTGATCCCGGTCGCGCCACCGGAGCCGGCCGAGGTGCGGTAGGTCGTGGTGTACCGGTTGACACCGGCGTCGCCGGCGAGGCTTCCGTCGGCGCCGAACTCGGCCGTGATGGTGCTGCCCGCGACGAGGGACACGACGGCCTCCTTGCCGTTGTTGAATCCGGTCACCTCCCAGGCCCCCTCGAGGGTGCTCTCCTCGCGGGCGTATTCCAGGAGCGGATCCCCGTTGGTCGCCGATACGGTCAGCGTCACGCCGTCGGAGGTGTAGGCGCCGGCCCTCTCGAGGGCGTCGAGGTACGCCCCCTCGGCGGCCATCGCCGCCGGTGGGCCGGCCATCTGGGTGGAGACGAGCGGCCCGATCTGGAGGCTGCCGGTATCACCCGCCGCGTAGGTGCCCGAGTACGTGTTGACCCCGGCGTTGCCGCTCACCCGGCCGTTGGAGAAGTCGGCGTCGATCGACACGTCCGAGGGCGGGGCCTGCATCGCCCCGTCCACCGTGTATCGGTCGAGCGACCAGCCGCCCTCGATCGGTCCTCCTCCCGCCTGCGCGGCCGTCGATGCCGGGCCGGACACCGACTGCGAGCCGGAATCGTCGCCGCAGCCGGCCACCGCGACGAGCAGGCCGGCGAGCACCACGGCCACCCCGGCGATCCATCGTGACCGCGTCATCCACCCACCCCCTCGGCCCCGGCACGCGCCGGACGCGGGCAACCTACACGGGCCGCCGGGCGTCGAGCTCGGCCAGCCGGCGCTCCAGGAATCGCCGCTCGACATCGTCGTGCGCGAGCGACAGCGCACGGCCGAAGGCGTCACGCGCCTCGTCGGTGCGGGCGAGCCGGCGCAGCAGCTCACCGCGCGTGGAGTGCAGGTAGCGGTAGTCGTCGAGGGGCAGGCCGTTGACGATCGCGAGTCCCGCCTCGGGACCCTCGGCCTCCGCGACCGCCACGGCGCGGTTGAGCTCGACCACGGGCGAGCCGGTCAGGCGAGAGAGCTCGCCGTAGAGGGCCGCGATCTGGGGCCAGTCGGGGGGCTCGTCGGCGTGCAGCACCGCGATCGCCGCCTGCACCACGTAGGGCCCGCGGCCGCGCAGGGCGAGCGCCCGGTGCAGCAGCGCGCGCCCCTCGACGATCTGGGCGGCGTTCCACAGTGCCCGGTCCTGGTCGGCCAGTAGCACCAGCTCGCCGTCACGAAAGCGCGCCTCGCGGCGCGAGTCGTGCAGCAGCATCATCGCCAGCAGCCCCTGCACCTCCGGCTCGTCCGGCATCAGCTCGGCGAGGGCCCGTCCCAGCCGGATCGCCTCGGCGGCCATGTCGCCGCGACCGCCGAAGCCCTCGTTGAAGATCAGGTAGACCACCGCCAGCACGGCGGCGAGGCGCTCGGGCAGCAGGCGGTCGGGCGGGATGCGGAAGGGGATGCCGGCCGCTTTGATCTTGCGCTTGGCCCGCACCAGCCGCTGTGCCATCGTCGCCTCGGGCACGAGGAACGCCCGGGCGATCTCCTCGGTGGTGAGGCCGCCGAGCGTCCGCAGGGTGAGGGCGACCTGGGCGTCGGTCCCGAGCGCGGGATGGCAGCAGGTGAACACAAGCTCGAGGCGCTCGTCGGGGAAGGGCGTCGTCTCGTCCATCGGATCCTCCGTCGCCTCCGGCACCTCGAGCAGGCGGGTCTTCGCGGCCAGCGTGCGGTCGCGGCGCACACGGTCGATCGCACGGTTGCGGGCGGTCGCCACCAGCCACGCGCCGGGGTTGGCGGGCGCGCCCTCGCGCGGCCAGCGCTCCGCGGCGATCGCGAACGCGTCCGCCGCGGCCTCCTCGGCGAGGTCGAAGTCGCCGAGGAAGCCGATCAGCGCGGCGAGGACGCGTCCCCACTGCTCGCGGAAGGCCCGGTCGAGGGTCGCTACCACTCCACGATCGGTCGCACTTCGATGGCGCCGCCCATGCGCGCGGCCGGGATGCGCGCGGCCAGCTCGATCGCGGCGTCGAGGTCGTCGGCCTCGAAGAAGAGGTAGCCGCCGAGCGACTCCTTGGTCTCGACGAACGGGCCGTCGGTGGTGAGCGTGGTGCCGTCCTGCACGCGCACCGTGGTCGCGGTCTCGGGCGGCTGCATCTGCAGGCCGGGGGTCACTCCGGGGGTCTCGTTGATGCCCTTGTACGCGGCGTAGACCGCGTTCCGCTCGTCGTCGGAGAGGTTGTCCCACGCCTCCGACGGCGGCGTCGGGGTGGTGCCCTGGTGGATCAGCAGCATGTACTTCACGGCGTCCTCCTCGTGGAGATGGTCGCCTCTGAGACGAACGGGGTGCCGCGAAATCGACACCCCCCGGAAAAAGTTCGTGCGGGGGCCTACGCGGCCCGGCGGCGCGCCCCGCGGATCCGCGCCTTCGCCGCCTCGATCTCGCGGTTCTTGGGCGGCGCGTTGGTCACGAGCTCGTCGAGCAGCCGCTCCGAGATCGCCGTGATCTCGGCCACGGCGCGCTCGAACGCCTCGGTGTTGGCGCGTGAGGGCTTGCTGAACCCGCTGATCTTGCGCACGTACTGGAGCGCCGACGCGCTGACCTCTTCCGGCGTGGCCGGCGGGTCGAAGTTGTGGAGGGTGCGGATGTTGCGGCACATGTGAGACCTCGATTCCCGGACGCGGTTTCCCCGACTTTCTCACACCTCCACGAGACGTCGAGCGACCGGCTGCGACAGAATCGGGGTGAACCGGCTCGCCAGGGCCCGCGTGTGACGCAGAGGAGAACCGATGGCCCCCGACTACGAGATGCCCGCCCCGTTCGAAGAGTTGGTCTCGACCGCGCAGGCCGACTGCCTCAACCAGAGTCAGGTGGCCGAGCTCGCCGAGTCGATCGGGCTCGACGACGAGGCGGTCGAGCACCTCTACGCCGACCTGCGCGAGCGCGGCATCGACGTCTCCGACGACTGCGCCCGGGTCGATCTGGTGCCCCCGACCCGCGTCGCCAACGAGCGGCTCGCCGAGGCGACCACCGACGCGATGAGCCTCTATCTCCAGGAGATCAACCGCTATCCGCTGCTCACCGCCGCCGAGGAGGTCGAGCTCGCGAAGCGGGTCGAGGTGGGGGATGCCGCGGCCAAGGAGCGGATGATCAACTCCAATCTGCGCCTGGTGATGTCGATCGCCCGGCGCTACCGCGGCACGGAGCTCTCGCTGCTGGACCTGGTGCAGGAGGGCACGCTGGGCCTGATCCGCGCGGTCGAGAAGTTCGACTGGCGCCGCGGGTTCCGCTTCTCGACCTACGCGACCCTCTGGATCCAGCAGTCGATCCAGCGGGGCCTGGCCAACCAGTCGCGCACGATCCGGCTGCCCGTGCACGTGGTCGAGCACCAGCAGCGCGTCTCGCGCGCCGAGCGCACCATCGAGGCGCGGTCGCAGGGCCAGGAGCCGACCATCGCCGAGATCGCGGAGGAGGCGCGTCTGACCCCCGAGCGCGTGGAGGAGGTGCGCGAGCTGCCGCGCGCGGTCACGAGCCTCGACCGCCCGCTCGGCGAGGACGACGGCGCGAGCCTGGGCGACGTCACCGCCGCCCCGGTGGAGGAGCCCTTCGCCGAGCTCGATGTCAGCCTGCGCAACGAGGCCCTCGAGAAGGCCCTCGATCAGCTCCCCGAGCGCGACGCGCAGGTGCTGCGCCTGAGGTTCGGCCTCGGCGAGCAGGAGCCCCTCACGCTCAGCGCGGTGGGCACGACCCTCGGGGTCTCCCGCGAGCGGGTGCGCCAGATCGAGGCCTCCGCCCTGCGCCGGCTGGCCGAGATGCGCGAGCTCGAGGCCGATCTCAGAGAGGCCGCGTAGCGGGCATTGCCGGGCCCTCCCTGCGGGGGTAGCGTCGGCGGGTGAGCGTCGCCGAGTCGATGACGCGTGTCGCCAGTGCGGCGATGCGCGTCCGCGCGGCGAGGCTCGCGACCGTGGACCTGACGGACGCCCAGCGAGAGGTCGCCGCCGCACAGGCGAAGAGCGCGTTGTTCGGGTCCCTGGTCAACCTCGACGAGTACATCCCCGTGCTGAGGCTCCGCGCGGAATCGGCCGAACCGATCGACCGCATGCTCGCCGAGATCGACGCCGCGCCCGTGGTCGAGGACGACCGCCGCGCATTCCTGCTGCCGGTCGCGGCGATCGCGATGCGCCTCGGCGCGACCGACGGCGCCACCGACGGGGTGGAGCACCTCTGGCAGCTGCTCGACCAGCGCCTCGGTGTGCTGGAGCGCAGGGAGCCCGGTCTGTACCGGCGCCTCGGCAACGAGGTCGACCGCTGGCTGGACGGGGTGCGCCGAGAGGCCTAGACCGGCAGGTTCACCCGGAAGGCCGTGTGCCCTGGACGCGATACGACAAGCAGCTCGCCGTGGTGTCGCAGCACGACGCGCCGGGCGATGTCCAGGCCGAGCCCGGTGCCCTGACCCACGTCCTTGGTGGTGAAGAACGCGTCGAACACCCGGGTCAGCGACTCCGGCGGGATTCCCGGGCCGTCGTCGGCCACCTCCACCTGGATGCGCCCGGCCAGCGTGCGGGTGGTGACCGTCAGGCCCCCGCCCCCGTCGGCCAGCGCATCGATGGCGTTGGCGAAGAGGTTGGTCCACACCTGGTTGAGCTCCGGGCCGGAGGCTTCGATCTGGGGCAGATCGGGGGCGAAGTCGCGGATCACCTCGATCCCGGCCTCGCCGAACCGGTGGGCGAGGATCGCCAGCGTGCTCTCGATGCCCTCGTGGACGTCGATCGTCTGGTGCGGGTCCTGATCGAGATAGGAGTACCGGCGCACGTCCTCCACCAGGCCGCTGATCCGGGTGGTCGCCTCGCGGAGCTCTTCCAGTAGCACCGACGCCGCCGAGCACGCGCCCACCAGGGCGAGCGCCGCCGGCAGGTGCGCGTCGCCCACGACCGCCCGCGTGCGATCGCCCCACTCGGCCGAGAGACCGCCGTCGGCCATCAGGTAGGCGAGGTCGTCGTCCTCGACCCCGCGCCCCTCCAGCCAGGTCAGCAGGTCCTCCTCGCGGTCGCCGCGGGCGAGCGGATCCACGGCGGCCGCCGCGATCGCCTGCGAGGTCGCCTCCGCGGTCAGGGCCAGTAACTCGCCGAGCTGGGTCGTGGTCGCCCCCTCCAGCACCAGCCTGCCCATCGCCCCCTGGCGCACCGCCTCGTAGTCCTTCATCGCGTCGGCGGCGCGCGCCGCCGCCGACGCCGGGTTGTTGAGCTCGTGGGCGAGCCCCGCGGCCAGCGTGCCGAGGGCCTGCACGCGCTCGCGGTCGCGGGCGAGGCCCTGCACCGTTCCCATCACCGGCGCGAACACCTTCAGCAACTCGCGCAACAGGGCCGGATGGGCGAGCACCAGCCGGTGGAAATCCTCACCCGCCAGCTCGAAGATCAGCGCCTCGGTCAGCGCGTGCGTGGTGCCCCGATACGGGGTCCCGGTGAGCAGGGCGATGGCCCCGAGGTGGCCGTTGGCGCGGTGCAGCATCATCGTCGCCTGGTCGCCGTCAACGTCGCGCGTGGTCTCCAGCTCGCCCTCGATCAGGATCTGGAACAGGCTCGCCGGCTCGCCCTCGCGGAACAGGCGGTCGCCGGCGGCCAGGCGGCGCTCCGCGCCCCGCTCGATCAGGTCGCGCAGGTCGCGTTCGTCGAGGGTCGCGAGGATCGGCACCTCGGCCAGGCGTTCGACGGTGATCACGCGCGCTCCCCCACGGTCGGCGATTCCCGCCGACAAACCTACTGCGGACCGGCCCCCGGATCCCACCCCCAGCTCAGGAGGCCGGCGGCTCGAGGACGACGACTCCGGGGCGGTCGGGCGTGCCGAGGTGGTCGTCGAGCGTGGTGCGGTCGGCCCCCGGGCGGTGGACGTCGCAGGCAAGCGCCGCGAGGAAGGCGTCGGGCGGGTCGAGGAACTCGATCGCCGGCGTCCGGTAGTGCATCGGGATCGCCAGACGTGGCCGCAGCGACCGGACCACCTGCGCCGCGGTGGCGCCGTCGGCGGTCGGCCCGCCGCCTACCGGGACGAAGAGCACGTCGATCTCCTTGATGGCACGGATCTGCTCGGGCCGCAGCGCCGGCTGGCCGAGGTCTCCGAGGTGGCAGACGCGGAGGCCGTCGAGCGTGAAGCGGTAGATGGCGTTGGCCCCGCGCCGGGTGCCCGCGGCGTCGTCGTGCTCCGACGCGATGCCGAGCACCTCGCCCACGGGCGATTCGAACGTCCCGACGGTGGAGCGGATGACGATCGGGGATCCACCGATCGATTCCTGGGCGTTGTGGTCGCGGTGCTCGTGGGTGATCAGCAGCAGGTCGGCCTCGACCCCGGCGATCGGCGGGTAGTTCCAGCGGGGGCCCTCGATCGCACCGAAGGGATCGATGAAGACGCGCGTCTCGCCGGTGAGCAGAAAGGCGGACTGACCGAACCAACGCAGTTCCATGGACCCTCCAGGGGGCGCCGTGACGGATGACCGTATCTCACGTCAACGTCAACGTGGAGGATGCTCGAGACCGAGGACGACGTCAACGTCCTGCGCCTCTGCTTCCACAGCGAGACCTCCCCGCGAACCAGCGCCAGGTCGTGGAGGAGGCCATCGAGGTGAAGGCCGCTCGAGCGTCTCGACGCCCGCCTCGAGCGCATCGTGGAATTCCGGGGCGAGGTAGACGCCAAGACGTGGCTGCCTCAGGAAGCGGGCCAGGGAACTCGGAGAGGGGCAGAGGCGGGCGGCTCCCTGTGCTGGACGTGACAGGCTCCGACGGTGCGCATCGGAACATGGAACCTCGACGGGCGCTGGACGACGGCCCATGAGGATCTCCTCGAGGGGGCCGGTTGCGACGTCTGGCTGCTCACGGAGGTGCCTGTTGCCTGCGCGCTCGAGGGCGGCGAACTCGTGAGGTCCGAGGAGATGTGCCAGCGACCTCGGCCTCGATCCTGGGCGGCGGTCTGGGGCGCCGAGCTCATGGGTCTCACTGTTGCGCCTCACCCCGCCGCCGCCTTCGCGTCGCGTGACGGGATCCTCTTCTGCAGCTGTGTCCTCCCATGGAAGGGCGCAGGGCCGAACTGGCCCTGGGAGGGGGGCGACACCACTGGTCGCACGACTGCTGCACTCGGGTGCCTTGGTCCCGAGCTCCTGTCAGCGCCAGGGCCGGTGGTATGGGGCGGGGACTGGAATCACTCGATGAAGGGGACGGAGACCGCGGGGAGCAAGGACGGTCGCGATGCGATCCAGAAGCTGGTTGCCGAGCTTCGTCTCAAGGTCGTGACTGCAGACCAGCCACACGCCATTGATGGGATCGGGAGCATCGATCACATCGCCGTGCCCACCTCGGCAACGACGTCCTGTCATCGCATCGTCGCCGGGGAACACCTCAGCGATCACGATGCGTATGTAGTGGAGCTCTCGGGCCCCTGAGGCCGGAGGGCGCGCCCCGGATTTCACAGGGCGCGCCCAGCGGCGACGATCTACTTGTCGAGGGTGATGACGGCGCCGTCCGGCGGCTTCAGGGCGACGCTGCCGGTCGCGCCGGCGTAGGCGCCGGTGCCGCCGATGACGATCTCCCGGTCGCCTCCGTGCGCCGAGTTGACGAACCCGACGAAGAACATGTCGCCGTCGGTGAGGTGGACCGCTCCGTTGAGCACGGCGGTGAAGTGGGAGAACGGGCGCGGCACGGGGTTGGTGATCACGGCGGTGGAGTGCCGGGTGCCGACCTTCTTCCCATCGATCCGCACGTCGGACACGCTGGTGATGCGATCCCCGGGGCTGACGATCCCCCGCGTCATGGTCTTCGGCCCGACGTCATCGAAGTGCGTCTTCTCGCCGGTCGACGTGACGGTGATCTGGCGGGGCCCCGACTGCGCGCCACCGACGGCGATCGGCAGTGCCACGGCCGCGGCGACGGCGACGGCGACGGGGGTGAACATCATCCACTGGCGCTTCATCGGAACTCCCTGGGTCGGGTGAGGTGATGGCCGCCAGTCAACGTCCGCGCCTCCCCGTCGTCGTCGCCCCGGGGAGCGAACCGCGCCTCATCCCCGTGGGGTAGCGCGCACCCGCAGGTCTGCTCCCACGGAGCTCAGTCAACTCCGGGGCCCGCGCCGCCCGGCGTCACGAGGCCCTCCTCGTACGCCATCACGACCGCCTGCACGCGGTCGCGGACACCGAGCTTGCCGAGGGTGTGCTTGATGTGCGTCTTGACCGTCGCCTGGCTCAGCACGAGGCGATCGGCGATCTCGCGATTGGAGAGGCCTCGCGCGACCAGGGCCAGCACCTCCGCCTCGCGGGGCGTGAGCGCGTCGAGGGCCGGCGACGGGCCTGCCAGCGGCGCGCTCTGGGCGAACTGCTCGATAAGCCGTTTGGTGATGGCCGGCGCGATCAGGCCGTCGCCGCGGGCCACGATGCGGATCGCGTCGATCAGCTGCTCGGGCGGCGTGTCCTTGAGGAGGAACCCGCTGGCCCCGGCCCGCAGGGCCTCGTAGACGTAGGCGTCCACGTCGAAGGTGGTCAGCACGAGCACCGCGATCGGCCGTTCGGGCGTCGCGTCGAGGATGCGCCGGGTGGCCTCGAGCCCGTCCATGCCCGGCATCTGGATGTCCATCAGGACGACGTCGGGCCGGCGCACGCGGGCCAGCGCGATCGCCTCGTGCCCGTTGGAGGCCTCGCCGCACACCGCGATGCCCGGCTGGCCTTCCAGGATCGCCCGGAACCCCGCGCACACCAGCTGCTGGTCGTCGGCGATCAGGACGGAGATGGGCGCGCTGTCGGCGTGCGTCGGCGTGCCGGTCTCCATCATCGGCCGACCGTATCGGGCGCCCGCGGCCGGTGCATCAACCTCGCGAGGGAGGACCGTGTCGTCCGCTGGGGGGATGACGCGCGCCCACGGCCCGCTTACCGTGGCCACATGGACGCCAACCGGATGACGAACGGCGCTCGGCGCCTGGCGCGATGGCGCCCGTCCCCCTTCGCGGTCGACGTCGCGATCTGCGTCTTCCTGTCCCTCTACGCGATCTCCGCCACCACCGATCCCGAGTTCAATCCCTCGGACACGGTGCTCGACACCCTGCTGCTGCCGGCGGTCGCGCTGCCGGTGCTGCTGCGCCGCCGGGCGTCCCTGGCCGCCGCCTGGGCCTTCGCCGCGGGGTGTGTGGTGAGCGGCATCCCGTCGTTCGACCAGATCCGCATCCCGGTGGCGATCCCGGCCGCCCTGATCATCGTCTTCAGCCTCGCGAGCCGGGTTGACCGCCCGAGGGCGATCGCCGGGTTCGCAATCGTGCTCGCCGGCCTGATCTTCGTCGGCGCCACCGACAGCGCGGTGGCGGAGGCCGGCGGCGTGCTCGGGGCCACCATGTTCTCGTTGGTCCTGTGCGCGGTGTTCTGGGCCGCGGGCCGAGTGGTCTGGTCGCGAGAGCGGGTGGCCGCCGATCTCCGGGAGAGCTCGGGCCGGCTCGTGCGGCAGCGCGAGCGCACCGCGGCGGTTGCCATCGAGCTGGAGCGGACCCGGCTGGCGGTGCAACTCGATCTCGCCGCGACCGCCCCGCTGCGGGCGATGATCGACCTCACCGGGCCCGAGAGGAGCGTCCCCGCCGGTGATCTCGACGCCGAGCGACGGGTCTTCGCGCGCATCGAAGACCTCGGCCGTGGCGCCCTCAACGACATGCGCGGCCTACTCGGAGTGCTGCGCAGCGACGGGCGCGGAGTCGAGTCCCCGCCCCCGAGCCTCGCGCAGATCGAGGCGCTGCTCGCGGACACCCGCGCCGCGGGCCGCGTGGTCGAGCTGGAGATCGAGGGTGAACGCCACGAGCTCGGGGTCGGCGCGGAGCTGGCGGCCTATCGCACCCTCCAGCACGCGCTCTCCGCCGTCGGCGACACCGGCCAGCGGCCGGCCACCGTCACCCTGCGGTACGCGCCGGAGGCGGTCGAGATCGAGGTCAGCGGCATCAGCGGCGAGCGCGGTGACGCCGAGGCGGCCCTGCTCGCCGCCCGGGAGCGTGTGGTCGCCCAGGGCGGACGCTTCCGATCGGAACCGGGGGAGACACCGGGGCGGCGTGTGATGCGGGCGTGGTTGCCGGCGGCGGTCGCCGGTGGCTGAGCGACGGGGAATCCGATGGTCGGACGCCGCCCTCGCCGCGGCGCTCCTGGCGCTCTGCGCGATCGAGCTGACCCTGCGCTCCGACGCCCGACATGCGCCGGGATACCTCGTCCTGATCGTCCTGGGTGTCGCGCCCGTCCTGTTCTGGCGCGCACATCCGCTGGCGGCGACCTGGGCGGAGGTCGTCGTGATCGCCGCCGTCGCCGCGATGGGCTACTCCGGAGGGCCGAGCGCCCCCGTCGCGATCGTCCTGGCCATCGCGCTCCTCAGCTACTCGTGTGGCGCGCTCGTGCCGGCCCGCACCGCCGTGCCCGCGCTCGTCGCGCTGGTGGTCGCCATCCAGCTCGCGACGGGCCTCACCGACTTCCCGAACCTCGAGATCCTCTTCTTCACGTTCGGCCCCTGGTGGGCGGGCCAGGAGGTGCATCGCCGCCGCGCGCTGGTGCGCGCCCTCGCCCGGCGGGTGAGCGAACTGGAGGCCGAGGAGTCGGAGTTCGCCCGCCTGTCGGTGCAGCGCGAGCGAGCCCGCATCGCGCGCGAGCTGCACGACATCGTGTCCCACCACCTCGCCGTGATGGTGATCCAGGCCAGCGCGGGGCGCATGGCGGTGGCCACGGACCCCGAGCGGATGGCCGAGCGGCGCGCGTCGATCCGCCAATCCGGGGGCGAGGCCCTCGCCGACATGGATCGACTGGTCGAGATGCTGGGCGCCGACGCCGGGGCGCCGCGACCCGCCGGCGAGCTGGCGCCGCTCCTCGAGCGCGCCCGTCGGGCCGCCCCCGAGGTGTGCGTCATCCCGCTGCCCGCCGGGGCGAGGCTGGACCCGGAGATCGAGGACGTCGCCTGCCGGGTGGTGCAGGAGGGCCTGACCAACGCAATGAAGCACGCCGCCGGCTCGGAGATCGTGATCCGCTTCGTGCTCGGCGACGAGCTGCTGGTCGAGGTACGCAACACGGAGGGCACCGAGGAAGGCGGCGCGCTGGTGGCCACCGGCTCGGGCATCGGCCTCGCCGGCATGCGCGACCGGGTACGCGCGCTGGGCGGCAGCGTCAGCGCCGGGCCCGAGGGAGCGGGAGGCTGGTGTCTGAGGGCGCATCTGCCCACGGCGAATCGCTCGCAGCCGCAGATGAGCGGGAGCTGACCTACCCCCAGGAGGCCTCTTTCATCGGGCGGAGCGCGATCTCCAGCAGGCGCATCCCGCGCGGCCGCGTGACCGCGAAGAGCACGATCTCGGCGATCTCCTCGGCGCTCATCATCCCGACCTCGTCCTCCGGCACGCGACCGTGCCCGAAGGCGAAGCCGGTGGCCACCCCGCCGGGGCAGAGGTTGGTGCACCGCACGCCCTGCTCGCGCAGCTCGTGGTCGAGCGAGCGGCCGAGGCCGACCTGGGCGAACTTCGAGGCCGAGTAGACCGACTCCCCAGGCAGTCCGCGCCGGCCCGCCTCCGAGGCGATGATCACCACGTCGGCCGCCGGGCTCTTCAGCAGATGGGGGAGCGTCGCCTGGAGGGTGTAGAGCGTGCCCTTGACGTTGACGTCGATCATCTCGTCCACGTCCGCGGGGTCCAGCTCGAGGAACGGCCCGTAGCTGCCGACGCCGGCGTTGGGCACCACGATGTCGAGCCGGCCGAAGCGCTCGACCACCTGATCCGCCGCCGCCATCACCGCGGCGCGATCGCGCAGGTCGCAGGCGATCGCGAGCGCTCCCGGCACTCCGGGATCGGCGCCGCTGCGCGAGAGGGCCGCCACCCGGGCGCCCGCCTCCGAGAGGGCGCGCACGGTCGCCTGCCCGATCCCCCGGTTGCCTCCGGTCACCAGCGCGACCCTGCCCTCGAGCGACGTCATGCGAACCCCCTGAATCGATGTGCAGCCAGGCTAACGGGATCAGGGCGGTCCACCGGAATCGGCTCCGCTACCTTGGGGGGCATGACGACGACGCGTATCAAGGCGGAGGGCTTCCCGGACCTCGCCGACGAAGTGCTGTACCCCCGGCTGCCGGACTACAAGCTGGAGATGCTCGCGACCAAGGGCACCCGCCGCTCCTTCGCGGTTGGCGACGTGCTCTACGAGCAGGGCGAGCGCGACGCCCCCTTCTACGTGCTCGAGAGCGGGCGGGTCGACTTCATCGATCACAAGCCGGGCAAGGACGTCTGGATCGCCGAGGCGGACGGCGGCACCTTCTGCGGCGACATCGCCACTTTCACCGGCGAGCCGGCGATCGCGGAGTGCGTCGCCTCGGAGCCCACGCAGACGATCGTCTTCGACCGGCCCGGCCTGCGCGCGCTGCTCGCGGCCTCGCCGGAGATGGGCGAGCTGGTGCTCGGGTGCCTGCTGGCCCGCCGCGCCTGGCACGAGGGCGCCGGCCACGGCGTGATGCGCCTGATCGCCGAGCGGGGCTCGCGGCGCGCCTTCGAGGTGCGCGACCTGCTCGAGCGCAACCTGGTCCCGCTGCGGTTCCACGACCTCGACCTCGATCCGTACGCCGACAAGATCCTCGAGTGGCTCGACATCGACCGCGACGAGACCCCCGTGCTGGTGCGTCACGATCGTGTGCTGCGCAACCCCTCCGCCGCCCAGATCGCCCGCGAGCTGGGGCTGCGGGCCGACGTGGACGGGCAGCGATTCGACCTCGTCGTGCTCGGCGGTGGGCCGGCCGGATTGGCGGCCGCGGTTTCGGGAGGCTCTGAGGGGCTGCGCACCTTCGTCGCCGAGGCGTGGGGGCCGGGCGGCCAGGCCGGCATGAGCAGTCGCATCGAGAACTACCTCGGTTTCCCGAGCGGCATCTCCGGCGTCGAGTTGACCCGCGCGGCCACGCTGCAGGCCCGCCGGTTCGACGCGGTGCTGTCGAGCTTCCACCGCGCGGTCGAGCTGACCGACGGACACGAGGGGCTCACGCGCATCGACCTCGACGACGGCCAGCACGTGCTCGGTCGGACGGTGCTGATCGCGACCGGCGCCCGCTGGCGCGAGCTCGGGGTGCCCGACGCCCAGCGCTTTCGCGGCGCGGGGCTCTACCACGCGGCCATGCCGGCCGACGCGGAGCGCTTCCGCGGCGAGGACGTGATCGTGGTCGGCGGAGGCAACTCGGCCGGGCAGGCCGCGATGAACCTCGCCCGGCACGCGCGCAGCGTGCGGGTCGTGGTGCGCGGCGCGGCCCTCTCCAGCACCATGTCGCGCTACCTGGTCGACCGCGTCGAGCGCTCGCGGCACATCGAGGTGCTGACCGGGACCGAGGTGGTCGCGCTGCACGGCGGCGGCACCCTCGACGGCGTCACCCTGCGGGATGCCGACGGCGACACGCGTGTCGCCGTGAGGGCCGTGTTCGCGATGATCGGCGCCGAGCCCTGCACCGAGGCGGTGACCGGCGTGCTGAGCATCGACGCGGCGGGCTACCTGCTGTGCGGCGCGGGCGCGGCGGCCTGCAACGGCGGCCTCACCTGGCCCGTCTCCGATCGCGCGCCCCACCTGCTCGAGACCGTGCGTCCGGGCGTCTTCGCCGCGGGCGACGTGCGCGCGGGGGCGACCAACCGCGTGGCCGGCGCGGTGGGCGACGGGGCGCTGGCGACCCGCTTCGCGCACTCGGTCCTCGACGCCTGACGCACGCCGGCGTGCCACACGTTGCTTCGCCGGGCGGACGCCGTTGACAGCCTCTCCGGCGGCGGCTCACAGTGTCCTCCAGGCATCGGCCGCCCCGTCGTGAGGAGAGCGAGATATCCGAGCAGGCCGAGGCCCCCGCCGATCCGCCCGGGTCGCACGTCGTCCCGGGATCCTCCAGGCCGCTCGCTCGATCGTCGCGGGACCCGTCCTGCGGGGCATGAACGAGAGCTTGCGGAGATCGGCGACTACCTGGCGGCCGCCGGCCGGGGCACGGCGGAGTGCTGGCGGTGGAGGGCCCGCCCGGGATCGGCAAGAGCAGCCTCCTGCGCGCGGCCCAGGAGACGGCGCGACGCGTCGGCGTCCGCCCGCTCGCCGGCGAGGCCCTGGAGAGCCGGCAGAGGGTGCCGCTCGCGCCCCTGCTCGCGGCGGTGCTTGACACCCAGCCACCGCTCGTGTCGGCCGAGCTGGCCCGGGCGCTCCGTCTCCAGCCCGTCTCCACTATTGGATGGTCCACGACCTGCAGGACGTGCTCGAGCGGGCGGCGATGGAGACACCCCTCCTGGTGGTCATGGACGATCTGCAGTGGGCCGACGCCGGGACGGTCGCGGCGCTCAGCACGCCCGTGGAGCGACCAATCGCGACGCCGCCGAGCAGTTGTTCCTGTCGCCCCACACACGGTCAGCTCGCACCTGCGCAGCGCCTTCGTCAAGCTCGGCGTCAGATCGCGCGTGGAGCTGGCGCGGGTGGCCTTCGACGAGGAATAGCCGCCGCATCGCACGTCCATGCGATGGCGCCGGCACCCGGGGGTGGGAGACCCTTCGCATGTGGAGGCGACGCCGCGCGCGTGGCTCGTGCCACGCCGAGCACCGTGAACCCATCAGGAGGTCTCGACATGTCGTCCAGCGAATCGCCCGTCGACGAGCTCGCGGGCAAGCTGAAGCGCACCGAGCTCCAGCGCGCGGAATCGTCGATCCCCGGGCGCATCATCGTCCAGGTGCTGACCGAGATCCCCGCCGGTGTCGAGTCCGGCTGGCACATGCACCCGGGCGAGGAGGTCGGATACATCCTGGCGGGGAACGTGGAGATGCGGATCGAGGGACAGCCCACCCTCACGCTGCATGCCGGCGACCCATTCCTGATGCCGCCCCGCACACCCCACAACGCGCTCGACCTCGGCCCGGGGACTGGTCTCATGCTCTCCACCTACATCGTCGAGGCCGACGCACCCCTGGCCACCTTCACCCACTGACGGCCATGACCGGCGCCCTGCCGCGGCTCGGGCCGCTGGGACGCGTCCGGACGGACGTGCTCGAGGTCGCGTATTTCGAGGCCGGCCCGCCCGACGGAGAGGCGGTGCTGCTCCTCCACGGGTATCCGTACGACATCCACAGCTACGTCGACGTGATCCCGATCCTGGCCGGTGAGGGTCGCCGCGTCATCGTCCCCTACCTACGTGGGCACGGACCGACGCGGTTCCTCGACGCTGCGGCGCCGCGCTCCGGACAGCAGGGGTCCATCGGCGCGGACGTAATCGCCCTGATGGACGCCCTCGGCATCGGCCGCGCCGTCCTGGCCGGCTATGACTGGGGCGCGCGGGCGGCCTGCGTCGCCGCCGCGCTCTGGCCGGAGCGGTGCGCCGGCATCGTCTCGGTCAACGGCTACCTGATTCAGGACATCAGCGGCGCCGCCACCCCGATCCCGCCCGATCTGGAGGCGGGCCTCTGGTACTTCTTCTACTTTCTCACCGAACGTGGCCGGGCCGGTCTCACGGCGAACCGCCGGGAGATCGCGAGGGTCATCTGGACGCGCAACTCTCCGCGATGGAGCTTCGACGACGCGACCCTGAGCCGGGCCGCCGCGGCGTTCGACAATCCCGACTACGTCGAGGTGGTTCTCCACTCCTACCGCCACCGGCTCGGCTTCGCGCCGGGCCATGGCGCGTACGAGCAGATCGAGGCGAGGCTCGCGATGCAGCCGCCGATCGCGGTGCCGGCCGTCACCCTCGACGGGATGGCGGATGGCAACTTCCCGGCTACCGATGGGAGCGCGTCCGCCCACCACTTCACGGGACCCCGCGCGCACCACCGCGTGCCGGACGCGGGTCACAACCTGCCCCAGGAGTCTCCTCGCGCATTCGCGAGTGCGGTCCTGGAACTCGCCGAGCTTCGCTGACCACGCGCGGCGAGCCCGGCATCGCCCCCCGACATCACACGACCGTGCGATGCGCGCCCGAGCTTCGGGCGACATGGTCACACACGTCGCCGTCCCCGTCATCGAAGGAGCTGTCGTGAAGCACACCATCGTCCTCGTCCATGGCGCGTTCGCGGAGTCGTCGAGCTGGAACGGGATCATCGGGCCCCTACAGAGCGCGGGCCATGACGTCGTCGCGGTGGCCAACCCCCTGCGCGGGGTGGCATTCGACGCCCAGTACGTGACCGACGTCGTGCGGAGTCTCGACGGCCCCGTGGTGCTCGTCGGGCACTCGTACGGCGGGTCGGTGATCACCGACGTGGGGCGCGACGCCGGCGACATCGCCGGTCTCGTGTTCCTGTCGGGTTTCGCCTCCGACGTCGGCGAGACCGCCGCCGAACTCTCGGCGAAGTTCCCGGGCTCGACCCTGGGGCCCACGCTCACCTCGGTTCCGCAGTCCGACGGCGGAGTCGACCTCTACATCGCCCAGGAGCACTACCACGCGCAGTTCGCCGACGATCTGCCCGAGTCCGAGACCCGGCTCATGGGGGCAACCCAGCGGCCGATCCTCGCCGCGGCGTTCGATAACCCGACGGTGGACCCCCTCTGGAAGTCGGTCCCGTCGTGGTTCATGTTCGGGGAACTGGACCGCAACATCCCGGTGGCGTCGCACCGGTTCATGGCCGAGCGCGCGGGTTCGCGCCGCACTGTGGAGATCGCCGGCGCCTCTCACGTCGTCGGGATGTCGCACCCCGACGAGCTGATCGAGCTCATCCTCGAGGCGGCGAAGGCCGGGGCGTACGCGGCCGGGTGAACGACCGGGTCGGAGGCGGCCTCCCGGTGCCGCCTCCGACGGTCAGCCGCCGAGGCGCAGGATGACCTCGTTGATGGCGAAGGCCTGACCCGCGGCACCTCGCCGTGCACCAGGCGCGCGCCCGCGATGCTGAGCGCGGCGCAGCCCGCGCCGATCGCGACGTCGAGGATGAAGTCCTTGGCCGTGCCGACGACCACCGCGAACACCAGCAGCGGATAGAAGATGTCGCCCACGCCAGCGGCGATCGCGGCCGGAGCCAGATCGCGGCCACGCCCAGCAGCATCGGGACGCCCACGTGGAGGCTCACCGCCGCGACGGTCGAGTTTGCGCACGTCGCCGCTGAAGTCGGCGGTCGGCGGGCGGCCTTTGGGGAGGCCCGGCACCCACCGCGGTGGCGCGCTCGGGTAGACCGCCACCACGACGATCGCCGGCAGGTGTGTCAGGGAGAACGCGGTGCGGATCGCGGCGAAGCGCACGTCGTCCAGCAGCCGTAGCGTGGCCAGCACGCCGAACACCAGCGTCTCGTCCATCTGCGAGTAGAACCAGTTGGCGTCGGAGAGCAGCGCCGGCCGCGCGTGGAGCCACCGCCCCACGTCGGGCTCGATGGCGATGCCGAGCGCCTTCTCGAGCGGGACCATGTCGCGGCGAATAGGCGGCGAACCGCTGGGAGCACGCCCCCCACGGGGGCGACGCCGGTCGAGACGCCCTCGCTCATCCATCACGGTGGAAGGCCGCGCGGCCGGGTGCCCGCACCGGACGATGCGAGCTGCCGGCCGGGCTGGACATCGACCGCGTCGTCCGGCGCCCCCGGCCCGCGCCGGGGGCCGGTCAGCAGGCGATCGTGCGGTAGTTCGTGCCGAAGTAGCGCGGGAAGAACTGCTGCTGGAACTGGCCCAGCCCACCCTCGGCGATGGGGGTGAAGAGCGTGGTCATCTGGCTCGCCGGCGGCAGCTGCGGGAATTCGCTGAAGAAGCTCTTGGTCGTCGGCAGGCGGCTCCCCGTGGGGATGGGAAGGACCGTCCGCAGGTTGACCGACGAGCTGTTCGCGACCGGGGTGACGAACTGCCCCGCGTTGACCGGGTTGAGGCTGCCGAAGGGGTGGTAGTAGACCCGCGGTCCGAAGGCGCCCTGCATCGAGCAGCGGTACGTCGAGGGGTTGGTCGGGCTGGGGTTCAGGGGGCCCGACCGCAGCACCGCCTGCTGGTAGACCCTCGGCAGGAGCTTGCCCCAGATGGAGCCCGACAGCGCGCCGGTGGTGAGCGTCTCCAGCTTCTCCGCCGTGCGCCTGCTGACCGGCTGGAAGGCCTGGTTGGCGCTGGCCGCCTGCAGCTTGCCCCAGTCGCTGACGATGATGTCGGTCACGTGCCCGACGCTGTAGTCCGCGTTCTGGAACTGGGCGTCGAGGGCCGCGCCCAGGTCCTTGGCCTGGGCCTGGACCTGCCCGGAGAGCGGCAGACCGCTCTGGGGGTCCTCGCCGGTGTCGACCCCGACCTGGAGCATCGACGCGAGCGCTCCCGAGATCTGCTGCGACAGGCCGTCCGTGAAGAACGTGGCGCCGTTGAGCAGGTCGGCCATCAGCTGGAAGACGTCCACGCTGATCTGACCGTCGGCGTCGACGTCCTTCACCACGCCCTGGGTGATGGTGTTGAGGTTGACCTGGGCGCCCTTGGCCTGGGTGCCGAGGATCGAGGTCAGCTGCGCGGCGCCGGCGTAGACGTTGGCAACGTCGCCGAACTCGGTGTCCAGCTGCGTCTTGGCATCGCTGAACTCCCCCGCGGTGAAGTTCGGGTTGGGCGTGTAGGTGAGGTTGGCGAGGGACTCGCGCTCGTTGGCCCAGTTCTGCGTGGTGCAGTACAGCCCCCGCGGCCCCGGAGGCGCCGGGAACTCGCACGAGTTGGAGGCGTTGGGGACCAGGCCGAGGGACGCGGCGATGCTGTTGAGGGCGGCGATGTGGCCGGGGTCGTTCGAGAGCGGCCACGGCGTCGGGGCCTGGTAGGCGATCGCCGCCACGACGGGTGCGGTGCTGAGGCCCGGCGCGGCCAGCGAGGGCGTGAAGCTCCAGGCGTGACTGCGGCGGAGGAGCCCGGCGAGTGTGCCCGGGCCGCCACCGAGGGTCGCGCTCGCCTCGGCGCCCGCCCCGGGCGCAAGCCCAGGGGTTCCCACCAGGGAATAGGGCTGGTTGGCCGAGGCGCCCGCGCCGTAGAACACCTGGGCCGTCCCACCGAGCTTCGAGATCGACGTGGCGAGGATGTTCCACGTCCCCGCCGTTCCCGCGCTGGAGATGTCGCGCGGCGCCCCGATGCTCTGCACGAACACCAGCACGGGCGGGCCGAGCAGCACCTGCAGGCCCAGCAGGTTGGTCGACAGCTGGAGCTGGTTGACCTGATCGCTGTTGCTGCCGCAGCCGTTGGTCGGGACGGTGAGGTTGGCCTTTCCTGCCAGGGTGACCGCCGAGACCATGACCACCTGGAAGCCGCCCGTCGCGCAGGCCGGCATCGGTGTCGAGCTGTAGCTCGACCCGTTGATCGTCATGGTGTTGCTCAGCGCGCCCGCGCTCGCCGACGTGGTGAACGACGGGTACTCGGCCGCCACGAAGCGGTACTGGAACCCGTTGCCGCCCACCTGCAGGTAGCCGCTCATCTGCCCGGTGGTGGCGGTCGAGAGCGGAACGCTCTGGTACGCGTTGCCCGTGTCGCCCGAGGTGCCGATCACCGAGAAGCCCGAGTCTCCGCCGGTGAAGTACGAGGCCGAGAGGGTGCCCCCTGCGGCGGCCACCACCTTGGCCCAGGCGCCGTCCCCCAGGGCCTTGCCGGACGGGTTGGCGATCATCACGACCATCTTGTGCGTGCCGCCGGCCGTGGTGAGCTGGCTGAGCGCGGTCGCGGCCTGCGACGCGCTGTAGCTGGTCGTGGGCAGCAGCTGGGTCAGGGTGGCGCGGTCGAAGGCCGCCACCACGACCGAGTCGGAGCCCTGCAGCGCGTAGTCGGTGCCCCCCACGCTGATGCCCCCCGAGGCGTCCAGGGTCGACACCGGAACGCCGATGGGCGGGGTGACCGGCTGGTTGACCACGGTCACCAGGTCGCTGGAGCTGGCCCCGGCGTCGGGGCCTCCCATCTGGGTGGCCGTCAGGCGCAGGACGTAGGTGCCCACGGCGCTCGGCGTGAGCGTCAGCACGGGCGCGACGGGGTTCGCGAGCGACAGCGGGGGCGCCACGGGGCCGGAGACCACCCGCCACCGGTATCGCACCGTTCCCTTCCCTGCGGCGCTCGGGCGCGAGCTGCGCGCGCTGAGCGTGACCGGTGCGCCGCCGCGCGTGACGCGGGACGGCCCGGCGCCGGCGATCGGCACACGCCGGGAGATCGCGAAGCTGCTCGAGCGGACAGCGTAGTCGCCGTCGCGATCGATCACGGTCACCGAAACGGTGTTGCGCCCGTGGCGGAGGCGCTCGTCGGCGCCGAGCCGCAGGCGGTAGACCGGGCCGGGCTGTCCGTCGAACCGGCGCTGGATCGCGCGCCCGTTGAGGGTGACGACGAAACGCTTCTGACGCGCGCGGGGCACCGAGGTGCGGATCACGAGCTGGCCGCCAACGGCGCGCGGGCTCGTGATCGCGACCAGCTTCGGCCGGGAGCGACCGACGTCGAAGAGCACCGTCGCGCGCCCGGGCCTATGGCGGCTCGCGCTGGCCGTGACGCGGACCCGGTTGGCGCCGTAGCGCAGCCCGGTGGCCCGCGACAGCGGCACGCGGCAGATGCCGGCGGCGCAGGAGGCGAACCGCGTGCGGCCGTTCACGCTCACGTTGACCCGGGTCACGCGCCGCGGCACGCGGGCGGTCACGGTGAGCGAGGAGGTGCGCACGAAGGCGTCGCCGCGTGGCGATGTGATGCTGACGGGCGCCGTCACCGGGGTGGCGGCCGAGGCGCCCACGGCGAGCGTTGCGCTCACGACGAGGGCCCCACCCGCGAGCGCAACGACACGTCGCATGCTGATAGCCAACGCACTTCTCCCCGGATCGACCATCGCGGACCTGTCAGAACGACCACGGTTGTATACAGATCACCGAGGACGACGCGACGATCCGAAAATAAGCCGCGCAGATGAGGCAGATCAGCAAAGCCCCTTGCTAGCGTCGGGCCATGACTGCGACCCGCCGGATCATGCTGCACGGACTGCGCCAGTCCACCGTCGGGCACACGGCGATCGGCCTGTGGCGCCACCCGCAGAGCCAGGCCCATCGCTACCGCGACCTCGGCTTCTGGATCGAGACGGCCCAGATCCTGGAGCGGGGTCGCTTCGACGCCCTCTTCATCGCCGACGCCCTCGGCCCGCTCGAGGTGTACCAGGGGCGCCCCGACGCGGCGCTGCGCGACGGCATCGTCACGCCCACCGACGACCCGCTGTTGTCGATCAGCGCCATGGCCGCCGCCACCAAGGACCTCGGCTTCGCGGTCACCGTCTCGTCCACGTACGAGCGGCCGTACCAGTTCGCCCGCAAGATGACGACGCTCGACCACCTCACGGAGGGCCGCATCGGGTGGAACATCGTCACCTCCGCACTCGACAGCGCCGCCCGCAACCTGGGACTCGAGCGACAGATCCCACACGACGAGCGCTACCAGATCGCCGAGGAGTTCATGGACGTCGTCTACACCCTGTGGGAGGGCAGCTGGGAGGACGACGCCGTGGTGATGGACGCCGCCGCCGGGGTCTTCGCCGACCCGGCGAAGGTGCACCCCGCGCTCTACGAGGGCACCCATTACAGCGTTCCCGGCATCGCCCTCTCCGAGCCGTCGATCCAGCGCACCCCCGTGCTGTTCCAGGCGGGCACCTCGCCGGCCGGCCGGGCGTTCGCGGCGCGCCACGCGGAGGGCGTGTTCGTCAGCGCGTACAAGCCGGAGATGGCGCGCCTGCTGGTCGACGACTTCCGCCGCCGCGCGGCGGAGGTGGGGCGCGATCCGCACTCGATCAAGTTCCTCGTGATCGTCACGGCGATCGTCGCCGAGACCGACGAGGAGGCCCAGGCCAAGTTCGCCGACTACGCGTCGTACGCCAGCCTCGAGGGCGCCCTCGCCCGGTACTCCGGCCTGATGCACATCGACCTCTCCGCGCTCGATCCGGACGTCCCCCTCGAGTACGTTGACACCGAGGGGATCCGGGGGATGGTCGAGGTGTTCACCCGCCTCGACGAGACCCGCACCTGGACCCCCCGGGCGATCGCCGAGTTCGTCGGCATCGGCGGAGGGGGCCCGGTGGTGGTGGGCTCACCGGCCACGATCGCGGACGAGCTCGAGCGCTGGATGGACGTGGCCGACATCGACGGCTTCAACGTCACCGATCCGGTGCCGCCGGTCACCTACCGCGACTTCGTCGATCTCGTGGTGCCCGAGCTGCAGCGCCGCGGGCGGGTGTGGACCGAGTACGAGGGCGAGACGCTCCGCGAGCGTTTCCATGGGGTGGGGCAGAAGCGCGCGCGCGACGACCATCCGGCCACGGCCTTCCGCCGCGTGCCCGTCGCACGCCGGTGACGCACCGCGACGCGTCAGCCATGGGTGCGCTCGCGGGGGCGCCGGCGTGAGCGGGCCGCTGGTGACCGCGCAGGAGCTGCTCCACGGCGGCCGGGAGTCGATCCTCCTCGACGCGACGGTGGTGCTGCCCCCGCCCGATCAGGACGGGCCGGGCGCGGCGCGCTCGGGGGCCGAGCGCTTCGCGCAGGGGCACCCCGCCGGCGCGCGTGCACGCCGACCTGCTCGGCGAGCTCGCCGACGAGAACCGGCTCTTTGCTTTGCGCACCCCGGCGGAGAGGAGCTGGTCGCGCGCGTCGCCGCCCTCGGCGTCGGCGCCGGCACCCTGCCGGTGGCCTACGACGACGGCGGGATGATGTGGGCGGCACGCCTCTGGTGGGGCCTCGGCGCGGCGGGGATCGACGCGCGGGTGCTCGACGGCGGCCTCGAAGCCTGGCGCGAGGCCGACGGGCCGATCGCGACGCGGTTCCGCCGATCCCGCCCCGGCCGCGAGCCGGTGCCCGCGTCGCCCCGCCCCGAGCGCTTCTCCGACCGCGAGCGGGTGCTGCGCGTGCTCTCGGGCGACGAGGATGCCCAGCTCGTGTGCCGCTCTCCCCCGACGTCTTCGCCGGGCGGGCCCGTCGCGCTACTCGCGCCCCGGGCACATCCCGGGCTCGTCCAACGCGCCTGCGCACGACCTCCTCACCCCGGACGGCCGCCTGCTCGACCGCGAGCGAGCTGCGCGCGTCGCTGGCCCACCTCATCGAGGATCCGCGGCCGGTGCTGCTCTATTGCGGGGGCGGGATCTCGGCCTCGCTCGTCGCCCTCGGCCTCACCGTCGCGGGACGGGAGGGCGTCTCCATCTACGACGGCTCGCTCGAGGAGTGGTCGGCCGATCCGTCGCTGCCGCTCGAGGTCTCCGCCTAGGGGCGCTCAGCGCCGGGCGATGACGTCGATCACGGCGGACATCCCCGAGTGGGCGGGCCCCTCGTCGATGGCCGCGTCGTACGAGCGCACCTCGTCGATGGTGAAGTCGGTGAGCCCGCTCCTCAGCTGGGCTTCGGTGTAGAGCTGCTCCAGCACCTGGGTCCGCCCGTCCCGTACGCCAGCGGCTCGGCGCGGTAGCCCTCGAGCAGCAGCAGTCCCCCCGGGCGCAGGGCGCGCGCGATGCGCCCGAAGATCCGCCGGCGCATGTCGGGGGGCGCGAACTGGATGTAGATCGCCGCCACGGCGTCGTAGGCACCCTTGGGCCAGTCCCACCCGTCGGCGTCGGAGACGTGAAACCGCACGCTGACGCGGCGCTCGGCCGCCAGACGCTCCGCCTTGGCGACCCCGACCGGTGAGGTGTCGAAGGCATCGACATCCAGCCCCTGCCCGGCCAGCCAGACGCTGTTGCGTCCCTCCCCGTCGGCAACGCAGAGCACCCGGCCCGATTCTCCGAAGCCCGCGACACCACACCAGGAACTCGTTGGGTTGCGGGCCGAAACGGCATTCCTCACCGGCGAAACGCTTGTCCCAGTAGGAGGAGCGGCTGGTGTCGCTGGGGCTGGGCGTCACCCGGTCAGGCTAGCGCGGGCGGTGCCGGGTCCTTATCTCCTCACACGCTCGAGCGGCGACCTCGGCGTACACGCCCTCGTGAGTCACGCGGTCTACGAGGTCCAGGCGCGGATCCGGCTGAGCCTCGACCGCGCCCTGGAGATGGCCTCGTGGGTGTCTTCGGCGTGTGGAGGCTGCGGTCGCCGAGCCCGGAGCCTGACCGGGATCTGGCGGCGTGGGACGAGGACCTCGCCCCGCTTCCACGCCCGGCCGAGCGGGGCGGGAAGAAAACTCAGGCGACTCAGGCGGGAGACAGTTCTTTCGCGGCCGCCTGGATCAGGTCCGCCACCACGTCCGGGTGGGAGACCATGGCCACGTGGCTCGACGCGATCTCCGAGATGCACGCGCCCATGCGCCCCGCGAACAGGCGCTCGGCGTCGGGCGGGGTCGCCTCGTCGTTCTGGGCGACCAGGTACCACGACGGCAGGCTCTTCCAGGCCGGGGGGCCCATCACGTCCGACAGCGCCGACACCGAGAGGGGCTGCTGCACGGCGTACATGACGTTGGCCAGGGCCGGGGTCGGCTCGCCCTCAGCGAGCAGGCCGCCGATCGACTCGCCCTCGTCGAGCCGAAGGCGGCGATGAAGGCCGACGACGTTGGGCGCGTCGTCCCCGAGCGCGCTCATATCTGGCCGCCGTACGAGTGCCCGGCGACCATGGTCGGACCCTTCTGCGCCACCAGCACCTGTCGCAGCCGCTCCAGCAGGAGCCATCCGCCCAGGCGCCATGCACCAACACGATGTCCGGCGGCGCGCTCATCCGTCACGTCGTTCCGGTCGCGAAACCGTTGTCCGAGCGTCGATGCCCTCGCGGAGATCGCCCACGCGCAGGCGTGAGCTGATCCGCGCCGCGTGACAGCGCATACCCTAAACCCGGACCGCCCCGACGTAGTCGTCGCGGCTGGCGAGCTGCTCCACCTTGACCACGTCACCCGTGTGCGGTGAGTGGACGAACCTGCCGTGGCCCACGTAGATGCCCACGTGGCCCAGCCCGCTGAAGAACACCAGGTCGCCCGTGCGCAGACCGCTCCGCGACACCTTGGGGAAGGCGCTCCAGATGGCGTTGGTGTTGTGCGGCACCGACTTGCCCACCTTCCCGAACGAGTAGGCGACCAGCCCCGAGCAGTCGAACCCACTCGGGCTCGCGCCCCCGTACACGTACGGCGTGCCCCGGTAGCCCATGGCGACGGCGGTGGCCGAGACGTTGACCTCGGCCGGCCGCGCGCGCTCGCTGCCGCGCGCCAGCCACTCCCCGACGTCCTTCAGGCGCTCCGTCTCGGCCGTGAGCGCGTCCGGCGCGTCGGCGAGGCGGGGGCCGGCGGCGGCGCGATCCCCAGGCGCAACGACTGGCGCACGGTGCGCTGGAACGCGCGCCGCAGTGGCGCCGGGCCGGTGACCGAGGCCTCCTCCGCCGCAGGTCGGTCGAGCGTCGGCGCCAGCTCGTGCCGCTGATGCAGGAACGCGACCACGTTGGAGCTCATCCGCGCGGCGGGCCAGGGCCTGCTCCGAACGCGGGCGCGGCTGGCGGGCGGGTGCGACGAGGCCGAGGCGGCGTGCCTCGACGCGAGCGCGGCGCTCGAGGACGGTCACGGAGGCCGCGGTGTGGGCGGGGCTCGGCGCGCGCCGCGGCGCTGGTGTGCGCGTTACCGAAGGCGGGCGGCCCGCCTCCGGCGGTGAGGATGGCGGCGGTGAGGACGACAGGGGCGGCGAGCCCCAGGCAGAGGCCGATCGTACGTCGCGACAGAAGCGAACCTTTCCGGGTGTTGGCGACGCGCGGGCGAGCTCAGACCGGCGCTGTGCGCCCGCCGCTCACGACGTCCGTGTTCCGCACGCTCGATGGCGGCGTCGGCCCCAGGGTGCGCGCGATTCCCGGGCTCGTAGGGGTGAGCCAGCGGGGGCACGGCACCAGCACTGCGGTGGCCAGCGGACGAGGCTAGCGCGGTTTGCGCGTCATCCGCCCCGACCCGGGTCCCCGCGCCGCGGCCCCGCCCCCCCCGCCGGACGATCCCTCCCGTCGGCCTACCGACCCGCTACTCCCGGGTGTTGCCGTAGGTGTCGTCGTGGACCAGCGCGTGCCACGTGCGGAAGTTGCGCTGGAGGGCCGGGGCGAGACCCTTCGGGAACTCCTCCGGGTAGCCGATCGGGACCATAATCGCGGGATCGACCTCGGCCGGGATGCCGAGGATCTCGCGCAGCTTGTCCTTCTCCCCACCGGATGAAGGCGGTGATCGAGACCGTCCCGAGCCCGGCCTTGTGTGTGGCGAGCATCAGGTTCTGGAAGGCGAACGAGAGCGAGATTGAGGTCGTCCTCGTAGCTGCCGGGAAGCCGTCCGGATAGCCGCGCGGCACCAGCAGTCCCACCACGAAGGCCGGCACCTGGCGGTAGGTGGACATCACGTTCTCGGCGTAGTCGCGCGCCCACTTCGCGTGCTCCTCGTCGGTGGCGTCCTTCGGGGCACGCATCAGCGCGAAGTACTCCGCGCCACCGGCGATGATCAGCTCCGCGACCGCGACAAATGCTCGGGGTTCTGCACCAGGAGGAAGCCCCACGCCTGCTGGCCACCGCCGCTCGGTGCGCGGAGCCCCTCAGCCGCAGGATCCGGTCCAGGGTCTCGTCGTCCACCGGTCGATCGGTGTACTTCCTGACGGCGCGGCGCTTGCGAATGGCATCGGCGAGTTCCATCACTTCCCCCTTGTGCGTTGCGCTGACGACGCCCGAGAGTCTGCCCGACGCGCCACGTTCAGAGGCGAATACCCAACGCGCGGGTCGGGTATGGGTTGATCTCGAGAGGCCGGTGGCGTTCGATTACCCGCAAGCTTACGATCCCGATCGAGGACGACATGACCGACGAAACCACCCACGAGGTTCGCGTACACCTCACCCGAGATAACCTGCCCATCCGCAAGGCGGTGCTCGAGATGACCGGCGACGAGGTCACCTTCGGAACACCCGGCTGGCAGGGGACAGCATGACGGCTTCGAGCCGGGCACGGTTCCCGACCACCCCGGGACACTCCACTATCTGGTCGCGTCGGTCGCCGGGTGCCTGATCGGGACGTTCGGCGGGTGCTCAAGGCGCGCAAGATCGACAGTACGGGTGACCGGCTCACTGCCGACGCGGTCGGCGATGTCGTGGTCGATCTCGACGGCGTGCTGCGGCTCCGCGCGATCGCGGTGCGCTACACCTTGCGCGCCCCCGAGGACACGCGCGAGGCGGCGGAGTGGGGTCGACACCCACCACGCTGCTGATCTGTCCGAAACGCGGTGCTCGGTTGGTGGCGAACATCCAAATTACCACGGAGTCGATTTTGTGGCCGAGCGGCAGACAGCGCCCGCCGGGGCCGGAAATCGCCCTCGGGATCCGTCGGGGGACACGCGGGAGGCACCTCGGCGACCGCCGGGGGCCTCCTGCTGTTCCGGCGCAGGTAG
>CAWIOJ010000002.1:0-568887 GCA_963837725.1 uncultured Thermoleophilia bacterium
GAGCGATCGCAGCGATGGCGGCCGCGGTGATCGCGGCGAGCCAACGGGAACGGACGAGTCGCATGAGCCTCCTTGGGAGGGGGTGGGTCGCCATGCCTACGGGTCGTTCGTCCCGATCGGTTGAGGGTCCCTCCTCCGGGCTTCCCCTACCGCACGACGCGGGCGGTGAAGAGGTCTCCCCGCAGCCGATGCGGAGCGCCGCGCGCCGTGCGCCCGTGAGGTGGGGCCGCTCGGCCCAGGGGCCCGACTTGCGGCCGATCCACTGGCTGCGCAGGAACCGCTGGTTGCCGCGGTCAGAGACATGGCGCGCCTGTCGGCCGACGAGCCACCGGTGCTCGCCGCGAAGGTCGCGGTGACCGAAATGGTCACGCGGCCGCGCTTGGCAAGCTGGGCGCGCACAGGCGCCGGAAGGGTCAGCACGGTGACCGCCGCGCCGAGCGTGGCGGGGAGGGCGACGGTCCTCCCGCCGATCTTCGCCTCGGCGCGGACGGTGAGCGTGCCCGCTCCCGGTGCGGCGGTGGTGATGGTGGCGCGCCCGAGGTCGCTGCGCGACTGGAGGGCGGCGGCCGGCAGAACCGGGGCGATCGGAGTCGGAGCCGGGCCGGGCATGGGCGTCGGGGCGGGGACCGGCACCGGTGCCGGTACGCCGGTTCCCGAGAGGGGGAGAGTCGCGGGTGAGCCCGGGCCGTCTCCGGGGATCGTCAGGGTCGCCGTCTTCGAGCCGTTCGACGTCGGCGCGAAGCTCACGCCGACGGTGCAGGTGGCGCCCGCCGCCAGGTTTCGGCCCGAGCAGTTGTCGCCGGCGATGCGGAACTGGCTTGCGTCGGCGCCGGTGAGCGCGGCGGTGCCCACCATCAGGGGCCCGTCCCCGGTGCCGGTGAGGGTCAGGTTCCGAGGGGCCGGCACGGAGCCTGGGACGCGCTCGCCGAGGGTTCCGTCGCCGGTGAGGGAGGCGGCCGGGGTCCAGGAGGCGGCCACGCCGACCGGCTGACTGGTGGCACCGATGAAGGTGTCGTTTCTCCCGGTGCCGTCGAGGTTGACGCGCCCGATGGCGTTCTGGTCGTAGTTGGCCCAGTAGAGGTGCGCGTCGTCGGTGGACAGGTGACGGACCAGACCAGATGGCGACAGCCAGCTGACGTCGGCCCCGGTGCCGTCGAGGTTGGCGCGACCGATGTGGTGCGGGCCGCCGTTGCTGTTGCTCCAGTAGACGTGAGAGGGGCTCACGGTGACCCCGTGCGGCTCCGTGCCGGCGCTGATGAAACTCTGGTCCACCCCGGTGCCGTCGATGTTGGCCCGCCCGATGGTGTAGCTGCCGTAGTCGGCCCAGTAGACGTGTCCGGCGTCGACGGCGATGCCTCTCGGGTAGTTGGCGCCGGTGATGAAGTCGAGTTCCACATCGCTCCCGTCGAGGCGCGCCCGCGCGATGTGTCCGTTGCCGTCGGACCAGTAGACGTGGTTGGCGTCGGCGGCGACTCCTTCGGCCTGGGTGGCGAGGGGGATGAAGCCCACATCGGAGTCGGAGCCATCCAACCGGGCGCGGCCGATGGAGCCATCGAAAAATCCGGGGCCGTTGTTGGCCCAGTAGATGTCCCCGGTCCGCATGGCGACGGCTACGCCCTGGGGATCGAGCGAGCCAGCCAGCGGAAGCGTGAAGTGGACGGTGCCATCGGAGCCGGCCTGGCGGATCGTGTTCCCGCTCACGTAGGTGATCACCGAGGCGGCGCTCGCAACCTGGGCTCCCACCGCGAGGAGCAGGGCGGCCCCCACGGCCACGACGAGGGGAAGGCGGGCGGGGCGGGCACGGCGCATTCGCGGCTCCGGGGTCGAGGCGACCCCGCGGGTGCGGGAGCGGTATTCCTGACCTCGACAGTCCGAAAGTGAATCTTGAGGCCGCCGGTCGCTACATCGGGATCCGTCCGTGGGCGACCAGGCGGCGATGCGCGCCGTGGCGGGCCTTGTCGAGTCGCACGAGCAGGGCCTCGGCGGCCAGCTCGACCCTGGGGTTGAGCTCGAGCTCGGAGCTCGAGAGCTGGAACTCCTCGATCGCGCGCTCGAGGAACGCGCGGCGCTCGGGGGTGCCGACGGCGCGCAGGCGTCGATGTGCTCGGTGTGGCGCACGGCCTTCTCGGCGCCGACGGCGACGGCCAGGGCGTCGGCGCTGGCGACCGCGCCGGCGTCGAGCACCAACGTCCAGCCGTCGGTCACCAGGCGCCGGCGCTCGCGCTTCTCGTGGTCCTCGGCGCGCTTCACCGCCGTGCGCTCTCCGCGCTTTCCCTCCAGGGCCGCGGCCTCCTGGCGCAGGGCGGCCAGCTGCTCCGACGCGTTCCTTCCCGCGACGTCCTCCATCTGCGTCTGGATCTGGGCGATCCGCGCGCTGGGGGTGCCGGTCGCGGTGCCGGCCAGGGCGTCGAGCCCGAAGTCGACGCCGATCTGGCGCATCTCGACCTCGAAGGGGTCCATGTGCTCCCGCGCGGCGCTCCAGCCGGCGCCGCGGAACGGCACCGGCAGGCAGCGCGAGCGGATCGTGTCGAGCAGCTCGGCCGGGTGGTCGGTGATCAGGATGAAGTGGGAGAGGGGAGGGGGCTCCTCGAGCACCTTCAGGATGCGCGCGGCGCCCTCGCTCGCGCTGAGGCGCTCGGCGCCCTGGACGATCATCACGCGCCGGTCCATCACGTTGGGGCGGTAGTTGATCTGCGAGATCGCGGCGTCCAGGTCGGCGAGCAGGATCTGGGTGCCGGCGGCCTCACCTCGGTCAGGTCGAGGGCCGTGTCGGTGCGCTCGTGGCGCCCCGCGGGATCCATCATCTGCCAGGCCAACTCGTGCGCGGCCTCGCGCTTGCCGGTGCCGGCGGGGCCCTGGAACAGGAGCTGCTGCGGCGGGTGCTCGCTCTTCAGCGTCGCGCGCAGGATGCGCTGGGCGAGCGGCTGGCCGGGGATCGCGATCACAGGAAGTCCGCGACGGTGCTGATCACCCGGGCGTGCACGTCGTCCACGCTGCCCTCGCCGGGGATCAGCACCACCCGCTCGGGGAAACGCTCGGCGAGCGGTGGTAGCCCTCGGCGACGCGCGCGTGGAAGCCCTCGCCCTCGGCCTCGATGCGGTCGGGCGTGGCGCGGCGCCGGCCGGCCGTGGCGCTCGGCTCCATGTCGATCACCAGCGAGAGGTCGGGCAGGCAGCCCTCGACGGCCGCGCGGTTGGTGTCGAGCACCAGGTCGAGGCCGAGCCCGCGGGCGGCGCCCTGGTAGGCCAGGGAGGAGTCGAGGAAGCGGTCGCTGACCACCCAGCGCCCCTCGTCGAGCGCGGGGCGGATGACCTGGTGCACCAGCTGGGCGCGCGCGGCGGCGAACAGGAGCGCCTCGGCGACGGGCTCATCTCGCCCGGGTCGCCGGCCAGCAGGATCTCGCGCACGCGCTCGCCGAGGGGCGTGCCGCCGGGCTCGCGCGTGCGCGTCACCGGCACGCGGCGCTCCGCCAGCGCCGCCTCGAGCAGCTCCGCCTGGGTGCTCTTGCCGCTTCCGTCGATGCCCTCCAGGGCGATGAAGCGGGGGGCTACCAGGGGTGGGCTCGCACGGCGGCGACCACCACGCCGACGATGAGCGCGACGCAGAGGCCCCAGCCGACCCACCGCGCCCAGCGCGGCGGGGTGTGCAGGGTCGTCTGCACGTCCGCCTCCTCGGCGAGGCGCGCATAGACGCTCGGGCCGGTGCGGTGGTCGCTCGGAAGGTCGTCGGGGGCGTCGCTCATATGGCCCTCACGACATTGCCGCCGAGCGGGCCATGCTCCACACTCCGCACCGCTTGAGGAGGCGTCGTCATCGGCCGAAAGGTAGCAGCGTGAGCACTGCACTCATCACCGGCGGAGCCGGGTTCATCGGCTCCAACCTGGCCGACGCGCTGATCGCCGACGGGCGCAACTGCCACGTCGTCGACAACCTCTCCAACGGGCAGGCGATCCGGGTGCCCCCGGAGGCCGAGCTCCACGAGCAGGACATCCGCGAGGCCGACGAGCTGACCGCCTCGCACGGGCCTCGGGCGCCACGACGATCTTCCACCTCGCGGCCCAGGCCGACGTGCGCCGGGCCCTCGAGGAGCCGAGCTACGACGCCGACGTCAACATCATCGGCACCATCAACGTGCTCGAGGCCGCCCGCGCGGTGGGCGCCCGGGTGGTGTTCGCCTCCACCGGCGGCGCCGGCTACGGCGAGTACGAGGGCCTGCCGGTGCCGAGCCCCGAGACGGCCGAGACCCGCCCGCTCTCGCACTACGGCATGAGCAAGATGGCCGGCGAGGGCTACTGCCACCTCTACGCGCGCCTCTACGGCAGCGAGACCGCGGTCCTGCGGCTGGGCAACGTCTACGGCCCGCGCCAGGACCCCCACGGCGAGGCCGGCGTGGTGGCGATCTTCTGCGGCCGCCTGCTCGACGGCGAGCGCCCCAAGGTCTTCGGCGACGGCCTGCAGACCCGCGACTACGTCTACGTGGGCGACGTCGTGCGCGCGTTCCTGGCCGCCGAGGCCGGCGTGCCGGGCGAGACGGTCAACATCGGCACGGGCGTCGAGGTGACCGTGCTCGACCTGCTCGAGGGCCTCGGCTACGAGGGCGAGCCCGAGTTCGTGCCGCCCCGCGCCGGCGAGCTGCAGCGCAGCGTGCTCGACGTGTCGAAGGCCGAGCGGCTCTACGGCTGGCGGGCCGAGGTGTCGCTGGTCGACGGCCTGGCGGTCACCCGCGGCTCGGTCATCGCGGCTCGTAGGTCGCCCGACGCGCGACCGCCCGGAGCCTTTTCGTCGATGTGAGCTTGGGGGGCCGCACCGGGCCTCCCTCCAGCATCGCCGCCGGGCCCTCCTCCACCATCCAGCGAGGGCCTGGGGATCCATGTCGATCCCGTCGGCCGCGGCCTGGAGGCCCTCCTCCATCTCGGGCGGGCGCCAGGGGCCGGCCGAGTGGGCGTCGGAGGCGAGGAAGTGCGCCGCTCCGCCGGCGAGCAGCAGCAGCGCGGTGCGCCGCGCGGCCGGGCCGTGGTCGCCGAGGAACGATCCGGCGGTGAGCTGCACCAGGGCCCCCCGCCCGATGATGTCGCGCATGCGGTCGGGCGAGCGCTGGATCGGACTCGGCGCGCTCGGGGTGGGCCAGGATGACGCCGTAGCCCCGGATCTCCAGGTCGCGCAGGATCTCGGGCAGGCGCAGCGGCCAGCCCTTGAAGGGCATCTCCAGCAGCAGCCACTTGCCGCCGCCGCCGACGCTCGCCATGTCGAGCTCCTCGTCGCTCAGGCGGTCGATGTAGTCGAGCGCGATCTCGCCGCCGGTGCGGATGTCGAGCGGTATGTCGGCCTCCGCCAGCGCCTCGCGCAGCTCGCCCACGCCCGACCACACCCGGCGGGGCTCGGTGGGGTAGCTGCGCGACCATGTGCGGCGTGCACACCATCGTGCGGGTGCCCGACTCCCAGGCGCCCGCGCCATCTCGACCGACTCGCCGATCGTCGACGGGCCGTCGTCGATGCCCGGCAGGAGGTGGCTGTGGAGGTCGATCACTCTGCCTCCAGGGTAGCGCCAGCCTCCGCTGTCACCCCCGCGGCTCTCCCGCGGCCCGCGAACGCGCGGTACAGTCGCTCCGGCCCCGGGGGATTAGCTCAGTTGGGAGAGCGCCTGGATCGCACCCAGGAGGTCAGCGGTTCGAATCCGCTATGCTCCACTCCGGTTGAAAAGCCCCGCAATGCGGGGCTTTTTTCGTTCCCGAGCGCCGTTGGGCGCTGCGCGGGGGCGCCGCGTAGGCTCGGCCCATGGGCGACTACGGCCACGAGCTGGAGTTCGGCGTGTTCATCACGCCGGCCGCCGACGACGCCGACCGGGTCGTCGCCCTCGCGCAGGTCGCCGACGGGGCCGGGATCGACCTGGTCACGTTCCAGGACCACCCCTACCAGTCGCGTTTCCTCGACACCTGGACGCTGCTCTCGTTCGTCGCGGCCCGCACCGAGCGCGTGCGCCTGGCCGCCAACGTCCACAACCTGCCGCTGCGCCCGCCCGCCGTGCTGGCGCGCGCCGTGGCGAGCCTCGACATCCTCAGCGGCGGCCGCGCCGAGCTCGGCATCGGCGCGGGCGCCTTCTGGGATCCGATCGTGGCCATGGGGGGCCCGCGCCGGACGCCCGGCGAGAGCGTCAACGCCCTGGAGGAGGCCATCGACCTGATGCGCGCGCTCTGGGACGTCGATCAGCCCCGGGGCGTCCGCTTCGAGGGGGTGCCACTACCGGTTGGAGGGCGCCGCCCGCGGCCCGGCGCCGCTCCACGACGTGCAGATCTGGGTCGGCGCCCTCAAGCCGCGGATGCTCGACCTGATCGGCCGCAAGGGCGACGGCTGGCTGCCGAGCCTGCCCTACCTGCAGCCCGGCGACCTCGCGGCGGGCAACGCCCGCATCGACGCGGCGGCCGCTCGAGCGGGCCGCCAGCCCGCCGCGATCCGCCGCCTGCTCAACGTGAACGGCAGCTTCTCGGGAGGCGGCGGCTTCCTCGAGGGGGCGCCGGAGCAATGGGTGCCCGAGCTGGCCGGCCTCGCCCTCGACGAGGGGATCGGGACGTTCATCCTGATGGCCGACGACGCGGCGACCATCGAGACCTTCGCGGCCGAGGTGGCGCCGGCGGTGCGCGAGCAGGTGGCCGCCGCCCGCGCCGCGGGGTCGGCGCCCGCGCCCGCCGCGCCCGCGCCGGTCTCCGTCCCGGCGCCCGATACCCCTGACGCCTCGTCCGGCGAGCGAGTACGACCGCCTCGGGGTGCGGCCGACCGACGACGACGGCGTGCGCCTGAGCGCGGCGGCGCCGTGGGACGAGACCACGCGTCCGCATCGCACGCCGTCCGGCCCGGAGGTGGCGTACACCCGGCGCGGCCGGCTGGTCGGCCAGCACCTGGTGGACGTGCACGACATGCTGCGCCGCGAGCTGACGGAGCTGCGCGACATCCTCGCCCAGGTCCGCGACGGGGCTCTGGCCGCCGGCGAGGCGCGGTCGGCGCTCAACGACATGGCCCTGCGCCAGAACGACTGGACGCTCGGCGCGTTCTGCTCGCGCTACTGCGGCGTCGTGGCCCAGCACCACGGCCTCGAGGACGACGACATCTTCCCCCACCTGGCCGTGAGCGAGCCGGAGCTCGCCCCGGTCGATCGACCGCCTGGCCGACGAGCACCTGGTGATCCACGACGCCATCGAGGAGGTCAACCGGGCGCTCGTGCACCACCTCACCCACCCCGGCGACTTCGGTCGCATCGAGGCGGCGATCGACCTTCTCACCGACGCGCTGCTCTCGCACCTTGCCTACGAGGAGCACGAGCTGGTCGAGCCGCTCGCGCGGCTCGGCTTCTTCGCGGGGCAGATCCGCCCCGAGCGAATTTAGCCCCGGAGCGGGTCTTTTCGTCTGTAAGGGACATGTCCCCAATCGTCCCGGAGATGGCCGTACTGGTCGTCTACTCGTTGACCCCCGGTTGGCCGTAGGGTAGAAACCAGCACCTCGTCACCACCCCGGGAAGTCACGTGTTGACCAGCACCTCCACCGCCCCGCAGAATGGGGCCGACGTTTCACGCCCCCTCAAAGTGGGGGTGCCCGCCGAGAGCATCGACGGTGAGCGTCGCGTTTCCATCACCCCCGCCGTCGTGCCGGCGCTGCTCAAATTGGGCATCGCGGCCGTCGTCGTCGAGTCCGGCGCCGGAGAGGCCGCCGGCTTCACCGACGCCGCCTACGTCGACAAGGGGGCGACGATCGGCACGGTCGAGGAGGTGTGGGCCGCCGACCTGGTCACCGCCGTCCGCGTGCTCGACGCCGATCCCGCAGAGCCCCGACCTGGCGCGAGTACGCCCCGGTCAGGTGATCGTCGGGATGGCCGCGCCGCTCGCGGCACCCGAGGTGGCCCAGGCGCTCGCCGCCAAGGGCGCGACGCTCTACTCGCTGGAGCTGGTGCCCCGCACCACCCGGGCCCAGGCGATGGACGTGCTCAGCTCGCAGGCCAACATCAGCGGCTACCAGGCCGTGCTGCTGGCGGCCGCAGGCGCTGCCCAAGGTGTTCCCGATGCTGACCACCTCCGCCGGCACCATGTCGCCGGCCCGCGTGCTTCGTGATCGGCGCCGGCGTCGCCGGCCTGTCGGCCATCGCCACCGCGCGCCGCCTCGGCGCCGTGGTGGAGGCCTACGACGTGCGCGACGCGGCCAAGGAAGAGGTGCAGAGCCTCGGCGCCCGGTTCGTCGAGCTGCCCTCGAGACCGGCCAGGACGGCGCCGGGTCGGGCGCCTACGCGAGCGCCCTCAGCGAGGAGACGCTGCGCAAGCAGCAGGAGCTGCTGGCCAAGACGGTCGCCGGCAGCGACGTGGTGATCACCACGGCCCAGGTGCAGGGCGCCAAGGCCCCGGTGATCGTCACCGAGGAGATGGTGGCGGCCATGAGCCCGGGCTCGGTGATCGTGGACCTGGCGGCCGAGCAGGGCGGCAACTGTCGCGCTCGACTCGCGCCGGCGAGACCGTGGTCGCGGGCGGCGTGAGCATCATCGGGCCGACCAACGTGCCCTCATCGACCCCGCAGCACGCCAGCCTGATGTACGCCAAGAACGTCGCGAACTTCATCGCCCTGCTCGTCTCGGACGGCAACATCGCCCCGAAGCCGGATGACGACATCGTCAATCAGAGCGTGGTCACCCGCGGCGGCGACATCGTCAACGACCGGGTCAAGACCGCCCTCGGCGCCGGGGAGGGCGTCCCCTCATGAGCAGTGACGTCATCATCACCAGCCTGTTCATCTTCGCGCTCTCCGGGCTGCTCGGCTTCGAGCTGATCCGCCGGGTGCCGAAGCTCCTCCACACGCCGCTCATGGCGCTCACGAACGCCCTCTCGGCCATCGCGCTGGTGGGCTCGATCGTGATCCTCGGCCAGGGCGCCACGACCTACGCCCAGATCCTCGGCTTCATCGCCGTGGTGTGCTCCAGCATCAACGTCGTCGGCGGATTCATCATCACCGACCGCATGCTGAAGATGTTCAAGCCGCGCGCCCCCGCGCCCGCGCCCGCCGCCCCCGCCGCGCCGGAAGACGGGGTCGCCTGATGGATCGCATGGACTGGATCAACCTGGCGTACCTGGTCGCGGCCCTCGGGTTCGCCTTCTCGCTGAAGTGGATGACCGCCGCCCCGACCGCCCGCCGCGGCGTGCTGGCCGGCGAGATCGGCTTCGGCATCGCCATCGTGGCCACGCTGTTCTGGCCCGGCATCACCACCGAGGGCTACATCCTGATCGCCGTCGCCGTGCTGATCGGGTCGGCCATCGGCATCCCGCTCGGCCTGCTGGTGCCGATGACCGCCATGCCCCAGCGGATCGCGCTGTCGCACGCCTTCGGCGGCCTGGCCGCCGGCGCTGGTCGGGCGTCGCGCACTACTACCTCGAGTCGGACCACCTCTCGGTGTTCGACTCCGGCGTGCTGGGCGTCGAGATCGGCCTCGGTTTCCTGGTCTTCACCGGCAGCCTGATGGCCGCCGGCAAGCTGCAGGAATGGTTGCCGCAGCGACCGATCATCTATCCGGGGCAGAACCCGGTGAACTTCGCCGTGCTCGGGCTGGCGCTCGCGCTCGTGGTGTGGCTGATGATCGACCCCGACGGCAGGGCTGGATCATCCCGATCATCGCGGTGCTCACGCCTCGCGTTCGGCGTGTTCCTGATCATCCCGATCGGCGGCGCCGACATGCCGACGGTCATCGCGCTGCTCAACGCCTACGCCGGCCTCTCGGCCGCGGGCCTCGGCTTCGTGCTCGACAGCAAGCTGCTGATCGTGGCCGGCGCCCTGGACGGCGCCTCGGGCCTGATCCTCGCGATCATCATGTGCCGCGCCATGAACCGCTCCTTCCGCAACGTGCTCTTCGGCGCGTTCGGCGCGGTGGACGCCGTGGAGGCCAGCGCGGGGACCCAGGAGCAGGGCCAGATCCGCTCGGCCGATCCGTCCGAGGCCGCCGAGCTGATGAAGAACGCGCGCACGGTGATCATCGTCCCCGGCTACGGCATGGCCGTCGCCCAGGCGCAGCACAAGGTGCGCGAGCTGTCGGACGCGCTCGCCAAGGAGGGCGTGGAGGTGCGCTTCGCGATCCACCCGGTCGCCGGGCGCATGCCGGGCCACATGAACGTGCTGCTGGCCGAGGCCAACGTGCCCTACGACCAGCTGCTCGACATGGACGAGATCAACGGCGACTTCCCGCAGACCGACGTGGTGCTGGTGCTCGGCGCCAACGACGTCGTCAACCCCGCCGCCCGCCACGACACGCGCAGCCCGATCTTCGGGATGCCGATCCTCGAGGTGGACAAGGCGGCGTGCGTGATGGTCGTCAAGCGCAGCATGCGCGCCGGCTTCGCGGGCATCGAGAACGAGCTCTTCTTCGATCCGAAGACGCTGATGGTGTTCGGTGACGCCAAGAGCGTCGTCACCGAGCTCTCCAACGAGGTCAGCGGCGCCAACAGCGCACTCTCGCTCTAGAGGTCGTCATCCGATGTGGGTCTGCGCCCCGTGAGCGGGGGTAATATCGATCCGCGCCCTGTTCCCCGAACCCAGCGAGACCCCTGAATGGACATCCTCCCGGCTGATTATCCGCCCCCCTTCCGGCCCTCGGACCAGGTGGTGCTGCCGACCGCCGGCGAGGACGAGCGCATCGACGTCGGCGTACTGATCGTCGGCGCGGGGCCCGCGGGGCTCGCGACCGCGGTGCGGCTGGGGCAGCTGCTGGGCGAGGACCCCGAGCTGGCGGAGCAGCTGGGCGAGGTGCCGATCGCCGTGGCCGACAAGGGCAAGACGGCCGGCTCGCACCTGCTGTCGGGCGCCGTGATGCGCCCCGGCCCGCTCAAGGCGCTGTTCCCCGACACGCCCGACGAGGAGTTCCCGACCTACGGCAAGGTCACCGGCGAGGCCGTGTACCTGATGCGCAAGCGGGCCAAGATCCGCATCCCCACGCCGCCGCAGATGAAGAACCACGGCAACTGGATCATCTCGATCAGCCAGATGGCGCGGTGGATGAGCGAGCAGGCCGAGGAGCTCGGCGCGTTCATGCTCCCCGAGACCGACGCGCAGAAGCTGATCGTCGACCAGGGGCGCGTGATGGGCGTCGTGACCGGCGACAAGGGCCGCGGCCGCAACGGCGAGGAGCTCTCCGCCTTCGAGCCCGGCGCCGAGGTGCACGCCAAGGTGACCGTCATCGCCGAGGGCACCCCGGGCCACCTGGCCGGCGTGCGTGCGCTCCACGTTCGATCTCGACCGCGACCTCCACCCAGAGCTGGGAGCTCGGGGTGAAGGAGGTCTGGGAGGTCGGCAAGCCGCTCAACAAGCTGATCCACACCCTGGGCTGGCCGCTGCGGTTCACGCAGCAAGTACCGCGAGTACGGCGGCTCGTGGATCTACCCGATGGGCGAGGACAAGGTCTCGATCGGCTACGTGATCGGCCTCGACTACGCCGACGCCACGCTCTCGGCGCACGACGTGCTGCAGGAGTTCAAGACCCACCCGTTCATCCGCGAGCATCCTGTCCGGCGGCAAGCGGCTCGCCTGGGGCGCCAAGACGATCCCGGGCGGCGGCCTCTACGGGCTGCCGAGCCGCCTGCACGTGCCGGGCGCGGTGCTCGTGGGCGACAGCGCCGGCTTCGTGGACATGATGGCGCTGAAGGGCGTCCACCTCGCGATCCAGTCGGGCACCATCGCCGGCGACCAGATCTACGCGGCGCTGAAGGCCGAGAAGGCGACCAGCCCGGCCGGCCTCTGGGGCTACACCAAGGCCATCCAGGACTCGTCGATCTGGAAGGAGCTCTGGAAGGTCCGCAACATCCGGCCCGCCTTCCAGAAGAACTTCATCTACGGCGGCATGGTGCACGGCATGGCCACCGCGTCGGGCGGCCACCTGCCGCGCAAGCGGGTCAAGTCGAAGACCGACGCCAAGGAGCCGATCTTCATCGGCAACCGCGCGGCGGAGTACCCGAAGCCCGACGGCGAGTACATCTTCGACAAGCTCTCGAGCGTCTTCGCCAGCGGCAACCAGACGCGCGACGACCAGCCCAGCCACATCCGCGTGCGCACCGAGGTGCCGAAGGCCCTCGCCACCGCCTGGGTCAACATGTGCCCGGCGCAGGTGTACGAGATCGACGCGGACGCGCCTCAGAACGGCACCGTGACGGTTCACGTCAACGCGTCGAACTGCGTGCAGTGCGGCGCGATCACGGCCAAGGGCGGGCGCCTGACCCCGCCCGAGGGCGGCAGCGGACCCGAGTACACGATCACCTGATCCATCCGTCCCCGACTCGCGCCAGGAGATGACGTGACGACGGCTCCCCACCCCAGCGCTCGCGGTCTCCTCGTGTGGATGCAGTCCCACCCGGAGCGGCTCGGGGAGCTGCTGGCGGTCGAGGCGCAGGGCGTCCGACGACCTGGCGCCGGCGGGTGACCCCGCCGTGCGGGCGCACCTGACGCTGGTGGCGGAGGCCCTCGCCGCCAACGCGTCGCCGTCGTCGGAGGACGCGCTGGCCGCCTTCGCCGGGGGCGTGTCGGCCTCGCTGCACGCGCGCGAGGACGAGGTGGACGATCAGATCAAGCGCATCGGCGAGGCGACCGCCTTCGAGCTGGACCTCCAGTTCGGCGACGAGGTGGCCGACGACCCCGGCATCCACGCGATGATCGATCGCCGGGTGCGCATCGCGGCCTGGACGCGGGTGTTCCTGGAGACGCTCGACGACGCGCGCGAGGGCGAGCCGCCGGTCGCCGCGGGACGTGCTGGCCTGGATGGGCGAGCGCCAGACGCAGCTGGCCGACACGATCTTCGCGATGGACCGCCGGGCCAAGGAGGGCGAGATCGCCCGCGGCGGACCGGACGCGGTGGCGAGCCCCGAGGTGGTCAACCGCATCGGCCAGGCCGCGATGCTCCACGCTCACACGCGTTTCCTCGTGGAGGGGTTGGCCGCCAACCTGTGACCGAGATCCCCGCCGGGGCGCTCGCCGCCGGCGAGTGGATCGTCACGGCCATCGGGGCCGCGCTGGTCGGGGATGCCTCGCCACCCACGCTCACGTTCACCCGCGAGGGGCACGTGGCGGGCACGACCGGGATCAACCGCTTCTCGGGCGCCTACACGCTCGAGGGCATCGTGCTGACCATCGGCCCGGTGCTGATGACGCGCATGGCCGGGCCCGAGCACCTGATGGAGCAGGAGCGCCTGTTCACCGCGGCGCTCGAGGGGGCGACCACCGTGCTGCTGGAGGGCGACACGCTCACGCTGGGCGGCGAGACACCGCTCACGCTGCGAGCAGCCGCACCGGAACCCGCTTGACCACCGCGATGGCGACGTCGTCGGTGAGGTGGCCCTCGCTCCAGGTGCGCGCGGTGGCGTAGACCGCGCGGGCCAGGCGGTCGGGCTGCTCGCCCGCGGCGTCCAGCAGCGCCTCGCGCAGCCGCTCCTCGCCGAACTCCCTGTCGCCGCGCCGCGCCTCGATGAGCCCGTCGGTGTAGGTGAACAGCAGGTCGCCGGGGCCGAAGCGCGCGACGCCCGCAGTGGAACGCCTGGCCCGGGAACACGCCGCATGGCGGGTCGGGGTCGTCGAGGGTCCGATAGCCGCCGCCCGCCTCGACGATGATCGGCGGCGGGTGGCCCGCGCTGCACCAGCTGAGCTGCTCGCGGGCCGTGTCGATGGCCACCATCACCAGCGTCACCAGCGCGCCGTCGGGCAGGCGCGGGCACAGCATGTCGTTGAGCTCGGCGACCAGCTCGGCCGGCTCGCTGCTGTGCTGGCTGAGGGCCTCGGCCATGTAGCGGGCCATCGCGGTGACGCCGGCGGCCTCGACGCCCTTGCCCGACACGTCGCCCACCAGCAGGGCCAGCCGGCCGTCGCACAGCGGCCACGCGCTGTAGAAGTCGCCGCCCACCTGCGAGCCGGCGGCCGGGTGGTACAGGGCGGCCATCTCCAGCCCGGGCACGCGCGGCAGCTCCTCGGCCAGCAGGGCCTGCTGGAGCGTCTCGGCGATGTGGCGCTCCTGCTCGAAGCGCAGCGCGTTCTGCAGCGCGCCGGACGCGTGGCGCGCCAGCTCCGACATCAGGCGCAGCTCGCGCTCGCCGAAGGCGTGGCGCTGCGAGCTGTTGACGCTCACCAGGCCGTACACGCGATCGGCCAGCATCAGCGGCACGTGCATGAACGAGAGGATCCCCTCCGGCCCGGGTGATGCGCGTGGAGATGCGCTCGTCCATCTCGGTGTCGTTGCAGATGAACGGCCGCCCGTCGGCGACCACCCGTCCCACCACGCCGTCGCCGCTGCGGAAGGTCATGCGGGCGATCGAGGAGTCCGAGAACCCGCGGGTCGCCGCGGGCAGCACGATGCCGCGGCGGTCCACCGTCAGCACGGCGACCCGCTCGCACGGCGGGCAGCATGGCCATGCTCTCCTCGAGCAGCCGCTCGTGGATGTCGGCCGGCGTCAGGGCCGAGGCCATCGCGTGCGCGGCCCGGGTGAGGGCGACCTCCTCCTGGGCGCGGCGCTCCTCGCGCTCGAGCAGGGCGGCGCGCTCGGCTGCCAGGCGGCGGGCGTCGAGCAGCGCGGTGCGCGCGGTGGTGACGTCGTGCAGCATGATCACGCGCCCGACCACGGCGCCGGTCGAGTCGCGGACCGGCGAGGAGGAGTGCTCGATGACCCGCCCGTCCACGGTCTCGGCCTCGTGGGCCACGCGGTGCGAGGTGTCGGCGTGGATCGCGTGGATGCGCTCGGCGTACTCGTCGGGATTGACGAAACGCCACTTGATCAGGTTGTCGATGAGCGAGCTGAGTCGCTCGCCGACGTAGGGCGCCAGATCGACGGCCAGCACCTCCGAGGCGGCGGCGTTGGCGATCGACAGCCGCCCCTGGGTGTCGCTCACGATGACGCCCATCGGGCTGGAGGAGATGACGCCCTCCAGCGTGTGGCGGTTGCGCCGGTTGCGCGCCGCCAGCTGGTGGTTGCGCACGGTCAGGGCCAGCTGGGGGGCCAGGGACTGCGAGCTCGGCGACGGCCCGCTCGGGCAGCGGGGTTCTCGCGGGAGAGGCTCACCAGGGCCACCGCGCCGAGGGCCGGCGCGTGGGGCGCCGAGAGCGGCACCGCCAGGCCCCCGGCGTCGAGCATCAGGCGGTGGAGCGCCCCGGCCTGCCCGCCGACGTCGGCCAGCCGCGCAAGGCGCTCGAGCTCGGCGGGCTCGGACACGAGCCGCGGCCACACCACCGGGCGGCCGGCGTCGAAGGCCGCCTCGGCGACGCCCACCGGGTCGATCCCGTCCGAGGTGAGCAGGGGTGCCAGCGCCTGCGCGGCCGCCGAGCTGCCGACGCAGTAACCGCGCGTCACGCCGTCGTGCTCGATGTCGTCCACCACCATCACCGAGACCATGTCCACCGGGAAGATCTCGTGGACGCGCTCGGCGATCTCGTCCAGGGCGACCGCCAGGTCGACCGCCGTCACGGAGGCGAGGCGGGCCAGCCAGCGGGTCGGGTCGACGGCCCCGGTGGGCCCGGGCTCACCCAGCGTGGTCACGATGCACCCCGATCATGTCCACGTAGCGGGCCGCCGTCGCGCGCAGGCCATCGCGCTCGCTCGGGCGACGTCGCGCGCGCCACCCGTCCCGGCACGCCCAGCACCAGGGATCCCGGCGGCACCTCGACGCCCTCCGGCACCACGGCGCCCGCGCCGACGATCGACCCGCTGCCGATGCGCGCCCCGTTCATCACGATCGCGCCCATCCCGATCAGCGCCTCGTCCTCGACGGTGGCCCCGTGGACGCAGGCCAGGTGACCCACGCTGACGCGGTCGCCGAGGATGCAGGGGAAGCCCGGGTCGGCATGCAGCACGGCGCCGTCCTGCACATTGGACTCGGCGCCGATGCTGATCTCCTCGGTGTCGCCCCGGATCACCGCGCGCGGCCACACCGACGCGCTCGGACCCAGGCTCACGCGCCCGATCACCTCGGCGCCGTCGTGGACGAAAGCGCCGGGTCCGAGGTGGGGCACCACGCCCGTGAGCGACCGGATCACTGTGCGGCCAGGGTATCGCGCCCGCCGACGGGAGGGCGCAATGACCCGAGATGTGTCGGGCCGCGTTGTTTCTTGGGTTCCGGCACATATGATCCAGCAGTCTTTCTCGACCGATCCGAGGGGTGTGATGTGCGCAGGCTCTGGGTGGTCCTTTCGCTCGTCGCGGTAGTCGCCGCGGCCGGCCTGCTGACGGGCTGTGTCACGAGCAGTGAGGAAGCCGCGCAGACCCCGACCGGATCCCCGACCGTCGTCAACAGCGCCGCGCAGACCGACTCGAACGGCAAGACCGTCACGGCCCCGGCGGCGACCGCCCCGGCGGCGGGCGGCGGCGCCGAGACCGCTCCGGCGGCCGGCGGCGGCGGCGGAGCGGCCGGCGACGTGGCGGCCGGTCTGGTCGTGTTCCAGGCCAAGTGCACGGGCTGCCACCTCTCCGACGGCACCGCCGCGGGCGGCGTCGGGCCCCAGCTCAAGGGAATGGGATACAGCGCGGAGACGGTCAAGAACCAGGTCGTCAACGGCGGCGGTCCGATGCCCGCCGGCCTCGCGACCGGCACCGATCTCGACAACGTCGTCGCCTACGTCGTGAGCATTCAGTAGCCGCACGACCGGCGGGTACCCGGTGCAGGGTGCCGGGGTCGGGGGTACCATCGTGCCCATGAGCCTGGACGTCACGACAGAGGCCCGCGACGGGATCACCCTCGTGGTCCTCAGCGGCGAGCTCGACATCTACACGGTCTCCACCTTCCGCACGGATCTCGAGGCCGTGGATCCCGCCACCAGCTCGCTGGTGCTCGACCTCTCCGATGTGACGCTGCTCGACTCATCCGGCCTCGGCGCGCTGGTGAGCCTGCTCAACCGCGCCCGCGCCGGCGACGGCCAGCTGGGCCTGATCTGTCCGCAGCGACGGATCCGCCGGGTGTTCGAGATCACCGGGCTGCGCAAGGCCTTCGTCTTCGGCGACGACCTCGACTCGGTCGTGGCCGGTCTCGCACAGGGTCCCGAGGCGGGGGCCACGACCCTCTAGTGCTCGACCTGAAGGTGATCCGCTCCGAGCGGGAGCGTGTGACGGCCAACCTCGCGCGCCGTGGCGCCGGCGGGGCCGTCGACGAACTCCTCGCCGCCGACGAGCGCGCACGCGCCCTGCGCACCGAGGTGGAGGCCACCCGGGCCGCGCGCGGCCGCATCAGCAAGGGCATCGGCGAGGCCAAGCGCGCCGGCCGCGACAGCGCGCCCGAGGAGGCCGAGGCCCGGCGCCTGGGCGACGAGCTCGCGCTGAAGGAGTCGGAGCTGCGTGACGTGGAGGAGACCCGTGACACGTTGCTGCTGGGCATCCCCAACCTCGCCGAGGACGCCGCGCCCCCGGGCGGCGAGGACGACGCCGTCGAGATCCGCCGTGTCGGGGAGCCCCCCGCATTCGGCTTCACCCCACGCGATCACGTGGAGCTGGCCACCGCGGCCGGCGCGCTCAACCTCGAGGCCGCGGCCCGGGTCTCGGGCGCGCGATTCGCCTACCTCCTCGGCCCGCTGGTGCGTCTGCAGTACGCCCTCGTGAGTCTCGCGCTCGACCAGCTGGAGGCCGCCGGCTTCACCCCGGTCGTGCCGCCGGTGCTCGTGCGCGAGGAGGCCATGTACGGCACCGGCTTCTTCCCCACGGACCGCGCCTCGATCTACAGCACGGCCGACGACGACCTGTACCTGGTCGGCACCTCGGAGGTGCCCCTGGCCGGTCTGCACGGTGAGGAGATCGTGGCCGAGGCCGACCTGCCGCTGCGCTACGGCGGCATCTCGACATGCTTCCGGCGCGAGGCCGGAGCGGCCGGTAAGGACACACGCGGAATCTTCCGCGTGCACCAGTTCGACAAGGTCGAGATGTTCTCGTTCGTGCTCCCCGAGGACTCGCCCGCCGAGCACATGCGCATCCTCGGTGTGCAGGAGGCGATCCTCCAGGCGATCGAGGTGCCCTACCGCGTGATCGACATCGCGGTCGGCGACCTGGGCGCCTCGGCGGCCCGCAAGTTCGACTGCGAGGCCTGGATGCCGGGCCAGGAGGCCTACCGCGAGGTGACCTCCTGCTCCAACTGCACCGACTACCAGGCGCGCCGCCTGCGCAGCCGCGTGCGCCGCGAGAGCGGCACCCAGACGCTGCACACGCTCAACGGCACGGCGGTGGCGATCGGCCGGACGATCATCGCGGTGCTCGAGAACCACCAGCGCGAGGACGGCTCGGTGGCGCTGCCGCCCGCGCTGGTCGCCCACGGGGCGCCCGCCGAGATCCGTCCGCGATGACCGGCGGGGCTCGTCCGCGTGTGGCCGTCATCGGCCACATCGAATGGCTGACGCACGGCATCGGGCCGATGCCCCTGCCGGGGCGAGATCACCTACCTCAGCGAGCCCTTCGACGAGCCGGCCGGCGGCGGCGGAGTGAGCGCCGCGCAGGTGGCCAAGCTCGGCGCCGACTGCGACTTCTACACCGCGCTCGGATCGGACGAGACCGGCCGCCGGGCCGGCGAGCGGCTCACCGCAGGAGGGCGTCAACGTGCTCGCCGCCCGCCACGAGGGCCCGCACACCCGCGCGCTGAGCTCGGTGGTCGAGCTGGGTGGCGACCGCGCGATCGTGGTGGTCGGGCAGGCCGTCTCGGCACGGATCGACGACCCGCTGCCCTGGGACGACCTGACCCTGTGCGACGCGGCGTTCTTCACCGGCCACGACGCCCAGACGCTGGTCGCCGGGCGCCGTGCGAAGCATCTTGTGGTGACCTCCCGGCGGCTGGCGCAGCTGATCGAGAGCGGCGTGCGCCCCGGACGTGCTGATCGCGAGCGACGCCGACGAGTCGGAGCGCGTGGACACGCGCGACCTGCCGGTGCCGCCCGCCGCCATCGTGTGGACCGAGGGCGGCGCCGGCGGCCGCTACCTGCTGGCCAACGGCACGGCGGGCCGGTGGAAGGCCGCGCCGCTTCCCGGGCCCGCCGGTCGACAGCTACGGCTGCGGCGACTCGTTCGCCGCCGGGGTGACCGTCGGCCTCGGCCGCGGGCTCGGCCTCGACGGCGCCCTGGCGCTGGGCGCCCGGTGCGGCGCGCACTGCCTCACCGGGCGCGGCGCCCTGGGCTCCCAGTTGGTCGAGGCTACGCCGACGCCCCGGTGAGCACGCCGATCGTGTGGCCCTCGGGGTCGGTGAAGAGCCCGATCACCAGTCCCGGCATCACCTCGTCGGGACCCATCATGCGCGTCCCGCCCAGGCTCTCGGCCTTCGCGAGCGCGGCCTCGACGTCGGGCACCGCGACGTAGAACGTGACGTGTCCGGGGTACCCCTCCGGCCCGTTGCCCACCCCGCCGCCGATGCCGACGCCGTCGTCGGTGAGGTTGTCCTCCCGGGCGAGCACGCCGTACTTCATCGGGTTGTTCGCGTCGAACTCCCACCCGAACAGCTCCGAGTAGTAACTGCGGAGCGCATCTCCGTCCTGGCCGATGATCTCGAAGTGAATGACCGGCTGACCCATGGTTCCTCCCTGGCGGCGTTGACCTTCTTTCTCCAACAGACCGCCCCGGGGGGCAAGACTCATCGGTGGGGTTCGGGCGGGTCCTCGCCGTTGGGGGATGCCTCGTCGGTCGGTTCGATCGACACCAGCACCACGCGCGTCCCCCGCGTGGCCTCGACGGTGAGCCGCCACCCGTCGGCGTCCACCGAGTCGCCGGTGCGCGGGAGGCGCCCGAGCCGGTTGAACACCAGGCCGCCGACACTCGTCACGGTGTCGTCCACCAGCTCGACGCCGTGGTCCTGGAGATCCTCGAGGGGCACGTGGCCGCGCACCATCAGGCGCCCGTCGGGCTGCTCGTCCACCGACGCGGCCCGGTCGCGCTCGTCGTCGATCTCGCCGACGATCTCCTCGATGACGTCCTCGACCGTGACGACGCCGGCGAAGTCGCCGTACTCGTCGAGCACCACGGCGAGGGACGCCCGGCGGGCCTGGAGCTGGCGCAGCAGGTCGTCGACCGGCTGCATCTCGGGCACGAAGAGGGCCGCGCTGGCCAGCTCGCGCACCGGCGTGGTGTCGCCCTGCTCCAGGAGGCCCCGGGCGAGCTGGCTGAGGTGCACGATGCCGAGCACGCCGTCGCCGTTGAGCACCGGGAAGCGGCTGTGGCGGGTGGCCAGGGCCTCGCTGAGGGCGGTGCGCACATGGGTGTCGGCGAGCAGCGTGGTGACCTCGGGGCGCGGGGTCATGATGTCGCGCGTCAGGCTCTGCTGAAGGCCGAAGACCCCTTCCAGCATGTCGGCCTCCTCGGGCTCGATCGCGCCGCCCTCCTCGCTCTGGGCGATCAGGATCTGGAGGTCCTCGGGCGTCGACGCCAGCTCGCTCTCGCTGGCCGGCTCCACGCCGAGCGCCCGCACCAGCCGGTTGCCCGCCCCGTTCATCAGCGCGATGAAGGGCGCGAACACGATCCGGAAGATCTCGAGCGGCCGCGCGATCGTCATCGCCGTCGACTCGGCCTTCTGGATGGCGATCGTCTTGGGGGCCAGCTCGCCGACCACCACGTGGAGCACGGTGATGATGACGAACGCGAGGATCACGCTGGTCAGCACGGCGCTGCCCTCGCCGAGCCCGACGGCCGACAGCACGGGCTCGATCAGGTGCGCGAAGGCCGGCTCGCCCAGCCAGCCGAGACCCAGGCTGGCGAGCGTGATGCCCAGCTGGCAGGCCGCCAGGTAGCGGTCGATGTGCTTGATCTGCTCGTGCGCGAGCACGGCCGATTTGCGCCCGGTGTCGGCCACCTGCTCGAGGCGGGTCACCCGCGCCCGTGCCAGAGAGAATTCGGCTGCGACGAAGAAGCCGTTCAGCAGCACCAGTACCAGTGCCGCCGCGAGTTGGACCGCGCTTGTCAACGGCCCTGGGGTGTGTTCACAGCGGGCATGTTACCCGCCTGTGCCGGACGGTCGCCTACCGCGCCGGCTCCGGGGCGGCCGGGGCGCCCGCCGCGCGCAGCACGAGGTGCATCACCCAGTCCCCGATCATCGGGCTCGACCAGTAGCCGGTGTGGCTGCCCGGCCCGACGCACCGCTCGAGCACGCGCACGCCGCCCGGCACCGTCGTCTCGAACGCGACCCGGTCCGGATCCCACACCTCGGGCGCGTCGGGATCCGGCGCCCAGAGGGTGCGGCCGACGTAGTCGCCCGAGCGGTAGAGGTTGACCCAGTGGTCGGTGAGCGGCGCGAATCCCTCCGGCGCGTCGAGCCGCGCGCGCACCCAGTCGTACTGGCCGGGGAAGCGCTCGCCGTACAGCTGGCGCAGAGGCGAACCGAAGGTGACCAGCGAGACGCGCGGCGGCAGCGCGATGGCCGGCTCGGCGCGGTCGAGCGGCTCGGCCGGCGGCGAGCGGAACGCGTCGCCGAAGAGGGTCGCCGCGCTCAGCACGGTCCCCTGGCTGTGGGCGGTGATCACCAGGCCGTCGTAGGGCACGCGGTCAACGCCGCCCGCGGCCACCTCGCGCAGCAGGGCGCGGTAGCGCCGCAGCATCCGCCGCCGCGGCGCCACCACCAGCCCCGGCTGGCTCACCCGCAGGTAGGTGGCGATGTCGTACGGGATGTCGAGCACGATGCGCACGCGCTCCAGCGGCCCGGACGCCTGGCCCAGCGCGCGGGAGGGGGTGATGCCGAGCAGCCGCACCGTCACCAGCAGGCCGCCGGTGACCACGGCGACCGCCGCGCCGAGTTCCGCGGCCCCCCGCGATCCCGGCTCCGCGCCCAGCACGATCCAGCTCACCACCACGCCGGCCGCGGCGGCGAGCAGGGCGGCGATGCCGATCAGGCCGGCCATCGGGCTGCCGATCGCCTGGACGGCCGAGCTCATCAGCTCCCCCTGGCGCTCGCTGGCGCCGCGGACGTCGCGGCGTCCCTCGAACCGCGAGGTGACGATCGCGATCAGGAACGGCAGCACCACGATCAGCACCACCAGCGCGATCAGGATCGCCACGATGATCAGCGTCGGCACCAGCGGGCTGAGGGCCGAGCCGAACAGGTTGAACGCCCAGTCGTTGGGCGGGGCGGTGGGCAGCCCGCACGCCTCCGGCACCACCGCGTTGGGGCCGGACAGGCACAGCAGGTCCGACAGCTGCGCGGGCGTGGAGCCCCAGCCGTCGTCGGTGGTGAACTGCAGCGCCAGCGCGCCCACGCCGGCGAACAGCATCGCGCTGACCACGGCCACGCCGAGCGGGGCGATGACCAGCGTCAGCACGCCGGTCAGCGCGGCCCGCGCGCTGACCCCGTCGAGGCGGACGAGGCCGGCGGTGCGCCGGAACACCATCAGCACCAGCGCGATCCCCGCCGCGCCGGCCGCGAGCGCCGCGGCCAGCCACGCCAGGCGGAAGGCGGTGGAGACGAACACGATCAGCGCGTTGGCGACCCCCACCCGCAGCCCCGACTGGGAGATCGACCACGCGGTGTCGGCGACCGCCGCCACCGCCAGCACGCCGAGCGCCACCGGCGCGTGGCGCCAGCCGCCGGCGGCCAGCCGCCGCCCGCCCCACGCCGCGGCGCCCAGCAGCAGCAGCCCGATCGCGGCGACCACCGTTGCCGCGAACACCTCGTGGTCCTGGAGCGCCACCGCCGCCAGCAGGGCCGCGGTCTCGAGCATCACGCCGAAGGTGACGGCCATCACCAGCACGGCCAGGATCCACGAGAACACGTTGAGCGACCCGCGGGCGAACAGGGCGCGCCGCGAGCCTCCCGGCCCGCAGGGCACGCGCAGCGCTTCGAGCCCGACCGTCGAGATCTGCAGCAACAGGGCGTACAGCGTGTAGACGAACCGCAGCATGCCGCCCGGGAAACGCGAGATGTCGGCCCATCGCATCTCGTAGACGTCCACCTGGAGCCCGCCGGGATCCGACGACCGCAGCCGGGTCCAGGCGGCCCGGTAGCTGACCTCGTCGCCGGCGGGGGACACCAGCAGGTCGCCCCGCTCCCCGTCCTGGAGGTCGCTGCGGGACACCAGGTGGCCGGCGACGGCGTCCAGGGTCTCGCCGGGCGCGTCGTCGCCGACGCCCGGCACCACGATCACCGCGACGCGGGGCACGGGCACCTAGATGTGAGGTGACCCCTCGGTGGCGGGAGGGTCCGAGCTCGGGAACGACTCCTCACCCTGCTCCTCGAGCAGCTCCTCCTCTTCCTCGTGCGTGGGGTGTTTCGGGTCGCTCGCGAACATCACCGCGCCTCCCAGAGGATCGATTCGCGTCAACTCTAGACCCCATTCGGCGACCCGTTCGTGCCGATCCGTCAACCTATGGGCAGTGAACCCGCCCGGACCCCACCCCCGACTGCGCCGGCCCTGGTCCCAGCGCGACCGGGCCGTTCCGCGCACGGTGGTGCGTCCGCTGCAGGAGTTCATCCGCTGGGAGGCGTCGGGCGGTCTGCTGCTGCTGGTGGCCACGGCCGCCGCCCTGGTGTGGGCCAACGTGGACGTGACCTCCTACGACGACCTGTGGAGCACCGAGCTGATCGTGCAGCTCGGCGACTGGCGCTTCGAGCAGGACCTGTTGCACGTGGTCAACGACGGCCTCATGACGCTGTTCTTCCTGGTCATCGGGCTCGAGGTGAAACGGGAGCTCGCGGTGGGCGAGCTGCGCACCCGGCGGGCCGCGACGCTGCCGCTGTTCGCCGCGGTTGGCGGGATGGCGGTGCCCGCGCTGGTCTACTTCGCCGTCACCGCCGGCAACCCCGGATCGTCCGGCTGGGGCATCCCGATGGCCACCGACACGGCCTTCGCCCTCGGCGTGCTGGCGCTGCTGGGCCGGCGCGCCCCGCCGATGCTGACCACGCTGCTGCTGGCCGTGGCGGTGATCGACGACCTGGGCGCCATGACCGTGATGACGGTCTTCTACTCGGACGGGCCGCAGCCGGTCTGGATCGCCGTGTGCGTGGTGTGCCTCGTCGGGGTGGCCCTGCTCAACCGCCTCCACGTGCGGCACATCGCGCCCTACCTGCTGGTCGGCGCGATGGCCTGGATCGCGGCGGCCGCGGCCGGTGTGCATCCCACGGTGGTGGGGGTGGCCCTCGGGCTGCTCACCCCGGCCCGCCCCTTCCAGCCGCACACGGCGGTGGCCCGTGAGGCCGGGGTCGTGGCCGAGGCGGTGGTCGATGGGGACGCTCCGGCCGTGGGGCCGAAGTCGTGGCGCCGGCTGTCCCAGCTCTCCAAGGAGGCGATCTCTCCGGTCAACCGGATCGAGCACGCGCTGCACCCCTGGACCAGCATGATCGTGGTGCCGCTGTTCGCGCTGGCCAACGCCGGCATCGTGCTCAACAGCGCCTCCATCGACGCGGCGGCCGGCAGCGTCGTGACGCTCGGCGTCATCCTCGGCCTCGTCGTCGGCAAGCCGGCCGGGATGCTCGCCGGCGCCTACATCGCCGTGCGCCTCGGTCTCTCGCGCATGCCGCGCGGGGTGGGCTGGGTGCACATGCTCGGCCTGGGAGGCCTCGCCGGGATCGGGTTCACGATCTCGCTGTTCATCACGTCGCTCGCGTTCACCGACGACGCCACCGTGCTGGCCGCCAAGGTGGGCATCCTGGCCGGCTCGCTGCTCGCCGCGACCCTCGGGGTGGTGGCCATCCTGTTCGCCCACCGCCGCGTGGAGGCGGCGCGCGTCCGCGCGGCTAGTGCGGGCGCCAGGCCTCCGGCGGGCTCACCAGCGGATGGATCTCCTTCGGCAGGTCTCCCGACACCAGGTCGGCAAGGCTGATCTGCTCGAGCACCGCGCGCAGGTTGGCGCGCACCGCGATCCAGACCTCGCGCAGGGGCTGGGCCCGGCCCGGGTAGTCGAGGTCCTCGGGGCGCACGCCGCGCACGCTGGCGAGCGGGCCCTCGAGCGCGCGGATCACCTGGGCGAGCCAGATCTCCTCGGGCGGCCGTGAGAGCCGGAAGCCCCCCTGCTGGCCGCGCACGCTCACCACGATGCCCGCCCGCTTGAGCTCGAGGAGGATGTTCTCGAGGAAGGCGACCGGGATGTCCTGAGCGGCGCCCAGCTGGTCGCGTTTCACCGGGCGGCCACCCTCCTGCTCGAGCACCGCCAGCTCGATCAATGCCCGGAGCCCGTAGTCGGCCTTGGCGGAGATCCGCATGGGCGGATTGTGCCCGTTGGCGCCGGCCGCCGTGTCGGATACGCCAAAGTGGGGCCGTGGAGCAAACGGTTCTCATCACCGGGCTGGCGATCGCCGTGGCGGTGCTGGTCAGCCGGCCCCTGGCCCTGCGCCTGCACCTGCCCCCCGCGATCCCCCTCGTGGTGATCGGCGTCGCGGCCAGCTACATCCCGGACATCTCGACGGAGCTCGATCCGGAGATCGTGCTGCTGGCGTTCCTGCCGATTCTGGTGTTCCACGCCGCGGTGTTCACCTCTCCGCGCGAGACCCGGGAGAACGCCATCCCGATCGGGCTGCTGGCCATCGGGCTGGTGGTGCTCACCACCGTCGCGGTCGCCGCCGCCTGCCGCTTCACGATCGACGGGCTCGCCTGGGCTCCCGCCCTGGCGCTCGGCGCCGCCGTGGCGCCCACCGACCCGGTCGCCGCGACCGCGGTGCTCAAACGCATCGGGGCCCCGGGGCGGATCGTGACGATCCTGGAGGGGGAGAGCCTGGTCAACGACGGCGTCGCCCTCACGATCTTCGCACTGGCGATCGAGGCGACGGTGGGCGGCGGCTTCTCCCTCGGCGAAGGGGCGCTGCGCCTGGTGGAGGTGGTGGTCGGCGGCCTCGCCTTCGGGCTGGCGGTGGGGTGGGGGGTGGGCTGGGTCCGCGCGCGCACCAGCGACGAGGGCTCGCGCATCCTGCTGTTGCTGCTGGCCCCGTACCTGGCCTACCTGCCGGCGGAGCACTTCAAGATGTCGGGGGTGCTCGCCACGGTCGCCGCGGGCGTCTACCTGGGCAAGCAGAGCACCGGCATCTACGGGCCGTCGTCGCGCATCGTCTCCGCCGCCTTCTTCGGCGTGCTGACGTTCCTCGCCGAATCGACCCTCTTCGTGCTGCTCGGCCTCGCCATCCCGGGAGTGGTGCGCGACGTCAACGACGACGCCCTCTCGGTGCTGGTGGTGGCGACCCTGATGGTGACCCTCGTCGTCGTCGGCCTGCGGCTCGCGTTCCAGATCCTGGTGCCGCCGCTGCTGGCTCCGACCCCCAACGGCCGGCTCGGCTTCCTGCACATGTCGTGGCGCCCACGTCTGGTGGTGGGCTGGAGCGGCATGCGCGGCGCGATCTCGCTGGCGATCGCGCTCTCGATCCCCCTCACCGCCAACGGCGAGCCGTTCCCCGGCCGGTCGCTGCTGATCTTTCTCGCGGCCGTCGTGGTGCTGGTGACCCTCGTCGGGCAGGGCGGCACCATCGGATGGGTCGCCGAAGCGCTCGGGGTCGAGCGCAGCCGGCGTGAGCGGCGCGAGGGCGTGCTCGCGCGGCGGGTCGCGGTGGAGACGGCGCTGCTGCACCTGGACGAGATGGTGGGGGCGGGCCGGGCGGACGAGGCGGTCGCCGACGCGCTGCGACCTCCGCTCGAGCTGCGCCTGGAACGCCTGCAGACGCTGGAGGACGACGAGCGCGACAACGCCGACGCGGTCAACGTGCGACCGATCCAGCGCGAGCTGCTGCGCGCACAGCGCGGGGCGATCAACCGCCTCTACGAGGAGGGCAAGATCGGGGCGCCGACGCTGCGGGAGCTCAACCGCGAGCTCGACTTCGACGACCCCCGGCTGCGGCGGTCGGCGACTCCCTAGAACCGTGCGGCCTCCGGGTTGGTTTCCCTTCCTTCCCGACGTCCGCCCGTACGCGATCCCCGGCCATCCGTGACCGACTCGCGGTGCTACGAGGAGATCCGTCTCCGCGTCGCCCGCCCGGCCATCGTCCGTGATGTCCGTCGATCGTCCGTGATCGGCGAGGCCATCCGTGGCCGTCGGGCGATGCGAGGTGGGTGGGCACACCCACCTCGACGCCCCATGCTGTGCCCGACACCACTCCATCCGTGGAGCGAGACGCGGCCGGTCGCACGATCACGAGGGGTGATCGGGAGCGGATGCCCTGAAACCGGATCTTCTCCGTGGTGCGGCGAGTCATTCGCCACCGCGGAAAGCATGTTCGATCGGGTCGATCGTGCTGGGCATCCATCCTCCTCTCATCGTGCGCCGTCAGGTTGCCGACGAAGGTCGGCCCGAACACTGGGCGGCGGGTGCCGATGGAGCGGATGTGCAGTGTGTATCGGTGGGGGGTAGGGAAACTTAATGGTCCGTACAGTAATCCTGAGAAGTCGGCTATCTTCCGGACGGGATGACTGGAAGGGAGTAGCGTCCTGAGCCCGCCACCCCCGGATTCGACCGAGTCCCCACGAACGGAATCGATCCCGCCGATGCCCGGAGCGGTCGATTCCCCGGACGTGCTCGGGGCTCTCCTCGACGCGCTGCCGGGGGCGGCAGTGATCGTCGATGCCGACGGCACGATCCTCCGGGCGAGCGACACGTGGGTCGAGGTTCGCCGCGGCCAACGGCCAGGCGCTGGGCGAGGGGGACGCCTACCTCGACCTCTTCGCCGGCCCGGGCTCCGACGGGGCCGACGGCCGACAGGATCATCGCCGGCGTGCGCCAGGTGCTCTCCGGCGCGGGGGTCCCTTCCTCTCCGAGCACGTGCACCGTGTGGACGACCACCGGTGGCTGATCGGCGTGGACTGCCGCACGCTGGCCGGGTACTCACCGCCCGCGATCCTGTGCCTCCACGACCACATCGCGTGGGGCGCGTCGCCCACCCGGCCGATCGGGTCGTTCGAGGTCGACCTGGGCGACCTCGGCCACGGTCTGCGCCGGGTCGAGGTCGCGCTGCGGACCATGGGGCCCATCGAGGGGCCGCGGCCGAGCCCCTCCCACCTGGCGCGCGTCCTGGCCGACATCGGGCGCCGCGGCGTCGGTCCGCGCCTGGGCGACCATCGAGGGCCCGCTCTGCGAAGGACCGGGTGGGCCGACCGCGACGGTCGAGGTGATGGAGGGTCCGTTCGGCGGGGGGCCGCTGGCGCGCGGCACGATCGGCGCGGGCGCCGCTCAGGGCCGGTGCGCGTCGCGGCGGTGGCATGGTCGCCGGACCTCCAGTTCTCGACGCCGTCGAGGCGGCCGTCATCGCGCGCGACGCGGCGGGGAGGGTCACCTACTGGAACGCCGGCGCCGAGCACCTCTACGGCTGGCGCGCCGACGAGGTGGTGGGCGAGCGTCCACGACGAGTTCGCGGCGCTCGCCGACAGCGCCGCCGCAGGCGCGCGCCGCGTCGACATCGTCGGTCGCCGGGGCCGCTGGGAGGGCTCGCTGCTCGCGAGCCGCAAGGACGGCTCCCGCGTGCCCGGTCGAGGTGCGGCTGAGCGCCCTCGGGCGCCGAGCAGGCGCACGCACCGGCGTCCTCAGCGTCGCGATGGACATCGGCGTGCGCGTCTCGGTGGAGAACGAGACCCGCCGGGCGCGCGACTACGTCTCGGCCCTCACGCGGGGCATCGGCGAGGGCGTCTTCGCGCTCGACGAGAACGGGATGGTCCAGCTGGTCAACGCGGCGGCCGAGAGGATGCTCGGGTGGAGCGAGGCGGAGCTCCTCGGGCGCCCGGTGTCGGAGGCCATCGAGCGCCGCCGCCCCGGCCGGCGTCACGGCCGGCCGAGCCGGATCGACCGGGCGCGCGCCGAGGGGGCGGTGGCGCGCATCCCCGACGACGTCTTCATCCGGCGCGACGGGTTCGAGCTGCCGGTGGCCTACACGGTCTCGCCGTTCGCCAGCGTCCACGGGGACGCGGGCTCGGTGATCGTGTTCTCGGACATCTCCGCACAGAAGGTGGAGGGGCAGAAGCTCCAGAGCGAGCTCGCCTACTCGGCCACCGTCGCCCGCGTCCGCCGCGCCCTCGCGCGCGACGAGTTCGTGCTCTACGCCCAGCCGGTGCTCGATCTGCGCACGCGCGCCGTGCACGCGCACGAGCTGCTGATCCGCATGCGCGAGCCGACCGGCCAGCTCAAGGCGCCGGGCCAGTTCCTGCCCGCCGCGGAGCGCTCGGGGCTGATCGTGGAGATCGACCAGTGGGTGATCCGCCAGGGGGCCGAGCTCGCCGCCCGCGGCCACCGGGTCTCGGTCAACGTGTCGGCGGCATCCGTGGGAGACCCCTCGATGGTCGACGTCTTCGCCGAGATCATCGACGCCTCCGGCGCCGACCCCCACCTGATCATCATGGAGCTCACCGAGACCGCGGTCATCAAGGACGAGCGCCCCGCCCGGGAGTTCATCGACGGCATGCGCGAGCTGGGGTGCGAGTTCGCGCTCGACGACTTCGGCACCGGCTACGGGGGCTTCACCTACGTCAAGAACCTGGACATCGACTACCTGAAGATCGACAAGAGCTTCGTCAAGGAGCTCCACACCGACCCGTCGTGCCAGCACGTCGTGGAGGCCATCGTCAGCCTCGCGCAAAGCTTCCAGCTGCGCACCGTCGCCGAGGGCGTCGAATCGCGCGCCTGCCTCGCCGTGCTCTCCGAGTTCGGCGTGGACTTCGCGCAGGGCTACCGACTGAAACGACCGGCGCCTCTGGACCGGACGTTCCCCGATGTCAGGAGCGAACCATGAACGCGGCCGACGAGAACGACGCGATCCAGCGGGAGCAGCACTCCTTCGACGGGGAGCAGGCGCTCGCGGACCTCGAGCAGAGCATCGCCGACCGCGAGCAGGGCCTCGCCGACCGCGATCAGCGGCTGCTCGACGCCGAGCGGGCCGACGAGGACCGTGGCGAGGATCCGGTGGAGCTGAGCAGCTTCACCGAGGAGGTGCAGAGCGGCCCACCGCACGGCGGCGCGCGACCGCGCCCAGCTGCGCCGGTACGCGCACCAGCAGCAGCTCGACCAGTCGCAGAGCGGCCGCGACGACGTCCAGGATCTGCTCGACCACGATCAGGCCGAGCTCGACAACGCGGCGCATCTGGCGGCGAAATCGGCCGACCGCGCCGCCCTCGAGACGGCCGTGACGGATCGCCTGCGGGCGGCCGAGCGCCGTGCCGAGGCGGCTGAGCGCCGCGCGAAGGAGGCGCTGCGCCGGGCCGAGGACGCGGCCGCCCGCGCTCGGAGAGGGGACTGGACTGAGCGTAGCGCCCCCGCGCGCCCGCGCCGGTAGCGTGTGCGCGTGATCAACGACCGCGTCGCGCGCATCGTCTTCGGGGCGACCTCGGTGCTGGTCACCTTCGGGCTCGTGCTCCAGCTCGGCCTCTCGATCACCGCGGCGCGCCGACGATGCGCTGTTCGTCTCGACGGCCGACCGCATCGTCACCTTCTTCAGCTTCTTCACGGTGCTGTCGAACATCGCCGTGGCGGCGACGACGGGGCTGCTGGCGATCCGGCTCGACCGCCGCTCCGCGCTGTTCAACACCCTCCGCCTCGACGGCGTGGTCGGCCATCGCGGTCACCGGCGTGGTGTTCCACCTGACCCTGTCGCAGCTGCGGGAGCTGACCGGCTGGGACGCGTTCGCCGACTTCCTGCTGCACACCGCGTCGCCGATCCTGTGCGTGCTGGGATGGCTGGTCTTCGGCCCCCGCGGCCGGCTCTCGCCCCGCATCGTGCTGCTGGCGACCATCGCGCCGGTCGTGCTGGCTGGTCTACGCGCTTGTGCGCGGCGCCAACGTCCAGGACCGCTTCGGCAACGACTACTACGCGTATCCCTTCATGAACGTGGCCGAGCACGGGTACCCCACCGTGCTGCTCAACTGCGCGGTCGTGGCCGTGCTGTTCCTGGCCATCTCGTTCGGGGCGCTCGCCCTGGACCGGCGGCTGCCGGGGGTGCGGCGCTAGATCGAGCCGGGCTCACCAGGCGATGGGCTGACCCACCATCGCGGGCACGTCACCGGGCGGCATCGGCTTGGCGAAGAGATACCCCTGGCCCTGATCGCAGCCCAGCTCGCGGAGCCGGTCGAGCTGAGCCACGGTCTCGACGCCTTCGGCGATCGAGCGCAGCCCGAGGTTGCCCGCGAGGTCCACGACGGCCGAGACGATGCGCTCGTCGTGGTGGCCCTTCTCGAGCCCCTGCACGAACGAGCGGTCGATCTTGACGAAGGTCAGCGGGAGGCGCCGCAGGTGGGTCAGCGACGCGTATCCGGTGCCGAAGTCGTCGAGACCGATCTGCACCCCGAGGTCCCTGATGCGCCCGAGCTGGCGGACGATGTCGGGGTGCAGGCCCATGATCGTGGTCTCGGTCAGCTCCAGATGGAGCTGCGCGGGGTCGAGCCCGGTGGTCTCGAGGTCGCCCCGGATGAGCGCGGTCAGGTCGCCGGGCTCGAACTGCCGCGACGACGTGTTGACGGCGACCGTGAGCGGCGCGGGGGTGAGGGCCGCCTCGTGCCACCCGCGCGCCTCCGCGCACGCCATCTCGAGCACCCGGGCTCCCAGGGGCACCACCAACCCGCTCTCCTCGGCGACCGGGATGAACTCGGAGGGCGGCAGGATCGACCCGTCGGGCTCGGTGATGCGCGCGAGCGCCTCGAAGCCGGTCACGACGCCCGCCGTGAGGTCCACGATCGGCTGGTAGTAGGGCAGCAGCCGATGGTCGTCGAGCGCGGACTGCAGCACCCGCTGGGCCGCCGAGCGGTGGCGCACCTGGCGGCCGAGCGTGACGTCGAAGACCTCCGTCCGGCTGCCTCCGAGCGACTTGGCCCGGTACATCGCCGTGTCGGCCTCGTCGAGCAGGGTCTCCGCGGTCCCCTCGCCGGCCATGGAGACCGAGATGCCGATGCTCGCCGTGAGCGCGCCACCGCCCTCGCCGGCGGTCGTGCAGGTGGGACACGAGACGGGTCCCGATGTCCACGGCGTGGAGGTGGCTGTCGAGGTCGGGCGCCAGCACCACGAACTCGTCGCCTCCGATGCGCGACGACCGTGTCCATCGGGCGCAGCACCGCGACCAACCGCTGCGCGACCCGCTGGAGCGTGGCGTCCCCGGCGGCGTGGCCCTGGGTGTCGTTGATCTGCTTGAAGCCGTCCAGGTCGATGAACAGCACCGCGGTGCAGCGCCGCGAGCGTCCGGCCTGGACGAGCGCCTGGTTGATCCGGTCGACCAGCAGGCCGCGGTTGGGGAGCCCGGTGAGGCTGTCGTGGGTCGCCTGCTCGATCAGGGCCGCCTGGGCGTCCTGGAGATCGGTCATCCGCTCGGCCTGGGCCCTGCTCAGCCGGGCGATCTCGCTCTCCTGCGCCTTCTGCGCGCTGAGGTCGGTGAACGTCAGGCAGGTCAGTTCGTCGCCGTCGAGGTTGAGCGGCGAGGACCCCACCAGCACCGGCACGAGGGTGCCGTCACTGCGCACCAGCTCGAGCTCGAGCGTGGCCCCGGCGCCACCCGGACCGCGGATCTCTTCGATCCCCAGGTCCACCCCGTCTCGAGGAAGACCGCAAGGGGTGTGCCGAGGAACTGCTCCCGCGGGATCGACAGCAGCTCCGCGAGGCGCGAGTTGGCGTAGAGGATGAGCCCCTCCGACGACACCGTCGCCGCGCCCTCGCGCATGTTCTCGACGAACATCCGGTACGGGCCGATCGGCGGTCGAGAGGGTGAACACCCGGCGCTCGGGTCCGCTCTCGGAGACGACGAAGGCATCGACCTCGCCCGCCCGGATCGCGCGGAGCGTCTCCTCCGCCTCGGCCATCCTCCGCAACGCATCCGTCTCGAGCGCGTCGATGCGCTCGGCGCGGTCCTGATCCGGCACCGGGCGGGGCCAGCCGCCACCGTTGACGTGGGGGATGTCGCGCTGGGAGCTCATGCGACGCTCACGGCGCCGCCTCGGGCACGATCGCGAGGCCGACCAGGACGCGGTCGGTGTCGGAGAGGTCGCCGATGATCTTGCGCAGCGGCGCGGGCAGGCGGCGCACGAGCGTCGGGATGGCGAGGATGTCGTCGCCACTCGCGCGCTCGGGGTGCTCGACGAGGTCGACGACCTCGATCTCGTAGCGCCCGGCGAGGTGCTCCTCACAGACCCTGTCAGGTTGGCGAACGCGTCGCAGCGACTTCGGCGACTGCCCGGCGACGTACAGGCGCAGGTGCCAGACTCTCCTCGCCGTCGTCCGGGATCGCGCCCGACGAATCGGCGACGGCCGAGAGGTCCATCACGTGCCCACCGGGATGTCGCGCTCGCGCGCGTCGCCGTTGGTCTCGAACGTGTCGGCGCGGCGCATGCGGCCCTGCTCCGCACGCTGTCCGGCCCGGTCCTCGACTCCGGTGGAGCCGTGGCTGAGAAGGCGCCCGACGATGTCGGCCTCGTCCTCGAACTCGCGCCACAGCGCCGCCGTCTGGGCCTGCACCGACTCGCGCCGCCGCTCCAGGTTGGCCCGCCGCTGCTCGAGGTCGTCGAGCCGCGCGGCGCCGTCGGCCCGCTCCTTGGCGTCCTGGGCCTGGCGGGCCGATCCGGTGAGCACGCCCTGGGGCCCGACGTACACGTCGGCCAGCTCGATGCCCTGCCCGGTGAGCAGGAACTCGCGGATCTGGTTGGAGTGCGCCATGCCCCGCGACTTGAGCACGTACAGCACGCGGTTGTGCTCGCCGTTGCCCTCCATCGTCTTCACGGAGATCCACGTGTCGATGAGGGAGGCGATCTGCTGGTCGGTCTGGGCCGCCTCGGCGTCCGAGGTCAGGCTGGTGAAGAGGGCGGTCACCCCGGTGGCCTTCAGGAAGTCGATCTGGCGGATGAGCATCGCCGACACGTCCACGCCGGTGCCGGTGCGCAGGAAGTCGGACACCGGGTCCATCACGACGGCGGACGGGGCGAACTCGCCGACCAGCTTCTGCATGGCGAACAGGTGGGCCTCGAGGCCCGAGCAGGCTGGGGCGGAAGCAGCGGAACTGCAGGAGGCCGGCCTCCACCCACTGCCGCAGGTCGATGCCCACCGACGACATGTTGCGGACGATCTGCGCCTCGGACTCCTCGAAGGCGAAGTACATGGCCCGGTCGCCGCGGCTGCACGTGGCATCGCAGAACTGCGCCGCCAGCGTGGACTTGCCGGTGCCGGCCGTGCCGCTCACCAGCACCGTGCTGCCCCGGTAGAAGCCGCCGTCCCCGAGCATGTCGTCGAGCCGGGCGACGCCGGTGGACACCCGCTCGGTGGACACGCGTGTGCCGCAGCCCGAGCGAGGTGATGGGCAGCACCGACACGCCCGAGTCGCCGATCAGGAAGGGGTACTCGTTGGTGCCGTGCACCGAGCCGCGGTACTTGAGCACCCGCAGCCGGCGGGTCGAGGTCTGCTCGGTGACGCGGTGGTCGAGCACGATCACGCAGTCGGAGACGTACTCCTCGATGCCGTGGCGGGTCAGGCTCCCGTCGCCGCGCTCGCCGGTGATCACCGCGGTCACGCCGCGGTCCTTGAGCCACGCGAACAGCCGCCGCAGCTCGAACCGCAGGCGCGCCGTGTCGCCGAACGCTCCGAAGAGGGTCTCGACCGTGTCGATCACGATCCGCTTGGCGCCGACCTCGTCGATGGCCGCGCCGAGCCGGAGCAGCAGCGCCTCGAGGTCCCAGTCGCCGGCTGATCACGAGCCCCGGCTCGAGCGTGCCGACGTGGTCGATCACGAGCAGGCCGTCGGCCTCGAACTGCCGGAGGTCGAAGCCCAGCGAGGCGACGTTCGCGACGAGGTCCTCGACCGACTCCTCGAAGGCGACGAACACGCCGGGCTCGTCGAAGTCGATGATGCCGCGCACCAGGAACTCCATCGCCAGCAGCGTCTTGCCGCAGCCCGCCGGGCCGCAGACGAGCGTCGGGCCGTCCGTACGGGCAGCCCGCCGCCGGTCACCTCGTCCAACCCGCTGATGCCGGTCGGGGCCTTCGGGAGCTCACGCAAAGTCGTCGTCACGGCTCGGTCCTCTCGGTCGGGAGGCGTCGAGCCCGTTTCGTGCGACGGCGACCCCGTCATCACCGTGCGAACCAGGCGTCTCTCGAGACTGCAGCCACGACCGGGAGGCCGCGATGGGCGGGACGGTACCACCGGAATCCACATTTGCGTACCGCGACCAGCAGAATTGCGGATCGGGGTCGTGAAGCCTGTTCCGATGGGGGGTGTGACATGGGCGACAACGCGATGGGGGACGGTCCGCCCCCGTTGCGACGAAGGTGGTCGCTACCGGGCGCGGCGAGGGCGACCTATGTTCGGTGGACCGAATATCCCCCGACCAGGAGCCACCGTGTCCTCGATCCTCGGCACCCCCGCCGGACGTTTCCGTGCCGTCGCCATCGCCGAGGCCATCTCGTGGGCCGCCCTGCTCGCCGGCATGTTCTTCAAGTACGTCGTCGTCGAGAACGAGGTCGGCGTGCAGGTGTTCGGCCCGATCCACGGGGCGATCTTCGTGCTCTACGTGATCGTCGCCCTGATGACCTGGTCGGCGCTGCGGTGGAGCCCGCGCGTGGGCATCGTGGCCCTGCTGGCCAGCATCCCGCCCTTCGGCACCTGGGTGTTCGAGGTGTGGGCCTCGCGCGCGGGACACCTGGACGAGCCCGGCGGCCCCGCGGAGCCCGCCCGGGCCTGAGCGGCGGGGGACCGGGGAGGGGACCTCGACGCCGGGTTGGCGGCGATGCCAGCTCATCAGCGACGGGATCACGTGATGTGACCACGTCGCCCGGCTCTTGTCCGGGCGATTCTGACGCGTCATAGGGTCGCGACGGAGAGGGACCCGCCCTCACCCAGATCCGGGAGGAACACGTGCCGACGATCAACGCTCATCACGACGTCAAGGACACCGCCCACTGGCTGGCCTCGCCGCGGCGGGAGGAGTTCTTCGGCCCGCTCGGGGTGACGAACATCCAGACCTTCGTGGATCCGCAGAACCCGACGCACGTGTCCCTGGTCTTCGACGTCGAGGACCTGGACGCCTTCGCCGCCGCGATGCAGACGCCCGGGGCGGCCGCGGCGATGGACCACGACGGTGTGCTGCCCGAGACCCTGGTGATCCTCATCGCGTCATAGGCGACGCGGCGGGGACGAAGGTCAGAACAGCGCCAGCGTGGCTCCCTCGAGCGCGAGCAGGAAGCGCTTGCGCTCGAGGCCGCCCGCGTAGCCGGTCAGCGCGCCGTCCTTGCCGACGACGCGGTGGCACGGCACGACGAGCGACAGCGGGTTCTGGCCGACGGCCCCGCCCACGCGCCGCGCGAGGGTCGGGTTGCCGAGCTCCCGCGCGATCTCCCCGTAGGTGGTCGTCCGCCCGTAGGGGATCTCCTCGAGCGTCTCCCACACGCGCCGCTGGAACGGATCTCCGGTAGCGGAGGTCTCCAGCTCGAAGGCGGTCCGCTCCCCCGCGAGGTACTCGGCGAGCTGACGCTCCGCCTCCTCGAAGCCCCGGTCCGACCGCGGGCCGAAGCCGGCGCGATCGGGCCGGGTCCAGTGGCCGGGGAAGTACACGCCGCTCAGCGCCGCGCCGTCGTTGACCAGGGTCAACTCGCCGAGCGGCGTGTTGACGATCGTGTGGGTGGTGCTCATCGGCCTGTCCCTCCTGCGGTGTCCGGGCAGTTGTACAACGCGCGGCCGGACGCTTTCGTGAGACGCGGCCGCCGTGCCGCGACTACGATTGGCGCATGCCCGAGAGGATCGTGATCTGCGGCGCGGGCGCCATCGGCGCATCGTCGGCGTACTTCCTGTCCCGGCGCGGGGCCCGGCCGCTGGTGGTGGACCGGGCGCGGCCCGGTGCGGCCGCCTCCGGTAAGGCGGCGGGCTTCCTGGCGGTCGACTGGAACGCCGGCACGCCCCTCGACGCGCTCACGCGCGCGAGCTTCGCGCTGCACCGGGAGCTCGCGCGGGAGCTCGGCGCCGAGCGCCTCGGATACCGGCCGATGGACGCGCTGATGACCGCCGCCGCCGACGAGGGCGACCTCGAGCAGTACCGGCGCCTGCCCAACCCGGACTGGCTCGACGGCAACGTGGTCGCCCACGAGGTGATCGGGAGCCCCGAGACGACCGCCCAGGTCAACCCGCTCCAGTTCACGCGGACGGTGCTCGAGACGGCGGTCGCGCAGGGGGCCGAGTTCGCCACGGGCATCGTCACCGGGCTCACCTTCGGCGGGCCCGAGGGAGCGCTCAGCGCCGTCGGGATCGACGGCGTCGATCACCCCGCCGACGTCGCGGTGCTGGCGCTCGGCCCGTGGACCAGCCAGGCGCAGCGCTGGGTGGCCCTGCCGCAGGTCTTCGGCACCAAGAGCGCGAGCATCGTGCTGGGCGCGGAGATGCCGCCCCAGGCGGTGTTCAGCGAGTTCGTCGGCGCCAACCGCCAGCGCAGCACCATCGAGCTGTACCCGCGCGCCGGCGGCTCGGTCTACGTCTCCGGCCACCCGGAGCACGGCTCCCTGCCCGACGACCCGGACGAGATCACCCCGACCGACGCGGCGTGCGACGAGCTCCATCGCATCGCCGGCATCCACTCGCGCGCCCTGGGCGAGGCGGAGGTGATCGCGCGCTCGGCCTGTTACCGGCCGCTCACCGTGGACGGGGTGCCGTTGATCGGGCCCGTGCCGGGCGCCCCGGGCGTCTTCCTCGCCACCGGGCACGCCTCGTGGGGGATCCTCAATGCCCCGGCCACGGGCCGGATGGTCAGCGAGATGATCCTCGACGGCGGCTCGCAGTCGGTCGACGCGGGCCCCTTCGCCCTCTCGCGCCTGCCCGCCGGGCGCATCTGACCCGCACCGGCTGAACCCGCGCCGGGCCTCGCCGCCCGTGCGCTAGTGTGCTCCCACGGCTCCCGTCGGGGCCGTCGATCCCAGCGAGAGTCCAACCGCTGCCCCGGTCCCCGGTGGCGTCATCACACGATGACCCGTCGAGGAGCACCGTCGTCCCAGTCGCCAGCACGCGTCCCGCAGGCCGAGCGGCCGGCGGATCCCCGCGAGTCCCCCGGTGAGCACAGAGCGCTTCGCGCGCCTTCAGCGCATCGCCGAGACGGTCGCGGCCGTCAACGGGCCGGATCCGGCGCACGACCTCTGCCTCGCGTGCGTCGAGATGCTGGGTGTCTCGGGCGCCAGCCTGATGGTCATGACCGATGGCATCGCGTCGGTGCTCTCGTCCTCGGACGCACTGGCCGACCGGCTGGAGGACCTGCAGCTGACGCTGGGGGAGGGGCCGTCGGTGGACGCCCACGAGACCGGAGCGCCCGTCGCCGAGCCCAATCTCCAGCACCCCCGACTCGCGCGGTGGGTCGCCTTCGCCATCGGCGCCGAGGAGGCGGGGGCCCAGGCGGTCTTCTCGTTCCCGCTGCGCATCGGCGGCATCCGGCTGGGAGCGCTCACGCTCTACCAGACGAGGGCGGGGGATCTCTCGGACGATCAGCACGTTGACGCGATCGGCATCTCCGACCTGGCGACGTCCGCGATCCTCGCCATCCAGGCCGAAACGTGGGCCGCGGGTCTCAGCCCCCATCTCGAAACGCTCGCCATGAACAACGCCGTGCTGCACCAGGCCTCCGGGATGGTGAGCGTCCAGCTGGGCGTCGGAGTGGGCGAGGCCCTGGCGCGACTGCGGGCGTACGCGTTCTCCGAGGATCGATCGCTTGCGCAGGTGTCCGGCGACATCGTCGCTCGCCGCCTGGACCTGACCGAATGCTGAGAAGGATGTGCCCAACCATGCCGTGGTCAACGCGCGTAGAACGGGAGGACCGGTAGATGGCGAGGTCTCAAGGCAAGGACGTGCGCCTCGCGCAGACCTTCGTCGAGCTGGCGGACAGTCTGGTGGAGGACTTCGACGTCGTGGACCTGATGGTGCTCCTGACGGAGCGCTGCGTGGAGTTGCTCGATGCCACTGCGGCCGGGCTGCTGCTCGCCGATGCCCAGGGCACCCTGCACCTGCTGGCCGCGACCAGTGAGGCCATCGAGACCGTCGAGCTGTTCCAGATCCAGTCGGACGAGGGGCCGTGCCGGGACTGCTTCCACCTCGGGCTTCCCGTCAGCACCCTGAACCTCGAGGAGGAGAACGGGCGCTGGCCCCGCTTCGCGCCCGTGGCGGCCGCCGCCGGCTTTCGCGCGGCGCACGCCTTCCCCCTTCGCCTGCGCGGCCAGGTGCTCGGCGCGATGAACCTCTTCCGCACCGAGCCCGTCGCCCTGAGCGATTCCGATGTCGCCACCGCCCGCGCCCTCACGGACGTCGCGACGATCGCCGTCATCCAGAGCAGGAGCCTCGACGACGCCAAGGTGGTGGTCGATCAGCTGCAGGGGGCGCTGCAGACGAGGATCGCCATCGAGCAGGCCAAGGGCATCCTCGCCCAGAGGCTCGGCGAACGACCCGACGAGGCCTTCGATCGGCTGCGGCGTCACGCGCGCAACAACTCGACACGACTGGGCGATGTCGCCCAGCAGGTGGTCGAGGGCACTCTGCAGCTGGGCTCGCCCGCGCCATCCGAGTGATCCGGTACATTACGTTCGGTTAACGACCAGTTAAATCGTCCGGTCGGTCTCAGCGAGACCGCCGGTGCTGCCCGAGACCCCGGCGGATCTGTTCACACCGGAACGGAGCCCTTCGTGCAGCAGAGGTCCGACGCGTCCGCACGGAGAGAGAGCGGCCCCCGAGAGCCGGCGGACGACGCTGCGGGGGCTCAGGGAGGGTGGTCGCGCGGCTCGTGGACGCGGCGCTGCGCGACGAGGCGGCGGCGATCAGGGATCTCACCGCCGCCATCCGCGATCGCGCCGCCGTCGTCGCGCGACGCGGCGGCCGACCTGCGCGAGAGGCCCACCGAGAGGGGCCCGCTCGCCACCTCCGACCCGGGCCTCGCGCGACAGATGGTCCGGCTGGCCGAGCTCGTCGCCCTCGCGGCCGCCGACCGGCGGGAGTCCGCGCGGGAACGCGCGCGGGCGGCGGAGGACCGCGCGGGGTCGGCGGAGGACCGGCGACAGTCGGCGACCGATCTCCGCGCGGGTGGGCTCGATGACCTGACCGGCGTGCTGCGGCGCGCCACGGGCGAACTCGCCCTCGCCCGGGAGATCCATCGCTCACGCCGGCTGGGACAGCCCCTGGTGATCGCGATGATCGACATCGACGGGCTCAAGCTCGTGAACGACACGCAGGGTCACATCGCCGGCGACGGCGTCGTGCGCTCCGTCCCCGATGCGATCACCGCGACCCTGCGCGCCTATGACGTCGTCGCGCGCTGGGGCGGTGACGAGTTCGTGTGCAGCCTCACCAACGCCGGGCTGGAGGTCGCCCGCAACCGCATCGCGGACATCGAGCGCACCCTGCACGCCGCCCGGCCGGACGTCTCCTTCACCGCCGGACTGGCGGAACTCGCCGGTGACGAGCCCCTCGAGTCCCTCATCTCGCGCGCCGACGCCGCGCTGCGTCGCGCCAAACTGCTCCGGAGAACCACGAGAAAGACGTAACGTCCTCCGGGCGGGTCAAGGGGGTACGGTGAAGGTGGCCGCATCCCGCCCGAGGGGCGGGGACTACGAGAGGAACCTTCCCATGCCGTACGAACTGCCCGCTCTTCCCTACGCCTACGACGCGTTGGAGCCCCACATCGACGAGGCGACGATGAAGCTCCACCACGACAAGCACCATCAGACCTACGTGACCAACCTGAACGCGGCCATCGAGGGCACCGAGTGGGACGGCCGGCCGCTCGAGCAGGTGCTCGACAACCTCGACATCATCGCCGAGGGCAAGCGGGCCGCGATCCGCAACAACGGTGGTGGTCACGCCAACCACACGCTCTACTGGGAGACCATGAGCCCCGACGGCGGTGGCGAGCCGACCGGCGCGCTGGCCAAGGCCATCGAGGACACCTTCGAGAGCCTCGACGCGCTCAAGGCCCAGATGAAGGACGCCGGGCTCAAGCGGTTCGGCAGCGGTTGGTCGTGGCTCGCCCACGACGGCACCGGCCTGGTCGTGGTGTCCACGCCGAATCAGGACACGCCGCTGAACGACGGCCATACGCCGCTTCTGGGCATCGACGTGTGGGAGCACGCCTACTACCTGAACTACCAGAACCGGCGGCCCGACTACATCGACGCGTTCTGGAACGTCGTCAACTGGGCGAGGGTCGCGGAGCAGCTCGAGCACGCCAAGGGCTGAGCGCCAAGGGGGCACGCGCGGACCGGGCGGCCGGTCCGCGCGGGCGGTCCTCGCTCGGTAGCGTCACGGCACCTGAGAACGGAACGATCGGAGCGGCCGTGGCCTCCAGCGATTCACCGCTTGCACCCGTGCACGTCCCGCCCGACGGGGGCGCCACGGTCTTCCTCGTGGGCGACACGTACACCACGCTGCTCTCCGGGGCGGAGACCGGCGGGGCCTTCACCCTGCTCGAGGCGCTGGTGCCGCCCGACACGGGTCCGCCCCCGCATTTCCATCAGGCCGAGGACGAGACCTTCCTGCTGCTCGACGGGAGCTGACCTTCCAGCTCGGCGACGAGGCGTACGCCGCGACCGCCGGCACCACGATCTTCGTGCCCCGCGGCACCCGGCACAGCTTCACCAACGTCGGCGCCGGAGTGGCCCGCATGCTGTTCATGTACTCCCCGGCCGGCATGGACGGCATGTTCGCCGAGATCGGCACCCCCGGAACACGCGGCGTCCAGGGGCCGCCCCGGTCGAGCGCCGACATCGAGGCGATGGTCGGCGTGGCCTCCAAGTACCGCTTCTCGATCGGCGAGAGCGGCCGGCTGGCCGCGTCAGCCGACGACGTGGTTCTGCATGGCCCAGAGGGCGGCGGCGCCCCGTGAGGACACGCCGATCTTGGTGTAGATGTGCTGGATGTGGTGATCGGCGGTCTTCGGGGAGATGACCAGCCGGTCGGCGATCTGGCGGGTCGTCAGCCCGCGTGCGGCGAGGCTCAGGACGTCGGCCTCGCGGGGGGACAGCCCGCCGGGGTGCTGCGAGCGCCGGCGGGGGCGGGCGGCCGGCTCGCCGTGGCCCGCGGCCACCAGCACCGCGCGCGTCGCGCGCGGCTCGAGCACCCGCTCGGATTCGAGACGGCGCAGTTCCTCGGCGGCCTCGGCGTCCGAGAACGGCGGGCGGTCGGCGCGCTCGGTGGTGAGCCCGACGTAGACCTCCGTCGCGGCCAGGACGCAGGCCTGCGTGTCGCCGGCGCCCGAGCGCACGCGCCGGTGGTAGCCGGATCCGTCGCACTTCTCGTGGTGCGCCGCCGCGATCGGGTTGAGCAGCTCGAGCGCCGGGGAGCGGCGCAGCATCTGCTCGGTCACCATCGGATGGAGCTCGACGCGGTCGAACTCGGTGCGCGTCAGGGGGCCGGGTTTGTCCCAGATCGAGTTGGGCACCGCGGTGGTGCCGAAGTCGTGCACGAGCGCCGCCCGGCGGAGGGTCACGGTCGCCTCCTCCGCGAACCCGAGCACCTGCGCGGCGTTGCCGGCGAGCTCGGCGCAGCGACGGCTGTGCCCGCCCATGTACGGCGACTTCAGGTCGATGAAATCGGCCGCGATCACGAGGGCCCGGTCGAGCGCCTCGCCCTCGAGCATGCGGCGCGGCTCGGGCTCCAGCGCGAGCACGGCGTCCCACGGCTCGGTCTGGAGGAGGCGGTCGAACCACCGGCGTCCGTTGGCGAGGAACAGATCGGTGAGCACCGGGTCGTACGTCTGGTCGCGGCGATCGGCGGCGGCCTCGAGCGCCCGGTTGACGGAGAACAGCCGCCCGAGCGCCTCCATGTCGTGGCTGAGGTGCACGATGCGCATCGGGAGCGGGATGGCCTCGCCCCGCGCGTGGGTGGGAAAGCCGTTGCCGTTCCAGCGCTCGAACGTGAAGGCCAGCGCCTCGCGGACGTCGGGGCCCAACTCGAGCCGCTGCACGAGCATGTCGGCCACCTCGCATCCGGACGCGAAGTTGTGCACCGCCCACTCGTGGGCCGTCTCCTGGAGCATCCGGATGATCTCGTCGCGCTCCTCGTCGGAGCGCCCGGCGGTCGCGAATGCCACGACGTCGCCCATCACCTCGGTGGGGTTGCCCGCGTCGTGCACCAGCGTCTGGGCGCGGATCGCGATCTCGTCGCCGAACACGGTGGCCACCTCGTGGGCGTGGCCGGTGCAGCCCAGATACCGCAGCAGCGCCACCCAGTAGGTGGTCTCGCGGACCTCCTGGTCGAACCCCGCGTCCTCGCACATCCACGAGGCGAGCAGACACGACCGCAGTTGCGACTCGAGCGGCTGGCCGAAGGCGTTGTCCTGGGCCAGCGCGAGCGTTGCGACGAACTCGGCGAGGCGAAGCGGACGATCCAAGATAGGGCGTCTTCCCGATGTACGGCCCGCGAAGCGGTGTTTGCATCGTCTCACACGAGGCGTTGTCGCCGCTCGCACACCGCGGCCGGCGACGCACCAGCGAACGGAGGAGACCATGGCGCATTCGACGCCAATCGACACCGGCGACCCCATCAGGGTCGGGGTCATCGCGGACCAGACCGGCCCGCTGTCGTTCATGGGGCTGGCCCACGCGAACGTGGCGCGGATGGTGATCGGCGACATCAACGCCAGGGGCGGCCTCCTCGGGCGCTCCCTGGAGCTCCACCTCGAGGACGGCGCGACCGACGACTCCGTCGCGGCGACCGCGGCGGCGAAGCTGGTCGAGGACGGCGTCAACGTCGTCTTCGGCGGCATCTACAGCTCCACGCGCCAGGCCATCACGGGCCCGGTCGTCACGGAGGGCAGGACGCTCTACATCTACCCCGAGCAGTACGAGGGGCAGGAGTCCGACCCGCTGATCTTCTGCACCGGCCCGGTGCCGGCGCAGCAGATCGACCCGTTCATCCCGTGGGTGATGCGCGAGACCGGGGCCAAGGCGTTCTACCTCCCCTCGGCCGACTACATCTGGCCGCGCGTGCTGAACGCGCGGGTGCGGGAGGTGGTGAGCGCCAACGGCGGCACCATCGTGGGCGAGGAGTACTTCCCCCTCGACCACACCGACTACGGGGCGACGGTCAACAGGATCGCCGCGAGCGGCGCCGAGGTGGTGTTCAACACCATCGTCCCGCCCGGGCTGGGGCCGTTCTTCCAGCAGCTGCACGACTCCGGGTTCACGAGTCGCGGCGGGCAGCTCGTCTGCACCTACTTCGACGAGAACGTCCTCGCCGTGATGCCGCCGGAGCAGGTCGAGGGCCTGTACGGCTGCCTCGACTACTACCAGTCGGTCGACGACCCGTTCAGCCGCAAGCTGCTCGCGCAGTACGACGCGCTGTACCCCGGCGGCGCGCAGTTCACCGGCGGCAGCGGGTGCTCGGGCCTCTACCGCGGGCTGCGGCTCTGGGCCGACGCGGTGGCGGCGGCCGGCTCGCTCACCCAGGACGACGTGGTCGCGGCACTCGATCGCGCACAGATCCTCGACGGCCCGGGCGGGCCGGCGGCGGTGGTGCCCGGCCAGCACCACGTGCGGATGAACATGTACATCGCCCAGGCCCGCAGCGGCCGCTTCGAGATCGTCGAGAGCCTCGGCGCGATCGATCCGCAGGAGCGTCTCGTCGGCACGGCGACCCTCGCCCGCTGACCCATCGCAACACCGACCCATCACACAAGGGAGATCACGGTGCTACTCGCAACCACGCAGTTCGAGGACTTCGATCGTTTCATGGACATCTTCTCGACCAAGGGCGCGGAGAAGCGTCAGGAGCATGGGTGCAAGGGCGCGCTCATCTTCCGCGACCCCTCTGAGGAGGACCGCGTCTGGGTGATGTTCGACTGGGACGAGGACGGCTGGCAGAGCTTCGTCACCGACCCCGCGGTCCCGCCGATCATGAAGGAGGCCGGGCACAAGGGGCGGCCCCAGGCCGCCGCGTTCGCCGGCCGGCTGGACGCCTGAGACCAGCGCACGAGGGCGACGCCACGGAACCCGTGGCGTCGCCCTTCCGGGGCGGGGCGGCTCAGGGCAGCTCCTGCAACCCGGTCGCGGCGAGCGCATACCCGGCAGCGACGGCCGACGGGTCCTCCTGAACCAGCCCGACGAGGGCCGACCCCGCCGTCTCGGGAGTGAGCAGATCGCCCATCTGCGCGATGAACTCCTCCTCCGTCTGACCCGAGCGGGCCGCGTAGGCCCGGATGCCCCGCATGCCCACGCCGCCGTGGGGGGTCAGGGCGGGGAGGACGGGCGTGACGGTGATGTCCAGCCCGGCGCGTCGCGACTCCTCCTGGGCGTAACCCGCGATGAAGCGCTGGGTGGCCTTCGCTCCGGCGTACCCGCCGCTGGCCGGCGAGCCCTTGATCGCCGCCCCGCTGCTCACCACCACCACCCGCGCCCCGGGCCGCAGCGGCTTCAGGAGCGCCTCGCGCACCCAGGTGAACGCGAGCTTGACGTCGGTGTGCCAGGGCACCGAGAACGTGTCCCAGGTCTGCTCCTGGAGCGGCCGCATCACGAAGTCGGCCCCGGCCACCAGGATCAGGATCTCGGGGTCGTGCCGGTCGAGCAGGTTCCACGCCGTCGTCTCGTCGGTCGCGTCCGCGACCTCGGTCCGGACACCCGGTGTGGTGGCGGCCAGATCGGCGAGCGCCGGGGCGGACCGGGCGACCGCGACCACCGGAGCGCCCGCCTCGGCGAACGCGCGGGCGATCCCGCGCCCGAGGCCCCGGCTCGCGCCGACGACCATGGTGGTCCTGCCGGAGATGTCACTCACGTCTGCGTCCTTTGCATCGGGGGCGCCGCATCCGTCGTGCGGTCATGGCAGGTGGAGACACGACCGCTCGCGCGAATCGACCGATGAATTCGCGCCGCCCCCGCGTGTCCTGATCTCCACATGCACCAGGAGGCACGCCACCCTGCGAGGATCATCCGATGAGCGACGCCCTGCTCGAACGCGCCCGCGTCGGCGACGAGGCGGCGTTCCGCGCGCTGACCGAGCCGCACTTCCGTGAGCTGCACGTCCACTGCTACCGCCTGCTCGGCTCGGTGCAGGACGCCGAGGATCTCGTGCAGGAGACCCTGCTGGCGGCCTGGCGCGGGCTGGCCGAGTTCGAGGGCCGCTCGTCGCTGCGCGCGTGGCTCTACCGCATCGCCACCAACCGTTGCCTCAACGCGATGCGGGCGAGCGCCGTCCGGCCCCAGCGCGTGATCGGCGCGGGACCACCCTCGGACGCGCCCGAGCCGACCCGTCGCGCGGAGCCCGTCTGGCTCCAGCCCTACCCGGACGCGCTGCTCGAGGATCTGCCCGACCGGGCCGCGGGCCCGGACGTGCGCTACGAGAGCAAGGAGGCGGTGGGCCTCGCCTTCGTCTGGGGCCTGCAGCGGATGCCCCCGCAGCAGCGCGCGGTGCTGGTGCTGCGGGACGTGCTCGGGTATCGCGCCGCAGAGGTGGCCGAGATGCTCGACACGACCGTGGCCTCGGTCACCAGCGCCCTGCAGCGCGCGCGGGCCACCCTCGACACGGCCGGTCCGCCGCCCGGAGCGCGAGCGCTCGGCGACTCGCGCGCCGAGCGCGCTCTCGTCGCGCGATTCGGCGAGGCGTTCGAGCAGGGCGACATCGACGCGATCGTCGCCCTGCTCACCGACGACGCGTGGCTCCGGATGCCGCCCGAGCCCCACGAGTACCAGGGGCGTGCCGCGATCGCCGCGTTCCTTCGCACGCTGCCGTTGTGGCGCGCCGGCGCCGGCCTCCGGTTGGTGCCCACGCGCGCCAACGGGCAGCCGGCCTTCGGCTACTACCTCAAGGACCCGTCCGCGGGCGTCGTGCGGGCGTCCGGCATCTTCGTGCTGACGCTCGCCGACGGCGCGGTCAGCGACATCATGCGGTTCGGGGACACCGGCGTGCTGCCGTGGTTCGGCCTGCCCCGCATCCTCCCGGACGAGGCGTAGCCCGACCTTTTGCAACTCGTGGTTGCGCGTCGCCGCTTCGCCCGCTACCTTCATGTGCAACCAAACGTTGCAGGAGGGTGTCGTGGAGTTCGGAACGATCGAGCGCGAGATCTACGTCGAGGCGCCACCCGAGGTGGTCTTCGAGGTGGTCAGCACGCCCGAGCACGTCGAGCGGTGGTGGCCCGACGAGGCGCGCTACGAGCCGGTCGCCGGCGCGACCGGCGAGATCGTCTTCGGCGGGCGCGGGGCGGGCGGCACCGCGGTGCAGTTCACCGTCCTCGAGGTCGAGCCGCCGCGCAGGTTCTCGTTCCGCTGGACGCAGCCCGCGGGCGAGCCGCCCGCGGAGGGCAACTCCCTGCTGGTCACGTTCGAGCTGGCCCCGTCCGGGCCGGGGACGCTGCTCAAGATGACCGAGAGCGGCTTCCGCGAGATGGGCTGGGAGATCGCGCTCCTCGAGCAGCAGTACCGGGAGCACGTCACCGGCTGGGACTTCTACATCCCGCGGCTGGTGGCGTACGTCGCCACGCTGGTGGTGCGGCCATGACCACGGCCGTCCCGGAGCGCATCGACGACGATCTCTGGTCGGCGGTCGGAGACCCGACGCGGCGGCGGATCCTCGATCTGCTGCTCGCCGACGGCGACGGCACCGCGACCACGCTGAGCGACCAGCTGCCGGTCACCCGGCAGGCGGTGGCCAAGCACCTCGGCGTCCTCGACCGCGTGCTCCTGGTCCAGGCGACGCCCGCCGGCCGGGAGAAGCGGTACCGGGTGGACGAGGCCCAGCTGGCCCGCGCGGTCGCGCAGCTCACCTCCGTGGGCTCCGCCTGGGACGCCCGCCTGCAGCGGATCAAGCACATCGCCGAGGCGATCCAGCGCGGCCACGAGAAGTGAAAACCACAGTCGAAGGAGACGGTCAGATGGTCAACATCCTGCACCGGGTCGGGGTCAGGACCCCCTCACCGGACAAGGTCTACGAGGCGCTCACCACCGTCGACGGCCTCGCGGGCTGGTGGACCGACGACACGTCGGGCGACGCCGAGCCCGGCGGCGTCCTGGAGTTCCGGTTCGACGCCGGCGGCTTCGACATGGAGGTCGTCGATCAGCGGGCCCCCGAGCGCGTGGCGTGGAAGGTGGTCGAGGGCCCGGAGGAGTGGGTGGGAACGACGATCGACTGGCAGCTCCGCCAGGACGGCGACTACACGATCGTGCTGTTCCGGCACCGGGGCTGGAGGGAGCCGGTCGAGTTCATGCACCACTGCAGCACCAAGTGGGCGACCTTCCTGATGAGCCTCAAGTCGCTCGTCGAGACCGGCACGGGGGCCCCGGCGCCGCGCGACGTTCACGTCGCCTTCCCGGACTGAGCGCATCGGCTCTCCACGGGCCGGCCGGCGTGTGCGCCGGACCGGCCCGTGGCGGGGCTACGCCGCCTGGCCCACCTCCCACCAGGTGTCGAGGCCGGCGACGAAGTCGTCAACCGTGGCGGCGGCCGGATCGAAGGTGACGTCGAAGGTCAGCTCGGCGGCGCCGGCGGCGCGCGAGGCGGCCACGTCGGCGCGGATCTGGTCCATCGAGCCGGTGAAGATGAAGCGGTCGTCGCCGAGGGGCTCGTCGGTGACCCAGAGGTTGGCGCGCACGATCAGCTCGATCGCGCTCGGGTCGCGGCCGTGGCCCTCGGCCATCTGGCGGATGCCCTCGAGCATCGCCGTCATGCCCTCGATCGGCACGCCCACGGGCATCCATCCATCGGCGAAGCGGGCGACGCGGGCCATCGCCGCCTCGGTGTAGGCCGCCATGTAGATCGGCGGGTGCGGCGACTGGACCGGCTTGGGGCCGACGACGGAGGCCGGGATCGTGAAGTCCGGGCTCGAGTAGGCGACCGGATCCGTGGTCCAGATGGCGAGCAGCGCCTCGAGGTTCTCGTCGGCCCGCTTGCCGCGCCGGTGCCACTCGGCGCCCGCCGCCAGGTACTCGTCGGGCGACCAGCCCATGCCGAAGCCCACCTTCAGGCGCCCCTTGGAGACGACGTCGATGCCGGTCAGCTGCCGGCCGAGCAGCAGCGGGTTGTACCAGGGCAGGTTGAGCACGCTGGTGCCGATCGTGATGCGGCTGGTCTGCGCGGCGACGTAGGTCAGCGCGGTCAGGGGATCGAGCACGGTGCGGTAGACGTCGGGCAGGGAGCCGTCGGCGCTCGCGGGATACGGCTCCGCGGGCTGGATCGGGAACAGCGTCCGCTCGGTGACCCACAGCGAGTCGTAACCGATCTCCTCCGCCCGTGTCGCGACGGCGGTGAGCGCGTCAGGTCCGGCGGCCGGGCCCATCTGGGGCAGGAAGTATCCAAGGCGCACGTGAACCTCGATTCCGGGGTTTGACGGCCCGATCATATGATCGGCCAACCCTCCGCGTCCTCTCGGATGGCGTCACACTTGGCCCATGGACGACGCCGATCTGCGCCGCCGGGTGGCGGCCGCCCGCGTGGCGCGACTCGCGACGATCGAGGAGGACGGGAGCGCCCACCTCGTGCCGATCTGCTTCGTGCTCGACGAGGTCACGATCTACAGCGCGGTGGACGGCAAGCCCAAGCGCTCGCGCGATCTGAGGCGCCTGCGCAACGTGCGCCAGCGCCCCGTCGCCACGGTCCTGGTCGACCACTACGAGGAGGACTGGACGCGCCTCTGGTGGGCGCGCATCCGCGGCCCGGCACGGGTTCTCGAGGCGGGCACGGCCGAGGAGGAGCGGGCCATCGACCTGCTCGTGGCCAAGTACCCGCAGTACCGCGACGCCCGCCCCGCCGGGCCCGTTCTCGCCGTCACGCTCGACGAGTGCAGGGGCTGGGAGGCCTCGCCGCCGGCGCCATGAGGCCGAGCCGCGGTCTCGGACCGCCTATCATCGCGCGCTGTGACTGACGGGCGACGCACCAAGATCCTCGCCACCATCGGCCCCGCCTCGGACAACGAGGTGACGCTGCGGGGGATGATCGACGCCGGCATGGACGCCGTGCGGCTCAACCTCTCGCACGGCACCCTCGAGGAGGCGCTGGAACTGCACCGGCGCGTCCGGGCGCTGGCCAAGGAGATGGGGCGTCCGGTGGGCACCCTCGTGGACCTGCCGGGCCCCAAGGTGCGCGCCGCCAGCTTCGGGCGCGAGGGCGTGGAGATGCCCAACGGCCACCCCGTGCTGCTGGTCCCGGACCGGGACCACTCCACCAGCGAGGTGATCGGGGTCGAGTACGACGGCCTGCTCGAGGGCATCGAGGTCGGCGACCGCATCAGCTTCGGCGACGGCGCGATCGACGTCGAGGTCGTCGGCGCCTCGCCCCGCGGTCTCGAGGCGGTCGTGCTGCACGGCGGCCACCTCACGGGCAAGCCCGGGGTGCACATCCCCTCCGAGCGCCTGTCGGTGAGCACGCCCACGCCCGAGGACCTTCGGATGCTCGACGCCTTCGTCGGCGCCGGGCGTCAACATGGTCGCGCTCTCGTTCGTCCGCTCCGCCCACGACATCCGCAGCCTCGGAACCGAGCCGCACCCACGAGGGCCGCTCGTGGTGGCGAAGATCGAGACGCGCAGCGCCGTGGACAACCTCGCCGGCATCCTCCAGGCGACCGGGGCGGTGATGATCGCGCGCGGCGATCTCGGCATCGAGTGCCCGATCGAGGATCTCCCGCACCTGCAGAAGCACATCATCCGCGAGTGCATCGCCCACGGCCGTCCCGCCATCACGGCGACCCAGATGCTGGAGTCGATGGTGCACGCCGCGACGCCCACCCGGGCGGAGGCCTCGGATGTGGCCAACGCCGTGTTCGACGGCTCGTCCGCGGTGATGCTCTCCGGGGAGACGGCGACCGGCTCCGACCCGGTCAACGTGATCGCCACGATGGCGCGCCTGTGCGCGCGCGCCGACGCGAACTTCGACGTCGAGAACTGGACCCGCATGGTCAGCCGCCTCAGCGTCGTCGATCCCGACTCCGACCACGGTCACAACCGGCGCGTCACCGACACCATGACCGACGCCGCCTGGCGCGTGGCGCAGGAACTCGACGCGAAGGCGATCCTCTGCCTCACCCGCACCGGGTTCACCGTTCGCGCGATCGCGCGCTACCGGCCGCGCACGCCGATCCTGGGACTCACGCCCGACGAGCGCGTCCGGCGCCAGCTGTCGATCAGCTGGGGCGCGACGCCGCTCACCATCTCCGCGGTCACCGGCGACGAGGAGGTGAGCGAGGCGGTCCAGATCGCCCGGAGCGGCGGGCACGTGCGCGCCGGCGATCTGGTGGTCGTCCTCGCCGGCGTCGACGGGCAGTCGGGCAGCACCAACGAGCTCCGCGTGATCCGGGTCACCTGACGGCCGCCAGAATCGTCTTGTCCGCCACGACGCCAACCAGGAGCGACACGCGATGACCACGACGACCGGCGAGGGCGCCCCCGAGGGCTTCAGCAAGGGCGCGGAGACCTACGACGCCGCCGTGCGGCACAACATCGCCGGCTCCGAGCGGCTGGTGATGTCGCTTCCCGAGGGCGACTACCGCCGGGTGCTCGACGTGGGGTGCGGCACCGGCTTCTCGTCGGCCGCGATGCTCCGCCGCTTCGACGTCGAGACGCTCGTCGGGGTGGACCCCGCCGACGGCATGCTGGAGGTCTTCACCTCCAAGCTCGACACGTTCCCCGGCGTGCAGATCGAGCTCCGCGCGGAGGACGTGATGGAGATGAGCGCGGAGGACGGCGCCTTCGACGCGGTGATCTCCGCCATGGCGCTGCACTGGTTCCCCGACAAGCCCGGGGCGGTGGCCCGCATGGCGCGCGCTCTGCGGCCCGGGGGCGTGATGGGCATCCTCACCGCCGGGCATGGCGGCGAGGATGCGTGGCGCGAGCTGCTCGAGGGCATCGGCGCGCCGCCGGCGTGGACGGGCTGGTTCGCCGAGAACCAGCTCGACGTCAACGAGATCGCGGCGTATCTGCGCGCCGCCGGTCTCGAGCCGACCGACGTGTGGATCGAACGCCGCCGCCGCAGCACCCCTCCCGACGCGTTCATGGCCCGCACCCGCGCGGTGGCCGGGCACCTGCTCGGCAACACCCCCGAGGGGTTCAGCGAGCTCGACCAGCGCGTCGACGCCGCGCTGCACGCCGCCTCCGGGCCGGACGGATTCGTCTACGACTACTGCAAGCTGTTCGCCGTGGCGCGTAAGCCGGAGGTGCGACGAGCGTGACGCCATGCTGATCTACTCGATGAGCGTCTCCGTGGACGGCTTCATCGCCGACCGGGAGGGCGGATTCGAGTGGGGCGCCCCCAGCGACGAGTTGTTCCGCTTTCACCTCGCTCTGGTCAGCGATCTCGGCGGATACCTCCTCGGCCGCAGGCTCTACGAGGCCATGCTGGTGTGGGAGACGGATCCGTCGATGCGCGTCGATGAGGCCAGGTCCGCGTTCGCCGACGTGTGGTGCGCGCTCCCGAAGATCGTCTTCAGCCGAACGCTCGACGCCGTGCAGGGCACCGCCCGGCTCGCCGAGGCGTCACTGGCCGAGGAGGTCGCCGCGGCGGTCGGCGCGACCGACAGGGATGTCTCGATCGGCGGCGCCGGCCTGGCCGCGGAGGCTGTCGAGCTCGGCCTCGTCGATGAGCTGCGCGTGTTCCGCTATCCGGTCGTCGTCGGCGGTGGCACGCCGTTCCTGCCGCCGGTCACCCACGACGTCCGCCTCGACCTGGTCGAGACCAGGACCTTCGACTCGCGCGTGATCTACGAGCGCTACCGAACCGTCAGCGACGACCCGGACTGACACCCCGCCCATTGGCGGGCGGGGATAACCTCGGGCGCGACGAGGATCCGAGCAATCCGAGGAGAGCGAATGCGGGTCGACTACGTCCGGATGTACAACGACGCCGACGGCGAATCCCATTTCGAGGATCTCGCCCTCGATCTCGAGCAGCGCGACTTCGCTCCGCCGGCCGCGCCGGCCATGGTCGGCGCGTTCGTGAACACGGCGGGGACGCTGTTCTTCGGCGCCGCTCCCGGATGGGGCGGTGAGGTTCCGCACCCCTCGCCGCAACGCCAGGTGTTCTGCGTGATGAGGGGTCTCATCGAGGTCACCGTGAGCGACGGAGAGGGGCGACGCTTCTCCGCCGGCGATCTGATCGTCCTCGACGACACCCACGGCAAGGGCCACGCGACCCGGGTGATCGGCACCGAGGACCTGCTGATCTTCGGGGCGGCCCTCGCCGATCAGGAACCCGCCACGGGGCGGTCCTCCCCACCGTCGTGAACCCGCCGGCCGGTGACGGGACGACACGACCGGGTCGCCGGGCCAACGGAGGGGGAGGGATTCGAACCCTCGGCCGGGGGTAACCCGGCAACGGTTTTCAAGACCGTCGCATTCGACCGCTCTGCCACCCCTCCGCGCGCCCCGCAGCAGGGGCCGATCGCTACGATACGGCCCGCGCGGAGAGGTGGCCGAGTGGCTGAAGGCATCCGCCTGCTAAGCGGGTAATCGGGGTTAACCTGATTCGAGGGTTCGAATCCCTCCCTCTCCGTTTGGCTGCACCCCAGGGTGCGGCGGCGGTGGCGCGGTCGTCAGAAGGCGGTGGTCGGGTGGATGGCAGCGCTACGTCGGTCGTCGGGGAGGCCCGCTGGCCGATGGCCGCCGCCGTCGTGGCGACGATCGCCTTCACCGTGATGATCCCGTCGGACATCCGCCTCTTCCCGTTCTGGCTGGTGCCCTCGATCGAGGCCCTGCTGCTGGTGGCGCTGATCGTCGGCGACCCCGGGAAGATCGATCGGCGCTCCACACAACTGCGGGCGTTCTCGATCGCCCTGGTCGGCGTGCTGGCGATCGCGGCCCTCGTGTCAACCGTTCTGCTGGTGATCGCCCTGATCGACGACAACGGCAAGCTCAGCAGCGCCGGCGCGCTGCTGGCCGCCGGCGGCATCGTGTGGGCGTGCAACGTCCTCGCGTTCGCCCTCCTGTACTGGGAGCTCGACGGCGGCGGCGCGGCGCGTCGCGCCCACGGCATGCCCTCCGACCCCGACTTCGCGTTCGTGCAGCAGGTCAATCCCGACCTGGCGCCGCCCCGCTGGCGCCCGCTCTTCGTGGACTACTTCTATCTCTCCGTCACCAACGCGACGGCCTTCAGCCCGACCGACACGATGCCCCTGAAGCCGTGGGCCAAGATGGGGATGGCGCTCCAGGCCGTGAGCTCGATCCTGATCCTCGGCCTGGTCATCGCCCGCGCGGTCAACGTGCTCCAGTAGCCGTCCGTCGGCGGGGTTCACGGGGGCTGGTAACCTCCCGTGTCGCGCGCCAGTAGCTCAGGCGGATAGAGCGTCGGTCTACGAAACCGAAGGTCACAGGTTCGAGTCCTGTCTGGCGCATCACCGGAAGCCCCGCATCGCGGGGCTTCCCTCGTTCTGGGGCGGCGCGGAACCGCCTGCCTCCCGAGTGGAGGCGGCGGGTGCTTCACTGGCTCGTCGTCGACGCGTGGCAGCACGCGAACCCCCGAGACCTGAAGGCGCATCACTTTGAACACCGACATCACCACCGCCGACGCGTTGGCCGACGCTCGTCTGATTGCCCTGGCGACGGTTGCGGGCACCGGGCGCCTGGTCGAGGGAGGCCAGTTCGCGACGCCCCTGGCGACGCTGGCGCTCGAGGGCGCCGTCGCCCTGTTCTGTCTTGGAGGCCACGATCACCCGGCGATCGCCGGCACGGGCCTGGAGACCCTGGCCCAGCTCGACCGGGCCTCCGGCGTCCCGGCGCTGCGGGCGTGCGCGGAGCACCACCTCCTCGAGAACCAGGCCTACCTGGAGTTCCTCCTCGAGAATCCCGAGGAGGCCGAGGGCGACGATCTCGAGGGCTTCATGACCGAGGTGGCGCGCGCCGAGCGGGTGCTGGCGGCACTCGAGGGCGGCATCGCCTGACCCACCCCCGGCGCGCCGGCCGGTGACTCAGCCGTGCAGGGTGGGTCGGTAGATGAGCTCCGTGATGTCGCCGTCGAGGGTGCGGCTCTCGATCAGTTCGAGGTCGAAGTCGGCCGCGCCCTGGAAGATCGGGTCGTCTCCGGACTGACCGGTGATGACGGGGAAGAGCGTCACCTGCACGCGGTCGACCAGGCCGGCGGCCATCAGTGCCCGGTTCATCGACAGGCTGCCGTGCGAGCGCAGCGGGACCGCGGACTCCTCCTTGAGCCGGGCGACCACCTCGACGGCGTCGCCGCTCACGACGGTGGCGTCGGGCCAGTCGAGGGGGCCGTCCAACGTGGTCGAGATCACCGTCGCCGGCATGGTCCTCATCCGAGTGACCCATGGGTCACGCACATCGGACTCGGCGGTGGCCGACGCGAGCATCCGCGCGAACGCGCGATACGTGTTGGCTCCGAAGACCATGCGCTGCTGCTCGGCGTACAGGGCGAGCCGGTGGTCGAGCAGTTCGGGGCCCTGTTTGCCCCAGTAACCGCCCCAGTCGGAGCTGACGTCGGCGCCGCCGAAGCCGTCGAGACTGGAGAAGACGTCGAACGTGTAGGTGGAGGCCATGGTGCTCTCCCTCAGGCGCAGTTGATCGGTTGTGGGATACCGACCGCTTACCACGGCCAAACTCATCGCCGTCAGTGCGTCGCGGGGGGCAACCGACCTCACTCACCACGGGGCTCGCGCGGTGGAGGGTGCCCAGCGCTACCTCAGTTCTTTCGCACCGGCTTGGTGAAGAGGCGGCCAGCCAGCACGGTTCGGCGGCCGACGCAGTTGTCCCTGATCCTGGTGAGGCGCAGCGTGCGTGCCGACGGCAGGGAGTAGCTGTAGACGCCGGTCGCCTGGGAGCCGGTGCACTTGGCGGGACCGCTCACGTCGGTGAACGTGATCTGGTTGCCCGCGTAGCTGATGCTGCCGCGCACTCCGAGGTGCGCGGCGTCGACGGAGCCGCGGTACACCGTGAACGCGTTGCGCGGGCCGAACGTCAGCCACCAGGGGCCGACGAAGTTCGCCGGCTTAGCGATGACCGTGCGGTACCTGCCGGCCGGCCTCGCGGGGGCGGCCGATGCCGCGCCGGCCAACGCGGCCAGCAGGCCGATGATCACCAACGCCGCCGCAACCCGCCTCATGGCGCCCCCCGGATCGGATGTGGGGCGAGGCTATCCCGCCGGCCGCGCGCCGAGCGTCGGCGGTCAGGAACCTGACGGTGGCGCGGACAAGCGGTGGTCACCGCGGGCGTAAGGGGGCCCTCCCCCCGCGGTGACCTCGCCTGGCCGTCGTCGCGCGCTCAGGGGAGCATGCGTCGAACGGCCCCCGGCCGTCCGTGGCCAGACCGTTGGGCCGCGCGGTGATCGCGTGGCCGAGTTTCGTCACGACGCCTCGTCGAGGGGCGGCAGCGCCGCGGGCCGGTTGTCGCGGGCCGACCGGTATGCCGCCTCGACGAAGCCGACCACCATCGCTCCGAGCGCTCCCGGCGCGAGGTTCTCGCCCTCGCCGCGCAGCAGGCCCACCAGGCTCTGCGCCGGGGCGTAGAGCGGATAGATCTGGTCGGCGGGCGGGGCCGGGATGGTCTCGATGGTGCCGTCGTGGAACTCCAGGGTGCCGGCGCCCGACGCGAGGTCGATGGTGGCGCAGCCCTCCGTGCCGTGGATGCGGAACTCCAGGATCTCCCGGCTGCCGATGCCGACGCCGCCGGTGCTCGCGACGGTCGCGAGTGTGCCCCCGGTGAGGCGCACGGTAATGGCATCGACCAGATCGATCGGGACGTCGAAGTTCTCCATCGCCGCGAAGACCTCGGTGGGGGCCAGGCCCGGTGAGCCAGAAGAGCAGGCCGGCGACGTGGGTCACCTGGGTCTGGCCCTGGCCTCCGCCCGCCAGCGAGGTGTCGGAGTACGTGCCCTCGCCCGGCCCGGTGACGGGCCAGTCGAAGAGCTCGGCGTAGCGCTCCGGGTGGCCCCGGTAGAACTCGATCACCCGCGAGGCGAAGAGCGCGGCCACCAGCTGGAGGTCGCCCAGACGGCCCGCCGCGATCGCCGCGCGCAGCGCCTGCGCGGCCGGGTTGAAGTGCCAGGTGTAGCCCACCATCAGCGGAAGGCCCTTGCGCTCGGCCAGCGCGACGAGGGTCTCCGCCTCGTGGGTCGAGAGCGTCATGGGCTTCTCGACCAGCACGCCGCAGCCCGCCTCGAGCGCGTCGTTCGCCAGGGCGAAGTGGTGGGCGTGCGGCACCGCGACCACCACGCCGTCGGGGCGCTCGATCTCGAGCATCTCCCGGTGGTCGGTGTAGGTGCGCGACACCCCGTAGGCGGCCGCCGCCGCCTCCGAGCGCGGCCGGGTTGCGGTCGACCAGCGCGACCAGATCGGCCCTCGGGTCGTCCCGGAGCGCCGGAAGGTGGGCCATGGTGGACCACCAGCCGGCGCCGATGACGGCGACACGGGTCGGTGCGGTGCTCACGTTCGGGGCTCCCGGTCGATGCCCGCGGCCACCACGACCGCGCGGCGGAAATGGTGGTCCAGGTGCGCGCGGACCTTGGTGATGTCGCCCCCGGCGAGGGCGCGGGCGATCTCGGAGTGCTCGCGCAGCGAGGCGAAGGCGGCGGCCGGAAGCGCGTAGACGGCCAGTGCCGCCTCCTGCGCGGCGTCGATCAGGCCCTCCACCAGCGCCTGGAGGGGCCGGTTCTTGGTGCCGCCGCAGAGGGTGCGGTGGAACTCGCTGTCGAGGGCGGCCGCGCGGGCGAAGTCACCGCTGGCCACCGCCCGCTGCGCCTCGGCGATGATCTCGTGCAGGCGATTGGCCGTCTCCACCCGCGCCTCCGGCGCAAGGCGACCGACCGCGATGCCCTCCATCGCGGTGCGGATCTCGTTGAGGTCCTCGATCTCCTCGCGGTGGGCGTGCAGCCAGTTGCGCACGAGCGCCAGGCTCTGGATGTTGTTGGCGGGCCCGGTGACGAAACGGCCGCGCCCGACGCGCGCCTCGAGCATCCCCATCGACTCGAGCACCTTGAGCGCCTCGCGCAGCGCCGTCCTCGACACGCCGAGCTGCTCGGTGAGCTCGCGCTCCGACGGCAGCGGGTCGCCCGGGGCCAGGTCGCCACGGGAAATGCTCGCGCGAATCGCCTCCGCGGCGAGATCGCTTAGTGACGATGATGACGAGCTATTGACGGGGGTGAAGGGCGAATGCATAGTGGTCTGACCAATATGACCAGTCAGACAGGTCTGGTCAACAGCCTGCGCCGAGGGGGGCCTTGGGGCTTTGGGACAGTCAGGACATCAACAACACGTCGACCGAGACCGGTTCCGCGGGTCGGCGGCTGTTCGTCAGGAGAGGGCCGTGATCTCGCTCGCGTGGAATGACTCCACGCGAGCGGGCCACGAGCAGCGACCCGTGGCGGTTTCGTGCGGCGGGAAGCAAAGGCGTTCACACATGTGGGAGCGGATCAGGGGACCCCTCCACACCACCGGCTGGGCCGGCGCGACCCGATCAGGGCGCACGCGGTCCATGGCCGGCTTCACCGCCCGAGGCGCGTCCGTCTGGACGTCGCCCGGCCCATCGAAGGGGGAGGGGCAACATTGAGGCGCAACATCAAAGTCCTACTGGCCGTGATCGGCGTGGCCGCATTGGCCGTCGGCGTCGTGGCCTGTGGGAGCGACAGCTCGAGCGACAGCTCGTCGGCCGCGGCCACCAGCGAAGCGGCGGCCGTCACGGCACCGACGGAGCAGCCCAACGTCGCCGTATCGGCGCCGGCCGTGGTGGGAAGCGGCAAGGGCCTGAAGATCGGCTACATCTCGAACCTCGAGTCCGTTCCGATCGTGCACACGATCTCGGAGAGCATCCGGGCCCAGGTCAAGCGCTCCGGCGCCGAGTTCTTCTTTTGTGACGGTGCCGGCGACACCGCCAAGGCGCTCGACTGCGCGAAGAACTTCAAGACCCAGAACGTCCAGGGCATCCTGAACTTCCAGCACGACTCCGCCGCCGCGCCGAGCATCTGCGCCGCGGGCCCGGACGTGCCGACGATCGCGATCGACATCCCGCAGCCGCCGTGCCAGATCGCCTTCATGGGCGTGGACAACGCCTACGGTGGTTTCGTCGCCGGCAAGCTGATGGGCGAGTACTACAAGGAGAACTTCGACTGCAAGTACGACAGCTGGGTGTCGCTCGAGCAGCCGGTGATCGGTAAGCCGAACGACGACCGCATGGGCGGCTACCAGGACGGCTTCGCCAGCGTCTGCGGGCCGGTCACGAACGTCATCAAGGAGGGCTTCGACGCCTCCGCCGAGGGCGGTCGCAAGGTCATGACCGACGTCCTCACCAAGCTGCCCGGCCAGAGCAACATCATCGTCGTCTCGATCGACGACGAGGGCATCCAGGGCGCGTTCGCGGCCGCCAAGGCCGTCGGACGCGAGAAGGACCTGTGGGCCGGGTCGCTCGGCGTGGCGGACGACGTCACCAAGTGCGCCATCAAGAACAACCCGAACTGGATCGCCGCGACGGCCATTCAGCCCGAGAAGTACGGCTGGGTCGGCGTCCCGAACATCATCAAGGCGATCAAGGGCGAAGACGTCAACCCCGAGCTGTTCGTGCCGCTCCAGGCCGTCAACAGCGAGACGATCTCGACCAGCTCTACCCCGACGTCGTCTGCTAGATCGGTGACGTTCCGGCTCCAGACACGTGGGATCCGGAAGTCGTTCGGAGGTGTCGAGGTCCTGCACGGTGTGGACCTCGACGCCCCGGCCGGCTCCGTGCTCGCGCTGCTCGGCGAGAACGGCGCCGGCAAGTCGACCCTGGTCAAGATCCTCGCGGGCGATCATCAGCCCGACGCGGGCGAGATCCTGGTCGATGGCACCTCTCACGCGTTCCTGGACCCGATCACCGCCCGTCGCCTCGGCATCGGGATGATCTTCCAGGAGCTCACCGACGCGCCGGCCCTGACCGTGGCGGAGAACATCTCGCTCGGTCAGTGGCCGCGCCGTCGGGGCGTGGTGCAGTGGAAGGAGATCCGCCAGCGGGCCGCCAGGCATGCTCGACGAGCTCGGGGTGGAGGTGGACATCGACGCCCCCGTCTCCTCGCTGCGCATCGGCGAGCGGCAGGTCGTCGAGATCGCCCGCGCGCTCTCGCGCGACACGCGATGCCTGATCCTCGACGAGCCGACGGCGGCGCTCTCGCATCAGGAGGCGACACAGCTCTTCAGTTTCGTGCGGCGGCTGCGCGAGCGCGGCGTCGCACTGATCTACATCACCCACCGCCTCGACGAGGTGGCGGAGATCGCCGACCGCGTCCAGATCCTGCGCGACGGCAACCACGTCCTCACGGGCGAGGTCGCCGACATGCCACGCGGCCCAGCTGGTGTCCGCGATGGTCGGCCGGCCGGTCGAGGAGGTCCAGCGCCCCGAGGCGCCCACGGTCGACGCGGCCGGCACCGTCGGCGCTGCGGTTCCGCGACGCCGGCAGCGGCGCCGCCTTCCACGGCCTCGACCTGGAGGTCCGCTCCGGCGAGGTGGTCGCCCTCTACGGAAAGATCGGCTCCGGCACCGGCGAGGTGGCCGAGGCCGCCTTCGGTCTGCGGCCGCTCACCAGCGGGACCCTCGAGCTCGAGGGCGACGCCGCCACCTTCTCGGGGCCGCACAGCGCCATCGCGGCCGGCATGGGCCTGCTGCCCGCCGACCGCCAGCGCCAGGGCGCGTTCATGGTGCGCCCGGTCGCCGAGAACCTGAGCGCGCCGTCGTGGCCGCGCCTCGTCCCGTTTCGGCCAGTTCATCTCGGCCCGCCGCGAGGCAGCGGCGTACCGCCGCTGGCACGACGAGCTGGGCATCCGCTCGCGCAACGAGCCCGGCCAGATCTTCGCCACCCTCTCGGGCGGCAACCAGCAGAAGGTGCTGCTCGGCCGGTGGCTGGAATGCCGGTCGCGCGTCCTGCTCCTGATCGAGCCGACGCGCGGCGTCGACGTGGGCGCGCGCCAGGAGATCTACCGATCGGTCCGTCAACTCGCAAAGGGGGGTGTCGCGGTCTTGGTCGCCACATCCGATCACGAAGAGGTCGTCCAGCTCGCCGATCGCGCGGTCGTCATGTCACGCGGGACGGTGGTCGACACGTTCGGGGACGACGCCGTCACGTCCGAGCGACTCGCCACGGCGGCCGGTCGATGAGCACCTCTCCCACCGGCGCCCCGACCGACGCCCTCTCGAGCGGGATGGCCGAGCCGATCTCGCCGAAGCGGCGCCGGCGCAACATCCCGGAGACCGCCGCGCTGCTGGTGTTCCTGGTCGTCGAGGTCGTCTTCTTCTGGATCAAGTCGGACGTCTTCTTCAGCTGGGACAACTTCCTCAACATCCTCACCGCCATCGCGGTGACCGGGATCATCGCCGTGCCCGGCACGATGCTGCTGATCGCCGGGCAGTTCGACCTCTCCGTCGGATCGGCCGTCGCGTTCTCCGGCGTGGTGATGGCGCACTTCGCGGCCCAGTCGGAGATGTGGACCGGGATCATGCTCGCGGTGCTCGGCCGGCCTGGCCGATCGGCCTGGTCAACGGCTTCTTCGTGACGGTCATCGGGGTCAACGCGATCATCACCACCCTCGCGACCCTCGCGATCTTCCGCGGGCTGGCCGAGGTGGTGTCGGACGGCCAGAGCGTCAGCGTCACCGGCTTCGACGCGCTGGGCACGTCGCGGCCGTTCCTCAACATCCCCACGCCCGTGCTCCTGCTGGCCGTCGTGGCCGTCGGGCTCTGGCTGGTGATGCGCTACACCGTCTTCGGGCGCTCGATGTACGCCATCGGCGCCAACCCCGTCGCCGCCCGCCTGGTGGGCGTGCGGTCGCGGCGAGCGATCATGCTCGCCTTCATGCATCTCCGGGCTGGCCTGCGCACTCGGCGGGCTGATCCTGGTGTCGCAGCTCGGCTCGTCCTCGCCACTCACGGCGACCGGCCTCGAGCTCTCGGTCGTGACCGCGGTGATCCTCGGCGGCGCCAGCCTCAACGGCGGCCGCGGAACGATCCAGGGAACGATCATCGGCCTACTCATCATCGGCGTCCTCAACAACGGTCTCGTCCTGCTGGGCGTGGATCCGTTCTGGCAGGACGTCGCACGCGGCGTGCTCCTGGCCGCGGCCGTCTCCTTCGACCAGCTGAGGATCCGTCTGGGCGGCGAGTAAGCGGGGGCCAGCCACGCGGCCCGCGGAGCGGGCCGGACACGCAATTCCAAAGGGGAACCAACGTCATGAGCAGCACGCAGCAGACCGGACAGAGCTTCGAGGACCTCGCCGCCTGGTCGGGCAACTGGCCCTTCAAGGATCGCGAGCCGTACCCCCGCCGCATCACCGAGGACGAGGCCTACTTCCAGGCCTGGGGCATCAGCAACGCGGGGCTCAATCGCACCCCGGTGCACTTCTACGTGAGCTCGAAGACCATGAACACGGGCATCTTCTCGCTGGCTCCCGGCGACTACTTCAAGCCGGGCAACCACCCCAACGTGGAGCCCTACTACATCCTCGAGGGCACGATCCACCTCGGCAACCCGGACACCGGGCAGCTGCAGGAGTGCACCAAGGGCGACATCGTCTTCATCCCCGCCTTCCAGATGCACGTGGGCTACAACTTCGGCTCGGAGACCTGCCGGATGCTGTGGATGATCCCGCGGGAGAAGATGACCGACGAGTTCCACGCGAATCCGGAGTACGACGACCACTACATGAACTTCCGGGACCCGGTCGTCCTCCACCGCGAGCCGGTGCACGCCCACGTCGAGCACGACAGCTTCGCTCAGCCTGGCTTCCTGCGTCGGCGAGACGCCCCGGTCGAAGCACGCCGACCTGCACCAGTGGCCCACGCCCGGTGGCCGCTCGTCGGTGGAGCAGCCCGGGATCGACAACTCCCACCTGTACCACCGCGGCCAGTGGCTGCACTTCGTCACCGGCAGCGACTTCGACCACCAGTTCCTGACCTCGTTCGCGGTCAGCAACGACGAGTACCAGTTCGGCGCCGTCAAGGTGCCGCCGAACCGGATCACCAACGCGATCCAGGTGGCGGGCGAGCGGGCGTACTACCCGATCTCCGGCAAGGAGCGGCTCATCGTCAACATCATGGAGACGAACGAGAGCATCATCGGCAGCGAGGGCGACGCGCTGTTCGTGCCGGGCGGCGTGGCGCACCAGTTCCAGAACCCCGGTCACGGCGCCGTCGAGGCGATCTTCGCCTGCGCGACGGCACCCGGCGTCACGCTCTATTGAGACACCCCTCGATCACCGTGGGCGCGCCCTCCATCCCGGAGGGCGTGCGGGCCTGCCTCTTGACGAAGAACGGGACGGGGAAATGAACGACCGCATCGCAGAAGTCCGCGCGTACGTAATGCCGAGCGGTGGAGCGGACTATCACGACCGTGACGCCGGCCACTGGATCGACGGGCAGATCGCGACGCCGATGTCGCGCTACTCGGATTACCGGATGACGCGATCGTCGTTCGGTCTCAACGTCCTGGGCGCCCTGGTGGTGCAGGTGGAGACCGAGTCCGGCGTCGTCGGCGTCGGCGTGTCCACCGGGGGCCCGCCGGCCTGCTGGCTGGTGGAGAACCACCTCTCGCGGTTCCTCGAGGGGCAGCTTCCTGAGCGCATCGAGCTGATGTGGGACCAGATGTGGCGCTCGACCATGTTCTACGGGCGCAAGGGGCTGGCCCTCAACGCGATCTCCGCCGTGGACCTCGCGCTGTGGGACCTGCTCGGCAAGCTCCGCGGCGAGCCGGTCTACAACCTGATCGGCGGCGCGGTGTGGGACGAGCTGGAGTTCTACGCCACCGGCCCGCGGCCGGACCTGGCCAAGGAGATGGGCTTCATCGGCGGCAAGATGCCGCTGGTCCACGCCATGGCCAGCGGTGAGGAGGGTCTGCGCAAGAACCTCGAGCTCGCCGAGACGATGCGCTCGCGCGTGGGCGACGACTTCTTCCTGGCCTACGACTGCTGGATGGCGCTCGACGTCAACTACACGCTGCGCCTGATCGAGGGCCTCGAGCCGTACAACTTCAAGTGGGTCGAGGAGTTCCTGCCCCCGGACGACTACTGGGGCTACGCCGAGGTGCGCCGCCGCGCCCCGCGCGACCTGATGATCACCACCGGCGAGCACGAGGCCAGCCTGATGGGCTTCCGGATGCTCATCGACATGCAGTGCTGCGACATCATCCAGCCGGACGTCGGCTGGTGCGGCGGCCTCACCGAGCTCCTCAAGATCTCGGCGTACGCCGACGCGCACGACGTGCTCGTGGTGCCGCATGGCTCGAGCGTCTACAGCTACCACTTCGTCGTCTCGCGGCCGAACAACCCGTTCGCCGAGTTCGTGATGCTGGCGCCGGACGCCGACACGGTGGTGCCGATGTTCACGCCGCTGTTCGTCAACGAGCCGGTGCCGGTCAACGGCCGGCTGACGGTGCCCGATCGTCCCGGCTTCGGCGTGGACCTCGATCCGGCCGTCGCGCTCGAGCGCCCCTTCCCCCGCCAGGTGAAGGTGCCGGTGTCGTGATCAAGAGGATCAGCCTCGTCCGCCGCAAGGAGGGCATGAGCGTCAACGAGTTCACCGAGCGCTGGCTCGGTGAGCACGCCGACCTCATCCGGCGGATGCCGGGTCTGCGCGGCTACCGCGTGGACGTGATCCGCCAGTGGCAGGCGGACGCCGAGCCCTGGGACGGCATCGGCGAGCTGTGGTTCGACAGCGAGGAGGACCTGGCCGCGGGGTTCGCCGCGCTGAGCGAGGAGCTGGCGGCCAACCGGGCGTCGTTCCTGTCCCACACCAGCGCGGCGATCGTCGACGAGCACGTGATCATCCGCGAGCCCGCGGCGCCATGAGCGGCCCGTACGGCGTGCAGATGCTGAAGGTGGGCGAGGGGGACATCCCCGGGCCCGAGCTGCTGTGGCTCTCGGGCTGGGACGAGTGGTTCCGGCTCGACTTCCAGATCGCGGTGATCCGCGGCGACGGGGTCTGCGCCCTGGTCAACACCGGGCCGGCCGAGGACCTCTCCGAGATGAACGACCACTGGGCGACGGTGCTCGGCGACCGCGCGCGGATGCGGCGTGAGGAGGGCTGGCGCCTGATGACCCAGCTGGCATCGATCGGCGTGGCGCCCGAGGACGTCACCCACGTCATCCTCACCCCGCTGCAGCTGTACTCGACGTCCAACGTGGATCGTTTCCCCAACGCGCAGATCTGCCTCTCCAAGGAGGGGTGGGTGCACTTCCACACCACCCACGAGCACGTCCACGACAGCCGCTGGCACTGCATCCCCAAGCACGTCCTGATCCTACATGGTCACCGACGCGTGGGACCGGGTGCGGCTGCTGGAGGAGGAGGACGAGGTGGTGCCCGGGCTGCGCACCTGGTGGGCCGGGTCGCACCACCGCGCCACCGTGGCCGTCGAGGTCGACTCGACCGCGGGGACGGTGGTCATCACCGACGCGTTCTTCCACTACCGAAATCTCGAGGAGGACCACCCCATCGGCGTCTGCGAGAACATCTACGAGGCCGTGGAGGCCCACCGCCGCACGCGCGAGGTGGCCGACCACGCGATCCCGCTGTACGACCCGCTCGTGTTCGAGCGTTACCCCGGGGGCGTCGTCGCGCCCCTGCCCGCCTGATGCGGGCCCTGGTGTTCGGCGGGCCGCTGGTGCTGGCGGTGGAGGAGCGGCCGACGCCCGAGCCCGGACCGGGCGAGGTGCGACTGCACATCGACGCGGTCGGCGTGTGCGGCAGCGACCTGCACGGGTACACCGGCGACACCGGTCGCCGCCACCCGGGTCAGATCATGGGCCACGAGATCGGCGCGACCGTGGACGTCGCCGCCGACGGAAGCCCTCCCGAGGGTGCGCGCGCGACGGTGCACCCGGTGCTCTTCTGCGGCGTGTGCCGCTACTGCGTGCGCGGCGAGACCAACCTCTGCGTCACCCGCCAGGTGATCGGGGTCAACCCCGAGCTACAGGGGGCCTTCGCCGACTACATGGTGGTGCCGGCGATCAACGTGATCCCGGTGCCGGACGCCCCCTCCGAGCACGCGGCGATGGTCGAGCCGCTCGCGGTGGCGCTGCACGCCGCGCGGCGCGGAGGCGTGAGGCCCGGGGACACGGTGCTGGTGACCGGCGGCGGCGCGATCGGCATCGCCAGCCTGCTGGCGGCCCAGCGCGAGGGGGCGGAGCGGGTGTTCCTCTCCGAGCCCCTGGCGCATCGACGCGAGCTGGCCGAGAGCCTCGGCGCCATCGTGCTCGACCCGGCCGCGGTGGACGTTGCCGACGCGATGATGGACGCCACAGACGGCGGCGCCGACGTGGCCCTGGAGGCCGTCGGGCTGGCGCCGACCATCGACGCGGCGGTCCGCTCCACGCGGCGCGACGCCGCCGTGGTGCTGGTGGGCATGGGCCTGCCGCGCATCGAGCTCGACCTGTTCGCGGTGGTCGTGGAGGAGCGCCGGTTGATCGGGACCTTCTGCTACTCGCAGGCCGACTTCATCGAGACCGCCGAGTGGGTCGCGGCCGGCATCCCCGAGCTCGACAGGGTGATCCAGAGGCGCGCCGGCTTCGACGACATGGTGCCGCTCTTCCACCGGCTCGCGCTGGGGCAGGACGACGCGACAAAGGCCGTCCTCGTCACGGACGGCTGATGACCCCGGTCGCGACCGGCGCCGAGGTGCGCGCCGAATGGAGCCGGCGCTTCGGCCGGCCGGGGCCGGGGGCGATCATCTGCGTCGGCCTCAACTACCACGACCACGCCGCGGAGCAGGGGGTGGAGGCCCCGTCCGCGCCCCTGCTGTTCTCCAAGCTGCCCAACACGCTGAGCGGTCCGGGCGAGGCCATCGCCCTGCCGCCCGAGAGCAGCCACGTCAACGGCGAGGCCGAGCTCGCGATCGTCATCGGGACGCGCGCGCGGCGGGTCGGCCGGGCGGAGGCGGTCGGCGTCGTGGCCGGCTACGTCTGCGCCAACGACGTCAGCGCGCGCGACATCCAGTTCGAGGACGGGCAGTGGCTGCGGGGCAAGAGCTTCGACGGCTTCTGCCCGCTCGGCACCTCGATCGTGGGCACCGCCGAGCTCGGCGACGCCTCCGGCCTGCGCATCGTGCAGCGGGTCAACGGGGCGATCCTCCAGGACTCCTCGACCGACGACCTGATCTTCGGCGTCGCGGAGCTGGTGGCCTACGCCTCCAATGTGACGACGCTCGAGCCGGGCGACCTGATCCTGACCGGCACGCCCGCGGGCGTCGGCATCTTCCGCGATCCGCCCGTGCCCCTGCGGCCCGGCGACGTCGTGGAGATCGAGATCGAGGGCATCGGGACGCTGACCAACCCGGTCGTCGCCGAGCCCGCCGGATGAGGATCTCCCTGTTCATCACCTGCGTCGCGGACTCGCTGTTCCCGCGCACCGGGGTCGCCGTGGTGCAGCTGCTCGAGCGGCTGGGGCATCAGGTCGACTTCCCCCTCGAGCAGACCTGCTGCGGGCAGATGCACCGCAACTCGGGGCACCCGGCCGAGGCGCTCGTGCTGGCGCGGCGTTTCGTGCGCACCTTCGGCGACGCCGAGGTGATCGTGGCGCCGTCGGCGTCGTGCGTCGCCATGGTGCGCGAGCACTACGCGTCGCTGGCCGAGGACGCCGACGACCACGAGCTGGCCGCCCAGGTCGCCGAGGTGGCCCCGCGCGTGCTCGAGCTGTCGGAGCTGCTGGTGCGCCGCCTCGGCGTGACCGACGTGGGCGCCACCTATCGCCGGCGCGTCGTCTACCACCCCACCTGCCACTCGATGCGCCTGCTCAAGGTGGGCGCCGCGCCGGTGCGCCTGCTGCGCGAGGTGCGGGGCCTGGAGCTGGTGGAGATGCCCGACGCGGCCGAGTGCTGCGGCTTCGGCGGCACCTTCGCGATCGCCAACCCCGAGGTCTCGACCGCGATGCTCAGCGACAAGGTGGACGGCATCCTCGCGCAGCGGCGCGGAGGAGTGCACGGCCCTCGACCGCTCGTGCCTGATGCACATCGGCGGCATGCTGGCGCGCCGCCGGGCGGGCGTGCGCGTGACCCACCTCGCCGAGATCCTCGCCACGACGGCGGCATGAGGACGCGCGCCGCCGGCCGGGGCGAGTTCCGCGACGCCGCCCTGCGCGCGCTGGGCGACGAGCAGCTGGGGCGCAACCTCGGGGCGGCGACCGCCACGATCCGCCAGCGCCGCGCCGACGCGGTGGCCGAGGTGCCCGACTGGGAGGAGCTGCGCGAGGCCGGCCGGCGCATCAAGGCCCGCACGCTGGAGCGCCTCGACGAGCACCTCGTCGCCTTCGAGGCGGCGTTCCAGGCGGCGGGCGGCACGGTGCACTGGGCGCGCGACGGCGACGAGGCGAACCGCGTGATCGTCAACCTGGTGCGCGCCCGCGGCGCGACCGGCGTGGTCAAGGTCAAGTCGCTGACCACGGACGAGATCGGGCTCAACGACGCCCTGCTCGCGGCCGGCGTGGCGCCCGTCGAGACCGACCTCGCCGAGCTGATCGTGCAGCTCGCGGGCGAGACGTCGTCGCACATCCTGGTGCCGGCGATCCACAAGAACCGCACCGAGATCCGCGACCTCTTCCGCGTCTCCCTCGACCTGCCCGACCTCACCGACGATCCTCCGGAGCTCGCGGAGGCGGCACGCCTTTTCCTGCGCCGGCGTTTCCTGGACGCCGAGATCGGCATCAGCGGCGCCAACTTCGCGATCGCCGAGACCGGGACGCTCTGCGTGGTCGAGTCGGAGGGCAACGGCCGCATGTGCACCACCCTGCCGCCCGTGCTGATCTCGCTGGTGGGAATCGAGAAGCTGCTCCCCGCGTTCACCGACCTCGAGGTGTTCCTCCAGCTGCTCTCCCGGTCGGCCACCGGTGAGCGCATGAGCCCGTACACCACGCTGTGGACCGGCGCGACCGCCGGCGACGGGCCCCGCGAGGTGCACGTCGTGCTGATCGACAACGGCCGCACCGACACGCTCGCCGACGAGGTGGGGCGCGCCGCGCTGCGCTGCATCCGCTGCAGCGCGTGCCTCAACGTGTGCCCGGTGTACTCCCGCACCGGCGGGCACGCCTACGGCTCGGTGTACCCCGGCCCGATCGGCGCGATCCTGGCGCCCCAGCTGGGCGCCGCGCAGGAGGACTCGGCGTCGCTGCCATGGGCCTCGACGCTGTGCGGCGCCTGCTACGAGGTGTGCCCGGTCAAGATCGACATCCCGGAGGTGCTGGTGCACCTCCGCTCCACGATCACCGCGCGCGAGGGCCGCTCGGCCGAGGGCGCCGTGATGCGGGCCGTGGGCTGGACCTTCGCCGGGCGGCGGCGCTACGAGTGGGCCCAGCGCCTCGCGCGCCTCGGCCAGCGGCCGTTCGTGCGTCACGGGTCCATCCATCGCCTGCCCGGTCCGATGAAGGGCTGGACCAGCTCGCGCGACCTGGAGCCCCTGCCGCCCGAGTCGTTCCGCGATTGGTGGCGGCGCAGCCGATGATCTCCGCCCGCGACGAGATCCTCGCCCGCGTCCGCGCTGCCCTGGCCGACTCGCCGCCGCCCGAGCCCGACGCGCCGGCGGGCTACCGGCGCGAGGACCCGCGGGGGGCCGACGAGCTGCTGACCCTGCTGGCGGTGCGCGTCGCGGACTACGGCGCGCGCGTCCACCACACCTCGGCGGAGGGGCTGGGCGAGACCGTCGCCGCGGCCTGCGCCGCGCGGGGCACGCGGCGGATCGTGGTGCCGGGCGACCTGCCACGCGCGTGGGTGCCGCCGCCCCTCGAGGTGGTGCCCGACGACGGCCTCTCGGCGGGTGAGCTCGACGCGGTCAACGGGGTGGTCACGGCGTGCGCGCTGGCCATCGCCGAGACCGGCACCCTGGTGCTCGACGGAGGGCAGGCCCAGGGGCGGAGGGCCCTGACGCTGTTGCCCGATCACCACGTGTGCGTCGTCCCGGCCGACCGCATCGTCGCCAACGTGCCCCAGGCGATCGCCGCGCTGCGCGGCGCGGTGGTCGACCGCGGCAGCCCGCTCACGCTGATCTCGGGGCCGTCGGCGACCTCGGACATCGAGCTGCGCCGGGTGGAGGGCGTCCACGGCCCGCGGCGCCTCGACGTCGTGCTGGTGACGGGCCTGTCGTGGGGCTAGCTGCGCTCCTCGAGCGGGGCGTCCTCGGTGAGGGCACCCGCGAGCCGGCGCCCGAGGAAATGCTCCTCGAGGCCGCCGAGGTGCACGTCGAGGCTCGCCTCCAGCGCGGCCCGCTCGCGCCGGCGCAGCGCCGCGAGCGTGTCGCGCTGGTAGCCCACGGCGGTGTCCATGTCGCCGAAGCCGAGCGGATAGCCGCTGCGCGCGGCGCCCAGGCCGCGGAACACCTCTCCCAGCCAGCGCCGCAGGTACTCGTTGCCCGACGCCGCCGCGAGGCGCAGGTGGAACTGGACGTCCAGCTCGATGAAGGCGAGTGGGTCGTCGCGGCTCGCGTCCAGCTGCTCCACGAGCGATTCGAGGGCATCGAGGTCCTCGTCGCCCGCGCGCGCCAGGGCCAGCGATGCCCCGGCCGACTCGATGGTGCGGCGCGCCTCGAGCAGCGCGCGGATCTCCTCCAGCGCGAGCCCGGTGCGGTCGGTCAGGAGCTCGGTCGGCAGCGCCAGCGAACGCACGAAGGCGCCCCCGCCGGGCCCGCGGCGCACGTCGAGCACCCCGGCGCGCCGCAGGCGGTCGATCGCCTCGCGCACGACCAGCCGGCTCACGCCGAAGCGGCGGGCCAGCTCGACGTCCTTCGGCAGGCGGGCGCCGACCGATGCGGCACCGCTGCGGATGCCCTCCACCAGCGCCTGGGTGACCGCATCGGACGCGCGGGGGATCGACGGGCGGGGGAACGAGCTGGCGATCGGATCGACGCTCACGGCAGGGATCGTGCCTGACCTTTCGCGCTTCGCGCATCCGGTCATTGACAAATAGATCTGTTTTTATGATTCTTTAGTCCGATGGCGACCGCGCTGACCACTCCCACCGATCCCGAGATCGACGTCCTGCGGCGCGTCGAGGAGCGTGTGCTGTGGCTCGCGGTGGCGATGGTCCACCACGCCAACACCACGCGGCCCAACACCTCGGGCGTCAAGGTCGGCGGCCATCAGGGCTCGAGCGCCTCGATGGTCAGCATCATGACCGCGCTCTGGTTCCGGTATCTCGCGGCGCCCGACCTGGTGTCGGTGAAGCCCCACGCCTCGCCGGTGCTGCACGCGATCAACTACCTGCTCGGCCGCCTCGATCGCCGCGACCTCGAGACGCTGCGCCAGTACGGGGGCCTCCAGAGCTACCCGAGCCGCACCAAGGACCCGGACCCGGTCAACTTCTCCACCGGGTCGGTCGGCATCGGCGCCACGGCGACGCTGTGGTCGGCGCTCGCCCACCGGTACACCGCCGGCCACTTCGACATCCCCATCGGGGGACGTCAGATCGCTCTGATCGGCGACGCGGAGCTGGACGAGGGGGCGATCTGGGAGGCGCTCGTCGACCCGATGGTCGCGCGCCTGGGCGAGGTGATGTGGATCGTCGACCTCAACCGGCAGTCGCTCGACCGCGTGGTCCCCGACATCGCCGCCGGCCGCATCCTCGACATGTTCACCTCGGCGGGCTGGCACTGCATCACGGTCAAGTACGGCCACTGGCTCGGCGAGCTGTTCGCGCGCCCCGGCGGCGAGGAGCTGCGCGCGCGCATCGACGCGATGAGCAACGAGGAGTACCAGAGCCTGCTGCGCGCCGACGACGCGGCCCTGAGGGAGAGGCTCGCCGGGGACGGGAGCCACGCGGCGCGGCGTCGGCCGCCTGATCGCCGACCTGACCGACGCGGATCTCGCCCGCGCCCTGCGCGACCTCGGCGGTCACGACCTGCCCTCGCTGCTGGCGGCGTACGAGGCGGCCGACGCGATCACCGACCGCCCCGTGGTGGTCTTCGCCTACACGCTCAAGGGATGGCGGCTGCCCACCGAGGGGCACCCGGCCAACCACTCGGCGCTGCTCAACGCCGACCAGATGCGCCTGCTCGCCGAGCGGCTGGGCGGTGATCCCGAGGACACGTGGGCCCGGTTCGCGAGCGGGTCGGAGGAGGCCCTCCTGTGCGCCCGCGTGCACGAGCGGCTCGAGCGGCCGGCACCGCGCATCGAGCCCCCGGTCGCGGTGCCGGCCGAGCTCGGGCGGCGCCACAAGGGCAGGGCCTCGACGCAGCAGACGCTGGGGCGGCTGCTCGGGGAGATCCACCGCAGCGCCCCCGCCGTCGCGGAGCGCATCGTCACCGTGAGCCCGGACGTGGCCACCTCGACCAACCTCGGCGGGTGGATCAACTCGACCGGCGTCTGGGCGCTCGGCGAGCGCCTCGACTGGTTCGCGGGCGACTCGGAGACGCTGATCCAGTGGCGCGAGGGCGACCACGGCAACCACATCGAGCTCGGCATCGCCGAGACCAACCTGGTCGGCCTGCTGGGCGAGCTGGGGCTCACGTGGGCCCGCTCCGGCCAGCCGCTGATCCCGATCGGCACGGTCTACGACCCGTTCGTGGGCCGCGCGCTCGAGCCCTGGTCGTTCGGCATGTACGCGGGCGGGCAGTCGATCCTGGTGGGCACCCCGTCGGGGATCACCCTCGGCCCGGAGGGCGGCGCGCACCAGTCGGTGGTGACCCCCGTCGATCGGCATCGCCCAGCCGGGCTGCGTGGCGTGGGAGCCGGCCTTCGGTCAGGACCTCGAGTGGGCGCTGCTGCACGCCATGGGCCAGATCGGGCGCCCGGCGGCGAGTCGGCGTACTTCCGCCTCTCGACGCGCCCGGTCGATCAGGCGCTCGCGAACGTCCCCGACGACGACGACGCCCGGGCCGCCCGGCGCGCGGCCGTGCTGTCGGGCGGCTACCGCGTCTCCGACGCCGCGACGGCGGCGCCGGCCGTGACCCTGGTCGGGGTCGGCGCGGTGATGGCCGAGGTGATCGAGGCCGGCCGGCAACTCACCGCCTTCGGCATCCCGGCGGAGGTGATCTGCCTCACCAGCCCCGACCTCGTCTTCCGTTCCCTCATGGCCCGCCGGGGCCTCAGCGACGCTCAGGAGCAACTCGATGACCTGCTTCCGCCGCACTCGCCGGCGCCGATCGTGACCGTCATCGACGGCCACCCCTCGGCGCTGGCCTTCCTGGCGGCGTCCCGGTCGGCGCCGATCGCCTGCCTGGGCGTCACCGGCTTCGGGCAGTCCGGCGACCTCGACGACCTCTATCGCCATCACGGGCTCGACGTGGACACCATCGTCGGCTCGGCCGCGGACCTCGTCCGATGAGCGTCCAGGCGATCATCGAGGTGGCGCTGCCGCGCCTGTCCGACTCCATGACCAACGCGGTGCTGATCGCGTGGCTGGTGCGCGAGGGCGAGCCGGTCGCCGAGGGCGACCCGCTCGTCGAGCTCGAGACCGACAAGTCGACCGTCGTCCACCTGGCCGAGGCGTCCGGCGTGCTGGAGATCGTCGTCCCCGAGGGGGAGACGGCGGAGGTCGGCGACGTGATCGCGCGGCTCAACCCGCCGGGAGCCGCCCCGGCCGAGCCGCCGCCTGCGCCGGTCGCCGAGGCCTCCGTCGTGGAGGAGCCCGTCGTCGAGAGGCGCTCCGCCGCGGACGCGCCGATGCCCGAGCCGCCCCCGGTCGCCGCCCCCGACGTCGAACGGCGCGGCGCACCCCGCCATGAGCCCGCTCGCGCGCCGCCTCGCGGCGCTGCACGGCGTGGACCCGGCCACCGTCGAGGGCAACGGCCCCGGCGGGATGGTGCTGCGCGGCGACATCCTGCGGGCGGCCCGCCTGCCCCAGGTCGAGACTGCCCCGCGCGGCCGCCCCGGCCGCGGCGCCCGGCGACGAGCCGGGGCTCGGCACCGTGGAGGTCGTCCAGCAGAGCCGGATCCAGCGCATCATCGCCGAGCGGATGGTCGAGTCGCACACCACCATCCCCGACTTCACGATGCGCGTGGACGTGGACATGGAGGCCGCCGTGGCCCTCCGCGCCCAGCTCAAGGCCCTGGTCGGCGACGGCCCGGCCCCGTCGATCAACGACATGGTGGTCAAGGCGTCCGCCCTCGCGCTGCGCGAGATCCCGAAGGCCAACTCCGGCCTGCGCGACGGCCGCATCGAGCAGTACTCGCGCGTCAACGTGGGCATCGCCGTCGCCACGTCCGACGCCATCGTCGTCCCCGTCATCTCCGACGCGGACCGCCGGTCCCTCGACGACATCGGCGTCGAGGGCCGGCGTTTGGCCTCCGCCGTGCGGGCGGGCGCGATCGCCCCCGAGGACCTCTCCGACGGCACGTTCACCGTCTCCAACCTGGGGATGTACGGCATCCACGCGTTCACGGCGGTCATCAACCCGCCCCAGGCGGCGATCCTCGCGGTCGGCGCCCTGCGCCAGGAGGCGGTGGTGCGCGAGGGCGAGATCCGCGTCGGGACGCTGATGTCCCTGACCCTCACCGGCGACCACCGCATCCTCAACGGCGTGGACGGCGCCGAGCTGCTGGTCGCGATCGCGAGCCGGCTCGAGAGCCCGCTGAGGATCGCACTGGGGTAGGGGCGCTGAGTTCTGGGCGTTTCCGAGCTCCGAGGCTCGGAAGACCCTCAAAGCAGGAGGAAAGTCCACACCCGGCAGCGTGGGCACACCTCGCTTTGAGTCCTTGACCGGCTTTTCCCGGACGCCGCACTTCGGCGGAGCCGTGCGGCCGGTCTGCCAATGCGCCCGGCCAGGGCGCATTTGCGCACGACACCCGCCCCGCCCAAGAGGGCGGGTGTCCGCAATTGTCACCAGTCCTCAACGCACCGTGAAGACGACCTCAAACGGATCCCCAGCTCGCAAACGCTCACAGCGAGAGGAAGGTCCACACCACGGCCAAGCGTGGCGGCCAACCCCTTGAAGCACGAGGAAGGTCCACACCACAGCGCGTGGCGGCAAACGACTACCCCCAAAGCGAGAGGACGCCGCAGTTTCCCGCCGATTTTTTTGACAAGTGTGGGAAGTAATTTCATGTCCGGGGGTCGACCTGCCGATGAGGGGGGACCCGTGACGATGCGGCACGTCCTCCCGCATCCTTCTCCGAAGGATCCGACCATGCGCCGCACGACTCGCAGCCCGGCCCCTGCTCGAGCATCAGGAGGTGCGGCCGCTCGATGCGTCGCCGTCCTGGCCGTCGCCTGCGCGGCGACCGCGCTCCTTGCGAGCGAGGCCGTCGCCGCGCAGCCTCCCGTCGGGCTCGGCACCGCCGGCAGCTATGCCGTGCTCGCCGGCTCCGCCGTGACCAACACCGGCCCGTCGGTGATCAACGGCGACCTGGGCGTGACTCCCGGCGCAGCCATCACCGGTTTCCCGCCGGGCCTCGTCAACGGCACCATCCACGCCGCCGACGCGCCCGCCCTGCAGGCGCAGTCGGACCTCACGACCGCCTACAACGACGCCGCCGGGCGGACGCCGCCCGTGGCGATCGCCGGCGACCTCGGCGGTCTGACGCTCACCTCGGGCGTCTACAAGTCGGCCACATCGGTCGGGCTGACCGGCGCGCTGACCCTCGACGCCCAGGGCGATCCGAACGCCGTCTTCGTGTTCCAGGCCGGCTCCACGCTGATCACCGCGTCGTCGAGCCGCGTGAACATGGTCAACGGCGGCAACCCCTGCAACGTCTACTGGCAGGTCGGAAGCTCGGCGACGCTCGGCACCACCACCAGCTTCGTGGGCAACATCCTCGCCCTCACCTCGATCTCCGTGAACAACGGCGTCACCCTCCAGGGGCGCGCGCTGGCACGCAACGGTGCGGTCACCCTGATCAACGACACGATCACCACCGGAGGCTGCGCGACGGGCGGCACCGGCGGCAGCAGCGGCGCCGGCCCTGGCGGCGGCAACAACACGCCCGCCGAGGGCACCGGACCGCTGGCGCGCAACGGTGCGAGCGTCTTCTCGACGACCCCGCGCTCGGTGGGCAACTCGGTCTCGCGCTTTGGCACGGCGCGCTGCGTGCAGGACACGTTCCCCGTTTCGGTCACCGGCGCCAACATCCGCCAGGTCGTCTTCTCGCTGGACGGCCGTACGATCGCCAAGCGCAGTGCCGCTCCGTTCGGGGCCGTCGTCCGGGCACGCACGGGCATCCACATCGTGAGGGCGCGCGTCATCTACTCCGACGCGACACCCGCCGCGACGCTCAGCATGAGGTTCCGCGCGTGCGGCGAGGCCCAGGCACAGGTGCCGACGCGACGCGCGCCGTCCCTGACCCCGCGCACGCCCGTCGGCTTCACGGGCTGATGGCCCTCATGTCGATTCGCTCACCGCTGGTACGGGCGGCGATCGCGGTCGCCTGCGTCGTCGCGCTGCCGGCCGCGGCCCACGCCGCCGACGACGGAGCCAATCAGGAGATCGTCACGGTCCTCACCGCGCACGAGGCGCACGCCGCCCCCGACATGGCGTCGAGGGTCGTGGCACGCGTCGCTCCGCGCAGGCCGATCACCAAGGGCAGGACCGTGCTGCCGGTGATCGACCACAGCACCGACCTGCAGGCCCGCGCCTGGCTGCAGGTGCGCCTTCCCGGCCGCGCGCTCGGGGGTGCGAAGCCGCCGCCGACGGGCTGGATCCTGGCCGCCGCGACCCACTCGTCCACCACGCCGTGGCAGATCGTGATCGACCTGCGCGCGCGGCGCGTCGTCGTCTACAACAAGGGCAACCGCGTGCACGTCGAGCGCGCGATCGTCGGCGCGCCGCGCACGCCGACGCCGCCCGGGGAGTACTTCGTCGAGGAGAACGTGAACCTCTCGGCCGGCCACCCCGGCGCGCCGTTCGCACTGGCCCTCAGCGCGCGGTCGTCCGTGTTCCAGGAGTTCGACGGTGGGCCCGGCCAGGTCGCGATCCACGGCATCCGCAACATCGGCGGCACGCTCGGCACCGCCGTCTCACACGGGTGCGTTCGTCTGGGTGACGGTGGCATCGCGTGGATGGCGCGGCGCATCGCGCCCGGGGTGCCGGTCAGCATCATCTGATCGCGCGGACATGGTGGCGCCCGATGGGCAACCGGTGATCTGATGAGCCGAGTCGGGCGCTGAACCGTGGCGAAGGGGGCGATCATGGCGGAACTGACCGAACTCCAGGAGTCCCAGTGCGCGACCTCGCGCTGGGACTTCTCGGATCTGCGGGCGCTGTTCATCAACTGCACGCTCAAGCGCTCGCCCGAGGTCTCGCACACGCAGGGGCTCGCGGACATCGCCGTGGCGATCATGGAGCGCAACGGCGTCGCGGTGGAGACGATCCGGGCCGTCGATCTCGACATCGCGACGGGCGTGTACCCGGACATGACCGAGCACGGATGGGAGCGCGACGACTGGCCGGCGATCGCCGAGAAGGTGCTCGCCGCCGACATCCTCGTGCTCACCTCGCCGATCTGGCTCGGGGAGAAATCCTCCGTCTGCACCCGCGTGATCGAGCGCCTGTACGGCGACAGCCATCTGCTCAACGCCTCCGGCCAGTACGCGTTCTACGGGCGCGTCGGCGGCTGCATGATCACGGGCAACGAGGACGGCGCGAAGCACTGCGCGATGAACATCCTCTACTCGCTCCAGCACCTCGGGTACGTCATCCCCCCCAGGCCGACTCCGCGTGGCTCGGCGAGGCGGGACCGGGGCCGAGCTACCTCGACCCGGGATCGGGTGGGCCGCAGAACGACTTCACCAACCGCAACACGACATTCCTCACGTGGAACCTGCTCCACATGGCCCGGATGCTCCGGGACGCGGGGGGCATCCCGGCGCACGGCAACCAGCGCTCCGAGTGGGACGCCGGGTGCCGTTTCGACTTCCCCAATCCGGACTACCGCTGAGCCTCAGAAGGTCGGCGGTGGCACCGGGTCGGGCTCGGGCGTGCGGCGAGGGCGTCTCGGGCGGGTATGGCTCGGGGATCAGCGGGGGGCTGGGCTCCGGGATGTTGGGCGGCCCGGGGAAGGGCTCGGGGATCGGCGGCTGAGTTGTCATGCCCCTGACGTACCCCGGGCGGGCCGAGGTCTCACCTCGGTTCGGATCCGCCCCGCTCCGGGAACCCTCTCCGGGACCGATCAGCGATCAGGAGAACCGGATGTCAACGCAGACCCCGCCGCCCGCCCCACCGGATGACGAGAAGGACGACGACGTCGAGGAGCAGGGCAAGGAGTCGTTCCCGGGATCGGATCCGCCCGGAACCGGCGGCCCCGGCATCTGAGCCTCGCGCTCAGACGCCGCCGATGCGCCCGTCCTCACCGATCGACCCGAAGCGGGCCTGACCGCCCTTCATGTGGATGTCCCGGACGACCGCGCGGACGAACTCCTCGCGTTCGTCAGGCTCCATCTCGTCCAGCTGGCGCACCTGGTCCGGCGAGGCCTCGACGTCGCCGGCGTCGGCCAGCGCCCGCAGCGGATCCACGATCAGGGCCTCGCGAAAGACCGGATCGGCCACCGTCCGGGTCCAGATCGGAACGCGGGGTTCGTCGCCGGGCATGTGGCGATGATCGCACGACCACCCCGCCGCCGCCCACCCCCGATCAGGTGACCAGGATCACCTTCCCGATGGAGCGGCGCTCCTCGATGGCCCGGTGGGCGTCCGCCGCGCGCGCGAGCGGGAAGCGGTCGACCACGACCGTGACCTCGCCCTCGGCCGCCAGCGCCAGCGCGCGCTCCTCGAGGTCGCGCAGGCCACCGGGCCGCCGCAGCACCCTCGGGCCGACGGCCACCGACGCGGTGATCCCCAGCCGGTAGAGGTCGCCGGTCGTCACCTGGGTCGGCTCCCCGTCCGGCGCCCAGCCGAACATGACCATGTGCCCGCCGGGCCCCAGGAGCTCGAGCGCGGCGCGCCCGAGCCCCCCGCCGACGCCGTCGAAGACGATGGTCGGCCGGCGGTCGCCCAGCTCGGCGGTCACCCGCTCGGGCCAGCCGGGCGCGCGGTGGTCGATGGCCAGGTCCGCTCCCAGGCTCCGCACCGCCGCCACCTTGTCCGGGCCGCCGGCGAGCCCGACGACGACCGCCCGCCTCGTGCGCGACATCTGCACCAGCAGGCTGCCGATGCCGCCGGCCGCGCCGGTCACCACCACCACGTCGCCAGCCGAGACGTCCGCCACGTCGAGGATGCCCATCGTCGTGCGGCCGGTGCCGATCAACGCGACGGCCGCGCCCTCGTCGAGGCCCTTCGGGAGGGCGTGAAGCGACCCCACCTTCGCCAGCGCGCGCGTGGCGTATCCGCCCGGCACGAACCCGAGATGGGCCACGACGCGCCGCCCGAGCCAGGAGGGGTCCACGCCCTCACCGACCTCGTCCACCACCCCCGCCACCTCGCGGCCCGGGATGGTCGGCAGGGGGAGAGGGGGAAACGGACCGCGATTGATCCCGCGGCGCAGCGTCGTGTCAACCAGGTGCACCCCCGCCGCGGAGACGGCGATCCGCACCTGCCCCTCGGGCGCGTGCGGATCGTCCATCTCCTCGAGGATCAGGTTGTCGGGCGGGCCGAACTCCCGCAGGCGGATCGCATGCACGCCCGGGACGCTACGACCTCAACCACGGTTGAAGTCAAGGCCCGCGGGGTTACTCGGTGGGCAGTCCCATGATCGCGCGGATGTCGGCCATCTCGTTGAGCTCACCCTCGCTGACGCGCACCGCGCCGATGCCCATGAAACCGCCCTCCTTGGCCGCCTCGGCGGCCTTCTGCGCCGCGTCCACCAGCCACTGGCGGAATGCGGCGGCCTCCTCCGGCGTGGCCTTCGCGGTGAGGATGTCGTTGACCTTGGTCAGCTCGTCGGTGATCTGCTGCCGGGCGGTCGCCGCCTTGAGGCCGAGCTCCTTGCGCAGGTTGGCGTGCTCCTTCGCATGCGCCTGGGCGTCCTGCGACACGGCGATCAGCAGCTCCTCGTCGCTCGGCGGCGTCGCCAGGGACCTTAGCGCCGCCATCGACTCCTTGGTGAGCTCGATCGGGCCGCCGGGGTCGGCGAGGGAGATGGCGAAGCCTGCGACGAGCGGCGAGCGGCTGAGCGCCTGCCACTCGTCGTCGGTGTAATCCGCGCGTGCGGTCATAGGGTCGATCCTCCTCGTCAGCCGGCCGCGGGCTGCGGCGCGGTGCGCTGGGTGCCGCCGGACAGGTCAGGTTCGTCGAAGGCGCCGACCTCCTGCAGCTCCTCCTCGCGGCGGATCATGTACCGCAGCGCGAGGTAGAACAGGAGATCGACCGCCAGGCCGCCCAGCGCCGTGAACTGGGCGTTGTAGAACACGAACAGCTGGCTGATGAGCAGCGACACCAGCACCGCGCGCAGGAACCACTTGTAGGCGCGCAGGCGCGAGCGGTGCATCAGCAGGAGCCCGATGATGATGAACGCCGTGGTGAGGAGCGTCGCGATGAGCTGGATGGCGTGCGCGGTGTTGGCGCTCGCCACCCGGTGGTCGAGCCCGGTGTCGTCGACCTGCACGCGGATGGTCACCGGCAGGCGGGACAGCAGGTAGACCACGCCGATCCAGGCGATGATCGTCTGGGAGCGCCGCCGCAGGATGAAGCGCCGGTACCTCTCCTCCACGCGGTCCCGCACCCGCGCGTACGCGGGAGCCTGGTACCTCACGTCGCCGGTCTCGCGGCGCAGGCCGTCGGTCAGCGCCACGACCACCGGGTTCTCGGGGTCCGAGCGCGTGAGAAGGGCCACCACCTGGCTGCGGGTCGTCTTGTCGAGCGGCTTGGCCGAGGCGCCGGCGAGCAGCGTCAGAGCGTTGGCCAGCGAGTCGCGGGGAGTGCTCTCGACGCGCCAGTGACGCAGCGCGCCGAGCGCGAGGAACAGCACCATGAACACCGCGTACATCACCGCGACGGCCGGCTTGAAGAAGTAGTTCACGTCCTTGGAGATGAACTTGCCGACCTCGTCGATGAAGAAGCCGAACCCGATCCCCCCGATCAGCGCGGCGTACCAGCGCCCGCCGGTGTTGAGCACCACCAGCAGCAGGATCACCGCCAGCAGCATCATCAGCCCGCCGTACAGCAGGTGGGCGATGTGCAGCGAGCCGCTGCCCACCTTGGGGTAGCCGGTCAGCTGGAGGTAGGTCCGGATGCCGAGCACCGTGGCCACGGCGCTGACCAGCAACAGCTCCATCTGGTCGGGACCGTCGTTGTTCTTCAGCGGATGCACGGCCATTGCGCCCAGCCTATTGCACCCTGCATAGTGCCCGGCACGGGATGAGCCAGTTCGAGATCGCAACGGAGCCGGGACGGGCGGCCATCCTGTGGATGCTCATCGCCTTCGTCGTGACGTTCCTGATCACCCGGACGATCACGCGGCACATCCAGGCGAAGTCGGAGGAGCCCACCGAGGACCAGTCCGGCCGCTCGCTCGTGGGCGACATCACCATCGGCGGCGTCCACATCCATCACCAGGTGTGGGGCATCCTGCTGGTGCTGACCGCCTCGCTGCTCGAGTTCGCCTATCGCCCCGACCGCCCCTGGGTGGAGATCCTCGGCGTCATGTTCGGCGTCGGGGCGGCGCTGACCCTGGACGAGTTCGCGCTCTGGGTCTACATGGACGACGTCTACTGGAAGAGCCAGGGGCGCACCTCGATCGACGCGGTCATCGTGGCCGCGGTGGTCGTCCTGCTGCTGCTGATCGGCTTCTCGCCGTTCGACGTGGCCAACAACGCCAGCTCGAACAACCTCATCGGCTTCGTGGCCGTGGCGATCACCATCCTGGTCAACGGCTTCCTCGCCGTGATCTGCTTCCTCAAGGGCAAGATCTTCGTCGGCTTCATCGCCATCTTCATCTCGTTCGTGGGCCTGGTGGGCGCGATCCGTCTCGGCCGGCCCGACTCCCCCTGGGCGCGCCGCCGCTACGCCGCGAGGCCCCACAGGATGGAGCGCGCGACGCGCCGGTTCGCGCGCCACGACCGCCGCATGGATCGCTTCCGGGCGCTCATCGGCGGCAACTTCAGCGGCACCTGAACGGGGCCGTCCTCCCCGATCGGCCAGGCGCGATCCATACCCGGTCCCGTTGTCGCGCCGCGGCGACCCGAATACCTTCGCCGCCATGAGCAACTCACGCGCTTCATCACACGTACGGCTCGTGGCCAAGGCCGCCCTCGGCCTCGCCGCGATCGCCGCGATCGCCACACCGATGGCCAGCGCGAAGCCGGCGCCCAAGGTCGCCTTCTTCGGCGGCGGCGCCACGGTCCAGTTCGACCCCGCCGTGCTCACCCCGCTGGGCATCGCCGCGACGCCGGGGACCGGCGCCGTGCCGACGAGCAGCGGCATCCGCTTCAAGATCACCGGCGGCGACGGCACGACCCGCTATCCGCTGACCGGCCAGGTGCGCAGCGTCAAGGGCATGACCCTCCAGCAGGGCGAGACCCGGCTGACGCTCAACTGGTTCAACGTCAGCCTGGGCGGCAGCCACGCCCTGTCGGAGATCGTCGGGTCCAACGCCGACTGGGGCACGCGCATGTCCCTCTTCAGCCTCAAGATCGCCAAGCCGTCGCTGGTGGTCAAGGCGGCACGCTTCCAACTCAACAACGTGCCGGTCGTGCTGACACCCGTCGGCGCCGCCGTGTTCAACGCGCACTTCGGCGCCGGGGCGGCCCCCTTCACGGCCGCCCAGCAGGTGGGGACCCTCCAGGTCCGCACCTCGTACTACGTGAAGTAGTCGCAGGCCCCTACCGCTCCGCGCGGTGGGGGCCTCGGTCTACTCCCCCTCGGTCACCGGCTCGCGCTCGCGCAGCGGCGCCGGCGGGCGAGGGCCGGCCGGGACCTCCGCGGGCGGCTCGATGGTGATGCGCGGCAGTACCTTCTCGGCCCACCTCGGCATGTACCAGGCCCGGTCGCCCAGGATCTGGAGCACCGCCGGCACCAGCACGAGCCTCACGACGAAGGCGTCGATGGCGATCGCCACGCCCAGTCCGAGCCCGAACTCCTTGATGGCGCGCTCGTCGCCCAGCAGGAAGCTGAAGAACACCGAGCACATGATCAACGCGCAGGCCACGACCACGCGGCCGATGGCGGCGACGCCGTGGTCGATCGAGTCGCGCGCCGAGCGGCCGCCGACGTACTCCTCGCGGATGCGGCTCATGATGAACACCTCGTAGTCGGTCGAGAGACCGAAGAGGATCGCGAAGACGATCACCGGCAGGAACGACTCGATCGGCCCCGTGCTGTCGATGCCGAGCAGGCTCGCGCCCCAGCCGTGCTGGAACACGGCGATCAGCACGCCGAAGGCCGCCAGGGCCGAGAGCGCCGTGGTGATGGCCGCCTTGGCCGCCACCACGATCGAGCGGAACGCCATGGCGATCAGCACGAAGATGATCGCGATCACGACCAGCAGGAACACCAGCTGCCGCGTCTGGAGGATGGCCGCGATGTCCTCGTAGGCGGCCGTCTGGCCACCCACGTGGGCGATCGCGCCGGTGCCGGCGAGGGTCTGCGGCAGAACGTCGTCACGCAGCCTGTGGACCAGCGAGGCGGTGTCCGCCGACTGCGGCGAGGTGGTGGGGTAGGCGGTGATCACCGCGGTGTTGCCCGCGGGGTTGATCGCCGGCGCGACGACGGAGGCGATGCCGGGCGTCTCGCGCAGCGCCGCCTCGGCCTTCGCGGCGGCGTCCGAGCCGGGCTTCTGGTCGAGGGCGATCAGCAGCGGGCCGTTGAAGCCCGGGCCGAAGCCCTCGGCGAGCAGGTCGTAGGCCTTGCGCGTGGTGGTGCCCTCCGGGTTCGATCCGGCGTCGCTCGATCCGAGCTGAACGGTGAACACCGGGATCGCCAGGATGAGCAGGAACGCGAGGGCCGCGCCTCCCGTGACCCAGGGCCGGCGCGTCACGAAACGTCCGAAGCGCGCGGTGCCCGAGTTGGTGCGCGTGGCCTCCGAGTCGTCCCGGTACTTCAGGAAGCCCAGGCGCCAGCGGTCGATCTTGTGGCCCAGCAGGCCGAGGACGGCCGGCAGGAGCGTCACGGCGGCCGCGACGGCCACCAGCACGGTCACGGCGGCGCCGAGGCCCATCTTGGTGATGAAGTCCAGCCCCAGCAGCGCCAGCGCGGACATCGAGATCGCCACGGTCACGCCGGCGAAGATCACCGCGCGCCCGGCCGTCGATGCCGCGATGGTCGCCGCGTCCACCGGTTCGCGGCCGTCGTGCAGCGATTGGCGGAACCGGGTGACGATGAGCAGCGAGTAGTCGATGCCCACGCCCAGGCCGATCATCGTGGCGAGGGTCGGCGTGATGTTGTTGAAGGTCCAGAAGTTGGCGAAGAGGTTGATCAGCGAGAGGCCCAGGCCCACCGCCGTGATGGCCAGCACGATCGGCAGGCTCATCGCCACGGCGCTGCCCAGCACCACCAGCAGGATCACGATCGCGACGAGGATGCCGATCAGCTCGCTGATGCCCGTGGTGGGCGGCTCGGCGTTGGCGATCACCGGCCCGCCGAACTCCACCTGCACCCCGCCGGCCTTCGCCGCCGCGGTGGCCGAATCCTGGAGCTGGGTCACCGAGTCCTTGGGCACGTCGACCGCGGTCTCGGAGAACTGGACGTCGGCGTACGCGACGCGGTCGTTCTTGCTCACCTGCGTGGAGCCGGCCGCGAACGGGTCGCTGACGCCGACGACGCCGGGGACCTTCTTGGCCTCGGCGACCGCGTCCTGGATGGCCGCCTTGGCCTTGCCCTCGCTCACGCTTTGCCCCGCGGGTACCGCGAACACCATCTGCGCCGCGTCGCCCGAGCGCGCCGGGAAGCGGCTGTCCAGCAGGTCGACGGCCTTCTGCGAGTCGGAGCCCGGCAGCGAGAACTGGTCCACCAGCGTGCCGCCGACGGTGCCCGCGGCTCCGAAGATCGCCACGATGATGATGATCCAGGCGATGACCGTGCGCCAGCCGTGCGCGGCGCACGCGTGCACCACGCGCGTCAGCACGCCGGGGCGCGCGGGACCGGAGGGCTCGGCTGAGCTCATGAAAGAAAATCCCTTCGCAGGTGGCAGCGTGGCGGGCGATGTCCGTATCGCGAACGCCCCACATTAAGCCGAGGTCTGCCCCCGAGGTCAACGCGAGGTCGGACAAGCCTCGGCAAACGCCGCCCTCCACCGGTGAGGCCCGTGGTCCTCACCGGTGGGGTCGACCACCCCCGCGGAGGCGCGCGCCGATGACCGGCGCCCCGCCCGTGCTCAGGGGGTGACGGTGACCTTGATCACTCCGTCTTCCTGGTTGGAGAACAGGGAGTAGGCCTGCTCGATGTCGTCCAGGTCGAACCGGTGGGTGATCAGCTGCTGCAGGTTGAGGCGCCCGGTCTTGACCAGGTTCATCAGCGAGCCGAGGCGCTTCTTGCCGCCCGGGCACAGCGTCGTGCGGATGTCGATGTCGCCGATGCCGTAGATGAACGGCTCCAGCGGGATCGTCACCTTGTCGCCGTACACGCCGAGCGACGACACGACGCCCGCCGGCCGCACGGCCTTGAGGGAGTTCTCGAAGGTCTCCTGGATACCCAGCGCCTCGATGGCCACGTCGGCGCCGCGGCCCTCGGTGAGCGCCTTGATCTTGGCGACCGGGTCCTCCTGCGTGTAGTCGATGATCACGTCGGCGCCCATGGTGCGGGCCATCTCGAGCCGCCGGTGGTTGGAATCGACCGCGATCACCAGGCCGGCGCCGCGCAGGCGGGCACCCGCCGTGGCGCACAGCCCGATGGGTCCCTGCGCGAACACCGCCACCGTGTCGCCCAGCTGCACCTCGGCGGTCTCGACCGCGGAGATGCCGGTGGTCGCGATGTCGGTGACGAACAGGACCTCCTCGTCGGAGAGGCCCTCGGGGATGCGCGAGAGGTTGGCCTGCGCGTAGGGCACCCGGAAGTACTCGGCCTGCACGCCGTCCATGGAGTTGCCGAGGCGCCAGCCGCCGATGATCCCCCACTGGTCCTCGTAGCCGGCGCACTGCGAGAAGTCGCCCGACTGGCAGAAGTAACAGGAGCCGCAGGGCGTGATCGCGCCGACCACGACGCGGTCGCCCACCTCGTAGCCGATCACCGCCTCGCCCAGCTCGTGGATCACCCCGGCGGGCTCGTGGCCGACCACGCGGCCCGGGGCCACCGGGTACTCGCCACGCCAGATGTGCGAGTCGGTGCCGCAGATCGTGGTCGTGGTGATCTTCACGATGGCGTCCGTCGGGCCGCACCGTGGGATCGGGACCTCTTCGATGTGGATGTCGCGGACATCCTTGAACACCGCCGCACGCATCATCTCGGGCATGACGCCTCCTGGTCGCGATCGGTCTGCTCCGACCCTCGCCCAGAGGCCCTCTCCGGGCAACCGCGACCGGTATCCGCGCCTCGGCCGCCGCGGCGTCGCCGCGCGTCGCGCGAACGGGATGGCCATGCCGATCCGCGCCATCGGCAGATTTCGTCGGACGCGTCTCACCCGAAGGGGTGAGTTTGTTGCCGCGCCCGTGTCGCGGCCGTATGGTCGAGAGGGGCGAACGGAGGGGGAGGGCGGGTGAGTTCGGAGGGTGCGACCGAGTCGCCGGCGGCGGAGGTCACGCGCGCGGCCGACCTCAACCTGCTGCGCCGCGCGGACGCGGCCGGGCAGCGCCTGTTCCGCGAGCTGGTGGTCTCGCGCATCGCCTGGCGCACCGCCTCCGAGGCCAGCCGCCTGATCGCCGCGGACGTGGTGGGCTTCTCCCTGCGGGTCGCCGGGCTGCGAGCACCCCCAGCCGTGCCACCTCCACCACTGCTTCGACCGCCTCGAGATGAAGGCGATGCTGGGCAATCGCGGGCCCCACCTGCCGGGGCTGCGGCTCACCGCGGGCGCGGGCGGCGGCGGGCAGGTGCTCGACACCGGCCGGCCGGTGGAGGTGCCGATCTACCGGTCGGCGCCGTTCGCGCAGGATCTCGTGGATCTGGTGGCCGGCGAGGAGGGCATCGGCGCCCTGCTCGCGGTGCCGGTGTCCTTCGGTGGCGAGGTGCGCGGCGTGCTGCACGCGGGGCTGCGCTCGGACGCCCGGTTCAGCGAGGCCTCGATCGAGGCGCTCGGGCGCCTCTGCACCTACTCGGGCGCCGCCCTGGCGGCCGCGCGCGACCGCGCCCGGGTGGAGGAGGTGGCCGCGATGCGCGAGCGGCGGCGCCTGGCCCGCGCGCTGCACGACGACTTCGGGCAGCGGCTCTTCGGCATCGGGGTGGCGGCCCAGCTCGCCCACTCGAGCGCCTCGGCGGGGCGCCCGGACCTGCTCTCGCACCTCGCCGGGCTGGAGCAGCAGATCGCCGGCGCCTCGGCCCAGCTGCGTTCCACGCTGCGCGCCCTGGACCGCCCGGCGGCTCCCGCCGGCGCGCTCGCGGTGAAGCTGCGCGAGGACGCCGCGTCGTTCAGCGCGCGCACCTCCGTGCCGGCCCACCTGCTGGTGCTGGGCGAGCCCGCGGCCATCGACGAGGCGCGCGAGGAGCTGATGATCCGCATCGCCCAGGAGGGGCTGCGCAACGTCGAGCGCCACGCCGCCGCCTCCGAGGTGGTGCTGACCCTGGCCTTCCAGGGCGGCTCGGTGGAGCTGGTGATCCAGGACGACGGCGTCGGGGCCCCCTCGGGGCAGGGCAGCGGCCTCGGGCTCGGGATGATCCGCGAGGAGGCGGCGCGCTTCGGCGGCGAGGTGCGCCTGATGAGGGGCGACGACTCCGGCTCGACGATGAGGACGCTGATCCCCCTCGCGTGAGCAGGATGCCGCACACGGTCGTCGTGGCCGACGACCACCCCATCGTGATCTCCGGAATGCGCCTGCTGCTGTCGGGCAGCCGTTTCTTCCAGCTGGTCGGCGACGCCCGCACGGGGGCCGAGGCGATCCTGCGCTGCGAGCAGTTCCGGCCCGACGTGCTGCTGCTCGACCTGCGGCTGCCCGACCTGCCGGCGCCGACCATCTGCCACCGGGTCAAGGAGCGCCATCCCGAGATCGCGATCGTGATCCTGACGGCGCATCCGGAGGAGCTGGCCGTGCGCGGCTGTCTCAAGGCGGGCGCCTCGGCATGCCTCTTCAAGGACGTCAACGAGCAGAACCTGCTGTCGGCGCTGATGCAGGTGGTGCACGGGCGCACGGTGATGGATCCCCGCATCGCCGGGGCCATGGTCCCCCGGCGCGAGGGGGCGCCCCCGGCCGACGGCACCCTCACCGGCCCGCGAGCGCGAGGTGCTGCTGCTGATCGCCCGCGGGCTCACGACCCAGGAGATCGGTGACAATCTGGGCCTGTCACCGAACACGGTGAAGAGTCACTCCCGATCGCTGTTCACCAAGCTCGAGGCCCACAACCGCGTGCAGGCCCTGGCCATCGCCAAGGAACGCGGCCTCCTCTAGCCTCGGGCCATCCAGCACAACGAAGGGCGCCACATGGACAACGCACGTGCAACCGAGCTCCTCGCCGCCGAACGCGCGCGGGTGACCGACGAGCTGAGCCGCCTGGAGGCGGAGTTCCGCCCGGACGCCTCCGACACGGCCGCCGACGAGAACACCGCCGGCGACGGGGCGGTGGACATCACGGAGCGCACGCGCGACCTGGAGCGCATCGACGCCCTGCGGGTCGAGCTGGCGGCGGTCGAGCGCGCCGAGGCGCGGCTCGCCGAGGGCACCTACGGGATCAGCATCGAGAGCGGCCAGCCGATCTCCGACGCGCGGCTCGAGCGCATCCCCACGGCCGAGCGCACGGCCGACGAGCAGCGCGAGTTCGAGAGGCTCGGGGGATGAGCCGCATCGACGAGATCACGCTCGACGTGCTGCGTGACTCGGGCGAGCCGGTGCGCGAGGCGGCGCTCTACGAGCGCGTCGGGACGCGCGGCGTGGACATCGCGCCCGAGGCCTTCATCGGCGTGCTGGAGCGCCTCGCGGCCGAGGGGCACCTGCGCGTCTCCTTCGAGCGCGACTCGACGGTCCGGGCTCCCGAACCGTTCGAGTCGCGCTTCTGGAGCGTCGTCGGAGACGACTAGAGCTCGGGACCCGTGGGCGGGTCGACGGGCGGCGGATCCACCGGCGGGGTCACGACGGGCGGCGTGGGGTTGCAGTCGCCCCGGCCTCCGCGGAAGACGTGATGACCACCGGTGTAGTTGCTCGGCGACTGTGAACTGCTTGTAGGTCCCGCCCGAGGACGGCGGTCCCGAGGGTCCACCGCCCGTGGCCACAGGCCATGGCGCTGGGTGTGGCGATCGCCCCGATCAGGGCGGTCGCCACGATGGCATTGCGCAACATCCTGTGTCGTCATCTCGAATCCCTTCGTCGATGCGCGGTAAGAGGGCACGTCCGCGGACGTAAACGGAACGTGCCCCCACCATCGGCCCGCGCGCGCCACGCGCCCTCCCGCACGGTGCGTTATGGCAGGCTCGCCCCGTGGACGACGATCTCCTGCGCGCGCTGGCCTCGCTGCGCGCCACCCGGCGATTCACCGCGCGACCCGTCGACGCGGCCGACGTGGACCGCATCATGGAGGTGGCGCGCTGGACGGGCTCGGCGCGCAACCGCCAGCCGTGGCGGTTGATCACGCTCGAGGCGCCCTCGGCGCTGATGGCCCTCAGCCGCCTCGGCGCCTACGCCCTGCACGTGCGCGACTGCCCGCTGGCCGTGCTGATCGCCATCGACCGCGAGCGCGGTGGGGCCGACGCCGAGTTCGACGCCGGCCGGCTGGCCCAGAACGTGATGCTCGCGGCCCACGCGCTGGGACTCGGGTCGTGCCCGGTCACGGTGTTTCCCGAGGCCAACGTGGAGGCGGCGACCGCGCTGGCCGGGCTCCCGTCGCCGTGGGCGGTCCGCACCGCCATCGCCCTCGGGCACCCCGACCCGTCACCGGGCCCGACCGGGCGCCCGGCGATACCGCGCGGGCGGATGTCGCCCGAGCGGTTGCGAAGCACCGCCCGGACTAGGGCCGGGTCGCTCCGACGTAGTCGCTGCGGCCGCCGATGCTGCTCACCTTGACGACGTCGCCGGTCTGCGGGGCGTGCACGTACTGGCCGCCGCCGATGTAGATGCCCATGTGGCCGAGGCCGCGGAAGAACACGAGGTCGCCGGGCTGGAGCTGGCTCGAGGGCACCTTCGGGAACGCGTTGTACGCGGCCACCGTGTAGTGCGGGACGCTCTTGCCGATCTGGGCGTAGGCCCACGCGGCGAGGCCGCTGCAGTCGAAGCCGGAGGAGGGCGACGATCCGCCCCACCGGTAGGGGACACCCAGCTGGCTCATCGCCGCGCTCGCGGCGGCGGCGTTGCCGCTGCCACTGGGCAGGGCCGGGGCGGCCTCGGGGGCCGCGGCGGCGGGATCGGCGGCCGGGGTGGCCGGATCGGCGGCCGGGGTGGCCGGATCGGCGGGATCGGCCGCCGGGGCGCTCGGCGTCGCGGCGCTGGGCGTCGCGCTCGGCGGTCGCGGCGGGAGTGGAGGCCACGCGACGGGCTGCCGCGGCGGACGCGGCGGCCGCGGCGGCGCGCTCGCGGGCCTGCTCCTGGGCGAGCAGGCGGCCGAGGTCGCCCTTGGCGCTCGCGAGCACCGCCTGGCGCTGGCTCATGAGGGACTCGCACCGACGCCTTGTGGGCCTGGGCGGCCTCGACCTGCTTCTGGCTGGTGGCGCGGTCCTTGACCAGCTGGGCACGCAGCGACTGGAGCTTCTGCTTGTTCTCGCGCAGGCCGCCCGACCACGTCGGCGTCGCGCTGTCCCACCCGGTCGAGCAGATCCACCTGGTCGGCCGCGGCGGAGATGCTGCCGCTCGTGATGAGCACCTCGGCCAGCGAGGGCTCGGGCGTCGCATAGATGTCGCGCAGGCGCTGGGCCAGCACGACGCGCTTCGCCTTCAGCGCCTTCGTGGTGTCCGTGATCTGCTGACGGTTCTCACCGATGCGCTCCTGCACCTTCCCCAGCTCGTACTGGGCCCCGTTGTACTGCTCGGCCGCCGCCTCGACCTGCTGGTCGATTCCGTCGAGCTCCGCCTGGATCCGCTCCACCTGCGCGCGTTTCTGCGAGATGGACGCCGGTTCGGAGGTTGCGATGGAGCTTCCGAAGCCGACGAGAGCAAGCGTGAAGATCGCGAGCGCGCCGAGGGAACGGGTGACGTGAGGGAGCCTCAGAAGGGAATTCTCCGGTGCGGGGACAAGAAAAAGCGACCCATGCCCCGGTCGCCGTCGGTTGACGACGCTACCAGCAGTAGGGGGGTCAGTGACACCCCCCCGGGGCTCCCAGCCCTTCGGCGTGAGATTCTCCACACCATGCCCCGGCACCTGCCTCCCGCGCTGATCGTCCTGCTGATGGCGATCTCGGCGATCCCGCTGGCCGCGTGCGGGTCGGGGTGCATCTGCGGCGCCCGGCGGCCCCACGACGGACCGCTTCGACGCCCACCGCGCCTTCGCCGAGCTGCGCGCCCAGGTCGACATGGGTCCCCGCCCGGCCGGCTCGGTGGCCTCGCGGCGTCTCGCGGCGCGACTGCGCGCCGAGCTCCCCCGCGGCCGCTACGAGGGTGTGCCGGGCGGTCTGCGCAACGTCACGGGGCGCCTGCCCGGCAGCGGGCAGCCGATCCTCGTCGCCGCCCACTACGACACCAAGGACCTCCCCGGATTCGTGGGCGCCAACGACGGCGCGGGCGGCACCGCCATGGTGGTGCAGCTCTCGCGGGATCTCGCCAAGGGCCGGCGGGCCTGCCAGCGCCAGGTGCGTTTCGTGCTCTTCGACGGCGAGGAGGAGCCGCCCGGATCGGCCGACTTCCTCACCGACGGCCTGCGCGGCAGCCGCATCCACGCGGCGCGGCACGCCGGAGAGCTGCGCGCGATGGTGCTCGTGGACTTCGTGGCCGACCGCTCGCTGCGCATCCCGCGCGAGTCCTCGTCGGACGCGGGCCTGTGGAGCCGGCTCCGCGCCGCCGCCCGCCAGGTCGGGACCGGGGCCACGTTCCCCGACGCCACCGGTCCGCTGATCTACGACGACCACACGCCCTTCCAGCAGGCGGGGGTGCCGTCGATCGACCTGATCGACTGGGACTACCCCTACTTCCACACCCGCGCCGACACCCTCGACAAGGTCTCGGCCGCGAGCCTCGACGCGGTGGGCGAGACGCTGATCGCCGTTCATCGACCGGTTGCGCAACGAGACCTGCGCGCGCCTGAGCCCCTGGACGCCCGTCCATGGGGACGGGCTGTTACTTGGCCCGGGGGACACTGTTCGCCGCATGACCCCGCGACTACGGTCGACCGTACGATGGCCGATCGAGTCTCCATGAACGGCACATCCTTCGACTTCGACCTGATCTCGATCGGGTCGGGCCCGGGTGGTCAGCGCGCGGCCATCCAGGCGGCCAAGCTGGGCAAGAAGGTCGCCGTGATCGAGCGCACGACCGGCGTCGGGGGCGTGTGCGTGCGCACCGGCACCATCCCGTCGAAGACCCTGCGCGAGGCCGCGATGGCCCTGACGGGGTACCGGGACCGCGGCTTCTACGGGTCCTCGTACACCGCCAAGCAGCACATCGGCATGGAGGACCTGATCTTCCGGGCCGACCAGGTGGTGCGCAACGAGACCGACGTCGTGCGGCATCAGCTGCTGCGCAACGACATCGACATCTACAACGGACACGGGGCCTTCCTCGACCCGCACACGATCGAGATCGCCGACCCCGACGGGCACGGGCGCCAGACGCATCAGCGGGGCGCACATCGTGCTGGCCACGGGCACCACGGCCACCCGCGACGAGAGCGTCGAGTTCGACGGCCGCCGCATCCTCACCAGCGACGACGCCGTGACCCTCGACCGCCTGCCCCGCACGCTGGTCGTGATCGGCGCCGGGGTGATCGGGCTCGAGTACGCGAGCATGTTCTCCGCGCTGGGCGTGCGGGTGACGCTGGTCGACAAGCGGCCGCGACTGCTGTCGTACATGGACTCCGAGATCATGGACGCGCTGGCGTTCCACATGCGCCGCGGCCGCATGACGCTCTGGCTGGGCGAGGAGGTGAGCGCCCTCGAGCTCGACGACGGCCACGACGGCGCGGTGCGGGTGCACCTGGCCAGCGGCAAGCACATCGTCGCCGAGAAGGCCTTCTACTCGATCGGCCGCACCGGGGCGACGCGGGAGCCTCAACCTCTCCGCGGCGGGGATCGCCCCCGACGACCGCGGCCGGCTGACCGTGGACGAGCACTACCGCACCGAGGTGCCCGCACATCTACGCGGTCGGCGACGTGATCGGCTTCCCCAGCCTGGCCTCGACCTCGCTGGAGCAGGGCCGCCTCGCGGCGTGCCACGCGTTCGGCATCGCCGCGCGCAGCGTGCCCTCGCTGGTGCCCTACGCGATCTACACGATCCCCGAGATCTCGACCGTCGGGCGCACCGAGGAGGAGCTCACCCGCGACGGGGTGCCCTACGAGGTGGGCAAGGCCCAGTACAACGAGATCGCCCGCGGCCAGATCATCGGCGACCGCACCGGCCTGCTGAAGCTGATCTTCCACTGGGACACCCACGAGCTGCTGGGCGTCCACATCATCGGCGAGGGCGCCAGCGAGCTGATCCACATCGGCCAGGCCGTGATGACCTACGGCGGCACGGTGGAGCACTTCGTGGACGCGGTGTTCAACTACCCGACGCTGGCCGAGTGCTACAAGACCGCCGCCCTCGACGGCCTCAACCGCCTCGACTCGTGGCAGACGGCGACACCGCGGCCCCCTCTGAGGGTGGTCTCGCAGGCCGACTGACGGGGCTTCTCAGCCCTCCGAGGCGATGCGGGCGGCGGCGGCCATCGGGGCGTCCTGGAGCAGACGGGCACCGGTGGCGTGCGCCATCTCGGCCGAGGCCGCCCGGCCCGCCAGGGCCACCGGGTGCTGTGACGCGAGCACGGTGATCTCGGGCAGCGCGGCCCGCAGGGGCGGCTCCTGCTCGGCGCAGAGCACGACCAGCGCGGGCAGCAGGCGCGCGGCGGCGCCGTGCACCGCCTCGATGGGCGTGTCGCCCCCCAGGAAGGTGACGCGCCAGCCCCTCTCGCGCAGGCCGATGCCGAAGCAGAGCAGGCCCAGGTCGTGCCGCTCTCCGGGGGGTCCCGCCAGCATCGCCCGGGGGCCGACGCCGACGTCGAAGCCGCGGGCCAGGCCCATCAGGCGCCCGCGCACCACCGCGCTCGCGAAGTGCTCCTGGGCCACCGTGATCTCGCCCGTGGCCCAGCGGTCGCCCAGATCGTGCAGGTACGGGATCACCACGTCGCGCAGCACGGCCTCGGTGCTGAACATGGAGAAGATGCGGTCGAGGACCTTCTGGGCCTCGGCGTCCTGGAAGCTCTCGAGCTGCTCGCCCAGCTCGGCCGCGCGCGGCCTCGAGGGCGTTGTCCGGGTCGGGCCGCTCAACGGGCATCGGGGCGCGCAGCGCCATACGCGCGGCCACCGCCGCCGTGTAACCCAGCTCGAGGTTGTGCCGCATCACCCGCACGCGCTCGTCGTCGCGCGGGGTGTAGAGGCGGAAGCCGCCCCCGGTGCGCTCGGGCTGGAGCAGTCCGTAGCGGCGCTCCCACACCCGCAGCAGGTCGGGGCTCACGCCGTGTCGCCGGCTGAGCTCGCCGATGCGCATGAGCCCGGTGGGGGAGGCGGTGGATGCCATGCGCACATGATGCGCATACTCTGAACAACTTGTCTAGATTGTCCGCCCGTGGTGTCGTAAGACCCAGAGCCAAGCGCTTGTGTCATTCCGTACACCCTCGACAAACCCTTGACAGCCGCTCCAGATGATGGTCAACTCCCCCTCATGGTCAACGGGATGCCCACCGCGCTTCCAGAGTCCGCACCGAGCCGCGCCGTGGCGATCCGCCGCTACACGCGCTCACTCTGGAAGGCCCTGGTCCCGTCGCTCGCCCCCGACCCCCGCCGTCCCGGCTGGGCCGAGCGCTACCTGCTGGAGGTCTGCGACTCGGGGATCTCCCGCGTGGCGGCCGACCCCCGCTCGGAGCCGATGGTCGCGCGCTCGCTCTTCTCCGCCGCCCGCTCGCTGATGCGGGCGCAGGACCAGCTGCGCGCCTCGCTGGTGATCGACGCGCACGTCTCCCGGGCGCGCGCCTTCTTCGAGGCCGAGCGCGGAGCGTCCGGCATCGCCGACAGCACCCCCCGCTGCGCCGCGCTCAACCGCAAGGGCAAGCCCTGCGCGCGCGAGCCGATCTGGGGCACCCCCTTTTGCGTGTCACACACGCGGCGGCCGGATCCCGGAGGCGTCGTCTAGTCTGAGGTCGTGGACGCGCACCTCACCGTGGCCAGCATGCGCGACGCGCGGTCATACGATGGCGCGCCGGTCCCCGACGACATCGCGCGCCGCATCCTCGACGCGGGCCGCCTGGTCGGAAGCGCCCGCAATCGGCAGCCCACCCGCTTCATCGTGGTCGAGGGCGATGCCGCTCGCCGCCGTGGCGCGCGCGGTCTACCGCGCCGACAACGTGCTGAGCGCGGGCCTGGTGGTGGTCCTCACCGTGAGCCCCGGCGGCGGGCTGGTCGACTTCGACGCCGGTCGCGCCGCCCAGAGCATGATGCTGAGCGCCTGGGCCGACGGCGTCGCCTGCTGCCCCAACGGAGTCGCCGACCCGGACGCCCTCCACCGCGCTCTGGGCATCACCGCTCCCGACCGCGCGGTCGTGGTGCTGTCGTTCGGGGCGCCTGCCACACCGCGCGACCCGGCGCGGCGCACGCCCGGAGCAGTGGAGCGCCCGGGCCCGGCGCCTGCCGCTCGAGGACGTCGTGCGGCGCGTCGGAGCGGTCGCCCGTGAGGCTCGCGCGCAGCGGACGACTGGCCGCCCGCGGCCCGGGCGAGGCGGCGATCGGTCACGCCGACGCGAGCCTGCTCACCCGCCCGGAGAGCTCCGACTTCCTCCACAGCGAGCCGTGGCGCGCGCTCCGCATCCTCGGCGAGTTCGTCGACGGCTTCGACGCCCTCGCCCGGGTGGGGCCGGCCGTCTCGATCTTCGGCTCGGCGCGCACGCCGGTCGACACGCCCCACTACGACCTCGCGCGCGAGGTCGCGAAGCTGCTGGTGGAGCGCGACTACGCCGTCATCACCGGCGGCGGCCCGGGCATCATGGAGGCGGCCAACCGCGGGGCCAGTGAGGCCGGGGGCATGTCGATCGGCTGCACCATCGAGCTGCCGCACGAGCAGGCGGTCAACGACTACGTCAACCTCGCGATCGCCTTCCGCTACTTCTTCGTGCGCAAGACGATGTTCGTCAAGTACTCCGAGGCCTACATCGTGTTCCCGGGCGGCTTCGGCACGCTCGACGAGCTGTTCGAGTCGCTCACGCTGATCCAGACCGGCAAGGCGCTCAGCTTCCCCGTGGTGCTCTGCGGCGGGTCCTACTGGGCGGGCCTCGTCCGCTGGATCCAGGCGCGGGTGCTGGAGGAGGGCCTGATCAGCCGCGGTGACATGGACCTGATCCAGATCTCCGACGACGCCAAGGAGATCGTGGAGCTCGCGCTGGGCCCCGCGCCCTCGGAGACGGTGACATGAACTCGCGCGCCGCGCGTGGACTCCCCGGTGTCGCCGCGGCTCGGCGTGAGCGCATCGAGCGCGAGCGCACCGCGGCGCAGCTGCGCAAGCAGGAGGCGCTCGAGGTGGAGGTGGTGGAGCAGCTCGAGCCGCTGCTCGGGCCCGGCGGGACGCCCGGTGGGCGAGACCGCCATGACGCTCTGGCGCCGCCGCCGCGTGGACGCCTACCTGGCCCTGCCACCCTGGCAGCGGGCCTGGCGTACCTGGGTGTCGTGGGGGCGCGTGCGCCGCGGCCTCACCGTCCTGGCCGTCGGCATGGCCTGGACGCTGCTGCTGCTGCCGCTGCGCATCTTCAGCCTGGCGAGTCTCGAGGCGTCCCAGGCGGGGGTGGCGATCGCCGTGATCGCCGCGCCGATCGTCGCGCTGCTGCCGCCCGCCCGGCGTGGGCGTTTCGTGGACCCGCTGCCCGAGGCCGGCGCGCCGTGGCGCCGATCGCGGCGTGCCGGCGCGCTGGCGCGCACCCTCGCGCTGCTGGCGGTTTTCGTGGTCGCGGTCTTCGCCGTGCTGGCGACCCTCGGCCCCGGCGTGGCACAGCCCCCGCAGGCGCGCATCACCGCGGCCGCGCGGTCCGCCGACCTCGGCCTGATCCGCAAGGCGGTCGCAACCGACTGCGGCCCCGCTGTCGTCGCCACGGTGGCGCCGGTCGGCACGGATCTCTACCGCGTGACGACCGAGCCCGGAGGCGCGACCACGGTCGCGGTGAGCCGCGACGCCGGCTTCACAACGGGGTCGCGCCACGTGATCCCCGTGGGTGGCCCGATCGTGTGCGCAACGCCCTGAGCGAGGCCTCGGCACCCCGCTCCTGGCACGTCGGCGAGTGGTCCGGCCTCGCGTGGCTCGAGACGACGCTCAAGGTGGCCGGCATCGCCGTCGGCGTCGCCGCGCTGATGACGGCCCTGGACCACCCCGCCGACGGGGCCTCCGGCGTCCGCCTCGCGGGGACGATCATCCTGGCGATCCTGTCCCTCGGCCTGGTGGCGGCCATCGCGGACCGGGTGGCGGACCGCGAGGTCATCGGGGTCGTGTTCATCCTCGGGATGAACCTCGGCCACTGGGCGATGACCGTGGCCCTCGCGCGCGACCCCGATATCGGCGGACTGCTGCTGGCTTTCGCCGCCCTGATGCTGGCGGGCGACCTGGTGAAGCTGGCCTTCCTCGCGACCAGCGGCTTCACCGTGCGCTCGGTGCCCCCGGCCGCGGTCTACGGCCTGACGTCGGTCTACGTCGTCGGCTACGTGGTGCTGATCGTCATCGCCGGCGCGATCTGAGCTTCGCCGCCCGCAGGGCGAAGTTCTCGCGCCAGCCCTCGGCCAGCGCGGGGACCGCGGCGGCGCTCTCGAGGTCGACCGGGCCCGCGCCGGAGTCCAGGAGCCGGGCGGTCATGAGGATGCTCAGCCCGCCCTCGCCGCGCCGCTCGCGGGTGACCGGATCGCCGCTCTCCAGCTCGCCCTCCTCCAGCACCCGCAGGTAGAAGCCCACCCGGCCGCTGCGCAGGAACGGCTTGGCGAACCCCGGATCGCCCATCCGCGCGGCCAGCTTGAAGCAGGGCACTCGCGGGTGGCTCACCTCGAGCAGCGCCGACCCCACGCGCAGCACATCGCCCACCAGCACGTCGTCCTCCAGCATGCCTTCGGTGGTCAGGTTCTCCCCGAACCAGCCGGGGGTGAGGTCCTCGCGCGCGAGCTCGGCCGTCCAGCGCGCGTAGTGCTCGAGCGGGTAGGCGTACACGGCCTTGTCCACGCCGCCGTGCACCGAGAGATCTGCCTGCTGGTCGCCGGCGAGGTTGGTGCGGCCCACCGCCACGGGCCCGGAGACGGGCGACTTGACGATGCCGCTGACGATCGTGGTGCCGGGGATCGCCCGCGGCGTCCCCACGTTGACCGACCGGATCCACATGCCGCCACGCTAGTGCACCGCGGATACCCTCCGCCCATGACGCGCGTCTTCCCACGTGACGAGCACTTCATGCGCATGGCCCTGCGCGAGGCCATCGAGGCGGGCGAGCACGGCGACGTCCCGGTGGGATGCGTGGTGGTGCGCGACGGCGAGGTGGTGGGGTCGGCCCACAACGAGCGCGAGCTGCGGGGCGACCCCACGGCGCACGCCGAGGTGCTCGCCCTGCGGGCGGCGGGCGCGGCCCTGGGCGGCTGGCGGCTGCTCGGCACCGTGGTCTACGTCACCCTCGAGCCCTGCCCGATGTGCGCCGGGGCCATCCAGCAGGCACGGGTGGCGCGGGTCGTGTTCGGCGCCCCCGACCAGAAGGTGGGCGCAGCCGGGACGGTGATCAACCCGCTCCAGGATCCGCGCCTACTGCACCGGGTCGAGGTGCAGGGCGGCGTCCTCGCCACGGACGCCCTGGCATTGCTGCGCCGCTTCTTCGACGAGCGCCGCTGAGACCCCTTACGGAAAACACGCAGTCACATACCTGAAGGCGACAGGGATGTCCGCCGATGGTTGTTACGATGCCGCCCGCATGAGCCCAGAGCTGAGGAGAATCAGGTGACACGTAAGGCCAAAACGTCCCGCACCATCGCGGGACTGGCGATCGCCGGAGCGGCCGCGGCCGCTCTCGTCGTGCCGTCAACCGGTGTCGGCGCGGTCGCCGCGCTGCAGGACGACGTCCTGGCCGTCGCTCCCCTTCCGCAGATTCCGGCCCGCATCGCGCTGGTCCAGCAGACCAAGGCGAAGGTCACACGCGTCGACATCCTCTGGAACTTCGTGGCCCCCACGGAGCCCCTCACCCCCACGAACCCCAACGACCCGGCGTACAACTGGAGCCGGCTCGACCTGATCTTCACGGGCCTCGCCGCGCGCGGGATCGTCCCGATCGTGAGCACGTACAGCACGCCCGACTGGGCGGTGGCCGGCAGGAACCAGGCCCACGTGTCGCAGTACAACCCCAACGCGCCGCGACCCGACCAATACGCGGACTTCATGCAGGCCGTGGCCACCCGGTACAACGGCAAGTTCACGCCCGCCGGCGCGACCACGCCGCTGCCGCGCGTGCGCCACCTGGAGGTCTGGAACGAGCCGAACATCGTCCAGTTCTTCAAGTTCAACGGCAAGAGCTCGCTGGCGCGCTACAAGGCGCTGGTGCGGGCCGCGTACCCGGCGATCAAGAAGGGGGACCCCAAGGCGATCGTCATCGCCGGCGTCGGCGGCCCGCGCAGCAGCACGGGTGCCGGCAACATCGGTGCCCGCACCTGGCTCAAGGGCCTGACGGGCGACAGGAGCGTCCCGTTCGACGCCTACTCGCAGCACATCTACCCCTCGCAGGGCCCGAAGTTCACGTCCAAGGCCTACGCGAAGGCGTTCCCGACCTGGAACAGCCTGCCGGAGATCTACGCGGCCCTGAACAAGAAGAAGAAGGGCATGAAGCTGTACATCACGGAGGCGGGATACACGACGGCCAAGACGCCGTTCCGCAACGTGAAGGTCAGCCCCGCCACCCAGGCGCGCTACCTGAAGCAGATCTTCGCGCTGCGCACGGTCAAGAACCCGCAGCTGGCGACGATCGTCTGGTTCAACCTCCAGGACAACATCAACTGGCCGGGCGGCCTGTTGACGGCGTCCGGGGCCAAGAAGCCCGCCTACGCCGCGTTCACCGCCCAGGCGCGCAAGCCGATCCCGTCGGCCCTGCGGGCGGCCCTGGCCAAGTAGTTCGTCCGGCGGCTCCGGGGGCGCCCGCGCGGCGCCCCGGGGCCGGTCGGCTCTCTATCCGACCGGGATGCTCTGCCGGAAGCGGAAGAAGTCGTCCTTGTCGTACGTCGACTTGACGTCGATCAGGCGTGGCAGGTTGGTGCCGTAGTAGGCGTTCTGCCAGGTCGTCAGCTCGGGGTCGATGTAGTTCTGGTAGGAGTAGCCCGAGACGTAGGGCTGGGTGGCGCGCACCGCCCCGCGGATCCAGGTGAGCCCCGGCGAGGCGCCGGCGGCCGACTGCCAGTAGGCGCCGTACTGCAGCGAGAAGAGCGCGTTGCGGTGCACGAAGGCGGTCGCGCCGGGCGCGATGTCGTTGATCCTGCCGCCGTACGAGTCGAGCAGGATCGCCCCCGAGCCGAGCGACGACTGCCGCTGGCGCTGCTCGATCACCGAGATCAGGGCGCGGATGCCCGCTGCCGGGATCGGTTTCAGGGCGTACCGTGACTTGGCGGCGAACAGGTCGTGCGGCTGGGTGCGGCAGGCGGCGGGCGACTCGCCGAGGCATCCGGCCCAGCGCTGGATCAGCGACAGGTAGGGGGAGGTGCCCACCTGCAGGCTGGTCGGCGTCGCGGCCGACAGCAGGCCGCGCTGGAGCGTGCGCCGCAGCGCCGCCGAGGAGCCCATGTACTGGCCGAACACGTTGAGGATCGGACCCCCGGGCCCCGTGCCCAGCGAGCAGATCGAGAACAGCTCGGGAGGGGCGTTGGGCGCCCACTTCTGCCAGGCGGCGACCACGTCCGGGGCGTCCCGCCAGGCGAATGACGCGAAGAAGTACGCGGCCGAGCTGACCCGGTGCGTACGGAACGTGAAGCCGGTTGCGATACCGAAGTTGCCGCCACCACCACCGCGGCAGGCCCAGTAGAGGTCGGGGTTGGTGCGCCCGTCGCAGGTGCGCACCTGCCCGTCGGCGGTCACCACCGTCAGGGCGGCGATGTTGTCGCTGGTGGTGCCCAGGGCGCGCGAGGCCAGGCCCACGCCGCCGCCGAGGGCGAGGCCGCCGACGCCCACCGTGGGGCACGAGCCCGCCGGGATCGTCAGGCCGCGATTGGCCAGCGCGGTGTAGACGTTGATCAGGTCGTTGCCCGCCCCCACCTGCACGCTGCGCCGGTCGGTGGAGACCGCGATGCCGTTCATCGTCGAGAGGTCGACCACGAGCCCGCCGTTGAGCGTGGAGTAGCCCGCGTAGCTGTGGCCGCCCGAGCGGGCCGTCAGGCGCACCCCGTTCCTCTGGGACCAGAGGATGGCCTGGCGCACGTCCTGGGCGTTGCGCGCCATCAGGATCGCCAGCGGCCGCGCGCCCGAGTAGCGCGCGTTGGCCACCTGGCGCGCGGCGTTGTACCCCGCGCTGCCGGGGGTGATCAGCGGACCCTGGGTCAGGCGGGCGAGGGCGGCGAGCGACGGTTTGCGCGCGGCGGTGGCGCGCGGCAGCGCGAGCGACGCCCGTCGCCCCGGCTCCGGCGGCCAGCGCGGCGCCCAGCCCGGCCCGCTTGAGGAATGTCGCGCGGTTCATCGTGCCCGCCCCTGATCCCACGTGAGTGGCCCGGTCTCCCATCCGCCGCCGAGCGTGACGGCCAGATCGGTGTCGTCGGGCGCGGCGACCCCCTCGGCCACGCACCTGCTGGCCTCGTCCACCGCGCCGCGGTAGTAGCGCTCGGCCACGTCGCGCCCGGCGGCGTCGGGCACCGCGTCGGACGATGCCCCGGTGAGGAAGCCGGAGCCGCTCTTGGCGCCGAGGTCGCCGGCCGCCACCAGGGCCCCCAGCTCGTCACCTGTGGCGAACCGGTCCCCGTAGGCCTCCTCGAGATCGCGCTGGACGTGCAGCAGGGTGTCGAGGCCGATCAGGTCGCCGAGCGCGAAGGGCCCCATCGGCGCCGGACCGCCCTCCACGACGGCGGCGTCGACGGCGCCGCGATCGGCGCCGATCTCGGACGCGCGCCGGTAGGCCTCGACCAGGGCGCGGATGACGATCCGGTTGACGAGGAAGCCCGGGCACTCGGCCACGCGCACCGGCGTCTTGCCGAGCTGGGTCACGAGGGCCATGGCGGCGTCCGTCGCCGCGGGGCTCGTCCGCGAGCCGGGGATCACCTCCACCAGGCGCATCACGCTCGCCGGGTTGAAGAAGTGCAGACCCAGTACGCGCTCCGGGTGCGCGGTCGCGCGCCCCATGTCCGTGATGGACAGCCCGGAGGTGTTGGAGGCCAGGATCGCGTCGGGCCGGGCGACGGCGTCGAGGCGCGCGAACACCTCGCGCTTGACGTCCATCACCTCGGTGGTCGCCTCGATGATCACGTCGCAGTCGGCGAGCGCCGCGTCGTCGCCGGCGGGGGTGATCCGATCGACGATCGCCGCGGCGTCCTCGGCGCTCAGCCTGCCGCGCGCCACCCGGCGGGCGCCGATGTCGCGGACGTGATCCAGGCCGCGGCCGATCGCCGCCGCGTCCACGTCGCGCAGAACCACCTCGAGCCCGGCCGCCGCCGCGACCTGGGCGATCTCGCTGCCCATCACACCGGCGCCGACCACCCCGATCCGCTGTGCTCGCACCCCGCCCCCCGGCCGTGTGGAATCCGCGGGTAGCCTGCCAGGCCGCCGTTACTCCTGCATCGCCCGGTGGCCTGGTCTCACACCCCGCCGCGATCGTATCCTCGCCCCAGGTCACTCATCGCTCCACGAGGAGGAGGATCGCAATGGGACGCTGGCCCGATTGGGACGGCACCGACGACGATGAGCCCGCCGACTGGAACCGCGTCTGGACCGGCCTGCGCGACGGGGAGTTCCTGGGGCCCGAGGACGGGGTGCGCAAGCGGGGCCTGGTGAGCATCAACAGCGGGTGGCTCGCGCGCGGCGGGTTGCTGCGGCTGTACGCCGACCGGCTGGAGTTCGAGCCCAACCCGCTGGAGCGGCTCCTGGCCGCACGCCGCCGGTCGTTCTCGTTCGCCGAGGTCGAGAGGTTCGAGCGCCGGCCCGCGAGCCCCGATGAGGTGTCGCCGGTGGGGCAGACGCCGCGCATGCGCCTGCACCTGACCGGTCGCAAGCCGGTCGATGTGATCCCCGCCGGGGGCACGCTGGATTCGTGGCTCGCCGCGATCCGGCAGCCCTGGGACTGGTACCGCCGCACTCACGAGCCGGAGGGCGCCGCCGAGGAGTGATCCGGGCCGGGCCGTCGGGCTCAACTCGCCCGTCGAAGTGACGATTATGTATACGAGCTGCGTCAGAATAAACTGCCGCAGCGAGGAATCCGTTCGCCGGATCCCGCTGAGGAGAAGTCTGAATGCCGCTCGGTGTCGTTCCCCCCTGGATCCCCCGCGGCCTTCAGGCAATCCGGCTCGGCCTCCGGCCGGGCCAGCTCGTCATCGTCGCGGTGCTCGTCGCGGTGGGGCTCGTGGCCGCCTCCGCGGTGGTCATCTCCGAGCGCCACGACCAGAACCAGACCCGTCAGCAGTGGGCCGACCGGGCCTCGACCGCGCTCAGTGACGAGGTGGCCTCCGCCGGCGGATCGCTGACCGGCCTCCGCGGGTTGTTCGCCGCATCTCCCACCGCGGTCGACGCGGCCGTCTTCGACCGCTTCGCCGCAGTCGAGCTCCAGAGCGCGCGGACGCAGTCGCTCAACTGGGCGCCGCGGGTGTCGGCCGCCCAGCGGCCCGCGTACGAGAGCAAATCCGGGCCGATCCTCTCGGCGGACCGCTCCGGCGCAATCGGTCTCGCCCCGCCGGGCGCCGAGTTCTTCCCGCTGGCGTTCGTCGCGCCCGTGACGTCGCTCTCGCGCGCGGCCGTCGGGATCGACGTGGCGAGCAGCATCCCCCTGCGGGTGAGCCTGGCGACGGCGCGCGACACCGCGCGCCCGGTGATGACGTCGGCGCTGTCGCTCGGCCTCAGCAAACGGCCGGAGGGGGTCGCGCTGGTCGCCGCGGTCTACGGCCCGGATCCTCTGCCCACCACGCTGCTTCCCCGTCGCGCCGCCCTGCGCGGATACGTCGGGGGCATCTTCAGCATCTCCTACCTCGCGCGATCGGCGCTGGACCTGCTCCCCGCCGGCAGCCGGCTCGAGATCGTCAGCCCCACGGCCCGGGTCTTCAGCTCGCAGGCCGGCGCCATGCCCGACGCGGCCGGCGTCGCGCGGGTCACCGGCGGCGACTGGACGGTGCGGGTGGCACTGAACCAGTCGCGGCCGCTGTTGGCCCTCCCGGCGCTGCTGCTGGTCGGTGGCTCGCTGGCCGTCGCGCTGCTCGTGGGCGTGCTGTTCGCCCAGTCCAACCTCCGCCGCCGCGAGCGCGAGGATGTGCATGGGCTGCTCCTGCGGGAGGCCGACACCGATGGGCTCACGGGGCTCTACAACCGCCGCAGGCTGGAGCGCGATCTGGAGACGGCGATCACGATGGCGACCGAGCGCGACCCCTTGGCCCTGATGCTGCTCGACCTGAACGGCTTCAAGGGCTACAACGATCGCTTCGGCCACCCGGCCGGCGACGCCCTGCTGGTGCGGATCTCCGCGCGTCTGGTCGCCGCGGTGCCGGGAGCAGGCGTCTATCGCCTCGGCGGCGACGAGTTCTGCCTGCTCGCCCCGCTCGCTCCGGCCGCCCTCAGGACGGCCGTGGCGGCCGCCCGCGACGCCCTCACCCAGCGCGGGAAGGGGTTCCAGATCTCGGCCGCGCACGGCGTGGCGCTCATCCCGCGCGACGCGTCCACGCCCGAGGAGGCGATGCTCGTCGCCGACGCCCGCATGTACGCCCGCAAGACCCTGGGCCGTCAGTCGGCCGGCAGCCAGAGCGTCAACGTGCTTGTGAGGGCGCTGGCCGAGCGCTCGTCCGGCCTGAGCGACCACGTCGGCAGCGTCTCCGACCTCGCGGATCGCGTCGCCCGCCGTCTCGGGCTCGACGACCCGGAGCGGGGCCGGGTCCGCCGGGCCGCGCTGCTTCACGACATCGGCAAGATCGCCGTTCCGGACGCGATTCTGAATAAGCCCGGCCCTCTCGACGGGGCCGAGGTGGCCTTCATCCACCGCCACACGCTCATCGGCGAGCGGATCCTGCGCGCCGCGCCGGCCCTGGAACCGATCGCGCCCCTCGTCCGCTCCAGCCACGAGCGATGGGATGGCACGGGATATCCGGACGGCCTGTCCGGCGAGCAGATCCCCCTCGGCGCGCGGATCGTGTTCGTCTGCGACGCCTACGAGGCGATGACCTCGCGACGGCGCGCCTACCACACCGCGATCTCGCGGCAGCAGGCGCTGGCCGAGCTCGCGTCCTGTTCCGGCACGCAGTTCGATCCCCTGGTCGTGACCACCCTGACGTCGATCGTGCTCGAGGACCCCACCGCGGGCGCGCCGCACAACGGGGGCGTCCCCATGGACGCCGTCCCGGTCGGCTCACCCTCGACCTCCCGCCGGGCGCCCGACCGCAGAGGCTGAGCCACGCGTCACCGATCGGTTTCGGGCCGCCCGCCGGTCCGAGGGGTAGTGGTATAGGGACGACGCCGCCCCTCGGCGCGAGACGGAGGTTCCCGAATGAGCAGGTTGCGCTTCACCATCGCCATGTCCCTCGACGGTTACGTCGCGGGCCCGGACCAGAGCGTCGAGAACCCCCTGGGCGTCGGCGGTGTGGGGCTCCACGAGTGGGCCTTCGCGCTCGCCGCCTGGCGCGAGCCGCACGGGATGGAAGGGGGCGAGGTCAACGAGAGCACCACGGTGATGGAGGAGCGGCTGGCCGGAATCGGGGCGACGGTGATGGGCCGCCACATGTTCGGCGGCGGCGACGGGCCGTGGGGCGACGACCCCTGGACCGGGTGGTGGGGCGACGAGCCGCCCTTCCATCACCCGGTCTTCGTGGTCACCCACCACCCGCGCGAGCCCCTGGTCCTGACCGGCACCACGTTCACCTTCGTCACCGACGGCATCGAGGCGGCGCTCGAGCGGGCGCGCGTCGCCGCCGGTGGCCAGGACGTCTCGCTCGCCGGGGGCGCCGAGGTCGCGCGGCAGTACCTCGATGCCGGCCTGGTGGACGAGATGGAGATCAGCCTCGTCCCGATCCTGCTCGGCGACGGGGAACGGCTCTTCGACGGCCTGGGCGCCGGCCGGCCGGAGCTCACGCACGTGAGGACGGTCACAGCGCCCGGCGTCACCCACCTGAAGTTCGCGCGGGCCTGAAGAGTCCCATGGGTCCGCTGACCACGATCGCCCCGGGGATCGCCATGCCGCTCCTCGGCCTCGGCACCTACGGGGCCGGCGACGCCGGTGCGCAGCGCGCCGTCGCGCGGGCCCTGGAGGTGGGCTACCGGCTCATCGACACCGCCACCAACTACGGCAACGAGCGCGGCGTCGGGCGCGCGATCCGAGAGAGCGGAGTGCCGCGCGACGAGGTCTTCGTCACCACCAAGCTGCCCACCGGCAACGCCGGCAGGGTGCGCCAGACGATCGAGGCGAGCCTCGAAGCGCTGGGGCTCGAGCGCCTCGACCTGTGGCTGATCCACTGGCCGCCCGGCGGCCGGGCCCGCCCGGACACCTGGGAGCAATTCGTCGCCGCCCGCGACGCCGGCCTCACCCGCGCGATCGGCGTCAGCAACTACAGCTCGCGTCAGCTCGACGAGCTGACCGAGGCCACCGGGGTCACGCCGGCCGTGAACCAGATCCGCTGGGCGCCGGCCCTCTACGACGCGGGGCTGGTCGAGGCCCACCGGGAGCGCGGAGTGACGCTGGAAGGCTGGAGCCCGTTCCGCGCCACGCGCCTCGACGATGCCGTGCTGGTCGAGATCGCCGCGCGCCACGGGGTCTCCACCCGGCAGGTGGTGCTGCGATGGCACCTCGAGCACGGGTTCGTGGCGATCCCCAAGTCGGCCGACCCCGGCCGGATCGCCGCGAACTTCGACGTCTTCGGCTTCCGGCTCGACGCCGACGAGATCGCCCGCATCGACGCGCTCGGGCGGACGCCGAGCTAGCGCAGCGGCAGGTCCCGCCCGTGCTCCTCGGGAGGCCGCGGGCCGAAGAAGCGCCGCTCGCCCTCGGTGATGCGCACGTCGTTGATGCTGGCCTCGCGCCGCGTCATCAGGCCGTTCACGTCGAACTCCCACAGTTCGTTGCCGTAGCTGCGATACCAGTCGCCGGCCGCATCGTGCGACTCGTACTGGTAGCGGACCGCGATGCGGTTGCCCTCGAAGGCCCAGAGCGCCTTGCGCAGGGAGTACTCCAGCTCCCTCTCCCACTTGGCGGTGAGGAAGGCGACGATCTCAGGCCGTCCCTGGATGAAGGAGTCGCGATTACGCCACACGGAGTCTTCGCTGTAGGCGAGGGACACCCGCGCGGCGTCGCAGGTGTTCCACCCGTCCTCAGCCGCCTGCACCTTCTGGGCCGCGGTCTCGCGTGTGAACGGAGGAACGGGCGGGCGCGTGGCCATGGACTGCTCCCTCGGGCGCGGGATGGGCTCCGGAGTCTCCTCCACCGCGCCCCCTGTCGCCACCCCCGCGCCTCGCTCAGCCGGAGGCCTGGAGCGAGATCCAGAGGGCGCCGGTGGCCAGCACGATGGCGGGCGGCACCGTGAGGGCTCCCAGCCGCAGGAACTCCATCGGGGTCGTCGTGGTGCCGTGGCGGACGATGATCCGGCGCCACAGCAGGGTCGCGAGCGAGCCGACATAGGTGAGGTTGGGCCCGATGTTGACGCCGATCAGCGCCGCCAGCACCGGGCCGGCCCCCTGCGGCGCCAGGGCGGGTAGCAGGATCAGGATCGCGGGGAGGTTGTTGACCAGGTTCGCCAGCACCGCGGCGATCGCGGCGATGGCGAGCAACGCGACGAACGAGTCGCCCGAGGGCACCAGGTTCTCCACCAGAGTCCCCAGGCCGTGCTCCTGGGCTCCCAGCACCACGATCGCCAGGGCGACGACGAACGCCAGGAAGGCCGGGTCGGTCGCACGCACCACGCCGCCGGGCGTCACGCGCCGGGCACGGATCGCGGGGATCAGCAGCAGCACGACGCCCAGCGCGGCGATCCACGCCGGATCGACCCCGATCCACGAGCTGGAGACGAAGCCGATCAGGGTCAGCACGACGACAGACGCCGTATATGCCACCGGGATGTGCCGGGTCGGGGCGGCGTTCCGGACGCCCGCCTGAGCGGCCAGGTCGCGTGCGAAGAACCGGCGCAGACCGACCCACTCGACCGCGATCGCCGCCATCCACGGCAGCACCATCAGCACGCCGAAGCGCGCGAACGACAGGCCCGTCGCCTGGAAGGCCAGCAGGTTCGACAGGTTGGAGACCGGCAGCAGCAGCGACGCCGAGTTGGACAGGTGGACGCTGGCGTAGGCGTGGGGCCGGGGCCACGCGCCGAGGCGACCCGCCGTCGCGAACACGACGGGGGTCAGGAACACGACGGTGGCGTCCAGGCTGAGCACCGCGGTCACGACGGAGCACAGCAGCACCACCAGCCCGAGCAGCGTCACCGGCCGCCCCCGGGACCCGCGCGCCAGCCACTCCCCGGCGGCCTCGAAGAGCCCGGCCCGCGCGCACAGCTCGCCCAGCACCAGCACCGCGGCGAGGAAGGCGATGGTCGCGCCGACGTCGCTGAGTTCGTCGCGGGCCTCGCTGAGCGTCACGACCCCGGTCGCCAACAGCAGCAGGGCGGCCGGGGCGGCGACCACGACCTCGGGGAGCCCGCGCGGGCGCGCGACCGCGAACGCCAGGGTTGCGATCAGGCAGGCGATGGCGAGGGCTTCGTCCACCGCGTCAGGTTAGGAGGGAGGCCCCGCGACGCCCCCGGCATCGGGGGCGTTCGACGTCACGTCATGGAGCCGGTGCCGAACTCGGTCCCACCGAGCGCAGGCGGCCGGCGGCGCTCAGGCCGTGCTCGTTGCTCTCCAGGCGCGCGAAGACGGCGACGGCCGGCAGTTCACCGGCCGTCGTCACGTCCAGGGCCACCGCCTGGTCATCGGCCCCGTCGGACGAGCGGCGAGCGCCCTCTTCCTTTGGTCTCGTGAGCGTGGCGTTCGTCCGGGAACTGGTGGGCGCCCTGCTCGGTGCTCCCGCCTGGTGTCTCGCGCTCTCGCTCTTCCACACTGTCGCCCTGGTCCCCGCCCAGCCGATCAGGGGAGCGCCGCGGCCGCGATGCCGGTCATCGCCGCCTTCGATCGGCGCGGCCTGGCGGTTGCAGGCTGTGAGCGACGCGCTCGGCGAGTCGCACGCTCGTCTGGAAGCGGCTCACGAGGAGGGCGTTCGCCGTATGGCGCGCGCGGTCCAGGTGCGCAGCGAGGAGACCGGTGTCCACATCGCGCGGATGAGCGCCCTCTGCCTGCACGACATCGGCATGATCGCCGTGTCCGATGGCATCCTCAAGAAGCCTGGCCCCCTGAGCCCCCAGGAGCGCGCCATCATGGAGCGCCACGTCACGGTGGGTCACTCCATGCTTGGCGAATCGAACGATCTGACGCTGGAGCTCGCCGCCACCATCGCGCTCACGCACCACGAGCGCCTCGACGGCAGTGGCTACCCCAACGGGCTGGTCGGCGATGAGATCCCGATGAGGGCAGGATCGCGGCGCTCGCGGACGTGTTCGATGCGCTCACCAGCGATCGTGTGTATCGGCGCGCCCTCCCGGCCGCCGAGGCCTTCGAGACCATGCAGCGCGAGCGAGGGGCGCCTTTCGACCCAGAGGTGCTCGACGCCCTCGCCGCGCATCCCGATCTGGCGTCAGCCCGCTCCCGGCACCCGGCCTGACCGGCGTCGCTACCGGAGTAGCGCGGCCCATACGCGTGCCCACGCGAGGTGCTCGAATCGGCCCTTCTCGAACTGTTCGAGGAACTCCTCGGAACACATTCCGGAGCACAACTCGAACCGCTCGATCGCACTGCGCACATCGAGCGGTGCCGTCGGCACATCGCGCACGTCGTCCATCAACCTCGCCTCCAGCACGCGGATCCGGCACCCGGCCTCGTCGAGAATGGATACCCCGTCAGTGCTACGGCGCCGCAGCGGACCTGGATCAGAGCGGGGACGGCCGGACGGCTCCCGAGCGCTCGCCTAGTCGATCAGGGCCTTCGCGAGCGCGGTCCACGAACCGCTCGGGATGCCCTGCTCGCCCAGCGGCTGCAGACACACGTGACTCGCTCCCACGTCGAAGTGGGCCTGGACGGCCTCGGCGATCTGGTCGGCGCTGCCGTGGGGGATCACGGCCTCGATCAGCCGGTCGGAGCCACCCTCGGCGAGGTCTCCCTCGGTGAAGCCCACATCGAGCAGCCGGCGCGTGTAGTTCGTCAGCCCGAGGTACAACTTCGCGTAGCCGCGGGCGACGGCCCGGGCGCGCTCGGGGTCGGTGTCCACCACGCAGGCCACCTCGGGGGCGACCAGCGCGTCCGGGCCGAGCCGCTCGCGCGCCAGACGCGTGTGCTCGGCGGTCACGAAGTACGAGTGCGTGCCCGCCGTCCGCTCCTTGGCGAGGTCGAGCATCTTCGGGCCGAGAGCGGCCAGGCACCGCTCCCCGGCCGGCGGCGGGGTCGGCGACGCATCGAGGCCGTCGAGGAAGTCGCGCATCGCCGTCAGCGGGCGGCGGTAGTCGCTCGTCGCCTCGGGGTGGCCGATGCCGATGCCGAGCATGAAGCGCCCGGGGAACTCCGCCCGGAGGGCCGCGTCCTCGGCCGCGGCCTCGGCGGGGTCGTTGCTCCAGACGTTGAGGATCCCGGTCGCGGCCACGAGCGTCGAGGTTGCCTCCAGGATCGGGCGCAGGTCGGGCACCTTCGGGGAGCCACCCACCCACCAGGCCCCGTATCCGAGCTGCTCGACGATCGCCGCCGCCTCACCGGCGCGTTCCGCGCCGAATGGCCGGTAGCTCGTCCAGACGCCGATCCTCCCGAGGTCCATGCCGCAAGACTGACACCTGGAGATGCTCGCGCGCCCAGCTCACGGCTCTGACGGCGCGTCGCGCGTCAGCCTGGGTCCAGCAGCCCCTCGAGCCCCGGTCGCGGCGCGGACCGGCCGGTACTCGCGCACCTCGTACTCCGACACTCCTGCCGCGTGGAACGGGTCCTCGCGGATCATCGCCCAGATCTCCTCGGCGCTGTCGCCGCGGGCCAGGATCAGGCCGCCGATCAGCGGCTCCTCGCGCGCGGTCAGCAGGATCCGGTCGGCGTTGCGGCCGATCCAGGCTTTGTGCTCCTCGAGGAGCTGGTCAACCTCCTCGATCGGCTTCGTGTAGCGGGCAAGCAGGACGAACACGGGTCGCCTCCGGGTCGGGTCAGGCCGTTTAGGGGATCGGCTCCCAGATCAGCTCGGCGACGTCGATGACGAAGTCGACCGCGGCCCCGACGACCCCCCGGGCCTCCACCGGGCCACCGCGGGGGCGGAATTCGCCGGTGCCGACGCAGATGACGTCGTTCAGCCAGGAGTAGCGCTCGTCACCGCAGACGTGGGAGCCGGCCAACACGATCTGGCGGGCCTCGGGCGGGTAGGGGCGGGCGAAGCCGCGGAAGCTGACGATGATGGTGGCGCCGTCGTCGGTCTCGATGGCGCCCTGGATGTCCGGCAGCGCGTTCTTGTCCACGCGCGACCGCGGGTGGTTGGCGGCCTGGAGGCGGCCCGAGATGCGCCCCTCGACCGTGCCCTCGGCGACGAAGAAATAGTGCCCCTCGCTCCCCGCCTCGCCCTCGAGCACCGTGCCGCGCCCGCCGTCGGGGTAGCGGAAGACCGTTCGGTAGAGGTGGGCGAGCCTCATCGCCCGCTCACCCTATCCGCCCGGCTGGGTCGTGGCGAGATCGGCATCTGAGCGGCCTCACCGAGCATCTGCGTGTGCTGCCGCGAGCCGCCACTCTGCGCTGCTGCCGCCGCGTTCCATCAGCGGAGGATGCCCGTGTGGCCGAGGGAGTACCTCCCGGGCTGCGGCCAGACGGCGAGGCCGTGCGGGCCGCTGCCGACCGGGATCTTCGCGAGCAGGCGCCCGTCACGGGTGCGGATGGCGTAGACGACGCCGTCGTGACGGCCGCTCAGCCAGAGCACCCGTCCGTCCGGCGAGACACCTCCCATGTCAGGGCTGCCCCCGCCGGGGATCGGCCAGGTTCGCGTCACCCGGCCGGTGGCGAACGACACCACCGATATCGACCCCGCGTCCCGGTTCGAGACGTAGAGGACCTTCGCGTCACGGCTCGGATAGAGCCCGTGCGCGCCGCGGCCGGTCGTCAGGAATCCGATGGTCCTCAGGTGCGCACCGTCCACCTTCCAAAGGCCTCCGGCCATCATGTCGGCGACGTAGAAGACGCTGCCGTCCGGGCTGAGCTTGACGTCCTGGGGCATGTCGGAGCTCGCACCGAGCGTGAGGGTCCCCACCACCCGCCGGTGCGCCAGGTCCACCTTGACGATCTGGCCCGAGAACTCGCAGCTGGCGATGAGGTAGGTGCCGTCGGCGGAGAAATCCATGTGGTCGACGCCCCGGCACGGCACCGCGAGCCGGCGCTGCAGCCTCATGGTGCGGGGGTCGCGGAAGTCGAGCCGCGCGTTCCTCTCCGCCACGACGATCGCCGAACGCCCATCCGGTGTGAAGTACAGGTTGTAGGGGTCCTCGACGGGGATCGGCCTGCCCGGCCGGCTCGTGCGGGGATCGATCGGCGTGAGGCTGTTGCCCGTGTCGTTGGTCACGTAGAGGGTGCGCAGGTCCCAGGAGGGCACGACGTGTTGCGGCAGGCCGCCGACCCCGAAGTGGTGGATGACGCGGTAGGTCCGGGGGTCGATCACGTCCACGGTGTCGCTCTCGCTGTTGGGGACGTAGATCCGGTAGGGCACCCCGCGGACCGCGGGGCTCATGTCGCCGACTGAGTCGAACGCGTAGACGTTGCCCGGGGGCGTGGGTGCATTCGCGGGAGCGCTCGGCTTGGCGGCCCGCGCGGCCGGGGGCGACGCGTGGGTGGCCAGAGCGAGGCTGGTGATGGTCGCGACGGTCCCGCCTGCGCCGCGCCCGCCTACGACGTCGATGCGGTGGTTGACCGCGACGGTGGCGAGGTCGGACAGTGCTGCCGGCAGTGCTCCGGCCGGGGCGATGCGGTGCCTGAGCGGGTCCACCGCCAGGATGCGCGCGACCGGCGTATCCAGCGCGCTCCCCCGACCGCCGATGATGTAGGCCGCACCGTCAAGGGTCGCGGCCGCGGCGTGGGTGGTCGCCGCGGGGAGCCGTCCGACTCGCGTGACGCGGCCTGTCGAGGGGTCGAACTCCTGCACCAGGGTGCTTGCCGTGCCGTCGGGCAGGGTGCCACCGGCGATGACGATCCTGCCCGCGGCGGCGGTGACGGCGGCGTACCGGAGGCCGGTCGGAAGGTGGGCGACGACGCGCGCCGTACGCGTCGGGCTCCACGCCACGATCGTGTCGAGCCACGACGACCCGTCGTAGCCGCCCACGATGTAGGCCGTGCCGCCCAGCGCGGCCCCGCTTTGATCCGAGCTCGGCGCCGGCAGCGTGCCGACCGGGGTGCTCGCGCCGGTGCGGGGATCGATCTTCAGGATCTGGTCGAGCTGCCGGACCCCGTCGCCGCCGCCGAAGAGGTAGAGCGCCCCGCCGATCGCCGCCGCCGCGGCGTCGTGGAGGCCGGCGGCCAGCGGTCGAAGTACGCCCTCGTGACCACTCGTGATGGCGATCACATCCGCCCGCGAGGTGTCCGCGGCCGTGAGCCCGCCGGCCAGCACGGCGCGCGCCGGGCCCACGGCCGCCCCGGCGGCATCCTCCACGGGGGAGTTGAGGGTCCCGAGCGGCGCCGCCCGCACGCGCCGTGGGAAGACCGCGGCCGGCGGCGTTGAGGCCAATCTCGCCGTCGTGGAGACGGGGGCGGTGGAGGAGGCTCGGGTGTGTGCGGGGGGGCCGGACAACCGCACCCAGGCCCCGACGGCGGCGACGAGGAGAGCGATCACTATCGCCCCTCCCGCCAAGCGGCGCCTGCGGATGTCCTTCCGGACCGCCGCCCTGCGCGTCCTCCGGTCGAGTGGCGGGCTCACGCCGGCGGCGACGTTGTCCGCCGGCCACGACACGCCACAGGAAGAAGAACGACGACGTCCATAAGAGTGGCCAGGCCTCCGTGTGGGGCTTCGGCACCGTCGGGTGGGCGGTCGAGGTGTCCGGATCGACCGCGACGCACCGTAGGTCGCCGCGATGAAACGCCAATGAGAGGACAGGGCAGTCGCGTGGGCGGCGCCGTGGGAACCGTCCCTTGCGGAGGTGGTCGAGGACCTCGCGGCGCCGATCGGCGGGCCTGACCTTCCTCAGCGAGATCGTCGGCGGGCGGGGCGGGCAGCAGATCCCGTTCGAGGATCCCGCCGGCAACCCGATCGCGCACGTCCCGCCCGCCGCAACGGCCCGGAGCCGAGCCGTCGGCGAACCAGCGGAGCGGAGGGGGGGGGATTTGAACCCCCGTCGGAGGAGAACCCCCGAAACGGTTTTCGAGACCGCCGCATTCGACCGCTCTGCCACCCCTCCGCGGGGCAGGCTAGCAGCGCCGGGCGGCCGGGAAGAGCGGGCCTGTGCGCTAGCATCGCCGACCGGGAGAGGTGTCCGAGCGGCCGAAGGAGCGCGACTGGAAATCGCGTAGACGGGTTCCCCGTCTCGAGGGTTCAAATCCCTCCCTCTCCGTCCGAGTGCGCGACGTTCGAGCTCTGGCCGACCTCCACCCGGTCAGGGCTCTTTCTGTCTGTCGAGGAGATTCATGCGGGTTGCATTGGGCAGCCTGATCGACGCCGAACTGACGGCGCATGTCGAGGACGCCCGCGCCTTCTACGCCGAACGGGCCGCGCGCCGTGGCACCGATCCTCCGCCCGACCCCAGCACTCCGGAGGGGTTGCGGGAGTCGCGGGCGCGGGAGGAGGCGCGGGGCAGGGATGCCGGGGCGACGGCGACCGGGCCGCCGGTCGTCGAGGCGCAGGCCGAGTTCGCCGGGCGGAGCGTCCCGGTGAGGATCATCGCTCCCGAGAGCGGGACGGCACGCGGCGTGTATCTCGACATCCACGGGGGCGGCTTCTACATGGGGGTGGCGGCGCGCGGAGACGCGGCCAATCGCCGGCTCGCCGATGCCCTGGGGATCGCCGTGGTGAGCGTGGACTACCGGCTCGCTCCGGAGCATCCTTGGCCGGCCGCGCCCGACGACTGCGAGACGGCCGCACTGTGGCTCGTGGAGGAGTCCGAGGCTCGCTTCGGGTCCACCCGTCTGGCGATCGGCGGGGTGTCGGCCGGCGCGACGCTGGCGATGACGACGCTGCTGCGGCTTCGTGACCGCGGTGCACCCGAGGCCGTCGTCGGCGCTGCGCTGCACTACGGGGTCTACGACATGAGCGGACGGACACCGGCCGGCCGCCTGATCGCCGACGAGTTCTTCATCGGGGCGTATGCAGGGCACGTCTCTGACCGGACCGTTCCCGACGTCTCTCCGGTCTTCGGCGATCTGCGAGGCCTGCCGCCGGTGCTGCTCGTCGTCGGGAGCGCGGACATCCTGCTCGAGGACAACCTGGCCATGGCGGGCCGCCTGTCCGCGGCCGGCGGGGAGGTGGACATCCGCGTCTACCCCGAGTCGCCCCACGGCTTCACGCTGCACCCGACGGCGATGGCGCGCGCCGCGCTCGACGACATCGCGTCGTGGCTCGCCGTCCGCTTCCGCTGAATATCATCCGCGGCACCGTGGCCCGGACCGTCGCAATCAAGGCAGGTGTCGCCGCCGGGCTGGCGCTTCTGGCCTCCGTTTCCGCGGTGGGCTGCTCGGGTTCGTCCGATGGCGAGTGCCCCGGCCGCCGCCGCGACCACGCCGGTTGCCGCGACCACCGCGCCGGCGACGACCGCGCCGGCCCCCGTCACCGGGCCGCCGTCCAATCGCGGCCGGCTCTCGCTGAAGACGACCTTCGGCGGGGCGATCTCGCCGAAGTCGGTCGCCGCCTCGGGGACCGGGCTCGTCTTCGCCCAGAACATGATGTACCGGCACTCCGTGACGGTGTACGACGCCAAGCGCCTGCGGCTGAAGGCGACGATCCCCGACACGGTGCGGCTCTCGTCGCTGGGCTATCCGCAGTACTCCGGCACCCAGCGGGGCGCCCCGGTGGAGGCCGCCTTCTCGCCGGACGAGAAGTACGCGTACGTCTCCAACTACTCGATGTACGGCGCCGGCTTCGGCCCCGAGGGCACCGACGTGTGCTCGCCCGTCGTCGGGGTACGACCGCAGCTTCGTCTACCGCATCCCGCTCGACACGCTGAAGATCGACAGGGCCTACCGCGTCGGCCCCGTGCCGAAGGTGGTGGCCACCTCGCGCGACGGCCGGTACGTGCTGGCCAGCAACTGGTGCGGCTACGACGTGAGCGTGATCTCGACTGCGCGCGGTCGCCAGGTGCGCAGCATCCCGATCGGCCCGTATCCGCGGGGCATCGCGATCTCGCCGACCAAGAACGTCGCCTACGTCGCCGAGATGGGCGGCACCGAGATCGTCGCCGTCAACCTCGACAACTGGGGCGCCAAGCGCATCGCGATCGGCTCGGGCCCGCGCGCGCTGGCCCTCGGCCCGGGCGGCCGCTACCTGTTCGCCACGCTCAACGCCGAGGGCCGGGTGGCGCGGCTCGACCTGAAGACCGGCAAGGTGGTCAAGGTGACGACCGGCGAGGCGCCGCGCAGCCTGGCGATCGCCCCCGACGGGCGCTCGCTGTACGTCGTCAACTACGAGAGCGGCACGGTGGACAAGGTGCGCGCGTCCGACATGCGCGTGCTGCAGTCGGTTGACGCCTGCTACCACCCGATCGGCATCACCTACGAGCCGGTCACCAGCCGCGTGTGGGTCGCCTGCTACGGCGGCTCGATCCGGGTCTACGACGACCGCTGATCAGGGCGCGCGGACGGCCTTCGAGATCATCCGCGCGTAGAGCCGGGCGCCGGCCGGCGTCATGTGGGTCCCGTCCGCAAGCAGGCCCGAGCCGCCCGACGCGTCGTGCCAGTCGACCAGCACGACGTTCTTGTAGCGCTTGGCCGAGTAGGCCAGGGCGTCGTTGACCGAGTCCTGCCACTCGAGGGGCACGCGGACGTTGACCAGCACCACGCGCGGCACCGACCGCAGGCTCTTGAGCAGCGACTCGAGGCCGGCGAACGGGATGAACCCGTTGTTGCCCAGGTGGATGACGACGGTGTTCGGTTTCAGCTCCGCGACGCGCTGCCGGATGATCTGGGCGCCGACGTCGAACTGGCGCGAGACGTGGGCGTCGATCACGGCGCCGCGGCCGAGGGCGGGCAGCAGCTGGGGTGACGCGCCCAGCATCACCGAGTCGCCCACGCCCAGCACCGGCTTCCACTCGCGCTGACCCGCGGGGACGTCCGGGTCGTCCTTGGCCGTGGTCACCCGGCCCGGCCCGGGGCGGGCGGCGGCCAGGTTGGCGGCCTGCTGCTGGGCCAGCGCCTCGGCGGTCAGGCCCGGGATGTGGGGCGTCTCGCGCGGCAGAACCGCGACGGTGATGGCGAGCGCCACGATCGCGAACACCACCGCCGGCGTCGCGAACCGGATGGCGGGCTGCGGGCTCGCGCTCCAGCGCTTGATCGCCTCGCGCGTGCCCTTGATGCCGTGGCGGCGGAACGGCTGCTCCACGTACCTGTAGGAGAGGTATGCCGCGCCGAGCATCAGCGCGAGCTGGAGGATGGTCAGCACCGGGCCGCCGAACGGCACGTCCTGGTTGGCGCGGGTCAGCATCAGCACCGGCCAGTGCCAGAGGTAGATGCCGTAGCTGCGTACCCCGATCCAGACGAGGGGTGAAAGACCGAAGGCGCGCCCGAGGACGGAGGACGGGTGGGCGACCACCGCGAGCAGCGCGGCCGTGGTGATCGCCACCATCAGGAAGCCGCCCTTGTAGAGCAGCTCGTCCAGGTCGCCGAGCGTCAGCATCAGCGTGAGCAGCCCGACCAGCCCTGCGACGCCGACCAGGTTGAGCACCAGGCGGGGGCGCCCGGGGGGCAGCGGCCGCAGCCGGTGGGCGGGCCACAGGAACGCGAGGGCGACGCCCGCCAGCAGGCCCACGGCGCGGGTATCGGTGCCGTAGTAGATGCGCGAGGGGTCCTTGAGGGGCTCCCAGAGCACCCACGAGAGGATCGTGGAGCCGACGATGCCCACCAGCACGCCGATCAGCAGGTGGCGGCGGCCGAACATGCTCATGCCGATGGCCATGATCGGCGGCCAGAAGAGATAGAACTGCTCCTCGACCGCCAGCGACCACAGGTGCTGGAGGATCGAGGGCCGGCCGAACTGCTCGAAGTACGGCACGTTGGCGAACGCGAAGTACCAGTTGGCCACGTAGCCGAATGACGCGAGCAGCGCCCCGTGCAGCCGGGCGACCTCGCCGTGGTGCAGGATCACCATGAACAGCATCACCACGGCGATCATCAGGAACAGGGCCGGCAGCAGGCGGCGCGCGCGGCGCAGCCAGAAGCGCTTGAGGTCGATCCTGCCGGTGTTGCGCAGCTCGGCCAGCAGCAGGGAGGTGATCAGGTAGCCGCTGATCACCAGGAACACGTTGACGCCGAGGAATCCGCCCGGCAGCCACCCCGTTCCGAAGTGGTAGGCCACCACGGCGCCCACGGCCAGCGCGCGCAGGCCGTCCACCCCGGGCATGTAGGGCAGGCGGGGAGCGCTCGCCTTGCCGCCGGTCGGTGGTGTGCTCACGTGGTCTGCCCTGCGTTGGTCAAATGATCGTGAGCACCGTCGGGATGACTACAGAGCGGCGAGCACCTTCTGGCGGATCAATCCCGCGAGCGCGATCGCCCCCGCCGGGCTCGGGTGGATCGAATCGGTGCGGAACCACGGCTTCCCCGCGCTCAGGCTGTTCCAGTCGGCGATGGAGAATCCCTTCCATTGCTTCGCGGCCGCCCTGATCTTGGAGTTGTTGCCGCCGTACCGGCCCCCTGGATCATGAAGGGTCACCCAGACGACCTTCTGCACGCCGTCGGCCCGCAGCGCCTTCATCACCTTGTTCACGTCGTAGACGCCCGCGTCGTCGTTGTAGCCCACGTGGATCACCACGACCCTGCCGAGCTGGTTGCCGGTGGAGCCCTTGATCACCTGCAGGGCGGTCAGCGGCGTGACCCCGTTGTAGGTGCAGCTCGGGGCCACCAGGCGCCGGCAGACCAGCGAGTTGAGGTGCAGGTCGAGGCCCTTGCCGAGCTTCGCCGTCGCGGCCGGGACGAACGAGAACGAGGCCTGGACCGAGTCGCCGATGACGGTGACGCGGGGCTTCTTGGCGGCCGTCGCGGGGCCCGCCGCGATGGCGGCCACGACGACGGCGAGGACGATGGCGGCGAGCTTTCTCATGGGATCCTGTCGTAGGCCTCAGACGCGCTCCAGGTAAGCAGGTCTCGGGGCGAGCCCAAGCCGGCCGGTTCCGGGCCGCCGTAAAATACCGGCCCGCTCCTGAACAGGACCGCACCATCGGCGGCGCACCGTCATCGGCTATCCTCCCAGCCGATTCCCGGGCAGTTAGCTCAGCGGGAGAGCACTCGCCTCACACGCGAGGGGTCACTGGTTCGATCCCAGTACTGCCCATCCATCCGGAGCCGCGAGATCGCTACGCGGCGAACGGCGTGAGGCCGCCGAGGATCAGGGCCAGCGCCCGGTGGCCCGCCTCGGAGCGGCCCGCGACGCCGGGCGCGCCGGCCATCGCGCCGCGCAGCATCGACAGCATCATGAACACGTCCTCGACCGACAGGTCGCGCCGCAGCGTGCCCGCCGCCTTCGCGTCGCGCATGGGCCCCTTCAACAGCTCCGCGACGACCACGCGGTTCTGCTTGAGGCGCTGATCCGTGCGGGCGTCCTCGCGGGCGAGCTCCGCCAGGGCGTACACCCCCGCCATCGTGTCGACCACGCTTCGCAGCAGCACGAAGAACGCGTCCGGGTCGTCCGCGTGGTGGGCGGCGAGCTCCACGATGCGGTCGACCCGCTCGCCGAGGATCTCGGCCGCGAGCGCTCCCCGGTCGGGGAAGTTGCGGTAGAGCGTCGCCTGCCCGACGCCGGCGCGGCGCGCCACCTGGCACATCGGGACGTCGGCGGAGTCGGCGAAGAGCTCGCGCCCCGCCTCCAGGATCGCCTCGCGATTGCGCCGCGCGTCCCGGCGAAGCGGGACCGGCGTGGTCTCCTGCACCCCTACCCCCTCCATCAACCGGACACCACTGTCCACAAAAGGTGGCGCGATCTCCGGATCACAGGCCTTGTATCACATCGTCAACCGGACATGACTCTCCGTTTTTTGCTTGTATCCCGCAAGCACCGCCGTCATCCACCAGGAGCAGAGCACCACATGTCACAGCTTCACAGGGCCCGCTGATGCTGCGCCAGGGCCCCCTCGCGGGTCGCTACCCCGCCGTGGCCACGATGGTCATGGCCGCGCTGATCCCCTACCTCGCGCTCTCCGCGGCGGTGGGACCGATCACCCCGATCATCGGCAACGACCTCCACGCCAGCCCCCAGACCCTGGCCCTCGGCGCGGGCCTGGCCAACGCCGCCTACGCGGTCGGCACCGTGTTCGCGGTGGCGTTCGCGCAGCGACTGCCCCAGCGGCGGATGATGTTCGGCTACGTCGGTGCTGCTGGTGATCGGTTCGGTGCTCGCGGCGGCCGCGCCGACCATCGAGCTGCATTTCGCCGGCCAGATCCTCCAGGGCCTCTGCACCAGCATGCTGCTGATCGCCGCCGTGCCGCCGCTGTCGCTCGGCTTCCCGGCCAGCAAGCTGAAGATCACCGGCATGATCATGAACATGTGCATCTTCGGGGCGGTCGCCCTCGGGCCGACCATCGGCGGCCTGCAGGCCGAGCAGGACGCGTGGCGGCCGCTGTTCTGGATCATCTCCGGCGTCGCGCTCGCGGCCCTCATCCTCGTGGTCCTGACCTTCGAGGACGCGCCGCCCGCGGATCCCTCCGCGCCGCATCGACCCGCTGGCGCTCGCGCTGGCCACGATCGGTTGCTTCGCCGCCTTCTTCGGCGCCGCGCAGCTGACCTCGCACGACCTCAGCGACCCGATCGTCTTCGTGCCGCTGCTCGGGGGCCTGGCGACCGTCATCGGCCTGGTCGTCTACCAGTACCGCGCCAAGAATCCCCTCCTCACGATCCGCGAGATGCTCGGCAGCACGGTGCCGATCGCCGGCATCATCGTCGCCCTGTCGGCGGCCGCGGCGTCGGTGTCGGCCACCGTGCTGACGGCGGACCTGCTGTCCCAGCAGTACAACCCGCTCCACGTCGGGCTGCTGTACCTGCCCGAGGCGGCGGGCGCCGTGATCACCGCGGTCGTGCTCGGCCTGGTGCTCGACACGAAGTTCCTCCACTACCTGCCGCTGGTCGGCATGGGCTTCCTGGCGGCCGGCATCGGTGGTCTTCCTGATCCAGGTGCCGCCGAGCCAGCCCCAGACGCTGGTCGCCACCTTCCTCACCGGGATCGGGCTGGGCGCCACGGTCGCGCCGGCGCTGTTCGTGGCCGGCTTCTCGCTGCGCGCCACCAACCTGCAGCGGGTGTTCGCGATCGTCGAGCTCTTCCGCGCGGTGGCCGCGTTCATGATCGCGCCGATCTTCATCTACTTCGCGGCCACGGTCAGCGACGACCTGGCCACGGGAGTCCGCGACGCGCTCTGGATCGGGCTCGCGCTCGCCGTCGGCGGCGCCGTGCTGGCCGTCGTGACCTACGCGGTCGGTGGCGCGCGTCCCCAGACGCCCGACATCGACGAACTTCATCATGGGCAAGAAGGCGGCGTGGTACTCCCCGCCGCTGCTCGCCAAGCTGAGGCACACCGCGGTGCCCCCGCAGGCCATCACCGAAGGGGGGGACTGAGGTGGCGCCGGATCCCACGCAGGCCGGCCCCGTCCTCATCGCCTACGACGGCTCGGACCTCGCCGCGTTCGCCATCGAGCGCGCGGGGCGCGAGCTCGCCCCGGGACGGGAGGCGCTGGTCGTGGTCGTCTGGCACCCGGCCGACGTCGGCTTCGTGCCCGTCGATGGCCGGCACCTGCACGCGGCGGCCGGCATACGAGGTACAGGAGGCGGCCGAGCAGACCGCCGCCGCCGGGGCCGCGCTCGCCGAGGCGGCCGGCTTCCAGGCGCGCGGCCTGGCCGTCGAGGCCACGCCGACCTGGCAGGGCATCGTCAACGCCGCCGAGGAGCACGGGGCGAGCCTGATCGTGTTCGGCTCGCACCGCCGCACCGGGCTGAGGGGCCACCTCGCCGGCAGCGTCACCTCCGCCACGATGGCCCATGCGGGCGCGGCCGTCCTGGTGGTGCTCCCCCCCGAGGACTGACGCTCGCCGGGGGTGGGGTTCGCCCTCGCCCCCGCGGGCATTGCCAGGCACCCACCGACGACAGGGAGTGCACATGGCGGAGTTGACGAAGCTCGAGGACAAGCTCGGCGAGGTGCTCGGGCTGGCGAAGGCCGCGCGCGAGGCGACAACCACGATCGCGCGCATGGTGGACGACGACGACGTCGTCCGGACGCTGAGGGCGATGAGCGAGGAGGCGGCCGAGACCGCCCGCCGATGCGAGGACGTGGCCGGTTCCCGCGAGGGCAAGAAGACCGCCATCCTCGCCAAGGCGCGCGAGACGACGGGCGAGGCCAAGGAGATGATGTCGACCTACCTGGCCGACGACGCCGAGGGCCTCGACGGCCTCGAGTTCCTCAGCATGGCCGAGGCCGGTGAGGTGTGCCACGTGGAGATCCTCGGCACGCTGGCCCGCACGGCGAAGGACCAGAAGGTGCTCAATCTCGTCGAGTGGGCGCTCCCGATCCAGGAGCGGCACCTGACGAGGGTGCGCGAGTCGGGCATCGTGCTCGCCTCGCAGGAGGACCCGGCCGAGCCGGCCTAGCGCGCGCCGGGGTGGCCGGACTCTCCGTCCGGCCACCCCGGGGATCGCGTCGCGGCCCTAGACCCGCTGGGCCTCGGCCTCGCGCGCCGGCTCGGAGTCGTGGTCCGGCTGAAGGACGTCGCCGTCGGCGACCGCCTGGGTGGCCTCCCGGCCGCGGTCGATGGCGTCCTGCGCCAGCTCGGCGCCCTTGCTCTGGACGTCACCGGCGACGGGGCCGAGGCGCTCGTCCTCGATCCGGGTGGAGGGCAGCAACATCCCCGCCACCGCACCGATCGCCAGGGCGCCGGCCGCAAGGGCGAGAGGGTTGGCCTTCGCCGTACCCGCCACCCGTCGCACACCCTGGCGCGCCTGCTCCGGACCGGGCGTGTGCTCGCCAAGCGTTTGACGCGCACCGGATGCGCTCTCGGCCGCCGAGCTCGCGTCCTGGCCCAACGACTCCTTGGCCGAGGCGGCCTTGTCGCCGACCGCTGAGCCCGCCGACGCCACCGAGCCTGCCACGCTGCCGGCTGCGTCGCCGACGGCCGAGGCCGCCGAGCCGACGGTGTCGCCCACCGTCGAGGCGCCCGAGCCGACCCGGTCCGTGACCGCTGAGACGACCGAACCGATCTTCTCGGTCATCGACGGACCGCCCGCTCCGTGCGGCTCCGGCCGCGAGGGGGTTGACGAACCCGCGGCGACCCGCTCGCGCACAACCGCCGCCGTCTCGCGGAGGATGTCCCGCGCGCGGGACGGGACGTCGGCCTTCCAGCCGATCGCCTCCGCCGTGTCGCGCAGACGCTCTCGGGTGTCCTCGATGTCGCGCCGGATGACCGCGATGTCACGACTCATGGTTCGACTCCCGTCCGTTGTCCTCACGGCCCGCCTGGACCCCCGCCTGAACCGCGCTGATGTCGTCGCGGATGCTGTGGAGCGCGCGCTCCGGCACCGGGGACGCGACGGCCTTGAGGCGCGACCTGCCCGCCAGGGCGAAGATGCCGGCGACCACCACGAGCGCGGCGCCCACGATCAGGGCGGCCAGCCACGCGTCGAGCGTGAGCGCCAGGGCGATCACGGCACACGCGGTCAGCGCGCCGATACCGGCCAGACCGAGGACTGCGGCCACGCCGAAGAACCCGGCGCCGCTCTCCGCCTTCTTGACCTGCTGGCCCACCTCGGCCCGCGCCAGCTCTATCTCCTGGCTGAGGAGGTTCGTCGTCTCGGATGCGAAGTTGACCAGCAGCTCTCCGATCGGTCGCTCGCGCATTCGGGTGCTGCTCATCTGTTCACCCCGCTCTCACGGCTGCCGGGATCGGACGCCTTCACCAGACGGCCCGCGACGATGCCGACGACTGCCGCGGTGGCCAGGATCACGGCCGGCTGCCGGCGCCCGAACGCCCGGAGGTCGGCGATGATCGTGTCGGTGTCGGACTCGTGGAGATAGGTCGCGAAGCGCTCGATGCGCTCGGCGGCCTCGTCGGCCAGACGCGCCGGCTGCTCCTTGCCCTGCTCCCTCAGGTGCTGCGCGACGTCGCGGACGTCGTCGGCGGCACTTGCGACGCGCTCGCCGGCCACCGTCGAGCGCTTGTCCACCTCGCTCTTGGCCCGCTCACGGGCATCCCTGCACCGGCTGCCCGCCTGCGTCGCGGACCTCCGACGCCAGGGCCCCGGCGGCCTCCTTGGTCTCTTCGACGGCGTCCGATACGCCGTTCGGGGCGGCTCGCCCCGGCCGTAGCTCGGGCATCGGCACCATGCCCACACCCGCCGGCCTCACGGCCTCTCCTCGTGGTCGATCCATGTTCGGCCTGTCCTCGCTGTTGTCGCGTGTGGCGCCCGCGGGCGCGAATGCCGATTCGTACCCCGCGCGCAAACTCCCGAACCACGATCGGCGCAAATTCGCCGCGAGCGCCAGCGACCTCGCGGCCGCTACTCGGTCCGCGGCCGATCCGGCTCGTCGCGCGGCGCCAGCTGGATCTCCCGGTCGGCCCCCGGCACCCCCTCGCGCAGCTCGATCGTGCGCTCGCGCTCGGCGTTGAGCTCGGCGCCCAGGAGGAGGGCGACGTTGCCGATCCACATCCAGACGAGCAGCACCACCACGCCGCCCAGCGTGCCGTACGTGCGGTCGTACGAGGCGAAGTTGGCGACGTAGAACGCGAAGCCGACGGACGCCGCCCCCCAGACCAGCAGCGCAGTCACCACCCCGGGGATGATCGCTGCGACGCCCCGCTGGCGCACGTTGGGCGATGCGAAGTAGAGAATCGAGAGCATCAGCACGGCCGCCACGGCGAGGATCGGCCACTTGGCGAGCGCCCACGCGTCGCGGGCGGTCGCGCCGAGTCCGAGCGGCTCGGCGATCGCGTCGATCACCGGGCCGGTGAGCGCCAGGGAGAGGGTCACCAGGACGAGCAGCACCACCATGACCAGGGTGATGAGTACCTGGAACGGCCGCAGCTTCCAGAACGGCCTGCCCTCGGGTGTCTCGTAGATCACGTTGCAGGCGCGGCCGAACGCCGCCACGTATCCGGACGCGCCCCACAGCGCGCCGGCGACGCCGAGCACGAGCGCAACCCCGGCCGCGCCGCTGTTGGAGGTGATCGAATTGACCGGGCCCGACAGCGCGTCCACCGCCGAGGGCGGCGCGATCTTCGCGATCACGTCGTTGATCTGCTGCGGGTCGGCAAAGATGCCGACCAGCGAGGACAGGGCCAGAAGGGCGGGGAACAGCGACAGCAGGCCGTAGTAGGTCAGGGCCGCGGCCCAGTCGGTGAGGCCGTCGGCCACGAACTCGCCGATCGTCCGCCGGAGGGTGGCCAACAGCGAGGTGCCCTCCGCCACGCCGACGGGGCGGTTCTGCTCGCGCGGAGCGCCCGCGGTCGGCCCGGAGACCGCCCGCCCGCTCATGGCTGCAGGAGGATCTTGATCGCACCGTCCTCCTTCTTCTGGAAGGCCGAGTAGGCGTCCGGAGCGTCCCCGAGGGGAAGCCGGTGGGTCGCGAAGTCCTCGGTGCCGAGCGGATCCTCGTCCGTGAGCAGCGGCAGGATGTCGTCCACCCAGCGGCGCACGTTGGCCTGCCCCATGCGCAGCTGGATCTGCTTGTCGAACATGGTGAGCATCGGCAGTGGGTCCGCCTCGCCGCCGTAGACCCCGACCAGCGAGATCGTTCCGCCGCGTCGCACGATGTCGATCGCCGCATAGAACGCCGTGAGCCGGTCCACACCGGCCTTCTCCATCAGCTTCGCGGCCACGGCGTCGGGAAGGAGCGCGGTGGCGGCCTGGGCGAACTTCGCGACGGGCGCGCCGTGCGCCTCCATGCCGACGGCGTCGATCACCGCCTCGGGCCCGCGGCCGTCGGTCATCTCGCGGATCGTGTCTCCGAGGTCACGTCGTCGTGATCGCGCAGATCCAGGGTCTCGACGCCCCGCGCCCGCGCCCGCTCGAGGCGCTCGGGCACCAGGTCGACGCCGATCACCCTGCCGGCGCCGCGCTGGAGGGCGACCCGCGCCGCCATGTCCCCGATCGGCCCGAGCCCCAGCACCGCGACGGTTCCGCCCGGCGCGCACGTCCGCATACTCGACCGCCTGCCAGGCTGTCGGCAGCACGTCCGAGAGGTAGACGAACCGGTCGTCCGGCGGTCCCTCGGGGACCTTGACGGGCAGCGTGTTGCCGAACGGGACCCGCAGGAACTCGGCCTGGCCGCCGGGGACCTGGCCGTAGAGCTTCGTGTAGCCGAAGAGTGAGGCGCCTGTTCCCTGCTCGCGCACCTGGGTCGTCTCGCATTGGGAATGCAGGCCCTCTCCGCACATGAAGCAGGTGCCGCACGAGATGTTGAACGGCACGACGACGCGGTCGCCCACCGCCAGTTCGGTGACGCCCGGTCCTACCTCCTCGACGATGCCCATCGGCTCGTGACCGAGGATGTCGCCCGCATCGAGGAAGGCGCCGAGCACCTCGTAGAGGTGGAGATCCGAGCCGCAGATCCCGGTTGACGTGACTCTGATGATGATGTCGGTGGGGTCGATGAGCTTGGGGTCCGGAACGTCCTCGACGCGGACGTCCCGCTTTCCGTGCCAGGTCACGGCTCTCATGGAGCTCCTCCTCGTCTTCTTCGGCGACGGGCGGTCGCGGAAATCCCGAGTTACCCATAGCGACGCCGCGGAAACAGTCACCGTCGGGACGGCGTTTGGCGCGGCGGCACGGGGGAATGCCAGCCTCGTGGAAATCGTCGTCACCGGCGCGACGGGGAACGTGGGCACCGCCGTCTTGGCCCGCCTCGCCTCCGATCCCGCCATCACCCGCATCGTGGGCATCGCCCGCCGCCCACCACCGTTAACGTCCTTGCCGGTCGAGTGGTTCGCGGCCGACGTGGGAAGGGACGACCTCGCTCCGGCCATGGAGGGAGCCGATGCCGTGATCCATCTGGCATGGGCGATCCAGCCTTCACACGACCTCCGCGCCCTCCATGCCACGAACGTGGTCGGATCAGAGCGCGTGGTGGCGGCCGCGCTCGACGCGGGCGTGACGACGTTCGTGCACGCCTCGTCCGTGGGCGTCTACTCCCGCGGCCCGAAGGACCGCCCGGTTGACGAGTCCTGGCCGCGGGACGGGACTCCCTCGAGCTTCTACGGCCGGCACAAGGCGGCCGTGGAGCACATGCTGGACGCGGTGGAGCCGCGCGCACCCCATATGAGGATCGTGCGCATGCGCCCCGGTCTGATCTTCTCGCGCGAGGCGGCGTCGGGCATCCGGCGGCTCTTCGTGGGCGGGTTGATCCCTTCTGCGCTGCTGGCGCCGCGTCGCATCCCCGTCGTGCCGCACGCGGAGCGCCTCGTCTTCCAGGCCGTCCACTCGGCCGATGTCGGGGACGCCTACCATCGCGCGCTGGCCGCCCCCGCGGCCGGCGCGATCAACATCGCGGCCGACCCGGTGATCGACACGGCGGTACTGGCGCGCGCGCTCGGCGCACGGAGGATGCCTGTGCCCGTGCCGGTGCTGAGGGCCGCCGTGACCGCGAGCTGGGCCGCGCGGTTGCAGCCGACACCCGCCGGGTGGCTCGACATGGCGCTGGCCGTTCCCGTCATGGACTGCAGCCGCGCCCGCGCCGAGCTCGGGTGGGCGCCGAGCGTCGCCAGTACCGACGCCCTGGTCGAGCTTCTGACGGGCATGGCCGAGCGGTCGGGGGCGCCGACCCCCCACTGCATCCGGCCTAGCCGGCTCCGGCCAGGGGCTCTCCGCTGGGTCCGTCCACCACGGCAGGCTGCGACTCGCGGCGCGCGCGCAGGTCGAAGTAGAGGTAGGTCTGCACCACCGCGGCGGCCGGCAGCGACACCACGTAGACCAGCGCCGAGATCAGGTTGACCAGGTCGAAGGCGGCGCCCGTCAGGATCAGGATCAGGACGCCGATCGCCGGGCCGACGAACAGCGCGAGCAGCGCGACCAGCGAGATCCCGGCGACGCGCCACCAGCGTCCGCGCGCGAGCTCGGCGCTGCGCCGCAGGGCGCCGGGCATCGGGTCGTGTTCGACGCCGACGACGATGCCGAGCAGCGACCAGCGCACGACCAGGAAGACCGCGACCGGGATCAGCACGACCACCAGGTTGAGCACCAGCGCGATGACGACGGCGACGGCGAGCGCCACCGACCAGGCGGCGCACGTCAGGGAGCACCGCCCGGTAGGCGGACAGGGCGGTCACCTCACCGACCGGCGTCGATGTCGGCCAGGGCGCGTGCGGTGGCGGCCTGCACGAGGGCGAATCCGAGCAGCGTCAGCACGAGGCCGACGCTGAAGGCGAGCGTGGCCACGAAGGCGTTGCTGCGCCCGGTCTCGTCCACCAGGGCGGACAGGCTGGTGAGGTGGAACAGCAGCCACTGGAGCAGCGCGATCAGGATCCCGATCGGCACGAACAGCAGGCCGATGCCCAGTGAAGAGCCGCGGATGTCGGATCATCATGCGCCACGAGGCGCTCAGGATCTGGCCCCAGCGCCGCACCTGCGCGATCCGCAGCGGCGACGAGGGCTCCCACCGCGTCCGCGAGAGACCCCAGAGCAGCAGCACCGCGAGGCCGCCGATCACCAGGATCGACACGCCGGGGTTGGCCTTCACCCGCCGCAGCACCTCCGAGCCCGCGGAGACCACACCGCAGAAGACGTCGGTTGCGCTGGTCCCCACCGCGCCGCTCGCGGGCACCGCGAAGCTGGCGTCGCGCCAGCTCTCCTGCGCCCAGGTGAAGGGCTCCGTCCACTGGAGCTTGTCGTTGGGCCCGGTGGGGCCGTTGAACACGCCCGAGTGCCGCTCGCCCCACCGGCCGTCGAAGCCGAGCCAGGGGAACGATCGGATGTAGTCGGAGCGCGCGGTCGGCACGGTGGCGATGTCGGGGGTGAGGGTGCGCGACGGGCCGCGGGCATCGTCGCAGCCCACGCCCTCCGACTCGCTGCGCATCAGGTAGATCTGGGAGTCGAAGAAGTTCGCGTGCGAGCCCTCGGCCGGGTACACGACCGGATGGGTCCCATCGACCACCTGGAGCTTGGAGCCGCCCCACTCGCCCGCTCGGCGCTCGAGTGCTGGCTGTAGCCCACCTCGGTCGGCCCGCGCGCCAGCGCCTGCTCGGGCGTGCCGGCGTCGAAGTTGAGCTGGATCATCTCCCAGTCGCCCTCGTGGTTGTTGTTCCAGTCGTTGAAGACGTAGAAGAACCAGTACTGGAGGGCGAGGCGCCCGGGGGCGTCGGCCTGGGTGACGACCCGCGCGTAGGCCGTGGTGGGCGCCCGTGCCAGGAGGCGCTTGGAGAACTCCTCGTAGGTGCACCCCGGCCGCAGCGCGTCGCCGGGGAAGTCGAGGTGGTAGCCGGGGAGGCCGCGTGACAGCCGCTCGGCGGTCGGGGCGACGGCGACGATGTTGGTGGCGTCCCAGGGACCGCGCAGCGCGACCTCGTCGTTGCCCATCAAGAGGTCGACGTCGATCGGCTCGTACGGCTCGCCCGCCGCGCACGACTCGCCCTGCTCCTTGAGCTTCACCACCGGCGCGTAGGTGCGCGCGAGGTCCACCTCGGCCTGCGTGGCCTCGGCCGCCGCGGCCGGCGCCGCGGACCACAGCACGCCGGCCAGCAGGGCGAGCGCGAGGGCCGGCACGAGCCTCGCGAGGAGGCCGCCGCGAGCCGCGAGGGTGCCGGTCATCGGCCGGGAAGATACCAGCGGCCCCCAGCGCTCTCCGGGTTATCCTCGGCCTGCACCGTCCCCACCGCATCCCGGAGGCCTCGTGCCCGTCAACCTGGAACGCCGCGACGCCGTCGCTGTCCTGACGATCAACCGCCCCGAGGCGCTCAACGCCCTCTCGCCCGAGCTGCTCGACGACCTCGACCGGTGCCTCGACGAGGTCGCGGCCGCCCCCGAACTGCGCGCCGTCGTGATCACCGGCGCGGGGCAGAAGGCCTTCAGCGCCGGCGCCGACATCGCCCACATGCGCACCGCCGACGCGCTCCAGGCGCGCGTCCTGGGCGCGGCGCGGCCAGGGCATGGCGGAGCGCATCGAGAACTTCGACGCGCCGGTGATCGCCGCGGTCAACGGCTACGCCCTCGGGGGCGGCTGCGAGATCGCCCTCGCGTGCGACGTGCTCATCGCCTCAGAGCGCGCCCGTTTCGGGCAGCCCGAGATCAACCTCGGCATCGTCACCGGATGGGGCGGAAGCCAGCGGCTGACCCGCCTGGTCGCGCCGGGCTACGCCAAGGAGATGATCCTCACCGGCGCGCCGATCGACGCGGCCGAGGCCCTGCGCGTGGGCCTCGTCAACCACGTGTACCCGGCCGACGAGCTGCTCGACCGCGCGGTGGAGCTGGCGGCCGTGATGGCCTCCAAGCCCGTCTGGGCGGCCGCCGCGTCCAAGGCCCTCTGCAACGCGGCGCTCTCCGACGACCTCGCCTCCGGGCTGGCCCGGGAGGTCGACGCCTTCGCCCTCGCCTTCACCACCCCCGACCAGCGCGAGGGCATGGACGCCTTCTTCGAGAAGCGCCCGCCGAAGTTCGCGTGAGCTAGAGGGCCGCGCCCGCGCGGTTGAGGGCGCCGAGGATGGCGCGCAGCGACGCGGTGACGATGCTCTCGTGCAGGCCGACGCCCCAGTAGGTGAGCCCGTCCACATCGACGTCCACGTAGGCGGCGGCGAGGGCGTCCTCGCCCCGGGTCGTCGCGTGCTCGTGGTAGTCGCGCACGCTCAGGATCACACCCTGGCGCCGCAGCGCGTCGACGAAGGCATCGATCGGGCCGTTGCCCTCGCCTGCCAGCGTGCGCTCGACGCCGCCCGAGCGCACCACCACCTCGATGATGTCGGGCTCGTCGGCCGAGGCCTCCACGCGTGACTTCACCAGCTGGAGCTGCTGGTCGAGCGACAGGTAGGCGGCCTGGAACTCGGTCCAGATGCGCTCTGGGGAGACCTCGATGCCCTCGCCGTCGGCGATCTGCTGGATCACCTGCCCGAACTCGACCTGCAGGCCGCGCGGCAGGTCCAGTCCGTGCTCGGCCTGGAGCACGTAGGCCGTGCCGCCCTTCCCCGATTGGCTGTTGACGCGGATGATCGCCTCGTAGGTGCGGCCAACGTCGGCCGGGTCGATGGGCAGGTAGGGCACCTCCCACTCCACCTGGTTCGCGCGCTGGCGCGCGTCCATGCCCTTCTTGATCGCGTCCTGATGGGAGCCCGAGAACGCCGTGTACACCAGGTCGCCCACCCAGGGGTGGCGCGGGTGCACCGGCAGCTCGGTGACCTCCTCCATCACCGCGCGCACCTCGTCCACCCGGCTGAGGTCGATGCCGGGGTCGATGCCCTGGGTGAAGAGGTTGAGCGCCAGCGTGACCAGGTCGACGTTGCCCGTGCGCTCGCCGTTGCCGAACAGCGTCCCCTCCACCCGCTCGGCGCCGGCCATCACGGCCAGCTCGGTGGCGGCCACGGCGCAGCCGCGGTCGTTGTGGGGGTGCACGCTCAGCACGATGCTGTCGCGGCGGGTCAGCTCGCGGCCCATCCACTCGATGCGGTCGGCGAAGACGTTGGGCGTCAACATCTCCACCGTCGCCGGCAGGTTCAGGATCAGCTTGCGCTCGGGCGTCGGCGCGAAGACGTCGGTGACCGCCTCGCACACCTCGAGCGCGAAATCGAGCTCGGTGAGGATGAACGACTCGGGGCTGTACTCGAACCGCACCGATTCGGTGGGCAGGCCCTGCACGCGCTCGACGCACCACTGCGCGCCGCGCACGGCCAGGTCGCGCACGCCGTCGCGGTCCATGCGGAACACCAGCCGTCGCTGGGCCTCGTTGGTCGAGTTGTAGAGGTGCACCACCGCGCGGTGCGCGCCCTCGAGGCTCTCGAAGGTGCGCGCGATCAGGTCCTCGCGGGCCTGGGTGAGCACCAGCAGCGTCACGTCGTCGGGCACCAGCTCGTTCTCGATGAGGTGCCGCACGAAATCGAAGTCGCGCTTGGAGGCCGAGGGGAAACCCACCTCGATCTCGCGGTAGCCGATGTCCACCAGCAGCCGGAAGACGCGCTCCTTGCGCGCCAGGTCCATCGGGTTCACCAGGGCCTGGTTGCCGTCGCGCAGGTCGGTGGAAACCCAGATCGGGGCGTGATCGATGACCCTGTCGGGCCACGTGCGATCCGGGAGGTCGACCGTCGGGAAGGACCGGTATTTGTGGAACGGCATCGCCATGCCCGCCCAGTCTGCCAGGGTCAGGCGCCCGGCTCCCGCCGCAGCGCGCCCAGCAGCTCCGACAGGCGCCCGAGATCGCCGTCGTCGAGCGAGGCGAAGCTGCCGAAGCCGTCCGCCGCGAGCGCCTGCGCAGCCTGCTCGGTGACCCGCCGGCCCGCGTCCGTGACGCGCACCAGCGAGACGCGGCCGTCGGCGGGATCGGCCTGCCGCGCGACGCGGCCGGCCTCCTCGAGCCGGTCCACCAGGTAGGTCACGCTCGAGCCGTGCACCAGCAGGCGGTCGCGGATCTTCATCATCGGGAGGGCCCCCGTGCGGCTGAACGAGAGCAGCAGCAACACCTCGAAGCGCGAGAGGTTGAGCTCGAGCGGTCGCAGGATGGCCTCCACCTCGCGCACCGCCGCCGAGTAGCCGCGCACCAGCGACACCAGCGCGCGGAAGCCGGCCGTCTCCGGGTAGCGCTTGGCCCACTGGAAGGCGGCCTCCTCCACCGGGTCGTCGGCCCGGGTCCTCACCTCGTCGTGCATGTGCCGTTCCCCTGGTACGTTCGACTTGATAGTCGGACTTCCGAATAATAGCGTGGGGCCGTGGCACGAGGCGCGAAGACCCGGCATCCGGACGCGCAGGCGGCGCCGCCGCCCGAGCCCGCTCCGGATCGCACGACGACGATGTCCAACCATCCGCTGGCCGCGGTGTACGCCGGCCCGGGCGGTTCGGGCGACGCGCCGGGGGAGTTCCCGTACACGCGGGGCATCCACCCCGAGATGTACCGAACCCGCCTCTGGACGATGCGGATGTTCGCGGGCTTCGGATCGCCCGAGGACACAAACGCCCGGTTCCACCACCTGCTCTCGCAGGGGCAGAGCGGACTGTCGACCGCCTTCGACATGCCATCGCTGATGGGCTACGACCCCGACCACCGAGCTGTCGACCGGCGAGGTCGGGCGCGAGGGCGTCTCGGTGGCCCACGTGGGCGACATGCGGCGCCTGTTCGCCGGCATCGACCTCGGGGCCGTCTCCACCTCGATGACGATCTCGGGCCCCGCGCCCGTCGCGCTGGCGCTGTTCGTGGCCGCCGCCGAGGAGTCGGGCGTGCCCCGCGCGGCGCTGCGCGGCACCCTCCAGACGGACATCCTCAAGGAGTTCATCGCCCAGAAGGAGTGGGTGGTCGGCGAGCGGCCCTCGATGCGGCTGGTTGCCGACCTGATCGCGTTCTGCGCCGAGGAGATGCCGCTGTGGCACCCGATCTCGGTGTCCGGGTACCACATCCGCGAGGCCGGGGCGACGGCCGCCCAGGAGCTGGCCTTCACGCTCGCCGACGGCCTCGCCTACGTGGAGGACCTGGTCGCCCGCGGCCTCGATCCCGACGTGTTCCTGCCGCGTTTCTCCTTCTTCTTCAACTTCCACATCGACTTCTTCGAGGAGGTCGCGAAGATCCGCGCGGCCCGCCGGCTGTGGGCCTCCCTGATGCGCGACCGCGTCGGCGCGAAGAACCCGAAGTCGTGGCAGCTGCGCACGCACACCCAGACCTCGGGCGTCTCGCTGAGCGCGCAGCAGCCGCTGCTGAACCTGGCGCGCACCGCCATCGAGGCGCTCGGCGCCGTGATGGCCGGCACCCAGTCGCTGCACACCAACTCGTACGACGAGACGCTGTCGATTGCCGACGGTCGAATCGTCCACGCTCGCGCTGCGCACGCAGCAGATGATCGCCGCCGAGACCGGCGCCGCCAACGTGGCCGATCCCGCTCGGCGGCTCGTGGCTGGTGGAGCAGCTCACCGACGAGCTGGAGGCGGAGGCGCGCGAGTACATCCGGCAGATCGACGAGCGCGGCGGCATGGTGGCCGCGGTGGAGGAGGGGTTCCCCCAGTCGGAGATCGCCGAGGCCGCCTACCGCTACCAGCGCGAGTACGAGGAGGGCGCGCGGGTGATGGTCGGCGCCAACGCCTACGTGGAGCAGGACGAGGCGCCCATCGAGATCCACCGCGCCGACCCCACGGCCGAGAGCGCGCAGATCACGCGCGTGCGCGAGTGGCGCGCGGCTCGCGACCCGGCCGGCCACGCCGCCGCCCTCGAGGCGGTGGCCGCCGCCTGCCGCGGCACCGACAACGTCATGCCCCACCTGGTGGAGGCCGCCGTCGCGGGTGCGACCCTCGGCGAGATCTGCGGCGTCTTCCGGGACGTGTGGGGCCCGTATCGCGACCCCGCCCACTGGTAGGAGACACGTGACCACCACCGACCTCACCGACACCCATCGCGAGATCCAGGCCCTCGTGCGCGAGTTCGCGCAGGCCGAGATCGCGCCCCACTCCGCCGAGTGGAACACCAGCCACCACGTGCCGGTGGAGGTGCTGAAGAAGATGGGCGAGCTGGGTTTCCTCGGCGTGATCATCCCCGAGGAGTTCGGCGGCGCCGGGCTCGACTACACGTCGCTGGTGCTGATCATCGAGGAGGTCGCGGCGGCCGACGCCGGCACCTCGACCGGCGTGGCGGTGCAGAACTCGCTGGGCGCCGCGCCGATCCTGCGGGCGGGCACCCAGGAGCAGAAGGAGCACTACCTGCCGGGGCTCGCGTCCGGCGAGCGGTTCGCCGCCTACGCGCTCACCGAGCCCGACGCGGGCTCCGACACCGCCAACATCCGCACCGCCGCGCGCGCCGACGGCGACGGCTGGCGGGTGAGCGGGGCCAAGCAGTGGATCACGAGCGGGGGCTTCGCCGACGTCTTCGTGCTCTACGCCCGCACCGGCGGTCCCGGCCCCAAGGGGATCTCGTGTTTCCTGGCCGAGCCGGGCGACGGGTTCACGGTCGGGCGCGAGATGCCCAAGATGGGCCTCCACACGTCATCCACCGTCGAGCTGGCCTTCGACGACCACCGGCTCGAGGGCTCGAGCATGATGGGGGAGGAGGGGCAGGGCCTCAAGGTGGCCCTCGCGACGCTCGACTCGGGCCGCATCATCATCGCGGCCCAGGCCTGCGGCATCGCCCGCGCGGCGCTCGAGGTGGCCGTGGACTACGCCCGCGAGCGCGTCGCGTTCGGCGGGCCGATCGCGCGCCTCCAGGGCGTCCAGTTCCCGCTGGCCGAGGTGGCCGCCAAGCTCGACGCGGCGCGCCTCCTGACGCTGCACGCCGCCCGTCTGCGCGACGCGGGGCAGCCGCACACCGCGGCCGGGGCCAAGGCAAAACTGTTCGCGAGCGCGGTGGCCGTGGAGGCCGCCAACACCTGCGTGCAGACCCTCGGCGGCTACGGGTACTCGGCCGAGTACCCCGCCGAGCGCCTCTACCGGGACGCCAAGATCACCCAGATCTACGAGGGCACCAGCGAGATCCAGCGCCTCGTGATCGCCCGCGACCTGCTGGGCGACGCCGCCCGGGCCTAGCGTAGCGGACTGGTCCAGCCGGCTGAGGCGGGAGCGGGCGGGGATGCCCATGCTGCCCCGGGCGCTCATCCAGGCCCACGCGCCGAGGAACCCGAGCGCCACGACGGCGCCACCGGCCATCGAGTCCACGACGTAGTGGTTGGCGGTGCCCGTGATGGTGATGAACACCACCGCGGGGTAGGCCAGGGCCAGCAGGCGCAGCGGCCACGACCGCAGCAGCAGCAGGCCGACGACGCCGATCATGATCGCGTAGCCGAAGTGCATCGACGGGACCGCCGCATGCGGGTTGAACCACCCGGCGAACACGCCGCCGTGCAGGTCGACGTTGCTCACCTTGTTGAGCGTGTCGACGAAGCCGTCGCTGGCGCCGGCCAGCCGCGGGGGCGCCACCGGGTAGACCATGAACACGATCAGGGCGAGCGCGTTGGCCGCGAGGAACGCGTTGCGCACGTAGGGGTAGAGATGCTGGCGCCGCTTGTAGAGCCAGATGAAGAACAGCGGCGTGATCGTCCAGTGCGCGTAGAGGTAGAAGTAGTTCAGCGCCTCGGCGATCTCGATGTGGTTGAGCACCCACCCCTGGATGCTCGTCTCGAAGAACAGGCCGGAGCTCTTCTCGAGGTGGATGATCTGCCCGGCGTTCTCGAACGCGGTCGACGGCTGGCCCATCACCAGCACGCGGGACACCTGGTACACGACGATGGCGGCCGCGAAGATGGCGACCTCGATCAGCCAGGGGTAGGTCCGGAACGGACGCCGCGTGCACGTCGACCGCACGGACGAGCGGTCCGCGAGGCGGATCCACGATCTCGACGTCGCCCCGCGTGCTGTCGGGTGTGTCTCCGGTCATCCCGCCCTCATTCGTGCCGTACGGCAAGGCAAGACCGTATCGTGTGCGACACATTTGCGACAACCTGGTGATTCCTGCGTTAACCGTGAATTGTGCGGCCGCGGCGTGGCAGGAGATCAGCGGCGCAGGCCGATACCGGTGCGATCGGGGATCTGAGCCAGGTCGCGGTCGGGCGAGCCGAGGGGGTGGGCCGCCGCGAGCGACGCGTCCAGACGGGCCATGTGCTCGTCGATGAGTGCGTGGCGCGAGGGCGCGGTCGCCGCGCGCAGGTCCTCCAGTGCCGCCCGCAGGCGTCGGCAGACCTGGACCGATGACGCCCCGTAGGCGCGGATCTCGTCGAACGCGAGATCGAGGACGTCCGCCCACGCCGGCGAGCGCCATGCCACCCGGACCCGTCCGGCGGGGTCCCGGGTGAACGACGCGTCCAGATCACGGGCGGCGATCTCGCGCACCAGCACCTCGAGCACATCGATGCCGTGGACCGCGGTGGTCGGGTCGTTGACCGCCGGCGAGAGCGCGCGGATGGCCGTGTCCACGATGATGCGCATCGCGAAGGCGGGGTCCTGCTCGACGGTCCGCTCCTCGCCGATCTCGACCGCGTCCCGCACCGCCTTTTCATCGAGCGCGCCGGTGCCGTGGACGCGCAGCAGCACCTCTCCCGGGCCCACGTACTCGCCGACCGCGTGGAGCAGTTCGATGGTCAGGTCTCCGGCCTCGGCGGCTCTCTCCAGGGCGGCGCGGTCGAACGACATGATCACGCCGGCCTCCGCCGTCCAGAGCACCGGGCGCGTCGGCCCCCCCGGGGGCTCGGCGGCCCCCGCGGCCCCGTCGTCATCCTCCAGGGGGTGGGGGTAGACGTCGTGCGCGGCGCGCAGGCCCTCTCGCAGGAGTGGCCCGGTAGAGGGCGCGCGGTCGCAGCCGGTCGGTGACGCGCTGGAGCATCGCGAGGAAGAGGACGGCCGCGACGAACACCAGCACGAGGGCGGCGCCCACGGTGAGCCGCGGCGCCGAGGCGCTGTCCCTGCGGTCGAGCGCGAAGAGTGCGACCAGGCAGTAGACCCAGCACGCGAGGAAGGATCCGATCGCGTGCTTGACGAGCCGATCGCGCCGGAACCACAGCACCAGCCGCGGCGAGTACTGCCCGGCGGCGAACTGGACCACCACCAGCACGCCCGCGATGACGAGTCCCGTGAACGCGATCATGCCGGTGGCCGTCGCCGACAGGATGTCGCGTGCGGTCACGATGCCGACGCCCTGGTGCAGGGAGTCGGCGAGGCTGTCGTCGGCGGCGGGCAGCACCAGGGCGAGGGCGATCGCGGCGACTAGATACACCGCCGGTACCGCAAGTAGGCTGCGCGACAGCCATCTCCGAAAACGCCGCGACCGTGCGCCAGACGCGGTCATCCAGCGGATCGGCGGCGGTGCTTCACGGCCGCAGCATCGCCGACGACGAAGGGCCACGCAATGGTGGACATCGACACGGGGGCCTTCTTCGCGATCGTCGTCGCGTCGGCCCTGGCGTCGCTGGTCGTGGGCATCGTCGGCGCGCGTTTCGTGCTGCCCGTGGTGGTGCTCGAGCTGGTGTTCGGCATCCTCATCGGGCCGGAGTTCCTCAACTTCGCGCAGCCCGACGAGTTCGTCATGTTCTTCTCCAACCTCGGCCTCGGCATGCTGTTCTTCTTCGCCGGCTACGAGATCGACTTCGAGCGGATCAGGGGACACCCGCTGCGGCTGGCGGCGATCGGCTGGGGGATGTCGCTGGTGCTGGCCTACGTGCTCGGCGGCGTGCTCGCGCTACTGGGCGTGGTGCTCTCGCTGGTGTTCGTCGGGTCGGCGATGGCCACGACGGCGATCGGCACGCTGATCCCGATCCTGCGCGACGCCGGCGACATGCGCACGCGCTTCGGGAAGTACCTCCTCGGCGCCGGGGCGATGGGCGAGTTCGGGCCGATCCTGCTGATCACCCTGGTGTTCTCCACCAAGAGCGCGCTCGGCAACGCGGCGATCCTGCTCGCGTTCGTGGCCCTGGCCGTGACCGCGGGGCTGATCGCCGTGCGATCGGTCGGGCGCAGCTGGGACATGTTCGAGCGCACCCTCGAGACCAGCGGGCAGCTCGCGATCCGCACGACCGTGGTGATCGTGTTCGCTCTCACCGGGCTCGCCGCGACGCTGGGGCTCGACCTGCTGCTGGGCGGCTTCGTCGCCGGCATCATCCTGCGGCTGGCCCTGCAGGGGCGCGAGGTGACCGTGCTCGAGTCCAAGCTCACCGCCGTCGGCTACGGGTTCCTGATCCCGTTCTTCTTCGTCGTGAGCGGCATCTCGCGTCAACCTCAGCGCGCTCACCGGCGACCCGGTGGAGTTCCTCAAGGTGCCGATGTTCCTGCGTGCTGTTCCTCGTCGTGCGGGGCGTGCCGGCGCTGGTGCTGTACCGCCACGATCTCGACATGCGCGATCGCTGGGCGCTGGTGTTCTTCTGCGCCACCCAGCTCCCGCTCGTGGTCGCGATCACGACGATCGCTGTGAGCGAGGGGCACATGACGTCGGCGACGGCCGCGAGCCTCGTCGTCGCGGGAATCCTCTCGACGGCGATCTACCCACTGGTCGCTCTGCGCCTGCGCGGCGACCGCGCCAAGAGCGACGCGGACACCCCGGAGCCCGCCGCCCCCGAGGTCGGGGCCCGCAGGAGTCGTCACCGCGTACACGGCGAGCCCAGGGCGGAGAGGCTCCGTCCCTGGACTCACATACATCGGGGTGCCCGGATTTGAACCGGGGACCTCTCCGACCCGAACGGAGCGCGCTACCAAGCTGCGCCACACCCCGCCGACATGCGGCGGGCGCCATGGTACCCGAAACGCCCTGGGGCGATCAGACCGTGATGACGCCCTCGACCTCGGGAATCGATCGCCGCAACTCGGCCTCGATGCCCAGCGTGAGGGTGGCGGTGGACATCGGGCATCCCCCGCACGAACCCATCATCGACAGGTGCACGAAACCCTCGTCGTCGAACTCGACCAGCTCAACATCGCCGCCGTCCGCGTGGAGCGCGGGGCGGATCTGCTCCAACACGTCCTCGATCTGCGACAGAATCTCCGTCAACATGCCGCCTCCAGATGCTCGCTCTCCCCGCGATGGTAGCGACCTTCTCACCGTCGCCGCCGTGCAGATGACGAGCGGGGACGATCGGGGGCGCAACCTCGCGGTCGCGGGCGGGCTGGTGGCCGAGGCGGCGGCGGCGGGGCGCGCGGCTGATCGTGCTGCCCGAGAAGTGGCCCTTCATCCACGGGCCGCGCACGGCCGAGGGCGCCGAGGCGCTCGACGGTCCGGCGATCACCGCGGCGGCGGGGTGGGCGCGCGACCTGGACGTGGCGGTCCTCGCCGGCAGCGTCATCGAGCGGGCCGACGGCGGGCGGGTGCACAACACCAGCGTCCTCATCGCCCCCGACGGCGGCGCGGCCGGGACCTATCGCAAGCTCCACATGTTCGACGTCAACGTCGGCGGCGTCGCCTACCGCGAGTCCGCGGCCACCGCGGCCGGCGACGAGATCGTGGTCGCGAGTGTGCTCGGCCACGCCGTCGGGATGTCGGTCTGTTACGACCTGCGTTTCCCCGAGCTCTACCGGCGCCTGACCCTTCTCGGGGCGGAGATAGTGGTGATCCCGTCGGCGTTCACGCAGACCACCGGGCGCGACCACTGGGAGACGCTGGTGCGCGCCCGGGCGATCGAGAACCAGGTGTTCGTGATCGCCGCCGGGCAGGTCGGCGGCCACGCCGACGGCACGGCGTCGCACGGCCACAGCATGATCGTGGACCCGTGGGGGACGGTGCTCGCCGAGGCCCCCGACGGCGAGGGCATCGCGGTCGCGACCCTCGACTTCGCCCTCTTCGCAGACGTGCGCGCGCGGCTGCCCGCGCTCACGCACCGCCGCGAGGACGTGTACGGATAGCGAAGGGCAGGTCGGGGTCGGCGTACGCCACCCGGCCGGCGACCAGCGTCAGGCGGGGGACCAGCCCGGCATCGAGCACGACCACGTCGGCGGGCGTCGCCGGGAGCGAGACCCGGCGGCAGGCCCAGCAGGCGCCGCGGGGCGTCGACGGCGGCGGCGAGCGCGGCGGCGCGGGGGATGCCGGCGCCCACCAGCGTCGCGGGTCCGCGGTCGATGCCCAGGGCGCTGCCCGCCAGACGCCCGCCGGCCAGGGCGCGCCGGCCGTCGGACACGATCGTGAGTGCGCCGAGCCGGTAGGCGCCGGGCGGAGCGCCCGCCGCCGCCGCGGCGTCGCTGATCAGCACCAGCCGGCGCCCCGCGGCGCGGGCCACCACGGCCGCGACCTCGGGGGCCACGTGGACCCCGTCGGCGATCAGGGAGACGCGCGCGCGAGGGTGTGCCAGGAAGGCCGCCAGCGCTGATGGATCGCGGCTCTCGAGGCCGCGCATCGCGTTCAGGGCGTGCGTCAGCAGCCCCGCCCCGGCGGCGATGGCGGCCCGGCCGGTCGCCGCGTCGGCCTCGGTGTGGCCGACGGCGACCACGCATCCGGCGCGCCGCAGCCGCCGGACGGCCGCGAGGCCCCCCGGCAACTCGGGCGCCAGGGTCACGATGGCCGGCGCGAACGCGGCAAGCATCCGGTCCACCACCTCGGGGGTCGGCGCCATCAGCACGTCGGGGTCGTGGGCGCCGTGACGGGTGGGCGCCAGGAACGGCCCCTCCAGGTGCACCCCCAGCGGGCGCGCGCGAGAGGTCGTCGAAACGGGCGGCGCGCAGCGCCGGCGGCGGCGCGCGCGTACGCGGCGGGCGATCGGCTGACCAGGGTGGGGCAGAAGGCCGTCACGCCGGCCGCCGGCAGGGCGCGCGCGACCGCGGCCAGCTGGGCGGGGTCGTCGCCCACCTCGGCGCCGCCGAAACCGTTGACCTGCACGTCCACGAATCCGGCGCAGATCGTCCATCCCGCCGGGATGGCGTGCCGAGGGCCGGAGGCGTCGTCCGCGATCAGGCCGTCGCGAATGCCCACCGCGCCGGGGGCGATCGTGCGCCCGCGCAGCACATCCCCCTCGAGCAGCACCGCGGCGGTCTAGTCGAGGCCCTCGAGGGCCTCCGCCACGACCAGGCTCGGATCGAGCCCGGCGGCGCCGAGCTCCACCGCGAGCACCTCGGGATCGAGGTCGCCCGCCTCCAGCCACAGCTCGCGCAGCAGCGCGCCCGCGCCGGCGTCGGCGAACCAGCGCTCGCCGAAGTTCTCGCGCAGGTGGGCGCGCAGCACCGCGGCCAGGGCGCGGGCGCGCAGGTCGTCGGCCGAGCGCAGGCCCGACAGCTCGTCGGCCAGCCGCAGCTCGTCGGGCCAGCCCACGCAGGTCGCCCGGGCCAGCAGGTCGTCGCCGGGGTTGTCACCGAGGGCCGCGGCGCGTGCCGCGGCGGCGCGCACACCCAGCAGGCGGACGGTGCGCGCGGCCCGCGCGATCTGGGCGCCGTCGGGCGCGTCGAGCACGCGCGTCAGCCACGCCGGTTCGGTGAGCAGGCCCTCGAACAGGAAGCCGTGGGCACGCCGCAGGGCGGGGTCGCCCGAGGCGGCGGGCCTCGATGGGCAGGCGGTTGGAGGCGCCGTTGTGGGCGAGGGCGATGCCCGCGGTGCGCAGCGTCTCGGCATATCCGACCAGGCCGGCGTGGCTCGACCCGCCGACCCCCGCGCTCTCGCTGAGGCCGAGCAGCTCGCAGGTGCGCTCCACGGCGGCGGCGGCACCGTCGGGCACCATCTCGTTCTCGAGCTGGGGCGCCCGCACGAGGCGCGGCAGGTCGGCGGCCGTCGCGTCGCCCAGGGCGAGCCCGAGGGCGTCGCGCGACGCGCGGTCCATCGCCCGTGCCGCCACGTCGTCGGTCGCGTCGAGGATCCGCATCCCGTCGGCCGCCACGATGCCGAGGGGGATGCCGGCTACCCGTGCCAGGAGCGCCGTGGCGCGGGGCGCCTGCACGGCCCGCGCGGCGTCGTCGCGGCGCAGGCGGGCTTCCCCGATGAGCCGGGCGAGGTGGGCGTCGATCGTCCTCAGGCGGGCGCGCTGCAGGTCGCGACGCCGTTCGCGGTCGGGCTCGGCGGCCAGCAGGCCGTCAACGTCCAGCAACGCGACGGCGCCGTCGCCGCCACCGACGATCGGCAGGCGGATGATCTCCTCGATCTCGGCGCTCTCGTTGGCGCTCGACGCGCGGATGTAGCCCTCGGCGGCGAACCGGGCGAGCGACCGCATGCGGCGCGGAACCCCGGAGGCGGCGACCGACTCGATGCCCTCGACGGCGGCCGCCGAGAACAGGTCGCGGAAGCGGTCGTCCGTGATGCTCGCCGACTCGTCCAGGAAACGCTCGACCTCGGCGCGGTACGCGTCGAGGTCCGGTGCGATGACGGTCACGACGGACATACTAGGCCGATGGAGCGCCCCCGCCGCGACGACGTCCTCGAGCTCGAGGTGCACGATCTGGCCTTCGGCGGCGCCGGGGTGGCGCGGCACGACGGCTTCGTGGTCTTCTGCCGCGACACCGCCCCCGGCGACCGGGTGCGCGCGCGCGTCACCAAGGCCCGCCGGCGCTTCGCCGAGGCCGATCTGGTCGAGGTGCTGGAGGCGGGTCCGAGCCGGGTCACGCCTCCCTGCCCCTACGTCCCGCGGTGCGGCGGCTGCCGCCTGCAACACGTGGACTACGAGGTCGCCCTGGCGGCCAAGGGCGCGCAGGTCGCCGAGCACCTCTCGCGCATCGGCCACCTCGAGGGCATCGAGGTGCGCACCCCCGACGCGGCCATCGAGCGTTTCGGCTATCGCAACAAGATGGAGTACTCGGCGGCCCCCGGCCCCGGCGGGGCGCTGTCGCTGGGTTTCCACGTGCGCGGCCGCTGGGACCAGGTGATCGACGTCGCCGAGTGCATGCTCGCCTCGCCGCTCGGCAACGCGGTGCGCGAGCAGGTGCGGGTGTGGGCGCTGGCCGAGGGATTGGAGCCGTACGACCAGCGCGCCCAGGTCGGCAGCCTCCGCCACGTGATGGTGCGTGAGGCCGTGGGCACGGGTGAGGTGCTGGTGACCGTGGTCACCGCGCCCGGGCGCCGAGGAGGCCGTCGACCGGCTGGCGGAGCCGCTCCTGGCGGCCCAGCCCCGAGGTGGTCGGGCTGTTGCACTCGGTCAACGACGGTGTCGCCGAGGTGACGTCCGGCCTCGACACGCGCGTCGTCCGCGGGCGGGACTGGATCGAGGAGCGCGTCGCGGGCGTGACGCTGCGGCTGTCGGCCGCGGCCTTCTTCCAGACCAACACGCGCATGACCGACCTGTTGTACGAGCGGGTGGCCGAGGCCGCCGGGCTCGACGGCACCCAGGTGCTCTACGACCTGTTCGCCGGGGTGGGCAGCATCGGCATCGCGCTGGCCGCCGGGGCCCGCGAGGTGGTGTCGATCGAGATCGTCCCCGAGGCGGTCGAGGACGCGATCCGCAATGCCCGCGCCAACGGGATCGCCAACCACACGGCCCTCTGCGGCGACGTGCGCGCCGTGTTGCGCGAGCGCCGTGGCGAGCTGCCGCTGCCGGACGTCGCGATCGTGGATCCCCCCCGCGCCGGCCTGTCGGGCGGGGCGGTGCGGCGCATCCTGGAACTCGCTCCGCCGACGCTGGTCTACGTCTCGTGCCAGCCCGCCACGTTCGCCGACAACGCCGCCCGTTTCGTGGAGGGCGGCTACACGCTGGAGTGGGTGCGCCCGGTGGACATGTTCCCCCAGACGCCCCACATCGAGGCCGTTGCGCGTTTCACGCGCCCCGCCCCGGCCGGCCCGGTGGATCAGTAGGGAGGCTGCGCCTGGTGCCAGTCGCCGATGGCCCGGAATGCCGCCCAGAAAGCGCGCTTGGCGCCCTGCTCGTCGAGTGAGGCGTCGATGTCGGGCACCACGAGGGCCTCGATCGTGGGCGTCCAGCGTTGCACGACGCCGGGCTCGTCCCGCAGGGGCTCGCTGGCGGGGAAGGCGAGGGTCGCGAGCGCCTCGATGACCCGCTCGCCCATGGGCACGATCAGCTTGGGCTGCACGATGTGGAGCTCACGGGCGAGCCAGGGCATGCACAGCTCGGTGACCTCGGACTCGTCCAGGTGGCTGCACTTGACGCAGAGCGTCCCGTAGAGCTGCAGCGGGTCGATGCCGAGGCGTTGCACGCTCTTCAGGATCGCCGTGCCCGCGCGGCCGAAGAAGGCGACGCCCTCCTGGCGCTCCGCGAGGCTGGCGCTCCACTTGATCAGCATGATCTCGGCCTGCGGCGATCCGGAGCTCATCACCGGCAGTTCGGCGTCGGAGCTACAGCGCTCGCACGCGGTGATCTCGTCGTTCAGGGCCGCGATCTCGGCGATTGCGCGCCGCTGATACGCGTCCTGGATGTCCTCCGGCGTGCCTCCGGCGAGGGCGGACACGGCGGCGGGCCGACGGGTGCGCGCCGCGCGGGTGGAGCGTGGCGTGGGTGGGTCAGGGGTCACTGGCGACGACGATATTTCTCAGGGTCATCGTTACTCCTGCACGACGCCGTTTCAGGACTTCGGTGCACGACGGCCACGGCCACGGCCGCGCATCACGGGCTCGCGCGTCGCCGCCCGGCGGCCCGGCCGGGCCGGGCGGGCGTCCGACAGGGCCGCCAGCAGGCCCTGCGGCGTCCGTGAAGCGCCGCAGCTCGGTGAGACGGGCGCCGACGTCCTCGGGCCGCGCGGCCTCGCTGCCCCAGGCGACGCGCAGGCCGAGCCGCCGCAACAGACCCAGCTCGTCCGGTGCCGCGGCCCTCGTCGGCGGCCGACGCGATCGCGTGCACGTCCACCGCCCCCGCCAGCCCGCGCAGCACCTCGGCCGCCGGCGCGGTGGTGTGCGGCGCCAGCGCGAGACCGCCCTGTGCGTGGATCGCGTCGACGGTGTCCTTCGCCGTCAGGCCGTCCGCGACCGGCTCGGACAGGTACAGGCCCACCAGCGTGCCCTCTGAGGTGGCGATCTCCTGGCTCACGATCACGCTGACGCCCTCGACCGCGAGCGCCTCGGTCTGCACGCGCCGCCGAGAGATCGCCGGCGCCCGCGACGGCCACCACCGCAACGCCGTGTTCCACGCAGGCGGCCACGATCTGCGCCGGCGAGAGGTCGGGGCCGGGGCGGACGTGGAGGTCGGCCCGCACGCGCCCCTCGCCCGACCCCGGGTCGCGTGCGCCGAGCGCGATCGCCGCCCGGTACGCCGCCTCGAGGTCCTGGGCGACGTCGTCCCAGGTGCGCAGGCCCGCGCGGGCGCGCGCTGCTGTTCCGAGCGCCCGGCGGCGCGCGGGGTCGGCGACCAGCTCGGTGACGGCGCGGCTCCAGGGGTCGCGCGTGAAGGGCGGCAGCACCACGGCGTCGACCCCGTGCACCGCGGCTTCGTCCACCGCGGGGCCGAGGGGCGCCAGCACCGCGCAGCCGGACGCCATCGCCTCGCCCATCGCCGGCCCGAGCACGTCCTCGGGCGTGGCGATGCAGGGCGATGCGGGCGGTGCGGAACACCTCCGCGCGCGACTGCGGGCCCGCGTCGGGGACCACCGACACCCGGTCGCGCAGCGCCTTCGGCACCGCGGCCCGGGTGCGCCACGGCGCGTCCGCCGGCCCCAGCAGGGTCACGGCGCCGACGCGCGTCGAGATCGATGCCGCGCAGCACGCCGAGCGCGAAGCGCACGCCCACCCGGTCGCGGCCGCGGGCCACCAGCACCAGCCCGGGCGGTCCGTCGTGCTCGGGCGGCGGGGCGAAGAGGTCCATGTCGACGCCCGGCGCCACAACGGCGTACGTGCCGGGGAGGATCTCCGAGAGGGCCGTGCGCCCCGCCTCGGTGGTCGCGAAACGCAGATCGGCGCGGGCCAGTGCCCGGTCCACCAGGGGCCGCAGGAACGCGACGCCCGCGAGCGGCTCGGCGCGGTGGAAGGTCGCGGCGGTGATGCCGCGCGCGTGGCGCATCGCCGCGAGCGCCGGGCTGGGCGCGAGCGGCTCGTGCAGGTGCACCACGTCGAACGGCGCGCGCGACAGCGTCGTCTCGAGGGTCGCGGCCAGATCGAAGGGCTCGCCCACCCGGCGCCCGGGCCCGGTCAGCAGCGCCCGGCCGATCACCACCTCCAGCACGCCGCCCGGGGGCGGCAGCAGCGCCTCGGGGTCGTCCGAGTGGGCGTGCAGCAGCAGCGCGCGCCCGGCGGCCACCAGGGCGCGGTCGGTGGAGGGGGCCAGGATGGTGACCCGGTGGCCCCGGCCGGCCAGCGCGCGCGCCTCGGCCGCGACGTGGTGCGCGACATCGTCGCGGGGTGGCCAGGCATGTGGCGAGACCAGGGCGATCCGCAGAGCGTCGCTCATGCGCCGTCCTCCCCCGCGCGGGCTCTACGCACCGCGGCCGTCCGAGGCCCGCCACACCAGCAGCACGCGGTGCGCGGCGGTGAGCAGGCTGAGCCCCGCGAGGATGCACATCAGCACCGGCGAGCACGTCGCCCAGCCCGCCCAGGAACAGGCCGGCGCCCGACGATCACCAGGCGCTCCGGGCGGCCCATCAGGCCGCCGCTCGAGCCGGGGATGCCGAGACCCTCCGCGCGGGCGCGTGCGTAGGAGACCAGGAACGACGCGGTCAGCGCGACGAACGCCGGCCCCGAGGGCCCAGTCCAGGTCGTCCTGCGCGAAGGTGATGCCGATCGCGCCGAGGATGACCCCCTCGGCCAGCCGGTCGAGCGTCGAGTCGAGGAAGGCGCCGAAGGTGGTCACCCGCCCCTGGTGCCGCGCGACGAGGCCGTCGAGCGAGTCGACCAGGCCCGAGGCGATGAACACCAGGGACGCGATCACCCACAGGCGCTCGAGGGTCAGGACGGCCGCCGCGCAGATGCCCAGGAAGCCGATGATCGTGACGGCGTTCGGCGTGATGCGGCTGCGGTCCACCAGCCGCCACACCGCGGCCGACATGCCCGAGGGCGAGTCCGGGTCCATTTCCTGAAGCTGCGTGGCGATCGCGAACGCTCCTCGACGGCGTCGGCGCCCGTCGGAGGACGGGCCTCTCACGGCGGGTCTAGGATAGCGACGCATGCGCCTCTGCACGTTCCTCGATGCCGGTCGTACCCGACTCGGTCGTGTCGATGGCGATCTCGTCCAGCCCCTCGACGGGCGCGACGTCCGCGACGCCTTCGTGGAGACGCCGGGGGCCGTCGGCGAACCCGGTGCCGCTCGGCGGGCTGGAGCTGGCGCCGCCGCTGATCCCCGGCAAGCTGCTCGGCGTGGGATGGAACTACTCCGACCACGCCCAGGAGATGGGCGGCTCGGTGCCCGACCAGCCGCTGATCTTCTCGAAGCTGGTGTCGTCGATCGTCGGCCCCGCCGGCCCGGTGATCCGGCCGGACTACACGAAGGAGCTCGACTACGAGGCCGAGCTCGCCGTGGTGATCGGCACGACGGCACGGGACGTCGCCCCCGAGCGCGCCCTCGACCACGTGTTCGGCTACGCCGTGATGGACGACGTCTCGGCGCGCGACCTCCAGCGCTCCGAGCCCCAGTGGGTGCGGGCCAAGGGGGGAGACACGTTCGGCCCCTTCGGCCCGTGGGTGACGACGGCCGACGAGGTGCCCGATCCGCAGGCGCTGCTGGTGCGCAGCTGGGTCAACGGCGAGCCGCGCCAGGACTCCAGCACGGCCGACATGATCTTCACGGTCGCCGTCCTGGTCTCCTGGTGCTCGCGCAACTTCACCCTGGCGCCCGGCGACGTCATCGCCACCGGCACCCCTCCGGGCGTGGGCAACGGGCGCACGCCGCCGGTGTTCCTGCAGCCCGGCGACCGCGTGCGCATCGAGGTCGAGCGCCTCGGCGCGCATCGAGCACGCGATCCGATGACGCCCGAGGAGTCGCTGATGCGGGTGCTGGCGCCTCACCGGGCTGAGCCTGCCCCGCGGGGTGCTGGGACCCGAGACGTGGGCGCTCGCCCGCGCTCTCTCGGACGAGGGCGGCACGACGGCCGATCCGGCGGAGCTGGCGGGCGCGGCCTCGGCGGCCGCACTGGGCCGAGCTGCGCGGTCCGATGGAGGCCGCCCTGCTGCGGGCCCGCGCGGGCGGCCGACCCCGAGGACGCCAGAGGCCTTCGACGTGGTGCTGGAGTGGGCCGCCGACGAGGACCCGGACACCCCGCTCGCGCGCGCCCTGGCGGTGCGCGCGGCGACCGAGCTGGCGGCGGCCGGCGACCGCGCCCGCGCCCGTCTGCGCGCCGCCGAGGCGGCATCGCCCAGGGCGGCCCGGACGCCGCGATCGCCGCCACCAGCGCGGCCGGGGCGATCGCGGCCGACCTGCTCGATCTCGACCCCGAGGACTTCGCCATCGAGATCGCCGAGTACGTGGAGGCCGGCAGCCGCCCCGAGGACATCGAGACGCTCGCCCGCGCCACCGGCGATCCCGAGATCCGCGCCTGGGCGCGGGCCGCGGTGGCGTCGACCGAGGCTCCCGATGCGCCCGAGGCGCCGAGGCCGCCGTGCGGCACCTGGCGGCCGGCCCCCCGCCGGCCGACCCGTCGGAGGACCTGATCTGGGTGCCGACGATCCTCGCGCTCACCTCGGAGGCCGATCGAGCGCTCGCTGGCCGAGGAGACGGCCTCCGGGCCGCCGCCGCCCCCGCCGGACGAGGGCTGATCCGCGCGCGCCGCGGACCCGCGCCCAGACGCTCGAGATCGTCCGCCGCCTGGCCGAGGCCTACGGCCCGCTGCCCTACGGCGCCGCCACGCATCCGCCGGTGAGCGAGCTGGTCACGACCCTCCTCAGCCACAGCACCACCGACGTCAACCAGGAGCGGGCCTTCCGCACGCTGCGCGAGCGCTTCCCGACCTGGGACGAGGTGCGTCGCGGCGCCGACCGCGCAGGTGGAGGACGCGGTGCGGGTCGGCGGGGCTGGCCAACCAGAAGGCCCCGCGCATCCAGGCCGTGCTCGACCTGATCGCCGAGGATCCGCGCGGCGCCGACCTGGAGTGGCTGGGGACGATCCCCCTCGACGAGGCGATGGCCTTCCTCACCTCGCTCAACGGGGTCGGCCCCAAGACGGCCGCCTGCGTCATGTGCTTCTGCTTCGACGCCCACGTGGTGCCGGCCGACACCCACGTCCACCGCATCGCCCTGCGCACGGGAATCGTGCCCCCCGGGGCGACCGCGTTCGCTGCCCAGGAGCGTCTGTCGCGCTGGACCCCGCCGGGTCTGGCCTTCGCCACCCATATGCGGCTGATCGCCCACGGCCGCGCGGTGTGCATCGCCCGCGCGCCGCGCTGCGAGGGGTGCGTGCTGCTGGACGTGTGCCGGGAGGGCCGGCGGAGGGTGCCCGTCGGTGTGAGCGCCGAGCTGAGGTTGCCGAGGTCTGGGCGTCTCGCCTCGGGGCGCTCTGGGTCTCTGGCCGAGGACGATCGTCTCGAGCGTTCTGAGCTCCGGCTTTTCGGCCAGTGCGCGGAGGACTGGTGACAAGGCGAGGAACCGGCCTCTTTCGGGCCGGTTCGACGCGCGCTCATCGCCTACCGGCGATTCGGCGGACCGACGGCACCGGCTGTTCGCCGGGGCCAGGCCGTCGGGAAAAGCCAATCAAAGGCCAGGCCGGTCAAATGCCAAACGAGTCATGCCCACGTTGGGTGGTGCTGGACGTTTTCCTCGCTTGAAGCTCTTGGCCGCCACGCCTTTGGCTCTGTGGTGTGGACCTTCCTCTGGCTTTAAGGGGTTGGCCGCCACGCTTGGGGTTGCTCGGGAAGATCTAAGTCGTGTCGACTCAGATCAGACTTGACATGACCTGACTTAGATCTACACTCCCCTCAGCGTTGTTCACACATTGCATCCCGGGGCGATCCCGGTACGAGGAGGCAGCACGCATATGGGCAAGACGATCGGCATCGATCTCGGTACCACCAACTCCGCGGTGGCAGTGCTCACCGGTGGTGAGCCCGAGGTCCTTCCCAACGCCGAGGGCGGGCGCACGACTCCGTCGGTCGTCGGCTTCTCGAAGAGCGGTGAGCGGCTGGTGGGCACCGTGGCCAAGCGCCAGGCGGTGACCAACCCCGAGAACACGATCTTCAGCGTCAAGCGCTTCATGGGGCGCAAGTACGCCGAGGTGGACGAGGAGATGACCATCGTCCCCTACGCCGTCGTACGCGGGGCCAACGGCGACGCGCGGATCCAGGTGGACGGCAAGGAGTTCAGCCCGCAGGAGATCAGCGCGATGATCCTGCAGAAGCTGAAGGCCGACGCCGAGGCGTTCCTCGGCGAGCCCGTCACGGACGCGGTGGTCACGGTGCCCGCGTACTTCAACGACGCGCAGCGCCAGGCCACCAAGGACGCCGGCACCATCGCCGGCCTCGAGATCAAGCGCATCATCAACGAGCCGACCGCCGCCGCGCTGGCGTACGGGCTCGACAAGGAGACCGACCAGACGATCCTCGTCTTCGACCTCGGAGGCGGCACGTTCGACGTGTCCGTGCTCGAGATCGGCGACGGCGTGTTCGAGGTCAAGTCCACCGCCGGCGACAACCACCTGGGCGGCGACAACTTCGACAAGGCGATCGTCGATTGGATGGCCGCCGAGTTCAAGCGCGACCACGGCATCGACCTGAGCAACGACAAGATGGCCCTCCAGCGCCTCTACGAGGCCGCCGAGAAGGCCAAGATCGAGCTCTCGACGACCACGTCGTCGCAGATCAACCTGCCGTTCATCACGGCCGACCAGACCGGCCCGAAGCACCTCGACCTGCAGCTCACCCGCGCCCAGCTCGAGGAGCTGACGCACCCGCTGCTCGAGCGGCTCGTGGGCCCGACCAAGCGCGCCCTCACCGACTCCGGTGTGAGCGACAAGATCGACCACGTCGTGCTCGTGGGCGGCATGACCCGCATGCCCGCCGTGCAGGAGAGGGTCAAGGAGCTCACCGGTCGCGACCCCCACAAGGGCGTCAACCCCGATGAGGTCGTCGCCGTCGGCGCGGCCATCCAGGCCGGCGTCCTCGCGGGCGACGTCAAGGACGTGCTGCTGCTCGACGTGACCCCGCTGTCGCTGGGCATCGAGACCAAGGGCGGCGTGTTCACCAAGCTCATCGAGCGCAACACGACCATCCCCACCAAGAAGAGCGAGGTCTTCTCGACCGCGGACGACAACCAGAACCAGGTCGAGATCCACGTCCTGCAGGGCGAGCGCGAGATGGCGGCCTACAACCGCACCCTCGGCAAGTTCAACCTGATCGGGATCCCGCCGGCTCCGCGCGGCGTGCCGCAGGTCGAGGTCACCTTCGACATCGACGCCAACGGCATCGTCCACGTCGGCGCCAAGGACCTCGGCACCGGCAACGAGCAGAAGATCGAGATCAAGGCGTCCAGCGGACTGTCGGACGACGAGATCACCAACATGGTGCGCGACGCCGAGTCGCACGCGGACGAGGACAAGCGCCTCCGCCGTGTGGCCGACGCCCGCAACGGGGCCGAGGCGCGCATCCACGAGGCCGAGCGTCAGCTCAAGGACAACGGCGACAAGGTCGACGAGGCGCTCCGGCGCGACCTCCAGGGGGCGATCGACGCCACCAAGACGGCCGCCGCGGGTGAGGACCCCGACGACATCGACGCCAAGACGGGCAGCCTGACCGACGTCCTGCACCGGCTCTCCGAGCAGGTGTACCAGCAGGCGTCCGCCCAGCAGGAGGCCGCGGCCAACGGCACCACGACGACCGATGAGACCGTCGAGGACGCCGAGTACGAGGTCATCGACGAGGACGCCACGAAGGCCTCATGACGCAGCGACCTGCAGATCCATACCGGACACCCGACGACAGGGACGTCGCCGGGCGGGTCGCCGACGCCGAGATCGACGCGCGGGGTGACGAGGCCAACGGGGTCGCCGAGGAGGCGGCCCCGGCTCCGGCCCCGGACCTCGAGCAGGTCGAGGCCGAGCGCGACCAGTACCTGGACGCGCTCCAGCGCCTGAAGGCCGAGTTCGACAACTACCGCAAGCGCAACGACCGCGAGCGCCAGACCATCGCGACCGGTGCGACGCGCGAGGTGGTCCGCGGGCTGCTGCCCGTGATGGACAACCTCGAGCGGGCGGTCGCCGCGCTCGGCGATCAGGGCGTTCAGATCGTGGCCGGGCTCGAGATGGTGCGCGGCCAGCTGGCCGGGCTCCTCGCGGGCCACGGGGTCGAGGAGATCCCGGCCGAGGGCGAGCAGTTCGATCCGACGGTGCACGAGGCGATCGCCTCCGCGCCATCGCCGGAGCACGAGGAGGGAACGGTCATCCAGGTGATCGAGAAGGGGTACCGCCAGGCGGACCATGTCCTGCGTCCCACGCGGGTCGTGATCGCCTCACGGCCCAACGGCTGACCCGAGAGAAGGGGTAGGGCGGACACGGGTGGATGATCTTTACGCCACGCTCGGCGTCGCGAAGACCGCGAGCGCCGACGAGATCAAGAAGGCCTACCGCAAGCTGGCCCGGGTGCACCACCCGGACGCCAACGCGGGCGACCCCAAGGCCGAGGAGCGCTTCAAGGAGATCTCCCACGCGCACGACGTGCTCGCGGATCCCGAGAAGCGCGCCGAGTACGACGCGCGCCTGCAGTTCGGCGGTCGTCGTGCCAACGGCGGGCCGGCCGGCGCGGGCGGGGCGGGCGGAGCCGGTGGCGCCGGCTTCGGGGACTTCGCCGACATGTTCTCCAACATCTTCCGCAACGCCCGCACGGGCGCGGCGGGCGGCCCCGCCGAGCCCGCGCCCCGGCGCGGCGCCGACGTCGAGGTGGAGGTCAACCTCTCGTTCGACCAGGCGATGGCGGGCGTGCAGGTGCCGGTCTCGGTCGAGACGCCCGGTGGCCTGCGCGGACTGCGGCGGCAGCGGCGCCAAGCCGGGCACGAGCCCGCGCCTGTGCCCCGACTGCAAGGGTCGCGGCGTGCGCGGCCGCGATGGCGGGTCGTTCGCGTTCAGCGAGCCCTGCCCGCGATGCGGCGGCAACGGCACGGTCATCGACGACCCGTGCCCGACCTGCCACGGCACCGGCAACACCACCTCGCGCTCCCAGATCAAGGTCAAGATCCCCGCGGGGGTCAAGGACGGCACCCGGGTGCGGCTCAAGGGCCGCGGCCAGGCCGGCACGCGCGGCGGTCCGGCGGGCGACCTCCAGGTGATCACCCGCGTCGCTCCCAGCCGCCTCTACACGCGCAAGGGCGACGACCTCGTGATCAACGTGCCCGTGACCTTCGCCGAGGCGGCGCTGGGCGCCCAGGTCGAGGTGCCGACGCTCGACGGGCGGGTCAAGCTGACCGTGCCCTCCGGCAGCGCGGACGGCCGCTCGCTGCGCATCGGCGGCAAGGGCGCGCCGCGGCTGAAGGGCGAGGGCCGGGGCGACCTGATCGCGACCCTGCGGGTGGAGGTGCCGCGCGAGCTGTCGGACAAGCAGCGCGACGCCCTCGAGAAGTTCGCGAAGCTCGACACGCGCGATCCCGCGGGAGACGCTGTTCTCGTGACGGGCGAGCTACTTCATGATCGGCGTGGCCGCCGAGATGTCCGGGATGCACCCCCAGACGCTGCGCGTGTACGAGCGCCGCGGCCTGATCGCGCCGCGCCGCACCGCGCGCAACACGCGGGTGTACTCCCAGGCCGACGTCGCGCTGCTGCGGCGCATCCAGGAGCTCTCGGAGGAGGGCCTCAACCTGGTGGGCATCGAGCGCGTGCTGCGTCTCGAGCAGCGGCTGGAGCGCGCCGAGCGGCGCATCCGCGATCTGAGGACGGAACTGGACGTGACCATCGACGACCACCGGCGCCAGATGGCCGAGGCGCGCGCCGCGCGGGGCCAGCTGGTGCTGGCCGTGCGCGAGGAGACCGCGCTCGTGCCGCGCTACGCGCCCGTGGTGAGACGGACAGAGGGACGGATGAGAGGACGGGACGATGGCAGTTGACAAGCCCACCGAGCGCGCCCAGGAGGCGATCGCCGCATCGGCGAGCCTCGCGGCGGAGCGCGGTAACCCGGTGGTCGAGCCCGACCACCTGCTGATGGCCCTGCTCGACGCGCGCGAGGGCGTGGTCGAGCCGGTGCTGCGCAACGCGCACGCGGACATGAGCGGCCTGCGGGCCGCCACCGAGGCGGCGCTCGGGCGCCGTCCGCAGGTGAGCGGATCGCCGACCGGCGCGCAGCTCTCGAACCCCTACCGGGGCGTGCTGCGCCGCGCGGGCACGGAGGCGGAGAACCTCAACGACGAGTTCATCTCCACCGAGCACCTGCTGCTCGGCGCTGCTCGAGGAGCCCTCGCCGGCGCGCGAGGCCCTGCGGTCGAGCGGCGTGACGCGCGACGGCGTGCTGTCGGCGCTGCGCGCGGTGCGCGGCTCGGCGCGCGTCACCGACACCAACCCCGAGGCCAAGTACCAGGCGCTCGAGCAGTACGGCCGCGACCTCACCGAGGCCGCCGAGCGCGGCGAGCTGGACCCGGTGATCGGCCGCGACGAGGAGATCCGGCGCGTCATCCAGGTGCTCTCGCGCCGCACCAAGAACAACCCGGTGCTGATCGGGGAGCCGGGCACCGGCAAGACCGCGATCGTCGAGGGCCTGGCCCAGCGCATCGTCGCCGGCGACATCCCCAACGGGCTCGCCGGCAAGCGCGTGATCTCGCTGGACGTCGGCGGCCTGCTGGCCGGCGCGAAGTACCGCGGCGAGTTCGAGGACCGCCTGAAGGCCGTGCTCAAGGAGATCGAGGACGCCGCCGGCGAGGTGATCCTGTTCATCGACGAGCTGCACACGATCGTCGGCGCGGGCGCCGCCGAGGGCGCGGTCGACGCCGCCAACCTCCTGAAGCCGATGCTGGCCCGCGGCGCGCTGCGCGCGGTCGGCGCCACCACGCTCGACCGAGTACCGCAAGTACGTCGAGAAGGACGCGGCCCTCGAGCGGCGCTTCCAGCCGGTGATGGTCGGCGAGCCGACCGTGGAGGCCACGGTCGCGATCCTGCGCGGGCTCAAGGAGCGCTACGAGGTGCACCACGGCGTCCGCATCCAGGACGGCGCGCTGGTGGCCGCCGCCCGCCTGTCGGACCGCTACATCACCTCGCGTTTCCTGCCCGACAAGGCCATCGACCTGATGGACGAGGCCGCCAGCCGCCTGCGCATCGAGATCGACTCGGTGCCGGCCGAGCTGGACGTCGTCGAGCGCCGCATCATGCAACTGGAGATCGAGCAGCAGGCCCTCGAGGCCGAGACCGACCCCGGCTCGGCCACGCGCCGCGAGGCGATCGGCGAGGAGCTCGCCAGCCTGCGCGAGGAGGCGCGACGCGATGCGCGCGCACTGGGAGCAGGAGAAGGCGACCATCGAGCGCATCCGCGACATCAAGGGCCAGATCGAGGCCGCGCGCCAGGAGCTGGAGCGCGCCGAGCGCGAGGCCGACCTCGAGGGCGCCGCGCGCCTCAAGTTCGGCACCCTGCCCGAGCTCGAGCGGGCGCTCGCGAGCGTCAACGACGAGCTGGCCGAGCAGCAGGTCTCGCGCAAGATGCTCAAGGAGGAGGTCGACGAGGAGGACGTGGCCGAGGTGGTCGCCTCCTGGACCGGCGTCCCCGTCAGCCGACTGCTGGAGGGCGAGGTCGAGAAGCTGCTCCACATGGAGGAGCGCCTCCACGAGCGGGTGGTCGGGCAGGACGAGGCGGTGACCGCGGTCGCGAACGCCCTGCGCCGCGCCCGCGCCGGCCTCTCGGACCCCGACCGGCCGATCGGCTCGTTCATCTTCCTCGGCCCGACCGGGGTGGGGAAGACCGAGCTCGCCCGGGCCCTCGCCGCGTTCATGTTCGACGACGAGCGCGCCATGATCCGCATCGACATGAGCGAGTACATGGAGCGCCACTCGGTGGCGCGCCTGATCGGCGCTCCCCCCGGCTACGTCGGGTTCGACGAGGGCGGGCAGCTGACCGAGGCGGTCCGCCGCCGGCCGTACGCGGTGCTGCTGCTCGACGAGATCGAGAAGGCCCACGGCGACGTGTTCAACGTGCTGCTGCAGCTGCTGGACGACGGACGCCTGACCGACGGCCAGGGCCGGGTCGTGGACTTCACCAACACCGTGGTGGTCATGACCTCCAACATCGGCAGCCAGTTCCTCACCGACGGCATCGACGCCGAGATCGCCGAGGAGCGGGTGATGGGCGCCCTGCGCGACCACTTCCGGCCCGAGTTCCTCAACCGCGTCGACGAGATCGTGGTGTTCGACCGCCTCGGCCGCGAGCAGCTGGCCGAGATCGTCGAGCTCCAGGCGGCCCGCCTGCGCGGCCGGCTTGCCGACCGCGGCATCACGCTCGAGATCCGCGAGGCGGCCAGCGAGCTGCTCGGCCGGGAGGGCTACGACCCCGCCTACGGGGCCCGCCCGCTCAAGCGGCTGGTGCAGAGGCGCATCGAGAACCCTCTGGCCCAGCGCATGCTGGCCGGCGAGGTGCGCGACGGCGACCGCGTCGTGGTGGACGCCGACGGCGACGAGCTGACCTTCGAGGTCACGCCCGTCACGGTGGCCGTCTGACGAACGACACCGGTTGACCACCACCCCGGCCCATCGCGCCGGGGTGGTGGTTGAATCATCGTCGACCCTCAGGCGAAAGGCGCCACCGATGGCACGGACCGGATACCCCAACCCCCGCCCCGCGGCGCTCGCGGCGGTCTACTCCATCCTGGCCGCGCTGATGGCGGGCGCGGCGAGCGTGGCCATCCAGGGCGGCACGATCGCCGGCTACGTGCTCTTCGTCGTGCTCGTGGCGCTCACGATCGGCCTGGCGTGGCTGGCCTACTCGGCGATCGGGCGCGCCCGGGCCTCCGGCTCGTCCGGAGTCGTAGACCTCCTGGCGCAGCACCGAGGCCGCGGGCACCACGTCCTCGCGGCCGGCCTCGACCAGGGCGCTCAGCGCGTCCGGTGAGGTCACGGCGGCGTCGTAGACGATGACGATCGAGACGTCTCCGGCCGTCAGGTAGGTGCTCTCGCCGAGTGGCGTGTAGCGCGTCGCGCCGATGCCGATCAGCACCGTCGCAGGGTTTCCGGCGCGCGCCAGGTAGGCGCCGACCGGCTCGAGGGGGCTGCCGTCGGGGCCCTCCTGATTGTGCAGCCGCTCGACGATCCAGTCGAGCAGCCGCCGTCCGTAGTACGAGTAGCCCGGCAGCGGGCTGTCGATGCCGTAGGCGCTCGTCACGCCGTCGCGGCGCAGGAAGCTCGCGAGGCGGAAGGTGGCCGTGGGTCCGGTCGGTTCGATGTCGTCGATCGCGAAGAGGCGACGCGCGACGCCCTTCGAGTCGGGGCCCCAGTTCTTCTTGTGGCTGATCTTGGGCGCGCCCGGCCGGCGGATGGAGCAGTCGTTGAACGCGCCGAGCGCCGTGGGGGCCAGGCCCGTGACGGCGCCGCCGGCGTCATAGGCGACGGCGCACAACAGGCCCACCTCGGGCTCGATCTGGAGGTTGACGGCCTCGGCGGAGCGCGGCTTGGCGATGCGGTCCTGGGAGAGGGGGAAGACGTTGAGGAACGTGTCCTCGCCGGGGGCGTAGAAGGGGAAGATCCCCTTCGGGGCCTCCGCCGTGGCGGGTGTCACCGCCGCGAAGTCGGCGGCCTCACCTGCCTGCTCCAGGTGTCCGGCGAAGTTGCCGGCCACGCCCATGCCGAAGGCGCCCCGCAGGCCGTCCAGATCCAGATCGATCACACGGGCAGGCTACGCGCGCCAGCCGGCCGACGCTCCCGAGGCGGACAGACGCTCGAGCGCGCGATGCCACACGGCCTCGTCCTCGGCGGTCACCGGCTCCGGCGCCGACCAGTGGAGCGCCGTGGCCTCGGGCCCCTCGGCCACGACGGCCAGCCGCTGACGGCGCACCGCGCCGGGCCGCGACCGGTCGGGGCGCAGGCGCTCGCGCGCCACCACGCCGTAGGGAGCCTCGATCGCTCCCGCGGGGGGCGGGTCGACCTCCCAGGAGCCGAGATAGGCCGCCACGCTGTCGGCCGGCATCCGCACGACCCGGATCAGGCGGCCGTCCGCCGGGCTCGGGGGCGGCGCGCCACGGTCGCCCGCCACGTCGCCGGCGGCGTGTACGCCCGAAATGGAATGGAGCCCGGAATCGCCGTCCCGGGGTGGCGGGAGGTAGTACGTCACCTCCCTTACATCGGCGCCCCCGCGCTCAGCCGCGAGTGGCGATTGCGGCCAGGCCGCTGAGGATGCCGCCGACGCAGGCCACGGCGGCGATGTAGAGGCCGATCTGCCGCGACAGGAACTCGGCAGGCTCGGGCATCCACACCAGGCGGTAGCCCACCGCCAGCGCGGCGATGATCGCCGCCACCAGCACCACCCAGGCGAGGGCGTTGGCATAGGCCGGATCGAGCTTCATCGCCCGCTGTTCCTCCAGCGCGAGGATCACCGCGGCGGCGGTGAGCACGACACCCGCGACCAGGGCGAGGCGCGCGAAGCTGGTCGCCTCCCACCCGCTCGCGCTCGTCGCCGAGAAGGGCGGGCCGAGGTTGGTGGCGTACCAGGGCAGGAACACCGAGACGATCAGCGCGACGCCGGAGACGACACCGACCAGGGCCGTGCCCGCCCGTCCCGCCCGGGGAAGGGCGCGGGCACGCGGCGAGGGCACCGGCTGACGCGAGGAGGACATTCGGTCGCACGGTACCGCGCCGGGTCCGTTTTCGTTCCGCGGTGGTACTCTCGCCCAACCCGGTACCGCGGCCCGAAGGAGTTCGTTCACGTGCCGACATACATCCTTCTCAGCACCCTCAGCCCCCACGGGGTCGGCACGCTGAAGGCCAACCCCCAGCGACTGCTGGAGGTGAACGACGAGATCGCCCAGATGGGCGCCAAGGTCATCGAGCAGTGGGCCGTGCTGGGGCCGTACGACTTCGTGAACATCGTCGAGGCGCCGGACGAGAAGGTCATCGCCCGGGTGTCGGTGGAGCTGGCGGCGCGCGGCACGGCGCACTTCCAGACGCTCACCGCCATTCCCGTCGAAGAATTCCTCTCGCTGCTGAAATGACTTCGGGTCGCCGCCGGGCGCGCTGGCTGCTGGCGGGAGGCGTGGTGGGCGGCGTGGCGCTGGCCCCCCGGGTGCGCCGCGGGGTGCTCGAGCTGCGCGCCCGTGCGACGCGCGTCGGCCGCATCGGCGACGACCCGGTCGCCCCGTTCTGCGAGGCGCCCTGCTACGAGCACGACCGCGCCGCCGCGGGCGGTCCCCCGCGCACGGAGGCGGCGAGATAGCCACCACGTGGCGGGTCGAGGTGCTGGTGCCGACCCACAGAATCGTCTTCGCCATCCGCGGCGAGGAGGTCATCGAGCTGCGCGGCCCCACCACGGCGTCCACCTTCGGCGCCTACCGCGGTCTGCCCGACGCGGTCCACGGGATGATCGCCTGGCCCAACACGGTGCTGCTGAGCGGCCCCGAGAACGTGGTGGTCGATCCCGGGTACATGACCCAGGGCGACGTGCTGAAGGGGGCGCTCGCCGCGCGCGGCCTCGGGCCCGACGACGTGCGCACCGCCCTCGCGACCCACCTGCACTCCGACCACGTCTCCGCGCTGCCCCAGCTGGGGGAGGTGGACCTGCACGTCCACGAGATCGAGCTGGCCACGCCGCACGCGAAGGCCGGGCGCGGAGCGCTCGACCGCGCCACGGTGCGCCCGTTGTCGGGGGTCTCGGGCGAGGTGCTGCCCGGCGTGCGCTGGATCCTGACCCCCGGCCACACCGACGGTCACGTCGCGTTCCTGGTTAACACCGAGGAGGGCGTCGTGGCGATCGCCGGCGACACGCCGGGTCCCGATCCCGGCTGGTTCGCCCGCATGGAGCTCCCCGAGGGCTTCCCGCGGCGCGACGAGCACCTCGCGGCGTTTCGCGCGATTCGCGCCGCCGGCCCACGCCGCATGATCCCCGGTCACAACCCGCCGGTCGACCTGCTCGACAGCTGAACCCGCAAGGGACGCCGCGGGGCGCGTAGAAGAGCCCTTGGGCGTATCCCGTCCGATGCCCATCGGTCTCACCTAGGAGTGATCACGTGAACTCGCTCACCCGCGAGCAGAAGCTGCTCGGCGCCGCCGGCGCCAACGTCCTCTTCATCATCAGCCTGTTCTTCCCCTGGTACGGCCTCGGGGGCGTCAACGTCGGCGGTGATGACGTCGTGCCGTCGTGGTGGATCCTCTTGATCTTTGCCGCCGCCGCCGCCGCGATCCTGGCCGCGGAGGCCTTCAACCGCGAGCTGCCCGCCGCGATCGACCCTCCGTCCTGGGCGGCCTATCTGACCAGCGTCACCTTCATCGTGACGCTGATGATCTTCCTCGAGGGTTTCGGCGGCGCGAGCCGCAAGATCGGCCTGTTCCTGGCCCTGATCTTCTCCATCGTGGCGACGGTCCTGACGGTGCTGCACTGGCGGGAAGAGAAGTAGGCTGACGCTTCGGGATCCGCGAGACGGGGAGGACCGCCATGGGATTGGTCGACAAGGCCAAGGACGCCGCCAAGAAGGCGATCCGACGCGGCTCAGAAGGGCGCGGCGGAGGCCAAGGACAAGGCGCATGACTTCAACCTGAAACGGAACGTCAACAGCCTCGCCGAGGAGCTCGGGCACCTGGTGGTGCGCCAGCGCGACGGCGAGGCCGGCCTCGACGCGGAGATCGACCGGCTGGTGTCGGAGATCCGCGCGACCCAGGCCGAGATCGAGGGCAACCACCAGGACTGACCCGAGCGCTGAACCCCGCCGAGCGGGCGCCGCCCCGGGGCTCGCTCAGGGGGTCTTCGGCGCCGGCTTCTTCGCGGGCTTGGGCTTCGGCGGGGCCTTGAGGGTGACCGAGCGCACCAGGCCGCTCGTGCCGAACGCGGTGTCGCGACTCGGCCGTCACCTGGACGGATCCGGAGATGACCTTGCCCCTCACGGTGCGGTTCCAGGAGATGTTCTGCCGGCCCGGCTTGAGCGTGCGCCCGCTGACCAGGGTCGCGATCGGCGTGCCGGCGCTGGTGCGGATGCGGACCGTCACCCGGGCCTTGCGGGCCAGTCGGAAGCCGATGTCCAGGCGCGGCACCACCTTCTTGCCGACCTTGCTCGTCGTCGGGCGCGCCGTGAGGAACCCGATCGTGCGGTCGAAGATCACGCGCCGCCGCTGCTCGGTGACGCTGCCGTCGGCCGCCGTCTGGGTGGCCACCACCACGTAGGGGCCGTCGGCGAACTTCAGCGTCAGCGGGTTGATCCGCGAGCTCGCCGCGCCCGGCCCGAGGGTGCCCTGCCAGACGTCACGCGCCGGGCGTCCGGTGGTGCGGGCGACGCTGACCTTGGTCGGTCCGGAGAGGGGTGAGCGGAAGATGGCCGTGGCCGTGTCGTCCACGCCGTCGCCGTTGGGCGATATCCGGAACGGCAGGGGCTCGACCGTGATGCCCTGGTACGACATCACCACGACGTCCGCGAGGGCGCGCGGCTGGGCCCAGGGGATCACCAGCTTGTTGCGCACGGCCAGCTGGGCGCTGCCGCCGGCGTCCGTCGCGATGGCCGTCACGGCGCCGAGCGACTGCATCAGGCCGGCCTGCTCCGCCACGGTCATCCCGGGGCTCCCCTGATCCGGGCCCTCGAGGGTCACGAAGAGCGTGGTGCCGTCGGCGGTCTGCCCGATGGCCGAGCGCGCCGTGCGCGCGCCCAGCTGCGAGTTGGTGAAGCCCTCGCCGGCGTTGGGGATGGCGCGGCCGTTCTGCACCAGCGCCGGGCCGCCGCCGATGGCGTTGAGCGCGCCGGCGGGCAGGGAGAGGATCGCCGGGGTGAACGAGACGGCCTGGCCCAGCGGGAATCCGGAGACCAGCGCCGGACCGGACGAGCCGACGCCCGAGATGACGACGTTGCCCGGCGTGATCGGGGTGCCGCCGCCGCTGCCGGCCGCCACCACCGTGCCGGTGCGCGTCTGGCCGGCCAGGATCGGCCCGGCTGCGTCGAGGCGGATGCTGATCTCGTAGCGCGACGGCCCCGTGGGCGTGGTGGCCGCGCCGTACGCCGACGTGTAGAGCAGCGTCTCGGCGCCCCGCTGCGGCGGGCGGTTGACGCCCAGCAGCGTGCGCTGCGGATACTTCACCGCGCCGGTCGGATCGATGGCCTGGAAGCGGCCCTGGAAGGCGAGCTTGAGAACACCGATCGCGCCGGCCGGCAGCATCACCAGGGACGACCGGCTCGCCTCGGGGTCGCGGATCAGTTCCCCGTTGATCATCAGCACGCCGCTCGGCTGGTTGGTCGTGAGGTTGAAGAAGTCGCCGTTGATGCCGGCCACGGCGCCCGAGTTGAGACGGGCCCCCACGGCCGAGGTCAGCAGCCCACGGGTGACCGGCGAGCCGCCCGGCTCGACCGGGGCCAGCGAGACCCGTGGCGACGGGGCGGCGCGCAGCACGTCGAGCACCTGGCCGTTGGCCTGCACCGCGCGCTGGAATCCGATTCCGGGGGCGACCTCGGTGATCGCCGGGGGGTTCGCCGGGGGCAGCGCCGTGACCGGGCCCGCGAGCGCGAGCGTCGGGGCGGCGAGCAGGGCGGCGAGGGCGACGAGCAGCGGGGCGCGGTTCACAGTCGGGAACAAAATCACGATGTGACGCGTTCTCACAATCGCCCGGGCCCGCGCCGTGCGAGACTGCCGCCGTGTCCATCGCCCTCCTGGCCGTCGCGCTGATCGCGCTCGTGGTCGCGGGGGTATGCGTCACCCGGCTCCGCCGCGAGCGCGCGGTCGCCGACCAGGCCGAGGTCAACGCGCGCGAGGCGCTGCGCGCCGCCGACGCCGCCGAGCGCCGGCGCAGCGAGGTGCTCAAGGACCTGCCCTTCGTGGCGCTGCGGCTCGACGGCGACGGCCGGCTGGTGGAGGCCAACGTCGTCGCCCTCGAGCGCTTCCCCTACCTGGTGCCGGGCATGAGCCTGCTCGAGGCCTTCAGTGAGAACCGGCTGGTCGCGGGTTTCGACGCGGCGCTGGCCTCCCTGGAGAGCGAGCGCTTCGAGGTGCGTCTGTTCGCCGACGGCCGCCGCACCTACCGGATCGCCATCGAGCCATACCTGGTCGATCGCGTGCCCGAGGCCCTCGTGTTCCTGACCGACGCCAGCGAGGCCGTCGACTACCAGGAGCTGCGCTCCCAGTTCGTCGCCAACGTGTCGCACGAGCTGCGCACCCCGCTCACCGGCCTGCGCGGGCTGCTCGAGGCACTCGACGATCCCGACATGGACCCGGTCATCCGCCGCGATTTCGTGCGCCGCGCCTCCAGCGAGACCCAGCGGCTCGAGGCGCTGATCACGGACATCCTGTTCCTGTCCGAGCTCGAGGCCACCAGCGGGACGCCCTCGTCCGAGCGCACCGACCTCGCCGAGGCCGCGGAGATCTCGGCCCACGAGCTGGACGAGCTCGCCGAGGAGCACGGCGTCACGGTGCGGCTCTCGGTGGAGGGGCCGTCGTGGGCCCCCCTCACCGACACCATGGCCCGCACGGTGGTGCGCAACCTGATGGAGAACGCGATCAAGTACGCCGGCCCCGGCGCGACCGCGGTGGTCTCGGTGAGCCGCGCCGAGGACGCCGTCGTGCTGAGCGTCGCCGACGACGGCGCAGGCATCCCGGAGCGGGACCTGCAGCACATCTTCGAGCGCTTCTACCGCGCCGACCCCTCGCGGTCGAAGCGCCTCGGCGGCACCGGTCTCGGGCTGTCGATCGTCAAGCACATCGCCGAGCGGTTCGGCGGCTCGGCGACGGCCGTCTCCCGCGAGGGTTTCGGCACCGAGGTCACCGTCACCCTTCCGCGCGCCAACCCGTGATAGCGTCACGCGCCGCCGCATGACCGTGCCTCTCATGGACATCCAGGCCCAGTACGGGCCGCTTCGCGCCGAGATCGACGCCGCCGTCGCGGGGGTGCTCGACAGCGGGCGCTTCATCCTCGGCCCGGAGGGCCGCGCGCTGGAGGCATCCGTGTCGGAGCGCCTCGGCGGACGGCCCTGCGTGGGTGTCGCCAACGGCACCGACGCGCTGGTGATCGCGCTCAACGCGCTCGACATCGGCCCCGGCGACGAGGTCATCACCACGCCGTACACCTTCTACGCCACGGCCGAGGCCATCGCGCGGGTCGGCGCCACGCCGGTGTTCGCCGACATCGACCCGGCGACCTACTGCCTCGATCCCGAGGCGGCGCGGGCCAAGATCGGCCCGAAGACCAAGGCCATCCTGCCGGTGCACATCTTCGGACACCCGGCCGACATGACCGCCATCACCGCCCTCGCCCGCGAGCACGGGCTCGTGGTGATCGAGGACTCGGCGCAGGCCTTCGGCGCCCGCGCCGCCGAGGGCGAGATCGCCACGTTCGGCGACGCCGCCACGTTCAGCTTCTTCCCGACCAAGAACTTCCCCGGCATGGGCGACGGCGGCATGGTGGTGTGCCGCGACGAGGAGCTGGCCGAGCGGATCCGTCGCCTGCGCTTCCACGGCTCCAAGGACAAGGTCGTGTTCGACGAGGTGGGCTACAACTCGCGGCTCGACGACCTCCAGGCCGCGATCATCCGGGTCTTCTACCCCCACCTGGACGACTGGAACGCCCGTCGCGCCCAGGCCGCCGGCTGGTACGAGGAGCTCGGTCTCGGCGCGCACGCCACGCTGCCGGCCGTCGCCCCCGGCGCGACCCACATCTACCACCTGTACATGGTGCGCCACCCGCGATCGCGACGCCCTGCGCGAGGCCCTCTCGGCCGCCGGCGTCTCCTCGGCCGTCTATTACGGCATCCCGATGCACCTGCAGCCCGTGTTCGCGCCGCTCGGATACTCCGAGGGCGACCTCCCGATCGCCGAGGAGCTGGCACGCACGGCGCTCGCGCTGCCGATGCACCCCAACCTGACCCGCGACGACGTCGCCCAGGTGGTCGACGCGGCGAGCCGCGCCGAGGTGCTCTCGTAACAGGCAGTCCCGGGAGGCCCGCGTGAGGATCTGGGTCGACGTGACCAACTCGCCCCACGTGGTGATCTTCCGGCCGTTGATCGAGCGCATGCGCGCCCGGGGCCATGAGGTGACCGTCACGGCGCGCGAGTTCGCCCAGACCATCGGGCTGCTGGAGCGCTTCGAGATGGAGCACGTCAGCGTCGGCTCGCACGGCGGGGCGTCGTCCCGCGGCAAGGCCCTCGCCATGGCGGGGCGCTCGCGCGATCTGATCCGCTTCGCGCGCGAGCGAGCGGTTCGACCTCGCGGTCGCGCACGGCAGCACCGATCAGCCGATCGCCGCACGCCTGGCCGGGACGCCGCAGGTCTCGATGTTCGACTACGAGTACGCCGCCGCGATGCACCACTGGAACGGCCGCCTCGCCACCCGGGTGCTGGTGCCCCAGGCGATCCCCGAGGGCGCCCTCTCCCGGTACGGCATCCGGCCGCCCAAGCTGGTGCGCTACCGGGGCCTGAAGGAGGAGTACTACCTCGCCGACCACACGATGGACGAGGACGTGCTCGACGAGCTGGGCCTCGATCCCGCGCGCCTGATCGTGGTGGTGCGCCCGCCCCCCGAGGTGACCCTGTACCACCGCGGCGCCTCGACGGAGCTCTTCAGCGCGACTCTCCAGAAGCTGCTCGCCGCCGGGCCGGCGGTGCAGACCGTGGTGCTGCCGCGCACCGCCGAGCAGCGGGCGGCGCTCGAGAGCGTGCCGGCGATCGTGCCCCCAGCGGCCGATCGACGGGCCCAGCCTGGTGGCGGCCGCCGACCTCGTGGTCAGCGCCGGCGGCACCATGAACCGCGAGGCCGCCGCCCTCGGCGTTCCCGCCTACACGCCGTTCGCCGCGCGCCTCGGCGCGGTGGACCGGAGCCTCATCGCGGAGGGCCGCCTGCGCCGCCTGACCAGCCCGGACGACCTCGTCCTCGAGCGTCGCACGCGGGGCGCCGCGCCCCCCCTTCGCGACCCCGAGCGACTCGTTGACCTGATTCTTGCCCCCGGCATGGCTAGACTTCCCGCCTCGTGAGTCGCGCTCCGCTCAACTGGAGCCCCCGGGCGTTTGCCCACCGCGGTGCCCAGATCGCGGTTGACGCGGGGCTCGTCGCAGCCGCCTTCTGGCTCGCGTTCTATTTCCGCTTCGACGGAAACGTGCCCGGGCGCTACGAGAAGCTCTTCGCCGCGACGGTCGGGATCGTGATCGTGGTCAAGATCGTGACCTTCATCGCGATGCGCTTCTACACCAAGTGGTGGCGCTTCACGAGCCTGCGCGACCTCCAGGCGATCGTGCTCGCCGCGGCGGCCTCGAGCCTGCTGATCACGGCCGTGCTGTCGCAGTGGCGCCCGGACGACCGGGTGCCGATCCCGCGCGGCGTGCTGCTGTTCGACCTCGTGCTCACCCTGGTCCTGATCGGTGGAGCGCGCTTCGCGGTGCGCAGCGTCATCGAGCGCCCCTCGCGTTCGGACCTGGTCAACAGCGGCCGCTCGGTGCTGCTGGTGGGCGCGGGCGACGCCGGCAACACGCTGCTGCGCGAGATGAAGCGCAACCGCGAGCTCGGGTACACGCCGGTCGGCCTGATCGACGACGACCCCCGCAAGCGGCGCCTGCGCGTGCAGGGCACCCGCGTGCGCGGCACCCGCGCCGACATCCCGCGCGTGCTGCGCGAGGTGCACGTGGACGAGGTCATCATCGCCATGCCCTCCGCGTCGGGCGCCGTGCGCCAGGAGATCTTCCAGATCTGCCGCACCGCCGGCGTCCCCTGCTCGACGCTGCCGAGCCTGCCGGAGCTGATCACGGGCGAGGTCACCGTCGGCCAGCTGCGCAAGGTGCGCGTGGAGGACGTGCTCGGCCGCGCGCCGGTCGAGATCGACTTCGAGAAGGTCGCGCGGTACCTCAACGGCCGCACCGTGCTGGTCACCGGGGCCGGCGGCTCCATCGGCCGCGAGCTGTGCCGCCAGGTGGCCGCCAGCGGCGCGCGGCGCCTGATCATGGTTGACCACGCCGAGAACAACCTCTTCGAGATCGACCTCAAGCTGCGCGAGCGCGGGCACGCCGGCCTGCTGGTGCCCGTGATCGCCGACTGCAAGGACGCGGTCTCGATGGAGCGCGTCTTCGCCCGCGAGCGCCCCGAGATCGTGTTCCACGCGGCCGCCTACAAGCACGTGCCGATGATGGAGCTCAACCCGCTCCAGGCCGTCGCCAACAACGCGCTCGGCACCGACGTGCTCGCGCGCCTTGCCGAGCAGTACGGCGTGGACCGCTTCTGCCTGATCTCCACCGACAAGGCCGTCGAGCCCAAGACCGTGATGGGCGCCTCCAAGGCGCTCGCGGAGAGGGTGATCGAGGCCCACGGCACGGCCGCCGGGACGCGCTTCGGCGCCGTCCGGTTCGGCAACGTGCTCGGCAGCTCCGGCTCGGTGCTCCCCATCTTCCAGCGTCAGATCGAGGAGGGCGGCCCGGTCACGGTCACCCACGCCGAGATGACGCGCTTCTTCATGACCATCCCCGAGGCGGTGCAGCTGGTCATCCAGGCCACCGGCATCGCCGAGGGCGGCGACATCTTCGTGCTCAACATGGGCGATCCGGTCAAGATCATCGATCTCGCCCGGCGCATGATCGAGCTCTCGGGCCACGAGCCCGGGCGCGACATCGCCATCGACGTGGTGGGCATTCGTCCCGGGGAGAAGCTCCACGAGGAGCTCTTCAACGTGGATGAGGAGGTGCGCCCCACCAGGTATGCGAAGATCATGCGCGCCACCCGACCGGCCCTTGACTCCGCGGTGTTGCGGAGCGGGCTCGACGAGATCGGCCGGCGCGTTGCAATTGGCGCGCCGGACCCCGTTGCAGGTGCCCTGTGGACCGTCCTCCGAGGCGGCAGGGTCCCGGAGGGTGACGGCGAAACCGGGGTGGCACGCCCCTCCACCACACACGGGGAGACCCCATGAGCACCGTCGTCCGCACCGAGATCGCCCATCAGGACCATCTGCCGGCGGGTGCACGTCCCGTCGCGTCGTGGGGCCTGCTCTCGCGCGTATTCCGCCCGTGCCCCGAGCACAACGGCGAGTGCCCGTGCGTCGCGCGTCAGGAAGAGGCCGGCTGCCTCGTGTTCTGGTGCGAGACCGGGGACCACCACTTCAGCACCCGGTAGCACCGCACGACCCCTCGGGGTCAGTGCGTGAAGGGCAGATCCGCCGCGTGGCTGGTCTCGGGCGCGATCACGTAGGCCACGGTGTTCGGGCTGCGCCAGGGGAACGGCGCCCCGGTGTACTTGAGGGAGAGGTCGTCCGCGACCTGCTGCGCGGCCTCGCCGTCGATGCGGTCGGTGACCCGGCCACGCAGGTCGCACTGGCGATACGGGTTCGACTCGTCCGTGGCCGAGATGGCGACCCGTGCGTCGGCCTCGATGTTGCGGGCCTTGCGGCTGCCGGTCTGCGTGAACATCAGCAGCGTGTCGCCGTCGACGCCGATCCAGACGGGCACCGAGTGGGGTGCTCCATCCGGGAGCACCGTTGCAAGATGCGCGAACGCGCGACCCTCGAGGATCGCGCGGGCGTCATCGGTCAGGGCGGGCATGCGGGGCCTCCTCGCGCCGCGTGGTGTCGGGCGAGTCGTCCCAGTCCTCCACCCAGGCCTCGATCTCGTGGATCACGCGCGAGAGCGCGGCGCCCTTGGCGGTGAGCCGGTATTCCACGGCCCCCCGCCCGAGCTCGCGGCGCTCCATCAGCCCGGCGGACTCGAGCTCGCGCAGACGCTCGGCCAGCAGGCGCGCGGAGAGCCCGTCCACGGATCCGCGGATCTCGGTGAAACGGGCCGGGCCCTCCAGGGTCGCCCGGATGACCGCCGCACTCCAGCGGCGGCCGAGGAGCTCGGCCGCGCGCTGGTAGCGGTTGCAGACGGGTGGGAGTGAGCGACAGTCGTCCATGGGAGTCGCCTCAACCCTATGCCGCCAGAGCCCCGTGTCGATCGTGCGCGGGCTCCAGGGCGATGTCGAGCACCTCCTGGACGGTCAGCACCGGGTGGACGGTGACCTGCTCGAGCACCTCGGCGGGCACGTCGTCCAGATCGCGACGGTTGCGCTCGGGGATGATCACGTCGGTCAGGCCGGCCCGGTGGGCCGCCATCACCTTCTGCTTGACGCCGCCGATCGGGAGCACCCGCCCCTGAAGGGTGACCTCACCGGTCATCCCGACGTTGGGGCGCACGGCCCGTCCGGTCGCGAGCGACGTCAGCGCCGTCACCATGGTGACGCCCGCCGACGGCCCGTCCTTGGGCACCGCGCCCGCCGGAACGTGCATGTGGAACTCCTTCTCGCGCATGGTGCTCGAGTCGATCCCGATCTCGTGGCCGTGCGAGCGCGTCCACGAGAGGGCGATCCTCGCCGACTCGCGCATGACGTCGCCCAGCTGCCCGGTCAGGACGAGCCGGTCGCCCGGTCCGTCGGCCGGCATCGCGCTGGCCTCGATGAACAGGACGTCGCCGCCCGTGCCCGTGACCGCGAGCCCGGTCGCAACGCCCGGCACCGCCGTGCGCTCCGCCGCCTCGTGGTGGAACCGCGGGTGGCCGAGGGCGTCGTCCAGGCTCTCCTGCCCGATGTGCACCGGGGTCTCGCCACCCTCGGCGATGCCGCGTGCGGTCTTGCGCAGGAGCTTGCCGATCTGACGCTCGAGCCCACGGACGCCCGCCTCGCGGGTGTAGTCGGCGATCACCGCGCTGAGCGCGTCGTCGCTGATCTCCACCTCGTCGTCGCGGAGCCCGTTGCGCTCGACCTGCCGGGGCACCAGGTACCCGCGGGCGATGGCCAGCTTCTCGTGCTCGGTGTAGCCGTCGAGGGCGATGACCTCCATGCGGTCGAGCAGCGGCCCGGGGATGGTGTCGACGACGTTGGCGGTGGCGATGAACAGCACCTCGGAGAGGTCCAGCTCCACGTCCAGGTAGTGGTCGCGGAAGCTGTGGTTCTGCGCCGGGTCGAGCACCTCGAGCAGGGCCGACGACGGATCGCCGCGCCAGTCGTTGCCGACCTTGTCCACCTCGTCGAGCATGATCACCGGGTTGAGGGTGCCGGCCTCGCGCAGGGCACGGACCAGCCGTCCCGGCAGCGCGCCGACGTACGTGCGGCGGTGACCGCGGATCTCGGCCTCGTCGCGGATGCCGCCGAGGCTGATGCGCGAGAACTCACGTCCCAGCGCGCGCGCCACCGACTGCCCGAGCGAGGTCTTGCCGGTGCCGGGGGGGCCGACCAGGGTCAGGATGACCCCGCTCTTGCCCTCGTCCATCCCGCGCTCGCGGCGCAGGCGGCGAACCGCCAGGTACTCGAGGATCCGCTCCTTGACCGTCTCCAGGCCGGCGTGGTCGGCGTCGAGCACCGCGCGGGCCTCGGCGACGTCCAGCCGCTCCTCCGAGCGGGAATCCCAGGGCAGCGAGACCATCCACTCCAGGTAGGTGCGGATCATCCCGGCCTCGGCCCCGTCGGGCTGCCGCTCGAGGCGTCCGAGCTCGCGCTCGGCCTCCTTGCGGGCGGCCTCGGGCATGCCGGCCTCGGCGATCCTGGTGCCCCAGTCGTCGCCGGACTCGTCGTCCTCGCCCAGCTCCTTGCGGATGGCCGCCAGCTGGCGCCGCAGCAGCATCTCGCGCTGGGACTTGTCGAGGTTCTCGCTCACGTCCTCGCGGATGCGCTGACGCAGGCCGGCGTCGGCCAGGCGCTCACGCTGGGCCTCGATCGCCAGACGCAGACGCGCCACGACGTCGACGGTCCCGAGCAGCTCGACCTTGGTGGTGAGGGGAACCTCGGGCGCGTAGCCCGTGGTGTCGGCCAGACGGCCAGGGTGCGCGATGCCGGCGAGGTAGCGGGCCACCTGCGCCCGATCGCCCCGCAGCGCCGCGACCTCCTCCACGACCGCGCGGTACTCGCGGGCGAGCGCGGCGGCCTCCGGCCCGGCGTCGACCGGGTCGGGACGCTCATGCGCGGTCACCCTGAGACCAACCTCTGCGCTGGCCGCGGGGCCCAGCTCGGCGCGGTGCAGCGCCTCGACGGCCACCCCACGGGTGCCGTCGGGGAGGGTCACCTCACCCACGACCTCCGCCACCACACCGAACGATCCGAAGCGACCGTCGATGCGCGGCACGAGCAGGATGCGTCCCTCCACGGCGCCACTCAGCGCCTCGGCCTGCTCGTCTGACGTGACGGGGAACGTCACGCTGGTACCCGGCAGGACCACCGCGTCGTCCAATGGGAGGACGGGGAGGACCGTTGCCTGCAGATCCTGATTCATCGAGTGCTCCTAGCGTGCGATGGGTGGTTACATGGAGTAACCGAAGACGAGGTTACCTCTCGTAACCGTTCGATGCAAGACGAACAACGGGGCCTCCGCCCGAGACCGCTGAAAGCCCCAAGCGTGGCGGCCAACGACCACCCTCAAAGCGAGAGGAATGTCCACACCACGAAAAGTGGGCATGACTCGCTTGGCCTTTGACCGGCCTGGCCCTTGACCGGCTTTTCCCGACGACCTGGCCCCGGCGAAGCCGGTGGCGTCGGTCCGCCGAATCGCCGGTAGGCGATGAGCGCGCGACGAACCGGCCCGAAAGAGGCCGGTTCCTCGCCTTGTCACCAGTCCTCAACGCACCGCGAAGAAAACCCCGAAGCTCAGCCCACTAGGATCACGCGGTGGACCTGCGCCAGCTGATCACTTTTCGTACCGTGGTGGATAAGGGCTCCTTCTCCCAGGCGGCCGAGCAGCTCGAGATCTCGCAGCCCGCGGTGTCGTTCCAGATCCGCGCCCTGGAGGAGAGCCTCGGGCATCGGCTGCTCGACCGGAGCGGCCGTCGCGTGTCGGTCACCGAGGCCGGCGAGGTGGTCTACCGCGGCGCTCGCCGCATGATCGGCCTCGCAGCCGAACTGGAGCGCGACGTCGGCGAGATCGGCACCAGGGTGTCGGGCCGGCTGGTGCTCGGATCGTCCACCGGGCCGGGCGAGGTGCTGCTGCCCCGGCTTCTCGGCGCCTTCCACAGCGCGTACCCGGACGTGCGCGTGAGCCTGCAGGTGAGCGACACCCAGACCGTGTGCGAGCGCGTGCTCGACGACGAGCTCGAGCTCGGGATCGTCGGCGCCGCGCGGGCCCAGCGGGGTCTGGTGTTCGAGCCGTTCGTGCGCGACGAACTGGTCGCCATCGTGTCCCCGGATCACGCGTTCGCCGACCGGGGTTCGGTGACCCTGGAGGAACTGGTGGCGGAGCCGATGCTGATCCAGCAGGAGGGCTCCGGCGTTCGCTCGGTGGTCGAGGCGGCGATCCGCGAGAGCGGACTGCGCGACCGCGACCTCAACGTCGCCATGGAGCTCGGGCTGCAGCAGTCGGTGAAGGCCGCCGTGCTCGACGGCTTCGGCATCACCGTCATCTCGCGCCTCGCCGTGGAGCGGGAGGTCGCCGACGGCACCCTCGTCGCCCTGAAGCTCGAGGGATCCGGCCTGGAGCGGCATTTCTTCGCGGTGCGGCATGCCGGCCGGACGCCGAAGCGGGTGACCACGACCTTCCTGGACTTCGCGCGGGAGGCTCTGGGGGACAGCGCGTCCCATAGCGAAGCCTGATAGGACCGATGAGATTGGAAGCAGATTCGGTGCTCCGTTAGCATCGGAGCGTGATGAGCCTCTCCGATGCGCGGACCGACGTGCTCGTGGTCGGTTCCGGAGGCGCGGGGATGTCGGCGGTCCTGAGCGCCACCCGGGCCGGCGCCGACGTGATCGTCACCACCAAGTCGGCGCTCGGGGCCGGCAACACCGGCAAGGCGCAGGGCGGCATCCAGGCGGCGATCGGCGACGACGACTCGGTCGAGTCGCACTACGAGGACACCTTCGCCGCCGGCCACCACGCCGCCCGCCCCGAGCTGGTGCGTCAGCTGACCGCCGGTGGCCCGGACGCGATCGCGTGGCTCGACTCGCTCGGGGTCGGGTTCACCCGTGACGAGGGCCGCCTGCGCCTCGTGCGCTGCGGCGGGGCCACGCGCAAGCGACTGCTGCAGGCCGGCGAGCGCACGGGCGCCGAGATGGTGAAGTCCCTGCGCACGGCCGTCCGCGCGAGCGGGGCCGACGTGTGGGAGGCGACCTCACTGGTGGAGCTGACGCCCGAGGGCGACGGCTGGCGCGCTCTGGTGGCGCCGGGCGGCAACGGCGTGCGCCGCACCGTGCACGCCCGCGCCGTGGTGCTGGCGGCCGGCGGCGGCCTGCGGGGAGAGGCCGAGGCGCTGGGCCTCCACAGCACCAACCACCCCGACGCGACGCCCGAGGTGCTGCGGCTGGCGCTGGAGCTCGGCGCCGAGGGCCGAGAGCTCGACTCATGGCAGAAGCACCCGACCGGGTCGATCTGGCCCGAGGCGCTCGCCGGATACGCCCTGCCCGAGACGACGCGCGGCTACGGCGCCACGCTGCACGACGCCGAGGGCGAGCGGTTCGTGGACGAGCTGGCGCCCCGCGACGTGGTGGCCCAGGCGATCATCGACGTCGTTGAGGAGGGGCGCGGCGCCGAGGCTCCCGACGGGACCGTCGGCGTGTGGCTCGACACCCCGGCGATCGACCGGGAGAACGGCGCCGGTTTCACGCTCGACCGCCTCGCCTACGTGCACAACCGCTATCTCAAGGCGGGCATCGACATCACCCAGGAGCGCGTGCTGGTGTATCCCGTTCTCCACTACCGCAATGGAGGTCTCGCGATCGACATCAACGCTGCGACCACGCTGCCGGGGATCTTCGCCGCGGGGGAGATCACCGGCGGGGTCCACGGCTCGAACCGCCTGATGGGCAACTCCCTGCTCGACATCGTCGTCTACGGGCGACGCGCCGGCCTGAGCGCCGCGGAGGTGTCGCGATGAGCGGCGTCGAGGTCGCCGGCCCGGAGGTCGGGACGTCCCAGGCCGCCGACTTCCTCTCGCTGCCGGGGCGGCCGCCCAAGCCGCGCCAGGTGGGCATCACGCACGTCATCGACAAGGGCCTCCCGCTGCGGGAGGTGGAGGGCGTGCTCGACTCGACCGCCGACTCCATCGACATCGTCAAGCTCGGCTGGGGGACCGCCTACGTCACCCGCCACCTGCGCGAGAAGATCCGTCTCTACGAGAGCGCCGACATCCCCGTGGTGCTCGGCGGCACCTTCTGGGAGGTCTGCTTCGTCCAGCAGAAGCTGGATGAGTGGCGCCGCTGGGTGAGCGATCTCGGCCTCCGCCACGTGGAGGTCTCGGACGGCACGATCTCGATCGCGCACGACGTCAAGCTGGAGCACATCAACGCGCTGGCCCAGGACTTCGTGGTGCTCAGCGAGGTCGGCTCCAAGGACATGCAGACGGTGATCGCCCCCTATCGTTGGGTCGAGCTGATCGACGCCGAGCTCCGCGCGGGGGCCTGGAAGGTCATCACCGAGGCCCGCGAGACCGGGACCGCCGGCATCTTCCGCCCCGACGGTGAGGTCCGCATGGGCCTGATCGACGAGGTGGTGCACCACATCGACGTCAACAGCCTGCTCTTCGAGGCTCCTCAGAAGTCTCAGCAGGTCTGGTTCATCCGCAAGTTCGGCCCGAACGTGAATCTGGGCAACATTCCATCTGACGAGGTGATTCCGCTGGAAACGCTACGGCTCGGCCTTCGCGCCGACACGCTTCTCGACCCGAGCATGGTGGGCAACGTGGACGGGGCGGGAATTTCGACCCCGGGCCCCATCGCTCCCCACGGCGGGACCCTGGTCAACCGCCTCGACGACTCGCTGGACAGCGGCGGCAACCGCCCCCGCGTCACCCTCTCGGCCCGCCAGCAGGCCGATCTCGACCTGATCGCCGTGGGCGCCTTCTCGCCCCTCGACGGCTTCATGGACCGCGAGGCGTACGAGTCGGTCATCACCGGCCTGCGCCTGCCGTCCGGCCTCGCCTGGTCGGTGCCGGTCACCCTGGGCGTGCAGCCCGACGAGCTCGAGGGCGTCGGCTCGGCCGACGAGGTCGAGCTGGTGGACGACTCCGGTCGTTTCCTCGGCGTGCTCGAGGTGACCGACCGCTACGAGACCGATCCGGTCCGCGAGGCGAAGCTGGTGTACGGCACCGACGACACCGCCCACCCGGGCGTCGCGTCGCTGTTCGCGCACGGCACCACCGCCCTGGCGGGCCCGGTGCGGGTGGCGGGGCGCCTGCCCCTCGACCCCGGCGCCGTGCCCTTCCTGCTGGACCCCCTGGCGTCGCGCGAGGAGTTCGACGCCCGCGGCTGGAAGAGCGTGGTCGGCTTCCAGACCCGCAACCCGATCCACCGCGCCCACGAGTACATCACCAAGGTGGCGCTGGAGACGGTCGACGGCCTCTTCCTGCACCCGCTGGTGGGCGAGACCAAGAGCGACGACATCCCCGCCGACGTGCGGATGCGCTGCTACGAGGTGCTCATCGAGGGCTACTACCCCAAGGAGCGCGTGGTGCTGGGCGTGCTGCCCGCCGCGATGCGCTACGCCGGGCCGCGCGAGGCCGTGCTTCACGCGATCCTGCGCCAGAACTACGGCTGCACGCACTTCATCGTGGGCCGCGATCACGCCGGGGTGGGCAACTACTACGGCACGTACGACGCGCACCGCATCTTCGACGACATCACGCGGGACGAGCTGGCCATCCAGCCGCTCTTCTTCGAGCACTCCTTCTGGTGCAACCTCACCGGTGGGATGGCGACCACGAAGACCTCCCCGTCGTCGCCGGAGCAGCGCGTGTTCCTGTCGGGCACCAAGGTGCGCGAGATGCTCGACCGCGGCGAGATCCCGCCGGTGGAGTTCACGCGGCCCGAGGTGGCCGAGATCCTCATCGACGCCTACCGCAAGGCGGCGGTGTAGCTCCACTCGCCGCCGGTCGCTCGCGCACCTGATGCGTTTGAGCGCCCGGCGGCGGGAGGGCATGATGGGCGCGCCCGTGCCCCGTCATCTTCCCGCCGTGCTCACGGCCACCGCGCTGGCCCTCGTCGCGGGGTTCGGCCCCGGCGCCGCCATGGCGGCCGACCGGCCCGCGGGCACCGTGTCCGACTGGAGCCACGAGCTCAACCAGGAGGACCTGCCCCAATGGCGGGTGGCGACGGCGCCGCCCTACCGTCCGGCGGCCTGGAACCGGATCATCAACGGCATCCTCACCACGGCCGGCGACAACGGCATGTACTTCAGCGGGGTCAGCGCGCTGCCGTTTCCGCCGCTGCCGCTCTCGCCCAAGGAGACCATCGGCTGGCGCACCCCGTCCCGGTTCATGGCCCAGTACCAGCGCAGCGGCCTGAAGTGGGACGTGGCGGTGGAGGTGTGGGCTGCGCGCAACGCGCTGAACAAGAAGAAGGCGGTGGTGTCCGACCCGGGCACGCTGGCCTGGGCGCGGCGCCTGTCGTTGCTCGATCCCGCCTACCGCGTCGAGGCGTTGCGCGAGATCCGCCGCATCGTCCCGACCGTCCGCTCCAAGCCCTACGTCAACTTCTACACCGGCAGCGACGAGCCGTTCGTGGTGCTCCCGCACGGCAAGGCCCGGCGCACGCCCTTCGGGCGCAAGCTGGCCGCCGACTTCCGCCGTGCGACCGGGTACGCGCTGCCCGACCCCAACGCCCGTCGCAGCTCGCGCGCGACCGAGCGCCTGCGCTGGCTGGCGTGGACGCGTTACTCGGGGCAGCGCTTCTTCGCCATGAAGGCCGAGCAGGCGAAGCTGATCCACACGCTCGACCCCGACGCCGTGGTCAACCCCAACGACTACGGGTTCATCGACGGCTTCATCCCCTGGGACTACACGCGGCTGACCGACTTCGCCGACGTGGTCGAGGCTGACCCCTACGTCAGCTACCCCGAGCGCGACCGGGTCGGGCGCGGGCGCTACAACCCCGGTTTCGGCGCGAAGCTGATGTCCGACCTCACCGGAAAGCGCACCCGCATCGTGGTGCAGGCCTTCAACTACTCGCGCTACACCCCGACCGCGGGCGACCTGTGGACCTGGAGCGCCCAGGCGCTGCGCGCGGGTGCCACCGACCTGAGCTTCTTCGCGTCGGACAACCCCCGGTTCCGGCGGCCGAAGTTCTACGGCACGATGCTGCAGATCGCGAAGAGCCTGAAGGGCACGCGCCTGCCGGCCCCGCCGACGGATCCGTCGCAGCTGGTGCTGTACGCGACGGCGAGCGAGGGGCAGGCCCAGCCCGACCGCCTCGGCGACGTGCGCTACCGCACCAGCGGCGACGCGATCTACACCACCTACTCGCTGCTCGGCGAGCTGGAGGGCGGCGCGTTCAACTTCGACGCCGACACGCGGCTGGTGCAGGAGCCGGCCCGACTCGCTGCCGCGAAGACGCTCTGGATGCCGCGCGGCGACACCCTGGACCCGGTCTTCGCCCAGCGGGTCGCCGACTGGGTCCGGGCCGGCGGCACCCTGATCGTGACCGACCCCGACGCCTTCACCCGCACGCCGGCGGGCGCCTCGCTGGCGGGCGTGCGCGACACGCTGGTCGGCGCCCCGCTCGGCCCGGCGCGCCCCGGTACGGTGCTCGCGGTGCAGCCCGGGGCGCTCGGGACGGGCACGCCCGACGACCTGCTCACCCTGCCGATCGACGCCGCCCGCGTGCGGGCCTTCGCGTCCGTGCCGGCCGGGGCGAGCGTGGTGGCGCGGTTCATCGACGGCGCCCCCGCGGCGATCCTGCGCCCGGTGGGCGCGGGCCGGGTGCTGGCCTTCTCGACCGACCTGATGGCCCCCAGCGTGCTCGACGGCCCGCTCGACCTGGCGCGTTTCGTGGGCGACATCCAGCGCTGGGCTGGAGGCACTCTCGGCAACCCCGCGTGGAACTACCGCATCCCGGGCGACCCGTTCCCGACGGGGCTGCCGTGGCCGGACGCGATCACCCCGCAGGCGGCGCGCGCCGGTCTGTGAGGGGCCTCACCCGGCCCCCGGATGATGTCAACGCGATCGCCTAGGGTTGAGCGATCCGATGGTCGGGGAGGGCATGGGACGACGAGGGCGCGTGATCGCGGGGCTGGTGGCGCTGGCGGTGGTGATCGTGGTCGTGGCGGGCGCGGTGGCGCTCTCGGGCGGCGACGACTCGGCCCCCATCGGCGCCGTCGCGGCCGTCCAGGACGACCACCTCCCGACGATCCCACTCGACCAGATCCCCGGGCGCCTGGACCTGCTCGCCGCGACCGGTGTCACGACCACGCGCGTCAACCTGTTCTGGGGCGACATCGCGCCGTCCAAGCCCGCCGATCCCGCCAACCCGGCCGATCCGGCCTACGATTTCTCGCGCGCCGACCTGATCATGCAGGGGCTGGCCAAGCACGACATCACGCCGATCGTCTCGGTGTACGACACCCCCGCCTGGGCCACCTCGCAGCCGCCGCCGGCCGCCTGGCGTCGTGGTCAACCCCGCGGCGCCCGACCCCGGCGCCTTCGGCGCCTTCATGGGGGCCCTGGCCGCCCGCTACTCGGGCGACTTCACCTCGCCGGGCGGCGAGAAGCTGCCCGAGGTGCGCCACTTCGAGATCTGGAACGAGCCCAACCTCTCGCTGTTCTTCACCCCGCAATTCGAGGGGGAGAACCCGGTGGCGCTCAACGCCTACGCCGCCATGGACAAGGCGGCGTACCCCGCGATCAAGGGGGCCAACGCGGAGGCGATCGTCATCGCGGGGGTCGGTGGCCCGCGCAGCAGCACGAGCCCGTCGGGGATCGGGGCGCTCGACTGGCTGAGCGGGCTCCGCGCGCGGGACATCCCGCTCGACGCCTACTCCCAGCACATCTATCCGGCGACGTCGCCGCTCACCGAGACCACCGTCGTGCCCAGCTGGGCGACGGTCGGCCGCCTCCTGGATGAGCTCGACGCCTGGAAGCCGGGGCTGCCGCTGTACATCACCGAGGCCGGATACACGACGGCCGCGACCCCGTACCGCACCGAGAAGGTGACCGAGCAGGAGCAGGCGCAGTACCTCTCGCAGATCTACTCGTTGCCCCAGCTGCACACCGACCGCGTGAAGACGGTTGTCTGGTTCAACCTCCAGGACAACGCCAACTGGCCCGCTGGGCTGCTGCGCGACGACGGGTCGAAGAAGCCCAGCTATAAGGCGTTCCTCAAGGCCGTGGACGAGCAGGACGGCGCGCGGCTGACCGGCTAGGGGGCCCGCGGGCCCGCGCGGCGGGCCGCCACCAGCAGCAGCGCCATGCCGAGCGCGGCGGCGACGACCGAGCCGACGAGGATGCCGATCTTGGCGGCCGCGACCACGCTCGGGTCGCTGTACGCCAGGTCCGTGATGAACAGCGACACCGTGAACCCGATGCCGGCCAGCGCCCCTATGCCGAGGATGTGACCCCAGGTCACGCCCGGCGGCAGGCGGCTCAGCCCGAGGCTCACGGCGATGAACACGCCGAGCGTGAGCCCGAGCGTCTTACCGACCACGAGGGCGATGGCGACCGCCGCGGCCACAGGGGTGTCGCGGGCGGCGTCGATGGACGCCGAGTCGAGCACGATGCCCGCATTGGCGAGGGCGAAGATCGGAAGGACGACGAAGCTCGACCACTCGTGCAGGCCGTGCTCGACCCGGTTGAGTGGCGAGATCGCTTCCCGCGAGAGCCAGGCCAGGCGGCGCCACAGGGCCGCGTCGGCATCCGGGTCCTCGGGATCGTCCTCGGTGGCCTCGGCGATGCGCACGGCCTCGGCGCTGACCGCCGCGGGTCGCTGGAACGGCCGCACCGGGGTCACCAGGCCGAGCGCCACCCCCGCGATCGTGGCGTGCACGCCCGACTCGAAGGTGGCGAACCAGACCAGCAGCCCGAGCCCGATGTAGATGGCCACAAGACGCACGTGCAGGCGCTGCAGCACGAGGATCGCGACCAGCCCGCCGATGGCGCCCGCCAGCCAGCCGAAGGCGATCGAGTCGGTGTAGTAGAAGGCCACCACCAGGATCGCGCCGATGTCGTCGATCACCGCCACCCCCAGCAGGAAGGCCACGAGGGCGGGCGGCACGCGCCGCGACAACAGGGCCAGCGCGCCGAGCGCGAAGGCGACGTCGGTGGCCATCGGGATGCCCCAGCCGCGCGACCCGTCGCCGCCGCCCATCACGGCCAGGAAGATCAGGGCCGGAAGCACCATGCCGCCGAGCGCCGCGAAGGCCGGCAGCAGCGCCGCCCGCCGGGTCGACAGCTCGCCGACAACCAGCTCGCGTTTCACCTCGAGGCCGACCACCAGGAAGAAGATCGCCATCAGGCCGTCGTTGACGACCTCCTGGAGTGTCTCGTTGATGACGTGGTCGCCGATGCTCAGGGTGAGCTCGGTGCTCCACAGGTCGGTGTAGGACGTGGTGGCCACGTTCGCCCACACGAGCGCCACGATCGTCGCCGCCAGCAGCACGAGGCCACCGGCCGCCTCCAGGCGCAGGAAGTCCTGGAGCGGCTGCAGCACCAGCCGCGGCACCGGTCGCTGCGTCCGCGACCACGGGGGGCGCGGGCGCTCGGAGGGCCTGGTCGGACTCACGGGGTGATCACCCCGGCAACGCTAGCGTCCCGCTACCGGCGCGGCGGCCCACCTCGACCTCGAGCTGCGCGCCCATCAGCACCGCGAGGGCGGTCAGCCAGAGCCATGTCAGCATCACGATGACGGCCGAGAGCGAGCCCCAGGCCGCGCCGTACGACCCGAACCGCGACACGTAGATGCCGAAGCCGGCCGAGGCGACGAGCCACACGATCACTGCCACCGCGGCGCCGATCGCCTGGCCCTTCACCGGCGCCCCCTGCTCGGCGGGCCCCATGCGCAGTATCCCCGCGATCGCGAAGAACAGGGCGCCGCCGACGATCGGCCAGCGCAGCGCCCACCACAGCCACGAGATCACGCCGGGCGCCCCGACCCAGTCGCCGAACGCCTCGGCGAGCGGGGTGCCGAACACCAGCAGGCCGAAGGACACCACCAGCGCGACCAGCGTCCACCCGAACAGCCCTAGCGCGGTCGCTCGCAGGCGCGCGAACGACCGGGTCTCCTCGCAGTCGTGGATGCGGTTGAGCCCACGGATCAGGGCCTGCATGGCTCCGCTCACGGTCCAGAGGGCCAGCACCAACCCGACGAGCGCCAGGGCGGCGCTCTGCCCCGTGCTGGCCGTCACGCGGGTGAGGGTGTCGCGGATGAGGTCGACGGCCTGGTCGGGCACCACGCCGTCATCCAGCACGTCGACCACGTCCTGGGTCGAACCGGCGCCGCCGCTGAGGCCGAAGGCGCCGACCACCACCAGCAGCACCGCCGGGACGGCGAGGAACCCGTAGTAGGCGAGAGTGGCCGCGATGTCGGTGATGCCGCCGGCCATCCCGGTGCGCACCGCCGTGACGACCGTGTCGAGGGTGCCGCGCCAGCCGGTCGGCCACGGCGACACATCGGGCGCCGGACGTGTCGCCTCGGCGATCGCGGTGGGCGGCGCGACGGAGGGAGCGGCGGGCGCCGTCTGCGCGAACTGCCGCCGCAGGTACGCCACGGCGCCCGCCACGACTCCCAATGCGACGAGCCGCTTGCCCCTCATCCGGTCGCGTTCAGGAAGAGGCGGGGGCGCCCGGCCCGATGGTCAGCCGAAGCACCTCCGTGTCCGAATCGAGCGGCGCGGCGTCCCAGCGGTCGACCAGGCGGTCGAGCACCACCCCGACGCCGGGCACCTCGCTCTCGGCCACGACTCGCGCCGCGCCACCGGTGGGCAGAGGACCCACCGAGAGATCGACGCCCTCGGGCCCGGCGGCCAGTTCGATGCACAGCGCGCCGTTCGATGCGTTGTGCGGCGCGGTCGCGATCAGGGCCTCGGTCACGATCTGCGCGTCGGCGATGCGATCGAGGGGCATGTCCACGCGCGCCGCGAGAGCCAGCACGAGGCGCTCGAGCACCGGTTCGGCCAGATCGGCGCGCCGCACCGTCAGCCGCCCCGCGTGCGTGCCGCTCATACGTCCTCCCGCCGGGAGTCGGGGGAGAAGGTCATGCGCACCTCGGTGACGCCATCGTCGTGGGTGAACGAGACCTCGTCGCCGATGGCCAGGATCAGCGGAAGGCCCAGGCCCAGCCCCGCGGCGGCGGACGTGACGGTCGGCGTGATGCCCCGGCCCCGGTCGCGCACCGCCACGACCAGCCGCTCGGGCTCGGCCCACGCGTGGACCTCGTAGTCGCCGTCCGCGTCGGGGTAGGCGTGCAGCACCGAGTTGGTGCAGGCCTCGGTCACCGCGATGGAGATGTCGGTGCGGCTCTCCTCGCCCCATCCGAGGGCGTCGACGATCCCGCGCACCATCTGCCGGGCCAGGGCGATGCTCTCCGGCTCGGCCGGCAGCACCAGTTCGACGTCGGACTGCTCGACGCTCACGACGGTGCCCCAGTCTCGGCGTGCATCGATCGCTTCCCTGCGCTCCACTCTATCCCCGGGTCCGGTTGTCCCATGGCGAACCGCCGCGCGCGTGCAAGGCGGGGCGTTCCCGCAGCCGGATGCGCCGAAACCCGCCTCATATCTCCTCCGCGCTCTCGCGCAGCGATTCGAGGGCCCGCCGGATGAGGCGGGAGACATGCATCTGGGAGATCCCGACCCGCGCTGCGATCTCCGATTGGGTGAGGCCCTCCTCGAAGCGCAGGTGGAGGATCACCCGCTCGCGGGCCGGCAGGTCGGCCATGCCCGATGAGAGCGTCGCCCGGGCCTCGGCCTGCTCGAAGCCCGGGTCGTCGAGGCCGACGGCGATGCCCCCGTCCTCCTCGCCCTCCGAGCCCGGCGAGGCCAGCTGGGCCGGGCGCTGCGCGCTGCCGGCGGCCATGGCGTCGAGCACGTCGTCCACCGACAGGCCGGTCGACTCGGCGATCTCGTTGACCGTCGGGCTGCGCCCGTTCTGCGCGGAGAGCTCGCTGACCGCGTGGGTGATCTGCGCGCGAGCCTCCTGGATGCCGCGCGGCACGCGCACGGTCCACGAGCGATCGCGGAAGTGGCGGCGGATCTCGCCGAGGATGGTGGGGGTGGCGAAGCTCGCCAGCTTGTTCCCCCGGCGCGGGTCGAACCGGTCGATCGCCTTGATCAGCCCGATGGTGCCCACCTGGACCAGATCGTCCAGCGGCTCGCCGCGGTTGGCGTAGCGACGGGCCAGCGCGCGCACCAGCGGAAGGTGCTCCACGATCAGACGCTCGCGCGCGGCGGCGTCCAGCGTTCCTCCAACAGACGTCACAGGGCTCCTCAGCGCGCCGGACCGGCGACTCCGAGCCATCATTGTGCCCGATCGCGCGGCCTCCGAACCGGCGTCGGTCCCAGGCCGTCGGTCTCGCGCCCCCTGATACCCTCGCCCGCGATGCCCGAGCCCATCTCCACCTTCCGCGTCAGCGTGGAGCACCACCCCGACGCGGTCGTTCTGGTCGCCTCGGGTGAGCTCGACATCATGGGGGCGCCGCGGCTGATCGAGGCGCTGCCCGCCGACGGCGAGAACGCGGTGATCATCGACCTCGCCGATGTCGAGTTCATGGACTCCTCGGGCCTGCGATCGCTGCTCGAGGCGCGGAAGGCCGCGGGCGACGCCGGCCGCCCGTTCGCGCTTGCCCGGCCCTCCGCCGCCGTCGCGCGGGTGCTCGAGCTGGTCGACCTCACCCGCGAGTTCGAGGTCGTCGAACCGCCTAGACCGTATTGAGCGCCGGGATCCGTGCCGGCGCCTCCAGCATGCGTGATCGTGGGTTGGCGCCGGGGATGAGCCCGGCGTCAGAGCCACAGTCATGGGAGGCGCCGACATGGGTAACGGTACGTTCGTCGGTCTGGATGTGCACGCCAGGAGCGTGGTCGCCGGGCTGATCGACGAGGCGAGCGGCGAGGTGCGGACGCGGCGGGCGCCGCACGCGATCGATGAGCTGGTGGGCTGGCTGGCAGAGCTACCCCGCCCGGTGCGCGCGACCTACGAGGCCGGGCCCACGGGCTATGGCCTTGCGCGCGCGCTCGAGGGCGCGGGCATCGCGTGCCTGGTGGCCGCCCCGAGTCGGATCCCGCGCGCGAGCGGCGAGCGGATAAAGAACGATCGGCGTGACGCCGAGCGCCTGGCACGCATGCTGCGGGCGGGGGAGCTTGTCGCGGTGGCGGTGCCCACCCGAGCCGATGAGGGTGCCCGCGATCTGGTGCGCGCCCGCGAGGATGCGCGCGCCGACCTGATGCGCGCCCGCCATCGCCTGTCGAAGATGCTGCTGCGTTACGGGCGCGTCTATGACAAGGGGGCATGGAGCGGCGCCCACGACGCTCTGGCTGAGGCGCCAGCGCCTGGACGAGCCCGCCGCCCAGGCGACGCTCATCGACTACTACGACGCCGCCCTCCAGGCGCGCCTTCGCCGCGATCGCCTCGACACGGCGATCACCGAGCTCGCCGAGCGCGCCGATCTGGCCCCGCTGGTGGGGCGCCTGTCGTGTCTTCGCGGGGTGAGCACCCTCACCGCGACCGGCCTGGCCGTCGAGATCGGCGATTGGCATCGCCTCTCGGGCGCCACGATCGGCGCCTATCTGGGCCTCACCCCGAGCGAATCCCAATCGGGCGCCCGCCACACCCGCGGCCCGATCACCAAGACCGGCAACGGCCACGCCCGCCGCCTGCTGGTGGAGGCCGCCTGGCACCACCGGCGAGCGCCACGGCGAAGCACCGAGCTCGAGCGCCGGCGCGCGGGCGCGCGGCCCGAGGTGCGCGCCCGCGCCGAGGCGGCCGGGGTGCGCCTTCATCGACGCTGGGCGCGCCTCGAATCGCGCCGGGGCCTGCGCTCGACGATCGTGGCGGTGGCCGTCGCGAGAGAGCTTGCGGGCTGGTGCTGGAGCCTTGCCGTGATGGACGACTGAGGCCCTACCCAGAGCCTGGGCGAGGAGAGCGCGCCGGACGGCCGGCTGACGCCGCGAGAGGCGATGCGCGATTCAGCTATGAGCAGCCCGCTCGGGCCACGCTCGATCCTAGAGAGCGCCCCGCCTCCGCCGAACACCGGTCATGCGGTAGCCAACCCGCGAATATCAGCCTGACCGCGAACCGTCGCAGCGCCCCCGGCGCGCTCTCCTGACCCAACAAGAAAGGCCCGCGTGAGCGGGCCTTTCAGGCATGCCTCTTGACAGGAGATCACTCCATATCAGCTGATCGTCCCGGTCGCGACGAGGGCGATGACGAGGACGCCGAGCACCAGCCGGTACCAGACGAAGATCATCATCGAGTGGTTGGCCAGGTAGCGCAGCAGGAACGCGATCGAGATGTAGCCGAAGATGAACGCGAAGATGGTGGCCACGGCCAGGTCGCCGAAGCTCACCGACCCGTCTCCGTTCGCCAGCTCGGTGAGCCCGAAGAGCCCGCTCAGCACCACGGCCGGTATCGAGAGCAGGAACGAGAACCGGGCGGCAGCCTCGCGCTTCATGCCCAGGAAGAGGCCCGCCGTGATCGTGGCGCCCGAGCGCGAGGTGCCGGGGATCAGGGCGAACGCCTGGGCGATGCCGATCCAGACGGCGTCCATGCGGCCCACCGTCTCCAGGTCGCGCACCTTGCGGCCCAGGCGATCGGCGGCCGCGAGGATGATGCCGGCCACGATCAGGAAGGTGCCGATCAGGTAGAGGTTGCGGGCCCCGTTCTCGATCTGGTCCTTGAATGCCAGGCCCACGATCCCGATCGGGATGGTCGCGATGATCAGGTACCAGCCCATGCGCGCGTCGAGCTCTCCGCGCAGCTCCGGGTGGCGCAGGCTGGAGAGCCAGGTGCGCACGATCCCGAGCAGGTCGCGCCAGAAGTAGATGACCACGGCGGCCATCGTCCCGAGCTGGATCACGGCCGTGAAGAGGGCTCCGGGGTCCTCCCAGCCGGCGAAGGCGGGGATGATCCTGAGGTGTCCGGAGCTCGAGATCGGCAGGAACTCGGTGAGTCCCTGAACGATCCCGAGGATGATTGCCTCGAGCAGCGTCACGAGTGGGGAAGGTTAGAGATCCGAGCGGCCGGGATCTGACGGCGACCTGATGCGCTTATCGGATCCGCACGCTCCGCGACATCTCCAGCGTGCCGAGCGTCGTACCCCGCTCGGCGGCGCGGACCTCGACGACATAGCGCCCGGGCTTCAGGCCCCGCACCGGGACGCGGACGCGGAAGCTCTTCGCCCGCCGGCCCGCGAGGGCGGTGTGCCGCAGCGGCCGGCTCAGGGTGGGCGTGTCGAACGTGGCGGCGAGGCCGGTCGCGGCCGTCGCGACGGCAGGGGTCGTGACGCGGCGCAGGGTCACGCGCAGGGTCGCCGGTCGCACCAGGCGCCCGGCGACGGCGATCGCCCTGCCCCGCCGCGAGGCGACCCGTGGCACGGCCAGGCCGCGCACGGCACTCGCGGCCCGCGGCGTGAAGACGCGGGTCACATACGTCTCGTTGCCGGCGGCGTCGCGGGCGCTCAGCACGACGCGGCGCCTGCCGCCTTCGGCGAAGCGGCGGGTGACCGTGGCGCCGTGCGACAGCTTGCCCGCGCCGAAGCTCCAGCGCAGGCTGCCGCGCACCGGGCCGCTCAGGGCGTCGCTGATCGTGCTGCGGAAGGTGGTCTTGACGCCCGAGCGCCCCAAGCGGATCGTGACCTTCGGCTTGGTGCGGTCCACGGTCACTGCGCTGCGGGCGGGCGTGGCATCGACGACGCCGCTCGCGTCCACGGCCTGCGCCTCCACCACGTGCTTGCCCTCGGGCAGCGCAAGCGCGACCGTCGTGGCCGGGCTGGGGGCGCTCCAGTCGCCGCCGTCCACGCGGATGCGCGCGGCGGTGCCGCCGCTGGTGAGCGCCAGCGTGTAGGTCAGCGTCCGCGCGTTGGTGACGGCGGGCGGCGAGGTGACGAAACGGGTGTCGGGGGCGGGGCCGGCGGCGGCCTCGACGGCGCGCAGCGCGTCAACCTGGCCGTAGCCGGACGAGGGATCGACGCCGGGGGCGCCGATGTCGTCGGCCGTCATGCGCAGGATGTCGCCGACCGCCTGCGGGCTCAGCGAGGGGTTGGCCTCGCGGATCAGGGCGGCGACGCCGGCAACGTGGGGGGAGGCCATCGAGGTGCCCGAGTAGGCCAGGTAGCCGGAGCCGACGGTGGAGGTGACGCCCACGCCGGGCGCGACGAGGTCGGGCTTGGCCAGCGCGGTGCCCGCGGCGGGGCCGAGGCCGTCGGCGTTCTGCCAGATCACGGGGCCACGCGCCGAGAAGGGGGGGATGCTCTGGTCGGTGTCGCTCGCGCCGACCGCGATCGCCTCGGGGTAGCCGGCCGGGCTCGCGACCGATCCGGCGGACGGGCCGTTGTTGCCCGCCGCGAACACCGGGACGATGCCGAGGTCGAGCCAGCGGCGGATCATCGGGCGGAACCACGTGTCGTTGGCGTTCGACGCCGACCAGGAGTTGTTGATCACCGAGGGCTGGTCGGCCGTGGCCGGGTTGCCGTCGGGGTCGGTCATCCACTCGGCGGCCGCCAGCAGGGCGCTGCCCGAGCCGACGCCGTCGGCGCCCATGGCGCGGGCGACGACCAGGTGCGCGTCGGGGGCGACGCCGATCGGCGCCCCGCCCGCGCTGCCGCCGACCAGGGTGCCCGCGGTGTGCGTGCCGTGGCCGTTCTCGTCGATCGGGGTCGGGCTGCCGTTGGCGAAGTCGTGCCACGCGACGATCTTCCCGGCGAGGTCGGGATGGCTGGCGTTGACGCCGGTGTCGATGCTGCCGATCGTGACGCCGGCGCCGCGCAGGCCGTAGGAGGCCCACACCGTCGGGACCTTGATCGCGGCGAGGCCCCAGTCGCCGGTGCCGGCGTCCGGGAAGGGGGTGGCCGAGGACACCGCGGCGTCGGCGGTCACGTGGACTTTCACGTCCACGTCCACCGTGTCCACGGCCGGATCGGCGGCGACCTCGCGGATCTCGCCGGGCGTGCCCGAGAACGCGATCGCGTTGACCAGCCAGAAGCGCTTCACCGGAGCGTCGATGTCGTCAACGACGCCGGCCTGCGTGGAGGCGGCGGTGCTCTTCAGCGCGCGCAGCAGCGCGGCGGGGTGCCCGTCATAGGCGTTGTCGTCCACCTGGTGGCTGAGGGTCGCGATGACCGGGATCTCATCCGCGGCGGAGGCGCCGTCGACGCGTGCCTGGAGAGTCGGCGACATCGCGGCCATCGACGGCGCGGCGAGCGCCAGGAGGGTGGCGAGTGATGAAGCGGCAACGAGGGTCCCGGCGATTCGGCGTCCATGCCGACCCCTCGGGCGATGTGAGCCCGAGTCCACGAGAATCCATTCTCTGGTTGGATCTAATCCTGCAGCGCTACTTTCGGCATTCGGCCGTGCGCCCTTGATCGCCGCGGACGCTCGCTACCATTGCCGGGTGCCGGTATTCCTCTGTCCGCGCTGCGCCTATCGCGAGAGCAGCAGCGAGCGAAACGTGCGCCATCAGCCGCGAGGGTGTTCGCGCTGTGGTTTCGGCTTCGCCTTCGAGCTGCTCGAGGACTACTACGCGAGTCCCAAGACGGCGCTCATCGTGTGCGACAAGGAGCAGCGGATCCTGGTCGCCGGCCATGCCGCCTTCGCGGTGACCGGCTACGAGGAGGGCGACCTGATCGGCTACCACGTGATGGAGCGCCTCGGCCTGGCCGGCTTCGCCGACGGCGACCCGGCGGCGCGCAGCATCGAATGGGGCGTCCGGGTGCTCGAGGTGCCGTGCACCTACCACTTCAACGGGTCGGAGGACGACATCCCGGCGATGGCGGATTTCTTCCCGGCATACGACGACGACGGCGGCCTGCTGGTGGCGTTGACACCGCAGTAGGCACTGCAAGGGGGCGGCGGCATGGAGCGACGACGGCTGGGCGGAACCGACCTCGAACTGTCGGTGATCGGCCTCGGTACCTGGGTCTTCGGCGGCCGCTGGGGAGGGGCCGACGACGCGGCCTCCGAGGCCGCCTGTCACGCGGCGATCGACGCCGGGGTCAACTGGATCGACACGGCCGACATCTACGGCCAGGGCCGCGCGGAGAGGATCGTCGGGAAGGTCGTCCGCGACCGGCGCGACGAGGTGATCGTCGCCACCAAGGGCGGCGTCGCGTGGGAGCTCGACCCGCCCAACCCGTTGCGCATCTGGCGCGAGGCCTCGGCCGACTACCTGCACATGTCGTGCGACCGCAGCCTCGAGGCCCTGGGCCTCGACGTGATCGACCTCTACCAGGTGCACTGGCCGGTGGGCGGCGTCCCCGCCGAGGAGACCATGAGCGCGATGCTCGAGCTGCGGGACGCGGGCAAGGTGCGCGCGATCGGCGTGTCCAACTACCACCTGCCCGATCTCGAGGCGGCCGGCGCCGTGGCCCAGCTCGACTCGTACCAGCCCGGGTACCACCTGATGCGCCGCGACATCGAGGCGGGAGAGCTGCCGTGGTGCGGTGAGCACGGCGTCGGCGTGATCGCCTACGGCCCGCTCGCGCACGGCCTGCTGACCGGCAAGATGACCGCCGACACGACCTTCGGCGCCGACGACTGGCGCGCGACGAGCGAGCTGTTCGCCGACGACGCCTTCGCCGACCGCATCGCCTTGGTGGGCGAGCTCGAGACCATCGCCGACGAGGCGGGTCGACCCGGCGGCGTCGCCGAGCTGGCGGTGGCCTGGGTGCTGCGCCGGCCCGAGGTGACCGCGGCGATCATCGGCGCCCGCGACGCCGATCAGGCGACCCGCAACGCTGCCCTCGCGGGCACGCCCCTCTCGGCGGACGAGGACGCGGCGATCGAGGCCGCGATTGCCCGGCACCCGGCGGCCTCGCGCTCGTACGGGCACGGAGAGCCCCCGGATCCGTCATCCGATGTCTAAGCTGACCCATGGCGATCGCAGGTCCAGGACGGCGACGCACCGATGCCAGGGATCCCAAGCCCCGGCCCTTCGGCCCCACGCTGGCCGCCCCGGGGCCGGCGGATCCGGATGGCGTGCGGCGTTCGCTGGAGCAGGCGCTCGAGACCGGCAGGCAGCTGCGCCGGCCGCTGACGCTGATCGCCATGGAGCTGCCGGCGGCGACGCCCGAGCGCGCGACGCAGTTCACGGCGCTCGTGCGGCACACCGTGCGCGATACCGACGGGCTGTGGCCCGACGGGCAAGGGTGGCCTGATCATCATCCTCACGGATGTGGACGGCCCCAACTCCGAGCCGGCGCTGGCCCGGCTGCGGCTGCGGCTGAAGGCCGAGGGCATGGGCGCCGCGCTGATGGGCCGCGCCGCTCCGGCGCCGGGCATCTCGGCGGCCGACCTGCTGGCGCTGGCGCAGGCCGACCTCCAGCCCATCTCCCGCGGGAGCTCGCACCACTCGTGAGGCCCCTGTGAGGGTCGCCGTCGTCGGGCCGACCGGTCTCATCGGCCGGGCCCTCTGCGAGGCCTTGATCGCGCGCGGCGACGCCGTCGTCGCGCTCTCGCGCAGCGGGGCGGCGCACATCGCGGGCGCCGAGGACGTGGCCTGGGATCCGGCCGACGGACCGCTGCCCTCCGACGCCCTCGACGGGGTTGACGCGGTCGTCAACCTGGCCGGCGTACCCATCGCCGGCAAGCGCTGGACCGACAGCCGCAAGGAGGGGATCCGAGAGAGCCGTACGCGCACCACCAAGCTGGTGGTGGACGCCCTGGCCCGCGACGGCGCCCCGCGGGTGCTCGTGAGCGGCTCGGCCGTCGGCTACTACGGCACCGGCGAGGACGAGGTCGACGAGACCAGCCCACCGGGCGAGGACTTCCTCGCCCAGGTGGCCCTGGACTGGGAGCGCGAGGCGGCCCGGGCCCACGAGTTCGGCGTGCGGGTGGTGACCATCCGCACCGGCATCGTTCTCGCCAGGCACGGGGGCGCGCTGCCGGAGCTGGCCCGGCCCGTCAAGCTCTACGCGGGAGGGCCGATCGGCGGCGGCCGCCAGTGGATGCCCTGGATCCACCTCGACGATGAGGTCGGGATCATCCTGTTCGCCCTCGACCACGATGAGGTCTCAGGCGCGCTCAACGGCACCGCCCCCGACGTGGTGCGCCAGCGCGACTTCGTCGGCGTCCTCGGGCGCGCGCTGGGTCGGCCGAGCAGCCTGCCGACGCCGGCCATCGCGCTGCGGCTGGTGATGGGGGAGATGTCGATCCTGGCCCTCGAGGGCCAGCGGGCGGTGCCGCGCGCGACGCTCGCGGCCGGCTACGAGTTCACGTTCCCCGACGCCGACCTCGCCCTGTTCGACATCTACAAAGAGGACTAGGGGTCCTCGGGGAAGAGGTGCTTGAGCTCCGCCTCGACCTTCAACCAGTTCTCGCGCACGAACGTGGTTCCCACGTTGTAGCGGGCGCCGGGAAGCGACTGCGCGAGGCGGACCTTGTCCGCATCCTGGTGCTCCTCGAGGTCCTCCAGCAGGTCCTTGTAGCCCCGGATCAGTTCGGCCATCTCCATATGGCTCGCCCATATCTGGTCCAGCAGCCGGTAAACGGGACCGAAGGGATCGCCGGTGGAGGAGGTGCTCACGGGACGGCCTCGCAGGTGGGGGGAGGATGGGGGCGGCGATGCTACCTTAGGGGCCGCTCGGGGGATTAGCTCAGCTGGGAGAGCGCCGCCTTTGCAAGGCGGAGGTCGTCGGTTCGATCCCGTCATCCTCCATCCCCTCGTTGTCACGGAAGGCCCGCCCTGGCGGGTTTTCTCGTTATCGAACGATCTGCACAACGCGGCAGGGGAGCGCATCCCTGGGGCGCCGGTGGTCACGGATTGGTCACGACTCAGCCCCTCGCAGGGCCTGGGGCTTGGGGGCAGGCGGGAGGGGTGCCCGGATTCCGAAAGATCAGATCATCGAAATCCTGAAAAGCCCGGGCGACGGCGACCCGGCCGATGAGGCCGCTGGCGAACTGCCTGACGACGTCGATACCGAAGAGCACGCCGGTCTGCTGTCGAATATGGCATCGACGACCCAGAGGCGTTGCTCGGCTCGCTCGGGAAAGACCTTCCCGGTTTTTAGACGACAACAGAGGCGTGCACAGCCGGCGCGGGACCCGCGAAGGCTGCGCACGGCCTCTTGGCCGCGCTTGCCCCTCGGTGACTGCGTCAAGGATGATGGCAATCGTTCGAGGGTCGAGACGCGCCGACGTCCTCGCCGTGGGGATCGGGAAGACAGCGGGCAGTGGGTGCGGGCGTCCGAAGTTACGCGTTAGTTTGGACCAATCACTTCGCTGACCAGTTGCAGTCATGTGACACATGGCTAGACCGGACCGGCGACGCAAGGCCGAGGCGAGGCTGCGCTCCGAGGGGTGATCGCCGGGCACCTGTTGCCCCTGATCCCCCGTGTAGGCCCTCGCTCCGTCCCGCCGGGTGATGGCACACAGGGGCTACAACCGCCCTCCATCGGGCGTTAGCCATCTCTCGCGGCTGGAGGATCTGATCCCCTGAACCGCCCACATGATGGATTTCATAAGCGATAGCGGGCACTTCGTATAGCAGCGCGACGGCCCCGGGATGCTCAGAAGAGGGTGCCGGGGCTTCCGTCGGTCGGTAGCGGGTGGCGTTGCTGCGCCAGGCGCATCCGCACGCGGTGCGGGAGCACCCCCCGCACCATCTGGGACAGCGCAGCGGACGGTGCCGGAGCGGCACCCCGGGCGGAGGGGGGTGCCCCTCGAGGGGGGCGGACCCTTCGAAAAGGGGTGCCCTACGCGTGAACTGCCAGCGCGTCAGCGCAAAGTGCTTAGCCCCGCTCCATCGACGCGAGGCGGATGTGGTCGATGGGCAACGCGAGCGTCACGCCGAGGAAATCAGCGGTGCACGTGGTCTCGTTCACCCTGATCACCTTGCCACATCGCCCGCTTCAAGCCGGAACAGGCCTCCCGGCGCCAGATCATGAGGGTAGCGAAGCTCAGCCTCGCCCCCGATCTTCAGCCCGCTCGCCTACGGCCCATGGCCTCTGCTCCTCCTCTCGGTTGGGGAAGTCGCGTAACTACCTATCCGGCCCCGCCACCCGGCGGATCGAGTTGCGATTCGTCGTCAACCATTTCGATCAGGGCTTCGAGGTCGGAAAGCTCGAGCACGCGCTGTGCGGGACCTGATCCGTTGAGGACGGCGAGGCGGATGCCCGCGGCCTCTGTCAGCTGCTTGGCTCGGACAAGGCAACGCAGGCCGGTCGAGTCCATGAACGCCAACTCCTGGAGGCCACAGGGATGGCGATCGGCGGATCCTTGACGGCTCCTTCCAGCGCGGCGAGAACCTCGTCTCGGTTCGCCACATCGAGTTCGCCGACGAGGACGAGCTTCGTGACAGCTCCCGATCGGAGAACCCGCACCTCAAGAGGCGGCGGCTGATTCGAGAAAGGTATTGGCAACTTGCCAATCCGTGGTCATCTGGTGGCCGGGGCAGAGGACCACCCCCGCCGATGGCGAACGGGTTGAAGCGCGAGAAACGTTTACGCGACCGGAGTCTGGGGTGGCGTAGGGACGAACCGGGCCGGTTATCGCATGGCCCGCCGAGAGCGTGTCCAGATGATCGGAGGGCGCTCAGATCGGCAGCTACGCGACGGGCATTCGCGGGGCCGGACAGAGGTCGAACTCCCCCTACGCAAGGACCCCGGCCCGCCCCATGAGACCCCACCGGATGGCGCCCACCAGGTTGAGCCCGATCCTACCGCCGGTTTGAGGAGGCACCGAGCCGGCCTGCGCCTCCTCGCGTCCGCGGTCCTTCGACCTCGACACGAACGTGGGAACCCGTCCACACGCGTAGATCGATGAGGTCGTCGTCCGCCAGCCCTGCGTGCTGCAGGCTGTTGGTGACCAGCTCGCTCGTGACGAAAAGAACGTCGAGCAGGAGGTCGGGATTGACGGCCCGTCCCAGCGCTGCGCGACTCGCCGCTCGCGCCCTCGCGGGAGACGAGGCGACCGGCCTCAGTCCTAATTGCGCCACCAACCTCAGGGAGGGTTCGCGAGCCACGGGCGGGGAGTGCCCGCTCGCGTGGTCTCTAATCACCTCAAGCATGTAGGGGCGATCCTGATCGCTGCATGAAAGGCGTTCCCCCGGGGTAACGAGCGCGCCACGAGCCCGGCGCGTGAGCGCACCGCGCCGGGTTGCTGATCTCGGCGCAGCGACGACCTGAACGAGACCAAGAATCAAGCTCGTGTTGGAGAGAAGGTGAGCGGGTCGCTGAGGCGTGATGCCGCATGGGTTTTCTGGGACCGGAGTAACCGGGTCGAGCACGGCGGAGACCTGCTTGCGGACGGCCGTCGCACCTCTCGCTACGGGGCAGCGACGCTCGCGCACGCGAGCGCACGAGGCTCCGCAGGCATCGTGCGGATGTGCGCTGTGAACCTGTCGTCCGCCTCGGCTGGCAGTCGGGTGTGCGGCTCGAGGTGGTGCAGCAAGTCCTAGGCCAAGGGTCGCCGCCACCAAACTCGGCACGGTGGCCCAGCCAGGTCGCGTCCTGGATCGCGCTCTGACATTGCGACTTCTGTGGCTCTCGTAGGGCATCGCCTCAGCCGCCGGGATGCGCTCGCGGGGGCGGCGACCATTGGCGTTTGGCAACCCGAGCCCGGGGTACGGACATTGTCCGTCGAACCCAAGGAGGAGCCAATGCCAGAGTCGGACCTTCGCGAGAAGCTCACGAGCTACATCAGCGACGCGGTCGCGATGGAGGAGAACGTGGAGCAGATGCTGTCGGGGATGATCTCGACCACAGACGACCCGGCCATGCGCCGGCGGCTCGAGGAGCACCAGGAGGAGACCCGCTCACAGCAGGAGCGTCTGCGCGGGCGCTTGGAGAGCTACGGGGAGTCGGCCTCGTCGCTCAAGGGGATGGCGGCCAAGGCGGGGGCGGCGATGAAGGGCGTCCTCGACATGGGCCGGGGCGACAAGGCGGGTAAGAACGCCCGTGACGGCTACGCCACCGAGCACCTCGAGATCGCGGCCTACCAGCTGCTCGAGCGGGTGGCGACGATCGCCGGTGACGAGGACACCGCCTCCGTGGCCCGCACGAACCGCGCCGAGGAAGAGGACATGGCCCGCTTCATCGAAGCCCACTGGGATGACGTGGCCACCCAGTCGCTGCGTGAGGAGGGGGTTGTCGCCTGATGCCGGCCGAGCGCCACTGCGACGTCACGGCATATCCCGACGGCCCCTACGTCGTCCGTGGCGCATTCCGGCTCGTCGATTCGTCCGGCGCCGCGATCGAGGTCCGGCGCCGGACGGTCGCGGTCTGCCGGTGCGGCCGGTCGCGGCTTGCCCCGTTTTGCGACGGCACGCACAAGGCCGCGGGCTTCACGGCCCCGTTCGTCGCCCACGCGACACCGCCTGCCGGCGTAGAGCCGCAGGGGATGATGCCGCGCGCGGCATGATGCGGCCCGCATAGGGCACCCCGCCGAGCAGCGCGCGGGAGCCGAGGGCCAGCCAGCTGCAGATGCCGCGCTCGAGGACCCAGAGAGGGGCGACGAGAGACGCCCGCAGGGGAACCACCCGCGCAAAGCCGCCGCGCCGCCGCCCGCGCTCGGCCAGAGCGACGGCGCCGAGCGCGATCCCTGAAGAGACACCCAGCCGGGTGCGCCCGCGCGTGAGCAGAAGGGCCGGGATGATCGCGAGCTCGGCCGCCATGCGCCCTGGGACGCCCAGGTCGTCATAGGCCTGCCGAACGCGCTGTGAAAGGAAGTGGCGGGTCGTCGGCGGCAGGCGTGTGACGAAGAGATCCGGTGGCGATACCTCAAGACCCCCATGAGCGCGGACGGTGCGGATCAACTCCAGGTTCTCGAACAGCACGTCGCCGTCGTAGGCGCCCATCGCGAGAAAGAGCTCGCGCCGCACGCCCAGGGTTCCCGGAAAGTCCTCGCCAACGGCGCGGTTGATCAGGCTGCGGCCGGTGTCCCACACCGCATGCCACGGCATCGGATCGAAGTGGTTCTGCGGGCGCACGAGATCAGCCTCCTCGAGGAGCAGCGCCATCTGCGACAGGGCCCCCTCGTCGTAGCGCACGTCGTCATCGGCCAGGACCACCCTGCCGCGCGACGCCTCGCGGACACCCGTGATGACGCCGTTCACCTTGCCGGATGAACCGAAGACCGGACTCGGGGCGGATGTGGCGCACTAGGCCCGCCCACCGCCGTGAGTGGTCCTCGAAGAGCGGCGCGGGAGATCCGTCCACCACGATCACCTCCGCCCGTTGAGCGAGCCAGGCGACGTACGCGTCAAACTCCGTCGCATCCGAATCGCTGGTCCAGCGCAGCGGCAACACGTATGAAAGACCGTCCGCGCTCAGACCGCGCCCACCGTCTCGAGGGTGCCCGGCCGCAGCGACGACCGGCCGGAGTCCCACGCCTCGATCAGTCGCGCCGCGAACCGGTTCTCGAGCGCGATCACCGCTTCGGCGCCGGCCAGGATGTCGTCCGCGAGGTGCGGCTCCTGGATCGCCAGCGCGCCGGCGAGATCATGGGCGGCGATCTGCTCGTGGACGGCATCCGCTTCGACGTGCTCGTCGAAGAAGGCCGTCGCATCCTCGCCGAGGCCGAGCCGCCGTAGGCCGGTGGCGTAACGGCGCATCGGCTCGGACGAGGTCATCTCCAGAACCGCGAGGTGACCGGCGAGAGCGCCGCGGCGACGGCGGTTGAGCCCGAAGAGCGACATCAGGTTGACCATCGCGAGGGTCGCTCCGGGCATGACTTCCACATAGCCGCCATACGTGTCGTCGAGGCCGAGGGCGCGCATCGAGCGCGCAAAAAGGGCCGAATGCATCCACTCGGCGCGTCCACCCCCGTACTCGTCGCTCTGGATCTCCACCAGGGCCGCCTTCGGGCCGGCGTGCAGGCGGGGGATGCACCATGTATGAGGGTCGGCCTCCTTCAGGTGATACGCAGAGCGGTGGACGACGAACTCGCGGAACTGTTTAGAGTCCCCGCACGGGCCAGGCGCCGGGAGAGCGAGGGCCCGTCGGCGGCCAGCATCTCCACGAGGCGGCGCGGTACCTCGTGGGGAGGGCAGCTCTCGGGCATCGGCGGGGCGAGGGCCGCTTCCATCATGTCCTCGAGCTCCCGCCGGAGGGTGATCAGCGACGGTTCCCACTCCCATCGATCGTCCACGTCGTCCCACGACCGGTAGTGGAGCTCGTAGAGGATGTTCAGCGCCAGCGGCACGTCCTCGCCCTCGAGTGGATCGTCCCGACCACCGGCCACCCGCCCGATGTCGTGCGGACGGCGTTCGGACATGTGCTCGACGAGATGACGGCTGACCGGTCCCCGTGGTGTCGGAAGGCGCATCAGGCGGTGGCCGTCACGATCGCCCCGCCGGGATGCACAGCGAAGTCCGTCATGAGCTCCTTCTTACCGAGAGATCACCCGTCCTTCCACGGGCGAGCCGCTGGTAAACGTCGGGGGTCAATCCTCCCGAACGTCCCGAACCACCCGTGTTGGACCCCCGTGAAGAGGGTAAGCACGCCCCGAGATCGAGGCCACGATGCTTGGAAGCAAGCATGAAGAGAGAGCCGGCCGCACCGGTCGCCAGCGTTCCGATCGCCCTGTCCCGCCAGGACGAGGTTGTCTGCTGACGTCGACGATCGAGCATCGCGTGGCTGCCGAGGCCTGGGTCCCCGTCGGAAATGACACGCTTCTCGGCTTCGCCTGCGACGGGCTCGTGGCCGACGGTTACTGGGACTGCAACTGGCGAGGACGCCGTACTCGCCCTGCTCCGGGCGTTCGAGCAGCAAGGCGGCGCGCTTGGCATCCTCCTTTGAGCGTCTGCTCCGCCGGCCTTAGAGCAAGCGCCGACTCTGGACCCGGCGCCGAGGCCCTCATCACCTCTAGCTGTAGTCGCTCACCACGTTGTTGACAGGCGGCTGATCGGAGGAAGGCCGCCCAGGGAGCTGTGGCGGCGCCGGTTGTTGTAGTGCCAGAGCCACTCTGGCAGGCAACCGGCCCGCTCGGCGTTCGAGGTGAAGACACGCGAGTAGGCCCATTCGCGCAGAAGCGTGCGGTTGAGCCGCTCCACCTTGCCGTTGGTCCAGGGGCAGTGGGGGCGGATCATGATGTGGCGGGCGCCCAGGTCCGCGAGGACATGCTGGAAATCGGTTGAGTGGCGGTAGTTCCAGGCGTTGTCGCTCATCACCCGCTCGATGCGCGTGATGCCCATCGAGAGAAGAAGGCCGCCGCCCGGGCGAGAAAGCCCGCGCAGGTCGTGCCCTTCTCATCGGGGTGGATCTCCGAGTAGGCCAGCCGTGAGTGGTCGTCGATCGCCGAGTGGACGTAGTCGTAGCCGCGGCGCTGGTGGCGATCCACGCCGACGATGCGCCCGTGTGCGCGCCAGCCACCGCCGTCGGGGATCCGCCCGAGCTTCTTGACGTCGATGTGGATCAGCTCCCCCGGGCGCTCGCGCTCGTAGCGGACGCCGCTCGCCGGCCCGCGGCGCACCGGCTGGCCGGTGAGGGTGTCCAGGTCGGACAGTCGCGGCATCTGGTGGCGCGCGAGCACCCGGCCCACCGTCGAGGCCGCGATCCCGAGCTCGTCGCCGATCCACTGGGCACCGTGCCGATGAGTGCGGCGGGCCTCGAGGATCCGGGCCTCGATCGCCGGCGGGCGTGCGGTGCGGGCAGTGGTGGGGCCTGCTCGGGCGATCGCGAAGGCCCGGCGCTCCTTCGGTGGCAAAGCGCCGCAGCCACTTGTAGGCGGTGGCTCTGGAGCAGCCCATCTGGTGGGCGACATCGGCCGGGCGGTGGCCGGCCAGGACGCGCTCGATCAGCAGCATCCTTCCGCGAACGGTCAGGCGGGCGTTAGCGTGCGCCACGAGGACCCCCTTGGGGCTGGGAAGGCTTAGTCACCTCCACAACTCCCTCGGGGGTCCTCGCTACGTCAACCCGGATCCGTCAACAACGCTGCGGGTGACTACAGCTAGGCGGGCTTCCGGCGTCCGCTGCTCCCCTGGCTCCGACCCTGCCCAAAAGGGCGGAACCGGCGGTTCGCCGACCGGCACGATTAGCCACTAAGGGGGATGAGTTCGCCCGCTCTCTCCGGCCAGCGTGAGGGATCCAGGGCCCGAGCGGGCACCCACGGTCGTACAGAACAAGGGTGCATGCAAAACATCGGAGTGAGTACGGGCCCGCACCCGTAACCCACGAAGGAGTGTACAGTGCCAAAAACGCTCCGCAGGCTTCCACTGATCATCGTTGCTAGCCCCTGCTCCGGCACCGAAGTCCCCGTCCGTGCTCGAGCGCCCCGGTCACCATCGAGAATCGGCACGGAGTCCCGAATATGTTGCGCGACCTTGTGCGGCTCGAAGCCTGCCCGGGCACGAGTGAGCGTTAGCGCCTCCTGACTTAGCTCGATGCCTTCGGTAGCTGGTCCGCGCGGACCTCGTACGTGCCCCCTTCCATCGAGGGCTCCGAGTCGCCACCTCTTCACGGATCGGATACATCCGGAGGTAGTTCAACATGCTGGCAGCACTCGAACAAAGCCCGGTAGTCCGGCGTGCTGAGGACTCGGTAAAAACTGGTTGCTGATCCTTGCCATCGCTCGTCGTTGAACGCGTTGGAGCCCTCCTCATCAAAGGCTGGGCCCAGCAGTATCCCCGGCCAGGCCTCTTCAGCGTGAAGAACGATTAGGCTGCCAGAAGTTGCTCATAGAGCAGCCGCGCCGCTGCACGCAAGCGTCTGCTCTCGGCGATGTTCGAGGAACGCGGCGCCTCCAAACGCCACTGCCGCACCTACTGCCGCACCGATGAGGCCGATGACGCCGTCCACGGGAAGTTCTCGCCGCCAGCCGAAGTGCCGCTGGTGCTGGTGGAAGCGGCGAGAAGGCTTCCTGCTAAGTGGGCGAACTGCACTTGGCAACCCTCTCAGACGCGAGTTGCGCAGGGAGAGCAGGCGCTTCCGGATAGCGGAGCGCAGTGGTGGCGAGACCTCTCGTAAGGCTGCTTGCGCCTCCAAGAGCCGGTCGCGCCTCCGGCGCTCAGGCTATCCCCAGCGCCTCGTCCAGGCTGATGCCCCGTCGGGTGGTGGGATTTCCGGGAGCCGGTAGCCGCGAGAAGGGCCACCGGGTGATCCTGAGCGTGACCTGGCGAAAGTGCCGCAAGATGACGCGAAGCCTGGCAAGCAGCCCCTTTGCTTCCCATTCGTTGGTCAGGTTTTGGCCCGACAACGGCAAGAGCTCGGCGATCGTCATGCGCATGGCATCGAGACTCGCCTTGCGCTCCTGGCTCGCTGCTCGACGTGGTTGCGTTCTCGGGCACCGCGCTCATCGCTCCGATCACCCCGGGCCTCTCGCACGGTCAGATAGGCCATAACCGCGGCGACTGCGGCGGCCCCGGCGGCGACTATCTGGGCAACGATTACTGCCCAATCGGCAGAGTCCCGCGCGATCTCGACGTGCACCACGGCCATACAGTAAGAGGCTCTTCGGGCTGCACGGCACTGGCCGCTGAGCAGGGGCGCGGCGCCGCCCGCGTGAAAACGGGCCGGAGAGGTCCGCGCCGGAGTGTGCGGTCGGGCGCGTGCACGGCGGCGAGGTGCCGCTCACCCCCAAGAGCGTAGGCAGCTAGAGATCGACATCGATGCGCTCCGCGCATGCGCGGCCCATCTGACCCATGACCTCGAGCGCAACCGGTAGACCCCATCCCTCACCAGGGTTGGCCGTCTCGCCTAGCGAGTCGGCGATCTGAGCCGTGGCCGCTCGTCTGGCGCTCTCGTTGCAAATGTGACATAAGGGAAATCTCGATGGCCCTAGACCCTGGTCGTCGTGGATTCCAAGGAACGACCCAATGCCTAGCCCCGAGTCTCTAGATGAACTGCCTACGGTCTTAGTGAACGCCTGAAGAAGGAGCCGGGTCCTTCGTGGATGCTGGAGGTGCGACCCACCCAGCACCAGGAAAGGACCCGGCATGGAGAGCCGTCAAGGCAAGCTCGGCTGAGGGGAAGGCACGAGCTCGTTCAGTTGATCGAGCAGGGGCACTCGATGCGTTAGGCGGCCCGCTCGGTAGGGGTATCGCCGGCCACCGCCCATCGCTGGTGGCACCGCTGGGCAGGAGCACGTGAAGCCGATCGTGCATCGATGAGCTGCCTGGTATCGCGCCCACCGACGCCGCGCTCGTGCCCGTGGGGGCTGGGTGCCGATGTCGAGCGACGAATCCTCGCCGCGCGGGAGCGCACCAACCTCGGCCCGGCCCGCCTTGCGGGCCTTGTGGGCTATCGGCGCTCGACGATCTGGAAGGTGCTGCACCGCCATGGCTGCTCGCGCCGCCGGCGCTCCGAGCGACCGGTTCGGCCCACGCGCCGCTACGAGTGGTCAGAACCGGGGGCTCTGCTTCACATGGACGCCAAGCAGCTGACGCGCTTTGAGCGCCCGGGCCACTGGGCCCACGGCGATCGCTCCGAGCAGCACCGCAGCCGCGGGATCGGCATCGAGTACGCCCACTGCGTGGTCGATGACCACAGCCGCCTGGCCTATGTCGAGGTGCACCGCCACGACCGCGCCGAGATCGCGGGCGCGGTGCTCGAGCAGGGCGATCGCCTGGTTTGCCTCCCAGGGCTGCGGGCCGACCGAGGCCGTCATGAGCGACAACGCATTCGTCTACACCCGCGGCAACGCCTTCGCCGGGGTGCTCGCGGCTCATGGGGCCCGCCACATCCGCATCCCGCCGCGCACGCCGCGCTGGAACGGGAAAGTGGAGCGTTTCATCCGCACCCTCGACGAGGAGTGGGCCCACGCCCGGATCTGGCCGACATCTGCGGCCAGAAACCGGGCGCTCGCCTCCTGGATGCGGTACTACAACCGCCAACGCCCCCACACCGCGCTACTGGACCGGCCACCGATCAGCCGCGTTCACCAAGAGCGTGGGCAGAACGTCTACCCCCTACGGACTCCTCCGTGGGCGGGTGAACAGCCTGAATGGCAAGGTCGAGTACGCGCTTTCAGGCGAGCTTGACCTTGCCGCCGCCGAGAGCCTCCGAGAGCGTATCGGCGCTCTGGCGCAGCACACACCGGGCGACCTCCGGTTGGATCTGTCCGAGTTGGAGTTCCTCGGCTCGACCGGCATCCAGGCGTTGCTCATGGTTCAGGGCGATCTGACAAAAGAGGGTCGGCGGCTGGTGCTCCTCAACGTGACGGGCTCGCCGTACCGCGCGCTGGAGCTGGCCGACCTGCTCGAGGAGATGAACCTTGAGTAGCACCCACCCGCGGATCCACATCGAGGCCGGCGACACGATCACCGTGGTCTGCCCCGTGAAGGTCGCCCCGGACAGCATCTTCTACCTTCAGCGAGGCGACGTCGGCGTGGTCGAGCGGGTTGACGAGACTGGAGTGCACCGCGACCTTCTACGGCATCGCTGTCGCCGTTCCGCTCGACGGGGTACTGCCGACCGCCTCGGTCGGGCGAAAGCCGATCCCGGCACCCGACCGTGCGGCGTCCTCAAACCGTGGGACGGGATGACGATGCTCTCCTGTTCCGGACATCGGCCGCCACTTCCCGAACCGTGCGGCTCCAGTTCGCCGGCATCCCGCACCCGACGTATCGGAAGTGGAATTCCTCGGCTCGACGGGTATCTGAACGCTGGCGGTCCCACACGGAACTTGTCCGGTGAGGGCCGGAGCTGACCAATCGTTTCGAGGAGCTGCATCGTGAGTGGCGCACGGACAACTACGGAAATCGACGCCGGTGGCGAAGTCACGTTGCTTCGCGAGACCGAGATCGCGCCGGGCAGCTTGCTCCACCTGCTCCCCGGGGACGTCGGCCGGGTCGTGAAGGTCACCGAGACCGGGTGCACGGCGAGGATCAGCGGCGCGACCGTCGTGGTCCCCCTCGACTGGGTGCGGCCGACCTCAGCCTGAGCCCCGCTTGACGTAAGGCGGCTACGCCGCAAGGCTCGCCGAGTGACCTCGAGCTCCACTGCTTCGTAGCCCTCGCTAGAGCCGAAGTGCCAACCGAGAGGAACCAGCGCCTGGCTCGCGGGTTCTCAGCGGCGCGCCGTCGGGATCGAAGATGACCAGCGCCTCCGCGTGAGGGCGCCAGGTGTCATAGGCAACCGCCTCCCCCGGACCGAGGACCATCCGCTCCGTCTCGACCGTGACGACCACCGTCCCGTCCAGTACGTAGAGCCATTGTTACCCCTCGTGGCTGTGCTGATGGGACGCGACATCCCCCGCCTCGAGGGCCACCCGCTAGATGCGGCGGGCCCGTACGGGGCCAGGCCCGATCGGGGTCCAGGTGCGCCCGTCGGCCGCCGGACCGGACGCGGAGGGATCACTCCGGAGAAGCACGGCGAGCACGAGCCCCAGCGCGGAGGGCGACCCGTCCACATGCTCCAACGTGAGGCGCCGACGCCCATGCTCCAGCCGGCTGAGCATCGACGGCGAGAGACCGGCGCGCACCGCGAGGGCGCGCACCGAAAGCTGGCGCTCGAAGCGGAGGTGCCGCAGGCGGGCCCGTAGCCGGCCATCCAGGGTTGTTGCCATTCTGGCACCGAGTTTGCCAGCCGACGATGCGCGGCACATCATCGCCGCATGACCTCTGCCCCCAGGGACGTCTGGATCTTCCCGGCCCGCCAGTCCGCTGCGGGTGTACGTACAAGGCGAGGGACCACTGGTGCCTGCTGCTCCACGGTTTTCCCGAGAGCGGGCGCGCCTGGCGACTCCAGCTACCCGCACTCGCGGCAGCGGGCTACCGCGCCGCGGCACCTGACCTGCGCGGCTACGGCGGCTCGGTGAAGCCCGTCCCTGTCGAGGCGTACCGCATGCTCAACCACGGGGCCGACAAAGTGGCGATCGTCCACGGGCTGCGGCGCGGGAACGGGGACCGTCGTCGGCCACGACTGGGGCTCGCCGATCGCCGCCGCGTCGGGGCTGATGCGGCGGATCTCTTCACCGCGCTTGGACTGCTGGGCGTGCCGTACACGCCACGAGGCGACGTCCCGGCCGAGCGAGGCGTTCGCGCAGACGGACGGCGAGGAGGAGTTCTACGTCTCGTATTTCCAGCAGCCGGCCCGGGCCGAGGCCGAGATCGACGAGGCCCCTCGCGCGTGGCTACGTGGCTTCGCCGCCGCGCTGGATGGCGACACGCCAGCGCCGCCAGCCTGGTTCACCGTGCCGCGCGGGGCAGCGCTACGCGATCGGTTCCAGAGGGGCGACTCCCCGCCGCCGTGGCTTCCCGAGGCCGAACTCGACGAGCTCGCGGCGGATCTGACCGTGGGCGGTTCAGCGGGTTCCCTGAACCGCTACGGCAACTTCGACCGGGACTGGGAGGACCTCGCCGCCTTCGCCGGGCGGGGATACACTCGAACCGGCGACCTACATCGTCGGAGCCGAGGACTCGAGCACCGTGTGGCTCGCCGACGCCGTGGCCCGCCAGACCGAGTGGCTCTCCGACGCTGCGCGGCGCGGATGGGGGTTTCGTGAGTCAGGCCTCCACGGGGGCCAAGAGCCTCATCGAGGCCCGGGATTGCCGCGCCTTGCACGGCGGAGGTCGTCGGTTCGATCCCGTCATCCTCCATCGCGTCACAGCCCGGGAAGCCCGCCCCCCGGCGGGCTTTCTCGTTCTCGGCCGCGGCGGCCCCTAGCAGCAGCCGGGCTTTGCCCGAGCCGAGTTCGCCGCGACGAGCACGCTCGGCGCGTCGTCGGCTTCGCCGAGGCGACGATCGCACCGTGCAGGCCGTCGGCCACCTCGTGGGTGAAGTCGATGCCCACCTCTTCGAAGCCCGCCTCGACGAGCAGGTCCCGGTACTCGCCCACCGACAGCGCGCCCGCGATGCACCCGGCCCAGTCGCCGCGCTCGGCGCGCTCGGCCGCGGTAAGGCGGTCCTCGGCGACCACGTCGCTGATCCCCAGCCGTCCGCCCGCTCGCAGTACCCGGAACGCCTCGGAGAGCACGGCCGCCTTGTCGGGCGACAGGTTGACCACGCAGTTCGAGATGACCCGTCCACCGTCTCCGCCGGAAGCGGGATCTGCTCGATCTGCCCCTTGAGGAACTCGACGTTGGTGGCGCCCGCCTCGGCCACGTTCTTGCGCGCGAGGGCGAGCATCTCCTCGGTCATGTCGAGGCCGTACGCCTTGCCGGTCGGCCCAACCCGGCGCGCGGACAGCAGGACGTCGATGCCGCCCCCGGAGCCGAGATGGAGACTACCTCCCCCTCGCGCAGCTCGGCGACGGCGGCGGGGTTGCCACAGCCGAGACTCGCCAGGACCGCCGCCTCAGGCAGATCGCCACGGTCGGCGTCCTCGTAGAGGGCGCTACCGAAGACGGCCTCCGAGGGAGCGCAGCACCCGCCCTCGCCACAACCACCGACGATGCCCGGCTGCTCCCCGGCGGCGGCTTCGCGCGCCGCCTCGGCGTAACGCTCGCGGACGGCATCGTGGACGTCGTTGGTGCTCATGCGGGGCCTCCTTCGGCGATGGATGGCGTGGCGCTGACCCAGGTGCCGAACTCGACCAGGGCATCGGGCAGGACGTAGTAGTAGGCCCAGAGACCCCGGCGCTCGGAGTCCACCAGGCCCGCCTCGCGCAGCACCTTCAGGTGGTGGGAGACGGTGGGCTGGGCGACGTCGAAGAGCGGCGTCAGCTCGCAGACGCAGACCTTCCCGGCGTGCTTTCTCAGCACGTCGATGAGCTGCAACCGGATCGGATCACCGAGGGCCTTCGCGACCCGGGCCATCCGCTCCGCGGTCGCGCGCTCGACGTCGGGATAGACGACCGGCACGCAGCACGGCTGGCCGACCGGGCGCTTCTGCTTCGGGGAAAGAACGAGATCGACTGACATCGATTTACATTTATCGATTGAAGCGACAACTGTCAATCGATTAGCGTCCCGATCGATGAAAATCGCAGACCTCGGGGGCGCTCGCAGATCACCGCATCCCCGCGCCGTCGGCCCAGGCGCAGTCGTGGCAGCGGCGCATATCCCACCTCACGCGCCCAGTGTCAGACTCGAACCCGCGACAAGGACACGCGCTGATGCGCATCGCGGTCATCACCGACATTCACGCGAATCTCCCCGCTCTCGAGGCCGCTCGCGCGTATCGAGGAGATCGGGGTGGATGCCACCTACTGCGGCGGCGACCTCGTGGGCTATGGACCGCACCCCAACGAGGTCTGCGCCCGCATCGAGGAACTGACGATCCCGACGATCTACGGCAACTACGACTACGCGATCGCCCGGGACCTGGAGGACTGCGGGTGCGCCTACGTGACCGCGCACGATCGCGAGCTGGGGCAGCTCTCGGTGGACTGGACGCTCGTGCACACCGACGCGCGCTCCAAGGCATTCATGGCCGGCCTGCCGTTCGATCGGCGCTTCGAGGTCGGCCCTCACCGGGTCCGTTTGGTGCACGGCTCGCCGCGCAAGGTCAACGAGTACCTCTTCGAGGACAAGCCGGCCTCGCTCTACGAGCGCCTCGCCAAGCAGGCCGACTGCGACGTCCTCGTCTTCGGACACACGCACAAGCCGTGGATGCGCGAGTACGGCGGGGTCCTGTTCGTCGACTGCGGGTCCGTCGGCAAGCCCAAGGACGGCGACCCACGCGGTGCGTTCGCGGTGCTCGACGATGCCGGCGGGGAACTGACGGTCTCGATCGAGCGCGTGGCCTACGACGCCGAAGGGGTCGCGCGGGAGGTCGAGGCGGTCGGCCTGCCGCCCGAGTTCGCGGCCAAGCTGGTCGCGGCGGCGTGAGCGCACGCCCGAACCTCCTCCGTCGCCTGGTGGCCGAGGCGCTCGGCACCTTCTGCCTCGTGTTCGCCGGCACCGGCGCCGTCGTCGTGAACGCGGTTGCGGGTAGCCCGCTCGGTCACGGGGGCGTCGCGGCGGCCTTCGGTCTGGTCGTGGCAGCCATGATCTTCGCCCTCGGCCACCTCTCGGGCGCGCATCTCAACCCGGCCGTCACAATCGCCTTCTGCTCGGCGCGCCACTTCCCGCCGGGCGAGGTCGGTCCCTACGTCGGCGCACAGCTCGTCGGGGCGCTGCTCGCCTCGCTGGCGCTGCGCGGCCTGTTCGGCCTCGCGGGCGGACTCGGGGCGACCCCGCCGGACCATGTGGGCGACATCGGCGCGCTCGGTGCTGGAGGCCGGGTTGACCGCTGTGCTGATGATCGTGATCCTGGCTGTCGCCAGCGGCGCGCGGGCGGTGGGCTCCGAGTGGCCGCGATCGCCATCGGGGCGACCATCGGCCTGGAGGCACTCGTGATGGGGCCGATCACGGGGGCGTCGATGAACCCGGCCCGCTCGCTAGCACAGGCCCTGGTCGGCAGCGATCTCACGGGTCTTTGGATTTATCTGGTGGGCCCCGTCGTCGGGGCGCTCGCCGGCGCCCTGATCTACCAGTTCCTGCGCGACAACCGCGAACCCGTCGCCTCGCCCGCGGCGATCGGCGAACCCCAGGAGGTGCGATGACCACAGCGAACACCCGGCCAGAAGTGCTCTACGTCTGCGTCCACAACGCGGGCCGTTCCCAGATGGCCGCGCTGTTCACTTCGCAGCTGGGGGGCGAGCGGGTCGCCGTGCGGTCGGCGGGCTCCGACCCGGCGGACCGCGTCAACCCACTTGTGGTGGAGGCGATGGGCGAACTCGGACTCGACATGTCGGCCGCCTTCCCGAAGCCCCTTCGGGATTCCGTCGTGCGCTCCGCCGACGTGGTGATCACGATGGGCTGTGGGGACGCGTGTCCCTTCTACCCAGGTAAGCGGTACGAGGACTGGGAATTGGCGGACCCGGCCGACGCTGAGTCGATCGAGGCGGTACGGGCGATCCGCGATGAGATCCGCGGGCGTGTCAAGGGTCTCCTCACGGACCTTGGGGTCAGACCCGAGGTCTGATCGGCCGCGTACAGACCCCGGTCCTCACGGCGACCGCCAGCGCGGAGGGCCTCACGTGGCCGGCAGCGGCTCCGGCCCGAGGGTGGGGGTGTCGCGGACGGCGGGCGATTGGCGGAAGCCCTTGACGGTCAGGTAGACGCCGAGCGACAGCTCCCACAGGATCTCGGGGACCGTCGCGATGCCCTGCGCCGCGCCGCCCGGCGCGATGACGTCGAACAGCACGGCGATCCCCGAGGCGATCACGAGCGGTCCGCCGATCAGCCCCAGCATCGCCATGCGCCGCGGCACCAGCTGCGAGCGGTACATCAGGTAGCCGAGGATCAGGCCGTTGCCGACGCCGACCATCACGCCGGGCCCGAGCAGGAAGGTCCAGTCCTTGATCGCGGCCAGCGACACCGCCAGCGCGCCGGCGCCCGGGTCGTCCTGCTGCAACGAGACGATCCCGAGCACGTAGAGGATCCCCGCGGAGATGAAGACCGACTCGATGATCCGCGCCGTCACGTAGCCGAGCGAGAGCATCTCGCTGGTACGCCTGAGGACCGGGAAGAGCACGACCGCGGTGGCGACGTTGGCGATGACGAGGATCAGCTCGAGCGTCACCCGAGAAAGATCGTGCTGTCGCCCCCGTCCCCGGCGATGAAGCCGGCGGGGTCATCGAGCACCGGCTGGAAGAGGGCGAGCGCCGGGATGGACGTGACGAAGGTGATCAGGAAGAGCACCCCCGCGGTGAACGAGATCCTGCGATCGGTGCTCATACCAACCTCCGGGCTGTCGCTGGGACGTCGAGTGCTCGACGTCGGGACCGATCTGAGAGCGGACCCGCGAGGACCGTGAGGCGACGGGGGACGCGACTATAGCCCCCCGCATACCATCCGCAACCAGAAGTTGCATCTGATGGCCACGTTGTGCAACTATCGGTTGCGTGTTGGCGGCACAGGAGCCGCCGGCGATGAGCACGGAGGCCCGACGTGAACCCGACCCCATCCCGTCCCCTGATCGCTGCGATGCAGGTGAGCATCGACGGCTACGCCCTCGGCCCCGATGCCGAATCGGTGGACTCCTGGGCAGACGCCCTCGAGCAGCTGCCACCCGTCGACGCCTTCGTCCTCGGCGGCGGGATGTTTCCCGGATACGAGACATTCTGGGCCGCCGTCCTCGACGACCCCGACACCGCGGCGGCCGTGCTCGGCAGGGACCCCTACCCCCGGGAGATCGCCTACGCGCAGCTCGCCGCCGCGACGCCGCACCTTGTTGTCTCGTCGACGCTTCGGGAGACGACCTGGCCGACCGCGCGGATCGTCCGCGGCATGGACGAGATCGCGGCCCTGCGGAGCCGGCCGGGCAACGCCGTCTACGCCGTCGGCGGCCCGACCCTGATCGCCGGCCTGACCACGGCCGGACTGGTCGACGAGCTGCGCCTGATACTCCACCCGGTCGCAACCGGCGGCGGACTGCGGATCTTCGAGGGGATCCCCTCGCACCACCCGTTCGAACTGGTGGCCGTGGAGACGATGGCGTCGGGTCGCGTCCACCTCACCTACCGCCCGTAGACCGCGATCACCCGGATCAGGGAATCAGCCGCGTGCCCTGGGTCAGCGCCGGGCGGCGGGCGCCCAGGAAGAAGATGCCCGGGAGGCCCGGGGTCTCGAAGCCGAGGCTCGGGTTGTGCCGCAGCGTCGATGCCGCGAGCGTGGCGTGCCCGTGCGGTCGTTGCTGACGAAGAAGATCGCGCCCCCGCCCTCCGGGGCCACGTTGTCCCTCATCGTCGTGTCCCGCAGGGAGAGCGTGAACCGGTTGCCGTCGAGGTAGATCGCGCCGCCACTGCCGCCCCCCGGCGCGCCCGCGCGCGAGGGTTGGCGCCACGCCCCGTCGCCCGGTTGCCGGTGAACGTGCTGCCGGAGATCTGCCACGAGACGCCGATGCTGCTCAGCGCGCCGCCGTTGGAGCAGCGGCCCGCCGGTGAACGTGCTGCGGACGACCCGCACCGGGAGGTTGCGGAACTGGCTGAGCGCCCGCACCGCGGCGCCGCCGAGGTCGGGGCCGGTCCGGCCGCAGCGGTTGCCCGTGAACCGCGCGTCGATGATGGTCAGCCGCCCGCCCCGGACGAAGATCGCGCCCCCGCCCCCGCCGTCCACGGTCTGCCCGGTGGAGTTGCCGTTCGCGAGCGTGATGTTCCTGACGGTGAGGCGCGGTGTCGCCTGGTTGTCGCAGTGGTCGGTGGTCCACACCTGAGCCCGGTCGCAGGTGTTCTGGTAGAGGATCCGCCGCGCGCCGCCGCCGCTGAGCGTCACCTTGCCGCCGCCGTCCAGGACGACCGAGGAGCTCGTGTTGCGCACCTTGGCCGTCTGGCGCATCCGGATGGTCACGGGGGCGGGGCCGCAGTCGAACCTCACGACGCCACCGCGCGCGACGGCCGACACGACGGCGGCGGAGGTGCAGCTGCCCGGCGTTCCGGCACCGATCGTGGCCCCGTCGGCGACGCCCTCGCCCACCGGGGACACCACGAGAAGGAGCGCCAGGGCCCACGGACGGAGGAGCGTCACCGGGGGATCCTACGACTCCGCCTCGCGTCATCGACCCGGGACGGTGGCTGTTAGCGTCGCGCGGTGGCTCAGTTCCACGACACGCCCGACCGTTACCTCGCGCTGATGAGGGCGTCCCTGCCCCTGTACGACGAGCTTCAGGATGCCGTCGCCGAGGCTTCCGCGAACGTGTCCGCCGAGCGGATCCTCGACCTCGGGACCGGGCCGGGCGAAACGGCGCGCCGCTGTCTCGGCCGTCATCCGCGCGCTCGCGTCGTCCTGGTGGACGCGAGCCGGTCCATGCTCGAAATCGCCGCCTCGGGGTTGGGGCCGCGGGTTGAGCGGGGGGTCGAGGCCCGGCTGGAGGACCCGCTGCCGGAGGGGCCGTTCGACCTGGTGATCTCCGCCCTGGCGGTCCACCACCTGGACTCCGTCGCAAAAGCCGATCTCTTCCACCGGATCCGCGACGCCCTGGCGCCCGGGGGCGTCTTCGTGATGGCTGATGTGGTGATCCCGGACGCCCCCGTCACCAGGCCGACCCCGCTCGACACGTCGGTGGACAGGCCGGAGAAGATCGCCGATCTCGTCTGCTGGCTGATCGCGGGCGGCCTGAGCCCGGAGCTGCCATGGAGGCAGCAGGATCTTGTCGTGCTGCGCGGGCGGACGACGGCCGATCCCGTGCCCGCTGAGGGCCGCCGCCAGTGAGCTTCGGCCCGCCGTTGACGCCCGCCCACCTGTTAGCGTCGCCGCGACGGGCGGAATCCACCGGGGACGGGGCGCATGGCGCGGCTCACCGAGATGGCTCGGGGCGGAGGATGCGGCTGCAAGATCGGCCGCTCCGCGCTGATGGAGGCGCTCTCCCTGATGCCGCTGGTCGCCGACCCCGATGCCCTGGTCGGCTTCGACGGGGCGGACGACGCCGCCGTCTACCGCGTGCGTGACGACCTGGCCGTCGTGGCGTCGGTCGATTTCTTCACCCCGATCGTTAACGACCCGGCGACCTTCGGCGCCATCGCGGCCACCAACGCCCTCAGCGACCTCCACGCGATGGGCGCGTCACCGATCTTCGCGCTCGGCATCGCCGCGTTCCCCGATGACGGTGAGCCCGACGCCCTCGCGGCGGTCATGCGCGGGGCGGCCGACGCGGCGATGGCCGACGGGTGTCCGGTGCTCGGCGGCCACACCATCTCCGACCCCGAGCCCAAGTACGGGCTGGCCGTGATCGGCACGGCCCACCCGGACCGGATACTCGGCAACGCGGCCGGGCGCCCGGGCGACGTGCTGGTGCTCACGAAGCCGATCGGCGTGGGCGTGATCGCGACCGCGCAGATGGCCGGACGCGGCGATGCCGTCGCGATGGAGGAGGCCCTCGCGTCGATGCTGCGCTCCAACCGCGCCGCGGCCGAGGCGGCCCTGGCGGCCGGCGTCGTCTGCGCGACCGACGTCACCGGGTTCGGGGTGATCGGCCACCTCTCCGAGCTGGCCGCCGCCAGCGGCGTCAGCGCCCGGCTGTCCGCCGGCGCGGTGCCGCTGCTGCCGGGGGCGCGGGCCCTCGCGAGCGCCGGCGTCACGACGGGCGGCGCCCGGCGCAACCGCGCGTTCGCCCCCGGTCTGGTCGTTGTCAACGTCGATGTGCCGCTCGAGGTGGAGGACCTGCTCCACGACCCGCAGACCAGCGGCGGCCTGCTGCTGGCGGTTGCGCCCGGGTGCGCTCAGCGGCTGCGCGACGAGCTCCTGCGGCGCGGCGTGCCCTGCTGGGAGATCGGTCATCTCACCTCCGGGTCTCCCGGGCGGATCGCCGTGGCGGCGTGATGAGCCCCGAGCTCTCGCGCGGGTATCCGGCGTCCGAGGCAGGCCTGCGGGTGCTCGAGCGGGTGCGCGAGTTCATCGCCGCGGAGGCCCTCCCGATGGTGGAGGAGGTGGAGGCCGAGATCGGCCCGACGGCGTTCGCCCTGGAGGCGGACGGCCGGCTGGCCGACGCGATGATCGGGCTCAAGCGCCGCATGCAGCAGGCATCGGCGCGCGCCGGGCTCTACTGCCCGCACCTGCCCGCGCCCGACGGGCTCGGCCTGGGGCTGGTGGACACCTTCTACATCCAGGAGGAGGTGTACCGGCACGGCCTGCGCGGGGTGCAGTGGATGCTCGCCTGGACGGACGGGCCGAGCCATCTGGTGCGCCATTGGAGCGCCGCGGCGCGGGAGCGGGATCTCGACGATTTCCTCGCCGGCCGCACGAGCGTGGCCTTCGCGCTCACCGAGCCCGCCGCCGGGTCGGACGCGCTGGCCCTCGCGACGTCGGCGCGCCGCGATGGCGACGGGTGGGTGCTGAACGGCGTCAAGCACCTGATCACCGGCGCGCCCTTCGTGGAGCACGCCCAGGTGATCGCGCGCGTCGAGGGCGCCGGACGGGGCGAGCTGACGGCGTTCCTGGTCCCGATGGACGCGCCCGGCGCGGCCCGGGGTCCGGTGCAGCAGACGATCATGAGCGACGGCCAGACCGGGGTGCTCACGTTCGAGGATGTCCGCCTGCCCGCGAGCGCCGTGATCGGCGAGGAGGGCCGCGGCCTGCCACTGGTGTTCGTGTGGATCAACTGGGCGCGCAGCCGGCGCGGCGGCATGTGCTCGGGGCTGGCGTGGCACTGCCTCGACCGGTCGGTGGACTACACCGCCCGGCGCCGGGCGTTCGGGCGCGCGATCGGCGACTTCGGCGCGGTGGCCGAGCGCCTGAGCGACGTCTACATGGACTGGCGCGCGATGCGCGCTCTCTCCCTGGAGATCCTGGCGCGCCTCGACGAGGTCGATCTGCTGGGCGGGGGCCGGGTGGGCGCCGCCGAGCGGCGCGACCTCTCGACGCTCAAGACGTGGTGCGATGAGGCCCTGATGCGCGTCTCGGACCGGGCGATCCAGGTGCACGGCGGCCGCGGCCTGCTGGCCGAGACCGGGATCGAGCGCATCTACCGCGTCGCGCGCAACCTGCGCATCCCGGCGGGCACCACCGAGATCCAGCGGGCGATGATCGCCGAGAGCCTGACGGCCGAGGGCGGCGAGCCGGCCTAGGGCCGCAGCGGCTCGACGTCGATGGGCGCGCCGGCGGGGAACGGCACCGCGGTGGGACGCGCGCCGAGGAACAGCGGGCGGTCGGCCGCGTTGAGCAGCACCGGCATCACGTCGACTCCGGTCAGGCGCCCCAGCAGCCCCTCGGCGCAGTCGAGCTCGCCGAAGCGCGTCACCCGGTCGGCGCGCACGCCGGGGCCGGCCAGCAGGAACGGGACCGGGTCGCCCGAGTGGATCACCTCGGCGGACGTCGGCGTGGCGTGATCGCCTGTCACGCACAGGATCTCGTCGGGGAATCGTTCACCGAGGTCGCCCAGCGCGCCGTCGATCGCCTCGATCGTGGCGCGTTTGACGCCGGGGTCCTTCGAGTGGCCGGCCTCGTCGGTGGCCTTGAGGTGACAGAAGACGAAGGTGGCGCCCGCGTCGAACGCGCCCCTCGCTCGCGCGAGCCGATCGTCGAGGGCCGCCGCCGCATCGGCCCCCTCGGCCGAGTGGACGAACCGCATGTCCATGGTCCCCGCCAACCCGGCGAGGAAGGGGGAGCCCGCGATCACCACGCCGTCGAGGCCGTGGCGGGCGCGGAACGACGGCGTCGGACGCGCGCGCCCCCACCACTTGAGCGTCACCGCGTCGAGTGGGGGACGCCCCTCGGCACGCCGGCGCGCGTTGACCGGGTGACTCGCGAGGGTGTGCAGCACATCGCGGCTCCACACCTCGGCCGCGCGTGCCGTGGCGTCCGCCTCGGGCACCATCGGCCGGGGGCGGAGCACCGGGTAGCGGTCGCGGAAGAATGGGTCCGAGTCGGTGACGCCCTCGTGGCCGCCGCCGCGGATCACCAGCACGCCCTCGCCCTTGTCGGCCGCGAGGGCCCGGAGCTCGAGGGTCAGTCCCTCGCGGCCGCTCGGCGCGATGCTCGCCAGCAGGGCCCGGGCGTCGGGGCCGTCGGCGGCGCCGGCGCGCCCCGTGGCCCACAGCGCCCCATCGCGCAGCTCGGTGCTGCGCAGCGCGGCATGGGCGAGCACCTCGTCCTCATCGGGGTCGAGGCCGTGGCCCCGCGCCTCCAGCACAGCCCGCCCGGGGAACTCGGAGGGCGGGTAGCCGAACATCGCCCAGTGGGCCAGCTCGCTCGACGGCGCCCGGCCCGGGCCGAGGGTGAACAGCAGGCCCGTGCTGCCGCGCGCGGCGACGGCGTCGAGGTGGGGTGTCGCGGCGGCCTCATTGGCGGTGCGCCCCCCGTGCTCCGGGTGGGCGCGGTCGCCGAGGCCGTCAAGCAGCAGGACGAGGAGCGAGCGCATGCCCGGCCGGGAGCTCGTCGATGAACCGGGCCACGGCGGGCGCGACCAGCGCGCGCCAGTCGCCGCCCGACCGCAGGGCGGCGCGCACCTGCTCGCCCGACACCTGCTTGCCCTCGGGCGCGGGGAGCACCTCGACGCGGTAGCCGCGCTCACGCAGCCGGTCGAGCTTGGTGCTGCCCCAGGGAGAGAGCACGCGCACGAGATGGACCACGTCGCGCGGGACGTAGTCGTCCCAGAGCTCGGGCTCGGTGACGGGGAAGGGGATCAGCCGCACCCGCTCGACCCCGGCCTCCCGCGCCGCGGCCTCCCACATCAGCAGACGCTCGGTGTAGGTGAACGGGTTCGACTCCGGCAGGTGCCGGGCGGGATCGTCGGGCTCCGGTCGCATCGCCCGCCGGTCCGGGTTGGTGATGCCGACGAACAGCTCGTCGCAACGGGCGGCCGCCAGCTCCAAGTACCGGAGGTGGCCGAGGTGCGGGGGCTGGAAGCGCCCGTGGATCATGCCGCGCGCGATCACGCGCCGGAGCCTACGACGAACCAGGACGGTACGGTGCAGGCCGCCGACCGAGGAGGACCGGTGGAGGACGCGACCGAGGTCGAGATCGAGACACCGCAGGGCCCGGCCCGCGCCCACGTGCGCGTGCCGCCGGACGCCCGCGCCGCCCTCGTGCTCGGCCACGGCGCCGGTGGCGGCGTCGGGGCCCGCGACCTGGTCGTCGCGAGCGAGGAGGCCCTCGGCCTCGGCATGGCCGTCGCCCTGGTCGAGCAGCCCTACCGCGTCGCGGGTCGGCGCGCGCCACCGCGGGCGCCCCGGCTCGACGAGGCGTGGATCGCGGTCGTGGCCCACCTGGCCGGCGCCGAGCTCGCCGGGCTGGCGACGGTCACCGGGGGTCGGTCCTCGGGTGCCCGGGTCGCCTGCCGCACCGCCGCGCAGGCCGGTGCCGTCGGCGTGCTGTGCCTGGCATTCCCCCTGCAGCCGCCGGCCCGGGCCGGGTCAACGCCACGGCCGACCCGCCTCCCCGAGCTCGAGGCCGTCCCGGTGCCCGTGCTGGTGGTGCAGGGCGAGCGCGATCCCTTCGGCATGCCGCCCGCCGGGCCGGGCCGCACGGTCGCCCGGATCACGGGCGACCACTCGTTGAGGTCCGACATCGGCGGGCTGCGCGACGCCGTGCGGCAGTGGCTGGCGGCCCTGGCGGGGTAGCCCGGCCGACGAGGGTCGGCGTACCCTCACCCGGCCATCCCAACGAGAGGAACCGCGATGCGGATCAGCGCGCGCAATCAGCTGCCGGGGCGCGTCACCGGCATCTCCCAGGGCGAGGCCATCGCCAACGTCGAGATCGACGTCGCGGGTCACCGGCTGGTGTCGTCCATCACCGTCGAGGCGGTTCGCGATCTCGGCATCGCCGAGGGCAGCGAGGTCATCGTGGTGATCAAGGCGTCCGACGTGATGCTCGCCGTCGACTGATTGCGACGTGACATCGGGGTGACCCGCACCCTCGGCCGCGTCGCGGCGCCCGGCCTGTGCGCCGGGCTCCTCCTCGTGCTCGCGAGCGGCGCCGCGGCGGCGGGCTGGACGCGCCCGGAGGCCATCCCCACCGGCTCCGCCACGACGCCCATCTCGCGCCCCGCGATCGGCGCCAACGCGACCGGTGTCCTGGTGGCCGCATGGCGGCGCGGGCGCGACGTGTACGCGGCCGCCCGCTTCTTCGGCGGGCCCTGGAGCCACCCGCGCCGGATCGCGACGGCGGCCGACGGGGACGCACCCCGGGTCGTCTCGGCGGGAGCGACGGTCGCGCTCGGTGTGGTCGCGGGGTCCTCCGGGACGGTCCGCGTCGCCCGCTGGGAAGGGGCCGTCACCCCCGTCGTGGCCGGGCCCACAGGCGTGACGGGGGCCCGCAGCCTCCGGCTCGTGGCCCTGCGCAGCCGTGAGGTCGTGGCGGTCTTCGGCCGGGGCCGGGATGTCGCCTGGAGCGGACTCGCCCAGAGTGGCGCCTGGTCGCCTGCGAGGAGACTCTTCGCCGACGCCGCCGGAGTGTCACTCGCCGCGGGGCCGCGCGGCGACGTGCTGGCCACCTCCCTGCGGACGTCGGCGCGCCGCACTTCGGTCGTCGCGGCCCTGCGCTCCCCGCTGCAGCCGTTCGGCCCAGCCAGCGTCAGCCCCTCCCTCGGCCGGCCCGGGTCCGTGGTCTCCGTCGCGTCGGCGATCCGCCAGGACGGGCGCACCGGCCTCGTGGTCGGCCTGAGCCGCCGTGGCGGACTGGTCGCGCTGGCGGCCGGCGCCCGGGAGAAGCCGGTGCGCGTCTCCGCCCCCGGGGCGAGCATCGCGGGACACGTCCCGGCCGCGCTCGCGCTGCGCCGGATCGGCGGCCTGGTCACCGCCTGGCGCCAGGCGGAGGGGGGGCGGCTGCGTCTGTACAGCTCGCGGGAGACCGATCCCGGCGGGGGGTCGTGGGAGCCACCGGTCGCGCTCTCGCCGCGCGCGGCGCGCATCGCCGCGCCGGTGATCGAGAACGCGCCGGACGGCCGCACGATCCTGGCCTACGCGGCGGGCGGCGCGATCTACGTGCGCACGCTGACGGCCGACGGATCGGGTGGGTGGAGCGCGGCGCGGCGGGTCAACGGCGTCGCCAGGGCGTGCACGTCGCCGAGCGTGGCCTTCGACACCGCCCGCAGGGCGGTCGTCGCATTCTCGTGCGGAAGCGGGAGGCGGCTGCTGGTGGTCTCCGAGCGTTGATCCGGCCCGCCGTTTCGTGCCACGGTTTCCGGGAACCATGGGCGCCATGGAGATCACCCTTCTGCAGCCCGGCGGGCTGGTGGCGAGTCCGGCATTCAGCCACGTCGCCATCGTCCCCGCGGGCGCCACGACCATCTACGTCGGCGGCCAGAACGGCGTCGACGCCGCTGGCGCGATCATCTCGAGCGATGTCGCCGAGCAGTCGGTCCGGGCGGTCGACAACGCGAGCACCGCGCTCGAGGCGGCGGGCGCATCGCTCGCCGACGTCGTGCAGTGGACGGTCCTGATCGCCGTGGACGCCGACCTCGGCGCCGCGTACGGCGCCATCGCGCCGCGTCTCGCCCGCGACGGGGCGCCGCCGCTGGTCATCGCCGCACGGGTCGCGGGGCTCGCCGTGCCCGGCGCCCTCATCGAGGTGAGCGCGATCGCCGCGGTGATGCCGGCGCGCTGACCGCGCCCGCGCCCCGGATCAGGTGAGGGTGACGCCCTCCGGGCGTTCCTCGCGCTCGGCGGCGCGCAGCACGGACGACAGCAGCCCCGGGTAGCGCTGCTCCATCACGTCCTTGCGGAGCCACGTGAACTTGCGCGTGCCCTCCTCGCGCTCGGCGATGATGCCGGCGCAACGCAGCGCCTTCAGATGGTGGCTCTGGGTGGACTTGGAGACCTCCAGCTGCAGCTGGCCACACGAGATCGCGTGGTTCTCGGTGCAGCCCGCCAGTTGGCGCACGATCTCCAGCCGCACCGGGTCGGACAGGGCCTGCAACACGGCCACCAGGTCCGGCTCGTCGTGCTCGTCGTTCGCGATGTCTACGCGGGGCGGCAATTTGGTCTCAGGGGATGTTTGACGCACATCGAACAACAATGTACGGTGCGCATCGAACAATAGGGGAACACGACGGCGGCCGCCAGCGCTCCTCGCTCACACATCCTCCATCGCCAGGAGCAGCGCCTCATGTCCAGCGCTCGTCCCGCGGCAACCGCCGCCCTGTCCCCACGCGCCTGGGGAGCTCTACTCGTGCTCTGCAGCGCCCTCTTCCTCGATGCGCTCGACGTCTCGATGGTGGGCGTCGCCCTGCCGTCGATCGGCGCCGATCTGGACCTGACCACCGGCCAGCTCCAGTGGATCGTCAGCGCCTACGTGCTCGGCTACGGCGGCTTCCTCCTGCTCGGCGGGCGCGCGGCCGACCTGCTCGGCCGCCGCCGCGTATTCCTCATCTCGCTCGCCGTCTTCGCGCTCGCCTCCGGGCTCGGCGCCTTCGTCGATGATGGAACGCTCCTCATCGTGCTGCGCTTCATCAAGGGCGTCAGCGCGGCCTTCACGGCTCCCGCCGGACTGTCGATCATCACCACGTCGTTCGCCGAGGGCGCGGCCCGCAACCGGGCGATCTCGATCTACACCGCCACCGGGGCCACGGGCTTCTCGCTCGGCCTCGTCATCGGCGGTCTCCTCACCGAGGTCGGCTGGCGCTGGGTGTTCTTCGTCCCGGCCCCCATCGCCCTGCTGACCCTGATCGCCGCGATCCGCCTCGTGCCCGACCCCGGCCACGTCAGGGGTCCGCGCCGCGCCTTCGACCTCGCCGGCGCCACCACCATCACCGCAGGAATGCTGCTGGCGGTGTACACCGTCGTGGAGGCGCCCGATGTGGGGTGGGGGTCCCGCGCACCATCGCCTCGTTCGCCGGCGTCGCCGCGCTGATCGCCACCTTCATCACGCTGGAGAAGCGCACATCGCACCCGCTGGTGCGGCTCGGCATCTTCCGCTCCCTGCCTCTCGTGCGCGCCAACATCGGCGCGATGGCCCTCTTCGGAGGGTGGGTCGGGGTGCAGTTCATCGCCACCCTGTACATGCAGGAGGTGCGCGGTTGGTCGCCCCTCGAGACCGGCCTGGCGATCTTCCCCGGTGGGTTGATCGTCGCGACGGTGGCGCCCCGCATCGGGCCGCTGGTCGGCCGCTTCGGCCCCAGCAAGCTGATCGCGGTGGGCCTGACATCGACCGTCGCGGCGTACCTGCTGTTCCTGCCGATCGGCGCCGACTCGCCCTACCTGACGGCGATCCTGCCGACGATGCTTCTGGTCGGGCGTGGGCTTCGCCCTCGCCTACGGGCCGCTCAACATCGCGGCGACCAACGGCATCGCGCCCGAGGAGCAGGGCTTGGCCGGCGGCCTCGTCAACACCTCCTTCCAGTTCGGAGGGGCCCTGGTGCTGGCGGTGGTGGCCGCGGTCAACAACGCCTACACCGGCGGCACCAACAGCGCGGAGGACCTCCTCGCCGGTTACCAGCCCGCGATCCTCGTCTCCGTGATCGCAGCGCTGATCGGGGTGGCCGCCACGGTGCTCCCGGCGCGCCTGCGCTCGGCCCCCGAGGCCGAGGTGGAGCGGGTCGCCTAGTCCGGATCACGCCACCCCGCCCCGGCGGGGTGGCGTGCCTTCGGGGCAACGGGCCACGGACGGGTAACGGGGAGGGGCTTAGGGTTGGGCCGACCTGGCCCAACTCTCCCCGGGGGTCCTCGTGCGCATCTCCGTACCGCTCTCGTACGCCGTCGAGCCCCTCGAGCAGGTGCCGATGGTCGTGGAGATGGAGCGCGCCGGTCTCGACGCGGTCTGGGTCGCCGAGACGTGGGGCTACGACGCGGCCTCCCTGATGGGGTACCTGGCGGCGGTCACGAGCCGCATCGAGATCGGCGCGGGCGTCTTCTCGGTGTACTCGCGCTCTCCCGCGCTGATCGCCCAGACCGCGGCCGGGGTCGACGCCATCTCCGGCGGGCGGTGCATCCTCGGGCTCGGCACCTCCGGACCGCAGGTCGTCGAGGGCTTCCACGGCGTTCCGTTCGACCAGCCCGATGGCGCGCCTGCGCGAGACGATCGACATCTGCCGGATGGTGTGGCGGCGCGAGCCGGTGCGGCACGAGGGCGCGGCCTTCCAACTGCCCCTGCCGCCCGAGCGCGGGACGGGGCTCGGCAGGTCGCTCAAGCTGATCACCCGCCCGCAACGCGACCGCATCCCGATCCACCTCGCCGCCCTGAGGCCGAAATCGGTCGAGCTGACGGCCGAGATGGCCGAAGGCTGGTACCCGCTCTTCTTCCTCGCCGAGGGCGCCCGGGCGGTGTGGGGCGACGCGCTGGCCCGGGGGATGGCGCGACGCTCGCCCGACCTGCCGCCCCTGGAGATCTGCGCCGGTGGCATCTGCGCGATCGGCGACGGGCCGGAGGTCGAGGCCCTGCGGGACGCAGCACGCCCCGAGCTGGCGCTCTACATCGGCGGGATGGGGGCGAAGGGGACGAACTTCTACAACGAGCTGTTCTGCCGGTTCGGCTGGGAGGAGGCCGCCGCCGAGGTCCAGGACCTGTTCCTCGCCGGCGACCGTCGCGGCGCCGAGGCCCGCCTGCCCGCTGACCTCGTGGAGGCCGCGACCCTGTGCGGCTCGGCGTCCTACGTGCGGGAGAAGGTCGACCGCCTGAGCGAGGCCGGCGTGACGATGCTCAACATCCGCCCCGCGGGACCGGATCCGGTCGGCACGATCGCGGCTTTCAAGGAGCTGACGACCTGACGGCGCGGGCCATCCGGGCGATGATGGCGTCGTGACGGACTTCACCCTCATTCCCCGTGGCCCGTTCTCGCTCGTCGCGAGCACCCGGTTCCTCGAGGGATTCACGCCCGCCGGGTACCGCGGCGCGCAGGAGGGGGTCCTCGACCTCGCGTTCGCGGTCGAGGGCGACTGGCGGACCGTCGCGGTGCGGGTCCGGCAGGAGGGAGACGACGTGGTCGGCGAGGTGACCGGCCGCCGCGGGCTGTGACCCGGACGCGGTCGCCCGGCAGGTCGCGCGCATCCTCTCGCTCGATATCGACGGGAGCGGCTTCGCCGCGGTCGGGGAGGGCGATCCGGTCGTCGGCGGGCTCCAGCGGCGATATCCCGGCCTGAGACCGGTGCTGTTCTGGTCGGCGTACGAGGCCGCGGCCTGGGCGATCATCGGGCAGCGCATCCGCAGGACCCAGGCGGCGGCGATCAAGGCGCGGATGGCGCAGGAGCTGGGCGAGGCGGTCGAGATCGGCGGGCGCGTGATCCACGCGTTCCCCGACCCGCGGCGGCTGGCCGAGCTGGAGGAGTTCCGCGGACTCTCCGCCCGCAAAGCCCGAATGGCTGCGGTCGCTGGCCGAGGCGGCGCTCGAGGGCCGCCTCGACGCCGATCGGCTGCGGGCGATGCCCCGGGACGAGGCGCTGGCCGACCTGCGGGAGCTGCCGGGCATCGGGGGCTTCTCGGCCGAGCTGGTGCTGATGCGCGGCGCCGGCTCTCCGGACGTGGTGCCGCTCCAGGAGCCGCGGCTCGCCCGCGCCGTCGCGACGGAGTACGGCCTGCCCTCTTCCGCGAGCGCGGACGATCTCGTGCGCATCGCCGACGGCTGGCGACCCTACCGCTCGTGGGTGGCGCTGCTGCTGCGGGTGCGGCAGGAGGACGAGGCGGCGGAGATCGGCGGCCCGGGCCGGGGCCGCTAGTCGTCGATCAGGCCGGTCCGGATGCCCGGGATCTTGCGCCGCTCGTCGAGGGCGGTGATGAGCTCGGCCGGTGGCGTGTGACCCTGCTCGGCGAGGCGCGTCTCGGCGTACCTCAGGGCGAAGGCGACCGCCTCCTCGGGCAGCCGGCGGCGCGTGTTGGCCGGGCGGTGCCAGCCGAAGATGCCCTCGATGGCGAGCGCGGAGGCCAGCTGCACCTCGGGAGCGCGCGGCGCCAGGCACACGGCGAAGGTGGCGGTGGCGGCGTCGGCGATGGCGACGGGCGAGGGAGGGGCGGTCCGGCCCGCCACCAGTCCCGGGATCGGCCCGCGCGACGATTTGCGCAGCTCCACCTCGATGCGCGGATTGCCCACGCGGTCGGCGGCGACGATCTCGAAGCCGGACACGGCGGAGAGCAGGTCCTCGGCGCCCCCGCCCTCCCGGCCGCGGGCGAGCGCCTCGGCGGCGTCGCGCAGGCGTCGCTGGACGATCTCGAGATCCTCACCCTCGGCGCGGGCCAGCGCGAGCGCCGCGAAGCCCAGCGGGATCGCGAGCCGATCGGGGCCCTCGTGCTCGGGCCAGCGCGACCGCTTGGGCTCGAGGGATACGGCGACGCGCTCGTCGGGAAAGATGTCCACCGTGATGCGGACGAGCGGGGACTTCTGCAGCAGCGGCATGACCTGATGCTATCGACGCGCCCTCCGAGGCCGCGCGCGGGGGGTCCACTACGATCATCCCGCATGTGGCGGCCACACCAGCGACCGCGATGAGCGGCGCGGACCGCGGCGGCGTGGACCCCGGCCCGTCGGTGCGCGGGGCGGTGCTGCGCTTCGCCGTCGCCGGGCTCATCGCCCTGACCGCCCTCGTCGTGGTCGGCGGCATCGTGCTGCGCGACCTGGGCGAGCGCGAGGCCGTGGACGACGCCCGCCGCCTCGCCGACCTGGCCGGCCGCGGCGTGGTGGAGCCCGACTTCACGGACGCCGCGCTCGCCGGCGACGCCACCGCGCTCGCCGCCCTCGACCGGGTGGTGCAGGAGCGGGTGCTCAGCGAGGACATCGTCCGGGTCAAGATCTGGTCGCCGGACGGCCGCATCGTCTACTCCGACGAGCCCCGCCTGATCGGCCGGAGGTACGCGCTCGGGGAGGACGAGCGCGAGGCCCTCGAGACCGGGAAGACCGATGCCGAGTTGAGCGACCTGTCGAAGCCCGAGAACGTCTTCGAGCGCGACGACGGCTCGCTGCTGGAGGTGTACCTGCCCATCCGCACCCGGGGCGGGACGCCCGCCCTCTTCGAGCTCTACCGCCGCCAGAGCGCCATCGACGCCAGCGGCGAGCGGATCCTGGTGGCCGTTGCGCCGGTCGTGATCGGTTCGCTGCTGCTGCTGTGGCTGATCCAGCTGCCCCTCGCCTGGTCAACCGCCCGGCGCCTGCGCGACGGGCTGCGCGACCGCCAGCGACTGCTCGAATCGGCGCTCGAGTCGTCGTCGGTCGAGCGGCGTCGCGTGGCGGCCGACCTGCACGACGGTCCGGTGCAGAACCTCGCCGGCCTGGCCTACTCGCTCGCCGCCGCCGCCGAGCGCGCTCCGGCCGGGACCGACCCGGCGACCGTGCGCGCCCTCGAGGACGGGGCCGACGCCGCGCGCGAGGGCATCCGGCGCCTGCGCGCCGCGGTCGTCGAGATCAACCCGGGCCGCCTGCACGACGCCGGTCTCGCCGCCGCCATCGCCGACCTCACCGGGGCGCTGGAGGAGGCCGGGGTGCCCGTCGATGTGGACGTGCCCTCGGACCTCACCATGTCGCCCGCCGCCGAGGAACTGCTCTACCGAGCGGCCGTCGAGGGCCTGCGCAACGTCGCGGCCCACGCCGGCGCGACGCGGGTGCGGGTGCGGGCCGAGGTGGCCGACGGCCGGGCGCGGCTGACGGTGGACGGACGACGGCCGCGGCTTCGACGCGGCGACCCGAGTGCGGCGCGGCGAGGAGGGCCACCTCGGCCTCGCCCTGGTGGAGGACCTGGCGGCCCAGATGGGCGGCCGCGCCGAGGTGCGCTCGACGCCCGGCGAGGGCACCGTGCTGGCGCTGGAGGTGCCCGCGTGATCCGGGTGCTGGTCTGCGACGACCACGCGGTGGTGCGGGCGGGGCTCGACCAGCTGATCCGCACGTTCGACGACGTGGAGGTGGTGGCCGCGGCCGGCGGCGGGGAGGAGGCCCTCGCCGCGATCGCCGAGCACGGCGCCGACGTGGTGCTGATGGACCTCGAGATGCCCGATCCCGACGGCATCGAGACGACCCGCCGCGTGCGCCGGCGGCATCCGGAGGCGGCCGTCGTGATCCTGACCTCGTTCTCCGACCGGGCGCGCATCCTGCTGGCGCTGGAGGCCGGCGCCGTCGGCTACCTGCTCAAGGACGCCACGCCGGCCGAGCTGGAGAGCGGCATCCGGGCCGCCGCCCGCGGCGAGTCGCCACTCCACCCCCGCGCCGCGAGGGCGCTGCTCTCGGCCAGCGTGCGCCCGGACGCCGGGGCGGGGCTGTCGGCGCGCGAGCGCGAGGTGCTGGCGCTGGTCGCCGAGGGGCTGCCCAACAAGCTCATCGCCCGCCGCCTGGAGATCAGCGAGAAGACGGTCAAGGCCCACCTCACCAGCATCTTCCGCACGATCGGCGTGGACGACCGCACCCAGGCCGCCATGTGGGCGGTGCGCAACGGCATCGGCCCCGCGGCGGGAGGGTCGTAGGACCGAGGTCCAATTGCCGGGCGGCCCGCCCCGCCGCCAACGTGTGGGCCGGTGTCCCGAGGCGTCCTCATGCGAGTACTCCTGGCGGTGGCGGCCTGCGCGCCGCTCGCGCTGGCGACCCTGCCCGGCGCCGCGCAGGCCAAGGACGGCGGCAACCGGGTCGAGGTGCGCGAGCGCGGCGTCTGCGGACGCGGCAGCGAGGCCCGCCTGCGCCTGCGGTCGGATGACGGGGCGATCCGCGCCGACACGGAGATCCGCACGTCGCGGGCCGGCGTCTGGAGGCTCACGATCCTCCACGAGCGCCGCATCGTGGTGCGCACCCGGGTGCGGGTGCCCCGCTCGGGCGGAACCCTTCGCCACCGGGCGATGCTCCCCGACTTCAGCGGCGCCGACGCCGTCAGCGTGCGCGCGGTCGCTCCGAGCGGGGAGACGTGCGCCGTCGCGGCGACCCTCCCGGGGTCGTAGGACCCATGTCGCATTGAGATGCCGACCGCCGGTCGGCGACCGTGATCGAGGACGACGCCACCCGGCGTCACGACGAGGGGGTTGAGCATGAGCAGAGGACGAATGGCGATCATGGGGCTGGCGCTGGCCGGCGGGATGCTGGCGGGAGCGCCGGCGGTGCTCGCGAGTCACGGCGCCGACGACCCGGCCGGAGACGACCGCGGCGGCAACCGCGTCGATCGTGCCCGACGTGCGCGCCTCGGGCGCCTGCACGCTCTCGAGCTCCGCCAAGCTCAAGCTGAGCCCCGAGAACGGCCGGATCGAGGTCGAGTTCGAGGTTGACGAGAACCGCAACGGCTCGCGCTGGGGCGTCGCCCTCACCCGCAACGGCAACCGGGTCGTCAGCCGCGCCGCCACCACGCGTGCCCCGAGCGGATCGTTCGAGACCCGCGCGGTCATCGCCGCCGGATCGCCCCGCACCACGGTCAAGGCCGTCGCGCGCCGCGCCACGACCGGCGAGGTCTGCCGCGTGACGGCGACGATCTAGCGAGCGGTCAGTCCTCGTCGTCGTCGCTCGTCGTCCTCGTCGGCCTCGTCCACGAGCTCGTGGTCGGCCTCGCCGTAGATCGGCCCGGTCCTCCTCGGCCTCCGTCGGCAGAGCGTCGTCGAGGATCCGGTCGGTCGCGTCGAGCGGAGCGTCCTCGGCGTTCTCGATCAGCTCGGCCTCGGCCAGCTCGAAACCCTCCGAGACACCGCCGCCGGCCTCGATGACGGGGATCATCTCCGGCGGGATCGCCTCGTCCGTCTTCGGGGCCGTCCTCGTAGCGTGAGCGTGGCATGCGGTCCTCCCGGTCGGGGTTCGACCGAGGGTACCCCGGCGGGCGCCGCCCGACGCGGTTTCGTGAGGCGCGGGATCGGGGACGAGAGTCGGGATGGCCGCGCCGACACCCGACGACGGAGCGCCGCCCGCGGCCCTCGTCGACGTCGACGGCACGCTGGTGGACTCCAACTACCAGCACGCCATGGCCTGGTACCACGCGCTGCGGCGGTTCGACGTCGTGCGCGAGATCCGCAGCATCCACCGCCTGCTGGGCATGGGCGGCGACCATCTGGTCGAGGAGATCGCGGGTCCCGACGTCGAGCGCGAGAACGGCGACGGCATCCGGGAGGCACACGACGAGCTGTTCGCCGCGACGATCGACGAGATCGCGGCGATTCCCCGGGCCACCGAACTGCTGCGCGCGCTCAGGGAGAGCGGCGGCCCGCTGGTGCTGGCCAGCTCCGCCGACGCGTGGCAGGTGGAGCACTACCTCGATCTGCTCGGAGCCCGCGATCTGGTGGACGCGCTGGATCTCGGGGGACGACGTCGACGGCTCCAAGCCGGATCCCGACCTCGTGGAGGTCGCGCGCGAGCGGGCCGGTGGCGGCCCGGCGGTGATGATCGGGGACTCCATCTGGGACATCGTCGCCGCCCTCCGCGCCGGCGTGCCCACCGTCGCCCTCACGACCGGCGGCTTCTCCCGGGCGGAACTGCGCGAGGCCGGGGCCGTGTCGGTGTTCGACTCGCTCGACGAGCTGATCGACCACCTCCCCCTCGGGAGGGGCTGAGCCGGGTCACGTCGGCCAGGCCGCTCCCGTCGCGGATCCTGCTGCTCGCCGACGACGTAGTCGTGGTCGCGCTCGTGGGTGAGCACTCCGACCAGGATCCCGTCGCGCCCGTACCACGCGGTGAACCCGGCGCCGTCGGAGTCGACCTCGACCGCGTCCCACCCGTCGCCCCAAGCGGCCTGCTTGAGCGTGCGCATGGCCGATCGTGGACCAGAAGCCGGGCACGTCCGACCAGGTGTCGTCGCGGCCCGCCATGCTCGCTCCGGCCACCGCTCCCTGCCGGAGGGCCTCGCCCCAGTGCTCCACCCGCAGGCGCCGGCCCGGCCGAGGGGTTGGTGGCGAGCGCCAGATCGCCCGCGCACCAGACGCCGTCGGCCCCCGTGCGCATCGACGCGTCCGTCAGCACGGCGTCGCCGTCGCGCGGGATGCCGGCGCGCGCGCGCGAGATCGGCGCGCGGTCGCACCCCGGTCGCCATCAGCACCCGGTCGCAGTCCACGGCCGCGTCGTCGTCGAGCGTGAGCCGCAGCCCGGCGCCGGCGGGCTCGATGGCCGCGAGCGAGCGGCCCGCCGTCAGTTCCACGCCCGCCTCATGGAGCCACGCCGCGAGCCGGGCGCCGACCTCGGGGCCGAGGCGCGCCTCCTGCGGGGAGTCCTCGGGTGTGATCAGGCGCACCGAGGCGCCGCGCATGGCCAGCGAGACTGCCGCCTCGCATCCGATGAACCCGCCGCCCACCACGGCGATGCGCGCGCCCGGCGGCGCCGCGGCCGCCAGCAGCGCGCTGTCCTCGACCGTGCGCACCTCGTGGACCCCCGGCGCGTCGGCCCCGGGGATCGGCAGCCGCACGGGCTGGGAGCCGGTGCAGAGCGCGCACCGCCCCGTAGGCGATCTCCTCCCCGGCAGTCGGTCAGGACGATGCGGGCGTCCGTGTCGAGGGCGACCGCCGTCGTGCCCAGGCGCACCTCGATCCGCCGCATCGCGAACCAGGCGGGGCTCTCGATCGTCAACTCCTCCTGCGTGAGCCGCCCGCGCAGGAAGTCCTTGGTGAGGGGAGGGCGGCGATAGGGAGGGCGGGACTCGGCGCACAGCATCACGATGCGCGCCGAGCCGCCCGCCTCGCGGAAGCCGCGCGCCACCGAGAGGCCCGCCGGGCCGCCGCCCACCACCACGACCGGAGCGGCGACCGGCACGTGGCCCGCCCTAGCCGTCCTCGCCCCGCAGCGCGGGCAGCACCTGCTCGCCGTAGAGCCGGATCATCGACTCCGGCACCCGTCCGGAGGCGTTGACGACCACGATCGCGCTCGCCCCGAGCTCGCCCATCAGGCGCAGCTTGCGCACGTGGGAGTCGGGGTCCGCCGACACCAGGTTGGACAGTCGTGAACAGCCGGTCCGAGACGTCGTCGGCCTGGTTCTCGATGTCGGCCGGCTCGTGGATGTCGTCCGTGTAGAGCCCGCCGGGCAGGGTCGCCTTCCACTCGCGGCTGGCCTCGAGCGCAGCGTCGTCGGAGTCGTCCACCGACGCGAGGCTCTGCAGGATGATCTCGCCCGGCGCGCGGTCGGCCTCCTCGGCGCCGCGGCGGTAGGCGGCGATCACCTTGGGCGCGGCTTTGGGGTCGGCAAGCGTCCACACGCCGTCGGCCAGACGGCCCGCCACCTCGGCGGCCTGCTCGTGGAAGGCCGACAGGAAGATGGGCGGGCGTCGCTCGGGGCGCAGGTACAGCCGCGCGCCGTGGGTCGTGAAGTACTCGCCCGCGAAGTCGACCGTCTCGCCGTCCAGCAGGCGCCCGATGATCGTCAGGGCCTCCTCCGTGCGGGCGAGCTGCTCGCCGGTGTCGGGCCAGTCCATGCCGGCCGGCACCTCGTTCATGGCCTCGCTCGAGCCGACGCCCAGGAAGGCGCGACCGGGGAACATCGCCTCGACCGTGGCGATCTGTTGGGCCACGACGACCGGGTTGTAGCGGTGCACCAGCCCCGTGACGCCCGTGCCGATGGCGATGTCGTCGGTCGCCTGGCCCGCCGCGCCCAGCCACACCCAGACGTTGCGCGCAGTACGCGGGCGCCGTCTCGGGCCGCCACCACGGCGTGATGTGGTCGCTGGCGGCGACGCCGTCGAAGCCGGCCTCCTCGGCGAGCACCGCCTGGCGCACCAGCTCGGTCGGGTGGAAGCGCTCGTGCGACGCGCCAAGCAGGTAGGCGACGTCGTCCGGCTGGTTGCGGCGCGCCCACATGACACCCCGGATCGATTCGATGATGCCCATGTCATGGCTCCTCTCGCGTTGATGTGCGTGCTGTGCGTCACGGCCCGCGGCGCGTCCGCGGCCCGTCGCGCGTGACCGATGCTCTGCGCGGCGACGATCGAGCCGACGTGGGAGAGGGCCTGGGGGAAGTTGCCGAGCGCCCGAGCGGCGCCGGCGTCCCACTCCTCGGCCATCAGTCCGACGTCGTTGGCGCAGGCGAGGGCCGCCTCGAACACCTCGCCGGCCTCCGTCCACACGCCCCATCCGCGCCAGGCAGTCGGCGAGCCAGAACGAGCACGCCAGGAACGCGCCGTCCTCGGCGCCGGTCCACCTTCGCACCAGGCCCTCGTGGGCCAGCTCACCCTGGATCTCTTCCACCGTCGCGACCAATGCGCTCGTCGTCGGGAGGAAGAAAGCCGACGATCACCATCATCAGGACGCTCGCGTCCATGCGGTCGGAGTCGAAGGCCCCCGCGAACGCGTGGCGTCTCCTCGCTCCATCCCCTCGTGAGGATCGCGCTCGCGGAGCGCGTCGCGCTCCTCGCTCCAGCCGCTGCCGCTCGCCCGCCGTCCGCCCCCAGCACGTCGGCCATGTCGAGCGCCCGGTCGAGGGCCACCCAGCACATGACCTTGCTCGCTGAGGTAGTCGCGCTCGCCCTCGCGCCCCTCCCAGATGCCCGAGTCGGGCTCGCGCCAGCGGTCCGCGGCGAGGTTGGCCAGGCCGGACAGGAACACGGCGGTGCCGGGATCCAGGTCGCCGAGGCGGTCGAGCAGCAGGTGCGCGGACGCCAGCACCTCGCCGAAGACGTCGAGCTGCGTCTGTCGTCCATGCGGCGTTGCCGACGCGGACGGGCGCGCTGCCGCCGTGACCCCGCAGGTGGGGCAGCGTCGTGCTCGGTGAGCTCGCGCTCGCCCTCCACGCCGAACACGATCTGCAGCGCCCCCTCCCGCTCGGCGCCGACGGCCACCCGCGCCATCCAGTCGAAGTTGCGCGCGACCTCGTCGTCGCACGCCGCGATCGAGAGCGCCTGGATGCGTCATGCTGGCGTCGCGCAGCCACGCGTAGCGATAGTCCCAGTTGTCGCTCGCCGCCCATCGCCTCGGGCAACGAGGTCGTCGGCGCGCCCACGATCGCACCGCTCGGCTGATGGGTGAGGGCCTGGAGCACGAGAGCGCTGCGCTCGACCTCGCGGCGCCAGGGGCCCGAGTAGCGGCGGTGCGCCTCGCTCCACGAGCGCCAGCCGGCGATCGTCTCGTCCATGGCCCGCCGGGGGGCGAGCGGCTCTCCCCGGCGCGCCGGGCGCCGCTCGTGCAACAGCGCGAACTGGACGGCGTCGCCCTTCTGCAGCGTCATCCGGGCCACGACGCGATCGTCGCGGACGACGACGGGGGCGTCCGTGCGGAGCAGCAGGCGGTCGGCCCCACCCTCGGTCCGCACCAGGCCGTCGTCCTCGGCGAACTCCGGGACCACGAGGCCGTACTCGAGGCGCGGCACGAGCTCCATCCGCAGCTCCAACCGGCCCTCGATCGCCTCGACGATCCTCACGAGGGTGTGAGGCGACTCCATCCCGACCTCGTGCCCACGCGCACCCGGGGCGAGAGCGAGGGCGTCGGTGAGCCGTACACGTCCGTCGCGAGCCGGTGAAGACCGTCTCCATCACCATCGTGCCCTCGAGGTACGACCGCGTCGACGGTCGCCGCCTCGACGGGTGCGATCGACCAGTGCCCCGCCGCCGGGATCGAGCAGCCGGGCGAACGCGCTGGGCGAGTCGAACCGCGGGCTGCACCACCAATCGATCGACCCGTCGCGCGAGACCAGGGCCGCGCCCTGGCAGTCGCCGAGCAGGGCGTAGTCGGAGATCGGCGGTGCGGTCAGGTCGGCTCCCGCGTCGGGGTGATGTCGGTGAGGTGTGCCCGGAGCGGCACGGCGCAAACCGGGATCGGTTTGTCGGTGGGGCGCGGGGGTACTCACCCCGCGCACCGTGCCCAGCCTCCGCCACAGCTCCGATCGCGAGCCCGGATACACCCGCCGCCGGCAGGGCAAGGGGTGGCGCTACATCGACGAGAAGGGGAGGACCGTCGCGAGCCCCCGGCTCAAGGAGCGATTCGCCGGCGCTGGCGATCCCACCGGCCTGGACCGACGTCTGGATCTGCCGCTCGTCGCGGGGCCACCTGCAGGCCACCGGCGTCGACGCGGCGGGGCGGACGCAGTACATCTACCACCCGGCCTGGCACGAGCAGCGCCAGCTGGAGAAGTACGAGCGCATCCTGCGGTTCGCCGACGGCCTGCCCGAACTGCGGCGGGTCACCGCCCGGCACCTGCGCCGCCGCAAGCTCGGACGATCGAAGGCGCTGGCCGCGGCCGTGCAACTGCTCGATCGCACCTACATCCGCGTCGGCAGCGAGCAGTACGCCACCACCCACAAGACCTACGGCCTGGCCACCCTCCGGTCGCGGCACATCGAGATCGAGGGCGACACCCTGATCCTCGACTTCGTCGGCAAGGGCAGCCTCTCCCACCACCTCGAGGTGACCGACGCCCGGCTGGTGCACGCCATCGCCGAGATGGACGCGCTGCCCGGATACGAGGTGTTCGCGTACCGCGACGAGGAGGGAGAGGTCGCCGACGTGCGCTCCAGCGACGTCAACGAATACATCAAGAAGCACATGGGCGAGGACTTCTCGGCCAAGGACTTCCGCACCTGGGCGGGCACGGTCGCCGCCGCCGTCGCGCTGGACGAGATCGGCCCGATCGAGGGGGCCGAGGAGCGGCGCCGCGCGGTGACGCGGGTGTGCCGGCTGGCCTCCGAGCTGCTCGGCAACACCCCGGCGGTGTGCCGCGCCAGCTACATCGATCCGCGGGTGATCGACCACTTCCTCGACGGGCGCACCATCTCGTCGCTGGCCGGCCGCGTTCGCCAGCGGCTGCAGGAGGGGCACACCGCCGAGGAGCTCGCCGTGCTCGCCCTGCTGCGCCGCGGGCTCGAGGACAGGGCGCCGCGCGTCGCCCCGCGCCGCGCGAGTTAGCCCGGCGGCCGTCGGGGTAACACCGGCGAGGCATCGTCCGCCCACCCCCACCCGGAAGAGGGATCAATGAAAGCGATCGTCTATCGCGGCCCGTTCTCGGTCGCCGTCGAGGAGGTCCCCGATCCCCGCATCGAGACCCCGCTCGACGCCATCGTGCGCATCACCACCACCAACATCTGCGGCTCCGACCTGCACATGTACGAGGGCCGCACCAGCGTGGAGGAGGGCACGGTCTTCGGCCACGAGAACATGGGGATCGTCGAGGCCGTGGGGATGAGCGTGGAGCGCGTGCAGGTCGGCGATCGGGTGTCCGTGCCGTTCAACATCTCGTGCGGCACGTGCCGCAACTGCCAGGACGGCTGGTGGTCGTTCTGCACCCGCACCAACCCCACCGAGGGCGTGGACGGCGCCGCCTACGGCTACGCCAACATGGGCCCGTACCGCGGCGGCCAGGCCGAGTACCTGCGGGTGCCGTTCGCCGACGTCAACCTGCTCGAGCTGCCCGAGGGCGACGAGCACGAGCTCGACTTCACGATGCTCTCGGACATCTTCCCGACCGGCTACCACGGCACCGAGCTGGCCGAGGTCGGCCCGGGCGACAGCGTCGCCGTGTTCGGCGCCGGCCCGGTGGGCCTGATGGCCGCCCACAGCGCCTTCATCCGCGGCGCCCGGCGGGTGTTCGTGGTCGACAAGGAGAAGGACCGCCTCGCGCTCGCCGAGACGATCGGCGCAGAGGCCGATCGACATCTCCGACGGCGATCCGGTCGAGGCCATCATCGACGCCACCGACGGAGTCGGCGTGGACCGCGGGGTCGAGGCGGTCGGATACCAGGCCCACGACCACCACGGCACCGAGCACCCGGAGCTGGTGCTCGACAACCTGGTGAAGGTGGTCCGCACGGCGGGCGCGATCGGCGTGGTCGGCGTCTACGTGCCCGAGGACCCGGGCGCCGCCGACGAGGGCGCCCAGGAGGGCCGCATCGGCTGGGACTACGGCACGTTCTTCACCAAGGGCCAGCGCATGGGCACGGGCCAGGCGCCCGTCAAGCGCTACAACCGCGAGCTCCGCGATCTGATCATCGCCGGGCGGGCCAACCCCTCCTTCATCGTCTCCCACGAGCTGGGCCTGGACGAGGGCGTGGACGCCTACGACAAGTTCGACAAGCGATGCGACGGCTACACCAAGGTGCTGCTGCACCCCGGCGCATAGCCGCCCCATCGTCCCCGAGACGAAGGAGTTCCCAATGAGCGACGAGATCACCAACCGCCGCATCGCGTTCCTCGCGACCGACGGCGTGGAGCAGGTGGAGCTGACCGAGCCATGGAAGGCCGTCGAGGATGCCGGCGGTACCGCCGTGCTGGTGGCGCCCTCGGACGGCACCATCCAGGGGTTCAACCACCTGGACAAGGGCGACACCCTCGACGTGGACGTGTCGCTCGACGATGCGCGCGCCGAGGACTTCGACGGGCTGGTGCTGCCGGGCGGGGTCGCGAACCCCGACGCCCTGCGCACCGACGCCCGGGCCACGAGCTTCGTGCGCGACTTCTTCGCCCTCAACAAGCCGGTGGGCGTCATCTGCCACGGGCCGTGGACGATGATCGACGCCGGTGTGGTCAACGGGCGCACGCTCACCTCGTGGCCCAGCCTGCGCACCGATCTGGAGAACGCCGGCGCCACCTGGATCGACGAGGAGGTGCACGTGGACAACGGTCTGGTGTCGAGCCGCAACCCCGACGACCTCCCCGCCTTCTGCGGGAAGATCGTGGAGGAGTTCGCCGAGGGCCGTCACTCCACGGAAACCGCCTGACGCACATCGCCGGGACCGCTGGGGCCGGTGAGCCTCAGCGCGTCTCGGCGAGCCTCCGGGCGAGCACGTCCGCGAGCGGCGGGCGCTCGTCCATGGCGACGTCGCGGTTGCGCATCTCGCCGTCGCCGGCCGGGGTGAGCATGCGGCCGGGGGCGAGGGCCTCGAACAACTCGGCCGGGAGCCCGCGCCGCAGCCCCGCACCCATCACCGCCAGGGCCATCGCGCCCAGGTCGCGCAGCGACTGGTGGCGGTTGAGCCGCGTGCCGAGATCCACCTGGGCGAGAGCGTCCAGCCCCCGCGCCCGCAGCGCGTCGATCAGCATGGCCGTCTCGATGCCGTAGCCGACCGGGAAGGACAGCGATTCGAGCAGATCCCGCCGCCCCGCCGTCTCCCCGGCGAGGGGCTGGGCGAAGCCGCCGAGCTCGGGCGCGACGATGCTGAGCAGCGGCCGCGCGACGAGCTCCGTGACCCTGCCGCCCTCGTCCGCGAGCAGGGCGTCGCCGGCGCGCAGCGGGCGGCGGAACGCCCCCTTGACCAGCGCGATACCCGCGTCCTCCACGAACGGCCCGATCAGGCCGACCGCGAAGAGGGGATCGAAGTCGATCGTGTCGGCGTCGATGTAGGCCACGATGTCGCCCTCCGTGACGGCCAGCGCGCGCCACATGGCGTCGCCCTTGCCCTGGCACGGGCCGAACTCCGGCAGGACACGCGACTCCTGCACCACCCGCGCGCCATGCCGGGCGGCGATCTCCGCCGTGCCGTCCGCGGACGCGGCGTCGATCACGAGCACCTCGTCGATCAGGCCCATCCGCTCGAGGGGGGCCAGCGCGTCGAGGACGCTCCCGATCGTCTCCGCCACCTCGCGGCAGGGCAGCACCACCGACACCGAGTCGCGCTTGCGGCGGACGAGATCGGCCACGTCGAAGCCGGTGGCGCGGAAGCCGCGCCGCTCACGCCACGCGTCGATGCGCAGGTCGGCCGAGAGACCGTGACGCGCGCGCCCGTCGGTGCGGCCGGAGGTGGTCACGCGCACCGCGCGGGAGCGGAGGATCGGGATGCCGCGCTCGGTCAGTGCGCGCTCCAGGGCCTGGTCCTCCAGGGCGGGGAGCGACCGCAGGCCCCCGGCCCGCCGATACGCGTCCACCGTGATGCCGAGCGAGGCCCCGCTGAAGAAGGGGTGCTCCGCGTCGCCGTCGGCACGTGCGCTCGCCAGGCGATCGCGCAGACGTCGCGTCGCGGCGGCGCAGCGTCGCCGGGGGGCAGGCCGTCGGCCTCCACCTCGATCAGCCCGCCGACCGCCTGCGCCCCGCTCGCGACCAGATCCAGCTGATGGCGCAGCCAATCGGGCTGGGTGCGGGTGTCCGCGTCGGTGGACGCGATCAGGCCGTCGTCCCGGCCGACCATCTCGAGCCGGGTCCGCGCCTCGTCCATGCCGCGGCGGCGGGTTGCGCCGGCGCCGGGCGCGTCGCCGTCGATCAGGTGCAGCGACCAGGCCGGGGTGGCGCGCCGCCGCCTCGCGCGCCCGCCTCCCGGTCGCGTCGGTGCAGGCGTCGAGCACCACCAGCACCTCGAACTCGTCCCGCGTCACGCCGCGCTGCGCCCCCAGCGCGTCGACGCACGCGCCGATGCGCTCGGCCTCGTCGCGCGCGGGCACCACCACGCAGGCGCGCAGGCCCGGGTTCGGTGGGGGAAGGGCGCTCACGCGGCCCGGTCGAACCGGTCGATCCGGTACCGCGGCTGCACCTCGGCGCGGGCCAGGGTCAGCCCGTCCGCATCGCCGCGGATCAGCTCGTGCACGGCGTCGCCGCCCAGGGGGTAGTGCCGCACCGGCCCGCGCCAGTGGACGGCGAGCAGCGAGCCGCCCGGCTCCAGGGCATCGACGAGGCGCGGCCAGGTCGCGCTCAGCAGGCCGCGGTCCCAGTAGTAGAGGACCTCGGAGCAGACGATCAGGTCGAAGCGCCCCTCCGGCATGTCCTCGGGGATCGAGCGCCGCGCGACGGTCACGTTGGCGAGGGACGCCACGCGGCGCCGCGCGCGCGCGACGGCCGTCGGCGCGCAGTCCACCGCGAGCAGCGTGCCGCAGCGCGGCGCCAGGCGTTCGGTGAGCGTGCCGATGGAGCAGCCGATCTCCAGGGCGGTGGGGAAGACCCGATCGCCCAGGGCCGTGACCGTCGCGTCGTACTTCTTCCGCTCGTAGTCGCTGGTCGCCAGATCCCAGGGGTCCTCGCTCGCGCGGTAGAGCTCCTCGAAGTACTCGGCGCCCATCCGGCGCCTCATCGGCGTCGCTCGAGCTCGGCGCGCCCGACCCGGGCCACCATCGGCTCCAGCCGGTGCTGCATCAGGAACAGCTCCAGGTCGCGGCGGCAGCGGTCGAGATCGCCCGGCCCGGACAGCGCGCGCGATCCGGCCGCCACCGAACCCGTCACCACGATCTCGCGGCACGCCGCGGCGACCGCCGATCGCAGGTTGACCGACATGGTCCGGAGGTCACGCGCGGGATCGGCCGCCGCGCGCGCGGCGACCTCCAGCCAACCGTCGATGGTCGCCAGGGCGCCCACGACGCGTCCGGCCGCGAGGGCGTCCAGGTCGCCGACCGCCGGGCGCGAGGCGAGGGCTTCCAGAACCGCGTCGGCCGCCCGGTCGGCGATGCCCGCCCAGCAGGCGGCCGTGCGGATCGCGTCGCGCGAGAACCACGGCTCGCGCACGATCTCGCCGGGCTCGCCGAGCACGGCGAGCACCGGGGCGCCGTCGAACTCCACGCGGTGGCTCTCGGAGGTCCGCATCCCGGATCCCTGGAACCAGGTGCGGTCCACGGTGGTGCCGGCCGTCAGGTCCACCAGCACGAGCACCGGCTGCAGCGACGCACCGTGAACGGTGACCAGGGCCCGGTCGATGCCGCCCGCGCCTGAGCAGAACACCTTCACTCCCGCGAGCGACTGCTCGCCCGTCCTGCCGACCAGCCGGGCCGGGGTGCCCTCGGCGGGCGTCGGGTCGGCTCCCCAGACGCCCATTCGGCGGGCGCCGGCCGCGACGGCCCGCAGCTCGTCGGTGCGCAGCGGCTCGGGCGCGAGCGCGGCGACGCGCTCGACCGCGTTGAAGTGGCCGTCGGCGATCCGCCCGACCGAACCGTCGGCCCGCGCGACGCGGCGGACGAGGTCCCACTCCTCGGCGTGCGAGGGCGCCGGCGCGTCGAGGGGCACGGTCGCCGCGAGGACGCCGGCCCGCTCGAGCGCGAGCATGGCGTCCTCGGGAAAACGCGGCTCGCCGCGGTCGCGCGCGTCCGCTCCCGCGGCGACCTCGGCCAGGGCCTCCTCGCGGGAGATCGCATCGGCGGGCGGCATGCCCGCGGCACTCGTGGCCATCACGTCGCCGCTCCCAGGGGCGACGGCGGCCCGACCATCCACCCGCGTTCGCGCACGGCGACGCACAGTGGCTCCAACAGCAGCACGGTCTCCCGGCAGCCCCGGCGGCGCGCGCCCGGGCCGATGCCGTCGTGCATCAGCACGATGGCGCGGTGCTCGAGGTCCGGCACGATCGCGGCGAGCATCGTCGCGGCATCGTCGCCGCGCCAGTCGTGGGTGTCGGCGGTCCAGCCCACGAGGCGCAGCCCCCGCTCGGCGGCGACGGCCTTCGACCAGGGCGCGGTGTCGCCCCAGGGAGTGCGCCAGCGGTGCGGCCGGACGCCGAGACGGCCGAGCGACGCGAGCGCGCGGTCCGTGTCGGCCTCGACCTCCTCCCGGGCGAGAGTGCTGTGGCGCGTGTGCGACCAGCAGTGCAGCGCGACCTCGTGCCCGTCGGCGAGCATCGCGTCGATCAGCTCCGGGTAGGCCTCGGCGCGCGGTGCGATGACGAAGAAGGTCGCGACGGCGTCGAGGCGCCGCAGGCGGCGCAGCACCAGGGGCGTCCACGTCGGGTCGGGCCCGTCGTCGAAGGTGAGCGCCACCCGGGGCTCGCCCCGAGGTGCAGTGCTGCTGGTGACCGCTGCGCGCATGCCCTCTCCATCCCCGTCGTCGACCGGAGGAGCCGTTCCCCTGCGGGCTTCGTCGCGAAACATGCCCCTCGCGACCCGCGGTCCTCATCGCCCCACGCTGCCGTTTCCGCCTGCCCGGGACGGGGTATCGACGGGCACTGCGGCGCTCCCGGAAGGACCCCGGTCATGTCGTTTCGCCTGCACTTCGACGAGCCCTTCGGACGCCAGGTCGGCGCGCTGGCCACGGTCCAGCTCACCCGCGCCATCGACGGGCTGCGCACGCCCGAGGCACACGGCGTGGACCACACGGTCCACGATGTCCGCACGCGGCTGAAGCGCGTCCGCGGCCTGCTGCGACTCGCGAGGCCCGCGATGGACGGTGGTTACCGCAGGGCCAACGCGGATCTGCGCGACGCGGCCCGCGACCTCTCGGCTCTCCGCGACGCGCACGCGCTGATCGGCACCTTCGACGACCTGGTGAGGGCGTCACACGTCGAGCGCGTCGACCGCGCCGCCGTCCAGGCCATCCGCTGCGGCCTGGCGATCCGCGCCTCGCGCGCGGTCGGGGAGGAGGCCGTCAACATCCGCCTGCGCCGCGCGGCGGAACGGCTCGAGCCGGTGCGGGACCGGATCCCGGGGTGGCGTTTCGACGACGACCCGGCCCTCTGGGTGACGGGAGTGACCGACACCTACGCCCGCGGGCGCACCGCGTTCCGGGCATCGGCCCGATCGCGGGACGACGCCCGGCTGCACGAGTGGCGCAAGCGTGCGAAGTACGGCTGGCAGCAGGCGCGCCTGCTCACCGGCCTCGCGCCCAGCGTCATGGATCCGATGGCGGTCGGCTTCAAGGAGCTCTCCGACGCACTGGGCGACGACCACGACCTGGCCGTGCTCCGGTGGACGCTGCGGACCTCGACCGAGGAGGCCGGCATCGCGATGGCCGACGTGCTCGCTGCCCTCGACGCCGTGCGCGCCGACCTCCAGGACCGCAGCCTCCGCCTCGGCGCGCGTCTGTACGCGGAGCCGCCGCGGGCCTTCGGACGCCGCATCGGGCGATACCGGGCGGCCTGGGACCGGTTCGGACCGGAGCGCTCCATCGGCGAGATCAGCGCCCTGGCGCGGGACGCCGCGGACAGACCGCCGCGAGCCGCCGCCGTCTCGTGAGGTCAGGGTCTCTGGGGTGAGGGGTTGGGTCCCTCAGGGCGTTCCGAGCTCTGATCGTCTCCTCTGAGCGGTCCCGTATCGCCGTTGGCGCGCATGTCCCGGACGCGGCAAATCCGCCCTGGCCGGGCGGATTGGCATTCGGTGGCCCGCCTTTGGCGGGGCGACCTTGCACAGCCGGCCGAAGGCCGGCTGTCTCATCGCCTTGGGCGATATCGGAGCCAGGATCTTCGCCTGCAGGTCACCCCTTCCGACGGGCCGAAAGGCCACGCGCGCCGCTTGCACCGTGCCCGCGGTGTGTAGGGCCCGGTGCGCGACGAACCGGCCCGAAAGAGGCCGGTTCCTCGCCTTGTCGCCAGTCCTCAACGCACTGTGCGGGGAACGCCGAAGCTCGCCGCCCTCACGCCTCCAGGATCGAGAGGATGTTGCCCGCCGGGTCGGTGAACCACGCGATCGCCGGGCCGCCCTCGCCGCGATGGACGCCGTGCGCGTCGGCCTCGCCGATCTCCGGATAGCGCTCGAACACCACCCCCGCCGCGGCGAGCTCGGCCGCCGTCGCGTTAACGTCCTCCACCGGGAAGTTGAGGATCGTGAACGTGGCGGGCGTGTGGTCGGGCTTGGGGTACACGAGCACCGTGGCTCCGGTGCCCAGCGTCAGGCGCAGCAGCCCCATGCCCGGCACGTCGCCGACCTCGAGGCCGAGGGTGTCGCCGTAGAACACCCGGGCCCTCTCGATGTCGTCCACCGCGAACCCCGAGAACGCCTGTGTCGTCGCCAGCATGCCGGCCTCCTTGGTCGTGTCCTCGTGTGTGTTACCCATGGGACTCCTCCGGAGCGCGAGACTGATCGGTGCACCCCGCGATCGAGGAGGCTCGCCATGACGGACCCGCATGATCCCGCCCAGATCATCACGGAGCCGGGCTCCCGGGCCCGGGACCATCTCGCCAACGAGCGCACCTACCTCGCGTGGCTGAGGACAGCCGCGACGGTGATGGTGCTCGGCCTGGCCGTGGCGAAGCTCGTCGAGCCGACCAACGCGCGCACGATCGCCGCCGGCGCCATCCTGGTCGCGACCGGGGCCGCCGGCCTGGTCGAGGCCGGCGCCCGCTACCGGCGGGTCAACCGCGAGCTCGAGCAGGGGCGCTTCGTCACGGGGAGCATGTCGGGCGAGCCGCTCGTCGCCGGTGCGGTGCTGGTGGTCGCCATCGTGGCGTCCTTCATCCTGCTGCTGGCATAGGCCCTCAGGCCGGGGGCCACCGCTCGTCAGCCGCCGCCGCGCCGATCTCCTGGCCCAGCAGGCGCCGCCGCCCGGGATCGCCCGCCTCGTAGGGGCGCACCGCCGGGCCGCGCCAGGCCGTGTAGGCCGCGCACGCCGCGTCGGCGTCGTCGGGGAAGGTGGCGATCGCCTGGGCCAGAGCCTGGGCGTCACCCACCCCGATGCCCGCGCTGGCGCCGGTCTCGGGGCCGAAGAAATGGGCGGCGTCGCCGATCGCCACGACCCCCGGGGCCCACCAGTCCGGGCACGAGAGCAGCTCGGGCTCGCTGTAGTGCAGCTGGTCGACCGATGCCAGCGCGCGCACACCGTCCGCCGCGGCGGGCAGCAGCGACGCCCACGACGCGATCAGGGCATCCAGCCCGGGAGCGAGGGCAGCCTCCTTCCCGAGGCGCTCGGTGGTGCGCCAGCCGAACGACCCCTCGGGCCAGCTGAGCAGCCCGATGTGCCCGCCGTTGGAGAGGTAGCTCATGGCGAACGAGCCGGGTGTGGGCACCGGGCTCATCCACTCCAGCTTGCCCTCGGCCATCGGGGCGAAGTCGGCCCGCAGGCCGGCCATCCCGCGCACCAGCGAGCGGATGCCGTCGCAGGCGACGACCAGGTCGCTGGCGATGGTGTGCGCTCCGCCGGGGCCCTCGACGCGCGCGCTCACCACCCGTCCCGTCGGAGTCCCGTTCCAGGCCCACCACCCGGTGCTCGTGGTGCACCTGGACGCTCCGCCCGACCAGGCCGAGGACGCGCCCGACCTCGATTGCGGTGGCCGCGGATCCGCCGTCCGGCGTGGCGCCGATCGCCCGGCCTGTGGCGACGATCTCATCGAGCGCCCCGAGCTCGGCCATCGCGTCGTAGGCCTGGTGGCCGAGCATGAAGCCGCGCGCCACGTAGGCGCCGGCGGGCATCCGCTCGATCACGGTGGGGGTCACCCCGCGCCGGCCGAGCAACCCGGCCAGCGTCAGCCCCACCAGCCCGCCCCCGGCGATGACGACCCGCATGCGATCAGCGGTCGGCGTCGGCCGCTGATTCCACGGCCGCGGCGCAGTTGGGAGCGCCCAGGGTGAACGCCGTCTCGGCGAGGGCCACGACCTGTTCCCGCGACAGCCGGCCGGTGAAGTTGGCCTCCAGCGCCTGGGCGAAGGTGGCCTCCATCCGCGCGACCTCGGAACGTCCGGCGGGCGTCAGCCGCACCAGCGACAGCCGGCCGTCGTGGGGCGAGTGGGCGCGCTCGAGCAGTCCCCGGCTCACGAACTCGTCGGTGACGCGCGAGACGCGGCTGGAGCTGACGACCACCTGATCCGACAGGTAGCGCACCGAGGCGCCGTCAGGATGGAGGTTGGCGAGCCGGGAGAGCAGCTCATACCCCGTGAGGCCCGTCTCGTGCGCCTCCATCAGCGCCTCGTCGATTGCGCGGACGACGGTCGCCTGGACCTTCATCAGCCCGAAGAGCGCCTCCGCGCCGAAGGGTGGCGCCTGCGGCGTGGGCGTGGCGGGGGCGTCCGCGTGGGTGCTCATGGAGTGAGGCTAGCGAAACATGCGCGGGCGGGCACCCATGCTTGAGCGCACAAACGTGCGCGTGCTACGGTCCGTGCGTCCGCACCGATCTAGCTCAGGAGCAACGATGCCCGCCACGCCCAGCGCCCGTCCCTCCGTCGTCGTCATCGGAGGCGGCTACGGCGGAATCAACGTCGCCAAGGCGCTCGACGACCAGGCCGACGTCGCCCTGGTCGAACCGCGCGACACCTTCGTCCACCACATCGGTGCGCTCCGGGCGCTGGTCGATCCGGGGTTCGCTCCCGGGATCTTCATGCCCTTGGACCGGCTGCTGGACCAACGGCCGGGTGATCCACGACCACGCGGTGCGCGTGAGCGGCGACCGGGTGACGCTCGGCTCGGGCGAGGAGTTGACGGCCGACTACGTCGTGCTCGCGACCGGCTCGCGGTACCCCTACCCGGCCAAGCCCGAGACCCACGTGGCCGAGCACGCGATCGCGCGTCTGGCCGAGGGCCACGAGGCGCTGGTCGCGGCCGGTCACGCGCTGATCGTCGGCGCCGGCCCCGTCGGGCTCGAGCTGGCGGGCGAGATCCGCGCCGCCTTCCCCGACGTCCGGGTCACGATCATCGATCAGGCCGACGACATCCTCGACGGGCCGTACGCCCCCGCGCTGCGGACCGAGCTCCGGACGCAGCTCGACGAGCTGGGCGTCGAACTGCTGCTGGGTCGCCGGCTGACCGCCCTGCCGCCCACGGAGCCGGGCCGGTACGGCGCCTTCACCGTCACGACCGAGGCCGGTGAGCGGGTGAGCGCGGATGTCTGGTTCCGGGCCTTCGGGGTGACGCCGGTGAGCGACTACCTGGACGAGGCGCTCGCCGCGGCGCTGACGCCCGAGGGCTTCATCGCGACCACCCCCGAGCTGCGGGTGGCCGGCCACGATCGCGTCTTCGTCCTCGGCGACGTCTCGACGGCCGATCGCAAGATGGCGGGCTTCGCGCGCCTCCAGGCCGCGGTGGTCGCGCAGAACATCCTCGCCCACCACGCCGGCGGCGAGCTCACCGCCTACGAGCGCTCCGCTCCCGGCATCGCCGTGCCGCTCGGCCCCGAGGGCGGCGCGGGCCAGTTTCCCGGCCAGGAGGGCATCGTGGGGCGCGAGGTCGTCGCCGAGGTCAAGGGCCGCGATCTGATGGTGGGCGGCCTGGCCGCGATCCTCGGCCTTGAGCCGGCCACGGCTCCTACGTCGTCTTGATCAGCCCGCCGTCGATGAGGTAGTTCGCGCCGGTCACGTTGCCCGTGCGGGGCGAGGCGAGCAGCACGACGAGCGTCGCGACCTCCGCGGGGGTGGTGAAGCGGCCGGTGGCGAAGCCGCCGAGGCTGGCGACGACGGCGTCGCGGGCGGTGTCGAAGTCGGTGCCGCTCGCCTTCGCCGCCGTCGCGGCGACGCCGGCGTCGCCGAGCCACAGGTCGGTCTCGACCGGGCCCGGCGACACGCGAGTTGAGCCGGATCCCCTTGGGCCCGAACTCCTGCGAGAGCGATTTGGTCAGGTTGACCAGCGCGGCCTTGGCGGCCCCGTAGTCGAGCACCCCCGCGTCGGGCTCGAAGAAGGCGTTGACCGAGGCCACGTTGACGATCGCGCCCCCGCCGGCCGCGATCATCGGGACGATCGCGGCGCGCGTCGCGCGCAGGGCGGTGAAGAAGTTCATCTCCATCGCCCAGGCGAACTCCTCGTCACTGGTGCCGAGGAAGCCGTCGAGGCGCAGGCGCACCGCGCCCACGTTGTTGACGAGCACGTCGACTCGTCCGTGCTCGTCGAGCGCCTTCTGCACCAGGCGGGCCGGCCCGTCGGGCGCGATCAGGTCCAGTGCGACGGGCGTGACACCGTCGATCCCGGTGAGGCTGTCGATCGTGCGCGCTCCGGCCACGACGCGCGCGCCCTCGTCCACGAAGGCCCCGGTCACCGCCAGGCCGATGCCCTTGCTGGCTCCGGTGACGACGGCCACCTTGCCGGTGAGTTCGAGGTCCATCAGCGGCTCCCATCGCAGCGACTCGGGCAGAGGCCGAGCCTACCGCCTGCGGCGAGCGCGCCACGACGACGCCCCGGCGCGGAGAGCCCTCCTCGAGGGCCCTCCGCGGCCGGGTCCCGCCGAGGACGCTAGGCCAGTGCCTTGGCCTTCAGCGCGTCGAACTCGTCCTGGGTGATGGTGCCCGCGTCGAGCAGGTCCTTCGCCCGGGCGATCTGATCGGCCGAGCCACCCGCTCCGGCCGCGTCGCGGACGTAGGTGTCGAAGTCCTGCTTCGCCGCCTGCTGCCGCTCCGCGTGGCGCTCCGCCATCCCGTGACCACGGGCGATGAGATACGCCAGCACGCCGATCAATGGGAAGACCACGAGCAGGATCAGCCAGAAGGCCTTGGTCCATCCACCGATGTCACGGCTGCGGAAGATGTCGAGGACCACCCAGAAGATGATCAGCAGCGCGAAGAACAGGAAGTAGATCACCACCAGTGACCACAGGAACTCCCAGAAGCTGAAGTCGTTCACGCGCGTTCTCCCATTTGCCATGGCCGCACCGGGTGTGCGGCCCCACGCGCGATAGTGACAGTCGCGGCGGATGCGCGGAGAGCGCGGGGGGCCGCTCTCACCCGGGTGATCCGGCCGTGGGGGTGCACGCACCACCCCGACGGTGCGCGCACGCGCCCCCATCCCGCATGCGCGCCACCTGTCGCCGGCCGGGCCCGCGATCGGATACTCGCCCCGTCGAACGGAGGCGGATCCATGCGGCAGATGCGGGAGTTGGTGAGGGAACCGGCGCAGAGCACGGCGCCGGCGCGCCGGGCGCTCACGAGCATCACCGTGGCCGCCGCCCCCGCTCACCCTGCTCGAGGCCAAGCTGCGCCCCCCGGTCGTCGGGGCCGGTCATGTGGCGCGCCCCGAGCTGGTGGCGCGCCTCGACGCGCTCACGCGCCACCGCCTGACCCTGATCACGGCGCTCGCCGGCTTCGGCAAGACCACCCTGCTCGCGGAGTGGATCGCCACCACCGCGCCCGGCGACGTCGCGTGGCTCTCGCTCGACGAGGGCGACAAGGACCCCCGGCGACTCTGGAGCCACTTCGTCGAGGCGATACGCCGCGCGGTCGCGCCGGACCTCGACCTCCGTGTCCCCGCGGGTCACCCGCCGGCCGAGACGGCCGCACAGCTCCTCAACGTCCTCTCCCGGCTGGAGCGCGATCTGGTGATCGTGGTCGACGACCATCACCACCTCATCCCCTCGCCGCGGTTCGGGGAGCAGCTCTCCGCGTTCGTCCACCGACTTCCCGATCGGGTGCGCATGGTGGTCGCCGCCCGCCGCCCGCCCGCGCTCGCGATATCGCTGCTGCGCGCGCGCGGCCAGCTCGGGGAGATCGGCGCCGACGAGCTGCGCTTCGACGTTCCCCAGGCGATCCGGCTGGCCCGCGGGCGTGTGGTCGAGCGCGACGTCGAGGCCGCCGTGCGCGCCACAGGGGGCTGGCCGGGATGCTTGGTGCTGGCGCTCGCGCCGACGGGCGGGCGCCACATTCGCGACTACCTCGCCGACGAGGTGCTCGCCGGCGAGGACCCCGCGACCCTGCGCCTGCTGGAGCTGACCGCCGTGCTCGACGAACTGCGCGGACCACAGTGCGACGCGCTGCTCGACACCACCGACTCGTTGGAGCGCCTGCGCGCGATGGCCCGGGCGACGCCGCTCGTGACCGCCGTCAACGTCGGGTACACCAGGTTCCGGTGCGAGCCGCTGGTTCGGGTCACCCTGCGCGAGCGTCTCTGCGAGACCGAGCCCGAGCGCGCCGCCGAGCTCCGCAACCGCGCCGCCGCCATGTCGGGGGCCGCGGTCAGCGAGGCCGAGCTGCGCGTGCTGCGCCTCATGCCCACCTCGCTCACGCTGCGCGGCATCGGCCAGGAGCTGTACCTGTCGCTCAACACCATCAAGACGCACACGCGCAGCCTGCACCGCAAGCTCGGGGTGTCCAACCGGACGGAGGCGGTGGACCGTGCTCGTGCGCTCGGCATCCTCTGAGCGTGCCGCCGGAGCGGCGGATGGCCCGACGGGCCGTAGTCTTGGCGCCATGACCGTGCGCGTCGCGATCGCCGAGGACAACTATCTCGTCCGGACGGGCATCGAGAGCCTCCTCGCGCTGGGCGAGGAGGTGAGCGTGATCGCGTCCTGCGGGTCGGTGGACGACCTGCGCGACGCGGTCGATCCCGGCGCGCTCGACGTGGTGCTCACCGACATCCGCATGCCGCCCGATTTCTCCGACGAGGGCATCGCCCTCGCCAACGAGCTCCGTGACAGCCATCCGGAGGTCGGTGTGCTGGTGGTGAGCCAGTTCGTGGAGCCGCAGTACGCCATCGCGCTGCTGGAGCGGGGCTCCAACGGGCGGGGCTATCTGCTCAAGGACCGCCTGCACGACCGGGCCCAGCTGGTACGTGCGATCGAGGAGGTCGCCGACGACGGGTCGTACGTCGATCCGGCCGTGGTCGAGCACCTGATGGGCGGGTCGGCGGGCCGGGAGAGCGGGCCGCTGGCGGCGCTGTCGCCCCGTGAGCGCGACATCCTCGCGCTGGTCGCCGAGGGCCTTTCCAACGCGGCCATCGCCGGGCGCCTGTACCTCTCCAAGCGGGCCGTCGAGAAGCACATCAACTCGGTCTTCTCCAAGCTCGGCCTCGGGGCCGACGATCAGGAGGTCAGCCGCCGGGTCGCGGCGACCCTGCTCTACCTGGACCAGGTGTGAAGACCGGTGACGCGGGAACACTCCCTTCCGTGTCCGTGACCCAGCGCATCGTCCGCGTGCTCACCGTCGACGACCAGGAGCGATTCCGCACGGCCGCGCGGCTGCTCGTGGACGCGACCCCCGGCTTCTGCAGCGCCGGCGAGGCGAGCAGTGGCGAGGATGGCGTCGCCGCGGTGCTCGAGGGCGACATCGACCTGGTGCTGATGGACGTGCGGCTGCCGGGGATCGACGGCATCGAGGCGACCCGCCGGCTACGTCTCGCGCGGCCTGAAACGGAGGTCGTGTTGGTCTCCGCGACGGCCTCAGAGCTACCGGACGACGCGAGCGAGTGTGGGGCGCTGGCCGTGCTGGCCAAGGACGAGCTGCGCCCGTCCGTGCTGATCAGCCTCTGGGAGCTCGCCCGCCCCTAGTCCTGGTCGAGCGGCAGCACTCCCGCGACCGTCGTCCCGGCGGGTGACGCGCGCACGTCGAGCCGCCCCCCGACCGCCCCCGCGCGGTCGCGCATCCCGGTCAGGCCGATGCCACCCGAGTCCGCGGCGGCGTCGAAACCCGGCCCGTCGTCGGTGACCGCGAAGTGCAGGGATCCGTCGGCCTCGGACAGCGACACGGTGACGTGCGCGTCGCGCCCGGCATGCTTCGCCGCGTTCTGAAGCGCTTCGCGACAGCAGAAGTAGGCCGCCACCTCGATCTGGCGCGGCAGGCGCCCGACATCGCCCTCGACGCTCACGGCCATGGGGCTGCGCGACGCGGCCGATCGGAGCGCTTCGACGAGGCCGCGGGCCTCGAGGAGCGGGGGATACAGACCCCGCGACAGGCGCCGCAGGTCGTCGAGCACCGCGCCGAGCTCGGTATCGATGTCGTCGAGCGCCCGGGCGGCGGCGCCGACATCGCCGTCGAGCGTCTCCCGCGCGACGGCGACGCGCACGCGCAGCGCCACGAGCCCCTGCTGGGCGCTGTCATGCAGGTCGCGCTCCAGGCGACGCCGCTCCTCGTCCGCCGCGGTCGCGAGTCGCGAACGGGACGCCCGGAGGTCGTCGACGGCCGTGCGCAGGCCCGCCGTGAGCTCCTGCTGGTGCACCGCGATCGCCGCCGCGGCGGCGGCGGCGTTGACCATGTCGGGGGTCTCGCCGAGCGATGGGTCGTGGAGCAGCGCGACCGTCGGGCGCCCGTCCGCTCCCGCGACCTCCGTCCAGGACCTCCGATCTCCGGCCTGGGGCGGCGGGACGGCGCACCCCTCGAGGTCGACCCACCCGTCGCCCGAGCGACGGGCGATGACGAGATCCGGGTCCCGCAGCACGCCGGCCAGCGCGAGGCGGAGATCGCCGTCGTCGTGGCCCGGCGCCATGCTCTCGAGCAGCGACCGCAGCGCGCGGGAGCTGCGCCCCTGATCCAGGAGCACCGCGACCGTGAGGGCGATGGGGAGGGCGAATCGCGAGAACGCGAACGCCACCAGAAGGGCGGCCGGTGCGTCCTCGGTGCCGTTCGCCGCCCCGTTCAGCAGCCACGCGACCGCGATGACCACGTTGATGGACGCGGCAACGACCACGAGGGCCATGGCCAGTCTGCCGCCGCCGGGGGCCCTCCGGAGCCGCCCGGCGAGCAACATGACGCCCCACAGGGTGAGGGCCGCGCCGACCACGAAGACGACGCGGGTCACCTCGTCGGCAAGGCCCTGATCGTCGCCGATCGCCACCGGGCTCTGTGGGCATGCGTCTCCGCAGGCGAAGGTCGGGATCGTGGTCGGGACGACCGGACCGATGAGGCCGAGCGCCAGCCAGCCCCCCGTCGCGACCAGGGTGAGCGAAGCGACGACGGCCCGGGACGCGCGGTCGGCGAGCCGGCCCCCCGGGAAGGCCAGGAAGGGGTAGAGGGCCAGCGGTAGCGCGATGAAGGTGAACAGACGTCCGAGGTAGTGGGCCCACTCGCCGCCCAGCCCGACCAGTCCCCACCCGCAGAAGCCCAGGGCGACGATCAGCAGCAGCGCGGGGAAGCGGCTCGTCGGGCGACGCCACCACAGGTAGAGCGCGGGCGCGATGTGCGCGACGATGAGGCCGCCCGTCCGGAGGGCCGCCTGTCCGGGCGCCTCGAGGATGGATGAGGTCGCCAGCAGGACCACCGCGATCGCGCCGGTGGCTGTCGCGGCCGCGGCCAATCCGAGCACGACCGGCGCGCGCGCGAGCGGGTCGTGCGCGGGTGCCGTGCGGATGCTCATCCCGCGACTCTAGGCGCGGGCCCCGCCGCGCGCGTATTCACCCGGGCGATCGGCCCCGTGATGACAGCGTCCGGCCATCTGCGGATGTAGTCTGCCTTCGGCGGAACGACGGTTCCGTGGCATGCCCGGTACGCAGGACGACAAGGAGGCGCAGACATGGGGGTGGGCCCGGTCGACGTCGTGATCATCGGCTTTCCCGGCAACAAGTTCTCGGGCCGGATCGCTCCGGCCCTGCTGGACCTGGTGGAGAGCGGAACGGTGCGCGTCATCGACCTGCTCTTCGTCACGAAGGACGCCGAGGGCGTCACCACGACGATCGAGATCGCCGATCTCGACCCGGATCTCGGTCCGGCGTTCGTCGACGTCACGGTCACCTCGGAGGGGGCCCTCGGGCCGGAGGACGCCGAGGAGGTCGCCGAGGACCTGCCGCCGAACAGCTCGGCACTCCTGATCGCGTTCGAGAACGCCTGGGCGGCCGAGTTCGCCGAGGCGGTCCGGGCTGCCGACGGCGTGCTCATCGACTCCATCCGGATTCCGCACGACGTCGTCGTGGCGGCCTTGGAGGAGGGCTAGAATCCCTGTTCCCCTGACAACTGAGAGGCACTGACATGGGACTTGTTCGCATGGCCGCCCGCACGGCGGTCGTCGCCGGCACCGCGACCGCCGTATCCGGACGCGTCGCCCGCCGCCAGGCGTCGAAGTACGACGCCCCGCAGCAGGAGGCCCCCGCCGCCGCCCCGCGGCCGCGGCGGCGCCGGAGCAGGACGATCAGATCGCGAAGCTCCAGGATCTCGCCCAGCTGAACAAGCAGGGCGTCCTGTCCGACGAGGAGTTCGCGGCCGCCAAGGCCAAGGTCCTCGGCATCTGAGCGACCCCTCATCGGCCGGTGAGTCCGGCTGATCCGTACGCGCGCCTCGCTGGGGTCTACGACGAGATCGTCGTGGACCCCAGCTACGGGCGGATGGCCACCTTCGTGGACGAGGTGTGGGGCGACGACGACGCGGGGGTCGACACGGTCCTCGATGTCTGTTGCGGCACCGGGCTCATGGCGCGCGAGCTCATCGCGCGCGGCTACCGTGTCACCGGCCTCGACGCGTCGGCGGCGATGCTCGCGCGCGCCCATCGGCTGCTGGGCCCGGATGTGGCCCTCGTCCAGGAGGCGCTGCCGGGCCTCACCATCGACGCCGTCTTCGACGCCGCCGTTTCCACCTTCGACGGCCTGAACTACCTGACTCCGCCCGACCTCCGGGCGACGCTGATCGCGCTCGCGGAGCGGATCCGTCCCGGTGGCTGGCTCGTGTTCGATGCGCACACCGACGCGATGATGGAGTTCACCGTCGCCAATCCGGTGGTCGAGGGCGAGAAGGACGGGTGGCGATTCGTGATCACCAACACGGTGGAGGTCGCGACGCGCACGTGCGACTCGCGCATCGAGGTGACGCGCGCGAGCGACGGAGACGCCTTCACCGAGCGCCACCGTCAGCACTTCTTCACCGACGCGCAGATCGGCGACGCCCTCGCCGCGGCCGGCTTCGACGTGGTCGGGGTCACCGAGGACTACGGCCACGAGCCTGCGGACGGCGCGAGCCTCCGGCCGACATGGGTCGCCCGCCGGCGGGCCGCCGGGCCGAGGCCCGGTTGATCCGCACCGTCATCGTCGGGGGCGGCATGGTCGGCCTCACGCTGGCGCGCCTGCTGCGCGCCCGCGGTCACGATCCGATCGTGCTGGAGCGGGCGCCGGCCGGCGTCTACGGAGCGCGCGGGTTCATGCTCGGCTACCAGGGCTACGACGCCTTCCAGGAGATCGGCGTGCTCGAGCGCCTGAGCGCGGCCGGGCGCGACGTCGGCGTGGGGCCCAACGGGGTGCCGATCGGCATCGCCGTCGACTACGGCATCGTCATGGCCGCGCTCGCCGAGGACGTCCCGGTGGCCCACGGGGAATCGGTCGTCGAGCTGATCCGCGACGGCGACCGGGTGACCGGCGTCGTCACCGAGGGGGCCGGCGGCCGTGCGCGCGTCGAGGCCGACCTGGTCGTGGCGTGCGACGGGCGCCTCTCCGCGGTGCGCGACATGGCCGGCATCGAGGCCCAGGTCTCGCCGCTCAACGACGCGTACCTCACCTTCCTGAGCCCGGTGGCGCCCGAGCAGCTCTTCGGCTTCCGGTACATGTCCGACGGCGGGATGATCACGATGCTCGGCTGGCCCGAGGGCTCCACCGGCTCGCGCCGGGTCGACAAGGTCGGCGAGGAGGCCGCCAAGGCGCCCGACCTCGAGCTGTTCCTGCGCACCTTCGTCGCGCTGCTGCCCGAGGCGCGGGAGATCGTCGCCGGCGTCACCTCGTGGGATCAGGTGCGGTACGTGGAGCCGCGCCTCCTGCGGTGCCCGCGCTGGTGGGTGCCCGGCGTCGTGGCGATCGGCGACTCGGCCCACACCTTCGGGCCCGACACCGGCGTCGGCGCGGGCATCGGACTGCAGGACGCCCACGCGCTGGCCGAGGCGATCGCCCGCAGCCCGGACGCCGACGCGGCCTGCGAGAGCTACGCCACGTGGCGCGAGCCCGCCGTGCGGCCGTACGAGGCCATGGATCCCGCGTGGCAGCGCATGGGCGCGATCCCCCGGGCGATCGACGCCGAGGTGTGGCCCCCGCCCGCCTGAGGCCAGGAGTTGCAGTCGGCAACCATTAGCTTGCGAACATTTGGTCGCCGACCTACAGTCGTGGGATGTCCACCTCGGCCATCGACCCCGGACTGGAGGACGGCCTCTCGTGGAGGCTGGCGCTCGCCGGCCGGCTGCTGAGGACCCAGGCCGACGTCCGTCTCGGGCGTGAGGCGGCAACCGGGGTGCAGGGCGTGGGCGTGCTGATGCGCCTGCTCGAGCTGGACGGACTCACCCAGGCGACGCTCGCCCGCGTGCAGAGGGTGGAGCCCTCCAGCATGTGCCGCATGATCGACCGCCTCGAGCGCGACGGCCTGGTGGAGCGCCGCCGCAGCTCCGGCGACCGCCGGGCGACGCGCGTGTACCTCACCGACGACGGGCGGCGCACGGCGCACCGCGGTCTCGACGACGCGCGCGCGCTCGACGAGGAGATCTTCGGGGAACTCTCCGACACCGAACGCCTGGCCCTGAGCGACATGCTCTCCCGGGTGCTGGCACGCCTGGCCGACACGGGACGCCGCTGAGCCGCCCACCCTCCGGCCCAAAGCACGAGGAAGGTCCAAACCACAGAGCCAAAAGCGCGGCGGCCAAGACCTCGAAGCGAGAAAACGTCCACGCAAAGAGCGTGGGCATGACTCGCTTGGCTTTTGACCGGCCTGGCCTGTGACTCGGCTTTTTCCGACGACCTGGCCCCGGCGAAGCCGGTGGCGTCGGTCCGCCGAATCGCCGGTAGGCGATGAGCGCGCGACGAACCGGCCCCGCAAGAGGGCCGGTTCCTCGCCTTGTCACCAGTCCTCAACGCACTGCGAAGAAAACCCCGAAGCTCAGAAACCCCAGAGCTCAGACACCTCCGAGCCCTGGGCGTTCACAGGTCAGCCCGCGGCGACCGGTACCGGCACTCCCACACCATCGGCCACTCTCCGGCCGAACTCCTCGTCGCACTGGGCGAAGTGGCCGACCATGCGCTCCTGGATCTGGCGTTCGCACTGGCCGATCAGGTCGACGAGATTCAGCACGAGGTCGTCGCGCTCCCACTGGGGCATGGTCCGGTAGCGCTCGCCCGCCTGGGCGTAGTCGTTCGTCCGCTCCAGCTTCTGGCGGCCGACGTGGCCGGCGACGTACGGGCGGTGCTCCGGGGCGGAGGCCGGCGCCTCGGGGAGTCCGCCGGTGCTGGAGGGCTCGTAGTTGACGTGCGGGTTCTCGCCGGTTCCGTCCACGTGGTACGCCATCTGGCCGTCGCGCTGGTTGGTCGCGGCGGGCGTCTCCGGGGCGTTGATCGGCAGCTGGAGGTAGTTCGGGCCCACGCGGTAGCGCTGCGTGTCCGAGTAGCTGAACGTGCGGCCGACCAGCATCTTGTCGTCGCTGAATTCCAGCCCGTCCACCAGCACCCCGGTGCCGAAGGCGACCTGCTCGTTCTCGGCGAAGTGGTTGGTCACGTTGCGGTCGAGCACCATCCGCCCCACGGGACGCAGGGGGAACAGGTCCTCCGGCCACGTCTTGGTGTCGTCGAAGGGGTCGAAGTCGAGCTCGGGGTGCTCGTCGTCGCTCATGATCTGGACGCGCAGCTCCCACTCGGGGAAGTCGCCGCGCTCGATCGCCTCGTAGGCGTCGAGCGACGCGCTGCCCAGCTCGGTGGCCTGGATCGCGTTGGCCTGCTCCTGGGTGAGCGACGCGATTCCGGCCGTGGGCTCCCAGTGGTACTTGACCAGCACGGCGTCGCCGGCCGCGTTCACGAACTTGTAGGTGTTGACCCCGAAGCCCTGCATCTGCCGGTAGCTGGCCGGGATGCCGCGGGGGCTGAAGAGCCAGGTGAGCATGTGCATCGACTCCGGCGTCAGGCTCATGAAGTCGAAGATCCGGTTCGGCTCCTGGCGGAAGGTCACCGGGTCGGGCTTCAGCGAGTGGATCACGTCGGGGAACTTGATCGCGTCGCGGATGAAGAACACCGGCAGGTTGTTGCCCACCAGGTCCCAGTTGCCGTCCTCGGTCTTGAACTTGACCGCGAAGCCGCGCGGGTCGCGGGCGACCTCCGAGGAGTCCTTGCCGCCGATGACCGTCGAGAAGCGGATCACCACGGGCGTGCGCGCGCCCTTCTCCTGAAAGAGCTTGGCGCGCGTGTAGGTGGAGGCCGGCTCGTCGCCGATGGTGCCGTAGGCCTCGAAGTAGCCGTGGGCCACGAAGCCCCGGGCGTGCACCACGCGCTCGGGCACGCGCTCGCGGTCGAAGTGGCTGATCTTCTCGAGGAACTGGTAGTTCTCGAGCGTCGCAGGGCCGCGGTCGCCGACCGTCCGCTGGCTCTGGTTGTTGACCACCGGGTGGCCCTGGCGGGTGGTGAGGTGCTTGGGGGCGTCGCTCATATGGTGCCTTTCTCGGCGTGGGTGGCGGTGCGGCACTCGGCGCAGAGGCCCCAGAAGACGACCTCGGCCTCGTTGACCACGAAGCCCCCGTGCTGCGAGGGCTCGAGGCACGGCGTGTGGCCGGCGGCGCAGTTGACGTCGCGGGTGAGACCGCACGAGCGACAGACCAGGTGGTGATGGTTGTCGCCGACGCGGGTCTCGTAGCGCGCGGGGTGACCGGCCGGCTCGATGCTGCGCAGCAGGCCGGCCTCCGTGAGGCTGTGGAGGATGTCGTAGACGGCCTGGGTGGACACGCTTCCCAGCCGTTCAGTGACGGCGACCCGGACGGCGTCGGCGTCGGGGTGGCCCTCCATGGTCCGGATCACATCGAGCACCGCCACCCGGGAGGCGGTCACGCGCAGCCCGCGCTCCCGGAGGAGCGCGGCGGCATCGTGGACGTCGGCGGACACGACGGCGACCCTACCAGACTGGAATCACTCCAAGAATGGATCAGATCAGGACGAGCTCAGCGACGCGCGGGAACCCGTGAGACGTGGGTGGTGGTGCGCGTGCCGCGCGAGGCGGCCGCCGCCGCGACCCGCACGCGCAGGGTCCGCGACCTGGCAAGCCGGGCGCGCGGCACCAGCAGGCGAACGGTCGAGGTCACGCCGGCCCTGGGGCGCAGGGTGCGTCGCACGACCACACGGCCGTTGGAGCGGGCGATGGTGAGCGTCACGGTGGACGCCACCGAGACGCGGATCGTCTGGGTGACGCTGATCCGCGCGCCGGCCGACGCCACCCGCGGGGCCGGGGCCCGCAGGGTCAGGGCGGTGAGTGGACGGGTCGGGTTCGGGGCGGGCGCCGGCGTCACGGCCGGGGTGCCGGCGGGCGCGGGCGCGGGTGTGACGGTGTCGCCGGGAATGCCATCGGCGGGCGCCGAGGGCGGCGCGACGGGCGGGTCCGGCAGGGCCGGAGCGGCCGGCGCGGCGGGGTCGATCTGCACCCACGAGGCGGTCGAGGGCACGCCGTCGGCGTTCAGCACGTAGAGCATGTAGTAGCCGGGAGGCGCCACTGTGGCGTCGAGCGGGCTGGTCATGGTGATGCCGTCGGCCTGGGTCGTGATGTCGAGCTTGATGGCCTCCTGCGACATGTTGACCGCGTGGGTCACCGCGCTCGGGCGCATCAGATACGCCGTCCTGATCGCCGATGGCGCGCCCTGCACCGCGACCCGGAAGGTGGCGTCGTAGCCCACCTTCTGGGGCGCGAAGGTCACCACCGGCCGGTCGCCGGCGAAGAGGTATGGCGGGGTCCAGATCTGGGCGGTGCGATTCGCGACCGGGATGTGCCCCGCGACCGCCGTCGCCGTGGCCGGCTGCGGAGCGATGTCGCGGTCGTCGCCGGCCGAGGCCACGCGGCCATCGGGAAGCAGGACGGCCGTCGAGTGGTAGGTGCGCGCGTCGGCCTCGTCGCCCACGTTGCGCCAGCCTCCGCCACCGCCCGGCGCCAGCAGCTCGGCGGTGTAGATCGGGCCGGCGTAGAGGGTGTCGTACTGGCGGCCGTAGCCGCCCCCGTTGGTGAATATCGATCCGCCCGGCAGCAGCGTCGTGTTGAAGTGGGCGCGGCCCTCGTTGAGGGTCAGCGAGGGGTCGAGCACCCAGCCGCGGTCGGGATCGTTGAGGTTCGAGGGTCTCCGCCGTGGCGATCGGCGGCGGGCTGGAGCCCGGGATGCCCGGGGTCGCGTTGCCGGCGTCGGAGCCGCCGAGCAGGACGACCTTGGTCGAGCCGTCGGGGCCGGAGGGCTGGAGCCAGGCCGTGCCCCACGAACGGTCGGTGGAGATGCGCGGCTGGCCGGTGTCCTGCACCGGGTTCCCGTCGGCGTCCTTCTTGGTGACGATGTCGGTCCACAGCCAGGTGTCGGTGTTGATGATGGCCGAGTCGTACTTGGTCGGGCCGGCGACGAGCACCTTGTTGCCACCGGCGCCGAGGGTCGTGGTGCTGGGCAGCACGAACATGTGGGGGTACAGGCCGATGCCCTGATGGTCGGGCCACTGATCGGTCTGGCCGGGGCTGTTGGGCGGCAGCTTGCTCACGACCGTCGTGGGATTGACGCCGGGCGCGGCGTTCGGGTCGAACACCTCGACGTCCTGGTCGTTGTGCATGGTCGGCGGGCCGGTGGACACGACGCCCGCGCTGCCGCCGGTCTCGTCCCAGCCGCCGATGATCAGCACCTTGCCGTTGGGGAGCTCGGTGAGCGTGGGGTACCAGCGCCCGTGGGGCATGTCCGGGTAGCGGGTCCAGGTCTCGGTCCACGGGTTGAAGGTCATCACCCACTTGCCGCCCTTGAAGCCGTTGCCCACGCCGTTGCCGTTGTTGATCGGGTACTCGAGGTTGCCGCCGACCACCAGCACGCGCCCGTCGGGCAGCAGTGTCTGGCCCGCGCACCACAGGTTGGCCGGCACCTGGCGGTTGTCGGCGAAGGGGATCGTGCGGCCGTCGTAGGTGACCTTGGGGGGCGGGACGGACTTCGTTGTGTTCGTGAGCGGATCCCACACGTGGGCGTTGCCGCCGTCCGTGGTCTCGTCCTCGGCCGGGTACTTGGGCTGGGAGAAGAAGAGGACCTTGTTGGTCGGCATCACGACCGCATGGATCGCGGTCGTCGGAATGTGCTGCAACGGCCCCCATGCGCCGTCGGGTGTCGTGGTCGCCTGGGCCGAGACGTCCATGGCCGCGAGTCGAGCGGTCGTTATCTGGGCGTTGCTCGTCCCCTTCTCGGGGCAGAAGGCGGCGTGAGAGGCGCTCCAGGCTGGGTCGGCGCACAGCTTCATCCGGGCGACGGCCCGCGCCTTGGCCTCGGGGGAAGCGGCCTGGTGCGCGCTGTTGTGGTCGAAGCCGCCGCCCTCGACCTGGTTCAGGAACGACTGGGGCTGCTGGGCCGGGCGCTCGCCCCCGAAGGCCATCGGGCCGATCGCGACGAAGGCCGCGAGCAGGGCGGCGCACCCGCTCAGGGCGAGGATCCACCCACGTCGTCTGTCGTTGGGGGCGATAACGGGCCTCCCAGGCCTCGGGACTCGCGGGTGCTATCGGCATCCCCTCTCGTGATCCGAGATCGCGGGTCACAATGGGGCGGTGCCGTTCGACCCGCTGACGCTCGAGATCCCCTACGCGGATCCCGTGGCCCTTTTCGCCCGCGTCGCCGACGACCCGTATGCCGCGTTGCTGCACAGCGCCGCGCGCGACGCGCGCGGCCGGCACTCATTCATCGCCGCCGACCCGTTCTCCCTGGTCGTCTGCCGTGACGGCAGGGTCGAGATCGACGGAGCGCCCGTCACGAGCGGGGCACCCCTCGACGATCGTCCGGGAGCGGCTGGCCCGCTACGCCCAGCCGGCCGTCGCCGGACCGGGGCTCTTCCGCGGCGGGGCGGTCGGCTACCTCGGGTACGAGATGGGGCGTCACCTGGAGCGGGTCCCGCGCCCGCCGGCCGACCCGATGGACGTGCCGGAGATGCAGCTGATGCTGTGCGACGTGGTGGTGGTGGTCGACCACCACGAGCGGCGGGCGCACATCGTCTCCACCGGGCACCCCGAGGGCGACGACGACGCCCGCCGCGCGCGGGCCCGGGAGCGCCTCGCCGGGGCCGCCGCGCGCTTCGCCGACGTCGCGCCGCTGCCCGACCCGCCGGCGCCGGGGGCCGCGCCGCCACATCGCGGCCGACCTCTCCCGCGCGGCCTACGAGGCGCGCGGTGCGCCGGGTGGTCGACTACATCCTCGCCGGGGACGTCTTCCAGGCCAACCTCTCCCAGCGCTTCCGCGCCGAGCTACCGCCGGGGCTCGGCCCGCTCGACCTGTACCGCCGGCTGTGCGCCGCCAACCCGGCGCCCTTCGCGGCCTACCTCAAGCTCGACGACGTGGTGCTGGCCTCGTCGTCGCCCGAGCGCTTCGTGCGGGTGTCCGGGGACCGGGTGGAGACCCGCCCGATCAAGGGCACGCGGCCGCGGGGGACGCTCGGAGGCGGAGGACGGCGCGCTCGCCGACGAGCTGACCGCCAGCGAGAAGGACCGCGCCGAGAACGTGATGATCGTCGACCTGCTGCGCAACGACCTCTCGCGCGTGTGCCGCGACGGCAGCGTCGAGGTGCCCGAGCTGTGCGCCCTCGAGCGCTTCGCGACGGTGATGCACCTGGTCTCGACCGTCACCGGCCGGCTGCGCCCGGGCGCTCGGGCCGGTGGACGTGCTCACCGCCTGCTTTCCCGGCGGCTCCATCACCGGCGCGCCCAAGATCCGCGCGATGGAGATCATCGCCGAGCTGGAGCCCACCCGGCGCGGCGCCTACTGCGGGGCGATCGGCTACCTGGGCTTCGACGGCAGCATGGACACCAGCATCGTCATCCGCACGCTGACCATCCGGGGGCGGGAGCTGACCTTCCAGGCCGGTGGCGGCGTTGTCGCCGCCTCGACACCGGACGGGGAGTACGAGGAGACGCTCACCAAGGCCGCCGCCCTCGTCGCCGCCCTCTCGCCGTGATCCTGGTCATCGACAACTACGACTCGTTCGTGCACAACCTGGCGCGCTACATCCGCGAGCTGGGGTGGAGCACGGAGGTCGTCCGCTGCGACGCGCTGTCGATCGACGAGATCGCCGCCATGGACCCCTCGCACATCGTCATCTCGCCCGGGCCGTGCACGCCCAACGAGGCCGGGGTGTCGGTGCCGCTGGTGCGTCGCCTGGGCCCCTCGGTCCCGATCCTCGGCGTCTGCCTCGGCCACCAGTGCATCGGCCAGGCGTTCGGCGGTCAGATCGTGCGCGCTCGTCGCCCGATGCACGGCATGGCCTCGCGCATCGCCCACGACGGCGAGGGCCTGTTCGCGGGCCTGCCCGATCCGCTGCACGCCGGGCGGTACCACTCGCTGGTGGTCGAGTCCGCCGAGCTGCCCGACGAGCTGGTGGTGACCGCCCGCAGCGACGAGGGGGAGATCATGGCCCTGCGCCACCGCGAGCACCGCATCGTGGGCCTCCAGTTCCACCCGGAGTCGGTGCTGACCGCCCACGGCCACGACCTGCTGCGCGGGTTCCTCGGCCCGCTGCCCCGGGACCAGGCTCAGTCGTCGTCCGGGAGCACGTAGGCGTATCGCGGGTCGTCGGGCGTGCCCGAGAAGGGGCCGTCCTCGGCCCCCGGGCGCCAGGCCACGACCTCCTCGATCTTCCGCGCCAGGGCGAGGTCCTTGTCGGTGATCCCGGAGGCGCTGTGGGTGGAGAGGCTCACCTCCACCCACGCGTACGACGCGCTGATCTCGGGGTGGTGCCAGGCGACCTCGGCCAGGTGGCCGATGGTGGTGATCACCATCAGCGTGCCCTTCCACCCGGCCGTGCGGTAGCGCCGCCGGATGGCTCCGCCGCTCAGCGTCCACCGGGCGAGATCGCCTGCCAGGCGCTCCTCGACCTCGGCGTCGCCGTACACCCTCTCGTCGTCGGCCACGGTGTTCCTCCGCTCAGTTGCGCGCGTTGCCGTAGGCGTCGTCGTGCACCAGCGCCGTCCACGGTTTGAAATTGCGCTTCAACGCCGGGGAGAGCCCGGTGGGGAAGGCCTCCGGATATCCGAGGGGGCTCAGGATGGCCGGGTCGATCTCGTCGGGGATGCCGAGGATCTCGCGCAGGCGCTCCTTCTCGAAACGCTGGAAGGCCGTCGTCGGCACCGTGCCCATTCCCTCTCCGCGCGCGGCCAGCATCAGGTTCTCGAACGCGAAGGCGAGCGAGATGAGGTCGTCGTCGTACCCGCCGGGGAAGTCCTCGGGGTATCCCCGCGGCACCAGCAGGCCGACGATCCAGACCGGGACGATGCGGTAGGTGCCGAGCACCTGCTCCGCGTAGTCGCGCGCCCACTCGACGTGCTGCTCGTCGGTCCTGTCGCCCTGCGGGCGCATCATCGCGAAGTAGGTGGCGCCGCCGGCGATGATCAGCTCGGCGACCGCCCGGCGCCTCTCGGGATCGCGCACCACCACCAGGCTCCAGGCCTGGAGAGCGCCCCCGCTGGGCGCACGCAGGGCCAGCCTCAGCAGGCGATCGAGTGTGTCGGGTTCGACCGGCCGATCGGTGTAGGTCCGTACGGCGCGGCGCCTGCGGATCGCGTCGGTCACGTCCATCTGCTCATCCTCCGGGGAGAATCGCGGGAGCGTAGCCGGGAGTCTGCCGAACGGGCGCGTCTCGCGCACCGCCCGGCAGACCCCCGCGACACGACTAGAGCGTGGTCTCTCCACCGGGGTAGCAGAAGCTCGCCGTGGGGGAGTAGAAGCCCCACAGGATCTGCAGCGGGTCGGCCGGGCGCAGGGCGTAGGACGGGTGGTTGGGCTCGAGGAACTCGAGCGACTGGACCTCCCAGCCGTCCACCAGGCCGGCGACGTACGGGTAGCGGCCGCTGACCAGGGCCCCGTCGATGTCGGTGACGTAGATCAACTGCCCGCCGGCGGTGATCTCGCCCACCTCGCCGACGCTCGCCCGGGTGCGGACGATCGGGGCGCCGTCCACGATCGTCGTCGCGGTCAGGACGCCGTCGGCGATCTCGAGGACGGTCTCGCCCGGCTCGGCCGGCACCCCGCGCTCGGACGCGTACGCCCGCACCACCGGGCTCGAGTTGAAGTAGTGCGTCCACCAGCGCCCCGGCGTGTTCTCGTCGGCGTCCTGGCCGACCAGGTCGGAGCCCATGTACGTCAGCGAGTACGCCCCGAAGCCGGACGCCTGCTCGGGGCGATCGACCACGTACTGGTTCATGTAGACGTTACCGTTGGGCTCCAGACCGGGGTGCACGAGCCGTGCGACCGCGTCGGGATCGGCGGGAACCCAGCCGAAGTAGAGCATTCGGCTATTGGTCACGAGTTGGGGTGGGGCCGGGATTTGAGTGCTCATGAAAGCTCCTCGAGGCGTCGTTGACGGCAACGACTAAACGGTTGGGTGCCGCCCAGGCTAACCGGTTAGCGGCGTGAGCGAAAGGCCCCTCGAACGGCCCAAGCGGCCGACGCTGCGCGACGTGGCCCACGCGGCGGGCGTCTCGGTGTGGACGGTCTCCAACGCCTACAGCCGCCCTGACCGGATCGCCCCGGCCACGCGCGAGCGGGTGCTGGCCGCCGCGAGCGCGATCGGCTACGCCGGCCCCGATCCGGCGGCGCGTTCGCTGGCCCTCGGGCGCACGCGCATCGTGGCCCTGGTCGCCGACGGCGACGCCGAGCCGCTCCTCTCCGATCCCTCCGCCGCGCTGATGGCGCGGGGGCTGGTGCACGCGTGCGACGGCGCCGGGGTCGCGGTGCTGTTCACCGGCAGGGTGGGCGAGGCCGCGGTCGACGGGGCCGTGCACCTGCGCGCCGCCCCCGCGCCCACCGCGACCGCCGTGCACCCCCACGTGGTGCTCGACGCGCCCCCCGCCGAGGGGGCGAGGGTGGTGCGCGCCGACGTCGCCGGCGCGGCCGCCTCGGCCGTCCGCCACCTGCGCGAGCTCGGCCATCGCGACGTGGTCGTGCTCACCTGGCCCGGCGCGGGCGAGCGCCTGGACGGGGCGCGGGACGCCTGGGGCGGCGACGACCCGATGAGCGTCTACGTGGTCTCGTCCGAGCGCACCGCGGGCCCCACCGTGGCGGACGGCGAGACCGTCGCCCGCGCCGCCCTCTCCCAGACGCCCCGGCCGCGGGCGATCCTGGCGCTCAGCGACTTCCTCGCCCGCGGCGCGCTGCACGCCGCCCAGCGCATGGGCCTCGAGGTCCCCGGCGACGTGTCGGTCGTCGGGCTCGACGACCTGGAGGGCAACGAGGCGCTCGGGCTGACCAGCGTGTTCGTGCCCTACCGGCCGATGGGCGAGCTGGCGGGACTGATGCTCGCCGCCATGATCGAGGGGGGCGACCCCCCGATGCCCGAGCCGCTGCCCACGGCGCTCGCCATCCGCGGCAGCGCGGGCCCGCCCGCCTGACCGGCCCCGGTCACGGCGCCGTGGAGACGGCCCGCGCGGAGCCGAACACCCATCCGCGCAGCAGCAGGAAGCGGATCAGGGTGGCGGCGGCGTTGGCGATGACCAGCACGGTCACCTCCACGGCCCGGGGCGGCGCGGCGCTCACCAGGTGGAGCGCGACCAGCGAGCCGCTGGTGAGCGCGAGGGCGACGACGAACACGCCGAAGCCCTGGAGCTGATGGCGCAGCCAGCCGGCTCTGCCGCGAACGCCGAACGTGACGCGGCGGTTGGCCGCGGTGTTGGCGACGGCCGTGACGACGAGGGCGATCGCGTTGGCCATCTGCGCGCCCACCGACCCCCGCAGCAGCAGGTAGATGGCGACGTAGGCCAGCGTGCTGGCGATGCCGATCACGCCGAAGCGGACGATCTGGCGCACCAGCCCGTCGGGACGGCGCGTGCCCGCCCGCAGGGTCTCGAGCCGGGCGCGCAGGGGGCCGTGGGAGAGGTCCCTGCGCACCCGGGCGATGCCCCGCAGGTCGGCGAGCGCGGTCGCCACGATGTTGACCCGGCTGTCGGGGTCGTCGACCCAGTCGACGGGGACCTCGTGGATCCGCATGCCGGCCCGCTCGGCCAGCACCAGCATCTCGGTGTCGAAGAACCACGCGCCGTCCTGCATCAGCGGCAGCACGTCGCGCGCCGCGTCGGCCCGGATGGCCTTGAATCCGCACTGGGCGTCGCTGAACCGGGTGCGCAGGGTCGCGTGCAGCAGCACGTTGTATCCCCGCGAGATCAGCTCCCGCTTGGGGCCGCGCACCACGCGTGAGCCCCGTGCGCGACGGCTGCCGATGGCCACGTCGCTATGGCCGCTGACCAGAGGGGCGACCAGCGGCAGCAGGCCGGCGAGGTCGGTCGAGAGGTCCACGTCCATGTAGGCCAGCACGGCCGCGTCGCTGGCCTCCCATGCCGCGCGCAGCGCGCGGCCCCTGCCCTTCGCCTCGAGCCGCACGGCCTCGACGCCCGGAAGCTCGTCGCGCAGGCGGCGGGCGATGTCCCACGTGCCGTCGGTGCTGGCGTTGTCGGCGATGGTGATGCGGGCGGCGAACGGGAACGCCTCGGTGAGGTAGGCGTGCAGGCGTCGCACGCTCGGCCCGAGATCGACCTCCTCGTTGTAGACCGGCACGACGATGTCGACGATCGGCAGGCCGTCGGGGTCGGGCACCGCGATCGGGGCGCGGGTGGCGCGGACGCGGACCGTGGGCGCGGGCGACGGTGCGTCGCGCCACGCGGAGGGGAGGGGAGCGGCGGAGGTTGACATGCGCCAGAGGATCGGCGAGCAACCTCAGCCGGGCGTGGTACCGGCCTGTGGATCGGGTGTGAGCGGCAGCACCACGCGGAAGGTGGAGCCGCGTCCGGGCACCGACTCCACGTCGGTGCGCCCGCCGTGCGCCTCGGTGATGGCCGCGACGATCGACAGGCCGAGGCCGCTGCCGCCGCTCGAGCGCGCCCGCGACGGATCGGCGCGGAAGAAGCGCTCGAACACCCGCTCGGCGTGCTCGGAGGCCATCCCGGGGCCCGAGTCGGCCACCTCGAGCACGGCCTCGCCGTCACGCGCCAGCACCCGCACGGTCACCGGCGCGCCGCGCGGCGTGTGCGCCCGGGCGTTGCTGAGCAGGTTGCTCACCACCTGGCGCAGGCGCACGTCGTCGCCCTCGACGATCACGGGCCCCTCCGAGACGATCTCGATCGGGCGGTCGGGCTCGACCACGCGGGCGTCGCCCACCAGCTCCGACACGAGGTTCGTGAGGTCGAGCGGGCGGCGCTCCAGCGGCCGCCCCTCGTCCAGCCGCGCCAGCAGCAGCAGGTCGTCCACCAGGACTCCCATCCGCGCGGCCTCCGCCTCGATGCGGCGCATGGTGGTCTCGAGGTCGTCGGGGCGCTGGGAGGCGCCGCGGCGGAAGAGCTCGGCGTAGCCGCGCACGGAGGTGAGCGGCGTCTGCAGCTCGTGCGAGGCGTCCCCCACGAACTGGCGCAGGCGCCGCTCGCTCTCGCGCCGCTCGGCGAAGGCCTTCTCGATGCTGTCGAGCATCGAGTTGAGCGTCCGCCCCAGGCGGCCGACCTCGGTGCGCGGGTTGTCCTCCGACACCCGCTGGGTCAGGTCGCCGCCGGCGATGGCGTCGGCGGTCGCGCCGATCCGGTCCAGGGGGCGCAGGCTGAGGCGCACCAGCCAGAGCGCCAGCAAGGCCAGCGCCCCGAGGGTCACCACGCCGACCGCCAGCTCGATCATCAACAGGCGCTGAAGCGTGTCGTTGACGTCGGTCAGCGGGACGGCGACCAGCAGGGAGCCCCCGGCGGGGACGAGGCCGGGGGGCAGGCGGCTGGCCGCCTGCGAGCCGTCGCTCACCGAGAGCACGCGGTACTCGCCGGCGCTGCCCGCGTCGACGGTGGAGTAGCCGGACCTGATCGTCGCGGGCAGGGTGACGTCCTCGCTCTCGCGGATGCTGCTGACCACCGTTCCGGAGGCGGTGCGGACCTGTGCGACCAGGCGGGCGCGGAAGCCCGCGGGCACGACGTGCTCCCCCGGCGCGCCGAAGCCGCCGGGCACACGACCCCCGCCGTCGTCGTCGTAGCGGCCGACCTGGGGCAGCTGGGCGGTCGAGAGGTCGCGGTCGACCCGGTCGATCAGGAAGGACCTGAGCGCCGCGTGTGTCGCCCAGCCGGCCAGGAACAGCGCGACGGCGACCATCGCGAGGGTGACCAGGATGAGGCGTAGCCGGAGCGACACGGCGTCAGAGCGCCACTAGCGGGGCTTCAACCGCAGCGAGTAGCCGAAGCCGCGCACGGTGTGGATCAGCGGCTCGCCGGTGGTGTCGACCTTCTTGCGCAGGTAGCTGATGTAGGTCTCCACCACGTTCGAGTCGCCGCCGAAGTCGTAGTTCCAGACGTGGTCCAGGATCTGGGCCTTGCTGAGCACGCGGCCCGCGTTGGAGAGCAGGTAGCGCAGCAGCCCGAACTCGGTCGGGGTCAGCTCCACCAGCTGCCCGGCCCGGCGCACCTCGCGGCTCTCCTCGTCCAGCTCGAGGTCCTCGTACACCAGGCGCCGCCCGGTCTGCTCCTCGCCCCGCGTGCGGCGCAGCACCGCGCGCACGCGCGCCACCAGCTCCTCGAGGCTGAACGGCTTGACCACGTAGTCGTCGGCGCCGATCGTCAGGCCGCGCACCCGGTCGTCGGTGTCGCGCCGGGCCGTCAGGAACACCACCGGCAGGCGGGGCGTCGACGTGCTCGTCAGCCGCCGGTGCAGCTCGAAGCCGTCCATGTCCGGGAGCATGACGTCGAGCAGGACGAGGTCGGGGCGGAAGCTCGCCGCCGCCGTCATCGCCTCGCGGCCGTTGGCCGCCGACGAGGTCTCGAAGCCCTCGTACCGCAGCGCGGTGCACAGCAGCTGGGTGATGCTGTCCTCGTCGTCGACGACCAGGATGCGCACTCCCGTCGCCGCCTGGTCCTGCACCGCCGACCCGTTCGCTCCAGCCGCCATCGTCGTCGCCCCTCGCCGCTCGTCACCGGATGAGATCACGGTAGACCTCGTTCCTGAGAGCCGGCTGTGAGTCGGTCAGCGCTCCTAGAACGCGGCCAGCAGCTTCGGCGCGACCTGCTTCTTGCGGCTCATCACGCCGGGCAGGTCCAGCACGCCGCCGTCGGCGTCGATGGCGAAGGCGCGCTCCACCGGGGTCGGGTCGCCCGCGACGAGCAGCTCGGTGCCCTTCTCGACGATGTCGGTGATCATCAGGGCGTAGAGCACGTAGTCCATCCGCTCGCGCACGCCCTCCATGGCCTCGAGCAGCTCGGGGCGCCGGCTGAGCAGCCGCTTGCCGACGGTCTCGATCTGGGCGACGCACATCCGGCGCCCGTGGCTGACCTCGTACTCCTTGGCGTCGCGCCGGATGATGTCGGACGGCGGGCACGTCGCCGACGTCGGAGGACGCCTCGAACATCTCGGTGCCGAACTGGCGCGCGTCCACGCGCAGCAGCTCCTCGAGGTAGGCGACCACGTCGTGGTCGCGCTCGGTGGTGGTCGGCGAGCTCAGGATGACCGTGTCCGAGAGCACCGCGGCGAGCAGCATCGTGGCCGTGGGCCGCTGGGGCTCGCGTCCGTGGCTGCGGAAGCGCTCGACCACCAGGGTCGCGGTGCTCCCGACCGGGTCGAAGGTGGCGGCCACGGGGAACCGCGTCTCGATCGAGCCGATGTGGTGGTGGTCGAGGATCTCGACGATCAGCGCCTGCGCCACGCCGGGCACGCTCTGCGCCTGCTCGGCGTGGTCCACCAGCAGCACCTGGCGCGGGACCGGGTTCACCAGCTCGGCGCGGGTCACGATGCCCACCGGCGCGCCATGCTCGTCGATCGTGATCGCGGCGCTGTAGTGCACGTCCTTGATCCGGTCGGCGATGTCGGCCAGCAGATCGTCGGGCTCGGCCACCAGGGGGTTGCGGCTCATCACCTCGCGCACCGGCACCGACAGCGAGACCAGCCGCCCGGTGACGTAGGAGTCGAGGGGGGAGAGCACCACGCCCGTGCCGCTCACCTCGGCCGCCGCGATCACGTCGTCGTCGGGCGCGCCGTCGTACGGCGACACCACCAGCGCCACGCCCAGCTCCACCGCCCGGCGCTGCGCGTCGTGGCGGTTGCCGATCACGACGATGTCGTTGGGGCCCATCGTGCTGCCCATGCTCTCGACGTCCACCGTCACCGCCCAGAGCCGCCCCGTGAGGCGCCGCTGGGGCTCCACCAGCATCTTGCCGCCGAGCACCTCGACGATCAGGTCGGCCGATGCCGGGCGGTCGGCGAAGCTCGAGGGCTCGCCCGACTCCTTGATGTAGCGCCGGGCCAGGTCGCGCGCGGTGAGGATGCCCACGATGACGCCGTCGTCGTCCACGATCGGGATCAGGTCGACGTTGGCCTTGGCCATCGCGACACCCACCGCGCGCAGCGAGTCGTTGTGGTTCGCGCACGGGTGGTCCTTGCGCATCACGTCGCGCGCCCGCAGCATCACGTGCTCCAGCAGCTCCGGCGCGGGGGCCTCGCTGCGCTCCAGGGCCCACTGGGCCTGCGCGTTCAGCTCCCCGAGCCGCACCGGGACGTACGTGTTGCCCGAGTCGAGGCGGCCCTTGAGCTCGGCGTATCCCATGGCGGAGGCGATGGAGTCCATGTCCGGATTCCGGTGCCCCGTGACGTAGATGGTGGCGATGTGGCGGTCCTCGAGGGTCGTCGGTGCGGACGGTGCGGAGTTTCGCACACCGCATCAGATCTCCTGGTCGAGCTCCTCGGTCACCTCGCGCAGGGCGGCCACGCAGTCGGGCGCGAAGGCGGCTGCCGGAGTCCTTCCACATGATCCCGAGGGCGACGTCGCGGGGCATCGACGCGCGGTACGGGCGGTCGGCGGTGAGCGCCTCGTACACGTCGGCCACCGCGAGGATGCGCGCCTCCAGGGGCAGCAGGTCCGAGCGGATGCCGCGGTGGTAACCGCGCCCGTCGATGCGCTCGTGGTGGCCGGCCGCCGACACCGCGAGGTCGGCGAACGGCGTGATGCGGCCGAGGATCTGCTCGGTGTAGAGCGGGATGCCGGCGCACCTCGGCGAACTCGGCGTCCGTCAGTTTGCCGGCCTTGTCGAGGATCAGGTTGGACACGCCGAGCTTGCCGATGTCGTGCAGCAGGCCGGCGCGGCGCAGCGCGCGCAGGCGCACGGGATCGAAGCCCATGTGCTCGCCGATCGCCACGGCGTAGGTCGCGACGCCCAGCGAATGCCGCGCCGTGTAGGGCGACTTGGCGTCGATCACGCCGGCGAAGGCCTCGGCCACGCGGTCCAGGCCGTCGTCGTCGGTCAGCGACAGCCCCGCCTCGCGCGGCTCCAGGGCGAGCATCACCTCGGCCGTCGGCGTCCTCGGCCATCCGCATCCACAGCGGATCGTCGGGCCCGATGGCGAGGAACGCGTCGGCGATGTGCGGGTCGAACCAGCGGCCGCGCCGCTCGCGCACCACGTCGAGCGCGCCCTGGGGGCCGTCGACCGACATGAACACCTCGGCCGTCTGCGCGAGGCAGGCGATGCGCGAGATCAGGGGGATCGCCTCGCCCTCGAGGCCGTCCGGGCGGCCGCTGCCGTCCCAGTGCTCGTCGAGCGCGCGCACCGCCCCCGACGTGGCGGCCGGGAACCCGAGCATGGCCACCAGCCGCGCGCCGCGGTCGCAGCGGGCGTTGTTGAGGTCGTCGGCCTCGCGCCGGATGCTGCGCAACGCGCGCAGCAGCTGGGCCGCGCGGCCGAAGCTGGACGACTCGGGCGCCACGTTCTTGGCCGCGTAACGCACGAACTCGGCCGTGTTGGTCCAGTTGACGAACGAGAACTCGCGCTTCAGGTCGCGGTCGTCGGTGGCGAACAGCTCGCACATGCGGGCGGCGCTGCTCGAGCAGCCGGCGTCCTTGAGCAGGATCGCGTAGAAGAGGTCGCGCCGCACCTCCGAGTCCAGGTCGAGCCGCTCGGCGAGCTCCATGCCGATCATGCAGCTGCGCTGGCTGTGCCCGACGGGCTGGCCCTCGGTCAGGTCGAGGGCGTGCGACAGGGCGCCGATCACCTCCGACAGGCGGTACTGGACGCTCGAATCGACCATCTGGTCCACGGGTTGCTCCCTCTCGGCACGGCCTCGGGCCCATCGATGCGGATCGATCGCCCACCCATGGATCGGCCGCTCGCCGCGGGGATCAACCCCATCGGCGAGATCCGTCGTCGGCGGCGGCGCTACTCCGCCGGCTCGGGGTCGATCGCCTCGGCGATCGACTCCACCATCAGCCGCATGTGCCCCTGCACCGCGGCGGCCTGGCCGATCTGGTCCTGGGTCTCGACGTCGACCTCCCCGCCGGCCGCCTCGCGGGCGGCGTTCTTGGCCTGGAGATCGAGCGAGAAGATCAGCCGCGCGAGCTCGCGCTGGTGCGCGCCCATGCCGGCCAGCACCACGTCCGAGAAGCCGTCGGCCGCGGGGCCGAGGTGGGCCTCCATCCCGAGCAGGAAGATCCGGATCCAGCCACCGATGCGCACCCGGCGCTCCAGGCCCGCGTCGAGGGAGGGGTCCGACCCGGGCGTGGTGCCGAACTGGAGGTGCTCCTCGAGCGCGATCGCGCCGATGCCGGTCTCGAGGTGCGCGTCGAACAGGGGCAGGCTCTCGTCGAACCACTCCGGCAGCTCGTCGGCGAAGCCCCGCCAGATCCTCGTCGTAGGGGGGGCCGAGGGTCTCGCTGCAGGGCGGTCGCCACGAACCGCAGGTGCGCGCGGATGTTGGGATCCCCGCCGGGGGTCAGATCGGTGGCCTCGGCGAGGTCGTCCCGCACGATCTCGCGCAGCAGGTCGCCGTGCTCGCGCATCCACGTGAGCGTCGCCATCGACTGGTCCTCGGCCGCGGTCACGAGAGCGACGCCCCCTTCTCGCGGTTGCATGGCGCGCACAGCAGCTGAAGGTTCTGGGCGGTGGACGCGCCGCCCAGCGCGACCGGGATCACATGATCGAACTGGAGCAGCTCGTCGGAGCCGCAGACGGCGCAGCGACCGCCGTCGCGGCGGAAGACGTCGCGCCTGACGTCCTCGGGGATCGGGACGCGCCGTGGCCCGCTGTCGGCCTCCTCGGCCAGCATCAGGTCCTTGGCGCGGTCGATCCGCCGCCGCAGTCGCCGCTCGCGCTCGTGGACGAGGGCCATCACGTCGTCCGGCTCCAGGCCGTCGTCCTCCCAGAAGAAGCGCCCGCGGTACATCCACCAGGTGCGTCGCTCGTCCTCGGCGACCGGCACGGGCACGCTCTCCTGTTCACGCAGGATCGCGCGGTGCGTCATGCCGGAGATGAAGGCGAACTCACGCTGTCCGCTGACGAAGCGGCGACGCATGAATCCCGCCTCGAAGCGGGCGTTTGTGTCCTCGCGAAGCACGGTGGCGCCGCACGCTAGCCGGGCGACCGGACGGCCGGGTCAGTCGGGCCCGCGGCGGCGCTCGAGATACTCCGGCCGCATGGCCGAGACGGCGAACCAGAGCCCGCCGACGATCGCCGCCGCCAGGACGATGCCGAGGAAGATCAGGATCCCCGCGATGGTGAATGCGAAGGCCTCCACGCGGGCCACTCTACCCGCTCGGCCAGGCCCCGACTCCGCCCGCGGGTGGTGAGCGGCGGCCCACCTGCACCTACGGTCGGTCCATGAACGTCACCACCGCGGCGCAGCTGCTGGGACTCGAACAGCCGACCGTCGGCCGCGACGACCTGGTGAGCGCGTGGAGGCGGTTCGCCCGCGCCAACCACCCCGACCGCTGCCCCGGCGACGCCGGCGCCGCGTGGCGGTTCGCCACCGGCCGCGAGGCGTTCCAGATGCTGATCGAGAGGGTCGATGCGCCGGCGCCCCCGCCGGTCGTCTCCTACGGACGAACCGGCGTCGTGCGCGGCCCGGACGCCGGCCGCGCGCTGCCCTACGCGATGCGGCCCCTCCACACGCGGGAGTGGCGCGCCTAGCGCTCAGCTGTACTCGCGCTGGAAGCGCTCGAAGGTGCGCAGGTGCTTCTCCTCGTCGCGCAGGATCTCGATGACCATGTCCTGGGTGGCCCAGTCCACGCCGTCGGTGGCCTCGATGATGCGCAGGTAGTGCTCGATCGCCCCGGTCTCGGCCTGGATGACGCCGGCGATCACGGTCGCGACGTCGGTCGCGTCCTCGAGGGGCTGCAGGTACGTCTGCTCGGGCGTGAAGTCCATCGATCCCGGAGGCGTGCCGTAGAGCTCCTTGATGCGGCTCGCGAACGCGCGGGCGTGCCCGAGCTCCTCCTCGACGTCCTCGGAGAGGGCCTCGGCGATCTCCGCGGCGCGGATGCCGTCGAGGTGCTCGGAGTTGGCCAGGTAGCTCATGACCGTCTCCATCTCCATCCAGTACGCCCGCGTCAGGAGCTCGAGGATCTCGCCACGGGCCGTCGCCTGCGAGTCCGAGAGGATGCCGGTTCCCAGTCGTCGTGCGGTAGCCATCGCTGTGCTCCAAGGGTGGTGGTGGTGTCGATCCCTGGCCACTATAGCTATCCATTTAAAATAAAGAAACACTTAGGCGAGCCACACTTTTGCGCTATGGTGCCGAGGATGAGACAGACGCATGGAGACCGCCCTCGCCGACGCGCTGCGCCGGCAGGGCAAACGCGTCACCCCTCAGCGGCTCGCCATCGCCGCGACGCTCGAGAGCATGGATCGCCACGTCACCGCCGAGGCGCTGTTCACCGAGGTCAGCCGGCGCATGCCGGGGGTCTCGCTGCCCACCGTGTACTCCACCCTGGAGCTGCTCGAGGAGCTCGATCTGGCGCGGCGCGTGGCCACGGTGGGCGGGAGCGTGGTCTACGACCCGCGCGTCGCGGAGCACCACCACCTGATCTGCCGGGCGTGCGGGACGATCGTGGACGTCAACGCGGAGGTCGACCCGGGGGCCCTACTCGAGCTGGCGCGGGGGCTGGGCTTCGCCCCCGAGGGCGCTCAGGTGGCGATCACGGGGCTGTGCGCGGCGTGCCGGGCCGAGACCGGGGTGGCGCCGGCGGCGTGATCGGCGTGGCGCACGCCTGGCGTGCGCGCCAGGCGGCGAAGCACCCCTCGGGCGTCTCCAGCCAGGCCTGAAGGCCGTTCTCGAAGCGCCGCCATCTGCGGGCGCGCGCCCCGTAGAGCGGGAAGTCGGTCTCTGTGAGCGTCCGTCCATTGGTCATTAGGTGAGCCTAACACCGACCGGCGGGCCGAATTGCCCGGCCGGGTCGGGCGTTGCGTACCCTTCTCCGGTGGGCTCGGCGTCGTACACCCCCGTGATCGGCCTCTGCACCGCCATGGAGCCCGCGCGCTGGTCGGTGTGGGACCTGCCGGCGGCGCTCGTGCCGATGAACTACATCGAGCAGGTGCAGCGGGCGGGCGGCATCGCCCTGCTGATCCCGCCGGACGCCGCCCTGGTCGCCGACCCCGGGCGCGTGCTCGACCGCATCGACGGCCTGCTGCTGGTGGGCGGGGTCGACCTCGGCGCGGACACGTGGGGCGGAGAGGCGCACCCCGAGGCACGATGCGCCGATCCCGCTGCGCGACGCCACCGAGCTGGCCCTGGTGAGGGAGGCGCAGGCGCGCGGTGTCCCGGTGCTCGGCATCTGCCGCGGCGCGCAGGTGATCAACGTCGCGGGCGGGGGCACGCTGCTCCAGCACCTGCCCGACCACCTCGGCCACCAGGAGCATCGCCGCGAGATCGGCCGGTTCGTCGGCAACGAGCACGACGTGGCCGTGGACCCCGACTCACGGGCGCTCCTGGCGATCGGCGAGAGCCGCGCACCGCGTCGCGTCCCACCACCACCAGGCCATCGACGCGGTCGGCGACGGGCTGCGCGTGACCGCCCGCGCGGTCGACGACGGGCTCCCCGAGGCGATCGAGTCGGCGGAGGGCGCGTGGGTGCTCGGCGTGCAGTGGCACCCCGAGGCGGACCCCGAGAGCCCGGTCATCGCGGCCCTCGTGAATGAAGCTCGGCGCAATCGGCGGGAGGACGTGGATCGAGAAGAAGGGGGCGGACTTCTCGATCCCCGCCGCTCGCCGTGACGAACGGAGCTGACCCGGTAGGCAGTGCACTCCACCCCGCTCGCAACTGCAGTCTTCCCGGTCCACCCGATGCCATTCCTTGGCCTCAGGTACAGGGTCTGCGCCCCCGTCTTGCTCCCTCGGGAGAGCGCCGTCCCCTGATCAGGTTCCGCAGCCGCCCGGATCGACGGGGGGCGTCGGGAGCGGTTGCTGATCGACCGGAGGAGTCGTCACGGGCGCCGTCGCGACGGGCGGGGCGTCGGTCGCGGGCCCCTTCACCGGCGGCTTCTCGACCGGCGCCTTGGTCACCGGAGGCTTCTCGACGGGAGGCGTCACGACGGGCGGCTTCTGGACCGGAGGCGTCACGACGGGCGGCTTCTCCACCGGCGGCTTCGTGACCGGAGGCTTCTCGACGGGCGGCTTCTCCACCGGCGGCTTCGTGACGGGGGGCTTCTCCACCGGCGGCTTGCCGTCGGGCGGGTGGACGACCGGGGGCGTGCCGTCCGGGGGCGGGAGCACGGGGGGATCGACGATCGGCGGCACGACGGGCGTGTCGTCGTCGGGAGGCGGGATGTCGGGGGCGCCCGGCGTCACGGCCGAGGGCAGGGGTCCCGCCGTCGTGATCGGAGCCGAGACCGCCACCAGCACCGGCGCCGCCGGGGTGGAGGGGACCCTCACGACCGGCGCCGGGGTGATGGTCGGAGTGCCCTCGACCGGTCCGGTGCGGCGCGTCACCGGCGCCGGCGGGGCGCTCGGGGCGGGCGTGGGCACGACGGCCGGCGCGGGCGTGTAGGTGGCCGCCAGCACCCGGCGGCGCGTCACCGGCGCCGCGACCAGCGTTCCGGACGCGCGCGAGGACGCGATGGGCGGCGCCACGGGCGCCGGGGTGGTGATCGCGGTGTGATCGACGACCACCCTCAGGCCACCGTCGCTCTTGGCGGTGTCGTCGCCGACCAGCGCGGCCGTCAGCGCGAGCAGCCCGACGGTCGCGGTGCCGGCGATGGCGATCGCCGCGAACATCAGCCGCCGGTCGCCCAGGCCCCTCATGCGCGCTCGATGATCGACGCCAGCGCCTCGACCGCGGGCGGCCAGAACTGACTGCCCGAGTGCGTGCGGCACTCGGCGAGGGCGTCGTCCGCCGAAAGGCGGCCGGACGTATAGATGCGGTCCGAAGTCATGACATCCCAGGCGTCGGCGAGGGCCATTATGCGGGCACCCTCAGGGCATTCCTCAGCCGTGAGTGCGTCAGGATAGCCCTTCCCGTCCCACCGTTCGTGATGTCCCCGCACCCACGACACTTGTTCGGGCGTGAGGGCCTCCCTCACGATGCGCGCGCCGAGCTCCGCGTGCTCGCGCACCAGCTCGGTCTCCTCCGGTGTGAGGGGGCCCGGTTTGAGAAGGATCGCCTCGGATACACCGATCTTTCCGACGTCGTGCACGAGTCCTGCCTCCCTCAGCAGGGCGGCGCGCTCCGGGGTCCACCCGAGGGCCTCGGCGATCTCGGCGCAGAGGTCGCCCATCCGCTCCGAATGGCGGCGCGATCCCGGTGCCCGCGCGTTAACCGACCGGGCGAGCATGCGGATGCTCACCAGGGCCTGCTGGCGCTCCAGGCGCTCGGCCTCGTCGCGCGCGGGCAGCGTCTCGGAGGTCTCCGGCGAGTAGCGCAGCACCATGTCGCGGCCGCGGTGCTTGGCCAGGTACAGGGCCCCGTCGGCCAGGCGGTAGAGCGACTCGGCGTCCGGGGCCTGGGTGATGTCGGCGACGCCCGCGGACATCGTCATCGACCCCACCGCGGGGAACCGGGCCGCCGCGACCGCGCGGCGGATGCGCTCGGCCGCCCGGAAGGCCTCCTCGCCCCCGGCGTGGGGGAGCAGCATCGCGAACTCCTCGCCGCCCACGCGGGCCACCAGCTCGCCGGTGCGGCTCTCGTCCTGCAGCACGCGCGCCGCGTGCTCCAGCACGCGGTCGCCCATCTGGTGCCCGTGGATGTCGTTGACCCGCTTGAAGCGGTCGAGGTCCATCACCACCAGCGCCAGCCCGCGATGGTGGCGGCGCGCCTGCTCGACCTCGGTGCGCAGCCGCTCGTGGAAGGTGCGGTGGTTGGCGAGGCCCGTCAGCGGGTCCACCGCCGCCAGTTCCTCGGCGGCGGCGAGGCTCTCCAGCGTGCGCGTCTCGATCTCCTTGCGCGCCGTGATGTCGCGGAAGGTCATCACCGACCCGAGGCGCTCGCCGTTGGCCGTGATCGGGGTCGTCGTGTACTCGCCGGGGAAGGTCGAGCCGTCACGCCGGCGGATCTCCCGCACGCCGTCGGTCTCGGCGCCGTTCTGGATCGGCGGGCCGCCGTCGGCGCCGAGGGCCTCCTGCGCCGGCCGTCCGGTGAGCTCGTCCACCCCCCAGCCCAGCATCTGTGCGGCGGCCGGGTTGACGAAGCCGATCTCGCCGTCACGGTCGATGCCCACGATGCCGTCGCCGGTGGCCGCGAGGATCAGATCGTGCCGCGTTTGAAGCCGGGCGAGCTCGCCCCGCGTGCGTCGCTCCCGTCCGGCCGACTCCAGGAACAGCAGCGCGACGATCACGGCCAGCAGCAGGCCGGCCAGCGCGACCACGATCGGCAGCGTGGGCGTCGATCCCGCGACGCCCGCCAGCGCGACGGTCCAGGTGCGCCCGGCGACGTCGATCGTGCCCTCGACGGGCCCGCCGTCGCCGGGGTTGCCGATCACCGCCGTGTCGCCGTCCGCGACCACGACGGTGGTGCCCTCCGGAAGCGTCCCCTGCGCCGCGCTGGCCAGCGAGGCGAAGTCGGACTCGCCGCTCACGTAACCGCGCAGCGCGGCGCGGCGCTGGGCGACGGTGTCCAGCGCGGCGCCCGGCGCGTAGACGGGGGCGATGGTGGCCACCGAGCCGCGCCCGTCGGGGCCGGTGATCGGGGCGGTCATGCGGGGCAGCGCCGTGTCGCGGGCGACGGCCATCGCGGCCAGCTCCTGCGGCGTCGAGAGGGGCGTGGGCGCCGCGCCCTCGGCGGAGGGCTGGCGCTCGATCAGGGGGGTCCCGAGCCCGCCCGTCCCGTCGGATGGCGTCCACGCGACATAGCTCAGGGAGGGCTGGCGGGCGAGGGACGACGACGCGAAACGCCGGAAGCCCTCCGGGGTGACGCGATCCGCCGATTCGAAGTAGGCGCGCAGATCCTCGATGCTCGCCGCCGAGGTGGCGAGGTCGCCCGCCAGGGCCCGGATCGCCGGGCTGGCCGTCTGGGCTCGTCGCGCATCTGCCGAATCGCGGTCGTGTCGCACGGCCGCGACCGTCGCGACCGCCGTGGCGGCGAGCATCGCGGCGACGGCAAGGACTCCGAGCCATGTGATCGGACGCTGGCTCACGGACCTCCGCGTCAGGGGTGCGATTTCGCGCGGCAGCGCAGGCAGTTTGTCACGGCGAACCTTCCGTATCCTCCAAATCATCCTGATTCTCTTCGATATCGACGGCACGCTCCTCCTCGGGGCGCCCCTCGCGCACACCGAGGCCCTCAGCCGGGCTGCCGCGGAGGTGTTCGAGGTTCCGGTCACCGCCGCGGATGTCGTCGCCATCCACCCCGGGGGCCGCACCGATCAGGAGATCGCCCGGCTGATCCTGCGGCGGCACGACGTGGACGACGCGCGCATCACGGCCGGCCTCGACACGTGGAAGGCCCACACCGTCGAGGTCTACTCCCAGGTCCGCGCCGATCACCCTCCACAGACGCGGGCCCCGGGAGCCCCCGAGGCGCTCGCCCGTGCCGCCGCGACCGGCGCGAGACTGGCGCTGCTGACGGGAAACCTCGAGCCCCTGGCGCACGCCAAGGTGGGCGACGCCGGCCTGGGCGGATGGTTCGCGCCGGGCACCGGCGCATTCGGCTCCGACCACGAATCTCGCGACGCCCTGGTCCCCATCGCCGTCGGGCGCGCCGGAGGAGCCGGGTCGGTGGTCGTGGTGGGGGACACGCCGAGGGACATCGCCTGCGCCCGGGCGGGCGGAGCGAGGGTCATCGGAGTGACCACCGGAGTTCACGACGCGTCCGCACTGGCGGACGCCGACGAGGTGGTGGGGAACCTGGAGGACGCCGCCCGAGTACTGGAGGAGTGGGCGGGTGAGTGAGCTCGGGCTTTCTCAGCTGGGGGTTCTGAGCTCTGGCGTCTGGGTCAGGCCAAGAGCCACAACGACGTTCTGAGCTTGAGGCTGGTCGAGCGTTCCGCGCTTCGGGTATCGAGCTTCGGCGTTTCTGCCAGTGTCGAGGACTGGTGACATGGCGAGGAACCGGCCTCTTTCGGGCCGGTTCGTCGCGCGCTCATCGCCTACCGGCGATTCGGCGGACCGACGGCACCGGCTGTTCGCCGGGGCCAGGCCGTCGGGACAAGCCGGTCAAACGCCAAACGAGTCATGCCCACGCTCTTTGACGTGGACCTTCCTCTCGCTTTGAGGGTGGTCGTTGGCCGCCACGCTCTGTGGTGTGGTCCGGCGTTTCCCTGTGCGTCAGTCTCCTGAGAGGAGGCCCAGGGCGTGGACGACGCCGTCGTAGACGCGGGTTTCGCAGTTCGTCCGTCTGCGGACGATGGATTCGATCTTCTTGCCGTCGAGGGTGCCGGTGATGGTGATGCGGGCGCCGTCGTCCGGGGTGGCCCGGCACGTGGGGTCGTCTTCGGCGTCGCCGAGGGCCTTGGTGATGCCCGCGCAGGCGTCCCGGTCGGCGATCGCGCAATCCAGGGGAATGGTGAAGCTGCCGACGCCGCCCCCCTGGATCTGCACCGAGAGGCGGTCGGGCGGGATCGGGCTGGTGCCGGAACCGCCGCCGCCGCCACCGCCGCCGCAGCCCGCGACGGCCAGCGCCGCGATGCTCAAGACGGCCACCGCGAGTGACGAACTCCACCTCCGTGACCTCGACTCGCGGTGCGACAGCTTTCGACCTCCTCGCAATGCTCGCGCCTCCGCCCGCCCGCGAGCCCTCCGTCGAGGATCGCGGACGCCTCCCCATGATGGCCTCCCGTCGGTCGGCCGTGCGCTGGTGCGACCGCTGCGGGGCCCCGCGGAACCTCGGGCGCCACGATTGTCCCGGCTGCCGCCTGCTCGACGAGTCGCGCGAGCGGCTGGTGAGCTACCTCGCCCGTCACGGCATGCCCGCGGGCGGCCCGGTGGAACTGGCGAAGGTGGCCGAGGTGCCGCTGCGGGCCGTCGGCGAGCTGATGGTGCGCCGCACGCGCCAGCGGGCCCGCCCGCCCAAGCGCGTCCTGGGCGGCCAGTACTACTCGAGGACCGTCCGCACGGCGAGGTAGCTCGTGGCCGACGGCCCCGCCTCCGGGGGTCCGTAGGCGAGCACCACCACGTCGCCGGGCGAGAGCCCTCCGACGGCGCAGCCCCGCTCCAGCATCACGGTGGCGTGCTCCTCGATCGACTCGGGCAACGGCGGTAGCCATCCCGGGATGACGCCCCACTCCAGGGCCAGCTGACGCCGCACGCGCTCGTCCTCGGACAGCGCGATCACCGGGAGCCGCGGGCGGTACTTGGCCGCCGCGCGCGCCGCCCCGCCGCTGACGGTGGAGACCACCAGGGCGACGGCCGAGACCTGCTGGGCCAGGTGGACGGCCGACTGCATCACCGCCTCGGCGCGGTTGCCCGCCGGCGACATCACGTCGAGCGACAGCGGGGCGCCGTATTCGGCCTCGAAGGCGATCTCGGCCATCGACCGCACCGCCTCGGCCGGGTACCGCCCGACGGTCGTCTCGCCCGAGAGCATCACCGCCGAGGTCCCGTCCAGGATCGCGTTGGCGACATCGGTCGCCTCGGCCCGCGTCGGCTCGGGCTGGGTGATCATCGACTCCAGCATCTGCGTCGCCGTGATCACCAGCTTGCCGGCCTCGCCGGCGCGCCGGATCACGGCCTTCTGCATCAGGGGCACGCGGGCGACCCCCGCCTCGACGCCGAGGTCGCCGCGGGCGACCATCACCCCGTCGGACACGTCGACGATCTCGTCGAGCGCCTCGAAGGCCTCGACCTTCTCGATCTTCGCGACCACGCGGGCCGGGCAGTCGAGCGCCTCGAGGGCGCCCCTCAGCCGGCGCACATCCTGGCCCGAGCGGACGAAGGAGAGCGCCACGACGTCCGCCCTGAGCTCGGCGGCGACGACGAGGTCGGCCAGGTCGCGCTCGCTGAGCGTCGAGTTGGGCGCGTGCACGTAGGTCAGGAAGATGCCCTTGCGCGGGCCGATCGTCCCCGGCCGCTCGCACCGCGCCGTCACCAGGCCCTCGTCGGTCTGGACATCGACGACGGCGAGGCGTGGTGTGCCGTCGCCGATCACGATCTCGGAGCGCCCCGGGGTCACCGCCGCCGCCAGTCCGGGCCAGACGACCGCCACCGAGCCGCTGGGCCGGCTGTCTCCCGCCGCGAAGACGACCACCTCGCCGTGGGTCACCTGGCGGGAGCGGACCCCGGGGCCGAGCCGCATCTTGGGCCCGGCCAGGTCGACGAGCAGGGCAAGCGGGCGCTGGGCGCGCTCGGCCGCGAGGCGCAGGGCGCCGGCGCGCTCGCGCCAGCGATCCGCGTCGTCGTGCGCGCAGTTGATGCGCCCCGAGTCCATCCCGGCGGCCACCATCTCGTCGAGCACGCCCGGCACGTCGGTGGCCGGTCCGAGGGTGGCGATGATCTTGGTTCGGCGGCGGTGCACGGCGGAACGGTGGCAGCCCACCGCAGCTCCGTCCAGCGCCGCCCGCGACCGACGCGACCGGCGGACCCCGGCCGGACGACCGTCATTGTCCACGGGGAGAAGACGCGACCCGACTTCTCATACCTGTGGCTAAAGCCGCCCTCGACCGCCTCGGCCCTAGCCTGCGCACACCTTTGGGCTCTTTCCCGCCCTACGTTCATCACGCGCAAGGAGAGTAGATGCGTTTGAGGTCATTCCGGCTGGTTCCGGTGCTTGCGGCGGTGATGCTGCTGCTGGTTCCGGCATTCGCCCTCGCGCAGGGACGCGCCGACGGACCAGGACATCGCGATCAACACGCTCCTGGTCTTCGTCGGTGCAACCCTCGTTCTATTCATGCAGGCTGGATTCGCGATGCTCGAGGTCGGGCTGTCGCGGATGAAGAACTCCGGTGCGGTGATGGGGAAGATCCTCATCAACCTGTCCGATCGCCTTCCTGATGTTCTGGGCGATCGGTTTTGCCATCGGCTTCGGCACCGGCAACGACTTCATGGGCTACCACGGCTGGTTCATGGACAACAACAACCCGGCCGTTGACTACGCGTCACTCGCCTACAGCAACACGAACTTCGAAGTCACGTTCTTCTTCCAGGCAGTCTTCTGCGCCGTCTCGCTCGCGATCGTCTTCGGCGCGATGCTCGACCGGACGAAGTTCATCGGCTACGTCATCTTCGCCATCGTGTTCACCGGGTTCATCTACCCGGTCGTCGCGCACTGGACGTGGGGCGGCGGCTGGCTCGCCCAGAACGGCTTCCAGGACTTCGCGGGCTCGTCGATCGTCCACCTGCAGGGCGCCCTCGCGGCGGCCGCGGGAGCGCTGGTGCTGGGCCCACGCATCGGGAAATTCCGGGACGGTAAGTCCGTTCCGATCCCCGGTCATTCCATCCCGCTGATGATCCTCGGCGTGCTGATCCTCTGGGTCGGCTGGATGGGCTTCAACCCGGCGTCGTTCCTGAACGCCATCGGCGCGAACTTCGCCGACGTCGCGGTCAACACCAACCTGGCCGCCGCCGCCGGCGTCATCGGCGCGACGATCAGCGCACTGTTCCTCTACCGAACGCTGGATGTTTCCCAGATGGGCAACGGGGCCCTCGCAGGACTGGTGGCGATCACCGCGCCATGTGCCTACGTCGAGCCCTGGGCCGCGGTCATCATCGGCGCCATCGCCGGTCTGATCGTCCCGCCGCTGGTCCTCGCCTTCGAGAAGCTGAAGATCGACGACCCGGTCGGCGCCCTTCCGGTGCACGGCATGGCCGGTATCTGGGGCACGCTCGCCTGTGGTCTGTTCGCAGACGAGACGCGCGTCGCGTCGCTCGGCGTCGGCGAGGCCGGCCTGCTCGTCGGCGGCGGCGGTCACCAGCTGTGGGTCCAGTTCTACGGGATCTGCGCGACCATCGCGTTCACGTTCACGCTTTCCCTGATCGTCTTCCTGGCCATCAAGTTCACGATCGGCCTCCGCGTCAGCGAGGAGGACGAGCTGCGTGGCCTCGACATCTCGGAGCACGGGATGTTCGGTTACCCCGAGCGCTTCATCGACGTGCCGGGCGCCGAGTCGGAGGACGTCAGGCCTGCCGGTCCGCCGAGCACGCCCACCGCTCCCGCGACCAACCCCGCCACCGCCTCGTAAGGGAGTCAGAACACAGTGAAGAAGATCGAGGCGTTCATCCGGCACGAGGCGCTGGAGGCCATCCACGACCGGCTGGCGACCATGGGGCTTCCCTCCATGAGCGTCACCGAGGTCAAGGGCTCCGGCCGTCAGAAGGGCTTCACCGAGAGCTACCGCGGTGCCAAGACCACCATCTTCCTGCGACCGAAGTTGAAGCTGGAGATGGTGCTCGACGACACCGACGTGGATCGCGCGATCGACACCATCCTGGAGCTCGCCCACACGGGAGATCCGGGCGACGGCAAGATCTTCGTCTTCGCCGTCGAGGAGTCGATCCGGGTACGGACCGGCGAGCGCGGTGACGTCGTGCTGGCTCCCCACCCCGAGGAGAGCCCGGCCTAGCCGGACTCACTCACCGGGCGTGACCCCGACGCCGGCGGTTCCCTCGCGGAGCCGCCGGCGTCGGTGCGTCCGACGGCCGGTAGGCCTCAGCCCCCCGCCGCGCTCCGCGCCGGCACCTCGAGCACGAAGCGGCTGCCGCCGCCCTCGCTGCTCTCCACCCACACGTCGCCGCCCAGCGCGCGCGCCAGCTGGCGGCTGATCGCCAGGCCGAGGCCGCTGCCGCGCCGCCCGTCGGGCGTCTCCTGCGACTGGAAGGCCTCGAAGATGCGCTCCTGCTCGCGACGGCGGGGATGCCCGGGCCGGTGTCGCTGACCTCGGCGGTGAAGCCGCCCTCCGGGCGCCCGCGGGCCTCGAGGCGCACGGTGCCGCCGCGCGGGGTCCAGTGGATCGCGTTGTCGAGCAGGTTGCTCACGATGCGCTGCACGCGCGACTCGTCGGTGACGACCGTCGGCAGGTCCTCGATGCCGCGCTCGTAGGCGAGGCCGCGGGTGGTGGCCTCGGCCTCCATCGCGTCGAAGGCGCGGTCGAGCACGTCGGTGGGGGCGACGTCGGTCAGGTCGAGGCTGAAGCGGTGCGCGTCGAGCCGGGCGAGGTCGAGCAGGTCGGCCACCAGGCTCTCCAGCCGCGACGCCTCCCCCTCGATGGCCGACGAGCGAGCGCGGCACGTCGGGCTCGGGCACCACGCCGTCGGACAGGGCCGCCGCGTGGCCGCGGATCGCCGTGAGCGGGGTGCGCAGGTCGTGGGTGACGCGCATCAGGAACTCGCGCGTCTCGCCCTCGCGCTCGGCGAGGCGGCGCACCATCAGGTTGAAGTCGGAGGCCAGGTCGTCGAGCTCCTGGGTGCCCGTCGGGCCCGAGCTCGGTGCGCAGGTCTCCGCCGGCGACGCGGTGGGTGGCGGCCTGCATCGCGGTCAGCGGACGGATGATGCGGCCGGTGAGCAGCAGCGACAGCAGCAGGGCCACGCCGAGGCCGATGCCGGCGGCCAGCACCACCCGCGGCGCCAGATCGGGCCACGCCGAGGCGAGGTCGCCCGGGGGGCTTGGCGAGCAGGATCGCGCCCACCGTCTCGCTGCCCAGCGTAGACGGGGGCCGCCGAGGCCTCGTAGAGCGGGCTTGTCCGGGCCGAGGCGGAAGTCGATGCGCTGCACGCCCTCCCTCTCCAGCAGGCCGTAGTCGAGCTCGTCGGCCACCACCGAGGGGATCTCGGCGGTGGGGCGCTCCGCTCCCGGCGTCAGCTGGAGCCCGCTGTAGTAGAGCCGCGTGTTGGGGCCCACCAGGGCCTCGAGGTTGTTGGGCTGGATGAACGTGAAGTCGGTGCCGCGCGAGGCCTGGCGCTCGGCCTGGTCGCTCACGATGTGGGCGAGCGCCTGCGGCCTGGCGGTCGAGCTCGGCGCGCGCGACCGCCTCCGACTGGGAGCGGATCAGGCCGCCACCCACCGCCGCGAACACCACCGCGGCCACCACCAGCCCACCCGCCGCCGCCAGGGCCAGGCGCCCGCGGAGCGTTCGCCAGGGCCTCGGGAGGGAGCTCACCTCTTGGCGGGCACCTTGTAACCGGTGCCCCACACGGTCTGGATCGGGCACGCGTCGCCGAGCTTGCGGCGCAGCTGCCGCACGTGGACGTCGATCGTCCGGCTGTCGCCGAGGAAGGTGAAGCCCCACACGCGCTCGAGCAGCTGCTCGCGGGTCAGCACCAGGCCGCGGTTCTCGATCAGGGTGACCAGGAGGTCGAACTCCTTGGGCGTCAGCTGGACGCCCTCGCCGTCGACGAACACCTCACGCCCGCCGACCTCGATGCGCAGCGGGCCGGCCTCGATGGTGGTGGCCTCGGGCTGCCCGGTGGTCTGGCGCTTGGCCTCCGCGCGCCGCAGCACGGCGCGCACCCGCGCCACCAGCTCGCGCGGGTTGAAGGGCTTGGTGATGTAGTCGTCGGCGCCGATCTCCAGGCCCGACCACCTTGTCCACGGCGTCGTCGCGGGCGGTGAGCATGATGATCGGGGTGTGGCCGTTCTGGCGCAGGCGCTTGGTGATCTCGTAGCCGTCCATGCCCGGCAGCATCAGGTCGAGGATCACGAGATGCGGGGAATCCGACTCCGCGAGGCGCAGCCCGTCGTCGCCGCGCGTCGGCGACCGTGACCTGGAAGCCCGGCCGCCTCCAGGTACATGCGCGCGAACGAGGCGATGTTGGGCTCGTCCTCGACGATCAGGATCCGCTGGCGGTCGTCCGGAGGGGCCATCGGCGCACGATGGTAGTGCCGTGTGGAGGCCCGGTCCAACCCGCGCAGCGCCCGGAGGCCGGTCGCGCCGCCCCCGATCCCGGTCATGGACCGGCGACCGGGGGCGCGGGGGTGTTCACGGCGAGGGGGTCCACGGGGTCGTCATGTGCCTGCGTCCGCGGCCGCTGGAGGAGGGGGGAGCGACCTGGATCCACGCCCGCGACCAGGTCTTCTCGGGGTCGGAGTTGAGCCGGTAGGTCCCGGAGCCGAGCAGCCGCGCGCGGCCGTTGCCCGCGATCGAGAACGACAACCGCGACGAGGTCACCTGCACCGTGACGGCCGAGCCGGTGACGTAGAGGATCCCCGACGCCCTGCGCACCTGGGCGCGCCCGCGGTTGAAGGTCAGGCTCGACGCCGGCGAGGTGCGCCTGAGCGTCGCCCGCCCGGTCGGTGATCACGATGCGAGCCCCGGTCGAGGATCGACCCGTTGACCGACATCCGGCCGGTGACCGTCATCGAGCCTCCGCCGGTCGCCTGCAGCTGCGCGGAGGGCACCCGGTCGGCGGCGTGGCGCGATCCCGCGCGCGGCGCTGGCGAGCACCGGCACGATGAGTGCCAGGGCAAGACCCGCGATCAGGACGCGACGCAGCATTCAACCTCCATGGGAGCGGCCGGGGCCGCGGGACGCCCATCCGTATCGGACGGATGGTGCATCGCTGCGAATGTTGGGGGCGGGGTGGAGGGGTAAGAGGTTTGCGTCACTCTGTTGTGGATCTGTGAGGACGACGGCCCGCGACGCGTGCGCCCGGGCCGCCGATCACCGTCAGGGCTGGAGCTTGACGCCCTCCTGCACCGAGACCGGTGCGGGGGCGTCGAGCTTCACGCCCTCCTCCGTCGTCGTCGCGGCCGGGGCCGCCGTCTGCGCGGGTGCCGCGCCGGCCTCCTCGCCCTCGGGCACCGGCCGCTCGCCGCCGCCCATGTACGCCCACACGATCTCCCCGCAGTCGGGGCAGGTCGGGAGCGTTCCGCGGTTGTTGATCCGGAACTGGCACGCGACGCACGCGTAGATCCCCTTGACCTTCTGGCCGGCGTGGAAGCACGGCAGGTTCAACCGGCGCTCGGCTTCCTCCGCGCCCTCCTTGACGGAGAGGTTGGAGCGGCCGGGTCGTCCGCCGGGGCCGCCCCCGGCTCCACCCGGCTGGCGACGCTGAGGTGGCAGGCTGGCCATCCGTCCTCCAGGTTCCGTGCCGCAGCGGGAACGGCGCTCGGGCGCGCCGCCGAGGCGTATCGTTGGTCCGTCAAATCCTACCGCGCCGGTGCCTGCCCACCGAAGCGCGGGTGTCGAATCGAATCGCCGGAGACCACCCGCCGAGTGCGCGTCGCGCTGGCCCAACTGAACACGGTCGTGGGGGACATCGATCGCAACGCGGAGCTGATCCGCGGCGCGCTCGCCGATGCCGCGCGGGCCGGTGCCGACGTGACGCTGGTGCCCGAGCTGGCGATCACGGGCTATCCGCCGGAGGACCTGCTGCTGCGGCCCTCGTTCGCGGCGCCGGGCCCGCGACCGCGATCGACGCGCCTCGCGGCCGACGTGACCCACGGCGTCGCGGTCCTCGGCTTCCCCGACTGGAACGCCGACTGCTACAACGCCGCCGCCGTCGTGGCCGACGGGCGGGTGCAGGCCGTGTACCGCAAGCGCTTCCTGCCCAACTACGGGGTGTTCGACGAGGCGCGGTACTTCCGCGCGGGCGATTCGCCGCTGGTGATCGAGGTCGCCGGCAGTCCGGGTCGGCATCGCCGTGTGCGAGGACATCTGGTACCCGACACCGGTCGCCTCCGATCTGGCCGCCGCCCGCGTCGACCTGATCTGCTGCATCTCCGCCGTCGCCCTACCACCGCGGCAAGGGCGACCGCCGCGAGCAGATGCTGGCCACCCGCGCCGACGACTGCGCCGCCGCGCTCGCGTTCTGCAACCAGGTGGGCGGCCAGGACGAGCTGGTGTTCGACGGCCGCTCGGCCGTGTTCGACGCGGCCGGCGGCATCATCGCCCGGGCGCCGCAGTTCGAGGAGCACCTGCTCGATCGCCGACATCGACCCGGTGCTCTCCAAGCGCCGCCGCCTGCGCGAGCCGCTGGCGCGCCGCCTGCCCGGGGCGGCCTCGGAGCGCGAGGTGGTGGTCGAGGCTCCGCGCCGCCCGCCGCGCCGCAGACGGGCCCGTCGGCCGTCGCGAGCCGAGCTGCACGGCGAGGCCGAGGTGTGGGCGGCGCTGCGCCTCGGGATCCGCGACTACGTCGGCAAGAACGGCTTCCCCGGGGTGCTCATCGGGCTCTCCGGCGGCATCGACTCGGCGCTCACGGCCGCCCTGGCCGCCGATGCGCTGGGCCCCGACCGGGTGATCGGCGTCGCGATGCCCTCGACCCACTCGGCGCCCGAGAGCCTCGGCGGGGCCGAGGCCCTGGCCGAGTCGCTGGGCATCCGGCTGATCGACGCTGCCCGATCGCCGAGCGTCGTCGAGGCGCTTCGAGGACGCCCTCGCGGAGGCCTTCGCCGGGCTGATCCCGGACATCACCGAGGAGAACATCCAGGCCCGCGACGCGCGGCACGCTGCTGATGGCCCTCTCCAACAAGCTCGGCCCGCTGGTGATGGCGACCGGCAACAAGAGCGAGATGTCGGTGGGCTACAGCACGCTCTACGGCGACATGGTGGGCGGTTTCGCCCCGCTGCGCGATGTATACAAAACATGGGTGTACCGCCTGGCGCGCTGGCGCAACGACAGCGAGGGGCGCGAGGTGATCCCCGAGGAGACCATCGTGCGGCCGCCCGACGGCCGAGCTGCGACCCGATCAGCTCGACACGGACAGCCTTCCCCCCTATGAACTGCTGGATGCGATCCTCGAGGGCTACATCGAGCGCGGTCTCGACCCTGCCGAACTCGTGGCGCAGGGCCACGCGGGCGAGCTCGTGACCGAGGTCGTGCGCCTGGTCGACCGCGCCGAGTACAAGCGTCGCCAGGGTCCGGTCGGCATCAAGATCACGCCGCGCGCCTTCGGTCGCGACCGTCGCATGCCGATCACCATGCACCATGCCTGACCTCCGCCGCGCGGGAGCGCTCACCGCTCGCCCTCGCGCTCGGCGTCTGCGGCACCGCCCTCGGCGGCCGGTCCGGCCAAGCCCGCCCGACCCGTCGAGCGTGCCCGGATCGCAGATCGCCTTCGAGCGCACCGCGCCCTCCACGCCGCACCTGCTGGTCACCTTCGCCGACGCGCCGACCTCGGCCGTCGCGCTGGCGCGGCTCGCGGGTCTCGGCACCGTCACCGGCGTCGTCCCGGAGGCCGGCGTCTGGTCGATCGTGCCCCGCGACGCGGCCACCGCGCGCGACGCCGCGCTGCGCCGTCCCTCGGTGAGCGGCGCCGAGTGGTCGGAGAAGCGCACCTCCCAGGAGCTGCCGCCCGCGCCCCTGCCCGCTCGGCGCCCGCGCCCGCGGTCACCGACCCGCTCTTCACGCCCACCGCGCAGTGGGGGCTGCTGACGCACACGTCCTGGGGCATCGACCTGACCACCATCGCGCCCCGGCCCGCGGATCGCGATCCTCGACAGCGGCATCGACCCGACCCACGAGGAGTGGGGCGGCCCGGCCACCCCGCTCGTCGCGCCGCGCAGCACCCTGCGCAACGACGCCGACGCCTCGGATCACGGCATCACCGGCCACGGCACCCACGTCGCGGGCATCGCCGCCGCGCCGGCCAACGGCGTCGGCATCGTGGGCGTCGCCCCGGCGTCGGCCACGACGGCCCAGGTGATCCCGGTCCAGATCGCCGACCGCGACGGCGACAGCAGCGATCTCGACGATCATCCGCGGCATCCGCTGGGCCGTGAACAACGGCGCCAAGGTGATCAACATCTCCGCCGGCGGCGATCGGCTACTCGCGCGCCTTCCAGGACACGATCCTCTGGGCCTCGAGCAAGGGCGCGCTCGTGGTGGCCTCGGTGGGCAACCAGGGCCAGGACGTCAACAGCCTCAACTACCCGGCCGCGTACCGCCGCGTGCTCGGCGTCGGCGCCCAGTGCGACGGCGTCGTCACCTACGACTGCCCGCGCCCCTACGGGGTCGCGACCTTCTCGACGCACAACAAGCTCGGTGGACGTCATCGCGCCGGGCGTGGACGTGCTGTCGACCGTCCCGCGCCGCGTCACCGAGCGGGCGGTCGCGCCCGGCTACGCGCTCAAGGACGGCACCTCGATGGCGGCGCCCTACGTCGCCGGGGTCGCGGCGCTGGTGATGGCGGCCAACCGCGGCACGCTCAGCACCTTCCAGGTGCTCAGCCAGATCGAGAACACGGCCACCGACATCGGCACCAGCGGGCGCGACGACTTCAGCGGCAACGGCGTGGTCAACCCGCGGGCCGCGGTCACCCTGCAGGCGCCGGCCGACGACGCCGACGAGGTCAACGACGACATCAAGTGGCTGAAGCGGCACCATCTCGCTCCACGAGTCGACGCCGCTCGTCGATCAACGCGAGCGCCGACAGCGTGGAGGACCCCGACGACGTCTACGCCGTCCGGCTGAAGAAGGGCGAGCGCCTGCGCATGGATCTCAGCGCACTCGCGCGGCACGCTCGACCTCTACCTCTGGAGCCCCGGCACGACGACGGTCGTCCACCGGCGACGGCAACCTCAAGAAGCACCTGGTCAAGTTCAAGAGCGGCACGACGCGGCGCTCGATCGTGGTCGCCACCGCGTCCGCGCGCCGGTCTCTACTACGTCAACGTCTTCGCGCGCGCCGGCAAGAGCGCCTACACCCTCAAGCTGCTCCGCAGGCTGATGGCGACCGGTCCGCACCTGCTGCTGTCCTACGACTACGTCGCGGACATCCTCGAGCGCCGCCCGCCCCACCGCGATGCGCACCTCGCACGCATCGCCGACGTGGATCGCGGGCGGGGATGCTCGCCGCCGGGCCGGTCGGCGACCCGCCCACCGGCGCGCTGTTCGTGTTCGGCGACGTCCCCGTCGCCGAGGTCGAGGCCTTCGCCGAGGGCGACCCCTACGTCGCCGCGGGCCTGGTCACGGCCCGGCGCATCACGCCCTGGACGGTCGTCGCCGCGGTCTGAGCGGCGTCCCGCGCGGGGACGAATTGGCTAGGTTGACCGTGTGACCCGAACGGCCTTCGTCCACGCCGATGGCGGACCCTCGTACAACCTCGGCGACGACCATCCCGATGACGCCCCTGCGGCGGCAGCTCGCGGTGGACCTGATCCGGGCCTACGGGCTCGACCAGCACCCCGACGTCGTGCGCATCGTGCCGACGCCCGCCACCGTCGCGCAGATCGAGCGGGCGCACGCCCCGGCCTTCGTCTCCGCGGTGCGCAGCTACAGCGTCGATCCGGCGCTCGCCTCGGCCTGGGAGGCGTCCCAGTGGGGTCTCGCGGCGGGCGGCGACACGCCGGCCTTCGAGGGCATGCACGAGGCCGCGGCGGCGATCTGCGGCGCGTCGATCGCCGGCGCGATGGCGGTGTGGGAGGGGGAGGCCGACCAGGCCTTCGTCGCGGGGGGCGGGCTCCACCACGCGATGGCCAACCGCGCCGCGGGCTTCTGCATCTACAACGACACGGCCGTCGCCATCCAGGCGCTGCTCGACGCCGGCGCGGAGCGGGTCGCCTACATCGACATCGACGTCCACCACGGCGACGGCACGCAGTGGATCTTCTTCGAGGACCCCCGGGTGCTGACGTGCTCGGTCCACGAGACCGGCCGCTACCTGTTCCCGGGCACCGGCGGCATCGCCGAGCGCGGCATCGGCGCCGCCGAGGGCACCGCGCTCAACATCCCGCTGCCCCCCTACGCCGGCGACCGCCCGTACCTGCGCGCCATCGAGGAGGTCATCCTCCCGGCCGTCGCGGAGTTCGAGCCCGACGTGATCGTCACCCAGGACGGCGCCGACCCCCACCACGCCGATCCGCTGGCGCACCTCCAGGTCACGATGCCGACCTTCCCGCGCGCCTACCGCGCGCTGCACGAGCTGGCGCGCAGCCGCGGCCGACGGCAAGTGGGTCGCCCTGGGCGGCGGCGGCTACACCTTCCAGGTGGTGCCGCGCGCGTGGACCCTCCTGTTCGCGGAGATGCTCGGCGTCGAGCTCGACGACGACATCCCCGAGGCGTGGTGGAGCAACGGCGAGCGGGCGCTCGGAGTGCCGCTGCCGCGCAGGATGTCCGAGGAGCCCGAGCCCGAGGTGTCCGCGGAGGAGCGCTTCCGCGCGGACGTCGAGGGCGACCGCGTCGTGGACGAGGTGCGGTCCCTGTTCCTGGGCTGAACGCGAACGGCGCCGCCGCGGCGGCGATCGAGATGACGGGCGTCGGCGTGTGGCGCGCCCGGCCCGGCGGCGGACGCGCGATCCTGCTCCACGACATCGACTGGCGGGCCGCGACGGGAGAGCGCTGGGCCGTCATCGGCCCCAACGGCGCCGGCAAGACGACGCTGATGACGATCGCGGGCGCGCAGGGGCATCCCAGCGAGGGCGTCGCGCGCATCCTCGGCCACCGCCTCGGCGCGGTCGACGTGCGCCGCCTGCGCGGGGCGATCGGGCACGTGGAGTCCGGGATGGCCACAGCGTTCCGCCCCCGCGTCACGGCGGCCCAGGTGGTGCTGACCGGGGTCAGCTCGACCATCATCCTGCGGCCCGAGAGCCTCGCGCCGGGCGATCGCGGCCGCGCGGAGGCGCTGCTCGAGCGCATGGGCTGCGGCGCCCTGCTGGACCGGCGCTTCGCCCAGCTCTCGCGCGGTGAGCAGCAGCGCGTGCTGCTGGCGCGCGCGCTGATGACCCGGCCGCGGCTGCTGCTGCTGGACGAGCCGACCACCGGGCTCGACCTGCCGGGGCGGGAGGCCTTCCTCTCGCGTCTCGACGACCTCGCGCGCGCCGATCCCCAGCTGACCATGGTGCAGGTGAGCCATCACCTGGAGGAGCTCGCATCCAGCGTGACGCACGCGCTGCTGCTGCGCGACGGCGCCGTGGTGGCCGCCGGCGAGGCCGATGAGGTGCTCGACGATGCCACGCTGTCGCGCTGCTTCGACGCGCCCGTGAGCGTGACCCGCCACCGCGGGCGCCTGCTGGCGGTCATCGACCGCGACGCCGGGATGCCGGCGTGACCCAGCGCTCGGTGGCCGTGTTCGGCTCGGCGCGGCTCCAGCCCGGCGACGGCGAGTACGAGCAGGCCCGGGAGCTCGGGGCGCTGATCGCCCGCGAGGGATGGGCCGTGCGCACCGGCGGCTACAACGGCGCCATGGCCGCCGTGTCCGAGGGCGCGGCGGGCGAGGGCGGGCACGTCATCGGAGTCACCGTCGCGGGCTGGGAGAAGCGCCTGCTGCCCAACCGCTGGGTGGGCGAGGAGCGTGCGGCCGAGGGCCTGCTGGCGCGCATCGAGGAGCTGCTCGACGTGGACGCCTGGGTGGCCGTGGCGGGGGGGATCGGGACGCTCGCCGAGCTGGCGCTGGCCTGGAACCTGCTCCAGATCGGCGATGTCGGCCTCGCGGCCGCTGGTGCTGATGGGCGAGCGCTGGACCGCGCTGCTGCCCGCGATCCGCGCCAACCTGGTGGTGGACGATCGCGACCTGGCCCATGTCCGCCCCGCGGCAGATCCCGGCGCAGGCGATCCGTCATCCTGCGCGAGTCGCTCTAGAGCGCCGAGCGCCGTCGCCCCGACCACTCGGTTGCGGCCCGCCTCCTTGGCCGCGTAGAGGCGTCCGTCGGCCAGGGCCAGCAGGGCCCGCCCGTCGTCGCCGCGCGAGGCGGCCACGCCGAGGCTGATCGTGATCGGCCCGGCGGCGGGGGAGCGGCCCTCGACGTCGCGGCGCACCCGCTCGGCAACGATCGTCGCGGCCCTCTCGTCGGCGCCGGGGAGCAGCAGGGCGAACTCCTCGCCGCCGATGCGGCAGGCCCGGTCCTCGGCACGGGCCGCGCGGGCGAGCACGTGGCCGACCGTGACCAGCGCGTCGTCGCCCGCCTGGTGGCCGTGCTGGTCGTTGAACCGCTTGAAGTGGTCCACGTCGATCATCACCAGCCCCACCGACGCGCCGGTCCGCAGCGCACGCTTGAGCTCCACGTCGAGCGCCTCGTCGAAGGCGCGCCGGTTGCCCAGCCCGGTGAGGGCGTCGGCCATCGACTGCTGCTCCAGCCGGTGCAGCAGCTCGTTCTGCAGCAGGGCGGCGGCGAGGCCGCCGGCGAGGGTCTGAAGGGCCATCAGCTGCTGTGCCCGCACGCGAGGAGGGCCGAGGCGGGGAACGGCGCGGGAGGCCGTGATCGCGCCCAGCGGTCGGCCGTCGTCGGCGCCCGGCGTGGACGCCACGACCGGTACCTCCACCAGCGCGCGGTCACCGTCGCGCCATGTGCGCTCGCGCGTCCGGCGTCCGTCGCGTCGCACCCGGACCTCCCAGCCCGGCAGGAGCGCGCGCGCGGCGCTCGAGGCGATCGCGTCGAGCTCCTCGGCGGTGCCCGCGTCCGCGAAGGCCACCGAGGCGGCGTGGAGTGCCGTCATGCGCTCCCCGCGCCGTCGCAGCTCCCGCTCGTTGACGGCCGACAGGCCCACCGCCACGAGCACGACGATCGCGGTCATCACCAGAGGCCCGTACCAGTCCGCACGCGGCGACACCGTCCGTGCCATCGACGACCAGGACGCCGCCCACGACCAGCGCCGAGAGCACGACGGCCTTGAGCCCCGATATCGCCGACAGTGCGAGCGTCGCGGCGAGCGCGAACGGCGGCAGCAGCCAAAGCGCCGGGCTGTCGGCGCCTCCCGACAGCAGCGCGAGGGCGAAGACCATCAGGGCGTCAACCAGGAGCCCACCGTCAACCGCCGCCAGCAGGCGCCGCGGCCAGCGCGCGGCGACCAGGTGCAACAGCACCTGGAGCAGGAGGGCGGCGACGCAGACCGCCACCGCCTGGGCCCGGTCGTCGCGGGTCATGTCGAGGGGGGCGGTGAGCGCCGTGATGGCGATCGCGGCGATGGCGAGCACGCGTCCGCGGAAGAGCGCCGTCTGGCGTTCCTCGAGGATGTACCAGCCGCGGCGTCCGGCCGCGCCCGCGAGCTCGGTCGAGTTGTCGTCTGAAATCGCCAAAACCGCCTTCGGATGGGGTTCTCGACCCTACGTTAGACCGTCGCAAACGAATTTCGACATGGGCCTAAAGTTTTCCCGCCCACCTGCCGATTGGGGGGGCGCCATGAGTTCCGACCTTCGCCCATTCGCTCGTCCCTTCCGCCGCCGGCGCTCCGCGCGCCTCGCGGTGTTCGTGGCCGCGCTGGCGATCGTGGCGACCCCCGTGGCCGCCCACGCGGCCGACGATCCGGTTGCCCCGGCTCAGGGCACCCCGAACCTCACGGCCGTGCTCGTCGAGGCGCCGGCCCCCGATCAGTTGCCCGCCGCAACGGCCGATCCGATCGTCGCCGAGCCCGCGGTCAGCGAGCCGCAGCCCGATCCCGAGCCCGTCGTCCAGCCGGAGCCGGTCGCGGTCGATCCCGACCCTCAGCCCGAGGACCCGCCCGCCGCCGCGCCCGACCCGGTCGTGACGGACCCGGTCGCGAGCGAGCCGGACCCCGGTTGTGAAGGACCCGGATCCCGTCGTGAAGGAGCCGGATCCGGTCGTGAAGGAGCCCGACCCGGTCGTGAAGGCGCCCGAGGCCCGAGCCCGACCCCGTGGTCTCGGAGCCCGACCCCGTCGTCACCGAGCCCGACCCGCCGTCGTCACCGAGCCGGACCCGCCGGTCGTCACCGAGCCGGACCCGCCGGTCGTCACCGAGCCGGACCCCACGCCCGTCGAGCCCCAGCCGGAGCCCCCCGCCGAGGCCGATCCCACGGACGGCGACGCCACATCTCCGCCCTTCGGCACCCCTCCCGGCGACAGCACGCCGGCGCCGGCCCCCGAGTCGGCCCGGTTCCCCCGCCGTCGGTCGACCCGCCCCCGCCGTCGGCCGATCCGACGCCGGCCCCCGAGCCCGTGTTCTCCGCGCCCGACACCGACGGCGGGGACTTCCAGGCCGGCTCGCCGCAGGCGCTGCCCGAGGCCGATCCGCCCGCGCCCTCGAAGGGCGACGAGGGCGGCTCCCCCGCGATGGAGCCCGCCCCGCCGCCGAGCGCGGCGGTCAGCATCCTGACCCGCATCACGGCGGCGCTCTTCGGCAGCCGTGGCGGATCCTCGGAGGCGCCCGTCTCCGGCGACGGTTCGTCGGCCGAGACGCCCGCCATCCCCGCCGCCTCGCCCCCGGCCGGCGGCGATACGGCGCCGAGCCCCGCTGCGGCGCCCGCCCGGCCGGCACGCCACTCCCGCATCGCCGGTCACCCTCCCCGCCGCGGCCGCGACGGCCGGTGTCGTCGCGCACACCCGCTCGTCCGCCCCGGCGCCGACCGCGACCGAGGCGACCCCGCCGGCATCCTCGCGGCCCTCCATCTCGGTCACCCCGGCGACGCCGCGAGTCGCGCTCCCGAGCCCGGTCCAGGCCGTCGCCTCCACGGTGACGCCCGAGCGGGTGAAGCGCGTCATCGACCGCGTCGCACCGCCGGCCGCGGCCGCTGCCAAGGTCGCCGTGGACGCCGGGCGCTCGCCCTGGTTCCCCGCGGGGCTCCTGATCGCCACGATCCTCTACCTGCTGGGCCAGCGCCGCCTCGACCGGGGCGCCAAGCTGAGGTACGCCGGCCGCCCCGGCGACGCCGACGACGAGATGATCGAGCTCTAGCCCTAGCCCTTCTCGGGCAGTTCCAGCTCCGAGGCGGCGTCCTCGGTGAGGACCCAGGTCATCGTGCCGTTGGCGGGATCCAGGCGGCCGGAGGGGATCGAGTGGTCCCGCGCGAGTGCGCGCCGCACCATCGGGGCCTTGGCCGCGCCGCCCACGACCATCATCACGTGGCGGGCCGCGTTGAGCACGGGCAGCGTCATCGACACCCGCCAGGGCTGGGGCATCTCGGGGCGGTGGACCGGGACCATCAGGCGATCCGTCACGTCCACCTCCGCCGAACCGGGGAACAGGGAGGCCGTGTGGCCGTCCGGGCCCATTCCCAGCAGCACGAGGTCGAGCACCGGCCACGGCGAGCCCGGCACCGAGGCGCGCAGGTCCTCCTCCGCGCGATCGGCGGCCTCGTCGGGGGTCAGCTCGCCCAGCACGCGGTGTACCTGCTGCGGGCGCAGCGGGATGCGGCTCAGCAGGGCCTCGTGGGCCATGCCGTAGTTGGAGCCCTCGGCGTCGGGCGGCACGATCCGCTCGTCGCCGAAGTAGAAGTCGACGCGCCCCCACGGCGGGCAGCGTCCCGCCAGGTGCTGGTAGGTGGCTCGGGGCGTTCCGCCCCCCGCGAGCGCGATGGTGCAGCGCTCGCCCGACGGGGTGTCGAGCGCGACGCGCTCGATGAGGGCGGCCGACCTGTCGGCGAGCGCTGCCAGGTCCGGGACCACGATTATCGTCGGCTCGCTCACGTCGCCCCCCGGCGGTCGGTGGTGTTCACGGCTTGCGCCACACGCGCCCGTCGCGCGCCAGCAGCTCGTCGGCGGCCACGGGGCCCCACGAGCCCGCCGGGTAGTTGGGGAAGGGGCCCGGCGTCGCAGACCACTCGTCGATCAGACCCTCCACGATCTCCCACGCCCGCTCCACCTCGTCCCAGCGCGCGAACAGCGTCGAATCGCCGAGCAGGGCGTCCAGCAGCAGGCGCTCGTAGGCCTCGGGCGAGCCCTGCGAGAACGAGCTGCCGTACGAGAAGTCCATGCTCACCTCGTCCAGCTCGATCTTCGGGCCCGGCACCTTGGCCAGCACGCGCAGCGAGGCGCCCTCGTCGGGCTGGATGCGCAGGGTCAGCAGGTTCGGGCTCCACATCGGCCACGGCGGCGGGATCGAAGGGCAGGTGCGGCGCCTGCTTGAACTGGATCGCGACCTCGGTGGTGCGGTGGGGAAGACGCTTGCCCGTGCGCAGGTAGAAGGGCGTCTCGGACCAGCGCCAATTGTCGATGATCAGCTTCAACGCCACGTAGGTGTCGGTGTTCGACTGGGGATCGACGCCCTGCTCCTCGCGGTAGCCGGGCACCGCCTCGCCCCTGATCTCGCCCGCGCCGTACTGACCGCGCACCGCGTCGCGCGCGACCGACTGCGCGTCGAAGGGCGAGATCGCGCGCAGCACCTTCACCTTCTCGTCGCGGACGTCACGGCTCTCGAAGCGGGCGGGCGGCTCCATGGCGATGATCGAGAGCACCTGGAGCATGTGGTTCTGCACGATGTCCCGCAGCGCGCCGCTGGTGTCGTAGTAGCCGCCGCGGGTGCCGACGCCGAGGTCCTCGGAGACCGTGATCTGCACGTGGTCCACGTAGCGCCGGTTCCAGATCGGCTCGAAGATGGCGTTTCCGAACCTCAGCACCAGCAGGTTCTGGACCGTCTCCTTCCCCAGATAGTGGTCGATGCGGTAGACCTGCCGCTCGCGGAACACCGCGCCGACGCGCGTGTTGAGCTCCCGCGCCGACTCGAGGTCCGCGCCGAAGGGCTTCTCCACCACCAGCCGCGCGAAGCGCTCGGTGCCGTCGCCCTCGTCGGAGAGGCCGGCGCGCCCGAGGTTCTCGGCGATCAGGGGGAAGTACTCCGGCGCCGTCGCCAGGTAGAACAGACGGTTGCCGCGGGTGCCGTGGTCGCGGTCCTGGACCTCGATGATCTCGCGCAGCTTGTCGTAGCCCTCCGGCTCGTCGAACGGCGCCGAGAGGTACTGGAGGCGGTCCGCGAACTCCGCCCAGACCGCCTCGTCGATGGGCACGCGGCCGTGCTCGACGACGCCGGCGCGCATCGAGGCGCGGAAGTCCTCGTTGGAGATGTCCCGCCGGGCGACGCCGATGATCTCGGTCTCGGCCGGCAGCAGACCCTCCGCGGCGAGGCTGTAGAGGCCGGGCATCAGCTTGCGCTGGGTCAGGTCTCCGGTCGCCCCGTAGATCACGATCACCGCGGGCGGCGGCGTCCGCGCGTTCACGAGGTGTGCTCCCTCACCTGCGCTCGCGCGGCCTCGGCGACGGCGCTGGGCGTGATCCCGAGGGCTGCGAGCGCCTGCTCGCCCGGCGCCGAGGTGCCGAATCGGTTGATGGCGACGGTCGCGCCGGTCAGGCCGACCCACTCCGCCCAGCCGAACGGGCTGGCCGCCTCCACGCCGACCCGGGCCAGCCGATCCGGCGGCAGCACCTCGTCCCGATACGACTTCTCCTGCTCCCGGAAGAGCTCGAACGAGGGCATGCTGACGACCCGCGCCGAGATGCCCTCGGAGCGCAGCACCTCGCGGGCGGCGAGGATCGTGTCGACCTCGGAGCCCGTCGCGATCAGGATCACGTCGTCGCCGTCGGCGAGGACGTAGCCCCCGCGGTCGATCGGCGGCGTCCCCTCCAGGGTGGTCAGGCCCTGGCGGCTCAGGATGAGCGCGGTGGGACCCTCGACGCGCGCGATGGCGAAGCGCCACGACGCGGCGGCCTCGGTCGCGTCGGCCGGGCGCAGCGTGATGAGGCCCGGGATGGCCCGCAGCGCGGCCAGGTGCTCGATGGGCTGGTGGGTGGGGCCGTCCTCGCCCAGCGCGACCGAGTCGTGGGTGTAGACGAAGATCGAGGGCACCCTCATCAGGGAGGCGAGCCGGATCGTGTTCTTCATGTAGTCCGAGAAGGTGAAGAACGTCGAGCAGACCGGGCGCAGGCCCCCGTAGGCGGCGAGCGCGTTGGTGATCGCGCCCATCGCGTGCTCGCGCACCCCGTAGTAGAGGTTGCGGCCCGAGAAGTCGTCGCGGGTGACGGTGCCGCCGTCCTTGATGGTCGTGCTCGTCGATGACGAGAGGTCGGCGGAGCCCTGGATCAGCTCGGGCACGGCGGCGGCGAAGGCGTTGAGGGCGGTGCCGGCCGACGCGCGGGTGGCGATCGACTCGCCGGGGGTGAAGGTGGGCGCGGCCGACTCCCAGCCGTCCGGCAGCAGCTGGGCGGTGACGCGCTCGAACTCGGCGGCCTCGGCCGGGTAGGCCTCGGCGTAGGCGGCGAAGGCGCCGTCCCACTCGGCCTGGCGGGCCGTGCCCTCGGCGACGATCTCCTCGCGCCAGGCGGCGACGCTGTCGGGCACCAGGAACTGCGCGTCCTCGGGCCAGCCGTAGAACTTCTTGGTCAGCTTGACCTCGTCGGCCCCGAGGGGGGAGCCGTGCGCCTTGGAGGTGTCCTGCTTGTTGGGCGAGCCGTAGCCGATGTGCGTCCGGCACGCGATCAGCGTCGGACGCCCGTCGGGCTGCGAGGCCTCGGTCATCGCCGCGTCGATCGCCGCCGCGTCGTTGCCGTCCTCCACCCACAGCACCCGCCAGCCGTAACCGGCGAACCGCGTCGGGACGTCCTCGCCGAACGCCAGGTTGGTGGGTCCGTCGAGGCTGATGTGGTTGTCATCCCAGATCCCGATGAGCTTCTCGAGCCCGAGGAACCCGGCGATCGAGGCGGCCTCGTGGGAGATGCCCTCCATCAGGTCGCCGTCGGAGCAGATGAACCACGTCCGGTGGTCCACGATGTCGTGGCCCGGCCGGTTGTACCGCGCGGCCATCAGCTTCTCGGCAAGCGCGAAGCCGACCGCGTTGGCGAAGCCCTGACCCAGCGGCCCGGTGGTGATCTCCACTCCCGGGGTGTCGCCGCGCTCGGGGTGGCCGGGCGTCTCGGAGCCGAGCTGGCGGAAGCGCTTCAGCTGCTCGAGGGGGACCGCGTAGCCGCTGAGGTGCAGCAGCGAGTAGAGCAGCATCGACGCGTGCCCGGCCGAGAGCACGAAGCGGTCGCGGTTGGGCCACGCCGGGTCGGCGGGGGAGTGGTGCAGGTGGCGCGAGAAGAGGGTCCAGCCGACCGGCGCCAGCCCCATGGGGGCGCCGGGGTGGCCGCTGTTGGCGGCCTGGACGCCGTCGATGGCGAGCGTGCGAACCGTCGTGATGGCCAGCTCGGGTGACGCGAGCTCAGTGGGCACGGACCTGCTCCTTCCGAGGATCAGTAGCTGACGTCGTGCGGGTGGCTCTCGCGCAGACCCCCGGGAGTGATCCGTACGAAGTGGGCCTTGCGGTGGAACTCCGGGATCGTACGGGCGTCGGAGTAGCTCATGCCGGATCTCAGCCCGCCGACGAGCCCGTGTATCACCGCTGCGGTGGCGTCGCGCAGCGGCACGACCGCCTCGACGCCCTCCGCGACGACCGGCGTGAACTCCGTGTCGTCGTCCTGGTCGATCGCGCGGCGCGCGTCCGCGGCGGCGCTCGAGGCCATGCCGCGGAACACCTTCACGCGGGAGCCGTTGCGCGACACCACCACGCCGGGGCTCTCGGGGGTCCCGGCCAGCAGGTTGCCGACCATCACCGTCTCGGCGCCGGCCGCGATGGCCTTGGCGACGTCGCCGCCGAAGCGGATCCCGCCGTCGGCGATCACCGGCACGCCGTGCGGCGCGCAGGCCTCCGCGCACTCCATGACCGCGGTCAGCTGGGGCACGCCCACCCCGGCGACCACGCGCGTCGTGCACACCGAGCCCGGCCCGACGCCCACCTTCACGCCGTCCGCGCCGGCCTGGGCCAGGTCGCGCGCGCCCTCGGCCGTGGCGACGTTGCCGGCGATGATCTCCACGCCGTCTCCGAGCGCCTCGCGCACCTCGCCGATCGCCCGGATCGAGTGCTCCGCGTGCCCGTGGGCGATGTCGAGCACCACCACGTCGGCGCCGGCCTCCTGCAGGGCCCGGGCGCGCACGATGAAATCGCCGCGCACGCCGATCGCCGCGCCCACGGCCAGCCGCCCGCGCGAGTCCTTCGTCGCCGAGGGGCGCTCGGCGCGCTGCAGCAGGTCGCGCAGCGTGATCAGGCCCACCAGGCGATCCTGGGCGTCGACCAGGGGCAGCTTCTCCACGCGCCCGTCCCGCAGCAGCAGCGCCGGCTGCCTCGCTGGAGGTGTCGGGCCCGCCCACCACCAGGCGCGCGCGGGGCGTCATCAGCTCGCTCACCGGCAGGTTGGGATCGGTCTGAAGCGCCACGTCGCGCCGTGTCAGCAGGCCCGCGAGCCGGCCGTCGGCCTCCACCACCACGAGGCTCGTGGCCCCCAGACGGGCCATCGCCGCGGTGGCCGCGCTGAGACGCGCGTCCGGGGCGATGGTGTGCGGGTCGGGGATCACCAGGGCCTCGGCGCGCTTGACGCGCGTCACCTCGGCCACCTGCTGCTGCACCGAGAGGAAGCGGTGCACGATGCCGATGCCCCCGGCGCGGGCCATCGCGATGGCCATCTCGGCCTCGGTGACCGTGTCCATGTTGGCCGACACCACGGGCGCGGCCAGGCGCAGCCGCCGGGTCAGCCGCGACGAGACGTCCACGTCGGAGCGGGATCCGATACTGCTCCGGCGCGGCGCCAGCAGCACGTCGTCGTAGGAGAGGGCGAGCGAGATGCCGGCCGCGTTCACCCGGCGAGGATAGCCCACTCCCGGGGTCGGCCGACGTGCTCCGATCGTGAGGTACCATCGCCCGATGGCGCCCCGCCCGCCCGTCGCGCTCGCCGTCGGCGCCATCGCGTGCGCCGTGCTCGCCGGTTGCTCGGACTCCGGATCCCGGCAGGCGGCGACGCCCGTCTCGCGCCACGAGTACATCGACGCGGTGGACGGCCTGATGGATCCCCCGGCCCAGCTCGCCTCGGTCATCTCCGAGCGCCGCGACGCGGGCTCCACCGGCCCGGGCGAGCGCCGGCTGGACGCTCTGGTGACCAGCGCCCAGGGCCGCCTCGCGACCTTCCGGGCCATGGTGCTCGACGACGCGATCGTGCGACACCAGCGCGACGGCATCGCCCGGGCCTACGCCGCGCTGATTCCGCGGATGCGCGTGGCCGCCACCGAGCTCGAGTCGCGACCCGGCGAGCCGTCGTCCACCTCCGTCGATCCCTTCCTCATCTCCCTCCGGGACCTGCCGTCCGCCGCCGCCTCGCCCTCGCGCTAGCCCCGCTCGCCGCGGCGCTGGTGCTCGCCGCGGCCGGCTGCGGCGGCAGCTCGCTGGACGCCAGCACCGCGCCCGTGACCGACGGCGCGCAGGTCTCCCCGCGGCGCTATCTGGCCGACACCGTCGCCGCCGCGAGCGGCATCAGCGAGTTCAGCGCCGCGCTCGCCGACGCCGGACCCACCGCCACCAAGGCGCGCCTGCGCGCGGTGGTCAACCGCCTCCAGGCGCCCCTCGCGCAGACGACGGCCGTCGCCCAGCGCCTGAGCGCCGAGCGGCTCGAGGACCAGCGCCTCGAGGCCCAGCGCGCCAGCGCCTCCTCCGCCCTCGACCGCGTCGTCGTGGCGATGACCGCGGTCGCCTCCGCGGCCGCCCTGGGCGACCCCGCCGCCGTCGAGACCGCGGCCACCGATTTCGCCACCGCCGTGGGTGACATGCGGAGCCTCCCCGCCAACCCCGTAGTGCTCGGTGCGGGAGGGCATCATGCTCTCCGGCCCGTCTGCCGATGCCTCAATTGAGCGTCGCCGATGGGCGGCGCCCGTCCCGATGCAGACGTCGCCAAGGATGGTGCAGGTGCCCCAGGGTCCCGTTCGGGTGCTGGTTGCGAGTCGCAGCCCGGCATGGTCCGCCGGCATCGCATCGTTCGTCGCCGTTCCCGAGCTCGAGCCGGACATCGCGTTCACGGTGGACGGCGCGCTCGAGCGCCTCGATGCCGCCCCGCACGCGCTGGTCATCATCGACCGCGTGCTCGCCGACGCCCCGGCGCCGGAGCTGGCCGCCGAGGTGCGCCGCCGCCACCCCGAGGTGCGGATGCTCTTCGCGCTCCAGGACGACTCGGCCGAGGCCCATCTGGCGGCGATCGCGGCGGGGGCCAGCGGGTGTCTGCTGCCCACGTGGCCGCGCGAGGCGGTGCTCGAGGCGATCGAGGACGCCCTGCGGGGGGTCAACCGCTTCGACACCGAGGGCCTCCGGCCCCTCGCCGGCCTCTCCCGGCGCGACTCCCGTCCCGCCGCACCGCTCACCGAGCAGGAGCGCGTGGTGCTGCGCCTCATGCGCCAGCACCTCACCTACAAGGAGATCGCCCAGCGGCTCGGCATCTCGTGGCACACCGTGCGCACCCACGCCCAGTCGATCCTGCGCAAATCGGGCGTCCACTCGCGCCGTGATCTGTCCGCATGGGACACCTCGCGACGAGGCCGCCACGGCGATCCGCGAGGTGGCGATGTGATCCGCCGCCGCCTCGCCCCTCCTGCCGGCCTCGCCCTGCTCCTCGCGGGCGGCGCACTGCTGGTGCGGGTCGCGGTGATGACGCTGGACGGCGACAGCGGCCGGTACGGCTGGCTGTTCACCGCGGCCGCCTGCGTACTCGCAGGGGTGGCCTTCGTGCTGGTCGCCCTCCCCAAGATCGCCGCCCCGCTGGAAGGCCGGGCGGCGGACGAGCCCTCACCCGAGCTGCCGCGCGGGTGACGGGAACCGCGGTCGGCGGGGTCCTTCGGGAGGCAGGGCCCCGCCGGTCGTGGACTTAGCGCCTCACCCCGCGAGACGCCGCAGGATGGTGAGCGCCTCGTCCACCGTCTCCTGCACGATCAGGCCGGCGGGGTGGGATGCGCGGGCCAGGCCGGCGGCCTGACCGGCCCAGAGCGCCTGCATCTCGGCCGCGTCGATCTCGGCGGCGGCCGCGCGGATCTCGGCTGTCGCGCCGCCCTGCCGCGGCCAGCCCAGCGCCGGTGGCCCGGCGGCCTCGAGGGTGTCGATCAGGCGGTTGCGCAGGCCGCGGGCCGGCCGGCCCGAGACGGCCCGCGTGATGACGGTGTCGGTGTCGCGGGCCTCGCTCACGCGCCGCCGGTAGCCCGCGGTCGCGCCGCTCTCGTCGGCCATCAGGAAGCGGCTGCCCATCTGGACGCCCTGGGCTCCCAGCGCGAGGGCCGCCGCGAGGCCGCGGCCGTCCATCACGCCGCCGGCCGCCACCACCGGCACGTCGACGGCCGACACCACCTGGGGCACCAGCGCGAACGTCCCCACCAGGGGCACCACCCCATCGGCGGGCACGTCGAACGTCGAGCGGTGCCCGCCGGCCTCCGCACCCTGCGCCACGATCACCTGGGCGCCGGACGCGACCGCACGCTCCGCGTCCTCGACGCTCGACGCCATCGCGACCAGCGGGGCTCCGGCGGCGACGGCGAGGTCGCGCACCGCGGCGGGGTCGCCCAGCCCCACGCTCACCACCCGCGCGCCGGCGTCGAGGCCGGCCTGCACCAGCTCGGCCGGGGTGGGGGCGGGGCGGGGGGAGGCGGAGGGCGCGTCCGGCAGGCCCAGCTCTCGCCGCAGGGGCGCGAGCGCGAGCGTCGGGTCCTGGCCGGCCGGGTCGGGTGGCGTCGGCGGAGCCACCAGCACGTTGACGGCGATCGGGCGGTCGGTGAGCGCGCAGGCACGCGAGACCGCCGCGGTCACCGCGTCGAGGCTCATGCCCGCCAGACCGAAGGCGCCGAGCCCCCCGGCCTCCGACACGGCGGCCACCAGCTCGGGCGTCGTCGGCCCTCCCGCCATGCCCGCCAGGAGCACCGGATGCCGGATGCCCAGCAGCTCGCACAGCGAATTCTCGAATGGAGCCGGGGCCATCGCCTCGCCGTCAGCAGGTCGCAGACATAAGGATTTGCATCCACGACGCCGATACAGGGGGCAAGCCGGGCCTCACACCGGAATGCCCCCCTGTCGGGAGTTTATACATGCGTCGTAACCTGCTCGCCCTTTATGTCGCTGGTGCCGCCGTCGCCACGCTGGTCGCCGCCAACGGCGCCTTCGCCGCGACCTGGATCCGCCGCTAGTTCGACTTTTGAGGCGGCACGGGCAACGCCCGACCGCCCGCAGGACCCCGGGCCGGACCACCCCTCACAAAAAGGGTTGGCCCGGCCCGATCCTCGTTCACAACCCCCAAGCGTGGCGGCCAACCCCCTAAAGCAAGAGGAAGGTCCACACCACAGAGCCAAAGGCGTGGCGGCCAACGACCACCCCCAAAGCGAGAGGAATGTCCACACCACGAAAGACTGGGCATGACTCGCTTGGCCTTTGACCGGCCTGGCCCTTGATTGGTTTGTCCCGACGACCTGGCCCCGGCGAAGCCGGTGGCGTCGGTCCGCCGAATCGCCGGTAGGCGATGAGCGCGCGACGAACCGGCCCGAAAGAGGCCGGTTCCTCGCCTTGTCACCCAGTCCTCAACGCACCGCGAAGAAAACCCCGAAGCTCAGAAACCTCAGCACTCAGATCGGCGTGTCACACGGTCGAGATCATTCATATGACAACTCACTCTGAGGGTGCTTCCGCGGTGTTCGAGGTGCTTCGTCTTGCCCTTGCCGAGCAGGCGATCACGCTTGCTCAGGACGAGCAGCGTGTGGACGAGGGTCTCGACACCTACCTGGAGCGCACCGCCACCAGGTAACTCGCGGTCTGCCGGACGGCGCGCGCGTGTCGCGCCGCGTCCGCCGGGCTGAGCGCGCCCGACGGGAGCTCGACGACGAAGGCGCTGCTCCCTGCCGTCCAGGTGGTTCTGCCAGCGGGTCGCGACTCCGGGCAGGAAGTCGAGCCTGCGCGCGGGCAGCCCCGAGAGGCGCGCATAACGACGCACCAGCGCCGGATCCCCAGCCGTGCCGAGGTCCACGAGATCGAGCGCCTGGTGGTACCAGATGGTCGCGGCCGGGTGCAGGCGGCGCACCAGCCGGGCGATCAGGCGCGACTCGGGCTCCGAGAAGGGGCGTGGCACCGGGGTAGTAGGTGTCACCGGGATGCCCTCCGGCGCGCCAGCCGTCGGGGAAGTTGCGGTTGAGATCGACCCCGTGCGCGTTGTGCCGCGAGTCGGCGGCGACCCCGTCGGGGTTGATCGTCGGCACGATCCAGAGCTCGGCCCCCGCGATCTGCGGGGCCTCGCGGCGCAGAAGGGCGGTCACGGCGAGCCCGGCCGTCTCGTTGCCGTGGATCGCGCCCACCACCAGCACCTTGACCGGCGCGGTGGGCGCTCCGATGCGCGTCACCCGTATCGGGCGGCCGTCGGCCGATCTCCCGAGCACCGAGTCGCGCGCGCGCTCGGTCGCGGAAAGGGCAGCGCCGCCCGGAGGCGGCGCGATGGTGCCGGTTCCCGCCACCGCCGCGAGAGCGGCGATGGCGACGGTCCAACCCTTAGTGGGTGTTCGCGGCGGCGGCGAGGCTGAGCGCCTCTTCGCGCGCCCGCACGACCTCCCAGGGGATCGTGATCGAGCGTCCGTCCATCTCGACGGCGCCGCACGCGCGCAGCTTGCTGAACGCGGTGGTGACCGCCTCGCGTGATGCGCCCACCAGGGAGGCCCACTGGGCGTGGGTCAGGTCGAGGCGGAGCTCGATGCCCTCGCGGGTCGCGAGTCCGAAACGGTCGGCCAGCTGATGCAGCCGGGCCCGCAGGCGGTCCTCGACGCGCATCTCGCTGACGAGCGCCACGGTCTCCCGCAGCATCGCGACGCGATCGGACAGGAGCTCGGCCAGGTTGCGGCCGAGCCGCGGGTAGCGGGCGATGAGGCCCTCGATCGCCCGGCCCGAGAGGGGCGAGACGGCCGAGTCGGCCAGCGCCGTGACGCTCGCGGCCGGCGCGGTGCCGAGGGTGGAGTAGATGGCCCCGGCGTCGAGCAGCGAGATCATGATCTCGTGTCCGGGCGCGGTGCTCTCGTAGAGCGCGAGGCGTCCGTCGCGGACCACGAACAGGTGGTCGGGACGACCGAGCGGCTCGGGCATCGATGCCCCGCGCGGCCAGCGCACGAGGGGGAGGCGTATGTCGAGGAGCTTGAGGTCTCTCTCCGGAAGTCCTGCGAAGAGATCCATGCGGGTGAGATCGATGCGTCCGGGTCCGGTCACGCCGGATCCTCGGAAACCGTTCTCGCGGAGTTCTGAAAGGGCTGTAGCCATGCGCGAGACTCTGGCATCCCTTTGTTATGGGTCGCTAAGAACGAAAGCAAGATGTCTGGGTGTTGCGCAGATTCGCGGTCGTTCATGCCGCGGTCGGGTGCCGGGCGGTACGATCAGGGTCCGACCCGGTGAGGGAGTGAGACCATGGATCGGCCCAGCCCCGCCGTTCAGGACTATCTGAAGGCCATCTACCGGCTGGACGAGTCCGCCGAGGCACCCGGCCCGGTGACCACGACGCAGGTGGCGGAGGCCCTCGGGGTGACCACCGCGTCGGCGAGCAACATGCTCAAGAAGCTCGATTCGATGGGCTACGTGGTGCACGTCAAGCGCCAGGGCGTCGAGATGACCTCGACCGGGCGCCAGGCGGCCCTCGAGGTGATCCGCCACCACCGCCTGCTGGAGACGTTCCTGGCCACTCGGCTCGGCATGCCGTGGGACGAGGTGCACCGGGAGGCCGAGGTGCTCGAGCACCACGTCTCCGGGGCGCTCGCCGACCGCATCGCCGAGGCGCTGGGCCACCCCGACCGCGACCCCCATGGTCACCCGATCCCCACCAGCGCGGGCCAGGTGGCGAACAGCCCGTCGCGCCGGCTGACCGAGCTGGGGGAGGGCTCGTCGGCCACCGTGGCCCGCGTCGACGACCACGACGACGCCCTGCTGCGGTTCCTCGCCGAGAGGGGCCTGGTGCCCGACGCGCGCATCGAGGTGATCGCCCACGCGCCCTTCGGAGGGCCCATCGCCGTGCGCGTCGGCGAGGACCGCCTGGTGGACGTCCCACCCGCCGCGGCCTCTGCGGTTCACGTCGAATGACCCCCTCGGCGCTGTGCGTCGGCTGTGCGAGACTCGCGCCTGGAGAGAGACCGCCCGGTTCCCTGATCCAGGAGTTGTCTCGTGAAGCGCACGACCCTTTTGGCCCTCGTCGCGGCGGGGCTCGCGGCGCTCTCGCTCGGCCTTTCGGCCTGTGGTTCGGACTCGTCGAGCTCGGCGTCGACCACCGAGGCCACCTCCGCCGCCGCGCCCGCCACCACCGCACCGGCGACCAGCACGCCGGCCACCACCGCCGCGCCCGCCGCGGCCACCACGAAGCTCGCGCTCGCCGCCGACCCCGACGGCGCCCTCGCGTTCACCGAGAAGACGCTGACGGCCAAGGCCGGAGCCGTCGACATCACGCTGACCAACGACTCCTCGGTGCCGCACAACGTCGCCGTCGAGGGTCCCGGCGGCACGACCGAGGGTCCGAGCGACACCATCGACGGCGGCAAGACCGCGACGCTGAGCATCGCGAACCTGCCCGCCGGCACCTATCAGTACTACTGCGCCATCCCGGGGCACCGCCAGGCCGGCATGGTGGGCACGCTCACCGTCAAGTAGCGATCAGTCGATGAAGGGCTGGGCCTCGGCGATCAGATCGTCGAGGTCCATGCCCAGGCTCTGCATGAAGAACGGCGTCAGCAGGTTGAGCGTGTGCCGGCACGCCGGGCAGATCGGCAGCGGCGGGGGATCGGGCAGCCCCTCCGACTCCCCGGTGAGCGTGTAGGCGCTGCCGCAGTACTTGACGCACACGCCGCACGAGCCGGCCTTGCAGTCGAGCCGGACGAGGTCCATGCCGGCGCCCGAGATCTGGGCGAGCCACGAGCGGTGGCGCACCGTGTAGTCCTCCGCCTCCCGGGCCAGCTGGTCGCGCGCCTCGGGCGGTCCATCCCTCGCGCAGCGCGGTGGCGAAGGGCTCGGGCGGATCGTCCACCTGGCGGAACCTCTCCGTCCAGGTGTCGATCTCGGCCTGCCAGTCGCGCTCGGCCAGAGGGCTAGTCCTCCACGAAATCGACCACGGGCGCACGGTCGATCAGGCCGGCCTCGTGCCCGCGGCGCAGCAGCTCGGCCACCGCGGCCCGCCCGTCGTCGCCGTAGTCGAGCGTGCGGTCGTTGACGTACATGCCGACGAACTGGTCGGCGAGCCCGCGGTCCAGGCCGCGCCCGAACTGCTCGGCGTGGGCGAGGGCCCCGGTGCGGTGCTCCAGTCCGTAGGCGATGCTCTCGCGCAGCAGCCGCGAGAGGCGCGGCAGCGTGTCGCCCTCGTCGAGGTCGCGCCGCACGGCGTTGGCGCCGAGCGGCAGCGGCAGCCCGCCGGTCAGCTCGTGCCACCACTCGCCCAGGTCGAGGATCGACTGCAGACCCTGGGTCTGGTAGGTCAGCTGGCCCTCGTGGATCACGAGGCCCGCGTCCACCTCGCCCGCTTCGACCACGTCGAGGATCTTGTCGAAGGGCACGATCACCGGATCGGCGATCTTCCCCACGGCCAGCTGCAGCTCGAGGAACGCGCTGGTCAGCAGGCCGGGGATCGCCACCCGCAGATTCGGCAGCTCGGCCGGGTCGAGGGCCTCGCGCGCGACGACCATGGGTCCGTACTGCTCGCCCATGGACGCGCCGTGGGGGAGCAGGCGGTAGGTGTCGGAGAGGTACGCGTAGGCGTGCACCGAGACGGCGGTCACCTCGAGGCGGCCCTCGCGCGCCCAGTCGTTGAGCGTCTCGATGTCCCGCAGGATGTGCTCGAAACGGAAGCCGTCGGTCGGGATCAGGTCCTCGGCCAGGGCGTAGAACATGAAGGCGTCATCGGGGTCCGGGCTGTGCCCCAGACGGATCAGGCGGTCGTCGGGCACGCAGGCTCCTCCGGCGATTGGGTCAACCCGCCGATCCTACGCTGGCGCAGCGGGCCGGGTGACCCCCTCAGGCGAAGAGGGTGTCCTCGGCGGTCCAGGGCGGAGCGCACGCGCACAGCAGGCGCAGCGGCTCGTCGCCCGTCGCGGTGATCTGGTGCCACGCCCCCGGCGGGATCAGGATCGCGTCGCCGACGGCGACCGGCACCCGCTCGCCGTCGATCTCCATCTCACCGGTGCCCTGCACGAGGTAGTAGATCTCCTCGGCGACGCGGTGGTAGTGGCGCACCGTCGACTCGCCGGGCGCGATCGTCGCCTCCGCCAGGCTCTGGTTGGCGACCGGCGCGTTGGAGAGGTCGAGGAGCGACCTGATGGTGCTGCCGTCGGTCGTGACGAACGGGGTCGCCAGCGCGTGCGAGCGGATCTCCACGGGGACAGGCTAACCGGCGCGCACCGGCGCCTGCCGGATCACGCACATGCCCTCGCCCTCCGCGCACAGCGTGCCGTCGGGGAGGTGGACGGTCACGACGGCGCGGAAGCCCCGGTCGCTGCGCTGGATCAGGCGGCCGCGAAGACTCAGTTCCTGGCCCACCGGGATCGGCGTGCGCAGCCAGTAGCGCACCTTGGCGGTCATCCCCCAGAGGCCGTGCGGCGCTCCGGCGTAGACCAGCATCTCGTCCACCAGCATGCCGATCAGGCCCCCGTGCACCCGCTCGGGGTACCCGATGTGGGTGGCGTGGGGCAGGAAGCGCGCCACCGCGTCGGTGCCGTCCTGGTGGATCCGCAGCCCCAGGCCCTCCGGGTTCTCGGGGCCGCACACGAAGCAGTCCGGGAACTCGGTGGGGTTGAGGAGGGGGAGATCGTCCACGGCGGGGCGCCATGCTACCTTCCTGCGCGTGACCGCTCTCGTCGTCATCGTGCACTCCCTGAACTGCGTGCTGCTCATCTTCCTGGTGCTGCTGCACAGCGGTAAGGACGCCGGCCTGTCGGGCGCCTTCGGCGTCGGCGGCGCCTCGAGCTCCTACGGTGGCTCGACGGCCATCGTCGAGAAGAACCTGGACCGGGTGACCGTCGTCGTCGGCCGTCCTGTTCTTCGTCACCACGTTCATCCTGGCGAAGATCCTCTAGAGGCCGTCGCGGCCGCGGGAACGGGCCGCGTTCACCTGAGCCCCCTTCGTCTGTACGGTGCCCGCCGGGGTCCCGAAGCGGAGACATGAACGTGCGCAGTTGGGGTGGAGTCGCGCGGCTGTTGATCGCCGGAGCGCTGGCGCTCGCGGCGCTGGTCGTCGTCGGATGCGGGTCGCGGCTCCGGCGACACCTCCCAGCCGACGCGCGGCGGCACCGTGATCGACGCGGAGGACCAGTCCCCGCCGATCCTCAACGTGCTGCTGGCCGAGGGCGCGACCGTGCCGGCGCAGCGGATCGACTCGAACATCCTCCAGAACCTCCTGACCGCCGACCAGACCGGGGCCTACGTGCCCCAGCTGGCCGAGAAGGTGCCCTCGGGGGCCGACGTGCAGCAGGGGCCGCTGCGGGTCACGTTCCGGCTCGACCCCCGCGCGCGCTGGTCGGACGGGACGCCGGTGACGAGCGCCGACGTGGTGTTCACCTGGCGCACGATGGTGGACCCCGGCAACCAGGTCGCCTCCACCGCCGGCTGGGACCAGATCGCGAGCATCCGGGCGGGCCGCACCGCCACCGGCGCACGCGTGCCCGGCGGCGACCTGCTTCACGGTCGCGTTCCGTGGCGACTACGCCCCGTGGAGGGACGTGTTCAGCGTGTCCGGCGGGTACTACGTCCTGCCGGAGCACGTCCTGAAGGGCAAGGACTTCAACACGGTCTGGAACCGCGGCGGCATCGTCGGGTCGGGGCCCTTCACGCTCGAGAGCTTCACCCCCGATGTGCGCGCCGTGCTGGCGCGCGACCCCGACTACTGGGACGCCGAGGGGTCCGGCGGCGGGCCGTTCCTCGACCGCCTGGTGATCAACTTCCTCGACTCCTCGGGGGCGGCCATCACCGCGCTGCGCCAGGGGGAGGCGCAGATGACGAGCCCGCCGCCCGATCCGGCGCTGATCGCGCGCGCGGCCGCCATCGACGGCGTGGAGGTGCAGTCGGTGCCCTCGCTGTTCTTCGAGCACGTGATCCTCAACACGCAGGCGGCCCCGCTGGACGACCCGCGCGTGCGCCAGGCGCTGGCCCACGCCATCGACCGCCAGCAGATCGTCAACGTGCTCCTCGACGGATCGGTGCCGGTGCTCCAGAGCATCATCCGCCCGTCCCAGATGGGCAGCACGGCGGCCTTCGAGGGCTACGACTACGACCCCGGCCAGGCCGCGGCCCTGCTGGAGCAGGCGGGGTGGACGCGCGGCGCGGACGGGATCTTCGAGAAGGACGGCAAGGACCTCGAGATCCCCCTCACCTTCACGTCCGACAGCGAGCTGCGGCGCACGACGGCCAAGCTGATGGCCGAGCAGGCGCGCCCGGCGGGCATCCGCATCGTCTCGCGCCCCATGCTCGGCGGACCGCCTCTACGGCTCGGTGCTCAACCAGGGCGACTTCACCGCGGCGATGGCCGCGTTCGGCAGCGGCAGCGACCCGAGCGTCACCACGCTCCTGGCCAGCGACCAGATCCCGACGGAGGAGAACGCGTTCACCGGCCAGAACGTGTACCGGTGGAGCGATTCGAAGGCCGACAGCCTGATGCGTCGCTCGGACCACGAGATCGACGACGCGCAGCGGGCCGCGACGCTCGGCGAGGTGCAGCGCATCGTCGCCGACGAGGTGCCGCTGATCCCGCTCTACTCGCAGCCCAACACGGTCGCCTACGTCAGCGCCCTGCACGGTGTGAAGGTCAACCCGACGCAGGCCGAGGTGTTCTGGAACAGCGCGGAGTGGTCGCTGGCCCGCTGAGCGCCGGGGCCTGATGCGCGCCGCTGCGGCCTACGCCGGCCGGCGCCTGCTGATCGCGATCCCGCTGCTGTGGGTGGTCAGCGTCATCTCGTACCTGCTGCTGTACCGCGCGGCCGATCCCGAGGCGCGTCTGCGCCAGATCCCCGCCGTGCGCGGCCGAGGATCTGCGCCGCCTGATCGACCAGCAGGGGCTCGACCAGCCCTGGTACCAGGGCTACTGGACCTGGCTGACCGGCTTCGTCCAGGGCGACTGGGGCGTCAGCACCAGCCGGCCGGGCACCAGCGCGATCGACCTGATCGGCTCGGCGCTGCCGGCGACCATCGAGCTGATGCTCGCCGCGCTGGTCGTCTCCACCATCCTCGGGATCACCATCGGCGTCGCCTGCGCCACGCGTCCCATGTCGCGCACCGACCTCGCGCTCTCGGGGGCGGCCTACCTCGGCTTCGCGGCGCCGACCTTCCTGGTGGGCGTGCTGCTGCAGCTCGGCGCCGTGTGGATGCGCGACCACGGGTGGGCGGTGATCCCCTTCGTCGCCGGGACGGTGCTGGTGCTGGTGGGGCTGGCCCGGCTGCGCCGCGGCGGGGCCGGGACGGTGGCCGTGCTGATCGCCGGCGCGGCGGTGATGATCGCCTCCCTCGCCCTCTGGGGCCGGCTCGGCGGTGACGGCGAGACGATCCTCTACACCGGCCAGCGCTTCTCGTTCGGGCACGAGGGCGACCTGCTGTCGCTCAACCACCTCCAGCACCTGGTGCTGCCCGTCATCACCCTGTCGCTGGTCAACATCGCCGTGTTCAGCCGCTTCCAGCGGGCGGTGCTGATCCAGGAGCTGGGGTCCGACTACGTCGCCGCCGCCCGCGCGAGGGGCATCTCCGAGCGGCGGGTCGTGCTGGGCCACGCCCTGCGCAACTCCCTGGCGCCGATCGTGACCCTGGTCGCCCTGGACCTCGGCGCCCTCTTCGCCGGGGCGGTCGTCACCGAGACGGTGTTCTCGTGGCCGGGCATGGGGCGGCTGCTGCGCGACGCCGCCCTCGCGCGCGACATCAACGTGGCGATGGGCATCGTCATGATCGGCGCGGTCGCCGTGGTGGTGGCCAACCTGATCGCCGACCTCACCTACGCGGCCCTCGACCCCCGGGTCGAACTCGGGAGGCGACCCGAGTGAGGCGCGCCCTCCAGGCGGTGCGGCAGCTCGGCACGCCCGGGATCGTGGGCCTCGTCATGCTCGCGGTGATCGTGCTGGCCTGCCTGATCGGGCCGCTGCTGTCGCCGTACGGCATCAACGAGCCCGACCTCGCGGCGCGCAACCAGGGCCCGAGCTGGGCGCATCCGTTCGGCACGGCGTCGCTGGGCGAGGACCAGCTGACGCGGGTGCTCGTGGCCGGGCGCGTCTCGCTGCTCATCGGCCTCGCCACGGCGCTGGTCGCCACCATCGTGGGCGCCGGCCTCGGGCTCGTCGCGGGCTGGCGCGGGGGATGGATCGACTCGGCGCTCGCCCGCCTGACCGATCTGGTGCTGATCGTGCCCGGCTTCGTGATCCTGATCGTGCTCAGCATCTCCTTCGCGAGCGTCGGGCCCACGGAGATCATCCTGATCCTGGCGCTGCTCTCCTGGCCGCCGCTCTTCCGCCTGACGCGGGCCTCGGCGCTGCGCACGCGCGAGCTGCCCTACGTGCAGGCCGCCCGCGCGGCGGGCGCGGGCGGCGGGCGCATCGTGCGCCGCCACCTGCTGCCGGCGGCCACGCCCGAGATCGCCTCCTACGCGGCCCTCGCCGTCGGCGTCGCGATCCTCACCGAGAGCGCCCTGTCGTTCCTGTCACTGGGCCTCGACCCCGACGGCCGCCCCTCGTGGGGCACCCTGATGATCGGCGCCCCGGACACGATCGAGGACCGCCCCTGGCTGACGATCTTCCCGGGGCTGATGGTGCTCCTGACGGTGCTGTCGGTGAGCCTGATCGGCGACGCGGTGCGGGCCGCCCTGGAGCCGCGCTCGGCGTGGACGCCGCTCGCGCGGCGGTGGACGCGATGAGCGCCCTCCTCGAGGCGCGCGGCATCCGGGTGGCCGGCCCGGGCGGGGCGGCGCTGGTGGACGGCGTCGACCTGGACCTCGCGGCCGGCGAGGTGGTCGCCCTGGTCGGGCCGAGCGGAGCGGGCAAGAGCCTCACGGCGCTCGCGCTGCTCGACCTGGTGCCGCCCCCGGCGCGCCTCGCCGCCGCCGCGGTGACGCTGGAGGGGGAGACGATCTCCGGCCTGGAGGGTGAGGCGATACGGCGCGTGCGCGGTGGGCGGATCGCCCTGATCACCCAGGATCCCGCCTCGGCCTTCGACCCGGTGCGCCGGGTGGGCGACCAGGTGGCGGAGACCCTGCGCGCGCACTCCGGCATCGGGCGCGCCGAGGCGCGGGAGCGTGCCGCGGACGGCGCTCGCCGAGGTGGGCGTCGTGCGCGACGACCACCCCCACCGCCTCTCGGGCGGGCAGCGCCAGCGCGCGATGATCGCGATGGCCCTCGCGCCCGGGCCCGCCGTGCTGCTGGCCGACGAGCCCACCGCATCGCTCGATCCGACCCTGCGCGTGATGGTGCTGGACCTGATCGCCCGCCTGCGGGGGGACCGCGGCCTGGCCGTGCTGCTGATCTCCCACGACCTCGGCTCGGTCGCGCGCATCGCCGACCGCGTCCTCGTGATGCGCGAGGGGCGCATCGTGGAGGGGCGCCCGGCGGCCGCGAGCCGGCGTCGCGCGCGCTCCCGCGCCGTCTCCCGGAGGCTCGCCCCCGACGGCGTCGTCCGGCGTGCCGCTGCTCGAGGCGCGCGAGGTGGTGCGCGTGTTCCCCGGACGGCGCGGGCAGGAGGTGCGCGCCCTGGACGGCGTGAGCCTCGCCGTGCTCCCGGGGGAGGTGGTCGGCCTGGTGGGGGAGTCCGGCAGCGGCAAGAGCACCCTCGCCCGCGTGCTGGTGCGGCTCGACGCCCCCGACGCGGGCAGCGTGATCGCCGACGGCGTGGACGTGACGGCGGCGCGGGGCGCGGCCCTGGCGCCGTTGCGGGCGACGGCCCAGATCGTGTTCCAGGACCCCTACACCAGCCTCGACCCCAGGCTCTCCGTGGGCGCGAGCGTGGCGGAGCCGCTCCAGGTGCGGGGCGCGCTCGGCCGCGCCGCGATCCGCGCGAGGGTCGTGGCAGCTGCTCGAGGCGGTCGGCCTGGTCGCCGACGTGGCCGAGCGCCGTCCGGCCGAGCTCTCCGGCGGCGAGCGCCAGCGGGTCGCGATCGCGCGGGCGCTCGCCCTCGAGCCCCGGATGCTGGTGCTCGACGAGCCGCTGTCGTCGCTCGACGCCGCCGAGCGCCGCGCAGATCACCGACCTGCTCGGCGAGCTACGCGCGGCCCGCGGGCTCGCCTACCTGCTCATCTCCCACGATCTGGGCGCGGTGCGCGGGCTGGCCCAGCGCGTCGCGGTGATGGAGGGCGGCCGCATCGTGGAGCAGGGCCCGACGGCCGCGCTCTTCCGGGCGCCCCGACACCCGCACACCCGGCGCTCTGCTCGCCGCCGCTCAGGACGTCGCGCTGGAGCCGTGATCCTGGTTGGGCGCCACGACCCAGGCGTAGGCCTCGGAGAGGCGGAGCAGCGTCGTCGCGTTGGGCGCCAGCCGCACCTGGGCGTTGATGCGCGTTCAGCAACGTCGTGCGCGTCTGCTCGACCATGTCAACGCCCTCGGCGGTCGCGTCGGGCGCCTCTGCGGTCACGTCCACGTCGTCGGTGCTCATAGGCCTCGTCCTCGTCCGGGGATGGGGCGCTGAGTCTAGGCCTGCCGGCCGCGATTCGGGACCTCGGACCTCCCGAATCGGGTCAGGTGCCCCTGCCCGTCGCGGCGCCCTTCCGGTCCGCCGTTCCGCCGGGTAGGGTTCCCCGCGATGAACACGTCCGTCAGATGGGTGGGCAGCGCGGTGGCCGTCTTCGGCCTCGCGCATCGGCATCTACCTCTTCGGCGTCCTGAACGTGTACATCATCGCCTACGTCGTCAACATCATCGGCAAGATCTTCGGCTGACGGCGTTTCCGCGGGGTGTCCCGCGGGCAGCAGGTGCAGGATCCCCGACGGACGACGGCGAACGCTCCTGGGCCGACTCACGCCCCGGCGCCCTCGCGCCGATAAAGGAAGAGATGCGACACGCACTCCACCTTTTCACCGGACTGATGGTCTGCTGGCGCCACTCCTGCTGGCGCTGACCTCTCCGTAGACGCGGGAAAGCCCCCAACGTCGTCACGACCGCGGGGGGCTTTCTCGCGCTTCGATGCGCCCGACTGGACTTGAACCAGCACGACCCATACGGGTCACAAGGCCCTCAACCTTGCGCGTCTACCAATTCCGCCACAGGCGCAGGGGCCGCGGCAGTATAGCCCAGGGCGGCCGGGCTCCCGGCCGTCGCGGCGGGCTTGGCGGTCGCGAATTCGTCTGGTAGCGTCGCGGGAACACCTGTTCGCGTCCCGGAGGCTTGCCCGGCATGGATGACCTGACCGAACGACAGACCGCGATCCTCACCTTCATCTCCCGGCACTGTCGCGACAGCGGTTATCCGCCGACCGTGCGTGAGATCGGTCTCGCCGTGGGTCTCGCCTCGCCGTCAACGGTTCACGCCCACCTGGCGAAGCTGGAGTCCGGCGGTCACATCCATCGCGACCCGACCAAACCCCGGGCGATGTTCGTCTGCGCCGACATGGAGGCCGAGGCGCCGCAGCCCGCGCCGCCCGCCGTCGCCGCCCTCCCGCTGATCGGTTCCGTCGCGGCCGGTGTCCCGCGCCTCGCCGAGCAGGATGTCGAGGACTGGGTCACCAGCCCCTTCGAGGGCGACTTCATGCTCAGGGTGACCGGCGACTCGATGATCAACGCCGGCATCCTCGACGGCGACCTCGTGGTCGTCGCGCGCCGTCCCACCGCGAACGACGGTGAGATCGTGGTCGCCCAGATCGAGGACGAGGCGACGGTCAAGCGCCTGCGCCGCGTGGACGGCCGCGTGCACCTCATGCCCGAGAACGACGCCTACGAGCCGATCATCCCGGACGAGGTCACCCTGGTCGGCGTCGTGGTCGGGGTGCTCCGCAAGCTCTGAGGCGGGCGCGCGTCGCGATGGCGGGGCCGCTAACCTGACGGCTGCAGGCCAGGTAGTCGCGGGTCGCATTCGTGCGGCTCGAGGAAAGTCCGGACACCGCAGAGCAGGGTGCTGGTTAACGGCCAGCGGGGGAAACCCCAGGGAAAGTGCCACAGAAACGACACAGCCTTCGGGGCTCGTCCTCGTCGGCAACGGTGAAAAGGTGCGGTAAGAGCGCACCAGCGGTCTGGTGACAGGCCGGCTGGGTAAACCCCACTCGGTGCAAGGCCAAATCGGGGCGCTACGGGTTGCTCGCCCAGCTCCAGGTCGGCCGCAATGAGGCGTCTGGCAACAGATGTCCCAGATGGATGACTATCCACGACAGAATCCGGCTTACGGCCTGCTACGGAAAACCCCGCGAAAGCGGGGTTTTCTATTGGTGGACCGATCACCGCCCGCGCGCCTGCGCCACCAGCAGCAGGGCGGCACCGCCGAGGCTCGCGATGGTGCGCACGTGGTTCCAGGCCGTCCAGTCGCGGAGGTAGCCGCTCCAGACCCCGGCGGCGCCCGCGCTGTCGGCATCGAGGGCCGCCAGCGTGTCGTTGAGCGGCACGTTGCGCGCCACCGTCAGGCCGAGCGCACCGACGATGTACAGCGCGCCGCCGGCCAGCACCCACGCGACCGGCTGCTCGCCGGGGGCGCGCACCACCCACACCATCAGGCCGACGCAGGCCGCCCCGGTGCCGAACAGCACCGTCATGAACAGCGGGTTGACGGCGGTGCGGTTGATCGACTGCATCGCGGCGATGCCCTGCGCCGGGGGCAGGCGGTCCAGCCCGCGCATCACGAACGTCGAGAAGGCGAAGAACACGCCCCCCACCAACCCGCACCCCACCGCGGTGGCCAGCGTCGTCGCCTCCAGGCCCTTGCTCATCGGAACCTCCTCGTCGGTCGCCATCGTTCTGGCAGCCAGCAAATCGGACCCGCATGAGACGTTCCATGGCTGGATGGCTCACATACATGCGTGAGCGTCTAACATGCGGCTCATGGACGCCGTCGCCAGCCTTCTCGACGGCCCCCGTGCGCGCGGGGCCTTCCTGCTGCGCTCGGTGATGACGCCGCCGTGGTCGCTGCGCATCGAGGACGAGGCCCCGCTCACGCTGGTCGCCATGGTGCGCGGCCAGGCGTGTGTCATCGAGGCCGGCGGCGAGGTGACCTGGCTGCGCGAGGGGGACGTGGCCGTGGTGCGCGGACCCGACCACTACGTCGTGGCCGACGATCCGGCCACCGCCCCACAGGTGGTGATCCTGCCGGGCCAGCGCTGCATGAGCCCCGAGGGCGAGGACCTGGGCGGGCTGATGGATCTCGGCACCCGCACCTGGGGCAACGCCGCCGACGGCGACACGATCATGCTCACCGGCACCTACCAGCTGGACGGCGAGGTGAGCCAGCGGCTGCTGCGGGCACTGCCGCACCTGCTCGCGCTCCCCGGTGATTCGCTGGACTCGCCGCTGGTCGCGCTGCTCGCCGACGAGATCGTGCGCGACCAGCCCGGCCAGGAGGCGGTGCTCGACCGGCTGCTCGACCTGCTGCTGATCGCGGTGCTGCGCGCGTGGTTCGCGCGGCCCGAGGCGGACGCCCCGGCGTGGTACCGGGCCGACGGCGACCCCGTCGTCGGGCGCGCGCTGCGCCTGCTGTACGACTCCCCCGACCACTCCTGGACGCTCGCGGAGCTGGCGGCCTCCACCAACGTCTCCCGCGCCACCCTGGCGCGCCGGTTCACCGATCTCGTCGGCGAGCCCCCGCTGACCTTCCTCACCGGCTGGCGCATCGCCCTCGCGGCCGACCTGCTGCTGGAGCCTGACGCCACCGTGGGCTCGGTCGCGCGGCGCGTGGGCTACGGCAGCCCGTACGCGCTCAGCACCGCCTTCAAGCGCCTGCGCGGGGTGAGCCCGCAGCAGCACCGCGCGTCGGTCCGCGCGGGCTGAGCCGGGCCCGTCGGCCTCAGGCGGGCTCGGGGGGAGTGCTCGCGCGCAGGATCTGCGCCTGCTCGAACCCGCGGGCGACGGCCGCCTGCGCGTGATCGACCACCGCGAACAGCGCGGGGATGGCCCGGTCCTCCATGGGGACGCCCTCGTGGAGCGCGGCGTCGGCCTCCATCAGCACCGCCACGGCGATGCGGGTGTGCTCGAGCAGGATGCGCGCGCCGGCCTCGCCCTGGAGCCCGCCGCGCAGCCCGGCCAGCTCGGCGCGTCCCGCCTGGCCCGCGGGGCGGCCCGACTCGAGGCCGCCGGCGAGGATGCGCACCAGGCGCACCGTCAGCCGGCGCATCGCCGGGCCGCTCGGCGCGCCGAGCGGGGTGGGCACCGTGTCGTCGTAGCCGGCGAGCACGCGCTCGACGATCGCCTCGGTGCGGGCGTTGAGCTCCCGCGCCAGGAGCGGGCACGGGGGGATGTCCTGCGGCGGAAGGCGCAGGCGGCCGGCCTCGGGCGGTGCGGCTCCCCGCTCGGCGAGCCAGGCGCGCAGCTCGTCCAGCTCGAAGCGGCGGTGGTTGCCGACGGTGCGGTGGGAGGGAAGCTGGCCCTGATCGGCCCAGCCGCGGACGGTCGCCACGCTGACGCCGATCAGCGCGGCGGCTTCGCTGGCGGTGAGGGTGCGAGGGCCGCGATCGCCCTCCGCCCGCGTGCCGCGAGTGCGGGGCCAGCCGTCGTCAGTCATCGAGTTGCACCCCGGGCGTCGTCAGTACGTGGATCGCCACCGATACGGGCTGGCGGGAGGGATTTCGCCCGCGGGAGGCGAAGCCCTCCCACGATGCGTTTCGACACCCGCCCCCGCCGGCCCTGGCGCGCCTCCCTCGCCGCCTTCGCGGCGACGGCGCTCGTGCTCGGCCTGGTGGCCGCGCTGGCCGTCGGGCTCGCCGCGCGCTCCGAGATCGCCCGTGCCGGCGATCCGCTCGCGCGGTCGGCCGACCGGGCCGCGGCCGCCATCACCGGCCCCTCGGCGCCCGCCGCCCGCGCTCGCGATGCGCACGCTCGGCGGCAGCGCGGCCCTCATTCGCCCCGACGGCACGGTCGTCGACCCGCGTCGGTCCGCTCGGCGTCCCGGCCGCACCCGAGCTGGTTCGGGCGTCTCGCGACCACCGGCGTCAGTGGCTGGACGCTGCGCGACGGCGCGGTGCGCGCCACCCGCACGACGCCCTCGGGCGCGACGCTCGTCGTCGCGCGGCCGCTTCCCGCGGGCGTCGGCACGGCGGGATCGGCCGCGCACGCCGCTGATCGTGCTGGTGCTCCTGCTGAGCCTCTTCGCCGCCGTCGCCACCTGGATCGTCGCCGACCGCCGCGCCCGGCGCCTGCGCCGCATGGCGGTGGCCGCCGAGGCGATCGCCGCGGGCCGCCCCCAGGCCGTGCCGGCGCGAGGGCCGCGGCGAGATGCGCCGCCTCTCCGAGGGCATGGCCGCCGCCGCCGCGCGCGCGTCCACGCTGCAGGTGGCCGCCGAGTCGCGGCTCGAGGCGCTCGGCGCGGCTCTCGCCCCGCTGGCCCACCCCGTCGCCGCGCGCACCCCGTCGGGCGGCCTGATCCGCAACGACGCGCTCGACCGGCTGATCGCCGGCCTCAGCCTCGCCGACGCCGCCCAGGTGGAGGACGCGGTGCGCGGCGGCCTGGCGTCCACCGGCGCCGTCTCCCGCCGGCTCTCCCTCTCGGACGGCCGCGCCCTCGAGGTGGAGGGGTGGGCGGTGCCGGGCGGGCGCGTGGTCGCCGTGGGCGAGCGCACCGAGCAGGCGCGCATGGAGGCGGTCCGCCGCCAGGTGACCGGATCGGCGGCGCGCCACCTGCAGACCCCGATCAGCGAGATCCGCGTGCTGAGCTCCGAGCTGCTCGGCCAGGTGCCCTCGTCGTCGGCGCCCACCGTGCGCCGCATCCAGGCGGCCGGCGACCGGCTCGAGCGCCTCGTCTCCCAGCTGCTGCGCGGCACGGCCAACGATCCGCGCTCCGAGGCGCCGCGCCTGCGCGCGGTGGGCGCCGCGGGCCTCGCCTACGGCCTCGGCACCACGCTTCGACCGCCGTCTGCGCGATCGCGGCCTGCGCCTCGAGACCGACCTGCCGCGCGATCTGCCGCCCATGCGCACCGATCCGGCGCTCGTCACCGAGATCCTCACCGAGCTGATCGGCAACTCGGCGATGTTCACGCCGCGCGGCGGCACCATCACCCTCTCCGGCCGCGAGCGCTCCGGCGGCGTCGTCGAGCTCTCGGTGTCCGACAGCGGCCCCGGCGTGCCGAGCCAGGAACTCGAGCATCGTCACCGAGCGCTTCGGCCGCGGCGAGGGCGCGAGCGGCTTCCCCGGCGCGGGCCTCGGCCTCGGTGTCGCGTCGGCGCTCGCCGAGCGCCTCGGCGGGCACCTGACCCTGGAGGCCGGCCCCGCGGGCCGCGCCCGTCTGGAGCTTCCCGCGGCACTCGCCGCCCCGAGCGGATCCGTGGACGCGGACGACGCGCCCAACGCCCTGCTCAGTGAGGTCTCAGCGCCCGTTCCATGAGGATCGCCCCGGGCGCGTGGAACAGCATCCGGGCGATGATCCAGCGCCGGCGCCGCACCTCGCGAAAGCCCGCGCGCGCGTAGAGCGGCCGCGCGGCCGCGTTGGTGATGGTCACCCACAGCGTGAGCCGGGTGCGATCGTGCCGGCGCGCCTCGGTCTCGCACATCGCCAGCAGCGCCGTCGCCACGCCCTGGCGCCGGGCCCAGGGCGCGACCGCCAGCTCCTCGATGTAGGCCTCGTCGCGCGGCCAGGCTGCCGTGGCTGAGCGTGCTCAGCACCAGCGTCGCCCGGATCGCCCGCGGCCAGCCGACCTCCCGGGCCAGCGTGCCGCAGAAGCCATGGAACCCGTCCATGCCGACGGCAAGGTGCACCACCCCGGCCGGCCGGCCGTCGAGCTCGGCGAGCCAGTGGTGCGAGCTCGGCGACGTCGGCGATCTCCCACCGCGCGAGGGCGGCGATGCCGCTCAAGGGTCGGCGTCGCCGAGGGCCGGCGCGTACTTGTCGCGCAGCGCGTCGCCGACGATCTCGGCGACCACATCGGCGTCGCCCACCTCGGCGGGGCGCACCACGAGACGCGGGGGGGACGAGGTGCGCATCGCGGCGATGGTAGCCGCCGCCCGCGTCCGGCGGCTCGCTACCCTCCGGGATCGTCCCGCAACACCGGAGGTCACACACGATGGCGCGACTCGAGGCCGGCCAGCCGGCCCCCGATTTCTCACTCGACGCGGACGACGGCTCCACGGTCTCCCTGGCCGATCTGAGCGGCCAGACCGTCGCGCTCTACTTCTACCCGAAGGACGACACCACCGGCTGCACCGCCCAGGCGTGTGAGTTCCGCGACGCCCAGGCCGACTACGAGGCCGCCGGGGTGCGGGTGATCGGGGTCAGCCCCGATCCGCTCACGAGCCACCTCAAGTTCCGCGACAAGTACGAGCTGCCGTTCACGCTGCTCAGCGACCCGGATCACGTCGCGGCCGAGGCCTACGGCGTGTGGGTCGAGAAGTCGATGTACGGCAAGACGTACATGGGCATCGAGCGCAGCACGTTCGTGATCGGCCCGGACGGGGTGCTCAAGGAAGCGCTCTACAAGGTGAAGCCCAAGGGGCACGCCGCGTCGGTGCTCCAGCTGCTGGCGTAGCCGCGCCGGCTCACGGATCGACGGACGGCCGTCCGACGCGGGGCATGGCCGCGGGGCCCATCCGCCAGCGGCGCATCGCCGTGCTCGCCTACGGCTCGCTGATCCACCAGCCGGGTGCCGGGCTCGCGCTGCTGATCGCCTCCGTCGAGCCGTGCCGGACGCCGTTCCCGGTGGAGTACGGGCGCGCCTCGCGCCGCTGGCACGGCGGGCCGGTGCTGGTGCCGCACGAGCGCGGGGCCCCGGTGGACGGCGCGCTGCTGATGCTTGCCGACGACGTCGACCTGGGCACGGCGGTCGACCTGCTGGCCGCGCGCGAGGGCCTCGAGAGCGGTCGCGGCGTGGTGGAGGTGGACATGCCGGGCGACCGCCTGGTGATCGCCGCGTCGCTGCCGCGCAACCTCCCCGCGCCCGACATGGAGCCCGACGCCCTCGCGCGGCGGGCGGTGGAGAGCGCGCGCCACGACGCCCGTAACGGCGTCGCCTACCTCAACGGGGCGATGCGATCGGGCATCGTCACCCCGGCGAGCGAGGCCTACGCCGAGCGGATCCTCGAGCGCGTCGGAGCAACCTCCCTGGACGAGGCCGAGCGGCTGCTAGCTTTCGCGCGTTCCACGGCGACCCTGGAGGGCTGATGGCTTGGGATGACGTTTCGCGCTGGCAGCCGGCCGACCTCGCGGTCGCCTTCAAGATGGGCGACGCGGTACAGCCGGTCGACGTCCGCGACCTCGACTACCGCGGCTCCGACACCAAGGTGAAGGGCGCCCTGCGCGTGGACCCGATGGAGTTCGAGTCGGAGGTTCCCGGGCTGCCCACGGCCGGGGAGCTGGTGTTCTACTGCGACCGGCCGGGCGAGGCGACCAGCCTCAAGATCGCGATGTGGGCCTTCGACAACGGCCGCTCCCGGGTCGGCGTCCTGGTCGGCGGCTGGGCCGCCTGGCAGGACGCCGGTTACCCGGTGGAGGAGAAGGCCTCGGAGGCTCTAGGCCTCGGACCCGCGCGGCCGCAGGCCGTAGTGGGTCTCGAGCCACTCGGGGAGCACGGCGGCGATGCCGCGGCACAGCAGCTCGCGCTCGGAGATGGCGACACGAGCGGCGACCTCGAGGGCCAGACGGGCGTCGGGGTCGCGGATACCGCTCACGCCCTCGACGGTCCTGTCCGCCTCCGTGCGGTTGTAGACCATCGACCTCGCGGCCATGTTCCAGTGCTCCTTGGTCCACTCGATCAACGCGGTCTCGAGTGTGGTCGCGTCGTACTGCAGGAACGCCTTCTGAAGGGCGCTCGGCGTGGGGTCGTCGTCTCGCAGCATGCTCACCTCTGAATGAATGGCCGGCGAGGGGAGTCTAGACCCCTCCCGTCGAACGAAGCCGAGATGGGCTCCGGGGCTCCGCGGGCGTAACATGCACCGTGATGCGGACCTTCCTGCTGCTGTCGTCGCTCAGCCCCCAGGGCCTCCAGACCCTGGCGACCACCCCGGAGCGGCTCTTCGAGGTCAACCGGGAGATCGAGGAGCTCGGGGGCCGCGTGGTCAAGCAGTGGGCCCTGCTCGGCGTCTACGACTTCCTCAGCGTGGTCGAGGCACCGGACGAGCTGACGATCATGAAGCTCACGGTGGAGCTGGGATCCCGCGGCAGCGCGACCTTCGAGACGATGGTCGCCATCCCGGCCGAGGAGTTGATCAACTCGCTCGAGCCGGCCGACCCGATCTAGCGGACCTCCCGCCAGCTCTCGGAGCCGCACAGCGGGCAGAGCGGCAGCACCAGCACGCCGTCGTTCTCGCGCGGCGACTTGATGAGCAGGTCGCACTCGACGCACCGGAACGATCCGGTCACCTCGTCGCCGACGCTGTACAGCTGCTCGTTCTCAGTGCTCGACACGGCCGAGGACCTCCGTCGCGTGATTGGGCCCGACCAGCGCGCTCGCGCTGCGGGAATGGGCACGACGACCCCCTCGCGGGGTCGCCCTCAGGTGGCGACTGCGGCGATGATGCTCGCCGCTGCGACCAGCGTGAACAGCGTGAGGCCGACCACGAGCAGCAACCGCTCGGACATGCCGGCGATGCGGCGGGTCGAGCCCTCGCCGGCGGTGGCCCTGCGCTTCGAGAGGAGGCGCGGCAGGCCGCCCTCGTCGAGCCAGCGCTCGCAGTACGGGCAGAAGCGCGCCTCGGCCAGGAGAGGCAGTCCGCAACGGTGGCATGCGGGCGTCTCGGACCGGTGGTGTCCCTGAAGGTCGGACTCGGCTCTCACGCCGGTGGTTCTCCCTGCACTACGTGAACTGTGCCGCCGAGCGCCCGCCCGGCGTCTGCCCAGCATACACCGGACCCCCTCACGGGCAACGTAACGACTGTCACATTCGCGCCCGTTTTCCGCGAGATTTCTGGACGCCTCAGTCGGTTGACGGAGGCGTGCCGAAGAAGCGCTCCGCGGCCTCCCAGCCCGGGCCCGGACCGCCGGTCTTGGGCGGACCGTCGACCATCGGGAACGCCGCGCGCGAGGGGTCGTCGTCGGCCGCCTCGGCCGCGTCGGCGGCCTCCTTGGCCTCGCCGGTGTCGTCCCCGTCGTCCTCCTCGTCGCTGCGCAGCGACTCGATCTCAGCGACCTTGGCCTCGATCTCGATCAGCTTCGACTCGACGGCGGCGACCTCCGCCGACAGCGGGCCCTCGGCGATCGCGCCGGCGCGCACCTGCTCGTAGGCCCGCTCACCCAGCTCCTCGAGCGCCGCCCGGTGCTGGCGCTGCAACAGGCGCCGTTCGCCCTCCACGCGGGCGCGCTTCAGCGACAGCTGGACATCGGTCGCGAGGCGGTTGGCCTGCTTTGCGATGGTGTCCAAAACCTGCATCGTCGCCTCCTTCGCGGGGCACTCGGCTCATACGCCTGGGGCGATTGTACCCGGGCCTCCGGCGCACGGCCGTGGCGATGGCGGCGCGTTCCCGTGCAGAGCCGTTCGGGGGCACGCTCCTAGCGTCGCCCCATGGATCTCAGCCGACAGCGCGGGCAGGCCGCGGTGGAGAGCATCGGCATCACGGTGCTGGTCGCTCTGCTGGTGGCGGCGACCGCCGCATGGCTCCTCAAGGAGGCGCACCCTCCCGCGTCGCCGCCTCCCGTGATCGCCATCGCGGCGGCACCTCTGAGGGCGCCGTACGACTCGGGCATCTGGGCGCCGGCGCCGGCCCTGATGTTCGGCGGCTTCGGCTCCGACGCGCGCGGATCACGCCCGATCGGGCAGCGCTCTGCGCGCCGTCGGCCGCGGGCATCGTGACGGTGGTGCGGGTGGAACAGGACGCCGAGGGTGCGTTGCACGACGGGGCCCGCCGGCGTGCGCGCCAGAGGGCGCGGGACTTCCTCGACGATCCCGTCGGGAGCCTGCTGGCGCCGCCCGACACGACGCTGCTGACCCCCGCCGGGGTGATCACGCGCACCATCGGCGAGGCCCGGGGCCTGTGGGACTACGCCGACCGGGTGCGGCAGATGCCCCCGCACGAGGCGATGCTGGTGGTGTCGTACGACACGGGGGAGGCGGGCGCCGACATCATCATCGACGTCGGAGAGGCCCTCGCGCGCCGGGGCGTGTCCCGCACGCTGCGCCGCCGGCTGCCGCAGAACCGCGCGCCGGGCGAGGAGACACCGGCGCCGTGACGCTCCCGGTTCCGCACCGGCACACCCCGGCGGAGCGCTGCCGGAGGGTCGTCGCCCACGATCCCGCTGACGGTCACAACGACGGGGAGGCGGGACATGAGCTACGCGATCGCGGCCTGGTTACACGCGGCGGTGGTGACGATGGCGGATCGGGCCCGGGACGATCAGCGCGGGCAGGGCACGGTCGAGTACGTGGGCGTGGTGGTGATGGTGACGCTGTTGATCGCCGCCGTCGCCGTGGCGGCCAAGGGATGGGCGCCGACGATCGGCGACGGCCTCAAGAAGGCGATCGCCGACGCCATCAAGAAGGCATCGGGAGGGCTTTAGGCGGCCTGGCTGACGACGCGGAGCAGCGGTGGGCGTCTCGGTGCGCCGGCGTTCGCGTCGAGGCGGGCGCCGGTGTGATCGGCGCCCGTCATGTCGCACCCGCGCAGGTCGGCCCCGATGAGGTCGGCCTCGCGGAGCACCGCCGCGAGCATGCGCGCGCCGCTCAGGCGGGCACCCGCCATTCGGGTGCGCGAGAGGTCGGCCCCGGCCATCACCGCGCCCTCGAGGCGGGCGCCCGACAGGTCGGCGCCGCTCAGCACCGCGCGGGTGAGGTCGGCGGCGCGCAGGTCGGCGCCGCGCAGGTCGAAGCCGCGGAGGTTGGCGCCGCGCAGCACGGCGCCGCGCAGATCGGGATTCGCGCCGAAGCTGTTCGGCGCGTGGGTGTCGCCGCGGTTGAAGCCGCTCATCTGCGCCCGCTCGAGCAGCGCCCCGGTGAGGTCGTCGAACGCGACGGCGCGCATGTCGGCACCCGCGAGGATCGCGCCGGTGAGGTCGGCGCCGTTGATGTCGGCCTGGGTCAGATCGGCGCTCCGCATGTCGGCGCGGGCGAGATCCGCCGACCGCAGGCCGGCGCCGTCCATCCGGGCCCCGACGAGGCGGGCGCGGAAGAGGCAGGCGCCGCGCAGGTCCGTTCCCCGCAGGTCGGCGCCGGTCAGATCCGCGTCGGTGAGGTCCGCGCCGGCCAGGGCGAAGCCCGCCAGGTCGGCGCCGCGCAGGGCCGCGCCGGACAGGCGGTGAGCGCCGCCCGGCGCGCGGACCCCGGTGCGCCCGAGGGGTGCCCCCCAGTCGGTGCTCGCCAGGTTGGTCCCGCACATGTCGGCCCCGTCGAGCGCAGCGCCGCACATGCGGGAGCCCGAGAGGTCGGTGTCGCGCAGGCACGCGCCGAGCAGGGAGGCGTCCTCGAGGATCGCATCGCGGATGCTCGCACCGTCGAGGTTGGCGCCGGCGAGACCGGCGGAGGCCAGGTTCGCCGCGTCGAGGTGGGCTCCGCGCAGATCGGCGCCGCGCAGGCTCGCACGCTCGAGGCGGGCGTTGGTGAGGTCGGCACCGCGCAGGTCGTGGCCGTCGAGGTCGGCGCGCGAGAGGTCGGCGCCCGAGAGGTCGGCTCCCGCGAAGATCGCGGAGTCGGGGTCGGACCCGATCCGGCGTGCGTTGACCCGCGATCCGGCGAGCCAGCGGTCGTGCGCCCGCAGCGCGCGGGCGACATCGGCGCGAGGGGGACGGGGCGATCGGAGAGTGGTCATGAGGCGCCTTCCATGGCGTGGCGTTCCGCTGTCCGTGCGGTGGGCTTCCCTCTTACATCGGCGGCGGCGCGCCGATCCACCAGTCCCCCTATCCTCGGCGGCGTGAGCGACGCCCCCGACAGCGAGAGCCCGTCCGGCATCGAGATCGTGGCCCAGCCCGCGGCGCCGATCGGCTCGGGTGACATCAGCCGTCGCTGGGGCCTCGGGATGCCCGACGGCGCGGTGCGGTTCGCGGGGGTGACGCGGCCCGAGGGCCAGGCCGCCGCGTCGGCGGTCGCCGCGATGGACCCCGCCACCTGGGATCGCCTGCTGGTGGAGGTCACGCTGGCGGTGGTGCTCAGCGACGGGGCGGGCCCGTACCTGCTGGACGCGGCGGGGCGGTTGACGCTGGTGCTCGGCGCCCACCGGGGCATCTCGCGTGCCCACGTGACGATGGGGGACGCCGGTGGCAATCAGGGGATCGGGCTCACGCGACCGCGTGGACGGAGGCCCGGTGTGGGAGTGGATCGCCCGCGCGGAGGTCGCGCCCGCGCAGGTCGTGGGGGCGCTCGACGCGCTGGACGAGCTGATCGACCCCTCGGGTATCGCGGAGTGGGAGAGCCGCCTCCGGGGGTAGGCTTGGGGGGTGTCCGCCTACCGCGTCCGCTTCCGTGCGATCTCCGGAGAGACCCTCGGGTCCGATGCGGCGCAGCGCCTCTCGGCGGCCCTCACCTCCATGCCGGGCGTCGACGACGTGGACAGCACGTCAACCGGCGACGACGGCTCGGTGAGCGCGACGTTCTGGATCGAGGTGCGCCTCGGGATGGCCGACGCGGCGCGCGACGGCAGCCGCCTTGCCCGCGAGGCCCTGAAGGTCGCCGGAATGCAGGTGGCGCAGCTGATCGAGCTCTCCGTGACGATCCCCGACCACGCCAGCCCGGACGGGCTCGCGCCCGAGGCGGGGTAGCCGCGACGGGCGGTTGTCTACACTCGCTGCTTGGTCGGGCCGATGGGAGAGGCGACTCACCCGCGGGAGGCGACGGGCATTTCACGCGATAAGAGCGACGAGACCGCGGCCGCGGTCGGAGGCAGCGCCCTTCCCGGCGGTGTGATGATGCGCACCCGCTCGCGGGTCGGCATCGCCGTCCGCCGCGAGGAGGACGGCGTCATCGTGACCGACGCGTTCGACGTCGCACCGCCCAAGGGCCGCTGGGCCCGCTGGCCGCTGATGCGGGGCGTGGTCTCCATCCGCTCGGCCGTCACGACCGGCCAGAAGGCGATGTCGATCAGCGAGCGCCTGCGGTGGGAGGAGGTCCGCCCCGAGGGCGAGCCCGAGCCCGTCGAGGAGGAGCAGTCCCTCGGCACCTGGGGCAAGATCGCGATCGGGGTCGGCGCCGTGGTGGGCGCCGCCATCCAGATCCTCGCGTTCCGCGTCGGGCCGATCGTGATCGCCAAGCAGGCGGGCCTGACCGGCGCCGCGTTCATCATCGCGGACGCGGCGATCCGCCTCGGGCTGCTGCTCGGGATGCTGATGTTCCTCAGCGTCCTGCGCCCGTTCCGCAAGATCCTCAAATACCACGGAGCCGAGCACAAGGCGATCGCGACGCACGAGGCCGGCCACCCGCTGACCGCCGCCGCCGCCGCGGGCTTCAGCCGCTTCCATCCGCGCTGCGGCACCTCGTTCCTGGTGGTCTCGGCGCTGGTCTCGATCGTCGTCTACGGCGCCGTGCTGGCGATCACCGGCGTCTTCACGTACCCCGCGCTGATCGCCACCCGCATCATCGGCGCGCCGATCGTCACCGGCATCGCCTTCGAGATCCAGCGGCAGGCGTCGCTGCACGCTCACGGCAGGCTCGAGTTCCTCTCGTGGCCCGGGATGTGGGCCCAGCGGCTCACCACCCGCACCCCCGACGACGAGCAGCTCGAGGTGGCCTGCGCCGCGCTGGCCGTCGCGCTCGAAGAGCCGGACTCGGTCCCCGCCGGTGTCCACGGCGAGGTGGTGCACCCCTCGCGGGACGCCGTTTCTGTGGGCGGTCCGCAGGCGAGGCCCGAACCCTCCTAGGCGGGCGTCACCCGGACCTCGGTCGGTGTCTGTCCCCGGGCGATTTGCAGGGTCACGGCATCGCCCGCCGCCGCGCCGGGCGGCTCGTAAAGGTCGGCGATCCCCCGGACCACGCGGCCGTCCACGCCGGTCAGGACGTCGCCGGGCACCACGCCGGCCCGCGCCGCCGGCCCGCCCGGACGGACGGCCCGCACCAGCAGGCCCGCGCACTCGGGCAGCCCCACCGCCTGGCGCATCGCGGCGGTCGTGTGCGCGGGGGCGACGGTCAGGCCGAGGCGCCGGGCGGGGCCGTCGCCGGCCGCCGGCCGCTCCTCGAGGTCCACGAGCAGGCGGCGCAGGAGCCCGGCGAGCTCGCGCCGCTCGTCGCCGGAGAGGGCCGAGAGCAGCCGGTTCTCGTTGGCGAGGTGTGCGGGCGCGGCGTTCTCGAAGGCCTCGCGGCCGCGGCCGGTGAGCGTGATCCTGGTCCCCCGCCGATCGACGGCGTCGGGGTGGCGCTCGACCAGCCCGTCGGCGACCAGCCGGTCGATGCGGACGCTGATCGTGCCCGAGGTGAGGCTGAGCTCCTCCATCAACCGCACCTGGGTGACGCCGTCGGATCCGGCGAGGCGGGCGATGGCCGCAAGCGCCGAGAAGCCGGCTGAGGTGAGCCCGTGGTCGGCGAGGACGACCTCGATCTGCCGGTCCACGATCGACCGCAGCCGCCCGAGCCGGGCGATCACCTCGATCGGCGCGACGTCGAGGTCGTCGCGGACCTCCCGCCATCCATCGACGATCGCGTCCACCGAATCGCGGGGCCTTCGCGCTCACCGCTGAAACCTAGGGTGCGATGCTCTTGACAACAACTTGAACCCAAGCAAAAGTCACCAGCAATCCGTTTCCGACCGCGAAAGCGAGCCATGTCCGCATCAATCGACATCCTCGACCCCGCCGCGCCGAAGCGCGTTCTGATGGTGGTGTCCAACCCCGCGACCTCGCGTCAGACCGGCTGGCCGATCGGCTTCTGGTGGTCGGAGCTGACCCACCCGTACTGGGAGTTCGTCGAGCGCGGCTACCGCGTTCAGATCGCCAGCCCCGACGGTGGAGCCGTGACGGCCGACGGCTTCAGCGATCCGGAGGATCCGTCGGGCTACTCGGCCGACGACCTGCTCAGCCTCGGTTTCGCCCACAGCCCCTCCCATGCGGCGCTGCTGGCGGCGACCACCCCGCTCGCCGAGGTCTCGGTGGACGACCACGACGCCGTCTTCCTCGTCGGGGGGCAGGGCCCGATGTACACCTTCGTGGACAATCCACGCGTGCACGGGCTGATCGCGTCCTTCTACGAGGCCGGCAAGCCGACGGCCGTGGTCTGCCACGCGACGTGCGCCCTGCTGTCGGCCACCACCTCGACGGGGGAACTCGTCGTGGACGGCAGGACCTGGACCGGCTTCGCCAACAGCGAGGAGCAGTTCGCCGACGATCTCGTCGGATCGCCGATCCAGCCGTTCCGGATCGAGGATCGGGCGCGGTCGCTGCCGAACACCAACTTCGTCGTGCACCGCGCCTTCGCGCCGCACGCCGTGCGGGACGGCCATCTCATCACCGGCCAGCAGCAGTACTCAGGCGCCGCCGCCGCCCGCCTGGTCATCGAGGCCCTCGGTGTGTGAGTCCCCTCCGCCCACCTCCATCGCGGTCGTCGGCGTCGGCAGGGTCGGCGCTCCTCTTGCCGATCGCCTCCAGCGCGCCGGCCATCGCGTGACCGTGGCGGCGTCGGATCCGGGGGCGCAGAGCGTGCGGACCGTCCTCGCCCGCAACCCCGACCTCATCGTCGCCACGCCGCGCGACGCGGTCGCGACGGCCGAGGTCGTCGTGCTCGCGACCCCCTTCGCGGCCAACGGCGCGGTGCTGGCCGAACTCGGCGACGCCCTGGACGGCACGGTGCTGATCGATGCCACGAACCCCGTCGGTCCCGGCATAAGCCACCCGCTCGGCGGGCGCTCGGGCGCGCAGTCGGTTCAGGAGGCCGCCCCGGGGGCCCGGGTGGTCAAGGCCTTCAGCATCTACGGCTTCGAGAACCTCGAGGACAATGTCTATCCCGGCTACGACATCCCGCCCGCGATGCTCTTCTGCGGGGACGACGCCGACGCGAAGAGCTCGTCGGCGGGCTCATCCGGCAACTCGGATGGGAACCCGTGGATGTCGGCGGGCTCGCCCAGGCGCTCCACCTCGAGCACATGACACTGCTCTGGGTGCGGATGGTGCGCGCGGATGCGGGCTCTCCGGGGCGGGTGTGGGCCATACTCCGGCGCTGAGCGGGGTCGGCCCCGATGCGCCTCCTCCGCCGTCGCGTTTGCGAGAATGCCCTGGGGGGGCACCTAGGACGCTCGGAGGTGGAGATGTCTGGTGCCCGTGTCGAGGTCGAATCGACCATGTCCTGGACCGCCGATGGTCCCGGCAGCGCGCTGCTGATCGTGCGCGTCGCCGAGGTGGCGGATCAGCGTGTGCTCGACGAGACCGTCGTGGCCGAGGGAGCGGAGATCGAGTACGGCCCGGCCGACGCGCTGGGCACCCGCCCCATGCGCCTGCACACCGATGGCGGCGACGTGAAGGTGACCTACCGGGCGAGGGTCGAGGTGGACGGGGACGCCCGTGAGGCACCCCACGACGACGCGCCCCTGCCCGACGGCGGCGACCTGGCGTTCGAACTGCTGCCCTGGGTGCTGCCGAGCCGTTACGCCACCTCGGACGCGCTCGCGCCGACCGCCGACTCCATCTTCGGCGGGGTGCCCCGCACCCGCGCCCTGATCCCGGTCGTGGGCGACTGGATCCGCGAGCGGGTCGCCTACCAGGCGGGCGCGAGCGACGCGCTGACCACGGCCGACGAGACGCTGCTCGCCCGCCAGGGCGTGTGCCGCGACATGGCCCACCTCGGCGTCAGCTTCCTGCGCGCGCTCGAGGTGCCCGCCCGGGTCGTGGCGGCGTACGCGCCCTTCCTCGACCCGCCGGATTTCCACGCCCTGCTCGAGGCCCACGACGGCACCGCGTGGAGGATCGTCGACGTCACCGGCCTCGCGCCGGTCGCCAGCCTGGTGCGCATCGCGACCGGCCGCGACGCCGCCGACGTGGCCTGGGCGACGGCCAACGGCGACATCCAGCTGGACGACGTGCAGGTCTCCGCGGTCCTCATGGCCGACTAGCCGGATCTCTCAGTAGTTCCACAGGCGTCTCCCCGGCCCCTCCGACGCCGGGGGCCGACAGTGGTGGGGAACCCGTCCCTCGCCAGGAGGCCCGCCTGTGACCACGACCGCACGTCAGCCACTCCCGCCCGCGGGACGCCTGCGCGAGCGATTCGTGGGCGCCGCCCGCACGCTGCGCCGGCCGCACCCCGAGCTGCTCGGGCTGATCGGCCTCGCGGCGCTGCTCAACCTGTGGGCGCTCTCGCGCAACGGCTGGGCCAACACGTACTACTCGGCCGCCGTGCGCTCGATGAGCACCAACTGGCACGACTTCCTCTACGGATCGTTCGACTCGAGCGGCGTGATGACGGTGGACAAGCCGCCGCTCGCCCTGTGGGTCCAGGCACTGTCGGTGCGCGTGTTCGGCTTCGACTCGCTGGCGATCCTCGTGCCGCAGGCGATCATGGGCGTGGTCAGCGTCGTGCTGGTGTACGACCTGACCCGGCGCCACTGGGGCCGGGTGGCCGGCACGGTGGCCGGGCTCGCGATGGCGACCACGCCGATCGCCGTGGCGATCTCGCGGCACAACAACCCCGACGCCCTGCTGGTGCTGTGCTCGACGGCCGCGCTGTGGTTCGCGCTGCGGGCCCTCGAGGACGGGCGCACCAGGTGGCTCGTCTGGGCCGGCGTCTGCGTCGGTCTCGGCTTCGAGACCAAGATGGGCGCGGCGCTGCTGATCCTCCCGGGGCTCGCGGCGGCGTGGATGTGGGTCGCGCCGCGCGGCCGGATCGCCGCGCTGAAGTCGATGGCCGCCGCGGGCGGCGCGATGGTCGCGGTCGGTCTCGCCTGGCCGGTGCTCGTGGCGCTGACGCCCTCGGCCGACCGCCCCTGGGTGTCGGGGACCAGCGACAACAGCATCTGGTCGCTGATCCTCAACTACAACGGCCTCGGCCGGCTGGACGGCCAGGCCGGCGCCCCGACCGCCGCGGGCGGTGGCGGCGGCGGCTTCTTCGGCGGCGGCACGGGTCCGCTGCGCCTGCTCAACGAGAGCCTCGGCGGTCAGGCGGGATGGCTGATCGGCCTCGCCGTCGTGGGCGGCGTCGGCATCGCCATCGCGAGCCGGCTGCGTCGCTCCGACCCGCGCACCGGCTGGATCATCGCCGTGGGTGGCTGCTTCCTGGTGCCGGCGATCGCCTTCAGCATGGCCAGCGGCATCTTCCACCCGTACTACGTCTCGCTGCTCGCCCCGTTCACCGCCGCGCTGGTCGGCGGCACGGTCGGGCAGATCCTCACCAGTCGGCGGATGCTCGAGGTGCTCGGGCCCCTCGCCCTGGCGGGCGGAGCGCTCAGCGAGCTGATCGTGCTGCACAACACCACCGGCCAGCCCGGGTGGCTCGCGCCCCTGGTGCTGATCGCCGCCGGCGCCGGAGCGGCGGGCCTGCTGCTCGGCCAGACCGACCGGGTGCGCCACATCGCCCTCGTGGCGGGCATGAGCGTGCTGATGATCGCGCCGGTGGCGTGGTCGTTCCAGACGCTCGGCCACGCGACCAGCGGCACCTTCCCCGCCGGTGGGCCGGAGACGACCTCCTTCGGCGGCGGAGGCGGCGGCCCCGGCGGCATGCGGGGCGGCACGGCCGGCATGGGCACCCCGCCGACCGGTGCTCCCGGCGCGCAGGGCGCAGGCGGCACGACGCCGACCGCGCCCGGAGGCACGGGGGCGGTCCCCAGCTTCGGGGGCGGCGCAGGCGGCGGCGGATTCGGCGGCAGCGACAGCTCCCTCACCGAGGCGGCGACCTATGCCGCGGCCAACGGCGGCGGCACGGTGGTCACGTCGAGCCAGTCCGGCGCGGCGACCGCGATCATCACGTCCGGGGAGGACGTCGCCGGCCTGGGCGGCTTCTCGGGACGCGAGAGCGAGGTCACCGTCAGCTGGCTCGCCAACGCGGTCTCCAGCGGCAAGATCCGCTGGGTGATGGCCAGCACCACGGGCGCCGGCGGCGGCTTCGCCGACGGCCGGACGGGCGCGACGACCGCGATGAACGCCGTGGAGAACGCCTGCGTGCTGCAGACCGACGTGGACTCCAGCGCGCCGGCCGGCCTCTACGACTGCCAGGGCGCCGGGACCGCCCTGGCCGCCCTCGCGAGCACCACCGGCTCGTGAGGAACCGGTAGCGGGTCGGCGGCGCCACGCGCCGGCCCGCGCACCGGATGCCCACTCGAATCCCATTTCTGCCGGTGGCCTGACTGGCGGTGATCGGGGGCTACTCCGGCGGTTACAAAGTTGTTAAGTTCGCGAAATCGTGGACGCTCGCACTCCCGCAGTGATCCCGTTGCACCTCGTCGGCTCCGCGCCGTCCGACCTCGTCGGGGGGAAGGCCCGCGGCTTCGCCGTCATCGCACGGGCCGGGCTCTCGGCCCCGGAGGGCTTCGTGCTCACCACCGCGGTGCACCGGGCGGCCGCGGCGGACTCCGGCCGCATACCGGACCACGTCCGCGACGAGATCGCGAGCCTCGTCCGCGAGATGGGCGACGCGCCCCTCGCCGTACGCTCGTCCGCGACGGCCGAGGACGGCGCCGAGCACTCCCACGCCGGCCAGTACCTCACCCGGCTCGGAGTGCGCGGCCCCGAGGAGACCTTCGCGGCCATCCTCGACTGCTGGGCGTCGGCCGGCGACGCGCGCGCGGACGCCTACCGGGCGGGCCGTGGGAGTGGGGGCGCCGTGGAGATGGCGGTGGTCGTGCAGCGCCTCGCGATGGGCGAGGCGGCGGGCGTGTGCATGAGCTGCGACCCGGTCACCGGCGCAACCGACACCGTCGTGGTGAACGCCGCCTTCGGGCTCGGCGAACTCGTCGTCAGCGGACTCGTCACCCCCGACGACTACCGCCTGAGCCGTTCCGACGGAGCGCTCGTCCGCTTCTCGCCCGGCTACAAGGACATCATGCTCGTGATGGGCCCCGAGGGGCCGCAGGAACTGCCGGTCCCGGCAGAGCGGCGCGAGGAGCGCGTGCTGGACGACGCGCTGCTGGCGGCCCTGCATCGCGGCCTCCTGGACTGCGAGCGCGAGCTCGGCCGGCCCGCCGACTGCGAGTTCTGCGTCGTCGAGGGCCGCGTCGTCTGGCTGCAGTGCCGGCCCATGACCGCACTCGGCGACTCCACCGCCGTTCCGACGTCGGCCCGCGCCACCACCAACAGCCCATGACCAGGAGAAGGCCAGCATGAGCGTAGATGCCACCACCGGTGCATTTCCGGCCACATGGCGTGATCCGGCGGACGCGGAGCTGACGTGGTTCCGCGACCCGATGCACTTCCCGGCGCCCGCGACCCCGCTCACGGCCTCCTTCCTGCGGGAGTCCATCGAGCCCGGTGTCGCCGCTGCCTGCGAGACCCTCGTGTCGCCCCTGCGCACGCTGCGGCACACGGCCATCAACAGCTGGGTCTACAACAGCCCGGTGCTGGCGGTGGCCCCGCAGGACATGGAGGCGCGCATCGGGGCGCACATGCCGGTGATGGGCGACCACATGGACAACCTGCGCCGCAGGTGGGAGACCGACTACCTCCCGGCCGTCGTGCGCCTCACCGAGGAGATCGACGGCCTCGACTTCGCGGGCGAGCCCGACGCGGCGCTGGCGTCGTTCGAGCGGCTCGTGGCGATCAACGTCGAGATCTGGAGGATGCACTTTCTGGTCGTGTTCCCGAAGCTCGCCGCGGGTGAGCGCTTCTCGGCCATCTACACGCAGGTCGTGCCCTCCGCGGACGAGATGGAGCCCTACCGCTGCCTGCAGGGTGTCGCCAACAAGAGTCTCGAGGTGGACCATGCGCTGTGGCAGCTCGCGCAGGACGCCAGGGCCACCCCGATCGTCGCCGAGGCGCTCGTTTCGAGCACGGCGGCCGAGGCGCTCGACGCCCTCGACCGCAGCCCCGAGGGCCGCGCCTGGCGGGCCCGCTTCGAGGCGTTTCTCGCCGAGTACGGCGATCGCGCGCAGGCCCTCGAGCTGGCAGCTCCCACCTGGATCGAGCAGCCGGCCTTCGCCGTCGAGACCCTCCGTCGCCACCTGACCGCCGACGCCGCGGACCCCGAGGCGCAGCGCGAGGCGCTGCTGGCCGAGGCGCGCGAACTCGTGGCGACGGCCCGCGGGGCGATCGCCGACCCGGGGCTCCTCGGAGCGTTCGACCACGCCTATGAGGTGGCCCTCGCGGCGTGGCCCCTCGAGGAGGACCACGCCTTCTACATCGATCAGCGGTCCTTTGCGGGCGCCAGTCGCCGCGCGTTTCTGCGGGTGGCGGCTGCGCTGGCGGCCCAGGGGCGGATCGCCGACCTCGACGACGTCTGGTATCTCGACTTCGACGCCCTGCGCGACGGTCTCGCCGGCGCCGACCTCACCACGCGCGCGCGTGCGGGAAGGCGGCGCTACGCGGAGGACGGTCTGCTCGATCCGCCCCCGCTGCTCGGCACTCCGCCCGACCCGCACGCTCCCCAGGATCCGGGGCTGATCAAGTTCTTCGGCAAGCCCGGACCGCCGGAGATCGACGGCCAGGTGCTGCGCGGGTCGGCCGGCTCACGGGGGCGGGCGGAGGGAATCGCCCGTGTCGTGTACTCGGTCGAGGATCTCCACCTCGTCCAGCCGGGCGAGATCCTCGTCTGTCGCTCGACGACGCCGCCGTGGACGCCGGTGTTCGGATCGATCGCCGCGCTGGTCACGGACACCGGCGGCGTGCTCGCCCACGGGGCGATCGTGGCCCGCGAGTACGCCATCCCCGCGGTGATGGGGACGAAGATCGGCACGTCGGTCATCGCGGACGGGCAGCGGATCACGGTCGACGGCGACAGCGGCGAAGTGTTCCTCGCGTGAGGCGGTAAAACCCCCCGCGGGCGTCCCCGTGCGGGCGGGCGGAGGGAGGGCGGCGGCGGGCCTGTGCCTGGCCGCCGCCCTCGTGCCGCTCAACTCGACGATGATCGCCGTGGCCCTCCTCGACGTCGAGGGCGACCTCGGCGTCTCGGTCGGCGCCGTCACCTGGCTCGTCAGCGGCTACCTCGTCGTGATGGCGCTGGCGCAGCCGATGGGCGGGCGGATCGGCGACGCGCTCGGCCACCGCCGCACCTTCCTCGCGGGGCTCGGCGCCTTCCTGGTGGCGTCCGCGCTCGCGTCGATCGCGCCGTGGTTCGCCGCGCTCGTCGCGCTGCGCATGTCGCAGGCGCTCTTCGGGGGGCTGATGAGCCCGAGCGCGTTGGCGCTGCTGCGCGAGATCGTGCCGGCCGAACGCCGGGGGCGGTTGTTCGGGTGGTTCGGGACGGTGATGGGACTCGCCGCGGCGATCGGCCCGCTGGTGGGCGGCGTCCTCGTCGCGACCCTCGGCTGGCGGGCGATCTTCCTCGTGAACATCCCGGTCGGGGCGGTGGCGCTGTCGTTGTCGTTGCGCGCGCTGCCACACGACGGGCCCCGGCCCTCCGTGCGGGGGTTGAGCTTCGACCTGCCCGGCGCCGCGGCGTTCACGGCGTTCGTCGGCGCGATCGTCGCCGCCCTGTTTCTGGCCACCGACGGGATCGACCGCTGGCTGCCGGCCGCCGGCCTCGCCGTGGTGCTCCTGGCGGTGTTCATCAGCGTCGAGCGACGCGCGCGCGATCCCTTCGTCGCCCTGTCGCTGTTCAGCCGCCGCCCCTACGTCGGCGCCACGACCACCGTCCTGCTGCACAACCTGGTGATGTACTCGCTGCTGCTCACCATCCCGATCCTGGCCGAGCACGAGCTCGGTCTCGGGCCCTCGGGCGCCGGCCTGCTGATCGGCGCGATGACCGGCGCGATGATGGTGGCGTCGCCCATCGGCGGGCATCTCAGCGATCGCCTGGGGCGACGCGCGCCCGTCCTGATCGGCTCGGCGGTCGCGCTCGTGGCGACCCTCGGGCTGGTGATGATCGCCGGCGCGCCGAGCGTCGCCGGCACCGCGGCCTTCGTCGCCCTGGCGGGCGTCGGGGTGGGTCTCGCCGGCGCCTCGTTGCAGACCACCGCCGTCGAGTCCTCGCCCGCGGCCATGGTGGGGGTTGCGAGCGGGGTGTTCATGACCGTGCGCTACACGGGCGGCATCGCGGCGGCGGGCCTGGCCGCGGCGGTGGCCTCCTCTGGATCGTTCCAGACCGGCTTCGTCGTGCTGGCCGCCGCCGCGGCGCTGTCGCTGCTGAGCGCGGGAGCGCTGTCAACCCACCGGGCATCTCGCGCGGAGGTCGCCGCGTCCGCCTGACCCGTTTCCGCCTCGCGGTCCGTGCCGTAACCTCGCCCGCAGTGCGGGCGCGTAGCTCAGCTGGTTAGAGCAGGGGACTCATAATCCCTGGGTCGTAGGTTCGAGTCCTACCGCGCCCATCTTCGCTGGACGGGCCTCTCGAGACGAGGGTCGGACGTGAGAAGTCAGCGGGTAAGCGCTGGTAAGTCCACGCCCGGCCTCGACGACCCTCTGGCAAGCCTCGAGCGAGGGAGTCGGCCGGCTCGTCTCGTTAGAGAGCGACCCTACGGAATGTCAGGGCGATGGAGGCAGCCGGGGGGCCACCGCGCCCGGGAGTCAGCCTCGTCGAGACCGTCGGCGTCACTCCGGGCGGAGGTGCTCGACCGTGGCACCGTATTGCTCGGCGAGCCGCCGGGCGATGAGCGAGCGGTGGCAGGCCTCGGGGTCGCGCTCGACGCAGAGAAGGGCCGGTTTTCCGAGGCCCGACAGCCCCGAAGCGATCGGCAGTAGGTCGGCGTGGTCCAAGACCTCGGCGGTGTACCGCCGGGCGTACTCGGCGGCGAGCCTCTGGCGGGAGCGTTTGCCGACGCCGAGGCGATCGTCTTCCGCGTACTGCAGCTGGCGCAGCTCGGTGGTGGGAGCGAGCTCGGGGCGATGTTCGTAGAAGACCCCGGCATCCGCGAGGGCTTCCTGCAGCCGTCGTGAGTTGGCCCAGGCGTACTCGGAGCCGCGAACACCGCGGCGCTGCCGCACGTCGAACACCAGCTCGACGTCGGCGTCCTGCAGCCGGCGGAGGAAGGACTCGGCGTCGAAACCGTAAACGCCGATCGTCGCGATTCTGGGGCCTGAGGACACCTCGCTCATCTTCTCAAAGTCGTGCGGGCGTCCTCGTGTCGCGCTCAGCTCACCCTTGAGATCCTTACGACGGATCCGCAGGGAGGGGCGGCGAGTGCTGTTTCACGGGCGCGGGCGCCCACTGAGGCATCCCTGCAAATACCGGGTGCACGAGACGGCGTGGGGTTGCGCCGGATGAACTGGGTAACGGGGTGGGGCACCTCGATGCGATGGATCTGCTGCACGACGCACTCCCACGAGGCCGGTGCGAGGTTGACGCGCGCCGTCGGATCCGCGGGCCCGTGATCCGGAGCGAACGGGCCGGTGCCCGCGATGGAGGTAACGTCCGGCCGAGGCACGAAACGGCGACGACGGAGGTGAGATGAGCGAGGACATCGGTCACGAAATCGCAACGCCAGGCGGGGTGGTGACGCGTCTCAGCCCGTACGGGCTGGACGCGACCGTCAAGAGGCTGCTGTCGACCATCGAGGGGCGTGGTCTGCGCGTCTTCGCGGTCATCGATCACGATGGCGCGGCGTCAGAGGTGGGCCTGCACCTTCGGCCCAGCCGCCTGGTGATCTTTGGAAGCCCGGAGACCGGAACACCGCTGATGGTCGAGTCGCCACTGCTCGCCCTGCAACTGCCGCTTCGCATACTGATCTGGGAGCCGGAGGGTGGCCAGGTGAGGCTCAGCCATCTCACGACTGAGGCCCTCACCGACCCTGTCGGCGTCGATGCGGCGCGCGCTCAGCCGCTCTCCGGGATACCCGGGCTCATCGACGCTTCCCTCACAGCCCATTGACGCCGAGTGTGCAAGGGCTGCCGCGAGAATGGTGCCGGGGGGCCGACCACTCCTCTCAGCAAGGGGGAAGGAGTCTTCGCGGCCGTCCGACAGGCCCGCACGGGCAAGCGGTGCGGCTACCGCCCGGACGGCAGGCCCGACGACCGCCGACCGCGCCAGAAGTAGAGCAGCGGGCCGACGAAGTTCACCGCGATCGCGGCGGCCCACAACGGCTTCTTGCCGGCGACCTGATCGGCGGGACGCCGGACGAGGTCCCCCCATGCAGCCAGCGCGAGCGACACCTGCAGCACCGCGAGGAGCACGACGACCACACGCTGCGTGCCCGAGAGGTCGTCCCACCGCCGTGAGCGCATCAGATGCCTCCTTCGGTCCCGGGGGGACCACTTGAGCGCAACCCGACCTCCTCGGCACGGCCTCGCGTCGCGCGGTCAGGGCCTGGGCATGCCTCGCATCGGGGCGGTCATCGGCAGGTTCTGGACCGGCGGCCGGGCGCCCGGTGGAGCCGGTATCGGCGTCATGCCGCCCGGCCCGCTCCTGTCGAGGGTGATGGGAGTCGTGAGCGGCGCCGAGAAAATGCGCGGGGCGTCCTTACCGCACTCCGGGCACGGAGCGTCTGACGGGGCGGTGCCCATCGGCAACGTCAGCTCGAACACGCCGTCGTTCTCGCATTGGTAATCGTAGGCGGCCATTGGCAGAGCCTACCTTCTCATCGTGCCGCCCGCCGATGATCCTGCACCGCGTCCAGGGCCCGCCCGGCACGCACCTGTCAGCCGACCGGCGCCGTGGCTCCGGGTCCCGGGCGGCCGATCACCTCGTCCGGAGTGACCAGCTGACCGCAGGCATCGCAGATGGGCGTCGTCGCCAGGTCGTGGCCGCAGGCCGCGTGGACCATGACCAGGGGCGGGCCGTCGGGCGCGGCGTAGCGGTCGCCCCAGCGCAGGAGCTCGAGCAGAACCGGGCCGAGGTCGCGCCCCTTGGCCGTCAGCAGGTACTCCTCGCGAACGGGCCTCTCCTGGTAGACGCTGCGTTCATCAGGCCCTCGTCACAGAGACGGGAGAGCCGGGCGCTGAGGACGTTTCGGGCCACGCCGAGGCTGGTCTGGAAGTCGGCGAAGCGACGTGTGCCGCGGAGCGCGTCGCGCAGGATGAGCAGCGTCCACCGCTCTCCGACCACCTCCAGGGTGCGCGCGATCGAGCAGTTCTGTCCCTCGTAGGTGCTCGGCAGCATTCCCCGATCCTAGCGGGTGGGGTTGCATGATGCGACCGACTCTCCTACGGTCGGTCGCATGAAGAAACGACTGATGGAAACGCCCCGGTCCTCGAGCCCCCCGCCCAGGGCCGATCGCGGCCCCGCGTGGTGCTCGGAGTACTGGCGCTCGCCGTGTTCCTGATCACGGTTGACACGACGAGCGTCAACGTGGCCCTGCCGACCCTGGTGATCGATCTCGGCGCGAGCAACAGCCAGCTGCAGTGGATCGTCGACAACTACAACCTCTTCTTCGCCGCCCTCGTCCTCGCCGCCGGCAGCCTCGGCGACCGTCGCGGACGCCGCGGGATGCTCGTCGCGGGCCTCGCGGTGTTCGGCATCGCCTCCCTCGTGTCGGCCGCGTGCGCCACCGCCGACCAGCTGATCATCGCCCGGGCGGCGGCGGGAGTGGGGGCGGCGATGGTCTACCCGACAACCCTCTCGATCCTCTCGAACGTCTTCACCGAGCGCGGCGAGCGAGCCAAGGCGATCGGCATCTGGGCCGCCATCAGCGGCATGGGAGTCGCCTTCGGTCCGATCGTCGGCGGCTGGCTCCTCGAGCACTTCGACTGGGGGAGCGTCTTCTGGTTCAAGGCACCGATCGCACTCGCGGCCATCCTTCTCACCCTGCGCTTCGTCCCGACCTCACGCGACCCGTCCGCCGCCCCCCTCGACCGGCTGGGCCTCCTGTTGTCGGCCGCCCTCCTCGGCACGGTCGTCTACACGATCATCGAGGCGCCGAGTCGCGGATGGACGAGCCCGGCCACCCTTGGCGGTGCCGCGACCGGACTCGCGCTGTTGGCGACGTTCATCTGGTGGGAGCGGCGGGTCGCGTATCCCATGCTCGACGTGCGTCTCTTCACCAACGCGCGGTTCTCCGCCGCGAGCGGATCGGTGACCATCGCCTTCTTCGCCCTCTTCGGGTTCATCTTCCTGATCACCCAGTACTTCCAGTTCCTCAAGGACTACACGCCTCTCGGCACCGGGGTGCGGATCCTGCCCGTGGCCCTCTCGATCGCCGCCGGCTCGGTGCTCGGAACCATGCTCGCCGTCCGCTTCGGCACCAAGCGGGTCGTCACAGCCGGGATGACGATGCTCGCGATCGCCTTCGCCTGGATCTCCACGGTGGGGGTCGGCACCTCCTACGGGGAGATCGCCCTGCAGATGGTGGTCCTCGGGACGGGACTCGGCCTGACCAGCGCTCCCGCGACCGAGGCGATCATGGGCGTGGTCTCGAAGGAGAAGGCCGGGATCGGCTCCGCCGTGAACGACGCCACCCGCGAGGTCGGCGGCACGCTCGGCGTCGCGGTGATCGGCAGCCTCTTCGCCTCGCTCTACACCCTCGCCCTCGACGGGCCGGCCGTGCGGGACGTGCCGCCCGAGGCGCTCGCGCCCGCGCGTGAGTCGGTCGGCGCCGCCTTCATCGCCGCGGGACGGCTGAGCGCCGGCGGTGCGCCCGACGCCGCCGAGCGACTGTCGGCGGCGGCGAGCGGCGGATTCTTCGACGGCCTCCAGGCCGGATGCCTGCTCGCGGCGGCCGTGTGCGCTGCTGGGCGCGGTCGTCGCGGCGATCGCCCTACCGGCGCAGCCGACCTCCCCCGCGGGCGCCGGCGGCGACGAGCCAGGTCCCGCACGGTCCGGACTGGACATCACGCCGACGGTCTGAGAGGACTCGCCGATGAGCTCTCGCCTCCTCTCGGTCAACGTCGGGCTGCCGCGCGAGGTCGAGTGGAACGGCAAGACGGTCCGCTCGGCGATCTGGAAGGAGCCGGTCGTCCGGTCCGCGGATGGTGCGCCGGATCAACATCGACGGGGACGACCAGGCCGATCGCGGCGGGCACGGCGGCGAGCATCGCGCGGTGTTCGTCTACCAGATGGGCTCGTACCGCTACTGGCAGGAGCAGCTTGGCCGCGACGACTTCACCTACGGTCAGTTCGGCGAGAACTTCACCGTCGAGGGCCTCGCCGACGATGAGGTCTGCGTCGGCGATCGGTATCGCATCGGCGCGGCCGTCTTCGAGGTCACCCAGCCCCGGGTCACCTGCTTCCGGGTCGGGATCCGGATGGACGAGCCGGCCATGCCGTCGCTGCTGGTGGCCCACCACCGTCCGGGCTTCTACTTCCGCGTGATCGAGGAGGGCCTCGTCGAGGCCGGCGACGAGATCGAGAAGGTCGCGAGTCCGGGCCGGAGGAGCTGACGGTCGCCGAGATCGACGCGCTCCTCTACCTGCCGGGCCCGACGCGCCGCACCCTCGAGCGGGCGCTGCGGGTGCCCGCCCTCAGCGAGGGCTGGAAGGGCTCGTTCCGCGAACTGCTCGCGCGCTTCGACGAACGCGCCGCCCCCGTCGCCGCGTGGCCGGGCTTCCGGCCGATGCGCGTGGCCGCCATCACCCCCGAGAGCCGCGACGTGTCGTCGTTCCGGCTCGTCCCCGAGGGTGATGCCACCCCTCCGGCGGGCGATGCCCTCCCCGGCCAGTACCTGACCCTCCGCCTCCATCCGGTCGGCCCCGATGCGGCGGTGCTGCGCAGCTATTCGCTCTCGTCGATCCCGGACGCGGACGGCTACCGCATCAGCGTCAAGCACGAGCCCGGCGGCGCGGGCAGCGAGTACATGCACGCGCGCGTGAGGATCGGCGACGTGATCGACGTGGCGGCGCCGCGAGGGGAGTTCACCCTCCGCGAGAGTGAGCGCCCGGTCGTCCTGTTGAGCGCGGGCATCGGCGCGACCCCCGTCGTGGCGATGCTGCAGGCCCTCGCCGTGCGGCGGGACGCCCGTCCCGGTGTGGTGGCTGCACGGGGCGCGGGATCGGGAGGAGCACTCGTTCCGCGCGGAGGTCGAGCGGCTGCTCGCCGCGCTGCCGGACGCGCACGGCTTCGTCTTCTACAGCGCGCCGGGCCCGGCGGAGCCCGAGGGGGCTCAGGCCAGGACGCGGCCGGCTCGACGGGCCGGCCCTCGAGGCGGCCGGGGTGCCGGTCGACGCCGACTTCTACGTCTGCGGGCCCACCGGGTTCATGCGCGGCATGGGGGCGGCGCTGGCCGCGCGCGGCGTGCTGCCCGACCGGGTCCACACGGAGAACTTCGGGCCGGCGGAGGCCTTCCACCCGGGCGTCGTCGAGGGTGGCGCCCCCGCTCCGCATCCTCCCGACGGCCCGGCCGGCGACGGGCCCGATGGTGCTCTTCGGACGAAGTGACGTCGGCGTTGCCTGGGACGACCGCTTCGGGAGCCTCCTGGAGCTCGCCGAGGCCTGCGACGTCCCGGTCAGCTTCAGCTGCCGGACCGGCGTCTGCGGCTCGTGCGAGAGCGGGGTGCTCTCCGGAGTCGGTGGAGTACACGACCGAGCCGCTCCAGATGCCACCCGAGGGGCGCGCGCTGCTGTGCTGCTCGCGGCCGGCCTCGGAGCTGACCCTCGAGCTGTAGTCAGCTCCTGACCGGGGCGAAGGTGAGCTTCATCCGGATCTGCCCGGACTCCGCGCACGGGTTGTAGAAGTCCGTCGGGCAGCCCTCCCGGACGGCGGGGGGCAGCAGCACCGAGAACCGTTTGCGGCCCTGCAGCTTCGCCACCGGCACGCGCGCCGGGAAGGTGTTGGGGGTTGGCGCGGCACGCGCGCCCAGCGAGGTGCCGCCGAGGCCGAACAGCGGCTTCACCTGGCTCGGCTCCTCTCCGCTCGCGCTGCAGAACGGCAGGGCGGGATCGGGCGCGGCGTAGCTCGCGCTCTCGACGATCTCCCAGAACGCGCTGAAGTAGCCGATCGCGTATTTGCCGCGGACGCCGAAATCGAGCGCCGCGCCGTACCGGCCCCGGGTGAGGATCGGTCCGGAGCATGCGACCGGTACCTGGGCGCCACAGCTCGCCTCGCCGGTGGGCGAGTAGACGAGCGGCGGATAGTCGCCGTTGAGCGTCCAGTGCCCGCCGTTGCCCTGCGGCGATGCGAACCGGACAAAAAGGCCGGTCGCCCGTGAGAACGTTGACACGAAGCGAGGCCGCATCTTGACGTTGACCTGCGCGACCTCGTTGATCAGCGCCGACTCGCCGGTGAGCCCGCACGCCACCCAGCCGACGGTGTTGGCGTACCTCCCGGTGATCGTCGCCGACACCCGCCACTTCGTCTCCGGCGCCGGCGCCGCCCCGGCGCTCACCGGGATCGCGGTGGGCGCGAGCGCGACGATCGTGAGGATCGCCCCTCGGAGGAGGCGCTTCGTAAAGCTGGCGGGCACGGCCTCTCCCGTCCGGCCGACCGATCAGGGCGACGCTACGTCCGGCCGGGCCATCTTCACAACTCCCGCACGCCCGCGGTTGAGGGCTTTACGCGATTGGGCGTGCGGTGGGAGAGTCGCGGCGGGGTCGGGGTGATCCTCGAAGAGGCTGGTTCGTGGGCGACGCGCGACGCTCACGAGACGCCAGGCGCGGGATGTCCTGATCGCAGCCGGCACACCCGATCGGAGGTCAGAACATGGCCAGCAGCGAGGATCTGAAGCTCGAAGTCGTCGTCATTCCCGTCTCCGACGTCGATCGCTCGAAGGAGTTCTACTCGGGGCTCGGGTGGCGGCTCGACGCCGATTTCCCCTTCGACAACGGCTTCCGGGTCGTGCAGCTGACGCCTCCGGGCTCGGGGTGCTCGGTCCAGTTCGGCAGCAAGATGACGACCGCCGCGCCCGGCTCGGCCCAGGCGACCTACCTGATCGTCTCCGACATCCAGGCGGCGCGCGACGAGCTGGCGGCCCGCGGCGCGAATGTCAGCGAGGTGTTCCACCCCGGGGAGCCGGGCGCCCAGTTCCAGCCCGACGGCGACAGCGGGCGCGCGAGCGGGCCCGCGGACGATCACGCCACCTACAGCTCCTTCGCCACCTTCACCGATCCCGACGGCAACAGCTGGCTGCTGCAGGAGATCACGACGCGGCTGCCCGGCCGGATCGACGCGGCGGAGACGACGTTCGCGTCCACGGCGGACCTGGCCAGCGCGATGCGGCGTGCGTCCGCCGCCCACGGTGAGCACGAGAAGCGCACCGGCCAGGAGGACGCGAACTGGCCCGACTGGTACGCGGACTACATGGTCAAGGAGCAGGCCGGGGAAGAGCTCCCGGAATGAGCGTGGACCACGACGTCATCGTGCTCGGCGGAGGTGCGCCGGGCGAGCATTGCGCGGCGGCGCTCGCCGAAGGAGGCCTGAACGTCGCCGTCGTCGAGCGCGAGTTGGTCGGGGGCGAGTGCTCGTACTGGGCATGCATCCCCTCGAAGACCCTGCTGCGGCCGGGCGAGGCCGTGCAGGCGGCGCGCGACATCGGGGCGAGCGCCGAGGTGGACGTCGCGGCGGCACTCGCGTGGCGCGACTTCATGGTCTCCAACCACACCGACACCGGCGCGGCGAAATGGCTCACGGATCGCGGCATCACACTGATCCGCGGTAGCGGCCGCCTGGCCGGCACGGGTGTTGTGGAGGTTGACGGCACGCGCCACACGGCCGAGCACGTCGTGGTCGCCTGCGGCGCCGATCCCACCGTCCCGCCCGTCCCGGGCCTGCGCGAGCTGCCCGGCCTCTGGAGCACGCGGGACGCGACCGCGATGACCGAGATCCCCCGGCGGCTGATCGTGCTGGGCGGCGGGCCGGCGGGGCTCGAGCTCGCCCAGGTCGTGCGCCGGCTGGGCGGCGAGGTGGCGCTCGTCGAGGGCGCCGACCACGTGCTCGCCCGTGAGCCCGCGCCGCTCGGCGAGGCGCTCGCCGAGGCCCTGCGCCGCGAGGGGATCGAGATCCACGTCGGCGTTCACGCCACCGCCGCGCGGCAGGAGGGCGAGGAGTGCGTGCTCGCGCTCGGCGACGGGACCGAACTGCGCGGGAACCACCTGCTCGTCGCGACCGGGCCGGCGTCCGCGCGTCGAGGGGATCGGCCTCGAGACGGTCGGCATCACGCCCGACCCGAAGGGGATCCCGGTGGACGACCAGATGCGGGCGGGGGAGCGCCTCTGGGCGATCGGCGACGTCACGGGCGTCTGGCCGCTGACGCACGTCGGCGAGTACGAAGGCGACATCGTCGCGGCCAACATCCTCGGCGAGCCACGGACCGCCAACTACGACGCCGTGCCGCGGGTGACCTACACCGACCCCCAGGCCGGCGCGGTCGGCGCCAACGAGGCCCCCTTCAGCGGCACGGCGAAGCTCTCCGAGACGCCCAAGATGGCGACGTACACGCACGAGTACGCCGACTCCAACGGCTTCCTCACCCTGATGAGCGACGGGGAGCGGCTGACCGGCGCCCAGGCCCTCGGCCCGGAGGCGGGGGAGTGGCTGCAGCAGGCGACGCTGGCGATCCGCGCGCGCGTTCCGCTCGAGGTGCTCTACGACACCATCCAGCCCTTCCCGAGCTTCTCGGAGATCCACGGGTTCGCGCTGAAGGCGCTCCGGACGACGATCAAGGGGGGCCGGTGACGGGCGCGCTGGACGGAGCAGACGGTGGTGGTGATCGGCGGGAGCGCCGGGATCGGATTGGCGACGGCCCGCCTCGCCCGCGCCGAGGGCGCTGAGGTGATCCTCACCGGCCGCAACCCCGAGCGCCTCGCCGAAGCGGCGCGAGCGATCGGCGCGCAGAGTTCCTCCGCCTTCGACGCCACCGACTTCCCGCGCCTGGCGGAGTTCTTCGCCGGGCTTCCGCGCCCCATCGACCACGTGCTGGTCACCGCGGGCAGTCCGTACTACGCGCCGCTTGCCGAGATGGACTTCGACGGAGGCGCGCGAGGTCGTCGACGGCCATCTCTGGCTGCCGCTCCACATCGCACGCCATGCGGTCGAGACGGTGCGGCCGGGGGGCGCGCTGCTGTTCATGGGCGGCACCGGCGGCCGGCGGCCGCATGTCGGTCTCGCGCTTGCGGGCGCGATCACCGCCGCGCTGCCGGCGATGACGGCCAACCTGGCGCTCGAGATCGCGCCGGTGCGGGTCAACCTGATCGCCGCCGGCTTCGTGGACACGCCCCTGTCGGCGTCGCTGCTCGGCGACGCGCTCGACGAGCGACGCGCCCAGCTGCGCGACACGCTGCCGATCGGCCGGGTGGTCGTGGCGGACGACGTGGCCGCGCTCGCCCTCCACCTCATGACGAACACCGCCCTCACGGGTGCGACCTACGACATCGACGGCGGCCAGCAGATCGTCCCCGCCGGATAGGGGTGTGAGGGATGGACGAGTGGATCTGGACGCTGGGGCTCGGACCCGGGCTCCCTCAGCTGGACTGGCCCGAGGATCGCCACGTCGCGGCGGTCACGGCGGGACCCGTGCCGACCAAGCTCGGGTACCGCGACGTCGGGGGACTGAGGGTCCGCTGCGCCGAGTGCGGCGGCGGATCGGCGACGGAATCGATCCTGATGACGAGTCCGTGGCCCGAGAGCATCTTCGCGTTCGCGCCGATCTGGAACGTCCTCGCGCGGCAGTGCCGCGTGGTCACCGTCGACCTCCCGGGCTTCGGGGGGTCCGAGCGCGACGACGGTCTGCTGTCCCCGCGCGCCATGGGCGCGTTCCTTCTCGAGTTCATCGAGCAGAGCGAGCTGGACCGGCCGCACCTGGTCGCGCCGGACATCGGGACGCCCGCCGCGCTGTTCGCCGCCTCCTCCCGGCCGGAGGCCGTCTCGAGTCTGGTGCTCGGCAGCGGCGGGGCGGCCGTGCCCCTCCAGCTGACGGGGCCGCTCGCGGAGTGGGTCGCCGCGCCCGACCTCGACCGGTACCGGTCGATCGACCCGCGCGCCATCGTCGGCGTCGCGCTCGACACGATCGAGGGATACGAGATGCCGTCCGAGATCCGCGAGGACTACCTCGACTGCTACGACGGCGACCGGTTCGTCGAGTCGATGCGGTACGCGCGCGCCTACCCCGACCAGTTGCCGGAGCTCGCCGGGCTCCTCCCCGCGATCGAGACCCCGGTGCACGTCGTCACCGGCCGGCGGGACCGGGTCGTCCCCCTCGCCAACGCGGAGTTCCTCGTCGCGAACCTGCCCAACTGCCGCCTCACCATCCTCGACTCCGGCCACTTCGTGTGGGAGGAGGCCGCCCGCGACTACGAGTCGATCGTCCTGGACTGGGCGACGGGCGGCTACCGCGAAGCGGTGTCCCGATGACCCCGGCCATGACACCCGGCGGCGTCTTCCCCGACTACGCGCTGCCCGACCACACCGGCACCGTCCGCAGCCTCAGCGAGCTGCAGGGCGGGGATCCGATGATCCTCACGCTCGCGCGCGGCCACTACTGCCCGAAGGAGCACCAGCAGCACCAGGAGCTCGCGGCCTTCCAGTCGAAGGTCGCGGTGGCCTACACGCGGATGGTCACCATCTCGACCGACGAGCACCACACGCTGCAGGAGTTCCGCCTGTCGGTCGGCGCCCAGTGGACCTTCCTCTCCGACCCCGGACGGACGGTCCAGAAGGACCTCGACATCCAGGAGTACACCGACCCCGAGCACGATCCGATGATCCCCCACACGCTGGTGCTGAAGCCTGGGCGGGTGATCCACAGCGTCTACAACGGCTACTGGTTCTGGGGCCGGCCGTCGCTGGACGATCTCTGGCGCGACCTGCGCGCGGCGTCGCGCGAGATCCGCCCGGACTGGGACCTCGCGACGCCGGGCCTCCGCGAGGCCTGGGACGCGGGTGAGCTCTCGCGGTTCCACGGATGGGAGGGGTGGTCCCCGGAGCGCGTCGCCGCGGCCCGCCGGGAGTCCGGACCCTGAACCGGACACAGCGTGTCCCGGGAGCCGGCGCGCACGGGCGGCGGCTCCCGGGTGACGCTCAGGTGGGAACGCTCGCCGACTCGGATCCGGCGGGGTGCGCCGGCAGGTCGACCTCCTCACGCTGGTCGCGGCCGTCCAGCACCGCGCCGTAGATGAGGATGGCGAGGGCCGCGAAGACGACGAGGGTCACGACGGCGCCCACGATGAAGAGCCCGGGGGTGTTCACGACGCGGTCCTCCGAGGCAGCAGGAACGCTCCCAGGCTGACGATCGACGGCACCCAGACGCCGACGAAGATGCCCGCCTGCTCGCTGCCGGAGAACCAGAGCGATACCGACAGCACGAACGAGGCGAGGGCCGCGAGCAGAATCAACCCACGCGCCACGTCCTCTCGCCGCCGGGCCGACGCGAGGAGGTGCTGCCCGCTGAGGCGCCGGTCGATGGCTGCCTCCGACGTTTCGGTCATGTCTCTTTCCTCCGTGATCCTCGATGCAGAAGTCGGAACGAACATAGACAGATTTTGATCAGTCTGTATAGGGTTGCGATCGAGTTTTGCCGTTAATTGGCTGTTCATGACGTCTCGCGATTTCAAAACCTCGACAAAAATCCAGACGTATTTCAGGGGATCGGTCATACTTACGCGGTGACCTCCGCCTCAGACGAGCGCATCCGCATCGGCGAGCTCTCGCGCCGGACGGGCGTGAGCGTGGCGCTCTTGCGCGCCTGGGAGCGGCGGTACGGCGTCACCCACCCCATGCGCACGCCGGGCGGTTTCCGGACGTACGGCGCCGAGGACGAGAGGCGTGTGCGCGCGATGCGAGAGGGCATCGAGGGCGGGTTGTCGGCCTCGCGGGCCGCGGCGGCGGTGATCTCGGGTGCGGGGTTCCTCACCGCGGAGGCCGCGGGGGCGCTGCGCCCGGCGGACATCCGTGCGGCGCTGGGTGATGCGGTCGATCGCTTCGACGAGCGGGGCGCCAACGCCGCGCTGGACCGGCTGCTGGCGGGGTTCAGCATCGAGACCGCCCTCGGCGAGGGGGTCCTGCCCTACCTTCAGAGCCTCGGTGCGCAATGGGAGGCGGGGGAGGTGACGATCGCCGAGGAGCACTTCGCCACGTCGATCATCCGGGGCCGGCTGCTTGCGCTGGCACGCAACTGGGGCGAGGGGAGCGGGCCGCTCGCGCTGCTGGCGTGCCCACCCGGTGAGCAGCACGACCTCGGCCTGATCTGCTTCGGCCTCGGGCTGCGGGAGCGCGCGTGGCGCATCACGCTCCTGGGGCCGAACACGCCGATCGACACCCTGGCCGAGGCGGCCGAGCGGCTCGATCCGGCCCTCGTCGTCATCGCGTCGATGCAGGGGGACCTGCTGGAGGCGGTGCAGAGCGAGATCAGCGGTCTGGCGGAGCGCCACCGGGTGGCGCTCGCCGGCCCGGGCGCGACCGGCGCGCGGCTGCGGCCGACCCGCGCCTGGCGGGTCGATGGACCGCCCATGGAGGCCGCGGCCCGCGTCGCCGCCTCCGTCGGTCAGTAGCCCGAAGAACCGAGGATCCGGAGAAATCGTCCGACGAACCCGGCCGGATGTCCGGGGCGGGCCGAGGTGACGAGCTAGCCTGGGAGCGTGGACGGGCTCATCGCGCTGACAGGTGCCACAGGCTACGTCGGCGGCCGGCTCCTCCGGGCCCTCGAGGACCGAGGCGCGCGCGTCCGCTGCCTGTCGCGCCACCCCGAGGAGCTCGCGGCACGTGTCGGGCCCGGCACCGAGGTCGTGCCGGGGGACGTGCTGAGCCCGACCGAGCTGATCCCCGCGCTCGAGGGCGTCGAGACGGCCTACTACCTGGTCCACTCGATGGGGTCGGGCGGCTCGTTCTCGGCGATCGATCGGCGGGCGGCCACGGCGTTCGCGCTCGCCGCGCGCGACACGGGCGTGCGCAGGATCGTCTACCTCGGCGGACTCGGCGCCGGCGATCTCTCGGAGCACCTCGCCTCACGCCAGGAGGTGGGGCGCATCCTGCGCGAGTCCGGCGTCCCCACGATCGAGTTCCGTGCCTCGATCGTGATCGGCCCGGGGAGCGCCTCGTTCGAGATGCTCCGCGCGCTCGTCGAGCGTCTGCCGGTGATGGTCACGCCCCGGTGGGTCGGCACGCGCACCCAGCCGATCGCGATCGATGACGTGCTCGCCTATCTCCTCGCGGCGCTCGACCACGAGCCTGATGGCGGCGAGATCGTCGAGATCGGCGGCGCCGACGTCTGCTCGTACCTCGACCTGATGCACGCGTACGCCGACCAGCGCGGCCTGCCCCGGCACATGATCCCCGTGCCGGTGCTGACGCCCCGCCTGTCGAGCCTCTGGCTACGGCTGGTGACCCCGGTGCACGCGGATCTCGGGAGGGAGCTCGTCGAGAGCCTGCGCACCGAGACGGTCGTCCGCGACCCGCGTGCGCTCGGAATGTTCTCCGTGCGGCCGCGGACGTCGGAGGAGGCGATCGCGCAGGCGCTCGCCGAGGAGGACGACGCGATCGCGCAGACGCGCTGGACGGACCCCGCGGTCGGGGAGAGCGGGGGCTACGGCGGCTTCCGGCGCGGCTCGCGGTTGGTTGACTCGCGCGGCGCCGTCGTGGCGTGCCCACCGGCCGCCGCGTTCGCGCCGATCCAGCGGATCGGCGGCGACACCGGCTGGTACGTCGGCGAGGAGGTGTGGGAGCTGCGCGGAGCGCTCGACACGCTGGTCGGGGGACCGGGCCTGCGGCGCGGGCGCCGCGACCCGGTGGACGTCCGGGTCGGCGACGCGATCGACTCGTGGCGCGTCGAGAGCTTCGAGCCGGACCGGCTGCTGCGTCTCGCCGCGGAGATGAAGGTGCCCGGCCGGGCGTGGCTGCAGTTCGAGGTCGCGCCGGACGGGACGGGCGGCTCGACGATCCGGCAGACCACCGTCTTCGATCCGGAGGGCGTCGCCGGGCTCGCGTACTGGTACTCGGCCTGGCCGGTCCACGACCGCCTGTTCGGCGCCATGCTGCGTCGGATCGCCGCCGCCTCGGCCTCCGGGCCGACTCTTAGAGCCCCGCGACCGCCTCGGCGATCGGGGTGTCCCCGGAGTTGAGCTCGAAGGTGACCCCGATGGTGTTGTCCGCGTGGAGCACGGCGCGCAGCGTGGCCGCGACGTCGTCGCGGCTGATGCCGCCGTAGTCGAGAGCCTCGCCGACGACGATGCGGCCGGTCCCGGGGTCGTCGCTCAACCCGCCCGGGCGCACGATCGTGTGGTCCAGGCGGCTCGCGGCCAGCGCGGCGTCGGCGTCGGCCTTCGCCCGCAGGTAGACGCCGAAGTCGTCGTCGCGGTCGGCGCCGAGCCGGATGCCCTGGGCGCTGACCATCACGTAGCGCCGGGCGCCGGTGCGCAGGGCCGCGTCGATGAGCGTGATCGCGCCGTCGCGGTCCATGGTCAGCTTGCGGGCCGCGCCGCTGCCCGGGCCGGCCCCGGCGGCGAACACCACCGCGTCGGCCCCGGCGATCGCGCCGGCCACGTCGTCGCCGGCCTCGAGGTCGCAGACGACCGGCGCGATGCCGGCGGCGCGAAGGTCGTCGGCCTGGGCCGGGTTGCGGATCAGGCCGCGCACCCGGTCGCCGTCGGCGGCGAGCATGCGCCCGAGGCGCATGCCAACCTGCCCGTGTCCACCTGCGATGACGACGTCCATGATCGTCATGGTCTCAGAGAGGCCTCACGCCGTGTCCGCCCTGCCGCGCGGTTGCCATCGGGCACGCCGCGGGGGCACAGTCGGGATCCAGGGCGCACGCGACCAAGGAGAGCGTGATGGACGAGTCCGAGAGGGCGATTCGCGAGGCGGAGGAATCGGTGCGCGGCGGCATGGCCGAGATCCCGGCGAGGCTCGCCGACCGGGTGGGCGGCCACGCCGGCGTGCGCGCCATCTTCGGCGAGCCCGTCGAGCGCGACGGCGTCACCGTGATCCCGGTGGGCCGGGTGCGCTGGGGCTTCGGTGGCGGTGGGGGTGGCGGCCGGGGCGGACACATCGCCGACGGCGAGGGCTCCGGCGGTGGTGGCGGCGCGATGGTCGCGCCGGTCGGCTACATCGAGATCTCCGGCGGCACGGCCACCTTCCAGCGGGTCGGCCTTCCGCTGTCGCCGGCGACGGTGGTCGCGGCAGCGGTCGCGTTCTACCTGGCGATGCGCGGGCTCCGCCTACTGCTCCGCTGATCCGGCGTCCGTGCGCCGCACACTCCTCTGGGTGATCGCGACCGTCGCGTTGGCGCTCGTGGTGGTCCCGGCCGCTCTCGCCGACGCGCCCCCGGTGGCGGCGATCGCCCCCGCGGCCTCGGTTCGCGCCGGTGACCTCGCCCGGTTCGACGCCTCCGCATCGACCGACCCCGAGGGCGGGCCCCTGACGTTCCGCTGGACCTTCGGCGACGGTGGCGTGGCGGATGGGGCCGTGGCGACCCATCCCTTCGCGGTCCCGGGTGTGTACCGCGTCGACCTGGTCGTGACGGACCCGTCCGGGGCGACCGCCACCGCCTCGGGGAGCATCGAGGTCACGCCCTCGCCCGATCCCGGCGGCCTCGCCGTGATCACGGTCGCCGCCGGGGCGCGGTTCGTGGCGCAACCGGACGTGGTCGTCGATCTGCGCGGACCGCCCGGGGCGGTCTCGGCCCTGCTCGCCGATACCGCCGACTTCGCCGGTGGCGTCGCGGCGCCCCTCGGCGCGCCCCGCGCGTGGCATCTGCCGGATGCCGCCCCCGACGGACTGCGCCAGGTGTTCGCGCGTTTCCTGGACGCGGCGGGCAACCCCCTGCCGGGCTTCGATCGCGTGGCCGGCGTGGTCCTCGACCGCACCCCTCCCACCATCGCGACCGCCACGGCGACGGCCGCGCCGGTGCTGGTGTGCGCGCCCGGCGGACGGGCCGTGGCGGGCACGTCCCGCCGCCGCGCCGAGGTCGCCGTCCGCGCGAACGGTCACCGACGCGCTCTCCGGATCGCGGGGGCTGACCGCCCGGTCGGCGCTGTCCGCCCCCGCCGTCGTGGGCGACCCGTCGCAGTCGCTCCCCGCGCCGGCGGGCGGCACCCTCGAGGTGCGCGCGACCGACCGCGCGGGCAACGTCTCGGCGTGGCTCCCGCTGCGGGTTCCGAAGGCCGGGGTCGAGGTGCTCACGGAGGCCGATCGGCCCCTCACGCGGGCCACGGCATGTCCCCCGATCAGCCAGGGCGCGCGGATCCGGAGCACCAACGCGTGGTGGCGCGCGGTCGGGGCGCCGGGGGGCGACCGCGCGTGGCTGCGGCCCGCCGGGTCCCACCTGGCGTGGACGGTCTATTCGGGCCAGGGCCTGTTCCCGAACTGGGTGCACGCGGCCACGGAGCTCAACGCGCGGCTGGCGCACGGCTCGCGCGCCGACTACCGGGCGGCCGTCTCCGAGATCGTCGGAATGTCCACGCTCGATCACGCCGGACGCCGCACGTTCCGCGTCAACAACTACCTCTTCGCGGTGCCCGAGGACGGGCATCCGCCGCCGTGGCGGGACGCGATGAGCACCGGCCTGATCCTCGCCCTCATCGTCCCGGCGCTCCCCCCGGGGGCCGACGCGCGCGAGATCGAGGCCGCCCGCCGCGTGGCCGAGCAGTATCTGGCGACCTTCTCCGTCGACCATCGCCAGGGTGGCGTCGTGTTCCGCACCGGCGGACCCTCGGCCTGGTACCTCGAGTACACCTACCGCAGCCGTGACCGCGTGCTGAACGGCTTCCTGCAGTCGGTGCTCAGCCTGAGCCGGTTCGCCCGTCAGGCCGAGCGGCTGAGCGTGCGTCACCCGGAGTGGGCGCCGCTGGCCGTCCGGGCCCGTGAGCGCGTGCGGGCCGGCGCCCTTGCCGCCTACAACGGCCTTGCCGCCTACGACCTGGGCGGCGGCGCGATGAGGTACCAGCTCAACGGCGGGCCCGCCTCGCCCAAGTACCGCGCGTACCACCAGTTGCTGCTGGGGCAGCTCGCTCAGATCCCGTACCTGCCAGCGGCGTGGCGCGAACGCTTCGCGACGTACCGGGTGCGGTGGGGGGGTCGCGGCCAGGTTCCCGCCGAGGTGCAGCTGACGCCTCCCCTCCCGGGCGACTGATGGCCGATCCCGCCCTCGCGGGCGTCCACAACCACCGCGCCGTCAACGCGACGCTCGGCACCTCAGGGCTTCCCACCGCGGAGCAGCTCGGGGCGATCGCCCAGGCCGGGTTCGAGACCGTCATCAACCTGGCCCCGGACGAGCCGGGCCGGTCACTGCCGGATGAGGCCGGCGTGGTGCGCTCGCTCGGGCTGGAATACGTGCACATCCCGGTGCCCTTCGGGGCGCCGGATCGCGAGCAGCTGGTGGCGTTCTTCGACGCCATGGCCGCGCACGCGGGGGAGAGGGTCTGGGTCCACTGCGTCGCCAACATGCGGGTGACGGCGTTCATCGGCCTGCACCGCGTGCTGCGCCTCGGCTGGGAGCGCGAACCCGCCTTCGCTCTGATGCACGACGTGTGGGAGCCGAACCCGGTGTGGGCGGGGTTCATCGACCAGATGCTGGAGGAGCGGCCCTAGGAGGCGAAGGGGTTCGCGGTCCTCCACTCGGCCACGGCGTCGGATACGCGCAGGAAACGCGCCCCGCGGCCCGCGGCGTGCGCGATCAGGCCTTCGAGCAGCAGCAGGCGAGCGCCGCGCCCGATGGCCTGCGGGTGGAAGGTCATCGTGAAGACCCCGCCCGGCACGCGGTCGACCATGAAGTCGAGGTCGGCGGTCCAGCCCGCGAGCAGGGCCTGTGGGGAGCCGGCCGCCGGCAGCAGGAAGCCCTGCGCGGGGACGAACTCCAGGTGGGGGAAGTCGTCGAGCGACCACGACACCGGCACCTCGACGAGGTCCACCTCGCGGCCGAACTCGAACGGCCGGTCCATGTGCAGCACGTCGCCCTCGCGCACGCGGTACATCTCGAGATCCTGGGCCATCATGCTCGAGTCGTAGGCGAAGCCCAGCTCCCGCAGCAGCGGGATCGAGTGCGGCGTGAGGTCCCACGACGGCGAGCGGTAGCCCGCCGGACGCACGCCGAGCACCCGCTCGATCGAGTCGATGCCGCGCTCGAGCACCGCGCGCTCGGCGGCCTGGTCGAGCGACAGCGGGCTCTCGTGCATCCACCCGTGGTGGCCGACCTCGTGTCCCTCCTCGACGATTCGCCGGCAGACGTCGGGGAACGTCTCGACCGTGTGACCCGGGATGAAGAAGGTGGCCGGCACGCCCCCGGCGCGCAGTGAATCGAGAATGCGCGGCACGGCCACGCGGGCGCCGAACTCGCCGCGCGAGAGCGCGGTGGGGGTGGTGAGGCCGAAGGCCGCCGGCCAGATGGAGATTGCGTCGAAGTCAAAGGTGAGGCAGACCCGCGGGCCGTCAGCGGACATGGGTCTCCTCGGCGGCGTGGGCCGCCCAGCGGGCGTGGATGTCGGCCCGGCGTCGTCGGTCGGCGTGGGTGGTCGCCGCCCCGTCGCGGCGGTTGGCGTGGAGGGCGTCCAGGTCGACTTCGGCCACGGCGACGCCCTCGTCGTCGGGGCACTCCGCGAGCACGCCGCGCGCGGGCCAGGGGGCGTCGCACGGCGACAGCACGGCTCCCGTGCCGGTGGCGCCGGGGTGCGGCCCGATCGGCCCGCCGCCCAGGCACGAGTGCACCGCGTAGACCTGGTTCTCGATGGCGCGGGCGTGCAGGCAGTGGCGCACGCGCCAGAAGCCCGCCTCGGTGTTGGTGAGCGACGGGCACAGGATCACGTCGGCGCCGAGCGCCGCCAGAGCCGTCGTGTACTCGGGGATCTCGGCCTCGTAACACGTGGCGATGCCCACGGTCGCCGCGCCGATGCGCACCACCGCCAGCTCGTCGCCCTCGCCGGTGCCGAGGCTGCGCTCCATGGGGAAGAGGTGGGTCTTCTCGTGGGCCAGCAGCAGACCCTCGGGTCCCGCCAGCCACGCGACGTTGCGCAGGCCGCCCTCCGCCCGCACCAGATGCGTGCCGCCCAGCAGGTGGATGCCACGCGCGGCCGCCTCGTCGAGCACCAGGTCGAGCAGCGCGGGCGCGTGGCGCGCGAGCGCCGCGACCGCGGACACCTCGGCGTCGCGCCAGCCCGGCTCGAGGCTGAACAACTCGAGAGAACACATCTCCGGGAGCACGACCAGATCCGCTCCGTCGGCGGCGTCGAGCAGCCGGCGCACGTGGAGCACGTGGTCGTCCCACGAGGCGGCGGGCCGCGCCGACATCGTGGTCGCGGCCACGCGGAGTGTCCCGAGGGTTCTGGCCATGCCGCCAACCTAGGCCTCCGCCGCGGCCCGGGGCATCGGCCGTCAGGGGGACTTCAGAGCTCGGCGAGCACCTGCGCGTTGTGGCGGTAGCCGCGGAGCTCGTAGCCCACCACCGTCACCCACGGGGTCAGCGCGAGCACCAGCAGGCACCACGCCATGGTGGCGCCGCCCGCGGCGAGCGCGATCGCGCCGACGACGATGGCGGCGCTGCCCACGACCAGCGAGAGGTGGAAGGGGTCGAGGGAGCGCGTGAGGGTGGAATACAGCCAGTAGACCTCGGCCACGAAGATCGTGATGGGGATCGCGACAGTGAGGATGGTGGCGACGCTGCTGAGCGCGGATTCCCCTTCGATGAAATACGCGGCGGCGTGCAGCCCGGCGCCCACGGCGACCACGGCGCCGAAGACGAGGATGTGCCCGTAGCCCCAGGCGAAGGACCGCTCGCGGTGGGCGTGCAGCACCTCCGCGGACGGCACGATGAAATACATCCACCACATCCCGAAGGTCAGGGCGGTGCCGGCGATGCCGACCAGGGCGACGTCGGCCGACCAGCCCGGCCCGTCGGGTCCGACCAGGGCGGTCAGCGACGCCATGGTGCCGATCAGACCCTCGCCCAGCGCGACGATCACCAGCAGGCCGTAGCGCTCCGCGATGTGGTGCGCGTGCCACGGCGTCCCCCCGAGCACCTTCTCCGCGACCAGCGGGCCGGCGAGCTCGATCAGCACGAGCACCAGCACGAAGGCGACGGTCATCGCGATCGAGGTGTGGGCGAACAGCAGGGCGACCCACCCGATCTGGGCCACCAGGATCGTCACGATGTAGGCCTCGCAGGCCCGCCGGTGCTCGGGATCCTGGCGGGCGGCGCGCGCCCACTGGAAGATCATCGGCACGCGCATCACGACATAGCCCAGCACCATGACGCTGTTGTCGACGTGCCCGCCGTGCAGCAGGGAGTCGAACATCGTGGGCAGCCCGAGCGCGAGGATCAGCACCCCGACCATCTGGATCATGGTCAGCACGCGGAAGACCCAGTCGTCGGTGTCGTACGCCGAGGCGAACCACGAGAAGTTGATCCACGCCCACGAGATCGCGAACACCGCGAACAGGAAGCCGCCGAGGCCGGCGGCCAGATGGTCGTCGGCCACGAAGTGCGCAAGCTCGTTGCCGGCCGTGCCGAACGCGATCACGAAGGTCAGGTCGAACAGCAGCTCGAGCGACGATGCCGCGCGGCCCGGCTCGTGCGGGTCGCGCCCGAGCATCGGCACGAGGCGGTGGTGGGTGCGCGTGACGGCCGGCTCGGGCATGGCGCGCAGTCTAGAAAGGGGAGCGGCGGGTTAGAGTCGCCCGTGGAGAGGGGGAGGGACATGGTGGCACTGGTGGCGGGCGCGACGCGCGGGGCGGGACGGGGCATCGCGGTGGCGCTGGGCGAGGCCGGGGCGACCGTCTACTGCTCCGGTCGCACGACGCGTGGACAGCGCTCGGAGTACGACCGCCCAGAGACCATCGAGGAGACCGCCGAGCAGGTGACGGCCGCCGGAGGCACCGGCATCGCCGTCCGGGTCGACCACCTGGAGAGCGACCAGGTCGCGGCCCTCGTCCGGCGCATCGACGCCGAGCAGGGGCGCCTCGACGTGCTCGTCAACGACATCTGGGGTGGCGAGCGGCTGTTCGCCTGGGACACCCCGATCTGGGAGCACGACCTCGACGACGGGCTGCGCCTGCTGCGCCTCGCCGTCAACACGCACCTGATCACCAGCCATCACGCGCTGCCGCTGCTGATCCGGAATCCCGGGGGCCTCGTGGTGGAGATGACGGACGGCACCGCCGCGTACAACGCGACCAACTACCGCGTGAACGCCTTCTACGACCTGGCCAAGACGGCGGTGATCCGCCTCGCCTTCTCCCAGTCGCGCGACCTGGCGCCGCACGGCGCCACCGCGGTGGCGCTGACTCCCGGTTGGCTGCGCTCGGAAATGATGCTCGAAGCCTTCGGCGTCACCGAGGACACCTGGCGCGACGCCCTGGAGCGCGTGCCCCATTTCGCGATCTCCGAGACGCCGCGGTTCGTCGGGCGTGCCGTCGCCGCGATGGCGGCCGATCCCGAGCGGGCGCGGTTCAACGGGCAGTCCCTGTCGGGAGGGGCGCTCGCGCGGGAGTACGGCTTCACCGACCTCGACGGGTCCCGGCCCGACTGCTGGCGCTACATGGTCGAGGTCCAGGACCCCGGCCGGCCCGCCGACACCACCGGCTACCGCTGACCTCCAGGTGTCGCGCGACGCACCCTAGGGTGCCTTCTCCCGCATGAGCCGCCTCGGAAGGATCGGACTCCCCACCCCAGGAGGTCCTGATGTCCACTTCCGCGCGACCCGGAGCGTCCTCGTTCCTCTCCGCGACGGGCGACCAGACCGACTGGCCGCAGTACGTCGAGGCCAGGGCGCGGGCGATCGCGAGGTCCGAGGCCATCCGGCGCGAGCCGGAGCCCGCGGTCGAGGAAGTCCCGCCGTTCGATGGCTGCTCACGGCGCCTGGCCGGGTGGTGCATCGACTGGAACGAGATCTGAGCCCGCCCCTCCCGGGATCGCGACCGCGTCGGCGGCGATCCCGGGGAGGTGGTCAGGGGGTCGGGAGCGCGCAGATGGCGTGCGCGGTGAACGTGACCGTGCCGGCGCTGCCGTTGTTGAGGATGCCCTGCCAGCGGGTCGGCGCGGAGCCGGAGGTCTGCGGCTCCGGGCGGTTGGCCAGGATCTCGATGCCCGGAGCGGGAGCGCTGGTGATGCCGGCGCCGCCGGCGATCAGGGTCTCGCCCGAGTTGCACGTGGCGACGGCCTCGCCGAGCGCGCCGGGAAGGACGCCGGTGATGGTGGACGTGCGTACGACGACCGCCGGGACGCGCGCCGCGGGCTGAAGGTCTCCACGGGCGACGGAGTTGTTGGCGATCGCGGCGCTGCCGACGGCGCCGGAGACGATCTTGGTCCCCGTCACGGATCCGGTGGCGAGCTTGGAGACGGTGACCGCCCCGTTCTGGATGTCGCGGCGCTGTACGCCGAAGTCCTTGAGCTGCGCCGTGCCCACCGACTGGTTCTTCAGCTTGGCGCTGGTGATGCTCTTGTTGACGATGCTGCTGCCGTTGATCGTCGTCGCCGCATAGGTCGTGCCGCCGAGGGCGACGAACAGGGCGAGGGTCGCAACAACCAGGGCCGGGCTGGGGCGGCGCCGCCAGCCGCGAGACGGTTCGGTCATCTGTGTTCTCTCCTGCGATCGGGATGAAGGTCGAGCGGGCAGACCCTCGCAGGTGGGCCGGTCGGCTCAGTCTCGCTCGCCGACCGGCCCTCGAGACGCGCTCCTACGGCGCGTGGGCGCTCAGGGGAGGAAGCCCTCGAACCAGGTGAGCAGCGGGCCGCTCGACACGTCCGAGTAGTAGTCCTGTCCGCGGCGCGTGCACTGCCCGCCGACCAGCCAGTCGAAGGTGCCGCCACCATGCGTGATGTGGCTGGCGACGCCGATCTGGATCAGGTGCCCGTCGCTCGCCGGCACCAGCAGCGGGCCGCCGCTGTCGCCGGGGCAGGCCCCGGTCTTCGCGGTCCAGAAGGTCTTCTTCATCCCCTGTCCGTAGATGGTCGAGGAGGCCGCGATCAACTGGCGCGAGGTGCGATCGCCCGTCTTCGGGGTGCGGCCCCATCCGACGGCCGTGCCGACCTTGATGGGGCAGCCCATCAGGCGCAGCGCCCAGTTGTTGGGCGACATGGCGATCATCGTCCGGCAGCGCGACAGCGCGTCCTTGAGGTAGCGGGGGACGCCGAAGTAGACGACCTGGGCCGGGTCGGGGGTGGTCAGGTGCACCATGGCGACGTCGTACGCGTCGCCGGCGTCGCCGCCCCAGCGCGGGTGCACCTCGAGGCGGTCCACGCGGTGGACGCGCCCCGGGTCGACGCCGTCGTCGAGGTTGACGTCACCGACGACCACCTGGACGCTCGAGGGGAGCTTGCCCTGGTCAACGCAGTGCGCCGCCGTGAGCACCCAGTCGGGGGCCACGAGGCTGCCGGTGCAGAAGAACTCGCCGTTCAGGGCGCCGACCTCGCGCAGCCCGGCGACGAAGTCGTACGTGCCGGGAGCGGCGGGGGTTCCGCCGGCGTAGGGCAGGGGGCCGCCCGGCGCAGCGTGCGAGGGCGACGCGGTGACGGCCGCCGCGAGCGCGATGGCTCCGAGCAGCGGCCAGATGAGCAGGGTGCGCAGAGACATGACGATCCTCTCCTTCGTTGGTGGTCTCCTCACCACCGATCGTCCTCGCGCCGCCTCCCGCGCTCGCACGCCGCGGCGACAGAGCCCGTGTCACGCGCCCGACACAGGCCGGTCCCCCGTCGCGCGTCCTAGCGGTGTAGGGCCCGCCCCGTCCCGACCGGGGCCGCGGATCCCGGCGGGGTCGCGGCATGGGCGGGGTGGAGGATCCCGGCGAGCAGTTCGGCGCCGTCCACGATCCGTGGTCCGGGCCGCGAGAGGTAGGCATTGGCGTCGATCGCCCACACCCGTCCGTCGCGCAGGGCAGGGGTTCCGGCCAGCCACTCCGCCATCCGCTCGGGCGTCGCCTCGGCGACGGTCCGATCCAGGTCGAAGCCGCACGGGGCGATCACGACCACCTCGGGAGCGCGGTCGCGGATCTCCTCCCACGTGGTGCGGGCCGACGGCGTGCCGGCGACCCCCAGCAGCTCGCGGCCGCCGGCGATCTCCACCAGCTCGGGCACCCAGTGACCGGCCGCGTAGGGCGGGTCGGTCCACTCCACCACCACCACTCCGGGGCGCGGGAGGCCGGCGACCGTCTCCCGCACCGCGGCAAGCCGTTCGCGCGCCGCGCGGACGACCGCCCGCGCCCCCTCGGGCGCGCCCAACAGTGTCGCCGAGCGCGACGATCGAGTCGAGCACCCCGTCCACGCCCTCGGGCTCGAGCTCCACCACCTCCGCCTCGAGCGCACGGGCGCCGAGGGCGCTGCGCACGCCGTCGCCCTCCACCGCGCACACCCGGCACAGCGTCTGGGTGACGACCACGTCGGGCGCCAGCTCGGCGAGCGCGTCGGCCGAGACCCCGTAGAGCTGCTCGCCGTCCGCGATCGCGGCCGCCACGGCGGCGTCGATCTGGGCGGGATCGAGCGCGTCGCTGTCGATGCGCGCGGTCGAGACCGCGGGCAGCCGCTCGACGCCCGGCGGGAAATCGCACTCGTGGCTGCGCCCCACCAGCGTGTCGCCTCGCCCGATCGCGTGGATGATCTCGGTCGCCGAGGGCAGCAGCGAGATCACGCGGGGGGAGGGCACCCGCCGAGCATAGTCCCGCCGGCTACGCGCACTCCGCGGCCCGGGCGCGCAGCACCTGCTGCTCGCGCGCGTTGCGGGTCATGGACGCCGCGCGCTCGAACTCGGCGCGCGCCTCCGGGCCCCTGTCCAACCTGGAGAGCAGGTCGCCGCGGACGGCGGGCAGCAGGTGGTAGGCCGCCAGCGCCGGCTCGCCGGCCAGGGCGTCGACCAGGTCGAGCCCCTCCTGCGGGCCGAACGCCATCGCCACGGCGACGGCGCGGTTGAGCTCGACGACCGGCGAGGGCACGAGCTGGGCGAGGGCGTCGTAGAGCGCGGCGATGCGCTCCCAGTCGGTCTCCTCGGCGGTGCGGGCCCGCGCGTGGCAGGCGGCGATCGCGCCCTGCAGCGCGTAGGGGCCGAGCGTGCCGCCGAGCTCCTCGGCGCGACGCAGCGCCGCGAGGCCGCGGGTGATGAGGATGCGGTCCCAGCGCGCGCGATCCTGATCGAGCAGCAGGATCGGCTGACCGGCGCGATCCACCCGGGCCGCCGTCCGCGAGGCCTGGATCTCCATCAACGCGACCAGGCCGTGCACCTCGGGTTCGCGTGGCGCGAGCTCGGCGAGGATGCGGCCGAGGCGGAGGGCGTCGTCGCACAGCGCGGGCCGCATCCAATCGTCGCCGGCCGTGGCCGAGTACCCCTCGTTGAAGACGAGGTAGACGACCTCGAGCACCGAGCCCAGCCGCTCGTCGAGCTCGGCCCCGCTCGGCACCTCGAACGGGACGCGCGCCGCGGTCAGCGTCCGCTTGGCCCGCACGATCCGCTGGGCGACCGTCGCCTCGGGCACCAGGAACGCGCGCGCGATCTCGGGCGTCGTCAGACCGCCGACCAGGCGCAGGGTGAGCGCGACGCGCGCCTCGGTGGAGAGCACCGGGTGGCAGGTCGTGAACACCAGGCTGAGCAGGTCGTCGCCGACCTCGTCGGCCACCTCGGCCGCCAGGTCCGGCGTGATGGCCTCCTCGGCCTCCCGCTCCCGGCCGATCTCGGCGTACTTGCGCTCGAGCCGGACGTCGCGTCGGATCCGGTCGATGGCCCGCCGCCGGGCCGTGGCCATCAGCCAGGCGCCCGGGTTGTCCGGGACGCCCGACCGGGGCCACTGCTCCAGCGCCGCGACCAGCGCGTCCTGGGCGAGGTCCTCGGCCAGGCCGACGTCGCGCACCATCCGCGCCAGGCCGGCGATCAGGCGCGCCGACTCGATCCTCCAGATCGCGTCGATCGCGCCGTACGCGTCGCCGGTCACCGTCGGGCTACTTCGGCTCCAGCTCGGCGCGCAGGCGCGCCTCGGCCTCGCGCGCCTCGGGGCTGAACTCCTCGCCGAAGTCCTCGGCCTCGAACACCTGCCGCACCTCGACCTCGAAGTCGTCGTCGGTCGGGTTCGGGATGCGCTTGGCCCACTCGATGGCCTCGTCGCGCGACTTCACCTGGAGAATCCAGAAGCCGGAGATCAGCTCCTTGGTCTCGGCGAAGGGCCCATCGGTGACGGTGGGGGCGCCGCCGGTGGCCGAGAGCTTGACGCGCGCGCCCTTGGAGCTCGGGTGGATGCCCTCGCCCGCCAGCAGCACGCCGGCCTTCATCAGCTGCGAGTTGTACGTGCCCATCTCGTCGATGACCTCTTTGGCGGGCACCTTGCCGGCTTCGCTGTCCGCGTTGGCCTTCACCAGGATCATGAATCGCATGTCACGCCTCCTTCGGGGTTCCGGGTTCTCACCCATGCGTCGAACACGGACGCCCGAGATCGACACGCCGGGGAAATTCTTTTCCCCGATGCCGGTGAGCCTAGGCGCAGAGGTCGCCGCCGGGGTACAAGAACGGCATGGCGAAAGTGGTGCTGGACATCTCGATGTCGCTCGACGGGTATACGGCCGGGCCCGGCGCGGGTCCGGGGAAGCCCCTCGGCGAGGGGGGCGAGGCGCTCCACACGTGGGTCTTCGGTGGCCGGACCGACGCGGACGCGCAGATCCTCGCCGGGGCGCTCGAGCGGACCGGGGCGGTGGTCATGGGGCGCCGCACCTACGACGTCGTGGACGGGCCCGGGGGATGGGGCCCCGACAGGGCCTTCGGGGGCGAGCCGGGGGAGACGCGTCCGCCGCCCAACATCGTCGTGACCCACAGCCCGCCCGCGTCGGTGCGTCTCGCGGGCATCTTCACCTTCGTCATGGACGGCCTCGACGTGGCCATCGGCCGGGCGCGCGAGATCGCCGGCGACCGGGACGTGACCGTCATGGGCGGCGCGAGCATCATCGACCAGTGCCTGGCCGCCGGGCTCGGCGACGAGCTGTGGATCCACCTGGCGCCGGTGCTGCTGGGCGGCGGCACGCGCCTCTTCGCCATCCCCGGCGCGCGGTCGGCGGCGCTCGAGCAGATCGAGGTGATCGCCGCCCCGAGCGTGACCCACCTGCACTACCTGCTGTAGCTCACGACTCCAGCAGCTCGGAGGCCTCCAGCCACGCGCCCTCCAGCCGCTCCCGCTCGGCGCCGAGCTCGGCGAGGCGCGCCGTGAGCTCGCGCAGCCGCTCGTGGTCGCTCGCGTTGGCGGCCATCTCCTCGTGCAGGGCGCCCTCGCGGTCGCCGACCCGCTCCAGGTTCCGCTCCAGCCGCTGGACGTCCTTGCGCGCCGCGCGCAGCACGGCGCCCGAGGGCGCGGCCTCGTGGCGGCGGGGCGCTGCCGCCGCCGGCGCCGGCGCAGCCTCCTCGCCGGCGCGCAGGGCGACGTACTGCTCGATGCCGCCGGGCATGTGGCGGATGTCCCCGTCGCCCATCAGCGCGTAGACGTTGTCGCAGACGCGCTCGACGAAATACCGGTCGTGGCTCACCACGACCAGCGTCCCCGGCCAGCTGTCCAGCAGGTCCTCGAGCGCGGTCAGGGTGTCCACGTCCAGGTCGTTGGTCGGCTCGTCGAGCAGCAGCACGTTGGGCTCGTCCATCAGCAGGCGCATCAGCTGCAGGCGGCGGCGCTCTCCTCCCGAGAGGTCGCGCACCAGCGTGCGCCCGCGCGCGCCGCGAAAGCCGAAGCGCTCGCACAGCATCGCCGCGGTCAGCTCGCGCCCGTCGCTGAGGGTGGTGCGCAGCCGCACCTGCTCCAGCGACTCGAGCACCCGCAGGTGCCCGGGGATCTCGACCGTGTCCTGCGACAGGTGGGCCAGCCGCACGGTGGTGCCGCGTTTCACCACGCCGGAGTCGGGCTGCAGCTCGCCGCCGAGCAGGTTGATCAGGGTGGTCTTGCCCGAGCCGTTGACTCCCACCAGGGCGACCCGGTCGCCGGGGCCGAGGCGCCAGGTGACACCGCGCAGGATGGGCGTCGCGCCGAAGGCGATGGACACGTCCTCCGCGTCCAGCACGTTGTTGCCGAGCCGGGCGGTGGCGAAGCGCAGCAGCTCGGCGCGGTCGCGCACCTCCGGCTCGTCGGCGATCAGGGCGTTGGCCGCGTCGATGCGAAAGCGCGGCTTGGAGGTGCGCGCGGGCGGCCCGCGGCGCAGCCACGCCAGCTCCTTGCGCAGCAGCCGCTGCCGGGCAACGTCGCGCGCGGCCTCCAGCCGGTCGCGCTCGGCGCGCGCCAGCACGTAGGCGGCGTAGCCACCCTCGTACTGATGCACCTCCCCGTCGGCGACCTCCCAGGTGGCGGTGCAGACGGCGTCGAGGAACCAGCGGTCGTGGGTCACCACCACCAGCGATCCGCGCCGCGCGGCCAGGTGGCCGGCGAGCCAGGCGACGCCCTCGACGTCGAGGTGGTTGGTCGGCTCGTCCAGCAGCAGCAGCTCGGGCCCGTCCAGCAGCAGGCGCGCCAGGGCGATGCGGCGGCGCTCGCCCCCCGAGAGCGGGCCGATGGGGGTGTCGAGTCCCTGGGGGAAGCGGGTGATCTCCACCCCGCCCAGCAGCCCGTCGAGCACCGAGCGGAAGGTGCTGTCGCCGGCCCATTCGTGGTCGGCGCGGCCGCCGACCAGCTCCTCGCGGATCGTCCGGGCCGGGTCCAGGTCGTCGCCCTGCGCGATGAGCGCGATGTCGAGGCCGCCGACGTGCGTGACGCGCCCGGTGTCGGGCTGCTCGCGCCCCGCGATCAGCCGCAGGAGGGTGGACTTGCCGTCGCCGTTGCGGCCCACCACGCCGATGCGCTCGCCCGCCGAGATGCCGAGCGAGACGTCGCTCAGCACCGAGCGGCTGGCGTAGCCCTTGGCGACCTCATGGAGGTTGACGAGGTTGCGGGGGGCCGCCATTCAGGCCGAGCGGCCCGCCAGGAACCCGAACGACTCCGCGGTGGGTCCGACCGGCACGTACTCCAGCCCCACGCGCCCCTCGTAGCCGATGGCGTCGAGGCGCTCCAGCAGGGCCCAGAGGTCGATCGTCCCGGTGCCCGGCGCACCCCGCCCGGGGCTGTCGGCGTACTGCACGTGGCGCGATCAGATCGGCGACCGGCTCCACCTCGGCCAGCGGATCGAGGCCGGCGCGGGCGGCGTGGTAGGCGTCGAACAGCAGGTGCACCGAGGGGTGGGCGACCTCGGTCACGAAGGCCGCAGCAGCAGCGGGCGTCGGCAGCAGGGGGCCCGCGACGTCGATCGGGTTGAGGTGCTCGATGACGATGCGGGCGCCCAGCACCGCCGCCTCGTCGCCGGCGGCGCGCACCGTCTCCACCGCCAGGTCGTGCTGGAACGCCGCGTCGCGGGCGGGGTCGAGGTGGCCCACCAGCAGGTTCACCAGGTCGCCGCCGCAGGCCAGCACCACCCGCGCGGCGTCGCAGACGGCGCGCAGCACGTCGCCCTCGCGGCCCGGGACGGTGCAGTAACCGCGCTCGCCGGCCGCCAGGTCGCCGCCGTCGGCGTTGACCAGCTCGGCGGTGACGCCCGCGGCCGTGACCGCGGCGATCCACTCGTCGGGCTCGGGGGCCGGGGGCCACCACGCCTCCACGACCGTGAACCCCGCCGCCCGCGCCGCGGCGGGCCGCTCGAGCGGCGCGAGCTCGGGGAAGAGGGTGCCGAGGTGCGCGGTGAACCGGTTCACGCGCCCAGCTCCCGGCGGCGGCCGGCGATCTCGCGCCCCATCGCCAGGGCGCGTGCGCGCAGCTCGGCGACCCCCTCGCCGCCCTCGGCGGTCCACGGTGCGAAGGGGCGCCCCTCGGCGGCGCGTGCGGTGAGCTCGGCGGGCGCCGCGGCGTCGTCGGCGAGGTGGGGGAAGAGCTGGGCCGAGATGGTCGCGAACACCGCCAGCCCGCCGAGGTCGGCGGTGGCGAGGGGGCCGGCCGCCATCCAGCGCGGCGCCAGCCCGTCCGAGACGGCGGCGTCGATGTCGGCCGCGTCGGCGACGCCGGCCTCCACCATGTGCAGGCACTCGCGCAGCACCGCGAACTGGATCCGGTTCCAGATGAAACCGGGCACGTCGGCGCGCACCACCAGCGGGGCCTTGCCCATGCGCCCGGCGAGCGCCTCGAGGCCGTCGACCACGGACGCGTCGGTCGCCGGGCCGGGAATCACCTCCACCACGGCGGTCAGGTGCGCGGGCTTCAGGAAGTGCAGGCCGGCGAAACGCTCCCGGTCGCGCGAGCGCCGCCGCGATGTCGGCGATGCGCAGGCTCGAGGTGTTGGAGACGAGCGCGGCCTCCGCCGGGCACCAGGCCTCGACGCGCGCCAGCACGTCGCGCTTCACGGCGAGGTCCTCGGCGATGGTCTCCACCACGAGCGCGGCCTCGCGCGAACGTCGGCCGCCTCGAGCGGCAGCGCCGTGATCGGCTCGGCGACGTCGCCCAGCGCGGTCGCGCGGCGGGCCGCGTCCTCGGCGCGCTCGAGCGAGCGGCCGGCGATCACCACGGGGCCGCCGGCCGCGGCCAGCGCGGCGGCGATCTCCGGTGCCATCGAGCCCGTTCCGACCACGACGCGGTGCATGCGCGGAGGCTACCCTGCGAGTCGCACGGCACTCGTCACGGCTGAATAGAATCGCCCGTGACGAACCATCGGAAAAGAGGACCGCATCTCCACCAACAGCACGACTTCATTCCCCGGCACCCTGCTGGACGCCATCTTCCCGCAGTCCAAGGACCGCGCGCAGGCCATCACCCGGGACGTCGTCCTGATCGGCTGCGCGGTCGTCCTGATGACGATCGCCTCCCAGATCAGCATCCCCTGGCACCCGGTGCCCCTCACCGGCGGCACCTTCGGCGCGCTGCTCGTGGGCGGCCTGCTGGGCCTGCGCCGCGCGGCGATCGCGCTCGTGATCTACCTCGCCATCGGCGCCCTGGGCGCCGGCGTGTTCGCCGACTGGAACGGCGGGTGGGACTACTTCACCGGCTCGACCGGCGGCTATCTGGTCGGTTATCTGGTGGCCGCGCTGTTCGTCGGCTTCTTCGCCGACCGGGGCGCGACCCAGAACGTGATGACCATGGTCGGCGTGCTGGTGATCGCCAACGCCCTGATCTACGCATTCGGCGTCCCGTGGCTCGCCAACTGGACGCCACCCGGCGCGGAGCAGTCGCTCGGGATGGAACACCGCCTACGAGGTGGGCGTGCAGCCCTTCGTGCCGGGCGACATCGTCAAGCTGTTCTTCGCGGCCTGCCTGCTGCCCGGCGGCTGGGCGCTGCTGCGCCTGTTCGGCGACCGCACCCGCGGAGCGGGCACCCCCGAGTAGGGACATCGCGTGTCGGCGGCGCGGCGAATCGGCCGCGTCGCCGACCGTGGTTTGCGCGCCAGGGTAGGGTTGGCGTCGTGACCGTGATCGTGGGATACGACGGATCCGAGGCGTCGGAGCGCGCGCTGAGCGCCGCCGCCGACGCGGCGCGCGAGCACCAGGAGCGGCTGGTCGTGCTCGCGGTGTTCGAGCTCCCGCTGGATCCGCGCGACCCGCGCAACTTCGGCACGCCCGCCGACGAGCCGCGCGACGGCCCGCTGCACGCGCCGCCGAACGTGGTCGAAGCGCTCGACAAGGCCGAGGCCTCGCTGGCCGGCTCGGGCGTCACCGTCGACTACATCTGGGCGCCCGGCGAGCCGGCCAACCTGATCGTCGACACCGCGCGCGAGCGCAAGGCCCGGCTGATCGTGGTGGGCACGCACCACCACGGGTTCCTCAGCCGAGTATTCGGCGCCGACGTGGCGGGCGACGTACGCCGCGAGGCCGATTGCGAGGTCCTGGTCGTCGAGTAGACCAGGGCCGCGGGGCATGTCCCGCGGACGGATCGGCCTGAACATCGGGGTTGTGACGCGCGTCACGTTGTTGGGCCGCGCGCCAGCCCGCGTAGACTGCTACCAGAAATCGACGCCACAAGGGGACTTGGTATGGGGGCACTAGCTATCGCGGATGACATCCAGGAACTCCAGGAGTGGATGGAGAGCGACCGCTTCAAGGACACGGTTCGCGTTTACCCGGCCCGCCTGGTGGCCGATCAGAAGGGCACCGTTCCGCAGGACTACACCATCGCGCGCGACGCGGCGGAGCAGTTCTACGCGCGACTGCGCGAGCTGTTCGCGGAGGGCAAGTCGATCACCAGCTTCGGGCCGTACTCGCCCGGCCAGGTGGTGCAGATGAAGCGCTCGGGCATCGAGGGCATCTACCTCGGTGGCTGGGCCACGTCGGCCAAGGGCTCGACCAACGAGGACCCGGGCCCGGACCTCGCGAGCTACCCGCTGAGCCAGGTGCCGGATGAGGCCGAGGGCCTCGTGCGCGCGCTGCTCACCGCGGACAAGAACCAGCGCTTCCTGCGCTCGAGGATGACGGAGGAGGAGCGGGCCGCGACCCCCGAGGTCGATTTCCGCCCGTTCATCATCGCCGACGCCGACACCGGTCATGGTGGCGACGCCCACGTGCGCAACCTGGTCCGGCGTTTCGTCGAGGCCGGCGTCCCCGGGTACCACATCGAGGACCAGAAGCCCGGCGCCAAGAAGTGCGGGCACCAGGGCGGCAAGGTCCTCGTCCCGTCGGACGAGCAGATCAAGCGCCTCAGCGCCGCGCGCTTCCAGCTCGACATCATGGGCGTGGGCGGCATCATCGTGGCCCGCACCGACGCCGAGGCGGCCAACCTCCTCGACAGCGCGGGTGACGAGCGCGACCAGCCCTTCATCCTGGGTGTCACCAACACCTCGGTGCCCTCGTACAAGTCGGCCTTCCTGGCTCTGATCAAGGGCCTCAACGCCGCCGGCATCGACGAGCTGCGGGGCCACCAGATCTACGCGCTGTCGGACGAGGAGTACGCCGACGCCGACGCGTGGATCGAGAAGACCGGCCTCTCGAACGTGATCGCCGACGCCGCCAAGGCCTACGACGCCGGCGAGATCCGGACGTCGGAGGACGCCCTCGACACCGTCGCGGACGCGTTCCTCGAGGTGTGGCAGGCCGAGGCCGGCCTCACCACCCTCGGCCAGGCCGTCGCCGACATGATCGCCTTCCGCGGCGACGAGGACTCGGCTCCCGACATCACGGTGGAGGAGTGGAACGCCTTCGCGTCGCGCGCCTCCTGGTACGAGATCCGCAGCAAGGCCCGCGCGCTGGGCGTGGACGTCATCTGGGACGCCGAGCTGGCGCAGACGCCCGAGGGCTACTACCAGATCCAGGGCGGCATCCCCTACGCGATCGCGAAGTCGCTCGCCGCGGCGCCGTTCTGCGACCTGCTCTGGATGGAGACCAAGACGGCCGACCTCAAGGACGCGAAGGAGTTCGCGGACGCGATCCACGAGGTCTTCCCCGACAAGATGCTCGCCTACAACCTGTCGCCGTCCTTCAACTGGGACACGACCGGCATGAGCGACGACGAGATGCGCAACTTCCCGATCGAGCTGGGCAAGATGGGCTTCGTCTTCAACTTCATGACGTACGGCGGCCACCAGATCGACGGCCTCGCGGCGGAGGAGTTCACCACCGCGCTCCGCGAGGACGGCATGCTCGCCCTGGCGCGCCTGCAGCGGAAGTTCCGGCTCCTCGAGTCGCCCTACCGCACGCCCCAGACCCTGGTCGGCGGCCCCCGGGCCGACGCCGCGCTCAGCGCGGTCTCCGGCCACACGGCCACCACCAAGGCCATGGGCGAGGGCTCCACGCAGAGCCAGCACCTGGTCCAGACGGAGGTCCCGCCGAAGGTGCTCGCCGGCTGGCTCGCCGAGTGGGCCGAGTACAACGGCATCACGAAGCCGCTCAAGGTGCAGCTGCGACCGCACACCGCGGGCGCCGACCTGCTCGAGCTGAGCGTGCTCGACGAGAACGACGAGAAGCTGGCGAACATCGTGTTCGGCACGCTCCAGGACCGTCGCGGCCGCGTGATCCTCTCGGTGCGCGACCAGAACACGTTCGACACGTCACTGCGCCGCAAGCGCCTGATGACGCTGCTGCACCTGTTCCTGATCCACCGCTACAAGGCGGCGGGCATCCACTACCTGACCCCGACCGAGGACAACCACGGCGCGGCGGCCAGCATGAAGAAGCGCGGCATCTTCGAGAACACCTACGACGAGGTCGGCGAGATCATCGTGGCCGACATCGACACGTCGGTCGTCGCGGCGCTCGTCCAGCCCGACAGCCCGTCGCGCAAGGACCTGATCACCACGTCCGGCCAGGGGTAGACACCCGACGGATACCGGCGGTACACGGGGGCCCCGCTGAGCGGGGCCCCCGGCGTTTCCGGCTACGTGTCGGCGACCACCCGCTCGAGCCCGTCGAGGATCGCGGTCAGGCCGAAGTCGAACAGCACCCGGTCGGAGCTGCCGTCCAGCGAGCGCATCAGCTCTGCGACCAGCGGCTGCTCGCGCTCGAGGGCGTCGATCTCGCCGGGGGTCGCCGGGGCCGGGGCGTCCTCGCCCGCCTGGTCGACCAGGCTGAAGCCGAGCACGAAGCGCACCACCGTGCGCTGCGCGAGGATCGCGGTGGGCCGGTCGAGCCCCGCGTCGATGAGGCGCTCGAGGCCCTCCTCGGCGATCTCGCGGCCGGCCACGTAGGCTCGCTCGACCGAGCGCGCCAGCAGGCCGAAGGCCTCCGGATGGGCGAGCCCCAGGGCGCGGTAGGCGTGCGCGAAGCGGGCGAGGTGATCGCGCCAGTTCTCCGACGGCGCACCGGCCGACAGCGTGGCGGCGAACTCGCTCAGCAGCAGTTCGCGCACCCCGTCGAGAATCGCCTCCTTGCCGGAGACGTGCTTGTACAGCGACATCGCCTCGACCCCGAGATCGGCCCCCAGCCGCCGCATGGTCAGCTTGTCGAGGCCCCGCTCGTCGATCACCTGCAGCGCAGTCCGGACGATCCGCTCGCGGGAGAGGGGCGCACGGTCCTGACGGAGAGGGGCGACCTCGGTCATGCAACTCCTCGGGGCTTGACAGCGCGACGGGGGCGCTCATAGATTATCGGCGGATTACACTGTAAGCCAACACGGGATCCGGGGTGGTTTCGATGACCGACGTGAACGCGACTCCGACGGCCGACCAGGTTCCCGACGTCCCCATCCTGAAGGCGCTCGGCGACCGGCGCAGCATCCGCTATTTCGACGCCGACCGCACGGTCGAGTCGTGGAAGATCGAGGCCATGCTCCAGGCGGCCCGCTTCGCCTCGTGTCAGGGCAACATCAACGCCACCGAGGCGATCGTGGTGCGCAAGGAGACCTGCGAGCTGTGGGACGAGCTGGAGGAGTGCGTCTCCGGCTTCAACGTCCAGATCATCAACCAGGCCTCCCACATGATCCTGTGGCTGACCAACCTCAACGCCTGGTACGGGCGCGCCGTGGACGGCATCTCGAGTGTCGCCATCTCGGGGGCGACCACCAAGTACCACGGATGGAACTACGAGTTCTCGATGACCCAGACCATCCCGCGCCTGATGAGCTTCCCCACCGAGCGCACCGAGATCCTGCTCCGCTTCGAGAGCGGCCAGGCGGCGGCCAACGCGATCGCCGCCGGCGTCGGCCTCGGGGTCGGCAACATCCTGATCGCCTTCGGCCGCAAGCCGGGCGGCATCGAGAAGGCCTTCGGGCTGCCGCCCCACTACCGGTTCACCTGGGGCCACGCGGTGGGGTATCCGCTCGAGAGCGCCGACGCCGGCGGCCAGCGCCCCCGCCTGAAGTTCGAGAAGCTCTTCCACGACAACGCGTTCGGCGTGCCCTACAAGTCCGACCCGGCGACGGTGGAGCTGCTCAAGGAGAAGGGCCTGATCCAGGAGCAGGCCCCGCTGCCGGGCCGCATCGAGGAGGTCGTCTCGATCGCCGAGCGCCACGGCCGCGACCCGGGGCTGATGTATTTCCCGGCCCGCGAGATTCGGCGCCTGCTCAACGACCCCGACTGGGACTTCGGCCCCAACTGGCGCGCCGCCGCCGAGCATGTCCTTGCCACCGAGACCGACCTGCCGGAGTACCCGGACGAGATGCGCGAGACCTTCACGCGCCTGATGGAGGAGCACGGCATCGACGCCAGCAAGTTCCTCCCCGACGACGCCTGAGGCGGCGCGGATGCCCTACGAGGACATCCTCTACGAGGTCGGCGCCGGCCGGGCGACGATCACCATCAACCGGCCCGAGCGGCTCAACGCCTTCCGCGGCCAGACCATGGTCGAGCTGTGCGAGGCGTTCGAGGCCGCCGCCGACGACGAGAGCGTGGGCGTGATCGTGTTCACCGGCGCCGGCGAGCGCGCGTTCTGCGTGGGCGGCGACGTGCGCGAGCCGACCCGCACGATGGCCGAGAAGCGCCAGGGGCACATCGTCGGGCCGCGCCTGGCGAGCGCGATCCGCAACAACGGCAAGCCGGTCGTCTGCCGGGTGCGCGGCTACTGCATCGGCGGCGGCAACGAGCTCAACATGATCTCCGACCTCACGATCACCGACACCACAGGGCGCTTCGGCCAGGCCGGGCCCAAGATCGGCTCGGCGCCGCTGTGGTGGGGGTGCCAGCTGATCCCGGCGGTCGTCGGCGAGAAGAAGGCCCGCGAGGTGCTGTTCCTGACCCGCCAGTACTCCGCCGAGGAGGCCCTGCAGATGGGGCTGGTGAACGCGGTGGTCGCGCCCGAGGAGCTCGACGCGGAGGTCGACCGCTGGTGCACCGAGATCCTCCGGCGCTCGCCGCAGGGCCTGCGCCTGGCCAAGATCGCCCTCAACGCCGCCACCGACGCGCTGTACTCATCCACCAATCACGGGATGGAGCTCATGGCCCTCAACCACGTCTACGGCGTCGAGCCGGCGGAGGGCATCGCCAGCTTCCAGGAGAAGCGGCCCGCCGACTGGCGCGTGTTCCGCGAGGGTCAGGGCCCCGAGCCCGAGGCGGCCTGATGAGCGAGTGGACCGACTGGTACACCCGCGAGGACCCCACCACCTGGGTGCTCCCGCGCATCCTCGCCGCGGCCGCCGCGCGCCATCCCGATCGTGAGTTCCTGAAGTACGCCGACGGCGACTGGGTGAGCTACGGCGAGGTCAACGCCCGGGCCAACCGCGTCGCCAACGGGCTGCTCGCGCGCGGCGTGCGGCGCGGCGAGTCGGTCAGCGTGCTGCTGCCCAACTGCGAGGAGTTCCTGCCGGTGTGGTTCGGCATCCTCAAGGCCGGCGCGGTGATGAGCCCGATCAACACCGCGTACAAGGGCGATTTCCTCAGCTGGACGATCAACCTGGTCGAGTCGCGCACGCTGTTCATCGCCGACGTGTACCTCGACCGCCTGGAGCGGGTGGCGGCCGACCTGCCGCTGCTGGAGCACGTCGTGGTGCTCGAGACCGGCGCCGAGGCGCCCCCGCCGGCAGCCACCACCTGGGAGGCGCTCGACGTGCTGATGGCGAGCGCCGACGGCGAGCCCGAGGGGATCGACTACTCCTGGACCGACGACGCCCGCATCATGTTCACCTCGGGCACCACCGGCCGCTCCAAGGGCGTCATCAAGCAGAACGCCGCCGACTACTTCTCGGCGCGCAGCGCGATCGAGGCGATGGCCGTCGGCCGCGGGGTCCCGCCCGCGGAGCTGAGCGGCGAGACCTACTTCTCGTGCCTGCCGCTGTTCCACTCCAACGCCCAGGTGCTGTGCGCGTATCCGGCGCTGCTGGCCGGGCGCCCGCGTGGCCTACGTGGAGCGCTTCTCGGGCACGCGCTTCTGGCAGAACGCGATCGACGCCGGCGCCACGACCTTCAACGGCATCGGCGCGATCCTCTACTTCCTCTGGAATCAGCCGCCCTCGCCCAACGACCGGGCCCACTCGGTGCACACGATCTCGGCCGCGCCCGCGCCGCGCGACATCTACCACGAGTTCGAGGAGCGCTTCGGCGTGCGCCTCAGCGAGGGGTACGGGCTCACCGAGACCGGCGTCGCCACGATCATGGACCCCACCCGCGAGCCGCGGCTCGGCAGCTGCGGGACGGCCAACCCGGGCTACGAGGTGACGATCGTGGAGCCGGGCACGGACCGGCCGCTGCCGCCCGACACGCCGGGCGAGATCGTGGTGGACATGAAGATCCCGAACATCGTCATGCGCGCCTACTACGGCATGCCCGAGAAGACCGCCGAGGACTTCCGCAACCTGAAGCTCCACACCGGCGATCTCGGGCGCATGGACGAGGAGGGCTACTTCTACTTCATGGACCGGGTGAAGGACTACATCCGCCGCCGCGGCGAGAACGTCTCCTCGATGGAGGTGGAAAAGCAGGTCTCGGATCACCCCCAGATCAAGGAGGCGGCGGCGATCGGCGTGAAGGCCGGCGAGGGCGCCTCCTCCGAGGACGAGATCATGGTGGTCTGCATCCCCGAGGGCACGGCCCCGGACCCGGCAGAGCTCACCCACTGGCTGGCCGAGCGGATCCCCTACTTCATGGTGCCCCGCTACATCCGCTTCGTGGACGCCCTGCCAAAGACCCCCACCGAGCGCGTCCAGAAGGTCAAGCTGCGCGACGAGGGCATCACCGCCGACACCTTCGACCGTGAGGCCGCCGGCATCACGATCGCGAGGTAGCCGGGTCGCGCCGGGTTGTCCCGCGGCCACGGCCGGTGGGATGCTCAGCGCGCCGCCGGCCGCCGGGCCGGCTCGTCAGAGGGGGTGCGCGATGCTCGTGCGCGAGGCCATGGAGACCCGAGGTGGTCACGGTCGAGCCGGGCCAGAGCATCGTCGAGGCGGCGCGCAGGATGCGCGACTCCGGCACCGGCTTCATCCCCGTCGTCGTCGGCGCGCGCGTGGTCGGGGTGGTGACCGACCGCGACATCGTGGTGCGGTTCGTGGCCGACGGGGCGGAGGACGCGCGGTCGATGCCGGTCTCCGAGATCATGACCTCGACGATCACCGTCGTCGGGCCGGACGACGACCTGGCCGATGCCGCCGAGACGATGCGCTCGGCCGGCATCCGCCGCCTGGCGGTGGTCGAGGGGGGCCACCTGGCGGGCGTGCTGAGCCACGGCGTGCTGGTGCAGGCCACTTCGTGCGAGGGCGCCGGCCGGCTGGCGACGCTGGGAGTGACGCAGGGGGCCTGAGGGCGCTCGGGCCCCCTGCGTGACTCCGGAGGGACTACGGCGCCGGCGTGCCGCCGGTGATCTCGCCCGCGGGCGGGGAGCCCGCGCCGATCTCGCCCTTGAGACGCGCGAGGTCGGCGTCGACCGAGCTCTGCGACGCGATGGCCGCGAGCTCGCGGTCGACCACGTCGCCGCTCACGCTCAGGTCGTCGAGGGCGCCCGACTCCAGCAGCTCGTCGATGGCCCCGGCGCGCGCCTGCATGGTCTGCACCTTGTCCTCGGCGCGGTCCATCGCGGCGCCGACCGACGCCATGTCGTCCGAGATCCCGCTGAAGGCCTCGCCGATCTTGGTCTGCGCCTCGGCGGCCGTGTACTGGGCCTTGATCGTCTCCTTGCGGACGCGGAAGGCCTCGATCTTGGTCGTCAGCTTCTGCTCGGCCTCGACCAGCTTGTCCTGCTCGGCCTGGAGCTGCTCCTTCTGGGCCGTGATGTCGGCCAGCTGAGCCTGCACGCCGGCCTTGCGCTCCAGCGCGACGCGGGCGAGGTCCTCGCGATTGGCCTGCAGCGCCTGGGTGGCCTGGCCCTCCAGGGTGCCGATGCTCGCCTGCAGCTTGTCGGCCTGGAGCTCGAGGCGCTTCTTGCTGGTGGCGACGTCGGCCACGCCGCGCCGCACCTTGGTGAGCAGCTCGGTCTGTTTCTCGTAGGAGTAGTCGAGCGTCTCCCGCGGGTCCTCGGCCTTGTCGAGGGCCTTGTTGGCCTTTGCGCTGAAGATCAGCTTCAGGCGACTGAAGAAGGACACGCCCCGCCTCCCGGTCTCATGTCGTGGATCACGGTGTTGACGGTAGCCTGTCCGGGGGCGCCGCGAAAAGGGCCCCGGACCCGGAGGACGTCCCGATGCGGCGCGCACGACTGGTCATCGCTTCATGCATCGCCGTCGTCGCGGCGCTGGTGTTCGCCGGATCGGCGCTGGCGCTGGTCGACCTCGCGCCGGTGGCCGCGGCGGACGTGGCGGTGGAGAACGGCGCCGACCTCTCCTCCTCCGCCCGCGCCCAGCTGGCGGCGCCGCGCTGCCGGGTGGCGGAGGCCTTGTCGGCCCCCGCCACCCTCAGCGATCGTCAGACGGCGGGGGTGCGGGTGCCGCGCTTGACGCGGTTCGCGCGCACCGGCGCCGGCTGGCCGCCGGTCGGGCGGGGCCGTGCCGGACGGGACGGCGAGAAGGCCGAGCCGCGGCGACGCGAGCCGTAGACGACGCGCGGTGCGGCGAGGGCGTAGCCCGTCGTCGCCCAGTTGTCCTCGAGCCCGAGGTTGACCGCGATGCGGGCGATCTGGTCGGCGTGCTCCGGCATGACCAGCGTGACGGCCCGGCCGGTGCGGCCGGCGCGCGCGGTGCGGCCGACGCGGTGGGTGTAGGCGTCCTGGTCCTCCGGCGGATCGAAGTTGACGACCAGGCCGATGTCGTCGAGGTCGATGCCGCGGGCGGCGACGTCGGTCGCGACGAGGATCCGGGCCGAGCCGTTGGCGAAGCGGCGCAGGGCCTTCTCGCGCTGGGCCTGGCTCAGGTCGCCGTGCATCGAGGTGGCCGAGAGGCCCTGGCGGTCGAGGCGCTCCGCGAGCCGGCCGGCGCCGCGCCGGGTGCGGCAGAACACCAGCACCAGGTCGTCCTCGCCCTTGATCAGGGTCAGCAGCTCGTCGGTGCGGGTGGACGGGGTGCAGGCGACGAACTCCTGCGAGAGCCGCTCGGAGAGCGTCTCGCCGGACTCGCTGCGCGCCTCGCGCATCCGCAGGCGCTCGGCGTCGCGGGTGAACTGCTCGGCCAGGGTGCCGACGGCGCCGTCGAGCGTCGCCGAGAAGAACATGGTGTGGCGGTCCTTCGGGACCTGCCGGACGATCGCCTGGACCTGCGGCAGGAAGCCCATGTCGAGCATCCGGTCGGCCTCGTCGAGGACGAGCGTGGTGATGCCGGCGAGGCTGACCTTGCGCTGGCGGGCCAGGTCGAGCAGGCGTCCCGGGGTGGCGACGAGGATGTCGGCGCGGGCGGCGCGCTTGGCCTGCTGCTCGAGGCCGACACCGCCGTAGCAGACGGCCATGCGCAGCTTGAGCGCGGACGCGAGGGGAGCGAGCTCCTCCTCGATCTGCGAGGCGAGCTCGCGCGTCGGGGCCAGGATCAGCGACGAGGGCTGGGTGGCCCCGCGCTGCAGCCGCTCGATGAGCGGCAGCCCGAAGGCGAGGGTCTTACCCGACCCGGTCGGCGAGCTGACCAGGACGTCGCGACCGGCGAGGGCGACCGGGAGCACCAGCTCCTGAACGGCGAAGGGCGAGGTGATGCCCCGCGTCGCGAGAACCGCACACACGTCGTCGCTCACGCCGAGTTCGGCGAAGGTGGAAGAAGACAATCTGAGAGCTCCTTGCGGCATCGGGCCGCGAATCGGACGGGAGAACCATTACTCGACCGTCCAACCGGGTGCTCGAAGGGTTGAGACGCTCTCCCACGGACGGCCGGATTGCCGTCCTTTTTCGACGAGGTTCGTCGAGGATCTGGGGAAGCATACTCGCACCTCCTCGAGAATCCACATCGGAAGCGGGACCTCGCCAGGTGAGAGGCGCGGCTCCACCGGCCCTAGTAGCCTCACCTCCGATGGAGAGCGTCACGCAGAGCGACTTCCGCGACACCCTCGCCCGATGGCCGAGCGGGGTGACCGTCGTCACCGCCCAGCACGAGGGCGAGAAGGTCGGCATGACCGCCGCGTCGTTCTCGTCCCTGTCCCTCGAGCCGCCGCTGGTGCTGGTGTGCATCGCCCACTCGGCCCAGTCGCACGACGGCCTCGTCGGCGCGCCCGGCTTCGCCGTCCACATCCTCGGCGCCGAGCAGGCCGAGATGTCCGCGGCGTTCGCGCGCGCGGGGGTGGACAAGTTCGGCGCGTTCCCGTCGGAGCCCGGGCCCTTCGACGCCCCGCTGCTGCCCTTCGGCGTCGCGCGCATGGTGTGCGCCCACCACGGCGTCCTCGACGGCGGCGACCACACGATCCTCGTCGGCCGCGTGGTGCTGACCGAGCTGGCGGGCGCCGACCCGCTGCTCTACTGCAATCGCGGTTACGGGCGGCTCAGCGAGACCACTTGATGGTGCAGCCCACGGGCGGCGTCTCGGCCACGGCCGGCGCGCGGCCGTCGAGGGCGGCATCGAGGGCGTCCCGCAGGTAGGCGGTCGCGACGGCCTCCGGTTCCACCGAGTCGTCGATCGCGCCGTGGTAGGTCACGCGCCCGGCGGGATCGATCACGAAGACGTCGGGCGTGCGCTCCGCGCCGTAGGCGCGCGGCCACCTGCTGCGAGACGTCGTGGGCGTAGGCGAACGTGTACTCCGCCTCCGCGGCCCGCACGACCATGTTCTCGAAGGAGTCGCCGGGGTGGCTGGTGGCGTCGTTGGCGCAGATCGCCACGGTCACCACACCGCGGTCGGCGTACTCGCGCGCGATCTCGTTGAAGCGCTCCTCCCACGCCCGCACGTAGGGGCAGTGGTTGCACCAGAACGCCACCACCGAGGGGGCTCCGGCCAGGTCGGCGAGGGCGATCTCGCCGCCGTCGGTGGTGGGCAGGCGGAAGTCCGGCGCGACCGCGCCGATCGCTGTGCTCATGGAGTCGCCTTCGCGGTGAGGGCCGCGCGCAGGGCGCCGGCCAGGTCGTCGAGATCGGGCAGCGGGCCCACCCGGCCGCCCGCGCGGTGGTACAGCCGGCAGGTGTCGTGCTGGAACGCGTGGGCCGGGCCGGCGTCGGGCAGCAGGTCGCCCTCCGTCGCCCAGGTACGTCGGCGATCCGGCGAACGCCAGGCGCTCGGCCTGCGCGTCGTCGCGCACCTCGACCTCCGTCACGTCGACGTCCACACCCGCGCGGGCCGCGGCCGCGTGCAACAGCGTGAGCCCCTCCTCGTGCGACGGACAGGTGCGGCTGAACTGGTAGCTCACGGCGAGACGGGGAGCCGGCGGCATCCCGGATATCGTACGCCCGTGGCGACCCCATCCGACCGCTCGAACGTCGCCCGCGCATGCCGGTAGACCGCCGCCTCGTGAGCATCACGGCCGATGACGGGGAGATCCACGACGCCCTGTTCGAGATCGACGAGCGGGCGGCGCGCGCCCGGGCCCGCGCCACCGGCCGGCGCACCGCGATCGTCCACATCCACGGGATCATGGGCAACTTCCTGGTGGGCACGCTGCGCTTCTATCCGGCGCCGATCGCCCGCGCCGGGTACCCGATGCTGGTGCTCGAGACGCGCATGGGCAACGTGGGCCAGCTCTTCGGCCAGGCGATCTTCGACGACGCGATCCAGGACGTGGAGGCCGCCGTGCGGTGGCTGCGCGACGAGGGCTACGACACCATCGTGCTCTCGGGGTACTCGAGCGGCGCGGCCCTGGCCACCCGCTTCGCCGCGACCCACCACGTGCCCGATCTGCGCGGCCTCGTGTGCCTGGGCAACCCCTGGGGCCTGCCGCAGTCGATGCAGCAGCGCGCCGACCACTTCGGGGCGATGCCGGCGTATGACGAGCTCACCGAGACCGTCCGGCGCGCCATCGGCGGCAACCCCGACGCGCCGGCCGACGATCGCCTGTTCCTGGTGGAGCAGAGCCGGGGGCCGACGATGCGGCCGCCCGACGCCGAGGTCTACACCTACCGCACCTGGTGGCACTCGCGCGGGCCCGCGGCGACGTCGGCGATGACCTTCCGCCAGATCGGCCAGGTGTGGGCGCCGATCCTGCTGGTGCAGGGCACGGGCGACGAGGTGGTCCAGTTCGAGGAGGCCGTCGCGCTGTCGCGCGTCGCGCGCTCGGCGGGCAACCGCGACGTCACGGTGATCCGTATCGACGAGGCCGGCCACGCCTTCAAGGGCCACGAGATCGCGACGCTGAAGGCCGTCACCTCCTGGCTGAGGGAGCGCGTCTAGTGCCCCGCATGCCCGGCGGGCCCCGCCGCCGCCTGCCGCTGTTCGGCGAGGACGACCGCGACCTCGCCCTCGACCTGGTCGTGACCTCCACCAGCGACGGCCAGAGCTGGGACGGGATGGTGTTCCGCCCGCGCGGCGGCGACCCGCGCCGTCGCCGGCTGGGCGTGATCGTGGTGCACGGGTCGGTGGGCAACTACCTCACCGGCGTGCCGCGCAAGGTCTCGTTCGGGCTGGCGACGGCGGGCTTCACCGTGCTGTCGGTCAACACGCGGATGGCCAACTACGGCGTCATCTTCGGCGGCGGGCTGATGCACAAGACGCCGCTCGACATCGACGCCGCCCTCGCGGTGATGCGCCGCCGCGGCTTCACGCGCATCGTGCTGCTGGGCTTCAGCATGGGCGCGACGATGGTGACCCACTACCAGGCCCTGCGCCGCCCGCCCGACGTGGTCGGCATCTGCACCCTCGCGCACCCCGCCTCGCTGCCCGCCGCGATGCGGCTGCGCTGGGACCACTTCGGCGCCGATCCGGGCTACGAGGAGGTGGCCTCCCTGGTGCACCACCGCCTGGCGCCCGACTTCGACTCGTCCGACAAGGACCGGATCTTCCTCGTGCGGCGCGGGCGCGGGTTCGGCGACCGTCCCACCGACGGCGAGGTCTACACCTACCGCACCTGGTGGCACTCGCGCGGGCCCCGCGCACCGCACGCCGAGTCGCGCCTCCGCATCGGCGACGTGACGGTGCCGCTGGCCATCATCCAGGCCGGCGAGGACGAGCTGGTGCGCGAGTCCGAGGGCTTCCAGCTGGAGGCGCTGGCGCGCCAGGGCGACTGCCCGAGCGTGCTGCGCGAGACGATCCCCGACGCCGACCACGTGTTCGCCGGCAAGGACCGGGACCTGATCGAGGCGGTCGTCGGTTGGCTCGACGCGCGGACCGTGGCGTAGTAGGGGCCGCGCAGGGCGCGAGGGGGCCGGTCGGCACTACCGTGGATGGCAGAGCCGCCACCCCTGAGAGGAACCACGTGCCCGTTCGCATCCGCGCCACACTCCACACCGACCCGGGCTGCCCCTGGGCCTACTCCGCGATCCCCGCCCTCCGCGTGCTCGACTGGCGCTACGGCGATCAGATCGAATGGCGGCTCGTGATGATCGGGCTCGCCGAGGATGCGGCGGTCTACCGCGAGCGCGGCTACACGCCCGGCAGGATGGTGGCCGGCCAGCTGGAGTTCCGCGACCGCTTCGGCATGCCGTTCGGGTCGGACCTCAAGGAGCGCGTCTCCGCCACGGCGCGCGCCTGCCGCGCGGTGGTCGCGGCGCGACTGGATGCCCCCGGCAGCGAGTGGAGCGTGCTGCGGGCGCTCCAGCTCGCCAACTTCACGACGCCCCTCGTGCTCGACGACGACCGGCAGCTCGCCGACGCCCTGTCCGGCGTTCCCGGCATCGACGGGGACGCGCTCATCGCGCGCCTCGACGACGCCGACGTGACGGCCGCCTACGAGCGCGACCGCGCCGAGGCGCGCACCGCGTCCGGGTCGCCGGCCGAGTTCCAGGGCAAGACGGCCAACAGCGACGGCGCCGAGCGCTTCACCGCGCCGTCGGTGCTGCTCGACAACGGCGACCGGCAGCTCGTCGCCGGCGGGTGGCAGACGATCGAGGCCTACGACGTGCTGGTCGCCAACCTCGACCCGGACATGCGTCGCGCGCCGGCGCCCGACGGCCCCGAGCCTCTGCTGGCGCGCTACCCCGAGGGCCTGGTCACCGCAGGAGGTCACCGCGCTGCTCGTGAACGGCAACGACGCGCCGGACCGGCAGGCCGCCGAGGGCGCGCTGCTGCGCCTGGTGGGCGACGGCCGCGCCACCCGCGAGCAGCTCGGCCACGACGCCCTCTGGCGCGCCGCCGCCTGAGCGCCGCTCCTAGCGGGAGGTCAGCCCGAAGAGGTCGCGCGCCGCGTCGATGACCTCGAAGGCCTGGGCGTCGGCCCGGGCCCGCTCGTCCTCGCCGATGGTCAGCGGCGTGTCGCCCGAGAGGACCGGGGTGAAGTCAACACCGGCCCGCTCACGGGCCATCGCCAGCCAGTCGGCAGGGATCTCCTCGGGCAGGTCCACCTCGAGCATCGTGGCGAGCAGGCCGGCCCACAGCCGGGCGAGCAGGTCGATGTTGTAGCCGCCGCCGGTGACCACCAGCCAGCGCCCCTCCGACGCGTCGAACGCCAGGTCGCGCAGCAGGCCGTTGAGCGTGGGGAAGGCGGAGGTGGTGACCTGGAGGTGCGCCATCGGGTCGGTGTGGTGCGGGTCGACGCCGGTCATGGACACGATCACGTCGGGGCGGAAGCGGAGCACCGCCGGCGCGACCACGTCGCGCACGGCACGCAGGTAGCTCGCGTCGCCCGCGTACGGCGGCAGGGGGACGTTGATCGAGGTGCCCTCGGCGTCGTGCGACCCGCGCTCGGCGAGGCCCCCGGTGCCCGGGTACAGGTAGCGGCCGCTCTCGTGCACCGAGCACGTCAGCACGCGCGGGTCCTCGTAGAAGATCCACTGGCACCCGTTGCCGTGGTGGGCGTCCACGTCGATGTACGCGATGCGCTCGGCGCCCCGGTCGAGCAGCGCCTGGATGGCGACCGCGGCGTCGTTGTAGATGCACATCCCGGAGGCCCGGTTGGCCATGGCGTGGTGCAGGCCGGTCGGCGCCGGGCAGAACGCCTGCACCGCGCGGCCCTCCCAGATCTCGAGCGCGCCCGTCAGCGCCGCGCCGCACACGCCGGCGGCGGCCTCGTGCATGCCCGGGCGCGCCTCGGTGTCGCCGTCCTGGAAGCCCCACACCTTGCCCTCGGGCTCGTCGGCCAGCGCCGGGTCGGCGCTGTACCGGCGCACGGCGCCCACGTAGGCGGGGTCGTGGATCCGCTCGATCTCCGCGTCGGTGGCCACGCGCGGGTCGATGCAGGTGAGGTCGGGGTGGTCCAGCAGCCCGTATGCCCGCAGCAGATCGACGCCGAGCTCGCGTCGCAGCACCCGCTCGGTGTCGGCGCTCGGGTTGTAGGCCTGCAGATGCGGGCCGTAGACGAATGCGGTGGGGGGTGCCATGGCCGTACCTCTCAGGGGATGGCGCGCACGACGCCGCCATCCACCCGCAGCGCGGTGCCCGTGGTTGCCGAAGCCTGCGTCCGAGGCGACGAAGACGACCATGTTGGCCACCTCCTCGGGCGTGATCAGGCGCCCGAGCAGCGAGGTGGACCGCTTGGCCGCGATGAACTCGCGCCCGGCGCGCTCGACGGCCTCCTCGCCGACGATGCCCTCCTGAGCGACGAAGTCGCGGAAGCCCTCGGTGAGGGTCGGTCCGGGGAGCACGCTGTTGATGGTCACGCCCGTGCCGCTGACCGACTCGGCCATGCCGCGCGCCACCGCCAGCTGGGCGGTCTTGGTGGTGCCGTAGTGGACCATCTCGGCCGGGATCTGCACGGCCGACTCGCTCGAGATGAAGATCACCCGGCCCCACCCGCGCTCCACCATCGCCGGCACGTGGTGGCGGGCGAGGCGGATGCCCGACAGCACGTTGACCTCGAAGAGCCGGGTCCACTCCTCGTCGGGGATCTCGAACACCGGCTGGGGCGTGAACACCCCGGCGTTGTTGATCAGGACGTCGATGTCGGGGGCGGCGTCGATGAGGGCCGCGCAGCCCGTCGGCGGTGCCCACGTCCGCGGCCACCGCGTCGCACGCGCTCGGGAGCGCCGGAGCGCTCGCCGACGCGCCGCGCGGCGGCCGCCGTGCGCTCCTCGGAGCGGCCGTTGACCACCACGTGCGCCCCGGCCTGCGCCAGGCCGACGGCGATCGCCGCGCCGATCCCGCTCGTCGATCCGGTCACCAGGGCGCGCCGGCCGGTCAGGTCGATGTTCATGCCCCGAGCAACTCCAGCGTCTGCGCCATCTCGACGCCCGCCCGGCCGTGCAGCCGCACGTGGGCGCGGTCGTCGTAGGGGGTCTCGCTCTCGGTGAGGATGGCGAGCGTCCCGCCGTTGTCCAGCACCACGCCGGGCAGCTGGCTCACGGGCGCGACCAGCAGCGAGGTGCCGATCACCAGCATCAGGTCGGCGCGCTCGGCGTGGGCGTACGCGCTCTCGATGGCGTCGCCGGGCAGCGGCTCGCCGAACAGGATCACCCCGCTCTTGAGCGGGAACCCGCAGGCCGTGCACAGCGGGACGCCGTTCTCGGCCGCGTCGGCGCGCGCGACCAGCTCGTCCATGCTGATCCGCGCGCCGCAGCGCAGGCACACGCCGCGGTCGAGCGAGCCGTGCACCTCGATCAGCTCGGTGGTGCCGGCCTTGGCGTGCAGCCGGTCGATGTTCTGGGTGATCACGGCCTTCACGACGCCGCGCCGCTCCAGCTCGGCGACCGCCAGGTGGGCCGGGTTGGGCTCGACGTCGGCGAGCATGTCGATGCGCGGGCGGTGGAAGCGCCAGAAGCGCTCCGGCGTGGTGAGGAAGGTGGACATCGAGGCCACCTCCATCGGGTCGAACTCCTCCCACACGCCTCCCGCCGAGCGGAAGTCGGGGATGCCGCTCTCGGTGGAGATCCCCGCGCCGCTGAGCACCACGACGTACTCGGCTTCCGCCAGCCGCGCTGCGAGTTGCTGCGGTCCGTCGGGCATCCGACCAAGCCTACTAAGCTGCACCCCCGATGAGATCCGACGGACGACGCCCCGACCAGCTGCGACCGGTCGAGATCCTGCCCGGGTTCGTCGAGACGGCGAGCGGCAGCGCGCTGATCTCGGTGGGCCGCACGCGGGTGATCTGCACCGCGTCGGTGGACGAGAACGTGCCGGCGTGGATGCGCGGGCGCGGCAAGGGCTGGGTGACCGCCGAGTACGGGATGCTCCCGGCGTCGACGGGCGACCGCAAGCCGCGCGACGTCACCAAGGGCCGTCCCGACGGGCGCACCACCGAGATCCAGCGGCTGATCGGCCGCTCGCTGCGCGCCGTGGTCGACATGGAGGCCCTCGGCGAGCGGACCGTGTGGCTCGACTGCGACGTGCTGCAGGCCGACGGCGGCACCCGGTGCGCCGGCATCTGCGGGGCCTGGGTGGCGCTGAACCTCGCGCTCGCGAAGCTCGTCGCCTCGGGCGCCCTCGCGACGCTCCCGCTCACCGACTCGATCGCCGCCGTCAGCGTCGGCATGGTCGATGGCGAGCCGCTGCTCGACCTGGCCTATGTCGAGGACTCGCGCGCCGAGTCGGACATGAACGTGGTGGTCACCGGCGGCGGCCGCCTGGTCGAGGTGCAGGCGACGGCCGAGGGCCAGACCTTCTCGCGCGCCGAGCTCGACACCCTGCTCGACCTGGCCGAGGGCGGCGCGCGGGACCTCACGGCGGCGCAGCTGGCGGCGGTGGCGTGAAGGTCGTCCTCGCGACCGGCAACGCGGACAAGGTGAGCGAGCTGGTGCCGATGCTGCCGGGCGCCGACGTGTCCGGGGCGCCCGAGGGGTTCGACGTGGAGGAGACCGGGGTCACGCTGCTGCAGAACGCGTGGCTCAAGGCCTCCGCCCTGCGTGACCGGGTCGCGGACGACACCCTCGTGCTGGCCGACGACTCCGGCCTCGTGGTGCACGCGCTCGGCGGCCGTCCGGGCGTGTTCAGCGCGCGCTACGCCGGCCCCGACGCCACCTACGCCGACAACTGCCGCCGGCTGCTCGAGGAGCTGGAGGGTGTGGACGAGCGCGACGCGGCCTTCGTGACGGTGCTGGTGGGCCTCGGTCCCGGCGACCGGATGCTGGTGTCGTGCGGCACCTGCTCGGGCACCATCGCGCCCGCGCTGCGGGGGTCGGGCGGGTTCGGGTACGACCCGGTCTTCGTCCCCGATGGCGAGCTGCGCTCGATGGCCGAGCTGACCCGCGAGGAGAAGGCGGCGATCTCGCATCGCGGCCGCGCCGCCCGCCGTATGGCCGCGCTGCTCGACCTGTCGTGACGTCGCCCCTCGCCGGGCGCCGGGGCCTCGTGACCGGCGGCTCCGTCCGCGTGGGCCGCGCGCTCTCGCTCGAGATGGCCGACATGGGCATCGACGTGGTCGTCCATCACCGCTCCTCGGCCGAGGCGGCGGAGGCCACGGCCGCCGAGTGCCGGCAGCGGGGGGTCCGGGCCGAGGTGGTGGCCGGCGACCTCGGCACGGCCACCGGCGCGCGCGCCGTGGTCGCCGCGGCCCAGGCGGCGCTCGGGGGAATCGACGTGCTGGTCAACTCGGCGGCGAACTTCGTGGCCGCGCCGTTCGACGAGACCACCGAGGAGCAGATGGACATCGCCCTGGCGGTCAACCTCAAGGGCCCGTTCTTCTGCGCCCAGGCGGTCGCCCCCGGGATGATCGCCGCCGGGTTCGGCCGCATCGTCAACCTGGCCGACGTCGCCGGGCTCGAGCCCTGGCCGCGTTTCACGGCGCACTCGGTGGCCAAGGCCGGCGTGGTGATGCTCACCCGCAGCCTGGCGCAGACCCTCGCGCCCACGATCACCGTCAACGCCATCGCGCCGGGCACCGTGCTGATGCCCGACGGCGCCTCCGATGACGCGACGCGACGCTCTGCGGAGAAGTCGGTGCTCAAGCGGGTAGGGTCACCGGATGATGTGGCGCAGGCACTCCGATATCTGCTCGAGGCGGACTACGTGACGGGGCACATCCTGGTGGTCGACGGTGGCCGGCTGGTGAGGCCGTGAGCGCCCAGGCGACGCCGAACGCGCCCGTCTCGCGGCTGCTCGGCTGGCTGGTCGGCTGCGCCCTCGCCGGGTGGCTGATCGTCTACAACGCCATGCGCCTGGGCGGGAAGAGCCCGGCCGGCGCCGCGACCCCGTCGCTGATCATCGGCATCGCCGCCGGCGTGATCGTGTTCGCCCTCGGCGTCCTGATCACCCGCCGCATGGCGAAGTCGGGGCGCGTGCTGAGACCCGAGCCGGTCGAGATCCCCTCCCCGTCCGCGCTCGACGACGGTCAGCGCATGTCGCTGAAGCTGGCCTGGCCGGCCCTCGGCGCCCTGGCGCTGGTGGCCCTGGCGCTGGGCGCCTACCTCGGGGTCGACTGGCTCACCGCCAACTCGAACGACCGCGGCATCACGACGCTGATCCTGGCGGCGTGGAACATCCTCGTCGGCCTCTGGATCGGCGACGAGGCCTGGCGCCTGCGGCGCGACGAGGCGGACGGCGTCGAGGCGCTCCCTCTGGGGTGCGGCCTCACGGCCATCCTCGCCGCGGTCGGCTTCTCGCGCGATCTCGCGCCGGGCGGCCAGCTGGTGCTGATCGTGCTCGCGGGCGTCGCCGGCGGCCTCGTGGGCATGGCGATCTGGCGCCTTCAGGGCTCGCGCGGTCTGCCGTACAGCGCCATCGGCACCGTGCTGGTCGCGGTGCTCTCGCTGATCCTCCCGCTCGTCTTCTAGGAGCCGCTCGGATGGCGGCGACGCTGGTGTGCCCGCTGTGCGGGACGGTGGTCGCGGACGGCGTGGAGCCCGTTCCCGGGACGTGCCCCGGGTGCGGCGCGGTCTACGCCGGGGGAGGGGAGACGCCGCCCGCCGGCGTGGCGCGGGCCCTCGAGACCTGGGGCGTCGAGGGGCTGCTCGCCCGACGCCCTCGCGCTGCGCCTGTTCGAGGTCGAGCCCCCGGCCGGCCCGGCCCCGGCGGCCGCGATCACATCGGACCGCCGCGACGGCTTCTACCTGTGGTGGGTCTTCGTGCGGGAGTCGGGCTCCGACCCGGCGACCGTGCTCGCGTCCCTGGGCTGACGCCGGGCCCCGGCTGGCGAGGCGCGCCGCCAATCGGTATCGTCCCGTCTGGCACTCTTATCCCGTGAGTGCCAAATGTGCCGGTTTCGGGCAGGTCACGAGGCCGGGTGCGCATTCGGGAGTGCCACCATTTCAACCCGGGAGTACCGATGAGTCTGAAGCCCCTGGGCGATCGTGTGATCGTCAAGGCCGTAGAGCAGGACGAGGTCACCGCGAGCGGCATCCTCTTGCCGGACACGGCGAAGGAGAAGCCCCAGCGCGGCATCGTCGTCGCTGTTGGTGATGGTCGCTGGGCGGACGGCGAGCGGCTTCCGCTCGAGGTGTCCGAGGGCGACGAGGTCATCTACTCGAAGTACGGCGGCACCGAGGTCAAGCTGGAGGGTGAGGACGTCCTCATCCTCAGCGAGCACGACATCCTCGCCCGCGTCGCCGCGGGCGCCAAGGCTGCGAAGGCCGCGCCTGCGAAGGCGCGCCCAAGGCCAAGGCCGCGCCCGCCAAGCGGAAGCCCGCCGCCAAGAAGTAGGTCGATGGGGCTCCTGCCCCACGCCCGCCGAAATTTCGGACGACGCAAGGAGACGCGCCAGAGATGGCAAAGCTGATCAAGTTCAACGAGGACGCCCGCCGATCGCTCGAGCGGGGTGTCAACACCCTGGCCGACGCGGTCAAGGTGACCCTCGGCCCCAAGGGGCGCTACGTGGTGCTCGACAAGAAGTTCGGCGCACCGACCATCACCAATGACGGCGTCACGATCGCCCGCGAGATCGAGGTCGAGGACGTCTTCGAGAACCAGGGCGCCCAGCTCGTGCGCGAGGTGGCCACGGCCACCAACGACGTGGCCGGCGATGGCACCACCACCGCCACCGTGCTCGCCCAGGCGATCGTGCGCGAGGGCCTCAAGAACGTGGCCGCCGGCGCCAACCCGATGGGCCTCAAGCGCGGCATCGAGGCGGCGGTCGACATCGTCGTCGCCGAGATCGCCAAGCAGGCGAAGGCCGTCTCGGGCAAGGAGGACATCGCCCGGGTCGCCGCCATCTCCAGCCGTGACCGCGCGATCGGCGATGTCATCTCCGACGCCATCGAGAAGGTCGGAAAAGACGGCGTCGTGAACGTCGAGGAGGGCCAGACCTTCGGCATGGACCTCGAGTTCACCGAGGGCATGCAGTTCGACCGCGGCTACATGAGCCCCTACATGGTCACCGACCAGGACCGCATGGAGGCCGTCCTGGATGACCCGTTCCTCCTGATCCACGGGGGCAAGATCTCGAGCGTGCAGGACATCCTGCCGCTGCTCGAGCAGGTCATCGGCCAGGGCCGGCCGCTTCTGATCATCGCCGAGGACGTCGAGGGCGAGGCCCTTGCGACGCTGATCGTCAACAAGCTGCGCGGCACCTTCACCGGCATCGCCGTCAAGGCCCCGGGCTTTGGCGACCGGCGCAAGCGCATGCTCGAGGACATCGCCATCCTCACCGGCGGCGAGGTGATCGCCGAGGAGATGGGCCTCAAGCTCGCCAACACCCAGGTCTCCCAGCTCGGTCGCGCCCGCAAGGTCGTGATCGCCAAGGACGCCACCACCATCATCGACGGTGCCGGCGACACCGAGGAGATCAAGGGCCGCATCAAGCAGATCAAGGCCGAGATCGACACCACCGACTCGGACTTCGACCGCGAGAAGCTCCAGGAGCGTCTTGCCAAGCTCGCCGGCGGCGTCGCCGTGGTGAAGGTCGGCGCGGCCACCGAGACCGAGCTCAAGGAGCGCAAGCACCGTGTCGAGGACGCCCTCCAGGCAACCCGCGCGGCGCTCGAGGAGGGCATCGTCCCCGGTGGGGGCGTGGTGCTGATCAACTCGATCAAGTCGCTCGACGGCCTCAAGCTGACCGGCGACGAGGCGACCGGGGCGGCCATCGTGCGCCGCGCCCTGGAGGAGCCGCTTCGCCAGCTGGCCGAGAACGCCGGCCTGGAGGGCTCGGTCGTCGTCGGCGAGGTCAAGAACCGCAAGCCCGGCATCGGCCTCAACGTCAACACCGGCGAGTACGTGGACCTGGTCAAGGCCGGCATCATCGACCCGGCCATGGTGACCCGCTCTGCCCTGCAGAACGCGGCCTCCATCGCCAAGAACATCATCACCACCGAGGCCGTCGTGGCCGACAAGCCCGAAGAGGGCGGCGGCGGTGGCTTCGGCGGCGGTGCCGTGAGCCCGAACATGGGCGGCATGGGCATGGGCGGCGGAATGATGTAGCAGTGCTCCGCCGGCGCACCTTGCCGGTGGATGGGAACGCGAAGGGGGCCCACGTGGCCCCCTTCGTCGTTCCGGGCGCCGGGCTGGCTGCAGGGAGAGCTGGTGCTCGCCCATCAGGCCGGGGCGCGACGCAGGTACCGGACAGGGTGCGCGCGACGGTGAGCAGCAGCATGCGTGCGGGTGGGAGCGCGGCGTCGTCGGCCAGCCGGTCCAGGTCCGCGCGATGCGGGCGAGTTGGATGGCCACGGTCGGGTCTGGGCGAGCACCGACGCCGAGCGGGGCCGCCGTCGATGAGGCCGCATCTCGCCGATGAAAGTGCCGGCTCCGACGGTGATGACGCGCACGTAGGAGCCGTCGACGCGCGTCGCCATCGCGCTCGCCCGTCCGCTCCTGATGACCAGCAGATGGTCGGACGGCGTCCCCTGACCGATCATCAGGTCGCCCGCCTCGAACGTGACGATGTCGACCGCCGCCTGCAGATCGGCCACCTCCGCCGCCGACATCCGCCGGCAGAGGTCGCTGTCCTCGAGGTCCACCGGCCGGTCGCCGTCGGTGGACGCCGGGGCGGGCGAGCACCGCTCCTCGCACCACTCGAGCGCATCGTCGATGGCGCCGAAGGAGCGGAACGGGGCCGCGCCGAGCTGTCGCCGGCGGGCTCGTAGCTCTCGCCTTCGCCGAGGCCGGCAATGACGGCGGCGCCGCCGCGGGCGGCGAGGGCGGCGGCGAAGCGCTGGAGCAGCTGCCGCGCGGGGCGGTTGATGCTGGGGACGCGCTGGCAATCGAAGATGATGGCGGCGTCGGGCTGCTCGCCAGCGTGCTCGATGGCGGCGCGGATGGCGACCTCGGCGGTGCTGAGGACGAGGCGCCCTGGAGGCGGAGGACGTTGACCGCGCGGCCGTGCTCGGAGAGGCAGGCGAGTTCGGCGTGCGCGTGCGGCGGCGCTTCGAGCCACGCGGCGAGCGCGTACGTGCCGGCGATGACCGAGCCGGGATGCACGGGCGGGCGCAGGAGGTGGAGGCCGAACTCGCGCGAGAAGGCTCGCGCAGACGGCGACGCCGCGCACGCTGTTGCCGCGCGCGTCGAGCGGCGGGGAGAAGACGCCGATGCCGAGCTGCCCGGGCAGCACGGCGATGATGCCGCCGGCGACGCCGCTCTTGGCGGGCAGGCCGACGCGGTACAGCCAGGAGCCCGCGTAGTCATACATGCCGCAGGTGGTCATGACGCTCAGCACGCTTCGACGTAGCTCGCGGTCGATGGCGCGGTCGCCGGTGAGCGGGTTGACGCCGTCGTTGGCCAGCGTGGCGCCCATCATGGCGAGGTCGCGGCGGTCGACCAGCATCGAGCACTGGCTGGAAGTAGATGTCGAGCACGTCGTCGGCGTCGTCGCCGAGCGATGCCGGAGTTGCGGAGGAGGTGGCGATGGCGCGGTTGCGGTGGCCGGTGTCGCGTCTCGGAGCGGTAGACGCGCCTCGTCGAGCGCGAGGCCGCGGCCGGCGAAGGCGCGAAGCATGTCGATGATGCGCTCCAGCCGCTCGTCGTGCCGTCGCCCGCGATCAGGCCGCGGTGGCGATGGCGCCGGCGTTGATCATCGGGTTGCGGGGCGGCCGGTCTCCGGCTCGAGGCTGATCGAGTTGAAGGCCTCGCCGCTCGGCTCCACGCCGACCTCTCGCGTGACCGCCGTCGACGCCGTGGTCCTCGAGGGCGAGGCCGTAGACGAAGGGCTTGGAGATCGACTGGATGGTGAAGGGCACCGGGCGTCGCCGGCCTCATAGACGTGCCGTCGACGGTGGCGACGCGATGCCGAACCAGTCGGGATCGGCCGCGCCGAGCTCCGGGATGTAGTCGGCCAGGGCGCCCGACGATCTCCTCGGCTCCGATCCGGTCGTGGAGGAGCGAGGAACGGGATTCACGGGGAAGGGCTCGGAGGGGAGGAGGTGGCGCGCGGGTGATGATCGGTCATCGGGGATGCTCTTGGGTGCGGCGAGGGCGACGACTGCGAACGTTAACCGTGCTGGTGGTTCTGGCGGAGTCCTCTGACGGCGATACGTGCGGGCGACGGCAGGAATGGCGGCGAGTCTGCCGAAGGCTCTGCGCGATACGCTCGCCGGGTGGAGATACCTGCCCTGGCGCTCTGCGGCACCGTCGCGCCAATGGCGCGCTGTGGCGCTGCCGCTCATCGGCCTCGGCGCGGTGCTCGCGTGGCTTTCGCTCGACGGGATGTGGGCGCATAACCCATCGCACCTGTGGATTGCTGCGGCGGCGGTGCTCAACGCGGCCTCGCGTACGCGACCGGCGTCGCCGCCGAGCGGCGCGCCGACCCGCGCTGGCGCTCGTGTCGCTGGGCTTCCTTGCGTTGGCGGCTTCCTCGGGCTTCACGCGCTCGCCACCCCACGGGCGCTGCCGGACTCGCCGACGCCGGGTTTGTCATCGCCACTCTGGTCGGTCTGACGATCGCCGCGGCCTTCGCCGCCGGCTCGACGCTGGGCCCCGCGTCTGGCGCGCCGCGCGCGCTTGTCCGCGCGCCTATGCTGCGGCGGGCCTGACCCTGGTGGTGATCGTCTGGGCGGTGTGGTCGTGGCCGGCCTCGGCCTCTCTCTGAGGGAAGTGTGCCGAGCGCGGCAAGCCGCCGTCGGCTGCCATGGTTAACCTTGGACTTGTGAGGTTGGCATCGCGCTGGTGCGCGCCGCGACCCTCGGCTCTGCCGCCTGAGCGCTGGGTGCTGGGTCGGAGACCGCCCTCCGCCGCCCGCGGAGGCGAAGCTGGATGGTGGAGCTGAGCCCACCTGGCAGGCCTGTGGTGGGGGAGGCACGTCTGATGTACGGGCGACGCTGATGGTGGCCATGATGGCCAGATGCAGTGGACGAGGAGCGGTTGGCGATCTCTACCTTGAACGACCTCGGAGGGCTGCTGCGATCTCACGGTGCTCTTCGCCGACCTGCAGGGGTTCACCCGCTTCTCCGAGAGCACGGAGGCCCGCGAGGTGTCGGCATGGTCAACCGCGACCCCGCCGCGGCCGTCCCGGCGCTCGTCGGCGAGCACGGCGCCGAGGTCGACCGCATCATGGGCGACGCCATCATGGCCACGTTCAACCGCCGCGGACCGGCCGATGACGCCGGCGACGCCTGCGGGCGGCCGTCGGGATCGCAGCGGGCGACCGGCCGCATCGCCGAATCGAGAACCCACTGGCCGCGTTTCTGTGTGGGGGTCAATACCGGTACGGCCATCGTCGTGCGCCGGGCGCGGCGGGGGGCCGGACCTACACGGTGATCGGCGACACGGTGAACGTGGCGTCGCGCCTCGAGGGCCTCGCGCCCGCCGGCGGGGTGGCGCTGGGGCCGGAGACCGCGCGCCGCGTTGAGGGCGCACGCACCGAGACCCTCGGGAGGGTCGCGCTCAAGGGGCGCGACGAGACTGTGGAGGCCCTGCTGTGGTCGAGCTCGAGCCGGAGCCCGCCGCCCTAGCCCGGCGAGCGCGAGCCGAGGGCCCGGTTGAGGTCCCAGGCGGCGGAGATCAGGCCCAGGTGGGTGAAGGCCTGGGGATAGTTGCCCAGCGCCTCGCCGGTGTCGCCGACCTCCTCGGCGAAGAGGCCGAGGTTGCTGGCGTAGGTGAGCATCTTCTCGAACACCAGCCGCGCCTCCTCCGTGCGGCCGGCGCGGGTCAGGCACTCGACAGCCAGAAGGAGCAGAGCGAGAACGAGCCCTCCTCCGAGCCGGGCAGCCCGTCGTCGCGGCCTTCGCGGGGTCGTAGCGGTAGACCAGGCTGTCCGACACGAGGCCGCGCTCGATGGCCTCCAGGGTGGCCAGCATGCGCGGGTCGCGCGGGCCGATGAACTTGACGAGGGGCATCAGCAGGTTGCTGGCGTCCAGCACGTCGCCGCCGTAGTACTGCACGAAGGCGCCGACGCTCGGGGCTCCACCCCTTCGCCATGATCTCCTCGTAGATCTCGTCGCGCACCGCACGCCACTTGGTGGTGTCCCCGGCAGCCCGCGCTAGGCCTCCATGCGCATGGCGCGCTCGAGGGCGACCCAGCACTGCAGCCTCGAGTAGACGAAGTGGCGCCGCCCGCCGCGCACCTCCCAGATCCCCTCGTCCGGGCTGCTCCCAGTTGTCGGCGAGCCAGTCGAGCAGCGGCGCAGGCTGCTCCACAGCTCCCAGCTGATCGGCTCCTGCTTGTTGGAGAGGTACACCGCGTCGATCAGCTCGCCGTAGACGTCCAGCTGCAGCTGGTCGTAGGCGCCGTTGCCGATGCGCACGGGGCGCGATCCGCGGTAGCCGGCGAGGTGGGCAGCTCTGCTCGGTGAGGTCGCGGCCGCCGTCGATGGCGTAGATGATCTGCAGCTCGGGGTCGTCCGGGTCGGTCTCGCGGCAGCGCTCCTCCAGCCAGTTGCAGAAGTGCTGCGCCTCCTCGTAGAAGCCCAGGCGCTGGAAGCGCGAAGAGCGGTGAAGGCCGAGTCGCGCAGCCAGGCGTAGCGGTAGTCCCAGTTGCGGACGCCGCCGAAGCTCCTCGGGCAGGCTGCAGGTGGGCGCGGCGACCATGGCGCCGGTCGGCGCGTAGGTGAGAGCTTGAGCGTGATGGCCGAGCGGTGCACCATCTCCCGCCAGCGGCCGGCGTAGTTGGACCTGGACAGCCAGCTGCGCCAGAAGTCGCGGGTCTCGGCGAGGCTCCCTGGACGCCTCGTCGCTCCAGCGCGGTCCGCAGCCGGGCTGCAGCACGAACGACTCGCCCTGGCCCTGCTCCAGCCGGAAGCGCGCGCTCGCCGCCGGGCCCTCGGTGGGCAGGTCGAGGCTCGAGGCGAGCTCGGTGGTGCGGCCGTCGGCGGCGATGAACTGGGCGATGCGCGGGTTGTCAACCGTGACGCGGTGCGACGAGCGCGCGTAGTCGAACCCGGGCCTGCACAACATGCGGAAGTCCACCGAGCCGCGCACCACGTCAACGCGGCGCACGATGGCGCAGGGGTTGAGGCCACCGGCATGAAGTCGGTGACCTCGGCGACGCCCGTCGGGCTGAAGAAGCGCGTCAGCAGGACCGCCGTGTCGGGCAGGTAGAGCTGCTTGCTGGAGCACGGGATAGCCGGCGCGATGCGGAAGCTCCCGCCGATGTCGGCGTCGAGGAGCGCGGCGAACAGGCTCGGGGCGTCGAAGCGCCTCGGGCAGAACCGGTCGATGCTCCCGTCGCGGCCCACCAGCGCGGCGGTGCGCAGGTCGCCGATCAGGCCGTAGCTCTCGATCGGCCGGTAGCGCGGCTCGTCCGGCTCGCCCCAGCCGGGCTCGTTGACGACCGCGGGACCATCGGTGCGTGGGGCCGGGATGGGGTCGTCCGCAGGCACGCCGGGACACTACCTCGTCGCCCCGTCAAGCCCGCGGGCCATGCGGCCGATAAGGGGCCTGCCTTCCCTTTCCCGTCGGTTCCCGACCGGGCGGCGGGATCGCGTCACGCACGGAATGAGAGGAAGAGCGCGTGAACTCACGGACGAGCGCGCGTCAGGCCGGTTTCTCCTATATCGAGATCCTCGTCGGGATACTCATGCTGGCGATCGTGGCGGGCGGGATCGCCCAGGGGCTGGCGACCACCAGCGCCTCCCTGGGCACCTCGAAGGTCGATCCGACGGCGGTCAAGCTGGCGACGTCGGAGCTCGATCGCGCGCACCGCATGGACTACGAGGACGTGGGCGTCTCGGGCAGCAGCCCGCCCGGGGTCTTCCTCGCCACCAGCACGACGGCCGTCGGCTCAACCGGCTACAAGATCGACCGCGACGTGGTCTACGTGGACGATCCGGCGCTCGGTCAGCCCCAGACCTACGTGAACTACAAGAAGATGACCGTGACGGTCACCCCCCAGACGAAGCGGGCCCACGCCACACGTCGTCAACGCTCGTCGCGCCCCCCGCGATCGGGGCGATCGCGGGCAAGTCCACGATCATCGTGACCCTCATCGACGCGCTCACCGACCAGCCCGTCTGCGGAGCGCCGATCACCGTCGACAAGAGCACCTCGCCGACCCAGACGCGCACGACGGGCGCCGACGGCAAGGTCGTGTTCGCCGGGCTCGAGCCCAGCGCGATCGCCGCGAGCGACCCCAAGTACAAGTACCGGCTGACCGTGGGGCTCGACGATCCGTGGGTGACCCACCCCGACAGCATGCCGGCCGTCGCCCAGCAGCACCTGGCCGCGTCCCAGACCTGGACCACCACCCTCAAGGTGTTCAAGCGGGCCACGATCCCGGTCAACCTGCGCGACGCCGGCACCGCGCAGCTCGTCACCGAGCGCACCGAGGTGGCCGTCACGACCCCCGGGCCGGACGTGCTGAGCGACGGGCTGGACGGCAACACCGGACCGTTCATGTTCGCCGCCCTCACCGGCAAGCCGATCAAGCCGAGCGCCTCCAACTTCCCGGTGGACGCCCAGGCCGATTGCTACCGGTCGCAGACGGCAGCGCGACCGGTGCCGACGGGGTACCCCTCCAACACCACGGAGGTGTTCGACTTCGCGATGAAGCGGGTGCCGAGCGGCTACCTCGACGTCACGGTGCGCAGCACCAGGACCGGCAACCCGGTCATCCCGGGCGCCCAGGTCCAGGTGTCGGGTGGCCAGGGCAACCTCCCGCCACGCGTGCGCACCGCCGACGGCAACGGGTTCGCGCGCTTCTGCCTCGACCCCTCGGGGAGCGCCAACTACGTGCTCTCGGTGGCCCAGCCGGGTTACGGAGCGGGCGCGATCCTGGCCGCGGTGGTCCAAAACCAGACCACGCCGGTGACCGTGTACCTGGATCCCTCGTCCAACACCGGGACCGTCCGGCTCACCGCGGCGCGTCCAACCCGCCGGTGCGCCTCCGGCGGTCGTCGGAACCTAGTCGCCTCGCAGAACACCAACGCCCGAGCCGGGCCGACTTCACCGGCCTGGCCGCCGGGAACTACATGGCGTACATCGCCGCCGGCTTCTCGGGCGGCAACCCGACCTGGAGCGCCGGCAAGGTGGTCCAGGCGAACGGCGGCGGCAGCAGCACCTATCCGGTGCCGTATGAGGCGCGGCTCCTCGACCGCCGCCGCCGCGCCTCCCAACCCGGCGCGCGCGCGCGCTTCACCCTCATCGAGCTGCTGATGGGGATCGTGCTGGCCTCGATGTTCAGCATCGCGCTCTACGGCTTCTTCTTCGCGGGCCTCGACGCCTTTCGCACCCACGAGTCGCAGGCGCGGGCGCAGTCCACCGGCCGCATCGCGCTGGGCCAGGTCGAGCGCGACCTCCGCCAGTCGATCAGCCCCGACGACGGGCTCGCGGCGCCCGTCATGGCGCTGAGTCCGACCAACCTCGAGATCTACGTCGACCCCCAGCGCTCGCCCACGGTCACCAGGCCGAGCCCCCAGCGGGTGCGCTACGCGATCGTCTCCGACCAGTTGATCCGGGAGACGGCGGATCCGATCGGCGCGACCCCGCCATACACGTACGGCCCCTACGGCCACCGCGTAGTGCTCATCGACGCGGTTCAGAACGGTGCGATCCCTGCCTTCGCCGGCGTCACCAACAAGGGCGCCGCCCTGCCCGCCTGTCCGGCACGAATCAGCTGCGCGACATCGCGCAGGTCTCCGTGCGGCTCCTGGCGAGCCAGAAGACCGGGAACTCCGCAACGAGCATGGAGCTGAGATCCGATGTGGCACTCCGCAATGCGAATCGTCTCTAGGCTCGCCGCCGGCGGCGGCGGCCCCCAGGCGGGATCGAGCCTGATCGCGACCATCGCCCTCACCGGCATGCTGGCGCTGCTGGTGGTCGCGAGCCTGTCCTACGCGCGCAGCACCACCGCGCAGACGGCGCGCGAGGGACGCAGCGACATCGCCCTCGAGGCGGCCGACGCCGGCATCAACCAGTACGTCTCGCGCCTGGTCGAGGACCCGCGCTACTACGACCACTGGGTCGACCTCGCCGAGGATCCGCGCATCGACTCGCCCGGCCTGGTGCACGCGCCCGGCACCCCCTGGACGCCCGGTGAGCCGTGGACCTACGCGGCCGGCCGTCCCAGACCTGGACGCCGCTGCAGGAGTCGCGTTTCGGCAGGCGGCGTACTCGCTGCGCGTCACCCCGCCGCCGAGCGACTCCGACCTGGTCACCGTGCAGTCGACCGCCCTGTCGGGGCGCGACAGGCCGAAGCCGGTGACGCGCTCGATCCAGAGCCAGATCCACCCGACCTCGATCGCCGACTTCCAGATGATCTCGAACGCGACGATCAAGTACGGGTCCACGGCGACCACCACCGGCAAGCTGTACTCGGCCAAGGACATCGACCACCAGGGCGTCGCCAAGGCCCCGGCCTACGCCGCGCACTGGGTGTGCTCCAGCGACGCGTCGACTGCCCCAGCTCGACGCGTCCTCGGCGATCTTCCAGGCCGGCGCCTACGACTCGACCACCACGCCGTCGTTCCGCGACAAGTTCCCCAGCCCGATCGACTTCAGCCAGTTCACCCGGTCGCGCCTCGACATCAAGGACGCCGCCACGGCCGGCGGCACCGCCTGCAACGATCCCGCGGTGAGCGCCTGGATGGTCCAGTTCCTCGCCGACGGCCGGGCGCGCATGTGGAAGATCACCAACACGTCCGACTCGGGTACTCGGTCGATGCGCTCGAACTGCTCGCAGACGATCAACGTGCCGGCGAACGGCGCCATGTACTTCGAGCAGTCGGTGATCGTCTCGGACGGCAGCAACCGGCAGGACTCGTGCAGCGCCACCGACGGGCCGCGCCCCTCGGTGGTCAACGGCCGCGTGACCATCGCGAACAAGGCCAACGTCTACATCGGCGGCAACATCAGCTACGCCGCGCCGGGTGACGACGTTCTCGGCCTGATCGCCGCCAACGAGCTGATCGTCACCAAGTACACGCCGACGAACCTCACTGGCGGGCGGCATCGCTGGCGCAGGCCGGGCAGTGGAGGCCCGGCAGGGCAACGGCGGCGGCCACCCGTGGATGGTCTAGATCGGCTCGCAGACCACCTCCGAAGGCGGGTACGCATCGAAATTCGCCAGCCGCGACTCCCAGTACGACGAGACGCTCCAGTGGCTGCGCCCGCCGTTCTACCCGTGCTCGAGAGCGGCTCGGCGCCCTGCTACTGGCGACAGGTGCTCCCCCCCGCGTGATCGGCGCCGAGGGGCTCGCGGACGGGGCGTGGTAGGCTCGGGGCCGTGGGTCCTGGACGCGGCCTGACCGAGACCGCCCTCCGGGCTCTCCTGATCGTCGCCGTGGGGCCCTCGCCGCAGGGCCGGGTCATCCGCCGCACCGACGGGCCCCTGCTGGTGCACGTCGATATTCAACCTGGCCCTGCCGGCGCTGATGTTCCTGATCCTGGTCGCGTCGACCTCAACGACTCGTTGCTCCTGGTCCCGATCGCCGGCCTCGCCGTGGGCCGCGTCCTTCTCGGGCTCGGCTCGGTCTCGACGCGGGTGCGGGGGATGGAGCGGCCGCGCGCCGGGGCGCTGATCGTGGCGAGCGCCGTGGGCAACACCGGGTTCTTCGGGCTCCCCCTGATCGCCGCCTCCGGGCCGGGTTCTCGCTGCCGGCGGCCGTGATGTACGACGCCTCGGCACCGGGATCATCACCTGGACGTCGACCGTGGCGGTCGCCGGAGCCTACGGTGCGCCCCGACCGCGAGCCCCGGCATCCGGGCTCGCGAGGTCGGGCGCGCCTGCGGCTGCCGCCGAACTGGGGGCTGGTCGCCGGCCTCGTCGTCAACCTCGGCCTGGCGACCTGCCCCGGGCCATCGAGCGCCCCTTCGAGATGCTCGGCGCGGCGATCCTGCCCCTCACCATGCTCTACGCGGGGCTGATGATCGAGTTGCGCGGGCTCTCCCGGATCTGGGGCGAGGTGAGCTATTTCGTGGTCGTGCGGCTCGGGTCGCGGGCGTGCTCGGCCTCGCAATCGGCGAGGCCTTTCCAGTTCAAGCGGGGACGTGTTCCACACGGTCGTGATCATGGCCGCGATGCCAACCGCGATGATGTCGCTCGTGATCGGGTCTCGCTCGGGGCTGCGGGCCGACGTGCTGGCCGGGGCCGTGGTGGTCACCACGCTGCTCGCCACCCTCACCCTCCCGCGTGGCGGGCGGCCCTGCTATGAGCGGGATTCGGCGAGCGGGTGGCGGCGGCGGTGGACGCGCGGGCGAGCCAGGTGGTCCTCGGGCTCGACCCCGACCCCGCGCGGGTGCCGGGCGGGGCCGAGGGGGCGCGCGCCTTCTGCCGGCGGGCGATCGCCGCCGCGGGCCCGGCCTGCGTCGCCGCCAAGATCCAGCTCGCCTCCTTCGAGCGCTTCGGCGCCGCCGGGTGGGAGGCGTTCGAGCGGGTCGCGGCCGCGGCCGCCGAGGCCGGCCTGCTGGTGATCGCCGACGCCAAGCGGGGCGAGGTCGAGGTCACCAGCCGGGCCTACGCCGAGGCCTTCCTGCGCCCCCCGATCGACGCGCTGACCGTCAACCCGCTGCTCGGCGGGGACGCCATCGCCCCCTTCCTGGACGCCGCCGCCGCCGGCGGCCGCGGCCTGTTCGCGCTGGTGCGAACGTCCAACCCCGGCGCCGCCGAGCTGCAGGACCTGCCGCTGGCCTCCGGCGGGCCCTGGCCCGAGGCCGTCGCCCGCCAGGTGGCCGAATGGGGCGCCCCTTCCGTGAACGAGTCGGGCCTCTCGGTCTCGGAGCCGTGGTGGGGGCGACGGTGCCGGAGCGGATCGGGGCGCTGCGGGCGCTGATGCCGCGGCAGACTCTGCTGGTCCCCGGGGTCGGCGCCCAGGGGGGCGAGCCCGAGGACCTCGGGGCGGCCTTCGGCGGTCACGGGGCCGGGGCGCTGGTGGCCGCCAGCCGCTCGATCATCTTCGCCGAGAGCGCCCGGCGCGCCGCCGAGGAGCTGCGCGAGACCCTCTGGGCCGCGTCGAGTCGTCCATCAGAAGGATCCCCGCGCCCCCCCCCCCGAAACCGGAAGCGGTCAACCACCCGGCCGTCGCCACCATACGATCCCCGCGGGGGCCGGCGGCTCCGGGCCCCCCCCCCCCCCCCCCGATCGCCGCCACGCAGCCGGCTCCTCCCTGAGTCGACGGCCCGCGCGCGGCCGCGACCCCCTCGCCCGCGCCGCCGCCCCACCGATGGCTCCGCCGCCGCCTATATCGTGGTCAACCCGGGGACCGGTGAGACGCTGGCACAGCGCGCGCCCGACCGGGAGTTCCCGATGGCGAGCACCACCAGGATGATGACCGCCCTGGTCGTGCGGAGCGGGCGGACTGGAGCGACGGGCGTGACCGTGCTCGGCGTCGGCGGAGGCGATCGAGGGATCCATCGGGTCGACCTCGAGACCGGCGAGCGCTGAGCGTCCGGGACCTGCTCACCGCGCTGCTGGTGGCGAGCGGGAACGACGCCGCGATGGCGCTGGCCGAGGCGTGGGCGGGCTCGCGGGCGGCCTTCGTGGCGCTGATGAACGCCGGCGCGCCGAGCTGGGCTGAGGCGACACGCACTTCGCCAACCCCCACGGGCTCGACGCCCCGGGTCACCACTCCAGCGTGAGCGACATGGTGAGCCTCGGCTCGCGTGGCGATGCGCGGCCCCGGACTTTCGCGGGCGATCGTGTCCGCGCCGGCGGGCAAGCATCCCGGGGCCGGGTGGCGCGGGACCGCCGGTACGAGTCGGAGAACGAGCTGCTGGACACCGATCCCGAGGTCGACGGGATGAAGACCGGCATGACCGACGAGGCGGGCTCGCCCTGGTGGCCCACGCGCGCCGTGCCGCGCCTCGGGGTGCAGCTCTACGCCGCCGTGATCGGGGCGCCGAGCGCCGCCCGCGCGCGCCCGCGATGGCCAAGCGGCTGCTCGACTGGGGCTTCGCGCAGTGCGCGTCGCGCCGACGTTCCTGCCGGCGGGCACCGTGCCGGGCGGCGTGCCGGTCGAGGAGCGCCCCGGCGTCGAGGTGCCCTACCGCGGCGCCGCGGTCCGCCGGCGCGCCGGTGCTGCTCGGGCCGCCCGATCAGCCAGACGCGTGGTCGCGCCGGCCGAGGTGACGGGCCGGTCGCGGGCGGGCGCGACTCGGCACGGTCACGTGTGCCAGGGCGGCGCACGTGCTCGGGCGAGCCGGGCTGGTGGCCGTCCGGCGGCGACGGCGGCCCGGGCATCTGGGACCACCTCGGCTCGGGACTCGTGGAACCTCATACCATGATCGTCACGGTCACCCTCAACGCCGCCCTCGACCGCACCGTGCGCGTGCCCGAACCTCCAGCTCGGCGCGCGCCACCGCGCCGACGCCTCGTGCGGCTGCCGGCGGCAAGGGCGTCAACGTCGCGCGCGCCCTGAAGCGCTCGGGCAGCCCGTGATCGCGACCGGCCTGGCCGGTGGCCGCGCCGGCACCTACATCGTCGAGGAGCTGACGGCCGAGGGGATCCTCAACGACTTCGTGCGCATCGCGGACGAGTCGCGGACCTCGCACGGCCGTGATCGATCCGACCAACAGCCCGCAGACCGAGATCAACGAGTACGGGCCGAACGTGCGGCCGGCCGAGCTCGACGTGCTCGTCGAGAAGATCCGCTACCTGTCGCGGGGCGCCGACGTGTTCGTGCTCGCCGGCTCCCTGCCGCGCGAGGTGCCGGCCGACTGCTACGGGCGCTCCTGCGCGAGCTTCGCCGCGACGGGATGATCACCGCGCTCGACGCCGCGGGCCCGGCGCTGCGCGCGGCCCTCTCGGCCGAGCCCGGCGTCGTGAGCCCCAACGTCCGCGAGGCCGAGGAGATCGTGGGCCACGAGTTCGGCGACGAGGAGGACATCGCCGCCGCCGCCGAGAAGATCGTCCAGATGGGCGCCGGGCATCGCGATCATCCACCACGAGGACGGGTGCGTCGCCCGCATCCGTGCCCGAGGCCGCAAGCGCAAGCCGCACCTCCCGCGCGCGTCTGCCGCCGCGGCCGACGTGGTCTCGACGGTCGGCTCGGGCGACGCGCTCCTGCCGGGTACCTGTCGGCCGTCTACGGCCACCAAGCGCCCGAGTCGGCCCTGGCGCTCGCCGTCGCCTGCGGTGCGGCCAGCACCCAGCGCATCGGCGCCGGCGTGCTCGATCCCTCCGACGTCGAGTCGCTCCGGCGGCGGGTCGAGGTGGTCGGCGAGGGCTGAAGCGGCCGTCGAGAGTGGCCAAGCGCGTTTCAGACCCGCCGGAAGGAGACCGGGCGGCCGACCTCGCGCTAGGATCACAGGACATTCTCATGGGGACCTTCGACATCACCAGGGCACCCGACCCGGGTCCCGGCGACGACGCCGAGCCTGGGTTTTCGTCCTGAGGCGCGGTCGGGCAGACGTCGCGGGGGGAGCTGAGTGGAGATCGAGATCGGGCGGGGCAAGAAGGGGCGACGGGCTTACGGGCTCGACGAGATCGCGATCGTGCCGAGCAGGCGCACGCGTGATCCCGAAGACGTCGACCTCAGCTGGAAGCTCGACGGTCACGCGTTCGAGCTGCCGCTGCTGGCCTCGGCGATGGACGGCGTGGTGGACACCCGCACCGCGGGGATCATCGGCAAGCTGGGCGGCCTCGCGGTCCTCAACCTCGAGGGCATCCAGACCCGCTACGAGGAGGCCGACGCCGAGCCCGAGCGCATCGCGGGCATGCCGCCCGAGCAGGCCACCCGGGGCCTCCAGGAGATCTACCGGGAGCCGATCAAGCCCGAGTTGATCGCCCAGCGCATCAAGGAGATCAAGGACCAGGGCGTGACGGTCGGCGGCTCGCTCACGCCGCAGCGGGTGACCGACTACGTGGACATCGCGCTCGAGGCGGGCCTCGACATCCTGGTCATCCAGGGCACCGTGGTCTCCGCCGAGCACGTCTCGTCGGTGGCCGAGCCGCTCAACCTGAAGCGCTTCATCGCCGAGCTGCCGGTGCCGGTCATCGTGGGCGGCTGCGCCTCGTACCACACGGCCCTGCACCTCATGCGCACCGGCGCCGTGGGCGTGCTGGTCGGCGTGGGTCCCGGGGCGGCGTGCACCACGCGGCAGGTCATCGGCGTGGGCGTCCCCCAGGCCACGGCCATCGCCGACGCCGGGGGCGCCCGGATGCAGCATCTGATGGAGACCGGCCAGTACGTCAACGTCATCGCCGACGGCGGCATGGCCTACGCCGGCGACCTGGCCAAGGCGATCGCCTGCGGCGCCGACGCCTGCATGATCGGCTCGCCGTTCGCCAAGGCGTCCGAGGCGCCGGGCCGGGGCTACCACTGGGGCATGGCCACGTTCCACCCGCAGCTGCCGCGCGGCACCCGGGTCAAGACCCGGACGATCGGGACCCTCGAGGAGATCCTCACCGGCCCCGCGCACGAGAACGACGGCACGCTCAACCTGGTCGGGGGGCTGCGCAGCGCGATGGCCACCTGTGGGTACGACTCGATCCAGAGCTTCCAGAAGTGCGAGGTCATGGTGGCGCCGGCCCTGAAGTCCGAGGGCAAGAAGCTCCAGCAGAGCGCAGGCGGTGGGGATGGGGTAGGGGGGGAGAGGGGGAGAGGGGGAGCCGGTGGGTTTACCCGCCGGTCCTCTTCGTAGGCTCGCCCGGGGCGATGTCCGGGGCGGGAGCCCCCCACGGAGTTGCGTGTGCCGCGCTGGCGCTTGCGGTGCTCGGTGCGCTCGCCCTTCCGGCCGCCGCGGCCCGCGACGACCTCGACCTGATCTCGCGGGCAGCGGGAACCGGCGCCGGAGCGGACGGCGACTCGGGGTTCCTGCCGAGCATCTCGGAGGACGGACGCTTCGTGGCCTTCAGCTCGGCGGGCGACAACCTCGTGCCCGAGGACGACAAGGGCGTGCGGGACGTCTTCGTGCGCGACACCCTCACCGGGGCGGTCACCCTCCTCAAGCCGGGCCACCGGCGCCGCCGGCGCCCCCACCACCGGAGACTCGAACGACGCCTGGATCGCTTCCCGCAACGGGCGGGTGGCCTTCTCGACGAGCGGCGGCCTCACGGCCAACAACAACGACGAGGACATCTACCTGCGCGAACCTCCGATGGCACGACGAAGCTGGTGAGCCGGGGCAACCGGTGGGTGGCGGCCCGGCCCGGCGGCGACAGGGGCGTCGTTCTTCCCCGGCGATCTCGGCCAATGGGCGCCTCGTCGCGTTCCCGTCGCGTCGCGACGAACCTCGGCGACGACGAACTCCCCACGGAGGACATCTTCGTCCGGGACCCCCACCGGCACGACGATCTGATCAGCCGCGCAAGCGGCGCCGGCGGCCGTCCGGGGGCGACGGCTCGTTCGAGCCCCACCGGCCTCAGCGCCGACGGCCGGTACGTGGCTTCATCGAGTCGCTGGCCAAGAACCTCTCGCCCGAGGACGACGAACAAAGCCGTGGACGGAACGTCTTCGTGCGCGACCTCGGGACACGGGGCCCACCACTCGCTGGTGAGCCGGGCGACCGGCGTCGCCGGCGCCGGCGGGGGACGACAACTCGGGCGACGCCTCCATGTCGGCCGACGGCCGCTACGTCGCGTTCGACTCGGCGGCCGACAACCTCTCGACCGAGGACGACGAGGCAAGTCGTCAACGTCTTCGTCCGCGACGCGGTGAACAGGACGACCACGCTGGTGAGCCGGGCGACCGGTGCCGCCGGCGCCCGGCGACCAACGCCGACCCGAACTTCCCGGTTCATCTCGCCCGACGGCCGCTCGTCGCGTTTCCGGTCCGACGCCTGACAACCTCTCGGCCGAGGCCGACAACGAGCGGCCGGCAACGTCTTCGTTCGCGACCTGGCGGCTCGGCACGACCACCCTGGTGAGCCGGGCGGCCGGCGCCGCCGGCGCGGGCGGGGACGGCGGCTCGCTCTCCGCGGCCCGATCTCGGCCGATGAGCGCCTCGTCATCTTCCCGTCGCCCCGCGGCAACCTCTCGGGCGACGACGGGACGCGGTCGGGGACGTGTTCGTGCGGACACGGTCTGCCGCGGCCCTGGTGAGCCCGGCGCGGGCCCCCCGGCGATCCGGCGGACCAGCTGTCCCGGCGGCGCCGACCGGACGCGGGTGGCTCCTCCTCCCCTCCCCCCCCCCCCCCCCGAGGTCCTGTCCGCATCGGCCGGTGGCTCTCCCCCCCGACTACCCTCCCCTCCCCCTTTCCTCTCCCACCCCCCTCCCCCTTACCTGGGCCCCCTCCCCCCTCCCTTCCCTCTCCCCCCTCCCCCCCCGTTCCACCTCCCTCCCTCCCCTCTCCTTCCCCGGCGCGCCGCTGCGCCGGCGTCCGCGCCGCGATCGTGGGCACCGACGCGCGGAACGTCATTCGCGGCACCGCCAGGCGCGACGTCATCGCGGCGCTCGGAGGAAACGATCTCGTGCGGGGCGCGGGGGGAACGACCTGATCTGCCTGGGGGCCGGCAACGATCACGGCACCGGGGGGGCCGGAGCCGACCGGATCCTCGGCCGGGCCGGAAGGGACCGGGTGGAGGGGGGGGCGGGGGGCGACCGGCTGGAGGGAGGACCCGGTCGTGACCTGCTGGTGGGCGGGGCGGGCGCGACCGCCTGATGGGCCGGCGGGCCGCGACCGGGGCCGCGGCGGCCCCGGCGCGGACGTCCGCGGGCTCGAGTCCGCGCGCTCCTGCTGAGGGCGCCGCCGCCGGCACGTCCCCACGCCGCCCAGTGCGTCCGCCCGGGCTCGGGTAACCTAGGGCCTGGCCGCCTCCGCACACCCCGCGCTCGACCCCGCTCTCGCCGCCGCCGTGCCGGGCGGGGTCCTCGTGGTGGACTTCGGAGCGCAGTACAGCCAGCTGATCGCCCGGAGGATCCGCGAGTGCCGCGTCTTCTCGGCCGTGGTGCCGCACGACGCGTCCCCCGACGAGATCCGGGCGCTGCATCCCTCGGGGCTCGTGCTCTCGGGGGGGCCGGCCTCGGTCTACGCGCCCGGTGCCCCCTCGCTCGACCCCGCGCTCCTCGAGCTCGGCATCCCGGTGCTGGGCATCTGTTACGGCCTCCAGGCGATGACCCTCGCCCTCGGTGGAGAGGTCGCGCGCACAGGCGCCGGCGAGTTCGGCAAGACGCCCATCCGGGTCCGCTCGCGCGAGGGGATGTTCCACGCGCTGCCGGCCGAGCAGTGCTGGATGAGCCACCGCGACGCGGTCTCGCGCGCCCCCGAGGGCTTCACGGTCACCGCCGAGACCACCTCGTCGCCGGTCGCCGCGATGGAGAACCGCCGGCCGGCGGATGTACGGGGTGCAGTTCCACCCCGAGGTCGTCCACACGCCGTTCGGAAACGACCTGCTCAAGTGGTTCCTGTTCGAGGCCTGCGACTGCTCGCCCACCTGGACTGCGACGCACCTCATCGAGGAGCAGGTCGAGCGCATCCGGGCCCAGGTCGGCGACGCGCGGGCCATCTGCGGCCTCTCGGGAGGCGTCGACAGCGCCGTCGCCGCCCTGATCGTCCACCGGGCGATCGGCGACCGCCTGACCTGCGTCTTCGTCGACCACGGGCTGATGCGCCACAACGAGGGCGAGCAGGTGGAGGCCGCCTTCGGCAAGCACTTCGGCGTGCCGCTCGTCCACGTGCGCGCCCAGGAGCACTTCCATCAGGCGCTCGCCGGCATCACCGAGCCCGAGGAGAAGCGCAAGACGATCGGGCGCGAGTTCATCCGCATCTTCGAGCGCGAGGCCGACAAGCTGAAGGACGCGCGCTTCCTGGTGCAGGGGACGCTGTACTCGGACGTGATCGAGTCCGGCTCCCGCGACGCCGCCAAGATCAAGAGCCACCACAACGTCGGCGGCCTCCCGGAGGACATGGTCGTCGAGCTGATCGAGCCGCTGCGCCAGCTGTTCAAGGACGAGGTCCGCGTCGTCGGCGAGGAGCTCGGCCTGCCCGAGGACATGGTCTGGCGCCAGCCCTTCCCCGGCCCCGGCCTCGCCATCCGGATCATCGGGGAGGTCACCCGCGAGCGCCTCGACATCCTGCGCCAGGCCGACTTCGTGCTCCAGGAGGAGATCCGCCGGGCCGGCCTCTACCGCGAGCTCTGGCAGAGCTTCGCGGTGCTCCCGGCCATCAAGAGCGTGGGCGTGCAGGGCGACGAGCGCACCTACGCGTACCCGATCATGATCCGCGCCGTCACCTCCGACGACGCGATGACGGCCGACTGGGCGCGCATCCCCTACGACATCCTCGAGCGCATCTCCAACCGCATCATCAACGAGGTCAACGGGGTCAACCGCGTCGCCCTGGACCTCACCTCGAAGCCGCCGGGGACCATCGAGTGGGAGTAAAATAGCCGGAGGAGGGGCGATGGCCGAGGCGGGAGCACAGGGTGGTGGTCATCGGCGGGCGGGTTCGGCGGTCTCCAGGCCGCCCAGCAGCTGCGCCAGGCGCCGGCGAACTGACGCTGATCGACCGGCGCAACTTCCATCTATTCCAGCCGCTGCTCTACCAGGTGGCCACCGGGGGGCTCTCGCCCGCCAACATCGCCTCGCCGCTGCGCGAAGTGCTCAAGCGCAAAAGCAACGAACACCGTCTGCTGGCCGAGGTGACAGACATCGACGTCGACGCCAAGGCGTATCCGTCCAACCCTCGACGAGCGATCCGGCCGACGCTGTCCTACGACACGCTCGATCGTCGCGACAGGCGGCGCGCCACTCACTACTTCGGCCACCAGAGTGGGAAGCCGCTCGCGCCCGGGCTGAAGACGGTGGAGGACGCGCTCGAGATTCGCCGCCGCGTGCTCGGCGTTCGAAGCCGCCGAGATCGAGCCCGACCCGCGCTGCTGCCGCCTGCTCGACGTTCGTCGTCGTCGGCGGTGGCCCGACCGGGCGTCGAGCTGGCCGGGCAGATCGGCGAGATCGCCCGCGACACGGTGCGGCACGACTTCCGCCGCATCGACCCGACGCGCGCCGCGATCGTGCTGGTCGAGGGCGCCGAGCAGGTGCTCCCCGCGTTCCCCCGATCGCTCTCCCCGAAGGCCAGCGGCAGCTGCGAGAAGCTCGGCGTGACCATCCGCAGCGACCGCCTGGTGATCGGCGTCGACCCGGAGGGCGTCACCGTCGGGGTCGCCGGAGGCGACGACGAGGAGCGCCTCGACGTCGCGCACCGATGTCTGGGCGGCCGGCGTCGCCGCCTCGCCGCTCGCCGCGACCTCGCCGAGGCGACCGGGCCCGCTCGACCGCGCGGGGCGCGTCACCGTAGAGCCCGACCTGACGCTGCCCGGCCACCCCGAGGTCCTCGTCCTCGGGGACATGGTGCGGGTCTCCGACGGCGGGGAGGGCAGATCCCGCTGCCGGGCGTGGCGCCCGCGGCCATGCAGCAGGGCCGATACGCCGCGAAGGTGCTCCGGGCCCGCCTGGCGGGAAGGCCGCGCCGGGCCGTTCCACTACGTGGACAAGGGCAACCTGGCGACGATGGGCGCAAGGAGGCGGTCGGCGAGGTCGAGGGCCTCGCCTGAGCGGCACGATCGCCTGGCTCGGCTGGCTTCATCCACCTCTTCTACCTGACCGGCTTCCAGAACGGTTCCTGGTGCTCACCCGCTGGACCGTCAGCTTCCTCACCCACGGCCGCGGCGCCCGGCTCATCACCGGCGGCGAGGACGAGGTGGTCAGCGGGCGAGCCGCCCTGAAACGGAAGGCGTAGGCCCCGAGCTTCGGGTCTGTGAGCTTCGAGGTTTTCTGGGGTTCGAGGTTGGCGGGCTCTGATGGTCTCCTCTAAACAGTCCCGGATCCGCCGTTGGCGCGCTTGTCCCCCTGACGCGTCAGGCCGGCCTCTTGCGGGCCGGCTGATGACGCGGCAAATCCGCCCTGGCCGGGCGGATTGGCATGTCGCTACGCGACCTCGGAGGTTTGTCGCCAAGGCTCAAACAGAGATCAGAGGCCTTCCATCAGGGTTTCCACCTCTTCCCATTCGACGGCGGTCTGACGGCCGGCGTCGAATTGTCCATCAGGGCCGGCGTGGACGCGGAGGAGTCCGGGGTCGTCCTTGGGTAGCTCGCGGCCGGTGTGCTGGCGGATGAGGAAGATCGAGTCCGGCGAGGCCGGAATCCCGGGTGAGGCTCACCTCGAGCGGCCGTCCGAGTAGGGCGGGGACGTCGAACGGCGCGTACATCCACCAGAACTTGTTCAGCCCGTCGGCGTGGATGCCGGCGCGCGTGCGGTGGGCGTCGCGGCCGTATAGCGGGTAGGTCGGCGGCCACCGGCGGCCGAGCTCGGCGTAGAGGTCGGCGAGTTCGTTGAGCGCGCGGAAGTCGGGCAGGGGCTCGTCGATCAGCCCATGCCGATGGCGTGCATCACACTGCCTCGAGGGGCGCGTTGCCGGTGCGCTCGCCCGTGCCGAGCAGCGTGCCGTTGATCACGCGCGCAGCCCGGCCTGGATCGCGGCGAGGCAGTTGGCGACCACCAGGTGCGTGTCGTTGTGGGGGTGGAACTCGAGTTCCTCGGCCGCCACGCCGAGCTCGCGCAGGCGCGCGGATCCTGCCGGGGGATCGAGCGCGGGGCCGCGACTGTCCACGGGCAGGCCGAGGCCCATCGTGTCGCAGACGCGGAACTTCGGGGCGCTAGCTCCGGGACGCGGGCGCCGCCGCGTGCGATACCGCCTCGGCGAAGGGCAGCACGAACTCCTCCGGCGCGCGGGTGGCGTCCTCGAGATGCAGCCGCGGACGTAGGCCGGCGTCGAGCACGGCGCGCACCGCGTCGAGGTAGACCCCGCCGCCTGGCGCCGCCCCCCGGCCGGAACTTGTGGAAGGTGTGGTAGTCGCTGGCCGAGGCGAGCATGCCGGTCTCGCGGACGCCGAGATCGCCCACCAGCGCGGCGTCCTTGCGGCTCGCGCGGATCCAGGTGGTCGGCTCGACGGGCGCGCCACCGGCTGGCGCTCGAGCGCCGCCTCGAGCATGCGGCGATCGGCCGCGCGGTAGACGAAGAACTCGGCCTGACGTAACGCGCCGCTCGCGCCGGTGAAGGCGCACATGCAGCTCGTAGATGCGACGCCCGCCTCGACGGTAAGCGGTAGCCCGCCCTGCTGCCCGTCGCGGTGGGTGGTCTCGGTGGTCCATGCGGCGCCGGGCAGGTCGTCGGCCGGGTCGTCCAGTCCTAGCGGGGGAAGCCCTCGCGGGGGAACTCGGCCTCGAAGAGCTCGGGCGCCTGGGATCGATGAGGGAAAGCGTCTGAGTGGTCCATGATATGACGGTAGGAGCCGCGGATTGCGGCGTCAATATTGATCCGTATAATCAATCTATCGCCGACGACCCCCCCACCTGCCCCGCCGCCGAGGCGGCGGCCCTGCTGGGCGTCTCACGGGAGACGCTCTACGCCTACGTCAGCCGGGGGCTGCTGGCGTCGGCGCCGGGGCCGGGCCCCAGCCGGGCGAGCCGCTACCGCGGGCGAGCTCGAGGCCCTCGTGCGCCGCCGTAACCGGGCGCGGGACCGCGAGCTGGCGGCGCACGAGGCCGCTGCACTGGGGCCTGCCGGTACTCGACTCGGACCTCACGCTCATCGAGGACGGCCGCTGCCATCTAGCGGGGCCAGGAACCGTGGCGCTGGCGCGCACCGAGAACTTCGAGCGGGTGGCGGCACTCCGTGGTCGGGCGACCCGAGCGACGCCGGCGATCCCCGCGCCGTCCCCGTCCGCCACCCGCCGTCGCGCCGCCGTCGGCCGCGGCCCTCGCCCGCCACCTCCTGCGGGCGTCGAGGGCTCGCTCGTCGACCCTCGGCGCGCCCTCACGACGGTCGATGCGCGGCGCCGCCCGGGTGACGGCCGGGCATGTTCGCCGCCGCCGGCGGGGCGGGCGAGGGGCGAGCTGGCCGGGCGGCTGGCGAGGGGGTGGGGAACGCACGCACGGCCGACCTCAGGCGGCCCTGACGCTGTGCGCCGACCACGAGCTCAACGTCAGCGCGTTCACCGCCCGCTGCGTCGCCTCGGCCGACCCGGCCTGGAGAGGTGGTCCTCGCCGCGCTCTGCGCCCTGCGCGGCCGCCGGCACGGCGGCCTCACCGAGCGGGTCGAGGACCTGTGCGCGACGCCGGGCGCGACGGGCCGCCCGGGCGGCCGAGCGGGCGCTCGGCGACGATGGCGCGCTGCCGGGGTTCGGCCACCCGCTGTACCCCGAGGGCGACCCCCGCGCCGCCGAGCTGCTGCGCACTGGCGGCCGCCTCGGGCCGGATCGGCGGCGACCGACGAGCCCTCGTGGCGCTGGCCCGCGGACCAGCTCGGCCAGTAGCCCACCCTCGACTTCGGCCTCGCGGCGCTGGCCCGCCGGCTCGCGCTCCCCGCGGGGCCGCCTTCTGTCTGTTCGCGCTCGGCCGCTCGGCGGGTGGATCGCCCACGCCCTCGAGGCCCCGCGCGGACAGCCGGCTTATCCGGCCGCGCGCCCGCTACGTGGGGGCGCCGCCCACCGCCGTCAGCCCATGATCCTCCCGTCGGTCCCGAGGCGGGCTCACCGAGGCAACCGTCGGGGTGCCGGTGGACGACCCGCAGCACGATGTCGCGCGTCTTCTTCGGAAAAACGAGGCGGGTGAAGCGCGTGGTGAGCGTCACCTTCGTCCCCTCCTTCGTGTTGCTCACGACGGGGGCCGTGAACTTCTTGGCGAGCGTCCGAAGGCCGGCGGGGGTCCGCACGGTGCTGCCGGGGCGGAGCACCAGTCGCTTGCCGGTGATGCGGTTGAGGTAGATGAAGGTGTAGCGACCGAGGTCCTTCAGCTGGAGCTTCTGAACGATCTGGGCGTTGGGCGGCGCCTTCACGGTGGCCTTGCCGACCCCCGAGAGCGGGCAGGCGCGGCCTCCGAAGTGGCTCCTTGGGGCGGCGCGGCTTCACGACGCCGGTGGCGACGGTCGAGGGGGTGACGGGTGTTGGCCGGGTCGGCCTGACGAGCAGCGCGACGACCGGGGCGGGCGACGGATCCACGGCGACCGTCGGCCGATCCGGTCACCGGCGACCTCCGCGAACCAGAGGTTGCCGTCGGCGCCCGCGGCGATCCCGCCGGGCGGCCCCGGCGCTGATCCGGCCGTGAACTCCGTGATGACTCCCGCCGGCGTGATCCGGCCGATGCGTCGCTGCTCGACTCGGTGAACCAGAGATTGCCGTCGGGCCCGGCCGTGATCCCCGCGGGTTGGGAGGCGGTGAGGCCGCTCAAGTACTCGGTGACCTGGCCCACGCGGTCGTGATGCGACCGATCGCGGTTGCCGATGGCATCTTCCGTGTGAACCAGAGATTCCCGTCGGGGCCGGCGGCGATGTCCCTCGGTAACGGCTGCCGCTGTTGGGGAGAGCGGAACTCGGTGATGGGCCGGCCGGGGTGATACGGCCGATAGCGCTTCCCAGTCTACTCCGTGAACCAGAGGTTGCCGTCGGGACCGGCCGTGATCCCGGTCGGGGCTGCAGCCGCCGCTCAGGCCCACGGAGAACTCCGTGACGGCGCCCGCCGGCGTGATGCGGCCGATGCGGGGCGCGGGCGACTCCGTGAACCAGAGGTTGCCGTCGGGGCCGGCGGTGATAGCTGCGTTGTAGGGGGCCTGCGGGCCGGCGTGGGCGTGGGGAGCGTGGGGGAAGAAGGTGATCGGGCCGGAGGTCGTGACTCGTGCCAAGTTGCGGCTGCCGTCGAATTGCGTGAACCAGAGGTTCCCGTCGGGGCTGGCTGTGATCCGGCACGTGGAACTGACCGTCGCTGCTTCCGGACGAGAACACGGTTACGTTGCCGGCCGTGGTGATCCGCCCGATCACGGTGATGGGTGACCTCGGTGAACCAGAGGTTGCCGTCGGGACCGGCGGTGATCCCGAGCTGGTCCGCTGCCGGCGGTGATGCCGGCGCTGAACTCGCAGACGTCGCCCGCGGCCGCCACGGCCGGGCCGATCGGCGCGAGCAGGATGGTTCCGAGCCCGAGCCCGATCATGAGCAGCCGGCCCCGCAACCGACCCGACGCGCCCGCGCGCCCCCCCGCCGTTCGCCTTCGTCACCGGTGTCCCCTCATCCTTCGATTCGCCAGAAACGCGAGTCGCATTGGACACGCCGGCTCGCGCGGGCGCAAGGAACGGAGGTAGGGGCAGGCACCCAAAGGGGGGGGGGGGGGGGGGGGGGGGGGGGGGGGGGGGGGGGGGGGAAAAAAAAAAAAAAAAAAAAAAAAAAAAAAAAAAAAAAAAAAAAAGGCACCCTCTCTCTTGCTATATAGGCATTGCGGGGAGCTTGGTCCAATTGGACTCAGCGCGCGTCATCGTGGCTCCAATTTGGACGCCTGGGACGCTCCCCGCCGGGTCGTCATGGCGACGAGACGGGACTGTGATCTTCTTTCTGAAATATCCCGGGGCTAAAATTTAAAAAAAAAAAAAAAAAAAAAAAAAAAAAAAAAAAAAAAAAAAAAAAAAAAAAAAAAAAAAAAAAAAAAAAAAAAGGATCGATTCCCCGGAGGCGGCGTGCGGACGCAGGCGGACGGATAGGCTACAGGGACCGCCCCGTCATCGGACGCCGCCGGGCGGCGACCCGAACCCGCCCCGCCGGGCGCCGCCTAGGCGGAGTGGCGCCGCCTGCTGGGGCGCTCGGAGATCGCTGGCGCTCGCTGAGGAGGCCGCTCTCCCAGGTCGCGCACCAGCAGGTAGGCGCCGTCGGCGGGGCTCTCGAGGAAATCGAGGAGCTCGGCCACGCGCTCCGGTCCGAGGGCGTCCTATCAGCTCGGCGCCCCATGGCTCTCGTCGGCCGACCAGCCCGAGCGCCGATCCTCGCTGGCTCGGGGCGGTTCGACGCCCGCGCGGCCCGCTCGGGCTCGGCGACCAGGTCCTCCTGCGGTCGGGACTGCCGTCCGACGAAGGAGGTTGATCCGGACGTCGATCCGAGGGGCCGGCTCGGGGCCCAGATCTTGCGGCTCTGGGTGTGGTGCCAGCAGTACGGACTCCCGCGGAACGGGCTCTGCTGAACCGTTTGCCGTGCGCCGCGATCGCGACGCACCGGCTGACCGACCGTGTCTCCATCTCTCGTCTGCCACCCCGGAGGGTGGTGGACTCCCTTCAACTGTTGCCCGGTGTACTGTTTGTAACCCTCAGAGAGGGCGAAGTCCAGCGCCGACGCGCACTCCGCCTTGCGGGAGTCCCCGCTCTTTCCTAGACTCCGCGGTCGTTCTCGCGGCGCCTCGTTCGCCGCGTCGTCATGCAGGTGGAGGTCACTTCCGGCCCGTGAGCACACTCAGCGCCAAGCCCGGCGAGATCGAACGCCGCTGGTACGTCGTCGACGCCGAGGGCGAGACCCTCGGCCGCCTCGCGACGCGCATCGCCGACACCCTCGCGGCAAGCGCAGCCGACGTACACGCCGCACGTCGACACCGGCGACTTCGTCGTCGTCATCAACTGCGAGCGGATCCACGTGACGGGCAAGAAGCTGCGAGGACAAGATCTACTACCGGCACTCCGGGTACCACGGCGGCCTCAGGAGCGGACGCTCGCCCAGATGCTGGCGCGCGCCCGAAGAGGTCATCCGCCACGCCGTGCGCGGCATGCTGCCGCGCAACAGCTCGGCCGCGCGCAGCTGCGCAAGCTCAAGCTGTACGCCGGCGGCAAGCATCCGCACGAGGCGCAGCAGCCTGCGCCGCTGCCCTACCGAGTCGCGGAGGGAGTGAGACCAGGTGGCAGAGACCGCGGCCTATCGCGGCACCGGCAAGCGCAAGACGTCGGTCGCACGCGTGATCCTGAGCCGGGCACCGGCAAGATCACGTGAACGGACGCGCGTTCGAGGAGTACTTCCCGCGCCGTCCTCGTGCTCGCTCGCGCGCCCTTCGCGACCACGAGCACCGAGGCGCTTCGACGTGCGCGCCCGCCTCGGCGGCGGCGGCTCCGGCCAGGCCGGCGCGCTGCGCCACGGCATCGCCCGGGCGCTCTGCGAGGCCGATCCCGAGCTGCGCCCCGCGCTCAAGCGCGCCGGCTACCTGACGCGCGACGCGCGCGTCGAGCGCAAGAAGGCCGGCCTCAAGGGCGCTCGCCGGCGCCCGCAGTTCTCGAAGGGCGCTGAGCCTGGCAGGCCCCCGTGGCTGCCCGAGCTGTTCGGCACGGACGGCGTGCGCGGCGTCGCCAACGGCGAGCTCAAACCCGAGCTCGCACTCGCGCTCGGGCGCGCGTCGGCGGTCGCCTGTACCGCGCGGCGCAGCGCGGTCGTCGTCGGGCGCGACACGCGGCGCGGGGCCGATGCTCGAGGACGCGCTGTGCGCGGGGCTCGCCAGCGCCGGCGGCGTGGCGCTGCGCGCCGGCGTGCTGCCGACGCCCGGCGTCGCCTGGCTCGTGCGCGAGCGCGGACGCCGCTCGGGCGCCGTCATCTCGGCCTCGCACAATCCGTTCCCGGACAACGGCATCAAGCTCTTCGGCGCCGACGGCTTCAAGCTCGGCGACGCCGAGGAGGACGCGTCGAGGCGCTGCATGGGCGAACGCGGGCGAGCGGGCCGACCGGCGCCGGGCGCGGCGATGTCGCGCGGCTCGCGGGCCGCGCAAGCGCTACACCGCCTGGGTCGCGGGCGGCGGCGGCGCCCATCGAGGTGTCCGGCCTGCGCGTCCTGGTCGACTGCGCGAACGGCGCGCCTCGACCGTCGCGCCGCTCGTGATCTTCGCGCAGCTCGGCATCGAGCACGAGATCACGGCCCGAGCCCGACGGCGTCAACATCAACGACCGCTTCGGCTCGACGCACCTCGACGCGCTGGCGGAGCGCGTGCGTCGCCGGCGGCTTCGACCTCGGCCTCGCGTTCGACGGCGACGCCGACCGCATGCTCGCGGTCGACGCGACCGGGGGTGGTCGACGGCGACCAGATCATCGCCCTCTCGCGCGCGACCTGCAGATCGCCGGGCGGCTGCCGGCACAAGGTCGTCGTCACGATCGATGTCGAACCTCGGCTTCCACCGCGCGATGCGCGAGCTCGGCATCGAGGTGCGCTGACCGACGTCGGCGACCGCTACGTGCTCGCGGGGATGCCCGGGGCGGCGCCGTGCTCGGGCGGCGAGCAGTCCGGGCACGTGATCGCGCTCGCGCACGGCCCCGGGTGACGGCCGTCACGGCGGCGTCTGCTGCTCGACGCGCTCGGGCGCCCGCCACGAGGAGCTCGCGAGGCCGCGCGCGTGATGCACGGTTCCCGCAGGTGCTCGTCAACGTGCGCGCCGACCGAACGCGCCTCGCCGGTGCCGATGCCGTGTGGGACGCGGTCCGAGCGTGAGAGGCCCCGCTGGGCGCGAACGGCCGGGTCGTCGTCCGCGCTCTCGGGCACCGAGCACCTCGTGCGCGTGATGGTCGAGGCGACGAAGACGAGGACTGCGATCGCTTGCAGCATCTCGAGGTGTGGAGCGGGAGCTCGGCAGCGCTCGGTACCTGAGCCTCACGGTGTCGCTGCGCTCGGGCAGAGGGAGGCACCACCATGTGCGGAATCATCGGCTATACCGGCGCGCGTATCGCAAGCCCTTCCTCACGCGGCCTCGAGCGTCTCGAGTACCGCGGCTACGACTCGGCCGGCATCTCGCTGATCGACGAGCGACGAGGAACTGGTCGAGGTCGTGCGCGCCGTCGGCAACCTCTGAGCTGCGCAAGCGGCGGGCCTGAACGGCTCCCCCGGCCACGACCGGCATCGGCCACACGCGCTGGGCGACGCACGGCCGGCCGTCCGAGGCCAACGCGCACCCGCTCGCGGGCTGCGACGGACGCTTCTCGTCGTGCTCAACGGCATCGTCGAGAACTACGTCGAGCTGCGCGCCGAGCGCGGCTGGGCGTCGTCTTCGCTCGGAGACGGACGCCGAGGTCGTCGCGCACCTGCTCGCCCGCGAATACAAGGGCGACCTCGTCGAGGCCGTCCGTGAGATGCTCCCGAGCCTCGACGGGCACTTCGCGTTCGTCGTCGGCTGCACGCTGGACGACCCGGCAGATGGTCGGCGCGCGCCGCAGTGCCCGATGGTGATCGGCCTCGGCGACGGCGAGACGCTTCCTCGCCTCGGCGTCGTCGCCTTCCTCGAGCAGACCCGCGAGGCCAAGCTGGTCGGCGACGCGAGCTGGTGGTGATCAGGCCGCGAGGGCGCACAGTTGCTCGCGACGGCGTCCGAGCTGGACGAGCGCGCCGCCGAGACCGTCAACTGGGACGCGGCCGCCGCCGAGAAGGGCGGCTACGAGACGTTCATGCTCAAGGAGATCCACGAGCAGCCCGACGCGCTCCGGGAGACGATCGGCGAGCGCCTCGGCGGGCGGCGCGGTCGTGCTCGATCGGCCTGGGCCTGGACGACGCGGCCCTGGCGCGCGTCGAGCGCATCCACATCATCGCCTGCGGCACCTCCTACCACGCCGGCCTCGTGGGCCGCGTACCTGATCGAGGAGTGGGCGCGCATGCCCGTGCGACGTCGAGGTCGCCTCCGAGTTCCGCTACCGCACCCCGTCGCCGGCCGGCGACGCTGGTGATCGGCATCACGCAGTAGCGGCGAGACCGCCGACACGCTCGCCGCCATGCGCGTCGCGCGCGAGCGCGGCGCGCCACGCTGGCGATCACGCAACATCATGGGCTCCCAGCCCACGCGCGAGGCCGACGGGGTGCTCTACACCCGCGGCGGCCGCGAGATCGGCGTCGCCGCGACCAAGACGTTCACCGCGCAGGTGATGGCGCTTCACGCTGCTCGCGCTGCAAGCTCGGGCCGGCTGCGTGGGCGCTCACGGCCGGCGGGCGCGCTCGACCTGCGCCGACGAGCTGCGCCGCGTGCCCGCGTCCTCGAGGCGTACCTGGCCTCGACGCCCCGGAGCAGGTCGACGACGGTCGCCGCGAGCGTACGCCGAAGGCCGTTCTTCCTCTACATCGGCCGCCACCTCGGCATGCCGGTGTGCCTCGAGGGCGCGCTCAAGCTCAAGGAGATCAGCTACATCCCGACCGACGCGTACCCGGCCGGCGAGATGAAGCACGGCCCGATCGCGCTGCTCGACGAGGGCACGCCGGTCGTCGTCGTGGCCACCGACGGGCACGTCTACGACAAGGTCGTCTCCAACATCCAGGAGGTGCGCGCCCGCGGCGCCCGCGTCATCGCGGTCGCCACCGAGGGCAACGAGGAGATCGCGCAGCACGCCGACGACGTCCTCTGGGCCCCGCGCACGCCGGCGCTGCTGTCGCCGATCGCTGCGCGTCGATTCCCGCTGCAGATCCTCGCCTACGGCACTCGCGCGGGCGCGCGGCCTGAACGTCGACCAGCCGCGCAACCTCGCCAAGACCGTCACCGTCGAGTAGAGGCTGAGCGTATGCCGATCATCGGCGTCGGCGTGGACATCATGGAGATCGACCGCTTCGCGGCGTCGCTGGCCAAGCGCCCGCGCCTGGCCGAGCGGTGCTTCACCCCCGCCGAGGCCGCCTACTGCGCCTCGCGCGGCCTTCCCGCCCCAGCATTTCGCCGCCCGTTTCGCCGCGAAGGAGGCCGTGGGCAAGGCGCTCGGCATCGGCATGACGCGCTGGCGCGAGGTGGAGGTGGTGCGCGGCCGCGGCGCCCCACGATCGCCCTCCACGGCCTCTACGCCGCCGCGCGGCCGAGCAGCTCGGCGTGGAGCAGCATCCACATCTCGCTCACCCACGGCCGCGACGCGGCCGTGGCCCTCGCCGTGGCCGAGGGCCTGACCCGAGGGCGCGGGCCCGCGCGGGCCCATCTGCGAGGATTCGCGGCCACATGACCACCGCGCCATCCCCTCGTCCCGCCGCCCGTGAGCGGCCTGACGCCGCTCTTCGACGCGTCGGCGATGCGCGAGGCCGACCGCCGGGCCGCCGAGGACCACGGGATGCCCTCGATCCTCCTGATGGAGCGGGCCGGGCTCGCGGCGGCCCAGGAGATCCTCGCCGGGCCGGCTGGCCCGCGCGCGCGCTGTCGTGGTCGGGGAGCGGCAACAACGGGGGCGACGGGATGGTCGTCGCGCCGCCATCTGCGCGAGGCCGGGATGGATCGTCGAGGTGGTGGCTCCCGGCGGTGGCCGCCCCGCGCACGGCCGACGGCGCCGCGATGGCGGCGATCGCCGCGAGCCTCGGCATCGGCGTGGAGACCTTCGACGCCGCCGGCGCCGCACGGACCGCGTGTGGTGGTCGATGCCCTGCTCGGCACCGGCGCGCGCGGCGCCGCCGCGCGGGCGCGCGTGGGGCGCCGTGGAGTGGATCGCGGCGCACGAGGGCCCCGTGGTCGCGCTCGACGTGCCCTCGGGCGTGGACGCCGACACGGGCCGCGTGGAGGGCGCCGCGGTGCGCGCCGATCTCACCGTGACCTTCCACGGCGACATGGTGGGCCTGCACGTGGAGCCGGGCCTCGGCCGGTGCGGGCGCGTGGTGGTGGCCGACATCGGCATCCCGGCCGCCATCACGCTGGCGCCGGTCGCGTGGCTCGCGGGCGACGGCGCGATCGCCGCCGTGCCGCGCAAGGGCGCGGCGCCGACAAGTACGCGTCCGGGTCGGTGCTGGTGGTGGCCGGATCGCCCGGGCTCACGGGTGCCGCCTGTCTGGCGGCGCGCGCGACCCTGCGCGCGGGCGCCGGCCTCACGGTGGTCGCCGCGCCGGCGGGCGGTGGCCGCCGGTCGTCGCGGCCCATCTGCTCGAGGTGATGTGCGCGCCGCTGCCCGACCGCGACGGCCACCTGGCGCCGGCGTCGGTCGACCGGGTGATGGCCGAGGCCCGGCGGGCGTCGGCGGTGGCCTCGGACCCGGTCTCGGCCGCGCCGAGGCCACGACGGCCGCCGTGCACGAGCTCATCGATCGCATCGAGCTGCCGCTGGTGCTGGACGCGGACGGCCTGTGGCACCTCGCCGACGCGCCCGAGCGCCTGCGCGGCCGGCCGGCGGCGACGGTCATCACCCCGCACGCCGGCGAGGCGGCGCGCCTGCTCGGACGCGACCGCCTTGTGGTGGAGGCCGACCGACTGGCGTCGGCCCAGGAGCTGGCCGACCGCTCGGGGGCCGTGGTGGTGCTGAAGGGCGCGGGCACGATCGTGGCGGCGCCGGACGGGCCGCAGAGCGTCAACTCGGGTGGCTCGGCGGCCCTCGCCACGGCCGGCACCGGAGACGTGCTCACCGGCACCGTCGCCGCGTTCCTCTCGAAGGGCATGGCGCCCCAGGCCGCGGCCATCGCGGCGGTGGCCACCCACGCCCGCGCCGGCGAGCTCGCCGACCGGGGCGACGGGACGATCGCCTCCGACGTGCTGGAGGCGCTTCCGCGGCCCTGGCCGAGAGCCGCCGGTGAGCGCCGGGCGGGCGGTCGCCGGATCGATCTGAGCGCGGTGCGGCACAACGCGGCCACGCTCGCGCGCGCGGCCGGCGGCGCGCGCCTGATGGCGGTGGTGAAGGCCGAGGGGTACGGGCACGGAGCCGTGGCGGTCGCCCGCGCGGCGCTGGAGGGCGGCGCGAGCGCCCTCGCGGTCGCCGCCGTCGGCGAGGCCGAGGCGCTGCGCGCCGCGGGCATCGACGCGCACGATCCTGGTGATGGGCCCGCTGCGCGACGGACGAGTGGGCGCGCGCGGCGGCAGCGGGGGCCGAGGTGACCGCCTGGACCCCTGAGGCCGTCGCCAGGCGCGCGCGAGGCGTCCGCCGGCGACGGGTGGCCCCGCGCGGATCCATCTCAAGCTGGACACGGGCATGGGACGTCTCGGCGCCCGTCCCGAGGACGTCGCCGCGCTGGTGGAGGCGGCCGCCGGCGCGGGCACCGGCGTCACGGTGGCCGGCCTGATGATGCACTTCGCCACCGCCGACGAGACGGAGGGCGAGAACGCGGGGTTCATGAACGAGCAGCTGGTGCGCTTCCGCGCGGCCATCGCAGACCTGCGCCCGCGGTTCCCCGGGGCCCTGGTGCACGCGTCCAACTCGGCGGCGACCCTGCGCGAGCCGCGCGCGGCCTTCGACATGGTGCGCTGCGGCATCGCCCTCTACGGCTGCTCGCCCTTCGGCGGCGACCCCGACGACCACGACCTGCGCCCGGTGATGGCGCTCACCTCGTACCTGGCCTCGGTCAAGACCCTGCGCTCGCGCGAGAGCGTGGGCTACGGCCGGGTCTGGCGCGCCGCCCGCGGCACCCGCATCGGCCTGGTGCCGGTGGGATACGCCGACGGCTACGCCCGCGCTCTGTCGGGCAACGCCGAGGTCCTCGTGGGAGGGCGGCGGGTGCCGGTGGTCGGCACCATCTCGATGGATCAGCTGACCGTCGATCTGGGGCCCGAGGGGCAGGAGGAGGTGGGGGAGGAGGTGACCCTGATCGGCGTCCAGGGCTCCGAGCGCATCACCGCCGAAGAGGTCGCGTCCTGGCGCGGGACGATCAACTACGAGGTGACCTGCGCGATCGGGCCCCGCGTTCCGCGGGTCCCCCGGGGATGACGGAGGCACTCGACGCGCTGACCGCCCCACTCGCGCCCCTCGGCGAGGGGGCCTGGGCGGTGGGCGGCGGCGTCCGCGACGCGCTGCTGGGGCGCCCGGTGGCCGACCTCGACGTGGCCGTCGCAGGTGACGCCGCCGCCGCGGCCGTCGGCGCTGTGCCGCGCGCACGGCGGAACGCGCTTCCGGCTCTCGCGCGCCTTCGGCGCCTGGCGCGTGCAGGGCGGCGACCTCCCCTTCCAGGTCGACATCACCCCGCTCCAGGGAGCCGACCTCGCCGAGGACCTCGGCGCGCCGCGACCTGACGGTCAACGCGCTGGCGCTGCCCATCGGCGAGACCGGCGCGGGGATCATCGACCAGCACGGCGGGCTCGCCGACCTCGCGGCGCGCCGCCTGCGCGCTGGTGAGCCCGCACGCGCTCACCGACGATCCGGTGCGCCTGCTGCGGCTGGCCCGCCTCTCCGTGCAGGTGGGCTTCGCCGTCGATCGCCGAGACCATGGTGCGCGCCCGCATGGACGCCGCGGCGCATCTGGGACACCGCCGGCGAGCGCCTCGCCGACGAGCTCGGCCGCATCGTCTCGCTGGCGCGTCCCGACGTGGCCTTCGCCCTGCTGGACCAGCTCGGCGTGCTCGGAGCGCTGGTGCCGCAGCTCGAGGAGTGCCGCGGGCTCGATCAGAGCGAGTACCACCACAAGGACGTCCTCGGGCACACGCTCGAGGTCGTCGAGCACGCCGTCGAGCTCGCCGCCGACCCCGAGCCGGTGTTCCGCGCGACGCGCCGAGCGCGTGCGCGCACGTGCTCGCCGAGCCCCTGGCCGACGAGCTCGACCGCCGCGCCGGGCTGATGCTCGTCGCGCTGCTCCACGACATGGCGAAGCCCGCCACGCGGGGCGTCACGCCCGAGGGCCGCGTGACCTTCATCGGCCACGACCGCGCTCGGGGCCGAGATGGCCGACGACCTGATGCGGCGTCTGCACACGTCGGCGCGCCTGCGCGACTTCGTGGCGCGCGTGCGTGCGCCTGCACCTGCCGCTGGGCTTCATGGTGCACCGCACGCCGCTGTCGCTGCGCCAGATCGACCGCTACCTGCGCGCTCACGGCGCCCTCGGAGGTCGAGATCATCGTGCTGTCGGTGGCCGACCGCCTGGCGACCCGCGGGCCGCGCACGCGCCAGTCGGCGATCGACCGCCACCTGGTGCTGGCCCGCGAGATGATGGACCAGCACTTCCTGCTGGTCGACCGGGGGCCGCTGCGGCCCCTGCTGGCCGGCGACGAGGTGGCCGCCGGCGCTCGGCCGGGAGCCCGGCCCGTGGCTGGCTCCGCTGCTCGACGCGCTGCGCGAGGGGCAGGCCGTCGGGCGTGCTGCGCACCCGCGAGCAGGCCCTGCGTTTCGTCGCGCGATTGGGCCGGACAGGCGCGAGGCTGAGCCCACAGGAGCTCTTACAAACTCGATTGTGAGAAAAACGCAACCGTGGCGTCGGAGAGGTGCGGCCTCCGGCCTCCGTAGGGTCGCCGCCGTGCCCTGAACGGCGCCCGGAGTGACACGTTCCCCACGCGGAGGACGATGCATGCGCGGAGCTCTGCGATCGCAGTACTCGGCGCGGCCGTGGCCGGCGTCGCCGCCGGCCTCGTGCCCGCGCTCGGCGCCGCGGCTCCGGCGTGCACGCCGACGCTCTCCCCGGCCGATGAGGCGCGACTCGGCCCGCTGATCGACGCGCGAGCGGCGCGCGGTGCCCGTCGCGAAGGTCTCCCAGCCGCGCGGCGCTGCGCAAGCGTGGGGCGCGCGAAGAGCCTGGACATGGCCGGCGGGGGGCCTTCGCGCATCGAGCCCCGCATGAACTGGGCCAACGGCCGCGCCGCCGCCCAGAACATCGCCATGGCGCCCTCGGCGGCATCGCCTTCCAGGCGATGCTGGAGAGCCCCGCCGCACCGCGCCAACATGCTCGCTCCGCGTATCGCGCTACGACCGGCGTCGGCGCCGCCCGCGACTGCAACGGCCAGATCTACTTCACGGTCAACTTGCTGGCGCCCCCGCGAGGTACCCGGGCGCGGCGCGTATAGTCGGCGGCGGATGGTCCGGCTCACCCGCATCTACACCCGCCTCGGCGACGAGGGCGACACGCACCTCGGCGACATGAGCCGCGCGCGCAAGACCAGCGCGCGCGTGGTGGCCTACGGCGACGTGGACGAGCTCAACGCCGCGATCGGCGTCGCGCGCACCCAGGGCTGGCGCCCGGCGACCGAGGCGTGGCTCGAGCGTGATCCAGAACGACCTCTTCGACCTCGGCGCCGACCTCTGCGTGCCTCCCGGCGAGCGCGGGCACGACGCGCCTGCGGGTCGACCCCGCGCCAGGTGGAGCGCCTCGAGCGCTGGTGCGACGAGGTCAACGACCGGCTGCCCGACCTCACCAGCTTCGTGCTGCCCGCGGGCAGCCCCGGCGCGGCCGCGCTGCACCTCGCCCGCACGGTCTGCCGGCGGGCCGAGCGCGCGACGGTGGCCCTCGGCCGACGCCGAGGCCGTCACCCCCGCGGCCCTGGCCTACCTCAACCGCCTCTCCGACCTGCTCTTCATCCTCGCGCGCGCGGCCGCCCGGACGCCGGGGGCGACGTGCTCTGGGTCCCCGGGGAGGGCCGCTAGCCCGAGCGCTCAGGCGAGGGCGAACGTGACCCGCCGCTCGCGGGGCTCGGCCGCGGTCAGGCGCACCTGCACCCGCTCGCCCCGTCGGCCGGTCTCCCGGCGTGGCGTGCTCGTCGTCGAGCGGCGCGACGACGGCCGGATCGGCGATCTGGACCGTGGCGCGGTCGTCGCGGACGTCGATGACCACGCCGGCGAAGAGCTCGCCGACCCGGCCTGCCAGCAGGGCGCACTCGACGAAGTCGACGGCGGCGCGCTCGGCGCGGCGCTCGCGCGCGCCGGTCTCGGCCATGACCCCGGGATCGCGTCGAGGCCGTCGAGCACCCACGCGGGGGCTCGACGCCGGCGCGCACTGCGCCAGCACGATCTCGTTGGCGAAGCGGTCGGCCAGGCGGCGCAGGGGCGCCGTGACGTGCGCGTAGAGGGAGGCGATCGCCGCGTGCACGGGCGGCTCGCCGTCGGCGCGGCGCCACACCGCGTAGCCGGCGCCGTGGAAGAGCCGGGTGGCCCTGCACGGCGAAGGCCAGGTCGCCCGGCCGCGCGCCGTCGAGGCCGCGCACCACGTCGCCGTAGGGGGTGCCCGCCGGCCACGCGACGCCGAGCGCGAGGGCGCTGCGGCGCAGCGCCTCCAGGTCGCGCGGCTCGGCCGGCGCCAGGACGCGGAAGAGCCCGAGGCCGCCGCCGGCCATGATGCGCGCGGCGCAGATGCCGGTCAGCAGGGAGATCTGCGCGTTCCAGTCCTCCACCGCCAGGGGCGTCTCGTAGCGCAGGTCGTAGCCGGATCGCCCCGGCCACGACCTCCTGCACCGGCACGGTCAGGCTCACGCCGCCGCGCTCGGCCTCGCGCGCCAGCCGCCGCAGGCCCACCTCGCGCAGCAGGCGCCAGTGGTCTCGCCGGCGCTCGCGCCGTCGATCGCCGCCTGCGCCTCGGTGTAGCTGAGCGCCGCGCGGCTGCGCACGGTCGCGCGCTCCAGGTGGACGTCGGTCGGCTCGCCCTCGGCGTCGAGGTCGATGGTCCACAGCAGCGCCGGCCGGTCCTCCCCCGGCAGCAGGCTGGCCGCGCCCTCGCCGAGCGCCCGCGGGTGCAGCGGCGCGCGCCGGTCGGGCATGTAGATGGTCACCCCGCGGGGGTGGGCCTCGGCGTCGACGGCGCCGCCGGGCGCGACCAACGCCGCGACGTCGGCGATGGCGTAGTGCACCCGGTGCCGCCGCCCGAGCCGGAGATGGCGAGCGCCTGGTCGAGGTCGCGGGAGCCCTCGGGGTCGATCGTGAGCAGCGGCGATGTCACGGCGGTCGGCGCGTCCGCGGAGGCGCCCGGTCGGCCGGCGCGGCGCCTCCGCCTCGACGGCGGCCGGGAAGGCGCCGGGGATCTGCAGCTCGACGCGGATGCGGTCGAACCCGCGGCCAGATCGGCCGCGGACGGGCGCAGGCGCAGCGGCAGGGACGGCACCGCCGGCGGCTAGCGGCCGTTGGGGGAGAAGTGCTGCAGGTCCTGCGTTCCGCCCGACCAGCGGCCGCCCCAGCCCCAGCCGACGGCGTCGAAGGCCCGCACCAGGGCGCGCGCCCTCGACGGCCATGCCCGGGCCTCACCCGGGAGCGGTTGAGGTAGGTGACGCTCGCCGGATGCGAGGTGCGCCCGCCCGAGACGTAGGGGTTCTCGATCGGGTTGATGTCGATCGCGTAGCCCGTAGGCGTGGTTGGACCAGTTGCTCGAGCCGGTCGCGGCGCGGCAGTTGAACGACGAGGTGTTGTCGGCCTCGATGCTGGCGAAGTCGTCGCCGCCGTACCGCTCGATCGGCTGCATGCGGCGGATCGGGAAGCCGGCGCGGTACAGCGCGCGGAAGGCCGGCGACCACGTCGCTCGCCACCGAGGCGTTGACCACGAGGGCCCCGCGGCGCGCGACCGCCCGAGAAATCGACGTACGAGAGGCCGACGCGCCGCAGCCGGCCGAGGCTGACCGGGCAGCCGGGGCGCCACACGCTGGGCGTCATGGCCGCGCGCTCGGCCGGCGTGAGGGCGCGCACGCGTGCCGCGGAAGGCCGGGCGCTCGGCCGCGGTGGCCAGCGCGGGCAGGCCGGCGAGGAGTGCCAGGGCACAGGCGAGCACGATCACACGGAGACGCGGCGGGACGATCACGCCGCGCACGTTAGCTCAGTAGCGCCGGGCTCCGGCGTAGGCCTGGGCATACTCGGGGGCGTAGAGCGAGGCGGTGGTCACCACGCCGCCCCCGTCCGGGCGCGTGGACGAACTGGCCGCCGCCGACGTAGACGCCCTCGTGGACGATGGCGCCGTCGGGGTCGGAGAAGAAGATCGCGTCGCCGACCTGCAGCTCGGCCGCCTTGACGGCCACGCCCACCCGCGACTGCGCGTCGGCGGCGCGCGGCAGGCTGACCTGGTGCTGCGCGTAGGCCCAGCGCACCAGGCCGCTGGCGTCGAAGCCCGGTCTCCGGGCTCTCGCCGCGGGTCACCGAGGGCGCTCCCAGCTCGCCGAGGATCTCCTGGGCCGCCTCGGGGCCCTTGCCCGACTGGCCGATCACCGGCGTCGGGGTGCGGACCACCGCGGTGACCGGGACGGCGGCGCTCGCGACGGGCGCCGCGGCCGCGGCGGCCACGACGTCGCCGGTGAAGACGGCCCCGAGCGGGTCGCCGCCCAGCTCCGCGTAGTACGATGCCGACGTTGCGGGTCCAGTTGCTGTTGAGGTTGGTCGGGTCGTTGGTCGCCCCGTGCGGCGCCCAGCGGCCCTGGATGGCGGGGATGGTCAGCAGGCCCGAGCCCCGGTAGAGGGGGCCGCCCAGGTTCTGGGCGGCGGCGCGGATCGCGTCCGACCACGAGGCGTAGACGATGTGCGGGCCCATGCCGAACGGGTTGTGGATCGTCTGCGAGGGGCCGTAGGTGCCGAAGCTGGTCTCCGAGCCGGCGATGGCCACGATCATGCGGGGATCCAGGCCGACGGCCTCGCCCTCGGTCACGAACACCGCGCCGAGGCCGGTCAGCGGGCTGGCCTTGGAGGCGAGGTACCCGTCGATCTGGGTGGCCAGCACGGCCGAGTCGCCGGTCACGGCCGGCGAGCGCTCGTCGGCGTGCACGGTGCCGGGCGCGGCGACCACCGTCGTGTCCGCGGCCGGCTGCGCCGGGGGATCCGAGAGCTGGATCACCGGAGCGGCGTCGCCGGCGGCGGTGTCGTCCGGCGCGACGAGCGTCTCGTCGCCTGCGGCGCGCGTCGGCCGCGTCCGCCGTGGCGGTCTCCTCGGCGTGGCGCGCGGCCAGGCCCGACTCGAGCCGGATCAGCGCCTCCTTCTGCACCTGCAGGCGGTGCTCGAGGCGCCGCAGGTCGCCCCGCTCGTCGAAGCCGAGCCCCTCGGCGGCGGTGCGCGCCTTGGCGAGCTGCGCCGAGGTGTTGTCGATGCGGTCGCGCGCCTTCTGGAGCTCCTGCGCCGTGGCGGCGCCGGCCGGGGACACGGACAGCGCCATCGCGCCGATCGTGGCGGCGAGGCACGGTCCATGCGGGCAGACGCCGGCAGGGGTGGGGGAGACGAACCATCACCCATTGTGTCGGCCTGGGTTCCCCGCCCCTTGAGGGACCCGTTAGGTCCGCCCGGCCCGCCCTGCCCTGCGTGTTAGGGGCGGACGGCTCCGACGTAGCCGCCGTACGACGCCAGGTCGCTCACCTTGACCACGTCACCGGTGTGCGGCGCCTGCACGAACTGGCCGCCGCCGATGTAGATGCCCATGTGGCTCAGGCCGTGGAAGAAGACCAGGTCGCCCGCCTGGAGCTGGTCGTAGGGCACCTTGGGGAAGGCGGCCCACGCGGCGCCGGTGTAGTGCGGCACGCTCTTGCCGATCTGGGCGTAGGCGTACGAGGCGAGGCCGCTGCAGTCGAAGCCGCTCGGCGACGCGCCGCCCCAGACGTACGGGACGCCGAGGTACTGCATCGCCACGCTGGCGGCGGCGGCGTTGCCCGATCCGCTGGGAAGGGGGGTGGACGACACGGCGCCGGGGGCGAGGGCCACGCTGGGCGTGTTGCCACCCGACGAGGCGATGGCCGTCGCGGCCTGGCGCTGGCGGGCGAGGGCCGCCTGGGCGGCCGCCTCGCGGGCCTCGCGCTCCTTCTCCTCGCGGATCAGCTGCTTGAGGCCGGCGCTCGCGTTGTCGAGCACCTCCTTGCGCTGGGCGAGAAGCGCCCTCGACCTTGTCCTTCTGGGCGGCGCGCTGCTCGACGGCGTGGGCCGCGGTGGCCCTGTCCGCGTCGAGCTGCTTGCGAAGCTCCACGAGCTTGGCCTTCTGCTCGCGCAGCCCGCCGACGACGCTGGCGTCCTGCTTGCCGACCTCGTCCAGCAGGCTCATCTCGTCCGCCGCGGCGCTGATGCTGCCGCTGCTGACGAGCACCTCGGCCAGGCTGGGCTCCGGCGTGGCGTAGATGTCGCGCAGGCGCTGGGCCAGGATCGCGCGGCTCGCCTTGAGGTCGTTGGTGGTCTGCGTGGTGAGGCGCGTGTTCTCGTCGATGCGCGCCGTCACCTGGCCGAGCTGGTACCGGGCGCCGTTGTACGCCTCGGCGGCAACCTCGACCTGGGTGTTGATTCCGTCGAGTTCGCCCTGGATACGGGCAACCTCGGCACGCTTCGCCTCGATCGCCGCCGGCTCGGTGGTCGCGATGCCCGCCCCGAACGCGAGGAGCGCGGCGAATGCGATGCCCATGAAGCCGAGGGCGATGAGGTGGCGCGCGCGACTCAGAAGACGTTTCTCCTGCGTGCTTGACGGATGCGGGGGATGGGCGATCGACCCCGTAGAACGCGAGGACGCTACCACCCTTACGTTGAAAGTCACAACTATTCCCGCCAATCCTCATGGGATTCGTAACGTCAGGCAACGTTCATTGATGCCGTCCGTTTCGCCCGCAACAATGGCTTCGTGAAGCGAATTCGCGCGCTGGCCGCCGCCGCATTGGGCGTCGCCCTCTTACTGGTATCGGCCGCTTCCGCCCAGGGTGGAGCGCCCGCATCGGCTCAGGCGGTGGGTTATGCGGCGCTTCTGCCCGCCGGCAGCCAGGGCGGCGCGAGCGCCTCGTCGACCGGCGCGGCCGACCGTTCGTCGCACGTCAGCGGCCTGCGTCCGACCGGCGGAGGCGCGATCGGCAGCGTCAACGTGAACGTTCATGCAACGGTCAGCGGGACCACCGGCACCGCCGAGGGCGAGCGTCACGGCGCGCGGCATCTCGCTGCTCGACGGCCGCGTGACGATCGGCGAGATCCACTTCTCCGCCCGCGCGGGGGCAGGCCCGGACGCGACGGGCACCACCGTCGAGGACGCCTCGGTGAGCGGCGTGGTGGTGGACGGCATGGCCGTCTTCGCCTCGCCGGGCGGCCGTGTGGACGTGCCGGGCATCGGCGACCTCGTGTTCATCGAGCACGCCGCGGCCGGATCGGGCGGCCTCAACGTCAACGGCCTGCGCGTCGAGGTCACCGATGCCGACGCGGCCCAGACGATCGGCGAACCGTTCGTGATCGGCCACCTCGAGCTGACCACCACCGAGGGCACGGCGCCCGTCACCACCGCTCCGCCGGCCACGACCGCGCCGCGCGCGCGGACAGCCCCGGCCGCGACGGCGCCCGCGACCACGGCACCCACCGCGCCGACCGCCCCCGTCGCCACGCTTCCCGCGCCTCTGGGCCTCCCGCGCCGCGCCGCGCCCGACGTGAGCATCGCGGGCGATCAGCCCTACGTGTTCCCGGTGGTCGGGCACGCCGACTTCTCCGACGACTACGGCGCCGCGCGCGCCGACACCGGCTGGCACCACGGCAACGACATCTTCGCCGACCGCGGCACGCCGGTCGTCGCGGTCGCCGACGGCCGCCTCTCGCGCGTCGGCGTCAACACGCTGGGCGGCAACCGCCTCTGGCTGACCGACGACACCGGCAACGCCTTCTACTACGCGCACCTCTCGGCGTACGCGCCGGCCGCGGTCGAGGGCGCGCGCGTCACCCGCGGCCAGGTGATCGCCTTCGTCGGCAACACCGGCGACGCCATCACCACCCCGCCCCACCTCCATTTCGAGGTGCACCCGGCGGGGAAGAGGCCGACAGCGTCAATCCCTACCCGTACCTGATCGCCTGGCAGGCGGGGCGACGACGATCCCCAAGGCCTTCGCGCCAGGCGGCCACTCCACTTCACCGGCGCCCGCCACGGGAGCCGTCCTGGTGGACGGCGTGCCCGAGCGCGACGTCGCCCCGGCGAGCGACGGGGACCACGGCCTCGCCACCCCCGCCACCTAGGGCTTTCTAGGCCCCGAAGCTGTCGCCGCAGGAGCAGGTCGAGGTGGCGTTCGGGTTGTTGATCCGGAAGCCCCTGCGCAGCAGGCCCTGCTCGTAGTCGATCACCGATCCGGTGACGTGGATCGCGCTCTTCAGGTCCATCAGCATGGTGACCCCGTTGGAGACCACCTCGCGGTCGCCCTCCGTCGGCGCGCTCGCCCGGGCTGAGCAGGTCGAGCTTGTACTCCAGGCCCGAGCAGCCCGCCCGCCAGGATCCGCAGGCGCACGCCCTCGGGGCGTCCCTGCTCCTGCGGCGGCGGCGCGGATGTAGTCCGCGGCGCCCGGGGAGATGGTGACGAAGGCCTCGCCTCCGGCCTCGGCCTGGCGCGCCGCCTGGGCGCGCGCGCGCGCGGCGGCCTTCTTCTCCTCCAGCGTGAGCGGGGCGGCGGGCGCCGCGGCGACCTCAGCCATAGCCCATCACCTTCATCAGGAAGCGACCCTCGTCGGTCATCGCGTCGGGCGACCACGGCGGGTCCCAGACCCAGTTGACGTCCACGCTGCTCACGCCCTCGAGCGGCTCCAGGGCGGCGCGGGAGTCGCCGAGGATCTTCTCGGTGAGCGGGCAGCCCATGGAGGTGAGCGTCATGTCCAGGATGACGTTGCCCTCGTCGTCGATGTTGACGCCGTAGAGCAGCCCCAGATCGACGATGTTGACGCCGAGCTCGGGGTCCTCCACCTGCTTCATCGCGCTGCGGATGTCGTCTTCACTGGCCACGCTACTGCTCCTCGCCGTCGCGTTGGTACGTCTGAATCGCGTCCTTCGCCGCCATCCATCCCAGCAGGGCGCACTTCACCCGCACCGGGTACTTGGCGACGCCCTCGAGCGCGATCGCGTCGCCGAGCCGGTCCTCGTCGCCCGGCTCGTCGCCGTGCATCACGAGGCGGAAGTGCTCCACTGTGTCCAGCGCGCCCTCGAGCGTCTGGCCGGTGAGGGCCTGGGTCATCATCGACACCGAGGCCTGCGAGATCGAGCATCCCTCACCCGTGTGGGCCACCTCGGCCACGCGTCCGTCCACGATCCCGAGCTCCAGGTGGATCTCGTCGCCGCACAGGGGGTTGTGCTGGTCGACGGCCACGGACGGGTGCTCCAGCGACCCCTCGCCGCGCTTGCGGCGGTAGTGGTCGAGGATCAGCTCCTGATAGAGGTCGTCGAGGCCGGGCATCGGCTCCCTACTTCAACGCGTCCCGCGCCTCACCCAGGGCGCGGACGAGAACGTCGATCTCGTCACGGGAATTGTAGAGATAGGTGCTCGCGCGGGCCGTGGCGCCCACGCCCAGCACGCGCATCAGCGGCTTGGCGCAGTGGTGGCCGGCCCGCACGCACACGCCGCTGCGGTCGACCAGCTGCGCGATGTCGTGCGGGTGGATGTCGGGGAGGCTGAACGAGACGGCCCCGCCGCGCACCGCCAGGTCGCGCGGGCCGTAGATCGTGATGTCCTCGACCGTGTCGAGGCGCGTCGAGCATGTACCCGGTGAGATCCACCTCGTGGGCGCGCACGGCGTCGAGGCCGACGGCCATCAGGTAGTCGGCCGCCGCGCCCAGGCCGATGGCCTCGGCGATCGGGGGCGTGCCGGCCTCGAACTTCCACGGCAGGTCGGCCCACGTCGAGCCGCTGGTGCTGACGTTGGAGATCATCTCGCCGCCGCCGAGGAAGGGCTCCATCGACTCCAGCAGCTCGGTGCGCCCCACCAGCACGCCGATGCCGGTCGGGCCGAGCATCTTGTGGCCGGTGAAGGCGTAGAAGTCGCAGCCGATGGCGGGGACGTCGACCGGCATGTGGGGGACGCTCTGCGAGCCGTCCACCACGACCAGCGCGCCCTGCTCGTGGGCCAGGCGGGTGATCTCGGCGACCGGGTTGAGCGTGCCGAGCACGTTGCTCACGTGCACCACGCCGACGATGCGCGTGCGCTCCGACAGCAGGCCGCGGAAGGCGTCCATGTCGAGCTCGCCCGAGGAGGTGATCGGCGCGAACCGCACGGTCGCGCCGGTGATGCCGGCCACGATCTGCCAGGGCACGATGTTGGAGTGGTGCTCCATCTCGGTGATCGAGGATCTCGTCGCCCGCGGTGAGGTTGCGCACCCCCCACGCCCACGCGACCAGGTTCATCGCCTCGCTGGCGTTCTTGGTGAAGATCACCGACTCGCGCGGCGCGCCCACCAGCCGGGCGACCGCGTCGCGGCCGGCCTCGAAGCGGGCCGTCGCCTCGGCCGCGAGCTCGTACACGCCGCGGTGCACGTTGGCGTTGGTCTCGCGGTAGTACGCGTCCATCGCGGCGAGCACCGCGTCGGGCTTCTGCGAGGTGGCGGCCGAATCGAGGTACACCAGCGGCGCGCCGTTGACCGTCCGTCCCAGGATCGGGAAGTCGGCGCGCAGCGCCGCGACGTCGATGGCGGCCGCCGTGCTCACGAGACCCCGATCACCCTCCGGCCGGCGCGGCGGCCTCTTCGGCGGCGCCGAACTCGACGTAGCCGTGCTCCTCGAGGTAGTCGGCCAGCTCCGGGCCGCCCGTGCGGGCGATCCGGCCCTCGAACATCACGTGCACGACGTCCGGCGTGATGTACCGCAGGATGCGCGTGTAGTGGGTGATGATCAGGACGCCGAGCTCGGGGCCGCGCATCGTGTTGACGCCCTCGGAGACCACCTTCAGGGCGTCCACGTCGAGGCCGGAGTCGGTCTCGTCGAGCACCGCGAACTTCGGCTCGATCATGGCCATCTGGAGGATCTCGTGGCGCTTCTTCTCGCCGCCCGAGAAGCCGGTGTTGAGGTAGCGGTCGGCGAACGAGCGGTCGAAGCCGAGCAGCTCCGACTTCTCGTCGAAGAGCTTGATGAAGTCGCGGGGCGAGATGTCCTCGCCGCGGATCGCGTTGAGCGACGTCCGCAGGAAGTTCATCACCGAGACCCCGGGCACCTCGACCGGGTACTGCATCGCCAGGAACAGGCCGAGGCGGGCGCGCTCGTCGGCCTCCATCTCGGCGATGTCCTGACCGGCGAAGAGCACCGTGCCGCCGGTGATCTCGTAGCGCGGGTGCCCCGCCAGCGCGTAGGCCAGCGTGCTCTTGCCGGAGCCGTTGGGGCCCATCAGCGCGTGGACCTCGCCCTGGGGCACGGTCAGGTCGACGCCCTTCAGGATCGGGGTGCCGTCCACGGCCACCTCGAGGCCGCTGATCTGCAGGATGGGTTCAGCCACGGGACTCCTCAGCGAATCAATGGGTGTTCACAGCTCGGCGTCGGGTCGACCAGGACGCGACCGTCCTGCACCTCGACGTCGAAGATCGGTAGCGCGCGCGCCGCGGGCGGGGTGAGCGCCTCGCCGGTGCGAAGGGAGAACTGGGCGCCGTGCCGGGGGCACTCGATGCGTGTCGCCCTCGACCCAGCCCGCCGACAGCGAGGCCAGCGCGTGGGTGCACACGTCGTGCACGGCGAAGATCTCGCCGTCCACGTTGACCAGGCACACGGGCGTGCCGTCCACCTCGATCAGGCGCGGCTCGCCGGGTGCCAGTTCCTCGAGGGAGATGACATCGACGAGGGTGGTCAGGAGAGCTTCTCCTGCACGGCGAGCTCCAGCTCCTCGCGCAGCTCCTCCAGGCTCACCATCTCCAGCACCTCCTGGAGGAAGCCCATGACGATCAGCCGCTTGGCCTCGGCCTTGGGCACTCCCCGCGAGAGCAGGTAGAAGAGGTGCTCGTCGTCCACGCGGCCGACGGCGCCGGCGTGCGAGCACTTGACCTCGGCGGTCTCGATCTCGAGGAACGGGATCGTGTCCGCGCGGGCGCCCTCGTTGAGCACCAGGTTCCGGTTGGTCTGGTAGGCGTCGGTGCCGGGCGCGCCCGGGGGCACCACCAGGTTGCCGTAGAAGATCGTGTGCGCGTGGTCCTGGATCGCGCCCTTGTAGAGCAGGTTCGAGTAGGCGTTGGGCGCCTCGTGGCGCGACACCACCCGGTGCTCGAAGTGCTGGTCGCCGCCGGCGAAGTAGAGGCCGAGCGCGCGCGCGTCGGCGCCCGGTCCGGCGCAGATCACCGTGGGCTCGACGCGGACGACGTCGCCGCCCAGCGTGACCACCACCGAGCGCACCTTGGCGTCGCGGTCGACACGGGCCTTCAGCAGGGCGTGGTGGCGCACGCCCGCGCCCCAGTCGATCACCGAGACGTGCTCCAGCTCGGCGCCCTGGCCCACGTAGAGCTCGACGGCGGTGGAGGCGCTGCACCGGCCCGGGCAGATCACCCGAGGCGTAGCGCTCGATGATCGTGGCCTTCGCGCCCTCCTCCACGATCACCAGCGAGCGCCCGAAGACGCGTCCCGACGACCCGGTGGCCGAGAGCAGCGCCTCGACCGGCAGGGTCACCTGCACACCGCGCGGCACGTAGACGAACAGGCCGCCGTCCCAGCGCGCGGCGTTGAGGGCGCCGGGGCGCTCGTCGAAGCCGATCAGTCCGTAGAGCCGCTCGCGCACGAGGGCCTCGTGCTCGCCGAGCGCCGCTCCCAGCTCGGCGACGATCACGCCGGCCGGCAGCTCGCCCAGCACCGGATCGGCGGGGGCGCCGTCGACCAGGTCGAGGCGCGCCGCGCGGGCGCCCTCGGCGATCGCCGGCGGGCGTGGACGCGCCGGGCGCGTCGGGCTCCGATCCCACCAGGCCGAGGTCGGTGGGAGGCGTGAAGCGCCAGGCCTCCTCCTCGCCGGTCAGCTCGGGCAGGGCGGAGAGTGACTGGGCCGCGGCCTCGCGGACCTCGGTCGCCCAGCTCGGCAGCTCAGCCAATCGAGCCCTCCATCTGAAGCTCGATCAGCCGGTTGAGCTCGACGGCGTACTCCATCGGCAGCTCCTTGGCGATCGGCTCGATGAAGCCGCGCACGATCATCGCCATGGCCTCCTCCTCGGAGAGCCCACGGCTCATGAGGTAGAAGATCTGGTCGTCGGCGATCTTGGACACCGTGGCCTCGTGGCCGATGGAGGAGTCCTCCTCCTGGATGTCCATGTACGGGTACGTGTCCGAGCGGCTGTCGTCGTCGAGGAGCAGCGCGTCGCACACCACCGACGCCCGCGAGCGCTTGGCGCCCGGCTGCACCTGCACGAGGCCGCGGTAGCTGGTGCGCCCGCCGCCGCGCGAGATCGACTTGGAGACGATCGTGGACGACGTGTCGGGGGCGACGTGCACCATCTTGGCGCCCGCGTCCTGGTGCATTCCCTCGCTGGCCATGGCCACCGAGAGCACCTCGCCGTGCGCGCCGCGACCGGTGAGCCACACGGCCGGGTACTTCATCGTCAGCTTCGAGCCGAGGTTGCCGTCCACCCACTCCATGGTGGCGTTCTCCTGGGCCACCGCGCGCTTGGTGACCAGGTTGAAGACGTTGGTCGACCAGTTCTGGATGGTGGTGTAGCGGCAGCGCGCGCCCGGCTTGACGATGATCTCCACCACGGCCGAGTGCAGCGAGTCGCTGGTGTAGACGGGCGCGGTGCAGCCCTCGACGTAGTGCACGAACGAGCCGGGCTCGCAGATGATCAGCGTCCGCTCGAACTGGCCCATGTTCTCCGCGTTGATGCGGAAGTAGGCCTGCAGCGGGATCTCGACGTGCACGTCCGGCGGGACCCAGATGAAGGATCCGCCCGACCACACGGCCGAGTTGAGGGCGGCGAGCTTGTTGTCGCCTGGGGGGATCACCGTCGCCCAGTGCTCGCGGAACAGGTCCTCGTGCTCACGCAGCGCGGTGTCGGTGTCGCAGAAGATGACGCCCTTGGCCTCGAGGTCCTCGCGCAGCGAGTGGTAGACGACCTCGCTCTCGTACTGGGCGCTGACGCCCGAGAGGTACTTCTGCTCGGCCTCGGGGATGCCCAGGCGGTCGAACGTGTTCTTGATGTCGGTCGGGACGTCGTTCCAGTCGGTGCTCTGCTTCTCCGACGAGCGGATGAAGTAGAAGATGTTCTGGAAGTCGATCTCGTCGAGGTCGCCGCCCCAGGTGGGCATGGGCTTGCGCTCGAAGATCTCCAGCGCCCGCAGGCGGAACTTCAGCATCCACTCGGGCTCGCTCTTGAGGAACGAGATCTCGCGGACGACGTCCGCATTCAGGCCGCGCTTGGGCTCGAACACGTAGTTGGCTGGATCGTGCCAGCCGAACTTGTACTGGCCGAGATCAATGTCGGGCGGCTTGACTGTGGACACGGGCCCTCCCCGGTCGCGAAACACGTCGGTCTGCTCTAAAGGATACGCCCATTGCCGGAATGAGGACCACGCCGGAGCACGACGATCGTCCTCACCGGCAGCTGCCGGCCCTGAGCGCGGTCCAGACTAGCCGTTGCGGCCGGGCAGGGACGTCAGCGAGGGCGGGGCGCTCGCCCGCTCCACGACCGGCCTGCTCTTGACCACCCGGGTCCAGAAGATGACCGCCGCGCCGGATGAGTCCATCCCGATCGCGGGCGGGTCGGCCGGCGGCACGCCGGAGCCGGAGATCGCGATGCCCGGGGTGATGGTGCCGTCCAGGCCGCGCGCCGAGGCCATCACGCGGCCGTCGGCGATCCACGCCATCACGCCGCGCCGCGCCTCGCCGACGGCCACGCCGGCGCCGCTCGGCGTCTTCGAGACGCCCGACAGCGACGCGGGCGCGCTGACGCCCAGGTCGGCCGCGATGGAGGCCGCGCGGGGTCGGTCGATGCGGTCGATCCAGGTGGACAGGGCGTCCCGGCTGGCGTTGATCGCCACCTGGGCCGGGCCCGCCTGCGGGTCGATCTTCTCGCCCGCGCCGAGGGCGGGTAGCCCGCTCAGGGCGATCGTTGTGCCGACGTCGCCGCGCCACCAGTCGAGCGTCCCGTCACTGCCGGTGCTGACGGCCACGGCCCGGCCGCCCGGCGAGACCACGAGGTCGGCGGACACGTCGCCGAAGGTGCGGAAGGGCAGCTCGCGCTCGGGTCCGAACGACTCGCCCGGCCCACGGCTGACGCTGAGGGCGGTGCTGCGGCCGCCGGTGAGGTCGCACTGCCACCACACCACCGCGTGCCCGCGGGCGCCGACGGCGACGCGCGGGTCGTCAACCGAGGTGCAGATCGACGCGCGCGACACCCGCTGGGCCGACGTCCACGCGCCGTCCGACATCCGCTGGGAGAGCTGAACCTCGCCGACATACCCGCGCGAGCCGGGCGGGGTGCCCGTGCCCCAGTGCCAGGTCGCCACGGCGCCGCCGCCCGAGTCGATCGCGACCTCGGGGCGGCCGACCTTCTGCCGGTCGCTGGAGAGCTTGGTCACCGCCCCCCACTCGAACTCGCTGACCATCTTGTCGCGGGCCCGCACGACGTACACGGCCTGGCGCTTGCGCACCCCGCGCACCCGCACCGTCCGCATGCGCATGGCCTGGCGCCACACCACCACCACCCGGCCGGTCGCGTCCACGGCGACCTGAGGGTCGATGGCGCGGCGCCCGTTGCCCGAGATCACCTGAGGCGGGCCCCACTGGCCGCCGGCCGCCCGGACGCTCACCACGATCCGCTGCGCGAGGGGCTTTCCGACGACCCACGCCGCCGCCGCGTCGCCGGCGGCATTGACCGCGACGTCGGGCGACTGCGCCGGCTCCGAGCCGCGCGACGCCCGCTCCGGCGCGCCCCAGGCGCCCAGCGCCGGGCCCGCCGCCGCCAGGGCCATCATTCCGGTGATCACGATGGCGTGGGTCGACCTCATGAGGGAGACGGTACAACGGAGGGGTGTAATCTTGATGCCGGCCAGCCAAGGGGGCTGTTGGCGTGACGGGCACGGTCGCGAACCAAAGCGACGATCGGGACATCGGTCGGCTGGTGGCCGCACTGGGGGATCCCACCCGGCGCCGGGTCTTCTTCGAGGTCCGCGCGGCCGGTTCGGACCGCTCGAAGGACGAGGTGGCCGCGGCCGTCGGCATCGACCGCCGCCTGGCGGGCTTCCATCTGGACAAGCTCGTCCAGCACGGGTTCCTGACGGCCGATTTCCGCCGCGATGAGGGCCGCTCGGGCCCGGGCGCCGGACGTCCCGCGAAGCGGTACTCGCTGGCCGACGCCGAGGTGCTCGTCGCCCTCCCCGAGCGCCACTACGACCTGCTCGCCTCCCTGCTGCTGCAGGCGTCGCGCGACGCGGGGTCCGGCGACGCCCAGGAGATCCTCGAGCGCGTCGGTCACGACTTCGGCTTCGAGGTCGGGCTGGCCGAGGTGGCCGCCGGCCGTGCGACGCCGGGCGCACCGCTCACCCAGGCGGTCGAGGGCGTGGTGCGGCTGCTGTCGCGCTACGGCTTCGCGGCCCGCCAGGAGGGGGAGTCCAGCCTGCGGGCCTGCGCGTGCCCCTTCGAGGAGCTCGCCTTCCACGACCCCGAGCGCATCTGCGGCCTCGACCGCGCGATCTGGCGCGGCATGCTCGCCGCTCTCGCCCCCGAGGGGGACCTGCGTGTCGCCACCACCCGCGCCCACGGCGACGAGGCCTGCGTGGCCACGGTTCAGGCCGGCGGAGTCACGCCCGTCTAGTCCTTGATGCGGGTCGTGGCGAAGAGGTAGGTCATGACGAAGAACGTGATCGTCATGGCGCCCGCCGCGATCGGGTCCGCTCCGCGCCTCTCGTACGTCGCCTGGATGGTCTCGACCAGGAGCGCGATGCCGATCAGGCCGAAGAGCCAGAAGCCCAGCCAGTTGGCCCAGCCGACCGGCAGGTACTTGCGGGTGCCGACCTGGTCGGGGGCGGGCGCGTAGTTCGCGCGCCGTCCGCCGCCCTTGCGGTCGTTGCTCTTCTTCCTGCCGGGAATGCTCGCCACGACCGGCAGGGTACCAGCCCGCCAAGCTAGCCTGCCAGGCGATGCCCGCCTCGGAACGTCCCGCCGACTGGAGGCGGATCCTCCTGGTCGACGCCGCCATCGAGAGCGGGTTGCTCGCGTGCTTCGCCCCGCCGGCGACTCCCGAGGACGCCGCGCGGCGGGCGGGGCTCGATCCGCGCGCGTCGCGCATCGTGGCGACCGCGCTCCACGACGCGGGGTACCTCACCGGGCAGGGCGCGCTGCGGCTGACGCCGGCGGGAGCGGCCCTGGCGGTCCCCGGCGACGACGACCCCGCCGCCTTCATCGCTCTGGAGGCCCGGGCCATACGGAGCCATCTCGGCCTCGCGGAGACCCTGCGCACCGGCCTGCCCCAGGACGACGTGTCGGGCGGCGACCGCGCCACCCGCGAGCGCTTCATGCGCGCCATGCGCCAGATCGCCGCTCCGCGCGCGGCCATCACCGCGAGCGCCCTGGCGCCGCCGGCCACGGGCGCGCGCCTGCTCGACGTCGGCGGCGCGCCCGGCACCTACGCGCGCGCCTTCGCCGCGGCGGGCTGGGAGGTCACCGTGCTCGATCTGCCCGCGACGCTCGAGATCGGGGAGCCGTGGCTGCGCGAGGCGGGCATCGCGGCCGTCGCGGGCGACGCCACGCGCGACCTGCCCGCGGGGCCGTGGGACGCGGTGTACCTCGGCAACGTGCTGCACCTGTTCGCCCCCGAGGTGGCGGCCGCCGTGGTGCGCCGCGCGGGGGAGGCCCTCGTCCCGGGCGGGCTGCTGGCGGTGCAGGAGGTGCTCGGCGATCGCAGCCCCCAGGGGCCCGGATTCGGCGTGGGGATGCTGCTCACGACGGCCGGGGGCGACGCGTATCCCGAGGCGGATCACCGCGCGTGGATGGAGGCCGCCGGCTGCCCGGTGGAGGAGGCCGTCTCCCTCGAGCAGGACCAGCACCACCTGCTGATCGGGCGGCGTCCCGCGTGAGGGCGACGACGGCAGACGCGGGGCCCACCGACCGCGTTCCCCCGTTTCGGTTCAGCGCGCGCTCGCGGGTGGATGTGGCCGAGACGGACCTCGGCGCCATCGTCTACTACGCCCGATACCCGCATCACATCGACCGCGCCATCCTTGCCTACCGGCGCCATGTCGGCATCCCGTTGCTCGGCCCCCCTGGTCACCTCTTCGTCGTTCGCTCTCTTGGTATCGACTACCGACAGTCAGTCCGCTTCGACGACGAACTGGAGGTGTTCGTGCGGATCGCGACGATGGGTCGCAGTACCCACACGATTTCGGTCCGCATCGAACGCGTGGGCGACCGGGAGCCGGAGCACGTCGCCGACGCGACGCTGGTGATCATCGGACTGACCAAATACGGCGGCCGGCCCTCCCGGATGCCTGAGTCCATGCGCCACGCCGATCACGCGGTTCGAGGGTCGCGCTCGTGAGGGTCTGGGGCGAGGACCTGGCGCTGGTCCAGCGCGCGGGCGCCGACCTGGTCGCCCTCGGGCGGCTGGAGGGCGCCCTCGACGACGCGGTGGCCGACGTCCCGCGCGACGGGGCGATCGACGCCCACGTGCACCTCGGCCGCGACGCCGACGGTCACGTGCTGGCCTCGGCGACGTTGCTGGAGGATCTCGACCGGTGGCGGATCGCCGCCGCGGTCTGCTTCCCCGCCAACGAGCCGGGCGAGGACGGCAGGTTCACCTCCGCCAACGCCGCGGTCACCGGCGCGGCGCGGGCGTCGGCGGGGCGCATCATCCCCTTCTGCCGGGTCGATCCCATGGCGGGCGGCGCGGCGATGACGATGTCGCGCGCCGAGTCGGACGGCGCGCGCGGCCTCAAGCTGCACCCGGTGGCCCAGCGACTGCGCCCCGAGTCGCCCGAGGTGGTCGAAGCGGTGGCCGACGCGACCGCGCGTGGCTGGCCGGTGCTGATCCACGCGGGGTTCGGGGCGCGGCCCCTGGCGGGGCCGATCGGCGCGCTGGTCGAGGCGGTCCCGGGCGCGCGGCTCATCCTGGCCCACGGTGGCCGCGGCGATGCGCGGGCCCTGGCGGCGCGGCTGCCGGAGTGGCCGGACGTGATGTTCGACACCTCGCTCGCGATCCTGGCCGATGTCGCGGCGCTGCCGCCGGAGCGCCTCGTGTTCGGCAGCGACCGCCCCTACGGGGAGCACGCGACTGCGCTGCGGCTGGTGTCGCTCGCCGCCCGGCTCGGCGGCTGGACGCCCGAGCAGACGGCCGGCGTGATGGGCGGGAACCTGCGGCGGTGGCTGCCATGACGACGGACGAGGCGGTGCGGCTGTCCGCCTGCCTGGCGCAGTGCGAGATCGCGCTGGTGCGCAGCGATCCGGTCGCCGCCGCGCTGCTCGCCCAGGCGGCGCGCCACGCCGACGGCCTTGCGCCCGGCGAGTTGGTGGCCGCCGCCGCCGCCCTCGCGAGGCTCCTCGACCCGACCGGGGAGGGACCCGACCAGGACGCCGCCCGTAAGGTCGTTCAGGCACTCTGCCGGGCGGCGGTGCTCGAGGTCGACGCGGCTCTGCTCGCGAAAGGATCCGGATGAACGACGTGATCAGGGAGCAGGTGCTGGCGGCCAACAGAGGCTTCTACGACGCCCTCGAGTCGCTCGACATGGTCGCCATGGAGGCGTGCTGGTCGTCGGACACCGAGGTCGCGTGCCTCCACCCGGGGGGCTCGTGGCACCGCGGATGGGACGAGGTCGGCTCCGGCCTGGAGGCCATCATGGCCAACACCGGCTACATCGAGTTCGAGATCGCCGGCGCGGAGGTGACCCTGGTCGATCCGCTCGCGTGGGTGACGTGCATCGAGCGCATCACCTCGGCGGCGGGGGAGGGCGGTCCCGCGGTGGCCGAGGTCGCCGCCACCAACCTGTTCGTCCTCGACGCGCAGGGCTGGCGCATGGCACTGCACCACGCCTCGCCCATCATCCGCATGATGGGTGAGGAGGAGTGAGCGACCGCCCGCCACTCGAGCGCGCGGCGGGCGTGGGCGTCGAGGTCATCAAACGCCGGGCGGCCTTCTATGCCGGGGTGATCAGCGCGGTGCTGTTCGGGATCCTCGCGCTGCTGGTGATCGCCGTCTTGGCTCTGGCCGGGCACGCCCCCGGGCCCCTCACGGGTCTGCTGATCGTCGTCGTCGCGGCCGCGCTCGGAGGCATCGGCGCGCGCGCCGTCGTGCTGCGGATCTCGCTGATGGCCGCCCTCATGATGGCCATCCGCTATGTCACCGGCCGCCGCGGCCGCGGCGGACGTCCCTGAGCCAGGCTCCTAGGCCTTGCTCGCCAGGTAGCTGGCGACCAGCTTCTCGCCGGCCTCGTGGCCGTCCTCGAAGTAGACCTTGTTGATCTCCTTGAAGACGTCCCAGTTGTCGGGCACGTCGTCCTCGGACATCGTCGCATCGACCGGGCACGCTTCGACGCAGGCGTCGCAGTCGATGCACTCGGCGGGGTCGATGTAGAGCATGGTCGCCTCGTCGTGCTTCTCCTCGCCCGCGGACGGGTGGATGCAGTCAACGGGGCAGACGTCGGCGCAGGAGGTGTCCTTCGTACCGATACACGGCTCGGTGATGATGTAGGTCATTCAGCATCCCTCAGGCGTCGTGGACGACGGCGCCCGCCGTGGGCGGACCCCGCGAAGCGGCGATATTACCAGCGCGGCCGGGGGCGTCACGAGGTCACGACGGCCGGGCGCGGAACGGCGGCGGCGACGGCGCGCGCGGCCGCGAGCAGCGCCCGCCCCGCGGCGCTCTCCGGGTGGGACGCGACGATCGGCAGCCCGTCGTCCCCGGCCGTCGCGACGGCCGGCTCGAGCGGGATGCGCCCGAGCAGGGGAACGCCCAGCTCGGAGGCCAGCACGGCGCCGCCGCCGCCCGAGAACACCTCGTAGCGCGCGCCCGTGTCGGGCGCCTCGAACCAGCTCATGTTCTCGATCACCCCGGCCACCGGCAGGTTGACCCGGGCCGCCATCGCGGCGGCCCGGCGCGCCACCCGCTGGGCGGCCACCTGCGGGGTGGTGACGATGACGAACGATGCGGTGGGCAGCAGCTGGGCCAGCGACAGGGCGACGTCGCCCGTGCCGGGCGGCAGGTCAACCAGCAGGTAGTCGGGATCGTCCCACCAGACCTCGGTGACGAAGCTCGTGAGGGCCTTGTGGAGCATCGGCCCGCGCCAGATGACCGGGCTGTCCTCCTCGGTGAGGAACCCGATCGACATCATCCGGACGCCGTGGGCCTCGATCGGCATCATCAGATCGTCCACGGCGACGGCGGGGCGCTGAACGCCCATCATCCGCGGGATCGAGTAGCCGTAGACGTCGGCGTCCAGCAGCCCGACCGTGTTGCCCTGCTGGGCGAGCGCGAGCGCGAGGTTGGCCGTGATGCTGGACTTGCCCACGCCGCCCTTGCCCGAGGCGACGCCGATCACGGTGGTGCGGCTGCCGACCTGGAACGGCGAGGGGCGGTCCGAGCCGCCGGTGAGGCCGCTGCGCAGGGCGTGGCGCTCCTCGTCGGTCATCGCGTCCATCGTGATCTGCACCACCTCGACGCCCTCGAGCCCCGAGAGCACGTCGGTCACGCGGCGCTGGATCTCGGCCTTCAGGGGGCAACCGGCGATCGTGAGGCGGATCGGCGACCGTCACGCGGCCGCCCTGGATGTCGATGTCGCCCACCATGCCCAGGTCCACGATGCTGCGGTGCAGCTCGGGGTCGTGGACATCGCGCAGCACGGCCATCGCCGCCTCGCGTGTCAGGGGCGGGCTCAGAAGAACATCCTCGCGAACGGCTCGGCCTCGGCGAGCGTGACCGCCCACGGCCCGTGCCCCGGGTAGATGCGGGTCGCGCCCGGGATCTCGGCGAAGGTCCGCTCGAGGCTGCGCACCATGGCCGCGGGGTCGCTGCGGGGGAAGTCGGTGCGGCCGATGCCCTGGGCGAAGATCAGGTCGCCGACCAGCGCCTCGCCGTGGGTCTCCTCGAAGGCGACGACGCAGCCGGGCGAGTGGCCGGGCGTGGCCAGCAGGCGGAAGCGCAGGTCTCCCAGCTCGAGCACGTCGCCGTCGGACACGATCCGCGCGGGCGTGACGCCGGGGGTGGGGGGCGGATTGCCGAAGAGCGCCGGGTTGAAGGGCGCGGGCGCGGCGACCCAGTCCTCGTCGCCCTCGGCGATCCAGACCGGCAGGCCCTCGGCGTCCCACACGTGGTTCTCGACGACGTGGTCCCAGTGGCCGTGCGTGTCGAACACCGCCACCGGCGTCACGTCGAGCCGGGCAAGGGTCTCGCGCACCCAGCCGCTGCTGCCGGCCGCGGGATCGACGATCCACGCCGAGCCGCCGTGATCGTCGGCGACGACGTACGTGTTGGTGGCCACCGGCCCGAAGGTCCCTCCGCGGATGATCATGATTGCGAGACTAGCGTTGAGGCAGCGGGGAGGACGTGCGGTGCGAATCGCGGTGGGATCGGACGAGGTGACGCCCCTCACGGACGCGCTGATCGCGGCGCTCGCCGAGGCGGGCCACGAGGTGGAGCTGCACGGCCCGCTCGCCGGCGGCGACGAGGAGTGGGTGGAGGCGAGCGCCGGGGTCGCGCGGGCCGTTGCCGAGGGGCGCTGCGCGCGCGGCGTCGCCTGCTGCTGGTCGGGCACCGGCGCCTCGATCGCGGCCAACAAGGTGCCCGGCGCCCGCGCCGCGTTGTGCGCCGACGCCGAGACCGCCCGCATGGCCCGCCGCTACAACCACGCCAACGTCCTGGCCCTCTCGCTGCGCCTCACCAGCCCGGCGATGGGGCGGGAGATCCTCGTCGCGTTCCTCGAGGAGCCGGACGGCGCGGAGGAGTTCGACATCCGCAACGTGGAGCGGCTCGCCCGGCTGGAGGACGACTAGTCCAGCTCGGCCAGCTTGGCCCGGATCAGGTCCCTCACCAGGTCCTCGTCGACGTCCCAATCGACGGGGACGTGGAAGAGGTTCGGCGTGGTGACGTAGCCGTCGAGGCGCGCCGCGAAGTCGGTCATCACCGCGGTGCTCCAGGGCGAGAGGCTGAGATGGCTCTTGGCGGCGGAGACGCCGAACACGTATTTCCCGTCCCGGTGGATCTGGGGCACGTTCCAGGCGAGCTTGACCTGGAGCTCCGGGAACGCGGTGAGGATCACGTCGAGGACGGAGCCGATGGTCGCCGCCTTGACCGGGTCGTCCAATGAGGCGAGGTACTCGTCGAGCGAGCTGAAGCGTGGCGGGCTCATCTCGCGCGGACCCGGGCGGCTCAGCCGCCGAGCAGGCTCCCGAGGTTGTTGAGATCGAGCGGCTTGGCGTTGGCGGGCGCGGTGATGTCCACCGGCTCGTTGAACGCCGAGAGGTCCACGGTCAGGTCCAGGTCGATCGCCCCGACGCCGGGCGCCAGCTTGGCGCCGGTCGCGGCCAGGATCACGTGGACGCGCCGGGGAAGGAGGTCCTCGGTGCCGATCCAGGCCTCGAAGCGGCCGGTCGTGAGCGCGCTCTTGGCCTGCGCGGCGGTGATGCCCTCGATCCCGAGGGCCGGCCCGAGGGCCTGGAGCGCCGCGGTGGGGTCGAGCGCGGCGTCCACCTTGACCGTCGAGGCGCCGTCGATGTCCTCACGGCCGGCGATCGTCGGGTTCTTCGCCCACGACGCGAGGGTGGGGTACAGGGAGCCGAAGTCGAACAGGGCCACCTGGGCCGGCGGCAGGTCGACCTTGAAGTCCTGGCCGAGGAAGCCGACGAACACCTCGTCGCCGACGCGGGTGATGTTGCCCTGCAGCGGCAGCCCCGAGAGGTTGATCTTGGCGTCGAGCGAGGCCTTGTCGGGCGGCTCGACGGGGCCCTCGCCCGAGACGTTGATCGGGCCCTTCAGCAGGTCGCCGAGCCCGCCGCCGCCCGTGGGCGACGTTGACCGTGCCCTTCGCCACGAGGGACACCCGGAACGACGTCAGTGCCTTGGCCGCCGCCGAACTCTGCGTCGAGCAGCTGCTCGGCCGTGAGGCCCGCGGTCTTGTCCGCGCCACCGCCGCTGTCGCCGCCGCCCCCGCATGCCGCGACGCCGAGGCCGACCAGTGCGACCAGTGCCAGGCTGATCAGGAGACGAGCGAGTCGGGCCACCCCGGCGGTATAGCATGGCCGCCGATGCGCGGGCGAGCTGCAGGAACGTGAGCGAACCCCGCCTCGAGCTGGTGCCGGTGGGGGTTGGCAGCGCGATCGCCGCGCCCGGCGAGGCCCAGAGCTCGTACCTCGTCCGCGCGGGCGCCCACGCGGTCGTCATGGACCTGGGCTCGGGCACGTTCAGCCGCCTTCAGACCCACATCGCCCCCGAGGACGTCGAGACGCTGCTGATCACCCACCTGCACCCGGATCACTGCGTCGACCTGATGGCGCTGCGCGTGTACATGGTGTGGGGGCCCGGGGCCGGGGGCCGCATACGCGTCGTCGGCCCGCCCGGCCTGCGCGAGCGCCTGTCGGCCTTCTCGGGATCCGACGCGTGGGACACGGCGTTCTCGTTCGAGGAGTTCGCCCCGGTCGAGGGCAGCATCGATCTCGGCGACGGGCTCGCTGCTGCGCCATCACGAGGTGACCCACCTTCCGCCGACCAACGCCCTGCGCCTCGACCGCGCGGGCGCGTCGATCTGCTTCGGCGCCGACTGCGCGCCCGGCCCCGAGCTGGCCGACGCTGGCGTCCGGCTGCGACGTGCTGATCTGCGAGTGCACCTTCGGGCGCCGATCCGGTGCCCGCGGGCGTGCCGCACCTGTCGGCGCGCGACGCCGGCGGCCATCGCGGAGCGCGCGGGCGCGGGGCGCCTGCTGCTGGTGCACTGCCAGCCGGGTCACGATCGCGACCAGGCGCTCGCCGAGGCACGCGCCGTGTTCGGCGGCCCCGTGGAGTGGGCCCGCCAGGGCGAGCCGGTCGCGCTGTGAGCGGTCTGCGGTCGCGGCCGCGGCCGACCGGCCGGCGGGCGATGATCATCGCCGTGCTGCTGAGCCTGCTGCTGCCGGGCCTCGGCCACGCGTATTGCATGCGGTTCAGCCGCGCCCTGATCTGGTTCGGCGGCACGATCATCATCGGCCTCGTGCTGGGCGGCGGGGAGGAGAACCGCGACCTGGCACTGACCATGGGGGCGATCATCGCGGTGTGCGCGGCGGCCGACATCGCGCTGCTGATGTGGCTCGAATCCCGCTCGGCGAGCGGCCGGGGACGGCGATGACCGGGCGGTCTTTCACTAGACTCGTGCCGATGACGCCCCCGCAGATGTCATTCCCACGATGACGTGGGACGCCTTCAACCGTGGTGGTGCCGGGGCCGCGCAGGGCGACGAAGAGCTGCGCATGCTCTGGCGGCGCTACAAGGATCACCACGATCCCGCCGCCCGTGACCGCCTGATCCTCACCTTCGCGCCGCTGGTCAAGTACGTCGCCGGCCGCATGAACAGCCACCTGCCGGCGCACGTCGAGGAGACCGACCTCATCTCCTACGGCCTGCTCGGCCTGATCGGCGCGGTCGAGCGCTACGACCCCGATCGCCAGGTGAAATTCGAGACGTACGCAGTGGCCCGCATCAAGGGCTCGATCATCGACGAGCTGCGCTCCCTGGACTGGGTGCCCCGGTCGGTGCGCGCACGCTCCCGCGAGATCGAGCGCAAGGCCACCGAGCTGGAGCACCGCCTGCAGCGCGCACCCACCGACGAGGAGCTGGCCGCGGCGCTGGGCATGACCATCGAGGAGTTCCAGGCGGCCATCACCCAGATCTCCAACTCGTCGATCGTGGCGCTCGACGAGACCTGGAGCGTGTCCTCGGGCGGAGAGCCGCTCTCGCTGATCGACACGATCGGCGACTCGCGGCTGACCAACCCCGCCGATCTGCTCGACGTCACCGAGCTGCGCGACACGCTGGCCGACGCCATCGCGCGCCTGCCCGAGCGCGAGAAGATCGTCGTCGCCCTCTACTACTACGACGGCCTGACGCTCCGCGAGATCGGCGAGGTGCTCGGCGTCACCGAGAGCCGCGTGAGCCAGCTGCACACCAAGGCCATCCTGCGCCTGAAGGGCCGGTTGCAGGGTGACGGGGAGGTTGACCAGAGCTAGCGGCTGCATCGAGACTGCGACTCCCGGCCTTGTATGGAAAGGCACAAGCTGATGTCGCATCCCGACCCTGCTCAGCTTCGGAACGTCGCGGTCCTCGGACATCGCGGCAGCGGCAAGACGAGCCTCGTCGAGGCCATGCTCTTCGCCGCAGGCAGCACCACCCGCCTCGGGCGGGTCGCCGACGGTTCCACCGTCTGCGATTTCGACGAGGACGAGCAGCGGCGCGGAATGAGCATCGCGGCGGCGCTCTGCCACCTCGAGTGGACCGGCGTGAAGGTGAACCTGGTGGACACTCCCGGTGAGCCCTCCTTCCAGGGCGACACGCTGGCCGCGCTGCACGCCGTTGACGCGGCGCTGATGGTGGTCAACGCCGCCGCCGGCGTCGAGGTGCAGACCGAGCGCTACTGGCAGCGGGCCGCCGAGCTCGGCCTGCCGCGCGCGGTGGTGATCAACATGCTCGACCGCGAGCGCGCCGACTTCGACGCGGCCGTCGCAGGGGATCGTCGACCTTGCGCCCGGCGCCGTGCCGATCCAGATCCCGATCGGCCGCGAGGCGGGCTTTCGCGGGGTGGTCAACCTGGTCTCGATGACCGCGACGACCTACGAGGGCGAGCCCGCGACGGCCACCACCGGGCCGATACCGGACGACCTCGCCGAGGACGGCCCAGTCCGCCCGCGAGCACCTGATCGACATGGTCGCCGAGATGGACGACGCGCTGATCGAGAAGTACCTCGAGGGGGAGCCGATCTCCACCGACGAGCTGATCGCCGCGATCCTGAGCGGCGTCGCCGAGGGCCGCATCTTCCCGATCGTGTGCGCCGCGGGCGGGCTCGGGCGTGGGCGTCGACCGGACGCTCGACCTGATCACCGAGGCGCTGCCGTCGCCCGCCCAGACCGGGGGCGCGCGCGAGGACGGGCCGGCGGTGGCGCTGTGCTTCAAGACGCTCGCCGACCAGTTCAGCGGGCGCATCAGCCTGCTGCGGGTGTTCTCGGGCGTGCTGCCCAGCGACAGCCACGCCAACTGCGCCCGCTCGGACGCCCGCGAGCGCGTGGGCCAGCTCTTCACGCTCCAGGGCAAGGAGCACGTGCCGCTCGAGGAGATCGGGCCCGGGGACATCGGCGCCGTCGCCAAGCTCAAGGAGGTCGCCACCGGCGACGTGCTGGCGACGGGAGCCCACCGACATGGCCTTCGAGCCGATCGCGTTTCCGCCGGCGCTGATGAGCTTCGCGGTCACGGCGCACGACGCGTCCGACGAGGACCGGCTGCACACCTCGCTGCGGCGCATGCGCGACGAGGATCCGACGCTCGACGTGCACCAGGACGAGCAGACCGGCGACCTGATCGTCGGCGGGCTCTCGCAGATGCACGTGGAGGTGATCGCCGGCCGCATCGAGCGGCGCTTCGGCGTGGCGATGGACCTCGCCCCGCCGCACGTGCCCTACCGCGAGACGATCACCCGCTCGGCCGAGGCGGAGGGCAAGCACAAGAAGCAGAGCGGCGGGCGCGGCCAGTACGCCGACTGCTGGCTGCGCGTCGAGCCGCTGCCGCGCGGGGCCGGGTTCGAGTTCGTCGACAAGGTGGTCGGGGGGTCCGTCCCGCGCGCCTTCATCCCGGCGGTCGAGAAGGGCGTGGTCGAGGCGATGCGCGCGGGCGAGCTGGCCCACGCGCCGATCGTGGACATGCGGGTGACGCTCTACGACGGCAAGCACCACCCGGTCGACTCCTCGGAGATGGCCTTCAAGATCGCCGGCGGCATCGCGCTCAAGGCGGCCGTCGCGGCGGCGGGACCGGTGCTGCTGGAGCCGGTGATGATCGTCGAGGTGACCGTGCCGTCCGACCACGTCGGCGACGTGATGGGCGATCTCAGCGGGCGGCGGGGGCACCCGCTCGGCATGGAGGCCCGCGGCCACTCCGAGATCATCCGCGCCGAGGTGCCGATGTCGGAGATGCTCGGATACGCGGCCGACCTGCGCGCGATGACCGGGGGCCGGGGCGACTACGCGATGCAGTTCGACCACTACGCGCAGGTGCCGGCGCACCTCGCCGAGAAGGCCGCGCTGGCGGCGGCCGTCTGAGGAGCCGCCCGCCCGTCACGCACTAGAGTGACCGCGTGCTCGTCGCCCAGCTCCTCGCCGCGGTCGAACGGCTCGCGCCCACGGCGCTGGCCGAGGAGTGGGACAACGTGGGTCTGCTCGTCGGGCGCTCGAACCACCCGGTCCGCGGGGTGCTGGTGGCGCTCGAGCTGCGCGACGAGGTGCTGGGGGAGGCGCGCGAGCACGGGTGCGACGCCGTGGTCACGCACCACCCGCCGATCTTCCCCGCGCTGACCGCCCTCACCGACGACGGCACCGCCGCCGAGCTGGTGCTGCGCGCCGCCGAGTCGCGGGTGGCCGTGATCGCCGCCCACACCAACCTCGACTCGGCCGCGGGCGGGCTCAACGAGCTGATGGCCGAGGTGCTCGGCATCGGGCCCTCGGAGCCGCTGAAGCCCGACGCCGCCGATCCCTCCGTCGGGCTCGGGCGCGTGGGCGCCGTGCGCCCCACGACTCTGGCCGGGCTGGTGCAGCGCGTGACGGCCGGTTTCGGCCAGGGACTGGTGACCTACGCCGGCGACCCCTGGACCCGTCTCGAGCGGGTCGCCTGCTGCACCGGCTCGGGAGCCTCGATGATCGCCGACGCCCGCGCCGCGGGGGCCGACGCCCTGGTGACCAGCGATCTCAAGTACCACGACGCCGACCGCGCCGAGGGGCTTCCCCTGGTGTGCCTGCCGCACGCGCGGGCCGAGCGCACCGTGCTCAAGCGCTGGACGAAGCTGCTCGAGAAGGCCCTGGCGCCGGAGGGGGTGGAGGTGCGCTTCGCCGACGCCGACACGGATCCCTGGCAGGTGGCCTGAGCGGCCACGACGACCCCTGATCTGATTGAGCCGCCCGCCCTCGGCCGGTAGACTCCCCCGGCTTCGCGGGTGTAGCTCAGTTGGCTAGAGCGTCTGCTTGCCATGCAGAAGGTCGTGGGTTCGAGTCCCATCACCCGCTCTTTGAGAAGGCCCCCTCTCCCGGGGGCCTTCGTCGTTCCATGGCGGCGTGCATTTCATGAACGTCGCCCGCCAGGAATCACTCCAACGGGGGATCGCGCCCCCGGTCAAGGTGCCGAGGGTGTGTATGTGAACAGATGACCGCCCAACGACCGCCGGCAGCCCTCACGGGGGCGAGTGCGGCGGGCACCGGGCTGAGGCGGGCGTTCGCGATGGGCAGAGCGGCCGGCCTGGTCGTCGTCGCCGGATTCGCAACGGTCGCGCTTGTGGGATGGGCGGTGGATGCCCCGCTGCTCCGAACCGGCGCGCTGCCCGGTCAGAGCATGAAGGTGCTCACGGCGCTGGCCCTGCTCGCTCTGGCGGCGGGGCTGGGGCGGCTCACGTACGGGCGCGCGGGCCGGCTGCGGCGGTGGGAGGCGGGGGCGGCCGGGGTCGCGGTCGTCGCCCTCGGCGCGGCCGTGCTGTTCGAATACACGGCGGGCGTGACCCTCGGCATCGATGAGGCTTTCGTCACCGATACGGCCACCGCGCTGTCCGGTTCGCCGGGCCGGCCGTCCCCCCAGACCGCCGTCTCCCTCGTCCTGCTGGGCGCGGCGATCGTCGGCGCGTCATCCGCGCGCGGCGTCCGCTGGGCGCGATGGCTCGCACTCGCCGCCTGCGTGATCCCCGTCGGCGCGCTCTTCGGCTATCTCAGTGGCATCACCTCCCTCTTCGCGATCCCCAACGCCACGGGAATGGCGGCGAGCACGGCGATATCGCTCCTGCTCGTCTGCTTGGGCATCTTCCTCATCGATCTCGACGCCCCGCATCTCACTGCGCTCTCGGAGGAGGGGCCGCGGGGTGAGGTGCTGCGGCGCCTGCTCCCGGCCGCCGTGATCATGCCGACCGCCGTGGGGGTGCTCATCGTCCGCGGGCAGCGGTTCGGCGCATGGGGGACCGGAGTCGGCCTGCTCCTGCTCGTCCTGGTGTCGGCGGTTGTCACCGTCTTGGGCGTCCTCACCATCGCCCGGCGCCTCAAGCGTCTCGATGACGCGCGGAAGTCGGTCGTCTCGACGCTCGCGGATCGGGACAGGCGGCTGGCGACGCTGGTCGAATCCGCCCCGATCGGGATCTTCCAGACCGACACCGAGGGTCGGTGCCAGCTGGTCAGCCCCGGCTGGTGCGCGCAGGCCGGAATGTCCCCGGAGGGCGCCCTCGGCGAGATGTGGACCGCCCTCGTGCACCCCGACGACCGAGCGCGGGTCCGCGGCGCGTGGGCCACGGCGGTGGCCGGAGACGAGGCATTCCACGAGTCGTTCAGGTTCCGCCGTGCGGATGGCGCGGCCGTATGGCTGGAGACCAGGGCCGCCGCGATGCGCGACGAGACGGGCGCGGTGGTGGGGTGGGTGGGCACCAGCACGGACGTCAGCGAGCGGGTCGCCATCGAGCGCCAGACGGCCGCGCGCGGGCGCATCACCCGCGCGGTCGCCGACGACCTGGATCCCGGCGAGATCTTCGCGCTGGTCGCCGAGGAGGCCGCCCGCGTGCTGGAGGGCGAGGTCGCCGCGATCTTCCGCCGCGAGGACGACTCCCTGATCGTGGCCGGGACGTGGGCGCTGGAGGGGCTGCCGACCTCCGAGATGGGTCAGTCGCTGCCGCTCTCGGGCCCGACCGCGAGCGCCGTCGCGGCTCGTACCGCGCGGCCGGCATTCGTGGAGTACCCCGTCGGGCTCGACCCGCCGCGCCTGGACCCCGGCCAGCCCCTGGTCGGGCTTGCCGCGCCCGTGCGTGTGGGCGGCGCGACGTGGGGGGCGATCGGCGTCGGTGTCGGCGGCCCGGAGCCGGTCGCGTTCGAGGCCCTGGCCACGCTGGAGGCGTTCGCCGAGATGGTGGGGCTGGCCGTGACCAGCACCGACGCTCGCGAGCGGCTCCAGACCATGGCTTCGACCGACCACCTGACAGGACTTCCCAACGCGCGCACCTTCCACGCCCGGCTCGCGCAGGAGGTCGAGCGCGCACGGCGCCACAACCGCCCGCTCAGCCTGGTGGTCTTCGACCTCGACCACTTCAAGCGGATCAACGACGCGCACGGACACCAGGGCGGCGATCGGACCCTGTCCGAGGCGGCGAAGCGGATGGCGAACGAGGCGCGCACCTCGGAGACGATCGCCCGGGTGGGCGGCGAGGAGTTCGCGTGGATCCTCCCGGACGCCGATGGTTTCGGGGCGTACGCCGCGGCCGAGCGGGTTCGCCGCGCGGTCTCCGGCACCCCGATCGCTCCGTTCGGGACGGTCACCGTCTCCGCGGGCGTCTGCGACCTCTCCGACGCGGCGGATGCCTCGGAGCTCTTCCGTCTCGCCGACCTCGCCCTCTACTGGGCGAAGGCGAACGGGCGCGATGCCACCTTCCGGTACTCGCCCGAGGCGCTCGAGATCCTCTCGGCAGACGAGCAGGCCGAGCGCCTCGCGCGATCGAGGTCCATGCACGGCATCCGCGCGCTCGCGCGGGCGGTCGACGCGCAAGGATCCCTCGACCGGCGGCCACTCCGAGCGGGTCGCCGAGCTGGCGTCGAGTCTGGCCGCAGAGATGGGGTGGTCTCCCGAACGTGCGGCCCTGATGCGGGAGGCGGGCCTCGTCCACGACGTCGGCAAGATCGGCGTGCCCGATGGCGTGCTGCTGAAGCCAGGTCCGCTCGACCCCGGCGAGTACGCCGAGATCCAGACCCACGCCGCTCTGGGCGGCACCATCGTGGCGGAGGTGCTCACGGCGGAGCAGTCCGAATGGGTGCGTCACCACCACGAGCGCGGGGACGGCACGGGCTATCCCGACGGCTTGGACCTCGCGCTGATGAGCGAGGGCGCCTGCATCCTCGTCCTCGCCGACGCGTGGGACGCGATGACCTCGCTCCGCTGCTACCGCGCGGCCCTGCCGGTGGACGAGGCCCTCCGGGAGCTGCGTCACGGATCGGGCTCGCAGTTCTGCCCGCGGACGGTCGATGCGTTCCTTCGGCTCTGGGACGCCGACGAGGTCGCGTCGATGGCGGAGATCCCCGCGGCCTGACGGCGGCGGGGGAGGGCCCGGCGTTGACACCGCTCCCGCGAGGGTGTCGACTCACACCGTCATCGGGCGACTCGGAGAGGATCGCCATGCCATCACGGATCGCTTCCCGCGGCCTGCCGCTCGTCCTGCTGGTGCTGGTCGTGCTCGCGGCGCTGCCGGTGGCGGCGCTCGGCGTGGTGCGCTTCGACCGCCAGTGGGCGATCCCGGGCGGGGCGGGCGGAGAGGCCGGCGTGGCGGTGGATCGCGCCGGGGCGGTCGTCTACGTGGCCGATCCGGGCTTCGGGGCCACGGGGCGGATCCTCGCCTACAACCGCGACGGCACCCTGCTACGCGTTCTCGACCGGGGGAGCGGCGTCGACGTGGAGCGTCCCCTCGGCCTGGCCGTCGATTCGGCCGGCAACCTCGCCGTCTTCGAGGGCGACCGCAACCGGGTGTCGGTGCTGTCGCCGACCGGGGTCACGCTTCGCGCCATCGCGCCGACCGGCGACGCCGCCTTCGACGACCTCGCCGCGGGGATCGCGATCGACGCGGCCGACAACCTCTACGTCGCCGACACGCGGGCGAGCCGGATCCAGGTGTTCGGTCCCACGGGCGCTCCGCTGCGCACCTTCGGCCTCGGCGGTGGTTTCGTGACCGACGTCACCGCGGACGCGACCGGCAACGTCTACGCCGAGCTGATCTCCGGCGACGGTGGCTGCCAGGCCACGATCCAGAAGCACTCGCCGAGCGGCGTCCTGCTCGCCCGGTGGAACGTCACCCAGTCCCCGGCGTACAACTGCGCACGCTTCGGCCTGGGCGTGGACGCACGCACCGGAGAGGTGCTGGTCTCGAGCCAGGGCGGCACCGCACCGGGCGTCCGGCGTTACACACCCGACGGCGCGTTGGTCGGGGCGCCCCTGCTGGGGGCGGGGGCGCGAGTGGAGCGGCTGCAGGCCGTCGGCCTCGCCGTTGACGGCACCGGGACCATCTACGTGCGCGACACCAGCACGCCCCGCATCCTGAAGTTCGCCGACCTGCCGCCGGCGCCGAATCTGGAGAGCACGATCCCGAACCCGAAGACCATCGCGGTGGGGCCCGCCACGCCGTGGTGCCGGGCACGCTGTCGCTCGCCTCGCTGCGCCGGTCCAAGTGCGTCCGCACGCTGGTCATCAGCACCAAGGCCGCGCGGGTCAACGTGAGGATCTTCAGCGGCATCCGCAGCCTGCGGCTCTTCGGTGAGAAGCGGGTCGTGTTCGCCCGGCGCGGGCCAGAAGGTGGCCTGCGTGCCGGTGCCCCTGCGGGCCCGGACCTTCGACGCCCGGACCAAGTTGAAGGTCGCGGTCGGCGTCGCGATCGGCGCGGTGCGAGCGCCCCGCCGCCCCCACCGACCCGCGGCCGAGGAGCAGGATCATCAAGCTGACCAGGTGCGCTCGCTCAGGCGCTACCCTGAACGTGAAGTTGAGGCTGAGATTTGCGCGCGGCGAAGGGCCTCCTGAGCGCGCCGCCAGCTTCTTCAGACGGTCGAGCTGATCCCAGTGCCGGGCGATCCGCTCCCTGCCCAGCGGGGTCAGCCCGACCGAGGTGTTGGGCCGCTTGCGCACGAACCGCTTCTCGATCGCGATCAGCCCGGCGTCCTCGAGCTTGGCGAGGTGGCTCGAGAGGTTGCCCTTGGTGAGGCCCGTCGTGCGCTGGAGGAACACGAAGTCGGCGCTGCCACCGAGGAGAGCACGGTGAGGATCGCCAGCCGGCCGGGCTCGTGGATCAGCCGGTCGAGCACCAGGTCGTCGTTACGCTCCGGCATCGCCGCTCTCGGCGGTGAGGGGGACCGACGGCCCGAAGGTGCGCACCAGCAGCCGGTGGTCGAGGAGGCCCATCACGATCACGGCGACGCCCGCGAGGACGAGGCCGGCGTTGTCGGCGTCGGGGCCGCCCCACACGGGCAGCAGGCCGATCGCCAGCAGGGTGCCGAGCACGACGACGTGATGCGGCTTCACGCCCACGGTCGCGGCGCCCACGATCAGCATCCCGAGAGCGAAGGTGACCGCGATCGGGTTGACCGGCAGGTCCAGCGAGAAGCCGGCCTGGCTGTTGAGGAGGAGCGAGCCGCCCAGGATCAGCGCCGCGCTCGCGACGGTCGCGATGCGTCACGCGCACCTGCTGGCGCGTCGTGAGCGTCACCCGGCCGTAGTGCCGGTCGTAGAAGCGGTTGATCGGCAGGCACGACGAGTCCGAGCGCCGCGAGGCAGACCAGGAACACCCACGCGTGATCGAGCGGACCCCAGCCGACGTTGCCGAGCGCGGCGAGGATGAACGTGAGCCCGATCGGGATGCCGAACAGGCCGCGCAGATACGTGTAGTCGGTCGCCGCCGACTCGAGCCTGGTGCGTTCCATCCGCCGTCCTCACAGACTGGTTTGCACCGCAGACCATAGAGCCCGGTGGCGGGGCGGTCAACGCCGCGGTCCGGTCTAGGCTGGCCCGATGCACGAGGAGACCGGCACCGAACGGCTCGAGGTTGTGGTCCGGGACAACCCGGAGGAGCAGCGCTACGAGGCGATCCTCGACGGCACGGTCGCCGGCATCGCGACCTACGAGCTGCGCGACGGGGTGATGGTGTTCCCCCACACCGTGGTGCCCCCGGAGTGGGAGGGGCGCGGCGTGGCCGACCAGATCGTCCACTTCGCGCTCGACGACGTCCGGGCGCGCGGGTTGCAGGCGCTGCCCGGCCTGCTCCTTCGTCGTCGCCTGGGTCACGCGCCACCCCGACTACATCGACCTCGTGCCGCCCGGCGAACGGCAGCGATTCGAGAGGCGCCCCCGGGACTGAGGGCCGGCGTCGTCAGACGTCGAGCTCGCGGACGGCGGTGACGAAGGCCTCCGAGAAGGTGGGGAACTGGGCGATCGTGTCGCGCAGCACGTCGATCGGGACCTCGGCCTTCACGGCCATCACGGCCAGGTGGATCCACTCCGACGCGAGCGGCCCGACCGCGTGGGCGCCGATCAGCACCCCCCGATCGACGTCGGCCAGGACGCCCGCCACGCCGGTCACGTCGCGCCCGTAGGTGGTGCTGCGCTCCAGGGTGTCGAGCTCGACGCTCGCCGCGGCGGTCGTGATGCCCGCCTCCTCGGCCTGGGCGGCGGTCAGGCCGACGGCGGCGACCTCGGGATCGCAGAACACCACGCGCGGGACGGCGCGGTAGTCGGCCCGGACCGTCTCGCCGGAGATGTCGCCGCACACGATGCGCCCCTGGTATGCGGCGACGTGGGTGAACTGGCCGATGCCGGTCACGTCGCCGACCGCCCAGACCCCCTCCGCCGCGCGGCAGCGCTCGTCCACCGCGATGCCCTTCTCGCCGGGCGTGATGCCCACCGTCTCCAGGCCGATGCCCTCGAGCCGGGGCCGGCGGCCCGCCACCACGGCGACCCGGGCGACGTCCAGCTCGTCGCCGTCGGCGAGTCGCACCAGCACGCGCGCGCCCTGCGGCGCGACGCTCTCGACGCGTCGCACCCAGCGCGCACGTCGATGCCCTCCGCGGTGAGGGCGGCCGCGATCGTCGTCCCGACGCGCGGCTCCTCCTTGGCCAGCAGGCGCTCGGCGGTCTCGATGATGTGGACCCGGCTGCCGTAGCGCGCCAGCATCTGGCCGAGCTCGACGCCGACCGGGCCCCCGCCGAGCAGGGCGATGCTCTCGGGCACCTCGGTGATCGCGAGCACCTCGCGGTTGGTCCAGACGTCGATCGTGTCGAGGCCGTCGATCGGCAGCGGGGCGGTCTCGCTGCCCGTCGCGATCACCACGCGCTCGGTGAGGTGGGGCGTGCCGTCCACCTCGACGACCCCCGCTCCGGCCAGGCGTCCGTGCCCGCGCAGGATCGTGACGCCCAAGCCGCGGTAGCGCTCGGCCTTGGCGCCGTCGTCGAAGCCGTCGGTCACCTCGTCCCGGAACGCGACCACCTCGTCCCAGCTGTCGATGCGCGCGGCGACGCCGGGAACGCGGTTGGCCGAGGCCACGGCCTCGGGCGGGCGCAGCAATGTCTTCGCGGGCATGCACGCCCAGAACGGGCACTCGCCGCCGACCAGTTCCGACTCCACCATCGCCACGCTCATCCCCGCTGCGGCGAGGCGCTTCGCGACGCCCCGGCCCCCCGAGCCCGACCCGATCACGATCGCGTCGAAGCGATCCGTCAGGAGGGCGTCCCCGAGCGCTGGGCGGCGGCGACTGTCCGCGACCTCGGCGAGGATCTCGAACGAGCGCACGCCGGGCGTCGTGGTCGTGGATGGCCGAGACGACCATCAGCTCGTCCACCCCGGTCAGCTCGGCGAAGGCGTCGACGCCGGCGCGCACGGTCTCCGGGCCACCCACCACCGAGTGGCGCAGCATGCGCGTCACGTGGTCCCGCTCGGGCCCGGTCCAATAGGCGTCGATGTCGTCGATCGGCGGCCGGTACGGGCCCGGCGACCCGCGCAGCAGGTCGGTGAACGCCCGCTGCACCGAGGTGAACAGGCGCGCGCGCCTCGGCGTCGGTCTCGGCGGCGAACACGTTGATCCCGGCCATCGCGTACGGCTCGCTGGAGCTGGGCGGAGGGCTCGAACCGGGTGCGGTAGAGCTCGAGCGCCTCCATCATCGCGTCGGGCGCGAAGTGAGAGGCGAAGGCGTAGGGCAGCCCCAGCATCGCGGCGAGCTGGGCGCCGAAGGTGCTCGATCCGAGGATCCACAGGGGCACCTCGAGGCCTGCGCCGGGCACGGCCTGCACCGCCTGCCCCGGCGCCACCGGGCCGAGCAGCGCCTGCAGCTCCAGCACGTCCTGGGGGAAGTTGTCGGCCGATGTGTGGTTGCGCCGCAGCGCCCGCGCCGTCATCTGGTCCGATCCCGGGGCGCGCCCGAGGCCGAGGTCGATGCGGCCCGGGTAGAGCGACTCGAGCGTCCCGAACTGCTCGGCGATCACCATCGGCGAGTGGTTGGGCAGCATGATGCCGCCCGCGCCGACGCGGATCGTCTCGGTGCCCTCCGCGATGTAGCCCAGCACCACCGAGGTGGCGGCGCTCGCGATGCCCGTCATGTTGTGGTGCTCGGCGACCCAGTAGCGGCCGTAGCCGAGTCGCTCCACGTGCCGTGCGAGGTCGCGGCTCCGGTGGAGCGCGTCGCGCGGGGTGGACCCCTCCGTCACCGGAACGAGGTCGAGGACTGAGAGCGGAGGAGTGTCGGCCATCTCCTCCCGAGGCTAGGCCATCCGGGCATCGCGACGCCCGTTCGCGCCACCAGCGCGCCCGCGATCCCCAGCCCCATCACCAGCCCGCCGGCCGCCGCGTCGAGCACGAAGTGGTTGCCGGTGGCCACGATCGTCAGCAACACCAGGGCGGGGTAGAGGGGCGCGACCATCCGGACGATCCGGTTGCGCGCCAGCACGGCGACGGTGACCCCGATCAGCAGCGCGTATCCGAAGTGCATCGAGGGCACCGCCGCGTAGGGGTTGAACCAGCCCGAGAGCATGCCGCCGTGCAGGTCAACGCCGCTCGTCTGCTTGAGGGTGTCCACCAGCCCGTCGGCCCCGCTCAGCCGCGGCGGGGCCACCGGGAAGGTCACGAAGATCGCCAGCGCGATGCCGTTGGCCACGAGGAACCCGTTGCGCACGGTGCGGTACGCGCCGCGGTGGGATCGCCACAGCCACACGAAGAAGACCGCCGTCGCGGGGAGGTGGGCGAAGAGGTAGAGGGCGTTGAGGCCGCGGATCAGGTCGGGATAGCCGTTCGCCCAGTCCTGGATCGCCGGCTCCCAGAAGATCCCCGCGGCCCGCTCGAGATCGATCACGTCCCAGGTGTGGCGCATCGCGGTGGAGGCGTCCCCGATGACCACCGCGCGCGAGGCCTGGTAGGCGAGCAGCGCGAGCCCGAACAGCATGATCTGCCGCGCCCCCGCCGGCATCTGGGTCATCGCTCGCCTCACGTCCACACCTCCTCCGCGTGATCCGCCGTGGACGCTACGGGCGACGCGTCCCTGGCCGAATCGGTGAGCTCCCTAGTCGCCGTCCCTCGTCGCGACGGTCGAGCCCCCACTGGCATCCTGCATCCTCAAGCGCACTTGAAGTCAAGGGCGAGTCGTGCTGGCATGTGTCGGGTGGACGACCTGCTGACCATCGGCGAGATCGCGACCCGCAGCGGCGTGGCGACATCGGCCCTGCGCTTCTACGAGGAGCGCGGCCTGATCACCTCGGAGCGCACCCCCGCCGGGCACCGCCGCTACCCCCGGTCGGTGCTGCGCCTGGTGGCCTTCATCGTCTTCGCCCAGCGCGTGGGGCTCACGCTGGAGGAGATCCGCGACGAGCTGCACGAGCTCCCCGACGGCCGGGTCCCCAACCGGCGCGACTGGTCGCGGCTGTCGAGCTCGTGGAGCACACGCATCGACGCGCGCATCGCCGAGCTCGAGCGCCTGCGCGCCGGCCTCGCCGAGTGCATCGGGTGCGGCTGCCTGTCGCTCGATCGCTGCAAGTACGCCAATCCCGGCGACCGGGCGGGCGCCGCCGGGCCGGGCCCCCGCTACTGGATCGGCGACGCCCGAACGCCCATCTGAACGGCCCGCCCCGCTGCTACCCTGCGAGCGCCTGGCGACGTGGCGAAGTGGCTAACGCGGCGGTCTGCAAAACCGTTATTCATGGGTTCGACTCCCATCGTCGCCTCTCTCTCCGAGGGTCTGGCTTCTCTCCCCGTCGTGGCGGCGAGCGGGTCGGACGAGGCCGGCGGGAGCGGGGACCCCAGCCCGGTCGTCACACGGGCCGGCTGATCGGGGTCCACCGCGCGTCGGCGCTAGGTCGGCCAGTCGGCCTTGGACTTGCTGACCACCACGCCGTTCTCAAAGCAGAAGCGGTAGTGGCCGGGCCGGCCCGAGCGCCGGTCGTACACGAAGCAACTGGGCGATGACGTCCCGAGAGGCACGGCTTCGGCCGCGCGTGGCCTCGACCCGAGCAGATCGATGACCTCGGCCTGTGGCTGGCCCGTGTGCACGCGGCTGTAGGAGAGGCGGTCGGTCGTGCCCTCCACGCCGTGTCGCGCCTCACCCTGGAGCTCGAGGCCGACGATGGTGGCGATGGCCGAGATGGCCAGGACGACCAGGCCGAGCACGAGGAAGAAGGCCACCCGCACCGGCGGCATCGACGGAGGCCGGCCGGCAGGGAGGCTCGGCTGCTTTCTCACCCTGCTCACTCGGGATCGTCGCTCCGGGGCCGGGGATCGATCTGCCCAGCGCGCATCGGCATCACTCCGGGCGGACGGTCCGAGACTAACCGCAGCACGAGACCGGGATGACCCCCGCCGTTCCGGGGCGACGCCGGGGAGCGGTCAGCCGGCACAGGCGAGCGGATCAGATGCCCCCGCCAGGGCCGAGGAGCGCCTGCATCTCGGCGAGCTGGCGCTGGAGCCCACCGCACACCTGCTCGCACAGCTCGAGCACCGTCTCGTCGGCGATCCGGCAGCGGACGCTGTTGCCGTCCTTCTCCCGCGACACCAGGCCCGCGCGGGCGAGGATGCCGACGTGCTTGGAGACGTTCTGCTGGCTCGTGCCGAGCGCGTCGGCCAGCTCGCCGACCGTCGCGTCCCCGTCCCTCAGCCGATCGATGATCCGGATGCGCATCGGCTCGCCGAGCACCCGGAAGCGTTCGGCGATGACCTCCACGACCGAATCGGGCAGCGGGTGCGGCATGGCCACGAGGGCCTCCCTTCCTGTGGCCGGGTTCATCGGAAGGACAACTGCATCGTAGAAGAGATGTGGATCGCCGGTCCCCGGGCGAGTGTCGATCATTGCACAACTTGTCAACTGTTTAGTTGTGGAGTAGCGTTCGGTGCCCAATGACGACGACGGAGGCTCCGTGGCGATCGATCAGCACGCGAGGGACGCACAGACCGAGGCGCGCCCCTGGCATCTCGAGCGGGTGCTCTTCGCCCTGGCGGGCTCGGTCACACTGGCCAGCGTCGTACTCGCGGTGGCCGTCAGCCCCTGGTTCCTCCTCTTGGCCGCGGCCGTCGGCGCCAGCCAATGGGCCTACGTCCTCACCGGCGACTGCCCGGCCTCGCTGCTGCTGCGACGCTTCACCGGTCTTCGCGGGTGCGCGCGATGAGCGCGCTCGGTCCGATCGGGCGGCTGGGACGGTGGTCGGCGACCCACGTCCGCATCGTGGTCGTCGCCTGGGCCATCGTCGTGATCGGGTCTGGGTGTCCTCGCCCCACGGGTCGAGACCGCCCTCTCGGGAGCCGGGTGGGAGGACTCGGGCTCTCAGTCGGTGCAGGCCCGTGACCTGATCCAGCGCAACTTTGCCGGCAACGCCTCGTCCGGGCTGATGGTCGTCGTCCACTCGCCGACCCTCACGACGACCGACCCGGCGTTCGCGTCGACCCTCGCCCGCAGCGAGTCGATCCTGCGCTCCGACGCGCGGGTCGCCTCCGTGACGCCCCCCACCGCCGGCCAGACGATCTCCGCGGACGGGCACACCGCGATCGTCATGGCCGGCTCGGCCGTGGATCCGATGCGGATGGTCCGCGCGGCCGACGACCTGAAGGGGCCGCTCACCAAGGCCTCCACCGACCAGGTGAGCGTCAACCTGACGGGCGCGTCGGGGATGTGGTCCGATTTCAACACGGCCAACCGTGACGCGATGATGCGCTCCGAGCTGATCAGCTGGCCGGTGACGCTCGCGATCCTGGTGCTCGCCTTCGGGGCACTCGTCGCCGCGGGCCTGCCGCTGCTGCTCACCATCCTCGGCCTCGCCTCGTCGGCCGGCGCGCTCTTCGTGGTCTCGCAGTTCTTCGAGGTGTCGATCTGGGCGATGAACTTCGCCCTGATGTTCGCCCTCGCCCTGGGGATCGACTACGCGCTGTTCATCGTCGTCCGCTTCCGCGGCGTCGCTCTTCGGCTCGAAGCGCACACCGGTCGACGCCGTCGGCGAGACGATGGACACCGCCGGCAAGGCGGTCCTCTTCTCCGGGATCACCGTGCTCGTCTCGTTGTCGGCCGTGATGCTGGTGCCAAGCCCCGCGTTCCGATCGATGGCGCTCGGGATCATGATCTCGGTGGCCTTCATCCTCGCCGCCACGCTGACCTTGCTTCCGGCCGTGCTCGCGAAGCTCGGCCCCAAGGTGGACCGGTTCGCGCTGCCGTGGGCGCACAGCGGCGAGCACCGCTCCGCCCGCTTCGCCGCTTGGGGCGAGCGGCTCTGGCGACGTCCGGTGCTCTACGGGCTGCCCGCCCTGCTCGCGCTGCTCGTTCTCGCGATCCCGGTTCTCGGTCTCGCGACCGGCATGCCCTCGATCAAGGTCGTGCCCTCGGGCGACTCGTCCCGGCAGGGCTACGACCAGGTCTCGGCCGCCTTCGGCCCCGGGGCCCCGGGCACCCTGCAGTTGGTCGGGCCGGCGGCGATCATGCGCGAGGCCCAGTCGATCGCGTCGGCCGATCCGGGCATCGCCCGCGTCACGCTCCCGCAGCGCGGTGGCGCGGGCCTCGCGATGGTCCAGGCCGTGCCGGCGACCGGTCCCTCGGACGTGGCCACCGGCCAGACCATCGACCGCCTGCGCGCGGGCCTGCCCGCGGGCGTGCTGGTCGGCGGCGCCGCCGCCGAGAATCACGACCTCGCCGCCGTGCTCAGCACCTACACGCCGATCGTCATCGGGGTCGTGCTGCTGCTCGGCTTCGTGCTCCTGATCGTCGCCCTTCAGGCCCCCGTCGTGGCCGCGATCGGGGTGCTCACCAGCCTGCTGGCCACCGGGGCGGCCTTCGGCGTCGCGCGGCTGGTCTTCCAGGACGGGCACCTATCGGGCCTCCTGGGCTTCGAGTCGCAGGGATTCCTCGACGCGTGGGGGCCGGTGTTCTTCTTCGCCATGATCTTCGCGATCTCGATGGACTACACGGTGTTCCTGCTGAGCTCGGCCAAGGAGCACTGGGACCGCTCACACGATCCCAAGGACGCCGCCGTGGGCGGCATGGCCCACTCGGGCCGGGTGATCCTCGCCGCCGCGGCCGTGATGGTCGCGGTGTTCTTCACCTTCGCGCTCTCGGGGCCGCTGCCCCCGAAGGAGATGGGCGTGATCCTCGGGGTCGCCGTCCTGCTGGACGCCCTGCTGGTGCGGTTGCTGCTGGTCCCCGTGGCGCTGCGGCTGGCCGGGCGCTGGGCCTGGTGGCGCCCCGAGTGGCTCGCACCGCCTGCTTCCCGAGGTCCGGTTCGGCCACTGATGGACGACGACACCACCACGACGGAGGTTCCGATGAGCCGAGGCAGCACGGCCGGGGGCGGTGGGCTGGAGCTGGACTTCCGCCACGAGGCGCCCGACGCCTATCGGGCACTCGCGGCCCTGACCCGGGCGAGCACGCTCGACCACGGTCTCGCGGAGCTGATGAAGGTGCGCGCGTCGCAGATCAACGGGTGCGCCTACTGCGTCGACCTGCACGTGGGGATCGCCCTGAAGGCCGGCGAACACCAACGACGCCTCCACGCCATCGCGACCTGGCGCGAATCCCCCTTCTTCACCGACCGCGAGCGAGCGGCCCTGGCGCTCACCGAAGCGCTGACGAGGATGGACCTCGGGGCGATTCCCGACGCCGTGCTGTCGGCGGTGGGAGAACAGTTCGAGGAGGAGGAGAAAAGCCAGCTGGTGGTCGTGATCGCGGGCATCAACGCCTGGAACCGGGTGATGGCCGCCGCCGGCGACCAGCCGCCGCCAATCGACTGACGATCCCAGAGAGAGCCAGATGACCCTCAGCGACACCACCTACGCGAATCGGGTCGAGGCCCCCGTCGCCGTCCCCGTCACGAGCCGATCATGAGCGCCCCGCGCGTCGTCGTGATCGGATCCAGCTTCGCCGGCCTGACGGCCGCCCTCGAGGTCCGTCGGCGCCTGGGCGAGGACGCCCACGTCACCGTCCTCGACCCCCACGAGAGGTTCACCTTCATCCCCTCCCTGATCTGGGTGCCCTTCGGGCTCCGTGAGCCGGAGGACGTGACCTTCCCGCTCACTCCCCTCTACGCCAAACGGGGCATCCGCTTCGTCGCGGAGACGGCCGAGGGAATCGACTTCGACCGAGGCATCGTCACGAGCGGCTCGGGCGAGCACCCCTACGATCGCCTGGTCGTCGCCACCGGGCCGCGACTGGCCTTCGAGCGCATACCGGGCCTCGGTCCCGACGGGGGGCACACGCAATCGGTGTGCACGCTCGCGCACGCGCTCCACGCCCGCGGGGCGTGGGAGAGGTTCCTGGCGGATCCGGGGCCGGTGGTGATCGGGACGGCGCAGGGAGGCTCTTGTTTCGGCGCCTCATATGAGTTCGCGCTGAACGTCCGGCACCGGATTGAGAAGGCGGGCCTCGCTCACGTCGCCCCGGTGACCTTCGTGACCGCCGAGCCCTTCCTCGGCCATTTCGGGCTGGGAGGCGTGGGCGAATCGGAGAGGATGGTCGAGAAGACCTTCGCCGATCTCGGCATCGAGGGCCTGCCCAACACGTCGATCACCGAGGTGCGCGACGGCGAGATCGAGCTTGCAGGCGGCAGGGTCCTACCGTTCGCATACTCGATGATCGTGCCGCCATTCGGCGGCGTCGAGGTGGTGTCCGCCACGCCGGGCCTCGCCAACCAGGCGGGGTTCATCCCCGTGACCGACGAGTTCCGGCACCCCGAGCACCACGAGGTGTTCGCCGCCGGGGTGGACATCGCAATCGCCCCCCCGCAGAAGACGATGGTGCCCGCCGGTGTTCCGAAGACCGGCTACATGAGCGAGCAGATGGCGAAGGTCGCGTCGCAGAACATCGCGGCGGACCTCGGCCACGGCGACCACCGCCGTGTGCCCATCGACGAGCTCGGCGCGGTCTGCATCCTCGACGGGGGCGACCGGGGGATCATCCTGAAGACCGACAAAGTGCTCGGCGACGCGGAGCACCCGCACCTCATCTCCGGGCCCCAGGCCCACTGGGCGAAGGTCGCCTTCGAGCGCTTCTTCATGGCGAGTCGGCGGCGCGGCCACGTCCGCCTCTGATCCGGCCGTGATCGAAGTGAGCCCGGCTCTTGGTGTCGGGACGACGATGACGTAAGCGATCGTCGCGAGGAGCGACTCGCTGGATCGGCTGTGGCCCGTGGCAATGACCGACCCCGTGTTCGATCATGGCGTGAGACGCAACGACTCAGTGCAGATCGTGCGTCTTCCGCCATGGGTACCTCCGCCTTACGTTGATCGCGGGTCCGCTCCACGATCGGGCCGACGTCGATGCGTGACAGGACGGAGGTTGAGATGGGCACTGAACAGCAGACTGAGTCCCGAAGGATCTCGTTCACCGCGGGGGTGCTCTTCCTGATCACCTTCGTCACGTCCATCCCGGCGCTCGCCCTCTTCCAGCCGGTGCTCGATGACCCCGCCGGCTTCATCGCCGGGGACGGGGGCGACAGCACGATCTTTCTCGGGGTGACGCTCGAGCTGATCCTCGTCATCGCCAACGTCGCCACCGCGGTCGTGCTCTTCCCGGTCCTCAGGCGTACCAGCGAGATGCTCTCGCTCGGCTACGTGACGGCGCGGATCATCGAGTCGGTCTTCATCTCCGCGGGGATCCTCTGCGTGCTCGGGATCGTCTCGTTGCAGCAGGACGACCCGGGCGCCGGCGCGCTGGCGGTGTCGCTGGCCGCGATCAAGGACTGGACCTTCCTGCTCGGGCCCGGCGTGATGGTCGGCGTCGGCAACGGCCTGATCCTCGGCTACCTGATGTACCGCTCGCAGCTGGTGCCGCGGCGCATGGCGATGCTGGGGCTGATCGGCGGACCGCTCGTGATCGCCTCGGGGATCGCCGTGCTGTTCGACGTCATCGCGCCGGGCGGCGCGGCGCAGGGCATCGCGACGGTCCCCGAGATCCTGTGGGAGCTGTCGCTCGGCGTCTACCTGACCGTCAAGGGCTTCACGGGATCGCCGGTCACCCGCGATGCCCGGCGCCTCGTCTCGCAGCCGCAGCCGGTCGCCTGAGTCGCCCCCACCCCGTACGCCGGCCGGGCGCGCTCAGCGCCCGGCCGCGCAGGTGGCGCGAACCAGCCCGCGCAGCCAGCGATGCGCAGGATCGGCATCGAGGCGGGGGTGCCAGAGCAGCGACACGGTGAACTCCGGCGTCTCGACCGGAAGCGGGAAGCTGTGCATCCCGTCGCGCAGGTTGGCCGGTGTGCTGCTCTGGGACGCTGGCGATCAGGTCCGAGCCCCGGGCGAGGCCGAGCGCGGTGGCGAAGCCCCCGACGACGGTGACGATCTCCCGCTGGAGGCTGAGGGCCTCGAGGGCGTCGTCGATCGGCCACTGCGCGAGCCCGTCACGCGAGACGCGCGACATGCCGGCCGGCGAGGTAGCGGGACGCGCGTCAACTTCGCCCGAGCCAGCGGGTGACCCGCGCGCACGACGCCGACGAGGCGGTCGCGGAAGAGCGCCTGGGCGCGCAGCTCGGGGCCCGTGGTCGGCTCGATGACGCCGGTCTCCAGGTCGACGGTCCCCTCGCGGAGCGAAGCGGCTCTCCTTGTCCGGCTTCGGCACGAAGCGCAGGCGCACCCGGGGCGCCTCTGCGCCCACGCGGGCGATCAGCTCCGGACCGAAATTCTCGACGAAGCCCTCGCTGGTGCGGAGCGTGAACGTCCGAACCGAGCCGTGTGAGGTCGGGCTCCTCGGCCGGGCCGGAGCACCGCCTCGCGCGTCCTGGACCAGCGGGCCGATCCGCTCCCGCAGCTCGAGCGCCCGGGGCGTCGGGCACCAAACCGCGCCCGGCCCTCACCAGCAGCGGGTCTCCCGTCGTCTCGCGCAACCGCGCCAGCGACCGACTCATCGCCGATGGGCTCAGCCCGAGACGGCGGGCGGCGCCCGCCACGCTGCCCTCGTCGAGGAGCACGTCGAGCGTCACGAGCAGGTTGAAATCGGGCGCGCGACGATGGTCCGTACGGTCGCCATAGGCATGGCGTACAACGCAACGTCTCCAGTGCAACTCGTGCGTCTTCCGCCATGCCGCAGAGGCTACCTAGCGTCTTTCCGCATGGGAGACCAGGCGCCGCATTCGACACACGAGGGGCACCTCGCGACCGCCCCGGGCGGTCGATGGGCGCTCGCCGGGTTGTCGCTGGCGATGCTGCTGCTCGTCGCTCGGGACCAGCGTCGCCAACGTCGCCCTGCCCACGCTCGAGGAGGCCTTCGACGCGTCCTTCTCCGCAGGTCCAGTGGGTGGTGCTCGCGTACCTGCTCGCGATCACCACGCTCGATGGTGAGCGCCGGGCGGCTCGGTGACATCGTCGGTCGCCGCCGGTTGCTCGTTCTCGGCATCGCCACTCTTCACCGGCGCGTCAACCGTGTGCGCCGCGGCGCCGACGCCTGCCCCTGCTGGTCGCCGGGCGCGCGGTCCAGGGGACTGGGCGCCGCGATCATGATGTCCCTCACGCTCGCCTTCGTCGCCGAGACCGTGCCGAAGGAGCGGACCGGTAGCGCCATGGGACTGCTCGGCACGACCTCGGCGATCGGCACCGCCCTCGGGCCGTCGCTCGGTGGTACTGTTGATCGCCGCCGTCGGCTGGCGGGCCATCTTCGTGGTCAACGTCCCGCTCGGCGTGATGGCCGCTCGGTCCTCGCGTGGCGCCACCTGCCCGCCGATCGGGTCCGTGACGGACGCCTGACGCGCCCGGTTCGACCGTCGCGGGGACACTGGTGCTCGCTGTCACCCTCGCGGCGTATGCGCTGGCGATGACCATCGGGCACGGCCATCTCGGCTCGCTCAGCCTGGTGCTCCTCGCCGGGGCGGTGACGGGCGTGGCGCTGTTCGTCGCGCGTCGAGGGGCGGGCGCGCGGCGCCGCTCGTCCGGGCGGCCGATGCTGCGCCAGCCAGGCCTGCGCGCGGGGCTCGCGACCAGCGCGCTGGTCTCGACCGTGATGATGGCGACGCTGGTCGTCGGCCCCTTCTACCTCGCCGCTGTTCTCGGCCTCAACGCGGCCCTCGTCGGGCTCGTGATGTCCGTCGGGCCGGCGGTCGTCGTGCTGGCCGGGGTGCCCGCGGGCCGGGTCACGGACCGCGCCGGCGCCCGGCCGCTCGGCGTCGTCGGGCTCACGACCATGGCGGCGGGCGCCTGCTCCTCCTGACGGTGACGCCGGCTCGGCTCGGCGTGCCAGGCTACATCGGGCCGATCGTCGTGCGTGACGCGCGAGCTACGCTGTGTTCGAGGTCGGCAACAACACCGCGGTCATGCGCGACGTCGGTACGGACCAGCGCGGCGTCGTGTCGGGGACCCTCAACCTCTAGCGCAACCTCGGGCTCATCACCGGCGCCTCGGTAATGGGCGCCGTATTATATAAAAAAGGGGGGGGGGGGGGGGGGGGGGGGGGGGGGGGGGGGGGGGGGGGGGGGGGGGGGGGGGGAAAAAAAAAATACGCCGCAGCCAAGCTATGAGAGATGTTTGTCCTTGTCGCCGTCGGCGGTGTAGCCAATACGTGGGGCGAAAAAGGCGACGTCTATTTTGTTTTGTGGGGGGGGGTGTGGGGGGGGGGGGGGGGGGGGGGGGGGGGGTTTTTTTTTTTTTTTTTTTTTTTTTTTTTTTTTTTTTTTTTTTTTTTTTTTTTTTTTTTTTTTTTTTTTTTTTTTTTTTTTTTTTTTTTTTTTTTTTTTTTTTTTTTTTTTTTTTTTTTTTTTTTTTTTTTTTTTTTTTTTTTTTAAAAAAAAAAAAAAAATGGGGTCCTCGTGAAGTGGTACATTGGACGACTAAATTGGCGGAATCGGCGCAGCCGAAGGGAGTTGGAGACCACGAAGACGCTCGAGAGGGCCATCGCCGCGCCGGCGATCACGGGTTGAGGCAGCCGGCCGCCGCCAGCGGGATGCGCGGCCACGTTGTAGGCGAACGCCCAGAACAGGTTGCCCTTGATCGTGCCGAGCGTGCGCCGGGACAGGCGGATCGCGTCGGCCGCGGCCGCGAGGTCGCCGCGGACCAGGGTGAGGTCGCAGGCCTCGATGGCCACGTCGGTGCCGGTGCCCATGGCGATGCCGAGGTCGGCCTGGGCCAGGGCGGCGGCGTCGTTGACCCCGTCGCCGACCATCGCCACCACCCGGCCCTCGGCCTGCAGCCGGCGCGATCGACGTCGACCTTGCTCGGCCGGCAGCACCTCGGCGATGACCTCGTCGATGCCGACCTCGGCGGCGACCGCCTCGGCGGCGGCCGCGTTGTCGCCGGTGAGCAGCACCGGGCGCAGACCGAGCGCGCGCAAGCCGCGCGATCGCCTCGGCGCTCGATCGGCTTCGACCGTGTCGGCGACCGACGAGCACGGCCGCGCACGCGCACCGTCCCACGCGACGACCACGGCGGTCGGCCGGCGGCCTCGCGCCGTCGCCGAGGCGCTCGGCGAGCTCGGCGTCGAGGTCCAGCCCCCAGTCGGCGAGCAGCGCCGGGCGGCCGACGACCACGCCGCGGCCGTCGACGACTGCCCTCCACGCCGAGCCCCTCGCGGTTCGCGAAGCCCTCGGCGGCGGGCAGCGGCGCCGACGCTCCTCGCGCGCCGCGCGGCGATGGCCCGGGCGATCGGGTGCTCGGAGGCGTCCTCGAGCGGCCCGGCCAGCCGCAGCACCTCGGTCGCGGTCGTCGCCCTCGGCGGCGACGACCTCGACGAGCGCCATCCGCCGGTGGTGACCGTGCCGGTCTTGTCGAGCACGATCGTGTCGACCCGGCGGGTCGACTCGAGCACCTCCGGGCCCTTGATCAGGATGCCGAGCTGCGGCGCCCCGGCCGGTGCCGACCAGCAGCGCGGTCGGGCGTGGCCAGGCCGAGCGCGCAGGGGCAGGCGATGATCAGCACGGCGACCGCGGCGGTGAAGGCGACGGTCGGCCGGCGCCGGTCGGCGAGCCAGAAGCCGAGCGTCGCGACGCGACAGGACGATCACGACCGGCACGAACACCGCCGACACCCGGTCGGCCAGCCGCTGCACCGGCGCCTTGCCCGTCTGGGCCTCGCGTCGACCAGGCGGCCGATCTGGGCGAGCGCGGTGTCGGCTGCCGACGCGGGTGGCCCGCACCACCAGCCGGCCGCCGGCGTTGAGGTGGCGCCGGTGACCGCGTCGCCGGGGCCGACCTCGACCGGCACGCTCTCGCCGGTGAGCAGCGAGGCGTCGATGGCGGACGTGCCCTCCTCGACCACGCCGTCGGTGGCGATCCTTCTCGCCGGGCCGCACGACGAAGCGGTCGCCGACCGCGAGCTGCTCGATCGGCGACCCGTCGCTCGCGCGCCGTCGTCGCCGAGGACGCGAGCGTCCTTGGCCCCGAGCTCGAGCAGGGCCCGCAGCGCGGCGCCGGCGCGGCGCTTGGCGCGCGCCTCGAAGTAGCGGCCGGCAGGATGAACGTCGGTGACCGCCGGCGGCCACCTCGAGGTAGATCTGGTCGGCAGCCGCGCCCGGCTCGATCACCGAGGTCGAACGCCATCCTCATGCCGGCATCGCCGGCGCCGCCGAAGAACAGCGCGTACAGCGACCAGCCGTAGGCGGCCAGCGTGCCGACCGAGATCAGCGTGTCCATGGTGGCGGCGCCGTGGCGGAGGTTCGACCAGGCCGCGCGGTGGAAGGGCCACGCCCCCCAGCACCACCACCGGTGCCGCGAGCGCGAGCGAGAGCCACTGCCAGTTGTCGAACTGCAGCGCCGGGACCATCGACATCACCAGCACGGGCAGCGCCAGCAGGGCCGACACGACGAGGCGTTGGCGCAGGCCGACGATCTCATCGGGCGTCGGCCTCACCATCGGCGCCGGCCGGCGGCGGCGGGCAGAGTGCGCGCCGTAACCGAGTTGCTCGACTCGGCCTCGACGAGGCGCTCGGGCGGGATCGGCGGCCGGCTCGAAGTCGACGGCGGCCTTCTCGGTGGCGTAGTTGACCGTGGCGGTCACGCCGTCGAGGCGGTTGAGGCGCTTCTCGATGCGCCCCGCGCACGACGCGCACGTCATGCCGACGATCGGCAGTTCGAGGAAAAAAAAAAAAAAAAAAAAAAAAAAAAAAAAAAAAGGGGGGGGGGGGGGGGGGGAAAAAAGGTCGCGTGCCGGTGGTGCATGATCTCGATGATCAACCGTATTTTTTTTTTTTGGGGGGAAAAAAAGGCGAAGCGGATCGTGCCTCGGGTGTGCGACTCCTCGGGATGGACGTGCTGGAACGCGAGGTCGCCCTCACGGAGGGCGACGAGGTGGACGTAGGCACCGAGGTAGGGCTCGACGCTGGCGAGGGCTCGCCGACCCCGGCTGAGCGCGTTGTCGAGGGTGGCTGGCCTGCCCACGGCGACGTCGTGGTGGAGAGCCTCGCGGTGTACCCGCCGCTGGTGTGCACGGCGCTCGGCGCGGCGAGGGGCACCAGGCGGAAAGAGCCGCCGACGAAGAGGTCGGTGGCGAGCGTCATCGGGGCGCCGTACGTGGAGAAGTCGGCGAAGGCGCGGTAGACGCCGGCCGCGGGCAGGCGGAGCGACACGCTCCAGCGGCCGCCCGCATCGAGGGTCGGGTGCACGTGCTGGTAGCCGGTGAGGTCGCGCCGCACCACGATCAGGTGCATCCGGCGCTCGTGCGCGACATCGAAGTGGGTGACGGCCCGGCCGTCCGGGCCGAGGACCCGGAAGCTGAACGTGGTGCGCCGGCCGCGGGGGATGGCAGACGCATCGGGCAAGAGGACGTAGCCGCCCTCGGCCACCCCAAGGCCCGCACCACCCATGGCGGCCGCTCCGTGCGTGCCGGCCATCGCGTCGGCGTGCCCGTGGCCCGCGTCAGGATTCCGAAGCGGACCGAGGGATGCACCCGCCAAAGCGGCGCTGCCGAAGGTGACCGCGAGGACGGCTCCGAACGCCATCAGGCGCGACGGCGTCTTCACGGCCGCACCGTGTAGCCGGCTTCGACGACCGCGGCGGCCACGGCGGCGTCGTCGATGTCACTGCCCGTAACCGAGAGGCGCACGGAGGGCAGATCCACGTCAACCGCCGTCACCCCGTGGAGGGGCTGCGATCTCCTCGGCCACCGCGACCTCGCAGTGGCTACAGGTCATGCCCTCGACGATGTACGTACGTGCGTCCTCGCGGTTCACCGTGGCTCCATACTGGGTAGGGGTACTCATCTCTTTGAGGTTTGCATACTCCCCCCATGTATGTCAATCTCGCGCCATGACCACTTCACGCAAGACCCAAGCGCCACAGCCGGGCTACTCGGCGGCGGGCGAGCAGGAGCAGATCCTGAAGCGCCTGCGACGGATCGAGGGCCAGGTCCGCGGCATCGCCGGGATGGTCGAGGACGAGCGGTACTGCATCGACGTCCTCCAGCAGATCAGCGCCGCGCAGGCGGCGCTCGACAAGGTCGCGCTCGCGCTGGTCGATGACCACACCCGCCATTGCGTGCTCGGAGCGTCTCCCGCGAACCAGGAGGAGAAGAGAGCAGGAACTCATGAGCGCCCTCGCCCGGCTCGTCGGCCGGCGCTAGGCGCGGCGGCCAGGCGCCGGTCGCCGCGATGACCACGTCGCCCCCGCGGGCGCCCGAGCGGACCGACGTCCTTCACGTCGGCGGCCTTCTGTACGCGAGCGAGAAGGGCGTCGTCGAGCGGATGCTCGGCAGGCGCCCGGGTGTGCGAGCCGTGGAGGCGAACCCGATCGCGCAGACGGCCTCGGTCACCTACGACCCCCGGCGAGACCTCCCTCGAGGACCTCCGCGCATGGATCGAGGAGTGCGGCTACCACTGCGCCGGGCGCTCCGTTCCCGGGCGCATCTGCGACCCGATGGCGCGCGAGGGACACGACGCACCCGTCGGCGACCCGCACGCGATCCACCGCTCCGAGGACGCCTCGGGAGAGGGGCACGGCGGCCATGCGGGCATGTCGATGGTCGACATGGCACGCGACATGCGCAACCGCTTCCTCGTCGCGGCTCGTGTTCTCGATCCCGATCGTGCTCTGGTCGCCGATCGGCACGCGACGTCTTCGGCTTCGACGTGGCGACGCCGTTCGGGCATGCGCGACGACACCTGGCCGTTGCATCCTGAGCCTTCCGGTGATCTTCTACTCGTCGTGCATCTTCTTCGTCGGCGCGTTGCAGCGCTCTCGCGCGCGGACCCTCGACATGATGGTCCTGGTCGCCGTGGCCATCGGGGCCGGCTGGATCTACTCGGTGCAGTCACGCTAACGGGACGGCGGCGAGGTCTTCTACGAGGCCGCCGCCGTGCTCGTGCGTCGTTCGTCCTGCTCGGCCACTGGTTCGAGATGCGCGCCCGCGGCGGGGCGAACGAGGCGATCCGGAGCTCGCTCGACCTCGCGCCCCCGAAGGCGCTCGTCCTCCGGGACGGTGAGCCCGTCGAGGTCCCGACCGTCGGAGGTCGCGGTCGGTGACCTGTCCTGATCCGGCCCGGAGCGCAGGTCCCCGTCGAGCCGGGGTCGTCGAAGTGGGCGACGAGCGAGGTCGACGAGTCGATGGTGACCGGCGAGAGCCTGCCGCGTCGCCAAGGAGCCGGGCGATCCGCTGATCGGGGCGACGATCAACGGACGACGGAACGCTGCGCGCCCGCGCGCACCGTCGGCTCGGACACGGCGCTCGCCCAGATCGTCAAGCTCGTCCAGGAGGCGCAGAACTCGAAGGCCCCCGGCCAGCGCCTCGCCGACCGCGCGGCCTTCTGGCTCGTGCTCGTCGCCCTGATCGGCGGCCTCGCGACCTTCCTCGTCTGGTACGCTGGTCGTCGGCCGACCGGCGCACCGAGGCGCTGCTCTTCGCGATCACGGTCGTGGTGATCACATGCCCCGACGCGCTCGGGCTCGCGACCCCGACCGCGATCATGGTCGGGACCGGCCTCGGCGCGAAGCGCGGCATCCTGTTCAAGAACGCGAGGCGCTCGAGCAGGCGGCGCGCATCGACACCGTGGTCATGGACAAGACCGGAACCCTGACCAAGGGCGAGCCGGAGCGTCATCGACGATCATGACGCTCGAAGGGATCGACGAGGACGAGCGTGCTGCGCCTCGTCGCCGCGGTCGAGCGAGAGTCCGAGCACCCGCTCGCCGAGGCCATCGTCCGCGAGGCGCAGCCGAGGCTCGACCGCTCCGGGCCGTCGCGACGTTCGAGAACGTCCCGGGGCACGGCGCGATCGCCATCGTCGACGGGCGCAGGGTCGCGGTCGGCAACGCGCGACTGATGGACCGGACGGGGTCGTGGACTCGGCGCTCGCTCGAGCGCACGCGCGGCACCTCGCTGCCGGAGGGCAGACGGTCGTGCATCGTCGCGATGGACGGACACGCCGGCCGGCGCTGCTGGCGATCGCCGACGCCGTCCGGGCCACCGCGGCTGCCGCGGTGGCGGCGCTGGAGAGCCAAGGGGTCAAGGTCGTGATGCTCACCGGCGACAACCAGCGACGGCCGCGGATCGCGCGCCGAGTCGTGGGCATCGACAAGGTGATCGCCGAGGTCCTTCCCGGCGAGAAGGCGGCCAAGATCGCCGAGCTCCAAGCGGCAGGGCCGCGGGGTGGCGATGGTCGGCGACGGCGTCAACGACGCGCCTGCGCTCGCCCTGGCGGACGTCGGCATCGCGATCGGTGCCGGCACCGACGTCGCCATCGAGACCGCCGACGTCGTGCTGATGCGATCCGGATCCCCTGGACGTCGCGACGGCCATCATGATCGGCCGCGGGAACGCTCCGCAAGATGCGCCAGAACCTCGGCTGGGCCATCGGCTACAACTCGCTCGCGCTCCCGATCGCGGCCGGGGTGTTCGAGCCGCTCGGGCTGACCATGCGCCCGGAGATCGCGGCGCTCACGATGGCGGGCTCGAGCATCATCGTGGCGCTCAACGCACTCGCGCTGAAGCGCCTACGGCTTCCGAGCCTCCCCCCGCCTTCGAAGGGGGGCACCACGGCGGGCCCCCGGGAGGAGATCGCGGTCTCAAGCCCGACCTGAGTCGTTCCATGGCCGCGGTGGCAGCGGGCCCACCGGCCTGCTGCTCAGTCCGAGCCCCACCGCGGGCAGGGACGAGCATGCCGACCGACGAGTTCCCGCACGAGACCCAGGACCCGAGGACTACGTCACGAGATGGGCCTGTACGTCATCGTCGTCCCGGCCGAGCCCGGCTACTGGCCTCCCGTGCACGGGAGGTCGCGATCACTCTCGACGACATCCTCATCGAGGACGGCCGGGTTGCGGCGTTCAGCCGGTCGGAGCCCACGTACGCGCGGGGTTCGGCAATGTCCTGCTGGTGGGCGGCGAGCCGCAGCTCGCGCTGACCGCCAGGCCAGGCTCGCCATCGGCGCGGTGAAGGCGCGAGACCCGCCCGGGACGGAGCAGGCCGCGCTTCGCAGTGGGGCGGCTCGGCGCACAACCCGCAGCTTGGCGAGGGAAACCCCCGATTCTCGGCGTCGGCTCCGCTCGTACGCTGATTCCACCCCCGCGTCTCAGAAAGGAGCTCGCGATGAGGGTGACTACGGCACGAGCGGTGGCTGGGGATCGGGCGTGTGGCTGCTGATGGGCCTGATGATGCTGGTCATCGTGGCCCTGATCGCCTGGGGGTTGTTCCTGATCTGGCGCGCCTCCAGCGAAGGAAAGGGGACCGGGCGGTCACCATCCGACCGGCAGACGCCGGAGGCGATCCTGGGGCAGCGACTCGCGCGCGGCGAGATCGACGGTGAGGAGTACCGCGAGCGCCTGGAGGCTTTGCGGACGGGGGCTTCCGCCGTCGGGAAGTAACCGGTCGGCAGTGGCGGCGAGGGTCGTCTCGCACCGGGGCCCGTCGCCGGGAATTCAGGGAATCGTAATCCGCGTGCCCTACAACCGGGCGCATGGGGGACGACGACCATCCGGAGCGCGAGACTCCGCGTGAGGTCCCGCGCTCGGAGCTGCCGATCGGCCGGGCGGCCTTCCTCGGCATGATCGCCCTCGGTGTCGGCGGGATCTTCGTCGCGCCGAGGATCGCCGGGACGGTGAACAGCACCTTCTCCGCGGTGGTCCCCGACTCGATCACCTCGGTCGTCTCGGGGGGCGGATGGCGCATCTACAACGTCGCGCCGCCGATGCCGACCTTCCGTCCCGCGAGCTATCGCCTGCAGATCGACGGCCTGGTGGAGCGGCCGACGACGCTCTCCTGGCCGCAGGTCGCCGCGATGCCGGGCAGCGCGCAGATCTCCGACTTCCACTGCGTCACCGGATGGACCGTGCCCCACGTGCACTGGGAGGGGATCCGGCCGGCGACGATCACCGCTCTCGTCAAGCCGAAGCCGGCCGCGCGGTACGTCACGTTCTTCTCGCTGGAGGAGCCCTACGTCGACCAGATCTCGCTCGAGCAGTTCCTGGTCAAGGACGTGCTGGTGGCCCGTCACATGGACGGCCACCCGCTCGAGCGCATCCACGGCGCGCCGCTGCGCGTGGTGATCCCCCAGATGTACGGCTACAAGGGCGTCAAGTGGCTCTCGCGGGTGCGCTTCGACGCCGAGCCGGGGCTGGGCTACTGGGAGCAGCGCGGCTATGACGTCAACGCGTGGGTGGGGCGCTCCAACGGCATTGGCACCTGAGCCCCGCAGCGCCCGGCGGATCGCGCGTTTCTCGGGCGCCGAGCGCGCGCTCCACTGGCTGCTCGCGGTCACCTTCTTCGTGATGCTCGCCACCGGCCTGGCCCTGTTCGTGCCCGATCTCGCGACCCTCGTGCCGCGGCCGGTGGCGAAGGCCTGGCACGTGGACGCCGCGATCGCCCTGGCCGCCGGCGTGCTCGCCCTGTTCGCCGCCCACTGGCCGCGCCTGCGGGCCACCATGCGCGACCTCGATCGCTTCGACCGCGACGACCGGCGCTGGCTGTTCGGCTGGTCGCGTCTGTGGCGCCCCGCGCCGGCGCCCCCCCAGGGGCGCTTCAACGCCGGTCAGAAGATCAACTCCGCCCTGGTCGGCGGCCTGATGGTGGTCCTGGCCGTCACCGGCGTGCTGCTGCTGCTGGGCGAGCGCGACACGCGCTACCGCTTCGCCGGGACCGTGATCGTGCACGACTGGGCCACCTGGATCCTGGTCGTCCTGGTCATCGGCCACGTGTACCTCGCGGTCGTCCACCGCTCGACGCGCCACGCGCTGCGGGGGATGGTCGTCGGCGACGTGGATCGCGAGTGGGCGCGCCGGCACCACGCGAAGTGGGTCGAGGGCGAGGAGCAGGGGGCGCAGACCGCCGAGAGCGCGCGGCCGGTGGCGCCTGTTTCGGGAGCGCCCCCGGCGTCGTAAGGGCCCCAGGGCGGGGATCTGTCTCGCCGTGCGGGATCTGCGCGTCGGGATGCGAAACGCCGGGGCGGGAATCTCGACCGGTGACCGGGGCGGTGGTTCAGTCGGCCGATGATCCCCGCATACGTCGGCCTTGGACTGCTGATCGCCTTCGTCCTCCTGCGGATGTGGGACGACGCGGGGAAGGATCCGGAGGGGGCGGCGCAGGGATCGGAGACGCCGGCCTCGGAGCCGGCACCCTGGGACCCCGGGCCGTCCGCGCGCCTGGCGCTGATCGGCGTCACCATCGCCGCGGGCTTCCTCGTCTACATCTTCCCCACGATCGTGATCAACGCGGTCTGGCCCGAGGAGACGCCGTGGGACGGGCCCTGCGTCGAGCGGATCGGCGCGCCCTCAGCGGACGCGACTCCGCAGGAGCGGGCGGGGCTGGAGGCCGCCGCATGGATGGACGACCAGCTCCGCGCGCAGGGGGCTCCCTACTGCGCCGCGGGACCGCGGCCCCTCGGCGGCCTCGAGTACACGACCTCAGGCTCCGACCTTGGCCAGTAGCCGCTCGGCGACCGGCGACTGCAGGGCCGCGCGGTCGCTCATCTGCCGGCCCTGCTGACCGCTGACCAGGGCCCGCATCTCCGCGGCCAGCTTGTGCTCTGACAGGCGCAGGCGGACCTCGTGGGTCGCGACCAGCTCGGCCTCGCGGTGCTGGAAGCGGTGGAAGAGGTACGTCGCCCACACGAGCTCGTCGTTCTCGAGCATCACAAGGCCGTCCCCGACAGAGAGCCGGTCGGCGGCGCGCTGGAGGCTCTCGACGAGCGCATCACGTCGTCGTGATCGTTTCGACACACCGCACCCCTCGCGCCTCGGCAGAGCAAATTTCTTATCGGTATTCGGAGTTAATTGCTGAATACCCGTCGTGTGCGGCCGAGAAACGGCTCACGGCGCGTGAAGTGGCGGTTTGGCGGGAGCTCCGGGGCGCGATATAAGTCCGCCATCCGCACCAAATGCGGCGATCAAACCTCGTTTGTGTCAGGCAGTCGCTGCCCCAGACCCCGGCGGCGTCCTCGTGGAGGGACGCGCACCGATGAGCTCGACCTCTCATCAGGCCTCGGGGCTTCGCACCAGACGCACGATCGGGACGCGGCGCGAACGCATCGCCGGGGCGTTCGAGGAGGCGGCCATCGGCATGGGTGTCCTCGACTTCGAGGGGCACTGGCTGCAGGTCAACCGCGCGCTGTGCGAGCTCACGGGCCTCGATCGCGCCGCCCTGATGGGCACGCCCCTCGACGACCATCACGCACTCCGAGGACATCGATCTCGAGCACCAGGAGCACGCGGAGCTCCTCGCGGGCCACATCCCCAGTTACCAGGTCGAGAAGCGGATCTTCGCGCGGGCCCGCGAGGTGTGGGTGCAGATCACCGCCTCGCTCGTCCATGACGCCGCCGGCGCGCCACTCCACCTGATCCTCCAGGTCCAGGACATCTCGGAGCGCCGGGCGAAGGCCGCCCAGTACGACTACCTCATGGACCACGACGCGCTCACGGGCCTGTTCAACCGGCGCCGGTTCGATCAGGAGCTCGACCAGCAGGTCGAGCGTGCCGCCCGCTACCAGTCGGGCGGCGCTTTGCTGATGATCGACCTGGATCACTTCAAGGCCGTCAACGACACCTTCGGGCACAAGGCGGGTGACGACCTGCTGCGCGCGATCGCCGCCGAGTTGCGTCGCCGGTCGCGCAAGTCCGACGTGCTCGCGCGCCTCAGCGGCGACGAGTTCGCCCTGTTGCTTCCCCGCGCGGACGTGGAGCAGGCCACCTACCTGGCGGAGGCGCTGGTCAGGGGGGTTCGCCAGCATGTGGCGACGCTCGGGGAGAAGACGATCCCGATGACCACGAGCATCGGAGTGGCCCTGCTGGGGAAGGGGCTGACCGGGGCGCAGGTGCTCGCCTACGCCGACCAGGCGATGTTCGAGGCCAAAGAGGCCGGGCGCGACCGCGTGAGCGTCTACCGGTCGGCGTCGGGCCATCCGCGGTACCCGGGGCGGGTGGACGAGGCCGGCCGTCTCCGACGGGCTCTGAACGAGGACCGCCTGCTGCTGCACGCGCAACCGATCGAGGACCTGGTCACCGGGGCGACCTCGCAATACGAGCTGCTGGTGAGGCTCCAGGACAGCGCGTCGGGCGAGCTGCTGATGCCGGGCGCGTTCCTCTACGTGGCCGAGCGCTTCGACATGATCCAGGAGATCGACCGCTGGGTCGTCGATCAGGCCATCGGGCTGATCGCCACGCACGCGGCGGCGGGCCGTACTCTGCTGCTCGAGGTGAACCTCTCGGGCAAGTCGATCGGCGACCAGGCGCTGGCCGCGTTCGTCGAGCGTCGGCTGGCCGAGTCGGGGGCCGATGCCCGTTCCCTGATCTTCGAGATCACCGAGACAGCGGCCATCGCCAACCTCGAGGACGCTCAGCGTTTCGCCGACCGCCTGCGGCGCCTGGGGTGTCGCTTCGCCCTCGACGACTTCGGCGCCGGTTTCGGCTCGTTCTACTACCTCAAGCATCTGCCGTTCGACTTCATCAAGATCGACGGCGACTTCATCCGCGGCCTCGCGGCGAGCCCCACGGATCAGCTCGTCGTGGAGGCGATCGTCACGATCGCCCGGGGCATGGGCAAGAGGACCATCGCCGAGTTCGTGGGCGACGAGGAGACCAGCGAGCTGCTCGCCGACGCCGGCGTTGACTACGCGCAGGGCTACCACATCGGGCGGCCGGCACCGCTCGAGCAGAGCCTCGCGAAGGATGCGTTCGTGATCGGGGGGTGATCCCGCGGGGCCCGGAGGGGGAAGATGGTCGGCGTGGACCCGTTCGCCCGACTCTCCGACGCCGAGCGCGCCCTGCTCGTGCCGGCCGCCGTGCCGCGACGCCGTCGTGCCGATGGCGGCGACGCTCACCGACGAGCGCTTCTCCGATCCGGCCTGGGTGTTCGAGCGCAAGCTCGACGGCATCCGCTGCATCGCGATCGTCGACCATGGCGACGCGTGCGGCTGCTCTCGCGCAACGCGCTGAGCCTGGACGCGCGGTTCCCGGAGATCGCGGGCGGCGCTCGCGGCCGAGTCGCCGGATGCCCTTCGTCGTGGACGGGGAGGTCGTCGCCTTCGACGGCGCGCAGACGAGCTTCGCGCGCCTGCAGCAGCGCGGAGAGCGTCCGGTGTGCGACCTTCCTCTATCTCTTCGACCTGCTGCACCTGGCCGGCCACGACACCACCGCGCTGCCGCTTCGCGCGCGCAAGGGGCTGCTGCGCCGCGCGCTCGCGTTCTCGCGGGCCGATCCGCTTCACGCCGCACCGCAACCGCGACGGCGAGGAGCTCTTGCGCGCGCGCCTGCGCGGCGGGGTGGGAGGGGCTGATCGCCAAGCGCGCCGACGCGCCCTATACGCACGGCCGCTCGCGCGACTGGCTCAAGTTCAAGTGCTCGGCCGAGCAGGAGCTGGTGATCGGCGGGTTCACCGCGCCGCGCGGGAGCCGGCACCGATCTCGGCGCCCTGCTGCTGGGGCACTTCTCCGACGGCCGCCTGCGCTACGCCGGCAAGGTCGGCACCGGCTTCACGCAGGCCACGCTGCGCGACCTGGCCGCGCGGCTCGCGCCGCTGCGCCGCGACGACTCCGCCCTTCGCCGACGCGTCCGCGCCTGCGCGACGCGACCTGGGTCGAGCCGCGTCTGGTCGCGCAGGTCGGCTTCACCGAGTGGACCCGCGACGGCCGGCTGCGCCATCCGCGGTTCCTCGGGCTGCGCGAGGACAAGGCGGCCGAGGAGGTGGTGCGCGAGTGAGCGACGCGATCACCGTCGGGCGCCGCACGATCCCGATCAGCCACGCCGACCGCGTGATGTTCCCGGAGGTCGGCCTCACCAAGCTCGACCTCGCCCGCCACTACGCCGACGTGGCCGAGGTGATGGTGCCCCACGTCCGGGGGCGCCCGCTCGCGCTGCAGAGCTTCCCCCAGGGCATCGCCGGGCAGCGGCTTCTTCCTCAAGGACGCCCCGCGGCACTTCCCGGACTGGATCGCGACGGCGCCGAGGTGCCCAAGCGCGAGGGCGGAGCGATCCGTCACGTGCTGGCCGACGACGCGGCGACGCTCGTCTACCTGGCGGGCCAGAACGTGATCACGCCCGCACGTCTGGACCAGCCGCGCCGACCGCCTGGAGCGGCCGGACCGGCTGATCTTCGACCTCGATCCCTCGACGCAGCGGTTCGACGAGGTGCGCGCGGCGGCGCGCGCGCCTGGGCGGCCTGCTGCGCGAGATCGGCCTGGCGGCCGTTCGCGATGACGACCGGATCGCGCGGGCTGCACGTGGTGGTCCCGCTGCGCCGCACGGCGGACTTCGCCGCCGTGCACGGCTTCGCCCGCGAGGTGGCGGTGGCACTGGTGGAGCGGGATCCCGACGGCCTGACCGTCGAGTTCCGCCGCGAGAAGCGCGGCGAGCGGATCTTCGTGGACGTCAACCGCACGGCCTACGGCCAGCACGCCGTCGCGCCCTACGCAGTGCGCCCCCTGCCGACCGCGCCGGTGGCGACGCCCCTGCGGTGGGAGGAGCTCGACGACCCCGCGCTCGACCCGCGCGGCTGGACGGTCGCCACGATCGGCGCGCGCCTCGCGGCGGGCGGGGATCCGTGGCGGGACATCGCCCGGCACGCCCGGTCGATCGGCCCGGCGCGACGCGCACTGGGGGGATGACCCGCCACCATCGCAAGTCGCAACGCTCGAGGGTCACATCGTGAACCCGGCGCGGCCGGTGATGGCTTTGGCGCGCGTCACACGCAAGACTCGGCGACATAACTGACGTCGTCTCGGACACGCGACTTACGTATGAGTGCTGACCAGCCGTCGATCACCGCGCCCGCGGAGCCCCGGGCGCCACGCAGGTCGGGCCACGCGCGCGCCCTGCTGCGCATCCGGGCGTGGCCGTCGTCGGTGCGGCAGCGTCTGCGGCGGGCCCGGCGAGCACCCGTGCTCACCGTCGAGGCCGACCCGGAGCCCGCCCGCCCGCGGGTCTTCACCGAGGCCGACATGGCCACGATCTTCAGTGACATGCGGGGCGCGCCTCCCCCCGGGCCGCGGCGCTGGGCCGCCCTGCGGGGGGCGTCACGCCGGGCGATCCGCGCCGGGGCGCGGCGGGGCTCGCCCGGGTAGCCGCTCCGCCCGACTGTACGAAGGGGTGGGGCCGGACGGGAGGGTTGTCTCGCTCGATCCCCCCGAACGGGCGTGGGACCGCCACGCCCGCCGCCGGATACTCGGTTACAGACGTGTGACCGGCCGGCGCGGGAGAGGAAGCGGCGATGGCGATATCGGGCGCGAGATACCTGGTGCTGGAGACGGTCCTCGGCGGCGAGGATCCCGACACGACCGATCTCGCCGCCAAGCCGAACTGCTTCCTCGGGCGGGAGCTGGCCGAGACGCGGGCGCACGAACTGGCCGAGGCCGCGTCGCGCCGCGGCGAGGTGCGCGTCTACCGCGTCCACCGGGCCCCGGCCGTGGCCGGATCACGCGACGGCGAGCGCCTCCCCGTCTGAGCGTCCCCACGACCCCCGCGCCAGCATGATGCTGACGATGATGATCCAGATCAGGGTCAGGATCAGGGCGAAGAAGTCGGCGAACGGGATGAAGAGGGCGATGCCGAGCACGAGGGCGACCCAGCCCAGCCAGCGGTGAGCGGGCGCGCGGCTGATGAAGCATCCCGCCGCGCCGAGCATCATCACCCCGAAGGCCCCGTTCCACGCGATCCACGAGTCGGCGTCGAGCACGTTCAGGGTCTGCAGCGTCGAGGGGTCCAGCTTGTTGTCGCCGGCGTCGGCCAGCGCGAAGTGGACCCACGCGGCAACGAGGAACGTGCCGCCCGTCAGGACGGTGCCGCTGATCAGCATCAACGGCCACAGCGGGTGAGCTTCGCCCTCCGACCAGAATGTCTTGGCGAGCATCACGCCGAAGATGACGAGGAACGGGATGGCTACCGGGAGCACGAGGGCTGCGGCCAGATTGCGGGCGCTGTGGGCCGTGTAGTGGTCCACGACATCCTGGGCTGACGCATCGTTGGAGGGGGTGTCGCCCGCCAGGGCGACGATCGCGAGCAGGGCGATCACCACGAACACGATGCCGCTGAGCGGAAGCAATCGTCGCGCGTTCATGGAGGGCTCCTCTCTCTCGCAGGGCAGCGCCTTTTCGGCGAGTAGACCCTGACCGCGGCACCCCGCGCAAGAGGGCGCCTCGCCGCGCTACGGGGAGAGCGGGCTGACGCTTCCCGGGACGTACGGGAACACCCCGTCCGGGTCGTACCGCCGCCGGATGTCCGCGAGGGTGGCGGCGACATCCGCCGGCCACGCCCTGGCCGCCTCCTCAGGGGTGTTCTCGGAGCCGCAGAAGTTGATCTGGACGCCGCCCGTCGCCCAGGGCGCCAGCGCGTCGACGACGCCGCGCACGGCGCCCGCGGCGGCTCCGAGGTCCGCCGGATCCACGCCGGCGGGCATCGGGGCGCTGGCGATCCAGACGCCGAACGCGGCCTGCCGGCCGCTGACCGCGTCGGGAGGGGATCCGGGCCGGGCGATCGCGCCGCCGAACTGGCGCAGCTCGACGATGGAGAGGGGCGTCGTGACGTCGGGCCCGGCCACAGAGAGGAGCGCCTCGATCGTCTCCGGCTCGAGCCGCACGAGCAGGGCGCCGGCGGTCGCGAGCGCGGACGGCTGCGTCGGGTCGTTGTGGATGGTGCCGATCTGGGCGTAGGGGAGAGGACCCACCGCTCCGAAGATCGGCGCTCCGGCGGCCGCGCGCAGGGGCGCGAGGAGCCGCTCCGCCGCGGCCGCGGCCGCCACGCCGCCCGCGGCGTACCCGACGCGCAGGTGCGCCACCGTCCGGCCGCGCAGGGGTGGCGGCAGCGCGGGGAGGGCGGGCATGCGCAGCACGGCGAGCGAGGTGGTCAGCTCGGGCGGCACGCTCTCGTCCGCGAAGGCCTGGTACGCGCGCAGCAGCGCCGGGATGTCGGCCGTCGCGTAGTACTGGCCACCGCCGTAGATGGCCGGGAGCTCCACGAGCTCCACCGTGGCCCCGGTGACCACGCCGAACCCTCCCTTGCCGCCGCGCAGCCCCCAGAAGAGGTCGGGATCGCGGTCGGCCGACGCGGTGCGCAGCGCTCCGTCGGCGCACACGACGTCGAAGGAGCGCACGTGATCGACGCTGAAACCGAAGGTGCGGCTCAGGGGGCCGAGCCCTCCGCCGACCAGGAACCCCGCGACGCCCACGGCCGGGGCCGACCCGCACAGCGGGGCCAGGCCGGCGGTGGCCGCCGGCGCGACGACGTCGTGCCACGTCGCCCCGGCTCCGACGGTGGCCGTCCGGGCGGCGACGTCCACGCTGACGTCGTCCAGGCGGCGGGTGGTGAGCAGGATGCCGCCGGTGACCGGGGGGATCTCGGCGTGGCCGCTGTTGATCAGGAAGATCGGGACCCCGGCCTCGACCGCGATCCGGACCGTGGCGGAGACGTCGTCCGCGCTCGCCGCGCCCACCGCGATCGGCGGCCGGTGGATCACGGCCAGATTGGACCCCGAGACCTCGGCCGCGTACTCGTCGTCGGCCGGGGTGAGCACCGGCCCGGCAACCCGGGATCGCAGCGCGGCCAGCACGTTCTGGATGGCGGTCTCGTCGGACATGCCGGCCTCCTCGTGGTCGGGTGAGCGCTCCCGGTCGCCGTGGCGGCCTCCGAGACGGTACGATCACCGCGAACGGGGGCGCAACCGATCAGGAGGCCGAGGACGCAGCGATGACGGCGGCCGAGGAAGCGATGAGCCTCTGATGCGCGCTGTTTCCGCGGGAGCGGCCACGCGACTCATGCCTCGCGCCTGGCGGCCGATCCAACCGGAAAACCGCCACGCGTTGGGAGTGGCTGTCGTGACCTTCTCTCAAGAGCCCCAGGATCTCCTGTGGCCGTCTCGCATCGAGCTGACCAGCCTGCTGCTGGCCGAGAGTGCTCAGGTGAGCGACGGAAAGCTGTTCGTGATGGGCGGGGGCTTCGACTGCCTCCGCGGGCGTCTCCCCACCGGCCTGGACGCGAGCGTGGCCATGATCCTCGCGGTGCCGTGGCCGCTGCTCGAGGTGCCGTACCGGCTCCAGCTGGAGCTCGCCGACGCCGACGGGGCCGTCGCGGGCGGATTCCGCCTCCGGGCCGAGCTCGAGAGCACGCCGCCGCGGGGCTGGCGCGAGGGCGCGCCGCTCACGGTGCCGCTGGTGTTCCCGGTGCGTGCCGAGCTCGGCGAGCCCGGGCGTTACGCGGTCCGCTGCCTGATCGAGGGTGAGGAACGCGGCCGGGTGGCATTCGAGGTCGAGCAGGCGGCCTGAGTCCGGACGCGGGCGCCGTTCATTCGCCCCCGCCGTCCCACCACACGGGCAGCGTCGTGTCGTCGAACGGCTGCGCGTCGCCCATCGGGACCAGCTCCTCCAGGGACACGGTCACCAGTTGCCCCGACACGTCCTGGACCAGCGCCCACCAGCGGAAGGGGCCCGTGGCGGGCGGGTGGTTGCTGGCCGTCGTGCGGTCGAGCGCCCAGGAGACGATCTTGACCGGCTCGTCCTCCCGGCCCACGCGGGCCCACGCGATGTGCCCGACACCCGGGAAGTAGTCCAGCACGGCCAATCGGTTCGGCCACCGCTCGCTCATGCGCTCTCCAGTTCGGGGTCGGGGTTCGGTGGGACGGCGTGCAGGGCGGAAGGATGGGGCGCGTCGTCCCCGCATGCCCTTGGCGTGGTACAGCGCGGCGTCGGCGCGGCCGATCAGGGCCTCGAGGGAGTCGCCGTCGCGCAGGGCCGCCAGGCCGACGCTGATCGACGATTCCGGCCGCAGCGCCGTGAACGCGCGCCGGATGGCCTCGAAGCGGGCGGCCGCCACGCCGACGGTCACGCCCGACAGAGCGCACACGAACTCGTCGCCACCCCAGCGCACCGCCACGTCGTAGGAGCGCAGCGTCGAGAGGATCGCGACCGGGACGTCGCGCAGCACGGCGTCGCCGGCGGCGTGCCCCTGCGTGTCGTTGACCTCCTTGAGGCCGTCAACGTCCAGGATGCCGACCACCAGGGGGACGCCGAGGCGGCGCGCGCGGTCGATCTCGTGGGTCAGGGCGAGCTCGCCGGGGCCACGGCGGAAGAGGCCGGTCAGCTCGTCCACGTTGGCCAGGCGGCGGTCGAGCGCGGCGCGGTCGCGGTCGGTGGCGGCGGCGGCGCGGTCGGCAGCGGCCGACGCGCGCTCGGCCGCGGCGCGTCGCCGCATGGCCGCGCCGAGCGACCGCGTCTCCCTCAAGGGGTCCGCGACCTCGTAGAGGGCTCCCCGGCCGCGCCTTGCCTCGCGCTGCTCGGCGGCCCGGTCGCGCGCCTCGGCGGCCGCATCGCGCGCATCGGCGGTGCGATCCCGGATCGCCGCCGTCAGATCGCGGACCCGTGCCACCTCGTCGCGCCGGGCGGCCGCGGCGAGCCGCTCGGCCGTCGTCCTGAGCCGCTGGGCCGCCGTCGACTCACGTGTCCGGGACGAGGTGGACCGCTCCGCGCGTGACTCCTCGTAGGCGAGCAGGCCCGCCAGGCTGCTGCCGGATCGCAGGTGGTCCCGGTCGGCGGCCGCCTGATCCCGGTCGGACGCGCTCTGATCCCGATCGGCCTGAGCCTGATCGGCGTCCGACGCGGCCTGATCGTCGTGCGACCCCGTGTCGTCCGCGTCGGCCCCGGACTGGTCCAGGTTCGCGGCGAGCTGGTCGGCGGTGGTCTGCACGCGCTCGTCCGGCGAGTCCGGCGGAAGCATGTCCTCGACGACCGCCGGGCTCCAGGCGGGCGCGCGCTCGACCGCCGCCAGGATCTCCACCAGGTCACCACTCAGAGCATCGACGACCCGGGCGTCGAAGAGGGTGTCCCTGCCCTTGGTGATGACCCACATCGCCTCGTCCAGGCCGAGCGCGGAGCGATACGACCGATCGCTGAGCAGGGCGTCGAACACGTCCGCCACCGCGGCGATGCGTCCTTCAAGGGGGATGTCGCCGCCGCGCAGCCCGTGTGGATAGCCCGACCCGTCGACGCGCTCGTGGTGGGTGAGGGCCATCACCGCACCCAGGTCGAGCAGCGGTTCCCGGGATCCGGCGAGTATCCGGTGCCCGATCTGCGCGTGGCGCTCGACGACCGAGCGGTCGAACGCCGACAGGGGGCCTGGCGCGTTCAGGATCGCCTCGGGCACCGCGAGCGTGCCCACGTCGTGGAGGGCGCCGGCCACCCCGATCAGCTCCGCGCGATCGGCGTCGACGCCGACCCGTTGCGCGAGCAGGCCGCTCACGACACTCATCCGGTTGGGATGCGCCCCACCGCCCCCGCCGCGGGTCTCGATGGCGCGGCTCAGCCGCCAGATCGTCTCCCGCCGCGATCGCGCCAGCGAACTGATCGTGGGGGAAACCCTCGGTATGGCGCGCTCCGTTCAAAGAACAGGCGCCGCCGGGGTCTGGGGCGAGCTCCCGCTTGCAGAAAATCATGCCCCTCTCCGGGCCGCACATAGCACACGAGGCCCGCAACGAGCATAGGCCCAAATGATGAATAACGCCAGTAGGCTGTAACCCCGGACCGAGTGGCGCCGTCAGCCGTGCCGGGCGATCAACCGGTCGTAGTTGAGCCGCAGCATGGCGATCACGTCACGAACGTCGTCGTCCGTCTCGATGCGCCGCGCTCCGAAGCCGGGACGCCCCGGGAAAACCGGGTGGTAGTCGATGCGCCCCTGCGCGTGGAGGCCGTGCCAGACGTCCTTCGGGAAGCCGGCGTGGAAGACGCGATCGCCGTGCAGGTGGCCGATCTCACGCCGTCCCACCTGAAACCCGAACTCGCCCCGCGACCCACCGCCGGCCGTGACGCCCGGCCAGGACGTCACCTCCGCGGTGATGCGTTCGCTCGCCGTCTGCGTCGTCAACATGCGCCCCTCCCTCGAACGGGTGAACCACTGTTCGGAGGAGGATAGGACTTAAAGCACGCTTGAAGTCAAGAGGACGGAGGCCCCGATGACCGGGGCCTCCGTCCGCCGTCGGCTCAGACCTCCCGCGCCGCGCCGGTCTCGAGCAGCAGCTTGAGGTCGTCGAGGACGCCGACCCAGCCGCCTCCGGCCTGCGGGTCCTCGCCCGCGACGGCCGACGCGTGCAGCGGCGCGCCCTCCAGGTCGTGGGTCACCGTGAGGGTGCTGATGCCGTCGGCGCCCTCCTCGATCTCCCACGTGACGCGCGTCAGCGCCTCGGCGGCGAGCTCGGGGCTGAAGAGCATGCGCCAGGTCTGGACGAGCCGGTGGGGTGGATCGACCTCCAGCACCTCACCCTCGACGACCACCTCGGGCGCGCCGTACTGGCGCATCCCCTCGTTGGCCAGCGACGCGGAACGCGCCGCCGGGGCGCAGCTCGTACTCCGAAGGTGCCCGGTAGCCGTAGCGCTCGGTCCACTCGGGAGTCGTGATGGCCTCCCAGATGGCCTCGGCGCTCGCGGCGATGGAGACCCTGAACACCTGCACCGTGCCCTGCCGCGTCTTCTGCGTGGTCATGCCCTGTCCTCCAGTGATTGTTTGAGCTCGGTGAGCGCCGACACCCGGCGCTCCGTGTACTTGTCGATCCAGCGGTCGTGGATGAGCCGGATCGGGACGGGGTTCAGGAAATGCAGCTTCTCCCGGCCCGATCGCCGCGTGACCACCAGCCCCGCGCCCTCCAGCACCCGCAGGTGCTTCATCACGCCGAAGCGCGTCATCTCGACCTCGGACTCCAGCTCGGTCAGCGTCCGCCCGTCCCGCTCCTGGAGCCGGTCCAGCAGCAGCCGGCGGGTCGGATCAGCGAGCGCCTTGAACACGAGGTCGTCGTCCATGCGGCGACAATAGGTGACCATTTGGTCACATGTCAAGCACGCGTGATGGGACCGGGCCGTCGCGCCCCCGGGTCACGGTTCCGGGAAGGTGACCACGGCGAGGGTGCCCCCGCCGGGGGCCGGCTCGAGGCGGATCGTCGCGCCGATGCGGTCGCAGACGGCGCGGGCGATCGGCAGGCCGAGGCCGCTCCCGCCCTGCCCGAGGCGGCGGCACCCCGGAAGAAACGGTCGAACGCCCGCGCGGCCTCCTCGGGCGGCATACCCGGCCCCCGGTCGCGAACGGTCAGCCGGGGTGGGTCGTCGCTCACGGTGATCGACACCGGCGCGTCCGCGGGGCTGTACTTGACGGCGTTGTCGATGAGGATCAGGGCCAGCTCGCGAAGCCGTCCGTGCTCGCCGAGGACGACCGCCGGCGACAGTTCCCGTTCGAGATGACGATCGGGTTCGAGCGCGCTCATCTCGCTGCATGCCTCGACGACCGCCAGGTCCAGGCGGACGGGCAGGGGGGCCTCCGGCGATGCGGACCCCGCCTCGGCGAGAGCCAGCAACTCGCCGAGCATCACCGCCAGGCGCCGTGACTCCCGCAGTGCGATCTCGGCCGACTCGCGCGCCTGCGGCAGATCCGATCGATCGAGCGCCCGGACCACGATGCGGGAGTGCCCCTCAACGGCGGTGATCGGAGTCTTGAGCTCGTGGGACGCGTCGGCGACGAAGCTCTCCTGCTCGCGAACCGCGACCTCGGCGCGGGCCAGCAGCCGGTTGAAGGCGGCGGCCAGAAGCCCCAGCTCATCGGTGCTGCCCGCGGCCAGTCGCCGCCCGAGCGAGGTCCCGCCGATCTGGTCGACCTCCCGGCGCATCCGGTCCACGGGGCGCAGCGCACGCGACGCAAGGATCCACCCGAGCGCCGCCGACAGGACGAGCCCGGCGAGCCCGACGCCGATCAAGGCCAGGCGCAGAGTGTTGAGGGTGCTCTCGAGCCCCCCCGTGGACCGCGCCACGATTGCCTCGACGCCGTCCCGTCCGATGGCCGTGGCGGTCACGTCGCGGTGGAGCCGCGCGATCGTCGCGTCGATCTGAGCGCGGCTGGTCTCGGTGGCGCCGGCCGTGCCCGCGAGCACCCTCCCCGACGAATCGAGCAGCCAGACACGGTCGCCGGGCCCCGCCAGCTGGTCGAGGGCGGCCTCGTCGGGCTCCTCGCTGGCGGCCGCGGCGCGCGCCAGCACCAGAGCGCCGCTCCGGGCGTCGGAGTGGAGACGGTCGCTCACGATGAGGTAGGTGGCGACCGAGCCCGCAGCCACGAGCACGGCCATCGCCAGGAGGAACCACGCCGTCAGGCGGATCCGTATCGATCCGAGCGCCGCCGCCCTGGCCGTGGCCGGGGGCGCGTCGCCGGGCCCGCTCACGCGCGGGCGGTGTAGCCGACGCCGCGAACGGTCCGGACGATCGACTCCTCCGGGGTCGTGCCGAGCCGGCGGCGCAGGGTCGAAACGAACACGTCGATCACCTTCGTCTGGCCCATGAAGGTGTAGCCCCAGACGCCCTCGTAGATCTGCTCGCGCGTGAAGACCCGCCCCGGGGCGTGCATGAGGAAGGCCAGCAGGTCGAACTCGCGGGCCGACAGGGCGACGGGCTCGCCGGCGACCGACACCTCGCGCGTGGCCGGGTTGAGGCGGACGTCGCCGACCTCCAGCCAGTCGTCCGACGACCCCGAGCGCCGCAGGAGCGCCCTCAGTCGCGCGAGCAGCTCCTCGACGGCGAACGGCTTGGCCAGGTAGTCGTCGGCCCCCGCGTCGAGGCCCAGGACGCGATCGCCGACGCGATCAAGCGCGGTCAGCATGAGGATCGGCATCGTGTGTCCGGCCCGGCGGGCCCGCCGGCAGACGGTGCGGCCGTCGGTGTCGGGCAGCCTCAGGTCGAGGACGACGAGGTCCAGGGGATCGCGTTCCATCGCGTCGAGGGCCGCCGCGCCCGTGCCGACGACGCGCGGGCGGTACCCGGCCTCCTCCAGCTCGATCTCGAGGAGCCGGGCGATGGCGGGGTCGTCCTCGACCACGAGGACGCTCGGGGCGAGTGGGGCCACGGGTCAGACGATAGACCCGCCGGCCGCCGGCCCGCGGCTCCTTGCCGAATGGAGTGCGCCGCCCTTACCGGCGCCTTACCCGGCGGGACATCCTCGTCTCATGGCAAATCGACGAACGCTCTCAGATGGGTCGCGGGGCGACACTCGCGCTCGCGGCGCTCCTCGCGGCGACGGTCATCACCGGCTCCGCGGCGATCGTGGGCATCGCCCACCGGACCCGCCCCCCCGGCGGCTCCCGCCGCCCGGGTGGCGGCGGCACCTGCGAGTGCGCAGGCTCCGCCGGCCCCGCCCCCGACGACGTACGAGGAGGGACTGATGCAGAGGATCTGGGCAACGGTCGCGACCGTATGGGCGGTGCTCGGCGTCACGGCCGCCCTGGCATGGGCGCAGACGAGTCACGTGGCGACGACGCCGACGCCGACGCCCACCGCGGCCACGGCGACGACCTCGGCCGCAGGCTCCACCGCGGCGAGCGCTCGAGAGCGCGACCGCGTGAGCCCTCCCGCTCACGCGACCACCCGGACGTCATGAGCGGCCGGCTATCAGGGCCGGCGTTCCGCGCCATGGGCTGCGATTGCGCCGTCCACGTGACCGCCTGCCCGGGCGATGCGCGCCGGTGCGGCGCGCGCCCTCGCGGCCGCCGGCGACGAGGTGGCCGCCTGCGAGCGGGCGCTGTCGCGATTCCTGCCCGACAGCGACCTGGTCGCGGGTCAACAGCGGCGCGGGCGCCTGGGTCGCGGTGGGTCCCCGCATGGCCGGCGCGACCCGCGCCGCGCTGGCAGCGCGCGCCGCCACGGGCGGTCGCTACGACCCGACGATCCTGGCCGCCCTCGAGGCGGCCGGATACGACCGGTCGTTCGCTCTGCTCGACGGCCCGCCCGCCCGGGGTCGCCGGGCGGCTGGCGCCCGGGCGGCGCCGTGGAGGTCGAGGACGGTCGTGTGCGCGTGGCCGAGGGGACCGCCCTCGACCTCGGGGGCATCGCCAAGGGCTGGGCCGCCGAGCGCGCCCTGGAGGCGATGCGCGAGGCCTGGCCCGCGCTGCCGGGCGGGCTCGTGGATCTGGGCGGCGACCTCGCCCTCTGGGGACGCACCCCCGACGGCGGTCCGTGGCGCGTGGCGATCGCCGACCCCCGGCGCCCCGGCGCCCCGCTGGCGACCCTCCTGGTGGCAGGCGGCGGCGTGGCCACCTCCGGGCGAGACCGGCGCCGCTTCGGCCCCGGCCGCGCGCTTCACCACCTGATCGATCCGTCCACCGGGGTCCCGGCCCAGGGAGGGCCGCTCACCGTGACCGTGACGGCGCCGAGCGCGGATCGCGCGGAGGCATTCGCCACCCTCCTGGCGCTCGGCGACGCCGGCGCCGCCGCGACAGCCGTGGCGGCGCACGCCGACATCGCGGCGATCCTCGTTCCCGACGTCGGCGACCCGGTGGTCCTCGGACCGGCACGGCTCGAGTGGCCGGCCGGGCTGGCCGCGGCGGCGGGCCGATGAGCGCACTCGCCGGCCTCCCGATCGCCTGGCTCGTCGTGCGCGGCGCCGGCCTGGTCGCCTTCGCCCTGCTCACCCTCTCGGTGTGGCTGGGCCTGGCGATGAGCACCCGCCTGCTCGGCCCGCGCCGGCAGAAGAAGCTCCTCGGGCTGCACCGCTCGCTCTCCTGGATGGGCCTGTCGGCCCTCGGCGCTGCACATGCGGTGCCCTGCTGCTGGATCCGACGATCCACTTCGGGTTCGCGGCGGTGCTGATCCCCTTCGCGGCGCCCTGGCACCCGGTGGCGGTCGCGGCGGGTGTGATCGCGGGCTGGCTGATGCTGATGCTCGCCGTCTCGTTCCGGCTGCGCGCCCGCATCGGGCAGCGGGTGTGGCGCCAGCTGCACTACGCGAGCTTCGCCGCCTTCCTGCTGGCGATGCTGCACGCGATCACCACCGGCACGGACCTCGCCGGCATCGGCGGGCCGATCCTGGCCCTGGTCGCGGGCGCGCCTGTCGTCTGGCTGGTCCTGCTCCGCATCCTCGCCCCGCGGGGCGTCCCGCGCCCCGCGGGCCCCCCTCGTCCCATCGCTCAAAGGAGCACCTGATGGCCTACCGCATCATCATCGACCGCGACCTGTGCAGCGGCTTCGGCGCCTGCGCCGACCTCGATCCCGCGACCTTCGCCATCGGCGACGACGGCCTCGCGGTCGTCCTCGCGGAGACCACCGACCGGGCCGAGGCCCTGGAGGCCGCCCGGGCATGCCCGATGGCGGCGATCCAGGTGTTGGACCACGCCGGCGCCCCCGTGGTCTGAGGATGACCGAGATCGACGTCCTCATCGCGGGAGCCGGCCTGGCCGGCTCCCGCTGCGCGGAGACCCTTCGGGCCGGCGGCTACGGCGGGCGCGTCGTCGTGGTCGGCGACGAGCCCCACGCCCCGTATGAGCGTCCTGCCCTCTCCAAGGAGATGCTCACGGGCGCGCGGGCGCATGGCGAGCTCGTCCTGCGCGACGCTGGCTTCTGGCCCGAACGCGACATCGATGCTCCGCCTCGGCGAGACGCTGGGCGGTCTCGACATCGGCCGTCGCTCCGCCCTGATCGGCGACGAGCCGGTGCGCTGGCGGCACCTCGTGTTGGCGACCGGGGCGCGGGCGCGGCGCCTGGCGATGGTGCCCGAGGCCGACAACGTCCATCACCTGCGGGGGATGGACGACGCGCGGGCGCTGCGCGACGACCTCCAGGGCGGGGGCCGCCTGGTCATCATCGGCGGTGGCTTCGTCGGGGCCGAGGTGGCCTCGAGCGCGCGGGTCCTGGGCATGGACGTGGCGATCGTCGAGGCCCTCCCGGTCCCGTTCGCCACCACGCTGGGGCCCACCGTCGGGTGTCGTCTGGCCGACCGCTACCGGTCGATGGGCGTGGACCTGCGCCTGGGCGTGGGCCTGGCCGGGGTCACGGTGCGGAATGGCAGGGCGGCGTTCGTCGAGCTCGCCGACGGCAGCCGGCTGCCCTGCGACGTCCTGCTGGTGGCCGTGGGCACGCGGCCCGCGGCGGAGATGCTCGACGGCGTGCTCGCCACGGCGGAGGACGGGGGCCTGCCCACCGACGCGCGCGGCGCGGCCGAGGCGCCGGGCGTCCACGCGTGCGGCGACCTCGCCAGCCCGTGGCGCCCCGAGCTGGGGCGCCACCGCAGGCTGGAGCACTGGACCGCGGCCTCGACCGGCGGCGCCTTGGTGGCGCACGCGATCATGGGCCAGCCGTCGCCCCGCTCATCGCCCCCGTACTTCTGGTCGGACCAGTTCGGGTGGCGGCTCCAGATGATCGGCCACGCGGCCGCCGGCGCCGACGCCGTCGTTGAGGAGCGCGAGGACGGGTTCGTCGCCCGGTACCGGAACGGCGCGGGAGTGGTCACCGCCGCCCTGGCGGTCAACCGGCCCACCGACCTGGGCACTCTGAGGGCGGAGGTCACGGCGGCGGTCGCGGGCGCCGCGATCTGACCAGGGGCCCCGACCTAGTCGGCCCGGCCGCGCCCGGGCGACTTCGGAGGTGAGGTCGCCAGCTCGCTGAGCAGGGCCTGCGTCGCCTCGAGCGAGGACGTCAGGATCAGGCGGGCGACCTCGAGGAGCTGGAAGACCCGGGGATCGCGGGCCCGGTAGAAGACGCTCGTGCCCTCCTTGCGGCTCTCGAGGATGCCCTGCCGGCGCAGGACCCCGAGGTGCTGGGAGGTGCCGCTCGAGTCCAGGTGGAGCGCCGCCTGGAGCTCACCGACGCTCATCTCCCCGTCGCGAAGCAGCTCGAGGATGCGCACCCGGGCGGGGTGGCCCAGCACGCGGAAGAACTCCGCCTTGACGACGTAGATCGGCTCCTGGTCGCGGCCTGAGGCGGGTGCGTCACCCCGGTCAGCGGACACGGGCGGCTCCTTGGGTGGGCGCTTGTCGAGAGGGCACGACTGTGCGAACTTACCATGCCAATCTCATAATCTTTGAAAATTACTGAACAACCATACGTCCGGGGTCGCGCCGCCGTGACGGCCGGCCCCTGAGCCCCCTCGACGCCGTCCTCGTCGGCGGGGTCGCGCTGCTGATCGCCGGGACCGTCCTCGCGATGGCGCCGCGGCGCCTCGGCATGGCCCTCGCGGTGCAGGCGGTCGGCATCTCCGCGATCGGCGTCGGGGCGGCGAGCTGCGTGCTGCTCGACCGGACGGTGGGCTCGGGCTTCACCTCCGGCCTCAGCCCCGAGGTGGGGGTCGATCCGCTGTCGGGGGCCTTCCTGGCGATCGTCGCCGTGGTCGCCGCCCCGTGCGTGGTCTACGCGAGCGCGTACCTGGCGGACAGCGGGCACGCGGCGTCCCTCGCCGTCCTCACCGGTCTCTTCCAGATCGTCCTGGTCGGCGTGCTCGTCGCGCGCGACGTCACGACGTTCCTCGCGTTCTGGGAACTGATGACGCTGGTCCCGGCCGTCACGATCCTCATCACCCGCGACGAGCCGGCGGCGCGGCGCACCGTCTTCGAGTACCTCGCGATCACGCACATCGGCGGCGCGGGGGTCTGGGTGGCGATGCTCGTCCTCGCGAGCCACGGAGCCCTCGGCGACCCCGCGGGTCTCGCCGGGGCGGGATCGGGAGTGGCGACGATCGTCGCGATCGCTGGGATCGTGGGCTTCGGGACCAAGGCCGGACTCGTCCCGTTCCACGCGTGGCTGCCGCGGGCGCACCCCCTGGCCCCGGCCCACATCTCCGCGCTGATGTCGGGGGCGATGGTGAACATCGGCCTCTACGGGCTGGCCCGCCTGCTCCTTGAGTGGGTCGGCGGGCCGGACCTCTGGATGGGCCTCACCCTCCTCGCGCTCGGAGGTCTCTCGGCGCTGCTCGGCATCACGTACGCCCTCTTCCAGGCCGAGCTGAAGTCGCTGCTGGCCTTCTCGACGATCGAGAACGTCGGGATCATCGCCCTCGCTCTCGGTGCGGCGGCGATCTTCCAGTCCCAGGGCGACCAGCGATGGACCGCCGTGGCCGTCGCGGCCGCGCTTCTCCAGGCCCTCAACCACGCGGCGGCGAAGGCGCTGATGTTCCTCGGCGCGGGGTCGATCGACCGGGCGGCGGGAGGCCTTCGCCTCGACCGCATGGGCGGCGTCCTCGACCGCATGCCGTGGACCGGATCCTCGGTGCTCGTCGGTGCCCTCGCGATGGCGAGCGTGCCCCTGCTCGGCCTGTTCGCGTCCGAGTGGATGACCTTCCAGGCGCTGCTCGAGATGGGGCGGGACACGGGCGTCGGTATCGCGGTGGCCGGGGGTCTGGCGGCAGCGGTGCTGGGTGCGACGGCCGCCGTCGGCGCGTTCTGCTTCGTCAGGCTCATCGGCCTCGTGCTGCTGGGTCGCCCGCGGACCGAGGGCTTTCGCGAGGCGAGCGAGGTTCCCCGCGCCATGAGGGCGCCCGTCGTCGCCCTGGGCGGGGTGTGCGTCGCGCTCGGGCTCGTTCCCGGCCTCCTGCTGCCGCGGCTCGCTGACCTTGCTCCGGGCGACGGGGGCATCGACCTCGGCGCCGGGCTCACCGCGCCGGGCACCTCGCTCGGGACCCTCGGCCTCGGCCTGGCCCTGGCGGGAGTGGCGGGGATCCTGATCGCGCTCCGGGGGCGCCGCGCGCGCCGGCCCGCCGCGGTGTGGAACTGCGGGCAGGAGTTGGATCCGGCGCTCGAGTGGACCTCGGCGGCCTTCACCAAGCCGGCGAACCTCGCGTTCCAGGGCCTGCTGCGCCCCGAGCGCGACGTGGTCGTGGTTGCCTCCGGGGGCGTCGTCCACGAGGTGCGCCACCGTGGCGGCGTCCCGCACCTGTTCGACTCGCACGTCTACGCGCCGGTCCTGCGGGGCGCCATGGCCGGGGCCGCGGTCGCGCGGCGGCTGCAGTCCGGCAACCTCCGCCAGTACGTCGCGTCGCTGGTCGGGCTGGTTCTGCTGCTGCTCGTGCTGGTTCGCGTGGGCACCCTCGGATGAGCGCGGGCGACGGGGTGGCCATGGGCGTGCAGGTGGCCGGGCTGGGTCTCGCGCCGCTTCTGCCGGGCGGCATCCAGGCGGCGAAGGCGCGCCTCCAGGGACGCCGCGGGCCGGGCGTCCTGCAGCCGTATCGCGAACTGCGGCGCCTGTGGCGACGCGGCGCGGTGGAGCCCGAGGGGTCGGGCCCGGTCTACCGGGCCACGCCGATCCTCGTCGCGGCGGCCATGGCGGTCTGCGTTCTCGTGGCGCCGGTGTCGCCGTGGGGGACGGGGTGGCCGGCCGGCAACGACGCGCTGCTGGTCGTCGGCCTCCTGGCCCTGGCCCGTGTCGCGATCGCCCTGTCGGCCTGGGACACCGGGGGCGGCTTCGGCCTGATGGGCGCCGCCCGCGATCTCACCTTCGCGATCGTGGGGGAGTCGCTCATCGTGGTCGTGGTGCTGCTCGCGGCGGTGCCGGCGGGCGGCACCGACCTGAGGGTGATGTGGGAGGCGGCGTCGGGGGAGGGGATCTGGGCGGAGCCCGCCCACTGGTGCGGGGCTCTCGCCATGGGCCTGGTCGTGCTGCTCGAGACCGGCCGCCAGCCGATCGACAACCCCGACACCCACCTCGAGCTGACGATGATCCACGAGGGGCCCCTGCTGGAGTACGCCGGGCGCGATCTCGCCCTTCTGACCTGGGCGAGCGCCGCCCGCCACTGGGTGGTGCTGGTGCTGGCCGCGGGGCTGTTCCTGCCGCACCCGTCCGGCCTGGCCCCCGGGCTGGCCGTTCTCGCCGGATCGCTCGTCCTGCTGGTCGCGGCGCTCGCGGCGGTGGAGACGGCCCAGGCGAAGATGCGGCTCCTTCGCGTGCCGCCGACCCTGTTCGCCGGGGTCGTCGTCGCCCTCATCGGCGTCGCGAGCGCTGCGGCGGGTGCCCACCTGTGAACGCGGCGCTGCTGGCGACCCTCGTCATCCTGGGCCTGGGCGCGGCGGTCGTGCGGCGGCCGGCCGCGGCCGCCGTGCTGGTGACCGCCCAGACGCTCCTGGTCGGGCGTGGGCGCGCTCGCCGTCGCGCCCGGGCGCTCGGCCGAGTTCCTCGTCGCGGCGATGCTGCTCACCCTCCGCGCGGTCCTGGTCACCACGATCACCCTCGCCGCCGTCTCCCGGATTCGCGAGTCCACGCCGCACGACGCGATCCTCGGTCCGTCGGCGCGGTTGTGCGGCGCGCTGGGCCTCACCCTCGCGCTCGTCGCGCTGGTGCCGCCGTTCGGGCTGGACAGCGCCGCCGCCGAGCACTCGGCCGTCGCGCTCGTCGCCATCGCCCTGGCCCTGGTGCTGCTGCGGCGGGCGGCCCTGTTCGCGGCCCTCGCCTTCCTCGTGGCGGACAACGGGATCGCCGTCGCGGCGGTCGCCGCCCCCGGCGCCGTCCCGCTGGTCATCGAGCTCGGCGTCGCGTTCGATCTCGTCCTCCTGATCGCCGTCGCGGCGGTGTTCCAGGGGCGGATCCTGCGCGCGTTCGGCACCACCGACACCCGGGTGCTGCGGGGCGTCCGTGACTGAGCTCGCCCGGGTGCTCGTCTGGGTCGCGCCCCTCGCGCCGCTGGTCGTCGCGCTGGTCGCGCTGTTCGGCGGCTCGGCGACGTGGATCGACCACGTCGGCCGCTGGGGCGGCATGGTCGCGGGGCTTCCGGCCCTGATCCTCGCCGGGTTGGCCGTGGCGCGCGCGGGGGATCCGGCGCTGACCGGTTCGTGGTGGCAGGTCGACGGGCTCGGCGGGGTGTTCCTGGCGACGACCGCGGTGGTGGGGATGAGCGCCGCGTTCATGTCCCCGTCCTACCTGCGGGCGAATCCGAGCTCTCGCTCCGGCGCCCTGGGCTCGCGTCGTCTCTACTGGACGGTGGTCTTCCTCTTCTGGGCAGTCCTGATCGCGATCCCGGTGGTCGACAACCTGGGGGTGGCCTGGATCCTGCTGGAGGCGACCACCGCCGCGTCCGCGCTGCTCGTCGCCTTCAGCGGCAAGCGGAGCGCCATCGAGGCGGGGTGGAAGTACCTCGTGCTGACCAGCCTCGGGCTCGCGTTCGCCCTGTTCGGGATCGTGATCCTCTGCGTACAGGTCGCGGCCGACGGCGGCGGGGCCGCCGAGCTCGACTGGGAGGACCTCGCGGCACGCGCCCCGGGGCTCCACAACGCCGCCGTGGCGGCGGCGTTCGTCATGATCCTGGCCGGGCTCGCCACCAAGGGCGGCTGGGCACCGGTCCACAACTGGCTGCCCGACGCCCACAGCGAGGCGCCCCCGCCGGTCAGCGCGCTGCTGTCGGCGGCGCTGCTCCCCACGGTCGCCCTCGTCGCATGGCGACTCGCCATCGCGCTCGCGCCCGCCGTGGGCGAGGACACCGTCCAGATCCTCTTCATCGGCTTCGGTATCGCCTCGCTGGCCGTCGCCGTGCCCTTCCTGTGGCGCCCCCTGCCCTGGAAACGCCTGCTGGCCTACTCGAGCCTCGAGCACATGGGCGTGATCGTCCTGGCGATCGGCATCGACCACCCGATCGCCACCGCCGGAGCGCTGCTCCACGTCGCCGGGCACGGCATCGCCAAGTCGCTCGGCTTCTCGGCGGCCATCCCGCTCCAGCGCTATCAACCCGCCGCCTCGCGCCGTCCACCGCGCGGCCTGGCCCGTCTCGACCGCGGGCTGGCGGGCGCCGTGGGCGTCAGCCTCGCCGCGCTCGCGGGTCTTCCGCCCTCGCCGCTGTTCATCAGCGAGGTCCTCGTGCTCGCCGGAGCCTGCGCCGCCGGGCTCGTGTGGGTGGCGGTGGCCGCCGCGATCCTTCTCGCCCTGGGATTCCTGGGGATGGCCCACACGCTGGTGGAGGGTCTCGGCGGGCGCCCCTCGGGACGCCGCCCGCTGGGCCCGCGCGGCGTGCGGCCGATCCTGGTGGTCACGTGCACCTCCGCCGTGCTGCTGCTCGCGCTGACCGTGCTCGCCCACCGCCTGCCCGACTCCACCCTGGTGCAGACCCTCGCCGGCGGCGTGTCGTGACCGGCCGGGCCGGCGTCGCCGAGCGGCGCGTGGCGCCCGAGGAGCTGCGTCAGGCGGTCGAGGACCTGCTCGACGCCGGCGGCACCGTCGACGGACTGTTCGCGGCGGGGTCCGCGGAGGAGGGACTGGAGGTGAGGTACGCGTGCTCCGCGGCCGAGGCCGACCTCCTGATCCGCTGCCCGGCGCCGGAGGGCGCGGTCCCGACGCTCGTGGACCGGCTGCCGCACCTGGCATGGGACGAGCGCGAGGCCCACGACCTCTACGGCGTCGGGTTCGCGGGGCACGAGCCACTGCGCCCCCTGGTGCATCATCCCTCGGACCTCGCCGCATGGACGACGGCGATCGTCGGCGACGACGTCCACCAGGTCGCCGTGGGGCCGGTCCACGCCGGTGTCATCGAGTCCGGTCACTTCCGCTTCCATTCGGTGGGTGAGCGGATCGTTCATCTGGACACGCGGCTCTTCTACAAGCACCGCGGCCTGGAGCGGCTGGCCGAGGGGCGCTCGCCGGCGGAGGCGGTCGGAGTGCTGCGGCATGCATGCGGGGTCTGCGCCGTCGCCAACTGCGTCGCCGGCGCCCAGGCGGTGGAGCAGTCGCTCGGGCTGTGGCCGGCGCCCGCCACCCGCCGGGCGACGGACGCTCCTGCTCGAGCTGGAGCGTCTCTACAACCACGTCAACGACATCGGTCAGATCTGCGCCGGCGTCGGGCTCGCGCCCGGGGCGATGGCGTTCGCCGCGCTCAAGGAGCGCGCCCAGCGGGTCAACCACGATCTCACCGGCCACCGATTCCTGTTCGACACCGTCGAGGTCCGGGGGAAGCGCGCTGGCGATCCCGGCCTCTGCCTCCGCGGCCGCGCGCTCACGACTGCGCGATCTGCACCGCGACACGACCGCCGCCTGGCGGGAGCTGTTGTTCGACGCCTCCCTGCGCGACCGCGCGCGCGGCGCGGGCGTGCTGCCGGGCGACGCGGCGCTGCGCCTGGGCACCCGAGGCCCGGCGGCACGCGCCAGCGGGGTGGCCGGGGATGCCCGCGAGCGCAGCCCCCGGCTCGCGTATCCCGGCTTCCGCGCCGCCGGACCCGGGCCGCCGGACGGGGACGTCGCGGCGCGGATGCGCGTGCGCGCGGCGGAACTGGAGGACACCTTCGCGATCCTGGACGAGCTGCTCGACGGCCCGATCGTGCCGGGCGGGGTCTCTCCGGAGCGGACCCGGAGGGCGTCCACGGGGTGGGGCGCGTGGAGGGGCCGCGGGGCGAGACGCTCTGCGTCGTCGAGCGCGAGGGGGGCGCGGTGCGGCGCGTCCATCTGCGCACCGCGTCGTACGCCAACTGGCCCTCGGTGGCCCGCGCCGCGACCGGGGCGATCCTCCCCGACTTCCCGCTGATCAACAAGAGCTTCGAGCTCTGCTACGCCTGCGCGGACCGGTAGTAGGGGCCGCATGTTCGTCCTCCTCCGACAGCTCAACGACATCCGGCGCCGCTCCGGCCCCGGCCGGCCGCCCGGCGGGGCGGGAGCGCTGCAGCTGCGCCACGTGGACGCGGGGTCGTGCAACGCCTGCGAGAGCGAGCTCCACGCCACCGCGAACCCCCTCCACGACCTCTCGCGTCACGGGATGTCGATCACCGCGTCGCCGCGGCACGCCGACGTGCTGCTGGTCACGGGCCCGGTGACCACCCGGATGGCGCCGGCGCTGCGGCGTGCCTACGACGCGATGTCGGAGCCACGGATCGTCGCGGCGCTCGGGGACTGCGCGCTGGGATGCGGGTTCTTCGCCGCCTCGTCGGACGTGGTGGGCCGACTGGAGCACGTGCTGCCCGTGGACGTCAGAATCCCGGGGTGCCCTCCCGACCCGGAGACCATCGTGCGCCATCTGCTGCCCCTGCTCCATCCGGCGGCGTCGTGACCGCGACCGTCGCAGAGATCGCCGCCGGCGTGGACGCCGCCGCGGCGCGCGTGTCCGCCCTGCTGGCGCCGACTCCGCTGCAGCACAGCCCCGTCCTCTCGGAGCTCGATGGGCGTGCCCGTGCACCTCAAGTGCGAGCACGCGCAGCCCACCGGCTCGTTCAAGGTGCGGGGCGCGGCCAACGCCCTGACGCTGCTGCGCGCCGAGGGTCACACGCGGGTGATCACGGCGTCCACGGGGAACCACGGCATGGCCGCCGCCCACGTCGGCGGCCTGCTCGGGATGTGGGTCGAGGTGCACGTCCCGGTGGGCACCGAGCCGGTCAAGCGGCGCGGGCTGGAGGCCCTCGGCGCCGCGATCGTCACGGTGCTCGGCGACTCCTCGGACGCGGAGCGCCACGCCCGCGCGGCCGCGGCGGCCGCCGGCGTGCCCGTACCTGTCGCCCTACAACGACCCCGCCATCGTGTGCGGTCAGGGCACCGTCGCGCTCGAGATCCTCGACCAGCTTCCGGAGGTCGCCGGCGTGTACGCCTCGGTGGGCGGTGGCGGCCTGCTGTCGGGCATCGGCGCCACCCTCGGCGCGCGGGCGCCGGACGCGGCCGTGATCGGGTGCTGGCCGTCTGCCGCGCCGACGCTGCTGCGCTGCATCGAGGCCGGCGGGTTCGTCGACGTCGTCGAGGAGGCGACCATCTCGGACGGCACGGCGGGCGGCATCGAGCGGGGGGCGATCACCCTCGATCTGGCAACCCGTGTCATCGACCACTCGGTGGAGGTGGGCGAGCCCGCCATCGTCGAGGCGATGCGGCTGCTGCTTCGAGAGCGATCGCTGGATCGTGGAGGCCGCGGCCGGCGTGGCGCTGGCCGGGGCCCTGGCCGATTCGGCGCGCCCGGAGGGGCCGATCGCGATCGTGCTGTGCGGGCGCAACCTCGGGCCCGAGGTGGCGCGCCTGGCGTTCGGCGAGACCGCCTGAACCCCGGGGTCGGTGGGGGACGAAGGTCCTGGCCTATCCGGGACCTCCGCTCGGGTACCGTCCGGTGAGTCCTGTCGATCCGCGGCGCGGAGAGGTGTCGGTATCTCGCCGATCAGCAATCAATGCATCGCTGGGAGGTGACCCTGCTGCACCGGGTCGCGGCCGGCAAACGACCGCGCGTCGCGGGCCGGGTGACCCTCACCGCACGTGACGTGGACAGCGCGCAGGAGATGGCCCGGGCGGCCCTGCGCGAACGCTCCGCCGGCGACGCGCTGTGGTCGCTCGGCGTGATGCGACCGCTGACGCCGCTGGCGCCCGGCACGCAGCGCTACCGCATCACGTTCGCGGAGTGGGTGCTCGAGGACGACAACTACGTCCGCGAGGACGTGCACGTGATGCACGTCTGGGCCATCGACGCCTCGGGCGCGCGCCGCCTGGCGCAGGAGGACGTCCAGCGCGTGCCCAACTACCGGGGCCCCTGGCGCATCCGCGAGGTGCTGAAGGTGCCCCCGCCCGTCTAGCGCTTACTCGCGGGGCATCTCACGGCCGCAGGACGGGCAGCGCCACGTGTCGACCACCTTGTCCAGGGGGACGGCCTGGCCGGAGGTGATGTCGTGCGAGCGCATCGCGCGGCGCGACGGGAACATCGTCACCCCGCAGCGCGGACAGGCGGGCGGGGTCTGGGGAGCGGTCTCGGTCTCGGTCATGGACGGACCCTAACCCACCGCCTACCGCACGAGCCTCTCGAAGAGGTGGTCCAGGGTGCCGGCGGGGTCGTCGCAGAGCCCGGTGTGCACCTCGGAGGGCTGCACCGCGGTGCTGGCCGGGGCCACCAGCCAGTGGAAGCGCTGCGACTGGCTGAGGCGGGCGATCGGCCCGGCCGACGGATCGCCCTCGCCGATCGCGCACCAGGCCGGCGAGCTGCGCGGCGATCGGCGCCGGGGTCGGTGCCCGGTGCCAGGCACAGCAGGCGCGCGACGTCGAGCTCCACGCGCACGCCGAGGAACTCGGCCGTGCGGGCGAAGAGCACCACGCCGGCGTTGAGGCACTCGCCGCGCTCCACGCGCGGCACCACCCGCAACATCGCGTACTGGAAGGCGCTACGCGCCACGGCGCGCCTCCTCGGCCTCGGCCACCCAGGCCCGCGGAGCCTGCAGGCGGCGCGCGAGGTGGTCGGTGTACGCCGCGCGGCGCTCGGCGGGGGTGGCCTCCGGCTCGTCGCGCAGCCAGTCGTCGGGCACGAGGTCGACGATCCGCGCGATCGCATCGCGGTCGAGCCTCTCGCCGAGCCGGTCGTCGGCGTCGGTGATCGGCCCCGCGCTCGGCAGCAGCACGTGGTCGGCGACCATCGGGAACGGCCGGCGCCACGCGTCGGTGAGCCGCCAGTCGCCGTGGTGCGCGTACAGGGCCGCGCCGTGGTCGATCAGCCACAGGCGGCCGTGCCACGTGAGCAGGTTCGGGTTGGCGGCGCTGCGGTCCATGTTGGTCACCAGCGAGTCGAGCCACACCACGTCGGCGGCCTGCGCGGGGTCCACCTCGGCGCCCGCGGCGGGGTCGAAGGTGAGCGAGCCGGGCAGGTAGTCCATGGCCAGGTTGAGGCCGGGACTCGCCTTGAGCAGGTCGCGGATCTCGGCGTCCGGCTCGGCCGCGGCCAGCTCGGGGCGGAGCCGGATGGCGCGGATCTCGGGAACGTTGAAGCCCAGCTCCCGGGCGATCTCGCCGGCCACGAGCTCGGCGACGAGAGACCTGGGCGCCTGGCCCGCGCCGATGAACTTGACGACCCACAGACCATCGTCGTCGCCCTCCACCAGTCCCGGCAGCGAGCCGCCCTCGCGCAGCGCCGCGACGTAGCGGGTCGCGAGGACCGTGTCGCGATCGCCGATCGCCGCTGGGGAGTCGGTCACAGCGCCGGATCCTAGACCCCGCGTCGGCGCTAGGCTCGGGGCGTGGCGGGCACCGTGATCGTCGGGGGAGGGATGGTGGGGCTGACCCTCGCGCGGCTGCTGCGCGCCCGCGGTCACGACCCCGTGGTGCTCGAGCGCTCGCCGGCCGGCGGCCACCAGAAGCGCCCCTTCATGCTCGGCTTCCAGGGCTTCGAGGCCCTCGACGACCTCGGCCTGCTGGGGCGGGTGCGCGCGGAGGGCTGGGACATCGCGCCCGGCGCCGACGGTATGCCGGTGGCCATCTGCATCGAGGTGGGCCTGCTGCTCGGCGCCCTCGCCGAGGGCGTGCCGGTGCGCCACGAGCACACGGTGACCGGGCTGGTGCGCGAGGGCGAGCGGGTGGTGGGGGTCACCACCGAGGCGCCCGACGGGCCCGGCGCGGTGGAGGCCGACCTGGTGGTCGCCTGCGACGGGGTGCGCTCGCCGGTGCGCGCGATGGCGGGGCTGGAGGCCGAGGTCTCGTCGCTGGCCGACGCCACCCTCACCTTCATGAGCCCGGCCGATCATCGACCGCTCCTTCTCCATGCGATACCTCTCCGACGAGGGGCAGATGGGCCTGCTGGGCTGGCCGCAGGGGTCGGCCGGCTGGCGCACGATCGACCGCGTCGGGCGCGAGGCCGCCCTGGCGCCGGGGGTCGAGGCCTTCCGGCGCAGCTTCGCCCACCTCATGCCCGAGGCCGCGCCGGCGCTCGAGAGGGTGACCTCGCTCGACCAGCTGCTGTACCAGGAGCCCGCGGTGCTGCGCGCGGCGCGCTGGTGGACGCCGGGCGTGGTGCTGATCGGCGACTCGGCCCACTTCTTCGGCCCCGAGACCGGCGTCGGCGCGGCCCTCGGGCTGGGGGACGCCCATGCCCTCGCCACGGCGATCGACCGCCACCCCGGCGACCCGGACGCCGCCTGCGCGGCCTACGAGACCTGGAGGGGGCCGGTCATCCGTCCCTACGAGGCGGCCGATCCGGCTGCGGGCCGGATGGCGGTGTCCAACATCGATCGTCCTCCCGAGGAGCGCTGGCCGCCCGTCGGGTAGCGCTCAGGGTCAGGCGGGCGGGTCGATCTTGGTCGGCGGATCGTCGTCGTGATCCTTGCCGGTGATCCCGTCCTTGAACTCCTTGATGCCGCTCCCCACGCCGCGCGCGATCTCGGGCAGGCGCTTGGAGCCGAAGACCAGCAGGACGACGACCAACAGGATGATGATGTGTGCTGGGCTGAACTCGCCCATCGGGCGCTTCTCCCGGTTCGAGGTGTGCCGAGGCATCCTCTCCGTGCTCAAAGCTACTCCTACCGGGTGCGAACCTTCGCGTCCGCCGTCCGCGCCGCCTCGGCCATCTCGGCCCGCACCGCCGCGATCCGGTGCCCGAGGGCGGGATCGGAGAGGGCCAGGATCTGGGCCGCGAGCAGCCCGGCGTTGCGTCCGCCGTCGATCGCGACGGTGGCCACCGGCACCCCGCGGGGCATCTGCACGATGGACAGCAGCGAGTCCATGCCGTCGAGCGCCGAGCTGCGCACCGGGACGCCGATCACCGGCAGGGTGGTGACGGCGGCGAGCATCCCCGGCAGGTGCGCCGCGCCCCCGGCGCCCGCGACGATCACCTTGAGCCCGCGGTCGGCGGCCTCGCCGCCGTAGGCGATCATGTCGTGGGGCGTGCGGTGGGCCGAGATCACCCGCACCTCGTGGGGCACGCCGAGCTCGCGCAGCACGTCGCCCGCCCCGCCGACCACGGGCAGGTCGCTGTCGCTGCCCATCACCACGCCCACGATGGGCGGCCCCGGGTTGCTCACAGGCCCACCGCCGCGGCGGCGCGGCGCGCGCGCTCGAGGGCGATCGCGGGGGTGTCGCCGAGCGCGGTGACGTGGCCCATCTTGCGGCCGGGGCGCACCTCGGCCTTGTCGTAGAGGTGCAGGTGCGCGCCCTCCACGGCGAGCGCGGCCGCGACGTCGGGGCGCGAGGGGCCGGTGGAGGAGCCGAGCAGGTTGACCATCGCCGCCGCGGGCGCCCGCATGTCCACCTCGCCGAGGGGCAGGTCGAGAACGCCGCGCAGGTGGTTCTCGAACTGCGAGGTCTCGCACGCCTCGATCGAGTAGTGGCCCGAGTTGTGGGGCCGCGGCGCGAGCTCGTTGACCAGCACCCTGCCGCCCGGGCAGCAGGAACATCTCCACCCCGGTCACGCCGAGGCCCTCGGCCGCCTCGGCCGCGGCCATGGCCACCTGGCCCGCCAGGTGGCGCGCGGGCGGGGCGATGACCGCCGGGGCGATGACCTCGTGGCACACGTGGTCGCGCTGCACCGTCTCGACCACCGGGTACGCGACCTTCCCGCCGCTGGGCGAGCGGGCCACCATCACCGCCAGCTCGCGCTCGAAGGGGATGAAGGCCTCCACCAGCACGCCCTCGCCGGCGTCGAGGCGGGCGAACGCGGCGCGCGCGGTGTCGTCGTCGGGGCACGTGGCGTTGCCGTAGCCGTCGTAGCCCAGGCGGCGCGCCTTCATCATCAGCGGCCAGCCGAGCTCCCGGCCGGCGGCGGCCAGCTCGCGCGGGTGCTCCACCACCACCGACGGCGCGGTGGGGAGGCCCGGCCGAGCGGACCAGCTCCTTCTGGAGCGCCTTGTCCTGCACGCGGCTGAGCGCGGCGGCGCCGGGGCGCACCGGGGTGCCGGCGGCCTGCACCGACGCGAGCGCGCCGGCGTCGACGAACTCGTTCTCGAGGGTCACCACGCGCGCGGCCAGGCCCAGTGCCCGGACGGCCTCGGCGTCGTGCCAGTCGCCCTCGACCACGGCGGCGGCCATCGGCGCGGCGGGCTCGGCGCGGCTGCCCAGCACGGCGACGCGGATGCCGAGCGGCCATGCGGCGAGGCACGTCATGCGGGCCAGCTGACCGGCGCCGGCGATGCCCACGTCGCAGCGGCCGTCGCTGAACCCCGCCACGGATTTCTGGGCGGCGAGCGGCTGGGAGACGGGCACCAGGCCACGGTACACGCGCCCCGCGGCCCCTCGCAATTCCCGTACATCCACCTCACGGCGGGCTCACGGACGGGGCGGAGACCGCCGATAGGGTCGCTGACGTGTTCGTGCTGGTCGCCCACCCGCCGCTCGCAGTGACGCCACCGCCCCCCGCACGGGCCCTGGTGTTCGCGACGAGTACCGGTTCGACTTCAGCCGGAAGGTGTTCCCCGCCGGGCGCGTGCGCCTGCAGCTCAAGAACATCGGCGAGGACGACCACGATCTGCGCGTGCTCGGCCCGCGGGGCGGCCTGCGCGGCGAGACCGGCCGGGTGCGCCCGGGCAAGCTCGCCGAGATCCGCTTCCGGCTGCCCAAGGGCAGGTACTCGTTCCTGTGCACCGTCGGCGACCACGCCGCCACGCGGCATGAAGGGCACCTTCACGGTGCTGGCGCCCAAGAAGAAGCCGAACTAGGTGCCGCGCGCCACCCCGCGGGCCGCCGACCGGGCCCGCGCCCACCGACTGCTGTGGCGGGCGGGCTTCGGCCCGCGACCGGGCGAGGCCGACCGGCTCGCGGCCGCCGGCGTCGCGAAGGGCGTGGAGAACATGCTGGCGCCCACGGGGCGCGCGCTGAGCGGGCCGCCGGCGCGCATCGACGGAGCGCCGCTCGACCCGATCAACGCGTACGGCCACGACGTGCTGTGGTGGCTCGATCGCGCGGTGCGCACCCAGCACCCGCTGGTCGAGCGGATGACGTTCAACTGGCACGACCACTTCGCCACCTCCAACAACGGGGTGGGGGACACGCGGCTGATGCTGGCCCAGTACTGGACGCTGCGGCGCGGGTCGCTCGGCAAGTTCCGCACCCTCGCGAAGGCGATCACGCGCGACCGGGCGATGCAGCTGTGGCTGAGCCTCGCGAACTCCGAGAAGGGCGCGCCCAACGAGAACTTCGCCCGGGAGTTCCTGGAGCTGTTCACCCTCGGCGTCAACAACGGCTACACCGAGAAGGACGTGCGCGAGGCCGCGCGCGCCCTGACCGGCTTCACGTTCGAGTGGGACACCAAGCGGTTCGGCTACGACCCCAAGCGCCACGACGACGGGGTCAAGCGCATCATGGGCCGCGTCGGGCGCTTCACACCGCTCGACGTGGTGGACATCGCGATCGAGCACCGCTCCCACGCCGCGTTCATCGTCGACAAGCTCTGGAGCTACTTCAGCCCGCGCCCGTGCCCGCCGGCCTTCCGCCGCGACCTGGCGCGCATCTACCGCCGCGCCGACACCGACGTGCGCCCCGTGCTGCGCGAGATCCTCACCAACAAGCTGTTCTACGCCAGCCTGGCCGAGCCCGACATGGTCAAGCCGCCGTTCGTCTACGTGGCCGGGATGATCCGCGCGACGGGCGGCCGCGTGGACGACGAGGGCTGGGTCGGACGCCTCGACCAGATGGGCCAGGTCCCGTTCCACCCGCCCAACGTGAGCGGCTGGGAGGGCGGCACCGCGTGGCTGTCGACCAGCTCGATCCGGGCCCGTTTCGACGCCGCCACGGCGGTGCTCTACGAGACAGATCAAGGACGGCTCGATCTCGGCGAAGGAGACCCCCGAGAAGGCCATCGCGAAGGCGATCGAGGCGACGGGCAACCCGCCCTTCGGCCCGCGCACCGCCAACGCCCTGCACCGCTACGCCGTCCAGTCGGTCAAGGGCCGCACCGACGACTGGGAGGTCAAGCACTACTTCCCCGAGCGTCAGCGCGTGCTGCGCCACCTGCTGCTGGCCGGCCCCGACGCACAGGTCTGCTGAGGAGGCCGCTGTGAACGCCCCCCGATCACGCGGTTGCGGTGACTGGCACTCCACCCGCCGCGCCCTGCTCGGACGCGCCTCCGAGGTGGTGCCGGTGCCCGCCGACGCCCTCGACGGACTCGCGAAGTTCGAGAAGAGCGGCGGCATGACGCGGCGCAACCTGCTCGAGCGCGGCGTGGGCCTGTGGATCGGCACCGGGCGTGCTGGCCGGCCTCTCCACCCGCAGCGTGCTGGAGGCCGCCTCCGCGCAGGCCCAGACCGCCCCGGACGCGACGATCCTGGTCTCGCTGTACCTCGACGGCGGCAACGACGGGCTCAACACGCTGGTGCCGCTCGCCGACCCGCTGTACCCCACGCTGCGCAGCCGGCTCGGCATCGCGCCCGAGACGACGCTCGCCCTGCCCGACGCGCCGCAGTTCGGGTGGAACCCCGCCCTCACCGGCCTCAAGTCGCTCTACGACCAGGGCAAGGTGGCGGTGCTGCCGTCGGTCAACTTCGCCGACGCCGACCAGAGCCACTTCAACTCGTCCGGCTACTGGCGCAAGGGCATCGTCGGCCCGTCGTTCGAGACCGCCGGATGGCTGGGACGCACCCTCGACGTGGTCGGCACGGCCGACAACCCGCTCCAGGGGATCAGCGTCTCGTGGACGCCCGACCCCGTGCTCACCTCCCACACGGCCGCGACCGCGACGGTCTACGACCCGAGCAACTTCAACTTCGGCATCGAGGGCGTCTGGAGCGGCGACTTCGTGCAGGCCTACCGCGACGCGGGCACCGGGCACACCGGCTCGCCCGCCCTCGCCGCCGCCCGGCGCACCTACGCCAACGCCTTCCGGGTCCAGGACCAGCTGGTGCCGCTGAAGGTGGACGACCAGCACCCGCTTCCGCCCGTGCCGGTCGAGTACCCCGACAGCGACCTCGGCCGCAGCCTCAAGAACACGGCCCGCCTGCTCGGCGCCGGCTTCGGCACCCGCGTCGCGGCCCTCTCGGTCGGCGGGTTCGACACCCACGACGACCAGCCCGAGGAGCACACCAAGCTGCTCAAGGACCTCGGCGACGGCCTGGCCGCGTGGCAGGCCGACCTCAGCGCGCGCGGCCTGGCCGGCCGGGTGCTGACCCTGGTGTGGAGCGAGTTCGGCCGCCGGCCCGGAGGACAACGAGTCGCAGGGCACCGACCACGGCGCCGGCGGCCTGGTGCTGGTGGTCGGCGACCGGGCCAACGGGGGCATCCGCAGCGAGTTCCCCGGCCTGGCGCGGCTCGACGAGGACAGCAACCTGCTCGTCACCACGGAGTTCCGCACGGTCTACGCCTCCCTGCTGGAGTCGTGGCTCGGGGTGGAGGCGGGCCGTGTCCTGCCCAAGATCGACGGGGCCCGCCTGCCCCTCGTGAGGTAGGGGAGGCCCCGGGACCGGCTGCTATGGTCCCGGACCGCGGGGCGTTTAGCTCAGTTGGGAGAGCACCAGCTCGACAAGCTGGGGGTCACTGGTTCGAGCCCAGTAACGCCCATATGAAAGCCCTGCTAGCGCGGGGCTTTTTCTTTGCCCGGGCGGACGTACTCGAGGATCCGTCCCAGGTCGCGGAATCCCACCGCCGCATAGACGCGCTCGGCCATCTCGGTCAACTGCAGGCTGGCGGTGGAACACCCGCGCGCCGCGGCATCGTGCAGGAGCCGCGCCGTGAGGGCCGTCCCGAGCCCGCGCCGCCGCGACGCCTCGAGGGTCGTCACGTTGAAGACACCGCAGTCGCCGTCGTGGTCGAAGGCCATCGCGGTCGCCACGTTCTCGGTGCCCAGGCGGGCGACCAGGACGTGGAATGCGGCGCGTTCGACCCCGCCGAGAAGCCCGGCGGGCACTCCGAGGATGCGCATGTACTCGGACCATTCCGATGGCCCGAGGTCGATGTCCGGCGGCGGCGGCGCGAGGTCGTCGAGATGCATCCCCATGGCGCGCGTCGTCTCCTCCAGCTCGTAGCCGCGGCCGCGGAGGTCGTTGCCCATGGCCTCGTCGCTCTCGTGGACCCACGCCGCGTACCGCGCGATTCCCGGCGCCGAGTACGCAGCTTCCATCGCATCGATCGCTCGTGACCGCCCCGTGGGCCCGAGGTCGCGGTCCAGCACCGCGTTGTTGTAGAAGGTGCGCTCGGGCTCGCGGGGGAAGACGGCCGCGGCCACGCCGTCCAGACGCAGCAGCGCGGCGCCGGCCGAGCCCCGGGCGTACTCCTCCCAGGAGGCGAGGAGCGTGGCGACCCCTCGGTTGTAGAGGTCGCCGCCGCTGATCGTCAGGCGCTCATCGCCACTTCGCCCACGTGCACATCCGGCGCGCCGATCGACAGGTCCGCCAGATTGGCGGCGATCCAGTCGCGGGCGACGGCATTGGTCGTCTCGGCCCCCGCCTGGTCGTCGCAGACGGTGATGGAGGTCGCGCTCACCGGTCCGGTCTTGACCATGTAGTAGCTGCGGAAGCCGTCGATCTCGCCGAAGAGGTCGAGGATCTCAGCCCTGTGCCCGGCGACCGCGTCGGCCAGCCCCTCGGCCTCGTTGTAGATGCGGATGGTCGCGTACATGGAACCCCCCCGGGAAGTGGAATCCTGCAGGAGATCGAGCCTATGCCCGCACCCCTCCGGGACGCCAGGCGCGTACGCTGCGCTCGTGCCGCATCCCCGGCTTGCGCTGATGGACTGGAAGCGCGCCATCTTCGCGATGTACGCGACGGTGCGTGCGGTCGGCGGAGATCCGGATGCGTGCACCAGCTTTCGCGCCGCCCGAGACGGCCTCTTCCGCGACCACTCGCAGTCGCCGCTGCTGCCCGAGGCGCGCGCGGGCTTCGACGGGGTGCCGTACTTCCCCCACCGGCCCGACCTGCGGGTGGAGGCGCCGCTCGAGCCGGACCCCCAGGGGGGCGAGCTCGTCATCCCCACCAGCACCGGCGAGCCGACGCGGTTCACGCGCATCGGGTTCGTGCGCCCCACCCTGGCGGGGACGGAGGTGTCGCTCGCGGTGTACTGGCTGGAGGGGTACGGCGGTGGGCTGTTCCTGCCGTTCCGGGACGCGCTGGCCGGGTCGGCGACCTACGGGGGCGGCCGCTACCTGCTCGACACGGTGAAGGGCGCCGACCTCGGCACGAGCCGCGATGGCGAGCGCCTCGTGCTGGATTTCAACTACGCCTACAACCCGTCCTGCGCGTACGACCCGCAGTGGAGCTGTCCGCTGGCTCCCCCCGAGAACCGGATCGACGTGGCCGTCGAGGCCGGCGAGACGATGCGTCACTGGTACTGAGGACCGCGCCCTCACCTGACCTGATCCTGAACGCCGCGCGGAGTCTGAAACGGGCCTGAACGACCGGGCTCCGCGAGGGCATGCGACTTTCGCCCGCGGAGTGCGTATCGGTTGTCACAAAGGGACAATCACGCGCCGTCCGAATTGTCCCGCGGGCCAAAGGCGACCGCCGGGGCCGGGCTTACGTTCGCCGCGATCTCTGCCTCCCGCGACCCCCGGTGGTTGCCAGATGGCGTGAACGGCCACAGCGGTACCCGCCGCCCGTCCGCCGGACGGGGAGCCCAGGCCTTGGAGAGGAGCGCCTTCGGACTGATCTCGAAAGGAGCCCGAATCCAATGCTCTATCCCGTATGGCTGAACCCGGGTGACAACTCGTGGCAGCTCACGGCGGCGACCCTCGTCGGGCTGATGAGCGTGCCGGGTCTCGTCGTCCTGTACGGCGGCGTGATGCAGAAGCGCTGGTCGGTGAACAGCATGATGCTGAGCTTCGTCGCCTTCGCCCTGATCCTCGTGATGTGGGTTCTCTACGGCTACAAGATGGGCTTCGGTCATCCGATGCACATCTTCGGCCAGAAGGGCGACAGCTTCTTCGGCAACTTCCTCGGCAAGCCCGGCCCCGTGCTGAATCACCAGTCGGAGCAGGGGCAGGCGACGATCCCGAATCTCGGGGCCGCCGGGGAGCTCGACTTCCCCCTGTCGTCGCTCGTCTACTTCCAGTTCGTGTTCGCGGCCATCACGCCGATCCTGATGCTCGGGGCGGTACTCGGGCGGGTCAACTTCAAGGCCTGGATCCCGTTCGTGCTGCTGTGGTTGACCTGCATCTACACGGTCAATGCGTTCCTCATCTGGGGCGGTGGCTGGTTCGCGCAGCACGGAGCGGTCGACTTCAGCGGTGGGTACGTCATCCACCTCGCCGCCGGGGTCTCCGGGTTCGTGGCGGCATGGGTGATCGGCCCGCGGCTCCCGCGCGACCGTGAGATCGACGCGCCCAACAACCTGGCCATGGTCGCCCTGGGGGCCGGCCTGCTGTGGCTCGGCTGGAACGGCTTCAACGGCGGCGACCCGTACAACGCCGGCATCGACGCCTCCGCCGCGGTGCTCAACACCAACCTCGCCGCCGCGGTGGCGTTCTTGGTGTGGGTGCTCTGCGACTACTGCACCGGACGCAAGCCGTCGCTGCTGGGCAGCGTCAACGGGATGATCGTCGGTCTGGTCGCCATCACCCCGGCGGCCGGATTCGTCAACGGCTTCGGCGCGATCGCGATCGGCGCGATCGCCTCGGTCCTGGTGTACATCGCCTACAACTACCTGGCCCGGCTGCGTCCGTTCCGCAACGTGGACGACACGCTCGGCGTCATCTACACCCACGGGTTCGCCGGGCTGCTGGGCGGATTGCTGACCGGGGTGCTGGCCGACTCGATGATGGAGATCGTGCCCGGCACGTCCATCTCGGGCGGGTGGCACCTGCTCAAGTGGCAGGCGCTGACGGCCCTCTGGGTGATCGTGTTCTCGGCGGTCGGCACGTTCATCCTGCTCAAGCTGGTGGGTCTGATCATCCCGCTGCGCATGAGCGACGAGGAGCTGGAGATCGGCGACATCGCGGTGCACGGGCACGAGGTGTACCCGGCGGACATCCCGTCGCTGGGCTACCCGTCCGGCGTCTCGGCCACCGAGGGCGGCGCGCCCGCCTCACCCTAGGCCGGCGCGGAAAAGGGTGCGGGATCGCGGTGAGACCTACTCTCCCTCGCCGCGGTCCCCACCACGCCAGATCGCGAGGAACCCCATGGCAACGAAGATCATCGTCTCGTACGACGGCACCGAGAACGACCGCGACGCGCTCGCGCTGGGGCGCCTGCTGGCCGATGCCGGCGCCGCGCTCTCGCTGGCGTACGTCCGCCACGCCTTGGAGGCCGGCGGCGGGCGCGAGCGCCTCGCCGAGGAGGAGGCCGAGGCTCTGCTCGACACCGGCGCCGAGGCCCTCGGTCAGCCCGACATCCCGCGCTACGTGGTGCTCAGCGGCTCGACGCCAGAGGGGCTGCGCACGCTGGCGCTCGAGCAGCAGGCCGACCTGATCGTGTTCGGCTCGGAGTACCGCACGGCGGCCGGACACGTCGATCCGCAGCCGTCGGCCCGCCGGCTGCTGGAGGGGGGGCCGGTGGCCATCGCCATCGCCCCGGCGGGGTTCGCCGAGCGCGCCGATTTCGCCGTCGGCACGGTCGCGGCGATCGGCGAGGACGGCGATCCCACCCCCCAGGAGACCGCCGAGGCCCTCGCCGCGGGCCTGGGCGCGACGGTCGCGGCGAAGGCCGGGGCCGATGCCGACCTCGTAGTCGTCGGCTCCCGGCAGGGGACCGTCAACGGCCGGGTCACCATCAGCGCGGCCGCCGACTACGTCATCGAGCTCTCGCGCTGCCCGGTGCTCGTCATCCCGCGCGGCGTCGTCGTGCGCTTCGACGGCTGAGCGTGCCGGTCGAGGCACATCGCCTGCGGCGACGCATCACCCGGCGCGACGGGTGGGTCATCGGCCTGCTCGCCTTCGTGGCGCTCGTGGTGGCGACCGCGGGCATCATGCTGAGTGCGAGCGGACCGTCGGCGGCCTCGCAGGCGGGCTGCGTCTCGACGCTACGCGCCTCCATCATGGGCGGCGCCACCACGCGGTACTGCGGCGCGGAGGTCCTCACCGTCTGCCGCGAGCTCGCGCCCGACGACGCGGGGCTCGCGGCTCAGTGCGATCGCATCGGCGTCGCCGTCCGGCCGTGAGGCAGGTGGTCATCCGCCCGCCGAGGCCTCCTCGCCGTCCAGCTCCCTGGACAGTCGCCAGCACGTCTCGAGCCGGTGGATCTCCGCCTCGACCCGCATTCGCTCCAGGTATCGCTCGCGCGCGTTGGAGAACTCGTCGAAGGCCGGGGGCCCCGGCCGCGCGCCTGAGTTCTCCCATCGGTGGCCGTGCGCATCAGTCGCGTCCGACATCCACCCTCCCGACCGTCGCCCTCGGACTGCGGCGAATATGGGCCCTTGCAGGGAACTGCGCCATCGGGCGTTTCCCTAGTCGGCGTCTCCCGATGGAAGGAGATGGGAGGTTTCGCGCGCGATACGGGCCGCCAGCGCCGATCGCGACCGCACGCCGAGCTTCACGTAGACCCTCCCGAGGTGGTACTCGATCGTCTTCGGGCTGAGCAGCAGCGCCGTCGCGACCTCCTTGTTGGTCGCGCCCTCCGCGACGGCGAGCGCGACCTGGAGCTCCTGGGGCGTGAGGGCCGCGGTGGCGGCGGGGCGCGGATCGCGCGCCCGGGCGCCGGCGGCGCGCAGTTCGGCGCGCGTCCACTCGGCCCACGAGGCCGCGCCCATCTCCTCAAAGGCCTCCAGCGCCTCGGTGAGGGGGCGGCGCGCGTCGCGCACCCGACGCGCCCGGCGCCGGCGCTCGCCCAGGCAGAGCAGCGTACGCGCGGTCTCGAAGGGGGTCGTCGTGCTGGCGTGGAGCGCGAGGGCCGTCGCGAAATGCCCCTCGAAGTCGCGGTCGGCGGCCACGATGCCGCGACACCGCTCGATCGCGGCGGCGGGCCAGACGGCGCCGCTCGTGCGCGTGGTCAGCTCGAGCACCGACAGCGCGGCGGCGGCGTCCTCGAGCCGCCCGAGCCGCAGGAGCGTCTCGACCAGGTCGGCCCCGTCGGCCGAGACCAGTGGATGCGTCTCGCCGATCTCCCGGTACTTGGCCGCGTTGGCCACCATGTGGCGCAGGGCGCGGTCGAGGTCGCGCTCGCCCAGCGCCAGCAGCCCGAGGGCGGCGTCGGCGAACATCGGAACGCTGTCCGCGTCCGCGCCGTCGAACCCGCGCCGGGCGCGCGCGGCGTGCGCCCGGCAGGCCTCCCCGCGCCCCAGCACCGCGTCGATCAGGGCGAGGATGCTCGCCGCGTAGCCCGCGAGCCCCTCCTGACCGGTGTCCTCCGCCAGACTCAGGGCCTCGGAGGCGTCGGCGTCGGCCTCGCGCAGGCGCCCGGTGCGCCGGCGCACCTCGGCGCGGGCGGCGAGCGGCCAGGGCAGCGCGGATGGGGTGCTGCGGCCGCGGGCGAGCGCCACGACCGCGTCGAGCCCGGCGATCGCCTCCCCGTAGCGCTCCGTGACCATCAGGCACTGCTGGACGCCGAGGAGGAGCACGTGCCCCAGCGGATCGCCCGCCTTCGCCTGGCGCTCGAGCTCGATGCGCGCGCCGTCGGAGAGCCTGCGCGGCCATGCCCGATAGACGTCCGTGATCACGGATGCCTTCTCGATCTGCGCCAGCAGCGCCGGCGGACCGTCGCCGGCGAGGGCCCGCGCGCGCACCACCAGATCGGCGGCCCGCGCCAGATCGGTGCGCATGAAACACGGCACCACGGCCTCCACCAGCAGCGCGGCGGCCGCCTCGGGCGCGACCGGCGCCGTCCGGTCGGCCGCCGCGACCAGCATGTCGATCGCGCGGCGCGACGAGCCGCCGTAGATCTCCACGAAACCACGTCCGGCCATCGCCTCGACCGTCTGCGCAGGGTCCGCGTCGAGGGCCACGACCTCGTCGAAGAGCCGGGCCGCCCGCGCGAATCCGCCCGACGCCAGGGCGTTCTGGCCGGCGCCGAGCAGGCGGCGGCCCATGTCGGTGAGGTCCGGGCTGAGCCGGCCGGCGGCCTCCATGGCCTCGCACGCCGCGGCGTAGCCGGTGCGGACGGCGGCCCTGTCCGCCGCCTGTTCCAGCTCGCGCGCGGTGGCCTCGTCGGGGCCCATGCTCGCGAGCGCCAGGTGCCACGCGCGCCGGTCGAGCGCGGCCGCGTCGCCGAGGCCCGCCGCCGCCGCCGCGTGTGCCCGGTGCGCGGCGCGCCGGTCGGGGCCGGCGGCCGCCTGGTAGATCGCGGACCGCACCAGCGGGTGCGAGAAGACGACCCGCGTCGGCGTCACGAGCACCGCGCCGACGCGCTCGGCGGGCTCGAGGTCGGCCATCGCGAGCCCCTCGACCGCGAGGGCGCCGGCCAGCAGCTCGGAGGCCCCCTGATCCGCGCTCGCCACCAGCAGCGCGCGCTCGGTCGCCGCGGGCAGGCCGGCCAGCGGGCGCAGCAGGGCGCGCTGCAGGTGCGGCCCCACGGGCAGCGGGTCGGGAAGGGGGGCGGAGCCGTTGAGCTGGTCCTCCGAGAGCGCTCCCGCCAGCTCGATGAGCGCCATCGGATTGCCCGCCGCGCCGGCGACCAGCTCCCGCAGCACGGCGTCCTCGGGGACGCGCGCCGTCCGCTCGGCGATCAGCCGGGCCGCGTCACGCGCCGAGAGCCCGGTCAGCCGAATGCGTGGCAGCGCCGCGTCATCCACTCGTTGGCTGATGCCCTCGCGCGCCGAGAGCACCATGGCGATGCCCTCGGCTCCGAGGCGCCGGGCGGCGAACTGCAGCGCGTCGAACGACTCCGCGTCGAGCCAGTGCGCGTCGTCGATGATGCACACCAGGGGCCCGTCCTCGGCCGCCGCCGCCAGCAGGCTGAGGGTGGCCGCCGAGGCGGTGAACCGGTCGCCCGGCTGGGGCGGCCCGAGGGCGAGGGCGCCCCGCAGCGCCTGCGCCTGGGGCGGTGGCACCTCGGTCAGCCGGTCGAGGATCGGCCCGAGCAGGCGGGCCAGGCCGGCGAAGGCGAGATTCGACTCGGCCGCCGTGCCCTCCGCCTCGAGCAGCAGCGCGTCGCCGGCGACGACGCGCGCGTGCGAGAGCAGGGTGGTCTTGCCGATCCCCGGCTCGCCGCACACCAGCAGGGCGCCGCTGGTCCCGCCGCGGGCCCTGGCGATCAGCGCCTCGACCTCGGCGAGCTCGTGGCTGCGCCCGATCATCACCCCGTCCACTGTCGGCGGCCACCCCTGTCTCACCGGCGCGTGTCGCATGGTCGGGCGATGTTCGACCCCGGACAACCCCGGCGTCAAAGTTACGACGTAGGTGGTTGCACCATGCGAATTACTCATGCGCGGCGCGTATCACGAACGCCGGTGCCCGCCTCCATCCTGGAGCCGGTCGGTCAGCCGCCCTGGGCGTGTCGCCGCGACTGCGGGCCGCGCTGGGGCATCGGGGCCCGCTCGGGGGAGCCCCCCGCCGGATCGAGGCGCCGCCGCTCGATGGTCTGCGCCCACGGCTCCGTCAGCACGGGCCATCTGGCGAGGGCGTCGGCGTGGCGCAGGTACCAGATCAGGTCGGCACGGGCGCGGCTGCGGGCGCCGTCGCCGGCGAGTGAGGGCGGAGGGGAGGGGTTCGGCACGTCCCCGTGCTTATACCTCGCCCAGCAGGCTCAGTCCCGCGCGACGCCCGTCACGCCAGTGCTCGATGGCGACGGCCTCGGCACCCTCGTCGATGAGGAACCGGCCGACGAGCTCGGCGGTGCGGGGGTCGATGAAGTAGAGGGCGCCGACCCGTTGTTCGGTCAGCTCCACCGTGCGCCACCACTCCCCGTTGGGGATCTGTTCGTGCCTCAGGGTCGTGCCTCCATGCGGGAGAAGTCGGGGCGCAATCTCCCAGGCATGGACAGCCGCCGCGCCCTCCGAAGGTCGAGGTCGCGAGCGCCGTGGGCATGGTCGTGACGTCTACCGGAGTGCCCCGCTCCTTGGGGCGGCGGGCACGCCGGCGTCGTCGTCGAGGTGCGCGAGGAACCCGTCGAGGACGCGGGCGTCGAACTGCGTCCCGCGGCCGGCCTCCAGCTCGTCGCGCGCCGCGGCGTGCGACAGCGCGCGGCGGTAGGGGCGGTCGCTGGTCATCGCCTCGTAGGCGTCGGCGACCCCCAGGATGAGCGCCTCGAGAGTGATGTCGGGGCTCCTGAGACCGGCCGGGTACCCCCGTCCATCGGGGCGCTCGTGGTGCTGGAGCACCCAGATGCGGGCGTTGGCGAGCTCGGGGTGCACGAGGATGTTGGCGCCGATCTCGGGGTGCCGCTGCATCTCGCGCATCTCGCCGGCGCTGAGCCGGTCGGGCTTGTGCAGCACGGCGTCCGAGACCCCCACCTTGCCGATGTCGTGCAGCAGGCCGGCGATGCGGACCTCCTCCACCGTGTCGCCGCCCAGGCCGAGCCGGGTGGCGATGGCCGCGGCGTAGCGGGACACCGTGGCGGAGTGGGCCTGCGTGGACGGATCGCGCGCGTCCATGGCCGTGGCCAGCGCGAGCACCGAGCCGAGGTATCCCTCGCGGCTCGCCTGCGCGCGCAGGGTGCTCTCGGTGCGCGACCGCGCCCGCTCGGGGTTGAACACGACGCTGCGGTTGCGCCCGATCGCCTTGGCCGAGTACATGGCGCTGTCGGCCGCGCGCACCAGGGCGCCGGCGCTGTGGGCGTGGGTCGGGTAGCTCGCCACGCCGAAGCTGGCGCTCAGCGCCAGGCCGGCGGGAGCGGGGAGATCGCCGATCGCGGCCCTCAGGCGCTCGGCCACCAGCCAGGCGCCCTTCGGGCCGGTGTCGGGGAGGATGACCAGGAACTCCTCGCCCCCGACCCGGCCGGCGTGGTCGCCGGGGCGCAGCGAGGCCTCGATCGTGCGCGCCACCAGGCGCAGGCAGTCGTCGCCGACGCCGTGCCCGTGCCGGTCGTTGATCTGCTTGAACTCGTCGAGGTCGAGCACCAGCACCGAGAGCACGTCGCGGTCGGCCGCGGCCCGCGCCGCGACGATCTCGAGGCGTTCCTCGATGACGCGGCGGTTGGAGAGGCCGGTCAGCTCGTCGGTGCCCGCCTGGTGCGTGGCCGCCTCCAGGCTGAGCAGCGTCTGGGCGTGAAGGCGCGCGTTGGCCAGGGCGAGGGAGGCGAGGCTGGCGAGCCCGGCGGCGATCGCGCGCTGCTCGTTGGAGAAGCGGCGCGGCTCGCGATAGGTGACGAACAGGCCGCCGAGCAGGGACTGGCCGTCGTCCGACTGGACGTATCCGTGCTCCAGGCGCACGCCCAGGAACGCCCCGCTGCCGAGGCCCGCGCCGAGGCCGGGCGAGATGGGCTCGGCGGCGGCCACGTCCTCGACGGTGAGCACGGGATCGACGCCGTCCAGCAACCGCTCCCAGATGGGCAGACGCCGCGCCCCCTTGTGGAGGGCCTTCTCGACGAAGGCGCGCCGCCGCGGGTCGGCCTCGGTGGTGTACACGGCCGAGACCAGCTGATCCTCGACGCCGATCACGTAACACGTGGCCCGGTCCGCGCGCAGGGCCCGCTGGGCCGAGTCGGCGATGGCCCGCATGGTCTCGCCGACGTCGAGCGAGGCGCAGATGCGGGCTGCGGCCTCGCGGAAGATCCGATCCGGGCTGCTGGGAGGGAGCTCACCCGACGGGCCTGGTGTTGCGTTCCGTCATCTGTAGGAAAACATCGGCGCGCCGGTCGCCGATCTGAACGGGAGCCCCCCACGCGCCGCGGCGCCCCGGCCTCTACGGTTCCGGGTCGGATGCCCGACACCGAACAGCACGCGCCTCGCCGCGCCAGGATCGCGAAGGTGGGCAGCGTCGGGCTGATGCTCGGCGCGCTGGGCGTCGCGTTCGGGGACATCGGCACCAGCCCGCTCTACGCCCTCCAGACCGTCTTCGCGCTCGACGGGGGCGTGGTGCATCCCACCGAGACCGACGTCTACGGCGTCATCTCGCTGGTGTTCTGGGCCATCACGCTGATCGTGAGCGTCAAGTACGTCACCTTCATCCTGCGCGCCGACAACGACGGCGAGGGCGGCATCATGGCCCTCACGGCGCTGGTCCAGCACGCCCGCGCCAACGCCGGCTGGCTGGTGCTGCTCGGCATCTTCGGCGCGGCGCTCTTCTACGGCGACGGCGTCATCACGCCGGCGATCTCCGTGCTCTCGGCCGTCGAGGGGGTGGAGGTGGCCGCCCCCAGTCTCGGCGACGTGGTGGTGCCGATCACGATCGCGGTGCTCGCGGTGCTGTTCGCGGTCCAGCGATTCGGCACCAAGGCCGTCGGCGGCGCCTTCGGTCCGGTGATGGTGGTCTGGTTCGTCGCCATCGCGCTCGCGGGCCTGCGCGAGGTGGTGATGGAGCCGGCGATCATCAAGGGGCTGTCGCCCACATACGCCTTCGCATTCATCGCCGAGGACCCCTTCCTGGCCTTCGTCGCCGGGGGCGCCGTCGTGCTCGCGATCACGGGCGCCGAGGCCCTCTACGCCGACATGGGCCACTTCGGCCCCTCGCCGATCCGCAGGTCGTGGTTCCTGCTGGTGTTCCCCGCGCTGACGCTCAACTACCTCGGCCAGGGCGCGCTGATCCTGCGCGAGCCGTCGTCCATCGACAACCCGTTCTTCCTCCTGCTGCCGCACTGGGCGCGCATCCCGATGGTGCTCCTGGCCACGCTGGCCACGGTGATCGCCTCGCAGGCGGTGATCTCGGGGGCCTTCTCGGTGACCCGCCAGGCGGTCAGCCTCGGGTTCCTGCCGCGGGTGACGATCAAGCACACCTCGGCACGCGAGATCGGCCAGGTGTACGTGCCGGTGGTCAACTGGGGTCTCTTCATCGCCGTCGTGGGGCTGGTGCTGGCGTTCCGCTCGTCCCAGAGCCTGGCGTCGGCCTACGGCATCGCGGTGACCGGCACCTTCATGGTCAACACGATCCTCTTCCTGGCGGTCACCCTCTGGATCTGGAAGTGGCCGGTGTGGAAGGCGACGCTGTTCGGCGTCGTGTTCCTGGGGATCGAGGTCACGCTCTTCGCCGCCAACACCACCAAGATCGTCCACGGCGGCTGGGTCGCCCTGCTGATCGCCCTCGCCGTCTTCATCGTCCTGGCCACCTGGCGCCGCGGGCGGGCGATCATCACGGAGCGCCGCACCGCGGTCGAGGGTCCGCTGGTCGATTTCGTGGCGGAGATCGACGCGGCCTCGCCACCGGTGCAGCGCGTGCCGGGCACGGCCGTGTTCCTGCACCCCACGTTCGACACCACGCCGCTCGCGCTGAGGGCCAACTACGAGCACAACCACGTGCTGCACACCAGCGTCGTCATCCTCACCGTCAAGTCGGTCAACGTGCCCCACGTCTCGGGGGGCGAGCGGATCCACATCGACCCGCTCGGCGACCCGGCCGACGGCATCACCCACGTCACCGCCCGCATCGGCTTCCAGGACCGCCCGGCCGTGCCGCAGGCGCTGCGGCTGGCCCGCGCCCAGGGCCTCGAGTGCGACGCCGACATCGCCCACGCGACCTACTTCCTGTCGCACATCACCATCCAGCCCGTCCGGGGCCCGGGGATGATGCTGTGGCGCAAGCGCATCTTCGCCGCCTTCGCACGCAACGCCGCCAGCCCCGTCGAGTACTTCGGGCTGCCGCCCGAGCGGACCGTCCAGATGGGCTCCGAGATCCCGCTCTGAGCCCCAGCGCGGTCACGCCTCCCGGAGGGGAGGTGATCAGGACTTCAGCAGCAGCGGTACGTCGTGCGCGATGTCGGCCGGGGGCGCGTCCCACGAGTAGACCGTCTCGATGTCGCCGGTCGCGCCGATCCCGTAGATCAGTGCCGAGTGGGCGACGAAGTTCGGATCGGTGGTGTCGGCCGCCGCGGCGACGCCCCAGCGCTTCCAGACCGGCTGCAACTCGGCGGCGCTGCCCACGAGGTAGTTCATCTGGCCGATCACCCGGTGCCGCGCGAGGAACTTCTGCACCGCCGCCGGAGTGTCGTTCTTGGGGTCCACGCTGACCGCGATCACGCTCACCCTGGCGCGCTGCGCGGGGGTCAGCTTGCTCCGCGCGATGCGCAGGTTGTCGGTGGTCAGCGGGCAGACGTCGGGGCACCGCGTGTAGAGGAAGGTCACGAACACGGCCTTGCCGCGGTCGGCCGAGACGTCAACCAGCTTCCCGGCGCTGTTGCGCAGGGCGAGCGCCGGGGCGGGCTTGGGCGTGGTGAGAACGCCGCCGGCGAACCCGCCGCTCGGCCGCGCTGTCACGGCGGCCTCCGCCGGTGTGTCCCCGGAGCTGCCGCCGGTGGCCAACAGAGCTGCCGCGAGGATCACGACGGCCAGCGCTGCGGCCACGCCGAGAGAGAGCAGGACGATCCTGTTGCGGCGCGGGGGGCTGGTCGGCATCAGTCCTGGTCAGGGTACCCCCGTGCGGTCCCGCGACGTCCGCGTGATGTTCGCGCGGCCTGCCCCGGGATCGAGCAATTTACTTCCGCATGCCGATCACTTTTAACGTGTCCAGCATCCCGTCAGAGGGCGGCGTCGGTCTCGTCGGACCCGCCGATTGGCGCGCGCCGATCCGCACGACGATCGCGTCAGAGGGACTCCTGATCCACGAGGCCGCGACCCCCGAGGCCGCGTTGGCCAGCCGCGACGCCGCCCGCGATCGGGCGGACATCTTCATCGTGTCCGCCTGCGTGGGAACAGTGCAACGTCTCCGGACGCTCACCGCCGACGTCGTGCCGATGCCCTTCATCCTGGCGACCTCCTCGCGCGCGACGTCGGCAGGCGAGCTGCTCAACGGAGGCGCGGACGCCGCCGTCGAGGCCGGGGCTCCCGGGCTGCTGGTCGCACAACTCCGCGCCGGCCTGCGCCGCACGGAGCGTCAGCGGGCGTTCCTCGAGAGGGTCGCGCTGCTCGGTGAGAGGGCGAGCACCGACCCGCTCACCGGTCTCGCCAACCGCCGGGTGTTCGACGAGTCGCTGGAGGAGGAGGTCAGCCGCTCCCATCGCCATCACCGTCCATTCTCCCTGGCGGTGCTCGACATCGACCACTTCAAGCAGGTCAACGACCGCCATGGGCATCAGGCGGGCGATCATGTGCTGGCGACGATCGCCGCCCACCTCGCCGCGCCCGGGCGTCCGGGGGAGACGGTGGCGCGCATCGGTGGGGAGGAGTTCGCGATCCTGCTCCCGGAGGCCGATCAGGACGCCGGCACCGCTGCCTGCGAGCGTCGTCGGATGACGGTCGCCTCGCTGCAGTTCCCCGGCATCGGCCGGGTCACGATCTCTGCGGGAGTCGCAACGCTCGGCGAGTCGGAGTCCGCCTCGGATCTGGTCGAGCAGGCCGACCGAGCCCTCTACCGGGCCAAGCAGACCGGGCGTGATCGGGTCATGCGCGCCACGCGCGAGCCCCTCCGGCCAACCCGCGTCGCAGCCCAGGCCCCGGTGGAGGCGTATCTCCACGCCGCAGAGCGCTTCGACCAGGCCGAGCTCCTGAGGCTGGCGACCGAGCGCCTCGGCGCGGGCGGGCTCGCCGGCCTCCTCACGGGTCTCCTCGAGCCGGCCTTCGACGAGGTCGGCCGACGCTGGGAGTCCGGTGAGATGAGCGCGGCCGCCGAGCACCTGGTCACCGGGATGAGCGAGAAGCTGCTCCACGACATCTCGGAGGGCGACCCCACCGGGGAGGGGCCCATGATCGTCCTGGCGGCGACTCCGCGCAACGCCCACCGGCTGGGCCTGCTCGCCGCGGGCGATCTCTGGGCCGCAGCGGGGTGGCGGCCGGTGGTCCTGGGGGCCCACACCCCCCTGGAGGGTGTCGCCGAGATCGCCCTCGGCCTCGACGCCCGGGCGGTCGGCGTCTCGGTCGGCACATTGGAGGACCTCGTCGATCTCGACCTCCAGCTGATGAGTCTGGCTCACATGCTGCCGGGCCGGACGGTGTTCGTCGGAGGCAACGCCCTCCGCCGCGATCCCCTCTGGGTCCCGCCACCGGGCGTGGTGCCGGTGCGCGGCGCGGCCGAATGCGAACGTCTCGCCCGCCGGCTCCTGCGCGACGGAGTCCTCGTGGCGTAGACGCCTCGGGCTTGGTGGGTCGTGGCCTTCCAGCGGTTCGGTCGGTACGCTCCCGGCCTCTGGAATCCCAACCGGTCCAGGCGTGAATGGCGCCGGGCCCCGCCCCGGGGGAATCGAATGACGCGTCTTCGTCTCGTCCTCGCCGCGCTCGTGATCGCGGCTCTTGCGTTCACCCTCGCCGCGTGCGGAAGCGATTCCAGCTCCGCGTCCAGCGACACGAGCACGACGGCCGCCAGCGACGCCTCGTGCACCCCGGATCAGCTCAAGACCCTCACGGCGGGCACCCTGACGGTCGGCACCGACAAGCCGGCCTTCCCTCCCTACGTGATCGACGACGACCCCACCAACGGCAAGGGCTTCGAGAGCGCCGTCGCCTACGCGGTGGCCGACAAGCTGGGCTTCACCAAGGACGAGGTCAAGTGGACCGTCGTGCCCTTCAACAACAGCTACGCCCCGGGGGCGAAGAAGTTCGACTTCGACATCAACCAGGTCTCGATCAACCCGTCGCGCCAGAAGGCTGTGGACTTCTCGACGCCGTACTACACGACCCCCCAGGGCGTGCTGGTGGCCGGCGACTCCGACCTGGTCAACGCGACGAGCATCGCCGATCTCAAGGACGCGCAGATCGGCGTCCAGGTGGGCACCACCAGCCTCGACGCCGTCAACGAGGTGATCAAGCCGTCCAAGCAGCCGCGGGTCTACAACGACTCGAACGACGTCGTCCGCGCGCTCAAGTCCAAGCAGGTCAACGCCATCGTGGTGGACCTGCCGACGGCCATCTACCTGCGTGACGCCGAGGTCGAGGGCTCGAAGATCATCGGTCAGTTCGCCGCGCCGGGCGGCGACGACTGGGGGCTCGTGCTGGCCAAGGGCTCGCCGATCACCGCGTGCGTCAGCAAGGCCGTCACCCAGCTGAAGGACTCCGGTCAGCTCACCACGATCACGGATCAGTGGATCGGCGCCGAGGCGCCGGTGCTCGCCCTGCAGTGATCGACGGCGCCGGTGACCCCGGCCCCGTGAGATGACCGTCGCGTCCGACCGCCGGATCGCCCGAGAGGCGATCCGGCGGCAGCGGGCCCGGCGGGGCACGCTGATCGCGGTGCTGTCGAGCGTGATCGTGCTCGGCGGCCTCGCGCTGTTCGTGGTCACCCGGCCAGGGTGGCCCGATGTGCAGGAGACCTTCTTCTCGTGGAGCGTCTTCGTCGATTCGTTCCCCGGCGTGCTGCGGGGTTTCTGGCTCGACGTGAAGCTGTTCCTGGTCGTCGAGGTGGTCGTGCTGATCCTCGGCCTGATCGTGGCGATCCTGCGCAACACGCGCAGTCCGGCGCTGTTCCCGATCCGGCTGCTCGGCACCGTGTTCACCGACGTGATGCGTGGCGTGCCGGTGATCCTGGTCGTCTACCTGATCGGCTTCGGCGTGCCGGCGCTCGGCGTGACGGGCGTCTTCGCCGACCCGGTGTTCCTGGGTGGTTTCGCGCTGGCCCTCTGCTACACCGCGTATGTGGCCGAGGTCTACCGCGCCGGGCTCGACTCCGTACACCCCAGTCAGCGCGCCGCCGCGCTCGCGGTGGGGCTCACCGAGAGCCAGTCCATGCGCCACGTCATCGCGCCCCAGGCGGTGCGGCGGGTGGTGCCTCCGCTGCTCAACGACTTCATCTCGCTCCAGAAGGACGTCGCGCTGGTGTCGATCCTCGGGCCGCAGGAGGCCTTCCGGGTCGCGCAGATCGATGCCGCGTCCGACTTCAACTACACCCCCTTCATCGCCGCCGCGCTGCTGTATCTCGCCGTGACGGTCCCCCTGGCGCGCGTCGTCGACCATCAGCAGGCCAAGGCGCGCCACCGCCAGGGCCACTCGGTGCCGACATGAGCGACACGCCGGTGATCGAGGTGCGCGGCGTGACGAAGGCCTACGGCGACCGCCAGGTGCTGCGCGGCATCGACCTGAGCGTCGGGGAGCACCGTGCCGTGGCCCTGATCGGCGCCTCGGGATCAGGCAAGTCGACGCTGCTGCGGTGCATCGACCTGCTCGAGGACATCGACGACGGCGACGTCTTCCTCGACGGCGAGGTGATCACCGATCCGGCCTGCTCCACGGTCTCCGTGCGCCGGCGGCTGGGCGTGGTGTTCCAGGCCTTCAACCTGTTCCCGCACCTGACCGTGCTCCAGAACATCGTGCTCGCCCCGGTCCGGGCCCACGGCGAGTCACGCCGCGAGGCGGAGGCTTCGGCGCGCGAGCTGCTGGCGCGCTTCGGCCTCGCGGGCCGCGACGGCGACTACCCCGATCGCCTGTCGGGCGGGCAGCAGCAGCGCGTGGCGATCGTCCGCGCGCTGGCCACCCGGCCGCGGGCCCTGCTGCTGGACGAGGTCACGAGCGCCCTCGACCCGGAGCTCGTGGGCGAGGTGCTGGCGCTGGTGCGGGGCCTCAAGCAGGAGGGCATGACGATGGTGATCGCCACGCACGAGATGGCCTTCGCGCGCGAGGTCGCCGACGAGGTGTGCTTCCTCCACGAGGGCCGCATCCTCGAGCGCGGCGACCCGGAGCGCATCTTCCGCGAGCCCGAGCAGGTCGAGACGCAGCAGTTCCTGCGCCGGGTCGTCGCGGCCGGGCGGATCTAGGGGCCCAGCTCTAGCCGGCCGCGACCACCGGGGGGTCGCCCTCGTCGTCGTAGTGCACGTGGCGCAGCACCAGGAACGCCACGACGGCGCCCACCGCCAGGGCCGCCCCGCCGATGTAGAAGGCCGCGCTGATGCCCGAGGTGGTCGCGTCCTGGACCGCCGACACCAGCCCGGCGCGCTCGGTGGGCGGCACCTGCGCCAGGGCCGCTGTCTGGCCGTCGGCCCCCATCGAGAGCACGTTCTCCACCTGGTCGTACGTGCCCGGGGGCGCTCCGATGTCGTCGAGGTTGGTCTGCAGCCGCCCGTCCTGGACCGAGGCGACCACCACGCCCATGATGGCCAGCCCGATGGTGGCGCCCACCTGGCGCATCGTCTGGATCACGCCCTGCGCCTGCGCGCGGAACTGCGCGGCCGCGGCGCTCATCGCGTCGGTGTTGGAGGGCCCCATCACCAGGCCGATGCCCACGCCGATGCAGATGTAGCCGGGGATCAGCCACGGGTAGCTGTCCTTGGACAGCACCGCGGCGCTCCAGATCAACCCGGCGGCGCCGATCGCGCACCCCGCACTGACCAGGCCGCGTGGGCCGATCTTGTCGTAGACGCCGCCGGCCAGCGGGGCCAGCACCAGCAGCGGCAGCGTGACGGCCAGCATCGAGAGGCCGGCCTCGATGGCGCTGAAGCCGAGGATGTCCTGCACGAAGATCGCCCCGAACACGGTCATGCCGACCAGCGCGAACTGCACCAGGAACAGCACCGCGTTGTTGCCCGCGAAGTTGCGGCCCAGGAAGAGCCGCAGCTCGACGATCGGCTCGTGGACGCGCGGCTCGACGATCAGGAACGCGACGAGCAGCACCGCGGCGGCCACCAGCAGCCCGATGATGACCGGATCGCTCCATCCCCAGTCGTTGCCCTGCTGGAGGGCGAGCACCAGCGCGACGAGGCCCGGCACCAGGGTGAGCGTCCCGGCCCAGTCGAAGCGCCCGCCGGCCGCGTGCGCCTCGGGCTTGGCGACCACCGTGAGCAGGATGGTGACGACGGCCACGGGCACGTTGACCCAGAACACGAGCCGCCAGTCGATCTCGGTCAGCAGCCCGCCGATCAGCGGGCCGAGGGAGAGGAACACCATCGAGACGCCCGCGTAGATGCCCATCGCCTTACCCCGCTCGTGCTGGGGGAAGGTGTTGATGACGAGCGATCCCGAGGGCGGGATCATCAGCGCCGCGCCGACGCCCTGGAGCGCGCGCGAGCTGATGATCATGGCCTCGTTGTCGGCGAGGCCGGTCGCCGCGGAGCCCACGGCGAACACGATCACGCCGATCTGGAACATCCGCACCGCGTTGAACATCGTGGAGAAGCGCCCGCCCACGGCGACCAGCGAGGCGATGGCCAGCAGGTAGGCGTTGACCACCCACTGGACCTCGGTCTGGGTGAGGTCGAGGTCGCGCTGGATCGATGGCAGCGCGACGCTGACGATGGTCTGATCCAGCAGGATCATCGACAGCGAGCCCGTCATCGCGACGAGGATCCACCATCGCCGATTCGACCCGGTGATCAGGGGCACGGTCTCTCCTCACGCGCGGGCTGACGGCGGCAACGATATCCGCGCCGGCGGCGGCCGTCTGTCGGCGGCTGCCGCGGGTGTCACGGCTCAGGCGGGGGTGCGGGCTCCGCGGGAGGCGGTGCGCCGGAGTGCGGCGGCTCGGGTGGGCGGGCGGCCAGCCACTTGGGCGCCCACCAGTTGGCGCGGCCGGCGAGGCGCATCGTGGCCGGCAGCAGCACCATGCGCGTGACGGTGGCGTCCACCAGCACGGCGACCGCCAGGCCGAGGCCGACCATCTTGACCACGGGGTTGTCGACCAGCACGAAGGCCAGGAACACCGAGACCATGATCGCGGCCGCCGCGGTCACCAGGCGCGCCGTGCGGGCCAGCCCGAGCGCCACCGCCTCGGTGGTGTCGCCGCAGCGCATGTACTCCTCGCGGATGCGGCTGAGGATGAACACCTCGTAGTCCATCGAGAGCCCGAAGAGGATCGCGAACATCATCAGGGGCACGAAGGCGACGATCGGCATCGTCTGGTCGACCCCCACCAGGCTCGCGCCCCAGCCCCACTGGAACACGGCCACCAGCACCCCGTACGAGGCCCCGATGGAGAGCAGGTTGAGCACGGCCGCCTTGACCGCGAGGAAGGGCGAGCGGAACACGAGCATCAGCAGCACCACCGCGATGCCGACCACGCACAGGATGAAGGGCAGCATGCGGTCGCCGACCCGGTTGTCCAGATCGACCCACGCCGAGCCCACGCCGCCCACCTCCACCGCATAGCCGGTGTCGGCGATGATCGGCGGGATCACCCGGCCGCGCAGGTCCTGCACCAGGGCCGGCGTCGCAGGGGCGTCCGGGCCGGAGCGCGGCAGCACGGTGATCATCGCCGCGCGCCCGTTCTTCGAGACCCGCGGCGGCCCGACGAACGCGACGTCGGGGGAGGTGCGCACCGCGGCCACCAGCTGCGCGGCCTTCTCGGCCGCGGCGGTCGTCGAGGTGCCGACCGGGACCTCGCCGATCACGAACAGCGGGTCGTTGGCGCCGGCGCCGAAGCCGCGCGAGATCAGGTCGTAGGCGATGCGGGTGGTGGACCCCGGCGGATCCGAACCCGCGTCCTGGGGGCCGAGCCGCATCGCGAGCAGGGGAGAGGCGAGCAGCAGCAGCAGGCAGATGCCGGCGGGCAGATACCAGCCGGCGCGCCGCGTCACGTGGCGGGCCCACCGCTCGGAGGGCGTCACGTGGTCGTCGCCGTGCGCCTTGGCGCCGAGGTGGGGCACCTTCAGCGCGGTCACGCGGTGTCCGAGCGCGCCGAGCAGCGCGGGCATCAGGGTCAGCGCGGCGAGGACCATCACGATCACCGCGACGCCCGAGGTGAGGGCGATGGCCGACACCAACGGGATCTGGACCAGCAGCAGGCCCATCAGGGCGATCACGACGGTGCATCCCGCCACCAGCACGGCGTGGCCGGCGGTCGAGAGGCTGCGCCCGGCGGCCTCGAACGGCTCGTGCCCGTCGGAGAGGAACTCCATCTGGCGGCTGAGGATGAACACCGAGTAGTCGATGCCCACCCCGAGGCCGATCATGGTGGCCACCTGCGGCGCGCTGACGGGGATGTCGAAGAGCAGCGTCATCAGGGCGACCAGCGCGCTGCCGACGGCGACACCGACCAGGGCGACCACCAGCGGCAGGCCCATCGCGACCACGGTGCCGAGGGCGATCAGCAGGATGATCACGGCGGCGATCAGGCCGATCTCGACCGAATTGTCGCTCGCGTCGGTCTGGGTGGCCTCCACAAGCGGGCCGGTGAACGCGATCCGTAGTCCCGGGCCCGCGGCAGAGCCGACGGTGTCCTCCAGGCGATCGGCCACCGGCGCGCCCAGATCGCCGATCGGGCGCGAGTAGGTGACGTTGACCATCGCGGTGGTCTTGTCCGGCGACAGGGAGCCCAGCGCGAAGGGGTCGCCCACCGAGACCACCTCGGGCAGCGTGCGCGCGCGGGCGACGATGCGGGTGATGTTCTCGCGCGTGGCGGCGTCGGTGAGGGTCGCCGCGATCCGCCCGGATCACCACGGTGGCCGTGGCGCTGGTGCCCTCGTGGAAGTCACGCTCGAGCAGATCCGTGGCCCTCTGGGTGGGCGTGCCGGGGATCGAGAAGGAGTTGTTGAAGTGGCCGCCGAATCCGGCTGCCAGGCCGACAACGGCCACCACCCCGACGATCCAGGCGGCGAGCACGGGCCAGCGGTGCCGGGCGCATCCGCGCCCGAGCCGGTACAGCAGGTCGTCGAGGCCGACGTGCCCTGAGGCGCTCACATCAATCAGGTCGGCGCGCGGGGCCCCCGACCTGAGCGTTGCACGGTGCTCTTAGCTCGCGGGTGCGGGAGGGGGCGTCACGATCACCGGACCGCGGCTGAGCGACAGGCACGCGCCGACCACCGCGATCGCCGCGCCGACGCCCATCGCCGCGCGGTATCCGTCGAGGTAGGCCGAGACGTGGTCGAGGTTCTCGGTCTGGCCGAACAGCACGCCCGCGCCGGCGGCGCCGAGGGGCGCGGCGGCCAGCGTGCCGAGGATCGCCAGCGACAGGCTCTGCCCCAGCGTGCGCATCATCGCCAGCACCGCGGCGGTCACTCCCAGGGCCTTACCCTCCACGGCGCCCATCACCGCGGAGGTGTTGGGCGAGCTGAAGGCGGCCATCCCCAGTCCGCTCACGGCCAGGCCGATGACGATGCGCCACAGGGGCAGGTCGGCCGGGGTGGTCGCGAGGATCGTGAGGCCTCCGGCCAGGATCAGCATCCCCCCGCTCGCCAGCGCGCGCGAGCCGAGCGTGTCCGAGAGGTGCCCCGCCACCGGCGAGAGCGCCACCATCACCACCGGCTGGGCGATCATCACCAGGCCGGTCTGGGTGGGCGTGTATCCGCCGACCACCTCGAGCAGCACGGCGGTCAGCGCGATCGCCCCGAACATCGCCGTGTAGTTGAGCAGCGCGGCGGCGCTGCCCAGGGCGACGATGCGGCTGCGCCGGAACATGCCGATGTCGATGAGCGGCGCCGTGACGCGGGTCTCGACCATCACGAACACCACCAGCAGCACCGCGCCCGCTCCGATCAGGCCCACCACGCGCCCCGAGTCCCACCCCCAGATCGGCCCGAACGTGAGGCCGACCATCAGGCTGCACAGGGCGGCGCCCAGCGTGAGCGTGCCCGCCGGGTCGAGGCGCACCCTCCCGTGCGCCGGCCGTCCCTCGTGCAACGGCAGGCCCAGCACCAGGCTCGTCGCGGCGACCGGCAGCGAGGCCAGGAAGATCCAGCGCCAGCCGGCGTTGTCCACCAGCAGGCCGCCGATCAGCGGCCCGGTGGAGAGGCCGAGGTACAGCAGCATGATGTTGAGCCCGAGCGCCCGCCCACGCTCGCTGGGCGGGAAGGCCGCCGTCACGAGAGCCGTGGAGGTCGCCGCGAGCATCGCCCCGCCGCCGCCCTGCACGGCGCGCCAGGCCAGCATCCATTCGATGTTGGGGCTCACCGCGACCATCAGCGAGGTGACGGCGAACACGACCATCCCGATGCGGAACACGCGCAGCCGGCCCCACTGGTCGGCGATGCGGCCGGCCGGGATCAGCACCAGGGCGTAGGGGAGCAGGTAGCCCGCCTGGATCCAGAGCGCACCCGAGAACGTGAGGTGCAGGTCGCGCCCGATGGCGGGCAGGGCGACGGCGGCCACGCTGACGTCGAACGGGCCGAGGAACGCGCCCATGCCGGTCACCGCCAGCAGTCGCCAGCGGCGCTCGCGCAGTCGCGCGAGCGGGTCGGTGTCGGGGAGCGGAGGGGGCGGACTCACCCCTCGATGCTAGTGCGCCCGCCGCGTTGAAGGCCCGGGCGGCCGATGGTATAATTGCCACACGGCAAGCAATTAATCGGGGTGGGACGTTTGGATGAGGAGTCGGTCAACCGCCTGAGGAACGCGGTGATGCGCACGGCCCGCCGGCTGCGCGCGACCGCGTCCGACGAGGGGTTGACGCCGACCCAGTCGTCCGTGCTCGCCACGCTGGTGCGCGAGGGCCCGCGCCGCGCGGGCGACCTGGCGGCCGCGGAGTCGGTGAACCCGACGATGCTGTCGCGGGTGATGGCCCACCTCGAGGCAGAGGGGCTCGCCGAGCGCGCGCCCGCCCCCGACGACGCGCGGTGCACCGAGGTGCGCGCGACCCCGGCGGGTCGCCGCCTGGTGGGCCGTCTGCGCGCCCGCCGCGCCGCGATCCTGGCGGAGCGGCTCGGCGAGCTGCCCCCCGATCAGGTCGAGGCCCTGCTGGCCGCGCTGCCGGCGCTGGAGTCGCTGGCCGTGGACGAGGCCCGATGATGCGTCGCTGGGTGGACGACACCTTCGCCGCCGTGCGCACGCCGAACTACCGGCGCTACTTCGCGGGCCAGGCCGACGAGCCTGGTCGGCACGTGGATGCAGACGGTCGCCCAGGGCTGGCTGGTGCTGGAGCTCACCGGATCCGGGTACCGCCCTCGGCCTGATGGCCGCCGCGCAGTTCCTGCCGATCCTGCTGCTCGCGCCCTATGGGGGCCTCCTGGCCGACCGCATGGACAAGCGCCGCCTGCTGATCGCCACCCAGGTCGCCCTGGGGTCGATCGCCCTCACCCTCGGCCTCCTGGTCGTGACCGGCATCGTGCAGCTGTGGATGGTGCTGGTGCTGGCGCTGATGCTCGGCCTGATCACGGCGGTGGACAACCCGGTGCGGCAGTCGTTCGTCCAGGAGATGGTGAGCGCCAAGCGCCTGCGCAACGCGGTGAGCCTCAACAGCGTGATGGTCAACACGGCGCGCGCGGTGGGCCCGGCGATGGCCGGCATCCTGATCGCGACCACCGGCACCGGCGTGTGTTTCCTGATCAACGCCGCGAGCTACGCGGCGGTGGTGTTCGCGCTGGCCGGGATGGACACGCAGGCGCTGCACCCCACGGCCCCGCCGGGCGCGAGCCGGGCCAGATCCGCCAGGGCCTGACCTACGTCGCCCAGACGCCGGATCTGCTGGTGCCGCTGATGATGCTCGCCCTGGTCGGCACGCTGGCCTACGAGTTCCAGGTGGTGCTTCCCCTGCTGGCGCGCGGTCCCCTCGAGGGCGGCCCCGGCACCTACGGCCTGCTGACCTCGGCCATGGGCGCGGGCGCGGTGGTCGGCGGGCTGTGGGTGGCCGGCCACGGCAGGACCGGCCTGCGACCCCTCACGGTCGCCGCCGCGCTCTTCGGCGCCGCCATCCTCGCCACCGCCGCCGCGCCGACGATCGCGGTCGCGATGCTCTCGCTCGCCGTGGTCGGCGCGACCAGCGTCGGCTTCCTCGCGGTGGGGAACACCACCCTCCAGCTCACCTCCGACCCGCGGTTCCGCGGCCGGGTGATGGCCCTCTGGACCGTCGCGTTCCTGGGCAGCACGCCGCTCGGCGGCCCGATCCTCGGCTGGGTCTCCGAGCACGTCAGCCCGCGCGGAGGCCTGGTGGTGGGAGGGCTCTCCTGCCTGCTGGCGGCGGCGATCGGCGCGATCGCGATCGCGCGGGCACACGACACGGGTCCGCGGCACCAGACCGCGTAGGGGTTCCGGGGGACCCCCCGAACTCACTTGAAACGCCGATTTCGACCGGCGCGCGCGGTCGGCTCTTTACTCGGAGCCGCCCGCGTGGTCCCGTGTTCGGCGCCCCCATCCCGGGGTCGCACGCGCGCATGCCATACGAGGAGGATTCATGGCCGGAAAGACCACCACGCGGGTTCGCCTGCGGCGACTGGGCGCGCTGACCGCCATCGGGGTCCTGGGCTCCGTCGGTGCCGGGCACGCCGTGGCCGCGCATGCGGACCAGTCAGGCGTCGGGTTCACCTGCGAGGGGGTCCTGGCGACCCAGGTCGGCACGGATGGGCCGGACACCATCACCGGCACTCCCGGCAATGACGTGATCGTGGCCCTCGGCGGCGACGACACCGTCAACAGTCTCGGCGGCGACGACATCATCTGCCTGGGGATCGGCAACGACACCGCCAACGGCGGTGACGGCGCCGATCACATCTACGGCGAGGATGGCGACGACAGCATCAACGGCGCGGCCGGCGCCGACATCATCGACGGCGGCTCCGGCAACGATCGCATCGTCGGCGGCACGGGCAACGACATCGCCTTCGGTCGCGCGGGCGACGACAACCTGCAGATGGGCGCCGGCAGCGACGTGGGCGACGGCGGCGCTCGGCAACGACACCGTGCTCGGCCAGGACGGCAACGACAAGCGGCTCAAGGGCGGCGACGGCCTGGACACGGTTGACGGCGGTCGCGGTCGCGACAACATCTTCGGCGGTGCGGCGAAGGACATCCTGCGCGGCGGCGACGAGAAGGACGTGATCATCGGTCAGCAGGGCCCCGACCAGATCGACGGCGGCAACGGTGACGACCGGATCGACGGCGGCCCCGGCGCGGACGTCATCACCGGAGGGCGCGGCTCCGACCGCATTCATGGCGCGGCGGGCAACGACATCCTGAGGGGCAACGCCGGCAACGACTTCCTCTTCGGCCAGGGCGGCAACGACGTGCTCGACGGCGGAGACGGCAAGGACTTCGGCAACGGTGGCTTCGGCATCGACCGCGGGACCAACCTCACGATCGCGATCTCGATCGAGAACCCGCTCTGATCCGGACACGCGACCGGCGCCGCATAGGCGGCGCCGGTCGTGGTGCTGTTCGGCCGTGCGGTGGGACTACTCGTAGCGCAGCGCCCGCAGCACGTTGAGGCGGCTGGCGCGCCGGGCCGGGATGACGGCGGCGATCACGCCGACGACGATCGAGACCACGGCGAAGATCACGAGCGATCCGACGGGGATCGACATCCGCACGCCCCACTCGCTGAGCGAGCGGACCGTGAGCGCCGCGACCGCGATGCCGAGCGGGATGCCCAGGGCGGCGCCGATGAGCGACGTGATGATGCTCTCGCCGCGCACCATGCTGCGCGCCTGGCGCCGCGTCATGCCGACCGCGCGCAGCATCCCGATCTCACGGGTGCGCTCGTGGACGGCCAGCGCCAGCGTGTTGACCATGCCGAACAGGCTCACGATCACCGACAGGGCCAGCAGCACGTAGAGCAGGTTGAGGATCACGGAGAGGTCCTCGGTCTGCGTGTCGGTGAACTGCGGGACGGTGTTGACGGCCGTGTCGGGGAAGGCGCCGAGCGTCGACTCCACGGCCGGCGATCCGGCCGGCGAGGAGACGAACACGTACCGGTCAGCGGCGTGCTGGAACGCGCCGTCGAAGGCCTGCTGCGAGACCATCACGGCGCCCAGCAGGGGGCTGAGCCGCGGCGCCGCGATGATGCCGGTCACCGTGCGGGTGATGGTGTCGCCGGAGGGGCTCTGGATCTCGACCGTGTCGCCCATGCCCAGGTCGTGGTCCTTGGCGAACGACCTGTCCACGATCGCGCCGTCCGTGGCGAGGGTCTCCAGGCTCGCCGGCGAGCCGGCGCTCCAATGGAAGTCGTAGACCTTCGCGATGGTCGCGGCGTCGATGCCGCTGACGTCCTCGGCCGAGCCCTGGACCAGCGCGCGGTCCTGGCGGACGCCCGAGACGACGGCCGACGGGGACTTCGCGGCGATCGTGCGGGCGACGACCGGCGAGACGGTCTCCCAGCCGCTGGCCGAGGTCACGACGTGATCGACCTTCAGCTGCGACGCGATGTCCGACTTCGAGGTGTTGAGCAGTCCGCCGCCGACGACCGAGACGAAGGTCACGAGGGCGAGCCCGATCATCAGGGCGGCCGCCGTGGCCGCGGTGCGGCCGGGGTTGCGCACGGCGTTGTCCCGGGCCAGCCGGCCCGAGGCGCCGCGCATGCGGGCGATCGGCCAGCCGACGATGGCGGCGATCGGCCGCACGAGCGACGACGAGACCATCGCGACGCCGATGAACAGCGCCAGAGTGCCGACGCCGAGCAGCATCAGCCGCTCGGAGGTGCCGACGCCGTCGATCAGCAGGCCGCGCACCAGCAGCGCGCCCGCGACGGCGATCGTCGCGAGCGCGGCGATCGGCGTGAACCGGGCGAAACGCCCGCGGGGGGTGGTGGCGCCCTCGCGCACCGCGGTGATCGGGGCGACGCGGGTGGCGCGGATGGCCGGGACGACGCCCGCGAGCACCGTCACCAGCGTGCCCACCAGCAGCGACACGATCACCGTGCGCGGGGCGAACACGGTCGCGCCCTGGGGCATGTCCAGCCCGACGGCGCTGAACAGGGCGGTGAGGCCCTTGGCCAGCCCGTAGCCGGCGGCCAGGCCGACCAGCGACGCGGTGAGGCCGATGATGAACGCCTCGGCGATCACAGAGCGCATCACCTGGCGCCGGGAGGCCCCGAGGGTGCGCAGCGTCGCCAGCTCACGGGAGCGCTGGGCCACCGTGATCGACAGCGTGTTGAAGATGACGAAGGCGCCGACGAACAGCGCGATGCCACCGAAGGAGAGCAGGAAACCCCGGATGAAGGTGATGAACTCCGAGATGCCCGCCTTGTCCTTGTTGCTCTGCTCGGCCGAGGTGGAGGCCTCGACGTGGTCGGGCAGCAGCGGGGTGATGCGCGTCGCCAGCTGCGCCTCCGTGACGCCCGGCGCCGCGGCGACCTGGATCGCGTCGAAACCGGTCTTGCCGAGGACGCTGCGGGCCGTCGGGATGTCGAAGACGGCGATCGTCGCGCCACCCAGGGAGTTGACTCCGCCGAAGCGGGCGAGGCCGGTGACGGTGAAGTGCCGCACGGGGCCATCGCCGACCACGCCGACGCGGTCGCCGATGTGGAAGTCGTGGTCCTTGGCCGTCGCGACGTCGAGCACGACGCTGTTCGGTCCGGTGGCCCAGTGGCCGGAGGCCAGGGTCATCGGGTTGAACTGCGGCTGGGCCGGGTTGACGCCGAAACCGAAGGTCGGCAGGCCGCCCTCGATGACCTTGCCGTCCTTGCCGATCAGCTTGGCCTTGGCGCCCGAGCCGGAGAGGTCGGTCAGCGTGCCGCCGGCCGAGGCGACGCCGGGGACGCCGCGGATCTCGTCGAGCAGGTGGGCCGGCACGGTGGGCGCGCCGGCGAAGGAGTCGCTCACGACTGGAGTGCTGCGCACCACCAGGTCGGTCTGGGTGTAGGAGCTGCTGAAGATGTTGGTGAATGCACGGTCGATGGTGTCGGTCAGGATCAGGCTGCCGGCGATCATCGCCACGCCGAGGACGATGGCGAACGCCGTCAGGGCGGCCCGCATGCGGCGGTCCGCCAGGCTGCGGAGGGCGACCCAGGTCATCGCGTCACCTCCGCCAGGGCCTCGAGGACCTCGGCCGAGGTGGACGGGCCCTGCGTGCGGACGATGCGTCCGTCGGCCAGGAACACGATGCGGTCGGCGATCGTGGCCGCGCTCGCATCGTGCGTGACCATGATCGTCGTCTGCCCCATGTCCTCCACGGAGCGGCGCAGGAGATCGAGGATCTCGCCCCCTGAGCGGGAGTCGAGGTTGCCGGTCGGCTCGTCGGCGAACATCACCGTCGGCCGTCCGAGGATCGCGCGGGCGATGGCCACCCGCTGCTGCTGGCCGCCCGACATCTCCGAGGGGCGGTGGCGCCGGCGGGTCGTGAGGCCGACCGAGTCGATCACCTGGTCGAGCCAATCGCGGTCGGGCTTCGACCCGGCGAGGCGCGCCGGGAGGGTGATGTTCTCCTCGGCGGTGAGCGTCGGGAGCAGGTTGAAGAACTGGAACACGAAGCCGATGTGCCGGCGACGAAGCTTGGTGAGCGCCGTGTCGCCCATCGCGGTGATGTCGTGGTCGCCGATCCAGGCCGACCCCTCGGTGGGCCGGTCGAGGCCCGCGAGGATGTGCATGAGGGTGGACTTGCCCGAGCCCGAGGGGCCCATCACGGCGACGAGCTCGCCGGCCGGCGACCGAGAGGGAGACGCCGCGCAGGGCGTCCACCGCGGCGTCGCCCTCGCCGTAGCGGCGGACGAGGTCGCGGGCGACGACGACGGGGCGCGCGTCTGCCGGCGGGGGACGGCGCGGGGCGCGTGGCCGTGGAGTGTGCGTGTGTCATTTCGAGTGCCTCCGACGGGGGTGACGATGTGATGATGGCGACGCTATGAGCGCGCCGCCGCCCCGCCATCGCCCGCTGCTCCGATCTCGCCACCGCCCCAGGGATGGTTCGCCCGCGCCCCGCGCTCCGCCGAACGGAGGGGCAGGCCCTCATCCCCAGGGATGACCCCGACCGTCCGCGCGGGCGACGCCCCCTCCGGCGCCCGGTAGTAGCGTCACCCGCAATGAGGTCCGACCATTCGCTTCGCGCGCACGTACTGGGCCGACGCCGCCCTCGTCTCTGATCTTCGTGATCGGGCTGATCGGGGTGTGGGTCAACGAGGACATCGAGGGGTCCCTCCTGGGTGCTGACCCTGTTCACGCTGGCGTGGGGCGGCGGCCTGCTCTGCCGCCGCCGGCAGCCCGTTCGCCGCCGCCGACCGCGCCTCATGCGTCGTCTTCGTCGAGTAGATGATCTGGCCGACCGCGGTGACCCAACTCGGCGGCGACGTTCTTCGGCGGCATGTTCGCCACGGCATCATCGGCGCGATGGGCCCCGGGCGCGCGCGCGTCGCCGGTCGGCGTGTTGGCGTTGGCCGTGCGTCGTGGCGGTCACGCTGCGCGATCCTCACGGGAGCGCGACCGACATGCTCAGCGTCGATGCCGACCGTCGGCCTCGCCTGGGCGATCGGCTACGTGTACGACAACCACCGCCGTCGCACCGACGAGCTCGTCGAGCGTGCCGCGCGGCTGGAGCGGGAGCAGGCCACCGAGGCCCGCGCCGCCGTCGCCGAGGAGCGCTCCCGCATCGCCCGCGAGATGCACGACATGGTCGCCCACAGCCTCAGCGTGATGGTGGTCCAGGCCGAGGCGGCCGAGGCGATGCTGGACGTCGATCCCGAGCGGGCCCGCCGGCCGCTGGCGGCGGTGCAGGACACCGGCCGAGAGGCCGCGCTGACCGATCTTCGGCGCATGCTCGGCGCGCTGCGCGCGGCCGACGACGGCGCGCCGTCTCTCGCGCCCCAGCCGGGCCTGGCGGGCTTGGACGCCCTCGCCGAGCACGTCCGCGACGCCGGCCTGCCGGTGGAGGTGCGCATCGAGGGCGAGCCGCGGCCGCTGCCCGCCGGGGTGGATCTGTCGGCGTTCCGCATCGTCCAGGAGGGCCTCACCAACGTGCTCAAGCACGCCGGCCCGGCGCGCGCCGAGGTGGTGGTGCGCTACGACGACGACGCCTCGCCCTGCGCGTGGTGGACGACGGCTCCGGCACGGCGAGCGACCGCGAGAACGGCGGCCACGGCCTGGTGGGCATGCGCGAGCGCGTGGCGGTGTACGGCGGCGAGCTCACCGCCGGACCGCGGCCCGCACCCGAGCAGGGCTTCGCGCTCGCGGCGCGCCTTCCCCTGGATCCGGGTCCGCGCACGTGATCCGCGTGCTGATCGCCGACGACCAGGCGCTGGTGCGCGACGGCTTCGGGATGATCCTCGACGCCCAGGCCGACATCGAGGTGGTGGGCCAGGCCTCCGACGGCCGTCAGGCCGTGGACCTCTCGCGCGAGCTGCGCCCCGACGTGGTGCTGATGGACATCCGCATGCCCGAGGTGGACGGCGTGGAGGCCACCCGCCGCCTGATGGCCGATCCCGAGTCGCCGCGCATCCTGATGCTCACGACCTTCGACCAGAACGAATACGTCTACGACGCGATGAAGGCCGGCGCCAGCGGCTTTCTGCTCAAGGACGTGCGCCGCGAGGAGCTGATCAACGCGGTGCGCTCGGTCGCCGCGGGCGACGCGCTGCTGGCCTCGTCGCTGACGCGGCGCTTCATCGAGGACTTCGTGCGCCGCCCTCCGCCGGGCGCCGCGCCCTCCGGGGCCCTGGCCGAGCTCACCGAGCGCGAGGCCGAGGTGGTGCGCCTGGTGGCACGCGGCCTGTCCAACGCCGAGATCGCCGAGCGCATGGTGGTGAGCGAGGCGACCGTCAAGACGCACGTCGCCCGGGTACTCTCCAAGCTCGGCCTGCGCGATCGCACCCAGGTGGTCGTCATGGCGTACGAGACCGGTTTCATCCAGCCCGGGGAGGGCGAGTGAGGCGCATCACCGAGGACGATCTGACGATCGTCGACGAGACGGGGGAGAGGTACCCCCCGAAGCGCATCCTCAAGGGCCTCGTCAACACGATCCTGCTGACGCTGCTGCTGATCGCCATGCTCTACGGCATCGCCCTCCTCTGGGCGATCTTCAACTAGCGGCCGTGCCACCGGACGTGGGCGACCACGTCGCCCTGGAGGTGCTCGGGCTGGGGCGGGTCGACGCCACGGTCGAGAGCGTCGAGGGGCTGGTGCAGGAGGGGGTCCGCGGCCTCGCCTGGCGCATCGTCTTCGCGCTGCCCGACGGCACCCGCGCCCACGGCATCCAGCGCGGCAACGCGCGCATCGCCTTCCTCGACCCGCGCCACCGCGTGGCCTAGTCCGGGGGCGGGCGGAAGTCCACGTCGTCGCGCTGGTCGGAGCCGGGCCGGCGCATGCGGTGGTACCAGCGCCCGTAGGCCGGGGCGGCCGCCATGGCTAGCAGGCAGGTGGCGGCGAGGATGAGGACGATCACCAGCTGGTCGGCGAGCGCCCCCGACCCGTGGCCGAGGGGCCACGCGAGGGCGGCGACGGCGAACGAGAGCGCGACGGCGACGTAGTAGTCGAGCGGCAGCCGCCCGATCCAGAGGCCGGGGTACCACCACACCGCGCCGCGCCGGAACCGGGAGACGCCCCAGTAGGGGTTGAGGACGAACCACAGGTAGTCCCAGGCGATCAGCCACGCCAGGTACACGGCGATCGTCGCGGCCTCGGCGGCCCAGCTCCAGCTCGCGCCGGCCACGTAGGGGTAGTGCAGCACCAGCAGCGGGATGGGGAACATCACCAGGTGGTAGCCGGTCAGCGGCCGCCCCCCGTTGAGCAGCCCGTAGAACCGCCCGGCGGCCCCGCGGGTGCGGAACCAGGTGGGCAGATCCTCGGCCCATCCCCTGCGGCCCTCGATCTCGATCTCCACCAGGGCCATCATCAGCGCCCAGGCCGCGAGCACGAGCCCGCGGCCGATCTCGCTCACGCGGTGACGCGCGCGATCGCGGCCTCCAGGGCGGCGACCGGGGCGTCCGGGTCGTCCGCCGGGCGCGCGTCGAGGGTCGCAGCGAGCTCGGGCAGGCGCGCGAGGAACTCGGCGACGGCGTCCGGGGTGAGCCGGTCCCGCCCGAGGCCGTAGCCCATCCGCTCGAGGTAGCGGGCGTTCATCACCTGCTCGAACTGCCCGGTCACCGGCACCGACAGCACCGGCCGCCGCAGGCCGACGCATTCGCTCATCAGCGTGAAGCCACCGGCGGTGAGGACGCCGCGCGCGGTGCGCAGGTCCTCGATGAACCCGGCCTCGGAGAAGGGGCGGTAGCGCAGGTTGCCCTCCACCTGCTCCTCGGTGATGCCGCGCCGTACGCCATAGACCCGGTACTCGGCGCCCGAGGGCCCCAGCGCGGCGGCGAGGTCCGGGCCGCCCTCGGCGGTGCTGTACACCAGCAGGTGCTCGCCCGGCTCGGGGCGGGCGGCGACGATCTCCGGGCGCAGGATCGGGGGCACCAGCGCGGTGTTGTCGCGCCGCGTCGGGGCGCTGAAGAACGACGTGATCAGGTACTCGGCGCAGCCGGGAACCTTCAGCCGCACGATCCCCTGGGCCACGCGGTAGTCGGCGTGGTGGCCCTCGAGGATCTCGGGCGCGTGCGCCAGGCGGTCGATGGCCTGGATGTTGTCGAGGCTGATCACCGGCAGCCCGTGCGTGCGCCCGTAGAGGTGGCTGAGGGTCTCGAAGTCGGTCACGACGACCTCGGGGGCGAACTCCTCGGCGGTGCGCATGCAGGCACGGATGTTGCCGGGCCACCCGCTCATCGCGCCGGTCAGGTTCTGCGCCACGGTCGCCCAGCGGCGGACCGCGTTGTCGTCGTAGGCCAGCGTCAGCCCCCAGACGTCGCGCACCTCGACGGTCTCGGCCAGGTAGGCGCGCGCCCGCCCCGAGGCCATCACCTCGACGTCGTGGGTCTCGAGGAGGCGCTCGATGACGGCGCGCGAGCGCACCGCATGGCCCATCCCCTCACCGACCACGCCATAGAGAATCCGCACGCCACCCCTCCCTCTCCGGCCCGGGGCGGACGATACGTGGACGTCAGTTGCCCGGCGACCTCGGGGTGCGCTGGCGCGTGATCATGTGATCGATGTGGAGCGCGGTGTTAACGGCGTCCACCTTCACGTCGCCGCCCACGCGGTCGGCCACGTTCCAGGCCTCGCGCTGGAGGTACTTCAAGCGGGCCGGCGCGTCGGGGAGCGACTGCACCCGGTCGGCCTCCGACACCAGATAGGCCAGGATCTCGCGCGTCTCGTCGTCGCTCCACTTGGGGCCCGCCCCGGGAGCTCCTTGTTGCGCACGATGAACCACCACAGCAGGCTGACGAGCGGGAACTTGAGGAGGATCACCGAGAAGATCACCCAGAGGGTCTGGAAGCCCTCGTGCCCGTCGAAGATCGGCGCCAGCACCAGCAGGAAGGTGCCGAAGAGGGCGAACCCGATCGCCACCGCGAACACGATGACCATCCGCCGCGGGCGCGCCTTGCCGTGCTCGTCGTAGAGGAAACGCTGCAACACCCGACGATCATCGCCCTGTTGCGCGATGGTCACAAGGTCACCGGCCCCCGCATGGGCGTTGGTAGCATCACCCGGATGACCGTGACCCTTCCCGACGGCAGCCGCCTGGAGTTGCCCGACGGGGCAACCGGGCACGATGCCGCCGCCGCCATCGGACCCGGCCTGGCGAAGGCCGCCGTGGCCGTGCGCGTGGGCGACGAGATCCGCGATCTGGCCCGCCCCCTCGACGAGGGCGACGAGATCCAGATCGTCACGCCAAAGAGCGGCGACGACTACCTCTACGTGATGCGCCACTCGGCCGCGCACGTCATGGCCGAGGCCGTCCAGAGCGTGATCCCCGGGGCCAAGCTGGGCTTCGGTCCGCCCATCGAGGACGGCTTCTACTACGACTTCGACCTCCCCCGGCCGATCACCGAGGACGATTTCCCCGCGATCGAAGCCGAGATCGCCCGCATCATCTCGTCCAAGGCGCCCTTCCAGCGCAGCGTCATGACCATTCCGGACGCCCACGCGTACTTCGCCGAGCGCGGCGACACCTACAAGGTCGATCAGGTTAACCAGCTCGGCAGCCAGGGCGAGACCACCGTCTCCCTCTACCGCCAGCGCGACTTCGTCGACCTCTGCCGCGGGCCGCATCTGCAGGACTCGGGCCGGGTGGGCAAGGTCAAACTGCTCTCGGTGGCCGGCGCCTACTGGCGGGGCAGCGAGAAGAACCCCCAGCTGACACGCATCTACGCGACGGCCTTCCCGGGCCAGACCGAGCTCGACGCCTACCTCGAGCGCCTCGAGCAGGCGCGGGCCCGCGACCACCGCCGGGTGGGCCGCGACCTCGGCCTCTTCTACTTCGACGAGGCGGGCCCCGGCTTCCCGTTCTTCCTGCCCAACGGGATGGTGATCGTCAACGGCATCAAGGGCGCCGTGCGCGAGGAGCTCGCGCACATGGACTACGACGAGATCCAGACGCCGACGATGCTCGTGGACGAGCTGTGGAAGACCAGCGGCCACTGGGAGCACTACCGCGACAACATGTACTTCACGGAGGTCGAGGGGCAGACCTTCGCGATCAAGCCGATGAACTGCCCCGGCGCCTGCCTGGTGTACCGCAGCCGCCGCCACAGCTACCGCGAGCTGCCGATCCGCTACGCCGAGTTCGGGCACGTCCACCGCCACGAGCTGTCGGGCGTGCTGCACGGCCTCTTCCGCGTGCGGGCGTTCACGCAGGACGACGCGCACGTGTTCTGCCGCCCCGACCAGGTGCAGGACGAGGTGCGGGCGGTGCTCGACCTCACCGACCGCTTCTACGCCAAGTTCGGGTTCCCGCACGTGGAGCTCAAGCTCTCGACGCGGCCCGAGAAGGCGACCGGCACCAAGGAGATGTGGGACCACGCCGAGGAGGCCCTGCGCCAGGCCCTGGGCGACCGGCCCTACGGCATCAAGGAGGGCGACGGCGCCTTCTACGGCCCCAAGATCGACTTCCAGGTGACCGACGTGATGGGCCGCGCCTGGCAGCTCGGCACCTGCCAGCTCGACTTCAACTTCCCCGAGCGCTTCGACCTGACCTACACCTCGGCCGACGACACCGAGGAGCGCCCGGTGATGATCCACCGGGCCATCACCGGCTCCATCGAGCGGTTCCTGGGCATCCTGATCGAGAACACGGGCGGCGACTTCCCGCTGTGGCTCGCCCCCGAGCAGGCGCGCGTGCTGCCGGTCTCCGACCGGCACGCCGTGTACGCCGAGTCGGTGCGCGCCCGGCTGCGCGCCGAGGGCCTGCGCGTCGAGGTGGACGGCCGCAGCGAGTCGGTGGGCCGCCGCATCCGCGACGGCGAGCTCGCGAAGATCCCGTACCTGCTCATCGTGGGCGACAAGGAGGAGCAGGCCGGCACGGCCTCCGCGCGCGCCCGCCACGGCGGCGACCGCGGCGCGCTCCCCCTTGACGAGCTGGCCGCCCAGCTCGTCGCCGAAGCCACCCCCGGGTAGGGCCGGCATGCGCATCAACTGGGTCGGCGTCCGGAACTTCGTCATCATCGCGGGCATCGCGGGCGCTGGTGTTCGTGTCGCAGGAGGGCTTCGGCGCGGTCGCCGTGTCGTCGGAGCTGATCATCCAGGTGCTGTTCGTCGCCGCTCTGATCGCCTTCGGTTACAACTACTTCCGCCAGAACGAGCTCGCCTGGCTCGTGCTGAAGCCCTGGCAGCGGTACGTGATCATCGCCTGCAGCCTGGGCATCGCCTTCCTGCTGATCGGCGGGTTCCCGCTGCTCGGCGACCGGCTGACGCCGCTCGGCGTCATCGCCCTCGCGGCGGTGCTGGCGCTCATCATCGTGTGGGTCGTGCGCGAGAGCCGCCGCTTCCGCTAGCAACCCGCTCGTCCGCCGGCACACGTCGGCGCAGATCGGTCACACGGCACCGCCCAGCATGGGGCCATGTCGTGCCGACGAGCCCAGCAGGGACAGACCTTGGTCGAGCTGGTGGCCCTGCTCCCGGTCATCGTCCTGCTGGGCCTCGTCGCGTGGCAGCTCACCGTCGCCGCCTACGCGTGGACGCTCGCGGAGGGCGCCGCGCGCGCCGCCCGCAGGGCCGATGAGGTGGGCGCCCCGGCCGGGCCCGCGGCGCTGGCCGCGCTCCCGGTCGGGTGGGCGACCCGCGCCCGGGTGGTCACCCTCGACGACACGCCCCACGGCGCCACGGTGCGCGTGCACGTGGCGATCCCGCGGATCCTGCCGATGGTCCCCGAGCCGGGGTACGTGGTGGCCGAGGAGGCGATCCGCGCGACGATCCAGGCGTCCCGCCGATGAGTCGGATCCGCGCGCGCGAGGGCCAGGCCAGCATCGAGCTGCTCGCGATGGTGCCGCTGCTGATCCTCGCGGGCCTCCTCGCCTGGCAACTGATGGCGGTGCTCGTCGCGGGCCTCCACGCGCAGGACGAGGTGCGGGCCCGGGCCCTGCGGGCCGGCCCCAGCCCGACGGGGGTCACCGTGGTCGCCGCCACCGTGGCCGTGCCGCCGCTGCTGCCGGGCGTGCGCGGGGCTGAGGATCCGCGCCACCGCCGGGATCCGAACGCCGTGAGGCGCGATCGGGAGGCGGAGCGCGGGCAGGCGGCGCCCCTCGCCCTGGCCGTCGGGATGCTGGTGGTGCTCGGGGCGGTCGCCCTGTTCGTGCTCGGCCGCGTCCAGCTCGCCGCGGCCCAGGCCCAGACGGCCGCCGACGTCGCGGCGATATCGGCGGGCCGCGAGATGTGGGCCCACCTGGGCGAGATCGCCGTCGACGGCCCCGCGGGCGCGGCGAGGTGGCGGGCGCGCCTGACGGCCGTGTCCGCGGCGGCGGCCGCTCCCGGCGGGGCGCGCGTCGAGAGCCTGCGCATCCCCGGCGGCGCGTGGCCCCCGACCGCCGTCGAGGTGGTCGTCTCGAGCCCGGGGCCGCGCGGATCGCGGGTGCGTGCGGTCGCGCGGGCGGGGGTGGTGGTGTCGGCGGACGCCTCCGGCGGCGGTCCGGTCGGCAGGGCCAGCGGGGGCGGGTACTCGGGGCTGCTGGTCTACCGCGACGGCAAGCCCATGTGTCCCGCCGTCGGCGCGGCGTTCGACCTGATGGACGCCGCCGCCCACGGCAGCGGCATCGACCTGGTGGTGACCAGCGGATTCCGCAGCGACGCCGAGCAGGCCGTGCTGTTCGCCCGCCACCCCGACCCCAAGTGGGTCGCGCCGCCGGGACGGAGCCGCCATCGGGACGCGACCGAGCTCGATCTCAACATGGGTGACGGGGGCTCGGCCCACGCATGGCTCGCCGCCAACGCCACCCGGTTCGGGTTCATCGCAGCGGTACTCCTGGGAGCCCTGGCACTACGGGTACCTGCCGGGGTGCGGCGGCGGTGTCGCTCGCCGCGGCGTCCGCCGGGGCGACCGCCCTGCCCGGCTGGGTCCCGGCGGGCCTGCGCCCGGTGATCACCGCGTCGGCGACGGCCAACGGCATCGCGCCGATCGTCCTGGCCGCGCTGCTGCGCTCCGAGTCGGGCTTCGACGCGCGGGCGGTGAGCCCGGCGGGCGCCCAGGGGATCGCGCAGTTCATGCCGGCCACCGCGCGCGGCGTCGGCCTGGCCGACCCGTTCGACCCGGCCCAGGCGATCCCGGCCGCCGCCCGGCTGCTCGGCGGGCACCTGAAGGAGTTCGGCTCCCTCCCGCTGGCCCTGGCGGCCTACAACGCGGGCGCCGGCGCGGTGCACCGCTACGGCGGCATCCCGCCCTACCGGGAGACCCAGGCCTACGTGGCCCGCATCCTCGCGCTCTCGGGCGGCGCCACGGGTGGTGGGGCGCCGCCCGGAGGGGGAGGGGTGGTGCTGATCCGTGTGGACGGGCGGTTCGTGTGAGGCCTGCGCTCAGCGCGCGGGGTCAGCCGCACGCGAGGCCCGGGAGCAGGTCCTTGGCGACCTTCACGCCGAGGATGGAACACGGTGCGACGTCGGAGCCCTGGGTTCGGATGCGCCAGCTCTTGTTGGGCTGGCGGCGCAGGATGATCCAGCCGTCGCCGACGACGCAGCCACCGATCTGCGCCGCGCGCCGGTTGTTCTGGGTCCATCGGGCGTAGCGCCCGTTCACGGTCGAGACGCGGACGACGGAGGCGGCGTCGCACCGGCGCGGTGCCTGGCCGACGTAGGTGTTCCCGACACGGACGCCATTGATGACCGCGCGCCGCTCAGGGGCGGTCGGGGCGCGGGCAGAGCAGCGCGGTGCCGACGACGATCAGCGCCACCAGGAGGCCGCAGAGGATGGCGACGGATTATGCCTCGGCGTTCACGCGGCGAGCGGAACACGCAGGGCGTGACCGGGTCAAGGGCTGGGACGGTCAGAGGGGCGCTGCGGGGGCGTCGCCCCGGTCGGAACCCGTGACACCCCTGCCATACTCGATGTCGAGTGTCGGACACCGCCCCCCTTCGCGAGCAGCTCGCGGGTCTGCCGACGGGCCCCGGCGTCTACATCTACCGAGACGCCTCCGACCGCGTCCTGTACGTGGGCAAGGCCAAGTCGATCCGCCGGCGCGTGCTCTCCTATTTCCAGGCCCCCCTGCGCCCGGACGACCCGGACGCCTCGGGCCCGATGTCGGCGCGCGCCGGGCTGCACCCCAAGACCGACGACCTGGTTGCGCGCATCGCGGCGCGTCGAGGTGTTCGTCACGGGGACCGAGAGCGAGGCCCTCATCCTGGAGGCCAACCTCATCCGGACGCACCGGCCGCCGTTCAACGTGCGGCTGCGCGACGACAAGAGCTATCCGTACATCGGGATCAGCCTCGACGAGGAGTACCCGCGCGTCTACTTCACGCGCGAGGCCCACCGCCGCGATCGCCTCTACTTCGGCCCGTTCTCCAACGCCTACAAGGTGCGCGAGACGCTGAACCTGATCGGGAAGATCTTCCCGAGCCGCCCGTGCGAGGGCAAGGAGCCGGGCCGGCCCTCGGGCGTCCCGTGCCTCGATTACCACATCAAACGGTGCCTGGCGCCGTGCGTGGGCTACATCTCGAAGGAGGACTACCGAGCGCTGATCGACCAGATCATCGCGTTCCTGTCGGGCCGCTACCGCGGCCTCGAGCGGGAGCTCGAGGAGCAGATGCGCGCGGCCGCCGGCGAGCAGGAGTTCGAGCGCGCGGCGGCGATCCGCAACCGCCTCTCGGCCGTCCAGCACCTGATGGAGCGCCAGTTCGCGACGGCCGGCTCGGTGGGCACGGCCGACGTGCTCGGCATCGCGATGGAGGGCGACTCGGCCAACGTGCAGGTGCTGCAGGTGCGCGACGGCGTGCTCCAGGACCGCCAGTCGTTCTTCCTCGACACCGCAGGTGCCGATGACGAGGCGACCGTGCTGATGCAGTTCGCCTACGAGTTCTATGCGATGGCCCTCGCGATCCCCGCGCTGGTGGTGGTGGCGCGCGACAGCCTGGCCGCGCCCGACCTCGAGTCGATGCTGTCGGAGCGCCGCGGCCATCGGGTGGAGGTGCGGGCGGCGGCGCGCGGCGACAAGCGCAAGCTGGCCGAGCTGGCCGAGCGCAACGCCCGCTTCGCGCTCGACGGCGACCGCCAGCGGCACGAGCTGGCGCGTGGGCGCCGTCGCGACGCCCTGCTCGACCTGCAGCAGCGCCTCGATCTGCCGGCGCCGCCGGTGCGGATCGAGTGCTACGACATCTCGAACCTGGGGGAGACCTACGCGGTCGCCTCGATGGTGGTGTTCGAGGGCGGCGCGCCGGCGAAGGCGCACTACCGCACCTTCTCGATGCAGTACGAGGGCGGCCCCGACGACTTCACCCGCATGCGCGAGGCGCTGCGCCGGCGGTTCGCGCGCCTGCTGGCCCCGGAGGACGATCCGTCGTTCGCCGCCCGGCCCGGCCTGGTGGTGATCGACGGAGGCAAGGGGCAGCTGAGCGCGGCGATGGAGGGTATGGCCGAGGCCGGTGTCGAGGGCATCCCGATCGTGAGCCTGGCGAAGAAGCGCGAGGAGGTGTTCCGCCCCGGGCGCTCCGAGCCGCTGCTGCTGGACGAGGGCTCGGCCGCGCTGCTGGTGCTGCAGCACATCCGCGACGAGGCCCACCGCTTCGCGCTGCGCCACCACCGCAGCAAGCGCGGCAAGGGCATGACCGAGAGCGTGCTGGACGCGCTGCCCGGCGTCGGGCCCGCGCGCAAGGCGGCGATCCTGCGCCACTTCGGCTCGGCCGACCGTTTTCTGGCGGCGACGCGCGAGGAGGTGGAGGCGGTGCCGGGTGTGCCGTCGAAGGTTGCCCGCGACATCTACGACCGCCTGCACAAGACCGCGGGCCCCGGCGGCGCGTCGGCGCCGGTGGGTGCCGGCAGGGAGAACGCGTGGAGCTGACGATCATCACCGGCATGAGCGGCGCCGGGAAGAGCACCGCCATGGGCACGTTCGAGGATGCCGGCTGGTTCTGCGTGGACAACCTGCCGCCCGGACTGCTGCCGGCCTTCGCCGACCTCGTGCTGCTGGAGGGCTCGCGCGTGGAGCGTGCCGCGGTGGTGTGCGACGTGCGCGGCGGCGTGTGGTTCAAGGAGCTCGAGCCGGTGCTCGGGCGCGTGGAGGCCGCCCGCGGCGTGCGCCCGCGCGTGGTGTTCCTGGAGGCATCGGACGAGCAGCTGATCAACCGCTTCCGCGAGACGCGCCGCCCGCATCCGCTCTCGGGCGACGGCTCGATCGTCGACGGCATCGCCCGCGAGCGCGCCGAGCTGGCCGACGTGCGCGCGCGCGCCGAGGTGGTGATCGACACCACCGGGCTCTCGATCTGGGATCTGCGCCGGCGGGTGGCCGAGGCGCTGATGGCGCCGGGCAGCCGCCCGAAGCTCCACGTCCAGTTCGTATCGTTCGGCTACAAGCACGGCGTCCCGCGCGACGCCGACCTGCTCTTCGACGTGCGCTTCCTGCAGAACCCGCACTACGTGCCGGCGCTCAACCCACTGAACGGGCTGGACGCCGCCGTCGCCGAGTTCGTGGCCGCGGCGCCGGGGATGGACGAGTTCCGCGCCCGGCTGGAGTCGCTGCTCGACTTCCTGCTGCCGGCCTACGCCGACGAGGGCAAGGCCAGCGTCGTGATCGGCATCGGGTGCACCGGCGGCCGGCACCGGAGCGTGGCGATCGCCGAGATGCTGGCGCGGCGCTACTCCCGCGACTTCGACGTCAGCACCTCGCACCGGCACATCACCCGCTCGACCGGCGCCCCCACCGAGCCCGCGTGAGCCGGCAGCCGCGCATCGCCGCCCTGGGAGGCGGCACCGGGCTCGCCTCGCTGCTGCGCGGCCTCAAGCGCTCGCCGCTCGACATCACGGCGATCGTCACGGTGGCCGACGACGGCGGCTCGTCGGGCCGCCTGCGGCGCGAGCTGGGCGTGCTGCCGCCCGGCGACATCCGCAACTGCCTGGTGGCCCTGGCCGACGACGAGTCGCTGATGGGGCGCCTGTTCCAGCACCGCTTCGCCGACGGCGACCTGTCGGGGCATCCCTTCGGCAACCTCTTCCTGGCGGCGCTTGCCGAGGTGACGGGCAACTTCGATCTGGCGATCGAGGAGTGCAGCCGGGTGCTCAAGATCCGCGGCCGGGTGCTGCCCTCCACACTCCAGAACATCCGCCTCTGGGCCGAGCGCGAGGATGGCGAGCTGGTCTCGGGGGAGACCCAGATCGCCGCGGGCGCCGGGCCGTGCCGGCGGGTGTGGCTCGAGCCCCAGCCGCTGGTGCACCCCCCGGCGCTGCAGGCGATCGCCGACGCCGACCTGCTGCTGCTGGGCCCCGGCAGCCTGTTCACCAGCGTGCTGCCGCACCTTGCCGTGCCGCAGCTGGCCCAGGCGATCACCGAGTCGTCGGCTCAGCGCGTGTACGTGTGCAACGTGATGACCCAGCCGGGGGAGACCGACGGCTTCACGGCCGCCGACCACATCGAGAAGGTGCTCGACGCCGCCCCGGGCGGAGTGGACATGATCGTGGTGCACGAGGGGCCGCTCGACCCGGAGGCCGCCGCCGCCTACGCGGCCCAGGGACAGGAGCCCGTGCGCGTGGACGCCCACCGCCTGGAGGCGATGGACGTGCGCATCGTGGCCGCCGACCTCGCGGAGGAGGGGCGCATGGTGCGCCACTCGCCCGGCGCCCTGGCCGCGGTGCTGATGGACCTCGTCCGGGCCCTTCCGACCCGCTGAAACACGCGCTTTCTGCAGGGGTGAAAAAAGAGGGCATGCAACGGTTGCCACGAACATGGGGGCGGCCGTAGACTGGCCGCGCAGATTCTCGGGCCCGGCCCCGTCTGTGGCTACGCCGTCACCACTCTTCTTTTTCACCGGCGGCGTGTCTCCCGTACTTCTCTTAAAGGAGCAAACGCCTCTATGAGCGCTCGCGCAAAAGCGATCGCGCCTCTGGCGATCGTCATCGGAATCCTCTCGTTCCTCTGGACGGAGCTTTCCCTCAACTTCACGTTCCACTGGGTAACGGTTCAGGACGGCGCCAACGGTGCCCTCGGTATTCCTGAGAAGTTCCACCTGATTCTTCCGGTGGCGTTCATCTCGTGGGGCCTTTTCTTTGCCGCGGGTGGCGACAACGCCGCGTTCGGCAAGATCTTCATCGCGTGCGTCTTCGGTTCGGTGGCGGCCCTCATCACCATGCCGCTGGCATTCAAGACCGCTGACGCTCCCGACTTCTGGGGCATCGCCCTCTGGGTCGGCATTTTCGCCTTCATCCTCGTGCTGATCCTCATCGCGGGTGACTGGTACTACGTCGCGGGAACATTCCCCGCATTCGCAGCAGTGTTCCTCTGGTGGATCGCGACCGGCCTCGACGGCTGGGTCCCGAACGGCGGCGGCGTTGGCGACAAGGCCAAGGCTCTCGCGGCGGCGGACGGCTCGGCCGGTATCGGCGCGGGCGGCGGTCTCCTCTCGACTCCGTGGCAGTGGGTGTGGTTCGACGTCTTCGTCACCCTCGTCTGCGGCATCGTTCTCGGCATCCTCTCCGCCAAGATCACGGCGGCGGTCACGCCGAAGCCCAAGGCGGCTGCCGAGGCGGCCTAGCCACCTCGCACCACCTGCAGTTGCGGTAACGATCGGGGGGCCTTCGGGCCCCCCGATTTGCGTTTCCGAGACGCTCCGGTCAGAAATGTGGCGGAGATGCCGATGCACGCACGTGCACGGTCATCATCCGCCCAAGGAGCGGTTCGTGGACTTCAAGCATCTCTTCGCCAGCCTCGATGGCCGCATCGGCCGTCAGCAGTTCTGGATCGGCTGGATCATCATCAGCGTCATCAGCGCCGCGTTTTCTTTCATCAGCCCGATCGTCGGCCTGATCGCCGCGCTCGTGCTGCTCTATTCCCACATCTGCGTGCAGGGCAAGCGGTGGCACGATCGCGACAAGTCCGCCTGGTGGGTCCTCATCAGCCTCGTCCCGCTCGTCGGCCTCGTCTGGGTGATCGTGGAGTGCGGCTGCCTCGCCGGCAGCCCCGAGCCCAACCGGTTCGGCCCCGCCCCCATCACCGGCGCCGTGCCGGCGCCCACCACCACCACCGGCTAAGACCGGACCGACCTCAGCCGCTCCGGCGGCAGACGCTCCAGAGTCCGCGGCCCGCCTGGCGTGCCGCGGACTCGGCGGCGCGCAGCCGCGGCAGCAGCCGCGCGCGGCCGTCGCCGCGGAACACCTCGGCGTAGCCGCCGGCGACCAGGCGCTCGTTGACGGTCGTGGCCTGCCCGGGGACGGTCACCTCCGCGAGCAGCCGCCCGAATCGGTCGCGGCGACCCTGGGTCGGGTCGGTGGTCAGCGTGATCCGCGCCCCGCGGGGCAGCAGGCGCCGCGCCTCGCGCCCGGCCTGCGGCCCGAAGCACTCGACCGGGCGATCCGGGGTCACGCTCTCGGGGGCGTCCACCCCGAGCATCCGCACCCGTTCGTCGCGGCCGTCGATGCCGCGCGATGAGCGTGTCGCCGTCCACCACCCGCACCACGGTGGCCGTCTCGCCGGTGCCGGCGACGGCTGCCGGGGCGGCATCCTCGCCGGTGTCGCAACCGGCTCCCAGGGCCAGGAGTAGGACGGCCACGGTGATGGGAGCCCAGCGCACCCGGAGATCCTGACATGGGCCGCGGACCGGGCTGGTAGATTGGCCGTCCTTTTCCCAGGGGAGGCCGGATGAGCGTACGAGTGGGCATCAACGGGTTTGGCCGCATCGGTCGCAACGTCTTCCGCGCCGCCGCGCTTGGTGAGGCGGACGTGGAGATCGTGGCGGTCAACGACATCACCGACGCCGGCACCCTCGCGTACCTCCTCCAGTACGACTCCGTGTTCGGCCAGTACCCCGGGCACGTGCACGCGCACGACGACCACCTGCACGTTGACGACGCCCACGTGAAGGTGCTCGCCGAGCGCGATCCGGCCAAGCTGCCCTGGGGCGACCTGGGCGTGGACGTGGTCATCGAGAGCACCGGCTTCTTCACCGCCCGCGACAAGGCGGCCCTCCACCTCGAGGGTGGCGCCAAGAAGGTCATCATCTCGGCGCCCGCCAAGGGCCCGGACATCACGATCTGCCTCGGCGTGAACGACCAGGAGTACGACCCCGCCACGCACGACGTGATCTCCAACGCGTCCTGTACGACCAACTGCCTGGCGCCGATCGCCAAGGTGCTGGTCGACAACTTCGGGCTCGAGCACGGCTTCATGACGACGTGCCACTCGTACACCGGCGACCAGCGTCTGCTGGACGCGCCGCACAGCGACCTGCGCCGCGCCCGCTCGGCCGCGCTCTCGATCATCCCGACCTCGACGGGCGCCGCCCGCGCGATCGGCGAGGTGCTCCCGCAGCTCAAGGGCAAGCTCGACGGCATCGCCCTGCGCGTGCCGACGCCCGACGGCTCGGTGGTCAACCTCGTCGCCACGGTCGGTCGCGAGACCAGCGTGGAAGAGGTCAACGCGGCGTTCCTCGCGGCGGCCGAGTCCGGTCCGCTCGAGGGCATCCTCGGCTACACCGAGGACCCGATCGTGTCGCGCGACATCGTCGGCGACCCGCGGTCCTCGCTGCTCGACGCCAGCCTCACGATGGTGAGCGGGACCACGGTCAAGCTCATCTCCTGGTACGACAACGAGTGGGGCTACTCGTGTCGTTGCGTGGAGCTCGCCGAGCGCCTCCTCCCCGCCTAGGCGGTACGACGATGCCGCGCCTCCTCGGGATCGACGACCCGGGCGTCGATTGGCAGGGCGCGCGCGTGCTGGTGCGCGCCGACCTCAACGCCCCCCTGGAGGGGGGCGAGGTCAGCGACGACGCCCGCATCGCCGCCTCCATCCCGACGCTGACGCGCCTGCTGCGCGCCGGCGCGGGCGTGGCGGTGTGCTCGCACCTGGGCCGCCCCAAGGGCGCGCCGGTCGCCGACCTCAGCCTGCGCCCGGTGGCCGACCGCCTCGGGCAGCTGATGAACCGCACGGTCGAGCTGCTGCCCGACTGCGTCGGCCCCGAGGTGGCGGCGCGCGTCGAGGCCCTGAAGCCGGGCGAGCTGGTGATGCTCGAGAACCTGCGCTTCCACGCCGGCGAGGAGGCCAACGACCCGGCGTTCGCCGATCAGCTGGCGGTGGGCTTCACGCAACTACGTCAACGACGCGTTCGGCGCCGCCCACCGCGCCCACGCCTCCACCGAGGGCATCGCCCGCCGGCTGCCGGCGCGGGCCGGCCTGCTGCTCTCCCGCGAGGTGGAGGTGCTGGAGGGCCTGCTGCTCAACCCCCGCCACCCCTTCATCGCGGTGCTCGGCGGCTCCAAGGTGAGCGACAAGTTGCCCCTGATCATGAGCCTGCTCGAGCGCTGCGACCGCATCCTCGTGGGCGGCGCGATGTGCTTCACCTTCCTCGCCGCGCAGGGCGAGCGGGTGGGCGCCTCGCTGCACGAGGGCCCCGACGGACAGGCGATGGCCCACCAGTTGCTGGAGACGGCCGTCAACCTCAACTGCTCGCTGCAGCTGCCCGTGGACGTGCTGGTCGCGGACCGCTTCTCGGCCGACGCGGAGCTGGAGGTGGTGCCGACCGACGACATCGCCGACGGCTGGATGGGCGTGGACATCGGGCCCCGCACGGCGGCGTCGTACCGCGAGGCGATCGGCGACGCCGGCACCACCTTCTGGAACGGCCCGATGGGGGCCTTCGAGATCCCGCCCTTCGCGGACGGCACCCTTGCGGTGGCCGAGGCGATGGCGGCCTCCACGGGCGCCACCATCGCGGGCGGCGGCGACTCGGGCGCGGCCCTCGCACAGTTCGGCCTGGTGGACCAGATGACGCACGTCTCGACCGGCGGCGGCGCCGCCCTCGAGCTGCTCGAAGGCAAGACCCTGCCGGGCGTGGCCGCCCTGCCGACGATATGAGCGCCACGCGACGGCCCCTGGTGGCCGGCAACTGGAAGATGAACAAGACCGGCGTCGAGGCGCGCGAGTACGTCGCCCGGCTGGTCGCCCACCTCGACCACGGCGAGCTCGGTGTGGACGTGGCCGTGTGCCCGCCCTTCACCGCACTCGAGGCCACCGCGCGCGCCGCGTCGGGCAGCCCTCTCAAAGTGCTCGCGCAGGCCGTGCACGAGGCCGCCTCGGGCGCGCACACCGGCGAGGTCGCCGCCCCGATGATCGTCGCCGCCGGCGCCGACGGCACACTGGTGGGCCACTCCGAGCGCCGTGCCGCCGGCGAGACCGACGCCCAGGTGGCGGCGCGCGTGCGCGCGGCCCTCGACGCCGGTCTGTTCGTGGTGCTCTGCTGCGGCGAGTCGCTCGATCAGCGCGAGGCGGGGGAGACCGAGACCTGGCTCACCGCCCAGGTGAGGGCGGCGCTCGCCGGGGTCCGCGCCGACGAGGTGGCCTCGCTGGCCATCGCCTACGAGCCCATCTGGGCCATCGGCACCGGCCGCACCGCGACCCCGTCGATCGCCCAGGAGGCCTGCGCCCACGTGCGCGTGGTGGCGGGCGAGTTCCTCGACGCCGATGCCGTGCGCGTGCTCTACGGCGGCAGCGTGACGCCCGACACGGCGGGGGCCCTGATGGCCCAACCCGACATCGACGGCACCCTCGTCGGCGGAGCGAGCCTCGATCCCGACGCCTTCGCGTCGATCGTCCGCGCGTCGTGATCCCCCGCCGGTGAGCGCCTCGCCGCGCGGCCCGCTCGTGCTCGTGGTGATCGACGGCTTCGGCATCGCCCCGGCGGGCCCGGGCAACGCGGTGACGCTGGCCCGCACGCCGGCGCTCGACGCGCTGGCCGCGCAAGGATCGGGCACCCGCATCGAGGCCTCGGGCCTGCCGGTCGGGCTCCCCCAGGGCCAGCAGGGCAACAGCGAGGTGGGCCACCTCAACCTCGGCGCCGGCCGCCGCGTGCCGCAGATGCTGGTGCGGGTGGACGAGGCGATGGCCGACGGGTCCGTGCTCGCCCTCCCCGCGCTGCAGGCGGCGCTCGACACCGGGCGGCGCACGACCCTCCACCTGATGGGCCTCGCCGGCGACGGCGGGGTGCACGCCAGCCAGCGTCACGCCCTCTCGCTGATCCGCATGGCCCAGGAGCACGGCGTGGAGCGGATCGTGGTGCACGCGTTCACCGACGGCCGCGACACCCGGCCCGACGCCGGGCTCGCGGCGATCGGCGAGCTCGAGGCGACCGGCGCCCGCGTCGGCACCGTGTGCGGCCGCTACTGGGCCATGGACCGCGACCGCCGGTGGGACCGCACGCGCCGGGCCTACGACGCGATGGTCCACGGGTTCGGCGAGCAGCGCGCCAGCGGCCACGAGGCGGTGAGGGCCTCGTACGACGTCGGCGTGGGCGACGAGTTCATCGAGCCCGCGGTGATCGGCCCGCCGGGGGAGAACCGCATCCGCCCTGGCGACGCGCTGCTGTACTGGAACTTTCGCCCCGACCGCGCGCGCCAGCTCACGGTGGCCTTCAGCGACCCCGACTTCGACGGGTTCGATCGCGGCGCCGAGGGCCCGCCCGCGATGACCACCATGACCCGCTACAAGGCCGAGTACACCGTGCCCGTGCTCTTCGAGGCGCAGGACGTGCGCCAGGGCCTGGCCGAGACGGTGTCGGGCGCCGGCCGGCGACAGCTGCACGTGGCCGAGACCGAGAAGTACGCCCACGTCACGTTCTTCTTCAACGGCGGCCGCGAGGAGCCGTTCGACGGCGAGCGGCGCATCCTGGTGCCCTCGCCCCAGCACGTCCCCACCTACGATCACGCACCCGAGATGAGCGCCAGCGGGGTGCGCGACGCCGTCATCCAGGGCCTCGCCGAGGGCGCCGACGACCTGTTCGTCATCAACTTCGCAAACGCCGACATGGTCGGGCACACCGGTGTGGTGGAGGCCGCGGTGCGCGGCATCGAGACCGTCAACGGCTGCATGGGGGCGATCCGCGAGGCGGTCGCGGCGGCCGGCGGGCTGCTGTGCGTCACGGCCGACCACGGCAACAGCGAGTACATGATCGAGCCCGATGGAAGTCCCAACACGGCGCACACCAGCAACCCGGTTCCGCTCTGGATCGATCGCCCCGGGTTGGCGCTGCGCGAGGGCGGGGCGCTCGGCGACGTGGCTCCGACGCTGTGCGGCCTGATGGGCTGGGACACCGGTCCGGCGATGGTTGGCTCGCCGCTCCTCTAGAGGTAGCATCGCGGTCGTTCGGGAGTCACATCCCGACCCGCGAGGAGGGCCCGGCCGCATGGACAGAGCGCTGACCGACCGGACGGCCCCGCCGTCCGGAGACGCCGTGTCCGTATCGGGCGCCTCCGTGCCGCTCCCCGCCTAGCCGGGAGCCGGTCGCTCGGGGGTGCCCCTCCTCGAAGGGAACCCCGAAGTGAATCCAGAGCACCCCGGCGCGTCCCTCGCGCCGATCGGATGGGACCACGCCCGCGCGCGTGAGTTGGAGTCCATCGCCATTCCCGGCGTCACGCCGGCACGCATCACCCGCGTCGATCGCGGGGCCGCCATCGCCCTGACCCCGGCCGGTCAGGTGCGGGTCGCCGCGGGCGGCCTCGCGGCGGGCGACTGGGTCGCCCTCGACGGAGACACCGTGGCCGCGGTGATGGAGCGCCGCACGGTGGTGGCGCGCCGCGCCGCCGGACGCGCCGACGCCGCTCAGGTGATGGCGAGCAACGTCAACCTGGTGGTCGCGGTGCACGGCCTCGACCGGCCGCTGCGGGAGCGGCGTCTGCACCGGGCGGCCGCTCTCGCCTGGGAGGCGGGCGCCACGACCCTCGTGGCGCTCACCAAGGCCGATCTGGCCGGGCGCGCCACGGCCGAGGCGCAGATCGCCCGCGCCCTTCCCGGCGTGGACGTGATCAGCACCAGTGCCAGCACGGGGGAGGGGCTCGACCTGCTGCGCGCGCGGGCCCGCCCGGATCGCACCCTCGTGTTGGTGGGCGAGTCGGGGGCCGGCAAGTCGAGCCTCACCAACGCGCTGCTGGGAGTCGAGGCGCTGGCGGTGGGCGACGTGCGCGCGGGCGACGCCAAGGGCCGTCACACCACCACGGCGCGCCACCTCGTGGGTCTGCCGGGAGGCGGTGCATTGATCGACACGCCGGGCATCCGCGAGTTGGGCCTGTGGGGCGGGGAGGAGGCGGTCGCCGCCACGTTCGCCGACATCGACGCCCTGGCCGCGCGCTGCCGTTTCGCCGACTGCGGGCACCTCACCGAGCCCGGCTGCGCGGTGCTCGCCGCGGTCGCGGGCGGCCGGCTGGAGCCCGAGAGGCTGGAGAGTTTCCGCGGCCTCACGCGCGAGGTGCGAGCGCTCGAGCGGCGGGCCGACGAGCGGGCGCACCGCGCGGCCGGCCGCCGTGGGTCGCTCGCCTACCGGGACGCGGCCCGGCGCAAGCGGGGCGGGAGAGGGGGCTGAGGCGGCGAAGACACTGCGTGCATGGACGGCAAACCCAGCCTCTCCCAACGCGCCGACGCCGCGCTCTTCGACGATCACTCGCCCCACCTCGATCGCTTCGGCCTGCTGCTGACCACCATCGTCGTCGCTCTGGTCGTGCTGTCGCTGGTCGACATCGCGCCCGAGGACGCCGACGTGCGCTCGGGCCTCGCCGGCATCGTGATCGCCTTCTCGGTGAGCGCCATGCTGATGCTCGCGGTGCGCGCCTCGGGGGTCCGTCGCACGTGGCGGCGGGGCGCCGACGTGGTCGCGGTGGTCGCGATCGTGGCCAGCCTGGTCGTGCTCATCGGAGACATCGCGGGGTGGCGGGGGGATGACCCGGGCGGCGCGACGCCGCTCCCCTCGCCCCTCTGGGTGGTCCTCTCGCTGTTCCTGCCGGTGATCGTCGTGCGCCGGATCCTCCATCACCGGCGGGTCGCGTTCTCCACCCTCCTCGGGGCGATATGCGCCTATCTGCTGATCACGTTCACGTTCACGTTCGCCTTCCTGACCGTCAACGTCCTCGATTCGACCCCCTTCTTCGGGCAGGACGAACCGACCACCCGCTTCATGTACTTCAGCCTGGCCAGCATCACGACCCTCGGCGGCGGCGACCTCGAGCCGGCCACCGACCTCGCGGGGCTGCTGTCGGTCATCGAGACCATCCTGGGCCAGATCTTCCTCGTGACCCTGGTCGCGGCGCTCGTCGGCCTGTTCGCGGCACAGCGTCCCCGGCGCGACGAACACGGGGCTCAGAGCAGCGAGAGCTGATCCGGTGGGGAGGCGGCGGGGGCGGGCGTCCGTTGCCCGAAGCGCCCTGAGGGCCGGTACCGCGCGGCCGTCGATCGCAGGCCTCCGTGCGCGGCGATCATCCGGCCGACCATGCCGGCCAGGTCGCGCCGCTCGTCGGACGGGCCGTACACGCCGGCGTAGCGCCGCTCGGTCGCCTCGGCCAGCTCGGGGCGCGTCTTCCGCAGCCAGCCGAGGTAGTGCTCGCGCACGCCGGGGCGCAGGTGCAGCATGATCGGCGTGATCGAGGTGGCGCCCGCGGCGATCGCGCCCTTCACCACCGCCTCGATCTGGCCGGGATCGTCCGAGATGCCCGGCAGCACGGGGGCGATCATCACGCCGCACGGCACGCCCGCCGCGTTGAGCTTCGCGACGGTCTCCATCCGCCGCAGCGGGTTGGGCGTGTGGGGCTCGGTGAGGCGCCAGACCTCCTCGTCCAGGCAGCCGATCGAGAGCGCGGTGTGCACCTCGACGTCGCGGGCCGCGTCGGCCAGCAGGTTGACGTCGCGCCCGATCAGGGTGGACTTGGTCAGGATCGAGAACGGGTTGCCCGCGGCGACCAGCGTCTCGACGATGCCCTGCGTGAGGCGGTAGCGGCCCTCGACCGGCTGGTACGGGTCGGTGTTGGTGCCCATCGCGATCGTCTCGCCGGTCCAGCGCGCGGCGCGCAGCTCGGCCCTCAGGCGCTCGACCGCGTTGATCTTGATCACGATGCGGCGGTCGAAGTCCTCCCCGATGCCGAAGCCCAGGTACTCGTGCGTGGGCCGGGCGAAGCAGTAGACGCACGCGTGGCTGCAGCCCCGGTAGGCGTTGATCGTCCAGCGGAAGGGCAGCCGCGCCGCCTCGGGCGTCTTGTTGATGATGCTCTTGGCCCGCACGTGCAGCAGCTCCAGGCCGGCGAGCTCGTCGCGCCCCTCGCGGCGCTCCACCTCGCCCAGCAGCCCCGGTTGCCCGCCGTCATCGTCGGCCAGGCGCCAGCGGATCTGCTCGCGTCCTCCGCTGGGTGCCGGGCGGGCCATCCGGCCACGATAGCGAACATGTGTTCGTGCGACGAGTGCGCTGGCGTGGTCCGCCCAGGCGGGCATAGGGTTGCGGACATGAGACGGACCGTCCCGGTCGCGTTCCTCGTACTGGTTCTCGCCGCCGCCTTCGCGGCGTCCGCGTGTGGCCGCGCCGGCCACACTGCGCGGCTGGCCCAAGAACACCCCCGCGGGTCCGCTGATGCAGGGCCCGCAGGGCGGGGTCGTGGTCGTCGCCCAGGACGCCTTCACCTATACCGCGGCGGCCTATCGGCGGGACGGCCGACGGTTGTGGAACACGGTCCGCACCGCGGGTTGCGGCAACTGCGACGAGGGGCCGCAGCCGGTCGCGCTGCAGTCCAACGGCACCTACGGACCCATCGGTCCCGAGGGCGACGACATCTGGGCGCTCAACTCGGGCGGCCACGTGGTGGCCGGCTGCGCAGGCGTCGTGTTCGCCGACGGTACGTGCCTCACCGGCCGGTCGACGGTCTTCGATCCCACCGCGCCTCACCCATCCGTCGTGGCGACCGGCGGGCCGGGTCCGCCGTGGAGCGTGGTCGACAACACCTTCGTCTGGCAGGACGACTTCGACGTGCCGCCGATGGCGGTGCGCGACGGCGCCGGCCTCGTGTACACCGCGTTCGACTCACCCCGGAGTGTCGTGGTGGGCCCGGTCCCCGGCCTGCTGATGACGGTCGATCCGGTGAATCGCTCCGTCGTGCGCACGCGCATCGGCCCGCGCCAGGTGCTCGCCGGCTTGACGTCCGGCGTGCTGGTGACCGAGGGCGACCGCATCGTCGCGATCGGGCCCGACGGAGCGGACCGGTGGTCGCGGACCCTCTCCACCTCGCCCGAGCAGACGATCGTCGATCCCGCCCGTGACCGGGTCTACATCGGTCGGAGCATCGGGGGCTCCGGGCCGGTGGTGGTGAGGGCGCTGGCGGCGAGCACCGGAGCCACGGTATGGCGGACGCGCGGCGGCGACCGTGCGCGGCTGATGTCGGTCGGCCCGGGCGGCCGGGTCTACATCGCGGTCAACGCGACGGGCCGGAGGGCGGCCCGCGGGGTGCGCTTCGCCACGGGCGCCACGGTGTGGGAGCACCGCACCAGCCTGCCGGTGCTGGGCGTGCGCGAGCTGGTCAACGGCACCGTCGCCATCTCGGCGGGCAATCGCTACGCGGGGACCACCGGCGGCCGTATGGTGATCATCGACCCGCGCTGACCCTCAGGCCCCCTCGAGGCCTCCGCGGCGGCGGGGCAGATACCGGGCGATGGCGCGCCATCCCAGCAGCAGAACGCCGAGGGTGAGCAGGGCGACCACGCAGAACGCCGGGGCGATGCCCCGGTCGAACACCACGCTGCGCAGCGCCAGTCCGCCGACGACGGTCACCAGCCACACGATCACCCCGATGCGCAGCGACGCCGGGGCGCGCCACGCGCGGGCGGCCAGCCAGCCGACGACGAGCGCGATCAGGAACGGGGCGGCCACCTCGACGATGCCGACCACGCTCGAGCCCTCCTCGTGGCTGCGCCGGCCGAGCGCCGCGAACCCGAGGATCAGCACCACGTC
>CAWIOJ010000003.1:0-35000 GCA_963837725.1 uncultured Thermoleophilia bacterium
GCTCGTGGATGCCGAGGGTGGAGAGCACCTTCTCGATGCCCTTCTGGAGGGCCTCGAGCACGTTGGTGGCGACGGCGGAGGGCTCGGGCGAGCCGTCCATCGCCTTCTCCATCAGCGCGTAGGGGCACAGCGCCTGCGCGCCGAACCCGAGCGCGACCATCACGTCGTGCACGTTGCGGATGCCGGCCGCCTGGAGCACCAGGCTGGCGTCGCGACGCCACGAGGAGCCGTCCTCCTTGCGGGCCTCGCGCAGGGCCTTGTCGACCGCGGCGACCGCGAGGTGCGGGTCGCAGACGCGCTCGCCGGGGCCGGCGTTGAGGTCGTGCAGCACGATCAGCTCGGCGCCCTCCTGCACCGCGGTCACGGCCGCGACGGCGAGCTGCTCGAGGTGCTCGCGCACGCTCAGGTCCTGCGAGAAGCTCAGCGGCAGGCGCGTGGCCCGCCAGTCCCACGCGGCGAGCACGTCCTCCATGCACGCCACGCCGTGGCCCACCGCGACGCGGCGCAGCTCGGGCAGCGACAGGGTCGCGAGGCCGGCACGCAACCGCCCAGGATGATGCGGCATGCGCAGCTCGCAGCGCTGGGGCGGATCGGGCTCGACGCCCTGGATCGGGGGCCGGCGGCCGAGCACGACGCGCGTGGAGAAGTGCTCCACCTCGCGCTCGCGGTCGATGGCCGGGTTGGTGACCACCGCGACCGTCTCCTGGAGGTAGTCCGAGAGCGGCATGGGCACCGGGGTGAACGGGCCGAGCGGGCCGTCCCAGCCCAGCGATCCGATCGGCTCGGCGCCGCGGTCGGCGTGGAACTGCAGCTGCTGCTTGTCGCTCTCGATCCAGCCGGCCGAGGCCAGCAGCAGGTCGAGACCGAGCTCCGGGGTGTCCGACTCCTCGTCGGGGTACTCCTCGACGGCGACCGGGTCGAGGCCGCCGGCCAGGCGGGCGCGCGCCTCCGCGGTGGGCAGGGCGCCGCGGCTCTTGGCCCGCTGGTACACCTCGCGCTGCAGCTCCCAGTAGTCGAGCACGCGCGGAGCGCCGTCGTCGCCCGTGACGAGGGCGATCTTCTCGCCGGGGGCGAGGGGGGCGGGGTCGATGATCAGGTCGGCGACCGGCACGACGCCCGGCTCGGACGAGACGACGTAGAACTCGTCGGTCTCCATCCACCACAGGGGCCGCAGGCCCATCGCGTCCACGGCGAACACCATCTCGTCGGCCGCGCGGCAGGCGAGGCCACGGGGCCCTGCGCGTAGGGGCCGAGCGCCTCGCGGTAGTGCACGTAGAGGTCCTGCAGCTTCGCCGGCAGGCGGTGCACCTCGCCGAGGATCGGCGGGAGGGCGAACTCCACCGCCTCCAGCAGCGAGAGGCCCTTCTCGAAGATCAGACCCTCGAGCAGGCGGTTGAGGTCCTGGCTGTCGGATCCGCCGCGCGTGGTGGGCAGGCCGAGCTGCTCGCTCTGCTCGCGCAGCTGGGCGATCGTGTTGATCTCGCCGTTGTGGCCGAGGATCGAGAACGGCTGCACCCGGCTGAAGGTCGGGTACGTGTTCGTCGAGTAGCGGTTGTGGGCGATGATCCGCGACGAGGTGAACGTCGGGGTCGGCCATCTCCGGGTAGAAGCGCGGGATCACCTCGGGCTGGCCCTGCACCTTGTAGACCACGTCGTTGGCCGAGAACGAGGCCACGTGGCAGTCCAGCTCGCGCTCGAGCTGCACCATGGCGCGGTAACAGCTGTTGGAGGCGCGGCGCCGGGGTCGGACGCCAGACAGGCGATCTGCCAGAAGATCGGCGGAGTCTCGGACGCGCGCGGGCCGAGGGCGCCGCGGTCGGTGATGCCCTCGGCGCTCCAGAGCACGTCGAAGCCGTGCTCCTTCAGCACCGCCTCGACGCGCGGCACCTGGGCCTGCGCGTGCTCGTCGTTGTCGAAGAAGATGTGGGCGACCGTGAACCGGCTGTCGTCGGCGGCCGTCGCGTCGAAGCCGGCCTCGTCGAGTCGCGCGCGCCACGATGCGCGCGGCAGGTCCACCAGCAGTCCGCTGCCGTCCCCCTCGCCGTCAACACTCCCGGACCGGTGGACCATCATCTGCAGTGAGGTCAGTGCCAGTTCGACCATGGTCCTGCTGGGCGCGCCGTCGCGGGTCGCGAAGGCCGCCAGTGCGCAGGCGTCATGCTCGATCAGATCCGGGAGGCCGCTGGGCGGCGTGGTGGCGAACGGGGGCGGAACGGTCATGCGCGGGCCTCTCGGTCGGGGGTCCGGCGAACACGGCGAACACGCTGGTTCCGGCCCATATGGGGACCGGCGGGCGAACCTCCAGTAAACCCGCCTGCGCGGTGGCAGTCAACGTGGGTGCCGTCACCCCTCAAGTCCCGGCGCACGCTGCCGAGAAGCCCGATGGGATGGCCACACAGAAGATTAGCGATGACGAGCTCCTGATTGTCGCCCAGATCGCACAGCGCGAGGGGTGGCGCGACCTCGGCGAACCGCCCGTCGAGCACGGTCCGCGCTCGATCGGCGAGGAACTGGCCGTGGGGCGCTTCCTTGAGGCCGTCCCGCGTCGCACGAGCGCCCGCGCCCGCAGGATCCGCGCGCGTGTCGGCATTGTCGCGATCTCCCTCTCGGTGGTCGGCGTGTGCTGGTGGGTGAGCCCCACGCGCACGGCGATCGGCCTCATCGGGGCCGGGCTGTTCAGCCTGATCGCCCTGCGCCGCTCGCGCCGCCGCTCGCTGCGCCTGCGCACCGGCTGAGCCGGGCCCCCGGCGCGCCCGGAGGCGGCGTCGTGAGGGGAGTCACGCGCTAGCATCGGAGGCCGATGGGGACGTCTCCCGAGATCAGTGCGCCGGACACGATGCACTGTTACCGCCACCCGGCTCGCGAGACCCTCATCTCGTGCTCCAACTGCGAGCGCCCGATCTGCACCGACTGCATGACCTCGGCGGCGGTCGGTTTCCGCTGCCCGGAGTGCTCGGGCGGCAGCGGCGGCTCGTCCGTGCGCCGCATGCCCGCGGTCGGCAGCGCCACCGCGCTCGCGACCACCGTGCTCGTGGGTCTCAACGTGCTCGTCTACCTGGTCGAGATCGCCCAGGGCGGCGGGATCTACAACGTCGGCAACGCCAGCATCATCTTCGACTGGGCGCTCTACGGACCCTCGGTCGCCGACGGCGAGTGGTACCGCATCGTCACGTCGGGATTCCTCCACGAGGGCCTGATCCACATCGGCTTCAACATGTACCTGCTGTGGATCCTGGGCGGCGCCCTCGAGCGCTACGCCGGCGCCCCCCGCATGCTGGCGATCTACTTCTCCGCGCTGCTCTGGGGATCGGCCCTGGTGCTGATCATGGATCCCGACGCCCTCACACTCGGCGCCTCGGGGGCCGTGTTCGGGCTGATGGCGGCGCTGCTGCTGCTGGAGCGCCAGAAGGGCATCGCGCTGCTCGGCTCCTCGGTGGGCGCCCTGCTGCTGATCAACCTGCTGCTGACCTTCACCATCTCCAACGTGTCGATCGGCGGCCACCTGGGCGGCCTCGCCGGCGGCGCGGCGGCGGGCTTCATCCTGTCGGGCTTCGGCCGCGGGCACATGGCCTACGGGCGCCTCGGGGTGACGGGGTGGGCCTCGGTCGCCGTCCTGATGGCCGCGGCGGTGATCGTCAGCGTCACCGTCGTCTGACCGGAAGGCCTAGTGCCCCGAGTCATGAGCGACGTGGCACTTCCCGGCTTTTGACGGCCGCTGGGCCGTCCGGGTCTCTCCGCGAATACTTCGTCCTCGGCAGGCCCAATATTCCCGATATTGGACCTGATCTGCGTCCTCGTCTCGCGGGAGATTCGCTCGGGAACTGCAGACGAACTCACGACTCAGAGCACTAGAGCTCGTCGATCCGTTCGATGAGCGCGGCCACGAGGCGGACCGACGCGTCGATGTCGTCCGGGTGGCAGGCCTCGACGCTGGAGTGCACGTAACGCGTCGGGATGGAGACGCAGCCGGCGATCGAGCCCTCGCCCGAGAGCTGGAGGCTGCCGGTGTCGGTGCCGCCGCGGTTGGCCACGTGGAACTGGTGCGGGATCTCGAGCTCGATCGGCGATCCGCGTCAGCAGGTCGACCAGGGCCGGGGCGCCGATCGCGCTGGCGTCCATGATGCGGATCGCGGTGCCCGCCCCGAGGCGCGTCGAGGGCCCTGAGGTCGGCGCGCCGGGCCCGTCGTTGGCCGGGCAGGTGTCGATCGCGAGAGCGATGTCGGGGCGCACGCGGGCGGTCGCCACGCGCGCGCCGCGCAGGCCCACCTCCTCCTGGACGGTCGCCACGGCCACCACCTCGGCCGGCGATGGCCCCGCGGCGCGCAGCGCCTCCAGCATCACGTAGACGCCGACGCGGTCGTCGAGGCTCTTGCCGGTCACGAGGTCGCCCAGCGGCCTCAGCGCCCGGATGCGCGTGGCGACGTCGCCGGGGCGCACCAACTCGCGCACGCGCTCGGCGGGCAGGCCGACGTCGATCGCGAGATCGGTCACTTCGAGCGCCTTCGCCTTGTCCTTCTGATCCAGCAGGTGCACCGGGGTCATGCCGACCACGCCCTCGATGTCCTCACGGCCGTGCACCATCACGCGCTGGCCCACCAGCGTGCGGGCGTCCCAGCCGCCGAGCGGGATCACGCGGAGGAAGCCGCGGTCGTCGAGGTGGGTCACCATCAGCCCGATCTCGTCCATGTGGGCCGCGAGCATCAGGCGGCGTGCCGACCCCTCGCGGGTGCCCGACCAGCGCTGCCGAGCGGATCCTCCTCGACCCGGTCGCACAGCGTGCGCAGCTCGGGCTCCACGATCGCCGCGTATGCGCTCCTCGCGCCCCGAGGTGCCGGCCGTCTCGGCAGAGGGCGGTGAGCAGGGGGAGGTTCACGGCCGGGCGGACTAGCCGGGAGACTCCGGCGCTTTTTGCGGCCGGCCCCCGCCGACCAGATCGCGGCCAGGCCCGCGCGATGCGCGGATCGCCGCCGCGAGCGCGTCCGCAGCTCGCCCGAGATGGTCGCGCGCAGCCCCGTCGGGCTGCCCCCGTCCGGGTCGTGGCGGCGCCGCCTCGGGCGCCATCAGGGCGTCGCGGGTCCTGACGGCGGGCCTCCCAGGCGTGGAGGCGCTCACGCAGGCCGTCGCGCGCGGGATCGGGCGCCGCGGCCGGCCGGGAAGCGGGGCGGCGTCGCCCAGGTCGCCCGGGGCTCGGCGACCACCGCGCGCGCCCAGGCGCGGCGCCCGTCCGCGCGCAACTGCGTCAGGGCCCTCCACGTGCCGGGTCCGAACCCCGGCAGGCGCACACGGCCCGGCCCGTCGTGCACCAGTTCGCCGGCCAGCACCAGCCCGTCGACGGCGTGGCGCCGCGTCGAGGCGCCCGCCGCGCTCCGCGCGCGCTCCCTCGGCCGGGTCCACCTGCTCCCAGGGGTCGGAGCGCAGCCGCTCGGGGCGGGCGCGTCGAGGTCGGCGCGGGCCGCCGGGTCGGCCTCGAGGGCAGCGGCGAGCCGCTCCGCGGACAGGCTGGGCGCCTCGGCGGCGGACAACGCGCGCGCGCGACCTCGCGGCGCGCGTCCGTCGAGCAGGCGCGCCGCGACGATCGCGGTCAGCCGATCGACAGCACCAGCTTCCCGAAGTGCTCGCCGGCCTCCTCGCGGGCGTGCGCCGCGGCGACGTCGGCGAGCGGGCGGACGCGAGTCGATACGGGGGCCCAGGACTGGTGCTCGACGGCGGCGAGCAGCCCGGCGAAGTCGCGCGGGCTGCCCATCGTGGTGCCGAGCAGCGAGACCTGGCCCATGGTCACGGGCCGCACCGTGAGCTCGACCTTGCCGCCGCCGGTGCCGCCGAAGACCACCACGCGCCCTCCGGGGCGCACGCAGTTGATGCTGTCGGCCCACGTCGCTGCCGACCGAGTCGACCACCACGTCGACGCCGCCGCCCGAGATCTCCTTCACCGCGGCGACCCAGTCGTCGCCGGTGTAGTTGACCCCGCCCGCCGCGCCGAGCTCCGCGGCGCGGGCCAGCTTGTCGTCGGAGGAGGAGGTCACCAGCACCCGGCATCCCGCGGCGCGCGCGATGTGGAGGGCGATCGTGGCCACGCCGCCGCCGATGCCGATGATCAGCACGGTCTCGCCGCAGCGGATCGCGGCGCGGCTCACCAGCGCGCGATAGGCGGTGAGGCCGGCCAGCGGCAGCGCCGCGGCCTCCTCGAACGACAGGCGCGCGGGCTTCGGGGAAGACGTTCTCGGCCGGGATCCGGATCAGCTCGGCGTAGGTGCCGTCGTCGGGGCCGCCGAGGATCCGGAAGCCGGGCGCCGGCGCGTCCTCGCCGCCGCCCCAGCCGAGCGACGGCAGGATGACCACCTCGTCGCCCTCGGCGACGCCGGAGACGCCCGGCGCCGACGACCGGACGACGCCGGCCCCGTCGGATCCCGGGATCACGGGCAGCGGGCTCGGGGCGATGCCCTTGCGCAGGAACACGTCGCGGCGGTTGAGGGCGGCCGCGCTCAGGGCCACGACCACCTCGCCGGGCCCGGCGCACGGGGTCGGGGGCGCGTGCTCGACGCGAGGACCTCCGGCCCTCCGGTCTCGCTCAGGACGACGGCGTTCACGTTGGTCCTCTTCCTCGGGAGCGATCGGCCCGCAGCCTACGACCCGGGTGCCACCTCCGCCCGGGTTCAGGAGGGCGGCCGGGTGGCCTTCAGCAGGGGGAAGGGGTCGATCGGCGCCGGCGCGCTCCCAGGCGACGCGCACCCAGCCGGCCGAGGTGCCGAGGGGCGGCCCGCGGTGACCGGGGCGCCCTCGCCGAGCCCGCGGCGTAGGCGCGAGGGGCCCGTAGCCCACCCGTCGCCGGCGGGGGTGTCGATCCAGAACGCGATGCCCTCCTCCCGCTCGGCGGCGTCGCCCGCCGCAGGGTGCCCGGCGACCACCGCCACGGCCGTGTGCACCGGCGGCGGTCGTGATGGTGACCGCGCACTGGTGGCCGGCCCCGTCGCAGTCGACCGGGCCGGGCTCGCCGAAGGCGTCGCGGTAGGCGCGGCGCGCCCTGCGGCAGGGCGAGGGGGAAGACGAAGCCCTCGATGACGGCGCCGCGCCGTCGGCCGGGTCGGCGCCACCGGCGGCCGTGGCGGTCGAGACGCGGGCGGCGCCCCGCCCCAGGCCGTCACGACCGGGGGCCCCGCGGGCGTCGGGGCGGCACCGGGGTGGTCGCGAGCGGGGCCGCGCGGGCGGGGCCGTGGTGCCGACGCACGCGGGCGCCGCGTCCTGGATCGGCCAGCAGGACCGGCCGGGCGGGGTCGCCGCCGAGGGCCGCGTAGTAGGCGCCGACGCCGGCCGTCCAGTTGGCGTTCAGCCCGCCGGGATCGTTGGACGCGCCGATGCGGCGCCCACTTGGCGCCGATCGTCCGGGTCAGCGGTGCGCGCCCCTCGGGAGTAGTCGGCGCCCAGCGTGCTGCGCCGCGCGGGCGATGGCGTCGGCCTCGGTGGCGAACGAACCAGCCCGGGCCCAGGCCGAACGGGTTGTGGATCGCCTGCGCCGGCACGTAGGTCTCGAGGATCGTCTCGTGGGCCGCGATGGCCACCAGGGCCCGCGGGTCGATGCCGGCGGCGGTGGCCCTCGGGGACGAAGGTCGCGCCCTCGCCGTCCAGCGGGCTGCCGGCGCGGGTCAGCATGGCGTCGATGCCCGGCGGCGTCGGCTCGGGGCGACGCACACCATGCTCTGGATCACGCCGGTCGCGGCCACGGCGGGCGGTGCCGACACGACGGTGGAGGCGGCGACGGCGGCGCCGACGAGTGTCGCGAGCAGGAGGGAACGCACCGGCCTGAGTCTAGGGCAGGCCCTCGTCGGAATCGGTGAACGCCTGTCACAGGCATTACTCTCACGGCGTGGAGCAGACGAGCAGCGACATCCGCCGGCGCCGCATCGGCCTCATCCTGATCGGCTGCGCACTCGCGCTGTTCGTGATCCAGATGGTGGCGCTGGTGCTGGGCTACATCGAGGTGGCCCTGGCGATCTTCGTGGTCTACGCCATCGGGTGGTTCGTGCTGCGCTCCTACCAGCGGCGCACCGGGCGCATCCCCTAGCGGCGGGCGAGCCCGGACAGGCCCTTGAGCGCCCAGGCGCCGAGCAGCCCGACGAGGATCGCGAGCGCGGCGGCGCCCTTCCACAACTCGTCCCAGCCGAGGTGCGACAGCTCGGCCGCCCGGGACGCCTCGATCAGGTAGGTCACCGGGTTGAGGTTGGAGATGTGGCGCAGCCAGCCGGTGAGGGCCTCGCGCGGGGCGTACGCGACCGAGAGGAACACCGACAGGAACACCGCGACCTGCATCAGGGGCGCCGACTGGATCGTGCGTGCCCGGAACGCCACGCCCATCGCCCAGCAGGCGGTGGCGGCGGAGAAACCGATGGCGAGCAGGTAGATCACCAGCGTGCCCCCGAGGCCGGGCAGGCCGACCCCGCCGATCAGCCCCGCCAGCAGCACGACCGTCGTGGTGAACAGGCTGCGCAGCCCGGCGGCCATCAGCGGGCCGAGGATCAGGGTGATGCGCGGCGCGGGGCTCGCGATGAGGCGGTCGACGAAACCGCCCTCGATGTCGCGCGCCAGGGTCATGCCGGCGTTGATCCCGGCGAAGCCGGCGCCCATGACCGTGGCCAGCGGGATCGTGAACGCGAGGTACGAGGCGCCGCCGAACACGGGCAGCTGGGCGATGCCGCGGAACGCGCCCGCCGTGGAGACCAGGATGAACAGCGGCATGATCAGCGACGGCAGGAACACCGAGGGCATGCGCCGCACCAGGATCAGGCTGCGAAACGCAAGGCCCCAGCTGACCGTGAGCGTGTGTTCACGGGGGCCCTCCAGGCGCCGGCGGAAGGCGGCCCAGCACGCCGGCGATCGCCGCCGCGGCGAGGCCGATGACCACGGCCAGGCCGATCAGCGTCGGCCGCGGATCGACGCCGACGATCACCTGGTCGCGCATCGCCTCCACCAGGTACGAGATCGGGTTGACGTCGGCCACGACCTTGAACCAGCCGGTCATGGTCTCGCGCGGGAAGAAGGCCGACGAGAAGAACAGCAGCGCGAAGAAGAGGGGGAAGGTGCCCTGCACGGCCTCGGCCGAGCCCGAGCGCAGCGCCAGGAACACGCCGAGGCCGCTGATCGCGACCGACAGGAACGCCGCGAGCAGCAGCAGGATCAGCACGCCCGACGACGCCGCCCTCGACCCGCACGCCGAAGATGATCCCGACGGCCAGGAAGAGCAGGGTCTGTGCCATCGCGATCACCACGCCGCCGACCAGCCGGCCGATGAGGATCGCCGTGCGCGACACGGGCGAGGCGACCAGGCGGTCGAAGAAGCCACCCTCGATGTCGAGCGCGAACGCCGATCCGGCGCTCGTGCCCCCGATCAGGATGCCCTGGAGGATCGCGCCGGCGAGCGCGAAGTCGAGGAAGCTCCGCACCGGGGGGAAGCCGGGGATCGCGCCCGGGGCGTTGGCGAACGAGGCGGTGAAGATCGCCATCAGCACCAGCGGGAAGAAGAGGCCGGGCACCAGGGCCTGCGGCGTGCGCAGCGTCCCGATGACCGCCCGGCGCGCGAGGGCGCCGGTCTGCACGACGGCGAGCCTCACCGCCGGCCGGCGACGGCCGCGGCCGTCCTCGGCGCCCTCGCCTCGAGGCGCCGCCCGGTCTTGGCCACGAAGACGTCGTCGAGCGACGGCTGGGCGAGGTCGAGGCCGGACGCCGGGATGCCCGCCTCGTCGAGGGCGCGCACCACGCCGGCGACGGCCGAGGCGCCGCCGGGCAGCCGCACCGCGACCGCGCGGGCGGTCGGGGAGCGAGCTCGCCGAAGGCGGCCGAGCAGCGCGCGCGCCGCGCGTCGGCCTCGCGGGTCGGCGACGCTGACCGTGAGGGTCGGGTCGCCGACCTCGGCCTTCAGCGCCGCGGGCGTGCCCTCGGCCACGATCCTGCCGCCGTCGATGATCCCGACGCGGCCGGCCAGCTGGTCGGCCTCCTCCAGGTACTGGGTGGTGAGGAACACGGTGGTGCCGCTCGTTGTTGAGGCGGCGCACCTCGTCCCAGAGCGTCAGGCGCGAGATCGGGTCGAGCCCGGTGGTCGGCTCGTCGAGGAAGAGCACCTCGGGCTCGTGCACCAGCGGCGAGCGCGAGGTCGAGCCGGCGCCGCATGCCGCCCGAGTAGGTGCCGACGCGCCGGTCGGCGGCGTCCACCAGGTCACGCGCTCGAGCAGCTCGACGGCGCGGCGCCGGCCGTGGGCGCGGTCGAAGCGGTGGAGCACCGCCTGCAGGTGCAGCAGCTCCCGGCCGGTCATGTAGGGGTCGATGGCCGCGTCCTGGAGCGCGACGCCGATGCTGCGCCGCACGGCGGCGGCGTCACTCACCAGGTCGTGGCCGGCCACCGACGCGCGGCCGCCGGTGGGGCGCAGCAGGGTCGCCAGCATGCGCACCGTGGTGCTCTTGCCGGCGCCGTTCGGGCCGAGGAATCCGAAGACCTCGCCGCGGGTCACCGCGAGGTCAACGCCGTCAACGGCGCGGATGCCGCCTTGAAGACCCGCTCGAGGCCCTCGGCCTCAACGGCCAGGTCCGATGACATCGAGCACCTCCTCGTGCGACGCCGCCCGCCAGGCTAGCGCTCCGCCCGGCGCGCCTGTGCCCGTCGCGCGGACGGCTCGCTACCATCGACGCGATGTCCGACGAGACCAACCAGGGAGGCCCGGCCGAGCGGCTCGAGCGCGCTCCGCGAGCGAGGTCACCGCCGCGCTCGAGCAGCGCGACCTGGCGCCGACAGCGAGGAGCGCAGCGACGCGCCACCACCACCCGGCCGAGGCCGCCACCGACGCCGAGCTGCGCGAGCGCGAGCTGCGCGAGCAGCTGCGCTGGCGCGAGCGCGAGGCGCGCCTTCGCGCGGCCCTCGCGGCGATCGATGCCGGGACCTACGGGATCTGCGTGGACTGCGGCGCGGAGATCCCCGAGGGGAGGCTGAGGGTGCTGCCCGACTCGGTGCGCTGCGTGCCCTGCCAGAGGGTGGCCTCCCGCCGCCCGTAGTGGGTCGCGGTCGCGCGGGCGGGCGACGCCCCAGCAGGCCGCGAGCGACAACGGCCCAGAGCGCGGCCGAGACGCTGACGTGCAGGGTCACGATCTGCCAGGGGAGCCCGTGGCGGTACTGGTACTCGCCCAGGCCGATCTGGAGGGCGACCAGGGGCAGCGCGATCGCCGCCGAGGCGCGCGGTGAGGCGGTCGGTGCCGCCCTCGCGCCACACCCACGCGACGAGCACCGCCGCGAGCAGCGTGAACCCGATCGCCAGGCGCACGTGCACGGTGCACGGCCTGGAGCAGGTCGCCGAAGCGCTTGGTGACGTCGTCGTCGCCGGAGTGCGGGCCCGGCCGCGGTCACGATCGCCCCGCTCGACCACAGACCCCCAGGCAGCGAGAGCGCCACGATCGCCGGCGAGCGGCGCCGCGGCGGGGGTCCCAGCCGCGCTCGCGACCGTCCGCCAGTCGCAGGCCCGCAGGGTGAGCATCGTCGCCAGCGGCGAGCGCGACATGGACAGCAGGAAGTGGGAGCCCACGGCCAGCGGGTGGAGGCCCGGTGAGCACGGTCACGCCGCCGAGGGGCATCTGGCCGAAGGTCAGCGAGCGCGACGGCCGCCGACCAGCGCCGCGTCGAGCGCGGCGAGACCGGGCACCCGCCGGCGCGACGATCCAGGTGCCGAGCGGCGACGATCAGCACGACGCCCGGAGACGCAGGCGGTTGGTGTACTCGATCAGCTGGTGGCCGGCGCTGGCGGGCACGACGCCGCCGTCGCACAGCGGCCAGTCCGGGCATCCGAGGCCGGAGGACGTCAGCCGCACGATCGCCCCGCTCGGGATGATCAGCCACAGGAGCGTGAGGGTGACGAGCGACAGCCGCAGGAACCCGACGGCGTGCGCAGGGCCGCGAGGGGAGGGCCCGCAAGGAGACTGCATCGCGGCCATCGTAGCCCGCGGGCCCCGCGGCCGGGCGCTGTCAAGATCCCCTGATGCCCCGACCTGACGACCCCGATCGACCCCCGTCCGAGCGCGCGGCCCGCGCGGGGCTGCTCGCGGGCGTCGCCGTCACCGTCGTCGCGGCGCTCGTCGCCGTGGCCTTCGGGCTGTCGCGGGCGGACGACCCCGGCGAGATCGTCCTGGAGGTGATCGCGCTCCACGATCGCGGCTCCGACGGGCCGCCGCCCTCGCCGGTCCCCGATCCCGGCGCGCGGGACGGGTTCGCCGACTTCGCCACCCGCGCCCACTGGGTTCCGTCCGGGTCGCGCGAGGACCAGCTCGAGGGGCGGACGATCTCCACGGTCTTCTGGGATCGCGCCGGCCGGCGCGTCGCCTACTCGTCGGTGTCGGGGGACCCCGTCGGCGCGCCCGGGCGACGCACGGCGCACAGGCCGCCGCGGGGTGCTGCTCGGAGCGTGGACGCCGGCGGCCGCACGGCGGTGACGTGGAACGAGAACGGCCACACCGCAGTGATCTCGGCCATCGGCATCTCGCGCGCCGCCCTCTACAACCTGGCCGGGGGGAGGGTGCGGAACTAGACGGTCGGACGTCGTGTCAGGGGAGCGCGCGTGCTGCCGAAGGACATGGTGACATCCGACACCACGTCCGCCGGAGCACCGCATGGTCGTCCGAGAATTCCGCATCGCCGCCGCCGGATTCATCATCACCTCGCTGCTGATCGTCGCAATGCACCTGATCACGAGCTGACCCCGGCCGGTCCGCTGCGGTGGACCGGTGGTAGCGTCGCCGCCGTGCGCGGTTCGTCGTGGCTCGCGGTTCTGGTGGTCGCGGCCGGCCTCCTGGCCGCGCCGGGGCTCGCCCTGGCCGGATACACGCCGATCGCCACAGAGCCCGCCGCCGGGTCGCGCGTGGAGACCCCCCGGACCTGGTGAGGCTGGTGCTGCCCACCGGCGTCGAGCAGGAGTTCCTCGCAGCTACGGGTGACCGGGCCGGGTGGCCGGTTGCTCTCGGGCGCGCCGATCCTTGATCCACGGGATCCACGGGCGCTCGTCGTCGCGGTGGACGCGCCCGCGCGCGGCGTGCTCGAGGTGGCCTGGCGCGTGCTCTCCGAGGACGGCCACGGCGCCGGCGGCGTCTACGCCGTCGGCGTGCGCGTCGATCCGCCCGCGGTCGACGGTCGCGGTCGACGCGATCGTGCGCTCGGACCACGGTGCCCTGCCGGTGCTCGCCCGCCTCCTGTCGCTGGTCGGCCCCCTCGGGGCGATCGGTCTGCTCGTCCTGGCGGCGGGGGTGGTGGCGCCCGCGGTCGCGGCCGGCGGCATCGTCGTGCCGGGGGAGAAGCCGGCCGTCACCGACGGGCTTCCGCGAGCGGGCCGCCGCGGCGCTCGCGCGCGCCGCGCGCGGGTGGTGGACCGCGTGGTGGGCCCTCGCGGCCGGCAGCGCGCGCCGGGCTCGCCCTGGCTGCCGCTCGCCACGCTCCGCGTGCTGCGCGAGGGCCCGGGGGAGCTGGGGACCTGATCGGCGACACGCGCTTCGGCGCGGCCTGGCGGGTGCAGGTCGCCGGCCTGATGTCGCGGTCGTGGCGGCGTGCTCGGCCTGGCCGTCGCGGGCGGCGGCGGACTGCCCCAGCGCCCCGGCGTCGCGGTGGCGCTGGGCTGCGGGGCCGCCCGCCGTGGCGCTGGCGGCCATCAGCTGGGGCGGCCACGCCTCCGCGGGCGGCGACGCGACGGCCAACATCGTCATCGACTTTCTCCACAGCGGCGCCACCGCCGCGTGGATCGGGGGGCTGCTCGGCCTCGCGATGGTCGTCGCGCCGGCGGTCGCGCGGCTGGGGGAGACCGACCGGGTCCGCCTGGCCGCGGCGGTCGTCGTGCGCTTCTCGGCCCTCGCGATGGTCGCCGTGGTGGTGCTGGTGGTGACCGGCGTCTACCGCGCGCTCGCGGAGGTGCGAGTCGGCGAGATCTGCTCGACACCGGCTACGGCCGGGCGCTGCGTGGTGAAGCTCGGCCTGTTCGCCGTGCTGCTCCTGGGCGGGGCCTACAACCGCATGATCGTCCACCCGCGGCTCGAGCGGGCGGCCCTGGGCCTCGACCCCGACCGACCGCGGGGCCGATCGCCGCGCTGCGCGTCAGCGTGCGGGCCGAGCTCGCGCTCGCCGCGGTCCTGCTGGTCGTGCGTGGCGGTGCTCGTCAGCCTGCCGCCCCCGGCTGAGCGACTACCCGGTAATATCCCGCCGTGATCGACGACGCAACGGTCCGGCACGTGGCCCGCCTCGCGCGGCTGCACCTGGACGACGAGGAGGCGCGCATGGGCGACCGAGCTGTCGGGCATCCTGGAGCACGTCGACGCGATCCAGGCGCTCGACCTGGACGACGTCCCCCCGACGACCCACGTCTCGAGCTGGTGAACGTCATGCGCGAGGACGTGCCCGCGGCCGAGCCTCTCCGTGGAGGAGGCGCTGCGCGAGGCCCCCGAGGTCGTGGAGGGCCGCTTCGCGGTCGTGAAGTTCGAGCCGTGACGCCGCTCGCACGAGCTGACGGCGCCGAGGGGTGCGGCCGCGCTACGCGCCGGCGAGATCGCGCGGCCGAGCTCGTCGAGGCGTCGCTCGCGCGGGTCGCGGACGACCGCTGGGGCAGCTTCCTCGCGCACGACGCCGAGGGCGCCCGCGCCCGGGCCGCCGAGATCGACGCGCTGCCCCGAGCGCCCGCCGCTGGCGGGCGTGCCGATCGCGATCAAGGACGTGCTCTCGACCCGCGACCTGGCGACCACCGCGGCGCTCGAAGATCCTCGAGGGGTTCCGCCCGCTCTACACCGCGACCTGCGTGGAGCGCCTCGAGCGCGCCGGCGCCGTGGTCGTGGGCAAGACCAACATGGACGAGTTCGCCATGGGCTCGTCCACCGAGAACTCGGCCTACCAGCCGTGCGCGCAACCCCTGGGACCTCGACCGCGTGCCGGGCGGCTCGAGCGGCGGCTCGGCCGCCGCGGTGGCGGCCGGTCCAGGCGCCGTGGGCCGCTCGGCACCGACACCGGCGGCTCGATCCGCCAGCCGGCCGCGCTGTGCGGCATCGTCGGGCTCAAGCCCACCTACGGCGCGGTCTCGCGCTACGGCCTGATCGCCTTCGCCTCGTCGCTCGACCAGGTCGGCCCGCTCGCGCGCACCGTCGAGCGACGCGGCGCTGCTGCTCGACGCTCATCGCCGGCCGCGACGCGACGCGACTCCACCTCGCTCGACTGGCCCGAGCCGATCGCGGCTGCCCGAGCGGCGACGCGACCTGCGCGGGCCTGCGCGTCGGGCGTCGTGCGACGAGTTCGATGGGCGACGGGGTGCGAGCCCGAGGTGGCGCGCGCCGTGGTCGAGGCGGCCATCGGCCGCGTCGCGCGACCTGGGCGCCGACGCTGCGCGGAGTCAGCCTGCCCGACACGCCGAGTACGCGCATCGCCGACCTACTACCTGATCGCCCCCGCCGAGGCTCCGCCAACCTGGCCCGCTTCGACGGCATCCGCTACGGCGCCGCGCGTCGACGGCGCGCGAGCGACCTGCTCGAGCATCTACGAGCAGCACCCGCGGCGCGGCTTCGGCCCGAGGTCAAGCGCCGCATCATGCTCGGCACCTACGCGCTGCGCGCCGGCTACTACGACGCCTACTACGCGCAGGCGCAGAAGGTCCGCACGCTCATCACGCAGCGACTTCGCGCGCGGCGTTCGAGACGGTGCGACGTCCTGCTGTCGCCCGACCTCGCCGACGTCGGCGTTCCGGCTCGGCGAGCGGGTCGGCCGACCCGCTGGCGATGTACCTGTCCGACATCTGCACGATCCCGGTGAACCTGGCCGGCGCTGCCCGGCGATCTCGATCCCGTGCGGGCCTGTCCGACGGGCCTGCCGGTCGGGCTCCAGCTCGTCGGGCCCGCCTTCGGCGAGAACCGGCTGCTCGACGCGGCCGCACGCCCTCGAGCGGCGCGCTCGGCCTTCGACGCCGGCCCCGCCGGGCGTCGCATGAGCGACGGTGAGCGCATGGCCGCTGGGAGCCGGTCATCGGGCTCGAGATCCACGTCCAGCTCCCACGCGCACCAAGATGTTCTGCGGCTGCGAGCTCGAGCTTCGGCGACGCCGCCCAACACCCACATCTGCCCGGTGTGCCTCGGCCCACCCGGCGTGCTGCCGGTGCTCAACGCGAGGCGCGTCGAGCTGGCGATCCGCATCGGGCCTGGCGCTCGGCTGCGAGATCGCCGAGCGCTCGCAGCTTCCACCGCAAGAACTACTTCTATCCCGACCTGCCCAAGGCCTACCAGATCTCCCAGTACGACGAGCCGCTCTGCGATCGGCGGCCGCTCGAGCGTGCGACCGCCGACGGCGAGCGATCCGCGGTGCGGCATCACCCGCGTCCACCTCGAGGAGGACGCCGGCAAGCTGGTCCACACCGGCGGCGGCGGGCCGCGACGGCGCCGACACTCGCTGGTCGACTTCAACCGCGGCGGCACGCCGCTGGTCGAGATCGTCACCGAGCCCGACATGCGCACCTCCGCCGAGGCCGCGCGCCTTCCTGCGCCAGCTGCGCGACACGCTCGTGCGCGCTCGGCGTCAGCGACTGCAACATGGAGGAGGGCTCGCTGCGCTGCGACGCCAACGTCTCGCGTGCGGCCGCGCGGCACGACCGAGCTCGGCACCAAGACCGAGATCAAGAACATGAACTCGCTTCCGCTTCCTGCGAGCGCGGCATCGACGCCGAGATCGCGCGCCAGATCGCGCATCCTCGAGGGCGGCGAGCGAGGTCGTCCAGGAGACGCTGCACTTCGACCCGGACGACGGGCGAGATCCGACTCGCTGCGCAGCAAGGAGGAGGCGCACGACTACCGCTACTTCCCCGAGCCCGACCTGCGTGCCGGTGGTGCCCGATCGCGGCCTGGATCGAGGAGCTGCGCGCCGGCCTGCCCGAGCTGCCGGCCGACCTGCGCCGGCGCTGGGCGCGCGACCTCGGCATCAGCTTCGAGGACGCGGAGGTGCTCTCCGAGACCCCGGAGCTGGCCGAGCTACTTCGAGGCCGTCGCGGCGGGCGCCGACCCCAAGCCGGCGGCCAACTGGGTGCGCGGGGAGCTGCGCGCGCAGCTGCGCGAGCGCGACCAGGAGCCGTGGGAGAGCAAGGTCGACGCCCGCGCGCCTCGCGGCGATCATCGCGCCTGATCGAGGACCGCACGCTGTCGGTGCCGCTCGCCAAGGAGGTGCTCGCCGAGGTCATCGCCTCGGGCTCCGAGCCGCGCGACGTGGTCGAGCCGAGAAGGGCCTCGGCCAGATCTCCGACGAGGGCGAGCTGGTGGCGATCGTCGAGCGGCTGATCGCGGACAACCCCGACGCAGGCCGCCCAGCTGCGCGACGGCAAGGACAAGCTCGTCGGCTTCTTCGTCGGCCAGGCCATGAAGGCCACGGGCGGCCGCGCCGATCCCGCCCGCGTCGGCGAGATCGTCAGGGAGCGCGTCGGCCTCTCGTAGGCGCGGCGGGGCCCCCGGGCCGACAGGCTGTCAGGGGCAGCGCGGCAGACGCACCTCGAAGCGTCCGCCCGAGGTGGAGGGGATCAGCCGCAGCGTGCCGCCCCAGCGCTCGGCGGTGGCGCGGGCGATCGGCAGGCCGAGGCCCGCGCCCGGCGAGCCGCGCCGTTCGGGAGCCCGGTAGAAGCGGTCGAAGATCCGGTCGCGGTCGGCCTCCGAGATCCCCGGCCCGTCGTCGTCGACCTCGAGCACGGCCTCCGCGTCGTCGGCGTGCAGGTCCACGCGCACGGGCCGCCGTGGTGCCGGCCGTTGTCGATCAGGTTGACGAGCATCCCCCGCAGGGCGGCGCGGTCGCCGCTCACCACGACGCCCGCGGTCACGTCGCCGAACTCCTCGCGTGTGGCGATCTCGCCGATCATCTCGCCCAGGTCAACGCGCTCGGCCTGCCGGTCGTCGCCATCGACGCGCGCCAGCCCCAGCAGCCCCTGGACCAGGCGGTCCATGCGGTCAACCGACGTCGCCATGTCGGCGAGCGCGGCCTCGCGCTCGGCCGCGGGCAGCTCGTGCACCCGCATCGTCTCGATGTCGCCGCGCAGGGCGGTGAGGGGCGTGCGCATCTCGTGCGAGGCGTCGGCGGCGAAGCGCCGCTGCTCGGACAGGGTGGTGCGCAGGCCGCCCTGGGCGTCCTCCAGGCGGCCGAGCATCCGGTTCATCGCGCGGGCCATGCCGCCGACCTCGTCGGCCCGGCCCTCGGGCACCCGCAGCGAGGGGTCCTGGCTGTCGGCGACGTCCTCGGCCGCCGGCGCGCCTGGGCGAGGGGGCGCAGCGCCCCGCGCACGATCAGCAGCGCCAGGCCGGTGGCGAGAGCGGCGGCCACGAGCGCGGCGATCCCCAGCCCGAGCGCGACCTCGTCGAGCGTCTGCTCGACGTCGGTCAGGGGGCGCGCGACGGCCACGGTGCGCCGGCTCCCGTCGGTGCCCACCGGCAGGGCCCGCACCAGCAGGCGGTAGCGCTCGCCCTGGAGCACCACGGTGCGCGGCCCGCTCGGAGGGGTCTTGCCGAGCGGGTCCAGCTCCACCCGCGTGCCGGCCGGGTCGGCGCTGGCGCTGGGGGTCGGCTGGGCGGGGTCGCCCGCCGTGGGGGGCTCGCGAAGTCGCGGCCGCCGACATCGGGATCGGCCAGCTCCTGCGCGACGCGCGTCGGCGGTGTCGTTGAGCGAGCGGTCGAGGCGGTCATAGGCGCGCTCGGAGATCAGGTAGTAGGCGCCGACCCCGAAGAGCGCCACCGCCGCCAGCACCGCGGCCGCCGCCGACAGCGCGATGCGGGTCTGGAGCCTCACCCGCCGCCTCGCCGCGTCCTGGCAGCACGTATCCGGCGCCGCGCACCGTGTGGATCAGGCGGGGCTCGCCGCCCTCCTCGAGCTTGCGCCGCAGGTATCCCACGTAGACGTCCACCGAGTTGGTCTCGACGATCGAGGAGAAGCCCCACGCGTCGGTCAGCAGGCGCTCGCGGGGCATCACGGCGCCCGGGTTGTCCAGGAAGAGGGCCAGGAGGTCGAACTCGCGGCGGGTCAGCGCGACGAGCCGCTCGCCGCGGTGGACCTCGTGCGTCGAGGCGTCGAGCGACACAGGTCGGCGTAACGCCGCCGGGCCGGGGTCGCGGTCGCGCGCCCGGCGCAGCAGGGCCCGCACCCGGGCGACCAGCTCGGCGGTCGAGAACGGCTTCACCAGGTAGTCGTCGGCGCCGGCCTCGAGCCCGACGATGCGGTCCGAGACCGTGTCGCGGGCGGTCAGCATCAGGATCGGCATCTGGTCGCCCGCCGCGCGCAAGCGCCGGCAGACATCCATGCCGTCCCCGTCGGGCAGCAGCAGGTCGAGCAGCATCAGGTCGGGGCGACCGGCGCGGAAGGCCGACATCGCGCTGGCGGCGTCGGGCGCCGCGATGATCTCGAAGCCCTCATAGCCCAGGGCGCGCGCCAGCATCGCCCGCACCTGGGGGTCGTCCTCCACCAGCAGCAGCCGGCCCTCCATGGGCACAAGCGTAGACGCTCGTCGGCGGTCGCCGGGACGAGTCGATCGCGTCGGGTATGCTGCCCGGCCGTGAAGCACACCCTCTCGGTCCTGGTCGAGAACAAGCCAGGAGTCCTCTCCCGCGTCGCGGGGCTGTTTACCCGCCGCGGCTACAACATCGACTCCCTGGCCGTGAGCCCGACGGAGGATCCAGCTCGGTCCCGCATGACCATCGCGGTGGACGCGAGCCGCTTCCCCGTCGAGCAGATCACCAAGCAGCTCGACAAGCTCATCAACGTCATCAAGATCCGCGACATGGACCCCGAGAACACGGTGTCCCGGGAGATGGCGCTGATGAAGGTGGCCGCCGATGCGCGCACGCGCAGCGAGGTCATCCAGCTCGTCGAGATCTTCGAGGCGCGGATCATCGACGTGACCCCCGAATCGCTGACGATCCAGGTGACGGGGGAGACCGACGAACTGCTCAACTTCGAGCAGCTCCTGCGCCCGTTCGGTCTGATCGAGCTCGTGAAGACCGGCGTCGTCGCGCTCTCGCGCGGCGCGCTCCATCACCTGAGCCCCCCCCGGGCCCCCATCCGCCACACCCCCGCCCCCGGAGCGCCCACCGTGCCGATGTTCTACGACGACGACGCCGACCTCGAGCTGCTGAAGGGCAAGACCGTTGCCGTGATCGGGTACGGCAGCCAGGGCCACGCCCACGCCCTCAACCTGCGCGACTCGGGCGTCTAGGTCGTGGTGGGCCTGCGGCCCTCTCGGCGTCGGTCGCCGCCGCCAGCGAGGAGGGCCTCGAGGTGCTGTCGCCGGCCGACGCGGCCGCCGAGGGCGACCTGGTGATGATCCTCGCGCCCGACGAGTTCCAGGCCGAGCTGCACATCCGCGACATCAAGCCCGGCCTGAGGACCGGCGACACGCTGCTCTTCGCCCACGGCTTCGCGATCCACTTCGGGCAGGTCGTCCCGCCCGCGGGCGTCAACGTGATCATGTGCGCGCCGAAGGGCCCCGGCCACCTCGTGCGCCGCACCTACGCCGAGGGCGCCGGCACGCCGGGCCTGATCGCCGTGGCGCAGGACGCCACCGGCACCGCCAAGGCGACGGCGCTGGCCTACGCCAAGGGCATCGGCTGCACCCGCGCGGGCGTCATCGAGACGACCTTCGCGGAGGAGACCGAGACGGACCTCTTCGGCGAGCAGGTCGTTCTCTGCGGCGGGCTCACCGAGCTGGTGCGCGCGGGCTTCGACACGCTGACCGAGGCCGGCTACAACCCGGACCTCGCGTACTTCGAGTGCCTGCACGAGCTCAAGCTGATCGTGGACCTGATGTACGAGAAGGGCATCGCCGGGATGCGCTACTCGATCTCCAACACCGCCGAGTACGGCGATCTCACGCGCGGCCGCCGGATCATCACCGACGAGACCCGCAAGGAGATGAAGAAGATCCTCGCCGAGATCCAGAACGGCGAGTTCGCCAAGGAGTGGCTCAGCGAGAACCAGATCGGCCGCCCGCGCTTCAACGCCATCGCGCGCCGCGACGCGGAGCACCCGGTCGAGGAGGTCGGCAAGCGCCTCCGCGGGATGATGAGCTGGATCGACACGGAGTTCTGAGGGTGGCCCCACCTCCACCTCCGGGGTACCGGGCACGCTCGCCCGCGCCGACCTGCGGGTCCTCGTCTGCGAGAAGATCGCCGACGCCGGGGTCGCGCTCCTGTCCGAGCGGTTCAGCGTCGAACGTCGAGCCTGGGCTGGACGCCAAGGACGAGATCGCCGACCACATCGCCGACTACGACGCGATCGTGGTGCGCAGCGCGACCAAGGTCACGGCCGAGCTGATCGCGCGCGCCGACCGTCTCAAGGTCGTCGGCCGCGCCGGCACGGGCGTGGACAACGTCAACGTCCCGGCCGCCACGCGCCGCGGCATCGTCGTCTGCAACGCGGCAGGATCGAACTCGCTGTCGGCGGCCGAGCACGCCATCGCGCTGCTCGTCTCGCAGGCGCGGAACATCCCCCAGGCCCACGCAGCCTGGTGCAGGGCCGGTGGGAGCGCTCCAAGTTCGGCGGCATCGAGGTCACCGGCAAGACGCTCGGCGTGCTCGGCTTCGGCCGCATCGGCCAGATGGTGGCCGAGCGGGCCAAGGGCCTCGGCATGAACGTGATCGCCTACGACCCGCTCGTGGCCGAGGGCCGCTACCGGGAGCTGGGCGTCGAGAAGGCCGAGACGCCCGCGCGACCTCTACGCGGTCAGCGACTTCATCACCCTCCACCTCGCCTCCACGCCCGAGACGCGGGGCTTCGTCGGCACCGAGGCCTTCGCCGCGATGAAGCAGGGGGCGCGCCTGATCAACGCCGCGCGCGGCGACGTGGTCGACCAGGACGCCCTGGTCGACGCCCTCACCTCGGGCCACCTCGGCGGCGCGGGCATCGACGTCTTCCCGACCGAGCCGGTCACCGAGAGCCCGCTCTTCGGGCTGCCCGGGGTCGTGGTCACCCCGCACCTGGGCGCCTCCACCGAGGAGGCCCAGGACCGCGCGGGCGTCGTCGTGGCCGAGCAGGTCGTCGCGGCGCTCACCGGCGGCGTGGTCACCTCCGCCGTCAACATCCCCTCCGTCGGCCCCGAGGCGCTCGCGGTGCTCGGCCCGTTCCTGCCGCTCGCCAGCCAGCTCGGGCAGCTGATCACGGCTGCTCAGCGGCGGCGGCCCGTCGCCGATGCAGATCACCTACGAGGGGAGCTCGCGACACTCGACACCCGCCTGCTGACCTCGGCGATGCTGGCCGGGCATCCTGCACGGCCAGGTCGAGGAGCCGGTCAACGTGGTCAACGCGCCTCCCTCGCGGCCGAGCGCGGCATCGAGTGGACCGAGACCACCACGCCCCGCTCCCGCGACTACACCAACCGCCTCACGCTCGCGCGGCCGGCGAGCATCAGCCTCGGCGGCACGACCGTCGGCACGACGTCGCGCCCGCGCCTGGTCAGGCGTTCGGCCAGGCGATCGAGATCGAGCTCGCCCAGAACCTCGGGATCATCCGCTACCTCGACGTCCCCGGCCAGATCGGCCGCGTCGGCACGATCCTCGGCGGCGCCAACGTCAACATCGCCTCGATGGCCGTGTCGCGCTCGCGCAGCGAGGGCGGCGCGGTGATGGCCGTGACGCTCGATTCGCCGGTTCCGCCCGAGGCCGCCGAGGAGCGGCGAAGGTGGACGGGTTCGAGAGGGTCTGGTTCGTGACCCTCGACGTGAGTAGCTAGGGCCGCGCGATCACGGGTGTCTGGACCAGGCACTCGAGCGAGCCGTCCTTGGCCGAGGTCGACCAGGCCTCCAGCATCGCGGGCAGTGCCGGGTGGTCCCGACCGGGACGGCGAACGCGAACGCGAGCCTCCCGCTCCAGGGTCGGCCTCCAGCTCGCGGTGACAGGGCTGGTCTGACCAGGGCTCGTCTGCCGCCGGCGTTCGCCCGGCGCAGTGACAGCACCAGGCCGTGCTCGAAGAGGGGCTCCCGCTCGAGACCCCGGATCGTCGCGCCGATGCGCCCGCTCCAGTTCGTCAGGCGCAGGCAGCCGTCGTCGAGGATGCGGGCGGCGGGGGAGAGGGTGGCGCGCCAGAGGCGGATCACCAGGTGGCGCCGCGACCCGTTGACCGCGTACGAGACGAACTTAAGGGCCCGCGCGGCGTGTCGAGCAGCACCAGGACGTTGCCGGGCCGCCGGGCGAGACGCACGCGGACGCCGGCCCGGGTGGCCGACACCGGGGCCGCGGTGATGCCCCGCCCGTTCACCCGCACCACCGCGCGGCCGTCGGCGACGGAGGGGTCGAGCGCGTCCACCTGCGCGCGAGGCCGGTGAGGGTGCCGCCCCCGAACGTGACGGCGACCTGCGCGTAGGCGGGTCTGCCGTTCAGCGAGATCCCGGTCGCCGTCGGCGCTCCCAGGCCGGTCGCGGGCGCGGCGAGTCCCGCCGCGACGGCGAGCGCCACGATGGCGGTGAGGCGGCGGCGGTACGGGAGCCGGCCATGGGCCGACATTCGCCCACGCGGCCGGCACTGTCAACGTGCCGGAGGCGCGTTTGCCGCCGCGCCCGGGCGCGGGTATCCTCCGACACATGCTCGTGGACGCCGCACCCATCACGATCCTGCCGTGCGGCCTCCTGAGGCTCCTTGGGCTCCTCCCCCGGTAGGGGGAGCTTGCCGACACCCATGCCCGGATGCGCCGGGCCCTCTCAGCCTCGAAGCCCCATTTCGTGAGGAGGACGTCTCCGTGACCGCCGACGAGCAGCATCAGCAACGCCGCAGGACCCCGCCAAGCGGGTCACCTTCTTCGACACCACCCTGCGCGACGGCGAGCAGGCGCCCGGGCATCCACCTCAACACGCGCGAGAAGGTGGAGATCGGGCACCAGCTCGCGCGCCTCGGCGTGGACGTCATCGAGGCCGGGTTCCCGATCTCGTCGCCCGGCGACTTCGAGGCCGTGCGCGCCGTGGCCGACGGAGGTCTCCGGGCGTGACCGTGGCCGCCCTGGCGCGGTGCCAACGAGAAGGACGTGACCGTCGCGGGCGAGGCCGTGCGCGGCGCCGAGCGCGGCCGCATCCACACCTTCATCGCGACCAGCGACATCCACCTGCACGTACAAGCTGCGGATGGATCGCGCGCAGGTGCTCGGCGCCGACGCGCGACGCCGTCCGCCTGGCGCGCACGATCGTGGACGACGTCGAGTTCTCGTGCGAGGACGCCACGCGCTCGGACCGTGCGTCTACGTGGCCGAGGTCGTCGGCGGCCGCGATCGCGGAGGGCGCCACCACGATCAACATCCCCGACACGGTGGGCTACACGATGCCCAACGAGTTCCAGCGCTTCCTGCTCGATCTCTACGAGCGCCTGCCCGCAGCCTGCACGACGTCGCGCTGTCGGTGCACTGCCACAACGACCTCGGTCTGGCCGTCGCCAACTCGCTGGCCGGCTGCCAGGTGGGCGCCCGCCAGATCGAGGGCTGCATCAACGGCATCGGCGAGCGCGCGGGCAACGCCAGCGATCGAGGAGCTGGCGATGATCCTCCGCACCCGCGCCGACGCCCTCGGCGGTCTCTGGTCGCGGCGTCGACACGCCCGAGATCACGCGCACCAGCCGCCTGGTCAGCCGCATGGCCGGCTACGCCGTGCAGCCCAACAAGGCCATCGTCGGCCGCAACGCCTTCGCGCACGAGGCCGGCATCCACCAGCACGGCATGCTCGAGCAACCCGCTGACCTACGAGATCATGGACGTCGCGCTCGGTGGGCCTCTCCGAGAGCGAGATCGTGCTGGGCAAGCACTCGGGCCGCCACGCGCTGCGCAACGCGCTCGAGGAGCTGGGCTACGAGCTCGACCGCGACGAGCTCGACCAGGCGTTCACGCGCTTCAAGGAGGTCGCCGACCGCAAGGGGCGGATCTCCGCCGCGGACCTGGAGGCGATCGTCTGCGACGAGATGCGCGTCGAGGGGGCCGGCGAGGGCTGAACGCCTGCGACGGTCTGCGATTCTCCGGGGGCACCGGCGACGAGCCGCGCGCCACGCGTCGTGCGTGGGCGACGCCGACGGGGGCGTCCGCGAGGCCGACGGCCGTCGGCGACGGGCCGGTGGACGCGCTGATGAAGGCGATCGACGCGGCGGTGGGCACGCTCGGGCGTCGCTGCTCGAGTACCAGGTCTCCGCGGTGACGAGCGGCAAGGACGCGCTGGGCGAGGCGCGTGTGGTGTGCGAGATCGGCGGGCCGGCGCGTTCGCCGGCCAGTCGGTCTCGACCGGATGTCCTGGAGGCGAGCGCCATCGCCTACGTGACGGGCCGTCAACGCGAGCCGCCACGCCGAGCACGGCGAGCGCATCGCGGCGGGGGGTGTGTGATGTCCGGGCAAGACGCTGTACGAGAAGATCTGGGACGGCCCACGAGGTCGTGCGGCCGAGCGGCGCGGCCAGCCGGCGCTGCTCTACGTCGACCTGCACCTCGTCCACGAGGTGACCTCGCCGCAGGCCTTCGACGGCCTGCGCCTGGCCGGGCGCAAGGTGCGCCGGCCCGACCGGACCCTCGCGACGGTCGACCACAACGTCCCCACCATCGGCCGCGAGGCCGGCATCGCGGACCCGCTCTCGCGGGCCCAGGTCGAGGCGCTCGAGCGCAACTGCGCGGAGTTCGGCATCCCGCTGTTCTCGCTGCGCAGCGCCGCGTCAGGGCATCGTCCACATCATCGGTCCGGAGCTGGGGATCACCCAGCCCGGCATGACGATCGTCTGCGGCGACAGCCACACCTCCACGCACGGGGCCTTCGGCGCCCTGGCCTTCGGCATCGGCACCAGCGAGGTCGAGCACGTGCTCGCCACGCAGACCCTCGCCGCAGGCGCAAGCCGCAGCACCATGCGCGTCAGCATCGACGGCGAGCCCGGCGCCGGCGTCGGCGCCAAGGACCTGATCCTCGGCACCATCGGCCAGCATCGGCGTCGCCGGCGCCGCCGGGCCACGTCATCGAGTACGCCGGGATCGGCCATCCGCGCCCTCTCCATGGAGGGGCGCATGACGGTCTGCAACATGTCGATCGAGGGCGGCGCGCGCGCCGGCATGATCGCGCCCGACGAGACCACCTTCGCGTGGCTCGAGGGCCGGCCCGGCGCCGCCGGCCGACCTCGACGGCGGCCGTCGAGGCTGGCGCGACGCTGCCCAGCGACGCCGGACGCGCGTGTTCGACCGCGAGGAGCGTCATCGACGCCGCGGCGCTCGCGCCGCAGGTCACCTGGGGCACCAACCCGGGCATGGTGGCGCCGATCACCGGCCGCGTGCCGACGCCCGACGACACGACGACGCGGCACGACCGCGAGGCGCGTGCGGCGCGCGCTCGAGTACATGGGCCTGCGCCGGCGGCGAGGCGATCGAGGACATCGCCGATCGACACCGTCTTCATCGGCTCCTGCACCAACGGGCGCCTGCCCGACCTGCGCGCCGCCGCGTCGGTCGTGCGCGGGCGCAAGGTCGCCGACGGGCGTGCGGGCGATGGTCGTGCCCGGCTCCATGCAGGTGAAGGCCGAGGCCGAGGCCGAGGGCCTGGACGAGGTCTTCCGCGCCGCGGGCTTCGAGTGGCGCGACGCCGGCTGCTCGATGTGCCTGGCGATGAACGACGACGTGCTCCAGCCCGGCGAGCGCTGCGCCTCGACCAGCAACCGCAACTTCGAGGGGCGCCAGGGCAAGGGCGGCCGCACCCACCTGGTCAGCCCGCCGATGGCCGCCGCGGCCGCCGATCGCCGGGCACCTGGTGGACGTGCGCTCGCTGCGACGCCGATCTGGCGGAGGTGAGCTGATGGAGCCCTTCACGCGCGTCGACGGCGTGGTCTGCCCGCTCGACCGTTCCGACGTCGACACCGACCAGATCATCCCCAAGCAGTTCCTGAAGCGCATCGAGCGCACGGGCTTCGGCGAGTTCCTCTTCTGGGACTGGCGGGGCGAGGAGGGCTTCCCGCTCGACCGCCCGGCGTACGCCGGCGCGCCGATCCTGGTGGCCGGGCGCAACTTCGGCTGCGGCTCGTCGCGCGAGCACGCCCCCTGGGCGCTCGCAGGATCACGGCTTCCGGGCCGTCATCGCGCCGAGCTTCGCCGACATCTTCCGCACCAACTGCACCAAGATCGGCCTGCTGCCGGTGAGTCCTGCCCGAGGACGAGGTCCACGACCTCCTCGACCAGGCCGATCGGCGAGCCCGGGCGTCACGGCCACGGTGGACCTCGAGCTCGCAGGTGGTGACGACGTCGGAGGGGCGCGAGATCCCCTTCGCCATCGAGCCCGTGCATCAAGGAGCGCCTGCTCAACGGCTGGGACGACATCGCCCTCTCCCTGCTCCACGAGGAGGAGATCTCCACCTACGAGCGCGACCGTGAGCGCAACGGCCCGGTGACGACGCCGTTCCTCTGAGTCGGTGACCTGACGCACACCCCGTCGCCCAGCCGGCGACGGGGTGTGCTCAGTCGGTCCACCAGCCGGGTTCCATCTCGGATTCCTTCTGGAGGTCCTTCATCTGGGGGGCTCCCACGGCCACGAAGGACATGCCGTCGGGGCCGGCCTCGAAGCAGCGCCAGACGGGGCCGGGCACGCGGACGGCATCCCAGAGCGCGAGATCCACGATGTCGTCGCCGAGCTTGACCCGGCCGGAGCCCTCGACCACCACGTAGGCCTCCTCCTGGGAGGTGTGCCGGTGGCCGAACTGCTGGCGCACTCCGGGGTCGAGCCGCTGGAAGCTGAGACCCGCGTCCTCGAGCGCGAGATCCTTCGTGGCGAAGTGGCCCTCGACGCCGTCCATCCCGTGCTGGGCGGCCATGTCGACGACGTCCGCGCGGAGGTTGAGGTGCGTGTAATCGCTCATGGTGAGGAGGCTACCCGCGGCCGTTCAGGGGAAACGCATGGTCGCGCGGTCTGTCTCGGATAGCCTCCCCGGGCTATTCGTCGAGCCGGGAGGTCGGTGTGCCGCAGGTGTCCGTAGCGCTGTTGCCGGGTGACGGGATCGGTCCCGAGGTCGTCGCGGAGGCGGTGCGCGTGATCGACGCGATCGCTCCCGACCACGACCTCTCGATCGACTGGCACGAGCACCTGATGGGCGGCATCTCGATCGACGCCCACGGCACCGCGCTCACCGACGAGGTGCTGGAGGCCTGCGCCGGCTCGGACGCCGTGCTGCTGGGCGCCGTCGGCGGCCCGAAGTGGGACACCACCGACCCCGACAAGCCCCGCCCCGAGCAGGGTCTGCTCGGCCTGCGCTCGGGCCTCGGCCTCTACGCCAACCTGCGCCCGGTGCGCGCCGTTGCCGGCGCTCTACGACGCCAGCCCCCTGCGCCGCGAGCGCATCGAGGGCACCGATCTGCTGGTCGTGCGCGAGCTGACCGGCGGGCTCTACTTCGGCGAGCGCGGCGCGCGAGGCCCGACCGCGCCTTCGACACCTGCGTCTACACCAAGGCCGAGGAGGCCAGCGGCTGGCCGAGTGGGGCTTCCGCGCCGCCGCGGGCCGGCGCGGCAAGGTGACCTCGGTCGACAAGGCCAACGTGCTCGAGACGTCGCGCCTCTGGCGGGAGCAGGTCATCGAGACCGCCGCCGGCCACCCGGACATCGAGCTCGACCACATGCTGGTGGACAACGCCGCGATGCAGCTGGTCAGCCGCCCGTCCGACTTCGACGTGATCATCACCGAGAACCTCTTCGGCGACATCCTCTCCGACGAGGCCGCCATGATCACCGGCTCCATCGGGATGCTGCCGTCCGCGAGCCTCGGGCCGGGCACGCTCGGCCTCTACGAGCCCGTCCACGGCTCGGCCCCCGACATCGCCGGCCAGGGCATCGCCAACCCGATCGCCACGCTGCTCTCCGCGGCGATGATGCTGCGCTACTCGCTGGCTCGCCCGAGGCGGCCGACCGCATCGACGCCGCGGTGGAGACGGTGCTCGGCGAGGGCCACCGCACCCGCGACCTGGGCGGCGACCTCGGCACGCGGCCAGGTCGGCGACCTCATCCTGGCCGCGCTCGAGGCCTGATGGCCGAGGTCCCCGGCTGGGAGGGGCGGTTCTTCGAGGACTTCGCCGTGGGCGACGTCTACGTCCACCGGCTCGGGCGCACCGTGCTCGACGTCAACAACTCCTGGTTCACGCTGCTCACCCAGAACACCGCGCCGATCCACTTCGACCGCCACTACGCGGCGGGCACCGAGTTCGGCCGTCCGCTGGTCGACTCGACCTTCACCCTCGCCCTCGTCACCGGCCAGAGCGTGGCGGACGTCTCGCAGAACGTGATGGCCAACCTGGGCTGGGACGAGGTGCGCCTGCCCGCGTCCGGTCTTCGAGGGCGACACGATCTACTCCGAGAGCGAGGTCGATCGCCGTCCGCGAGTCCGCGCTCGCGGCCCGAGGTGGGCATCGTCGCCGTGCGCACCACGGGGTCCAACCAGGACGGCGTCGTGGTGATCACCTTCGTCCGCACGATCATGGTCTACCGCCGCGGCCACGGCCCCGGGGCCGAACCGTCCCCGCCCGGCGCTCCCGCCCGCTGGACCGGCCCGGTAACCTTTCCCTCGTCCGGCCCGCCGCGGGCCGCCGTCGCAAAGGAACCGTGAACATGCAGGAAGCCGAGAAGATCTGGATGAACGGCGGGTTGGTCGATTGGGCCGGACGCCCAGGTGCACGTGCTGTCCCACGGGCTCCACTACGGCACCACGGTCTTCGAGGGCATTCGCTCGTACGACGCCGAGAAGGGCACCGCGGTCTTCCGCCTCGACGACCACCTGAAGCGCCTCGAGCGCTCGGCGGCGATGTACCACATGCCCATGCCGTACTCCCGCGAGGAGCTGCGCACCGCGGTGCACCAGGTCATCTCCTCCAACGATCTCGGCGGCTGCTACATCCGGCCGATCGTCTTGCGCGGCTACGGCACGATGGGCCTCTTCCCGCTCGAGGCCCCGGTGGACGTCGCCATCGCGGCCTGGAGCTGGGGCGCGTACCTCGGCGAGGACGGCCTGCGCACGGCATCCGCGCCAAGATCTCGAGCTGGCGCCGCATCGGCTCGACCACGATCCCCGCCACGGCCAAGGCCGGCGGCCAGTACCTCAACTCGATCCTCGCCAAGATCGAGACGCACAAGGCCGGCTACCAGGAGGCAATCCTCCTCAACGAGGCCGGCTACGTGGCCGACGGCTCCGGCGAGAACCTCTTCCTCGTCCGCGACGGCGTGCTCATCACGCCCCCGGTCCAGGCCTCGATCCTCGAGGGCATCACCCGCGCCAGCATCATCACCCTCGCGCAGGACGAGGGCATCCCCGTGCTCGAGCGCGAGGTGGCCCGCGGCGAGCTGTACACCGCCGACGAGGTGTTCATCACGGGCACCGCGGCCGAGGTGTGCCCGATCAACGAGGTCGACGACCACGCGCTCGGCGAGCCCGGGCCGATCACGAAGCGCCTGCAGTGGCGGTTCTTCGCCGCGACCGAGGGCCGCGACGCGTTCTCGGAGGGGTGGCTGGACTACGTGGTCGCCCCCGCGCCGACGCTCTCTCCGTGACCGCATGGGCGAGCCGCGATCAGTCATCTACGACACCACGCTGCGCGACGGCATGCAGCGCGAGGGCCTCAGCCTGTCGGTGGGCGAGCAGCTCGCCGTGGCGCTGCGCCTGGCCGACGTTCGGCGTCGAGTACCTCGAGGCCGGCTTCCCGGCGAGCAACCCCAAGTACGGGGAGCTGTTCGGCCTGCTCGAGCGCGAGGACCTCGGGCGAGACCGCCTCGCCGCCTTCGGCATGACGCGCCGGCGCGACGCGCTGGCCCCCGAGAAGGATCCCGCGATGCGCGGGCTGGCCGAGAGCTTCGCGCCGGTCATCACCATCGTCGGCAAGACCTGGGATCTGCACATCGAGAAGGTCACCCGGGTCTCGCCGCGAGGAGAACCTGCGGATGATCGAGGAGTCGGTCGGCCTTCCTCGTGCGGCAGGGCAAGGAGGTGGTCTACGACGCCGAGCACTTCTTCGACGCCTTCGACGCCCACCCCGATTACGCCCTCGACTGCCTGCGGGCGGCCGAGGCCGGCGGCGCGACGTGGATCACGCCGTGCGACACCAACGGCGCCACGCTGCCCACGCGGGTGGCGGCCGTCATGCGCGAGGTGCGCGAGCGCGCTGCCGGCGGCCGCCCTCGGCATCCACACGCACAACGACGCCGAGTGCGCGCGTGGCCAACAGCCTCGCCGCCGTCGACGAGGGCGCCCGCCTCGTGCAGGGCACCATCAACGGCTACGGCGAGCGGTGCGGCAACGCGAACCTGATCTCGATCATCCCGACGCTCGCGCTCAAGATGGGCTACGACGTGCTCGATCCCGAGCGGCTCGCCGAGCTCACCGCGCTCAGCGACTTCGTCGCCGAGACGGCCAACCTGCAGCCCGATCGGCTGGGCGCCCTACGTCGGCCGCAACGCCTTCGCCCACAAGGGCGGCATGCACCAGCAGGGCGATGAACGCCGACGCCCGCAGCTACGAGCACATCGACCCGGCCGCGGTGGGCAACGACCGCCGGGTGCTGGTCTCGCGAGCTCTCGGGGCGCGGCACGATCGTGGCCAAGGCGCGCGAGCTGGGCGTCGATGTCGAGGACGACCCGGCGCTGCTCGCCGGCATCCTCGCCCGGCTCAAGGAGCTCGAGCACCAGGGCTACCACTTCGAGGTCGCCGACGGCTCCTTCGAGCTGCTGCATCGAGCGCGAGATCGGGCGTCTACGAGCCGCTGTTCACGCTCGAGAGCTTCCGCGTGATCACCGAGAAGCGGGCCGACGGCCAGGTCGAGACCGAGGCCACGCATCAAGATCCTCCACGACGGCGAGCGCCTGGTGGCGACCGCCGAGGGCAACGGGCCGGTCAACGCCCTCGACAGCCGCGCTGCGCATCGCCCTCGGGCCGCCGGGTGCCCGAGCTCGGCGAGATCTAGCTGGTCAACTTCAAGGTGCGCATCCTCGACGAGACCAAGGGCACGGGCGCCGTCACCCGGGTGCTCATCGACTCCAGCGACGGGCACGGGACATGGGGGGCCGATCGGCGTGAGCGAGAACGTCATCGAGGCGTCGTGGGAGGCGCTGCTCGACAGCGTCGAGCACGGGACGCGCCGGGTCGCCCGCTCGCGCGCGGCGGCCGCGGGTTGAGCGCCGACGAGGAGCGCATCCCGCTCGCGAAGCCCATCATCGGCGACCGCGAGCGCGAGCTGGTCGACGAGGTGCTGCGCTCAGGGCAGCTCTCGCTGGGCCCGATGGTGCCGCGCTTCGAGCGGGCCTGGGCCGAGCGCATCGGGGTGAAGCACGCCGTCGCCGTCTCGAGCGGCACCGCCGGCCTCCACCTGTGCCTGCACGCGCTGGGCCTCGGCCCGGGCGACGAGGTCATCACCTCGTCGTTCTCGTTCGTCGCCTCGGCCAACGCGATCCTCTTCACCGGGGCGACGCCGGTCTTCGCGGAGGTCGATCCGCTCACGTTCAACATGGACCCCGCCGCCGTCGAGGCCGCGATCACGCCGCGCACCAAGGCGATCCTGATCGTCGACATCTTCGGCTACCCGGCCGAGGTGCCCGCGCTGGTGGAGATCGCGCGAGCGGCACGGCCTGGCGCGGGTCGAGGACGCCTGCCAGTCGATCGACGGGGCGCACGACGGCCGCAAGCTCGGCACCTTCGGGCACCCGGCCGTGTACGGCTTCTACGCCAACAAGCAGCTCACCACCGCCGAGGGCGGGGTCGTCCTCACCGACGACGACGAGCTCGCGAAGGTGCTCTCGAGCCTGCGCAACCAGGGGCGCTCCGACGACGGCGCGTGGCTGGTCCACTCGCGGCTCGGCTTCAACTACCGCCTCTCCGACGTGCACAGCGCCATCGGCGTCGCCCAGCTCGAGCGCCTCGACCGACATGCTGGAGGGCCGCGCGCGGGTGGCCGGCTGGTACCAGGCGCGCATGCGCCGAGATCGACGGCGTCACGCCGATGTACGAGGGCCCGCAGAAGCGCTCGTGGTTCGTCTACGCCCCGCGGCTCGACGCGGAGTTCGACCGCGACGAGGTGATCGGCGGGCTCGACGAGCTCGGCATCTCGGCCAAGCCGTACCTGCCGTGCATCCACCTGCAGCCCTACTACCAGGACGAGCACGGCCACGGTCCCGGCGAGTTCCCGGTCACCGAGGCGATCAGCGCGCTCCACCATCGCGCTGCCCTTCTTCCCGGAGATGACCGAGGCGCAGGTGGACCAGCGTCTGCGAGCGCGCTCGGCCGCCGTCCTCGGGCGATGAGCGAGGAGATCCGCCTGTGGGGCGGCCGGTTCGGCAGCCGGACCGGCGGACGCCTTCGACCGTCTCAACTCCTCGCTGTCGGTCGACCAGCGCCTCTGGCCGCAGGACGTGCGGCCTCCCGGGCCCACGCGCGGATGCTCGGGGCGCAGGGGATCATCCCGGCCGAGGACGCCGCGGCCATCGACGCCGGCCTGGCGCAGGATCGCGCGGCGAGCTGGAGCGCGGGCGAGTTCGTCTTCCGCGCCGGGCGACGAGGACATCCACACCGCCGTCGAGCGCCGGCTGACCGAGCTGGTGGGCGACGCCGGGCGGCGGCTGCACACGCGCGCAGCCGCAACGACCAGGTCATCACCGACACCCTGCTGTACCTGCGCGCGCACGCCACGGCGCAGATCGAGGGCGCTGCGCGAACTGGCCGAGGCGCTGCTGTCCCAGGCCGAGGCGCACCTCGACACCCTGCTGCCCGGCTACACCCACAGCCAGCGCGCCCAGCCGGTGCGGCTCGCGCACCACCTGCTCGCCTACGTCTGGATGCTCGACCGCGACCGCACCCGGCTCGGCCACGCCATCGACGCCACGGCCGAGTGCCCGCTCGGCTCCGGGCGCGCTCTCGGGCGTCGGCTTCCCGATCGACCGCGAGGCGCACGGCCGCCGAGCTCGGGTTCGCGCGGCCCAGCCCCAACAGCCTCGACGCGGTGGGCAGCCGCGACGCGCTGGTCGACTACCTGCACTTCGCCGCCCAGCTGGGCGTCCACCTCTCGCGCCTCGGCGCCGAGATCGTGACCTGGGCCGGCGACGAGACCGGCTTCGTCGACGCTCGACGACGCCTTCACCTCGGGCTCGTCGATGCTCCCGCAGAAGAAGAACCCCGACGCCGCCGAGCTGGCCCGCGCCAAGGCGCCGCGCCTGCACCGCCGACCTCGCCGGCCTGCTCGGGGCGCTGGCCGGCCTGCCGCTGGCGTACAACAAGGATCTGCAGGAGGACAAGGAGTACCTGTTCGACGCGATCGACACGGTCGAGCTGCTGCTGCCGGCCATGCGGGGATGATCGCGACGGCCCGCTTCCGCGCCGACCGCATGGCGGCGGCCGTCACGGGCGGATTCCTCGCCGCCACCGACCTCGCCGACCACCTCGTCGGCCAGGGCTGGCCGTTCCGGCGCGCCCACGAGGCCGTCGGCCGCCTGGTGCGCGTCGCTCGACGAGCGCGGCATCGGGCTGGAGGACGCCGAGCCCGCCGAGTTCGCCGGCGCCGGGCTCGAGGGCGTGCGACGTGCCGATCGCTCACCGCCGAGGCCTCGGTCGAGGCCAAGGCGGCGCCCGGCGGCACCGCCCGCGCGGCGGTGGTGGCCCAGCTCGCGCGAAGCCCGCGCCCGGGTGGCGGCCTGGTGAGCACCGCGGTCACATCGGCCCCCCGGGTCGGCCCCCGGCTCGACGCCGACTTCTTCGCGCGCCCCGTCGTCCGAGGTCGCGCCCGACCTGATCGGATGCACGCTGCTGGTGGACGGCGTGGGCGGCGTCATCGTCGAGACCGAGCGCTACCAGCAGGACGATCCCGCCTCGCACAGCTTCCGCGGCCCCGGCGGGCGCGCGTCGGTCATGTTCGGCCCGCCCGGACACGTCTACGTCTACCGCATCTACGGCCTGCACTGGTGCGCCAACCTGGTGTGCGAGCCCGAGGGCGAGGGCGCGGCGGTGCTGCTCCGGGCCCTGGCCCCCGACCACGGCCTCGCGGCCATGCGCGGCGCGGCG
>CAWIOJ010000003.1:40000-624721 GCA_963837725.1 uncultured Thermoleophilia bacterium
TGTAACGGGGCTCAAGCCAGCCCCCGAAGCTGTGGGCTTCGTCTTTGACGGAGCGGTAGGAGAGCGTTCTTCGTGCAGTGAAGCGGCAGCGGCAAGCTCCCGTGGAGCGCGGAGAAGTGAGAATGCAGGCATAAGTAACGAAAGAGGAGTGAGAAACTCCTCCACCGGATGCCCAAGGTTTCCTGAGTAAAGTTAATCTGCTCAGGGTTAGTCGGGACCTAAGCCGAGGCCGACAGGCGTAGGCGATGGATAACAGGTTGATATTCCTGTACCGCGTCTTCCGCGCTATTACCGATGGGGGGACGGGGAAGGGTAGGCGAACCGTGGCGCTGGTAGTCCACGGACAACCCGGTAGGAGGAACCCTAGGAAAATCCGGGGTTCATATACTCCGAGAGGGGATGTCGGTCACCGTAAGGTGGCAAGTCGTCGAGCCCATGCCTCCGAGAAAAGCCTCTAGGGAGTGGAAACGCGCCCGTACCAAAACCGACACAGGTGGGCAGGTAGAGCATACCGAGGTGATCGAGAGAACCTTCGTTAAGGAACTCGGCAAAATTGTCCCGTAACTTCGGGAGAAGGGACGCCCCGGTAGAGTGATCGGCTTCGCGCCAGGAGCTCGAGGGGGCCGCAGAGAATTGGCCCAACCGACTGTTTACCAAAAACACAGGTCTCTGCGAAGTCGTAAGACGACGTATAGGGGCTGACGCCTGCCCGGTGCCGGAAGGTCAAGTGGAGAGGTTAGCCCTTGAGGCGAAGCTTTGAAACCAAGCCCCGGTAAACGGCGGCCGTAACTATAACGGTCCTAAGGTAGCGAAATTCCTTGTCGGGTAAGTTCCGACCTGCACGAATGGCGTAACGAGTTGGGCGCTGTCTCAACGAAGGACTCGGTGAAATTGTAGTATCGGTGAAGATGCCGATTACCCGCCGCAAGACGGAAAGACCCCGTGAACCTTTACTGCAGCTTGATATTGGTGTTTGGGACATCCTGTCCAGGATAGGTGGGAGGCTGTGAGACGGTGGCGTCAGCTGCCGTGGAGCCACCCTTGGGATACCACCCTGGGTGTTCTGAGCTTCTAACGGGAGACCGTAATCCGGCTCTCGGACAGTGTCAGGTGGGCAGTTTGACTGGGGCGGTCGCCTCCCAAATTGTAACGGAGGCGCGCAAAGGTTCCCTCAGCACGGTTGGAAATCGTGCGTAGAGTGTAAAGGCATAAGGGAGCTTGACTGCGAGACTGACAGGTCGAGCAGGTACGAAAGTAGGCCTTAGTGATCCGGCGGTAGAGAGTGGAATTGCCGTCGCTCAACGGATAAAAGGTACTCCGGGGATAACAGGCTTATCCTCCCCAAGAGTCCACATCGACGGGAGGGTTTGGCACCTCGATGTCGGCTCGTCGCATCCTGGGGCTGGAGTTGGTCCCAAGGGTTGGGCTGTTCGCCCATTAAAGCGGTACGCGAGCTGGGTTCAGAACGTCGTGAGACAGTTCGGTCCCTATCTGCGGTGGGCGCTGGAGATTTGAGAGGAGTCGTCCCTAGTACGAGAGGACCGGGATGAACAGACCTCTGGTGTATCAGTTGTCGTGCCAACGGCACTGCTGACTAGCTACGTCTGGACGGGATAACCGCTGAAAGCATCTAAGCGGGAAGCCCACCTCGAGATGAGATCTCCCACCCCTTTAAGGGGGTAAGGCTCCAGGTAGACCACCTGGTTGATAGGCTGGATGTGTAAGCGCAGTAATGCGTTCAGCAGACCAGTACTAATCCGCCGAGGGCTTGACCAGAACTTCTTTTTTACGAGCACACCGAAATGTCGCTATGCAGTCTTGAGGGTATGTACACCTCAAAGGTTCCCGGTGGTCGTAGCGAGAGGGACACACCTCTTCCCATTCCGAACAGAGTCGTTAAGCCTCTCTGCGCCGATGGTACTCCGAGTGAAGACTCGCGGGAGAGTAGGTCGCCGCCGGGATTGATGTAGTACGAAGCCGTTGGGTTCGCCCGGCGGCTTTCGTCGTCAACGGTTAGGATTCGGGCCATGAGTGACGTGCCGGCGACCGGCGAGATGGTGGATTGCCTGGTGATCGGCGGGGGTCTCGCCGGCCTCAGCTGTGCGCATCGCCTGGTCGTCCGCGGGTCGGACGGTGCACGTGCTGGAGGCCGAGGAGGCGCCGGGCGGCCGGGCGCGGACCGTGTGGCATCGCGGGCGCCCGGTGGACCGGGGCTTCCAGGTGATGTTCCGGTCGTATCCGCGCGCGCGGGAGCTTGCCCGGGCGGTGGGTATCCCGAATCGGGATCTCCGGCCGGTGGCCGGCGGAGCGGTGTTCGTCAACGCCGGGGAGTCCGAGCGGCTGGGCGGGTCGCGGTTCGGGCTGGCCGGTTTCAAGGGGATGCCGCCGGCCGACCGGGCGCGGCTCGCGCGCTTCGGGGCCGGGGTCGCGCGGCAGTCGGTCGAGGCGCTGCTCGACGCAGGACTCGGATGCCGAGACCACCGAGGACCTGCTGCGGCAGATCGGGCTCTCGGATCAGGCGATCGAGGGCGTCCTGCAGGCCGCTGTTCGGGGTCATCACCCTCGACCGGACGCTGAGCGCGGACCCCGGGTACTTCCGCTTCCTGGTGTCGATGCTGGTGCGCGGTCCATCGGTGATCCCGAGCGACGGGCTCGGCATGCTCGCCGAGTGGACCTCCGCCTCGGTGCGCCAGCAGGGGGGCGTGGTGGAGCTCGGTGCGCGCGTCGTGGCGCTCGAGGCCGGCCCGGACGACCGGCAGGCTGACGGGCGTGCGGCTGGAGGACGGGCGGGTGCGTGACGGGCCGTCACGTGGTGCTGGCCGTCGAGGGCCCGGCAGCGAAGGCCCTGCTCGAGCCCGTGGACCCCGCGAGCGCGGCCAGACTGCCGCGCGAGTACGCGTCGGCGCTCAACGCGGCCTTCTCGCTGCGTACGCCGCTCTACAGCGGCCGCTCGATCGTGCTGAACGCGGAGCCGGGGTCGGCGGACGTGCCGCGGGTGGACCTGCTGTGCCAGACGAGCAACATCACCCGTCCCGGCGCGCCCGAGGGCCCGCACATCCTGCTGGCGACCAGCGTGACCACCGGCGGCGCCGCGCCCGCGGACCTGGTGGCCGAGGTGGGCGCGCTGGTGCGGCGCTGGGCGCCGCGATACGACTGGGACGGGCTCGCCGAGCCGCTGGGCGTGTACGAGCACCCGCACGCGCAGTTCCGGCCCCTCTCCGGGGTGCGCCGGGACCTGCCCGGTCCGCGTTCGGCGCTCGACAACCTGATCCTCGCCGGCGACACGACGACGCACCCGTCGATCGAGGGCGCCGTGTCGAGCGGCGTCCGCGCCGCGGAGATCGTTGACGCGCTGACCCCGTGAAGGAGGTCGCCGGCCGGCGGGTGTTCAGCGTCGAGGACGTGAGCGCGCGCCTGTCGCAGATGTTCGAGGACCTGCGGTCGTTCTGGGTGGAGGCCGAGATCCAGGACCTGCGCCCCGGCGGCGGGCAGACGTATTTCTCCCTGCGTGGGGAGCACATCCTGCGCGCGTCGATGAACAGCATCGTGTTCGAGCGGCTGGCACACCGGCCGCACAACGGGACGATGGTGCACGCCTACGGGCGCGTCCAGTTCTGGCGCGCCCGCGGGGAGATCTCCATGCGCGTGGAGAAGCTGGAGCTCGCGGGCGAGGGCCTGCTGCGCGCCCAGGTGGAGGAGCTGCGCCGCCGCTTCGAGGCCGAGGGCCTGCTCGACGTGGCGCGCAAGCGGGTGCCCCCCTTCCTGCCGCGGCGCATCGGCCTGGTGACGAGCCCCGACGGGGCCGCCCGGGACGATGTGCTGACGACGCTCTGGGCCCGCCATCCGCGCGCCGACGTGGTGCTGGTGAGCGCCCCCGTGCAGGGGGACGCGGCGCCGGGGCTCGTGGCGCGGGCGATCCGTCACCTGGACGCACGGCCCGACGTGGATGTGATCGTGGTGGCGCGCGGGGGAGGGTCGCTCGAGGATCTGATGGCCTTCAACAGCGAGGTCGTGTGCCGGGCGGTCGGCGCGGCGACGACGCCGATCGTGTCCGCCGTCGGCCACGAGCGCGATGTGACCCTGTGCGACCTGGTGGCCGATGTGCGCGTGTTCGACGCCGACGGCGGCCGCGGCGGCCGTCGTGCCCAGCCTGGAGGCGCTCGAGACCCACCTCGGCGACGCGTCGGAGGCGATCCGGCGGGGGCTCTCCCGCGCGCGGGTCGAGGCCGCGGTGGCCCTCAGGCGCCGCGAGCGCGACCTGGTGCGCGCCCTGCGGGCCAGCGGGACCGTGGGGCGTGACCGCGTGGCGCGGCTGGCGCCCCGCCTCGACGCCGCGCTGGCGCGTGCCGCCGCGCGTGCCCCGGCGCTGGTCGATGCCCGTGCCCAGGCGCTGCGGCGGGCGGTGGAGGCCGCGCCGGGAGGTGGCCGGGGGCCGCGTGGAGCGCGCGTCGGCGCTGCTGGCCCTGCTGTCGCCCGAGCGCACCGTGGCGCGCGGCTATGCCATCGTGCGCGACGGCGTGGACGGGGCCGTGATCGGCTCGGCCGTGGCGATCGAGACCGGCCAGGACCTGAGCATCCGGCTGCGGGACGGTGTCGTGGCCGCGCGAGCGGAGGGGGTGAGCACGTGAGTGAGACGCCCGTGGGGGATGAGGCCCCGGTGACCTTCGAGGAGGCCCTGCGGCGCCTGGACGAGGTCGTGGCGCGCCTGGAGAGCGGCGAGGTGGGCCTCGAGGAGGCGGTCGCGCTGTTCGAGCAGGGGCAGGGCTACCTCGCCGCCTGCCGCGAGCGCCTGGGCGCGGCTCAGCGGCGGATCGAGGAGCTCACGGCCGAGAGCCTGCCCGCGTCCGAGGCGTCCGCCTCGCCGGGGGACGCCGAGGCGCCGGAGGCCGGCGACCCCTTCTGAGCGCGCCGGCGCTCGTGCCATCGCTCGAGCCGCGTGATGTCGCGCTCCACGGTGCCGAGGGGCACCTGGCAGCCGGCGCTCGCCACGTTGGCGTAGGCCAGCAGGCGGTCCTCGTCGGCCCGCAGGGTCATCCACTTGGCGAGGACGTCGTCGCCCGCCGGCAGGAGGGTGGTGGCTCCCGGGGAGGTGCGGTCGGGGAACTGCACGCAGTACTCGCGCACCGGCGCCATCGAGCGCGGCAGCAGGGCGACGACGGGCAGGTGGGGGTAGATCAGATAGCGGTAGCGGGGCGGTCCGTCGGGGTCGCGCCCGGGGCGCCGTCCCGCGACGCAGATGAAGCCCAGATCGCGGTACATGTCCCATTCGTCGGCGTTGACGACCGAGCGCAGCAGGTCCAGGGAGCGCTGCTCGGCGCCCTCGCGGCTGAGCGGCGGCTCGCTGACCCAGGCGGGCAGCAGCGCGTCGGCCCGGCGCCGTCCGCGCACGGCGCGCGCGGGCCGGGCGATCGCCATCGCGAGTCCGCCGAGGGCCATCACCAGCACGATGACCCAGAGCCCCACCACGGGTGGCGCTAGCCCCCGCTCGGCGGCGCGCCGCCGGCCGCGCGCGGCCAGAACAGGACGCGATCGGCGGTGGCGGGGATGTCGTCGAACTGGCTCACCAGCAGCGCCTCGCGCCGGCCGGTGCCGGTGTCCGTGAGCGGGACGGCGGCCCACATGCCCTCGTCGAGCTGGGCGCGGAACTCCCGCAGCAGCGTCTCGCGCTCGTCGTCCACGCGGGGATCGCCCTCGCAGATCAGCGTCTCACCGAAGCCGGGCATCATCCGCAGAAGGCGCATAGAGGGCCGTTATACCGAGGGGGACGGGCAAAGCGCAACGTGCATGGACACGCCGTCACCGCCGCGGGCCCGGCGGCTACGATCTGGGCCGTGCCCCCTGACATCCAGTCCGTGCGGGCACAGCTGCCCTCGCTCGCGCCCGACGCGTACCTCAACACCGGCGGATGCGGGCCGCTCGCGGCGCCCGCGGCGCGGGAGCTGGCGGCGGCGGCCGAGGCGTCCCTGCGACGCCCGCGCGGCAGCGGCCCGGGCTTCGAGCGCACGGCCGCCGCGGCGCAGCTCCTGCGCGAGGCGGTGGGGCGCACGATCGGCGCCTCCGGCGACGAGATCGCCCTGACCGCCAACACAACCGGCGGGGTCAACGTGGCCGCCTGGGGCATCGACTGGCGCCCCGGCGACGAGATCGTGGTGCCCGGCGCTCGAGCACCCCGGGATGTCCGTCCCGCTCGCCGTGATCGCGCGCCGGTACGGCGCGGTGATCCGTCTGATCGACCCCGAGGGTGATGCCGGGGACCTCGAGCAGGCGGTCGCGCGGGTCAGCGGGCCACGCACGCGTCTCGTGGCACTGTCACATGTGTCGTGGGCGACGGGCGCGGTGCTCGACGTGGCGGGGGCGGCGCGCGCGGCCCGCGCGGTGGGTGCGCTGGTGCTGGTCGACGGCGCCCAGTCGGTGGGGGCGATCCCGGTCGACGTCGGCGCCATGGACATCGATGCCTACGCCTTTCCCGCGCACAAGTGGCTGCTGGGCCCGGAGGGTCTCGGGGCGCTCTGGGTGAGCCCCCGGCGCGCTCGATCGCATCGACCTGACGGCGTCGGGCTACGAGAGCGGCACCGACCACGCGCTGGGCGGCGGCGTGGTGGTGCATCCCGGGGCGCGCCGTCACGAGGTGTCCACGCTGCCCGGCGGCGCTGCTGCCCGCGTGGCGCGCGTCCATCGACTGGCTCGAGGAGCTGGGGTGGGGGTGGGTCCACGATGGCGTCGCGACCGCTCAGGCGGCGGCGCGGGCCGGTCTCTCCGCGGTGCCGGGCGTGCGGGTGCTCACGCCGGCGGGGCGCCAGGCCGGTCTGGTCACCTTCACCGTGCCCGGGGTGGATCCCGAGCGGGCCTGCGCGAAGCTGGCCGGGCGGGGCGTCGTGGCGCGGTGGCTGACGCGCCCTCCCGCGTTGAGGGCGTCGTTGGGGTTCTTCACGGACGAGAGCGACGTCACACGTCTGGTGGAGGCAGTCACCGCGATCGGCGGTGACTGCTAGCTTCCTCGGACGTGAGTCAGGACAGGCTGGTTATCCGGGGCGGCCGTGCGCTGTCCGGCACGATCGTGCCGAGCGGCAACAAGAACGCGGCTCTGCCGATACTGGCCGCATGCCTGCTCACGGACGAGGAGATCATCCTCGACAACGTGCCCGACATCCTCGACGTGCACGTGATGCTCGCCCTGCTGGACGACCTGGGCGTGAGCGTCCGTGACGAGGGGCCCAACAGCCTCGCGCTGCGCGCCGACCGGGTGCGGACGACCCACCTCGATCCCGACCTCTGCCGCCGCCTGCGCGCGTCGCTGCTGCTGGCCGGGCCGCTGCTGGCCCGCTGCGGCCAGGTGGAGCTGCCCCTCGCGGGCGGCGATTTCATCGGGCGGCGTCGCGTGGACACCCACCTGCTCGCGTTCCGCGGGCTGGGCGCCACGACCGAGGTCACCCGCAGCTACACGCTCAAGCACTCCGGCCTGACCGGCGCCGAGATCTTCCTCGACGAGGCCTCGGTGACGGCCACCGAGAACGCCCTGATGGCCGCGGTGACGGCGGTCGGGCGCACGACGGTGCTGAACGCCGCGAGCGAGCCGCACGTCCAGGACCTGGCGCACTTCCTCAACGTGCTCGGCGCCCAGATCGAGGGCATCGGGACCAACCGGATGATCATCGACGGGGTCAACCGCCTGCACGGCGGCCGGTTCCGCATCGGGCCCGACCACATCGAGATCGCCTCGTTCATCGGGCTCGGCGCGATCACCGGCTCGGATCTGACGATCTCGGACGTCCGTGCCGAGGACCTGCGGATGATCAACCTGACCTTCGAGCGCCTCGGCATCCGGGTGGAGCTCGAGGGCGACACGCTGCGCGTGCCGCCCGATCAGGACCTGCGCGTGGTGGCCGACGAGGGCGACGCGATCCCCAAGGTGGACGACGGCATCTGGCCCGCGTTCCCCGCCGACCTCACCAGCATCGCGACGGCCGTCGCCACCCAGACGCACGGCACCGTGATGATCTTCGAGAAGATGTTCGAGAACCGCCTGTTCTTCGTGGACAAGCTGGTCGCGATGGGCGCCCGCATCGTGCTCTGCGACCCGCACCGCGCCGTGGTCAGCGGGCCCGCGCAGCTCTACGGCGAGCGCCTGGAGAGCCCGGACATCCGCGCGGGCATGGCGATGCTGATCGCGAGCCTGGCGGCCAAGGGCGAGAGCGTGATCGGCAACGTCGGCCAGATCGACCGCGGCTACGAGCGCATCGACCAGCGCCTCCAGGACGTCGGCGCCGACATCGAGCGTGTCCGTGAGTGAGATGTCGCCGGGTCGCGGGGCGCCGGCTCCCGGCGCCCTGCCGGCCGGGGCCAAGGACGTCCTGAGCGTCGAGGCCGCCGAGCTGCGCACGGTCGAGGCCGCGCTGCGGCGCGCCTTCGAGGCCTTCGGGTACCGCGAGGTGATGACGCCGGTGCTCGAGTTCGCCGAGGTGATCGACCGCGCCCAGGAGGGCGGGCTGCGCGACGCCTTCCGGCTGTTCGACGCCGAGGGGCGCGTGCTGGTGCTGCGGCCCGACATCACCATCCCGATCGCGCGGCTGGTCGCCACCCGGATGGCCGACCACCCCGGCCCGGTGCGCGTGTCGTACCTGGCGCGCGTGTTCCGCCCGCCGGCACCCGGGCGCCCGCGGGCCTCCGAGCAGCGCCAGGCCGGCGTCGAGCTGGTGGGCGAGGCCGGCCCGGGCGCGGATGCCGAGGCGATCGCGCTGCTGGTGCAGAGCCTGCGGGCGACCGGCCTCGAGGGGCTGCGGGTCGGGGTGGGCGACGTGTCGCTGACCCGCGCGGTGCTCGACGGCCTGGGCATCGACGCCGGCGCGCGCGAGGAGCTCAACAGCGCCCTGGCCGCCCGCAACTTCGTCGAGTGGCGGCGCCTCGCGCGCGAGGCCATGCCCGAGGGCCCGGGCGCCGCTCTGCTGGTGGACCTGCCCTCGCTGCGCGGCGGCCGCGAGCTGCTGGAGCGGATCGCGGGCGAGGTGCCCGCGGCGGTGCCCGCGTGCGAGCGGCTGTCGCGGCTCCTGGACCTGCTCGGCGTCCCACGGCGCCGGCGACGACGTGATCCTCGACCTGGGCGTGCTGCGCGACTGGCCCTACTACTCGGGCGTGGTCATCGAGGCGTACGCGCCCGGCGTCGGCGCGCCGATCGCGGTGGGCGGGCGCTACGACGACCTGGCCGCCCGGTTCGGCCGGACCGCGGCCGGCGGTCGGATTCGCCATCACCCTCGACCTGCTGCACCAGGCCCTGATCGCCGCGGACGGGGCTCCGGCGCCGCCGCGGCCCGGCGTGGTGTTCGTGGGGGCCCTCGACGACGACCTCGGCGTCGCGGCGGCCGTGAGGGCGTCGGGCGTGCCCGTGATCGCCCTCGCCGACCTGGGCGCCGACGCCGAGGCGGTCGCGGCGGCCGACGGCTGGCGGTGGGTCGCCCGGCCGAGCGCCGCCGGCTACACCGTGCTCGACCGCGTGACGGGGGAGTCGCGCGAGCACGCGCGCCTCGAGGAGGCGGTGGCGTCGTGGGCCTGAGGATCTGCGTGCCCCTCGGGCGCCCTGTTCGAGGGCTCCGTCGAGGTGCTCGAGGGCGCCGGCGTGGACGTCGCGCCCCTGCGCGACGCGGGCCGCCGCCTGATCGTGGAGAGCCCCACGGGCACCACGTTCATCACCACGCGGCCGAGCGACGTGCCGACCTACGTGGAGGCCGGCGCCGCCGATCTCGGCATCGTGGGCAAGGACGTGCTGCGGGAGCGCAGCCCCGACGTGTACGAGCTGCTCGACCTGCGCTTCGGCGGCTGCCGGATGGTCTACGCGACCCAGGCGGGCGAGGATCCGACGCCGGCCGCCCTGGAGCACCTGGGCGTGGTGCGGGTGGCGACCAAGTATCCGATCAGCGCGACCGGGTACTTCACCTCCACCGGACGACAGGCGGAGGTGGTGAAGGTGAACGGATCGGTGGAGCTCGCGCCGCTGGTGGGCCTGGCCCACGGCATCGTCGACCTGGTGGCCACCGGGCGCACGCTGCGCGAGAACGGCCTGGTGGAGCGCGAGCAGATCTTCGCGTCGTCGGCGCGCCTGATCGCCAACCGGGTGAGCCAGACCCTGCGCGCCGAGGAGCTCGACGGGCTCGTCCAACGGATGGCGCAGGCTCGGCCATGAGCGGCGACCCACGCCGGGCGCGCCTGCGCGCCGGGGGCGTCCAGGCCGTGGCGCACACCCTGCGCCCCGACGGCGACGCGGCCGGGGTGGCCGAGGGCGTCGCGGCAACGCTGGAGGCGGTGCGCAGCGGGGGGGACGACGCCCTGGTGGAGGGTGTGCGGCGATTCGACCAGGCGGACTTCACCCACGAGGCGATCCGCGTGCCCGGGGTGGCCATCGAGCGCGCGATGGACGCGCTGGACGAGGACCTGCGGGCGGCGATCATCACGGCGGCGTCCCAGGTGCGGGTCGTCGCCGAGGCGCTGCTGCCGGACGACCGCCAGGTGACCCTGCCCTTCGGCCAGCGGGTCCACGTGCGCCAGGTGCCCGTCGACGCGGCCGGCGTCTACGTGCCCGGCGGCCGCGCGGCGTACCCGTCGAGCCTGATCATGGGCGTCGTGCCGGCGCAGGTCGCCGGGGTGGAGCGGGTCGCGGTGGTCAGCCCGCCCGGTCCGGACGGGCGCCCGTCGCCCGTGATCCTGGCCACCGCGGGGCTCCTCGGCGTCCACGAGGTGTACGCGGCCGGCGGCGCGGCCGCGATCGCCGCGCTGGCCTACGGCACCGCCACCATCGCGCCGGTGGCCGTGATCGTCGGTCCGGGGAGCCCCTGGGTGCAGGAGGCCAAGCGCCAGGTGGTCGGCATCGTGGGCATCGACGGCGTCGCGGGGCCGAGCGAGGTGATGATCATCGCCGACGATTCGGCCGATCCGCAGGCGATCGCGCTCGACCTGCTGGCCCAGGCGGAGCACGGGGCCGATTCGCCGGCCGTCCTCGCCTCCGACGACCCGGAGGTGATCGCGTCGGTGACGGCCGCGCTCGCCGGCTTGCCCGAGGGCGCCGGACCCATCACCCTTGTCGAGTGTGCCAGCATGCCCCTGGCGATCGAGCTGGCGGAGGCGTTCGCGCCGGAGCACCTCGAGATCGCCACCCGGGAGCCCGATGTGATCGCATCGCAGATCACGCGATCGGGCGCCGTGTTCATCGGACCCAACTGCGCGACCGCTTTCGGTGACTACGTCGCCGGCTCCAACCACGTCCTGCCCACCGGGGGCGCCGCGCGTTACGCGTCGGCCCTCGGGCCCACCACGTTCCTGCGGAGGATGTCCGTGGTCGAGATGACCGACGAGGCCGTCGAGGCGCTCACACCCCACCTGGCCGTGCTGGCCGACGCGGAGGGCTTCGAGATGCACCGACGCTCGGCCGAGGCGCGGAGGAAGCCCTCATGAGCCGCACCGGAGAGGCGCGCCGGAGCACCGGTGAGACCGACGTGCGCGCGCGCGTGGACCTGGACGGGACCGGCTCGGCGCTGATCAACACCGGTGTCGGGTTCTTCGACCACATGCTGACGCTGCTCGCCCGGCACTCGCTGATCGACATCGAGATCGAGGCGCGGGGCGACCTGGAGACCGGCAGCCACCACACCGTCGAGGACGTCGGCATCACGCTCGGACAGGCGCTCAGCACCGCATTGGGCGACCGCGCGGGCATCGAGCGCTACGGCCTGGCCGTGATCCCGATGGACGAATGCCTCGTGCAGGCCGCGGTCAACCTCTCGGGCCGCCCCTTCGTGGCCCTCGACGTGCCGCTGCCGGCGATGGTGATCGGCGGTTTCGAGACCGAGCTGCTCGGGGAGTTCATGCGGGGCCTCGCGAACCACGCCGGCCTCACCCTCCACGTCCGAACGCTGGTGCCCGGGAATGTCCACCACACCATCGAGGGAAGCTTCAAGGCACTGGCGCGCGCGCTGGGCGCCGCCGTCGCGCCGAACCCGCGTGTCTCGGGCGTGCCGTCCACCAAGGGGAGTCTGTGACGCCTCGGGTGGCGGTGCTCGACTACGAGATGAGCAACCTGCGCAGCGCGACCAAGGCGCTGGAGCTGCTCGGTGCGGACGTGACCGTGGTGCGTGAGCCCGAGGCGGTGGCCGGGGCGGACGCGGTGGTGCTGCCGGGCGTCGGCAACTTCGGCGAGGCCATGCGCCACCTTCGCGAGCACCGGCTGGATGCGGCCGTCCACGACGCCGTGGAGCGCGACGTGCCCGTGCTGGGCATCTGCCTCGGGCTCCAGCTGCTGTTCGACGAGAGCGAGGAGAGCCCCGGTGTCCCGGGCCTGGGCGTGCTGCCGGGCGCCGTGCGCCGGCTGCGCACCGAGCGCAAGCTGCCCCACATCGGCTGGAGCCACGTCGACTGGGCCCCCGGGTCGTTCCTGGCGCCGGGCGCGGACGACGAGGGCGGCGCGATCTACTACTTCGTGCACACCTACGGCTGCGAGCCGGAGGACCCCTCGCTGGTGCTCGGGCGGGCCGAGCACGGCGTCACCTTCTGCGCGGCCGCCGGCCGGCCCGGGGTGACCGGCGTCCAGTTCCACCCCGAGAAGTCGAGCGCCGCCGGACTCGGGCTGCTGAAGCGCTGGCTCGCCGCCGTGCCGACCCCGACGCTCTCGTGATCACCCTCTACCCCGCGATCGACCTGCAGGGCGGCCAGGCCGTGCGCCTGCGCCAGGGCGACTTCGACCAGTCGACCGTGTTCAGCGACAGCCCGGTGGACCAGGCGCGCACCTTCGCCGAGAACGGCGCGACGTCCCTGCACGTGGTCAACCTGGACGGCGCCCGCGCCGGCGCTCCCGTTCACGCCGCGCTGGTGGCCAGCATCGCCGCGGCGTTCCCCGGCACCGTGCACCTGGGCGGCGGCCTGCGCTCGCGCGCGGCGATCGAGACGGCGCTCGCCACCGGGGTCGACCGCGTGGTGGTGGGCACGGCCGTCGTGGACGACCGCGAGCTGCTCACCTGGGCCATCGACCGCCTCGGCGACGGCCTGGTGGTGGCGCTCGACGCCCGCCAGGGCAAGGTGGCCACCCACGGCTGGACCCAGATCTCCGACCGCGACGCCGTGGAGGTGGCCACCGGCCTGGTGTCGCTGGGCGTGCGGCGGCTGGCCTACACGGACATCAACCGCGACGGCACGCTCGGCGGGCCCGAACCTCAACGCGATGCGGCGCCTGGCCGAGGCGGCGCCGCCGCTGCGCCTGATCGCGTCCGGCGGCATCTCGTCGCTGGACGACCTGCGCCGGCTGCGCGACCTCGGGATCCCCAATCTGGACGGCGTGATCGTGGGACGGGCGCTGTACGAGGCCCGCTTCTCGGTCGCGGAGGCCCTCGAGGTGCTCGGAGCAGGGACCCGCACGTGATCCGCGTCATCCCCTGCCTGGACGTCAACGCGGGGCGGGTCGTGAAGGGCGTCAACTTCGTCGGCCTGCGCGACGCCGGCGACCCGGTGGAGCTGGCGGCCCGCTACGACCGCGAGGGCGCCGACGAGCTCGTGTTCCTCGACATCACCGCCAGCCACGAGCAGCGCGGGACGATCGTCGAGCTCGCCCGCCGGACCGCCGAGGAGGTGTTCATCCCCTTCACGATCGGGGGCGGCCTGCGCTCGGAGGAGGACATCCGCGCGGTGCTGGCGGCCGGCGCGGACAAGGTGTCGCTCAACTCGGCCGCGGTGCGCGACCCGCAGCTGATCGAGCGTGCGTCGGCGCGCTTCGGCGCGCAGTGCATCGTGGTCGCGATCGACGCCAAGCGGCGCGAGGACGGCAGCGGCTGGGAGGTGTTCCTCAACGGCGGGCGCCTGCCGACCGGCCGCGAGGCCGTCGCGTGGGCCGTCGAGGCCACCGAGCGCGGAGCGGGAGAGCTGCTGATGACCAGCATGGACCGCGACGGCACCCACGACGGCTTCGACGTCGAGCTGCTGGCCGCGGTGTCCGAGGCGGCGTCGGTGCCGGTCATCGCCAGCGGCGGCGCGGGGAGCCTCGAGCACTTCAGCGACGCGGTCACGCGCGGGCACGCGGACGCCGTGCTGGCCGCCTCGGTGTTCCACGACGGCGTCTACTCGATCGCCGAGGTCAAGCGGGCCATGGCGAGCGCGGGTGTCCCCGTCCGCCAGTAGGCTTGGGCGCGTGAGGAGCATCCGCACGGAGTCCGCGCCCGCGCCCGTCGCCGGGGCGCCCTACAGCCAGGCGATCGCGACGCCGCCGGGCGAGACTGGTGTTCGTGTCGGGCCAGATGCCCGATCGATCTCGCCACCGGCGCGCTGGTGGATGGCGACGTGACCGCCCAGACCGAGGTGGTGCTCGGCCACGTGGCCACGATCCTGGCCGCGGCCGGGGCGAGCCTGGCCGACGTCACCCGCACCACGGTGTACCTGCTCGACCTCTCGGGCGACTTCGCCGCGATGAACGCGGCCTACGCGGCCGCCTTCGCGGGGCACGCCCCCGCGCGCGCGACGATCGGCGTCGCCGCCCTTCCGCTCGGAGCCCGGGTCGAGATCGACGCCGTTGCCGTCATCGCCCCGCTAGTGCCCGGACCTACTCGGCCCAGGTGCGCCGTTCGAGCAGGCTGTCGAGGGCGATGCGGTCGAGGTAGTCGGGCGCCTCGGCGATCGGCCGACCCTCGTTGGCCGGATCCCGCACCCACGCCTGGAAGCGCAGGTCGGCCTCCTCGAATCCGGCGCGGAGCTCCAGCAGCGTGAGCCCCTCGTACTTCTCGAACACCTCGAGCAGCTCGGGGGCCACGGGCGCGACGTCGGACAGCTTGCGGGAGACGGGGTCGTAGGCCACGTTGACGATCCTAGTGCTCGCGCGGCCATCGTGGACGATCACCCGCTGGTGCGCGTGGTGCGGCCCCACCTCACGGGCGACGTGAGCGCGGTGGGCGGGGCCGTGCGCGACGCGTTGCTGGGGCGTCGAGCCGGGCGAGGAGCTGGACCTGGTGGTCGAGGGCGACGCGATCGCGGTCGCGAAGGGCCTCGGCCGGGCGCTCGACGCCCGCGTCGTGGCCCACGAGCGCTTCCGCACGGCGGAGGTGCAGCTCGGCGGCGGGCGCCATGTGGACCTGGTCTCGGCGCGCACCGAGACCTACGCCGCGCCCGGGGCGCTGCCGACGGTGGCGATGGGGACGCTGCGGGACGACCTGGCGCGGCGCGACTTCACCATCAACGCCATGGCCGTGGGGCTGAGCGGCGACCACGACGGGCGTTTCGTCGATCCCCACGACGGCGCCGCCGACCTGGAGGGGCGGCTGGTGCGCGCGCTGCGCGACGACGCCTTCGACGAGGACCCGAGCCGGGTGGTCCGCGCCGCCCGGTACGCCGCGCGCCTCGGATTCACGCTCGCGCGCCCGCACCGCCGCCGCGGCCGCGGCCGACCGCTCCGGAGCTCGATCCCACCTCGTCGCGGGTGATGGAGGAGCTGCGCCGCGTGCTCGAGGAGCCGGGCGCGGGCCAGGCGCTGGCGATCCTCTCCGGCCTCGGCGTCCCGTGGGTCGTGGCGGACGCCGTCGAGGCGGTGGCCCGCATCGATGAGGCGCTCGCGCGCGAGAGCGCGCCGGATCTGCCGGTCTGGGCCCTGCGCCTGGGGGCCGGCGTCACCCGCGCCGGGCTGGAGGAGGCCGCCGTTCCGGGGTGGGCGCGGGCCATGGCGCTCGCGACGCACGATGCCGCCGCGCTGGCGACGGCCCTCGAGGCCGCGGGAACGGCCTCGGAGCGCGATCGCGTGCTGTCGGCCGCCGATCCGGCGACCGCCGCCGCGGCCCTGGCGGCCGGCGCCGAGGCCGTCGCGACCTGGTGGGCCGGCGACCGGGGCCGCGAGATCGCCGTCACCGGGGCCGATCTGGTGGCCGCGGGCGTGGCGCCCGGCCCGGCGATCGGGGCGGCGCTGGAGCGTGTGCGCGCGGCGATGCTCGACGGCCGGGTGGACGACCGCGACGCAGCAACTCGCCCTGGCGCTGCGCGTCGCCCGGGAACACGGATGACGGCGCCCGAGCTGATCGAGGTGCCCACCGGCGCGCCGGCGCGCGCGGTGTTCACCACGCGCCGGGGCGGTGTGAGCGGCGGGCCCTTCGCCGCGCTCAACCTGGGCGCCGAGCGCGGGGACGACGACGCGGACGTGCGCGCCAACCGGGCGCTGGTGTGCGGCGCGCTCGGTCTCGACGGCGACGCGGTGAGCATGCTCCACCAGGTGCACGGCCGCGACGTCGTCGCGGGCGGCGATCCCGCCCACCGCGGGCGGTTCCTCGGCGCCCTGCGCGGCTGGCCCGACGGCGACGCCCTGGTGAGCGACGTGCCGGGGGCCGGGGCTGGCCGTGCTCGGCGCGGATTGCCTGCCCGTGCTCCTGTGGCACCGCGATCGCCCCGCGGTGGCGGCGGCGCACGCGGGCTGGCGCGGTCTGGTGGACGGCGTGGTGGAGTCCGCCGTGGCGGCGCTCGGAGACCCGTCCCGGCTCGGCGCCGCGATCGGCCCGGGGATCGGCCCCTGCTGCTACCCGGTGTCGGCCGAGGTGCGCGAGCGGTTCGCCGCCCGTTTCGGGGACGACCGTGGTCGTCGGCCCGGCGGTGGATCTGGCCGCCGCGGCGCGCCGTGCGCTCGGAGACGCGGGGGTCCCCGACGCGGCGATCCCAGGCGGTCGACGCCTGCACGTCGTGCGAGCCCGAGCGCTTCTTCTCGTTCCGTCGCGACGGCGAGGCCAGCGGGCGCCAGGCCGGCATCGTGTGGGCGGGGGCGCGGTGATCGACGCGGACGCGCTGCGCGCGGTGGTGGACGAGGCCCGTGAGCAGCTCGACGCCGCCGCGGCCCGCGGCGGGGCGCCCCGCCGGATCGGTGGAGCTCGTGCTGGCCGGCAAGTACATCCCGGCCGAGGACACGCCCGCGCTGATCGCCGCCGGGGTCACCACGGTGGGGGAGAACCGCCTCCAGGACCTCCAGGCCAAGGCCGCGCTCGCCGGCGGGCGCCTCGTGTTCGACTTCATCGGGCACCTGCAGCGCCGCAAGGTGCGCGACGTGCTGGCGCTGGTGCGCCTGATCCACTCGGTTCGACTCCGCGCGGCTGGCCGCCGAGATCGCGTCGCGCTCGGAAGGTCCGACCCGGGTTCTCGTCGAAGTCAACGTCGCCGAGGAGCCAACCAAAGGTGGTATCGTGCCGCCCCAACTTCGGGCGTTCGTGGATGACGTGTCGGTTCATTCCGACCTCGTGATCGGTGGTCTCATGGCCATGCCCCCGCACCACAGTGACGCAGAGATGAGCCGGCCCCATTTCGCCGCAGTCCGGCGGCTGGCCGAGGAACTCGCGACCGAGTGGCGCGGCCGACACGATTTCCGCGATCTCTCGATGGGCACGAGTCAGGACTACCTGGTGGCGGCCGAAGAGGGCGCCACAAAGGTCCGTGTGGGACGGGGCCTCCTCGAGCGCGTTCAGACAACCACCCAGGGACTTGCGTAGATGGCCGTGACCGACCTCTGGCACCGAACTCTCGTCTACTTCGGAATGGCGGACGAGCCGGACGACTACGCCGATGAGTACGACGACGACGATCCCGACCGCCGCGGGTACGAGCGCGAGCAGCGCGACCGCGACCGCGAGAACCGCTCGAGCGCCAGCGACGACCTCGAGCGCACCTACCGGGAGCGCCCCAACGTGCGCCGCCTGGGCCCGCGCCGCCGCGATGCGGACTTCGACGACATCTTCGCCGACGACACCCGCACCAGCAGCCGCCCGGTGATGCGCTCGGTCGAGACGCGCCCGCAGCCCGCCGAGGTCTACCTCGTGGTGCCCAAGAGCTTCAACGACGCCCAGCAGATCGCCGACAAGTTCAAGGGCACGATCCCGGTGATCCTGAACCTCCAGAGCGCCGAGACCGATCTCGCGAAGCGCCTCATCGACTTCTCCAGCGGGCTCACCTACGCCCTCGACGGCGGGATGCAGCGTGTGGCCGACAAGGTCTTCATGCTGACGCCCCGCAACGTCGAGGTGTCGGCGGAGGAGAGGGCCCGTCTCTTGGAGAAGGGCTTCTTCAACCAATACTGACCGTGTCGGGCTGGCCGGCCAGCATCGGGCTCGTCGGAGCCGGCGCAATGGGGCGCGCCCTCGCGGCGGGGCTCCTGCGGGGGCGCGCGGAGACGGCCGGCAGCCTGTCGATCGCGGATGCGGTGCGGGCGGCCACGGAGGCCGCGGTGGCCGACACCGGTGGACGCGCGGCGACGGTGTCCGAGGCCGCGACCGCCGACCTGGTGTGCGTGGCGGTCAAGCCGAAGGACGCGCCGGGGGTGCTGTCGGAGGTCGGAGAGGCGATGCGCCCGGGCGCGACGCTGCTCTCGGTGATCGCCGGATGGGATCTCGACCGCCTGGCCGAGGCGCTCCCCGACCGGGGCATCGTGCGGACCATGCCCAACCTGGCCGTACGCCACGGCGTCGGCATCGTGGCCGTGGCCACGCGGGGCGTCGAGGCCGATCGTGAGGCCGACGTGCTCGATCTGCTGGCGCCGCTCGGCGCCGTGGTCGCGCTGCCCGAGAGCCTGTTCCCGGCGGCGACGGCCCTCGCCGGGCAGCGGTCCCGGGCTGGTCGCCGTCGTTGCCGAGGGGCTCGAGGAGGGCGCCGTCGCCGCGGGGCTGACCCGCGCCCAGGCGCGCGAGATGGTGGTCGCCGTGCTGGGCGGGACGGCCGCCCTGCTGTCGGACGGGACCGACCCGGCGACGCTGCGACAGCGCGTCAGCTCACCCGCGGGGACCACGATCGCCGGAGTCGCCGTGCTCGAGCGCGGCGCGGTGCGGGCCCACATGGCGGACGCCGTGCTGGCCGCCGCCGCTCGCGCCCAGACCCTCTAACCGATGGACGCCGCCAAGACCTATGTCTCCGCGCTGTTCACGGTGTACATCATCATCATCTTCATCCGCATCCTGCTGTCGTTCGTCCCGGCGGCGCCGGGATCGCGGTGGGCGCGGGCGTTCTACGACTTCATCTTCCAGAGCACCGAGTGGTTCCTGGGGTTCTTCCGCCGCCTCATCCCGCCACTCGGGATGTTCGACCTCTCGCCGATCGTGGCCATCATCGTTCTGTACATCCTGCGGGACCTGGCCCTGACGCTCCTGGACACCTTCTGACCGACGCTCCCTCATGGCTCAGCCGGCGTGACGACGGCGTGATCGTCGCGGTGAAGGCCGTGCCGCGATCGCGCAGCACCCGGGCGGTCGGAGTGCAGGACGGCGCGCTGAGAGTCCAGATCGCCGCGGCGCCGCACCACGGGCAGTCCAACGCGGCCCTGTGCGGGTACCTGGCCGAGGAGGCCGGCGTGCGCGCCTCGGCCGTGCGGGTGCGCCGCGGCTCGGGCGGGGCGCGCAAGCTGATCGAGGTCGACGGCGACCCCCAGGCGATCGCCGACCGGCTGGTGGCCCGGCTCGGCGCGGTCGGGGCGACGGCGTGAGCACCGGCGGGCCCAGCACGCGGGACGCGGTGGTGAGCGCGACGGCGCGGCGGCACCGCCGCCAGACCCAGGCCCGGTGGTGGCGCTTCGGCCTGATCGCGCTGATCGTGGTGGTGGTCGACCAGATCAGCAAGCTGATCATCCGGGCCGAGCTGGCGCCCCACGAGACCAACGAGATCTTCCCCGGCTTCTCCATCTCGCGGGTGTCCAACGAGGGAATCGCCTTCGGGCTGTTCCCGGGCAAGCAGGCGATCGTCGCCGTGCTGACCGTCGTCGCGCTGTCGGCGATCGCCATCGCCCTGGCGGGCCTGGTGGCCCGCAACCTGATGGTGGCGGTGGGCGCCGGTCTGCTGGTGGGCGGGAGCCTCGGCAACCTGATCGACCGCCTGGTGCACGGCGCCGTGACCGACTTCATCGACCTCAACCGCTGGCCGGCCTTCAACCTGGCCGACTGCGGCATCACCATCGGCGCCGTGCTGATCGTGCTCGGCCTGCTCAAGGACGCCGACGAGGTGGACGACGACGCCGGCTGACGACCCACCGCCCGTCCGGGTGGTGGTGGGGCCCGAGGAGGCCGGGCGCCGGCTGGACGCGGTGGTGGGCTCGATCGAGGCCGTCGGGAGCCGCGCCGAGGCGCAGCGGCTGATCGACGCCGGGCGCGTGAGCGTGGACGGGGAGGCCCGCCCGAAGCGGTACCTGCTGCTCGAGGGGCAGACGCTGGAGGCGCGCCCGACGCCGATGCCGACCTCGACGCTGGTGCCCGAGGTCGTGCCGATGACCGTGCGCTATGAGGACGAGTACCTGCTGGTGGTGGACAAGCCGGCCGGCGTGGTCACGCATCCGAGCGCCGGCCACCAGGACGGCACGCTGGTCCACGGCCTGCTGGCCCACGCAATCGCGGGCGGCGGCGATCCCACGCGTCCGGGCATCGTGCACCGGCTCGATCGCGACACGTCGGGCCTGCTGGTGGTGGCGCGCTCCGAGCGGGCCCATCGCCGGCTGCAGAAGGCGCTGCGGGACCGTCAGGTGGAGCGCCACTACACGGCCCTGCTGCACGGCGCGACGCCCCCCGCGCTGACCGTCGACCGCCCGATCGGGCGCGACCGGCGCATCCGGACCCGGATGGCGATCGACGACGTGGAGGGGCGCACGGCGGTGACCCACGTGCGGCGCCTGGAGGACCTCGGCCGGTTCACCCTCGCCGACGTGCGCCTGGAGACCGGGCGCACGCACCAGATCCGCGTGCACATGGAGTCGGTGGGGCACCCGGTGGTCGGTGACCGCGTCTACGGCCGGCGGGAGGCCAACCTGGGGCTGGAGCGGCAGTTCCTGCACGCCGCCCGGCTGGCGTTCCTGCACCCCGAGAGCGGGGAGCCGATCGAGGTCGAGAGCCCGCTGCCGCACGACCTCGAGCTGGCCCTGCGACGGGCCCGCCGGGAGGCCTGACCGGGACCCGGCCCAGCGCGCCCCTCCCGGAGCGCTAAGATGGCCGACCGCAGTACCCAACCGTTCCCTCCCCGGCGCACTCCACCTGATGGCGGTGCCCGGGCGCTTTCGCGCGTTCGCGCACGATCGCCCCGGAAACCATCAGTCCCGCGCCGGCGCACGTCTCCACAAACCGTTTGCCGTAAGGGGAATCACCCATGCCCAGCGTCACCATGAAACAGCTGCTCGAGTCGGGGGTCCATTTCGGGCACCAGACCCGGCGCTGGAACCCGAAGATGAAGCGCTACATCTTCGGCGAGCGCGGCGGGATCTACATCATCGACCTGCAGCAGACCATCGTGCTGCTGGAGCAGGCGTGCGACGTCGTCCGCGACATCTCCCAGCGGGGCGGCACCGTCCTGTTCGTGGGCACCAAGAAGCAGTCGCAGGACGCGGTGGCCGACCACGCGCGCCGGTGCGGCATGCCGTACGTCTCGCACCGCTGGCTCGGCGGGCTGCTGACCAACTGGGGCACCATCTCGCAGCGCATCCGGCGCCTGCACGAGCTGCGCAACCAGAAGCGCGAGGGCCAGCTGGAGCTGCTCCCGACGCGCGAGCGCCTGGCCCGCGAGGGTGAGCTGATCAAGCTCGAGACCAACCTCGGCGGTGTGGCCGACATGCAGCGCCTGCCCGACGCCGTGGTGATCGTGGACCTCAAGAAGGAGGCCATCGGCGTGCGCGAGGCCAACCGCCTCGGCCTCGCCGTGATCGGCCTGGTGGACACCAACTGCGACCCGGACGAGGCGACCTACGTCATTCCGGGCAACGACGACGCCATCCGCGCCTGCGGCCTGGTGCTCGGCGCGCTGGCCGACGCCGTGCTGGAGGGCAAGGGCGCGCTGCCCGAGTCCGGCATCCCGGCGCCCGCCCCGGAGGCCGAGGTCGCGGTCGAGGTCGAGGTCGAGGCTCCGGCAGAGGCCGCGGCGCCCGCCGAGACGACCACCCCCGAGGAAGGGGTCACCGCGTGAGCACGACGATCCCCGCGAAGCTCGTCAAGGAGCTGCGCGACAAGACCGGCGCCGGGATGATGGACTGCAAGAAGGCCCTCGAGGAGGCCGGCGGCGACATCGAGGCGGCCACCACCTCGCTGCGCACCAAGGGCCTCGCCGACGCCGCCAAGCGGGCCGGCCGCGCGGCCAACGAGGGCGTCATCGACAGCTACATCCACGCGGGCGGCCGGGTCGGCGTGCTGCATCGAGGTCAACTGCGAGACCGACTTCGTGGCCCGCACCGAGGAGTTCCAGACGTTCGTGCACGACGTGGCGCTGCACATCGCGGCGCTCAAGCCGCGTTTCGTGAGCACCGCGGACGTCCCGGAGGACTACGTCGCTTCTGAGCGAGCGATCTACGAGGCGCAGGCCGAGGACATCCCCGAGCACGCGCGTGCCCGGGCGGTGGAGGGCAAGCTCGCCAAGCACCTCGCCTCGATCTGCCTGCTCGAGCAGGAGTACGTGCGCGACCAGAACGAGAAGAAGCCGCGCACCATCGAGCAGCTGCGGGTCGAGGCCACCGCGAGCCTGGGCGAGAACGTCACGATCCGGCGCTTCAGCCTGTTCGAGCTTGGCCAGTAGCCCCGAGGACGGTGATGCCGCCCGGCCGGATCGACGGTCGGGTGGCACGAGTTTCCGGAGAGTGGTGCTGAAGCTCTCCGGGGAGGCGCTGATGGGCGACGAGCCCTACGGCATCGACCCGGAGCGCATCGCGGCGATCGCCCGTCAGGTCAAGGACACCCACGACCGCGGCGTGGACGTCGCCATCGTGGTGGGCGCCGGCAACATCTTCCGGGGCCTGCAGGGGATGGCGATCGGCATGGAGCGGGCGACCGCCGACTACATGGGCATGATCGCGACCATGCTCAACGCCCTCGCGATCCAGGACGCGCTCGAGAAGCTCGGCCTGACGACGCGGGTGCAGTCGGCGATCGCGATGCAGGAGGTCGCCGAGCCCTACATCCGGCGCCGCGCGATCCGCCACCTCGAGAAGAAGCGCGTGGTCATCTTCGCCGGCGGCACCGGCAACCCGTTCTTCACCACCGACACGACGGCCGCCCTGCGCGCGCTGGAGATCGGCGCGGAGTGCATCCTGATGGCCAAGAACGCGGTGGAGGGCGTGCTGGACGCCGACCCGCGCGTGTTCCCCGACGCCAAGCTGATCCCCCGGATCAGCCACATGGAGGCGATCGAGCGCGGGCTCAAGGTGATGGACACCACCGCGCTGACGCTGTGCATGGACAATGGACTGCCGATCTTCGTCTTCAACATGGGCGACGAGCGGAACATCGGTCGCCTGCTCGACGGCGACCGCATCGGCACGATGGTCGTCACCGACGGCCCGGAGTGAGGAGACGCTGATGGCTGACGACGATCGTCTGAAAGACGCCAAACGCCGCATGGAGGGCGCGGTCGCCGCGCTCGCGAGCGAGTTCGGGTCGGTGCGGACGGGCAGGGCGTCAACGGCGCTCCTCGACCGCATCACGGTGGAGGCCTATGGGGTACGCACCCCGCTCAACCAGCTGGCGACGATCCACGCGCCCGAGCCGCGCCTGATCACGGTGCAGCCCTTCGACCGCACGATCATGCCGTCGGTCGAGAAGGCGATCCAGGAGTCGGACCTCGGGCTGACGCCCAGCAACGACGGCCAGATCATCCGCCTGCCCGTGCCCCAGCTCACGGAGGAGCGGCGCAAGGAGATGGTGCGCCTGGTGCACAAGATGGCCGAGGAGGGCCGCGTCGCCGTGCGCAACGTGCGCCGCGACGTGCTCAACGAGCTCAAGCGGGCCGAGAAGGACGGCGATCTGTCGCGCGACGAGCTGAAGGGCCAGCAGGACGCCGTCCAGAAGGTCACGGACGCCGAGGTGAAGGCGATCGACGAGCTGATGGCCCGCAAAGAGGCCGAGATCCTCGAAGTCTGAGCTGAGAGTGCCCCGACCCGCATCCCCCGTGGCCGTTCCCGGCTGCATCTCAACGCGACTCGTCGCCCTCGACAGGCCCAATATTCCCGATATTGGGCCTGATCTTCGTCCTCGATTCGCGGGAGATTCGCTCGGGAACGACTCACGGGGCTACGAGTCGGGACACTCGTGACCCTCCTCACCCGCCTGCGCACCGCCCGGACGGTGCTGGGGCTCGGCCGCGCCCCACGCCGCGAACGCCCGGCGGGGCTCACCGAGACCCCCGAATCGATCGCCATCATCATGGACGGCAACGGTCGCTGGGCGCGTGAGCACCACCTTCCCGTGGGCGCCGGTCACCGCGCGGGCGCCAAGGCGCTGAAGCGCGTCGTGCGCGCCGCCGGCGACGCGGGCGTCAAGGACCTGACCATCTTCTCGTTCTCCACCGAGAACTGGTCGCGTCCCAACGACGAGGTCAGCGAGCTGATGGGGCTCTTCTCCGAGCTGATCGATCGCGAGGTGCCCGAGCTCGACGCCGAGGGCGTCCAGATGCGGTTCATCGGCCGCCTCGACGATCTCAGCCCGGAGCTGCGCGCGCGCATCGCCGCGGCCGAGGAGCTGACGGCCGGCAATCGCCGCCTGCGCCTGTTCATCGCCATGAACTACGGCAGCCGGGGCGAGATCGTGGACGCCGCCCGCCGTTTCGTCGCCGAGTGCGGTCCGGAGGCCGGCGACGCCGAGTTCGCCCAGTTCCTCTACGCCCCCGACCTGCGCGATCCGGAGCTGGTGATCCGCACCAGCGGCGAGCAGCGTCTCTCCAACTTCCTGCTGTGGCAGTCGGCGTACGCCGAGCTGCACTTCTCGCCGCGCCTCTGGCCCGATTTCGGTCCCGAGGACCTCGACCTTGCGATCGAGGAGTACGGACGGCGCCACCGTCGATTCGGTGGTCGCTGAGCGCTTCGCCTCGTCGGCTCTGACCAGCCGGCTGATCATCGCCGTGCCCGGCGTCATCGTCGCCGCGGCGGTGGTGGCGATCGGCGGCCTGGCGTTCGCCGCCGTGCTCGCGATCATCGCGGTGCTCGGGCTGTACGAGCTCTACAGCCTGCTCGCGGCCACCCGGCCGCTGCGGTGGGCGGGATACCTCGGCGCGCTGAGCCTGATCGGGCTGGCCTGGGCCCTCGACGACCCCGAGCACGGCATCCTGCTCGGCCTCGCCCTCAGCCTCGGATACGTGGCCGTGGCCGGGCTGATCCTCGCCCGCCGCGAGGACATCACGGTGCGGGTCTCGACGACGCTGCTCGGGGTGGTCTACCTCGGTCTCCCGCTGTCGCTGCTGGTGAGCATGCGGGAGCTGCCCCACGGCGCCGCGGCCATCGTGTGCGTGCTGGTGGGCGTCTGGATCTTCGACACGGCCTCGTACGTGGGCGGCCGCATGTGGGGCCGCCGCCCGATCGCGCCCCTCACGTCTCCCAAGAAGACGGTCGAGGGGGCCATCGTCGGCCTCGTGGTCGCGACATTCGCCGTCTGGGTCGCGGGCCTCTACATGGACTGGATCAGTGGCTGGCAGTCGCTGGTGCTCGGCCTGGCCATCTGCCCCGCGGCGTTCCTGGGCGACCTCTTCGAGTCGATGATCAAGCGCGACGCCGGCGCGAAGGACTCGGGCCGTCTGCTGATGGGCCACGGCGGCGTGCTGGACCGCTTCGACGCGCTGCTGTTCGGCGGGGCGGCCGCCTACTTCGTCCTCATATGGTTGGTCTACTGATGGATCTCGCCCTGCCTCACCACCCTCTGCGAGACGCCGGGCGCGCCCGGCCGCGAGGAGCGCGTGCGCGAGTTCGTGCGCGCGCAGCTGGAGCCGGCGGCCGATTCCATCGAGGTCGATCCGCTCGGCAACCTGATCGCCCGCCGCGCCGGCCGGGGCGGTCCGCGGCTGATGCTCTCGGCCCACATGGACGAGATCGGGTTCATGGTCACCCATGTCGAGGATGCGGGGTACCTGCGGCTGATCCCGCTCGGGGGGTTCGACCCCAAGACGCTCACCGCCCAGCGCGTGATCGTCCACGGGCGGGAGGACCTGCTCGGGGTGCTCGGCACCAAGGCGGTCCACCTGATGAGCGACGAGGAGAAGCGGCGGGCGCCAAAGCTGGAGGACTACTTCGTCGACCTCGGCCTGCCCGTCGAGCGGGTGCGCGAGCTGGTGCGGCCCGGGCGACGTGGTCACCCGCGAGCGGGCGATGGCGCGCCTCGGCGATCTGGTGACCTGCAAGAGCCTCGACAACCGCGCCGGCCTCTACGTGATGATCCAGGCCTTCCGGGCGCTGGCCGAGCACGAGTGCGAGGTGGTCGCCGTTGCCAGCGTGCAGGAGGAGGTCGGCCTGCGGGGCGCGCGGGTGGCGACCCAGCGCGTCAAGCCGCGCATCGGCCTGGCGATCGACATCACTCTCGCCAACGACGGTCCGGGGGCCAAGCCCCACGAGCGCATCACGAGCCTCGGCGGCGGGGCCGCCATCAAGGTCTACGACACCAGCGCCATCGTGCCGCGGGCGCTGGTCGATCACCTGGTCGCGGTCGGTGAGGAGCGCGGCATCGCCACCCAGCTCGAGGTGATGGTGCGCGGCGGCACGGACACGCGCGAGCTGGGGCTCTCGGGCGACGGCGCGGCGGCCGGGTGCGTCTCGATACCGACCCGCTACGTGCACCAGGTCGTCGAGGCATGCCACCCGGACGATCTGGACGCCTGCGTCGCTCTCGTCGTCGCCTTCTGCGAGACCGCCCAGAGTCTCGTCGACTGAGCCTCAGCCGAAGGTGAACGAGTAGGCGCGCGTTCCCGCCGGGAGCTCGATGCGGATGCGGCCGGTGCGCTCCTTCGGGAACTGCAGCAGCCGGTAGAGCCGTGGGCCGGTGACGACAAGCCTTCCGCCCGGGCCGACGTCCGGGCCGGCCTCGTCGCGTGCCGGCGCCCTCCCGTTCGAGCAGCACGCGGCCCGACGCGCCGCTTCCCGTCGCCATCGAGCACCACGTAGACGCCCTTCGCGCGGAAGCTCAGCTCGAGGGCGGCGTGAGCGCCCGCCTGGGCGGCCTCGTCGCCCACCAGCCAGCCCCCGTCGAAGGCGAGGTGGTTGGCGGGCAGCCGCGCCGGGCGCGCGAGTAGGTCGCGCCGACGTTGGGGCTCAGCGACTGCCCGGGTGCGAGCCGTTGCAGCCGCAGCGCGCCCACGTACGTCTCGGGGGTGATCTCGCTGTGGATCCCGGGAGGCGCGATCGCCTCTCCCGTGGCCTCCTTCGCCCCCGCGGGCACCGCGAGCAGGCGCCGGATGATCGACTCGGTGCGCCCCTCGTCGCCCTCACCGACGTGCAGGTCCCGCACGTGGCCCTCGCGGTCGAGGAGGTACGTCGTCGGCCAGTAGCGGTTGCCGAACGCGTCCCACGTCGCGTATTGGGGGTCGAGCACCACCGGATAGGTGATGCCGAGGTCCTTGACCGCGCCACCGACGTTGCCGGCGTCGGCCTCGAAGCGGAACTCGGGCGTGTGGACGCCGACCACGGTCAGGCCGTCGTCCCGGTAGCGCTGGTACAGCGACTCGAGCTCGGGGATCGTCCTCAGGCAGTTGATGCAGGAGTAGGTCCAGAAGTCGATCAGCACCACGCGCCCGCGCAGGGCGTCCAGGCTCACGGGCGCCCCGTCGGTGTTGAAGGTCGCGGAGATGCCTCGCAGCGCGGGCGCCGGCCCGGCATCGGGCAGCCCGAGGTCGTCGCCCGGGCCGGGCTGCGTGCCGCGCGCCGAGTCGATGAAGGGCGGGATGCCGTCCGCCGCCGGGCGCGAGAGCCCGGCGAGCTCGCTCTGCACCGACGACGAGCGCTCGAGCACCTGGAGCGTGTCGGTGTAGGCCGGCGCGTCGCGCACGAGCGCGGCGCTGAGGCGCGTGTCCCATCCGAGCGCGATCATCACGCCCGCGGCCACCATCAAGAGGCCGAGCGTGGGCCGCACGGCCGCGGCGGAGCGCCCGCGCAGCCTGCCCAGCAGTCGCCGGCCGCCCACGGCGATCAGGCACAGGGGCACCACCGCGCCGACCGCGTAGGCCGTGAGCACCACGAAAGCGCGGAAACCGGCGTCCCCGGTGGCCGCCACCGCGGCGATGGCCGCGAACACGGGTCCCGCGCAGGGGGTCCACACCAGCCCGAGCGCGATGCCCACCAGCAACCCGCCCGCGAGACCGGCGCGTCCGCGCGGGATGCGCTCGCCGAGGCGCGCGACGGGCGCGAGGGCACAGCGCGAACCGCTCGCCGAGGGCCGGCACCAGCAGCGTGACGCCGAACACGATCAGCGCCGCGATCGCGAGGTTGCGCAGCGCGGTGGGGCTGAGCCCGATGGCGTCGAGGGCCGCCGTGAGCGCCAGGGTGAAGGCCACGAACGACACCACAAAGCCGACGGCGATGCCGGTCACGCGCCGGGCGCCCCCGCCGGCCGACCCGGCCAGCACCACGGGCAGGGCGGGGAGCACGCACGGGGAGAGCGCCGTCACCACTCCGGCGACGAACGCGACGACGATCAGGAGGAACACGATTCACAGGGTAGCCCCGGTCTCTTAAGGGACCCTTACCATGGGGCGGGGGAAGGCCTCGCTACACTCGACCGGTGGCACGCGTACTCGTCCTGGGCTCCACGGGGTCGATCGGGGTCCAGGCACTGGACGTCATCGACGGCTCTCCCGATCTCGTGGCCTGCGGGCTCTCCTGCGGGCGGCGCACGGACGAGATGGCCGCCCAGGCGCGCGCGCGCGGCATCGCCCACACCGCGTCCGCGGCGGGCGAGGGCACGGTGCCCTTCGACGCCGATCTGGCCGCCCTGATCGACGCGAGCCGGCCGGACATCGTGCTCAACGGGCTGGTCGGGGCCGCGGGGCTGCGGCCGACGCTCGCCGCCCTCGAGCGCGGCATCACCGTTGCGCTGGCCAACAAGGAGAGCCTGGTCTCCGGCGGCGACCTGGTCGCCGCCGCCCAGGCGCGCACCGGCGCGAGGCTGGTGCCGGTCGACTCGGAGCACTCCGCCCTCTTCCAGTTGCTGGAGGGCGTGCCCGCCGACCGCGTGCACGCGGCGATCCTCACGGCCTCGGGGGGTCCGTTCCGCGGGCGAACGGCCGATGAACTGGAGGGGGTCACGCGCGAGGACGCGCTGCGGCACCCGACCTGGACGATGGGCGCCAAGATCACGATCGACTCGGCGACCATGATGAACAAGGGGCTCGAGTTGATCGAGGCGCACCACCTGTTCGACCTCCCGTACGAGCGGATCGAGGTGCTCGTGCACCCGCAGTCGATGGTCCACGCGCTGGTGCGCCTGGACGACGGCAGCGTGCTCACGCACTGCGGCCCGCCCGACATGCGCGTGCCCATCGGCTTCGCGCTGCGCCACCCCGCCGCGCCCCCGGTGCGTGAGCCGATGGACCTCGTGGGGCGTCACCTCGACTTCGAGGCGCCCGACGAGACGGCCTTCCCGTGCCTCGCGCTCGCGCGCGCGGCCGGCGTGGAGGGCGGCACCGCCCCGGCGGTGCTCAACGCGGCGAACGAGATCGCCGTCGGTGCCTTCCTCGACGACAGGATCGGTTTCATGGACATCCCCCGCCTGGTCTCCGGCGCCCTCGAGGCGGTGCCCTCCGGCCCCGCCGACACGCTCGACGCGGTCCTCGACGCCGACGCGCGCGTCCCGCGCGGCCGTCACGACCGCTCTCGCGGGGGTCACGGCATGAGCGTCGGCCTCAACATCCTCTGGTTCATCGTCATCCTCATGGGGCTGGTGCTGCTGCACGAGGCCGGGCACATGGTGGTGGCCAAGTGGTGCGGGATGCGCGTCGAGCGCTTCTCGATCTTCTTCGGGCGGCCGATCGCGTCGTTCACGCGGGGCGAGACGGAATACGCCATCGGCTGGCTGCCCCTCGGCGGCTACGTCAAGATCAGCGGGATGACCGTCGGGGAGGAGATCCCCGAGGAGCACGCGCACCGGGCCTACTCGGCATCGGCCACCTGGAAGCGCGTCGCCACCATCCTGGCCGGGCCGGCGGTCAACATCATCCTGGCCATCGCCATCTTCGCCGTGATCTTCCTGATCGGCGTGCCCACCGTGAACCCGACGACCTCGGTGGCCGGCGTGGTGAAGGACTCGGCCGCCCAGACCGCCGGGCTGAAGGCGGGGGACAAGCTGCTCGCCGTCAACGGCGTCCCGGCCAACGGCGACCCCGAGCGCATCCGCACCGAGCTGCAGTCGGGCACGCCCGGCGAGACCGTGACCCTCACCCTCTCCCGCGACGGGCAGACGCTCACCCGCACGGCGCGGCTCCAGGAACTCAAGGACACGACGGGCAGCGTCCGCAAGGATCCCGAGACCGGGAAGCCGCTCGCCGGACTCGGCTTCACGTTCGGCTTCGTCCCGGGCCCGACGGTGCGATCGGGGCCGATCGAGAGTCTGCAGCAGAGCTGGGACTTCACCTGGTTCATCGTGAAGACCAACGCCCAGGTGATCGGCGACGCGTTCACCAGCAGCGAGGCCCGCAGCCAGGTGTCCAGCATCGTCGGGGTCGGCGCCGTGTTCAACGAGGTGGCCGAGGAGGGCTGGGTCACCGTCCTGCGGTTCATCGGCGTCATCAGCCTCGCGCTCGGGCTCTTCAACCTGATCCCGATCCTGCCCCTCGATGGCGGCCACATCCTGTTCGCGCTGCTCGAGAAGGTGAAGGGGTCCGCCTTCAGCGCCGTCACGTACGGGCGCGCGTCGTTCGTGGGCCTCGCGATCGTGATGCTGATCTTCGTGGTGGCGCTCCAGAACGACTTCGGGCGCATCACCGGCGAGGGTTTCCAGATCAACCGGTAGATCCGGCGCGCGGCGGGGGTCTCGCGACCCCCGCCGCACCGGGGCCGGCTACTCGTCCCAGGCCTGCACGACGATCTGGTTGGTGATGCGGCCCGCGTCGTCCAGGTCCGCGATCGTGGCGCACAGCACCTTGGTCCCGTCGGGGTAGCGGCAGTACGTGGTGAACGCGAGGCGGTCGTTGCCGAGCACCGTGTCGCGCACCTCGTGGGTCATCTCGCGCGAGCAGGAGTCGCGCAGGTAGGCCACGACCTCGCCGTGTCCGTGGAGGACGTGGGGGCTGCTGGGCGGGGTCGAGCGGTTGACGATGGTCACCGCGGCGTCGGGGGCGTACAGCGCCGACAGCGCCTCGGCATCACGGGCCTCGGTGGCCGCGCGGATGGTGTCGAGGATGTTGGTGGTGGTCGTGCTCATGGTGTGCTCCGATCTCAGGGGTGTGTGGCCCGAAGCCCGGGATGGGCTCAGGGGCGGACTTCCAGGACGATGTTCACGGGGGTCTCGGTGGCCCGGCGCACGTGCGAGAAGCCGCCGGCGCGCATGACCTCGGTCAGCGCGGCCTGTCCGGCCTGGGCGCCCAGGGCGGCGCGCCCGTCCTGGGAGAGGGAGGCCGGGGTGCAGATCATGGTGCTGGCCGCGTAGAAGATCCGGCCGATCGGGTTGAGGTTGTCCTCCACCCGGTCGCCGGCCATGGGCTCGACGACCATCCAGGTGCCGTCGGGCGCGAGGGACTCGCGCACGTGGCGCGCCGCCCCGGCCGGGTCGCCCATGTCGTGCAGGCAGTCGAACATGGCCACGAGGTCGTAGTCCGCGCCGGGGAACCCGTCCGCCGGCGCGACCTCGAAGGTCACGCGGTCGTCCACGCCCGCCGCCCGCGCCGCCTCGCGGGCGTGCGCGATCGAGGGCTCGTGGTAGTCGAACCCGGTGAAGGTCGAGGCGGGGAAGGCCTCGGCCATCAGCAGCGTGGAGGCGCCGTGGCCGCAGCCGACGTCGGCCACGCGGCCCCCGCGACGCAGGCGGTCCTCCACGCCGTCGAGCGCGGGGATCCACTCGGACGTCAGGTACATCGCGTACTGCGGGCGGAAGAAGCGCTCGGTGCCCTCGAACAGGTCGTGGCTGTGCTCGTGCCATCCCAGCCCCTCCCCGGTGGCGAACCGCTCGGCCACCGTGGGGGCGCCCTCGAGGGCGGCGAGCACGACCTGGCAGGCGCCCGGCACCGAGGGCCCGTTGGGGTCGGCCATCGCGAACGCGACCTCGTCGGTGATCGCGTAGGTGTCGTCGGCCGCGTCGTACTGCACGTAGTCGGCGGCGGCCATGCCGCGCAGCCACTCCCGCACGTACCGCTCGTCGGCCCCGCTGCGCTCCGCGAGCGCCGCCGACGTGAGCGGGCCGGCGCCGGCGAGGCCGGCCCACAGGCCGGCGCGCTCACCGATGAGCATCATGCCGGTCCCGAGCGCGGCGCCGAGTTCGTCGATGACCCGTCCCATCAGTGCGTCGAGCCGTTCCTGATCGATCGCCATGGCGATCCCTCCTGGTTGCGTGATGCGGTGATGGGACCACCGTCCCCGACGCCCGTGACGCGGCCGTGTGCGCCTGCGTCATGCCAGCGTCAACGCGGCTTCCGGTGCGTTGACGCCCCCGTTAACGCGGCGCATGATCCGGTTCATGCTGCGGGCGCAGGTCTTCGGCGGACTCTCGGTCCAGGTGGACGGGCGCGGCATGCCCGACATCGGCGGCGCCAAGCCGCGATCGCTTCTGGCCTTCCTGCTGATGAACCCGGGGCCGCACCCGCGCGCCCGCCTGGCGGGCCGCTTCTGGCCGGACGTGCTGGACACCAGCGCCCGCGGGTCGCTGCGCAGCGCGCTCTGGAGCATCCGGGCCGCCCTCGACGCCGTCGGGGGCGCGGAGCATCTGGTCACCGACCGTCTCGGCGTCGGGCTCGACTCCGCGCGGGAGCGGGACGTTGACGTCCTCGAGGTGGGCCGCCTGCTGGACGCCGGCGACCCGGCCTCGCTCGAGCGCGCGCTGCTGCTGGCCGCCGAGCCCCTGCTGCCCGACATCCCCGACGAGTGGGTGCTGGAGGAGCAGGACCGCCTGCGCGACCGCATGATCGACGCGCTGGGGGCGCTGGCCGACGCGGCCGATGCCCGCGGGGATCGCGCGCGCGCCCTGTCGTACTCGCGCGAGGCGCTCAGCCGCGACCGGCTGCGCGAATCGAGCCACCGCGCCCTGATGCGGCGTCTCGCGGCGGCCGGCGACCGCGGCGGGGCGCTCGCCGCCTACGGCCGCTGTCGCGACACCCTCGCCGGCGAGCTGGGGGTGCCCCCCTCGGCCGAGACGCGCGAGCTGGCCGAGCAGATCCGCGCCGGGGCGACCGCGGATCGCGCCTGTCGCGGCCGTGACGGCTCCGCCGCGGCGGCCGCGCGGCCCGTCACCGCCGGCCATCGTGGGGCGGGTCGACGAGCTCGCCCGCCTGCGGCGCGGCGTGGGAGGCGGCCGCGCGGGCCGCGGTGGCGTCGTGATCGTCGAAGGCCCGGCGGGGGTGGGCAAGAGCCGCCTGGCCGCCGAGCTTCTCGCCACGGCTGAGTCCGAGGGCGCCCGCGTCGCCGTGGGGCACGCGCTCGACATCGAGGAGGGGCCGCCGTTCGGTCCCTGGGCGGACGCGCTGCGGCAGCTGGTGCGCGCGACTCCGGCTCCGCCGCCGGCCGCCTCGTGGCCGGAGGATCTCGCCCGCCTGTGCCCGGCCGTCGAGGCCGCGTGGAGCCGCCACCCAGGGCCGACGGCGAGCGAGCCCAACCTCGGGCGGGCGTCGCTGTTCGAGGCGGTCGCCGAGACGCTGGAGTGGGCCGCGACGGGGGCGCCCGCGCTGGTGGTGCTGGAGGACCTCCACCGCGCCGACCCCTCGAGCCTCGCCCTCCTGGCCCACGTGGGCCTCGCGCTCCAGAGCTCCTCGGCGCTTGTGCTGGTCACCCTGCGCAGCGAGGCCGCCACAGACGGCGTGGATCGCATGCGAGACGCCCTGGCGCGGCGGGGTGGCGTGATGGACGAGATCGCGCTGGGGAGGCTCGAGGAGGACGACGCGGCCGCGATCGCCCGGCGCGAGGCCCCGGGTCTCGATCCCGCGGCCATCGCGTGGATCGCCGAGATCTCGGGGGGCAATCCGCTCTTCGCGCTGCGCGGCGCGCGCACGGCGGCGGCCGGCGGCGATCCCGAGGAGGCGCTGCGCGACACGGTGCGCGGGCCGCTCGCGCGCCTGTCGCCCCCGGCTCGCGATCTGGTCGCGGGGGCGGCTGCGGCCGGGCGCGCGCTGACGGTCCCCGAGGCCGCCGCGCTGACCGGAGCAGAACGCCTCGACGACGCCGTGGCGGAGGGCGTTGCCGGGGGGCTGCTGGACCCGGATGCCGGGGTGGAGGTGGCCTTCACGCACGACCTGGTGCGGCGCGCCTGTTACGGCGAGCTCCCGGCGGGGCGCCGGCGGGCGGCGCACGCGCGCCTGGCCGAGATCGGGTCGCTTCCGCGCGGCCGCCCGCCCGCCGAGGTGGCTCACCACCTGCGCCGCGCGGGCGACGACGAGCGCGCACGCGCGTACCTCGTGGCGGCGGCCTCGTCGGCCCGGGCGCTCGGCGCGCTGGACCAGGCGGCCGGCTTCCTGCGTGAGGCCGGCGACTCGGCCGAGTCGGCGGGGGCGACGGCCGCGGGAGGGGAGGCGTGGCTGGCGCTGGCCGAGATCGAGGCGTGGCGCGGGGACCGCCCCGCGATGGACGCGGCCTTCTCCCGCGCCCGCGACGCCCTCTCCGCGGCGGGCGACGTACCCGGTCTCGCGGCCGCCCTCGCCGAGCGCGCGCGGTGGCTGCGCACCACCACCTGCTACCCGGAGGAGGCGCTGCGCTCGAGCCGGGAGGCGCTCGATCTGCTCGACGCCGCGGGCGTCAACGCGCCGGAGACCCGGCTGATGGCCCTGGCCGGACTGGCGTGGGGGGAGGCGGTGGCGGGGGATCCGGTGCGCGGCGAGCGGCTGCTCGCCGAACTCGACACGACGCCCGGCATCGTCGACGACGCGGTGCTGCACGCCGAGTTGGTGCTCGCGCGCGCCTTCGCGCTGGTGCGCGCGGGCCACAGCGCGGAGGCCCGGGCGCGTTGCGCGGAGGTCGCGATCCTGGCCGAGCGGGCCGGACGGCCCGCGCTGGCGCTGGACGCCCGTATCGGCGAGGCCTCGTGCGCCGCGGCTCAGGGACTGATCGCGGACGTCCTCGTGGTGCTGGGGGAGCCTCCCGACCCGACGCGCACCGGCCCGGGGCTCGCCTGCCAGAGCTGGGCCGGCCGGGCGCACGCGCTCTCGCGCCTGGGCAACCACGCCGAGGCGGTGGAGGCCGCGGAGGAGGAGCGTCGCGTCGCGCACCGCTTCGGCATCGTCGAGTTCGAGGAGGCCGCCGAGGCGGACCTCGGCCTGATGCTGCTGGCCGCCGGTCGCGCCCCGGAGGCCCTGTCCACGCTCGAACGCTGCCTGGAGGGTGAGCGCGGTCGGGTGCCGCGGGCCGCGCTGCGCCTGGCCGCCGCGGAGGCGGCGCTCAACGCCGGCGACATCGCCGCCGCGCAGACCCACCTCGATCGCTTCCCCTTCGAGCCGGTGGGCGCGGGCGACGACCCGGCCAGCCTCGTGGCGCGGCTCGACCGGGTGACCGGCCTGGTGCGGATCGCATCCGGAGACGTGCCCGGCGGGCTGGAGCATCTCGCCGCCGCCGAGGAGCGCCTGAAGCAGATCATCGAAGAGGCGCGGCCCGACGATGCCGCCGGAGAGGAGTTGCTCGCCGTGATGCTCGATCTGGGACGACCGCCCGTCGCCGGGACCAGCGACCATGCGATGGAACTGGCCCGCGTCAGCGAAGAGCACCGCGACGCCGCGCGGCTGGCGGCTCTGGCCGGGGGCCGTTCCTGATGCCCTCCTTCCGCGAGAGCGTCGTCTGCGCCGCACCCCCCTCCGAGGTGTGGCGGCTGGTGCACGACCCCGCCCGGATGCACGAGTGGATGACCGACACCGAGCGGGTGGAGCCGTGCGACGACGGCACGGTCACCCGCTACCTGGTGGGCTGGCCCGACTACCCGATGCCGACCCGCGTCAGCTCCCACAGCGACGGCGCGCGCGTCGTGATCTCGTGCCTGGTGTCGGACATCGACTTCCGCGTGGCCCTGACGCCCGATCCGGCGGGGTGCGGCGTCGAGATCGAGGTGACCCTCCCCGAGGAGGAGGCGGCCCGCATGGACGGCGTCCACGAGGTGGTGGTGGCGTCGCTGGCGCGGCTGGCCGAGCGCTCGGCGTCGGGAGCGGCTCTCGGCTAACGTTGACGGGGTGACCATGGCCCGCCGGACCAGCCTTCCGTGTCGCGTCGGCGATGTGCAGATCGGCGGCGGCGCGCCCGTCGTGGTGCAGTCGATGACCAACACCGACACGGCCGACGCGGTCGGCACCGCGCTCCAGGTGGCCGAGCTGGCCGAGGCCGGGTCCGAGGTCGTGCGCATCACGGTCAACAACCGCGCCGCGGCGGCCAAGGTGGCCGAGATCCGCGACCGGCTGCGCGACGTCCACGGCACGACGGTGCCGCTGGTGGGCGACTTCCACTACAACGGGCACACGCTGCTCACCGAGTTCCCGGACTGCGCCGAGGCGCTGGCGAAGTACCGCATCAACCCGGGCAACGTCGGCCGCGGGCCGCGACACGACTCCAACTTCGCGACCATGATCGCCGTCGCGGTCGCGCACGAGCGACCGGTGCGCATCGGCGTCAACGCCGGTTCCCTCGATCCGGAGATGCTCGACGACCTGATGGACGCCAACGGGCGCCTCGACGAACCCCTGCCGGCCGATGCGGTGCTGCGCGAGGCGATGGTGCGCAGCGCGATCTCGTCGGCGGAGGCCGCCGAGGAGCTGGGGCTGCCGGCCGAGCGCATCGTGCTCTCGTGCAAGACCAGCCGGCTCCAGGACATGATCGCCGTGTATCGCGACCTGGCGCAGCGCTGCGCCTATCCGCTCCACCTCGGCCTGACCGAGGCGGGCATGGGCAGCAAGGGCATCGTCTCGACCACGGCGGCCCTCGGCATCCTGCTGCAGGAGGGCGTGGGGGACACCATCCGCGCCAGCCTGACCCCCGAGCCGGGCGGCGACCGCACCATCGAGGTCCGCGTCTGCCGCGAGCTGCTCCAGGCCCTCGGGCTGCGCTCCTTCCGCCCCGAGGTGACGGCCTGCCCGGGCTGCGGGCGCACCACGAGCACCGTCTTCCAGGAGCTCGCCCAGTCGATCGAGGCGCACCTCGACCGGCGCATGGCGGTGTGGCGCGAGGAGCGTCCCGGCGTGGCCGACCTCAAGGTGGCCGTGATGGGCTGCATCGTCAACGGGCCCGGAGAGAGCCGCGCCGCCGACATCGGCATCAGCCTGCCGGGCACCGGCGAGTCGCCGCGCGCGCCGGTCTACGTGGACGGCCAGAAGGTCGCCACGCTGGAGGGGGCGGCGCTGGCGGACGACTTCATCCGCATGGTCGAGGACTACGTCGAGACGCGATTCCCGCTCCGCGATGGAGCCGCGATCCCGGGTTGATGCGGTAGTGTGAGAGGCCTCGGGGCGTGGCGCAGCCTGGTAGCGCACCCGGCTGGGGGCCGGGCGGTCGGAGGTTCAAATCCTCTCGCCCCGATGAGATGAGGCAGGCGCCGGGCTACATGCTCGGCTGCGGCGCGGGGGTGGCCCCGCCGGGCATGACCTTCCGCCCGAACTGCCGTGGGCGCCACGGGCGCCAGGAGCGGCGCGGGACGGCGGGCTCGGTGGCGGCGCGCTCCTCGAGGTCGAAGTAGAGCAGCGTGTTGGCGACGGCCACGTAGGGGATCAGCAGCGAGAAGATCACCGCGCCGATCACGTTGATCCAGACCAATGGCAGGCTGGTGAAGAAGAGGGCGATGGTGAGCGCCGGGCCGGTGACCGCCGTCACCAGGGTCAGGAAGAGGGCGGTGCGGGCGGTGTGCCACCAGCGGCCGCGGACCAGTTCGGTGCTCCCGCGGAAGGCCCCCCGGATCGACTTGTCGGTGAACAGCACCTCCTGCTGGACGAAACGCCACCCCACGAGCTTCCAGAGCGCCCAGGGCAGCCCGATGATCGAGATGGCGAGCAGCAGCACCCCGAGGCTCGCGCCCAGCTGCGCCAGCACCACGCGCCAGAAGCGGCTGCCCATGCCCCGCCACGCGTCGAGGAACCCGGCCCGGCCGGTCTCGACGAGCAGGCGCACCACCATCACCGCCGCCGCCGCGACCACCGCCGAGGCCACCGGCCGGCCGAGCAGGGCGACCACGTCGCCGATGGTGCCGAGGACGCTGGTGCCCGACCCGATCGTGATCGAGGTCTCGCCCCCGAGGATCTCGGTGATCAGGTTGGTGCCGCCGACGATGGGGATCGCGGCCAGCGCGATGGGCACCAGCACGCGCCAGTGACGCCCGTAGAGCTGCCGCGCCGCCCGGATCAGCTGGCCGAAGGCGCGCGTGGCGCGCAGTTCGGCGAGGTCTACGGGGCGCCACCGCGTGACGCCGAACAGCAGCACGAGCACGATCAGCGGGAGCAGGACGGTCGCGATGGCCAGCGGTCGCGAGCGGGCGTCGGTGTTGAACACGCTCGAGGCGTACGCGATGGTGCCGCAGAACGCGCCCGCGACCTGGGGGCCCACCACCGCGCCGCCCGGCATGCGCAGGCTGCTGGCGCGCTGCGCGCCCATCCAGCTGAAGGGCTCGGTCCACTGGGTCTTGTCGCGGGGGCCCGTCGGGCCGTTGTTGAAGAGCTTCTCCTTCTGACCCCACTGCCCCTCGTAGCTCAGCCACGCGAACTCGCCGGTGGTGGCCTGGTCGGGCAGCACGATCGCCCGCGGCTCCACGGTGCGCAGGGGGCCCGAGGTGATGTCGCATCCGAGCCCTGAGCCGTGTTCGCCGTTCTGGACGTACACCGCCGAGGAGTAGAACGTCGCGTGCGAGCCGGCGGCGGGGTAGACGACCGGGTGAGTGCCCTCCTTCTGCACCTTCCCGTCGCTCCAGTCGGCCCGTTCGCCGCCGGCGTGCTGGAACAGGATCACCTTGCTCGGGCCGTCCTTCAGCGCCTGCTCCGGCGTGTCGGCGTCGAAGGTGAGCTGCATCCCCTCCCAGTCGCTCTCGTGGAGGTCGTTGAACTCGTTGAAGTACCAGTAGAACCAGTACTGGAGGGCGAAGCCGCTGTGGCCCTCCTCGCGGGCGATGTGGGCGTACGCCACCACCGGCGCCCGGCCCTCGGCCACGAGCTTCTGGAAGTCGCGCGAGTAGACGCACGTCTCGCCGAGGGGGTCGCCCCGCAGGTTGAGGTAGAAGTTCGGGCCCTTGCCGGCGATGTCGGCGGCCGTCGGGGCCGTGGTGACGGGCACCAGGCCCTTCCCGGGGATGTCCTCCTGGAGGGTCACCGTCGGGTTGCCGAGGACGGTGTCGACCGACGTCGGCGCGTACTGCTCGCCCGACGTGTCGCACGGCGGGTTCGTCGTCTCCTTCAGCTTCATGATCGGCGCGTAGGCGTCGGCGAGCCTCTGCGCGGCCGCGCTGGTGGTGGCCGCGGCTCCGATGGAGGGGGCGACGAGGAGCGCTGCGACGGCCGCTGCGATCACTGCCCAGCGGCTCGGGCGGGCCACCATGGGCGGCAACCTACCAGCGGCATCCGCGCCCGTCGGCCACAATGCGGAACCCGTGGAGACCTCCGCCCCGCCGGGACGCCCGGTCCGGTTGCACTGGCTGCCCAACGCCCTGACGCTGCTGCGGCTGGCGGCACTGCCCGTGCTGCTGGTGGTTCTGCTGCGCGCGCCGGGCCCCACGTCGGGGTTGGGGGCGGCCATCTTCGGCGTGGTGGCGGGCACGGACCTCCTCGACGGCTACCTGGCGCGCCGCCTCGGGGCCGAGACGCGGTTCGGCCGCATCGCCGACCCGCTGGCCGACCGCCTGCTCGTCGGGGTGGCTCTGATCGGCGTCATCGCCCTCGGAGAGATCAACTGGGTCGCCCCGGTGATCCTGATCGTGCGCGACGTGCTCACCGTGGCCGGCTTCGCCTGGCTGCTGAGCAAGGGCATCGAGATGCGGGTCAACATGGCGGGAAAGGTGTCGTCGGCTCTCACGATGGTCGCCGCGGGCGGCGCGATCCTGTTCGACCAGCCATGGGTCCCGGTGCTGATGTGGCTGGCGGTGGCGCTGGCGCTCGCGACCCTCGCCAACTACCTGTGGATCGCCGGCCGCGCACTGCGGGCCCGCGATGTCTCGACCCGGCCATGAGGGTTGACCCGCGGGTCGCTATGCTGATCTCTCTCAGCGACGAGGAGCTCCGATGGATGCCCAGCCCGAGTTCAGCCAGCTCACGGATGGCGAGCTGAAGGATCTGATCCGCCAGTTGACGGAGGAGGAGCGCGAGGTCTCCATGCAGCGCAGGGTGTTGCACGGGCGCATCGAAATCCTCAAGAGCGAGCTCATCGGCCGTCTGCGCGGGCGCGATGAGGGAGATCTGTCCGTGGTGGACGTGGACGCCCTGAGCAAGATCCTGGCCGGGCGTCTCCCCGACCTCGATCAGCTGCAGGGCGACTGAGCGGCCGAAGAGCCGGGACGAGAAGCGGGGGCCGGGCATCTACTGCGCCGAATGCGGGTTCCACCAGAGTGACGCCCACAAGTTCTGCGGCCGCTGCGGCGCGCTGCTGATCGTCGAGAACCAGGGCACGGGCGAGATCACCGGACCCATGTCGGTGAGCGACGAGCAGGCCGAGACCGGGGGCTGGCAGGGACCGGCCATCGACGGTCCGACGCTCGCGGTGCGCGCCGGTGGTCCTCCCGGGGCGATGTTCGCCCTCGACCACCCCGAGGTCACGATCGGCCGCGAGCCGTCCGCCGACGTGTTCCTCGACGATGTCACCGTGTCGCGCAACCACGCCGTCATCACCCGGGGACCCAAGGGCGCCGCGCTGCGCGACCTCGGCAGCCTCAACGGGACCTACGTCAACCGGCGGCGCATCGAGGGCGACGAGGTGCTCGAGGACGGCGACGAGCTCCAGATCGGCAAATTCCGCCTGACCTTCCTCGCCGGGTGAACCAGCCGAGCCTCCTGCCCGAGGACCCCCCGCCCCCCGACGACACCGAGGGCGCGATCACGATCGGGGCGGTCTGCGACCTGCTGAAGGCCGATCACCCCTCGATCTCGATCTCGAAGATCCGCTATCTCGAGGATCAGCGGCTGATCACCCCCAAGCGCACCGCCGGCGGCTACCGCCTGTACAGCCCCCTCGAGGTGGAGCGCCTGCGCACGATCCTGCGCCTGCAGCGCGATGAGTTCCTGCCGCTGCGCGTGATCCGCCAGGAGCTGGAGTCGTCCACGACGGGCGCGTTCAGCGTCGCCAACCAGGCCAAGCAGCTCAAGCGCGCCCAGCTGGCCGAGCCGGCCCCGACGCGGCGGTACGAGGTGCAGGAGATCCTCGCCACCACGGGGGCCACCGCGAGCCTGCTCAAGGCGCTGGAGGAGTACGGCCTGGTGGGCGGTCACGGCGGCGGCTTCGACGAGACCGACCGCGAGGTGGTGCAGACGGCGATCGAGCTGGGGCGCTACGGCGTCGAGCCGCGCCACCTGCGCCTGTTCCGGGTCGCCGCCGAGCGCGAGGCGGGGCTGCTGCAGCAGCTGCTGTCGGTAGGCCTGCGCTCGCGCAACCCCGAGCGCCGCCGCGAGGCGCTCGACTCCCTGGAGAGCCTTGCCGCGCTCGCGTCCCACATGCGTCACCTGATGCTGATCTCCGAGCTGCGGGAGATCGCCAACCCGTGATCACCCGGGGGTTCGACATCGACGGCGTGATCCGCAAGATCCCGGATCACCCCCACGACGGGATCCTCTTCTACGACCTGATGCCGCTCTTCCAGAGCCCCGAGGGCCTGGCCGCCGGCGTCGATCGGCTGGCCGAGTGGGCGCGCCCGCGCGAGCCGGAGGTGGTGATGGGGGTCGAGGCGCGCGGTTTCGTGCTGGGCGGAGCGCTCGCCCGGAGCCTCGAGGTCGGTTTCGCCGGCGCGCGCAAGCCCGGCAAGCTGCCCGGCGCCTCGGTGCGCGAGGAGTACGCGCTGGAGTACGGCACCGATGCGCTGGAGCTGCACACCGACGCGATCCGCTCGGGCCAGCGCGTGCTGATCCACGACGACCTGCTGGCGACCGGGGGCACGGCCCTCGCCGCGTGCCGGCTGGTGGAGGCCCTCGGCGGCGTCGTGGCCGGGATCGCGGTGGTGGTGGAGCTGACGTTCCTGCCCGGGAGGGCGGTGCTGGACGGCTATGACGTTGTGTCCCTGGTGACCTATGACAATGAGGTGGCACCCTCGTGAGAGCTCTCATCGGCGTCAACATCGGCGGCACCGGCATCAAGGCCGGCATCGTGGACTCGCGGCGCGGCGTGCTGGTCGGTGACCGCGTGCGCGTGCCGACCCCCCAGCCGGCCGACACGGCATCCGTCGTGGCGGCCACCGCGGAGCTCGTGGCCGGCCTCGGGGCCGACGCGGGCCCGGTGGGCATCGGGCTGCCCGCGGTGATCAAGAGCGGCCACGTGGAGATGGCCGCGAACCTCGACCAGAGCTGGATCGGAGCGGAGGCCGCCGATCTGTTCTCGACCGCGATCGGGCGCCCCTGCGTGATCCTCAACGACGCCGACGCCGCGGGCGTGGCCGAGATGCGGTACGGCGCGGGCAAGGGCGTCAAGGGCGTCGTGCTGCTGCTGACGCTCGGGACCGGGATCGGATCGGCGCTGTTCGTGGACGGCGTGCTGGTGCCCAACCTGGAGTTCGGGCACATCGAGATCCGGGGCAAGGACGCCGAGTCGCGCGCGTCGGCCGGGGCGCGGGAGCGCCGCGGCCTCAGCTGGAAGAAGTGGGCGCCGCTCCTCGACGAGTACATCGACACCATCGAGCGCCTGGTGTGGCCCGATCTGATCATCCTCGGCGGCGGCATCTCCAAGAAGCCCGAGAAGTTCGTGCCCTACCTGACCAGCCGCGCCCCGATCGTCACGGCGACCCTCCAGAACGAGGCCGGCATCGTGGGAGCCGCGGCGCGCGCCCGCGAGGTGATGGCGCCCGCGCGGCCGCCGCGGCCACGCGCCACCGCGCCTAGGACGTCGTCGGCTCGCTCACGTAGCCGGGCAGGATCTGCACGGTGACCGTCCCGATGCCGCCCGGCAGCCCGAGGGCCGCGGCGGCCGCCTGGGACAGGTTGAGGTCGCGACCGCGGACGTAGGGTCCGCGGTCGTTGACCCGCACCGTCACCACCTTGCCGCCGTAGGCGACCCGCAGCAGGGTCCCGAGGCGCAGGGTGCGTGAGGCGGCGCTGAAGGCGTTGGGGTCGTAGGGCTCGCCGCTGGCGAGGTGCTTGCTGGTGAAGCCGGGGCCGTACCAGGAGGCCACGGCCTGGAAGGTGGGGAGGGTGCTCGGCGTCGGCGTGCCCGCCGCCGGACCCACCGCGCCGACGCCGGGGACCGCGCGCGTGACCTCCGGGCCCGCGGGGGTGGGCTCGGAGTCGATCGGTGTGCCGCTCTCGGCGTCGACCGGGGCGTCGCCGGGGAGGGCGCGGCCCGCGATGAGCTCGGCGGGCAGGCCGCGGGCGTCGCCGTTGTCGGCGATCGAGACGCCGCCCGCGCTCGCTGCGGGGGCGGGCGTGGTGAGCGCCAGGCCGAGGGTCGGGGTGGCGGCGACCGTCGCGGCGGCCTCGCGGGCCTTCTTCTCGGCGCGGGCGAGGCGGGCGTCGGCGACGCTCTTCTCCACCTCGAGGTCGGTGCGCGCGGCCACGGCCCGTTCCTTGTGCCGCTGAGCGTCCTTCTCGGCCGCGTCAAGGTCGGCGGAGGCCTGCCGGTAGTCGTCGACCAGGCCGCGGTCCTGGCGGCCGAGCGCCTCGAGCAGGTCCATCCGGGCCTGGGCCTCGTCCAGGTCGCCCCCGGTCAGGAACTCGATGATCGGGCTCGGCTCCGGTGTGACGTAGAGGCCGCGCAGCCGCCGGTCCAGCCCGTCGAGCGCCGTCTGATAGCGGGCCCGGGCCATGTCCAGGCGTCCGCGATCGCTGGCGAGGGCGGTCTGGCTGCGGGCGGCGCGGGCGGCCAGCGTGGCGTCGCGCGCGGCGAGGGCGTCGGACCGGGCGCGCAGCTCGGCCACCGACGGCTCACCCGTGGCGACGGGGATGCAGATCAGCGTGAGGGCCAACGCCGTCGCGAGGCAGGCCGCGACACGGCGCGTGGAGGGGGCGTGCATCCCCACCGTTATCGGACGGACGGACCCTCATCTGGACAACCGGGCGCGTCATCGCGCCGCGGCGGCTACGCGGGGCTCAGGTAGGAGTGCTGGAGGTAGGCGATCAGGGCGTCGGAGCTGAGCTCCTCGCCGGTCGCGCGCCGCATCAGCTCGCCGGTGCTGTACCGGGCGCCGTGACGGTGCACGCGCTCGCGCATGAACCCGAGGATGTCGGCGAATCGCCCGGCCGCGACGACCGTCTCGATGTCGCCCAGCTCGCGGGCGGCGGCCTCCGCGAGCTGCGCGGAGTAGAGGTTGCCCAGCGTGTAGGTGGGGAAGTAGCCGAACAGCCCGTCGGCCCAGTGGATGTCCTGCATCGCGCCGAGCGCATCGGTGGGCGGCCGGATGCCGAGCAGCTCCTGCATCCCATCCGAGAAGGCGCTGGGCAGTTCGGCCACCTCGAGGTCGCCGCGGATCAGGGCCAGCTCGATCTGGAACCGCAGCACGATGTGCAGGTTGTAGGTCACCTCGTCCGACTCGACGCGGATCAGGGAGGGGCGCACCACCCGCGCGGCCCGGTGCAGCAGGCCGGCGTCGATGCCCGACATCGCGGCGGGGAAGTGGACGCGCATCTCCGGCTCGATCTGGTCCCAGAAGGCCCGCGTGTGGCCGATCTGGTTCTCCCAGAAGCGCGACTGGCTCTCGTGCGCGCCGAGCGAGGGCGCGTCGTACACCGGCGTGCGGGCGGCCTCGCCGGGAAAGCCCTGCTCGTACAGCGCGTGCCCCAGCTCGTGCAGCACGGCGGTGATGTTGCCGATCGGGCTGTCGGGCATCAGGCGGGTGGTGAAGCGCACGTCGCCGCGATGCGGGGAGCTGGTGAACGGGTGGGCGGACTGCGCGATGACGCCGGCCGACTCGTCGAAGCCGACGAGGCGCGCGATCTCGTGCGCGATCGCCATCTGGCCCGCCTCGCTCCACTCGTGGGGCGGCAGCGTGACGACGGGGCGCTCCGCGGCCTCGGCGACCAGCGGGGTGAGGCGGCTGCGCAGGTCGGCGAAGACCGGCTCGAGAGCCGCGGTGCGGGCGCCGGGCTCGAACTCGTCGAGCAGGGAGTCGTAGGGCTCGTCGCCCACGCCCACCGCCTCGGCCTCGCGGCGCTTGAGCGCCACCACGGTGGTCAGCGGCCCGGCGTAGGCCGCGAAGTCGTCGTCGGCGCGGGCGACGGTCCAGGCGCCGACGCAGCGCGAGCACGCCTCGCTGATCTCCCGCACCAGGTCCTCGGGCACGCGCAGCGCGCGCTGGTGGTCGCGCGATGCGAGCCGCACCACGGCGCGGGCGTCGTCGTCGAGGTCGGGCGAGTCCTCCAGGGCGGCGAGCGCCTCGCCGGCGTCCGGCCGCACCAGCTCACGGTGGCGCAGCGCGGCCAGCGTGCCCATCTGGCGGGCGCGCCCCTCGCCGCCGGCCGGCGGCATCAGGGTCTCGCGGTCCCAACCCATCAGGCCGCCGATGCCGCCGAGGTCGGAGAGCGTCCCGACCCACTCGACGACAAGGTCCCATTCAGGTGATGTCGGCCCCCTCACGCCCGGGATGATAGTCACAGGGGTGGGGGCAGGTGCCGAGCGTATCCTGGCCGCATGGCCGCACCGCGCGATCGCGAACCCTCCGTCTGGGTGCGCCGCTGGGAGAACCTCCACATCGCCGTCCAGGTCGCGATCGTGTTCCCGATCTCGGTCCTCGTGCTCTGGTACGTGCACGTGGCCTTCCTCAACCAGCCCATCGGCCGCGGCCTCAGCTACGGGTTCTTCTGGGGGGCGCTCGCCACGGCGGCGATCGTCGGCGCCAGCCGGTCCGAGAAGGCGCGGCGGAAGAAATGACCTCACACCGGCCGGGGCGCGCCCCGGCCGGTGTGAGGTCAGCCGATCAGCCGGTGGTGGTGCCCGTCGTGGTCCCGGTGGTGCCGCCGGTCGCGGCCGCCTGGAACTTGCCGATCGCCGTCGTCACCTCGGGGACGAGCTTCGAGATGCCCGCGATGTCGTTGGCGGCGGCGGCCGTCAGGAACCGCCGGAGCACGTCGCTCACCTCCGGCCCGGTCTCCGCGAGGCCGGCGCGCTGGGCGTCGAGCTGCTTCGAGTCGAGCGTGTAGGTGCCGAGCTTCGCGATCGCGACGTCGAACTGGTCGAGCTTGGCCTGGGCCTCGCCCGCCTTGCTGCCCAGGTCCTGGAGACTCGTCGAGCTCTGGAGCAGCTCGCCGAAGCTCTTGAGCGCGGTGGTCGCCACCTGGACGTCGGCGACGTAGGCGGCCGGCGTGACGGTGCCCCCCGAGGCGGTGGTGCCGGTGGTGCCGCGTGGCCGGCGCCGTGGTGGTGTCCGGCGCGGTCGCGGTCGTCGCGGTGGTGTCCGCGCTCGTCTTCTCGGTGCCGCAGACGTTGAGCCCCAGCTCCTTCGCCTTGGCGTCGGCCTTGTTGTTGATCGCGTCGATGTCGTCGCTGACGTCGTTGACGACGGTCTGGGGCGACTCACCGGCCTCGATGCGGTCGGCCGCGGAGGTGATGGCCGCGACCTGCTGCTTCTGCAGGTCGATCGCCTCGGAGTACGTGGCCTGGAGGTCGGACGGGGGCTTCAGGGCCTCGAGCTTCTTCAGCTGGGCCTCCTGGATCGGCAGCCCGGCGCGCAGGAACGGGAGGAAGGTCGCCGCGGAGGTGGGCTCGGTGAGCCCGTCGATCTGCGTGTTGAGGTCGGCGCAGATCGCGTCCGCCTGGGAGCGGAACTCGGCGGCGCTGAGGTCGCTCGAGCCGCCTCCGCACCCGGCGATGACCGCGGCGGCGCCGAGCACGGCGAGGCCGGCGAGAACAGGTCGAGCGAGGGGCATGCCGGACTCCTTGATCACGAGGCGATGGCGGGACGATACCGAGCAGGGTCGGCGCCCCCGTGCCGGAGGGGCTCGGTTAGACTCCTCGGCGGACGCAGCCAAGGAGTTGACATGCCCGTCGAAAAGATCGTCATCGATGCCCTCAACGCCCAGCTCGGGCGTGAGTTGGAGGCGCATCTGCAGTACCTGTCGATCTCGAGCTGGTTCGACGGCGAGGGCCTCCCGGAGCTGACCAAGTTCTTCGCCGCGCAGGCCGCCGAGGAGCACGCGCACGCCATGAAGTTCCTCACCTACGTCCAGGACGTGGGCGGGCCCGTCGTGATCCCGGCCATCGCGGCGCCCAAGCCGAGCTTCGAGAGCGCCGAGGAGGCCGTGGCGGCCAGCCTGGCGTGGGAGGAGGACGTCACCTCCCACATCCACGCCGCCATGGACCTCGCGATCGAGCGGCGCGACCACGCCACCCAGGCCTTCCTCCAGTGGTTCGTGACCGAGCAGGTCGAGGAGGTCGCGACCATGAGCGAGCTCCTGCAGGTCACCCGCCGCGCCGGGGAGAGCGACCTGCTGCTGCTCGAGGACTACGTGGCCCGGTCGGTGACCACCCCCGCCTAGCCCGATGGCGCTCACCTCGCGTCCCCTGCGAGGCAGCGACTACCTCCGCGCGCGGGACGTCGTGGACGACTGGTTCGGCCATCCGGTGGGCCTGGTGATGCACCGGCTCTTCTTCGAGCAGCTCGGGCCCTCGGGCGTGTGGCTGGAGGACGAGGACGGCCGCCCGGTCGGTTTCCTGCTGGGGCTGGTGAGCGAGGCCGATCCGGAGCTGGCCTACGTGCACATGCACGTGGTCGACCCCGCCTGGCGCGGCCGCGGCGTGGGCGCCCGCCTCTACCGCGACTTCGCCGCGCGCGCCCACGCGCGCGGCTGCGCGCGCATCAGGGCGCTCGCCGCGCCCGATCGCACCGCCTCGCGGCGGTTCCACGAGCGCCTCGGCTTCGTGGGCGGCTCGGAGCCCGGGTATCTGGGCGAGGGCATCGACCGGATCGTCTTCGAGCGGGCGCTGCCCCTCGATGGGGTGGGGGAATCGGCGGCCTCCTCCGCTAGCATCGCGATCTCACGAGAGGACGGGGAGCATTCGATGGCGAGTCAGACCGACCACGACGATCGACGCGTCCACCGCCGCGAGGACGTCGAGCTCGCCGCACGCATCGTGTCCGGCGACGAGACGATCGACGCCCAGAGCATCAACCTCAGCGAGGGCGGCATCCTCCTCGCGGGCGCCGACTTCCCGTCGGCCAACACCGTCCGGATCGAGATCGAGCTGGCCGAGCTCGGCTGGCACTCCCTCGACGCCGAGGTCGTCCGCCGGGGCGAGGACGGCCCCACCGGAACCCTCGCCGCCCGCTTCGCCGAGGCGGCCACCGAGGGCGGCCGTGACGCGATCCGCGCCTTCTTCTCCGCGAGGCTGAAGGCGTAGCCCCATCCCCAAGCGTGGCGGCCAACCCCTCGAAGCGAGAGGAAGGTCCACACCACACCACACCGCGTGGGCATGACTCGCCTGGGCCCTTGACCGGCCTTTCCGGCGGCCCTTCCCGGCGAAGACCGGTGCCGCCGTCCGCCGAATCGCCGGTAGGCGATGAGCGCGCGACGAACGGCCCCGCGAGAGGGCCGTTCCTCGCCATGTCACCAGTCCTCGACGCATCGCGAAGAAGACCTCTGGCGTCCCTCGCAGGGGTTATGCGTTCTCCGGCCGGTGCCGATGGTTGTGAGGACGGTGGGTGGTTCCCCTGCAGTGCCCGGGGACGGCCCGTCGCTGACCCACATGGCAAGGAGGCCAGTGCGTCGTGGTGGTTCGTGTCGATTCGGAAACGGCGTCGTCGCCTGGCCGCAGCCTGCGGGCGGCCGGTGTCTGGGCTCTCACGGTGCTCGCTCTGGGTGCGGTGGCCACGGCGGCCACCAGCGCCTCGGCCGCCCCTGCCCGCAGCGACTCCGTGCTGGTGAAGGTCGATCCGGACGCCGGTTCGCGGGGGCGCGCGGACATCGCCGACGCCCTGGACGCCGACGCGACCCAGAAGCTGATGGCCGGGTGGACGGCATACGACCTCCCCGACGCGGTCACCCTGCCCGCCGCGCGGGCGTTGCTGGCCGACACCCCGGCCGCGGGGACGATCTCCCTGGACCAGACGGTTCACGCGTTCGAGACCCCCAACGACACCTACTTCAGCTACCAGTGGCCGCTGCCAGACGATCCACGCTCCGGCGGGCTGGGACGCGTCCACCGGGGCCGCGCCCGTGACCGTGGCGGTCATCGACACCGGCGTCGACACCACCCAGCCGGACCTCGCGGGGCGCATCTGGCACAACCCCGGCGAGATCGCGGGCAACGGCATCGACGACGACCACAACGGCAAGGTCAACGACGCCGTCGGGTGGAACTTCGCCGACTGGAACAACCAGGTCTACAGCCCGGGTGACGGGGACACCCACGGGACGCACGTCTCGGGGACGATCGCGGCGCAGCGTGGCAACAGCGCCGGCATCGCGGGCGTGGCCGACAACGCGCGCATCATGCCGCTCAAGTTCCTCAAGCCCGGCGGCGGCAGCACCTCGGACGCGATCACGGCGATCCAGTACGCGGTCGCAAACGGCGCGAAGGTGATCAACGCGTCCTGGGGAGGCCCGGGCTTCTCACAGCCCCTGTGCGACGCGGTGGCCGATGCGGGCACGCACGGCGTGCTGTTCGTGGTGGCGGCGGGCAACGACACCGCCGACAACGACACCACGAGCACCTGGCCGGCCAACTGCCCGGCGACCAACCTGATCAGCGTCGCGGCGACCGACTCCAGCGACGCCCTGGCGAGCTTCTCCAACTACGGCCGCACCCAGGTCAACCTCGGCGCGCCGGGCGACACGATCCTGAGCACCCTCCCCGGCAACTCCTACGGCTACAAGTCGGGCACCTCGATGGCCGCCCCCCACGTCACCGGGGTCGCCGCCGTGGTGCTCGGAAAGCACCCGGGCCTGACGCCGAGCACCCTGCGCGCGGACCTCATGCAGGGCGGCCGGCCGACGCCCGCCCTCACCTCGACGACGGTGTCCGGCCGGCGGCTCGACCTGCTGGGCTCCCTGTCGATGGCCGACGGCCTCGGGCCGGACCTGACGCCGCCGGACCCCTTCGGCATGATCGCGCCATCGGCCGGGACGGCCACCAACACCGGCACGCCGGTGTTCCGCTGGAGCCCGGCCACCGACGCGCGCAGCGGCATATCGACCTACCGCCTCACGGTGGACGGGGCGACGGTCGCCACGGTGCCCGGCGCCACGACCTCCACCACGCCGAGCACGCCGCTGGGGGAGGGCACCCACACCTGGAGCGTCGTCGCGACCGACGACGAGGGCAACAGCCGCGCCGCGGACGGGCGCCTACTGGTGGTGGACCGCACGGCGCCGAGCGTCGCCTCCCCGGCGTCTCCCGCCAACGCGGCCAAGATCGCAGGGCCGGCCGTACGGTTCACCTGGACCGCCGCGACGGACGGCGGCAGCGGACTGGCCGGCTACCGCCTGATGGTCGACGGCGTCGCCGTCGCGAACACGAACCCGGGCGAGACCACCTCGGTCGTGCGCCTCACCCCGGGGCATCACGTGTGGCAGGTCGTCGCCCGCGACCAGGCCGGCAACGAGTCGACCAGTTCCGCGCGTGGCGTGTTCGTCGGCGCCTCCTCCGCCACCGCCAGGGCCCGCCAGCGGCTGACCATCGCGCGCCCCTCGTCGGTGCGCTCGGGCGTGCGGCCGACGCTGCGGGTGACGCTCACCAAGCGCGTGAGGGTCTCCTTCACCGCGCGACGCGCGAGAGGGGGCAGGGTGGTCGCGAGCCAGATCGTCCGCCTGCACGCGGGCCGCAACAGGGTGGTGCTGTCACGGACGTTCACGCGCAGGATCGCGGCCCGCGGCGTGTACGTCATCACCGCCCGCGCCTCCGGGATGCGCGACGCCGTGCGGCTCTCCGTGCGGCCGCGGAGGTAGGCGCTACCCGACCTTCCATCCGATGTCGATGGTCTCGCCGTGCACGACCGCGTAGATCGGCCGGCCTCGCCGCGGGTGGAAAACGATCGAGAACAGCTCGCCTTCCGAGAGGGCGAGCTCCTGCGGTAGGTGCCGGAAGCTGACCGTCGAGAGGCGCCCCGTGGAGTCGGCGAAGACGGTCTCGTAGCGCAGGCCCATCCAGCGCTTCTCCAGCCGGGGGCGGCCGACGCAGCGCGCGCCGATCATCGCCGGGAAGTCCTCCTGGCAGGCCGGGCACTTGAGCCGGACCACCTCTCCGCCGGCGTCGGCGACCCGGCACCGCGTCGCGCACGACGGGCACGGCAGCTCGCGCAAGCGCGGCGGGGCGGGGGCCGCCGCCGGCGGGGTGGGGGCCGCCGTGCGGGGGTGGCGCAGGTCGTATCGCCTTCTCCGCACCGGGTCGCCCAGTTCCTGCCATGCGCTGTTGACCCGCTTGACGACCTCCTGAGCGCGGGCGCGCTGCTCATCGTCGCGGAAGCGGTCGGGATGGAACGCGACCAGCAGAAAGCGCCAGGCGGCCCGGATCTCATCCGCGCTTGCGTCGGGCGCGACGTCCAGCGCCTCGTAGTGGTCGTCCGGGGGGGTCACCGTGCGCTGTGAGCATGACGTATCGCACACGGGGAGCCGAGTGCGCGTAATCTGCCGCCGTGGAGGACCCCCTATCGATCGGCGCGATGCTGCGCGAGGCGCGGCTGCGCCAGAACCTCGAGATCTCGGAGTGCGCCCACGCCACGCGCATCCGGGAGCGTTACCTCGTCGCCATCGAGGACGGCCGGTTCGAGTCGTTGCCCGATCCGGCCTACGTCAACGGCTTCGTGCGCGCGTACGCGTCGCACCTCGGCGTGACCATCGACGGGCCGATCCAGGAGCTTCCCGACGACCTCCAGCCGGGGGTCAGCCCCGGCCGCCCGCGCCCCCGGCCGCGCCCGGTGCGCGTCAGCGCCACGCGCATCACCGCGCGGGGCGCGGGGCAGCGCCGGCCCCGCTGGCGCAGCTGGCCGGTGGTGCTGATCATCGTCATCGTCGCGGTGATCGTGCTGGCGTCGCTCCTGGGCGCCGACATCCCACTCGTGGGGTAGGGGCGGGACCTCTTGGCGACCGTCCTCTATCGGCTGGGCCGGTGGATCACCCGCCATCGATCGCTGGTGCTGTGCGCATGGCTGCTGATCGCCATCGCGCTGATCGGGCTGGTCGCCACCTTCGGCGCCACGACCACCAACGACCTCACCCTGCCGGGCACCGACAGCCAGGCAGCCACGGACGTCCTGGCGGAGAAGTTCCCGCCGCAGCAGAACGGCAAGAATCCAATCGTCTTCCGGGCCCCGTCCGGCAAGCTGAGCGACGCGAGCTACAAGGACGCGGTCAACAAATCCGCGGCCGCGCTGGCGAAGACCGCCGACGTGGTGAGCGCGCCGAGCCCCTTCAGCCAGCAGGGGGCGGCGCAGCTCTCGAAGGACGGCACGATCGCCTTCATCCCCGTGCTGCTCGACATCGGCAACGCCGATCTGACCGAGGAGAAGGCCCAGCAGGTGCTGGACGTCGGCTCCCGTCCGCTGCGGGCGGCCGGGATCACCGACATCGCCGCGGGCGGCTCCATCGGCAGCGAGCTCTCGAAGCCGGAGACCGAGAGCAGCGAGCTGGTCGGCATCGTCCTCGCGATGCTCATCCTGAGCTTCGCGTTCGGGGCGATCGTGGCGATGGGCATGCCGATCATCACGGCGGTGGCCGGCCTGATCGTCGGGCTGATGGGCATCGGCCTGATGGGCCATGTGGTCGGGGTGCCCGACATCGCGCCCACCCTCGCCACGATGATCGGTCTCGGAGTCGGGATCGACTACTCGCTGTTCCTGGTCAACCGTCACCGGCGCCAGGTGCACGAGGGCATCGAGATGAACGAGTCGATCGCCCTCACCGTGGCCACCTCGGGGAGCGCGGTCGTGTTCGCGGGCGGTACGGTGGTGATCGCCCTCCTGGCGCTCGCCGTGGCGGGCATCCCCCTCGTCACCTCGCTGGGCTACGCGTCCGCGGTGGCCGTGCTCACGGCGGTGCTGGCCGCGATCACCCTGCTGCCGGCGCTGCTCGCCCTCGCGGGGCCGCGCATCGACTCCCTCACGCTGCCCGCCTTCCTGCGTCCCAAGGAGAAGGCGCCCGGCACCGGCCTGTGGTCGCGGTGGGGGACGTTCCTGACGGTGCATCCGTGGCGGGCGATCATCGTCTCACTGGTCCTGCTCGGCGTGCTGCTGATCCCGATCTTCTCCCTCCAGCTCGGGCAGGAGGACATCGGCGCCACGCCGACCGACACCACCGAGCGCCAGGCCTACGACCTGATCACCGAGGGCTTCGGCGTGGGCTACAACGGGCCGCTGCTGATCGGCGTCAACCTCGACACGCCCGCCACGGTGGACCCGGCGGTGAAGGCGCAGGAGGACGAGGCGCAGCAGCTGCAGGACGAGCTCGAGTCCGAGCAGAAGGAGGGCCAGGCGCAGGCCGCGTCCCTGCAGGCCCAGGCCGCCGAGCTGAAGAACGAGCAGGCGGCCCTCGAGGCCCAGCAGGCCAGCCTCGAGAGCCAGGCCGCCGCGCTCGGGCGTCAGGCCGACGCCCTGAAGGCCCAGCGCGCCACGGTCCAGGCCGAGGCCGCCCAGCTCCAGCGGCAGATCGCCCTGCTGCGCGGGCGGCGCGGCGACATCCTCGCCCGCGCCGCGGGCGTCCTTCGGCGCTACCGCAGCGCCCAGGCCCGGGAGGCGACGCTGCAGTCGCGGCTGGCGGCCGTCCAGGCGCAGATCGCGGCAACCGAGAAGCAGATCTCCTCCGAGCTGCGCCCCGAGGTGCTCGCCCGCCTGCAGGCGCGCCTCGCCGACCTCCGGACCCGCGCCACGTCGCTGCGCACCCAGCTGGCGGCGACGCGGGTCAACGAGAAGACGCTGCTCGCGCAGGCCGCGGCGATCCGCAAGCAGGCGGCGGCACCCAACCTGCAGCCGCCGCGAACCCTGCGCGACGAGGCCGCCCGGCTCGCGGCCAACGTCCGCAGCCTCACCTCGCAGGCGGCGGCCCTCGAGCGCCAGAAGGTCTCGCTCGAGGCCCAGGCGCTGCGCCTGAAGAACCAGGCGAGCGCGCTGCAGGCCCAGGCCGCGAGCCTCCAGGCCCAGCAGGCCCAGCTCGAGCAGCTGCAGGCGACCGCCGCGGAGCAGCAGAAGCAGGCCGAGGACCTCAAGAACCAGCTCACCGTGACCCTCACCAAGGCCGGCGGCGACGACCGCGGCACGGATCCCCGCCTGGTGAAGCTGCAGGATGCGCTCGCCGGTGCGAAGGGCGTCGCGCTCACCTCGCCGCCACAGATCAACACATCCGGCGACGCCGCGGTGTACTCGGTCATCGCCACCACCGCGCCTGCCGACGAGAACACCGCCAACCTCGTCAGGGGTCTGCGCTCCCAGGTGATCCCCGACGCCACCGAGGGCGAGGACATCCAGGCCCACGTGGGCGGCTCGACCGCGGCCAACGTCGATCTGGCATCGGAGATCTCGTCGCGCCTCCTGCTTGTGATCGCGGTCGTGCTGGCCCTGAGCTTCCTGGTGCTGCTGCTCGCCTTCCGCTCGCTGCTGGTGCCCCTCCAGGCGGCGGTGGTCAACCTGCTGTGCGTCGGCGCCGCCTTCGGCGTGATGGTCGCCGTGTTCCAGTGGGGCTGGGGCATCGACCTGCTCCACATCGACACGGCGTCCGACTCGGTGCCGATCGCCAGCTACGTGCCGCTGATGATGTTCGCGGTGCTGTTCGGCCTCTCCATGGACTACCAGGTGTTCCTGCTCTCGCAGATCGCGGGGCAGCGGGGGGAGGGGGAGGACGACCGTACCGCCGTCGCCCGCGGGGTGGCCCACAGCGCGCCGGTCATCACGGCGGCGGCGCTGATCATGATCGGCGTCTTCGGGAGCTTCGTGCTGAACGGCGACCCCACGGTCAAGCAGTTCGGCGTGGGCCTGGCCGTGGCCGTCGCGCTGGCGGGATCGATGGTGCTCGTGCTGGTGCCCGCCGTGCTGGTGGTGATGGGCCGCGGCACGTGGTGGATGCCCCGCTGGCTGCACAAGGGGCTGCCGCACGTGGACATCGAGGGCGAGCGGTTGCTGGCCGCCCGCGCCGACGAGGAGGCCGGCCTCGCGCCGGCGCCGGAGACGCCCGGCGGGCCCGCGCCGGAGACCGGCCCCTAGGCCGTCGTCTCACTCATGGTGCGGGAGATGGGAATCGGCGGCTCCTGCCGATGGAACCGTCGGTGCCTGCGCACGGATGCGCGGCGCCACCTCACCCGGTCTCACCGGGCGCACGCATTCAGAGGTCGCCCGACTCCAGCTCGTCGAGGTAGAGGAACTCGGGGGCGCTCACCCCGGCCTTCTCGCGGATCTCGACGAGCAGGGGCGACTCGAAGAAGACCCGTGCCGCGGAGTGTGAGGTCCACACCGAGAGGTGGACGATCCGCCCGGGCCGGTCCGCATCCCGCAGCACGCGTACGACCGCTCTCCGGCGGCCCGCCGGATGCCGGCGGCCGCGTGGAAGACGTCCTTCCACGCGGGGTAGTCGGCCACGTCGTGGATGATCAGGACGTGCGCCATCGGCCGCGGATCGTACGTGCCCGCGCCGCTCAGCGGCTGGTGAACGTCCCGACAGCCTCGGCGACGGTCTCGTCGCTCTCGCGCTGGGTGACCTCCGCGTGCACCACGGTGAACAGCCGGCCGCGGCGGGTGACGCTGGCCTCGGCCACCAGGGTGCCGGGCTCGCCCGCCTCGAGGAAGTTGACCTTCATCTCGATCGTGATCGGGCGCTCATCGTCCGCGATCAGGCTGGCCATCGCCTTGCCCATCGCCACGTCGATCAGGGTGGCGATCGCGCCGCCGTGAACCGTTCCGGCCGGATTCAGATGACGCTCGCCCGCGACCATCGTGATGGTCGCGCGGCCGTCCGCGACGCTCTCCTCGGTGAGACCGACCAGGTCGTTGAAGCCGGCGCCCTCGCCGGGCGGGGTGGGTTCGCCCATGCGGCCCACCCTAGGGCACCCGATGGCCTGCGAAATGCAGGGTTTCCGTCGGGGAGGACTAACGTACCCGCCATGGACAAAAAAATCACGCCTCCGGACACGTCCGGACACGGCGTCTCCCGCCGCAAATTCCTGAAGCGTTCCGCGGTGACCGCGGGCGGTCTCTGGCTCGGCGGACTCGCGACCGGCGCGGCGCATGCCGCCACCAAATCGACGCCCCCCGCGAACCTCGCGGGGATGAACGTGGTGATGTTCATCACCGACCAGGAGCGGGCTATCCAGCACTTCCCGCTCGGCTGGACCCAGGAGAACCTGCCCGGGCTGACGCAGCTCCAGCGCCACGGCGTGACGTTCGACAACGCCTTCACCAACGCGTGCATGTGCTCGCCCGCCCGCTCGACGCTCATGTCGGGCTACTTCCCCGACCAGCACGGGGTGAAGTACACGCTCGAGTCCAACATGCAGCCGCCCACCTACCCGCAGGTGCAGCTCCCGACGCCGAGCTCCCTGGCGAACGTCGCGACGGTCATGTCCGCCGCGGGCTACAACGTCATCTACAAGGGCAAGTGGCACTGCAGCAAACCCGCCGGCGCCACGTGGAGCCCCTCCGATCTCTCCGCCTACGGCTTCTCGCGCTGGAACCCGAACGACGCCGGCGCCAATCAGAGCCTGGCCGAGATGGGCGGGGGCATCGCCAACAACGACGGCCGGTTCATGACGTCGGTGGGCGACGAGAGCGCCGGCGAGGAGGGCGTGCTCGAGTTCATCACCTCGACCGCCGCCTCACAGGCGCCCTTCTTCCTGATCGTCTCGCTGGTCAACCCGCACGACGTGCTGGCGTACCCGCGCAACTTCTCGGCGGCCGGCTACAGCAACTCGTGGCTCGACGGGTCGATCGGGCTGCCGGCGACCCTGAACGAGGATCTCAGCCAGAAGCCCAGGGCCCAGGAGGCCTTCCTCAAGATCTTCGACCTGAGCGGCAGGCCGCGCGGCACCAAGCAGCAGCAGAACTACCTCAACTTCTACGGCAACCTGATGAAGGCGTCCGACAACTACCTGGTCAACGTCCTCGCGGCGCTCGGCTCGGTCACGACGGCGTCAGGGTCCACGCTCTACAACGACACCCTCATCATCCGCACCGCCGACCACGGCGAGATGGGCCTGGCGCACGGCGGCCTGCGGCAGAAGAACTTCAACTTCTACGAGGAGTCGCTGCGCGTCCCGATGGTGTTCTCCAACCCGATGCTGTTCAAGACGCCGCGGCACTCGAGCGCGCTGGTCTCGCACGTGGATTTCCTGCCGACGCTCGCCAGCCTGTTCAATGCGCCCCAGGGCGCGCGCTCGGCGTGGCAGGGCCGCGACTACTCGCAGCTCGTGCTCAAGCGCAAGGCTGCGCCGGTGCAGGACTACATCGTCTTCACCTACGACGACTTCCAGGCCGGCCAGGCGAGCGGTCCCTACGTCCCGCCGCCGCAGCACATCGTGAGCATCCGCGAGACGCGCTGGAAGCTGGCGCGGTACTACGACCCCGCCGGATCCGCCCGCGCGGAGTGGGAGATGTACGACCTCAAGACCGACCCGCTGGAGACCACCAACCTGGCGCGGCCGGGCTACAAGCGCACCTCCGCCGAGACCGCGCAGTACGCGCGCCTGCGGCGCAGGCTCTCCACGGTTCAGGCCACACGCCTGCAGCCCCTCTAGGAGGTCGGATGCAGACATCCCCACGGGCCCGCGGGTACGCGGTCGCCACGGCGGTCCTCGCCATCGCCACACTCGGCGCCGCGGGCACGGGCGCCGGTGCCCCCACCACGGCGGTCGGTGTCCGGCTGAGTGGCAAGACGTCGCTCCAGAAGGTCCAGAGCCCGCTCGTCCTGATCGATCGCGGCACGGTCACCGGCAGCCCGATCGGGTCGGGGGCGATCCGGCTCGTGTACACCCTCCACCCCGAGTCGGGGGTCGCGACGACGACCTTCACGATCACCAACAAGAAGGGCACCGTCACCGGCACGGCCACCTCGCGCTACGCGGTGACCCGGGTGCACATCACGTTCACGGGCGCGGGCTCCATGACCCGCGGCACCGGCGCATACCGGGGGATCAGGGCCAGGCCCCTGGCCTTCGACGCCATTCACTCGATCACCGGCAAGAAGGAGGCCATCGCCTTCACCGGGCGCGCCACCCTGCCGTAGGTCGTCCCGTCCGCCACCGGGGACTCGCGCGGTGTCTCGCGACGCCCCGGTGGCCGCCCACCTCCGGCATGCCCGGAGCGAGCGGTCGGCATCGCGCTAGCCTCGAGCGGTGACCGCATCCACTTACGAGGCCCTCGGCGGCGATCGCCACCGCCACGCGGGCTCCCTGGTGCACGCCCACCCGCACGCGGGGCCGCACGATCACGGCCACTCCCATGATCACGGCCACTCCCACGGCCTGCTCGACCGGTCGATCATGCGCTCGCGCGAGGGGCTGCGCGCCGTTGGGCTGAGCCTGGCCGTGCTCGGTGCGGACGGCCCTCATCCAGTTCGCGATCTATCTCAGCACCGGCAGCGTCGCGCTGCTCGCGGACCTGATCCACAACACGGGCGACGCCCTCACGGCGATACCAGTGGGCATCGCCTTCACGTTGCGCAGTGGCCGCGCCGAGCGGTGGGCCGGGCTCGCCGTCGTGGGGGCGATCTTCGCCAGCGCGATGGTCGCGCTCTACGAGAGCGTCGACCGGCTGATCCACCCGCACGACCTGACCAGCCTGTGGATCCTGGCGCTCGCGGGCGTGGTCGGCTTCGCCGGGAACGAGATCGCGGCACGCATCCGGCTGAGGGCGGGGCGGCGGCTGTCGAGCCCGGCACTGCTCGCCGACGGCCAGCACGCGCGCGCCGATGGTTTCGTGAGCCTCGGCGTGGTGGCCAGCGCGGCGGTGGTCGCGATCGGCCTTCCGCGAGCCGACCCTGTGATCGGGCTGGCGATCACCGTCTTCATCCTGAAGATCACCTGGGACTCGTGGCGCACCGTGCGCGCGACGGAGCCGGCGTAGTCAGAGGTCGCGTGGGCCGGCCGCGCTCGCCGTTTCGTCCAGGGTCGCGGCCCTTGGGGCCATTAGGCTCGCGGAGCCCGCACCGACGTCACCGGAGGCCGAGATGGACATCCTCAAGATCGAGAGCGAAGAGACCCTGTCGCGCGAGGAGGTGGCGGCGCGGCTTCACGCCATCGCGGACGCGCTGGCGTCGAACAACGACGTCGAGCTGGAATGGGGCTCCAAGCACGTGCGCGTGCACGTGGCCGACGAGGTCACGCTGGAACTCGAGATCGAGGTCGGGGAGACCGAGACCGAGTTCGAGATCGAGATGAAGTGGACCCGCTGAGCCCAGCCGGTTGACCGAGACAGCCCCGGCCCGCCCCGGCGCGCGCGGGCCGGGCACAAAAAAACCCCGCATGAGCGGGGTTAAGTTGACTCGCTGAGTAGCGCATACGGGATTTGAACCCGTGTTACCGCCGTGAGAGGGCGGCGTCCTAGGCCCCTAGACGAATGCGCCACGGACCGACCCGCTGTCCGGATGAAGTTGGGGGAGGAGGATTCGAACCCCCGCTACCGGGGCCAGAACCCGGCGTCCTACCGCTAGACGATCCCCCACCACCGGACGGGCCTCGGCGATGGTACCAAACGGCCATGCGCCCCTCAAGCGGCGGCGGATGCCCAGTCGTCGTAGAGCTCCGCGTAGCGCCCGCCGGCCACCACCAGCTCGTCGTGGGTGCCCTCCTCCACGATCCGGCCGGCCTCCAGCACCACGATGCGGTCGGCGTCGCGGATGGTGGAGAGGCGGTGGGCGATGATGATCGCGGTGCGCCCCTCGAGCAGCCGGTCGAGGGCCACCTCGATGCGCTGCTCGGCGCGCAGGTCCACCGACGAGGTGGCCTCGTCCAGGATCAGCAGGCGCGGGTCGGCGATCAGGGCGCGGGCGAAGGAGATCAGCTGGCGCTGGCCGGCCGACAGCCCCGAGCCGCGGTCGGTGATCAGCGTGTCGAAGCCGTCGGGGAGGGCCTCGATGAAGTCGGTGGCGCCCACCGCGTCGGCCGCCGCGCGGATCTCGTCGTCGCTGGCCTCGGGCGTCCCGAAGGAGAGGTTCTCCGAGATGGTGCCCGCGAACAGGTGGCCCTCCTGCGGCACGATCGACAGCTGATCGCGCAGCGACTGGGTGGTCACGTGGCGCAGGTCGTGGCCGTCGATCAGCACCTGCCCCGAGGCGGGGTCGTAGAAGCGGGCGACGATCTTGGCGAGCGTCGACTTGCCGGCGCCCGTGGTGCCCACCAGCGCGATGGTCTCGCCCGCGGCGATGTGCAGGTTGACGTCCTGGAGGACGGGCGTCGCCGTGTAGCCGAAGTTGACGTCGCGCAGCTCGACGTCGCCCGCGATGTGGGGCAGGGGCACGGCCCCGGGGGCGTCGGTCAGCTCCGGGCTGGTGTCGAGCACCCCGAAGATCTTCTCCAGCGCGGCCATCGCCGACTGGAACGTGTTGTAGAGCTGCGAGAGCTGCTGGATCGGGTCGAAGAAGATCGACAGGTAGCCGATGAAGGCGACCATCACGCCGATGCTCATGTCCTGGTTGAGCACCTGGGTCGAGCCGAAGTAGAGGACGATCGCCGTGCCGATGCCCGAGAGCAGCTCCACGCCCGGGAAGTAGGTGCCCGAGAGGCGGATCGTGGACATGTTGGCCTCGCGGTACTCCTCGTTGACCTCGCGGAAGAGGCGCTCGGTGGGCTCCTGGCGGCCGAATCCCTGCACCACGCGGATCCCCGAGAGGGTCTCCTGGAGGGTGGAGAGCACGTCGGCCACGCGCTCGCGGGTGCGGCGGTAGGCCCGGGTCGAGTAGACGCGGAAGAAGGCGGTCCCGATCGCGAGCGGCGGGAAGATGACCAGGGTCACCAGGGCCAGCTCGACGTCGTAGTTGAACAGGATCACGATCACGCCGAGGAAGGTGAGCCCGTTGACCACCAGCGAGGTCACCCCGTCGGTGACCAGCTGCTCGAGCGCCTCGATGTCGTTGGTGAGGCGGCTCACGGTGCGGCCGGTGGGCGTGCGCTCGTGGTACCCGAGCTCGAGGCTCATCAGGTGCCGGAAGGTGTCGGTGCGCAGGTCGAGCAGCACGCGCTCGCCCACCCAGCTCGAGAGGAACGTCTGGTAGTAGCCGGCCAGCCAGCCGACCAGCCCGACGATCACGAACAGCACGACGGAGAGGATCAGAATGCCCTTGTCGCGCGCGGTGATGCCGTGGTCGATCGCGTACTGGGCGAGCGCCGGCACGGCCAGGCCGCAGGCCGTCACCACCAGCATCAGCATCGACCGTGGTGATCGCCCGCCAGCGGTACGGGCGGAAGTAGGGCAGCAGGCGCCGCAGCTTGTGGCGCTCCACCGGCGGGGCGGTGAGCTCGCGCATGCCGACGCGCGGGGCGGCGGTGCTCATGCGTCCTCCGCGATCAGGTCGGGCCGGGCGAGGCCGCCGTCGTGGATCTCGCGATAGGTGTCGTTGGCGTCGTAGAGCTCCTCGTGGGTGCCGCGGGCGACGACGCGGCCGTGCTCCAGCACCACCAGCTCGTCGGCGAGCGACACGGTCGAGAGGCGGTGGGCGATGACGACCGTCGTGCGCCCCTCCATCACCGCGGCGAGCGCCGACTGGATCTCGCGCTCGGTGGAGGCGTCAACCGACGCGGTGGCCTCGTCGAGGATCAGCACGCGCGGATCGGTGATCAGCGCCCGCGCGATCGCCAGCCGCTGGCGCTGCCCGCCCGAGAGGCTGAGGCCGCGCTCGCCGACGACGGTGTCGAGGCCCTCGGGGAGGGCGTTGATGAAGCCCTCGGCCTGGGCCATGCGCGCCGCCGCGCGCACCTCGTCGTCGGTGGCGGTCGGGGCGTCCGTAGGCGATGTTCTCGCGCACGGTGGTCGAGAACAGGAACGGGTCCTGCGAGACGATGCCGATCGAGCGCCGCAGCTCGTCCAGCGCGAGGTCGCGCACGTCGACGCCGTCCAGCAGCACGCGCCCCGCGGTGACGTCGTAGAAACGCGGGATGAGCTGCGTGACGGTGCTCTTGCCCGAGCCGGTCGGCCCGATCAGGGCGATCGTGCGCCCCGCCGGGATGTCGAGGTCGATGTCGTGGAGCACGTCGGGCGCGTCGTCGGTGTAGGCGAAGCTCACGCCCTCGAGGGCGATGTGGCCGCCGCCGGCCGGCAGGGGGGTGGGGGAGGCCGGCTCGGTGATCGTCGGCTCGCTGTCGAGCACCTCGAAGATGCGCGTGCCGCCGGCGATGGCGCGCTGGGCCTGCCCGACCAGCATCCCCAGCGTCTTGAAGGGCGCGATGAGAAGGATCAGGTAGAGGTAGAAGGCGACGAACTCACCGAGGCTCAGGCTGCCGTCGATGGTCAGCAGCCCGCCGTAGATCAGCACCACGCCGAGGCCCGAGGGTGGGGAGGAACCCCATCAGCGGCTGGTAGAGCGCGGCCAGGTGCGCGGCGTCCATGCTGCGGTCGAAGGCGTGCCGCGCGGTCGCCCCGAAGCGCTCGGTGCGGTCGCTCTCGCGGCCGAAGGCCTTGATCACGCGGATGCTGACCGCGCTCTCCTCGGCCATCTCGGTCACCAGCGCCACGCGCTGCTGCACGTCGATCAGCACCGGGTTGGAGCGCCGGCTGTAGCGCCACGCGATCACCAGCAGCGCCGGGCCCATCAGCAGCGCGACCAGGGCGAGCGCCCAGTTCATGTAGAGCAGGATCGCGGTGACGAGGATCAGCGTGAACACCTGCATGAAGACGAAGATCAGGCCGTAGCCGAGGAAGAAGCGCACGGTCTGCAGGTCGCTCGTGGACGCGCGACATCAGCTGCCCCACGGACATCCGGTCGAAGTACGACAGCGACTGGCGCTGGAGGTGGGCGAAGACGCGCGAGCGCAGGTCGAACTCGACCGCGAGGCTCACCTGGCCCGGACACCCAGCGGCGCACCGCCGCCGAGCACGAAGCGGATCACGCAGATCAGGACCACGGCCCAGACCAGCGGCGCCAGGGCGCTGCGGTCGCCCGCCTGCAGGGCGTCGTCGATCACCCGTCCGGTCAGGTATGGCAAGGTGATGGAACACGCCATCAGGCCTGCGGCGCTGATCGCGGTAATCACGACCTTGCCGGTGTGCGGCCGCAGGAAACGAAGCAGGCGGAGAAGTACTCTCAAAGTGATTCACCGGTGAACGATAGGGAAGCCCCGCGGCGCCCACAAGCGCGCGACCGCGCTGCTGGGACGAGGATCTGCCGCCTCGCGCCGGTCCCGCCGACGGCGTACGCGGTGCCCAACGTCAGCGAGGGCCGCGACGCCGCGACGATCCGGGCCCTGGTGGATGCCTGCCGCATGCCGCGTGTTCGGGTGCTCAACGTCCATTCCGATCCGGATCACAACCGGAGCGTCATCACCCTCGCCGGTGAGCCGCTCGCGCTTCAGGACGCCCTCGTCTCACTGGCGGGGGAGTGCGTCGACCGTATCGACCTCCGGCGACAGCACGGCGCCCACCCGCGCACCGGCGCCCTCGACGTCGCGCCCATCGTGGCGCTCGACGACGACGACATCCCCTTCGCCTCGGAGATCGCGCTGGGGCTGGCCGGCCGCATCGGCACCGAGATCAACCTGCCGGTGTTCCTCTACGGCGCGGTGGCCACCGATCCCGACCGGGTGCGCCCGCGCGACTTCCGGCGCGACGGCCTGGAGGAGCTGACCCGCCTCGTCGAGGAGGGCGTGCTGGTTCCGGACGCCGGGCCGCACCGCGTGAACCCGACGCGCCGGCGTGGTGCTGGTGGGCGTGCGCGCCCCGCTGATCGCCCTCAACGTCTGGCTTCCCGACGGCACGCACACCGAGGCGCGCGCGATCGCCGCGCGCGTGCGCGAGTCGGGCGGCGGGCTGCCGGGCGTGCGCGCCCTCGGCCTCTACCTGCCCGAGGCCGGCATGGCGCAGGTCTCGATGAACATCGAGGACCGCCGCGCCGCGCCGCCGATGGCCGTGATCCAGGCCGTGCGCGACGAGGCCCGGCGCCTGGGCATCGAGGCCGGCGAGGCCGAGCTGGTGGGCCTGATCCCCGGCGACGCCCTGCGCGGCGGCCCGAGCCCGGCCGCCCTCGGCCTGACCGGCTTCACGCCGGGCCGCATCCTGGAGTTGCTTCTGCCGAAATCGCGGGGAGTCTGATGGCGAAACAGCGCAAGAAACGCAAGGGCGCGGGACCGCCTCCGGTCGTGGTCAAGAAGCCGGCGGCCGACGCCGAGGCACGCTCGCCCTCGAACACCGTCAAGCGCAAGCCGGGCGAGCCGCTTCCCGCCTCGATCCGGGGCGTTCTGCTGCGCGCCGGCATCGTGGCCGCGATCTTCTACCCGTACCTGATCTACGTGGCCGACGAGGCGACGCTGCCGGCCCTTGCCCTCACCGCCATCGCGTTCGCCCTGATGGTCCCCCTCGGGCTGATGCTCGACCGCATGCGGTACCGCCGCCAGATGAAGCGGTGGGAGGAGAAGCGGGCCCGGCCGAGGCCCACGGGTCGTTGAGCGAGGGCGGTCGCCGCGCGGCGGCGCCGCGGGGGACGCGTGACGTCCTTCCCGAGGAGAGCCGGCTGCGCCAGCGCGTCATCGACGTGGCCCGCTCGGCGTTCGAGCGCTACGGCTACTCGCGCCTGGTCACGCCCACCTTCGAGGAGACCGAGGTGTTCGTGCGCGGGGTCGGCACCAGCACCGACGTGGTGCGCAAGGAGATGTACACCTTCCAGGACCAGGGCGGCCGCAGCCTGAGCCTGCGGCCCGAGGGCACCGCGCCCGGTGGTGCGCGCCTTCGTCCAGCACGGCATGCACAAGACGCCGCTGCCGGTGAAGCTCTGGTACCTCGCGCCCGATGTTCCGGTACGAGGCGCCGCAGGCCGGCCGCTACCGCGAGCACTGGCAGATCGGCGCCGAGGCGATCGGCAGCGACTCGCCCCTGCTCGACGCCGAGGTGATCGCCCTCCTCGACGGCATCTACCGCACGCTGGGCGTGCCCGGCGTGAGCCTGCGGGTGGGCAGCATGGGCGATCCCGAGAGCCGCGGCCCCTACCGCGCGCTGCTGCTGGAGTACCTCGAGAAGCACCTCTCGGCGCTCGACGCCGACGCGCAGGAGCGCATGCGGCTCAACCCGCTGCGCCTGTTCGACACCAAGGACCCGCGCGTGGCCGAGGTGATGGTCGACGCCCCGCGCCTGCTGGACCACCTCTCGCCGGCGGCCCAGGCCCACCGGATGAGCGTGCTCGGCGGCGCTCGATCGCCTGGGCATCGCGTACGAGGAGGACTCCAGCCTCGTGCGCGGTTTCGACTACTACACGATGACCGTCTTCGAGTTCTCCAGCGACCACCTGGGGGCGCAGAGCGCCGTCGGCGGCGGGGGGCGCTACGACGGCCTGGTCGAGGCCCTGGGCGGCCCGCCGACCCCGGGGATCGGCTTCGGCGCGGGGATCGAGCGCATCGTGCTGGCCCTCCAGTCCGAGGACGCCGCGAGCGAGCCGACCCTCGACGTGTACCTCGCGGTGCTCGACGACGACCTGCGCCTGGAGATGCTGCCGACCCTGGAGCGGCTGCGGGCGGCGGGTCTGCGCTGCGAGAGCGACCTGCGCGGCCGCAGCCTGAAGGCCATGATGCGCCACGCGTCGAGCCTCGGCGCGCGCACCGCGGTGATCGTGGGCGCGCGCGAGCACGAGGAGGGTGTCGCCACCGTGCGCGACATGGAGAGCGGAGAACAACGCCAGGTGCCCCTGGGCGACCTGGTCGAGGAGTTGAGCGGATGATCGGTGCGCAGCGCTATCGCAGTCACACGTGCGTCGGGGCGGCGGATGCCCTGGGCGAGCGGGTCCGGGTGTCGGGGTGGGTCCACCGCCGGCGCGACCACGGGGGCGTGGTCTTCATCGACCTGCGCGATCGCTCGGGCATCGTCCAGCTGGTGTTCCACCCCACCGACGCGCCGCTCGGGCGAGCGCGACGCCGGGTCGCTGAGCGCGGAGGACGTGATCTGCGTCGACGGCGAGGTGGTCGCGCGCTCGCCCCAGACGGTCAACCCGTCGATCCCGACCGGCGCCGTCGAGATCAGCGTCGAGCACCTGGAGATCCTCTCCGAGGCCGATCCGCTGCCGTTCTCGGTGGAGGACGAGTCGCAGGAGGCCTCCGAGGAGCTGCGCCTGACGTACCGCTACCTCGACATCCGCCGGCCCGCGGCGCCTGCGCGCCCTGGAGATGCGCAGCCGGGTGGCCTCGTCGATGCGCCGGGTGCTGGAGGACGACGGGTTCCTCGAGGTCGAGACCCCGGTGCTGACCCGGTCCACCCCCGAGGGCGCGCGCGACTTCCTGGTGCCCAGCCGCATGCAGCGCGGCTCCTGGTACGCCCTGCCGCAGAGCCCCCAGCTGTTCAAGCAGCTGCTGATGGTGGGCGGCATCGAGCGCTACTACCAGATCGTGCGGTGCTTCCGCGACGAGGATCTGCGCGCCGACCGCCAGCCCGAGTTCACCCAGCTGGACGTCGAGGCCTCCTTCGTGGAGCCGGCCGAGGTGCAGGAGCTGATCGAGCGCGTGCTGGTGGAGTCGTTCGCCGTCGCCGGCGTGCCGGTCGTCACCCCGTTCCCGCGCATCACCCACGCCGACGCCGTGCGCAGGTTCGGCACCGACCGCCCCGACATGCGCTTCGGGATGGAGATCCTCGACTGGACCGGCCCCGCCGGGGCCTCCGGGCTTCGGCGTCTTCGAGGGCGCGATCGCCGCCGGCGGCGTGGTGCGCGGCCTGGTGGTGCCCGGCGCCGGCGCGGGGGTCAGCCGCCGGATCGGCGACGAGCTGATGGAGGAGGCGCGCGAGCTCGGCGCCAAGGGCCTCGTCTGGGCCGTCGTGGAGGACGACGGCACGGTGCGGTCGCCGGTGGCGAAGTTCCTCGGCACGATCGCGTCCGACCTGGGCGCCGCGCCGGGCGATCTGATCACCCTGGTCGCCGATTCGGAGCCGGTCGCGCAGTCCGTGCTCGGCACCCTGCGCGGCCGGTTCGCCGAGCGCAACGGCCTGATCCCCGACGACACGTGGGCGCTGGTGTGGGTGGTCGACTTCCCGCTCGTGGAGTGGAACGAGGGCGAGAAGCGCTGGGACTCGACGCACCACCCGTTCACCGCGCCGCGGCCCGAGGACCTCGACCGCCTGGAGTCGGATCCGGGCTCGGTGCTCTCACAGGCCTACGACATCGTGCTCAACGGCCTCGAGATCGGCGGGGGCAGCATCCGTATCCACGACCGCGAGACCCAGGAGCGGGTGTTCTCGCTGATCGGCCTCTCGGACGGAGGAGGCGGAGGGCAAGTTCGGCTTCCTGCTGAAGGCGCTGCGCCTCGGCGCGCCGCCGCACGGCGGCATCGCCCTGGGGCTCGACCGCATCGTGATGCTGCTCGCGGGCGAGCGCTCGATCCGCGACGTGATCGCCTTCCCGAAGACGGCGACCGGGGCCGATCCCCTCACCGGCGCCCCGGCCCCGGTGGACGCCTCACAGCTGCGCGAGCTCGGGGTGCGGCCGGTTACCTAGGTGCGGCCGAAGAGGCGGCGCGCGTCGCGGCGCAGGTCGTCCGAGAGCGTCACGCGCCCCTCGGCGACCGGGCCGGCCGGCCAGGTGACGGTCACCTGCCCGCGGTCCTCCAGCTCGCCGAGCGCCGCCATCACCGCCAGGATCCCGGGGCGACCCGGCTCCAGGTCCAGCTCCTCGGCGGCCGCCGCGACGTCGACGTCCAGCTCGCCGTCGTCACCCGCGCCCTCCTCGAGCCAGCGCATGACCAGAAGCATCTCGAGGCGCTCGTCCACATTCTGATCGGACACCCGCTCAGGCTACCCGCTCCAGGATGAGCAGTGACCCGGCCGGGGTGGCGAGCTCGATCATGTGGTGGCTCAGGGTGGTGCCCGCCGCCGTCACCACGACGCCCGTCAGCTTGCCCGGTGAAGCCGGTGAGGCACGCCTCGAGCGCCGCCTGCTGACCGGAGGTCAGCGCCGGCACATCGGGCGAGAGGGTGTATGCGGGTTGCGGTGAGGGGACGAGCACCGGTTGCCTCGGCGTAAGTGGGGGAGCGGGAATCGCTCTCACCACTTCTTCGGCCGCGGGCGGACGAAATGGATAATCGCGGCTCCCGCGTTAAGGCCGCGCGCCCGAGTGCCGACCAACCGGTGTAGCGGCTAAACTCGGAGGTGCCCTGCAGTGTTCGCCACCGGCTCACCCCTTGAGCCAACACGAGTGATGAGGGAAGTGGTGTCCGGCTCCCGCCGTGGCGGGTGTCTCCCATTTCCCACCTGCTACCGCAGGTTCAAGTCACAGGCCGGAACGGCACCGCGGGGCGCGATCCCCTTCGGCTCATGAGGCGCCTCGCGCCCGTGGGCGCCGCACTCGTCGTGGCCGCCGCCCTCGCGGTGGCCGGTTGCGGCGGAGGTGGTGACTCAGCCGCCGACGCGACGCCGATCGCCGGCACGGCCCCCGCGGCCGCCGCCGCTCCGGTCGCCGTGGCCTCCGTCTCGCCGGGTTCTCCCGTGACCGCGGGCCCCAAGACCCCCAAGGACGTCGCCGCCGCACTCAAGGGCAACAAGGTCGTGGTGATCGCCTTCCTCGTGAAGGGGAGCGCCGACGACGACGACGTGGCCGCGGCGCTGAAGACGGTGCAGGGCGACCGCCTCTCGCGCAACTCGGTCAAGTTCTTCATCTACAACGTGGACAGCGACACGTTCGGCGACCTGGCCGACCTGCTGGGCGCCACCGGCACGCCGTCGGTGGCCGTCATCGGACGGGACCGCATCCTCACCAACATGTGGAGCGGGCTGGTCGACGCGCCGATCCTGCGTCAGTCGATCCTCGACGCCGCCGACACGGCGGCGGCGCACCCCGGAGCGAGCTAGAACCACCGGCCGGCGGGCCCTCCCGGGGGCCCGCCGATCAGCCTCTCGGGGCGCGAAACCACCGTGGTAGCCTGGCCCCGTGCCGCCCTACCCCCCCGAGGCGATGCGCCATCTCGCGACCCCCGCGGGCGCCGGGGCGATGGACGCGGCGGACGCCGTGGGCGAGTCCGGCAGCACCTCGTGCGGCGACCTGGTGCGCATCTCGCTGCGCATCGGCGGAGGCCGGGTGCGGGAGGCGCGTTTCCAGGCCTTCGGCTGCGGAGCGGCCACCGCGGCCGCGAGCGCGGCGTGCGCGCGTCTCACCGGCGCCTCGATGGACCAGGCGCTGCGCCTCGACGCCGCCACCCTCGACCGCGATCTCGGCGGCCTCGGCGCGGCCCGCATGCACGGGGTCGAGATCGTCGAGGACGCCGTCGCGCGCGCCCTGGAGGCCTGGTACTCGTCGCGCCTCGGCGAGGTGGGGCTGCCGCTCGAGCGGCGACCGGGTCGCCGTGGCGATGAGCGGCGGGGTGGACAGCGTGGTCGCCGCGAAGCTGCTCCGCGACGCGGGCCACGACGTGGTGGGGGTCACGATGCGCCTCTGGCACGACCCGGCCGCGGCGGCCGCCGAGCGCTCGTGCTGCTCGCCCGAGACCGTGTCGGATGGCCCGCGCCGGCGCGCACGCCCTCGGCATCCCGCACGTCACCCTGGATGTCGCCGAGCGCTTCCGTCTCGGAGTGGTCGAGGACTTCATCGCCGGCTATCGCGCCGGCCGGACGCCCAACCCGTGCGTCACCTGCAACGGGCGCGTGCGCTTCCGGGTGCTGGCCGATGCCGCCGCGCTGCTGGGCGCGCGGCTGCTGGCCACCGGCCACTACGCGCGGATCCAGCGCGGCGATCGCGGGGAGCCGCTCGTTTCGCGGGCCGCGGACGAGGGCAAGGACCAGAGCTACATGCTGGCGATGCTCGGGCGTGGGGAGAGGGAGAGGATCGTGTTCCCGCTGGGGGATCTGCAGAAGGCGCGGGTGCGCGAGATCGCGCGCGACGCCGGCCTGCCCGGCGCGCTGGCCGTCGAGAGCCAGGAGGTCTGCTTCGTGGGGGAGGGCGGATACGCGCCGTTCCTCGAGCGCAGCGGCGGCCTCGCGTCGCGCATCGGCCCGATCGAGGACACGCGCGGCCGGCTGCTCGGCACCCACGGCGGGTACTGGCGCTTCACGGTGGGGCAGCGCAAGGGCCTCGGCGTCGCCGGCCCGGAGCCGCTGCACGTGCTGGCCACCGACGCCGAGCGCAACGCCGTGATCGTGGGCCCGCGCGGCGATCTGGCGACGCACACCGTCACCCTCGACCCCGCCCGCATCCACGGCGAGCTGGGCGACGAGACGCTCGACGTGCGCGTCCGCTACCGCGGGCAGGCGCTGCGGGGGCGCGCGCGTGAGGACGACGGGAGGGTGTCGATCGACCTCCTGGATCCGGCCGACGGGGTGGCCCCGGGCCAGACCGCCGCGCTGTACCGCCGCGGTCGCCTGGTCGCGGCCGGTACGATCGCACCGCCCGAGACGGTCGCGGACCCGCACTGGAGGAGCTCGTAGTGGATTGGTCTGACGTTCTGAAGCTCGCCCTGTCCATCTTCCTGGTCGTGACCGGCCTCGGATTGGCCTACCTCTTCCTGCGGATGGCGGGCGTGTTCTCGCGCCTGGGCACCTCCGTGACGCGCGTCACCGACGAGGTGGTGCCGATCCTCAACAAGGCCCAGACCACCGTGGACGGGATCAACCTGGAGATCAGCCGGGTCGACGACATCATGAAGACGGCCGTCGGGGCCACGAAGGGCGCCGAGAAGACCGTCCAGACGGTGTCGAGCGCCGTCACCGCTCCGGTGCGCAAGATCCACGGGTTCGCCGCCGGCGCCCGGGAGGCGGTCGCGAGCCTGCGGGCCCGCCGCGCCTCCGACGCCGCCCTCGCCGCCGAGCGCAACGCCGCCGAGGCCAGGAACGCCGCGGCCGTGGCGGCCGAGCGCGCCGCCGAGGCCGCCCGCGCGGCCCAGGAGGCCGTCGTCCCGCCGCCTCCCGCCGTGGACCTCCCGCCGGCCGTGGACCTGCCGCCCGCCGCGCCGCCGCCCGTCGTGCCGCCCGAGGGCGGACCGCCGCCGCGCGAGAGCCCCTACTGATGGGACGCCTGATCAAGCTGGGCGTGGCCGTGGGCGTCGTGGGGTGGCTGCACTCCATCGGGGCCCTCGATCCGCGGCTCTGGAAGGACACGATCGCGCGCGAGCGCGAGCAGATCCCCGAGCAGGTCAAGGAGGCCCTCGGCGGCCGGCAAACGCGCCGCCGCGCAGGCCGAGGACGACCTCGACCGTCAGGTCCGCGAGGCCTTCGACAGCCGCGGCTGAGGGCGCCGCGGGCGTTGGTACACTCGGCGGTCGGATGACGACCAACGAGATCCGCGCGGCGTTCCTGAACTACTTCGAGCGCCAGGGCCACCTGCCGATCCCCTCGGCCTCGCTCGTCCCATTCGAGGACGATCCGTCCGTGCTCCTGACCATCGCGGGTATGCAGCCGCTGAAGTCGTACTTCCTCGGGCGCCGGCACGCCGCCCGCGCGGCGCATGACCAGCTCGCAGAAGTGCTTCCGGACGGTCGACATCGATCAGGTGGGCCACACCGCCCGCCACCTGACCTTCTTCGAGATGCTCGGCAACTTCTCGATCGGGGACTACTTCAAGGACGACGCGATCCGCTTCGGCTGGGAGGTCTCCACCGAGGTCTACGGGCTCGACCCCGAGAAGATCTGGATCACGGTGTTCGAGGGCATGGAGGGCGTCCCCGGCGACGACGAGGCGCTCGAGCGCTGGGTCGAGATGGGCGTGCCCCGCAACCGCATCCAGCGGCTCGGCGAGGCGGACAACTTCTGGAAGGCGGGGCCGACCGGCCCCTGCGGCCCCAACACCGAGCTCTACCTCGATCGCGGCCCGGAGTTCGGGCCCGAGGGCGGCCCGGCGGTGGGCGGCGACCGGTACCTCGAGTACTGGAACCTGGTCTTCATGCAGTACGACCGCGCCGCCGACGGCACGCTGTCGCCGCTGCCGGCCAAGAACATCGACACCGGCGCCGGGCTCGAGCGCCTCGCGGCGATCCTGCAGGACGTGCCCTCGGTGTTCGACACCGACGCGTTCCGCCCGCTGATCACCTGGGCCGAGGGGGCCTCGCGGCGCAGCTACGGCACCGACGCGCGCGACGATCGCGCCTTCCGCGTGCTGGCCGACCACGGCCGCGCGATGACCTTCCTCGCCGACCGACGGCGTCGTGCCGGGCAACGAGGGCCGCGACTACGTGCTGCGGCGCATCATCCGCCGCGCCGTCAGCGAGGCCGGGCACCTGGGCCTCGAGCCGAGCGCCGTGGCCGATCTCGCCGCGCCGGTCGTGGAGGGCTGGGGCGAGGCCTACCCGGAGCTCGTGGAGCCGCGCGAGCGAGGTGCGCGACGTCCTGGGCGCCGAGGCCGAGCAGTTCGCCCGCACGCTCAGCCAGGGCCGCCGGCTGCTGACCGAGGTCATCGACCGCTCGCGCGCGCGCGGCAGGTGTCGGGCGACGACGCCTTCCGCCTCTACGACACCTACGGGTTCCCGCTCGACCTGACCCTCGAGGCGGCCCAGGACGCCGATCTCGGGCTCGACACGGCCGCCTTCGAGGCGCTGATGGAGGACCAGCGCACCCGCTCGCGCGCCGGCACGTCGGCCGCGGCCGTCGGCGGCGGACCTCAGCCGAGCGCGTCGCGTCCGTGGCGCGCGAGTCGGACCGCCTCCGAGTTCGTCGGGCTGGAACGCGACCGAGCATGGACACGCGGGTCATCGCCATCGAGGAGCTCGGCGACGGCACGGCCCTGCTCAAGCTCGAGCAGTCGCCCTTCTATCCGGAGGGCGGCGGCCAGGTGTCGGACATCGGCGAGATCGTGGCCGACCACGGCGCGCGCGCGACCGTCATCGACGCCTTCCGCCTGGGCGCCGACCAGGTGCTGCGCGTCCGCCTCGACGAGGGCGAGCTGCCCGTCGAGAGCGAGGTCTTCGCCGCGGTCGACGGCCCCCGGCGGCGCCTGACCCGCTCCAACCACACCGCCACGCACGTCCTCAGCTGGGCGCTGCGCGGAGACGCTCGGCCAGGGCGTGCGGCAGGCCGGCTCGTACGTCGGGCCCGACAAGCTGCGCTTCGACTTCACCCACCGCGGCCGCGTGGAGCCGGAGACGCTCCGCGAGATCGAGCGGATGGTCAACCGGCGCGTGGACGAGGACCAGCCGGTGCAGTGGGAGATCGTCGATCGCCAGGAGGCCGCCGACGAGGGCGCGATCGGGCTCTTCGAGGAGAAGTACGGCGAGCGCGTGCGCGTGGTGTCGACGGGCGACTTCTCCAAGGAGCTCTGCGGCGGCACGCACGTCGCGCGCACCGGCGACATCGGCCCCTTCGTGATCGTCTCGGAGGCGTCCACGGGCGCCGGCGCGCGGCGCATCGAGGCGCTCACCGGCACCGCGGCGGTCGAGTACCTGCGCGAGCGCGAGCGCCAGCTGCAGGAGGACCTCGCCAGCCGTGACGAGCGCATCCGCGCGCTCGAGGCCGACCTCAAGCGCGCCCGCTCGGGGCGCACCGACGTGAGCGCCGTGGCCGGCGAGGCCGTCGCGGTCGGCGACCTCACGGCGGTCTCGGCCCAGGTCGAGGCGATGGACATGGACGAGCTGCTGTCGATCACCGACCGCGTCAAGCAGTCGATCGGCGCCGGGCGCGGCCGTCGTGCTGGGCGCCGCGATCGACGGCAAGGCCGCGCTCGTGGCCAACATGAGCCCCGAGGCGGTCGCCGCCGGGCTGTCGGCCGGCGCCGTGATCCGCGAGATCGCCCCGATCGTGGGCGGCGGCGGAGGCGGCAAGGACGCGATGGCGCGCGCCGGTGGCAAGGACCCGTCGCGGCTGGGCGAAGCCCTCGACGCGGCACGCGCCGCTCCTGACGGCGTCGCGGGAGGCGTGAAGGTCCTCGCCCTCGACCACGGGTCGGCGCGCACGGGAGTGGCCGTGAGCGATCCGACCGGGACGATCGCGCGGCCGCTGCCCGCGATCGCGCGGGTCGATTCGCCGGCCGGACGGCGCGAGCTCGACGCGGTGATCGCCCGCGAGGAGCCGGAGCGGATCGTGGTGGGGGAGCCCCGTTCGATGTCGGGCGAGGTGGGCGCCCAGGCGCGCGCCGCGGCGGGTTTCGCCGGGCGCCTGCGGGCGCGCACCTCGGTGCCGGTGGACCTGTGGGACGAGCGCCTGACCACCGTCGAGGCGGGGCGGCGCGGGCGCGAGGGCGGCTCGCGGGCCGATCTCGACAGCCTGGCGGCCTGCGTCCTGCTCGAGGCGTACCTGGCGGCCCAGGCGTGAGCGGCGAGCCCCGCGAAGGACTACCAGCGCTACGGGCGCCAGAAGCGCGCCGGGCGCGGCCGCACCCTGCTGTGGCTGGCGATCATCGTGGTGCTGGTGGCCGCCGCCGGGCTCGCCCTGGCGCGCGGGCAGTTCTCGGACGATTCCCCGCCGGTCGCGTCCGACACCAACACGCTCCCGATCCAGAGCCTGCTGATCCGCGAGGGGCTCCGGCGCGAGGACATCGCCGCGCTGCTCGACAAGCGAGACCGGCATCTCGGGCGCCGCCTACCTCGCCGCGACGGCCCCGGGCGCCGCGCGGCCGCGCGCTGGCCAAGACGTCGAAGCCGACCTCGCTCGAGGGCTTCCTGTTCCCGGCGACGTACGACATCACCTCGCGCACCACGGCGAAGGACCTGGTGGACTTGCAGATCGCAGGCGTACAAGGACAACACCGCCGAACATCGACTACTCGTACGCCCGCTCGAAGAACCTGACCAAGTTCGACGTGCTGATCATCGCCTCGCTGATCGAGCGCGAGGTGGCGCTGCCCAAGGAGCGCAGGATCGTCGCGGGGGTCATCTACAACCGCCTGAAGGCGAGGATGCGGCTCGACATCGACGCGACCACCCAATACGCGATCGGCGAGTGGAAGCCCGATCTGACGGCCGCCGACCTCGCCGACCACGTCGCCGTACAACACCCGCCTGTACGCCGGCCTGCCGCCCGGGCCGATCTGCAACCCGGGCATCGACAGCATCGCCGCCGCCGCCCGCCCGGCCAAGACACAGGTTCCTCTACTACGTGGCGCGCAACGACGGCACCGAGGGGCACTACTTCGCCACCACGCCGGCGCAGTTCGAGAAGGACGTGGCGCGCTCGCAGGCGAACGCCGGCAGATGATCGACGGCGCCACCCGCGTGGCCGGGATCATCGGCTGGCCGGTGGAGCACTCCCTGTCGCCCGCGATGCACAACGCCGCGTTCGCGGCGCTCGGACCTGAACTGGATCTACGCCGCGTTCCCGGTGCATCCGGACCGCGTGCCGGAGGCGGTCCGCGGGCTGGCGGCGGCCGGGTGCGCGGGGCTCAACGTCACCATCCCGCACAAGGGCGCCGTCATCGCCTGCTGCTCGGAGGTCTCGGCGGCGGTCGAGGCGATCGGGGCGGCCAACACGCTGGTGCCCGATGGCGCCGGCGGCTTCCGCGCCGACAACACCGACGCGGCCGGCTTCGCCGCGGGCGCTCGACGAGCAGAGCCCGATGGCGCTGGACGGCGCCGAGGTGCTGGTGATCGGGGCCGGGGGCGCCGCCCGGGCGGTCGTGTTCGCCCTGCGCGCCCGCGGGGCGCGGGTGCGGGTGGCCAACCGCACGCCGGAGCGCGCCGCCGAGCTGGGCGATCCCGTGCCGTTCACGCGCGATGCCCTCGATGCCGTCGCCGCCCGGTCGGCGCTGGTGGTCAACACCACCAGCCTCGGCCTGCACGACGCCGTGGTGCCGCCCGACCTGCCGCTCTCGGGCATCGGCGTCGGGCAGGTGGTGGCCGACATCGTCTACCGCCCGGGGGCACCCCGTGGCTCGCCGCGGCGGCCGCGCGCGGGGCGCGGACCGTCGACGGCCTGGGGATGCTGCTGCACCAGGGGGCGGCGGCCTTCGAGCAGTGGACCGGCGTGGCGCCGCCGGTCGAGGTGATGCGCGAGGCCCTCGGGGCCTGAGCGCGGCGCGGGGCCGCCCGGGCCCCATCAAGCGATCGTCGCGCGCGGCCGATTCTGAAGGGGACCGCCCGTGCCTCCCAGGACCGTGCCCTGACACCTCTTCAGAACCAGCCGACGCCGCCGTCAGGCCCCGCCGCGCCCGTCAACCGGGCACCGGCCCCGCCGAACGGCGCTCCCGTGGCCCCGCCCCGTCCGCCGGTGCGGCCCGCCGGCCAGCTCCCCGCCCCGCCCGCCGCCCGCCCGTCGCCCGCGCCGCCCCCGGCCGCGCCGGCCTCGGCGCCGCCGCCCGCGCCGGTCGCCGGTCCGCCGGCCGTGCGCTCCGGCGGTCCGCGCATCCCGCGCGGCGAGCCCCTCGGCCAGGTGCTGGTGCGCCTCGGCTTCATCTCGCCCGAGGTCCTCGAGGAGGCGATCGCCCGCCAGAAGACCGACGGGCGCAAGCTCGGCGAGGTGCTGGTGGCCGCCGAGCGGATCACCCGCGACCAGCTGGCCCGGGCGATGGCGATCCGCATGGGCGTCAGCGTGTTCACGCTCGCCGACGGCGTGGACCCCGCCGTCGGCCGCCTGATCGACGAGAAGAGCGCGCGGCGCTACCAGGCGGTGCCCGTGCGGATGGAGCCGGACGGCCTGCTGCTGGTCGCCATGGCCGACCCGTCGAACGTGTTCGCGATCGACGACCTGCGCATCCTCACGCGTCACGACATCCGGCCGGCGCTCGCCAGCCCCGAGGAGATCCAGACGCTGCTCGGCCAGACCTCGCGGCTGGACGCCGTCGTGGCCGACCTGGTGCAGGAGAGCGGCGGCGACGACATCGTCGCCGACCAGGCCGACATCGCGGACGCCTCCGACGACGCCCCGGTGGTGCGGCTGGTCAACTCGCTCATCGCCCGCGCGGTGGACGAGCGCGCCTCGGACATCCACTTCGAGCCGCAGGCCAAGGAGATGGTGGTGCGGTACCGGGTGGACGGCGTGCTGCGCACCGTCACGGCCGTGCCCTTCCGCCTGGCCAACGGCGTCGCGAGCCGCGTCAAGATCATGGCCGACCTCGACATCGCCGAGCGCCGCGCCCCCCAGGACGGGCGCGTGGGCCTCACGGTGGGCGGCCGCGCGCTCGACCTGCGCGTCGCGACGCTGCCCACGGTGTACGGCGAGAAGATCGTCATGCGCATCCTGGACAAGAGCAACGTCCTGATGACGCTCAAGGAGCTGGGCTTCGCCAAGGACGTGCTCGCCAAGTTCGAGGCGTGTTACACCCGGCCCTACGGCGCCGTGCTGGTCACGGGCCCGACCGGATCGGGCAAGTCCACCAGCCTCTACGGGGCGCTCAACCAGCTCAACTCGAGCGAGAAGAACATCATCACGGTCGAGGATCCGGTGGAGTACCGCCTCCAGGGGATCAACCAGGTGCAGGTCAACCCCAAGGCCGGCCTCACCTTCGCCTCGGGGCTGCGCTCGATCCTGCGGTGCGACCCCGACATCGTGATGATCGGTGAGATCCGCGACCGCGAGACCGCCCAGATCGCGGTCGAGTCGGCGCTCACCGGCCACATGGTGCTGGCCACCATCCACACCAACGACGCCCCGGGCGCCCTCACGCGGCTCACCGAGATGGGCGTGGAGCCCTTCCTCTCGGCGAGCGCCGTGGCGGGCATCCTGGCCCAGCGCCTGGCGCGCCGCCTGTGCAGCCACTGCAAGGAGCCCATCGACGTCACCCAGGCCGTCCTGCGCGACACGATGGACGTGCCGGGACTGCCGCGGAACCTGCCGGATCCGGTCCGCGTGTTCCGCGCGGTGGGGTGCCCGCGTTGCCAGGACACCGGCTACCGCGGCCGCCTCGGCGTGTACGAGATGCTGGTCATGAGCGAGGCGATGGAACGCCTCACCGTGGCCGGCGCCTCGGCCGAGGAGATCTCGCGCCAGGCCCGCAAGGAGGGCATGCGCACGCTGCGCGAGGACGGCCTGCTGAAGGTGCTCGCCGGCCACACGACGGTCGAGGAGATCGCGCGCGCGGTGGGTTAGCAGCAAAGGCTTGAGGGTCGGCCCAAAGCGGTCGATACCCCTTTTGAGCCGGGTCGGCTCCCCCTCCGTCCCGGCGCCCCTCTCACTCGAACACCCGGAAGGTGTCAATGGTCGACTTCGCCGAGCTCATCACCAATGTGATCGCCAGCGGTGCAAGCGACCTGCACCTGTCCGTCGGCGCTCCACCGGTGATGCGACTCAACGGTGACCTGGTGCGCCTGGGCGACAAGCCCCTCACGGCGCAGGACACCCGCGAGCTCGTGTACGGGCTCCTCAACCAGGACCAGCGGCAGCGGCTGGAGACCGATCTCGAGATCGACTTCTCGTACGCGGTCCCCGGCAAGATCCGCTTCCGTGTCAACGCCTACTACCAGCGCGCGTCGCTGGGGGCGGCCTTCCGCGTGGTGCCCACCGGGCTCAAGACGCTCGAGGAGCTGAGCCTGCCGGCCTCGCTGCGGGAGTGGACCACCAAGCCCCGCGGCCTGGTGCTCGTCACCGGCCCGACCGGCTCGGGCAAGTCCACCACGCTCGCCTCGCTGATCAACGAGATCAACGAGCGGCGCGCCAGCCACATCATGACCGTCGAGGATCCGATCGAGTTCCTCCACCGCCACAAGCGCTCGATGATCAACCAGCGCGAGGTGGGGGCCGACACGCACTCGTTCGCCAACGCCCTGCGCAGCGTGTTGCGCCAGGACCCCGACGTGATCCTCGTCGGCGAGATGCGCGACCTCGAGACGATGCAGATCGCCATCACCGCGGCCGAGACCGGCCACCTGGTGTTCGCCACCCTGCACACCTCGGACGCGCCCCAGACCATCGACCGCGTGATCGACGTGTTCCCGCCCCACCAGCAGGAGCAGGTGCGCATCATGCTCGCCAACGGCCTGCAGGGCGTCTGCTGTCAGCAGCTCGTGCCGACCATCTCGGGCAGCCGGGTGGTGGCGTGTGAGGTGCTCATGCCCACCCCGGCGGTGCGCAACCTGATCCGCGAGGGCAAGACCCACCAGATCTACTCGGTGATGCAGACCGGCTCGTCCCACGGCATGCAGACCATGGACGCGACGCTGGCCTCCCTGGTGCGCCAGGGCATCATCTCCCTGGACATGGCCATCGAGCGCGCCGGTCACCCGGACGAGCTCAAGCGCCAGCTCGGGCTGGTGAAGGCCGCATGAGCGCGACGTTCGTCTACAAGGCGCTCGACCGCGCCGGCGGGTTCGACCACCGGCGAGATCGCCGGCGACTCCAAGGCGGCGGTCGCGGCCCAGCTGCGGCTGCGCGGCCTCACGGTGGTGGACGTCGACCAGAAGTCGACCACGCCGACCGTGGAGGAGCTGCTCGACCGCTACCGCGGCCTCAAGTCGCGCCACGTCACGGTGTTCGCGCGCCAGCTGGCCACCATGATCTCGAGCGGCCTCTCGCTGCTGCGCGCCCTGTACGTGCTCGAGGAGCAGACCGAGGCGCCCAAGCTCAAGCGCGCGGTGATCGCCGTGCGCCAGGACGTCGAGGCCGGCCTCGCGCTCTCGCAGGCCATGGCCAAGCACCCCAAGGTGTTCTCCGACCTCTTCGTCGCGATGGTCCGCGCCGGTGAGACGGGCGGAAACCTGGAGGAGGTGCTGGAGCGGGTCGCGATCCAGCTCGAGAAGGACGACCACCTCAAGCGCACCGTGCGCTCGGCGATGGTCTACCCGATCCTGATCGGCGTCTTCGCCGTCGCCGTGCTGATCGGGATGGTCCTGTTCATCATCCCGATCTTCGCCGACATGTTCACGGATCTCGGCGGCAAGCTGCCGGCCCTGACCCAGTTCATGATCAACCTCTCCAACGCGATGAGGTCGTACTGGTACCTGATGATCGCGACGCCGATCATCCTCACCATCGCCTTCCGCAAGTGGAAGCGCACCGACCGCGGCGGGTTCATCTGGGACACGATCAAACTCCGCATGCCCATGCGCATCGGCGACATCGTGCGCAAGATCGCCGTCGCCCGCTTCGCGCGGACGCTCGGCACCCTCACCGCCTCCGGCGTGCCGATCCTGCAGGCGCTCGACATCACCGCCAAGACCGCGGGCAACCGCGTCATCTCCGACCCGATGGCCGAGGTGGCCGAGCGCGTCCGGGAGGGCCAGCCCCTGGCCACCCCGCTCGCGCGCACCGGGGTGTTCCCGGTGATGGTCACGCAGATGCTCTCGGTCGGTGAGGAGACCGGCGCCGTGGACACGATGCTCCACAAGCTGGCCGACTTCTACGACGACGAGGTCGCCACCATGCTCAAGTCGCTCACCTCGATCATCGAGCCCCTGATGATGATCGGCGTCGGCTGCATCGTCGGACTCGTCGTGATCTCGATGTACCTGCCGATGTTCAAGATCTTCGAGCTGGTGCAGTAGAGCGGGGGACCGTTCTCCCATGTCCGATCCGGGCGCACGACGGCCCCGTCCTCGCTCCGGCGAGGACGGGGCCGTCGTGGCGTCAGGAGGTCGCCGCCCCGGGGAGGGGCGTGCTGTCGGGCTCACGCTCGTGCTCGAGACGCGGGAGCCAGCTGAGCCAGCTGGGCAGGTACCAGTTGCGGTCGCCCAGGAGGGCCATCGAGGCGGGCAGCAGTACCGCCCGCACGATGGTGGCGTCGATCAGGATCGCCGTCGCCAGGCCGATCCCCATCTCCTTCATGTCGAGGATGGGAAGCATCGCGAAGACGCTGAACACCGCGACCATCACGACGGCCGCACCGGTGACCACGCCGGCCGTGCTGCGGATGCCGTGCTCCACCGCGTCACGGGTGCCCATGCCGCGGTCGTACAGCTCGCGGACCTTGCTCAGGATGAACACGTGGTAGTCCATCGAGAGCCCGAACAGGATCACGAACATGAACATCGGGAGCCATGACGCGATCCCGCCGGTGGGGTTGAAGTCGAAGACGTCCTCGCCCCAGCCCCACTGGAAGACGGCGACCATGACGCCGTAGGCGGCGGCCACCGACAGCAGGTTCAGGACGATCGCCTTGACGGCCACGATGATCGAACGGAAGGCCATGAGGAGGGTCAGGAACGCGAACAGCATCACGGCGCCGAACACGACCGGTGCCTTGTCCTTCATCGCATCGGTGAAGTCGCGTGAGGAGGCGGTGCTCCCGGTGACCCCGTACTCGGCGCCCGGCAGGGTGCCGATGGTCGCCGGGATGATCTCGTCGCGCAGGGTCGCCAGCGCGTGGTCGGAGGTCGCGTCAGTGCCCTTACCGGCCAGCGCGAGGGAGACCTGATAGCTCGAGCCGTCCGGCGAGCGTTTGCCGTCGATCGGCTGGTAGATCTCGCCGGACGCCAGAGACCTGCGCGTGAGCTCGGCGATCTGAGCCTCGGCAGCTTGCGGGTCGTCGGATCGCACCGCGACCACGGCCGCGCTGCCACCGCCGGGGAACGAGTCCTCGATCACGTGGAAGGCCTCGAGGGCGGGCGTCGACTTGGGCATGGCGTCCAGGCCACTCTCCGCCGGGTGGATGGACAGGGCAGGGAGCGCCATGAGCACCAGTGCGGCGGTCGCGGCGATCGTGGAGACGAGCGGGTGGCGAAGGACCGGCCTGAGGATCGCGCCCCAGACGCGCGAGCCCTCCGCGCCGGCCTCGGCGCGGGCGGCCGCGCGTCGCGCGCGCCCCTTGAGGAACGGGATGCGGGTGCGGTGCACCCGGTCGCCGAGCGTCGCCAGCATCGCCGGCAGCACGGTGAGCGAGCCGATCATCGCGACGCCCACGACCATCATGGAGCCGATCGCGAACGACATGAACGAGCCGTCGCCGGAGAGGAACATTCCGGCCATCGCGCCCATCACCGTGAAGCCGGAAATCAGCACGGCCCGGCCCGAGGTGGCGGCGGCGGCTTCGAGGGCGGCGCTCTCGGAGCGCCCGGCCCGGCGCTCGTCGCGCTCGCGCCGCATGTAGAAGATCGAGTAGTCCACTCCGACGGCGAGACCGACGAGGAGGATGACCTCGGCGACCTGCTCGTCCATCGGGACGATTGCGCTGGGCAGTGAAACGAGGCCGATCGTCGCGAGGACCGAGGTCAGGCCGACGAAGACCGGGACGAGGGCGCCCAGCCCGGTCCCCATCACGAGAAGCAGGATCAGAATCGTGAGCGGGATGGCGATGAGGCCGGCGCGTGCCAGCTGGGACTGGAAGAGCTGCTGGAGCTCCACGTCGGTGGAGACGCCGCCCTCGGCGACAACCAGATCGGGATGCGCGGCCTGCACCTCGTCGACGGCGGCGACGATGTCGTCGATGTAGAGCGATGCGTCGGTGATGTCGCCGCGCGGGGCGAACGTCACCATGGCCGCGTGGCGGTCAGGGGAGATCTGACCCGAGTGCCGCGGGTCGTACGGGGACTGCAGCTGCGACACCTCGTCGAAGGAGCCCACCGTCGCGAGGACCTCGCGCACCGCGGAGCGGAACCCGGGAGAGTCGGCGGTCTGTGTGTCGGACTGGACGACGACGACCTCGCCGAGGCCGTTCTCATCGAGGTCGAAGCCCCGATCGATGATCCGGTCGGCCCGGCCGGACTCGCCGACGCCGGCGTCGGTCTTCGAGATGGTGGTCATCGGCGAGAGGAAAGCGAGTGAGAACGCGACCACCACGAACACCAGCCATCCGAGGAAGGCGGTCCTGCGGTGAGCGGCACTCCAGCGACCCATGCGGGCGGCGACGTTCGTCGAGTGAGCGAGGGGGGACATCGGTGCCTCCTGTGTCCGGTGCGCGGACCGCGGGGATCGGGTCCGTCGCCGTGGGTCGAGGCTCCCGCCGCGGGCTGCGGGCGGCACCGGGGGGTGCCGGTGGACCGCGGGGGCGGTTTTCTGGTGTCCACCGGGCGGCGGACTCCCCCCGGCACGGCGAAGCCCCGCGGTGCGGGGCTTCGGGTTGTGGCGCGCGTGTGGTGTTGCGGTGGCGGCTACGTGGACGCATGCGGGTCCTCCCGGCGGCGGGGGCCGCGGCGGCCGGAGACGATGAGCGCCGTGCCGGTTCCGGTGAGGAGCGCGCCCGCGACGAGCACGCCGACACCGAGCCAGAGCAGGTCGTCCGTCCGGACGTCCATCACCGCGGCGCCGCCGGCGAGCGCGGCGATGCCGATCGCGGCCGCGAGCGCGCCGCTGACCGTGCGGCCGGTGCGTCGCCGCGAGGTGTGTACGACCGGGCCGGGGGCGGTCACGGCCGCGCCACGGCCCTCGTCGGATTCCTCCTGGATCACGCGCGTCTTCATCTCGATCACCTCCGTCGTGTGGGATTCCTGTCCAGGTCAGGGTCCCGCCGCGAAGGCCGGGGCGACATGGGGCGCACCGGGGCGCAATTGGCCGGGTTTCTGGTGTTTCGAGCGTGGGCGCCCCGGAATATGGTCGCGTCGGATGACCCGCTCACCTCATCCGCTCGTCCTCGCCGCGATCGCGCTCGCGGGGGTCGCCCTCTGCGCCTTCTCGATCCACGTCGCCACCAACGAGGGCGTCCCGGACATCCAGGTCGCGCTCCTCCAGTGGATCAGCGTCCCCTACATCGCGGCGGGCCTCATCGCGTGGTGGCGCCGCCCGGAGAGCCGCCTCGGCGTGCTGATGATCGGTGTCGGCTTCAGCACCGGCCTCTTGTGCCTCCAGTTCGTGGACAACACGGCGCTCTGGTCGATCGGGTCGTCCCTCGACATCTTCGCGGCCGCCGCGTTCATCCACGTGACGCTGGCGTTCCCGACGGGGCACCTGCGATCGACGCGGGAGCGGGCGCTCGTGGGCGTCGGCTATGCGATCGCGCTCGGTCTCCAGGTCGCCAAGCTGACGTTCTTGGGGGCTGTTCCTCAAAACGGCTTCGGCGTGACCGACGATTCCGGCACCTACCGGGCCATCGAGCGCGTGCAGCTGTACAGCATCTCCGTCGTCTGCCTCCTGGCAGCGGCGATGCTGGTGGTGCGGTGGCGCAGCGCAGGGCGGCCGGGGCGCATCTGGCCGACCGTGTTGGTCGGCGTCTTCGTGGTGGGCCTGGTGGGGCTCGCGCTGCTGTACACCTTCGCCGCGTCCGGCTGGCCGGGCTTCGTGCGAGGTCCAGCGCACCGCCCTGGCCATCATCGGCTTCACGCCGATCCTGTTCCTCGCTCGGGGTGCTCGACGCCCGCCTGGCGCGCAGCGGGGTCGAGCGACCTCGTCGTCGAGCTCCGCGGGCAACCCGGACGCCGCCGAGCTCCAGCGCGCGCTGGCCCGCGCATTGCGCGATCCCGCGCTCGAGCTCGTCTACTGGCTCCCCGAGTTCGGCAGCTACGCCGATGCCGACGGGCACGATGTGGCGCTGCCCGGGCCCGGAGACGAGCGCGCGGTGACTCCGATCCTGCACGACGGCGTGCGGGTCGCAGCGCTCCTGCACGACCCCTGGCTCGCCGAGGAGCGGGAGCTCATGGCCGGCGTGACCGCCGCCGCGGGCATCGCGCTGGAGAACGCGCGCCTCCAGGTGGAGCTGCGGGCGCGTCTGGAGGAGCTGCGCGGCTCGCGGGCCCGCATCGTCGAGGTGGCCCAGGAGGAGCGCAAGCGCCTCGAGCGCAACCTCCACGACGGCGCCCAGCAGCGGCTGGTGGCCCTCTCGATGGAGCTCGGACGGCTCGAGAGCAACCTCGAGGCGGGCGCGCCGGAGCGCGCGGGGCTGGAGCGGGCCCGCGGCGAGATCGCCCGCTCTCTGAGCGAGCTGCGCGAGGTCGCCCATGGCCTCCACCCCGCGGTGGTCAGCGCCCACGGGCTCGAGGTCGCCCTCGAGCAGCTCGTCGCCGTGGCACCGGTCCCGGTGGAGCTGAACGTCCGTGTCGACCACCGGCTGCCGGAGCCCTGGAGGTGGCGGCCTACTACCTCGTCAGCGAGGCCCTGGCGAACATCGGAAAGCACGCGCACGCGCGGTCCGTCCGGGTTGACGTGCTGCGCCAGGGCGATCTCGTGCTGATCGAGGTGGCCGACGACGGCGTCGGCGGCGCCGACACCGAGCGGGGCTCGGGCCTGCGCGGCTTGGCCGACCGGGTGGAGGCGCTGGGCGGGCGGCTGCGGGTGTGGAGCCCGCCGGGCGGCGGCACGCGGGTGAGCGCGGAGATCCCGTGCGCGTCGTGATCGCCGACGACAGCGTCCTGCTGCGCGAGGGCATCGCCCGCATCCTTGCCGAGGCCGGCATGGACGTGGTGGGCCAGAGCGAGGACGCGGACGATCTCATGCTCAAGGTGCGCAGCTACAGCCCGGACGTCGCGATCGTCGATATCCGCATGCCTCCGACCCATACCGACGAGGGTCTGCGCGCCGCGATCGAGATTCGGGCCACCCACCCCGACGTGGGCGTGCTGGTCCTCTCCCAGTACGTCGAGCTCGGACTGGCGATGAAGCTGCTCGCCGACTCGGCGGAGGGGGCCGGGTACCTATTGAAGGACCGCGTCAGCGACGTCGCCGAGTTCGTCGGGGCCGTGAAGCGGGTGGCCGCGGGCGGGTCGGCCATCGACCCGATCGTCGTGTCCACCCTGCTCGGCCGGCGCCGCGAGGACGACCCCATCGCCGACCTCACCCCGCGCGAGAAGGAGGTGCTCACGCTCATGGCCGAGGGTCGCTCCAACCAGGGGATCGCCGATCACCTGGTCATCACGCTGCGCGCGGCCGAGAAGTACGTGTCCAGTATCTTCTCCAAGCTCGGCCTGCCCTCCACAGGCAGCGACTCGCGCCGTGTCCTGGCCGTCCTGCTGTATCTGCGCACCTGACCCGTCAGTCGTCGGGCGGGTGCTCCGACATAGGGTCGAGCTCGGGGCAGCCGCAGCCGCCGAGCACCTCGTCCGTGTCCTCGAGATCGAGATCCGGGACCCCGCCCTGGTCGGCTGCGGGCGGCGGGGGCCCGGGCGCGGCGAGAGGCGACAGGATGCGCAGGGGGAAGTCGCGCAGGGTTTGATTGCCACCCACGTCGGAGGCGCTCACCCGCAACCGGTAGCGCCCCGGCGGCATCTGCCCCGTTCGCAGGACCCCGTCGCCCGAGGGACTCTTCAGCGTGAGCCGGTAGACGATGTCGGGCTGCGTGCGGTGACGCGTCGAGGACACCGTGTAGAGCAGGTTGCCCACCGGGGTGATCGGGATCCGATCCATCCTGAAGAGGTGGTACGGCCCGATCGCGACGCGGTCGTCGGCGTCGAAGATCAGGTAGGTCATGCCGTAGAGGCCCGTGCCGAGCCCGCCCTGCTGCTGGACGTCATGGGCCCGGACGCACAGGCCGACGGGTCCGTGCAGCGCGTCCGGGTCCATCGGCGTGCCGACGGGGCTCAACGCGATGAGCCCGCCGATCACCGGGGGCGAGTGGTCCTGGTACCCGACCAGCCCGCCGAAGGCCAACGGGTTGATCGGCTGCCCCTCGTGGAACCGGCTGAGGTGCACGTGGCCCTGCCCCTCGAACACCGTGCCGAGCACGGTCCGCATCGCCCGCACCCGGGTGCCGTCACGAACCGTGTCGGCGAGGTGGACGTAGCGGAAGTCGCCGACCTGCACCCAGCGCCCGTAGCCGGTTCCGCCCCCGGTCTTCGCGACGCCGCTGGTGATGGCATAGACCTTGGTGCCGTCCGGGGCCGCGATGTCGATGCCGTGGTGGATGATCCGCCGGCCGGGGACCGAGAGCTGGTTGATGCGCTCGAGGGAGTGCGCCAGCGTGGCTCCCTGCTGACCGGCCACGCTCGCGACGCCCACCAGGCCGCGCGGCTCACCGAAGGTGGCCCGCACCGGATGGGGGCTGTCGAAGGGCCGCAGCGGCCAGTGCAGCTGCATGTGGGGGAAACGCCCCGCCCCCGCGGGCGGTGAGGGCGCCCGGAGGAAGTCCCGGAGGCTCATCGGGGGCGGCCGGGCAGGTGGAAGGTGAGTCGCTGACCCTGCGAGACGAGCCGGCCGGCCTCCCGAGCGCTCATCGGCCGAGTATCGGGCGGGGCCCCGTGGCGAACAAGCCGCGTCCGCGAAAATGCGAGGTTCGGCCTGGCACACTGACTACTTCGCCCGCGTCATCCCGGCCGGTCGAGAGACGCGAGGTCGACCACGGACGCCACCGCAGACAGGACAACATTCGCCGACCTCGGGCTGCGCGCCGAGCTGCTGACGGCGCTCTCGGGGCTCGGGTACGAAGAGCCGACGCCGATCCAGCGCGAGTCGATCCCGCCGCTGCTCGAGGGGCGCGACCTGCTCGGCGAGGCGGCGACCGGCACGGGCAAGACGGCGGCCTTCGCGCTGCCGCTGCTGCAGCGGATCTCGAGCGCCGGCGAGGCCGGCCCGGCTCCGCGCGCGCTGGTGCTGGTGCCCACGCGCGAGCTGGCGATGCAGGTGTCGGAGGCGATCCACCGCTACGGCCGGGCCCTCGGAGCGCGGGTGCTGCCGATCTACGGCGGCCAGCCGATCGGCCGGCAGCTGAAGGCCCTGGAGCGCGGCGCCGACGTGGTGGTCGCCACCCCCGGGCGCGCGCTCGACCACATCGGGCGCCGCACGCTGCGCCTCGACCAGCTGGCCGTCGTCGTCCTCGACGAGGCCGACGAGATGCTCGACATGGGCTTCGCGGAGGACATCGAGGCGATCCTCGACAGCACGCCGGAGACCCGCCAGACCGTGCTCTTCTCGGCCACGCTGGCGGCCCGCATCGGGGCCATCGCCCGGCGGCACCTCAACGACCCGGTGCGCATCCGCATCGCCGAGCCAACCCCGGCGGCCGGTGAGGCGCCGCTCGTGCGCCAGACCGCCTACGTGCTCCAGCGGGCGCACAAGGCCGCCGCGCTCGGGCGCATCCTGGACGTCGAGTCACCCACGGCGGCGATCGTCTTCTGCCGCACGCGCATCGAGGTGGACCAGCTCGCCGAGACGCTCAACGGGCGCGGCTACCGCGCCGAGGCCCTCCACGGCGGCATGTCGCAGGAGCAGCGCGACCGCGTGATGACGCGGCTGCGCGGCGGCACCTCGGATCTGCTGGTCGCGACCGACGTGGCGGCCCGTGGGCTCGACATCGACCAGCTGACGCACGTCGTCAACTACGACGTGCCCTCGGCGCCCGACGCCTACGTGCACCGCATCGGCCGGGTCGGCCGCGCCGGGCGCGAGGGCGTGGCCATCACCCTCGCCGAGCCGCGCGAGCACCGGATGCTGAAGAACATCGAGCGGGTGACCGGTCAGAGGATCCAGATCGAGAAGGTCCCGACGATCGCCGACCTGCACGCGCGGCGGCTGGAGATGATGCGCGCGACCCTGCGCGAGGCGATCCTCGAGGGCGATCTCGACGGCTTCCGCGTGGTGGTCGAGACGCTGGCCGACGAGTTCGACGTCATGGAGGTCGCCCTCGCCGCGGTCAAGCTCGCGCACGACGCCATCGGCGGGCCCTCCGACGAGGTGGAGATCCCGGAGGTCGCGCTGCGGGTCGAGCGCCCGCCGCGCGATCGCGGCCCCTCGGCGCCGAGGGCGAAGAGCCGTGCCAGGGGGCCGGCGGGCGACACCACGCGCCTCTTCGTCGGCGCCGGCCGCAGCTCCGGCGTGCGCCCCCAGGATCTCGTCGGCGCGGTGGCCGGCGAGTCGCGTCTCACCGGCCGCGACGTCGGGCGCCATCGAGATCTTCGACCGCTTCTCCCTGGTCGAGGTGCCCGCCGCCGCCGCGGACGAGGTGATCGACGCCCTGCGCGCGAGCACCATCAAGGGCAAGCGCGTGCGGATCAAGCGCGAGGGTGAGGACTGCCCGCCGGTAGGGGCACCTCGGGGTCGACCGACCCCCCCTCCGGCGGCGGAGCGAGTCCCGATACTTGGAGTGGGTCCTTCGCTTCCTCCGACGACGGGTGAACGTGTTCCTCGCACTACGAGAGATCCGGCACGCCAAGGCCCGCTTCGGGCTGCTGATGGCGGCGATCGCGCTCCTCGTGTTCCTGATCCTCACGCAGCAGGCGCTCCAGAGCGGCCTGATCACCTCGTTCGTCGGCGCGATCGAGCGGCAGTCGGCCCCGGTGCTGGTGTACTCGGTCGACGGTCAGCGCACCCTTCAGGGCAGCGTGATCACGCCGCCGCTCGAGAGGACGATCGCCGCGGTGCCGGGGGTGGCCGATGCCGGCCGCATCGGGCAGGGGACGTTCACGGTGTCGGTCGGACGGGGGCGACCGGTCGGACGCGGCGCTGATCGGGTATTCGTCAGCCGCGGGTCGGGGGGCCCGACGCGCTCAGCTCAGGGCGAATGCCGCGGGCCGCCGGAGAGGCGGTGGGAAGCGCGGGCGACTTCTCGCTCGGTGACCGGGTGAAGGTGGTCGCGAGCGGCGGCGGGCCCGAACTCGAGGTGGTCGGCCTCGCCCAGGACGCGCAGATACAGGTGACGCCGACGCTCTTCGTCAGCCTGGCCGGACTACGTCGCGGCCACGCGCGCCGCCAACCCCGACGCGACGACGGTGCCGCCCAGCGCGATCGGGATGCGTCCCGCGGCGGGCGTCACCCCCGAGGCGCTCGCCAGCCGCATCAACGAGCGCCTCCGAGGAGGCCGACGCCCTCACCCGGGCCGAGGCGGCGCGGAAGGCGCCGGGCGTGGCCGAGGTGAGCCGATCGTTCGACATCATCTTCCTGCTGTTCGCGCTGGTCGTTCCGCTCGTCACCGGCCTCTTCTTCCTGATCATCACGCTCCAGAAGGCGCGCTCCCTGACCCTGCTGCGGGCCATCGGCGCGCCGGCGGGCGTGCTGGTGCGGTCGCTGCTGGTGCAGGCGCTGATCGTGATCGGGGGCGGCATCGTCATCGGGACGCTGCTGTTCGTCCCGCTCTCGCAGGCGACGCTCGGCTCGCTCTCGCTGCGCTTCGATCCGCGGGCCGTGCTGCTCTGGGCGGCCCTGCTCCTCGTGCTCGGCCTGGCGAGCGCGGCCGCGGCGGCCCGGCGGGTCCTCGCCATCGACCCGATCGAGGCCACGACCGGAGGAGGGGCCCGATGAAGCTGGCCCTGGTCGAGCTGCGCCGCCGCCCCGGGCGGTTCGTCGTCGCGACCGCGATCCTGACGCTGATCGCGCTGCTGCTGATGTTCCTCGGGGGCCTGCTCGACGGGCTGGTCGCCGGCAGCACGGGCGCCCTGCGCGCCCAGCGCGCGGACCTGATCGTCTACTCGGCCACCGCGCAGGACTCCCTCGTGCGCAGCCGCATCACGCCCGAGGTGCGCGCGAGCGTCGAGGAGACCGTCGGCGGGCGATCGCGTCGGGGGCATCGGCAGCGTGCAGCTCGGGGCCCGCATCGACGGCAAGGGCCCGCGCGATCTCGTTCCGGTGGTGCTCTTCGGCTACGAGCTGCCGCCGCGCGGTCTGCCCGACGGCGTGCCGGCGGCCGGTGAGGTGTACGCCGACGACTCGCTGCGAGTCGGAGGGCGTCGCCGAGGGCAGCATCGTCCGGCTCGGGCCCGGCCGCACACCGGTGAAGGTGATCGGCTTCCTCGACGACAGCCGCTACTCCGGCCAGGGCACGCTGTGGGGCTCGCTCGACACCTGGCGCACCGCGCTGGCGGCCAACCGTCCCGGGGCCAGGGTCGATGACGGCGTGGTGCAGGCGCTCGTCGTGGCGCGCCGGGCGGCGTCCGCCGAGGCCGAGGCGATCGACCGGGCCACCGGCGGCGCCACCTCCACCCTGACGATCGGCCAGGCGATCGACGCCCTGCCGGGCGTGTCGCAGCAGCAGACCGTCTTCAACCAGATCATCGCCGTCACGGTGGTCATCGCGCTCGTCGTCGTCGCCCTCTTCTTCGCCCTGATCACGGTCGAGCGGACCGCGCTCTACGGCGTGCTCAAGGCCGTCGGCGCGAGCTCCCGCACGCTGTTCGCCGGGGTTCTCGTCCAGGCCCTCGTCGTGACGGCCATCGCGTCGGCGATCGGCGGTGTCCGCCTCCCTCCTGCTCGACGCGGTCATCCCCGCCGGCTCGATCCCCTTCGTCGCCGCCCCCGGCCGCCTGCTCAGCAGCGTCGCCTACCTGGTCGTCGCCGCCGTCATCGGCTGCGCCTTCTCCCTGCGGCGCGTCCTGAAGATCGACCCCGCCTCCGCCATCGGAGGGCACAGTGAGCCCGCCATCCCCACGGAGACCGTCATGACCGCCGCCGCCGCCGAACTCGCCCTGCGGATGGAGGGTGTCCGCAAGGTCTACCCGATGGGCGACGAGGAGGTCGTCGCCCTCGACGGCGTCGACCTCACCGTGGGCGCGGACGAGATCATCGCTCTGGTGGGCCCATCGGGATCGGGCAAGACGACCCTCTGCTCGATCGCCGGGGGGCTGCTGACGCCGACCGCGGGCCTGGTGGTCGTGGGCGGCGAGGACATCTCCGGGTACAGCCCCAAGCAGCTCACCGAGTTTCCGCCGCGCCTCGGTCGGCTTCGTGTTCCAGACGGTCAACCTGGTGCCGTTCCTCACCGCCCGGGAGAACCTGCTGGTGGTCGACGAGATCGGCCCGCGCACCGGGGCCCCGGCGCGCGCACGCGCCGACCAGCTGCTCGAGGAGCTCGGCCTGAGCCGACCGGGCCCGCAACCTGCCCGGCCAGCTCTCGGGCGGCCAGCGGCAGCGGGTGGCCATCGGCCGCGCGCTGATGAACGAGCCCGACCTGGTGCTGTTCGACGAGCCGACCTCGGCGCTCGACACCGAGCTCGGCGACCAGGTGGTGAAGCTGATCCGGCGACGAGATGAAGTCGCGTGGCACGGCGGCGATCATCGTGACCCACGACGAGCGCATCACCCACTACGCCGACCGCGTGGTGAGGATGGTGGACGGGCGCATCGCAGATGGGGCGCCTCGCAGGTGACGGCCGCGTCGTGATCGTCGTACTGGGCCGGTCGCCGCGACTCGATGTATGAGGTCGGCGCCGGGCGGATGCGGCCCTTGGCGCGCGGCCGGTCGGCCAGGTAGCGGTCCCACGAGTCGGCCCAGTCCCACTCGGCCTCGAGCAGGTCGCGGGGGCGTGTCCGCGATACCACCACCCATTCCCGGGGCACCGTGCCGCCGTCGAGGCGGTCGTGTTCGCGCTCGAACAGGAAGGACATCATCCGTCTGCCTCCTTGCGGGGTTGCGATACCCGGGCACGGGGATGGAGCAGTTCGTTGAGGCCGCAGAGCTGGAGAACCCGCACGACCGCGGGCTGGGCGCGCCGGGCCACGAGGGTGCCGTTCCAGTCGGCGATGCGCGCCGCGGCGCCGGAGAGCGTCCCCGCACACCGCGCGTCGATCAGCCTCAGCCGTCTCAGATCGAGCACGACGCGCGCGGGGCGGCGGTCGAGCGTGACGCCGAGGGCCCAGGCGAGGATCGGGGCGCTGGCGAGGTCGAGGTCGCCCGCGAACGAGAGGCGGGTCTCGGTGGTGCCGGCGTGCGGCGCGACCACCACGGCGCTCTGGTGGCGCAGGTCGACCGAGACGAGCGCGGGCCGGTGTCCCGGCGGATAGGGCGGGGCCCGCGTGATCGCGGCCCAGTCGGCTCCGTCGAAGTCGCCGGCGAAGACGACCCCGAGGTCTCCCGTCGCGAATCGGGCGCGCTCGTCGGGTCCCGTCGTGTGGACGGGAGCTCCGGCTCCGGCCGCCACCAACCTCATAGTGCCTCGGTCCGCGTCCCTACCGCAGGACACCACCGGGGTCTGGGGCGGCGCAGCACCACCGCCCGAAAGCCGTGGTCCCGCGTTGCGACGGTATCACGAGTCGATCCGGCCACGGCATCGCTGAACGGCGATCGATCTGCGGATCGCGTGGCGCCCGATCGGCAGCGCCGGCTGACCGGGTGCGTCAGCGCGTTCGTCCGTCGGCATCCACCACGCGCTGGGTCTCGTCGTGGATGCGACCGTCGTCGCGCTCGGTGAGCAGCACGAGCCCGATGTAGGCGAACGCGAGGATCAGGCCGACGCCGAAGCCCAGGCACTCGATCAGGCTCCAGCCGAGGAGGCTTCCCGGCGCCCCAGCCCAGCAGCATGCTGAGCGGGACGATGGTGACCAGGTACGCGCGCAGCCGCCTCTTGGAGCGGTCGGTGTAGACCGGCGTGGGGTGGAGCAGCTCCTGCTCGCGGATCACGCGCGCGACGAGCTCCTCGCTCGATTCCTTGGTCATGACGCCCCTTCGCTTCGTGGGATGAGCGGGATCGCCCGTGGTGCGGTGGTGAAGGTGATCGCCGCGACGACGAGCGCGGCGATCCAGGCGGCGAGGGCGACCATCGCCGCGCTGGTCCAGGTGTCGAGAACGGCCCCCGCCGCGGGGGCGGTCGCCGCCCCGGCCCACATCGCGGCGTAGAAGGCCATCAGCGCGGGCTGGCGGTCGCGGTCGGTCGATCGCGCGACCACCTCGGCGCTCGCCGCCGGCAGATAGCCCCAGTAGGCGGCGAGGAAGACGCCGTAGCCGAAGGCGAAGGCCCAGAGGGGGGTCGCGCGAGGGCAGAGTGACCATCAGGCCGATCAGTCCCACGGCGAGGGTGGCGACCATCGGCAGGCGCTGGCCGAAGCGGTCCGAGGCGCGACCGGTCGCCGCGGCCGTGAGCAGGCCGAGCAGCCCGATCGCCGGCAGTGCGCCCGCCTCGGCCGCCGTCAGGTGGAAGCGCTCGTCCCGCAGCGCGACCGGCAGCTGCGAGAGCAGCAGCCAGTACCCACCGAAGCTGAGGAAGGCGACGCTCAGCACCGGCCACTGGCGCGCCAGCAGCTCGGGGACCCGCGCACCCGCGGCGACCTCTGCGGGAGCCGGGGACGGGGCCGCCGGCAACGCACGCCACAGCGCGATCGCCGCGACGAGGGGTGCGGCGACGCACACCAGCGCGAGGGCGGCGTCGGTGGACAGGACCTCCGCCACGCCGCCGACGATCGCCTGGCCGATGAAGCTGCCGGCGACCACCGCCATCACGAAGCCGCCGATCATCCGCCCGCGCCGCGCCGGCGGCACCGCGCGGGAGATGACCGTCTGCGCGACGGCGGGGTAGCCCGCCGCGGCCGCGCCCACCAGCACGCGCCCCGCGACCGCCACGGAGGGTCGGCCGGCGAGCAGCAAGGGGAGGCTCGCCGCCGCCATCAGCGCCAGGGAGCCGGGCAGCAGCAGCCGCGCGGCCCGCTCCCGGGCCGCCACGAACCACAGGAAGCTGCCGGCGCCGAAGCCCACCGCGAAGGGCAGTAGGAAGATGGCGGCGCTGCTGCCGGCGAGGCCCAGCGCGTGCGCGCAGCTCCGTCGCGACGGGCACGGGCGCGTTGGCGGAGGCGTAGACCAGGAAGGCGCCGGTCAGCAGCAACGCGTAGGTCGCGCGGGGGAGTAGCGGATGCGCATCCGAGTGGATAGCGCTATCGTCACTATTCATGTCTCACGATAGCAGTCCGGAGCGCATCGCGGAACACCTGCGTGGCCTGATTCCCGACCTGGGCGCGGGGGCGCGGTTGCCCTCCACGCGGGCGATCGCCGCCGAGCGCGGCGCGAGTCCGGTCACCGTGCAGCGCGCCATCCGGATACTGGTGGGGGAGGGGCTGGTCGAGACCCGCCCCGGCGCGGGCAACTTCGTGCGGCATGCCCGCCCGGCCGCGCGCGCGGACTACGGGTGGCAGACCACCGCGCTCGGGCCGGCGCGGATCGACCGGAGCGCCATCGGATCGACCCTCCGCCAGGCGCCAGATGACGTGATCTCCCTGCACGAGAGCTATCCGAGCGACGATCTGCTCCCGGTGCGCGCGCTGCGCGCCGCGCTGGCGCGTGCCGCCAAGTCGCGAGCGGCCGTGGATCGCCCGCCTCCCGGCGGCCTGCCGGCGCTGCGTGCGTGGTTCGCCCGCGAGCTGGCCCAGGCCACCCCGCACGGCGGCGACGCGCCCACCGGCTCCGACGCGCTGGTGGTGCCGGGCGGCCAGAGCGCGCTGTCGTCGACGTTCCGGGCGCTGGCCGCCCCCGGTGAGGCCGTGGTGATGGAGGCGCCCACCTTCTGGGGCGCGATCGCCGCCGCACGCCAGGCGGAGCTGCGGATCGTGCCGCTCGCCCGCGAGGGCGACGCCGTGCCGCCGGGGGCGCTCGACGCGGCGCTCGCCACCAGCCGGGCCAAGCTGTTCTACGCGCAGCCGCGCTTCGCCAATCCCACCGGCGCGGTCTGGTCGGACGCGCAGGCGGCCGAGACGATGGCGGTCCTGCGCGCCCACGGCGCCTATCTCGTGGAGGACGACTGGGCGCACGACTTCGCCCTCGACATGGCCGGCCCGCCGGTCGCGGCGCGGGACGTGGACGGGCGGGTGATCTACATCCGCTCGCTCACCAAGAGCGTGTCCCCGGCGATCCGGGTGGCCGCCGTCATCGCCCGCGGTCCGGCCCGCGCGCGTATCCAGACCGATCGCACGGTCAACGACCTCTACGTGAGCGGCATCCTCCAGGCGGCCGCCCTCGAGGTGATCTCCGCGCCCTCGCGCGCGGCCCACCTGCGCAACATGCACGCCCAGCTGCGCTCGCGCCGGGACGCCCTGGCGCGTCTCGTCACCCGCCTGCTGCCGGAGGGCACGCTGACGCGGGTTCCGGCGGGCGGCCTCAACCTGTGGCTGCGGCTGCCGGCCGACGCCTCCGCGGTGGAGGTGGCCGACCGCTGCGCCCTCGCCGGCGTGTTCGTCTCGCCGGGTGACGAATGGTTCCCGACAGAGCCGAGCGGGCCGTTCCTGCGCCTCAACTACTCCGGGCCGCACCCCGGGCGATTCGAGGAGGCCATCCGCATCCTCGCCCTACTGCTCGAATCGCACGGCTGATACACATCCGCTGAGGCGTGCGGGTTTTCGGCTGATCGGGCCCGCGCCCCACAATATTCGGTCAGCCAGCCGGCCCGGGGGTGTCGACGCCCCCTGGGCCGGACCTGACCAAGGAGCTCTCCCGATGCAGCTTCCCCGGACCCCGAAGGGCCGCGTGGCGGCCGTCGCCGTCAGCGCGGTGGCGCTCGCCTCGATCGCGGGCGTCGCGGTGGCAGCGACCTCGTCGCTGTCCACCAACCCGCCGACCGACGCGTCGCTCGCGAAGATGACGTTCATCAACAAGAGCGTCACGCCGTCGCCGACCAGCAGCAAGGGCTTCAACGGCTACCAGACCTACGTCGTCAAGGCGCCCAAGGGCAAGGTCGTGCTGCAGGGCTTCGCGACGCTGTCCGGGGGCCTGACCGGCTCCGTGGTGATCCGCAGCACCCAGACCACCCCGAGCCAGTACACGGTGAAGCTCGTCTTCCCGGGTGAGCAGGGCAAGCCCGGCAAGCTGAACGTCAGGGTCCAGCTGCTGCCGAAGGAGTAGCTCGGGGTTCTGAGCTCTGAGCGTTTGCGAGCTCGGGTTCGGCTGAGGTTTTCGTGCGCGGTGCGTTGAGGACTGGTGACAATTGCGGACACCCGCCCTCGTGGGCGGGGCGGGTGTCGTGCGCAAATGCGCCCTGGCCGGGCGCATTGGCAGACCGACGCTCCGGCTTCGCCGGGAACTGCGGCGTCGGGAAAAACCGGTCAAGGACGCAAAGCGGTCATGCCCACGTGGCGTGGTGTGGCCCTTCCTCTTGCTTTGAGGGGTTGGCCGCCACGCCGCTGCTCGTGACTGTCAGATCGTGACCAGGACCTTGATCGCGGTTCTCTCGTCCATGGCGGTGTAGCCCTTCGGGACGTCGTCGAGGCCGATGGTGAGGTCGAGGACGGGGGAGGGGTCGAGCGTGCCGGCAAGGACGTCGGCGAGCAGATCGGGGATGTAGGCGCGCACGGGGGCGACGCCGCCGATCAGGCGGATGTTGCGGGCGTGCGCGTCGAAGAGGCCGACGGGCTCTGCCGGGACCCCGACGTGTCCGACGGTGCCTCCGGGGCGGGCGGCGCCCATGGCGATGGCGAAGGAGCCGGCCGAGCCGACGCACTCGAGCACGTGGTGCGCGCCGCCGTCGGTCATCTCGCGCACCCGCTCCACGGCCTCGTCGCCCCGTTCGGTGACCACGTCGGTGGCGCCGAAGCGGCGTGCGATCTCGAGGCGGTCCGCGTGGTGGCCGAGGGCGATGATGCGGTCGGCGCCGATCCGCTTCGCCGCCAGCACCGCGCACAGGCCGACCGCGCCGTCGCCCACCACCACGGCCGTGGACCCGGCCGTCACGCCGGCCGAGAGCACCGCGTGGTGGCCGGTTCCCATCACGTCGGTGAGCGTCGCGATCGCGGCGGCGAGACGGTCGTCGGTGAGGTCCACCTCCTCCGGCAGCGCCACCAGCGTGCCGTCCGCGAGCGGCGCACGGACGGCCTCGCCCTGGCCGCCGTCGTTCTTGCCGCCCCAGTACCCACCGGTGCGGCACGAGGTCTGCAGCCCGCCGCGACAGTAGTCACAGGTGCCGTCGGAGAACGCGAAGGGGGCGATCACGCGCTGGCCGGGGCGCACGGTGCGCACGTCGGAGCCGACCGACTCGACCACGCCCATGAACTCGTGGCCCGTGCGCCCGGGGCGGCCGTAGATCTCGAGCTCGCCGCGGTAGGGCCACAGGTCGCTGCCGCAGATGCACGCGTGCGTGACGCGCACGATGGCGTCGGTCGCGTGGATCAGGGTGGCGTCGGGCACGTCCTCCACGCGGACGTCGCGCGGGCCGTGGTAGACGGTCGCTCTCATGCCGCTCCTCCCAGGGGTCTGCTCTCCCAGGATCCTGGCAGGCATCTCGGGGTCAAGGTCCGTCGCGAAGTTTCCGATAATCGGAAAGTAATTCACGCGACTCGCAGGGTCGCGCCGCTCCGACGAAAGCGACGACGTGACCGCCAGCCAGACCGCCGCCACGATCGACTCCGAGGCCGCCGACCCACGCGCCCTCCTCGAGATGATGGGCGCTGCCACGGCCGTATTCGATGGGCGAGGGCGGGTGCTGGACGTCAACCCGCCCCTGCTGGAGCTGACCGGGCGCTCGCGGGAGGAGATGGTCGGCGGCGGGCCCCCACACCCGTGGTGGTCGATGGCCGGGTGGGAGACGGGCCCCGTCGTCAAGGGCGAGTACGCGATCTCGATCGCCGGGCCCGGCGGAAGGGAGACGCCGATGCGCTGTGTCGTCGCCGCGATGCCATGGAGCGCGTCGAGCCCGGGACGATGGATCGTGATCCTCGCCCCGGACGCGGCCGGGGACTCCCGCTCCAAACGACATCCGGGGCAGGTCGCCGATCCGGTGGGGCGCACGGTGGAGAGCCTCGGGTGGACCCGGCCGCGGATCGCGGAGCTGCGGCAGGCCGCCCTGCTCCACGACGTGGACGGGTTGGGCGCCGACACCCTCGCCGACCTGATCGGGCCGGAGCAGATCTCCTGGGTGCGGCACCATCTCTCGCCCCGCGAGGTCGCGGCCCTCGAGACGGTGCTCGCTATCGCCTGACGACCAGCGTGCCCCTCATGAACCCGTGGACCGCGCAGATGTAGGAGTACGAGCCGGTCTTGAGGGGCGCCTTGAAGGAGAACGCGCCCCGCGTCGGGCGGCCCGAGGTGAAGGCCGGCTTTCCGATGATCGCGTCCTGGATGGCGCTGTGCCGCGCCTTGTTGACGTTTCGGAAGTGGACGATGGCCCCGCGGGGCGACGGTGATCGTGCGCGGCGCGAACCCGCGCGTCGGGCTCGTGGTGGCCCGCACCGGGTTGGCCGTGCTGCCCGCGGGGCTCGCGCCGGTGGCGGATCCCACCCCGGCGACGGCGACGGCCGTCCCGATCAGTGCCGCCAGCATCAGGGTGCTGCGCATGCCGTGCCTCTCACGTGGGGAATCCCGCCTAGACTGGTGTTCGGCGTGAGCATCGATCCGGATCACCTCGAGATCTGCCTGCGGGTCCTGGCCGAGGCGGACGCCCTCCCCGCGGAGCACCCCGACGCTGTCGCGGTGCGGCGCGCGACGGCGTCGCTCTACAAGTCGGTCAAGCTGCGCCGCCGGGCGGAGCGCCGCGAGGCGATCGCGGCCAACGACCAGGAGGTGACGGGCGCGACGGCGACCGGTGCCCCGGGCCGCATCGACGACGAGACCCAGGGGCTGCCCCTCGCGTCCCGCGCCGAGGGCGCGAGCGCGGGCACGCTGATGCGCGCCCGCGCCTGTTACGTCTGCAAGCGCCGCTATACCGAGGTCGACGCGTTCCACCACCAGCTGTGTCCGAGCTGCGCCGCGGTCAACCGGGCGCGCCGCGACGCGCGGACCGACCTCGCCGGCCGCCGCGCCCTGCTCACGGGAGGACGGGCGAAGATCGGCATGTACATCGCCCTGCGGCTGCTGCGCGACGGGGCCGAGACCACCATCACCACGCGGTTCCCGCGCGACGCCGCCCGGCGCTTCGCCGGGATGCCCGACAGCGCCGACTGGCTTCACCGCCTGCGGGTGATCGGCATCGACCTGCGCAACCCGGCCCAGACCCTGGCGCTGGCCGACACCGTGGCCGCGCGGGGGCCGCTCGACATCCTGATCAACAACGCCGCCCAGACCGTGCGCAGATCGCCCGAGTCCTACGCGCTGCTCGCACGCGCCGAGGCGGCCGAGCTGCCCGCGGGGCCGCTGCCCGAGATGACCTCCCTGGCCCCGGCGCCGGCCGGGACCCCCGGGCTGGCGGAGACCTCCGGTGGGCACTGGTCGCCGACGCCGTACGCCGTGACCGCCCTGGCCCTCGCCGCCGGATCGGCGTCGCCGGAGCGCATCGCCGCCGACCGGGCCATCGACGCCGGCGGCCTGGTGCCCGACCTCGACGCCTCCAACAGCTGGAGCCAGCGGGTGGAGGAGGTGGACGCCCGCGAGCTGCTCGAGGTGCAGCTGTGCAACATGACCGCGCCGTTCATCCTGGTCAGCCGCCTGCGTCCGGCGCTCGCCGCCTCGCCGGCGCGCCGCACCTACATCGTCAACGTGTCGGCGATGGAGGGCCAGTTCAGCCGGGGCTACAAGGGGCCCGGCCATCCCCACACCAACATGGCGAAGGCCGCGCTCAACATGCTCACGCGCACCAGCGCGAAGGAGATGCTGGAGACCGACGGCATCCTCATGACCAGCGTGGACACCGGCTGGATCACCGACGAGCGTCCGCATCCCACCAAGATGCGCCTCGCCCAGGAGGGCTTCCACGCCCCGCTCGACCTGGTGGACGGCGCGGCGCGCGTCTACGACCCGATCGTGCGCGGCGAGGCCGGCGAGGACCTCCACGGATGTTTCCTGAAGGACTACGAGCCGGCGCCCTGGTAGGCGACGTGCGCCTTAACAGGACGCCAAGAGGGCACTGATCTGACGCTTATCCGGTGACGCTTTCATGGTCGTGGCGCCGGGCACCGATGGTAGTGCCGGGTGCGCTGACCTCGACCGCGATCAGAAGGTTTCCATGGCTCCCGAAGACCCGCCTCGCCGCTTCAGCCGCGCCGTCACCGGCACGGCGGCCGTCGCCCTCGTCGCCGCGGTGATCGGCGGAGGGACCGTCGCGGTGGTCAACAAGACCACCTCCGACTCGCCGGTGATCGAGCGGGTGACCACCCCGGCCACCGTGATCCCGGCCTCGACCGTGTCGTCGGGCGGGACGACCGCGGTCGACTTCAGCAAGGTCTACGCCGCGCGTCGCGCGGGGCTCGTGTCGATCACCTCCACCGTTCCCGCCAGCCAGTCGGGCACCACGCCGGGCCAGCAGGGCGGCACGGCGACCGCCGGCGGCTCGGGCGTGGTCATCGACGAGGAGGGTCACGTGCTCACCAACGAGCACGTCGTGGACGGCGCCTCGAAGGTCCAGGTCGAGCTGGCGCTCGGGCACCACGGTGACGGCCAAGGTGGTCGGCACCGACAAGTTGACCGACGTCGCCCTGCTCGACATCGACGTCCCGGCCTCCCAGCTCGACCCGGTTCCGCTGGGCGACTCGTCCAAGATCTCCGTGGGCCAGCCGGTGCTGGCCATCGGTGACCCCTTCGGCTACCAGGCCAGCGCGAGCGCGGGCATCGTCTCGGGCCTCGACCGCAGCATCGAGGCGCCCAACGGCTTCACCATCACGGGCGCCATCCAGACCGACGCGGCCGTCAACCACGGCAACTCGGGCGGCGCGCTCCTCAACGCCGAGGGTGAGCTGATCGGCATCCCGTCGCAGATCGCCGACTCGGGCGTCAACGCCAACGTCGGCGTCGCGTTCGCAGTCCCGGTCAACACGGCCAAGACGGTCATCGCCTCCATCGAGAAGAGCGGCGACGTCGAGCACGCGTGGCTCGGGGTGAGCACCGCCGACGTGGACGCCAACCTGGCCCAGACCAGCGGCGTGGGTGCCGACAAGGGCGCCCTCATCACCGGCGTGGTCGGCACGGGCCCGGCGGCCAAGGCCGGCCTGACCGGCGGCAACAAGCTCGCCACCGACAACAGCGCGCAGGTCTGCGTCGGCGGCCCGGTCGTCACGGCCCTGGACGACACGCCGATCAACAGCGCGTCCGACCTCCAGAACGCGGTCGACGCTCAGCAGCCCGGCGCCACCGTGACCCTCAAGATCGTGGACTCGGACGGCACGGCCCGCGCGGTGAAGGTGACGCTCGGCACCCGCCCCGCCTCCGCCCAGCAGCAGTCCTCCGCTGCGCCCACCTGCGGGTAGTAGAGGCGGTACCCGCCCCTCCGTCCCCGGTCAGCGGGGCGGAGGGTGTCAGGGCCCAGGTCGAACCCACAACCCCCAAGCGTGGCGGCCAAGCCCTTTAAAGCACGAGGAAACGTCCACACCACGAAAGAGTGGGCATGACTCGTTTGGCCTTTGACCGGCCTGGCCCTTGACTGGCTCTTCCCGACGACCTGGCCCCGGCGAAGCCGGTGGCGTCGGTCCGCCGAATCGCCGGTAGGCGATGAGCGCGCGACGAACCGGCCCGGAAGAGGCCGGTTCCTCGCCTTGTCACCAGTCCTCAACGCACCGCGAAGAAACGCCCAGAGCTCGGAACGCTCCGAGCCCCGGGCGCTCAGACCTCAGTCGGAGATCGTCCTGCGGTAGGCCCAGATGGCGAGCGGGGCGCAGACGACGACGATCCCGATGATCCAGATCACGGTGTAGGCCACCGGGTGCTCCAGCGACCAGACCGGGTCCTTGAGGTCGGCGGTGGGGTTGCCGAACAGCTGGCGCAGCGCCTCCGACATCGATGTCACGGGGTTCCACTCGGCGATCGTCCTGAGGACGCCGGGGAGCGTGTTGATCGGGACGAAGGTGCTGGCGATGAACGTGATCGGGAAGATCACCACGAAGGCGACGCCCTGCACCGCCTCGGGCGAGGGCAGCAGGCTGCCGAGCAGCACGCCGATCCAGATGATCGCGAACGAGAAGGCGATCATCAGCAGGTAGGCGCCGGCCGCCTCGTACACCGACGTGTGGATCCGCCATCCCACGATCAGCCCGCAGAGGGACATCAGCACGATGGGCAGCAGGCTCCGCAGCAGGCTCGAGGTGGCGTGGCCGGCCAGCACCGAGCCGCGCGCCATGGGCAGCGAGCGGAAGCGGTCGATCGCGCCGTTGGTGCGGTCGTTGGCCAGGCCGATGGCCACGCCGAAGGCGCCGAACACGATGGTCTGGGCGAAGATGCCGCCCATCAGGAACTCCTCGTAGCCGCCGCCGGGCACGTCGATCGCGCCGCCGAAGACGTAGGCGAACAGCAGCACGAACATCACCGGCTGGATGGTGACGTCGGCGAGCGCCTCGGGCTGGCGGCGCATGTGCAGCAGGCCGCGCTTGGCGACGACCCACGTGTCGCCGAAGACGTTGCCGCGCCGGGCCGAGGGGGTGGGGACGGCGGTGCTCATCGGGTCGCCTCCACGGGGATCTCGTCGTCGATGGGAATGCCGGTGAGGGAGAGGAAGACGTCGTCGAGCGTCGGCTGGCGCAGCCCGATGTCGTCGACCTCGATGCCGGCGTCGGCGAGGGCCTCGGCCAGCTGCGCCACGACGCGCGCGCCGCCGTCGGTGGGCGCCGACACGGAGCGCATCGGCTCGTCGACGGTGGGCTCACCATCCACGATCCGCGCGATGTGATCGGCCACCTCGGCGAGGCGCGCCGGGTCGGGGACGACCGCGAACACCTGGGCCCCGCCGACCTGGCGCTTGAGCTCGCGCGAGTCGCCGCGGGCGATCACGCGGCCGTGGTCGATGACCACGATGTCGTCGGCCAGGCGTTCGGCCTCCTCCAGGTACTGCGTGGTGAGGAGGATGGTCGCGCCCTCGTCGACCAGCGTCTCGAGGACGTCCCACAGCTCATTGCGGGCGCGCGGGTCGAGGCCGGTCGTCGGCTCGTCCAGGAACAGGACCTCGGGGCGCGCCACCAGCGTGGCCGCCAGGTCGAGCCGGCGGCGCATGCCGCCCGAATAGGTCTTCGCGAGGCGCCCGCCGGCGTCCGCGAGGTCGAACTGGGCGAGCAGCTCGTCGGCGCGCGCGCGCGCGACGTCGCGGCCGAGGTGGTGGAGCTCGCCGATCATGATCAGGTTCTCGCGGCCGGTGAGCAGCCCGTCGATCGTGGCGTCCTGGGCCGCCAGGCCCAGCACCTGCCGCGCCTGCCTGCGGGAACGGCGAGGACGTCGATGCCGGCCACCTCGGCCGAGCCCGCGTCGGGGGTGGTGAGCGTCGCGAGGATCCGCACGGCGGTCGTCTTGCCCGCGCCGTTGGGGCCGAGCACGGCGCAGACGGTACCCCGCGGCACCTCGAAGCTGACGCCGTCGAGGGCCGTCTTCTCGCCGAAGCGCTTGACGAGATCCCGGACCTCGATTGCATTTGTGGCGGTCATGTCCCTCCTGTCGGTGCACGCCCCCGAGGTGGTGGGCGCCCGGGCAGTCTCGCAGCCCGCTCACATATTTACAACGGCGGTAAATGTCGCACGAATGTAAAACGTGGACTAGACTCGCTCCGTGAGCGCCCACACACCGCCGGTGTACCCCAACCCGCCCGATCCCAGCGGGCTGCGCGCGCGCAAGAAGGCGATGACCCGGCAGGCGATCTCGGACGAGGCCACCCGCCTGTTCCTCGAGCGCGGCTTCGACGCCGTCACCCTCGCGGAGGTCGCCGAGGCCGCGGGCGTCTCGGTCAAGACGATCTTCAACTACTTCGGGTCCAAGGAGGAGCTGTTCCTCGACCGCGAGGACCACCTCCACGCGGTGATCCTGGCCACGATCCGCGACCGCGGGCCGGACGTGAGGATCACCGAGGCGCTCGCCGAGCTGGCCGCGGCGAACCGGGTGATCGACGGCGACGACGGGTGGGCCGTGCTGGCCGATCGCGAGGGCTACCCGATGTTCCGGCGCTTCCTGACCGTGCTGCACGAGTCGCCCAGCCTGCAGGCGCGGTACCTGTCGAGCAACGAGCGCCTCCAGGCGCTGATCGCCGCCGAGCTGGCGGCCGAGCTCGGCCGCCCCGCGGACGACGCCGAGATCCGGATCTTCTCCGCGATGCTGGTCGTGGCGATGCACCAGCGGATGAGCGTGCTCATCGAGTCGGTGCTGGCGCAGAGGCCGGCGGAGGAGACCCGCGAGAGGGTCGTCGCCACGGCCACGGTCGCGCTGGCCCGGGTGGCCAGCGCCTTCCCCGACCTGGACCGGCCCGGGCGGCTCCGTGGAGCGCCGGGCGTAGTCTGCCCGGCGGGTGTCCGTGTCACCCGCCACGCGCGACGACGGGAGACGACGATGCAGATGCGATTCCTCGGGCGGACGGGTCTTCAGGTGTCCGCCATCTCGTTCGGCGCGATGACCTTCGGCGGATCCCGCAGCGACTTCTTCCGCGTGGTCGGCACCACCGAGGTCGACGAGGCCCGTCGCCAGGTGGACCTCTGCCTCGACGCCGGGGTCAACTTCTTCGACACCGCGGACGCGTACTCGAACGGCGCCTCCGAGGAGATCCTCGGCGAGGCGCTCGGCGCCCGCCGCGACGACATCCTGCTGGCCACGAAGCTCCACGCCGCAGGCCGGGCCGGGCGTCAACGACCGCGGCCAGTCGCGCCACCACGTGATCCGCGCCGTGCACGCCAGCCTGCGACGCCTGGGCACCGACTGGATCGACGTGCTCCAGGTGCACGGCATCGACCAGCGCACCGATCCCGAGGAGACGCTCCGCGCCCTCGACGACCTCGTCCGCGCCGGCACCGTCCGCTACCTCGGCTGCTCCAACTTCAGCGCCTGGCAGCTGATGAAGGCCCTCGGCGTCTCGCAGCGGGAGCACCTGCACCGCTTCAGCGTGCTCCAGGCGCACTACTCCCTGGTCTCGCGCGAGCTGGAGCACGAGCTGGTGCCGGTGTGCCTCGACCAGGGCGTCGGCATCGTGGTGTGGAGCCCCCTCTCGGGCGGCTTCCTGACGGGCAAGGTGCGCCGCGACCAGGACGCCCCCGAGGGCTCGCGCCAGTCGGTGATGGGCCCTCCCGGGGGGCTCGCCGACCCCGAGGGCGCGCTCGACGTCGTCGAGGCGCTGGTGGAGATCGCGGACGGCCCGGGGCGCGAGCCCCGCCCAGGTGGCGCTCAACTGGCTGCTGGCGAAGCCCGGGGTGACGTCGCTGATCGTGGGCGCCCGCACCGAGGAGCAGCTCGCCGACAACCTGGCGGCCGACCGACTGGACGCTCGACACGGCCGACGTCGAGCGGCTCGACGCGCTGTCGGCGCCACGGCTGCCGTACCCCCAGTGGCACCAGCTGCGCTACAACTCCGAGCGTGTGACGGAGCCCTGGCTCCTGGAGCGCGTCGCCCGCGGCTGAGGCGGCACCGAGCCGACAAGAGGACATATGGCGCGCCGCCCACGAGAGCCGATCGAGGTCATCTGCCCGACCTGCGGGCTCATCGCCGAGCTCTTCCGTCCCCGGGGGGCGCGGCGCCCGAAGCTCTGCCGGTGCCCGGCGCCCGAGAGCGTCGCGCCCGCCAAGCGCACCCGCGTGTGCATCAGCTGCACGACGATCCTGAATCGTTACAACCCGGGCCCCGAGTGCGGCCCCTGCACGCGCGCACGCGGCGCGGGGAGGCCCGTCGGCCTGCAGTGAGGCCGCGCGGGGCAGGGGAATTCCATCGTGCGGTTGGTCTCTAATAGGGACGGCCTGCTACCCCTCTTAGATGCAACGCAACACGAGCGCCGTCGAGTCGTCCCGAGGGCGAGGCGGTTCGACAACAGGAGGTGATGGCATGTCGCCATTCCAGGTGACCGTACGTCGTCGCGGGGTCTCTCCGCTGACGCTGACCATGGTCGTGAAGGCCGATTCCCCGACCCAGGCCGCCGGCCTCGCCACCACGGTGGCCGAGTTCGAGCGCGGGGGCATGTTCGAGGCCGGCCGCGTCCGGCCCGCCCGCCGCCAGGGCCGCGCCCTCGTGGACGCTGAGGCGGTCCTCTAACCGGACCGGGGGGCCCCGCTCGGGGGTGCCCGCGGGGGCCGCGAAAGGGTCGTTGAGAGCCGTTCACCAGTGTGAAATTCGTGCGCAATCGTCGCTGGAGTGGTATTCCTCAACCCCCGCGAGCAAGATGCGCGGGCGAAGACCCCCCGCGCCTGGAGTCAGCGATCAGCGATCTCGGCCTGATAAGCGTCTCTCCATGGGCCTCTGAGGAATCCTCAGCGGGCACGCCGATCGCCGTGCTGGGCGACATCCATTCCAACCTGCCCGCGCTCGAGGCGGTGCTGGACGAGGTGAGGTCGGCCGGGATCTCCCGGGGCATCATCACCGGCGACATCATCGGCGGCGGCGGGCAGACGGACGAGTGCATCACGCTCGTGCGCTCCCTCGGGTGGCCGTGCGTGCAGGGCACGAGCGACCGCGTGCGGGAGGGCGGCGGCGACGAGATCTCGCGCTCGAACCTGGTGTGGGTGTCCTCGCTGCCGGTGCGGCTGCTGCTGCCCCTGGACGGCGCCACCGTGTACGTGACCCACCGGGTCACCCCCCGCGAACGGCGCCGCGCGATGGAGGTGGGGGCCGGGTGCCTGGTGAGCGGCCACACCCACCACGCGTCCGCCGGCCCCGTCGAGGGCCTGCTGGTGGTCAATCCCGGCAGCGTCGGCGAGGGGCTGCCCGACGACCCCCGGCCCTCGTGGGCATGGGTCGTGGCGGGGCCGGACGGCGTTTCCGCGGGCGTCCGCTTCAGCACCCGGGTGCTGCGCCCGGCGCACGTGCGCACGTGATCCGAGGCGGAGGGGCGCGCAGGCGGTCGTGACGCTCAACCTCGGGGATGTGATCGACGGCCGCTACGAGTTGGTCCGGAGACTCGGGGCCGGCGATCTCGGCGAGGTGTTCGTGGCCTACGACAGACCCCTCGACCGCCGGGTGGCCTTGCGCCTGGTGGAGCCCGGTGACGAGGCGGCGGGCGCCGCCCTGATGGAGGACACGCGCCGCATGAACGCGGTGCAGTTCAACTCGCTGAGCGTGGTCTCGATGCTCGACCAGGGGCTCACCCCCGAGGGCATCCGGTACGTCGCGATGGAGCTCGTGGACGGCATCTCCCTCGAGCAGGTGGTGGTGCGGCGGGCGCCGCTGCCGCCCGAGGAGGCGATCCGCTACGGGGTGGAGTTGCTGGACGCGTGCCTGGCGGCGGGACGTCAGGGCGAGGGCCGTTCGCAGGTGATTCCGGCGACCGCGCTGGTGACCCCCGACGGCCACGTGCGCGTGACCCGCTTCGCCGACGCCGGCCCGGGGCCGGGCGGCGCCGAGCCGGCATGCGCGGCGGTCGCGACGATGGTCCATCGCCTGCTGACCGGGCGCGAGCCGGCGCCCGAGGGGCCGGACGACGAGATCCCGACCGAGCTCGACGTCGTGCTCGGCGACGCGCTCGAGGGGCGCATCCGCACCGCCGCCGATCTGCGGTCGCGGCTGCGCGCGGCACGGCCGGCCTCCCGCATGCCGGCCATCCAGGACGACGGCGACAAGCTGACCCAGCACACGTGGCTGCTGGTCGGCGCCTCGCTGGCCCTGATCGTCGTGATCATCGTGCTCGTGATTCTGGGCGCCTTCGTGATCGGCGGCTGGTGACGGGCCTTTTCGTATGACATCAATCGAGCGAGAGAGGGTGCGATATGGGGGATGACAAGACGACGTTCGTCTACATCGGGGCATACGACTCGGAGGCGGACGCGCAGCTCGACTACGACGCGGTCAAGGAGCTGTTCGATGTCGGCGTGGTCGGCACGTACGACGCCGCGGTGATCACCAAGGACTCCGAGGGCAAGGTGCGGGTCAACAAGGACGAGATCCCGACCCGCCGCGGCGCCTGGGGCGGTCTCGGCGTCGGTGCCCTGCTGGGCCTGCTGTTCCCGCCGAGCCTGATCGCCACGGCGGCCGTCGGGGCGGTTGCCGGCGGCGTCGGCGCCCACCTCTGGAAGGGGCTCTCGCGCAGCGATATGAAGGAGCTCGGCGAGGTGCTCGACGAGGGTCAGGCAGCGCTGCTGGTGATCGGCGACTGGCGCCTGGAGGAGCAGATCGACAAGGCGTTCTCGCACGCCGAGAAGCGGCTCAGCCGCGAGATCAAGGGCCTCCAGCGCGAGCAGGTGGAGAAGGAGATCTCGAGCCTCGTCTCCGGGGGCGGCGCGAGCTCCTAGTCCGCGGGCGGCCCGGCGAGGGTGACGGCCTCGCCGGGCGCCAGGACCCTCACGTCCACGTCCGGAGCGACGCGCGCGGCGTGGCGCGCGAAGTCCTCGGCCGGTCGCGAGAGATAGCGCCGGCCCGAGGTCGTCCATGGGGGCGCGTAGGTGCCCCAGTGGATCGGGATCACGATGCGCGGACGCAGCAGCGTGAGCGCCTGCGCCGCCGTGAAGGGGTTGAGGTGTCCCGCCCCCAGCGACGGTCCCCACCCCCAGATCGGGAGCAGCGCGATGTCGATCGGCGGTGAGGCCAGGTCGGCCATGGCCGGGAAGAGGTCGGTGTCGCCGGCGAAGTAGACGCGGCGCGTGCCCTCGACCACGTATCCGAGCGCCGGCGCCGCGAGGCGCCCGCGGGAGCGGCGGCCGTCGTGCTCGGCGTGGACGGCCGCCACGTGCACGCGGCCGATCGTCGTGTCCTGGCCGGCGGTCACCTCGATCAACAGCCGGTCGAGGGGGGCGGGGAACAGGCGCCGTGACCCCGTGGGCGCCACGATCGCGGCCGGGCCGACGCGTCGCAGCGACGGCGTGTGCAGGTGGTCGTGGTGCAGGTGCGAGATCAGCGCGGCGTCCACCCCCACCGGGATCTCGGGCCGCGGCACCATCCGGCGCAGGTGGGCCAGCCGCCGTGTGACCGCCGGGTCGGTGACCAGCCGCGTGCCGTCGAGGTCGATCACCGCGCAGGCGTGCCCGAGCCACGTGACCGTGCACGCCCCCGGGGCGGTCGCGACGGGGGCGGGCTCAGCCACCCTGCAGCATCGTGCGCCAGTCCTTCAGCACCCGGTGCAGCGCCTCGGCGCCCACGATCGGCCCGTCAGGCACCGGGAAATCGGTGGGCGGCATCAGGAAGGGCTCCGTCTGGGGCCCGCCCATGCCGCCGTGGAACGAGATCAGCTCCTCGAACGCGCAGCCCTCGTCCAGTTGGGGGTCGTAGAAGCTGTTGACCATGATGTCGGCGACGTGCGGGAAGCCGTCGGTGCGCAGCAGGTGCTGGGCCGCGGTGGGGGAGAACGCGGCCAGCGGATCCTCGCCCTCGACGCGCCCGCTCTCCAGGTGTCGCAGGCCGCGCGCGCCCAGCGCCAGGGCGCCCTCGGTGCTCGAGCGCACCAGGATGAAGCCGATGTGGGGATGCTCGCGCAGCGCCGGCACCAGGTCGGGGTGGCGGGCGTCGATCTCCTCCAGGGTCATGCGCCGCGGCTCGTCCATCAGGTAGATCAGGCCGAGGTTGCCCGACCCGAGCACGATCGCGTCCTTCTCGCCGACACCCTCTCCCGACGCGGGCGTCTTGGGTGCCCGGCCGGTGGCCTCGCTGAACGCCTGCCCGACGGCCGTGTCGTTCTCGTCGCCCGCCGGGACGTCGGCCACCGAGCCGCTCGACATGGCGTTGCGCACCAGCTCATCGAGTCCGTACCCGTTGCGCTGGAGGAACGTGGCCCCCTGCGTCTGCCCGTGGTCGGAGAGGACGACGATCGCGTACGGCCGCGGCGCGTACTCACAGGCGCGCGCGACGCGGCCGAACTGCTGGTCGAGCTTGCGCAGGGCCTCGAGCGTGTCCGCGCGCTCGAGCCCCGAGTGGTGCGCGACCTCGTCGTACGACGCGAAGGTGGCGTACACGGCGGGGCGCCCCTTCATCATGTCGCTGAGCACGCTGAAGATGACCAGATCCCGCACGGCGACCGTCATCGCGGCGCGCAGGAAGGGGTAGCTGCCGCCGCGGTGCCCGCGAGGGCGCACGTCCCGGCGCACGCCGCGCAGCGCGGCGATCCACTCGAGCACGACCTCGAACACGTAGAGCACCAGGGTGCGCGTGACGTTGAGGCCGTTGGCGAAGAACGCCCGGTAGCCCGGGTTGGCCTTCTTGTCGGCGTCCATGCGGCTCACCGTCAGGATCACCTCGTCGGCCTCGCCCGAGAGCAGGTTGCCCCGGCTCGCGCCGCCGTCGACGAGCAGGCCGTCGCCGCTGGCGTGGCGCCGCTCGATCTCGGCGCAGTCGCCGGGCGCCGAGCAGGTCATGACCCGCCCGGTCTCCTTCTCGACCCAGCGGAAGGCCGGGATGTCGTGATTGGACCCCAGCAGGATGCCGGCCTGGCTCGCGCCGGTCTGGGACGAGAGGTCGGTCTCCCACTGGAGCAGACGATGCGTGTCCTCGGCCAGCCAGCGCGCCATCTCGGGCGCGTTGCCGTCGCGCATCGCCCGGCGCAGCACCGGCAGGGCGAGCCCGTCGATCTCCAGGAAGATGATGCCCGGGACGTCGGTGTGGGTCGCGCCGCCGGTCCGCTTGGCGATGCGCTGGGCCAGGCGGAGGGTGTAGGTGTCGTCCTCGTTGGTGCCGGTGGCCACCGCGAGGGCCATCCCGACCGCCGACATCAGCAGGGCGGCCAGCAGCGCCCACCAGAAGTTGTTGACCTTGATCTCGTCGGGGACGATCGCCTCGGCCAGCATCAGCAGCAGGGCGTCGAGGATCAGGATCAGCAGGAAGCTGATGCCGACCGTGTAGGGCAGGCGCAGCCCCGCGATCACCGGGGGCAGCAGAACATTGAGCGCGGCGATGATCGCCGTGGCCAGCAGGGCGCCGAGGAACCCGGTCAGGGTGATGCCGGGGAGGATCCACGACACCAGGAGCAGCGTCACGGCCGACAGCACCCACGAGACGATCAGCTGGGTCGGGCGCAGGGTGGGCCGTCCCGGCTTCCAGGCGGTGCTCTCGTCGTAGACCGGCGGCGCTCCGGAGGGCGTGGTCATCTCGATGGCGGGTCTCCCTTGGAATCGCCGGCCAGCACCGCCGCCTTCAGGTCGCGGACCTCGTCGGTGAGGGTGGCGATCTCCTTGCGCAGCAGGGCGATGTCGTCCTCGACGTCGTCGTCGGTCGCGTTGCGCTGGCGCGCGGCCTCGACGAAGGCGCTCGCGATGGCCGCCGTCGTGACGGTGATGAACCCGATGCCGCCGATCATCACCACGGCCGCGATGATGCGGCCGGCCGCCGAGGCCGGGACGACGTCGCCGTAGCCGACCGTGGTCACCGTCTGGATCGCCCACCAGAAGCCCAGCCAGATGCTGCTGAACTGGTCGGGGTCGGTGAGCCGCACCAACAGGCCGGCGGCGACGGTGACGGTGGTCGTGATGATGGCGACCGCCCGCCAGGCCCCCACGAAGGGGTCGCGCGAGATCTGATCGAGCACCCTCTGGGTGAATCGATGGAATCCATCCGCCATTGCGCGCGATCCTACTCACGCCCTCGGCGCCGATGCGCCACCGGGAGGGGGTGAACTGTCGAATCACCCGGTAGTACCCTTCCGGTACCGCGAACGGCTCTCCGGGGCCGGGTCGCCGGGTTGATGACCCCCGAGAAACAGGGAGAGACGGTGGCCGAGACCCCCGAGACCTACGGATACGACCGCCAGACCTGGGATGCCGCGACCGGTGCGAAGGCCGACTCGCGGGCGATCTTCGGCAAGGTGATGTTCCTCGTCGCGATCACCGCGGGCTTCGCCGCCGCGGGCGCCTACGTCGGTCGTGACCTCAGCGGTGGATGGGCGCTCCTGTGCTGGATCGGCGCCTTCGGCCTGATCATCGGCATGAACTTCGCGCGCAAGCGGGACGAGGTGTCCGGGCTCCAGATGGGCATGCTCTTCGGCCTCGGCGCCCTGCTGGGCCTGGCGATCGGCCCGACCCTGAACCAGTACGCGAGCGTGGAGGGCGGGAGCACGATCATCGCCCAGGCCGCCGGTCTGACGGCCCTCTTCATGGCGATCATGGGCACGGTCGGCTATCTGACCAAGCGCGACCTGTCGTGGGTCGGCCGCATCTCGTTCGTGGGCCTGATCATCCTGCTGGTGTTCGGCCTCGTCGCGATCTTCGTCAACATCCCCGGCGGGGACATGATCTGGTGCATCGGCGGCCTCGTCGTGTTCGCCGGCCTCACGATCTTCGACTTCAACCGGCTGCGGAAGGCCGGCAACGCGGACGTCGTGATGATCGCGTGCTCGATCTTCCTGGACGCGTTCAACGTGTTCCTGTTCATGCTCCAGCTGCTGGGCGGCAACCGCTGACCTGAGCCCGTCGAGGGCCGCGGCGCGAGCGTGCGCCGCGGCCCTCCTCGCTCAGTGCGTCAGAGCAGCCCGCACATGCGGGCGGTGTTGGGCCACGGCGTGAAGCCGCGCGCCGGCAGCGCCTTCTCGGCCGTCAGCATCTGCTCCTCCGGGGTCCAGTGGTCCGCCGTCCCCTTGGTGCGGTACAGGTCCGGGGCGTAGTACTCCTGGAACTCGCGGTCCATCTGGAGGCCGCCGTAGTACGGGCTCGAGTCGGTGAGCGTCCACCTGGTGCCCGACTCGTACCTGGCGATGCACATCCACGCGTCGTAGTGCGGGACGCGCTCGGAGAGTGGCCGCTCGTCGGGGCGGACGCGCTCGGACTGCGCCTGGAGCCAGCGCGAGACGGTGCGCCAGTAGGCGAGCTGCTCCCGCTGGCCGGCGGCCGTGTCGGCCGGCTCCGGCACGGCCGGGCGCGCGATGCCGAGCCGCACGGCCCGGCGCGCCGCCGTGGCGTACTCACGTGCGATTCGCACCGGAAGCGCCGGTGGGGCGACGCGCGCGGAGGGCACGCGGCGTTCGTCGACCGCCTGGGGGTTCTCGGAGCGCTGGGACAGGAAATCGACGATGCGGGTGAGCCGCCGCTCCTGGGGCACGAGGAGCTCGGCGGTGTCGGCGGGCTGCTCGACCGGGCCCACGCGCAGCCCGAGGGCGCGGGCGTGGGTCTGCGTGCGGTTGGCGAGCTGCGTGACGTGCGTCTGCAGTTCCTGCACCGTTGCGCCGGGGGGCGCGACGGCGGGGGGTGCGGCCTGTGAGGCCGTGGGGACGACCGCCAGTACGGCGGCCAGCGCGATGAGCGACTTCATAGGGGCCTTCCGGTCGGGAGCAGGCCCGCACGTCCGTGCACGGGACCGACGAGGGGAGCGTTGGCGTCCCCGTGATCGGATCGCGGGCGAGCGGACGCGGCCCGTCTCGGGCCACCCATCCGTCGCGCTGGCGTCATCGCCATCCGCGTTCGCCGTGGCTCAGGGCCACGGAACGACGACCATCGAACCTCAGTTCGGCCCGCCACGCAAGGGCATCCGGTCGGGGCCCCCGGTGCGGTGATCTGCTATTCCGGCCCCGGTCCTGCGGCGGCCCGGGGCCGTCCACTAGGGTTACCGCAGTGGCCGCCGAGGACGCCAAGAGCCGCAGGGACCGATTCCTCCGTGAGTTGGCCACCCGCGACCTGTACGCCTGGTTCGGGATCCCGGAAGACGCCTCCGCCGAGGCGATCTCGTCCGCGGCCGAGGCCAAGCGGCGCACGATCGCGGGCACGCCGATGCCCCAGAACAAGCGGGCGATCGAGAAGGCGTTCTGCGATCAGGGCGAGAAGGCGCTGCTGCGGCCGGACGTTCGTCGCGAGTACGACGCCCTGCTGCACGCCTCCCGATCGCCCGCACGGGCCGCCAATGCCGCCTCACGGGCGATCAGCGAGCGCGAGGAGCGCCTGCGGGTGGCGCGCGACCGCATCGAGCACTACGGCGACGACGACGCGCGTATGGCCCCCGGGGACGTGATGTTCCTGGGCAGCGCCGAGTCGAAGGCCACGCTCGAGGAGGAGCGCGCGGCGGCCGCGGGGGTCGCCGACTTCGCCACGGCGCTGCGCGACGCGCGCCGCGCGCGGGTGGAGGGGCACAGCCTCCAGGCCCTGGCGCTGGCCGAGCGGGCGCACGCGCTGAAGGTCACGGCGGGATCGCTGAACACCCTGGGCGCCGCCCGCCGCGACGTTGGCGACATCGCCGGCAGCGAGAAGGCCCTGCGCGAGAGCGTGGGCATGCTCTCGACGGTGCGCGAGAACGCACCGGGGTGGATCGCCCTCTCGGCGACGCTGCGGGCGCGGGGCGACCTCGACGGGGCCGAGCAGGCCGCCCTGCGGGTGATCGAGGAGGAGGACGAGGACCCCTACGGCTGGCGGGCCCTGGCCTACGTCCTCACCGACAAGGGCGAGACGCTGCGCGCCGGCGATGCGTGGGAGCGGACCGCGGGATACGGGCTCGACGTCCCCGGTGCTCTCGCGGGCCTCCAGGTGTTGCGCAAGGACAGCCTGGCCCGCAACGACCAGCTCGGCGCGGCCAACATCGAGGACCGCATCTTCCGGATCCGGCGGGGCTAGGCAACTCTCCGCCCCGCCCGATCGTGAGAAACGGGCGCGGCGGGTCGAGCCGGGCGTCCATGCAGGTCAGGATCGCGAGGCCACGCGCGGGGGGAGGGCAAGGTCGCCCTTGTCGATGGTCGCCGCGTGCTGCGCGTTCGCCGGGAGCACCTCGGGAGGTGCGGGAACATGGGCCCGTAAACATCAGTGCAGCTTATGGACACGATAGGTCCTTCTGTTGCTTAGCTGGCCGCCGGGGGGAATCGCCATGCCGGGCCTCGGTGCAGGTCCGGCCCGTGGGCCCGCAGCCAGTCGCGCGCGTCGTCGACGCCCGGAAACACCTCCCGGACCAGGGCCCAGAAGGCGGGGGAGTGGTCGGGCCGGCGCAGGTGGCACACCTCGTGCGCGACGACGTAGTCGAGCACGCTCTCGGGGGCCAGCAGGAGGCGCCAGGAGTACGAGAGGCGCCCTCCGCGGGAGCAACTGCCCCAGCGCGAGCGGGGGTCGCGCACCGTGACGTCCACCAGGTGGACGTCCAGCCGGCCGGCCAGCGCCCGCGAGCGATCGCGCAGCACCTCGCGCGCCTCGCGGCGGTACCAGTCCTCCACGAGCGCGTCAACCGATGCGCCGCGGGGGAGCCCGACGTGCAGGGCCCGGCCGTCGCGGTGGACCCGCGCCCGGCTCCCGGCCACGGTCCGGACCACCAGATCCAGGCCGCCGTCGAGGAACACGAGGCGATCGCCGTCGGCCAGCGGAGCCGCGGGCCCCGGCAGCAGGGCCGACTGCGTGCGCACCCACTCGCTCGAGGCGCGCAGGAACGCGTCGACCTGGCGCGCCGGCGTACGCGGCGGGATCGTCAGGCGAACGCCGGAGGGCGTCACGCGCAGCGTCATCCGGCGGGCGCCCCGGTGCCGCACGATCGTGCAGGGGTACGGCGATTCGCGGCGCTCCATCGGCCTCCCAGGTTAGTGGCTACCATCGCCCGGATGCCGCCCCGCGCACGAGATCTGACCCTGCCGGCGATCGCCGTCGGCGGCGCGCTCGGGGCGTGGGCGCGGCTGGGCCTCGCGGAGCTGATGCCCACCGAGCCCGGGCAGTGGCCGTGGGGCACCTTCGTCGCCAACATCGTCGGCTGCCTGCTGCTCGGCTACGCCGGCACCCGGCTGATGGAGCGGCTGCCGCCGACCACCTATCGCCGCCCGTTCGTGGGCACGGGGCTGTGCGGTGGCCTCACCACGTTCTCGACCCTCCAGCTCGAGGTGGTGGAGCTGGGCAAGGACGGCCATGTGGCGCTGGCCGCGACGTACCTGGTGGTGTCGATCGCGACCGGCCTCGTCGCGCTGGCACTGGCCACCGGGTCTGGTCCGGCGTGCCGGGATGCTGCCCGCGTGAGCGCGGCGTGGGTGTGGATCGGCGCCGGTGTCCTCGGGGCGATCGGGTCGACGGCCCGGTTCCTGCTCGACGGATTCGTCGGCCGCCGGACCGTCGGGGGGTTGCCCTGGGGCACGATGGCGGTCAACGTCACCGGGGCCTTCGCGATCGGCCTCGTCGTGGGTAGCGGGCTGGTCGGCGACGACCGTTTCCTGGTCGCCGGAGGGCTGATCGGCTCGTTCACCACGTTCTCGACGTGGATGTTCGAGACCCAGCGGCTCGCCGAGGACGGTGAGGAGCGGCAGGCGATGGTCAACCTGGGGCTGAGCGTCGCGCTCGGCATCGGCGCGGTCGCCCTCGGATGGTGGATCGGATCGCTGCTGTGAGCGCCGAGGCCCTCAAGATGGTCGTCCACTTCGGCGAGGGCAGCCGCGTCGGCCGGCACCTTGCGAGCGATGTGCTGATGGATCTGGCCGCCGGGTCGGGCGTCGGCACCGCGGTGCTGCTGCGCGGCGTGGAGGGCTTCGGGATCCACCACCGGCTGAGGACGGACCGGCTGCTGTCCACGTCGGAGGACCTGCCACTGGTGCTCGTGGCGCTCGACGCCCCGACGCGCATCGTGGAGCTGGCCGATCGCGCCGCCCGGATGCTGCCCAGCGGGCTGCTGGTGCTGGAGCGGGCGACGATCGTCCGGCGGCCAGCTGGACGACGACACGTTCGGGCCGGCCGGGCGCTCGTCGAAGCTGACCGTCTACTGCGGGCGGGCGGTCGCGGTGGAGGTGGCCGCCGCGCTGCGCGCGGCGGGACTCGCCGGGGCCATCGTGCTCACCGGCGTCGACGGCCTCGTGGGGGGCGTGCGCGGCCGTGGGGGGGTGCTCTCGCGCAATCGCGGGGTGCCGGCCATGGTGATCGCCGTCGGGGCGGGCGAGAGGGTCTCCGGCGCGCTTCCCCGGGTGAGGGCGATCGCCGGGCCGGCACGCGGCCGTGCTCGAGCGCGTGAGCATCGTGCGGCGCGACGGGGTCCCGGTCGGTCCCCTGCCGATGGTGCCGCACGAGGACGACGCGGGGCTCGCCCTGTGGCAGCGCCTCACCGTGACCGGCGGGGGCGATGCCGCGTCACGGCGCGGCACCCCCTCCACACCGCCCTGATCCGCGATCTGCGCGCCGCGGGCGGGCCCGGCGCCACGGCGCTGCGCGGCTCCTGGGCCTACACGGGCGACGACGGCCGCCACGCGGACCGGCTGCTCGGCGATCCGGCGCCGGTCGCCGGTGCTGGTGACGGTCATCGCGCGGCCGGCCGAGATGCTCCGGCTGTGGCCGATCGTGGAGCGGGCCACCGCCACGACGGGTCTGGTGACCTGCGAGCTGCTCCCCGCCGTGCGGGTCAGCCCGCCCGAGGGACCGGTGCGGGGCGGGCTCGCGCTCGCCGACTCCGCGACGGGACGCTAGGGGTTTCGTCGCCGCCGGGGCTGGACTAGCCTGGCCCCGGCGCATGTACCTGGCGAAACAGACCCTCGAGGAGCCACCATGGACATCAGCAAGCTGACGGACCAGGCCAAGAAGCTGATCGACGATCGCGGCGGCGTGGACGCCCTCAAGGAGGACGCCGAGGAGCTCAAGGACATCGCCACCGGCGAGGGGAGCCTCACCGACAAGGGCAAGGCCGCCGTCGAGGCGATCAAGGACCCGGGCGCGCCCGGCGAGGCCCGCTAAGTAGTTCGCAGCTCCGAGGGGGGCAGGTCCTCCGGGAGGGGGACCTCCTGCGGCGGCCGCCCCTCGCGGCTCGTCCCAGTCCTCGTAGGACAGCGCGTCGCGGCCCACGTGCTCGCCGGCGCCGCCGAGGGCCAGCAGGATGCACAGGTCCGGGCCGAGGTTGACCACCCGGCGGCGCACCGCGGGCGCCACGCGGATCAGCTCGCCGCGCTCCAGGTCGTGCGCCTCGCCCTCGATCTCGATGGTCAGGCGGCCGGCGAGCACCAGGTACACCTCCTCCTGATCCCGGTGGAGGTGGATGCGGCCGCGCTGGCCGGGACGGAGCAGCATCTGGTTGATGCCGAAGCTGGTGACGCCCAGGGCCCGTCGCAGGCTCACGAACCTCTCGGGTGAGGCCTCGTCGATGCGGGCCGTCGAGATGCCGTCCTCCATCACGCCGCAGGATACCCACGGTTGACACCCGGTGGGCGCGGGACTACCTTGCGGCGCGCCGTGGGGCCTTCTCTTGGACGGGTTGAGACGCAGCGTGCCGTCCTTTTCTCAGCGGACCGGCCGCTGACGCTCGCCTCGGGTGCGGCGCTGGCGCCGGTCGAGGTGGCCTACGAGACCTACGGGACGCTCGACCACGATCGCGCGAACGCGGTGGTGGTGTGCCACGCCCTCACCGGCGACGCCCACGCGGCGGGCCACCACGGCGATCCCGACCGGCGCGGGTGGTGGGACAACATCATCGGCCCCGGCCGCCCGCTCGACACGGACCGCTTCTTCGTGGTGTGCGCCAACCTGCTCGGCGGCTGCATGGGCACCACCGGGCCCGTCGTCCATCGATCCGGCCACCGGCCGGCCCTACGGGCTGCGCTTCCCGATCTTCACCGTCAGCGACCTGGTGAGCGTCCAGCGCGCGCTGATGACCCACCTCGGCATCGCCCGCCCGCTGGCCGCGGTGGGGGGATCCCTGGGCGGCATGCAGGCGCTCCAGTGGGCGCTGGACGCCCCGGGGGAGCTGGGCTCGGCCCTCATCATCTGCGCCAGCAGCCGGCTCTCGGCCCAGAACATCGCGTTCTCGGCCGTCGCCCGCGAGGCGATCATGAGCGACTCGCGATTTCCAGGGCGGCGACTACTACGACACCGGCGCCCGCCCCGATCGCGGCCTCGCGGTGGCGCGGATGATGGCCCACATCACGTATCTCTCCGAGGAGTCGATGCGCCACAAGTTCGGCCGCCGCCTGCAGAACGGCGACACCCCGCGGTTCGGCTTCGACGTGGACTTCCAGGTGGAGAGCTACCTCCAGCACCAGGGGGCGGCGTTCCTGCGCCGCTTCGACGCCAACAGCTACCTCTACCTGACCCGGGTGATGGACTACTTCGACGCGTTCGCCGACCCGGTCGCCACCGCGGCGGCGCTGCGGGACACCGCGACGCGCTTCCTGGTGGTCTCGTTCGACAGCGACTGGCGCTTCGACACCGCGCACTCGCGCGAGATCGTCCGCACCCTGGCGGCCCACGAGGCCCCGGTGACCTTCCGCGAGATCCCCTCGCCTCACGGGCACGACTCGTTCCTGCTCGAGATCCCGGAGTACCACCGCACGGTCGCCGCGTTCCTCGACCGCGTCGACCCCGGCGGTGCCCGGGTGAGGGCCGACCTCGACCGTGGTGGCCGGCCTGGTGCCGCGCGGATCGCGGGTGCTGGACCTCGGCTGCGGCAACGGCGATCTGCTGGCCGAGCTGATCGGGCGCCGCGGCTGCCGGGGCCAGGGGGTGGAGGTCTCGCCCGACGCGTTCTACGCGTGCGTCAACCGCGGCATCCCGGTGGTGCAGGCCGACATCGACGCAGGGCCTCGGCGACTTCGAGGACGGCTCGTTCGACGTGGTGGTGCTCTCGCAGACGCTCCAGGCCACGCATCGCCCGGTGCTCGTGATGCGCGAGATGATGCGGGTCGGCCGGGTGGGCGTGGTCTCGTTCCCCAACTTCGGCCACTGGCGCTCGCGGCTGCACCTGGGCCTGCGCGGGCGGATGCCGGTGAGCGGCGCGCTGCCCTACGCCTGGTACGAGACGCCCAACATCCACCTGTGCACGGTGCGCGACTTCGAGGACCTGGCGGCCGCGGAACGGCTCACCGTGGCCGATCGCCGCTTGCTGCGGGCCGACGGGCGGGCGGCGCGGTCAGGAGGCGGGCGGCGGGCCAACCTGCTGGCCGCCGGGGCGGTCTACCTGCTCACCCGCTGAGTCGGCTCGGCGGGCGGCGGGATGCCGAGCGCGGCGGCGACATCGGTGATCGACAGCAGGCCCACCAGCGTGCCGCCGTCCAGGATCAGGGCCCGCTGCAGGTGCGACGCGCCGAGCGTGGCGACGGCGGTGTCGAGCACGTCGTCGGCCTCGAGGGTGGGTACCCGGTCACGCTCGGTCATGTGGTCGGCCACCCGGTGGAAGGGCCACGCCTCGCGTGGCACCGCCTCGAGGTCGGGCGCCGTGAGGATGCCGACCACCTGGCCGTCCTCGATGACCGGATAGGCGGCCTGCGGCCCCGGTCCGGCGATGCGCGCCGCCACGTCGGCGAGCGTGTCGTCGGGGCTCACTGCGATCAGGTCGGTGATCATCATGTCGCGCACCCGCATGGCCCGGCGGGCCTCCATCTCGACGTAGCGGCCCTCGGCGCCCGCGGCCTGGAGCACGAACCAGCCGATCACCACGAGCCAGACGCCGCTGAAGCCGTCCCAGTAGATCGTCACGAGCACGCCGAGGGCGATCAGGCCGGAGGCGAGCACCTTGCCGGTGGTGGCCGCGATGCGGGTCGCGCTGCGCAGGTCGCCCTTCCAGCCCCAGAGGATGGAGCGCAGGATGCGGCCGCCGTCGAGCGGCAGGGCGGGGAGCAGGTTGAAGGCCAGCAGGAACAGGTTGGTGATGCCGAGCCACGAGCAGACCGCGTCGACGTGCACCGGGATGCCCGGGATGAGCGCGGCGCCGAGGAACCCGGCGGCGAGCAGCGCCGACACGATCGGCCCCGCGACGGCGATGCGGAACTCCGCGCCGGCCGAGGGGAACATGCCGGTGAACCGGGCCACCCCGCCGAACATCCAGAGCGTGATGCCGTCGATCTCCATGCCGTCGCGCTTCGCCTGCAGGGCGTGACCCAGCTCGTGCAGCAGGATCGAGGCGAAGAACGCCAGCGACGACGACCACGGCCATCGCGAAGTAGGCGTTGTCGCCGAGGCCCGGGTTGGTCGAGGGGAACACGCCGGTCGCCAGCGTCCACATCAGGAGGGCCAGGAGCGCCAGCACGCTCCAGTTGATGCCGATCTCGATTCCGGCGACGCGCCCCAGCGAATAGCTGCTCTTCATGACTCCAGTGTAGGCCCCCTCCGACAACTGGACGCGCGGGGGGTGGTGCGACCCCGCGCGCGGACGGGGGTCGCGATCGGGACGGGCCGCACACTCCCTGGTGCAGTCGGAACACGGGAGGACCGATGGGGCGCGGACGCAGGGATGCGATGGGCATTGTGCTCGCGGCGCTGGTGGGAGCGACCGCCGCGCTGATCGGCGTGGCGGGGGCCTCGGCGTTCGCGGGCGCGGGCGGGTCGCTCGACGGCGAGCCCACCGGCCCGGCCGTGCGCGCCGTGTACCGCACCGCCGCACCGGCGGTGGTGGCCATCTCGGCCGGCGACCGCACCGGCTCGGGCTTCCTGATCGACACGAGCGGCCATGTGGTCACGAACGCCCACGTGGTGGGCGACGAGAAGACCGTGGAGGTCTCGATCGGCGGCCGCCACATCACCGCGCACCCCCGCGGCGTCGAGAAGTCGGTCAACGTGGCCGTGCTCCAGCTCGAGTCGCCGGTCTCCGGCGTCACGCCCCTCGTGTTCGCCGACTCGTCGGAGCTGCGCGTCGGCGACCCGGTCGTCGCGATCGGCAGCCCGTTCGGCCTGCAGGGATCGCTCTCCACGGGCATCGTCTCGGGCCTGCGGCGCCAGATCGACTCGCCCAACGGCTACGCGATCACCGGCACCATCCAGACCGACGCCGCCCTCAACCCCGGCAACTCCGGCGGTCCGCTGCTGGACATGTCCGGCCGGGTCGTGGGCGTCGCCACCCAGATCGCCACCGACAGCGGGCGCAACGAGGGCATCGGCTTCGCGGTGCCCGCGTCGGTGGTGCGCAGGACCGCCTCCCGCATCATCGCCACCGGCACCGCCGACCTGCCGTACCTGGGCATCGTCGGGCAGGACACCGGCGACGGCCTGCGCCTGGCCGACGTCTTCGCCGACGGCCCCGCGGCCGGCGTGCTGCGCCCGGAGGACATCGTCGTCTCGGCCGGCGGTGAGCCGGCCACCACCAACGCCGCCCTGGCCTCGGCAATCGCCGACGCGGTGCCCGGAGATGTGGTCTCCATGGGGATCCGCCGTGGTGGGCGGGAGATGACCGTGCGCGTCACCCTCGGCGCGCGGCCCCCGGAGGCCCCCTAGCCCTCCCCGGGGTCCTGGAGTCGCAGCAGGGCGTCGCAGGCGCGGCTGACGGGCACGTCCACGCCGAGGCGCTCCCCCTCGCGCACCACGGCGCCCACCAGCGCCTCGCGCTCCAGCCGCCGCCCCGCCTCGAGGTCGAAGAGCGTGGACGAGCCGCCCGAGGCCGGCAGCCGGCGGCGGGCGTCGGCCACGTAGGAGCGCGCGGCGTCGGGCGCCACCGGGATGCCCCCGGCGCGCGCCACCGCGACCACCTCCTCGCCGAGGGCGAGCATCAGCTCCACGGCGCGCGGGTCGGCCAGCACCGCTGCCGACGCGGGCGCGCCCGAGCGCGGTGACCGTGTTGAGCGCGACGTTGGCCACCAGCTTGGTCCAGAGCGCGGCGGCGGGATCGTCGTCCACCCGCGCCGGCACGCCGATCGCCTCCGCCACGGCCGCCAGCGCGTCGCCGGGCGCTCCCGCGCCTCCGCCGGCCAGCAGGTCGCGCAGCCGCCCCGAGGCGGGATCGCGGCTCGGGCGGCGGATGACGTGATCGGGCGCGACGCGCTGGCACCCCAGGTACACCGCCACGCCGCCGACACGCGGCGCCCGGGCACTCGCGCGCGATCGCCCGCGGGTTGTCCACGCCGTTCTGCAGCGAGAGGACGACGGCCCCCGGGGTCGAGGGCGGGGGCCAGCGCTCGCGCGGCGCCCGCCGTGTCGAAGCTCTTGGCGCAGATCAGGGCGAGCTCCACCGGCGCGGCCTCGGCGGGGTCCTCCACCATGCGCAGCCGCACGGCGCTCTCGGCGCCGTCGTCGGTCACACGCAGGGGGTTCTCGCGCAGGATCCGCAGCGTCTCGCCGCGCGCCAGCACCGCGACCGGCCACCCGGCGGCGGTGAGCCGCGCCGCCACGAACCCCCCGATCGCGCCCGGGCCGACGACCAGCGTGCGCGGCGGCTCAGACGTCGAAGCCGAGCTGCCGCGGGTCGTCGGGGAGCGGGCGCGGGGGGGGGGAGGGGGGGCGACTCGCGCCGCGGCTCGGCGTCGCGCGCGGCGTCCACCGCGAGCTGGTCCGCCCGCTCGTTGGCCTCGTGCCCGGCGTGGCCGCGCACCAGCTCGGGCTGCACCCGCCGGTGCCGCGCGATCTCCAGGATCATGCGCTCCCAGAGGTCGCGGTTGGCCACCGGCTGCTTGCTCGCCGTCTTCCAGCCCTTGCGCTGCCAGCCGGCCAGCCAGCCCTTCGCGATGGCGTTCGCGACGTAGCTCGAATCCGTCACCAGCCGCACGTCGGAGCCCTCGGGCGCGGCGCGCAGGCCCTCGAGCGCCCCCATCAGCTCCATGCGGTTGTTCGTCGTCGGGAATTCCCCGCCGGTGAGCACGGTCTCGGTGCCGTCGGGGGCGGTGAGGATGGCCGCCCAGCCGCCGCGGGCGGCGTCGGTGCCGTTGCCGGAGCAGGCGCCATCGGTGACGAGTGTGAAGGTGTCTGACATGCCTCTGACATCACCCTACCGAGGCTCGTGGTGGACCGGTCCTAAAGGGAATGGCCCCTGCGCTCGATGAAAGCTGTGAATCGCGGAGGCCCGTGTCACGGGCAGGAGGTCCGCGTCACTCATTGTTCTCATGGAGGAGAGCTACATGCTTGAGCGACTTCGAGGTCGCAAGGGGCAGGAGGGTTTCACCCTCATCGAGCTCCTTGTGGTCGTCATCATCATCGGCCTTCTGGCCGCGATCGCAATTCCCGCATTCCTCGGTCAGCGCAACAAGGCCAACGATGCGGCCGCCAAGTCGCTGGTGCGCAACGGCGCCACCGCGATGGAGGCGTACTTCTCCGACGGCAACACCTACGTCGGCGCTGACGCCACCGCGATGCGCAAGATCGAGCCGAACATCGCCTGGGTCGCCACGGGTGGCCTGGCCGCCAACGACGAGGTGTCCTACGGCACCCCGACGGCCAACGGCTACGTCCTGCAGTCGATCAGCCGTTCCGGCACGACCTACGTCTACACCAAGGACCTGACCGCCGCGACGGGCTCCACCGTCAAGCGGACCTGTGTCCCGACGACTGCCTGCCCCGCGACGGGCTGGTAAGCCGCCTCACGCTCTGACGAACGACCCACGGATCCGCACACCTGCGGCGGGTCCGTGGCGCACCACCCCTTTTCGCACCGCCTGTCTTCTTCCCGACGCCCCCCACGGGCGGACGGTGTCACCCGACGCAAGGAAGCGTTCGTGCCTTCGCTCGATCGGACTCGAGACCTGATGCAGCCACGCAGCACCTCCGGCGCAGATCGCGCGTCCCTCGTGCGGACCCCGGTCGTAGCGTCGCGGGCCATGCGCCGCAGCCGCCGCCTCGCCCTCGCGCTCTCACTGTGCGCACTCGCCGCCCCGGCGATCGCCCAGGCCGCGACGACGACGCCGGTGACCACGACGCCGGGCGCGACGCCGCGCCGGCCACGGTGCCGTCGCCCTTCAAGACCGACCGCGCCTCCAGCGAGGCCACGGGCCTGACCCCCAACACGACCGCGAGCCCGGTGAGGTATCCCGAGCAGTCCGTCGTGCTGACCTGGGGCGACGTGCCGAAGGCCGCCGGCTACACCGTCGAGATCGCCGACAACCCGGGCTTCAACAGCGTCATCTGGACGGGTCAGACGACCCAGGCCATCGCGGTCCCCGAGATCCTGCTGCCCGACGGCGCCTACTGGTGGCGCGTGCGGGCGGTCGACGCGGCCGGCACCCAGGGCGTGTGGAGCGACGTGGCGCGCGTGGCCAAGGTCTGGCCCAACCAGATCGGCAACACCCGCTTCGCCGCGACGCCCACCGGCGCGGCGGCGAGCTTCACCGAGCTCAACCCGTACCTCTTCTGGGGCGCGGTCCCCGGCGCCAAGAGCTACGACGTCCAGGTCTCGCCGGGCGACCAGTTCAACAACGTCATCTTCACCGGCACCAACCTGCCGCAGCCGTTCGCCAGCCCGGCCGCCGTCGGCGCCCTGCCCGACGACACCTACAGCTGGCGGGTGCGCGCGCGTGACGCGAACGACAACACCGGGCCCTGGACCGTCGCCTCGACGTTCACCAAGGCCTGGGGCGCCGCCACCGAGACCGCGCCGGACTTCGGCGCGACCACCGAGGACCTGCAACCTCAAGTGGACGCCGGTCGACGGCGCGCAGCAGTACGAGGTGCAGATCACCGACCTCCAGAACAACTGGGTCGGAGCCCACCTGAAGTTCGACGCCAAGACCGCCGCGAGCTCCCTCACGCCGACGTTCCAGGAGGAGCGCGCCAAGGCGCTGCCCCGTCGGCAACATCTGGTGGCGCGTGCGCCCGGTCATCAACGGCGTCTACGGCCGCTGGTCGTCGGTCGGCCGCCGGGTCAACTGGCAGCCGCCGTACGGCAGCTCCAGCCCCACGCCGACCGCCGTCCTCAGCTCGTCCGGCGACAGCAGCACCGGCCTGTCGCCGCAGCTCGACTGGACGCCGGTCACCGGGGCCACGATGTACCGCGATCGACATCGCGACCGACCCGAACTTCAACAACATCGTCGAGCAGCAGCTCACGAGCAGCACGTCCTGGACCTCGCGCGTCCCGCTGCCGGACAACCAGATCACCTCCGGTTACTACTGGCGCGTCATCTGGGGCAGCGGCAGCACGGTTGACGAGCCGAACTGGTCCGTCGCCGAGGACGAGGTGGACAGCGCCTCGTTCCGCAAGCAGACCCAGGTCACCCTCGGCTCCCCGGCCGCCGGCGGCGTGGTCTCGGACCCCCCGCTGCTCAACTGGGGCTCGGTGCCCGGCATCGCCAAGTACGACGTCGAGCTGAGCCAGGACGGCAAGTTCGCCGACGGCACCACGCGCAAGGCGACCCTCTTCGGCCTCGGCGCCGTGCCCGGCGGCATGAGCGACGGCGAGAAGCGCCTGCCCGACGGCACCTGGAACTGGCGGGTGCGCGCGGTCGACGGCGGCGACCTCGGCCAGTCGTGGAGCCCGGTCAGCACGTTCACGCTCAACTCGCAGCGGCCGACCCAGAAGCTGCCCAACGACGGCGCCTCGGTCGTCTACTCGCCGCTGATCACCTGGACGGCCGTGGCCGGCGCCTGCTCGTACGACGTGCAGGTGAGCCGCGACTCGAGCTTCTCCGGCGCCGACGACGCGAGCATCCTGACCACCGCGCAGACCGCGATCGTGCCCCCGGGCAAGATGATCACCACCCCCGGTGTCCACTTCTGGCGGGTGCGGGCGGGCTACTGCTCGGACGTCAAGGGCCAGTGGACGCCGACGCGGAGCTTCCGCAGCGTCTTCCCGCCGGACTTCAACCTCAACTCGGTCCCGGCGAAGGTCGACTACGGCCGCAAGCTGGTGATCGGCGGGCAGCTCAAGAACAACGGCGCCGCCGTCAAGAAGGCGCGCCTGTTCCTGGAGCGCCGCACCTACCCGAGCGACGCCTTCAGGGCCGCCGGCGTGGTCAACACCAACAACTCGGGCCGCTTCCGCTTCTCCCTCAAGATGAACCGCACGGCCGACTACCGCCTGATCTGGCGCGAGGAGGCCAACCACCCGCAGGGTTCCGCGGCCTTCGGCATCGACGTCCAGCCCCGGGTCACGTTCCGCCTCGCCACGAGCCGGGTCGTGCGCCGCAAGGGCCTGGTGGTCAAGGGCACGCGTGTACCCCAAGCGGCCCGGCGCTGGTGCAGATCAAGACCTCCGACGGCTGGAAGAACCTGCGCAAGGTCACCGCCCGCAGGAACCGCTTCTCGGTGGTCGTCTCCACCGGGCGCCTGGACGCCGGCAAGTACAAGCTGCGCTTCTACGTCCCGCGTGACGGCCAGCGCCGCTTCGTCAACACGGCCAGCAAGCAGCGCGGCATCTTCGTCTACGACAAGTTCATCGTCCGCTGATGCTGCTCGGCGCCCCCACCGCGTACTGGGTCACCGTGGCCGCCCTCATCGGGCTCGCGCTCGGGTCGTTCTCGACCGTGCTCGTGTCGCGGTGGCCGGCCGGTGAGTCGCTCGTCGCACCCGCGCTCGCACTGCACCTCGTGCCAGCGCGTGCTCACGCCCCTGGAGCTGATCCCGGTGGTCTCGTGGGCGGTCCTGCGGGGGCGCTGCCACGGCTGTGGCGCGCGCGTCTCGTGGCGCTACCCGGCCATCGAGCTCGCCTCGGGCGCGTTCGCGGCGATGGGCATCCTCACCTTCGGCCCGACGTGGGAGGGCTTCGCGGCCGCCCTGCTCGGTGTCGCCCTGGTGCCGGTGGTCGTGATCGACCTCCAGCACCACCTGATCCCCGACGTCGTGGTGCTCCCCGCGGCCGCCCTCGGCCTGACGGCGGCGATCGCCTCCGACCCCTCCGACTGGTGGGTGCCGGTCACGGCCGCGCTGGGCGCCGCCGGCTTCCTCTACCTCCTCTACTTCCTCTACCCGAGCGGCATGGGCCGGGGCGACGTCAAGCTCGCCCTGCTGCTCGGCGCCGTGCTGGGCGCGTCCGTCGTCCCGGCGCTGTTCCTGGCCTTCGCCATGGGCGCCGCCCTCGGCGTGGTGCTGCTGGCGCGCTTCGGTTCGCGCGCCCGCAAGATGGCCGTTCCCTTCGGACCGTTTCTCGCCGCGGGCGCCCTGGTGGCCCTGTGGTTCGGCCCGTCGATGATCGGCTGGTACACGGAGCGGCTCGGGTGATGGATCGCCCGGCCGCGCATCCGGTTCCGCCTCCCCTGCCCCCCGAGACACGGACGTCCTCACAATGAGCACCGTCGTTGCACTCGACATCGGCTCCAGCGCCATCGCCGGCGTGGAACTGAAGACCGCCCGCGAGCGTGTGACGCTCGCCAAGGCGGCGGTTGAGCCCCTGCCGCCCGGACTCGTCCACGACGGCGAGATCGTGCGGCCGGAGGAGCTGGCCGCGAGAGATCCGCCGCTTCTGGCGCTCGGCCCGGTTCGCCGGCAAGCGCGTGCGGCTCGGCGTCGCGAACCAGCGCGTCGTGGTGCGCACCATCGAGCTCCCCGCTCTCGACGACGACCGAGAGCGTCGCGCTGCCGTGGAGTTCGAGGCCGCCGAGCAGATCCCGATCCCGCCCGACCAGACGGTCGTGGACTCGCAGCCGGTGCTGCGCTTCTCGAACGACGCCGGCGAGCGCGAGCGCCACGTGGTGGTCGCCGCGCACCGGGACATGGTGGAGGGCCTCACCAGCACGGTGCGCCAGGCCGGCCTCGTGCCGGTGGGCATCGACCTCGAGGCGTTCGCGATCCTGCGCGCCCTGCTGCCGCCGCCCGACGGTGATCGACGAGGGCTCCGAGGACACTCCGGCGATCGCCGTGTGCCACATCGGGGCCGAGGTCACCAACATGATCGTCTCGGTCGACCGGCGCTGCCACTTCACGCGGCTCGTCGGCTTCGGCGGCAACCACCTGACCGCCGCGGTCTCGGATCGCACCGGGCTGCCGGCCGAGGAGTCGGAGGCCGTCAAGACGGCCTGCGGGCTGCTGGGCGAGCCGCTCGACGGCTGGGACGCCGACACCGTGGCCGAGGTGCGGCACGCGCTGGCGCTCGGCACCCGGCCACTGGTGCGCGAGATCACGCGGTCGCTCGAGTACTACCGCTCGCAGAGCTTCGCGCGGCCGATCGGCAAGCTGGTCATCTCGGGCGGCACCTCGCTGTGCGTCGGGCATCGACCGGTACCTGCAGCAGGGCCTCGGGATCCCGGTCGAGATCGGGCGACCCGCGCTTCCAGATCGACGACAGCGGCGATCTGAGCCCCGACATCGCCGCGCGCGCGGCGGTGGCCCTCGGCCTGGCGCTCGACGCGCCGGAGTGGTCATGAAGTCGGTCAACCTCCTCCCGCAGACCCAGAGGCGCAGGCCGGGCTTCTCGGGCTCCCGCAAGCAGATCGCCATCGCCGGCGCCGTCGTCCTGGTCGGCGCGATGGGCTTCTGGGGCTACTCGCTGCACTCGCAGGTCGATCAGGCCACGAAGGACGTCGCGACGGCGACCATCGAGCGCGACGGCCTGCGCGACCAGCTCGGCGCGTACCAGCAGGCCCAGACGCGGCAGGCCGCGCAGCAGGTCCGCAGCGGCGCCGTCGTCGGCCTGGTGGCCGGGCGCGACCAACTGGGAGCGCATCGTGCGCGACCTGTCGGCCGTCATGCCCCACCAGGTGTGGCTCACCAACCTCAAGGGCGAGACGGCGATCGTCCCGGCCGGCACCCTGCCCGTGGCCGCCACGCCGGCGGTCAACAACGCGGCGGTGCCGCAGGGCGTGCACCTCGACGGGTTCGCGTACACCCAGAAGCAGGTCGCACTGCTGATGGCCCGCGCCAACACCGTCCCCGGTCTCGGCGAGCCTCATCTCACGACCAGCGAGGTGCAGGACCGCGGCGACCGGTACGGTCATCCACTTCGTCATCGACATGCCCATCGACCAGCGCGCGCAGGACCGGCCGACGCTCACCCCGGTGACCGGCCAGCCGACCTCCGCCACCACCGGAGCGACGCCATGAAGATGACCAAGCGTGACCAGATCATCCTGGCGGTCGTCGCCGCGGTGGTCGTCGTCGGAGGGTTCTACTGGTTCGCGATCAAGCCGGCGAAAGCCGACCTGAGCGCCCAGCAGGACCAGCTCGCCGCGATCCAGGCCGAGACCAACACCCTCAACGACACGCTCTCCCGCGCGGCCGCGTCCACCAAGGGCAACGCCAAGCTGGCGGCCGAGCGCCTGCGCGCTGGCCAAGGCCATGCCGGAGGACGTCGAGACGCCGAGCGTCGTGGTGCAGATTCAGCGTCTGGCCGACCGGTCGAACGTGCAGCTGACCTCGATCAAGACCAACAACTACAGCGACTACGGCTCCATCCGCGCCACCGAGTTCGAGGTGCGGATCACCGGCAAGTACTTCGACGTGGACGACTTCCTCTACCGGCTGCACAGCCAGGTGACGGTCAACGGGAAGGACAAGCCCGTGATCGGCGGCCGGCTGTTCGCGACCACCTCGGTGGACCTCACCCTGGACCAGGGCGACTCGGGCGCCTCGGGCGCGCCGAAGGGCGACGACGTGGTGGTCGGCACCGTGAAGGTGCTGGCGTTCTCGAGCGTCCCGGCCGGCGCGACCGCCGCGGCGGCCCCGACCAGCCCGACCTCCGCTCCGGCGACGACCCCCACCACGGCGGACGACGACCGGCGCGGCCACGCCCACGGCACCCGCCGCGGGCACGCCTCAGACCACCGCCACCCCGAGCTCCGGAGGTACCCAGTGATCCGCCGACGCCATCTTGCGGCCGTCGCCGCCACGGCGGTGACCGCCGTCGTGCTCGCCGGGTGCGGCGGGGGCGGAGGCGGCGGGGCCCAGGCGCAGGGCGACGTGCCCGCGCCGGGGACGTCGCTGGCCGTGCGCCTCGGGCGCGAGCCCGGACCAGTCGGCTTCGCAGGCGATCGCCGCCCTCGGCACGCCCGGCGCGGTCGATCCCTCGGAGACCGGTCAGAAGCTCACCGGCTACGACAGCTTCGGGACGCCCCACAACGCCTTCGACCAGCAGGTGAAGGACGCGGCGACCTCCGGATCGGAGGCGGCCACCCAGGCGGCGACGATCCCCGGGGACACGCCGATCAACGGCGATCCGCTGGTGGCGGCCCCCGCCGCGACGCCCGGGGCGCACCACCACGACCCCGGCGGACGCGGGCGCGGGAGCGCCGGTCCAGAACCCGCGGGCGCTGGAGGCCGACTTCGACGTCTCCGGCGAGCCCGTCGTGGCCCAGGAGGGCGATTCGATCCCGCCCGAGACCCAGCAGTTCCTGGTCAAGACGATCACGGCCGGACCAGGTCGAGCTCGAGCTGAGCGGCGGGCTGCTGCCCGACGGCACCGACACGGTGACGCTCAAGGAGGGCGAGTCGATCACGCTCTACAACGCGACCGCCAAGCGCAGCTACAAGATCAAGCTGGTGGACGTCCGCGCCGTCTGACGGCGCCGGTCGGGGTCTAGGCGACCCGCGAATCGCGTCCGGACAGGGGCGGGGCGACCAACAGGTCCCCCGCCCTCGTCGTGAGGGCGTCGCCGAGCCAGGCGACCGCGTCCTCGCGGCTGGCGTCCACGTCGACGATCACGATCAGGCGGGTCAGGCCGTCGGCGGCGTCGCGTGAGACGACGCGGGGCGTCGGAGTCCCATGGGCCTCCGGCGCCCCGTCGTGGCCCCGGTCAGCTCGCGCAGGATGCCGAGCACGGCGTCGGCGTCGCGCGTCAGCAGCTCGATGCGGTGGGCGCGCCGGCCGTCGGGGAACACGTGGACGGCCGTGATGTTGCCGTTGGGGATCGTGATCCGCTCACCCCTGACGCCGGTCAGGACGGTGGTGCGCAGGCCGACCGAGCGGACGGTGCCCGTGACGCCGATCGGCTCGATGCGGATGGCGTCGCCGACCCCGAACTGATCCTCGAAGAGGATGAAGAAGCCGGCGATCACGTCCACCAGCAGACGCTGCGACGCGAAGCCGATCACGATCACCAGCAGCGCGCCCCCGCCGAGCGCCGCGAGGCCGCCCCCGCCGCCCAGCACCGACGCGATCGAGACCGCTGCCGTTATCACGACCAGATAGCGCAGGCCGGTCGCGAGCGCCGAGACCGCGGTCAGGCGCTGGCGCGCGCGCGGCCCGCCCGCGGCGCGGCTGCGCGACATGAGGTGGGGCACCAGCCAGCGGATCGTCGCCAGGGCGATGACGGCCGCCACCACGACGATCCCGATCCAGATCATGTTTGCCGCCCACGTCGGCAGGCCGAAGAGGGCGGCGGGGAGAAACGGCACGACGGCGATCATAGGCGCCGGGCCGGAGGGCGCGGCGCTCAGGCGGCCTCCTCGGCCCCCCGGGTCGTCACCGCCGTGCGGACACGGGCCAGGCGCACCGCCACCGGGGCGAGCACGGTGGAGTAGCGGGTCAGCACCGGCCCGACGAAGGCCAGGATGAGCACGTAGGCCGCGGCGAGCGGGCCGAGGTCGGCCTCGGTGCCGGCGGTCACGCCGAGGCCGGCGATGACGATCGAGAACTCGCCGCGCGCCACCAGGGCGGCGCCGGCGCGGGCGCGGCCGCGGGTGGCGACGCCGGCGCGGCGGGCCGCCCACCAGCCCGTGAGGATCTTGGTGATCGCGGTGAGCACCGCCAGGGCGATGGCGACGAGGGCGACCGAGGGGAGGCTGCCGATGTCGATGCCCACGCCCGAAGAACACGAAGAACGTGGCGGCGAACACGTCGCGCAGGGGGGTCAGCAGGCGGCGGGCGTCCTCGGCGACCTCCCCGGAGAGGGCGACGCCCACCAGGAACGCGCCGATGGCCGCCGACACCTGCAGTTCCTCCGCCGCGCCGGACACGATCAGCACCAGGCCGAGGATCACGAACAGCACGGCCTCGTCGGACTTGTGGGCCACCAGGCGGCTCACGTGGTCGCCGAAGCGCAGCGCCAGGATCAGCGCGATGCCCGCGGCGCTCACCGCCACGGCCACCGAGCCGATGGTGGCGAGGGCGCTGCCGCCCACCAGCAGCGCGGCCACGATCGGCAGATAGACGGCCATCGTGAGGTCCTCGAGCACCAGGATCGAGAGCACGGAGGGCGTCTCGCGGTTACCCAGGCGGCCCAGATCCTCCAGCACCTTGGCGATGATCCCCGAGGACGAGATGTAGGTGACCCCGCCGAGCAGCAGCGCGGCCACCGGATCCCAGCCGAGCAGGAACCCGACCACCAGCCCCGGCGTGAAGTTGAGGACCAGATCGACCATCCCGGCGGGCAGGCCGGCCTTGAGGTTGGCGCTCAGTTCCTCGCTGGAGTACTCCAGCCCGAGCAGGAACAGCAGCAGCACCACGCCGATGCCGCTGCCGACATCGACGAGGGTCTGGTTGATCTCGGGGCCGACGCCCCCGAGCACGATGCCGGCCACCAGGTAGAAGGGGATGGGGGAGATGCCGAAACGCACCCCCACCCGCGCCAGCCCGCCGAGCACGACGGCGGCCACGCCCAGCTCCAGCAGGATCGTGGCGACTTCCGCCTCGCCGCCACCCCCCGCCGCCATACGGTTCTAAGCGCTCGTCGGAGCCGCCTCGACGGGCCCCCGCAGCAGCTCGAACAGGCGCTTGATCGCCTCGGGCGTGCCCACCGCGACCGCGGTGTCGTCGTTCAGGAGCGTGAAGTCGGGTCCCGGCGAGGGGAACGTCTGGTCGCCGCGCACCACGGCCACGATCGAGGCGCCCAGATCGTCGTACACGCCGAGGTCAGCCAGCCGGCGGCCGGTGCAGCGCGCCCCGCCCGTGACGGGGATCCAGTCGATCGACAGGCCGGCGATGGACTGGAGCTTGGTGACGTCCTCCGTCACCTGCGAGCCGCCGAGGATGTCGGCCAGGGTGCGCACGTCGTCGTCCTCGAGGCGCAGCACCAGGCCGCACGAGTCGGGGTCGTCGTGGTCGTACACCAGCAGGTCCTTCACACCCGAGCGGTGCGAGATCACCCCGAGCCGCTCACCCGATCGGGAGGTGAAGTCGTGCCGGACGCCCACGCCGGGGAGGGGGGTCTTCGACACATCGCCCATCTCGCCACCTTCTTGTCCGCATCCGATTGCCGGAAACGCTACGCCTTCGTATCGTAGCGCGCGCCCGCGCCACTGACCGTATCGTGACGCGCCTGTTCGCGGGGAGGAGGACGCGGTTGGCCGACGGCGACGACGAGCTCATCGGGGTGCACCACTTCCGCGACCGCAGTCGCGGGACGGAGCAGCGCACCACCAACCTCGAGCTGTTCTTCGACCTCGTGTTCGTGTTCGCGATCACGCAGCTCTCGCACCTGCTCCTGGACCACCTCTCGGTGCAGGGCTCCCTGCAGACGCTGTTCCTGCTGCTGACGGTGTGGTGGGGGTGGAACTACACGACCTGGGCGACCAACTTCATCGACCCGGACAGCCCACTGGTGCGGCTGATGCTGCTGGTGATCATGCTCGCCAGCCTGCTGATGTCGATCGCGATCCCCGAGGCCTTCGGCGATCGGGCGCCGCTCTTCGCCATCTCGTACGTCGCGCTCCAGGTGATCCGCAACGCCTTCGTCACATGGGCCGCCCCCCGCGGGTCGGCGGCGGAGCGCACCTTCAGCGGCATCCTCTACTGGTCGCTGGCCAGCGGCAGCCTGTTCGTGATCGGCGCCTTCCTGCCCGCGCCGGCGCGGGCGGTGGTGTGGATCGCGGCCCTCGCGCTCGACTACTCCGGCCCGGCCGCCCGCTACTGGGTGCCGTGGCGCTCGCAGCAGATCACGACCGGGGACTGGGGGGTCGACACCGCCCATTTCGCCGAGCGCTTCCAGCTCTTCATCATCATCGCGCTGGGCGAGTCGATCGTGGTGACCGGCGCGACGGCGGCCTCCGGGGAGTTCACCCTGGACCTCGCGCGCTCGACGGCCGTCGTCGTGGCGTTCGTGGGCAGCGCCGCCCTCTGGTGGCTCTACTTCGACTACGTGGCGAACATCGCGGGCAGGCGCCTCGCCACGTCGGAGGACGCCGGCCGGCTGGCGCGGGACGGCTACACCTACCTCCACATCCCCATCATCGCGGGCATCATCGTCTCGGCCGTGGGCGACGAGATCGTGATCGTCCACCCCGGCGAGGTGCTCCACACCCCCGAGCTGGTCGCCCTGGTGGCCGGACCGGTGCTGTACCTGCTGGGCCACCTGCTGTTCCGGCTCAGGATGGCCCACAGCCTCAGCAACAAACGGGTCGCGGCGATGATCGCGATCGTCCTGTGCTTCCCCGTGGGCCTCGTGGCGCCGGCCCTCGTGGTGGCCTCGCTGATCACCGCCGTGCTCGTCGTGCTGGTCGTGGCGGAGACCCTCTCGGGCATGCGGCGGCGGGCGCGCGGCGAGCTGGGCCCGCTCGAGCAGCTGGTCTACGGCGGCGCGCCCGACGCAGGGCCCGCGGCGCTCGACTAGAGTCGACGGTCGTGTCATTGAGCTACCGCACAGCCGGGGAATCCCACGGCCCCGCGCTCTTCGCGGTCGTTGAGGGCCTGCCCGCCGGCCTCCCGCTGGTCCCCGAGGACATCGACGACGACCTCGCGCGCCGTCAGCTGGGCTACGGCCGCGGCGGGCGGATGAAGATCGAGAAGGACCGCGTGCAGGTGAAGAGCGGCCTGCGCCACGGCCGCACCATCGGCAGCCCGCTCACGCTGGAGATCGCCAACCTCGACTTCCCCAACTGGGCCGCCGACCGCATGGCCGTGTGGGAGCCCGAGGGCGAGGTCGAGCCGATCACGCTGCCCCGCCCGGGGCACGCCGACCTGGCGGGCATGCTCAAGTACGGCACCGACGACCTGCGGCCGATCCTCGAGCGCGCCAGCGCCCGCGAGACCGCCGCCCGCGTCGCCGCCGGGGGCGTGGCCAAGGCCCTGCTGCGCCGCTACGGCACCGAGATCCGCAGCCACGTGGTGCGCATCGGGACCGAGTCGGTGCCGCTGCGCGACGACCTGGCGCTCTCCGACTTCGAGGGCGTCGACGACAGCCCCGTGCGGGCGCTCGACCCGGACGCCTCCGCGCGCATGCGCGAGGTGATCAAGGCCGCCGGGCAGGGTCACGACACCGTGGGCGGCGTCTTCGAGGTGTGGGCCTTCGACGCCGCTCCCGGGCCTCGGATCGCACGTCAGCGGCGACGCGCGCCTCGACGGCCGCCTGGGTCAGGCGATCATGGGCATCCAGGCCATCAAGGGCGTCGAGATCGGCGCGGGCTTCGAGCTCGGCCGCATCCCGGGCAGCCAGGCGCACGACGAGATCTTCCACGACGAGGAGAGCGGCTACTTCCGCCGCACCAACCGCTCCGGGGGCATCGAGGGCGGCATGACCCACGGGGCTCCGGTCATCGTGCGCGCGGTGATGAAGCCGATCAGCACCCTCTCGCGCCCGCTCGCGTCGGTGGACGTGGCCACCAAGGAGCCGCGCAAGGCCTTCAAGGAGCGCGCCGACATCTGCGCCGTGCCCGCCGCCGCCGTCGTCGCCGAGGCCGAGGTGGCCTTCGTCCTCGCGCGCGCTCTGCTCGAGAAGTTCGGCGGCGACTCGATCGACGCGCTGGACGCGGCCGTCGAGCGCTACCGCGCCGACATCAAGGCGTAGTGGACCGCTGGCTCGTACTGTCGGGGTACATGGGCGCCGGCAAGACGTCGGTCGGCCGCCGCGTGGCGTCGCGCCTCGGCTGTGAGTTCGTCGACCTCGACCGCGAGATCGAGTCCCGCTCGGAGATGCCGATCCCCGAGATCTTCTCCAAGCGCGGCGAGCTGTGGTTCCGCCGCACCGAGGAGACGGTCATCCGCGAGCTGCTCGCGGCCGCGCCCGGGCGTGCTCGCCCTGGGCGGCGGCTCGCTGGAGAGCGCCAAGACGCGCAGTCTGGTGACCCGGGTGGCCGACGTGGTGTGGCTGCGCACGAGCGTCGAGGTGGCGTGGGGGCGGGTGAAGGACTCGGATCGGCCCCTCGCGACCGACCGCGGGCGCTTCGAGCGGCGCGCCGCCGCGCGCGAGCCCACCTACCGCGAGGCCGCCGCCCTGGAGGTCGACGCCGACGGCCCCGTGGACGACGTGGCCGCCCGCGTGGCCGCCTGGGCCCAGCGCACCGCGACCGAGCCCGCCCGATGACGCGCGGCCGCCCTCACGCCCGCCCGCATGGGCCGAGATCGGCGACGGCGCGTTACCCGCTCCACCTGGGCCCGGGCCTGCTGGAGCGCGTCGGCGAGCTCTGGGCCGAGACGCAGCCGCGGGCGGCGCGGTGCTGCTGATCAGCGACGGCAACCTCGGCGCCGCGGCGGGCCGGCTCTCGGCGTCGCTGCAGGACGCGGGCCTCGCGTCGATCGACGCGCCCGGTGCCGCCGGGGGAGGGCTCCAAGACGCTCGGCCGAGGTCGAGCGCCTCTGCCGCCTCGCGGCGACGGAGCGGCCTGCGCCGCGCCGACGCGGTGGTCGCGCTCGGGCGGCGGCGTGGTGGGCGACCTGGCCGGCTTCGTGGCCGCCTCGTACCAGCGCGGGGTGCGCCTGGTGCACGTGCCCTCGACCCTGCTGGCGATGGTCGACTCGGCGATCGGCGGCAAGACCGGCGTCGACCTGCCCGAGGGCAAGAACTACGTCGGGCGCCATCTGGCAGCCCGACCTGATCGTGATGGACACCGATCTGCTCTCCACGCTGCCGCCGCGCGAGCTGTCGTGCGGCTTCGCCGAGGTCGTGAAGTACGGCCTGCTCTCGGGCGCCGGACCTCGCCGAGCGCGTCGCGGCCTGGCCCGAGCTGCCCGGGCCGGTCGACGAGCTGAGCGGGCTGATGCTGCGAGTGCGTGGACCACAAGCTCGACGTCGTGGCCCAGCGACGAGCGCGACCTCGGCCTCCGGGCGTCCCTCAACCTGGGGCACACCGTGGGGCACGGCATCGAGCAGGCGGCCGGTTACGCCCGCTACCGCCACGGGGAGGCGATCTCGCTGGGACTGCTCGCGGCGCTGCGGCTGTCCGAGGAGGTCGTCGGGCTCGACCCCGTCTGGCGTGAGCGCACCGCGGCCGTCCTCGCGCGCCACGATCTGCCGACGCGCCTCGACGACGAGGTGACGACGGACGCGATCCTGGCGGCCATGGGCCGCGACAAGAAGGCCGACTCCGCCGCCCTGAACATGGTGATGGTGGCCGCGCCCGGCGACGTGCGCCTGCGCATGGACCCGCCGCGTGATCGTGTCATCGCGTCGATCGAGGAGCTGCGGACGTGAGCGGCCGGCTCCGCATCGCCCTGATCCACGGCCCCAACCTCAACATGCTCGGCCGGCGCCCGTCGGCCCACTACGGCACCCTGACGCTGCGCGAGCTCGAGGACCGCGTGCGCGGCTGGGGCGAGGAGCGCGGTATGGACGTCGGCTGTTTCCAGACCAACCACGAGGGCGCGTTCCTCGAGCACGTCCACGGCCTCGCCGGCCTGGTGGACGGCGCCGTCGTCAACCCCGGCGCCTGGACCCACTACCAGTGGTCGATCCGCGACGCGCTGGAGGTGATGGGCGCGCCGTTCGTCGAGGTGCACCTCTCCGACATCGAGTCGCGGGAGCCGCACCGACGGGTGTCGGTGGTGCGGGACATCGCCTCCGCCGCCGTGTGGGGCAAGGGCCCCGACGGCTACCGCGACGCGCTCGACCACCTGGCGACGGTGCTGGCGTGAGCCCCCCGCAGCCCGCCCGGCAGGACCGCCTGCTGGTGACGCTGATCGAGAACCAGCTGGCCGCTCTGGTGGTGACCGACCCCGCCAACGTGCGCTACCTGACCGGATACGTGGGCTCCAACGGCATCGCCCTCGTCGGCGTCAACGGCCGGTTCCTGCTCACCGACTCGCGGTACGCCGTGAGCGCCACCGAGCAGGTGCAGGGGGCCGAGGTGGTGATCGGCACGCGCGATCTGCTGGGCGACGTGGCCTCGCTGGTGGCCGACGTCTCGGGCGGCGGCCCGATCGGCGTCGAGGCCGAGAACCTCACCCTCGCGCGGCATGGGCGCCTCGTCGAGCTGCTGGGCGGCCTCGCCACGGAGCCGACGCGCGGCGTGGTCGAGGACCTGCGCGAGATCAAGGACGCCGACGAGGTGGCCGCGATGCGCGAGGCCGCGGCCGTCATCGACCGCACCCTGGCCCGCGTGCTCGACGCCGGCATCGTGGGCCGCAGCGAGCGCGCGGTGGCCTTCTCCCTGCTCGAGGCGATGCTCGACGAGGGCGCCGAGGAGCCGAGCTTCCCGACCATCGTGGCCTCCGGGCCGCGCGGCGCGCGCCCGCACCACGTGCCCGGGCCCCGACCTGATCGAGCCCGGCACCCTGGTCGTGATCGACATGGGCGCGGTGGTCAACGGCTACTGCTCGGACATGACGCGGACGGTGGCCACCGGGCCGCTGCCGGCGCGGCTCGAGGAGATCTACGCGGTGTGCCTGGCGGCCCAGGAGGCGGCGATGGGCGCCGCCCGGGCGGGCATGGGCGCAAGCGAGCTGGACGCGGTTGCCCGCGCGGTGATCGCCGAGGCCGGGTACGGTGAGCACTTCGGTCACGGCCTGGGGCACGGTGTGGGCCTCGCCATCCACGAGAGGCCCGGAGTACGCCCCGAGGGGGGCGAGACGCTCCGCGCGGGGATGGCGATCACCATCGAGCCGGGTATCTACCTCGAGGGTGAGGGCGGGGTCAGGATCGAGGACCTTCTGGTGCTGGGAGAGGACGGCTACGAGTGCCTCTCCTCATCGTCGAAGGCGCTGAGGATCGTGGAGTGAGAGCGAGCGGGGGACAGCCAGGCATGATCACCACCAATGACCTGAAGAACGGCTACGTGCTCGACATCGACGGAGAGCTCGTCAGCGTCGTGAGCTTCCAGCACGTGAAGCCCGGCAAGGGCGGCGCCTTCGTGCGCACCAAGCTCAAGAACATGTCGAGCGGGGCCGTGGTCGAGAAGACCTTCCGCGCGGGCGAGAAGGTCGACCGGGTCACCACCGAGAGCCGCACCATGCAGTTCCTCTATCGCGACGGCGACGAGCTGTACCTGATGGACAACACGACGTTCGAGCAGATCCCGGTGTCCGCGGGGCTGGTCGACAACGACGACCTGCTGGCGCCCAACACCGACGTGCAGGTGCTGTTCGTGCGCGACAACCCCATCAGGGTCGAGTTGCCGACGTTCGTCGAGCTGCTCGTGGTGCAGACCGATCCGGGCGTGAAGGGCGACACGGTCTCGAACGTGACCAAGCCCGCCGAGGTCGAGACCGGGGCGACGATCGACGTGCCCCTCTTCGTCAACGAGGGCGACCGCCTGAAGATCGACACGAGAACCCGTGAGTACAACGCCCGCGCCTAGTCGCGCGCGGGTAGCCTGCTCCGGACCATCGAAGGGAGATACGTGACGCCAGCACCCGACGCCGTCGGATACGTCGATGCAACCCTGCGCGACCTCGCCCCGTTCCCGTGGGGCACCGCCGTGGGGACAGACGATCTGGCCGCCGCCGCCGCCGCCCTCTCCGAGGTCGGCGCCCGGGTGCTCGAGGCACTCGACGCCCGTTGTGCCCGCGCCGCTCTCGAGGCCCGCTCCGAGAGCCCCTGGGACCGCCTGCGCGCCGTGCTGCGCGAGGCCGGTTCCACCCCGGTGGGCGTCGTGGTGGGCGCGCACAACCTGTGGGGCGATCGCCAGCTCGCCCCCGACGTCGTCCGGCGTTTCGTTCTCTGCGCCGTTGATTCGGGCGTCGCGCGCGTCCGGGCGACCGATCCCCTCAACGACCCCGACATGCTCGAGCCCGTGGCCCGGGCCTGCGAGGAGGCCGGGGCGGAGTTCGTCCCGACCCTGATCGTGGGCCCCACGCCGAGCGCCGACGACGCCCTCTGGGTGTCGGAGGCCGTCGCCCTGGCCGCCCTGCCGGGCGCGAAGAGCCTGTGCCTCTCGGACGGGGCCGGGCACATCTCGCCCGCCGCCCTGGCGCGCCTCGTCGGGCGCCGTGCGCGAGGCCACCGGCCTGCCGGTGGAGGTGCAGGTGCAGGCCCCCGGCGGCCTGGCCCCGCTGTCGGCCACCGCCGCCGTCGATCGCGGGAGCCGCCTCGGTGCAGGCGTCGGCCGGCCCCGTCGCGCTGGTGTCGGCGCGCCCCTCGGCCGAGACGCTGCGCGCCGCCCTGGTCGGTGGCGATCGCCACCTCGACTGCCAGGCGACCGCCCTCGACCGCGCCGCGCGCGTCGTCGGCCCGATGCTCCCGGCCGACCGCCTGCGCCAGGCCGCCGCCGCCGTGTTCGGCCCGGCCGTCGCCGTGCCGCCGGCCCTGGAGCCCGGTCTGATCTCGCGCCTCGGGCGCCTCGGCCTCTCCCGCAGCCTCGTCGCCGTCGCCACCGAGTCGGCCGCGGTCGCCCGCGACATCGGCGGCGCCACGCTCGCCTATCCGCTGGGCGCGGCGATCCTCTCCCAGGCCGCGGGCCACGTCATCGAGGGCCGCCGCTGGGCCGAGATCGAGCCCGAGCTGGTGCAGGTCGCCCTCGGGCGCGCCGGCCGCCTGCGCGGGCCGGTGGCCGACGCGGTGCTCGAGGCCGCGCGCGCGGCCGACCCCGGCCCGCCGCCGCTGCGCGATCTGGCCGCCGTGTCCGAGGAGGCGCCCCAGGGCCTCTCCGAGGAGGATCTGGTGCTGTGGGCGATGTTCGCCGAGGCCACCGAGCCGGTCGTCGCGCGCCGCCGGTCGCTGGGCGCCGAGGCGGCCAACCGCCCCGGCCAGCCGGCGATCGACCGCGAGCTGCTGGACACGCTGGTGGACGTCGTCGAGGCCTCGGGCGATTCCGAGGTGAGCGTGGAGATCTCGGGCGCCCGGGTCACCGTGCGGCGCGCGGCGCCCGCCGCGGCCGCCTCCGACGCGCCCTCGGGCGGAGGCCCCGCCCCGGCGACGGCCGACGCCGAGGACGGTCTGGTGCGCGTCACCAGCCCGATGGTCGGCACCTTCTACCGCCGCCCCGGACCCGACCAGGACGCGTTCGTCGAGGTGGGCCAGCGCGTGGAGGCCGGGCAGACCCTGTGCCTGATCGAGGCCATGAAGCTCTTCAACGAGATCGTGGCCGAGGAGGGCGGCGTGGTGCGCACGATCGCCCTGGAGGACGCGGCGCCGGCCGAGTTCGGCCAGCTCCTGTTCCTGATCGAGCCATGAAGCTGCTCGTCGCCAACCGGGGCGAGATCGCGGTCCGGGTGCTCCGCACCGCCCGCGAGCTCGGCATCCCGACCGTGGCCGTCTACTCGACGGCCGACGCCGAGACGCTGGCCGTCGACCTGGCCGACGAGGCCGTGTGCATCGGCCCGCCGCCGGCCCGCGACTCGTACCTCAACATGGCCAACGTGCTCGGCGCCGCCGAGATCACCGGGTGCGACGCGATCCACCCCGGCTACGGCTTCCTGTCGGAGAACCCCGCCTTCGCCCGCGCCTGCGCGGAGGCGGGGATCGTGTTCGTGGGGCCCTCGCCCGAGGTGATGGAGCGGATGGGCGACAAGATCGCCGCCAAGGCGGCCGCGCGCGAGGCCGGGCTGCCGGTGCTGGAGGGCTCCGACGGGCCCGTGGTGGACGTCGCCGCGGCAATCGCCGCGGCCGAGATCGCCGGCTATCCCGTGCTGCTGAAGGCCGCGGCCGGCGGCGGCGGCAAGGGCATGCGGCGCGTCGACCGCCCCGCCGACCTGGCCCAGGCGTTCGAGGTCGCCCAGCGCGAGGCCGAGGCCGCCTTCAGCGACGGCGGCCTGTACGTGGAGCGGATGCTCGAGGGCGCGCGCCACGTCGAGATCCAGGTGATGGCCGACGGCCAGGGCGGGGCGCTGGTGTGCGGCGACCGCGAGTGCTCGATCCAGCGGCGCCACCAGAAGCTGATCGAGGAGGCGTCGGCGCCGCACCTGCCCGCCGCGACCCGCGAGCGCATGCAGCAGGCGGCCCTGCGGGCCGTGAAGGCGTGGAACTACCGCAGCGCCGGCACCCTCGAGTTCCTGGTGGACGCCAAGGGCGACTTCTTCTTCCTCGAGCTCAACGCCCGCCTGCAGGTGGAGCACCCCGTCACCGAGCTGGTCACGGGCCTCGACCTGGTGGCCGAGCAGCTCAACGTGGCCGCCGGGGGCCTGCTGTCGCGCACCGGCGTCGCCGAGGCGCGCGGCCACGCGATCGAGTGCCGCATCAACGCCGAGGACCCCTCGCGCGACTTCCGCCCCGGCGCCGGCCGCCTGGACGACTTCCGCATCGCGCAGGGCCCGGGGATCCGCGTCGACACCCACTGCGAGCCCGGCGAGAACGTGCCGCCGTACTACGACAGCCTGCTCGGCAAGCTGTGCGTGTGGGCCTCGGACCGGCCGCGCGCGATCGCCCGGCTGCGCCGCGCCCTGGGCGAGACCTCGGTCACCGGAATCCCCACCACGCTGCCCCTGCTGCGCGACATCGCCCACGACGCGCCGTTCGTGGAGGGCCGCTACACCACGGCGTACCTCACCGAGCGCGAGGCCTTTCTGCCGTCGCTGCACCACGAACGGGTGGCGTGAGCTTCGAGCGCGAGGGCGGACGGCGCGTCGCCAGGCGCCAGGCGGTGGTGCTGCTGTACCAGCACGACGTGACGGGCCTGCCGCTCGAGGAGCTGGAGGCCAACGCGGAGCGGGACGGGACTCCGGTGGACCCGTTCGCGCGTGCCCTGATGGAGGGCGTCGCGTCCGACACGGCGAGCCTCGACGCGCTGATCACCGGCGCGGCGGACGGGCTGGACCGCCGAGCGCCTGGCGCCGCTCGAGCGCAACATCCTGCGGGTCGCGGTCCACGAGCTGCTCGACTGGCCGGACATCCCGGCCGCGGTCTCGATCAACGAGGCCGTCGACCTCGCCAAGCGCTACTGCCAGAGCGAGGCCCCCGGCCTGGTCAACGGCATCCTCGGCCGCATCGCCGCCGAGCAGAGCGAGGTGGCGCACTGACCATCCCCCGACGACGCCCGCGCCCTCGAGGCCGCCGCGGCCCGTCTGGAGGATCTCGCCCGCCGCCTGGGCGACGAGGACGTGCCGCCGGACGAGCTGAAGGCGCTCGCCGACGAGGCCCTGGCGCTCGGCGCCGAGATCACCGAGCGGCTGCCGCGCGCCCTGCGGGCGGCCACCACGGGCCGCGAGGACTGAACCGTCGCTCGTGAGGGGGACACGCTCGACCCGCGGGTGCAGGTCGCCGTGCGACCGCCGAGCGATCCCGACGCGGCCGGCCACGCCGAGCTGCAGGGCATCGGATCGGGCGACGACCGCCCGCCGATGGACGAGCTCGCCGATCGTCCCTGGCTGACCCAGGGCCCGGCGCTGCGCGGCGCCGAGCTGGAGACCGTGGGCCTGTCGATCTACGCCGGGCACCCGGAGCTCTCGATGGTCAACGTGCCGACCGCGTTCATCGACAGCGGCGTCCGCATGCTCAAGGAGCTCGGGACCTACGTGCTCGCCGGCGGGGTGCTGGAGCCCGACGACATCATGCAGCTGCGCGCCAACCTGCCCTACCTGATCGGCATCATCGCCTCGCCCGAGACCGACGACGACGAGCTTCCGACCCTGCGCGTGGTGCTGCTGGCTGAGCCTCAGCCGACCGGATCGGCACGCGCGAAGGCGGGGCGGGCGAGCAGGTTCTCGCGCAGCGCGGTGAGGGTGGGGTAGGGGCTGAGGTCGAGGCCGGTCTTCGTGGTGCGGAACAGCACGGGGGCGACGGCGCAGTCGGCGATCGTGAACCGGCCGAGCACCGTGGAGCCGGGGGAGGCGAGAGCGTCGAACAGCGCCAGCACGGGTTGGATCTGCCGCTCCACCTCGGCCGCCTTCTCCATGTCGGGCTCCACGGCGTAGAAGCCGCCCTTGCCGGGCGCGTAGCCCAGGGCCGGCACCTCGTGGCGGAAGAACGCCGGGCGGATGCGGGTGTGCCAGCGGTCGAGGAACTCGTCCACCAGCGCCGCGTCGCGGATGTCGGACGGGTAGAGGTCGTCGCGCCCCTCGCGCCGCGCCAGGTGCCGCAGGATGGCGTGGGACTCCGAGAGCACGAGGCCGTCGTCGTCGATCACGGGGATGCGGCCCACCGGGTTCATCGCGAGGAACCAGTCGGGGCGCGGCTCGGGCATCGGCACCTCGCGGCGCTCGTGGTCGAGGCCGAGCTCCGCCAGCAGGAAACGGACCTTCGAGCGCGTTCGAGGACACCGGGTTCTCGTAGAGCACGAGGCGCGCCATGGGCGGGACGATAGTCACCAGCCTCTCCCCGCGGCCCCGGGGGGTGCATTACTATCGGCGTATGGCCGTGCTCGATCCGCGTTTCCCGATCCTCGCCGGGCTCACCAGCCCCCACGAGCTGAACCGTATGAGCGACGCGCAGCTCGAGGCGCTGGCGCAGGAGATGCGCGAGGCGATCATCGACACCGTCTCGCGCACCGGCGGTCACCTCGGCGCGAGCCTCGGGACGGTGGAGCTCACCATCGCCCTCCACTCCGAGCTGGAGTCGCCGCGCGACCGCATCGTGTGGGACGTCGGCCACCAGGCCTACGGCCACAAGCTGCTCACCGGGCGGCTCGACGGGTTCGGCACGCTGCGCCAGCACGGCGGCATCAGCGGCTTCCTGCGCCGCGAGGAGAGCGAGCACGACATCATGGGCGCGGGCCACGCCAGCACCTCGATCAGCTACGCCGCGGGCCTCGCCGAGGCCCAGCGGCAGGGGCGCCGCGAGGGCCATGTCGTCGCCGTGATCGGCGACGGCGCCCTGACCGGCGGCATGGCGTACGAGGGGCTCAACCAGGCCGGCGCCCTGGGATCGCCCGTCACGGTGATCCTCAACGACAACGGCATGAGCATCTCCGAGAACGTCGGGGCGCTCTCCAAGCTGTTCCAGCGCGTCCGGGCCGATCCGGGCCTCACGCGCGTGCGCGAGGAGCTCGAGCGGGGCCTCTCGCGGGTGCCCGGCGCGTCGGGCGTGGGCGGGCACATCCGCGACGCCACCAAGGCGCTGTGGTTCGAGACCGGCGCGCTCTTCGAGGCGCTCGGCTTCACCTACATCGGCCCGATCGACGGGCACGACATCGAGGGCGTCCGGCGCGCGCTGCGCACCACGCTCGACAAGGATCGCCCGTGCGTGATCCACGTGATGACGGTCAAGGGGCGCGGATATCCGCCGGCCGAGGCCGACGGCGAGGCGATGCACGGCGCGACCCCGTTCGTCATCGAGAGCGGCAAGGCCGCGGCGAAGAAGGCCTCCGCCGCCGCCCCGATCCCGACCTACACCGAGGTGTTCGGCCACGCTCTGGTGGCCGAGGCCGAGCGCGACCCGCGCGTGGTGGGCATCACCGCCGCCATGCTCAAGGGCACCGGCATGCAGCACATGATGGCCCGCTTCCCCGAGCGCACCTACGACGTGGGCATCGCCGAGCAGCACGCGACCGTGTTCGCCTGCGGGATGGCCATCGAGGGCTACCGCCCGGTGTGCGCGATCTACTCCACGTTCCTGCAGCGGGCGTTCGATCCGATCGTCCACGACGTCGGCGATCCAGGGCCTGCCGGTGGTCTTCGCCATCGACCGCGGCGGCCTGGTGGGCGACGACGGCCCGACCCACCACGGCGCCTTCGACATCGCCTACCTGCGCTCCATCCCGGGCCTGACCGTGATGGCCCCGATGGACGAGGCCGAGCTGGTCAACATGCTCCACACGGCCCTGCGCATGGACGGCCCGGTGGCCATCCGGTACCCGCGCGGCGCCGGCCTCGGCGTGCCGCTGCCCGAGCGCCCCGAGCCGATCGAGATCGGCCGCGCGGAGGTGCTCGAGCTGGGCGAGGGCGTGGCGCTGGTGGGCTACGGCTACGGCGCCGGCCTGGCGCAGGCATCGGCCGAGCTGATCGCCCAGGCGACCGGCGTGCGCCCGACCGTCGTCAACGCCCGCTTCGCCAAGCCCCTCGACGCCGCGCTGATGCGCCGGCTGGCCCAGGGCCACGACCTGATGGTGACGATCGAGGACCACGCGCAGATCGGCGGCTTCGGCAGCGCCGTGCTGGAGGCGCTGGACGACTCGCCCACCCGGGTGCTGCGCGTCGGCCTCCCGGATCGCTTCGTCGACCACGGCAAGCGCGAGTTGCTGCTGGAGGACACGGGGCTGACCCCCGAGCACGTCGCCGCGCGCGTGGTGCGCGCGATCGGCGATCCCTCGCGCATCCTGCTCACCGAGGGCTGAGACTCGTCGCGCGGCGCCGCGGGTGCGGGCCGCGCCCCGGCTATCATCCGCTCGGTGGTCACCCGTTCCCGACTCGACGTGATGCTCGTGCAGCGCGGCCTGTTCTCGACGCGCTCGCGCGCACAGGCCGCCGTGATGGCCGGTCGCGTCCAGGTCGACGGCCGCGCCGGTCGACAAGCCCGGCACCAACGTGCCCGAGGACGCCGCGGTGGCCGTGCGCGAGGCCCCGGACTACGTCTCGCGCGGCGGCACCAAGCTGGTGGCGGCGCTCGACGAGCTCGCGGTGGACGTGTCCGGCGCCTCGGCCCTCGACCTCGGCGCCTCGACCGGCGGCTTCACCGACTGTCTGCTGCAGCGGGGCGCCGAGCGCGTCATCGCGCTCGATGTGGGGTATGGACAGCTGGACTGGTCGCTGCGCCAGGATCCCCGTGTCCACGTCATGGAGCGCACCAACGCCCGCCACCTCACGCCGCAGGACCTGCCGTACGCCCCCGATCTGGTCACCTGTGATCTGTCGTTCATCGCGATCGGCACGGTCTGGGGCGCGGTGGTGCCGTGTCTGGCGCCGGCGTGGCGTGCCATGGTGATGGTCAAGCCGCAGTTCGAGGTGGGGCGCGAGCGGGTCGGGTCGGGCGGGGTCGTGCGCGACGAGGCGGCCCGCGCGGACGCCGTGCGCGGCGTGATCGAGGTCATCGAGCGGAACGGCGGGAGGGTGCTCGGGCAGGCCGACGCCGGGCTGCCGGGACCCAAGGGCAACCGAGAGGTGTTCGTGTACGCGCGAGAGCGACGGAGAGCGATGAGCCAGGCCCCCCTGGGCAGCGGCGTCCCGATCACGGTCGAGGCCGGCCACCCGCGTGCGGCGGGTGCTGCTGCTGACCCACCGCGAGCCCGACGTGACCGCCTCGACCCTGCCGACCGTGATGGCGATCCTCCAGGAGGCCGGCGTGCAGGTGCTGGTGCCGGCCGGCGAGGTCGTCAAGCACCGCATCCTGGCGCCGTTCTCCTCGGGGGACGGCATGGTCATGAAGGGCGGTGGCGAGGACCTGATCCTGGTGCTCGGCGGCGACGGCAGCATCCTGCGGGCCCTCGCCCGCGAGGCCGGCTCCGGGGCGCCGGTGATCGGCATCAACTACGGGCGCGTCGGCTTCCTGGCCTCCATCGAGCGCGAGAGCCTCGAGCGCGACCTGCGGCGCGCGCTGGCCGGTGACTTCAACGTGCTCGGACTGCCCTCGCTGAAGGCCGACCTGGGCCGACGGCGAGGTGGAGGCCGTCAACGACCTCGCGCTGTTCCGCGGCGGCGACTCGCGCATCGCCGACCTGACGTACGCGGTCGACGACGAGGTGGTCGCCACGGTCCGCTGCGACGGGGTCATCCTGAGCACACCGGTCGGCTCCACCGCCTACAACCTGGCCGCCGGCGGGCCCACGGTGTCGTGGCGCGTCCGCTGCTTCGTGCTCTCGTTCATCGCGCTCCACCACCTCGACAGCCGGCCGCTGGTGATCGGCGCCGAGGAGCAGCTGACCGTGACCAACAGCGCGCTGACCGGCGACTGCGACGTCCAGGCGGACGGCCAGCGGATCGGCGTCCTCAAGCCGGGCCGCTCCATCACCGTCGGGCTCGGCGGCTCGGAGGTCCACCTGGCGACGTTCCCCGAGGCATCCTTCTTCCGGCGCTACCGGGAGAAGTTCGGCCGGCCGTGATCCGCGCGCTCGAGGTCCGCGACCTCGTGGTCATCGAGCGGGCCGAGCTGGCGCCGCCGGGCGGCCTGACGGCCATCACCGGCGAGACCGGCGCGGGCAAGACCGTGCTGGCCCAGGCCCTCGGCCTGCTGGCCGGCGCGCCGGCCGACGCCTCGGCGGTGCGGCCCGGGGCCCGGCACGCGCTGGTGCAGGCCACCCTCGAGGTGCCCGACGGGTACTGGGACGCCCTCGAGCCCGACGATCCGGCGCTCCCGCTGCGCGAGCTGGTGGACGACGAGCACGAGGTCGTCGTGGCCCGCCGCGTGCCCGCCGAGGGGCGCGCGCGCGCGCTGATCGACGGCCAGGCCGCCCCGCGCGAGGCGGTCGCCGCCCTGGCGCGCTCGCTGGTGCGCTTCTCGGCCCAGCACGAGCACCGGCGCCTGGTGAACACGGCCAGCCAGCTGTCCGTGCTCGACGCCTTCGCGGGCCCGCAGGTCACCGCCGCCGCGGAGCGGCTCGCCGTGCTGCGCCGCGAGCTGGCGGGCATCGGGCGCGCCCTGGCCGCCGCGCGGGGCCGGCGCGAGTCGGCCGAGCGCGAGCGCGACGACCTGGAGCAGCTGGTGGGCGACGTGGACGAGGCCGGGCTCGACCTGGCCGAGGAGACCGCCCTGCGGGCGCGAGCGCGAGCGGCTGCGCAACGCCGAGGGGCTGGCCGCCGCCGCGTCGGCCGCCGCCGAGGCGCTGTCGCCCAGCTCCGGCGAGGGCGGCGTGGTCGCGTCGCTGGGCGTCGCCTCGGCGGCGCTCGGGCCCATGACCGAGGTGGACGCCGCCCTCGGCGGCGCCCCACGCGGAGCTGAGCGCGGCGCAGGAGGCCCTCCAGGAGGTCGGGCTCAGCGCTGCGGGCCTATCTGGACGACCTCGACGCCGAGCCGGGGCGCCTGGCCCAGGTGGAGGACCGCCTCGAGACCTACGCCCGCCTCTCGCGCCGGTACGGGCCGGGCACCGACCAGGTGCTCGCGCGCGCCGCCGAGGCCCGCGAGTCGCTGCTGGCCCTGGACGAGGGGGCGGGCGACGTGATGGCGCTGGCCCAGGCGCACGAGGCCGCCCTCGACGAGGCCGTGGGCGTGGCCGTCGGCCTGCGCGAGGCGCGCCTGGAGGCGGCTCCGCGCCTCGCCGAGGCGGTGGTCGAGCAGCTGGCCGACCTGGCGATGCCCCGCGCCGAGCTGCGCGTGGAGCTGGTGGAGGACCACGACGGCGATCCGCCGGCCGACTCGTGCGTGATCTGGCTGCGGGCGAACCCCGGCCTGCCGGAGACGCCGCTCGCGGCCACGGCCTCGGGCGGCGAGCTCTCGCGCGTCCTGCTCGCCCTGCACGGGGTGGCCGCGTCGGGCGACGACGCCACCTGGGTGCTGGACGAGGTGGACGCGGGCATCGGCGGCGTCACGGCCACGGCCGTCGGGGCCCGGCTGCGCGCCTTCGCCGAGGGCCGCCAGGTGATCGTGATCACCCACCTGCCCCAGGTCGCCGCCATGGCCGACGCCCACTACCGGCTCGTCAAGGGCCTCGACGCCGACGGCCGCGCCACCACCCGCATCGAGCCCGTCGGCGGCGACGACCTGGTCGACGAGCTGTGCCGCATGCTCGGCGCCGGCCCGTCCGACGCCGGCGCCCGCCGTCACGCCGAGGAGCTGCTCGCCCGCCGCGTCAGCTGAGCTCCGGCCACCTCTCGTCGCGGTAGGCCGAGTCCCAGAACATCCACTCGTAGCGCGCGGCGATCTCCGCGGAGGCGATCATCGCCTCGGTGGCCGCGGGGCCGAGGTCGGCGGCCACGGCGTCGCACGCCTCGAGCGCGCCCTCCACGGCCTCGTTGAAGGCCGGGTCGGCGTAGGTGTCGATCCAGGCCTGGTAGGCCGGGTCCGGCGAGCCGGCGGCCATCAGGGTGTGCCCGACCTCGCGGTAGATCCAGTAGCAGGGGAGCACCGAGGCGATGGCCTCGTGGCGCTCTCCCAGGGCGCACGCCTGCTTGTTGAAGCTGGTGTAGGCGAGGCACGTGGGGGAGAGCGGCGCCGCGTCGACGCTGGCGGGGTCGATGCCCATCTGGGTCATCAGCGAGGCGTGCATCAGCCGCTCGGCCGCGATCGCCGAGCTGGAGTGCACGCAGAACATCTCGACGGCCGCGGAGTCGGCTCCACGCGCCGCGCACAGGGCCAGCGACCGGGCGTACTCGCGCAGGTACAGCGTGTCCTGAACGATGTAGCGTCCGAAGGCGGCATGATCCAGCGTGCCGTCGCGGACGCCGGTGAGGAAGGGATGATCGAGAACCCTGCGATAGATGGGGTCGATGCGGTCCCAGATGGCCTTGGTGCCGCTGAGCTGCGTTGTCATGTCGATCGCCTCCGTGGCGTGGCTCCTGGGGCGACGATAGGACGGCGCGCCGGGGTGGCGGGCCGCGGAGCGCGAAAACTCAACCACAGGGCCGATGGGTCGGTCCTGTGGGCCTACCTAGACTGGCGACCGTCTTGGGGATCCCACACACCATCCGATGAGCACCCGCGCCGAGCAGACGACGGGTTCGGAACCGGCGCCCGCGCCGGCGGAACCGGTCGCCCAGGGCCGCGCGCCGGGCGCCGCGTGGCGCACGTCGCGCCTCAACCTGGTGTGGCCCTCGGTGGCTCTCGTCATCGTGGGGATCGCCATCTGGGAGATCTACGTCCGCTGGCAGAACGTGTCGCCGTCGGTGCTGCCCACGCCGAGCGACATCACGCAGCGCCTCGTGGGACGACCGCGGCAACCTCTGGACCGCGCTCTGGGTGACCTTCCAGGAGACGATCCTGGGTCTGGGGATCGCCATCGTGGCGGCGATCGTGCTCGCCGTCGCCATGGACTTCATCCCCTGGGTGCGGCGCGGCATCTATCCGATCCTGGTGTCGTCCCAGACCATCCCGATCGTCGCCATCGCCCCCCTGGTGATCATCTGGTTCGGCTTCGGCCTGATGCCCAAGGTCCTCGTGGTCGCCTTCTACACGTTCTTCCCGATCGTGGTCGGGCTCGCGCAGGGCCTCGCCTCCACCGACCCCGACGCGATGAACCTGCTGCGCAGCATGCGGGCCTCCCGCTGGCAGATCTTCATGCGCGCCCGCCTGCCCAGCTCGATGCCCCATTTCTTCACCGGCGTGCGGATCACGGTCACGTACGCCGTCGTCGCGGCCGTCTTCGCCGAGTACGTCGGGTCGTTCGAGGGCCTCGGCATCTACATGCAGCAGATGCGCAACGCCTTCCGCACCGACCTCGTGTTCGGCGCGGTGCTGGTGACGATGCTGCTCACCCTCGTCCTGTTCCTGATCGTGGTGATCATCGAGCGCCTGGTGATGCCGTGGCACCGCTCGACCCACAAGGACGAGCGCTGGTGAGCACGGCGGCGGCGACGCCCCCGCTCGCCCCGCCGGGCGCCACCGTGGAGGTCGTGGGCGTCGGCAAGCGGTTCCCGCTGCGCGACGGCGGCGAGGTGGTCGCGCTCGAGGGCGTGGACATGATCGCCGAGGCGGGCCGCTTCATCTCGATCATCGGCCCGTCGGGATGCGGCAAGAGCACGCTCTTCAACATCATCGCGGGCCTGATGGAGCCCATCGAGCGGCGAGGTGCGGCTCGGGGGCAGCCCGCTGGCACGCCGGGCGGGCGAGTTCGCCTACATGCCGCAGAAGGACCTGCTGTTCCCGTGGCGCTCCGTGATCGACAACACGATCGTGGGCCTGCAGATCGAGGGCGTGTCGAAGCGCGAGGCGCGACGCCGGGCGGAGCCCCTGATGGAGCGCTTCGGGCTGGCCGGCTTCCAGAAGGCCTATCCGGGCGAGCTCTCGGGCGGCATGCGCCAGCGCGCCGCGTTCCTGCGCACGGTGCTCCTCGGCCGGCCGGCGATGCTGCTGGACGAGCCCTTCGGCGCCCTCGACAGCCTCACGCGCAGCGACATGCAGGAGTGGCTGCTGGACGTGTGGGCCGACCTGCGCACGACGGTGGTGTTCGTGACCCACGACGTCGCGGAGGCCGTGTATCTCTCGGACCGCGTGTACGTGATGGCCCCCCGGCCGGGCCGGATCTGCGACGTGGTCGATGTGGACCTGCCGCGCCCGCGCGCCCTCGGCGTGGAGGAGACCGACGGGTTCGCGGTCATCGAACGGCGGCTGCGGCGCGCGCTGCGGCTCGGCGGGGCCACCGCCCCCCGGGGACGTCGGGCGCGTGAGCGGCCGGACCCTGGTCGTCGGCGATCCGCTGGTCGTGCTGGGCGATGTGGGGGTCATCCGCGACGGGGCGCTCGTCGTGGAGGACGGCCGCGTCACGCGCGTCGGCACCCGGGCCGAGCTGGAGGGCGCCGACGGCGGCTACGAGCGGGTGATCGGCTCGCCGGGCCACGCGGTGGTGCCCGGGTTCGTCAACGCGCACTACCACTCGGAATGCAACCTGGTGCAGGGCGTCTACGACACGATCTTCGAGCTCGCCAACCTGTGGGTGCACGGGCTGCTCGGGCAGATCGACGAGGACGACCTCTACGACGTGCTGATGGTCGGCCTGATGGACACCGTCCGCGGCGGCCAGACCTGCGTGGTGGACGCCTACTACGGGCGTCGCGGCCTGCCCAACTTCTCGGCCGACGTGGCCCTCCAGGCCTACTGGGACCTCGGGACGCGGGTCGGCTTCGGCCTCTCGTTCCGCGACCGCAACCGCTACACCCACGAGGGCGACGACCGTTTCCTCTCCCGCCTGCCCGCCGAGGTGGCGGACGAGATCCGCGCGTCGGACATGGGCTACGCGTGGCCGGTGGACGAGGTGGACCAGGCCTACCGGCGGCTGGTGGCCGACTGGGACGGGCGCGGCGGCAGGATCCGCGTGCTCGCGGCCCCCGACTGGACCCCCGCGGTGTCCGACGAGCTGTACCTGCGCTGCCGCGGCCTGGCCGACGAGTTCGACACCGGCCTCACCACCCACTGCCTCGAGACCCGCTCCGAGATGGCGTTCAGCATGTCCCACCACGGCACGACGGCCGTGCGCCGCCTGGCCGACCTGGGCATCCTCGGCCCGGACGTCAGCCTGGCGCACTTCGTCTGGCCCACCGACGAGGACATCGCCATCGTGGCCGACAGCGGCGCCGTGGTCGCCAGCAACCCGGGCTCCAACCTGCGCCTGTCCTCCGGCATCTGCCGCACCCGCGACATGCTGGACGCCGGCGTGCGGGTGGGCATCGGCACCGACGGCATCTCGGCCACCGAGCGCGAGGACTACCTGGCCGAGCTGCGCCTGTCCGCCTACCTCCAGCGCGTGCCGCGGGCCCTCGAGAGCGGTCGCGTCAACGGCCCGGGCTACCTGCGCAGCGCCGCCGAGAGCGGGGCCCAGGCCGCCCGCATGGGCGACCGCATCGGCTCGCTGGAGCCGGGCCGCGACGCCGATCTGGTGGTGCTCAGCCGGGGCCGGGTGTTCTGGCCCCCCAACCGCTACGACCAGGCCGACCCGATCGACGTGATCCTGGATCGCGCCGACCTGTCGGACATCGAGATGGTGATGGTCCAGGGACGCCCGATCCTCGACGACGGCGTCATCACCACGGTCAACGAGACCGCGATCCGCTCCCGCCACGCCGAGGCGGCCGCCGAGCGGCTCTGGCACCGCAGCGCGCAGCGGCAGCGCACCGATGTGGAGCTCCCCGCCCTGGCGACGCCCCACGCACTCGACTTCTACCGGACGTGGTCGGACCTCCCGGTCCGCCCGGGCTACGTCTACAACGCGGGACCGGGGTCATCGCCCGATGGATGACCCGATTCGGCTCACGTGCCCGACGGTGCGCACCGCACCGCCAAACCGAAGGAGACCCCTGACATGAGACGGAGAGGTTTCGGCCTTATCGCCGTTGCGGCACTGGTCGCGCTGGGCACGCTGTTCGCGGCCGGCTGCGGCTCCGATAGCTCCAGTGCCGGCTCGACCACGCCCGAGAAGAAGCAGACGTTCACGATCGCCCTGGACTGGACTCCGAACACCAACCACACGGGCATCTACGTGGCGAAGGAGAAGGGTTACTTCGCCGAGGAGGGCCTCGACCTCAAGATCCTTCCCTACTCCGGCGCCAACACCGACGTGCTGGTGGCGCAGGGCAAGGCCGACCTCGGCGTCTCGTTCGTGCCCCAGCTCCTGGTGTCCAAGAGCGCCGGCATCCCGATCACGGCCGTCGGCGCCATCATGTCGAAGAACGTCGAGTCCCTCGCGGTCCTCGCCAGCTCGAAGTACCAGAGCCCGAAGGACCTGGCCACCGGCACCACCTACGGCGGCTTCGGGCTGCCCTACGAGGTCCCGACATGGACGGCGGTCATCAAGGCCGACGGCGCGACCAACGTGGACTTCAAGAACGTCACGCTCAACACCGCGGCCTATGAGGCCCTGTACGCCAAGAAGATCGACTGGTCGGCCATCTTCGACGCCTGGGAGGGCATCGAGGCCAAGCAGCGCGGGATCAAGCTCCGGACCTTCCCGATCAGCAAGTACCTGGGTGAGGCCGGCGACTACCCGTCCGGGATCTTCGTGGCCGCCGACAAGACGATCGCGGAGGACCCCGAGCTGCTCGAGAAGGGCCTCGCGGCGCTCTCGAAGGGCTACACCTACGCGGCCGAGAACCCGGCCGACGCGGCCAAGATCCTGATCGCGTCCGACTCCGCGCTCGAGCAGGCCAAGGACCAGGTCAACGCCAGCGCCGAGTACCTGGCCCCGGTCTACGTGGGCGACAGCAGCCAGTGGGGCGAGTTCAAGGAGTCCTCGTTCGAGGGCCTCGGGAAGATCCTCGCCGAGGCGGGCGCCCTGAAGGACGCCTCGGGCAAGTCGGTGACACCGACCGACTGGTCCTCGTACTACACAAACGACCTGCTGCCCAAGCAGTAGTCACACGCGCGACGGCCGCGCCGGCGATGAGCCCGGCGCGGCCGGTCCGCGTCCCCCAAGGAGACCCAGATGCCCGACAGGATCATCATCACCGGTGGCGACGTCGTGACGATGGACGACGCCGAGTCGATCATCTTCGGCGGGGCGGTCGTGCTGGAGGGCGACCGGATCGTCGCGGTGGGGGAGGCCGACGCGATCGCGCTGAGCCACCCGCCGGGGTCGGCGGACGAGGTCATCGACGCCACCGGCAAGGCCGTGCTCCCCGGGCTGGTCGACCTGCACTACCACACCGCCCTGGCCAAGGGCTTCAGCGACCATCTTCCGCTCTGGGAGTACCTCCAGAGCTGCTGGTACCCGATCATCCGCGCGCTGGACGAGGAGGCCGCCTACTGGGCCGCGATGGCCAGCTATTCCGAGTCGATCCGCTGCGGCGTGACCACCGTCAACGACATGTACCGGCGCATCGAGTCGCTGGCCGACGCGGCCGAGGAGATCGGCATCCGCGCCGTGCTGTGCAACGACGTCGCCGACGACGAGCACGACCTCGACACGCTCGAGGACAACGCGCGCGCCTTCGAGGCCAAGAACGGCGCCGCCAACGGCCGCATCCAGGTGCGCGTGGGCATCGAGTGGCTGCCCCTGTCGTCGCGCGAGCTGCTGATCGGCGCGCGCGAGCTGGCCGACTCGCTCGGCACGGGCATTCACATCCACCTCAACGAGTCGCTCTCCGAGGTGGAGATCTCGAAGTCCAAGCTCGGCGGGCGCCCCACCGAGGTGGCCTACGAGTGCGGCATCCTCGGCCCGGACTGCATCGCGGCCCACTGCGTGTGGCTGTCGGATGTCGAGATCGCGCTGATGCGCGAGACCGGGACGCAGATTTCGCACAACCCGAGCTCCAACGCCAAGCTGGGCAACGGCATCATGCGCCTGCCCGAGATGCTGGCGGCGGGCCTCAACATCGGCCTCGGGCACGACGCGGCGGAGTGCAACAACAGCCGCGACATGTTCGAGGTGATGAAGTGGGCGTCCCTGCTGCACCGCGCCTCACGGGTGGACGCGAGCCTGCAGCAGGCGCCCGAGGTGCTCAAGATGGCGACCCGCAACGGCGCGGCGGCCCTCGGCCACGACACCGGTCAGATCGCCGTGGGCTCCAAGGCGGACGTGATCCTGATCGAGCTCAAGAGCCAGATGTTCACCCCGCTGATGCCGCGCAACCGCGACCACCTGCTGTCGCACCTGGTGTTCGCGAGCAACGGCAGCTGCGTGGACACCACCATCTGCGACGGGCAGATCCTGATGCGGGGCGGCGTGCTGACGACCTGCGACGAGCAGCAGGTGCTGGCCGAGGCGAACGCCGCCTTCCTGCGGGTGCTCGAGCGCATGGAGGTGCCCGAGGAGTACGCGCACCTGGTCGTGCGGTAGCGGCTGCGGAATCCCCCGCGCGGGGGATTCCGTGGTTTTCCGCAGCCGGGTCGGGCGGACCCCCGGATGGTCGGCGACCAGCTCCCGGCCAACCTCTCAGGTGCCAGTCACACGCACCCGGGAGGTAGGACGATGGTCGGGATCTGGTTCCTCTACGGCGTCTGGGCCGTGATCGCGCTCGCGTCGCTCGTGGCGGTCGCGATGATGCTGAAGGAGGACTAGCGGGTCAGACCGGGTCGATCGCGATGACCGGGATCTTGCGCGTGGTCTGCTTCTCGTAGTCGGCGAAGCCCGGCATGCGCTTCACCTGCTCGGCGTAGAGCCGGTCGCGCTCGTCGCCCGTGATCTCGCTGGCGACGCCCGTGCCGGTCCCGGTGCCGATCTCGTAGGTCACCTGGGGGTTCGCCTTGAGGTTGTAGTACCAGTCCGGGTTGTCGGGCGCGCCGGCCTTGGAGGCGATCACGTAGAAGCGCTCGCCGTCGCCGGGCAGATACACGAGCGGGTTGACCCGCTCCTCGCCGGAGCGCGCCCCGGTGGTGTGCAGCAGGACCATCGACTGGCCGTCGAAGTATCCGCCGCAACTGCCCGCGTTGGCGCGGAACTCCTCGATGACCGCTTTGTTCATCTCGTTGAAGTCCATGAGGCTCCGTCCGTCGGTCGCTGGTCGCGCGACCGTATACGGACGCGGGGGGCCCAGGCCCGGTGAGGGGTGATTCGTCCCGCCGACCCGGCAGCTATCCTTGGTGGGTCGTCGGGCGAGGGAGGTCACACGTGGTTGAGGCGCCGGTGAAGTACGTCTTCGTGACCGGGGGTGTCGTCTCCGGGCTCGGCAAGGGGATCTCGGCGGCGTCGCTGGGGACGCTGCTCAAGGCGCGCGGCATCCGCGTGTCCCTTCAGAAATGCGATCCCTACCTCAACGTGGACCCGGGCACGATGAGCCCGTTCCAGCACGGCGAGGTGTTCGTCACCGAGGACGGCGCCGAGACCGACCTGGATCTGGGTCACTACGAGCGCTTCACCGACGAGATGCTGACCCGCATCTCCAACGTCACGACGGGCGCGGTCTACGACGCGGTCATCAAGCGCGAGCGCCGCGGCGACTTCCTCGGCGCCACCGTGCAGGTGATCCCGCACGTCACCGACGAGATCAAGGGCCGCATCCGCCAGGCGGCGGCAAGCTCCAACGCCGACGTGGTGATCGTCGAGATCGGCGGCACGGTGGGTGACATCGAGTCGCTCCCGTTCCTCGAGGCCATCCGGCAGCTGCGCAACGACGTCGGGCGCGAGCACGTCTGCTTCGTCCACGTCACGCTGGTGCCGTACCTCGACGCATCCGGTGAGCTGAAGACCAAGACCACCCAGCACTCGGTCAACGAGCTGCGACGGATCGGTATCGAGCCGGACGTGCTGGTGCTGCGGTCCAACCGGCCGCTCACCGACGACATCCGCCAGAAGATCGCCCTCCACGCCGGCATCGCGGTCAACGCGGTGATCTCGGCGGTCAACGCGGGCGACATCTACGAGGTGCCGCTCAACCTGGAGGCCGAGGGCTTCGCGAAGGTCGTGTGCCAGCGGTTGGGCCGCCCCGCGCCGGCGCCGGACCTCACCGACTGGCGCAGCCTGGTGCAGCGCATCTCGGCCTGCGAGGGCGACGTGCGCATCGCGCTGGTCGGCAAGTACGTGCAGCTCCACGACGCGTATCTGTCGGTGGCCGAGGCGCTCAAGCACGCGGCCATCCACCACGGCGTCAACCTCGAGATCGACTGGGTCGACGCCGAGGCGCCGGATCTGGACGAACTGCTCCGGCAGGCCGACGGCATCCTGGTGCCGGGCGGATTCGGCGGGCGCGGCATCGAGGGCAAGATCTCGGCGACGCACCACGCCCGCGTCAACGGCGTCCCGTTCCTCGGCATCTGCCTGGGGATGCAGATCGCGGTGATCGAGTACGCACGCAGCGTCTGTGGCATGCACGGGGCCAACTCCAGCGAGTTCGACCCGGAGACCCCCTACGCCGTCATCGACCTGCTGCCCGAGCAGCGTGCCATCGAGGAGCGGGGGGGCACCATGCGCCTCGGCGCCGACCCGGTGCACCTGGTGGAGGGCACGCGCGCGTTCGCGGCCTACGGGGAGCAGGCGGTCATCTACGAGCGCCACCGCCACCGGTACGAGGTCAACCCGGGGCTGCGCGAGGAGATCGAGGCCGCCGGCCTGGTGGTCAGCGGCCGCAGCCCCAACGGCCGTCTCGTCGAGGTGGTCGAGCTGCCGGACCACCCGTGGTTCTGCGCCTCGCAGTTCCACCCCGAGTTCAAGAGCCGCCCCACCCGTCCGCAGCCGCTGTTCCGCGAGTTCATGGGCGCGGCCGTCACCCGGGCCCGGGGCCGTGACGCCGTGTCAGAGCGCGAGCCCGCCGCGCTCGGCGGGTGAGCCCGGAGGAACTCGCGGGGCTGCCTCCGGTGGCCCAGCTGATGGTGCGCCTGTGCGAGATCCCCTCCCCCTCGCGGGAGGAGGGGGTGGTGGCCGAGGCCGTGCGGGCCGAACTGCGCGCGCTGGGCGCCGAGGTGCACGAGGACGGCGCCGGTGCGACGATCCCCGCGGGCTGCGGCAACATCGTCGGGCGTTTCGCCCCGACGGCCGAGGGGGGCGTGCCGATCATGTTCGGCGCCCACCTGGACACCGTACCGCCGCGGGCGCCGATCGAGGTGGACGCTGGTCGAGGGTGATCTCACCAACGAGCACCCGGGCATCCTGGGCGGCGACAACAAGGCCGCCGTGGCGGTCGTGCTGCAGGCGATGCGGCGGGTGGTGGAGGAGGGGCGCCCGCACGCCGGCGTCGAGCTGGTGTTCACGCCCTGCGAGGAGATCGGGCTGCGCGGGGCGGCCGCGTTCGATCCCTCTCCGCTGAAGGCGCGCTACGGCTTCGTCTACGACCACACGGGCCCGGTGGGCCACGTGGTGGGCTCGGCGCCGACTCTGCACCGCATCGACGCCACGTTCGTCGGGCGGGGCGCCCACGCCGGCATCACCCCCGAGTCGGGACGCAGCGCGATCCTGGCGGCGTCCAAGGCCATCGCGCGGATGCCCCTCGGCCGCATCGACGCCGAGACCACGGCCAACATCGGCACGATCTCGGGCGGCACCGCCACCAACGTCGTGGCCGAGCGCTGCACGGTGACGGCCGAGGCCCGCAGCCGCGGCGAGCGCGCTCTCTCGGTGCAGCTGACCGCGATGCTCGACGCCCTCACCTGGGCGGCGAGCGAGTGCGAGGTGGACCTCGAGACGCGCGTCGAGAAGGAGTTCACGGCCTATCGCCTCGGCGAGACCGACCCTCAGGTGGCCCTCGCCCTCGGGGTCCTCTCGTCGCTGGGGCACTCCACCCGGATGGTCGCCAGCGGCGGGGGCTCCGACGTCAACGCCTTCCTCGCCAACGGCTTTCCCTCGGTCAACCTCTGCAACGGGATGATCGACGTCCACACCGCCGACGAGCGGATCGCCGTCGCGAGCCTCGAGCAGATGCTCGACGTCACCCTCGGCCTGATCGACGCGGCGCGCGCCGCGTCGTGAGCCCCGGCGACGGGCGGCTCGACCCGCCGGTCCGCAGCGAGCTGATCCACGAGGGCTCGATCGTCAACCTGCGGGTGTCCGACTACCGGCGGCCCGACGGCACGCTGGTGCGGCGCGAGGTGATGGACCACCCCGGCGCGGTGGTGATGGTGCCGGTGGAGGACGACCACGTGCTGCTGGTGCGCCAGCCCCGCGAGGCGATCGAGAAATACACGCTCGAGCTGCCGGCGGGGAAGATCGACGGCGGCGAGGACCCCCTCGAGTGCGCCCGCCGCGAGCTGGCCGAGGAGGTCGGCCGCGCGGCCGCGCAGTGGCGCGATCTGGGCGGCTTCTACACCGCCCCGGCGATCATCACCGAGTTCATCCACTGCTTCCTCGCGACCGGCCTCAGCCCGGCCGAGGGGGCGACGCAGGACGACGACGAGCAGATCGAGGTGGTCGCCTGGCCGCTGGCCGATCTCGACTGCCTGATCGCCCGCGTGGACGACGCGAAGACCCTGATCGGCCTGATGCGCCTCGAGCGGGAGCGGCGTTCGGCATGAACGCCGTCCGGGCCGGGGTCTAACCTCCCGCGCCCGATGTCGTCCAGGTCCGGATACCCGCGCTGGCAGACGGCCCCGCCGACCCTGCCGCACATCGAGGCCCAGAAGGCCGCGCGGGACGCCGTCGCCCCCCGCGACCCCCTCGCCGCCGATCCGGCCGGCAGGACGGTCTACCGGCTGCGCCCGAGGGCGCGCGAGACGGCCGGGGCGTCGGAGCGGCTGCGGGAGATGCTCGACGCCGAGCAGCTCGCCGCCGTGGAGGGCGCGCGGGGACGGGTGCTGGTGCTGGCGTCGGCCGGATCGGGCAAGACGCGGACGATCGTGGCGACGCTCGCCCACCTGGTCGAGACCGGCACGCCGCCCGAGGCGATCATGCTGGTCACGTTCACGCGCCGGGCGGCGCGCGAGATGATCGAGCGGGCCGAGGGGATGGCGGGCGTCGATCTCGCCGCCGTCACCGCCGGCACCTTCCACGCCGTCTGCCGGCGCCTGCTGGCGCGCCACGGGCCCCTGGTGGGCCTGCCGGGGCAGTTCACGGTGCTCGACGGCGAGGATCAGGCGCAGCTGGCGGCGATGGCCCGCGACGCCGTGCTGGCCGATCTCAGCGAGCGCCCGTCCCTGCCGAAGCCCGGGACGATCGTGGGATGGGCCGCGTTCGCGGCCGAGAGCGGCCGCACGCTGGAGGACGTCGTCGTCGAGGCCAACCCGCGGCTCGGCGACCGCCTCGAGATCCTGCGCGCGATCGTCGACGGGTACGTCGAGCGCAAGCGGGCGATGGCCGCGGTGGACTACGCCGACCTGCTGGTGCTGACCCTGCGCCTGCTCGACGAGCACCCGCGCGTGCGCGCCCGCCTCGCCGAGACCTACCGCTGGGTGCTGGTGGACGAGCTGCACGACGTCAACCCCGTGCAGGCCCGGATCGTCGAGGCGATCGCGGGGGAGGGGGGCAACCTGATCGCCGTCGCCGACCCGGATCAGGCGATCTACTCGTGGCGCGGCGCCGACCCGCGCGTGGTGGAGCGGTTCGCCGCCGAGCCGGGGACGCGTGTCTTCCCCCTCCAGACCAACTACCGCTCGACCCCCGAGGTGGTGGCCCTGGCGCAGGCCACGCTGCCCGCCGGCAACCCCTTCGGCAAGCGGCTCAGCGCCCAGCGGCCCGACTCGGGCAACCGGCCGGTGATCGCCCATCTGGCCTCTGTCGCCCGACGAGGCGCGGTTCGTGGTGCAGCGCATCGCCGACCTGATCACCGAGGGCCGGGCCCCGGGTGAGATCGCGGTGCTCTACCGGGCCCACCACCACAGCGTCGACCTCCAGCTGGCCCTGGCCGAGGCGGGGGTCGAGTTCGAGATGTTCTCCGGCGCGCGTTTCGTGGAGAGCGCCCATGTGAAGGACGTGCTGGCCTTCTGCCGCGTGCGTCACAACCCGCGCGACGAGCTGGCCTGGCACCGCGCCCTGCGGCTGTTCGACCGGGTGGGGGAGGCCACCGCGCAGCGGGTCTGGGCGCGGATCGGCTCCGATCCCGATCCGCTGGCGGCCGCCGCGGCCATCACGCCCACGGGATCGGCCGCCGGCGGCCTGGCGCGTTTCGCCGAGACGATCGGGGCGGTCGCCGGGATGAGCCGGCCCGAGGAGATCATCCTGACCGTCGCCCGCTCCGAGTGGTACCGGGACCACCTGCAGCGCGTGTACCCCAACTGGCGCGACCGCGAGGCCGATCTGGCCCGCCTGGCCGAGCTGGCGACGCGCAGCGCGGGGCTCGACCGCTTCCTGGGCGACCTGCAGCTGGCCGAGCGGGTGGAGGCCGACGAGGACGTCTCGGGTCCCGCGCGGCGCGTGGCGCTCTCGAGCGTCCACCAGGCCAAGGGCCTCGAGTGGCCGGTCGTGTTCGTGCTCCAGGTCGAGGCCGGCTCGTTCCCCTCGGGCTGGTCGGTCTCGGAGGGCAAGCTCGACGAGGAGGAGCGCCTGTTCTACGTGGCGGTCACCCGCGCGGCGGACGAGCTCTACCTCTGCCGGCCGATCGCCGCCCGCCGCCCCTGGGACACGGGCGCCGACGCGGTGGTGATCAACTCGGGGCAGGGTTTCCTCGACCGGGATCTGGACGGTCTGGTGGAGGAGTGGTCGGTGCGATGATCGTCGGGCGCGACGCGGACGGCATGGTGCTGGTGCGGCAGGTCGACCACCAGGTGCAGTGCGCCGCGATGGCCGAGGCGTGGGGCAACGACGCATTCCACCGCCCGGAGCCCTACGGGCCGGTGATCGAGGCGGCGGCCTGGCACGACGAGGGGTGGCGCGGGTGGGAGCTCGCGCCGGCGGTCGCGGGCGGCCAGCCGGTCAACTTCACCGGGATGGATCGCCGCACCCACGTCGGGATCTACCGCGAGGGCATCGGGCGGGCGGCCGAGCGCGACCCGCGCGAGGGCCTGCTGGTGAGCATGCACGGCCAGGCGCTCTACGAGTACACGCCGCCCGAGCGGCGCGACGCGCCGGCCCGCGCCTTCATCGACGAGCAGGCCGCGTTCCAGCACCAGCTGCGCGCCGAGCTGGGCGGTGGCCCCGGCCTCGAGGCCTGGGCGTCAGCCGGCTTCCGTCTGGTGAGGACGTGGGACGCGCTCAGCCTGTACCTCACCTGGCGCGGCCTGCGCGAGGGGCAGTCTCGAGTGCTGCCCGAGGTTCCCCGCCGCGTGGGGGACGCAGGGGTCGACCTGCACCTGAGCCCCGACGGGCCTCTGGGCTGCATCGTGACGCCCTGGCCGTTCTCGGGCGACGAGGTCGTGCTGCCGGTGCGCGCCGTGAGGGTCGAGGAGCGCGCCTACCGCTCCAACTCGGACCTCGCGGCCGCGATCGCCGCGGCCGAGCCGCTGACCCTGGCCTTCAGGGTGCGACCGGCCTCCGGGCACGCCGGCCGGCCGCACCCCAGCTGACCGGGCCGGTCAGTCCTCCTGGTACTTGAAGGAGATCGAGAGCCGGATCCGGAACTGGTCGATCGAGCCGTCGTCGTTGATCGTGACGTCCTGCTTCACGACCTCGGCCACCCTCAGATCCCGAAGGGTCTTGGCCGCGGTGGCCACCGCAGCGGTCGTGGCATCCTCCCACGAGGTCTCGCTCGTTCCGACGATCTCGATCACTTTGTAGACGCTGTTGCCCATGGGAAGCCATCCTTTTCCGGGTGAAGGCACGACTGCCCCGAGGGGCTCGTGCGGATTCTCACCAATGGACGTGCCCCGGGCAACCCCGGCCGACGCTCAGATGCGGATCTGGCGCTCGGTGCGCAGCCGGTCGAGGGTGAGGGTGACGCGGGCGCGCAGGTTGGCGTCGGCCGGCAGCACCATCCGCCCCAGCCCCATGGCGCCGATCGCCACGTGGCCCGCGGAGCCCTGCCACCGCAGCCCGGCGTAGGCGCAGCAGAGGGCGTCGATGCGCGCGGCGTCGTCGATGGCCGCCCAGTCGTCGTCCGGCGTCGCGTCGGGCGTCCAGCCTCCGAGGTCGAGGACGCCCGCCAGCAGCCGCCACGCCGCGAGCGTGCCCTCCGGCCGCGCCCGGCCGGCGCCCTTGGCGCGGTACAGCGGCGCCCGCACCCCCAGCCATGCCGCCCGGTACTCGGCGAGGTCGATCGGCGGCGCGTCGGCCGGGTGGGTCTGCTCCCAGATGATCTGGCGCAGCACCTGGTCGGGGACCGTCTCGCGCACCGCAGCCGGCCGCGTCGGCAAGCGCCGGGGCCAGCGCCACGCCGCGCGCCCCTCCGAACACCTGCTCCAGGCGCCGCGCCGACACCGGGAAGGTGGGCACGTCGCACCACGCGAGCACGGTCTCGACATCGCGGCGCCCGCCCTCGTCGGGCACCTCGAGGGGGGCGTCGGCCACCAGCGCGTCCGCTTCGGCGGCCACCACAAGGGCGATCACCTCGGCGTCGGGGCCGGCCATGTCGAGCGACACGAGGCGTCCCGCCTCGTCCACCCGCGCGAGGGCCGATCGCCTCGGGGAGGCGATCTGATCCAGCGCCTGGAGCAGGTGGAGACCGAGGACATCGCCCATTGGGCGGAGGCTAGCCGCTGGACGAGGGGGTCCGGCTCCCACTACTCTGGCCCGACGCACACGCTCCGCATTGCACCGCGAATCCCCGGGAGCCCCGCTTGAGCACGATTCTCCTGCTCGTCATCGCCATCCTCGCGCCGTGGGTCGTTCACCTCGCGGCCCCGAAGCAGCGGCCTCTGGCCCTGGTCGGCGTGGTGGCGGTGTTCCTGCTCTACGGCATCTTCGCGCAGAACCCGCTGCTGCAGTGGGAGATGTGGGCCGGACTCGCCGCGGGCGTCCTGACGGTGCTGTTCCTGGCCGGCGGAGGCGTCGGCGGGGGCCGCTCGCGCTCACGCCGTCCGCGCCGCCCCCGCAACGACCCGTTCGACGAGGGCAACGAGCCGACCGGAGAGATCTAGAAGGTCTCCCGTCCCGGGAGGCCTTCCGCCCTACGGGTCGGTCGGGTCGAGGTGCTGCGTGATCAGGCGGTTCGCCCGGTCGGGCTCCTCGAGCAGCAGCAGGCCGCGCCGTAGCGCGACGACCCCGTTGGCCTTGTCGCCGCTGGCGATGAGGCTGATGCCGTAGGGCAGGAAGGCGTCCGCGTAGCGCGGGTCCAGGGTCACCGCGCGCTGGGAGGCGGCGAGGGCGTCGGCCGTGCGGTCGGCCTGCAGCAGCGCGTACGCGTCGAAGCCGGCCGCCGCCGGGTCGGTCGGGTCGAGGCGGGACGCCGCGGCGAACGCGACGCCCGACGCGGCGGTCTTTCCGAGGGCCGAGAGGGCGACGCCGCGGCCGAACTCGGCGGCGGCGATCGTGCGGTCCTTGACCCGGGCCCGGTTGTAGGCGCCCAGCGAGAGCTTCCACTGCTTCAGCTTGGCGTACATCTCGCCCTGGACGATCTCGCCCGGCGCGCCGGTCCGCCACGCCTTCTTCCAGCCGGCGATCAGGGTCTTGGCGACGCTCGTCTTGCCCGCGTCCACCTGCTGGCGGGCCTGGGCGACCGCGTAGGCCAGGATCTTGGGGTCGCGCTTCACCGCGACCTTGAGCGAGGCCGCGTAGTCGGGGGCCGGCGTCCAGTCGGGCGATGCCTCGAGCGTGGCGTTCATCGGCACGCCCTTGCGGACGAACTGGATCACCACGGCGCGGTCGCCGGGGAGGGCGCGCAGGGCGGCCATCCAGGCGCCGGGCTTGGACACGTCCTTGCCGTCCATCGAGGTGATGATGTCGCCGCGCCGGATGCCCGCCGTCGCCACCTTGCCCTTGATCCCGATCACGGCCACCAGCTGCCCGCTGACCGTGGCGCCCATCTGGCGGCGCAGCGCCGGCCAGAGGGGGATGGTGTAGGCGTCGAAGAGGCCGCGGGGCGACGTCAGCTTGAGCGTGAAGGCCTTGGTGAGCGGCGCGGAGACCTGGCCCGCGGCGTCGGTGGCCTGCACCTTGATGCGGTACGCGGCCGGCGAGCAGCTGATAGCCGGAGCTGTCGGTGGCCTCGACGCGCACGTAGGCGCGTCCGGCGTCGCGATCGGCGGCGTCGGTGGTGGTCTGGACCACCTTCTTCGTCGTGCCCGAGATCACCTGGATCGTCAGCTTGGCCGGCGTCGAGAGCTTGACCCCCACCAGGAAGCGGGCGTGGCCCTGCTGCGCCGAGACCGTGTTGGCGAGCCGCAGCGAGGTGAGCACCGGCGGCGGGCCGGTGACGGCCGGAGCGGTGGTCGTCGGGGGCGCGGTGGTCGCGGGCGCCGTCGTTGCGGGGGCCGCGATGGCCGAGCCGCAGGCCGCGAAGGTGGCCACGAGCACGGCGATTGGTGTCACGGAGCGAAACACGGCGCCACCCTAGCAGCGGTTCTCAGCGGGTCCGCCGGTGTCCGGTGCGCCCCTTCCGCGACGCCTGCGGGCGTAGAGTCCCCGTCGATCATGGCCGCCCCACTCGCTCCCGTTGAGCTCATCGAGCGCAGCCGGCGCGGAGAGCCCGTCGATGCGGCGAGCGTCGAGGCCTTCGTGCGCGCGTGGCTCGACGGCACCGCCTCGGATGCCCTCATGTCGGCGTGGTGCATGGTCGCCTGCCTCCAGGGCATCGATCGCGTCCAGACCCTGGCGCTCGCCCAGACCCTGGTGGCCTCCGGCGACCGCCTCGAGCTGGCGAGCCTCGGCCCGACGGGCGATCCCCAGTCCACCGGAGGCGTGGGCGACACGACGGCCATCGTCGCGGCCCCCCTCGCGGCGTCCCTCGGCGTCAGCATCGCGTCGATCGGCGGACACGCCCAGGCGCACACCGGCGGCACGATCGACACGCTCCAGGCGATCCCCGGCTTCCTGGCCGAGCTCCCGCTCGGGCGTTTCGTGCGCCAGGTGCGCGACGTGGGGATCGCCGTCATCGCCCACCCGACCCGCCTGGCGCCCGGCGACCGGCGGCTGCGGGAGCTGCGCGACGCCACCGGCACGGTCCCCTCGCCGGCGCTGGTCGCGGCGTCGGTGATGAGCGCGGCCGTCGCGAGCGGCGCGGGCGCGGTGCACGTCGACATCCGCACCGGCGCGGGCGGTGTGATCGACGACGTGGACGCCGCGCGCGCCACGGCCGACCTGATGGCGGGCATCGCGGCGCACTGGGGCAGGACCCTGCCGGTGGAGCATCAGCGACGCCTCCGCTCCGCTCGGCCGCTGCGTCGGCAACGCCCTCGAGGTCGTCGAGGCCGCCGAGGTGCTGCGCGGCGAGGGGCCGGACGACCTGCGCGAGCTCGCGGTGTGCGTGGCCGGCGATCTGGCGGAGGCCGCCGAGGTGGTGCCCGAGGGCGAGGGGCGCGCGCGGGCCGAGCGCGCGCTCGCCGAGGGCGACGCGCTGGCGATGGCCGAGCGCTGGATCGAGGCCCAGGAGGGCGACCCGGCCGTCTGGACCGATCCCGGGGCGCTGCCCAGCGCGCCGTTCCGCATCGACGTCGAGGCGGCCGGGGACGGCGCCGTGGCCGCGATCGACGCGCGCGGCATCGGCGAGGCCGCGCGATACGTCGGTGCCGGCCGCCTGCACGCCGACCAGTCCATCGACCCGGTGGCGGGCGTCGAGCTGCTGGTCGGCGTCGGCGATCGCGTGACCGAGGGGCAACCGGTCGCCGTGATCCACTGCCGCGACGAGTGGGTGGGCGAGCGCGGCCGGGAGCTCGCCGAGACGTGCGTGGCCATCGCGCCGGAGGCGCCCGAGCGGACGCCGATCGTGATCGAGCGAGGGCGCGGCGGTGCCTGAGCTTCCCGAGGTCGAGACGATCCGCCGCCAGCTGGACGAGCGGATCCCGGGCCGCACGTTCACCGCGCGTCGAGATCTTCGACCCCAAGGTGACGAGCCCCGAGGAGCCCGAGTGGGTCGCCGAGCGGGTGGTCGGGCGTCGCATCGAGGCCGTCGACCGGCGCGGCAAGTACCTGATGATCGAGCTCGACGCGCCGCTGACGCTGGCCGTCCACCTGCGCATGACCGGCCGGCTGCACTGGCAGGCCGGGCCGCCCGAGGAGGAGGAGCGTTTCCTGCGCGCCCGCTTCCACCTCGACGACGGCAGCACCATCACCTTCGGCGACATGCGGCGCTTCGGGCGCATCTGGCTGGTCGAGGGCGACCTCGGCGAGCGCGAGGACTACTGGCGGGCCCGGGTCGGCGTGGAGCCCCTCGGTCCGCGGTTCACGGCCCGCGTGCTGGCCGGGCTGCTGGAGAACCGGCGCGGCCCGATCAAGGCGGTGCTGCTCAACCAGGCCTTCGTGGCCGGGCTGGGCAACATGTACGTGGACGAGGCCCTGTTCATGGCGCGCGTCCATCCCGCTGCGGCCGGCGGGGTCGCTCGACGAGGACGAGATCCGGCGCCTGCACCGGGCGATCCGCGACCGCCTGACCGCCGCCGTCACCGCCGGCGGGGCGTCGATCGACTCATACCGCGACGGCCTGGGCGAGAAGGGCTCGATGCAGGATCTGCTGCGCGTGCACCTCCACGAGGGCGAGCCGTGCCCCCGCTGCGGCGCCACCATCGTCAAGACCCGCGTTGCCCAGCGCGGCACGTACTGGTGCCCGGTCTGCCAGCCGGAACCGTCGCCGTGGTGAGCGGCGTCGACGGTGTGCGGGTCGGTCACTGGACCGATGCCGACGCCGGCACCGGGTGCACGGTGGTGCTGCTGCCCGAGGGCACCGTCGGCTCGGTGGAGGTGCGCGGAGGAGGGCCCGCGACCCGCGACGTGGAGGTGCTCTCGCCGCTCTCCTCGGTGGGCGGGGTCACCGCCCTGCTGTTGTCGGGGGGCAGCGCCTTCGGCCTCGAGGCGGCCACCGGGGTTGTGCGCTGGTGCGAGGAGCGCGGTTTCGGCCACGACACCGGTGCGGCCCGCGTGCCGATCGTGCCCACGGCATGCATCTACGACCTCGGCATCACCGGCAACGCGCGGCGCCCCGGGGCGGACGAGGGCTACGCGGCCTGCGAGGCGGCACGCCCGGGCCCGCACGCGGTCGGCAGCGTGGGCGCGGGCACCGGGGCCACGGTGGGAAAGCTCCTGGGCCAGGCGGGGTGGTGCAAGGGCGGGCTCGGCGCCGCGTCGCGCACCCTGCACGACGGCGCGACGGTCGCCGCCCTCGCGGTGGTCAACGCCTGGGGCGACATCCTCGACGAGTCCAACGGAATCATCGCCGGGGCGTTCGATGCGGAGCGCGGTTTCGTGCGCGCCTCGGAGCGGGTGATCGACTCGCCGCCGACGCATCCGCGCCTGATCGCGCCCGCCAACACCACGCTGGCCTGCGTGGTCACCGATGGGCGCCTCACCAAGGTCGAGGCCGCGATGGTGGCCCGCATGGCCCACGCCGGCATGGCGCGGGCCGTCTCGCCGGTGCACACGCCGCTCGACGGCGACGTGTCGTTCTGCCTGGCCACCGGCGCGGTCCCGACCACGGCGTTCGCGTGCGGCGTGGCGGCCGCCGAGGCGGTCGCGGCGGCCATCCGGGACGCGGCCCGCAGCGCGACCGAGGTGCGCGGCGTGGTTCCGGGATCTCAGCGTTCGCCCAGAATTCCCCAGTAGCATCCCCGCGATGCCGGACATCACCGCCCCGCTCGTCAACTTCGCGACCGACCAGGTCGGCTCCTACGGGGCCCTCGCCGTGTTCCTGCTGATGGTCCTCGAGAGCGCCTGCATCCCGGTGCCCAGCGAGGCGATCATGCTCTACGGCGGTTTCCTGGTGGGCCAGGGCGACGAGAGCTTCTGGCTGATCGTCGCCGCCGGCGTGGCGGGCAACGTCATCGGCTCCTGGATCGCCTACTGGGTCGGGTACAAGAAGGGCCGCGACTGGCTGCTGCGCTGGCACTGGCTGCACATCACGCCCAAGCGCCTCGACTCGGCCGACAAATGGTTCGACCGCTATGGCGACTGGGCGGTGCTGCTGTCGCGATGCATCCCCATCGTCCGCACCTTCATCTCGCTGCCGGCGGGCATCGCGCGCATGCCCTTCTGGCGCTTCACGGTGCTCACTCTGATCGGGTGCATCCCCTGGGTGGTGATGCTCACGCTGGCCGGTCAGGCGGTGGGCGACAACTGGGAGAGCCTGCAGCACAAGCTCCATTACGTGGACTACGCGCTGGTTCTCGCGATCGTCGTCGGCATCGGGTATCTCGTGGTGCGTCACCGCCGTCGCCGGCGTGGCGGCGACACCGACCCCGACCCGTTGGTGACGCCCGAATGAGCGGCATGGACCCGGAGGCCATGAAGGCCTTCGCGGTGGAGCGCGTCGAGGTGCTCTTCAATCGCGGCGAGCTGGACCGGGTGGAGGAGTTCGTGACAGAGGACTTCGTCAACCACGAGGCCTGGCCCGGCGAGGACCCCGGCTTCGAGGGCTTCCGCCTGCGCCTCGGCCGCCTGCACAGCGCGATCCCCGACATCCACATGGAGATCCACGAGGTGGTGGCCGGCGGCGATCTGGTGGCCTACCGGGCCACCCTCTCCGGCACCCACGAGGGCGAGCTGCTCGGGATGCCGGCCACCGGGCGCGGCTTCAGCGTCCAGCACATGCACATGCTGAGGATGCGCGACGGCCGCTCGAGCGAGCACTGGGCCACGCGCGACGACCTCGGGATGCTGCAGCAGCTCGGCATCATCCCGCCCGCGGGCGGGCCGCTCGAGAAAACCTAGGCCGCGAGCCCCAGCAGGGCATCGAGCGCGCCGGCGTCGTCCAGGGCCTTGATGTCGTCGTAGCCGCCCACGGGGCGGTCGTCGATCAGGATCTGGGGCACTGTGTACCGGCCCGTCAGCTCCACCAGATCCTGGCGCGCCTGGAAGTCGCTGCGGGAGAAGTGGATCTCCTCGTAGTCGACGCCCTTCTGGGTCAGCAGGCGCTTCGCCCGGACGCAGTAGGAGCACGCGTCACTGGTGTAGATGCGGACGTGGGGGGTGGCCATTCAAAAAGTGTAGCGGCGGCGTCACGCGCGAGCCCCGGGGTCCGGTGGGGTTGCCAAGATGGGGGGCGTGGCGAACTACGAGACCGAGGCCGTCGTCCTCCGGACGATCCGGTATTCCGAGGCCGACGCCGTGCTGACCCTGATGACGCGGGCGCGCGGGCGGGTGTCGGCCATCGCCAAGGGGGCCCGGCGCACCAACTCGCGCCTCGGCGGGCGGCTGCAGCCCGGGGTGCGCGCCTTCGTCTCCATCCACGAAGGGCGCGGCGACCTGGGCACGATGCGCGGCGCCTCGGTGCTGGACGCCCACGCCGGCCTGTGGGTGGCGGGCCACCGGCTGCAGGCCGCGGGCTGCGTGCTGGAGACGGTGATGCGCGTGATGCCCCAGGACGAGCCCTCCGAGGAGGCCTGGAACGTCCTCAGCCGCACGCTCGACCTGCTCGCCCGCGCGCCGGAGCCGCCCGGCCCCGCGCGCCTCGACCCGCTGGTGCTGGCCTGCCAGGCCAAGCTGCTGGTGGTGAGCGGCCTGCTGCCGGTGCTGACGATGTGCTCGCGATGCGGCGCCGGGCCGCCCCTGCCGGGGTTCTCCGCGGTGTCGGGCGGGGCCGTGTGCGCCGACTGCGGCGCCGGCGTCGAGCGCGTCGATCCGGCCGCCCTCGCCGGGCTGGCGGGCCTGGTGGGCCACCCCCTCGCCGAGGCCGCGTCGGCCATGCCGCCCGGGTCGGCCGCCGGGGTGGAGCGCCTGATCGGCCTGGTGTTGCGCGAGCACCTGGGGGTCAACCTGAGGTCGGCCGCCCCCCTGTAGGCGTTCAGTCCTCCGGCGCGCCGGCCGTCAGGTCGCGCACCGCGCTCGCAAGGGCGCGCATCTCCTCGCGCACGTTCTCGAGCTCCCTGCGCAGCGCCGCCAGCTCGTCGTCGGTGGCCATCAGGCGCGTCTCGATCTGGACGGCGTCCATCACGGCGCGACCAGCCGGTCGATGCGCGCGTCGGAGCCGGGATAGAAGAGGCTGGTGCGGCCGTTGTCCGTCCAGCGGACGAGGAACGGGGCTCCGCCCCCCGGTCCGTGCGCCTCCAGGATCTCGGCGTCGCGCTCGGGCTCGCCGATGTGGTGGGGCTGGATCACCAGCCGATCGCCCGCGCCCGCCGTCAGCCGTGAGGGCGGCCGCTCGGAGGCGCCTCGCGGCGTCGGCCGGTCGGGGGCGACGGCCCGGGCGATGTCGAGGGCCGAGAGGATCCCCGCCGGGGCTCCCTCGTCGTCGACCACCACCAGGTGCGTCGTCGCGTACTCGGACATCAGCAGCGCGGCCCGGCCGAGCGGCTCCTCGGGGTGGACGGTGACCAGCGGGGTGCCCGCCACCCGGCCGGCGGTGGACTGCTCCTCGTCGAAGGGCGCGGCGCCGACCAGGTCCAGCTCCGCGATGACGCCCCAGGGCTCACCGGGCTCTCCGCGCACGACCGGCTCGGCCAGCACCACCACGCAGTGGATGCGGTGGCGGGTCATCAACTCGGCGACGTCCCTCAGGGGCAGATCGGCCGCGCAGGCGACGAGGGTCGAGGTCATGACGTCACGCACCCGGACGTGCTCGAGGGTCTGCGACACCGACTCCGTCCGCTCCCGTTCACTCATCGGAATCTCCCTTCCTCGTCGACAGGCTCGCTCGCCCGCACGCGGGCGGCATCCGGGTCGCCACGGACTCCTCCTGCGGGCAACCCCTCGCCATCGACGCCCGCCGCCGCCGCGACGCCGGAGGAGCGCCCGCGACGGCGGCGAACGATCCCGCCGTGGACAACGTGTGGACCACCGGGCGCATCGAGGCGTTCAGCGACGGGGTGTTCGCCATCGCGATCACGCTGCTCGTGCTGGACATCAACGTCCCCGAGTCCTACCTCGACGACTTCTCGGCCGGCATCGGCAACCAGTGGCCGTCGTACGTCGCCTACGCGACGAGCTTCTTCACGGTCGGTGGCCTCTGGATGGCCCACCACGGCATCTTCCGCCGCCTGCAGTACGCCAACCGCTCGGTCATGGTGACCAACCTGCTGCTGCTGATGGCGGTCTCGTTCCTGCCGTTCCCGACCCGGCTGCTGGCCGAGGCGATCCACACGACCGACGCGGAGCGCATCGCGGTGATCCTCTACGGCGCCTGGCTCGTCGTGATCGCGGCGCTGTTCGGGCTGATGGTCCGCGCGATCACGCGCAACCCGTCGCTCCTGCGGCCCGAGGCGGACCAGAGGGAGATCCTCGCGATCCTGAAGCGCACCACGCCGAGCATCGGCTTCTACGTAGCCGTGATCGTGCTGGCGTTCAAAGCCCCCCGCGCCGCGGTGTTTCTGTTCCTGGGCATCGCGATCTCCGGCCTCGTGAGCGCGAGGGGGGAGGGACGCGCGACGGCGGCGGGCGCCCCGGACGAGGCGAATCACCCTGGGTGAAGTCTTCGGATCCCCCGGATCGGCTTGGTAGTGGGGTTCTCGCTCATCCGGGGGGCCGAGGGTCAACGGATTGGCCAACACGAGGCGGGAGCGCAACCCGTCCGCGTGCGCCGTTGGGCCGTCCCGACGTGCCGACTGCTGCGACGGCCAGAAGTCGAGGCCGAGGACGCTGCGGCCACCGGGACCGGGGCTCTGTCAGCCCCGCAACGGCGGGAATAGCGGCCACCGGGCCAAGCGTCCTTGCTCGGAGCGGCTTTCGGCTCGAGATCGGGGCTTTGCATCTCATGTCACCTTGGAAGGATGCCGCCCGCTGAGAACAAGTGTTCCAGCCAGCAGAACTTAAAAGAGCCCGCCCCGAGGGCGGTGAAGACGCTCTCCGGACGGGCTCATCTGCTGCCAAACCAGGTTTTCCCGTCGCATGGCTCTCAACGCGAGGCGCGCTAAAGCCACGGGATGCCTCTGTGTCAACCCATCATCTTGGGTCGGCAGAAGGGAGGTGGGCGACTTGATCGCTACCCCATGAGCGGATTCCCGCTCGACCAGGCCGGTCCGTTACTCCTGAGCCTGTTGAGGACACCCTGACCGGCGCTCGGATCATGCGCGGGCGGATTACGCTCTCGTAGGTCACGCCCACGGCACGGGGGGCGCTGGACCGGCCCTCCTGCCGTTGGACGAGTCAGCGGACGAGGCCTCGAGCCGAGATAGCAGTGCTAGAGGGGGATCTCGGGTTGCCAGCGCCCCCCGGGGGGCGACAACCCCCCGGGGGGCCTCCTGATGGGCCCACGTCCGAGGCGAGCCCGTGACCCAGCTCTGGAGAGGATCACGCCGATCGAGCGTGCCGCTGCGGGGTGGACGCCAACCCCCGAGGGGTCGAGTCGCGCGACCCCTGCGTCGCCCCCCGCGGCCGCCAAGGGTCCATCGTCGGCTCGTCGCTCGTGATGGCCATCGTGCTACTCCGCCCAGGGAAGGGCGATGCCCGCGTTGCCCTGGCCGCCGGTGCTCGCGCGTGCCCCGGAGCGGCTCGCGACCAGCGCGGTGACCGGAACTTCCGCCCGGTTGAGCAGCTGGCGCTCGGCCGCCGCGGGCAGCACGACGGCGCCGCCGGGGCCCACGGTCATGGGGTCCCCTTCCATCACGACCTCCAGCTCGCCCTCGAGGATCACGACGACCTGCTCGACGTCGATCGAGTGGACGGGCCCTGCGGCGCCGGCGGCCATCTCGACGCTCCAGACCGCAAGGTCCGTATCGGTCAACTGGCGGCTGGCGTAGGTCTGCATGACGGCGTTGGGCGTCTCGTGACGGCGGGGGGCGGCGGGAGTGGTCGTGTTCATCGAGGACTCCTCAGATCGACAACGTGGTTGTCGACGAAACCTAGCGGTCGTCAACAAGGTTGTCTAGTCTGCGACCCATGACCGATCATCTCCCCCTCGCCCGACTGCTCAGCGCCGCGACGCAGATAGCGGTCGCCCGCCTCAACGAGGAGCTCGGCGGCCGCGGGTATCCCGACCTGCGGCCGGCCTACGGCTACGCGCTCCTGGCGCTCGGGGCAGACGGCGCGACGACGTCCCAGCTCGGCGCGCGGGTCGGCGTCACGAAACAGGCCGCCGCGAAGATCGCCTCCCGCTTGGAGGAGGGCGGATACGCGGACCGCGACGAGCACCCCAGCGATGGGCGCGCCCAGCTGCTTCGCCGGACGGCCCGCGGGGAGGCGCTGCTCTTGGCGGCCGCCGAAATCCAGGAGGAGATCGAGCGCGAATGGGCGGCGGCGGCGGGAGCGGGCGAGGTCCGCGCTCTGCGCGCCGCGCTCGAGGCCGTCTTGGAGCGGTCACAGGGATCGGATCAGTCGCTCGGCCGCCTGTGGTAACTCCGAGCGACCGCTGACGTACCGTCGCGCGCCTCGGCGGAACGAAGCCTGGCGCGGGCGTGCCGTGGGCGACGCCGCACGGTACCCCCCGGCCCCCCGAGCTCTCGCTTGCTCGTGGCGCCGGGGGCGGCCCCGGAAGCTCTAGCTTCCGCGGGGGGTCAACACCTTGGTCAACACGACCCGCCGGAATCGGCCGGGATCGTCCGGCGGGCGAGGGGCCGGATTCCTGGCGCTACCAGGCGATTCCCGGATGGGCCGAGATGGGCCGGGACCGGAACATTTCACCCTGGGTGAAATCGCCCCGGGGTGATGACCGCTCACCCCGATCGCCCCGAGGGTGGGTCGCGCCAGAGAGGGCCGACCGATTCGTGGAGGCGGGAGATGGACGCGGAGTACCGCATCACCGTGAGAGGAGCCATGAGCGAGCGCTTCTGCCTGGGCTTCCCGGGCACGCGCCATCGCGTGATGGCCGATCGCACGGTTCTCGAGGGGCGCCCGGGCTCGGAGCCCCTCGCCGAGGTCCTCGCCTCGCTTGACAACCTCGGCCTCGAGGTGATCTCCGTGGAGACGCCCGGGGCCACCGCCGCAGACCACCAGGAGAGCTGACCATGTCGCGCCTTGCCGCCCTGCTCACACGCCGCCCATGGCGGGTCGTGATCATCACCCTGATCGTCTTCGCGTTCGCGGTCGTGGTGGGTGGACCCCTCACGTCCAACCTCTCGGCCACCGGGTTCGAAGACCCGTCGGCCGAGTTCGTCGCGGCGCGCGACCAGCTCGAGGCCGCGACCGGCACCAACCCCGGCCCGGGCGTCGTCGCACTCGTCGCGCCCGGCACCGACGTCCGCACCGGCGCCGGCCGTGCCGCGGTCGAGAAGGCGGCGGCGACGATCGCCACCGACAAGGACGTCTCCCGCGTGATCACCGCCTACAACGGCGGCGGCGCGGCCCTCGTGTCGAAGGATGGTGAGTCGTCGTACGTCGCGGTCTTCTTCGACCCGATCAGCGACGACCAGGCGCAGGACGCCGCCGTGCGCATCCGCGACTCCCTCGAGAGCCAGCCCGACGTCACCGTCGGTGGCGTCGCGATGGTGGGCGAGGAGGCGGGCACGATCATCGGCGAGGACCTCGCCCGGGCGGAGATGCTCGCCTTCCCGATCATCTTCCTGCTGTCCCTCTGGGTGTTCCGCGGCCTGATCGCCGCCCTGCTGCCCTCGGTGATGGGCGCCCTGGTGATCTTCGGCGCGTTCCTCGCCATCGGGCTCACCAACGAGGTGACCGGCCTCTCGGTGTACGCCCTCAACCTCGCGATCGGCCTGAGCCTGGGCCTCGCGATCGACTACAGCCTCCTGATCACATCGAGATACCGGGAGGAGCTGGCCTCACGCGGCCCGGGCAGGGAGGCGTTGACGCGCACCCTGCAGACCGCCGGCAAGAGCGTGCTGTTCTCGGCGATCACCGTGGCCGCCGCGCTCGCGGGCCTGATGGTGTTCCCCCAGCGCTTCCTGTTCTCGATGGGCCTCGCCGGCGTGCTGGTGGCCCTGATCGCCGCCGCCGTCGCACTGCTGGTGCTGCCCGCCGTGCTGGCGCTGCTCGGCACGCGCATCAACTCGCTCGCCCCCAAGTCGTGGAAGCGGCGCAGCGAGACGGCCGACGAGGAGATCACCTCGGGCTTCTGGTACCGGCTCTCCAACGCCGTCATGCGCCGACCCGGCATCGTCGCCGCGGCGACGACCGTGGTGCTGCTGATCTTCGCGCTGCCCGCTCTGGGCATCACGTTCACCTCTGTCGATGCGGGCGTGCTGCCCACCAGCGCCGCCGCGCGCCAGGTGTCCGACGCCATCTCGGCCGACTTCCCGCAGGACCGCAGCCAGCCGATCTACCTGGCCGTCTCGGCGCCGAACACGCCCGAGGCCGGGGCCAAGCTCGCCGCGTTCGCGACGACGATCGGGCAGAACCCCGAGGCCGCGGCCGTCGTGCCGCCGGCGTACGTCGGCGAGAACACCTGGCGCATCGACGTCTACTCCAAGGGCACGGGTCTCCAGACCTCCAGCCAACGGCTGGTCGATGACATCCGCGCCGCCGAGGCTCCCTACCCGCTCCTGGTCGGCGGCCTCACGGCGAGCTTCGTGGACCAGAAGGCCAGCATCGGGGCGCACCTGCCCTGGGCGATCCTGCTGATCGCCTGCACCACGATCATCGCCCTGTTCATCATGACCGGCTCGGTGCTGCTGCCGATCAAGGCCGTGATCATGAACCTGCTGACCCTGGCCTCGACGCTCGGCATCCTGGTCTGGATCTTCCAGGACGGCCGCCTCGAGGGCCTGTTCAACTACGACAGCGTCGGCGCGCTCGACCTGACGCAGCCCATCCTCCTCGGGGCCCTGGCCTTCGGCCTGTCCACCGACTACGCGGTGTTCCTGCTGTCGCGCATCAAGGAGGCGCACGACCACGGGGCCGACACCAAGGACGCGGTCGCCCTCGGCCTGCAGCGCACCGGCCGCATCGTGACCGCCGCGGCCCTGCTGTTCGCGGTCGCCATCGGCGCCTTCGCCACCTCGCGGGTGCTCCTGATCAAGGAGCTCGGCGTGGGGACGGCGCTCGCGGTGCTGATCGACGCGACCATCATCCGGGCCCTGCTGGTGCCCTCGCTGATGGCGCTGCTCGGCAAGTGGAACTGGTGGGCCCCGGCCCCCCTGCGCCGCCTGCACGACAAGATCGGCTTCAGCGAGACGGCTCCGGAGGAATCGAAGACCCCGGCCGCCAGCACGAGCTAGCCAGCGCGTCGGCGGATCAGCCGGCCAGGGAGCGCGAGAGGATGCCGCGCTCCCTGGCCTCGGCCACGGCCTCCTCGCGGGTGGCCACGCCCAGCTTGCGATAGATGGAGCGCACCTGGGTCTTCACGGTGTTGTGCGACACGTGGAAGCCGGCCGCGATCTCCCGCGCCGAGGCCGTTCCCGCCAGCCGGCGCAGCACCGCGATCTCCCGGTCGGTCAGGTCGCCACCGGCGACGGGCGGTCTCGGCAGGCGCCGGCGGCCTGCGCGCAGCTCGCGGGCGAGGCGGCTCAGGTGGAGCGGGCGCGGTCGATGCCGCCATCAGGACCTCCGCCTCGCGCGCGCACCGGGCCGCCTGCGCGAGGTCGCCCGCGGCGAGCGCCACCTGCCCCAGCACCACGCGGGCGTGGGCCTGCTCGGTGGGCGAGCTGCCGCGCGCGCGCCAGGCTGACCGCCCGGCGGGCCTCCTCGCGTGCGGCGTCGTGCTCGCCCCGGGCGGCCAGGGCCTGCGCGGCCACGGCGTGGGCTCCGGCGGCGTGGGGGTACTCGGAGTGGCGCTCCTCCGCCGCGATGGCGATCGCCTCCGCGGCGCGGGCGGCGGCGCGGTCGATCGTCGCCCCGCTCGATGTCCGTGCCGCCCAGGTGGCAGGCGGCGACCACCAGCAGCGGTCCCGCGTCGCAGCGTCTGCCCGACCTCCAGCGCCTCCTCGAGGACCGGCACGGACTCGTCGAGCTGGTCGGTCGCGTGCAGCGCGATGCCGAGTGCCATGCACGCGAGCGCCCGCCACCAGGTGTCGCCGGGCGGGGTCAGCTCGACGCGCCCTGCGGCCGACCGCCACCGCGGCGACCTCGTCGCCGCCCAGCAGGCGCTCGATCGAGCGGCCCGAGGCGATGGCGGCGTCGAACAGCAGCGCGTCGGCCGGATCGGGGATCGCCTGACGTGCGCTCCTCGGCGGCGTCGAGCCAGGGCGCGGCGGCCTCGGCGCGCCCCAGGTTGAGCGAGAGGAAGGCCTGGGTGAGGCAGAGGCGCGGATCGGCGCGCACGCGCGCGTCGGGCAGCAGGGCCAGCCAGCGCTGGTTGGTCGTCGTCCAGCCGCTGCGCTGGTAGCCGGCCCAGTGGTCGGCGATCAGGTCGGCGGCGAGGTCCAGGTCGCCCGCCGCGGCGGCGTGCTGGATCGCCTCGTCGATCTCGCCGTGCGGCGAGGTGCCACTCGGCCGCGCGACGATGGAGGCCGGCCACCTCGTCCGGGGCGGTCAGGCGCAGCTCGTGGCGCAGCAGCTCGCCGAACAGGTGGTGGTAGCGGTACCACTCGCGCCGGCTGTCGAGCGGCACCAGGAAGAGGTTGGAGCCCTCCAGCTCGGCCAGCGTGCGGCGCCGCGTCGGAGGTCTGCGCCACCGCGTCGCAGAGCGGGCCGGTGAGGCGGCCGAGGATCGACGTGCGCAGCAGGAAGTCGCGCCGCTCGGGCGTCTGGCCCTCGAGCACCTCGGCCGCGAGGTAGTCGACCACCATGCGGTCGTCGCCGGCGAAGGCGTCGATGAAGGCGCCGGCGTCGTCGCGCCCGCGCAGCGAGAGCCCGGCCAGGTACAGCCCGGCGGCCCAGCCCTCGGTGCGCGTGCGCAGCGCGCTGCGACCTGGCCCGGCGTCGAGGTCGAGACCGATCGCCTGGTTCAGCAGGCGGCCGGCCTCGCCGTCGCTGAAGCGCAGGTCGGCGGAGCGGATCTCGCCGAGGTCGCCCCGCGCGCGCAGGCGGGCCAGCCCGATCGGCGGATCGGTGCGGCGAGGTCATGACCACCCGCAGCGACGCCCGGCAGGTGCTCCACGAGGAAGGCGACCGCCTCGTGGATGGCCGGCTCGGAGATGGCGTGGTAGTCGTCGAGGGCGATCGTCGCCTCGACGTCCGACTCGGCGAGCGCGTTGAGCAGGGCCGAGAGCCCGGCCTCGCGCATGTCCGGCCCGCCGGCCGAGGCGCGCCGACGGCCTGGTCGTCGAGCGGCGATGCCGGCGCGGTCGAGCGCCTCGGAGACGTAGCGCCAGAAGCGGGCCGGGTCGTTGTCGGAGGCGTCGAGCGCGACCCAGGCGCGCGCGGGCGCCCGCGGCGGCCAGCCAGTCGCCCGACCAGGGTGCGTCTTGCCCCAGCCCGCGGCGGCGCTCACCAGGGTCAGGCGGTGGCGGTCGACCGGCCGCGTCGAGCGCGCGCGACCAGGTCGGGACGCGACACGAGGCCCGCCCGCCGGTCCGGCGGGCGCAGCTTGGTCTCGACGAGCGGGGGGCCGGTGAGCACGTCCATCGTGATCCCATTGTCGCTGTGCGGGACGGGGGGTCAAGCCAGTCGACGTCCGGGTACACTCCCGCGACGTGGCGGGGGCTAGCTTCCAGGATGTGATCGCGCGTCTGTCCGGCTATTGGGCCGACCACGGCTGCCTGGTCACGACCCCGTACCACACCGAGGTCGGCGCGGGCACGTTCAACCCGGCCACCCTGCTGCGCAGCCTGGGCCCCGATCCCTGGCGGGTGGCCTACGTGGAGCCCTCCATCCGCCCCACCGACGGGCGCTACGGCGAGAACCCCTTCCGCCTCCAGCACTACTTCCAGTACCAGGTGCTGCTGAAGCCCTCGCCGGCGGACGTCCAGGACCTGTACCTCGGCTCGCTGCGGGCGCTGGGCCTGAAGCCCGAGGAGCACGACATCCGCTTCGTCGAGGACGACTGGGAGGGGCCCACCCTCGGCGCGTGGGGCCTCGGCTGGGAGGTGTGGATGGACGGGATGGAGATCACCCAGTTCACCTACTTCCAGCAGGCCGGCGGCATCGACCTGACCCCGATCTCGGTGGAGCTCACCTACGGGCTCGAGCGCATCGCCATGTACCTGCAGGACGTGGGCTCGGTGTACGACCTGGAGTGGGGGCACGGCGTCACCTATGGCGACATCTACCAGCGCAACGAGGCGCAGTGGAGCCGCTACAACTTCGAGGTCGCCGACACGGACATGCTCTTCGCGCAGTTCGCCGAGCACGAGCGCGAGTGCCTGCGATGTCTCGACGAGGGCCTGGTGCTGCCGGCCTACGACCAGGTGCTCAAGTGCAGCCACTCGTTCAACCTGCTCGACGCCCGCGGCGTGGTCAGCGTGACCGAGCGGGGCGCCTACATCTGGCGGGTACGGGCGCTGGCCGCCAAGTGCGCCCGGGCCTACCTCGAGCTGGTGGCCCCGGCGGAGGTGGCCGGCGATGCCTGACCTGCTGATCGAGGTCGGGTGCGAGGAGCTCCCCTCCAGCGCGTGCCGGGAGATCGTGGAGCAGGCGCCCGCCCTGCTGGGCGCCGCCCTCGCGGCGGCCGGCGTGCCGGAGGGCTGGAGCGCGACCGTCTCGGTCGCCCCCCGGCGGTTCGCCGTCCAGGCCACGGGGCTCCCGGTGGAGCTGGCGTCCACCAGCCGCACGGTGCGCGGGCCGGCGGCGAGCGCGGCCTTCGACGCCGACGGGGCGCCCACCAAGGCCGCCCTCGGCTTCGCGCGCGGGCAGGGGATCGCGGTGGAGGACCTGGTGGTGCGCGAGGACGGCGGGCGCGAGTTCGTGTTCGCCGAGCTGCACGCCGAGGGCCGCCCCATGGAGCAGCTGGTGCCCGAGGTCGCGGCGCACCTGATCGGCGGCCTGCGCTTCTCCAAGACGATGCGCTGGGGCAGCGGCACAGGGCTGCGCTTCTCGCGGCCGGTGCGCTGGATCGTGGCCAAGCTCGACGACCGCACCGTCCCGTTCGAGCTCCACGGCCTCACCGCCGGCGACGTCAGCCAGGGGCACCGCTTCCTCGGCGGCCCGGCCACGATCGCCTCGGCGGCCACCTACGTCTCCGCCCTGGAGCAGGTCGCCGTCATCCCGAGCCACGAGGCCCGGCGCACGAGCATCCTCGCCGACCTCGACGCGGCGGCCGAGGCGGCCGGCGGGACGTGGGCCGACCCGGGCGGCAAGATCGAGGAGGTCCTGTTCCTGGTCGAGTGGCCGAGCGTGATCACCGGCGGCTTCGACGAGCGCCACCTGCGCCTGCCCTCGCGCGTGCTGGTCACGGCGATGCAGGGCCACCAGCGCTACTTCCCGCTCCGGGACGACGACGGGCGGGCTGCTGCCGAAGTTCCTCGCCGTCTCCAACGGCGATCCCGCCCACGCGGCCACCATCACGCGCGGCAACGAGGGCGTGCTCGACGCGCGGCTCCAGGACGCCGAGTTCAGCTTCGACAAGGACCTCGAGGCCGGCCTCGTCGCGCTCGACGCCCGCCTCGACGCGATCGTGTTCCACAAGCGCCTCGGGCACGATGGCCCAGAAGCGCGACCGCCTGGTGGCGGGGGTGCTCGAGCTGGCGGACGCCGTCGGCGCCGACCCCGCGACCCGTGAGGCCGCCGAGCACGCGGCGCGGCTGGCCAAGGCCGACCAGGGCGCGGTGCTGGTGGCCGAGTTCAGCGAGCTCGAGGGCTACGTCGCCGCCGAGTACGCCCGCCGCGAGGGCGTCCCCGACGAGGTGGCCGAGGCCGTCGAGCAGCACTACCTGCCCGAGGGCGCCGACTCGCCGCTGCCCTCCAGCCCGCCCGGCGCACTGCTGGCGGCCACCGAGCGCATCGACAACCTGGTCGGCGCGTTCGCGGTGGACGAGGCCCCGACCGGCTCCAAGGACCCGTACGGCCTGCGCCGTGCCGCCCTCGGCCTGGTGCGCATCGCGCTCGACCGCGGCTGGGACGTGGACCCGCGCCCCCTTCTGGAGGCGGCCCACGCGCGCCTCGAGGCCCAGGGCGCCGACCTCGTCGCTCCCGGCCGACGCGACGGTCGACGCCATCCAGGCGTTCCTCGGGGATCGTTTCGTCTATCTCCTGGGCGAGGAGGGCGTCGGCGCCGAGGCGGCCGCGGCCGCGATCGGTGCCCGTCTCGGGGGGCTGACCACCACGGCCGCGTGGGCGCGCGCCATCCAGTCGGCTCGGGGCGGCGCCCCGTTCGTCGCCGTCTGGACCGCCAGCACCCGGCTCAACCGCCTCGCGCGCAAGGGGCCCGACGACGAGGTGCCGATCGCCCCGGGGGACGATCCCGGCGAGGCCGCCCTGCGCTCGGCCGTCGAGGCCGCCGCCGTGCCGATCGACGCCGCCCACGGCCGCGGCGACTTCGACGCCGCGCTGGCCGCGGCGGAGCCCCTGGCGAGCGCCGTCGACCGCTTCTTCGTGGACGTCCTCGTCAACGCGGACGACCCCGGGGTGAGGGCGCGGCGGTACGCGCTGGTGCGGGAGGCGGCCGGGGTCCTGTCCCAGGTCGCGGACTTCGAACGGGTGACCGACGTGGGGGGAGCACGGTGAGCACGACCGGTCTGATCACGAAGCGGGTCTACGACTTCTCCGAGGGCGGGCGCGACATGCGCGACCTGCTCGGCGGCAAGGGCGCGAACGTCGCCGAGATGACGCGGCTCGGCCTGCCCGTGCCCAAGGGCTTCACCATCACCACCGAGACCTGCATCGAGTACCTGCGCGCCGACCACACGTTCCCCGTGGGCCTGACGCGCGAGATCACGGCCCACCTCGACGCCCTCGAGCAGGCCGTCGGCAAGCGCCTCGGCGACGACACCAACCCCCTGCTGGTCTCGGTCCGCAGCGGCGCCAAGTTCTCGATGCCGGGGATGATGGACACCGTCCTCAACCTCGGGCTCAACGACGTCAGCGTGGAGGCCCTCGCCAAACGCACCGGCAACCCCCGCTTCGCCTACGACTCGTACCGGCGGTTCATCCAGATGTTCGGCGACGTCGTGGCCGAGGTCCCGAAGGAGCACTTCGAGAAGGCCCTCATCGGCGATGAAGCACCGCCGCCGGGTGGAGCAGGACGTCGACCTGTCGGCCGACGACCTGCGCAACCTGGTCGAGATCTTCAAGGACATCTACCGCGAGCACCGCAGCGAGGCCTTCCCGCAGCAGCCGCGCGCGCAGCTCGACGCCGCCATCCGCGCGGTGTTCGAGTCGTGGGACAACCGCCGGGCCCGCGACTACCGCCGCCTCAACCGCATCGACCACGACCTCGGCACCGCGGTCAACGTGCAGCAGATGGTGTTCGGCAACACGGGCCCCAACTCGGGCACGGGCGTCGCCTTCACCCGCAGCAACGTGACGGGGGAGAAGGGCGAGCCCTTCGGCGACTTCCTCATCAACGCCCAGGGCGAGGACGTGGTGGCGGGCATCCGCACGCCGCGCCCGCTGGTGGAGCTCAAGGAGGAGATCCCCGAGGCCTACGCCCAGCTGATCAGCACCATGGATCAGCTCGAGGCGACCTACAAGAACATGCAGGACGTCGAGTTCACCATCGAGGACGGCGCGCTGTACATGCTGCAGACGCGCAACGGCAAGCGCAGCGCGCAGGCGATGGCCCGGATCGCCGTCGATCTCGTCGCCGAGGACGTGCTGAGCGAGCAGGACGCGCTGCTGACCCTGGTCGAGCCCGAGCAGGTACGCCAGCTGCTGCTGCCCCAGCTCGATCTGGAGAAGGCGCCCGCGCCGCTGGCGAAGGGCGTCAACGCGTCTCCGGGCGCCGCCGTCGGCGCCGTGGTGTTCACCGCCGACGAGGCCGAGCGCCTCGGCAAGGCCGGCGAGCACGTGATCCTCGTCCGCGACGAGACCACCCCGGACGACTTCCACGGCATGGTCGAGGCCCAGGGCATCCTCACCGCCCGCGGCGGCAAGACCAGCCACGCCGCGATCGTCGCCGTCGGCATGGGCAAGCCCGCCGTCTGCGGCGTCACCGCGATCCGCTTCCTGGACGACGGCTCCATCACGATCGGCGAGGCGACGTTCCGCGAGGGCGACCGGATGACGATCGACGGCACCACCGGGACGGTGTTCGAGGGCGACGCCCCGCTGGTGCCGCCCGACCCGAACAACCCCTACCTGGCGACGATCCTCGAGTGGGCCGACCGCGCCCGCACGATGGCGGTGCGCGCCAACGCCGACACGCCCGAGGACGCCACCCGCGCCCGGGAGTTCGGCGCGCAGGGCATCGGCCTCTGCCGCACCGAGCACATGTTCCAGGGCGACGACCGCCTGCCCATCGTGCAGAGCATGATCATGGCCGACGACGCCGCCGACCGCGTGCAGTATCTCCACAAGCTGCGCGCCTTCCAGCAGAGCGACTTCGAGGGCATCTTCCGCGCGATGGCGGGCCTGCCGGTCACGATCCGGCTGCTCGACCCGCCGCTGCACGAGTTCCTGCCCGACCTGATCGAGCTGTCCGAGCGGGTCGCCGTGGCCAAGGCGACGGGGGAGGCCGATCCGGAGGCCTTCGCCCAGATCGCCACGGTACGCCAGCTGCACGAGGTCAACCCGATGCTCGGCACCCGCGGGTGCCGCCTCGGCATCGAGTGGCCGGACGTCTACCGCATGCAGGTCGCCGCGATCATGACCGCCGCCTGCACCATCAAGCGCGAGACCGGCGCCGCCCCGATCGTCGAGATCATGATCCCGCTGGTGGGCTTCGAGGAGGAGCTGCGGATCATGCGCGCCCAGGTGATCGACGTCGCCGAGACCGTCCTCATCGAGCAGAAGATGGAGGTCGAGTACGCGGTCGGCACGATGATCGAGCTGCCGCGCGCGGCCCTGCGCGCCACCGAGATCGCCCGCGAGGCCGACTTCTTCTCGTTCGGCACCAACGACCTCACGCAGACGACGCTCGGCTTCAGCCGCGACGACGCCGAGAACAAGTTCCTCACGTACTACCTCCAGCACAACGTCATCACGTTCAACCCGTTCGAGACCATCGACATGGCCGGCGTCGGCAAGCTGGTCAACATGGCCGTCGCCGACTCGCGGGCGGAGAAGCCCGGCATCAAGCTCGGCGTCTGCGGCGAGCACGGGGGCGATCCGGCTCGGTGATGTTCTTCCACTACGCGGGGCTCGACTACGTGTCGTGTTCGCCCTTCCGCGTCCAGACCGCCCGCATCGCCGCCGCCCGCGCCGCCCTCGGCGCCGTCTGAGTGGGCCCCGATGACGCGCGATACGAGCTCTCCGGCCTCGGCGACGTCCTCGAGCTGATCGTGGACGGCTGGCGCATCTCGCGCCTGCACTACGCCGACCGCTCGGAGGCGTCGGGCCCGCCGGCCGCCGTGTTCGACCTCACCCGCGGCGTCGACGAGCACCTCGGCGTCTACGTGCCCGACGACGGCCGCGCGTTCTCGCACCGTGCGCTGGTGGAGCTGTTCCGCTCCAACCCCAACGTGTGGAAGTACCGCACCCCGGACGCGATCGCCGCCCAGGCCGAGGTCGAGGGCACGCCCGTCGAGGAGTGGGCCGAGGTGCTCGAGCCCTTCCCGGACGCGCTGATCTTCGGCCCGTCCACGCTCCGAGGGCGTGGTGCCGGTCAACCAGATCCAGTCCGTCGGGGGCCTCGACATCGCCCTGGTGGCCCTGGAGCGCCATGGCGACGGCGCCCGCCTGCGCTACATGTGCCACGCCTCCGCGGCGCGCACGCGCACCGAGATGTGCATGCTCGACGTGATCGCGGTGGACGACGCGGGGCGCCTCTACCGCGTCGCCTGCGTCGAGAGCGTGCCGGAGGGCAACCGCCTGGAGGGCGCCCTGGTGCTGGCGCCGTCGATCCCGCCCGACGTCCGCCTGCTGACCGTCAGCATCGGGACGGTGTGGGACACCCACGAGGGCCTGGTGCAGACGCCCGGGCCCTGGGTGTTCCCGATCCGCCTCGCCCCGGAGGGATGATCGAGCAGCAGATCGTGTCGCGGGAGCCGCCCCTCGGCCCGCGGGCCGCGCGGGCGGCCGACGCCGTGCGCCGCCGCCCCGAGGAGCCCTGCCCGTTCCGCACGGCGTTCCAGCGCGATCGCGACCGCATCCTGCACACCACGTCCTTCCGCCGGCTCAAGCACAAGACACAGGTGTTCGTGGCCCCGGCGGGCGACCACTACCGCACCCGGCTGACCCACACGCTCGAGGTCTCGGCCGTGGCGCGCACCGTGGCGCGTGCGCTGGAGCTCAACGAGGACCTGGTGGAGGCCATCGCGATGGGCCACGACCTCGGTCACGCGCCCTTCGGGCACGCCGGCGAGGTCGCCCTCGACGGCATCCTGCGCGACCGGTACGGACGCCGCTACGAGCACAACGTCCAGAGCCTGCGGATCGTCGACGTGCTGGAGCGCGGGGGAGAGGGCCTCAACCTCACCGAGGACGTCCGCGACGGCATCCTCAACCACACCGGCTCCGGCCGCCCCCTCACGCTGGAGGGGCAGATCGTGCGCCTGATGGACCGGATCGCCTACGTCAACCACGACATCGAGGACGCCCTGCGCGCCGGGGTGATCTCGGTGCGCGACCTGCCGCCCGACGACGTCGCGGTGCTGGGCACGACCACCTCGGAGCGGCTGACCACGCTGGTGGCCGACACGGTCAACTCCAGCCGCGACGGCGACGAGATCCGCCAGTCGCGAGCGCATCGGGCAGGCGTTCCTGCGGCTGCGCAGGTTCATGTTCCAGAACGTCTACCTGGCGCCGCCGGCCAGCACCGAGGCCGACCGGGCCCAGGGCGTCGTGCGGTCCCTCTTCGCCTGGTTCGTCGACCACCCGGACCGTCTGCCGCCGGCGCGCGAGGAGGATCTCGCCGACCCGCGTCACCGACTTCGTGTCCGGCATGACCGACCGCTACGCGCTGCGGCTCTACCGCGAGACCTTCATGCCCAGCGAGGGGCCCCTCTAGGAGGCCCCTCGTCCGGCACGATCCTGTCTAGTCGGCGATCACGCCCACGGGGCAGGTGACCCCGGTGCCGCCCAGGCCGCAGTAGCCGTTGGGCACCTTGGCGAGGTACTGCTGGTGGTAGTCCTCGGCGTAGTAGAACTCGGGCGCCTCGACGATCTCCGTCGTGATCGGCCCGTAACCCGCCTCGTCCAGCCGCAGCTGGTAGGCGTCCCGCGTGGCCTCGGCGATCTCCCGCTGCTGCTCGGAGTACCAGTAGAGGCCCGAGCGGTACTGCGTGCCGGCGTCGTTGCCCTGGCGCATGCCCTGGGTCGGGTCGTGGCCCTCCCAGAACTCCTTCATGATCGTCTCGAAGGTGAGGACGGCGGGGTCGAAGACCACGCGCGCGACCTCGTTGTGGCCCGTGCGGCCCGAGCAGACCTCCTCGTAGGTCGGGTTGGGCGTGTAGCCGCCCGCGTATCCGACGGCGGTGGTGTAGACGCCCGGGAGCTGCCAGAAGATGCGCTCGACGCCCCAGAAGCAGCCCATGCCGACCAGGGCCAGCTCGAGGCCCTCGGGGAACGGGGGCACGATCGGCGTGCCGAGCACGAAGTGCGGGGCCGTGACGGGCATCGCCTGCGTTCGGCCGGGCAGTGCGTCCTCGTGCGCGGGCATCTGGGCCTTGGGACGTGAGAAGAGCCCCATCGTGTGCCTCCTGTCGCGGTGGGTCACCACAAACGATAGAACGGGGGGGCTTGGCGCGCCCCCTATCCTTTCCGGTCTGACCTCCCATCGTCTCACCACATGCCGCTGATCTCACCGCACAGCGTCGAGTCCGTCCGCCAGGGGGTCGACCTGGTGGAGCTGGTCCGCGGGCGCGTCGAGCTGGTGCGCCGCGGGGGCCGCTGGTGGGGGCGCTGCCCCTTCCACGAGGAGCGCTCGCCCTCGTTCAGCCTGCTGCCCCCGGATTTCCGCCGCTACTACTGCCACGGATGCGGGGCCACCGGCGACGCGATCACGTGGATGCGCGAGCAGGAGGGCGCGGCGACCTTCGGCGAGGCGGTGCAGGGCCTGGCGGAGCGCTTCGGCATCCCGGTCTCGTTCGAGGAGGAGTCCCCGGACGAGGCCGCCCGCCGCGCCGCCATCGAGCGCCGCCGCCGGCTGCTCGACCGCGCCGCCGACTTCTACGCGGCCTACCTCTGGGGCGCCGACGAGGCGGCCCCGGCGCGCGCAGTACCTCGCCGAACGGGGTTTCGCGGAGGAGATGCTGCGCGGCCTGCGCGTGGGTTACGCCCCGGGGGGCGGCGCGGTGCTGGCGGGCCGGGCGGCCCGGGAGGGCTTCGGCCGCGACGAGCTGGTCGATGCCGGCCTCGCCCGGCGCCGGGGCGGGCAGGTGGGCGACTTCTTCCAGTCGCGCATCATGTTCCCGATCGCCGACAGCCAGGGGAGGGTGCAGGGATTCGGCGGCCGCACGCTCGATCCCAACCAGCGCGCCAAGTACGTCAACTCGCCCGAGGGCCCCAACTTCAAGAAGCGCAGCCTGCTGTTCGGGCTCGCGAGCGCCCGCGTCGCCGCCGCGCGCACCAAGTACTTCGTGGTGGCGGAGGGGTACACCGACGTCATGGGCCTGATGGCCGCCGGGGTCGAATCGGCGGTCGCCTGCATGGGCACGTCGCTGACGACCGACCAGATCCGCCTCCTCCGACGGTGGGCGCCGGAGGTCAAGCTCTGCTTCGACAGCGATGCGGCCGGGGAGCATGCGGCCTGGCGGAGCGTCGAGGCCGCCGCCGATGTCAACCTGTCGTGGTCGGCCGTTGAGCTGCCGAAAGGCCAGGATCCAGGTGATTTGGCCGCCACCGAGGAGGGGCGGGCCGCACTGGCGCTTGCAATCGATGCCTCAAAGCCTCTGGTACCTTTCCTGATCCGATCACGAGTCGAACGTTCTGGAGGGTCTCCCCGCGAGAGGGAGGCGGCCCTCGAGGCGATAACGGAACTGCTTCGGGGTTTCCCCGACTCAGTGGAGAAGGACGAAGGGGTTCGCTTGACCGCAAGCCTGCTTCATCTGTCCCAGGGACTTGAGGAACGCCTCCGCCGCTCGTCGCGGATGGGGGCGCTGCCCGAGCAGGTCCTTCCCCAGCGCACGTCCTCGCCCGAGGAGATCCGCGAGCGCCGGTTCCTCACCATGGCGGTCGCGCTGCCCGACACGGCGCGCCAGTACCTCGACGGACTGCCGCCCGAGGCGTTCCAGGTCGAGGGCCATCGCCGCGCCTTCGAGCTGATCCGCGCGGGCGAGATCGACCTCGACGCGTGGCCCGAGGATCTGGCCGGCGTCGCGCTGGCCCTCCGGGTCGGCGTCACCGACACCGCCCCCAGCCCCGCCGAGCTGCGCGAGGCCGCCTACCGCGTCGAGCTGCCGATGCTCGAGCGCCGCGCGGCCGAGCTGCGCGAGTCGGGCGACGAGGCGGGCCGCCTCGAGGTGCTCGACCTCGCCCGGCGGGTACGCGCCGCGCTGAGGAGCGAGTCGTGAAGACCGAGGTCTCGGTCACCGGGCTGGAAGAGGTCCGCGAGCTGATCGAGGAGGGGCGGGAGCTGGGGGGCGTTCCGCTCTCGCGCGTGGCGGACGTGGTGGAGGCGGTGGATCTCAGCGAGGAGCAGCAGGAGCGCCTGCTGCAGGTGCTGGCCGAGCTCAACATCGAGGTGCTGGGAGAGGGCGTCGAGCCCCCCACCGGCAACGGCAACCCCCGGCTCGACCTCTCGGTCAAGGCCCATTCGAACGACCCCGTTCGGATGTATCTGCGCGAGATCGGCCGCGTCCCGCTGCTGACCGCCGCGCAGGAGGTGTCGCTGGCCAAGCGCATCGAGCGGCGCGACATGAACGCCAAGGCCGTGTTGATCGAGGCCAACCTGCGCCTCGTGGTCTCGGTGGCCAAGCGGTACGTGGGTCGCGGGCTCGCGTTCCTGGACCTGATCCAGGAGGGCAACCTCGGGCTGATCCGCGCGGTCGAGAAGTTCGACTACCGCAAGGGCTACAAGTTCTCGACGTACGCCACGTGGTGGATCCGCCAGGCCATCACCCGGGCGATCGCCGACCAGGCGCGCACGATCCGCGTGCCGGTGCACATGGTCGAGACCATCAACCGGCTCTCCCGGGTGCAGCGCCAGTTGCTGCAGGACCTCGGCCGCGAGCCGACGATCGCCGAGATCGCCCACGAGCTCGAGGTCACGCCCGACCGCGTGCGCGAGATCCAGAAGGTCGCCCAGGAACCGGTCTCGCTGGAGACGCCGGTGGGGGAGGACGAGGACTCCGAGCTCGGCGACCTGATCGAGGACCAGGGCATCCAGAGCCCGTCCGACGCCGTCGCGGGGTTGATGCGGCGCGAGGAGCTCGAGTCGATCCTCGGCCAGCTGACGCACCGGGAGCGCAAGGTGCTGGAGCTGCGCTTCGGCCTGCGCGGCGAGGAGCCGCGGACGCTCGAGGAGGTCGGGCAGCGCTTCGGGGTCACCCGCGAGCGCATCCGCCAGATCGAGGCCAAGACGCTCACCAAGCTCCAGGCCTACCGCGACACCCAGCGCCTGCGGGAGTTCCTCGACTAGCTCCCCGGGGTTGGCTCCGGCGGGGCGATCAGGGCGACCGCCTCGGCCCTGCGCGTGGCGCCGCGCAGGTCGAGCGAGCAGCGCGCGGCCAGCAGCAGGTTGTCGCCGGTGTCCTCGGGCCGGCGGGGTGCCGGGCCGATCCAGGTGATCTTCGGGGCGGGGCCCAGCAGGGCGGCCCGCTGCGCCCACACCAGCAGCCGCGCCAGGGCCAGCGCGCCCGCGCTGAGGCCCTCGGGGGCGCCGCGCGAGATGACGTAGGCGCGGTGCGCGGCGACGCAGGCGATCAGCGACAGCCCGTCGGGCGCCCCCTCGTGGTCCAGATCGAGGGACAGCAGGGTCGCATCGGACGCGCCGCCCGTCTCGGGCGGACGGGTGAGCCCGGGAGCGAGGCGCCCGAGCTCGGCGCGCAGGCCCATCCCGATGGCCTCCGCCGCCACTCGGAGCTCCGGCTCGACCGCGCCGATCAGCTCCGAGTGTGCGTCGTCCAGGCGCAGGCCCAAGAGGCCGGCTCCGGCGTCGCTATACGGCGGGTGGGGGCTCGACGCCCTCGGTGGCCGGGGGTGCCTCGGTGAAGACGAACTCGTCCGGCTCCCCGCCGAGGCGATCCTTGACAAGCCAATAGGCCAGGCCCGCAAGGGCGAGCAGCACGAGCAACTTCTTCATCTGTTCTCCGTTCCATGCTCTGGTAGGGAAAGAGCGTCCGAACCGTATCGCATCATCTGCACGTTCCTCAGACCTCGAGGACGACCTTGCCGACGGTCGTGTTGGCGCCGACGATGCGATGCGCCTCCGCCGCCTGGTCCAGGGGCAGAACCGCGTGGATGATCGGCCGCAGGCGCCCGTCGGCGAGGCGCGGCGTGCCCCAGGCGGCGAAATCGGCCGCCAGATCGGCCTTCTCGGCGAGGGTGCGGGCGCGCAGCGTGCTGCCGCGGACGGTGGCCTGCAGCCGGATCAGCTGGGAGAGGTCGATCTCGGTGCGCGTGCCGCCGACCATGCCGACCAGCGAGATGCGGCCGAGCCGGGCCAGGGCGCGCACATTCTCGGCCCAGTACGCGGCGCCGACCAGATCGAGGATCACGTCGGCGCCATGGTCGCCGGTGGCGGCGCGCACGGCGTCGGCGAAGGTGCCGTCGGCGGTCACGATCGGGCGGGCGCCGAGCGCCTCGATCGCCGCCGCCTTGGAGGCGTCGCGCACCGTGCCGATGCTCGTGGCCCCCAGCTCGCGCGCCACCTGGATCGCGGCGGTGCCCACGCCGCTGGCGGCCGCGTGCACCAGCATCACCTCGCCGGGCGCCAGGGCGGTCAGCCGCCCGAGCGACTGCCAGGCGGTGAGGAACACCTCGGGCACGCCGGCGGCGTCCACCAGGTCCATGTCCTCGGGCACGCGCATCAGCTGACCCACCGGCACCGCGGCGCGCTCGGCGTAGCCCCCGCCGGAGAGGAGGGCCATCGCGCGCTCGCCGGGCGCCCAGCCCTCGGCGCCGGGGCCGATCTCGGCCACGACGCCCGACACCTCGAGGCCGGGGATCTCGCTCGCGCCGGGGGGCGGCGGGTAGTTGCCCTCGCGCTGCATCAGGTCGGCGCGGTTGACCGCGGTCGCGGTGACCTCGAGCACCACCTCGCCCGGGCCGGGGCGCGGGTCGGGCACCTCGGTCACCTGGAGCACCTCGGGGCCTCCGAACTCGGAGATGACGATCGCTCTCATGTCCTGCGCTCCCGTCGTCGTCCGATGATCAGACCGCCGATCGCCCCGACCGCGGCGCCGAGCGCCGCCAGGGTGTCGACCTCGGTGGCCAGCGCGACGATGGTGCCGAGGGCGAGGCCCACGGCGGTGCCGTACGAGGTCCACGCGAGGCGTCGTGTCGATGCTGCGCTCACGGCGCCAATGCTGTCATCCCCGGTGGCCCCCGGGCCGCACCTGGAGGGGTGACGTTTCGCCCTCGGGCGATACACCCTCCGGCGGGGCCGGGACATGATCGACCTCGCTGCGGCGGAGCCGGGGGGCGGTGCATGGAGACACGCGAGATCATCAGGCGCTTCCGGGTGCCCGTCGCGCTGACGATCAGCCTGATCATCTACGGGACCATCGGCTACACCGTGATCGTCCACTCGGCGACGCCGGTCGACGCCTTCTACTGGACGATCCTCACGCTGGGCGGCGTCGGCTTCCGCGACACCGAGGCCTCGGGCGCCTTCGCGGAGATGTTCTCGGTGAGCCTGGTGGTGGGGCTGCTGGTGGCGGTGGTCGTGACGGCGGGCATCGGCAGTGATCTCGTTGCATCGGGCGATCTCGCCCGGAGCCGGAGGAGGCGTCGCATGAAGAAACGGCTGGAAGCGTTGAACGGGCACTTCGTGCTCTGCGGCTACGGCCGCGTCGGGCGCGCCGTTGTCGAGGAGTACAAGGGCCGCGGGGTCGAGGTGGTGGTGATCGAGATCGACCACCGCTCCCAGGAGGAGCTCGAGCAGATGGGCGTGCCGTTCCTGATCGCCGATCCGCAGAACGACGGGGTGCTCGAGGAGGCCGGCATCCACCGGGCGCGCGGGATCATCTGCGCGGTCAACTCGGACGCGATCAACGCGTTCATCGCGCTCAGCGCGCGGACCCTCAATCCCAACCTCGTGCTGGTGGCGCGCGCCGCGGACCCGCACTCCGAGTCGAAGCTCCGGCGCGTCGGCGTGCACCACGTGGTGTCGCCCTACTCGTTGAGCGGCCAGCGGATGGCCGTGGACTCGCTGATGCCCCTGGCCGGCGAGGGGCTCAACTCGCTGGACCTCATCGACGACCCCCCCGAGTCGGCACCAGCGGGAGCCCGCCGCAGGGTGTAGCGTCGCGCCCGTCGGGGCGGGACGAGGGGGTCCATGCGAGCGGCGATTCCGGAGTCGGTGGGGCGACGCGTCGAACGCCCGCGCCGGGTGGTCGCCCGGCTGCGCGACGCGGCCCGCGCCTACGACGCGTCCCTCGCGCGCACGGCGACCCGCGCGGCGCGCCTGAGGGCGCGCGGATGGCGGCTGGGAGACATGGCCTACCTCGGGCTGCTGGATCCCGAGCGGGGCCGCGACGTGGAGCGCTGGGCGGTGCGGCCGGCCGAGTTCACCGCGCTCCAGGAGAGGCTCAACCCGTCGGGCGCGGTCGCGAGCGTCGAGGACAAGCGCCTCTTCGCCGTGATGTGCGCGCGTCGCGGCCTGCCCACCCCGCCGATCGTCGCCGACCTGCGCCGCTCGAGCGACCGGCACTGGACGGTGCGCGACTGGGCCGACACCCTCTCGCGCGACGCCCCCGCCGAGTTCTTCGTCAAGCCCTCGGAGGGCACGCGCGGTCTCGGCGTGCGGGCCATGACCCGCACCCCCGAGGGGGCGTCCGATTTCCGCGGACCGCGGAGGACGTGGGGCGACCTCGCCCGGTCGCTCGCCGACGAGCCCTGGCCCGAGATGATCGTCCAGCCGTGGCTGCACTCGCATCCGCAGATCGTCGCCCTGAGCGGCGTGGACGTGCTCCAGACCCTGCGCATCGTCACGCTGCGCCTCGACGGCGGCCCGGCCCGGGTGGTCTGGGCGGGCCTGCGCCTCGCGACCGGGTCGGTCCCGATCGACACGTATCGCTCCGGGGCGACCGGCAACATCCACGCCCAGGTGCGCGCCGACGGGACGCTGGACCGGGCGGTCGGGGTGGCGTCATCCGGCTTCGGCCTGGTGTGGGTGGACGAGCATCCGGTCACCGGGACCCGTATCGCCGGGACGCCGGTGCCCGGCTGGGACGCCTGCCGCGCCCTTGCCGAGCGCGCGGCGCGCGCGTTCGCGCCCCTGCGGACGGTGGGCTGGGACGTCGCGCCGACGGCCCAGGGGCCCGTGCTGGTGGAGGGCAACGCCTGGTGGTCGCCGCTGCAGGATCCGGCCGGAGGCTCGGTGCCGGTGCGCGACGCCCTGCGTCAGGCGGCCCGGCGGGTCTCCGCGTCCACGGCCTGACGGAGGTCGGCCAGCACCCGGAGTGAGGATCCGTCCGGGTAGGACGAGATCGCCCACCAGGCATTGGCCTCCAGCAGCACCACGCCGGCGTCGGTGATCGCCACGTCCCAGCCGACGGCGCGCAGCGGCGCGAACGCCTCGGCGGCGCGGCCGACCAGCGCCAGGACGGCATCCCACTCGGGCAGCTGCACGCCGACCGTGGCGGCTCCGGTGACCGGGTGGGCCGGCATCGGCGTGATCCCGAATCCACTCTCGACCAGCTGGTAGGCGGCCGTGGTGACGCCCTCCGGCGAGACGGTGGCCAGGCCGTTGCGGGTCGCCCCCGACCGGAACGAGTCGATCGGCATGGACCCGACGGCGATGCGCAGGATCGTGATCAGCACGCGGAGCTGCCCGTCGCGCTCGCGCAGCGTCACCACCCGCGCCGTCTGCAGCACGTCGCGGCCGCTCAGGGCGAGGAGGTCGGGGTGGGGGTGGTAGCGGGGCTGCACGATGAATGCGGGCCACGACTCGGACGCCAGCGACTGCGCGAGCTCCATCCACGAGGATGCCTCGCCGACGTGGTCAACCGCGCCCCGCGGCGTGCGGCGCAGCACCCGCACGCCGATGCCGCGGTGCCCGTCAACCGGCTTCACCACGAACTCGTCGGGCGCCGCGTCGGCGAGCGCCGCCGCCCAGGCCCTCACGGTGTCGTGGTGATGCTCACCGCGCGCGAGGGTGGCGAGCACCGGCGGCGTGGGGATGCCGTGCCGCTCGCAGATGTTCGCGAAGAGGCGCTTGTCCTCGGCCGTCGGGATCGCGTCGGCCGGGTTGAGCTGATCCTGCAGGCGGGTGAGGTCGCGGGGGCACGCCGCCCAGCGCTCGACGTCGGGGCCGGTGCGGGGATCGAGCAGCCCCAGGGGGCCGAGGTCGGCCAGCCACCAGCCGCGGCGCTGCATCCGCACGGCCCGCAGCGCCACCCGGTACACCGGCGCGCGGTGGGCGCGCGCGGCGGCGCGCAGCTCGCCGGCGATGCGCAGAGAACGGCCGGCCGCGTGCCGGGCCCTGGTCAGCACGGCGGCGGCGCGGTGCGTGGGGTCGCGCATCGGCTCCCAGTATGTACGGCGCGCGGGGGGTGAGGTAGCGTCGGTCGCATGGGACTCTTCAGCCGTCGCATCACCGAGGACACCGACCTCGAGAGCCTGTCGGACGAGCGCCTGCTCAAGGAGCACCGCCGGCTGATCCTGAACGCCGCGGACCCTCATGGAGGGGCGGTGGTCGGGCGCCTCGTTCGGGCTGGTGTCCGACATCGAGGACGTGCTCGAGCGCCGCGGCGTCAGCTTCCCGACCGCTCCCGAGATCACCCAGGGCGAGGGGATGTAGCGGAGCCGGCCGGTCGGGTTTGCCGCGGCCGGGCGCCGGGAACCGAACCGTTGCCTCCATCCCGGAGGCGCGCGTCGCCGGTCGAGTGTTGCCGTCGCTCCTGGCACGGGGCGGCGGCGGGGTCATCGGATCCCGCCGCCGCCACGCGCGCTCAGTCCGACGGGTCGGCGTTGACGATCACGCAGTAGGGGCCGATGGCGCGCAGGCGCTCGGCCGGCACCTCGGCGCCACCCGAGACCAGGGCCGCGATGACGCCCGAGGAGGCGTCGAAGAGCACGTCCTCGAGCACTCCCACCGCCCGCCCCGCCTCGTCGAGCACCAGGCGGCCGTCGAGATCGAGGTCGCCCGAGACGACGGCCCTCTCGCGCTCGCCGGCCGGGCCGCGCACCGCCTCGTCCCCGTCGATGACGATCCCGTCCGGGCCGAACCCGACGATCGCGCTCCAATCCACCAGCTCCGCCTTCTTCTTGCGCCCCGCCACGTGTAACGCCGTGATCCGGCGGGCGCCGACATCGACCACGACGTGCTTGAGATCGCCGACCTGCTCGGCGCTGTCGCGGCTGATCACCGGGCGCCCGTCGGCCTCGCTCAGCCGCATCACGCCGCCCCCTCCTTCAGCCGGGCGCGGAAGTCGTGGACGGCGCTGCCGAAGCCCGAGAGGTCGTCGCGCACGAAGTCGGCCGCCGCCGCAGGAACCATCAGCGTCTCGCCCGATACGGCGAGCGTGTCGCCGGCGGGCAGCAGCAGCGTCGCCTCGGAGCGGCCGCGCTCCACCGCGGGCCCGTGCATCTCGAACCCCACGATGCGGGCGCTGCCCGTCGACCTCGACGATCACATCGACGACGGTGCCGAGGGCGGTGCCCTCCTCGGTCATGACCGTCGCCCCGACCACGTCGCGGTCGCTCGCGTCGCTCGCCTCACGCATGTCGGCGTCGTGGGACGCCAGCGCGTCGCGTCCCGCGATCATGACCGCGTCCGGCCCGAGCGCGCTGACGTGCGACCACGGCAGCACGTCCTTCAGCGGTGAGCCCAGGAAGCCGCGCTTGTTGAGCGTGAAGCCCACCACTGTCGCCTCGGCGTACGAGAACACGACGTCCTTGATCTCGGCGATGTCCTCCGCGGTGTCGAGGGTCACGACCGGCCGGCCGGTGATCTCGCGCGCCCTCATCAGCACGCTCATCGCCGCCTCCGCCGTCCACGGGTCACCACGACGCCTCCCGCGCGCCGCCGGCGCTGGGCGAGCACGCCCACCACCGCCAGCACGATCAGGATCACGAGTATCGCCAGAACGATCTCCACCCCACCGCTCCCATCCACGAGGTCCGTGTCCCCTGGTTCCCTGTGAGGGCCCGCGTCACACCCCGCACGGCGCCCCTTTGCACGACAGAGAGCAGGGGGGTCAACGTGAACCCCCCTCACGCGGCATGATCGGCGTCATAAAGGGGGCGAAAATGGCGTTGGGGCATCTGCCCCGGCGATGATTGTAGGGTGCAACAAAGTTCGTGGCGGGACAGTTCGTAGAACGAGGGAGGTCTGAACGAGATGGCCTTCGGTGAGCGTCGTGGCGGAGGGGGGCCCTCCCGAGCCCCTGGGCGAGCGGGCGTCGGGTGACGACGCGCGTGAGCAGAGGTGCCGGAAACCTCCCCGACCACCTGCGGGCGATGCTGGACGACTACCTGCGTGGTCTGGATTTCGCGACGAGCGATCCTCTGGAGGCCGCCGAGGCGGAGGGCGTGGACGCCCTGGTGGACGCGATGCGCTATTCGTTGCTGGCCGGTGGCAAGCGGATCCGCGGCGTTTTGGCCCTGTCGTGCTGCGAGGCCCTCGGGGAGGACCCGGAACGCCTGCTGCCGACGGCGGCGGCCATCGAGCTCGTCCACACCTACTCCCTGATCCACGACGACCTGCCGGCGATGGACGACGACGACCTGCGCCGCGGCCAGCCCACGTGCCATCGGGTCTACGGGGAGGACGTGGCGATCCTGGCCGGCGACGCCCTGTTCGCCGAGGCGGTGCGCTTGGTGTGCGAGCGGCAGGAGGGCGGGCCCGAGGTGCAGGTCACGATCCTCTCCGAGCTCAGCCGGGCCAGCGGAGTCAACGGGATGGTCGGCGGGCAATTCCTGGACCTGCGGGGCTCCGGCCACCAATCGCCCGAGGCGCTGGCACGGGTGCACGCGCTCAAGACCGGGCGGCTGATCGCCTGCGCGATCCACTGCGCCGTGGTGCTGGCCGATCCTCCTCTCGAGGTCGAGCTGGCATACCGCGCGTTCGCGCGTGAGCTCGGCCTGCTGTTCCAGATCGTCAACGACATCCTGGACGTCGCGGGGTCCACCGAGACGCTGGGCAAGGCGGTCGGATCGGACGTGCGCCAGGACAAGGCGACGTACGTGAGCATGTATGGCCTGGACCGGGCGAGGGAACTCGCGGAGGAGACGCACTCGCGCGCGAGTGTCGATTCTCGCGACGATCCCGGGCTCGGTGGGCGATCTGCAGGCGGCGGCGGACCTGGTCCATGCGCGCCAGAGCTGATCGCGAGGTCGCCGATGGCCGCTGAGCCCACGGACGCGCCCGGCGTCGGACACGCGGGCCGCAAGGCCGACCACATCAGGATCACCCTCGAGGAGGACGTCGGCTTCGGCGAGCTCACCACGGGCCTCGAGCTCTACCGCTTCGAGCACCAGGCGCTGCCGGAGCTCGACCTCGACGACGTCGACCTGACCACCGACTTCTTCGGCCGGCCGCTCGCCGCCCCGGTGGTGATCTCGTGCATGACCGGCGGCGTGGAGAGGGGGGCGCAGATCAACCGGCGCCTGGCCCGCGCCGCCCAGGCCGCGGGCGTGGCCATGGGGGTGGGCTCGCAGCGCGCCGCCCTCGACGACGCGGCGCTGGCCGAGACCTTCCGGGTGCGCGATCAGGCGCCGGACGTGCCCCTGATGGCCAACCTCGGCGTCGCCCAGCTGCGCGATCCGGACGCCGTCGCCCGCTGCCGGCGCGCCGTCGAGATGATCGCCGCCGACGCGCTGGTGCTGCACACGAACCCGCTGCAGGAGGCGCTCCAGCCCGAGGGCACCCCGCGCTTCGCCGGGCTCGTCGAGTTGATCGGCGAGGTGGTGGCCGCGGTCAACGTGCCGGTGCTGGTGAAGGAGGTGGGGTGGGGGATCGGTGAGCGCGTCGCGCGCACCCTGGCCGACTCCGGCCTCGCCGGCCTCGACGTGGCCGGCGCGGGCGGCACCTCGTGGAGCGAGGTCGAGCGGCACCGCATGACCGATCCGGTGATGCGCCGCGTGGCCGCGACCTTCCGGGACTGGGGCATCCCGACGGCGGAGAGCCTGATCGCCTGCCGTCGAGGGTTCCCCGAGGGGCTGCTGATCGCCTCGGGGGGCCTGCGCAGCGGGCTCGACGCCGCCAAGTGCATCGCCCTCGGCGCCGACGCCGCCGCGTTCGCCGCGCCGTTCCTGCGCGCCGCCGTCGCGGGCGAGGCGGAGCTCGCCGACGAGCTGCGGCGCATCACCACCGAACTGCGGATCGCCATGTTCTGCATCGGGGCATCCTCGATCGCCGAGCTACGGACCACCTCCCACATGGCGCGCGTGGATGGCGCGCCGGCCCCACCTTCGAATCTGGCCTCGCCGATCTAGGAGTACCGATGCCGAATCGACCGCGCTCACTGGAACTCGCCATGGCGGGCTACCTACTCAAGAACCGGCTCATCAAGCGGGAGTCGCGCTTCCCCTTCACGCTGATGCTCGAGCCGCTCGAGCTGTGCAACCTGGCGTGTGAGGGCTGCGGACGGATCCGGGAATACGAGCACGTGTTCGACAAACGGCTCACGGTCGAGGAGTGCCTGCGGGTGGCCGACGAGGCGGGCGCGCCCATCGTCAACATCCCCGGCGGCGAGCCGCTGATCCACAAGCAGATCGACCAGATCGTCAACGGGATCACGGCGCAGGGCCGTTTCGTCTACCTCTGCACCAACGGGCTGCTGATGGACCGCGCGTTCGGGCGCATCCCGCCGTCGGACCACTTCGCGTTCGTGGTCCACATCGACGGGATGGAGGAGGTCCACGACAGGGCCGTCGCGCGCGACGGCGTGTTCGTGAAGGCCACCGCGCACATGCGCGAGGCCATCTCGCGCGGCTACCGCGTGTGCACCAACACGACCATCTTCCGCGGCGTCCCAGCCGAGGAATACGTGGAGCTGTTCACATTCCTCCGCGACATGGGTGTGGAGGGGTGCATCACCTCGCCCGGCTTCGACTACGAGTCGGTGACCCACGACCGCGAGCAGTTCCTCGCCGCCTCGGAGGCGGAGGCGCTCTACACGGAGGTGCATGAGCGATGCGACGGCCTGGACGTGCCCTTCTACAACAACCCCCTCTTCCACGAGTTCCTCCAGGGCAAGCGCGAGTACCGCTGCTCGGCCTGGTCGATGCCGACCTACACCGTCGAGGGCTGGCGGAGCCCCTGCTACCTGCTCGCCGACAAGCACGTCTCGAGCCTGGGCGAGCTCTACGAGGGCACGGACTGGGAGGCCTACGGGACCGGCCGCGACCCGCGCTGTGCGAACTGCAAGATGCACTGCGGGTACGAGGCCAGCACGATCCTCGAGGCCTTCAGCCGACCCAAGGATCTGGTCGCGCTCGCACGCGGTTGAGCCCCACACCATCGTCCTCGTCTGCGCCGTCCCTGCCGAGCGCCGTGCCCTGCGGCGCATTGCGCGGCCGGGCGTCGTGCTCCGCGTCGGCGGCATGGGCGCGGCCGCCGCGGCGCGCGTCGGTGCGGCGGTCGCGGTGGACCGTCCGCGCGCGCTCCTGGCCGTCGGGTTCTGCGGCGCCCTCGACCCGGGGCTCCGGGTCGGTGACCTCGTCGCCGCCGAGCGCGTCGTTGACGAGGTCACCGGGGACGAGTTCGCCGCCGACCCCGCTCTGCTCGCGGCCGCCCCGGGGCGGCGCGGGGTGATGGTGAGCGCCCGCCACATCGCGCGGACGCCGGCCGACCGCGCCCGGCTGCACGGCACGGCCGTGGACCTCGAGAGCGCCGCCCTGGCGCGCGCGGCCGGGGCCGCCGGGGTGCCGTTCCTCGCGCTGCGGGCGGTCACCGACACCACGCGCCATCGGCTGCCCGACATCGAGCGGATGGCGGTGGGGGGCGAGACGCTCCGCGCATGGCCGATGGCCATCCACCTGATCTCCCACCCGTCCCAGCTGCCCCAGCTGGTGCGCCTCGGGCCGGCCGCGGCGCGGGCCGGCCGGGCGCTCGCGGGCGGCCTCGAGCGGCTGCTGGCGGAGACGGCCTGATGGGCGGCACCGCACTCGTGACCGGCGCGACAGGGTTCATCGGCCACCACGTGGCCGCCGACCTGCTGGCCGACGGGTGGACGGTGCGCGCGCTCGTGCGTGACGGCAGCCTCTCCGCGCAGGAGTGGCCGGCGGACGCGGAGCCGGTCGTCGGCGACGTCCGCGACGCCGCGTCGGTGGCGGCCGCCGCGCGGGGCTGCGACGCGGTGTTCCACGTGGCCGCCAGCTACACGCTGCGCCGCAGCGCGGCCCGTGAGGTGTGGCACACCAACGTGGGCGGCACGGCCAACGTCGTGGCCGCCGCCGCGGCCACCGGCGCGCGCCTGGTGCACACGTCGTCGGTCGCGACCATCGGTGTCCCGGAGGGAGGTGGGGTGGGCGACGAGACCACGCCCCTGCGGCGCTCGAAGGTGATCGGCGCCTACAAGCGCTCGAAGCTCGAGGCCGAGCGCATCGTGGGCGAGGCGGCCCGCGAGGGCCAGTGGGCGGTGATCGTCAACCCATCCGCCCCGGTCGGGCCCGGGCGACCGGCGGCCGACGCCGACCGGCCGGGTGGTGCTCGACTTCCTCCGCGGCCGGATGGTCGCCGTGGTGGACACGGGCCTCAACCTGGTCGACGTGCGCGACGTGGCCGCCGGGCACCGCCTCGCCCTCGAGCGCGGACGCCCGGGGCGCCGGTACATCCTCGGCAACGCCAACGTCACCCTCGCGGGCATCATGCGGATGCTGGCGGAGGAGACCGGCCTGCCGTTCTCCGAGCGGCGCATCCCGCACGCGGCGGCGCTGGGCGTCGCCGCGGTTGACGAGCTGGTCGAGGGCTGGATCCTGCGGCGCGAGCCGCTCGCGCCCCTCGACGGCGCGCGCATGGCCCGCTCGCCGATGTACTTCACCGCGGCCCGCGCCGTCTCCGAGCTCAGGCTGCCGCAGTCGCCCGTGCGCCAGGCGCTCCGCGACGCGGCCGAGTGGTACTACGCGGCGGGCATGGCCGAGCGTCCCGAGAGCGCCGTCACGGCGGTCCACGCCTGATGTCCGTCCACGCCCCGCCCGACCTGCTCTCGGCCGCCCGCGGCGCGATGGAGCGGGGCCGCGACCACCTGATCGCCGACCAGGACCCGGCCGGCTGGTGGTGGGCCGAGCTGCACTCCAACGCGACCATCGTGGCCGAGCACGTCTTCCTCGTCACCATGCTCGGCATCGCGCGCGAGGACGACCTGCGGCGGCTCGCCAACGAGCTGAGGGCAGGTCAGGGCGCGGACGGCGGCTGGCCCCTCTGGTACGACGGCCCGTCCGACCTCTCCACGACGGTCGAGGCCTACTACGCGCTGCGCCTCACCGGGGTGCCGGCCGACGATCCGGCGCTCGTCCGCGCGCGCGAGCTGGTGCTGTCCATGGGCGGCGCCGACCACTCCCGGTTCTTCACCAAGCTGTGGCTCGCCGTGCAGGGGCGCTACCCGTGGTCGGCGCTGCCGGTGATCCCGCCGGAGATGATCCTGCTGCCGCCCACGGCGCCGCTGTCGCCCTATCGCTTCGCCTGCTGGGCGCGGGGGACGTTCGTGGCCCTGATGGTCGTGCTCTCGCGCCACCCGACCTACCCGCAGGCCGTGGGGCTCGACGAGCTGTTCGCCGGGACGCCGGGCAGCGGCCCGGCGCCGACCGCCAAGGCCGCCGGCCGGTGGACGCCCTGGTTCCGGCGCGCGATGCCGCTCGCCCGTTGGTACAACCGCCGCCCCCTGCGCCGCCTGCGCGCCCGCTCCGAGGCCAGGATCGCGCGCTGGATCTGCGACCGCCAGGAGGCCGACGGGTCGTGGGGCGGCATCCAGCCGCCCTGGATCTACTCGATCATCGCTCTCAACGCGCTCGGCTATCCCCTTGACCACCCCGTGATCGCCAAGGGCCTGGCCGGGTTCGACGGCACGTTCCGGGTCGAGGACGGCGACCGGCTGCGGGTGCAGGCGTGCCTCTCGCCGATCTGGGACACCGCCCTGGCGGCCGTCGCCCTCGGCGACGCGGGGCTGCGCGCCCGATCACCCGGCTCTGGCGCGCGCGGCCGACTGGCTGCTCGCCAAGGAGGTGGACCGCTTCGGCGACTGGTGGGAGATCCCGCGCCGCGGGCGCCCGGGCGGCTGGTCGTTCGAGTTCGACAACGTCTGGTATCCCGACACGGACGACACCGCCGAGGTGCTCCTCGCGCTGCTGCGCGCGGGTCTGCCGCACCAGCACGCCGCGATCCAGCGCGGCGTGGACTGGCTGCTCGCCATGCAGAGCGCCAACGGCGGCTGGGGCGCCTTCGACGTCGACAACGACCGCCGCGTCATGACCCAGCTCCCGGTGTGCGACTTCGGCGAGGTCATCGACCCTCCGACCGAGGACGTGACCGCCCACGTGATCGAGGCGCTGGTCCACTGCGGGGTCCCGGCGAGCCATCCGGCGGTGCGCCGCGGCGTGGCCTACCTGCTGGCCGAGCAGCGCGACGACGGTTCGTGGTGGGGCCGCTGGGGCGTCAACCACATCTACGGCACGGGCGCGGTGCTGCCGGCCCTCGCGGCGGCGGGCGAGGACATGGGCGCGGCGCCTGCGCGGCGGGCGGTCGGGTGGCTGGCGGGCCGTCAGAACGCCGACGGCGGCTGGGGCGAGCGCGTCGAGAGCTATCGCGACCCGGCGTGGATCGGCCGCGGCCCATCGACCGCCTCCCAGACCGCCTGGGCACTCCTGGCGCTGCTCGCCGCCGACCCCGGGCATCCGGCGATCGCCGGCGGCGTGCGCTACCTGGCCGAGACCCAGCGCGAGGACGGGACCTGGGAGGAGCGGGAGTACACGGGCACCGGTTTCCCGGCCGATTTCATGATCCGCTACGACATCTACCGCAACGTGTTCCCGGTCACCGCCCTGGCGCGGTGGGTCGCGCGGGCCGCCGGCGAGGAGGCCGCGTGAGCACCTCGACCTCGGCCGGCCGGCGTCGCGACCGCGCGGCCGCCGCGCGGGCGGCGCGCGCCCACGACGAGAACTTCCCCGTCGCCTTCTGGCTGCTGCCCGCCGCGGCCCGCGCCGACATGCACGCCCTGTACGCCTTCTGCCGGGCGACCGACGACCTCGGCGACGAGGGCGACCCACGCCTGCGCCTCGAGCGGCTCGAGGCCTGGCGCGAGGACACCCTGCGCTGCTTCGGGGGCACTCCCCGCGACCCGCGGCTGCGCGCGCTGGCGCAGACGGTTGACCGTCACGACCTGCCCTCCGACCCCTTCCTGCGCCTGATCCACGCCAACGTGATGGACCAGCGGACCGACCGCTGGGCCACCTACGCCGACCTGCTCGACTACTGCGACCACTCCGCCACCCCGGTCGGCCGCATGGTCCTCGGCGTCCTCGGGTACCGGGACCCATGGCGGACGGAGATGAGCGACGCGACCTGCATCGGCCTTCAGCTGGCGAACTTCTGGCAGGACATCGGCCGCGACCTGCGCGAGCGCGGCCGCGTGTACCTGCCCCTCGAGCACATGGAGAGCTTCGGGGTGACGGAGGCCGACCTCGCTCTGCCGCGCGCGACCCCGGCGTTGCGCGAGCTGGTGGCCTTCGAGGTCGATCTCGCGCGCGAATGGCTCGACCGCGGTGCTCCGCTCGCGCGCGTGGTGCCGTCGTCCGTGGCCATCGACATCAGGATGTTCACCGCCGGCGGCCGGGCGGTGTGCGACGCGATCGCCCGCCAGGGCCACGACACCCTCCGGCGGCGACCGGCCCCCGGGCGCGTGGGTCGCGCCCGCATCGCAGGATCCGTACTCCTGGCACTACTGAGGAGGCAGACATGACCACCGCAGAGGCGTATCAGGCCTGCCGGGAGATCACCCGGCGGGAGGCCCGCAACTTCTACTACGGGTTCGTGCTGCTGCCCGCGCAGCGCCGCGAGGCGATCTACGCGGCCTATGCGTTCAGCCGTCGCTGCGACGACAGCGTGGACGGCGACGAGCCCCTCGACCAGAAGCTCGCGGCGCTCGATCGCCGCCGGGAGGAGCTGGCGCGCTGCTACGCGGGGGATCCGCCGCCCAACGATCCCGTCCTCGTCGCCCTGTCCGACGCCGTGCGCAGGTTCGGCATCCCGCGGACGCACCTCGAGCATCTGCTGGAGGGGGTCGAGTGGGACCTCCAGGTCACGCGCTACCCCGACTTCGCCGCGCTGGAGGAGTACTGCGACCGGGTGGCCGGGGCGGTGGGGCTGGTGAGCCTGCACATCTTCGGCTTCACCGACGTCGCCGCCCCGCGGCACGCGCGCGACCTGGGGGTGGCCCTCCAGCTGGTCAACATCATGCGCGACGTCGCCGAGGATGCCGGGCGCGGCCGCATCTATCTGCCGCAGGACGACCTGCGGGCCCACGGCGTGAGCGAGAAGGAGGTGCTCGAGGGCCTCAGCAGCGACCGCTTCCAGGCGCTGATGGCGGCGCAGGGCGCCCGCGCGCGGCGCTACTTCGCGCGGGGCGAGCAGCTGCTGCCCCTGCTCGACCGGCGCGCGCGCATGTGCGTCGCGATCCTCGCCGGCCTCTACCGCGAGATCCTCACCAGCATCGAGGCGCGCGACTACGACGTGTTCGGCGAGCGCGTGGCCCTGTCGACCGGACGCAAGCTGAGCGTGATGGGGCACGAGACGCTCGCCAGCCTCGCCACGCGATGAGCGCGCCCTGACGCGGCCGCGCGTCGTCGTCTGCGGCGGCGGCCTGGCGGGGGTCGCCGCGGCATGTGAGGCCTCCCAGTCGGGGGCCGACGTCACGCTCGTCGAGCGCCGCCCCTTCCTCGGCGGCAAGGCCTTCAGCTTCCACGACCCCGATGCGGGCGTCGAGGTGGACAACGGCCAGCACGTCTTCCTCGGCTGCTGCACCGCCTACATCGCGCTGCTGCGCCTGCTGGGCACCTACGGGCGGACGACGCTTCAGCCCGCGCTCGACGTGGCGGTCCGCGACCGTGCCGGGCGCACCGGGGCGCTGCGCGCGTCGCGCCTGCCGGCCCCCGGCCACCTGGGCCCCTCGTTCGCGGCCTATCCCCATCTCAGCGCCCGCGAGAAGGCCTCGGCCCTGCGGGCGCTCCTCGCCCTCAGCGTCCTGCGCGAACAGGCGCGGGCCGATCTCGACACGCAGTCGTTCGCCGACTGGCTGGCCGACCACGGGCAGGGCCCGGGGGCGGTGGCCCGCTTCTGGGATCTGATCGTGCTGCCCACCTGCAACGACCGCAGCGATCGCGTCTCGGCGGCCCTCGCGGCATTCGTCTTCCAGGAGGGATTCCTGAAGACCCGCACCGGCTCTGCGATCGGGTGGTCGACCGTCGGCCTCACGAGGCTGGTCGACCCGGCGGCGCGCGAACTGATCGCGTCGCGCGGCGGCCGGGTGCTGTGCGGTCGGGGCGTGGTGGAGGCCGGCGCGGACGGCGTCGTGCTGAGCGACGGCGAACGCATCCCGGCCGACCGCGTCGTGCTGGCGCTGCCGCCCTCGCGCGTGATGGAGGTCGCGCCCGGGGCCCTCGCCGAGGATCCGGGCCTCGGCGCCTCGCCGATCCTCAACGTGCACGTCTGGTACGACCGGCCCGTGATGGAGCGAGCCCTTCGTGGCCGTGCTCGACAGCCCCGCGCAGTGGGTGTTCAACCGCACCGCGATGTCCGGCCTCCCCGGGGCGGGGCAGCACCTGGCCGTCTCGGTGAGCGGGGCGCGCGAGGAGGTGCTGCTGCCCAAGCAGGAGCTGGTGATGACCTTCACCCGGGAGCTCGCCGACCTGCTGCCGCGGGCGCGCGACGCCGAGGTGCTGCGGGCGGCGGTGGTCAAGGAGCCCGAGGCGACGTTCTCGGCGGCACCCGGACAGGCCGCGCGGCGGCCGGGGGCGCTGACCCCGCTCGAGGGCGTCGTGCTGGCCGGGGCGTGGACCGACACCGGCTGGCCGGCGACCATGGAGGGCGCGGTGCGCAGCGGCGTGCGGGCCACCCGCGCGGCGCTCGCCGGGGCGGCGCCGTGAACGCGCCCGCGACCCTGCGCCGTCGGTGGGACGCGCTCGCGATCGGCGCCCGACGGCGCGGCCCGCCCCGAGGCGCCGTTCGGGCGCGGCCCTGCCGCCGCCCGCGTGCTGGGGCGGGTCATCGACGGGGCGTCCTGGGCCGGCAGCCGCCTGCCGCCGCGCCTGGCGCATGGTCTCGCCAGCGTCGGGGGCACGTGCGAGTGGGCCGCCCGCGCGGGAAAGCGGCGGGTGCTCGCGACGAACCTCGCCCACGCCGCGGGCCTGCCGGCCGACTCTCCCGAGGTCCGGCGCCTGGTGCGCCGGGAGATGGTCAATGAGGCCCACCGCTCGGCCGACCTGCTGTGGGCCCTCGGGCGCCAGGAGGAGTTCCTGCGGACGGTCGCCGTGGAGGGGCGCGAGCACATCGATCGCGCGATGGAGGAGGGGAGGGGGGTGATCCTCGCCGGCATCCACGTCGCCGGCTGGGAGGTGGCCACGGCGGTGCCCGGCAAGCTGCTCGAGTTGCCGGTGACGGTGATCGTGGCCGACGACTGGCTGGCCTGGGCGATCGACCACAAACGCGTGCTCGCGGGGATGAACGTGATGTACCGCAGCGAGCCGACGCTCCGCGCGGCCCGGCTGCTGCGCCGCGGCGAGGCGCTGCTGATGCTCGGCGACGACGAAGCGGGCCAGGAGGTGCGCACCTTCGTCGTCCGTTTCCTGGACGCCCACGCCCACCTGCCGGGCGGCATGGTGGCGCTGGCGCGTCTCACCGGCGCCCCGATCATCTGCTTCCACGTCCTGCCCGACGGCCCGCGGCGCTGGCGGGTGGAGATCGACCCCGCGGTGGCGGCGCCGGTCCGGGCCGAGGGGGACGCCGGAGAACACCGCGTGCTGCAGACGCTCGCCGACCGCTGGAGCGAGGTGATCCGCGCGCACCCCGAGCAGTGGGCGGCCTCGCACCGGATTCGGTGGGAGGCGGGAGGGGAGCGGGCCGCGTGATCCGGCGGCGATCGGGTCTGCGCGAGGTGGCCCTCGGCCTCGGCGCCTACGGCGCGTACATGGCCGTGCGCCGCGCGGTGCTCACGCCGGCCGGGCGCCGCCGCGCCCGCCGCAACGCCGACGCCATGATCCGCATCGAGAGGCGCCTCGGCCTGGGGCTCGAGCCGGCGGTGCAGCGCGCCGCCCTGCGCGCGCCGGGCCTGATCCACGCCCTCCACGCCGGGTACGCCGCCGCCAACATCGGGCTCAGCGTGAGCTGGCTGATCGCCCTCCAGCGCAGCGGCGATCCGGGATACGTGCGCGAGCGGCGGGCCGCGCTCGCCGCCTTCCTCGGCGCCCTGCCGGTGTTCCTGGCCCTGCCCATGGCGCCGCCGCGCACCCGTCCCGACTACGTCGTCAACACCATGGCCGCGACGGGCATCGACATCGAGCACCCGCTGCCGCTGCGCTTCTACAACCCGATCGCTGCGATGCCGAGCCACCACGTGGCGTTCGCCGTGGTGAGCGGCGATGGGCCTGGCGCAGCGCGCCCGCACGCCGTTCGGGCGGGTCGCGTGGGGGGCATATCCGGTGATCGTGTCCCTCGTCGTGCTCGCCACCGGCAACCACTACGCCCTCGATGTGCCGGCGGGCGCGGCGCTCGGGGCAGCGGCACGGGCGCTCACGCGATGACCGACACCGACCAGCGCGAGGCCCACCCCCGCCTGGACTGGCATCGCGCCGCCCTCGGCGCCGTCATCGCGCTGGTGGTGGGCGCCGGGGTGGTGCTGCTGATCGGCCGGGTCGTCGGCTTCTCGAGCCTCTCGCGCACCCTGCGCCAGGCCGACCCCGAGTGGCTCGCCCTGTGCGCGGCCGCGCAGGTGCTCGTGTTCGTGGGGTATGCCGGGGTGCTGCGCGGCGCGACGTCCGTCGAGGGCGGGCCGCGCATCGGGACGTGGCTTTCGCTGCGGGTGGTCCTGGCGAGCTTCGCCCTGACCCAGTTGATCGCGACGGCCGGGGTGGCCGGCCTCGCCGTCATCTACTGGGCGATGCGCCAGCTCCGCTTCGGCACGCGCGAGGCGCTGGTGCGGCTGATCGGCCTCAACGCCTACGTCTACCTCGTTTTCGGGCTGATCGGCGTTGCCGGGGCGGTGGCCGCGCTGGTGACGCAGGCCGCGCCCCTGGCGATGACCCTCAGCTGGCTGATCGCGGTCCCCATCCTGCTGGTCGCCGCGCGCTGGTTCACCGAGGAGCCGCGGGTGGCGGGCTGGAGCCGCGACGAGGGCGGCTGGGCGCGGCGCGGCCTCGCCGTCGGCGTGTCGGCCGCCTGGTGGGTGCGGCGCGCGCTCGCGACGCACGAGGGCCGGGCGATGGGCCCGTGGGCCCTCCTCTACTGGGCCGCCGACATCCTCAGCCTGTGGGGCGGGCTGCGCGCCGTGGACGTCAACATCGGGCTCCCGGCGCTGGTCCTGGCCTACGCCACCGGATACGTGGCGGGCGCGATCCCGCTGCCGTTCGTCGCGACCGGCGGGGTGGACGCGGCGACCACGTTCGCGCTCACGGCGACGGGCGTGCCGCTGGGGCAGGCGCTGCTGGGAGTGGTGGCCCACCGTGTGTTCGCGTTCTGGCTGCCGCTGCTGCCCGGTCTGGTGCTGGCGGCCCTGCTGCCGCGCACCGGCACCCAGCTGCACGAGGCGGCCGCCGCCGAGCACGGGGCGTGGCACCCGTCTGATTCCACCGGCGCCAAGACCGGCTCCCCCGGCTAGCGGTCCGCTCTGGCGGGGCGGCGACCCGGTGGGATAGCGTGCCTCCATGGGCCGTCGCAGAGGGTGGATCCCGGTCGCGCTGGGCGTGGCTGCGCTGGGGCTCTTGACCCCGGCGATCGTCGCCCTCGAGGCCGGGGCCAGCGGCTCCGCGGCCGCCAACCCGGGATTCGCGGCCACCGGCACCGGCGATGGTGCCGCTCATGCCCTGGCCCATGGCGGAGGCTCCCCTCAGCCCCTGGCGCCGATACCCGATGCCGAGAGCGGAGCGATCGTCGCCGGTCGGCCGTTCTACGACCCGCCGGTCGTCTCGAGCGTCAACGGGACCCTCAACGTCAACCTGACCGCGTCGGCGCAGCGGGTCCAGATCAGCGGCAAGACCGTCAACGCGCGGGTCTACAACGGGGCGTTCATGCCGCCGATCCTGCGCGCCAAGCCGGGCGACCGCATCCTGATCAACACGAAGAACCAGCTCGACCAGTACACCAACATCCACACGCACGGGTTCTTCGTGGCCCAGGACGGGAACTCGGACAACGTCTTCGTGGAGGTCACACCCAAGGCGTCGTTCGAGAACCAGTACCGGCTGCCGAAGAGCATCACGCCCGGCACCTACTGGTTCCACTCGCACGCGCACCCTCACGCCGAGGGGCAGGTGTTCGGCGGCATGAGCGGGGTCGTGGAGGTCGACGGCCTGACCCGCCTGCTGCCGGCCAACCTGCGCGGCATCACCGATCACGTGCTCGGTCTCAAGGACTTCCAGTTCGACCGGACCAACTCCATCCCGGGTTCGAACATCAACTCCGACGCGCCCACCCACCGGACGATCAACGGCATCGTCCAGCCGGCGATGACGATGCGGCCGGGGGAGACCCAGCTGTGGCGCCTGGCCAACATCGGCGCGGACATCTGGTACGACCTCCAGCTCCCGGGGCACCGCTTCGCCGTCATCGCCGAGGACGCCAACCCGGTCAACGCGGTCTGGACCGCCGACCATCTCGTGCTGCCCCCCGGCAAGCGCTACGACGTCCTCGTCCAGACCCCGAAGGCGGGCACCTTCCGCCTCATCTCGCGCCGGTTCCACCAGGGGGCGTGGGGCGACACGTATCCGCGCAGCCTGATGGCCACCCTCACGGTGGCCGGTCCGCCGGTCCGCCGGGTCGCGCTCCCATCGCACCTGCGCACGCGTTTCGACGACCTGGCCGCGGTGAAGGTCGATGTGAAGCGGACCTCCGTGTTCAGCGAGACCAAGCAGGGCAACGGCGTCTACGAGGTCAACGGCCGGGTGTTCACGCCGCAGATCGTGGACTACACGCCCACGCTGGGAACGGTGGAGGAGTGGACCATCCTCAACACCTCGAAGGAGATCCATCCCTTCCACATCCACGTCAACGACTTCCAGGTGATGTCGGTCAACGGCCGGCCGTACCGCGCCCGGTCGTGGCAGGACACCGTCCCCCTGCCCGTGGAGCGGGGCGGGGTGCCGGGCAAGGTGGTGATCCGCATGCGGATACGCACCTTCACCGGTAAGTACGTCTTCCACTGCCACATCCTGGCCCACGAGGACCTCGGGATGATGGGCGTCGTCAACGTCTCCTAGGCGGGCGTGCGGGGTTCTGGTCGCGCTCGTCCTGCCGGGCGGGTCGGGTTCCATCGCCCACCGCCGCGGTCACCGCCGAGGCGACGTCCATCGGCGTGACGCTCCCCCCGTGGGTCGGGACCGTCGGGCGATGAGGGAGGCCGAGGAGCCCAATGCCCGGATCCTGCGGGAGCTCTCGTCCGACGTGCTCGCCCGCCTGGTCTCGCTGTACCACTCGGGCTACCGGTACCGGTTCGGGCCCGCTCCGGGCGGCGGCCGGCGCTGCACCCTGATCTTCGGCGGCCGCGGCATGGCGGTCGCCGCCGACGGCGAGACCGACGACGACGCCGCGCGCGAGGTGATCGACCTGGTGCTAGCGGAGAACGGGCACGCGCCGAGACCCGACGAGAGAAGTACCGGGGGTAGGCGACTCGGTAGAGGAGCCCGGCGCCGATATCGCCGAAGGCGATTGGCGTTCCGCGCTTTGAGCGTCTCCGAGTCATGAGCGTTCCGAGCTTCGGCGGGCTTCGGGCGTTGCGCACAGTGCGTTGAGGACTGGCGACATGGCGCGTATGACCTTTCCGGTCGCACGGGCTGCCCACTCGGAGGGCGAACTCTGCAGACAGCCGGCCTCCGGCCGGCATGCCTCGCTTTGAGTCCTTGACCGGCTTTTCCCGACGCCGCAGTTCCCGGCGAAGCCGGAGCGCGGTATGCCAATGCGCCCGGCCAGGGCGCATTTGCGCACGACACCCGCCCCGCCCAAGAGGGCGGGTGTCCGCAATTGCCACCAGTCCTCAACGCACTGCGAAGAAACGCCGAAGCTCGCCCACGGCTCGGAACGCGCAGAGCTCACATACCTCAGTGCTCAGAACGCTGCCCGAGGGTCTCGACCCTCAGAGTCTCAGCCCAGGTTCGCGCTCGTGGCTCCCCAGTCTTCGGGTGCGAGGTCGGCGATCGATTGGGAGAACGTCCAGCGGTGGCCGGCGGGGTCAACGGCGGTGTACTGGCGCTCGCCGTAGGGGTGATCGGTGGGAGGCTGCAGGATCTTGGCGCCGCGATCGCACGCCTGGGCGTGGTGGGCGTCCACGTCGTCAACCCTCACCAGCACGGCGCTCGGCCCGCCCTGGCCCCGGGCCGAGGGCTCGGCCACCACGAGCGCTCCGGCGCCGTATGCGAGCTGGGCGCGATGCCCGCCGGCCCGCCAGCGCTCGGTGAACCCGAAGGCGGCGCACAGCCAGTTGACGGCCGCGTCGACGTCCTTGTAGATCAGGACGGGCATCACCGAGGCCCTCGGCATCGAACGGTTCTCGATCATCACCACCTCCGACCGCACACCGGTCCGCTGACGCTATCCGTCCTCGTCGGTCAGGCGGTAGCCGACGCGGTGGGCCGTCACGATCGCGGGCGCTCCCTCGATGCCGCCGAGCTTGCGGCGCAGGCGCGCGACGTGGGCGTCGAGGCTGTTGTCGTTGACGATCCTCCCGTCGGGCCAGGCCGTGCGGATCAGGTCGTGGCGTCTCACCGACTCCCCGGGCCGCGCCGCCAGCCGGGCGAGGATGCGGAACTCGGTCGGTGTCAGCCGGATCTGCCCGTCGGGTGTCCGGATCGCGTGGGAGAGCGGGTCGAGGCCGAGGGCCTCGCCACGGGCATCCGGGCGCTTCCAGCTGCGCCGCATCAGGGCGTCGACGCGGGCGACCAGTTCGGACGGGGCGAAGGACGCCGGGAGGCAGTCGTCGCCTCCCGCGGAGAAGCAGGAGAGCCGCTCGGCCAGGGACCCGTCCCCCGGGAGGAAGATGACCGGCGTAGGAATGCCACGGGCGCGGAGCGCCGAGCACACGTCGCGACCGTCGGCGTCGGGAAGGGCGATCCCGAGCACGAGGGTATGGGCTGCCGCGGCGTCGAACCCGGCGAGGAGCCCCCGTGCGGTGTCCGTGCGGACGGCGGTCATGCCCTCCTCGAAGAGGGCCGCGGCGATCGTGTGGCCGCGTTCGCGGTCGCTGTCGCCGACGAGGATGCGCGCGCCGATCACCCTGGGGGTCCTGTGGATCTCACGGCCACCCATGGCACCAGGCGTGGATGACAGGACGATGAGAGGGGCCTCTCATCGTCTCCCCATGCGGCCGGTCTACCGTCGTCGGCGTGATCGAGATCTCCTCGCCCGCCGAAGCTCTGGCACCCCTCCTGACGCATTTCTCGCACGTCAACCTCGGCCTGTTGGCCCTGGGGCTCGTGTGTCAGCTCGCCAAGGTCGGGGCGCTCAGCAGGGTGTGGCGCTGCGTCCTCGCGTGCACCTTTCCCACCGCGCCCCTGCGGGGACGCGACGTGACGGCCGCGTACGCCGCGGGCGTGGGCATCAACGCCGTCCTTCCCGCGCGCGCCGGCCTGCTGGCGCGCGCGGCCCTGATGCGGGCGCGCATCGCGGGCGCGACCTACGAGGCCCTCGCGGGGACGATGCTGGTCGAGTCGGCGCTCGGCGTCGTCCCGATGCTGGCGCTGCTGGCGATCGCCACCGCGTCCGGCGTGCTGCCCGGCGTCGTCGGCCAGGCGTCGCTGGCTCCGCCCTCGGTCTCCCGGCTTCCCGTGCCGCTGGTCGCCGGGGTCGCCGTCGCCGCGCTGGCCCTCACCCTGACGGTGGTGCTGATGCCCTCGGTCCGGGCGCGCGCCCGGCGGATGGGCGCCCGGCTGCGCGACGGGGCCGCAATCCTGCACGAGCCGCGCGCGCTGGGCGCGGCGATCGGCTGGCACTCGCTGGCCTGGGGCCTGCGCCTCGCCTGCATCTGGGCCTTTCTCGGCGCGTTCGGCCTCAGCGCGAGCCCGGGAACCGTGCTGCTGGTGGTCGTCGTCCAGATGCTCTCGTCGCTGCTGCCGCTGTCGCCGAACGGGGCGGGCGCCCAGCAGGGGCTGATGGTGGTGGCGCTCGCGGCGATCGCCTCGGGCGACGCCATCCTCGCGTTCGCGATCGGCATGCAGGTGGCGATCGGCCTGGTGGACGTCGTCGCCGGCTCGGTCGCGCTGATGGCCCTCGGGGCCCACCGGCTCCGGCGCGGCGCCCACCCGCGGCTCGGCGAGGTCCCCGCCTAGGAGACCGGCGCTCCGGCGATCCGTCCCTCGCGGCCGGGGGCCGTGCTGCCCGCGGGTAGGGAGATCCACGCGTCGAGCCCCCCGCCCGGCAGGTTGTCGAGGTGGGCCTCGCCGCCGTGGGCGCGCGCGACGGCGCGGACGATCGAGAGGCCGAGGCCCGAGCCCCCGCGCGCCCGCGCGACGTCGGCGCGGGCGAAACGATCGAAGGCCTGCGGGACGGAAGTCCGGCGTCAGCCCGGGCCCTTCGTCCGTCACGTGCAGTTCCACCGCGCCGTCCGCGGCGCGCGCGGTCACGCGCACCGCTCCGCCGCCGTGGCTGAGGGCGTTCTCGACCAGGTTGGAGAGGGCCTGCTCGATGCGCGCCCGATCCGCCTCGACCTCGAGGCCCGCGTCGGCCTCGCCCGACAGGACGCGACCCGAGGCCGCGGCCCGCCCCGTGAACCGCGCCACGACGGTCTCCAGCAACGCGTCGGCCGGCAGCGGCTCGGTCTGCACGGGCAGGCCTCCCTGATCCGAGCGGGCGATCACCAGCAGGTCCTCCGCCAGGCGCACCAGCCGGTCGGTCTCCTCGCCGGCGGAGGCGATCGCCGCGCGCAGCTCGCCCGCCGAGTGGTCGCCGCGCAGCGCCAGCTCCAGCTCGGTCTTGAGGATCGCGAGCGGCGTGCGGAGCTCGTGGCTGGCGTCGGCCACGAAGGCCCGCTCGTGCGCGAGGGCGGCGTCGGTGCGCTCGAGCAGCTCGTTGAGGGTCAGGCCGAGCCGGCGGATCTCGTCGTCGGCGGCCGCCAGGGGCAGGCGGTCGCCCTGGCCGGAGCCCGAGATCCGCTCGGCGCGGGCGCGCATCGCCTCCACGGGCCGCAGCGCCGCCGACGCGACGCCGTATCCGGCGGCCGAGGCGAGGATCAGGGCGATCGGCCCGGCGATCAGCAGGAAGGTGGTGAGGTCGCGGACGGCGTCGTCGCGGTTGCCCAGTCCCGTGCCGACCACCACGATGGCGCCCGGCACGTCCCCGTCAACCGGCACGGCGAGCAGCCGCGCGCGCTCGTCCAGCCCCGGGACCTTCGACACGTCGACGAACACGGGGCCGTCCTCGGCGGCCGCCACCTGCGCGGGCGTGAGCAGCTGTGTCGACCGCAGCAGCGGCGTGGCATCGAGGATCGTCCCCGTGGGGCCGAGCACCTGGGCGAAGGTCGCGCCCCCCTCGGTGAGGGCGCTCTGGCCGGGCTCGGGACGCAGCGCGTCGCTGTCCTTGGCCAGCGCGCTCACGTCGGCGGCCCGCGTGCGCAGCGTCTGGCGGATCGACTGGTCGAGGTCGTGGCCGAGGCTGATCCGGATCACCAGTGCGCCGGCCACCAGCACGACCGCCATCACCACGGCGAACGCGAGGGTGAGCCGGACCCTTATCGGGAGGCGGTTGAACATCCGCCGTCCGCGCGCAGGAGGTACCCGGCGCCGCGCACCGTCTCGATCGACTCGACGTCGAACGGGCGGTCGACCTTCTCCCGCAGGTAGCGCACGTACACCTCGACCACGTTGGAGCGGTTCTCGTAGCCACCGTCCCACACGCTCTCCAGCAGATCGAACCGCGAGAGCACGCGGCCGGGATTGCGCATGAACGCCTCGAGCAGCGAGAACTCGCGCGACGAGAGCGCGATCGGAGTGTCGCCGCGCGCCACCGCGCGCGTCGGCGGGATCGAGCGTCAGATCGCCCACCCGGACCACCGTGGGGCGCTCCGCCGGCCGGCGGCGGACGACGGCGCGCAGCCGGGCGAGCAACTCCGTGAAGGCGAACGGCTTCAGCAGGTAGTCGTCGGCGCCGCTGTCGAGGCCGGCGACCCGGTCCTCGATCCCGTCGCGGGCCGTGAGCATCAGCACCGGCACCCAGATGCCCGATCTCGCGCATGCGCCGGCACGTCTCGACGCCGTCGAGGCCGGGCAGCGAGACATCCAGGATCACCGCGTCGTAGCGGGTCGCGGCCGTCATCCACAGCGCGTCCTCGCCCGTGTGGGCGACGTCGGTGGCCATCCCCTCGGCGGTCAGCCCGCGCTGGAGGAGCCCCGCCATCTTCGACTCGTCCTCGACGACGAGGATCCGCATGCGCCCCCTCGTCCTCGCGCGCCCGGTCCGCGGAATGTACGCCGGTTCGATGAGAGCCGGCTGAGGAGCGTCCAGGTCTCAGCATCGGCCTCTCAGGTTCCTGTCATCTCCCTGTGGTGCCCTGTCTCTCCATGGATCACCGCCTCGAGCACCTCATCAACGGCCCCGCGGGGAGCCACCCGTTCTGGGACACCCTCATGACCGACGTGGCCAACTGGGCCGTCCCGCTCTTCGCGGGCATCGTCATCGTGTGGTTCGTCGTCGGATGGATCGCCGACCGGCCCGAGGAGCGCCGCGGCGCTCTGACCGCGCTGCTGGCGGCGGGAGCCGCCCTCCTGGTCAACCAGGCGATCCTGCTGGTGTGGCAGCGCCCGCGGCCGTTCGTCGCGCACCCCGGGGCGGTCCACACGCTCGTCGCCCGCAGCGCCGACGGCTCATTCCCGAGCGATCATGCGGCGGCTGCGGCGGCGATCGCCGGCGTCCTCTTCCTGTTCCACCGCCGGCTCGGAGGCGTCGCCCTCGGGCTCACCGCCCTGCTCTGCGTGGCGCGCGTCTACGTCGGCGCCCACTACCCCGGCGACGTCGCCGCGGGCGTGGTCGTCGGGCTCACCGTCGCGGTGATCTGCGCGCGCCCGCTGGCGCCGGTGGGGGAGTGGATCGTGCGCACCATCGACCGCGCGGTCGGCCTCGTGGGAGTCCACCCGCCGCGTCGCTCGACGGTCTGACGCACGCCCCGCCGTCAGTCGTCGCGGCGGTGATGTCCCCGTTCGGCGAGCTGTGACCAGGGGCTGCTGCCCACCCAGCGGAGCACCGCGGTGATCGGCTCGGTGACACGGTCCGGGGGGGCCGTGAACGAGGAGAAGGCCCCGTCGGCGTGGAGGACGCTCCACTCCGCGGCGCAGACCTCCTCGCCCTCGTCGAGCTCCGCGATCAGCTCCCCGGACACCCGGTCGTAGACGGCTCCTTCGCCGATCGCCTGAGACCAGACGAAACGGAGCCGGCTTGCGGGGTCGAGGGTGAGCACGAAGGGCACCTGCGTGTTCTCAACCATGTTTCAAGACCTTACATCGCAAGGTTCACCGGTCGCCAGAGTGCGGCGACGTGAATGGCTTCCCCGAAGAGCGATCCTCTCAAACGCCTCCGGGAAGGAGGCGGGGCATGCCCGGCGCACTTGTTAACGGCGGTCGCTCGGGCCTCCGCCGTTCCCGGAGGTGCTCGCGCGATGCTCTCTCGCAGGCTGGGTCGCTGGATCGCCGCCGCGGTGGCGGTCGTGGCGCTCGCGTGGGCCGGCGTGGCCGGTGGAGCGCCCCAGCACCAGAGGAAGGCGACGGTCCTCGAGGGCACCGTCTCCGCCGTGGTCGATGGCGACACGATCAAGGTCGTGTCGCGTGGCTTCGAGACGCCGGTGCGCCTGATCGGGATCGACACACCCGAGACGGTGCACCCGACCAAGCCGGTCCAGTGCTTCGGGCCCGCGGCCAGCGCGATGACGAAGCGGCTTCTTCCGGTGGGGCAGAGGGTCCGCGTGGTGACCGACCCGACCCAGGACACCCGCGATCGCTACGCGCGTCTGCTGGGGTACGTGTTCAAACCGGGGCGCTCCGGGCCTCAGGGCTCGGTCAACTTCACGCTCGTCACCACCGGCCGCGCCAAGGTCTACGTCTACGGCGGGGTGCGGTTCCAGTACACCGACACGTTCCTGCGTGCGCAGAGCAGGGCGCGCAAGGCGAAGACCGGCCTCTGGGGGCCGCCATGCAACGGCAACACCACCAAGCCGGATCCGAACGCACGGCCGACGCCGGTTCCGGCCTCGCCACCGGCCCCCGCTCCCGCGCGGCCGCGGGCCCCGGGTTGCGACCCGAACTACGCGGGCGCCTGCATCCCGGTCTACCCGCCGGACGTGGACTGCAACGAGATCCCCGACCGCAACTTCCAGGTGGTCGGCACCGACGTGGACCACTTCGACGTGGACCACGACGGGATCGCGTGCGAGGAGTGACGGGCCCCCCGGCGGCGGAGCGCAGCTAGTGGGGCAGGCCATCGGGCAGAGCCTGCCCTTCGCGGTGGGCCTCGCCGTCAGCCCGTTCCCCCTGGTCGCGATGGTGCTGATCCTGGGAACGCCGCACGGCAGGGTCAACGGGCCCGTCTTCGCCCTGGCGTCGATCGTCGGCATGGCCGCCGTGGGCGCGCTCGTGCTCGTCCTCGCCGGCGACGAGGCGGCGACCGAGCCGGGGCCCCCGCCCGCTGGGTCACGTGGCTGCGCCTGGTGCTCGGCCTGCTGCTGCTGGCCTACGCCGCCAAGGGATTCCTCCGCCGGCCGTCCGCCGAGGCGGAATCGAAGACGCCCGGGTGGATGCGGGCGCTCGATTCGCTCACCCTCGTGCGGGCCGCCGGGATGGGCGTGCTGCTCTCCGCGCTGAACCCGAAGAACCTCGTGCTGGCGGTCGCCGGGGCGGCGGCCATCGCGCAGCAGGACCTGCCCGCGGGTCAGGCCGCGGGGGCGCTCGCTCGTGATGGTCGCGATCGGCACGCTCGGCGTGACGGTGCCCCTCGCGATGACCCTGGTGCTCGGCGCGCGCGGCGATGCGGCCCTCGGATCCGTGAAGGACTGGATGGTGCGCAACAACGGGCTCATCGTCGCCGTCGTCGCGTTGATCTTCGGCGTGTCGCTGGTGGGCGACGCCATCTCCGCCCTCTAGCCCGCCGCGCCGCTCGGCACGAAGCCCACTCCCCGCAGCACCTCGAGCAGGTGGGCCCGGCCCTCCGACAGGTGATTGAGGGGGAGATAGAGGCGCGCGACGTGGTTGCAGGCGGCCTGGAGATCGCCGGCATCGACGATCTGATGTCCGGCCTGCTCGATCGCCTCGGCACATCTCTGCGCCTCCACCTGCATCTCGTTCAACGCGCTCAGCAGCACATCGTTGAAGTCGGACACGCCCACCTCTCTCGTCGAGGGCCGCACGGGGCGGCGCATTTCTACAGCGCCTCGGCCTCGTTCGCGCTCAGGCCGAGCGTGCGGAGCAGCACCGCGACGCATTGCCGGATCGCGTCGCGGATCGCGCGCTCCTCGTCCGCCGACGCGGGGTCCGCGAGGACCCAGTCCTCGTAGCGCTTGCCGGGTATAACGGGCAAGCGTCGCCACAGCCCATCGTGACGACCGCGTCGGCGCCACGCACCGCGTCGTCGGTCAGGAGCTTCGGGGCCTTCGCCGACATGCCGAGCACCAGCTCGGCCATCGCCTCGACGACGAGGGGGTTGACCCGGTCCGCCGGATCAGAGCCGGCCGACCGCACACGGACCACGCCGCCGCCCAAGTGTGCGGACAGCAGGGCGGCCATCTGCGAACGGCCGGCGGTGTGAACGCAGACGAACAGGACCCCGGGCGTCTCCGCCGTCACCGTTCTCCCTCGTCAGGCCGTGGTGCAGCACTCGCACCCGGACTCATCGCACGGGCAGCCCTCGGGGCAGCAGTCGCAGTCGTTCTCCATTGATTCACCCCCCTTCGCCACAGCAGGAACACGAGCAGCTATCGCCGCACCGCGCGATCTCCCAGAGGCGCTCGGCGGCATCGAGAAGGGGTGGAACCTCGGGGCAGAGTGCCGCGTGCCGCACCAGCCGGCCCTCGCGCTCGCGCGCCACCAGCCCGCACTCATGAAGGCACGCCAGGTGCTTCGACACCGACGGCTGACGCTGCCCGCACGCGTCCACCAGCTCCGAGACCGTGTGCGGCCCTGCGTCCACCAGCCGGCGCAGGATGGCGAGACGGGCCGGCTCGGCGAGCGCGCGGAAGAGGCCGGCCAGCTGGCCGGCGTCCGGAGGCGCGGCGGTGACGGCGGGCGTGGCGGCGGTCGCTGACATTCCTCTCGAGGAATACATTGATCGCGGAGGAAGATCAAGCCCCGCGACGGCCCGGCGGGCGCCCGGTCCGTGCGACATCTAGCCGCCCGAGAGACCCTGCAGTCGTCTCGCGAGGACGAAGGTCGGGACGATGGATATGGCGATCATGAGCGCGGCGTACGGCGCGGCCGCGCCGTAGGCGAGCCCGTCGGTGTACATCCAGAACTGCGTCGCCAGCGTCTCGGTTCCGGTCGGCCGCAGCAGCAGGGTCGCGGTGAGCTCCGTGGTGCTGCTCAGGAACACCAGCGCGGCGGCCGCGTAGAGGCCGGGGGCCACGAGCGGCAGCATCACCCTGCGGGCGACGGTGGTGGGCGGCGAGCCGAGGGTTCGCGCCGCCTCCTCGAGGGTCGGGCTGAGACGCGCGACCGTCGGTTGCAGCGCGACGAGCGCCAGCGGGAGGAAGAGCACCGTGTAGGCGGCCGCCAGGATGTAGGGGCTCTGGTAGAGGTTCGCGGCGTAGCGGATCGTGAAGTAGATGAAGGCCAGCCCGACGACGACGCCCGGCAGCGCGCGCGGCAGGTAGAGGGTTCGCTCCACGGCCGCGGCGACCGCGCCGCGGCGGCGGATGGCGAGGAACGCGACGGGCAGCGCGAGGAGCACGGCGAGCACGGCCGCCGCCGCCCCGTAGAGCACGGTGCTGAGCGCCGCCGACGCGATGGAGGCCGAGGGCAGGGTCGTCGAGCTTCCGCGCAGCATCCAGTAGACGAGCGTCCCCACCGGGACGGCGAGCGCGAGCACGACCAGCCCCGAGAGGCCCACCAGGGCGAGCGGGGTCGCCGCGCCCAGGCGCGTCCGGGGCCGCCGGCGCGCGGTGACCCCGCCGGTCGCGCTGTGGCGCCCCCAGGCGCGCAGCCCGAGCTCGCCGCTGAGGACGAGCACGCACAGGACCACCAGCACGAGGGACAGCAGCGCCGCGCTGGCCCCGTCGAAACCCAGCTTGTAGACGGCGTAGATCTCCGTGGCGAAGGTCCGGTAGCGCAGCACCGCGAAGCCGCCGTACTCGGCCAGCAGGTGCAGGGCGATGATCAGCCCGCCGCCGAGGAGCGCCAGCCTCACCTGCGGCAGCGTGACCCGCGTGAAGGTCTGCCACGCGCCCCGGCCCAGCATCCGCGAGGACTCCTCGAGCGCCGGGTCGCCGAAGCGGAGCACCGCCGCCACCGGCAGGTACACGAGCGGGTAGTGCGAGAGGGTCATGACGAACGTGGCGGCCCAGAAGCCGTGCATGTCCGGGAAGAGGGAGACCCACGCCATCCCGTTGACGTACTCCGGCACGGCCAGCGGAAGCACCAGCAGGACGCCGAGCGTGCGCGCGAAGGGCATGTTGGTGCGCTCGACGCACCACGCCGCGGCAAGGCCGACGACGATGCACGCCAGCGTCACCGTCACCGTCAGCTGGACCGTGTTGACCAGCAGCTCGCCGACCCGCGGGCGCCAGAGCAGGCGCCGGGCCTCAGACCAGCCGACGCTCCGCACCTGGATGACGATGAACACCAGCGGCAGCACCGCGAAGGCCGCGCTCACCAGTGCCGCGAGCAGGGTCGGGCGGCCGGCCCACAGCCGGCGCCGCCCGGTTCCCCGTCTGGGTGCGGCGATCAGAGAAGCCCGACCTCTTGGAGGAGCTCGAGCGCCGGACGGCCGTCGCCGAGCTGTTCGATGCTCACCGCCGGGCGGCCTGAGCTCGTCGTACGGCCGTTTGATGCTCCCGTTCGTGATCCCGGGTCGCAGCGGGTACTCGTAGCTCTCGCTGGTGGCGATGATGCGCTGCGCGCGCGGGCTCACCAGGTAGGCGAGGAATGCCTGGGCGGCCACTTCGTGCTTGGTCGACGTCAACACGCCGGCCCCGGAGATCGCGACCAGGGCTCCCGGGTCGCCCGGGGCGAAGTAGTGGATCGCCGAGTGGATGTTGTCGGCGCCGATCTCGTCGCGCAGCCGGTACCAGTAGTAGTGCTCGACCAGGCCGGCGTCGATCTGCCCGTTGTTGACGGCGGTCACGATGGCCTCGTTGTCGTCGTACACCGTGCCGTTCGCCTTCAGGCCCTCGAGCCACGACTTCGCCGCCTCCTGGCCCTTCAGCGTGGTGACGGCGGTGATGAGGGGCTGGAAGTCGGTCTCCGCGGCCGAGAAGCCGATCCTGCCCTTCCATTCGGGCGTCGCGAGGTCGAGGACGGACGTCGGGAGCTGGCCGGGCTTCACCTTGTCGGTGTTGTAGACCAGCACCGATGAGCGGGCCGAGACGCCGACCCAGTGGCCCACGGGCGAGCTGTCGGCGGCGGGAACCTTGGCGAGCGTCGCCGGCAGCACCGGCGCGAGCAGGCCCTGCTCGTCGAGCGCCTCGAGGGCGGGGGAGTTGCCGGCGTAGAACACGTCGGCCGGGGAGGAGGAGCCCTCCTGGATGATCTGGTTGGCGAGCTCGCCCTCTCCGCCGGAGCGGAGCTTGACGCCCACGCCGCTGCGTCCGGCGAAGTCGGACACCAGGCGGCTGGTGGTCTGCTGGTGCTGGCCGCTGTAGACGGTGATCGTCTGGCCGGAGGCTCCGGCGACCTCGGCGCTGGCGGGACCCGAGCCGGAGCCGCCGGCGACGACCTCCGCGCCGTCCGTGCTCCTCACGGACGCGCCATCGTCGCCGCACCCCGCCGCCACCGCCGTCGTCACGATGACCATGGCGGCGAGCGCCGCGAGCCAGAGCCATCTCCTCCGCATTTTCACCCCAGGGTCGAAGTTCGGTACGGCGGCGACTCTACATTCGGCGCGCCTACGAATAATCAGAATACCCACCGGGCAGCCAGGCTTCGCCCGGCCAGGGCCACTAAGGTTGGAGAGATGACATTCAGCCCACCACGACAGATGACCGCCGAATCGCTCGAGGCACGCGGGCTGGTCACGTCGTTCGGGGCCACCGAGGTCCTGCGCGGGGCCGGCCTGTCGGTCGGCGTCGGGATCGGTGCTCGCCCTGGTCGGGCCGAGCGGGTGCGGGAAGACCACTCTCCTGCGCACTCTCGCGGGCCTGGAGCGGCCATCGGCGGGCGAGGTGAGGGTGGGGGACAGGGTGCTCACGGGCCCCGGGGTCGCCGTGCCGCCCGAGAAGCGCCACATGGGCATGGTGTTCCAGGACGCCGCGCTGTTCCCCCACATGACCGTCGCGCGCAACGTCGCCTACGGCCTCTCGCGCCGCGACCCCGACCGCGCGGCCCGCGTGGCCGAGGCGCTCGCGCTGGTCAGCCTCGAGGGGTACGGAGACCGCATGCCCGCCACCCTGTCCGGCGGCCAGCTCCAGAGGGTGGCGGTCGCACGGGCACTGGCGCCGCGGCCCGCGGTCGTCCTGCTCGACGAGCCGTTCTCGAGTCTCGACGCGTCGCTGCGGGCCGAGATGCGCATCGAGATCGGCCAGCTGCTGACCGACATCGACGCGACCGCCGTCTTCGTGACGCACGACCAGGAGGAGGCCTTCATCGTCGGCGACGAGGTGGCGGTGATGGACGCCGGGGTGATCGCGCACCAGGGGACGCCGACCGGCCTCTACGAGATCCCCGCCACCCGCGCGGTGGCGGAGTTCGTCGGCGACGCGAACTTCGTCCCCGGGACGGCGGACGGGACGCTGGCGCACACGGTGCTGGGCCGGATCCCCCTCCACAGCCCCGCCAGCGGGGCGGTCGACGTGATGGTGCGTCCCGAGCGCATCGACCTGCGCCCGGGAGACTCGGGCGCGATCGATCGCATCGAGTACTTCGGCCATGACGCCGTCGTCCACGTCCGGCTCGACTCCGGCGCGTCGCTTCGCTCGCGCGTCATGGGTGCTCCCGGCTACGCGCCGGGCGACCGCGTCGATGTCGGGTTCACCGGCCTCCCGACCGTGGCGTTCCCCTCGAAGTCGTAGGGCCGGCGAACCCCGTGCCGGCCTCTGGACCGCTCCGGAGTTCGGGCATAGGGTCGAACGAGCCGAGGCGGAGGGCGCAGTGGGGGCGTATCAGGAGACGTACGAGCGCTGGCGGGCCGATCCCGAGGCCTTCTGGAGCCTGGCCGCGCGCGACATCGAGTGGGAGCGGCCGCCCGACGCGGCCCTCGACCGGGAGGGGGCGCCCTTCTACCGCTGGTTTCCCGGAGCGCGGCTCAACACCAGCTTCAACGCCCTGGACCGGCACGTGCGCGACGGGCGCGCCGATCAGCCGGCCCTGATCTACGACAGCCCGATGACCGGCGCCTCCCGCAGCTACACGTACCGCGAACTGCGCGACGAGACGGCCCGGGTGGCCGGTGCGCTCGCCCGGCAGGGGGTGGGGCGCGGCGACCGGGTCGTGATCTACATGCCCATGGTTCCCGAGGCGATCATGACGATGCTGGCCTGCGCCCGGCTGGGGGCGATCCACTCGGTGGTGTTCGGGGGATTCGCCGCCCCGGAGCTCGCCTCGCGCATCGAGGACTCACGCGCGTCGGTCGTGGTGTCGGCGTCATGCGGGCTGGAGCCGAACCGCATCGTCGAGTACAAGCCGCTCCTCGACCGCGCAATCGAGCTCGCGGCGGTCTCCGTCGATCGCTGCATCATCCTCCAGCGGCCGGCGCACGAGGCGGCTCTGGTGGCCGGCCGGGACATCAGCTGGGACGAGGCGCTGGACGGGGCCGAGCCCGCGGACCCCGTGCCGGTGGAGGCCACCGATCCGCTCTACGTCCTCTACACGTCGGGCACCACGGGGCTGCCGAAGGGGATCGTGCGCGACAACGGCGGCCACGCGGTCGCGCTGCGGTGGTCGATGGAGGCGGTCTTCGGCGCCCGTCCGGGCGACGTCTACTGGGCGGCGTCGGACATCGGCTGGGTGGTCGGCCACTCATACATCGTCTACGGGCCCCTGCTCGCAGGGTGCACCACGGTGCTCTACGAGGGCAAGCCGGTCGGCACGCCCGACGCGGGGGCCTTCTGGCGCGTGTGCGCCGAGCATGGGGTGGACGTGATGTTCACCGCGCCGACCGCCATCCGGGCGATCAAGCGGGTGGATCCGGCGGGAGAGCTGCTGGCGGGCCATGATCTCTCGCGCCTCCGGGCTCTCTTCCTCGCCGGCGAACGCTGCGACCCGGACACGCTGCACTGGGCCGAGGGGATGCTCGGGCGACCGGTGATCGACCACTGGTGGCAGACCGAGACCGGGTGGCCCGCCGCGGCCAACTGCCTCGGCATCGAGGCGCTTCCCGTGAAGGCGGGCTCGCCGGCGAAGCCGGTCCCCGGCTACACCATCACCGTGCGCGACCGAGGACGGCGGGGAGATGCCGGCGGGGGAGATCGGCGCGATCTGTCTCGCGCTGCCCCTGCCGCCCGGCTGCGCGCCCACGCTGTGGGGCAGCGACGAGCGCTGGTTCGACACCTACCTCTCGCGGTACCCCGGGCAGTACCTCACCGCCGACGCGGGCTATCTGGACGACGACGGCTACCTGTACGTGATGAGCCGCATCGACGACATCATCAACACCGCGGGCCATCGCCTCTCGACCGGCGCGATGGAGGAGGTGCTGGCCGGCCACCCGGACGTCGCCGAGTGCGCGGTGGTCGGGCTCTCCGACGAGCTGAAGGGCCAGGTGGCCGTGGGCTTCGTGGTGCTGAAGGCCGGCGCCGATCGCGCCGACGCCGAGGTCGAGGCCGAGCTGGTCGCGCGCATGCGCGATGTCATCGGGCCCGTCGCGGCGTTCAAGCGGGTATGCGTGCTGCGCGGCCTGCCCAAGACGCGCTCGGGCAAGATCCTGCGCGGCACGATCCGCCAGATGGCCGACGGCGAGGAATGGCGGATACCCCCGACGATCGAGGACGCGAGCGTGCTCGACGACATCCGCGGGGCCCTCGTCGCGATGGGCCGGCCCGAGGCCCCCGCGCCCGTCGGCTGAGTCTCAGGCGGGGGCCGCCGCCGCACCGCCGTGGCCGGCGACGAATCGCCGCAGTTCGTCCTTCGCGCCCCCCACGATCGGCAGCCCGTGAGCAGGGAGCAGGGTGTCGAAATCGAGGTCGAGGGCGGCTCCGTAGGCGGCGACCAGCCGGGCGCGGGTGCGCGGTGGGTCGTACATCAGCTGATCCGGCACGAACCCGAGGGGTCCGTCGGGCGGGAACCGCACCAGGCCGTCGGCCACCGCGAGGGCCCGGTGGGCCGCGATGAACAGGGCGGTCTCGTCCGGGCAGATCCCCCCGACCTCGACCGATCGGACACCCCCGGGCAGCTCATCGCCCGCCGCGAAGAACTCGACCTGCTCTCCGCCGCCGAACTCCTGCGCGCCGAGGCGATTGCAGAACACCCGGGTCCCGAAGCGCTCGGCGAAGCGGCCGGAATCGCGGTGGTGGTGGCGGTTCGTGAGCAGGGCCGCGACCGGGCCGCCATCCGCCTCGAACCACTCGAGCCCCTCGGCCGGGACGCGGGGATCGATCACTACCCGCTCGGGCCGGAGGAGGTACGAGCTGATCTCGATGCCCCAGCGCTCGTGGACTGTCGTCCAGTGCCACAGGCCGGGGGCGATCTCATCCACGGGGGCAGTCTCGCATCGCGCGCCCGGGCGCGGGCGCCCGGCAGCGGACCTCGTGTGACCTCCGCGGAGGTACGTGATCGCGCGCTAGGTCACCGCCGCCGCAATGGTCATTTTTACGACGGTTGAAAGTTGACACTCCGGACACATGCGAGAGTGGGCCCGACCAGGCGCGTCGCGTGTAGGTGCGGGCGAGAGGCCAGCCAATTTCCTGGTGGCGGGGTCGATGGCGGGCATGGCTGAGAGTCGGTTGACAGGTGCTGACCGCCAGTTCCTGCAGGCGGTCAGGCCACGGGTGAGCTGGATCGTCTCTTCGCGCAGCCTTTGCCTCCCATGGCGATGATGGTCGGTACTACCAGGACAACTCTCTGCCACCCAGAGAGCCAACCAAAGGGGGTGCGCCGGTGTGTGACCCGTACCGAGTGACGCGAGGAGTGGACCCAGTCTTCGACGAGATCGACGACGCGGGCTGCCTGGTCACGATCAGCCAGGGAATTGGCGGCGGCGGCCCGGGCGACCTTCCGCCCGTCTTGTACGCGTGCGACATCACGCGGGACGGGTCGAGGATCACTGGGACCGGCGGAACGAAGGAGGAGGCCTTCCAGGACGCCGCGCGGCTCTGGAGGGAGTCCCAGTAGGCAGAGGCACGCTGGCCTGCTGCAAACCTGTCCGCCGCCTGACGGTCACCCGAGACCGAGAAGGCGGACGCATGGGGACGGTGGGAGTCGAACCCACACGAGGTTTCCCTCAACGGTGTTTGAGACCGTCGCGTCTGCCGTTCCGCCACGTCCCCCCGGCGGGGCGAGTGTACCGCCGGGTCCGGAGCGCTCAGCCGGTGACCGGCTCCAGCAGCACGAGGGGGATCTTGCGCTCCGTCTTGGTCGCGTACGTGTCGTAGTCGGGCCAGACGGCGGCCATGGTCGCCCAGAGCTCGTCGCGCCGGTCGTCGCCCACCGTGGAGGCCGTCGCCTTCATCACGTCGGGGCCGACCTGGATGATGACCTCGGGGTCGGCCGCGAGGTTCCGGTACCACTCGGGGTCCTTCGGCGCGCCGCCGTAGGAGGCCATCACGACGTAGTTGTCGCCGTCGCGCCCGTAGATCAGGGGGGTGCGGTAGGGCGTGCCGCTCTTGCGTCCGAGGGTGGTCAGCAGCAGCGTCGGCACGCCGTTCCACACGTGGCCCTCGGCGCCGTTGGAGTCGAGGTACGTGTGCAGGTGCTTGTTGACCCAGCCGACCTTCGGCTCGGTCGGCGTGGCGTTGGGGTCGATGCTCACGTGTGCGTCCCTCTACATGTCGTGGGGGTTGCCGCCGGTGCCCGGGACGCGGCGGGCGAGGCCCTCGCGCTGGGCGACCTCGATCACCTTCGCCGCCACCGTGGGGGCGACGTTCCGGTTGAACACGGACGGGATGATGTAGTCCTCGTTGAGCTCGTCGTCCGAGATGCAGGCGGCGATCGCCTCGGCGGCGGCGACCTTCATCGCCTCGCTGATCTGGGTCGCGCGGCAGTCGAGGGCGCCGCGGAAGATGCCGGGGAAGGCGAGGACGTTGTTGATCTGGTTCGGGTAGTCCGAGCGGCCGGTGGCCATCACGCGCACGTAGGGCGCGGCGATCTCCGGCATGATCTCGGGCGTCGGGTTGGCCATCGCGAAGACGATCGGGTCCTTCGCCATCGTCTTCAGCTGATCCACCGAGAAGGTGCCCGGGCCCGAGAGGCCGAGGAACAGGTTGGCGCCCTTGATCGCCTCGGTCATGCCGCCCCGGACGCCCTCCGGGTTGGTGTTCTCGGCGTACCAGTCCTTCATGAAGTTCATGTTCTCGGTGCGGCCCTTGTAGATCGCGCCCTTCGAGTCGCAGCCGATGATGTTCTCGACGCCGGCGTTCATGAGGATCTTGGAACAGGCGACGCCCGAGGCGCCGACGCCGCTGACCACGACCTTGAGGTCGCCGATCTTGTCGCCGGTGATCTTGAGCGCGTTCAGCAGCGCGGCGAGCACGACGATCGCGGTGCCGTGCTGGTCGTCGTGGAACACCGGGATGTCGAGCATCTCCTTGAGCCGGTCCTCCACCTCGAAGCAGACCGGCGCGGCGATGTCCTCGAGGTTGATGCCGCCCCACGCCGGCGCGATGGCGGCGATGGTCTTGATCAGCACCTCGGGGTCCTTGGAGTCGATGCAGATCGGGTAGGAGTTGACGCCGCCGAACTCCTTGAAGAGCATCGACTTGCCCTCCATCACCGGCATGCCGGCGGCCGCGCCGATGTCGCCCAGCCCGAGCACCGCGGTGCCGTTGGTGATCACGGCGACCATGTTGCGCTTGAGCGTGAACTCGAAGGCCTTGTTGCGGTCCTCGGCGATCGCCGTGCACACGCGGGCGACGCCCGGCATGTAGGCCGTCGAGAGGTCGTCGCGCGTCTCCAGCGGGATGCGCGTCGTCATCTCGATCTTGCCGCCCTGGTGCATGCGGAAGGTGCGGTCGAACGACGAGATCACCCGCACGCCGTCGAGCCCCTCGGCCGCGGCCACGATGGCGTCGGCGTGCTCCTGGTCGGACGCGTTGACCACGAGCTCGCGGATCAGCGGCCTTGTAGCCGGTGCCGACGAGATCGATGGCGCCGATGTCCCCGCCTACGTTCCCGATCGCCGTGGTCAGCTGGCCGAGGAGGCCCGTCTGGGCGGGGTCCATCTCGACGCGGAGGGTGATGCTGTACTGGGCGCTCGGCGTAACGGCCAACGGAGCTCCTTGAACGGGCGAATCAGGCCGGATCGACAGGAGCCGCCAGCATAACGCCCGCCCCGGGCGCACCGGTGGGTGCGGTCAGGTGATCGCGACCAGTTCGGCGTCGAGGCGCCCGATCGCGGCCCGCCGGTCGCTGCGGTAGCGCAGCACGTTGGTGATCGGGCCGATCGGCTCGGGCTCGTCGGTCTGGCCCGCGTCCTGGGAGGCGCGCAGCGCGGCGAGCGCCGTGGCGGTGTCGCGGCGCACGTCCGGGGCGGGCACCCCGGCGTCCACCACATCGGCCGCGGTCACCAGGCCCACGCGCCAGGGATCGTCGCTGAGCTGGAACCAGCCGAGGTGATGGCGCTCGCCGCTCACCACGTGCAGCAGCGCGTAGCCGGGGCCGTCGGTGCTCACGTGCACCACTCCGGTGAGCCGGCGGATGCGGGGGACGGTGGGGGACGCCACGGCTGGCGACGATAGAGGACGCGGCGCGCGTATCCTCCGGCGCATGTCGGACACCGTCGCTCCGCCGGTCACCGGCCCGCTGCTGCTGATCGACGGCTACAGCCTGGCCTACCGGGCGTTCCACGCGCTGCCCGACACGATCGCCACCCAGTCGGGGTTCCCCACCAACGCCCTCTACGGGCTCTCGGCGATGATGATGAAGATGCTCGCCGAGGAGCGTCCGGCGCGGGTCGTGGTGGCCTGGGATCCGCCCGGCAAGACGTTCCGGCACGAGCAGGAGCCGACCTACAAGGCCAACCGCTCCGCCACGCCCGACCTCTTCCGCGAGCAGCGCAAGCACTTCCGGCCCCTGATGGAGGCCTTCGGGTTCGTCAACACCGAGCTGGAGGGCTTCGAGGCCGACGACGTGCTCGGCACGCTGGCCCTGCGATGGGCCGAGGCGGGCGAGGACGTGATGATCCTCACCGGCGACCGCGACGCCTTCCAGCTGGTGAGCGACCGGGTGAGCGTCATCGCCACCGGCCGCGGGGTCACCGACACCACGATCTACACACCGGACGCGGTGGTCGAGCGTTACGGAATCGGCCCCGAGCTGATGGTCGACTTCCGCGGCATGGTGGGCGACCCCAGCGACAACCTCCCCGGCGTCCCGGGCATCGGCGAGAAGGGCGCCTCCCAGCTGCTTCAGAAGTACGGCAGCCTGGACGAGGTGCTGGCGCACGCCGACGAGCAGACGCCCAAGCGCCGCGAGGTGCTCACCGAGCACGCCGACGCGGCCCGCCGGACGCGCAACCTGGCGCTGATCCGCACCGACGCCCCGGTGGACCTGGATCTCGAGGACGTGCCCCCGCTCGACTTCGGCCCCGAGCGCATGGCCGCTCTGCGCGAGGTGTTCGGGGAGTTCGAGTTCGACACCCTCGCGCGGCGCCTGGACACGATCGCCGACGGTGCGGTGCCGGAGGCGGCGCCGGCCGCGCTGCTGCTGGAGGCCGTCGCCGTCGAGGCGTCGCCCGAGGATCTCGCCATGCGCTTCGCCGGCGCGCCCGGCGTCGCCCTGGCCGTGTCGCCCGAGGGCTGGGCCGCCGCCGGCGAGGGCGACGAGGTGCCGGCCGGCCCGGTCGACGCCGGCGTCGGCGAGGCGCTCGCCCGCTCGCTGGCCGGCGTCCGGGTCGCGTGCCACGACGCCAAGGCCGTGGTGCGGGCCACCGCGCCGCAGCCTGCGGCCGGTGCACGACACCATGATCGCCGCGTACCTGCTCGACCCCCGCCGGCGCGGCGAGTACGACCTGGTCGACATCGCCGAGGTCGCGGGCGTGGGGGTGAGCGGCGAGCCCGACCCCTGGGTGCGCGACGCCGTGCTGGTGCGCGAGCTGGCCGGGCGTCAGCGCACGGCCCTCGAGGCCAACGGGCTCGCGACGCTCTTCGACGAGATCGAGCTGCCGGTGACGCGGGTGCTGGCCGCGATGGAGGAGGCGGGTGTGCGCCTCGACGTCCATCGCCTGGGCGAGATCGCCGCCCGCGTGCGCGACAGCGCCGACGAGCTGCGCGACCAGATCTGGGAGCTGGCCGGCGGCGAGTTCGTCATCGAGTCGCCCAAGCAGCTCGGCCAGGTGCTGTTCGAGCGGCTCGAGCTGCCCACCTTCCGCAAGGGCAAGACCGGCTACAGCACCGACCGGCGGGTGCTGAAGCTGCTGGAGGACAAGCACCCGATCGTGCCGCTCATCGGCCGCTACCGCGAGCTGACCAAGCTCGACAACACCTACCTGTCGGCGCTGCCCGATCAGGTGGACGAGAACGGCCGCCTGCACACCACCTTCAACCAGGCCGCCGCCGAGACCGGTCGCCTGTCGTCCACCAACCCCAACCTGCAGAACATCCCGGTGCGCACCGAGATCGGCCGCGAGATCCGCGGCGCATTCACCACCGATCCCGGGTGGGTGCTGCTGAGCTGCGACTACAGCCAGGTGGAGCTGCGCATCCTGGCCCACTGCTCGGGCGAGCCCGCCCTGGCCGATGCCTTCCGCCGCGGCGAGGACGTGCACCGGGCGACGGCGGCCGAGGTGTTCGGCCTCGACCCCGAGAACGTCGACCGCACCACCCGCGACCGCGCCAAGGCGGTCAACTTCGGCATCGTCTACGGCATCAGCGACTTCGGCCTGTCGGAGCAGCTCAACATCCCGCGCGCCGACGCCAAGGTCTACATCGACCTGTATCTGGCGCGGTATCCGAAGGTGCGCAGCTTCATCGACACCACCATCGCCAACGCCGCCCAGGAGGGTTTCGTGACCACCCTGCTCGGCCGGCGGCGCGCGATCCCCGAGCTCGGCGGCGCCACGGTGCAGCAGCGCCAGCTGGGCGAGCGCCTCGCCGTCAACACCGTGATCCAGGGGACGGCGGCCGACATCATCAAGGTGGCCATGGTCTCGGCCCACCGGGCCCTGGCCGACGAGGGGCTCGCGGCGCGCCTGATCCTGCAGATCCACGACGAGCTGCTGCTCGAGGCGCCCGATCGACGAGGCCGAGCGCGCGGCGGAGGTGGTGCGCGCCGCCATGGTCGACGCCTACGTGCTCGACCCGCCCCTCGCCGTGGACATCGGCATCGGCGAGACATGGCTCGACGCGAAGAGCTAGGCGGCGACGACCCATACCGCGAGCTGCAGGTCCACCGCGACGCATGCCCCGAGGTCATCGATGCGGCGTTCGCGGTGCTGCGCGAGATGGTGCTGCGCAGCGAGGACGATGAGGCGCCGCGGCGCCTGGCCCGCCTGATGGCGGCGCACCGGACCCTGTCGGACCCGGCGCGCCGCGCGGCGTGGGACGCGGACGTCGCCGGCTGAATCCCGGCTATTCTCGCGGACATGGCGCTCCCGGCCGCGGTCCACCCGCTCCAGCCCCGTTTCGCCCAGGCGGTCACCGGGGCGCTCTGCCTCGAGGGGGCGCTCTTCCAGACGAAACCCGCCATCGTCGTGGCCCTGGTGCTGATCCTGCTCTCGCTGGCCGGTCCGCGGTGGTCGCCCGTCGGCTGGGTGTTCCGCCAGATCGCGCCGCCCGCCGCCGAGCTGGAGCCCGCGGCCCCTCCGCGCTTCGCGCAGGGGATGGCCGCCGTGTTCCTCGCGGTCGCCCTCGGTGCTGTTCGCCGTCGGCTTCGACCTCGCCGGATGGATCCTGACCGGGCTGGTCGCCGCCGTGGCGCTGTTCTCGGCGATCAGCGGCATCTGCGTCGGCTGCGAGGTCTACCGGCTGCTGCTGTCGCCGGCCGCCGCGGCGGCGACGGCGACGTGCGCGCCGACCTCGGTCTCGAGGGCCGCGGGCCGTGGCTCGTGGTGCTCACCGCGCCGGGCTGCACCCGGTGCGAGCCGGTGGCCCGCCAGATGGAGAGCGCCGCCGGCGAGCGGGCGGTGCTGCGGGTCAGCCTGGTCGAGCATCCGCGGGCCGCGTCGCTGCCCGTGCGCAGCGTCCCCGCGGCCCTCGCGGTGGGCGGTGACGGCCGGGTGCGAATGGCCCGGGCCGGGCGGCTCGACGCATCCGACCTCGAGCAGGTGCTCGCGGCGGTCTAGCGCATCCGGCGCGTCGCGTCGGGACCCGTTACAGGTCTATACTCCTCGCCCCTGGCACGACCGGAACGCCGGTCCGTGCCCGGAGCCATTTCCGCTACGAGGACAAATCCATCAATGACAACTGACCAGCCCGAGCTCGTGACCCCCGACGTCGAGGTGATCGACGTCGTGACGGTCGAAGAGCCGGCCCCCGTGGAGCCGGAGGTCCTGGACCTCCTGACTCCGGTACGCACGCTCGACGGCCCCGAGTACATCGAGGTCAACGGCGTGATGGTGCCGAACTACGACGGCACCCTCCCCGTCTTCTCGGAAGGGGACGTCGTCACCGGCAGGGTGGTCCGCGTCGACAAGGACGAGGTCCTGGTCAACATCGGGTACAAGAGCGAGGGCGTCATCCCGCTGCCCGAGCTCTCGATCCGTAAGAGCGTCAAGCCCGAGGAGGAGGTCTCCCTCGGCGAGTGGGTCGACGCGCTGGTGATGCAGAAGGAGGATCCCGACGGCCGGTTGATCCTCTCCAAGAAGCGCGCCCGCTTCGAGAAGGCGTGGAAGCGCATCGAGGCGGCGGCCGCCGCCGGCGAGCACGTCGAGGGCACGGTGATCGAGGTCGTCAAGGGCGGTCTCATCCTCGACCTGGGCGTCCGCGGGTTCCTTCCCGCCTCGCTGGTCGACATCCGCCGCGTCCAGGACCTGGACGAGTTCCTCGGCCGCAAGCTCGAGTGCAAGGTCATCGAGCTCAACCGCAACCGCAACAACGTCGTGCTCTCGCGGCGCGCGGTGCTGGAGGACGAGCGGCGCGAGGTGCGCCAGAAGATCCTCGACGAGCTCCAGCCCGGCCAGGTGGTCGAGGGCGTCATCTCGAACATCGTGGAGTTCGGCGCCTTCGTCAACCTCGACGGGATCGACGGCCTGATCCACATCTCCGAGCTCTCCTGGAGCCACGTCAACCACCCCTCCGAGGTGCTCCAGATCGGCGAGAAGGTGCGCGTCAAGGTGCTCGACATCGACCGCGACCGCCAGCGGATCTCCCTGGGCCTCAAGCAGACCCAGGCCGACCCGTGGCAGAGCGTCATCGAGAGCTACCAGGTCAACGACGTGGTCGAGGGTCGCGTCACGAAGGTCGTCACGTTCGGCGCCTTCGTCGAGATCCACGCCGGCGTCGAGGGCCTGGTGCACATCTCCGAGCTGGCCGCGCACCACGTGGAGAACCCGCGTGAGGTGGTCAACCAGGGCGACGTGCTCGCCGTGCGCGTGATCGAGATCGACGCCGACCGGCGCCGCCTCTCGCTCAGCCTGAAGCGCGTGGCCGACAGCGACCCGATCCAGCACCACCTGCCCGACGAGATCCGCAACGCGGTGATCGTCGAGGAGGCCTACGACGACCCGGGCGTGCTCGAGGCCGTCGAGCAGGCCACCGACGAGGAGCTCCTGGAGGAGGCCACCGAGGAGGCGGTCGCGCGAGGAGATCCTGGAGGAGGCTGCCGGGGAGGCCATCGTCGAGGAGATCGTCGACGAGGCCATCGCCGAGGAGGCGCTCGAGGAGGCCGTGGACGAGGCGATCTCCGAGGCCGTGGTCGAGGAGGCCATCGAGGAGGCCGTCGCCGAGGAGGCGGTCGAAGAGGCCGTCGCCGAGCAGGTGCTCGAGGAGGCCATCGCCGAGGAGACCCTCGAGGAGGCCGCCGAGGAGCTGCTCGAGGACGCCCCGGTGGAGCCCGCCGAGGACGCTCCCGTGACTCCCGAGGACGACGACTCCGCACCCGCCTGACCGACCGGGGGCGCGCCACGACGGCGCGCCCCCGCGTCTGGCTCTGACCGGCGGTATCGGCTCCGGCAAGTCGGAGGCCCTCGAGGCCTTCGCACGATGTGGCGCCGCGACGCTCTCGAGCGACGCGACCGTGCACGCCGATCTATGAGGACCCCGAGGTCGTGGCCCTGGTGCGGGAGCGCTTCGGGCCCGAGGTGCTGGGGCCCGACGGCCGCGTCAACCGCGGCCTGCTGGGCCCGCGCGCCTTCGCCGAGGAGGGCGGCCTCGCCTTCCTCGAGCAGCTCGTGCACCCGCGGGTGACACGCCGCCCGGAGCGCCTGGACGGCCGCGCAGCTGGCCGCCGACCCCGTGCCGCCCCTGCTGGTGTGCGAGGTGCCCGTGCTGTTCGAGGCCGGCGTCGAGGCGCAGTTCGACGCCGTGCTCGTGGTGACGGCCTCCGACGCGACGCGCCGCGGGCGGGTCGAGGCCCGCGGCCAGGACTTCGCCGAGCGCAGCGCCCGGCAGATGCCCGAGGCCGAGAAGGTCGCGCGCGCCGACCGGGCGTTCCACAACGACGGCACCCTCGATGATCTGCGCCGGTGGGTTGCCGACCGGTTCGCCGAGTACTCTGGGCGGGGTTGTGACCCGTCGATCCGCCACGAGTGAGCGTGTGCCCGCGCCCGGTCGCGCGGCCACGGAGCCGCGGGCGCCGACGCGCGGATCCGGGCCGTCACGACGGGGGCGGCGTCGCCGCAGCCGCGCGGCGTGGATCCTGTTCGCCCTGATCGTGGTGGGCGCCATCGGCGGGGCCTGGCTGCAGATCCACCGCACGATGCCCGCCTGGTACGCGCGCCTCTGGTACCCGCTGGAGTACCAGGACCCGATCCGCACCGAGGCCGCGCGCTACGACCTCGACCCCGCGCTCGTGGCCGCGATGATCAACACCGAGAGCGGCTTCGCGCCCGACTCGCGCTCGGGCGCCGGCGCCGTGGGCCTGATGCAGGTGCTGCCCGGCACGGCCGACTTCATCGCGCGCCAGCCCAATCGCCCCAGCCCGTCGCCGGAGCGTCTGGCCGAGCCCGAGGTCAACATCGCCTACGGCACGCGCTACATCCGCTACCTGATCGACCGCTACGGCACCGTCGAGCTGGCCCTGGCCGCCTACAACGGCGGCCCGGCGAACCTGAACGGCTGGCTCGAGGAGGCCCGGGCCAAGGGGACCACCCTCAAGATCCCCGACGACATCCCCTTCAGCGAGACCCGCGGGTTCGTCTCACGCGTGCTGAGGGCGGTGCCGATCTACCGCCGCGCCTACGGCGACCGCCTGTCCGGCACACCCGAGGGCGGCGCGCAGAACCCTTGACGTGCGCCACCCGCTATTCAGTGAGACTATGTACCGGTAGTCAGTGACGCTGAGTAGATAGGGAGACGGCCGGTGGGCAAGCAGATGACGGAGATGCTCAAGGGCACGCTGGAGGGCATCGTCCTCGCGACGCTGTCCCTTCAGCCCGCATACGGCTACGAGATCACGGCGCGGCTGCGGGAGCAGGGTTTCTCGGACATCGCCGAGGGCACCGTCTACGCGCTGCTCGTGAGGACCGAGCAGAAGGGCCTCGTGGACGCGGAGAGGGTCCCGTCCGAGAAGGGGCCCCCGCGCAAGGTGTACTCGCTCAACGCGGAGGGTCGCGAACACCTCGAGGAGTTCTGGAGCACCTGGGGCTTCCTCGCCGAACGGCTGGACCAACTCCATGAGGGAGGGAGATAGACATGGTCGCACCGTGGACCGAGCAGAAGAGGCGCTACCGGCAGTACAAGTCACGCACGGCGCAGCTCCCCGCGGACTACCGGACGGCGATCCAGGCGCTGCAGCGGTATCTGGAGGTCTTCGGGCCGGGCAAGGCGGAGAGCCTGGTGGCGATGCTGGAGGACCTCGCCGATCTCTTCGAGGAGAGCGCGGCGGAGGGCATCCCGGTGCGCTCGGTCGTCGGGGACGACCCGGTGGAGTTCGCCGAGACGTTCCTGCGCAACTACCCCGAGGGGCAGTGGATCAGCCGAGAGCGGGAGCGCCTGACCACCGCGATCGATCGCGTCGCCGGCCCCGCCACGTGACGACGCCCGCTAGGTGGCGTCGCCGCGGCGCTCGATGAGCTCGATGCGGTAGTCGTCCGGGTCGCGGATGAAGCAGATCCGCGATCCGCCCGGGTACGCGGCGTAGGGCTCGCGCTCGGGCGTGATGCCGTGTGCGGCGAGCCGGGCCAGCTCCTCGTCCATGTCGCTGAGCGATGAGGGCGATGTGCCCGTAGCCCTCGCCCTGCGCGTAGGGCTCGGTGCGGCCGTCGTTGATCGTCAGCTCCAGCCGGTCGCCGTCGCCTGGCAGGCCCAGGAAGATGATCGTGGCGGTGTCGCCGCCCGACCCGCTTGCGGCCCCGGTCCTCGAACCCGAGCGCGCCTGTAGAAGGCCAGCGAGCGCTCCTCGTCGAGGATCCTGATCATCGTGTGGTTGAGCTCGGAGATGGGCACGATGGGCCTCCGTGTGCGGGTACCGGGACGGTTGACGCCAGCCTACCGCCCCGCGGCGAGCTCCGAAGCCTGCGCACCGGCCCGAAAATGGGGGCAGCCGGTGGCGCCTTGAGCGGCGCCACCGGCTGAGGTGCGAAGCCCCGCGTCCCGGTCGCGGGGCCTGGTGTGTGTGCGGGGCCTCCCGATGACTCCCTCACAACACGAGTCGAAAGATAGGCGGGGGGGTGGGGGTCCCACTTTGGCCCGGTCACCGAACAATGCACCGCGATTCTTGGCCCGGCGGTCGGGCGGGCCGCCGTGGACCGCGGCGCTAACCTTGTGTGGTGTCCACCGTCCCGTTCCAGCTCACGACGGCGTACAAGCCCACCGGCGACCAGCCCCGCGCGATCGCCGAGCTGTCGGCGGGGCTCGCCCGCGGAGACGACTTCCAGACGCTGCTCGGCGTCACGGGATCGGGCAAGACGTTCACGATGGCCCAGGTGATCGCGCAGGCCGCGCGGCCCGCGCTCGTGATCGCCCACAACAAGACGCTGGCCGCCCAGCTGTGCAACGAGTTCCGCGAGCTGCTGCCCGACGCGGCGGTCGAGTACTTCGTCAGCTACTACGACTACTACCAGCCCGAGGCCTACATCGCGGCCACGGACACGTACATCGAGAAGGACTCGTCGATCAACGACGAGATCGACCGCCTGCGCCACTCGGCCACCGCCGCCCTGCTGGCCCGCCGCGACGTGGTGATCGTGGCCTCGGTGAGCTGCATCTACGGCGTCGGCTCGCCCGAGATCTACCGCGACCGGGTCGTGCTGCTGACGGTGGGCGAGGAGTACCCCCGCGAGAAGATCTTCCGCCGCCTGGTCGAGACCCAGTACCAGCGCAACGACATGGTGCTCGAGCGCGGCCGCTTCCGGGTGCGCGGCGACACCCTCGAGGTGCAGCCGGCCGACTCCGAGATGGCCTACCGCATCTCGATGTTCGGCGACGAGGTGGAGAGCATCACCGAGTTCGACCCGCTCACCGGCGAGGTCCACGGCACCCCGCGGCACCTGGCGATCTACCCGGCGACGCACTACATCACCCCGCCGGAGACCATCGACCGGGCGCTGCGCGACATCCGCGCCGAGCTCGAGGAGCAGCTGCGCGGGTTCGAGGTGGCGGGCAAGCTGGTCGAGGCCCACCGCCTGCGCCAGCGCACCGAGTACGACATGGAGATGATCCGCGAGCTCGGGTTCTGCTCGGGCATCGAGAACTACTCGCGCATCCTCGACGGGCGCGCGCCCGGTGAGCCGCCGCACACGCTGCTCGACTTCTTCCCCGACGACTTCCTGTGCTTCATCGACGAGTCGCACAACACGATGGGCCAGCTGCGCGGCATGTACGAGGGCGACCGCTCGCGCAAGCTCGCCCTGATCGACGCCGGCTTCCGCCTGCCGTCGGCGCTCGACAACCGGCCGCTCCAGCTGCCGGAGTTCCTCGAGCGCGTCGGGCAGACGATCTTCGTGTCGGCCACGCCGGGCGACTTCGAGCGCCGTTCGTCCGAGAACGTGGTCGAGCAGATCATCCGGCCGACCGGCCTGGTCGACCCCGAGGTGGACGTCCGGCCCGACGCACCACCAGATCGACGACCTGCTGGGCGAGATCCGCACGCGGGCCGACCGCGACGAGCGCGCCCTGGTGACCACGCTCACCAAGAAGATGGCCGAGGACCTCACCGAGTACCTGCTCGAGGCCGGCGTGCGGGCGCGTTACCTCCACTCCGAGATCGACACGATCGAGCGGATCCGGATCGTCCGGGCGCTGCGCCTGGGCGAGTTCGACGTGCTGGTGGGCGTCAACCTGCTGCGCGAGGGCCTCGACCTGCCCGAGGTGACCCTGGTGGCGATCCTCGACGCCGACAAGGAGGGCTTCCTGCGCGGCAACACCTCGCTGATCCAGACCATCGGCCGCGCCGCGCGCAACGTGGACGGCCGGGTGATCATGTACGCCGACCGCGAGACCGAGGCGATGCGCACGGCCATCGGCGAGACCAACCGGCGCCGCGCGATCCAGGTGGCCTACAACGAGGAGCACGGGATCACGCCGACCTCGATCACCAAGGGCGTCTCGGACATCGCCGAGCTGCTCGGCCTGGGCGACGAGACCGCCCCGCGGCGCCCGCGGCGCGGCGAGGTGGACGCGCTGGCCGACGTGGCCCCGGACGAGCTGGAGCGCATGATCGTGGACCGCGAGCAGGAGATGTTCGTGGCCGCCGAGGAGCTGAAGTTCGAGCACGCCGCGCGCCTGCGCGACGAGATCGCCGACCTGCGGCGCGAGCTGCTGGAGCGCTCGGGCGACGGCCCGGCCGCCGACGCCCGTCCGCGCGGGCACGACGCCCGTGCCGCGCAGGTCCGGGCGGCGGTCGTCGTCCACGGGGGGCCGGCGGCGGTGACCGGCTCCGACCCCGAGGACACCGTCTTCCGCTCGCTCGCGGCGCCGGGGCTCGAGGAGGACGACATCTTCGTGGCGATGTGCGGGCTGCCCGTGCCCGGGCCCTTCTGGGGCGACGGCTGGGAGGCGCGCCCACCGGGCGACCGGCCGTGGGACGAGGAGGCCGAGCGCCGCCGGCGCCACGAGGAGCTGCTGGAGAAGTGGCGCGCCGAGGGCGAGGACGCCGAGCGGGCCTCGGGCTAGGCCCTCGAGCGCGTCACCAGGAGTCCCACCGGGCGAAGCTCTCCAGCGACTCGCGGGGGGCCGCCTTGAAGTCGGTGCCGATGGTGTGGGCGAGGGGGATCAGGGCCATCTGGGAGACCTCCTCGAAGGGGATCCCGAGCACCTCGGCCGCCTCGCGCTCGTAGAAGAGGTGGATCGTCGTCCAGGTGGTGCCGAGGCCACGTGCCCGCGCCGCCAGCATGAAGCTCCAGACGGCGGGGAGGGCCGAGCCGAAGGCGGAGGCCTGCACCACGTGGGTGCGGTCCTCCGTGCGCCCCGCGTGGCAGGGCACCACCAGCACCGGCACCTCGGCCATGTGGTCGGCGAGGTACTTCGCGGAGGTGCCGATGCGCTTCTGCCGGCTGCGCTTCTGCGGATCGTCGGAGGGGGGAGGGGGCGGGGTGGCGCTGACCCCCTCGGTGACGTAGCGCTCCCAGGCGCGGCGGTAGACGTCGGCGAGCGCCCGGCGCCGGTCGGGGTCGGTGACCACCACGAAGACGGCCTTCTGGCGGTTGCCGCCGCTCGGCGCCTGCTGGGCCATCTCCAGGCACTCGGTGATCAGCTCGCCGATCGACGGGCCGCTCGAGGTCGAGGCGCTTGCGCACCGCCCGCGTGGTGGACAGCAGCTCGTCGGGGGTCAGGTCCAGCACGCCCGGGATGATGCCCCTCCCCGCGGCGGCGGGGAAGGGCATCGGGGACGATCAGGCGATGCCGGGGCCCTTGCGGCGCGAGACGGCGGCGCCGGACGCTGAGCGCGCGGGATGGTCACCGTGTAGATCGCCGCGGCCGCGCCCTCGACGCCGGTGCGGATGCGCCGTCCCCGCGGGAGCGGCAGCCGACAGGCGCCGCTGCCGCTCGGCCTCGGCGCGGCGGCCGGCACCGGCTCGGAGACCGCGACGGCCTCCGGGATCGCGCTCGGCGACCGGCACGGAGACCGGCTCGCGCGAGGTCGGCAGCGCGTCGGCGCGGGCCGGCAGGCGGCGACCGCCACCGTTGAGCGCGGAGAGCAGCTCCTCGATGTCGGCGCGGTCCACCTGCTCGCGCTCGAGCAGCAGCGCGCCGAAGGCGTCGAGCTCCTCGCGGTGGTCGGTGAGCAGGGCGACCGCGTCCACGTAGGCCGCGTCCACCATGCGGCCGCATCTCCTCGTCGATCATCACGCGGGTGTCGCCGGAGAGCTGCATCTGGTGCGGGCCGCTGGTGGAGATGATCTGTCCGACGCGCGGCGAGAAGCCGAGCCGCTCGACGGCCTCGCGGGCCATCATGTTGACCTGCTCGAGGTCGTTCGCGGCGCCCGAGGAGATGATGCCGAAGCGGATCTGCTCGGCGGCGCGGCCGGCCATGGCGACCACCATGCGCTCGTGCAGGTGCTGCTGCGAGGTGAGCGTCCGGTCCATGTTGCCGTAGAGGGCGAGGCCCCCCGCGTCGCCGCGGGCGAGGATCGTGACCTTCTGGGCCTTCTGGTGGGTGGGGCAGAGCTCCGCGGCCAGGGCGTGCCCGGCCTCGTGCCAGGCGATCACCTCGAGCTCGCCCTCGGCGATGCGCCGGTCGGCCTTCTGGGGGCCGGCGATGGCGCGCAGCATGCCCTCGTCGAGGTCGTGGGCCATGATCGACTCACGCCCGTCGCGGGCGGCCATGATGGCGGCCTCGTTGACCATGTTGGACAGGTCGGCGCCGGCGAACCCGGCGGTCACGCGGGCCAGGGCCTCCAGCGACTCGGGGGTCGCGATCGGCATGCCCTTGGAGTGCAGCTTGAGGATGGCGAGGCGCCCGGTCTCGGCCGGCAGGCCGACCTGCACGCGGCGGTCGAAGCGGCCCGGCCGCAGCAGGGCGGTGTCGAGCATGTCGAGCCGGTTGGTCGCCGCGATCACGACCACGCGGTCGCGGTCGCCGAAGCCGTCGAGCTCGACCAGCAGCTGGTTGAGCGTGCCCTCGCGCTCGGAGTCGGCGCCGCCGGCAGCCGCCGCCGCGGGCGCGGCCGATGGCGTCGATCTCGTCGAAGAAGATGATCGCGCCGGTGTCGCTCTTGCGGGCGAGGGCGAACAGGTCGCGGACGCGGGACGCGCCGACACCCACGTAGGTGTCCACGAAGTCCGAGCCCGAGAGCGCGAAGAACGGGACGCCGGACTCGCCGGCGACGGCCTTGGCGAGCAGCGTCTTGCCGGTTCCCGGAGGGCCGTGAAGGATCACGCCGCGCGGCATGCGCGCGCCGACCTTGAGGAAGCGGTCCGGGTCGGTGAGGAACAGCACCACCTCCTGGAGCTCCTCGACGGCCTCGTCGCAGCCCGCGACGTCGTCGAAGCGCACCGCGGGCGGCTCGACCTGGGCGTTCTTGCGGATCTTGCCGTGGCCCGCCATGCCGCCGCGCGAGCCGCCCTTGGCGGTGCCCGTCATGCGGCGCACGAGCGCGATGCTGCCGAGCGCCAGCACCGCGATGATCGCGATCCCGAGGGGCAGCAGCAGGTAGCGCATCAGGGGGCTGAGGCCCGAGCCCGAGGCGGCCGACGCGGCCGGCTGGAGCACGGTGACGCCGTCCGCCCGCAGCGATGCGCGCGAGGTCGAAGGCCCCCGGAGGCGTGTTGGGCTTGGCCGCCGTGGTGGCCTCGGCCGCGGGCTGCGCGAAGTCCTGTCCCGCCTTCGGCCGGGGGATCTGCGCCGCGATGACGCGGCCCTGCCGGTCGGTCGCCGCGACCCAGTAGCTCGAGGTGTCCACGACCGCGGCGTTCAGGTTGCGGGCGTCGGCCGCGCCGATCAGCTGCGAGTACGGCACCACCACCGGGGCCTCCACCGCGCCGAGCGGCTGGACGACGCTCGCCGGCACCTGCGGAGCGGGTGCGGCGGCATCGGCGGCGGTGGCGATTCCGGCCACCGACATCAGCGCCACGATGGCGATCGCCAGCAGGGCGAGCGCGCGGCGCGTGGACGAGAACGGGTTGCGGGGACCCGGGGGGATCGGGGGCAACGGCGTGGTCCTTAGGTCGTCGTCGGCGAGGGTCACACCTGAGTACGTCGACGAGAGGCTCGTCGGTTCATCGTCGCTATCGGCGACCCCGGCGGGAGCATGAGGTGCGCGGCGCGCGATGACGTGCAGTCAGGTGATAGCACCGGTTCAACGGTAGGAGGCCCTCGCGACGGGTGCGTATGTGTCGGGGGCCAACCCGATCGCCCGTGCACCTCTCCCGCGGGCCAAGCTGACACGAACCGCACGAGCGCGCCGATCAGGCGGACGCGCCGACGTCGCCACTACACTGTCCTGATGCCCCCGACGCGTCCGACACCCGCCAATGCCATCCGTGTCGTGGGTGCCCGGGAGCACAACCTGCGCGACGTGTCGGTCGACATCCCGCGCGACGATCTGGTGGTGATCACCGGCCTCTCCGGCAGCGGCAAGTCGAGCCTCGCGTTCGACACGCTCTACGCCGAGGGGCAGCGGCGGTACGTCGAGAGCCTGTCCGCCTACGCGCGCCAGTTCCTCGGGCAGATGGACAAGCCCGACGTCGATCACATCGAGGGGCTCTCGCCCGCGATCTCGATCGACCAGAAGACCACCAGCCGCAACCCGCGCTCGACCGTGGCGACGGTCACCGAGATCTACGACTACCTGCGCCTGCTGTTCGCGCGGGTCGGCGAGCCGCACTGCCCGATCTGCGGCCGGCCGATCGCCGGGCAGAGCGTCGAGCAGATCGCCGACCAGGTGCTGGCGCTGCCCGAGGGGACGCGCTTCCTGGTGCTCGCGCCCCTGGTGCGCGGCCGCAAGGGCGAGCACCGCGACGTGCTCGAGCAGATCCGCGGCGAGGGCTTCGCGCGCGTGGCGGTCGACGGTGTGATCCACACCCTCGACGAGGTCCCGGCGCTCGACAAGAAGTTCGCCCACACCATCGAGGTGGTCGTCGACCGCCTGGTGATGCGCGACGACCTGCGCCGGCGCCTGAGCGACAGCCTCGAGACGGCCACCGGCCTCGCCGACGGCCTGGTGCGCATCGAGGAGGTCGTCACCGGCGACGCCACCCCGAAGACGTGGATCTACTCGGAGCGCTTCGCCTGCCCGGAGCACGGCGCCTCGCTGCCCGAGCTGGCGCCCCGCACCTTCTCGTTCAACTCGCCCCACGGCGCCTGCCCGCAGTGCACCGGCCTCGGGTTCACCCCCGAGGTCGATCCCGAGCTGGTCGTCGATCCCGAGAGGTCGCTGTCGGACGGGGCGATCCTGCCGTGGACCGACCGCACCACCGACTACTACGACCTGCTGCTCGACGTCATCGCGGAGCAGCACGACATCGACCTCGACGTGCCGTGGAGCGACGCTGCCCGAGGCGCACGCGCACCCTGCTGCTGCAGGGGCCCCGGCGCCGCGAGCGCGTCTTCCTGGGCGCGCCGCCGCAAGGGCGGCAGCTGGGGCTGGTTCGAGGGCGTCATCCCGCAGCTGCGCCGCCAGCACGCCACCTCGATGTCGCACGCGGTGCGCGACAGCGTGGAGCAGTTCATGTCGCTGCGGCCCTGCTCGGCCTGCGGCGGCGCGCGGCTCAAGCCGGAGTCGCTCGCGGTGACGGTCGCCGGGCGCAACATCCACGAGCTGACCCTGCTCTCGGTGAGCGACTCGCTGGCCTTCTTCGCCGACCTCGAGCTGAGCGACACCCAGGCCTTCATCGGCGCGCGCGTCATCCAGGAGATCCGCGAGCGCCTGCGCTTCCTCGACGACGTGGGCGTCGGCTACCTCACCCTGGCGCGGGCCGCGGGCACCCTCTCGGGGGGCGAGGCCCAGCGCATCCGCCTCGCGACCCAGATCGGGTCGGGGCTGGTCGGGGTGCTCTACATCCTCGACGAGCCCTCGATCGGCCTGCACCAGCGCGACAACCGCAAGCTGATCGGGACGCTCGAGCGGCTGCGCGACCAGGGCAACACGGTGCTGGTGGTGGAGCACGACGAGGAGATGATCCGCAGCGCGGGCCACGTCATCGACATGGGCCCGGGCGCCGGGCAGCACGGCGGCCGCGTGGTCGCGCAGGGCTCGGTGGCCGACATCGAGGCCGAGCCGGCGTCGGCGACCGGCGCGTTCCTGTCGGGCCGCCGCGGGGTGCCGGTGCCCCAGGTGCGGCGCGAGGCGCGCGGCTGGCTGACGGTCCACGGGGCGCGCGAGAACAACCTGCGCGGCATCGACGCCGCGTTCCCGATCGGCGCGCTGACCTGCGTCACCGGCGTGTCCGGCTCGGGCAAGAGCACCCTGGTCAACGAGGTGCTGCTCAAGACGCTGGCGGGGCGGCTCGGCCGCCGGCCGCGGCGCCCGGGGGCCCACGACCGGATCGAGGGGCTCGACCTCATCGACAAGGTGATCGACATCGACCAGTCGCCGATCGGTCGCACCCCCCGCAGCAACCCGGCCACCTACACCGGCCTGTTCGACCACATCCGCCAGCTCTTCTCCAAGACGCAGGACGCCCGGGCGCGCGGGTACTCGCCGGGCCGCTTCAGCTTCAACGTCAAGGGCGGGCGCTGCGAGGCGTGCAAGGGCGACGGCACGATCACCATCGAGATGCACTTCCTGCCCGACGTCTACGTGCCGTGCGAGGTGTGCGGCGGGCAAGCGGTACAACCGCGAGACGCTGACCGTCCGCTACGCCGGCCGCACCATCCACGAGGTGCTCGAGATGAGCGTGGAGGAGGCCGTCGAGGCCTTCGCCGCCGTGCCGAAGATCCACCGCCGCCTCCAGACGCTGCACGACGTCGGCCTGGACTACGTGCGCCTCGGCCAGCCCGCGACGACGCTCTCGGGCGGCGAGGCCCAGCGGGTGAAGCTGGCGACCGAGCTCTCCAAGGTCGCCACCGGCCGCACCCTCTACGTGCTCGACGAGCCCACCACGGGGCTGCACTTCGCCGACATCGAGAAGCTGCTCGAGGTGCTCCAGCGCCTGGTGGACCAGGGCAACACGGTGGTGGTGATCGAGCACAACCTCGACGTGATCAAGTGCGCCGACTGGGTGATCGACCTGGGCCCCGAGGGCGGCTCGGGCGGCGGATCCCTGCTGGTGGCCGGGACGCCCGAGGAGGTCGCGGCCACGCCGGGTTCGCACACCGGCGAGTACCTGCGCCCGGTGCTGCTCGCGGGCGCGCCCTCGCTCGTCGCCGCGGGATGAGCCGCGACCCACGGGCGCTGTCCCAGTTCCGCGCCGAGACGGATGAGCGCGGCCATTTCGTCCGCCAGGCGAGCCACTTCCGCGCGACGCGTCACCGCCGACGGCTCGTCCGGGTTCCTCGCCGAGCCCGGCCGCTACCACCTGTACGTCTCGCTGGCGTGCCCGTGGGCCCACCGCACGATCATCGTGCGCCGCCTGAAGGAGCTCGAGGACGTCATCTCGATGTCGGTCGTGGACCCGGTGCGCGACGAGCGCGGGTGGAGCGTTCACGGAGGGCCCGGGGCACGGCCCCGACCCGGTCAACGGCTTCGCGTTCCTCTCCGAGGCGTACGTCGCCTCCGATCCCGGCTTCCACGGCCGGGTGACCGTGCCGGCGCTGTGGGACCGCGAGACCGGGCAGGTGGTCAACAACGAGTCGGCCGAGATCCTGCGGATGCTCAACAGCGAGTTCGACGCCTGGGGCGACGCCTCGCTCGACCTGTACCCGGCCCCGCTGAGGGACGAGATCGACGTGGTCAACGACGTCGTCTACCGGACGGTCAACAACGGGGTGTACCGCGCGGGCTTCGCCACCACGCAGGAGGCCTACGAGGAGGCGTTCGACGCCCTCTTCGCGACGCTCGACGACCTCGACCTGCGCCTCTCCGACCGGCGCTACCTGATGGGCGACCGGTTCACCGAGGCCGACTGGCGGCTGTTCACCACCCTGCTGCGCTTCGACACGGTCTACGCGCTGCACTTCAAGTGCAACCTGCGCCGGATCGTCGACTACCCCTCGCTGTGGCCCTACCTGCGCGACCTCTACCAGGTGCCCGGCGTGGCCGAGACGGTGAACTTCGACCACATCAAGCGGCACTACTACGTGACGCACACGTCCATCAACCCGACGGGGATCGTCCCCAAGGGGCCCGCACTCGATCTGACGCAGCCGCACGGGCGCGGGTAGCCGGCCGAGGCGGCGCGATGCTCGCGGTTGTCCTCGGCCTGCTCTCAGGCCTGTCGTGGGGTGTGGCCGACTTCTTCGGAGGCGTCGCCAGCCGGCGCGCCGCCGTGCTGGCGGTGGTGGTGGGCTCGCAGGTCGTCGGCCTGCTGCTGATCCTCGCGATCGTGGCGATCGCGCGGCCGGATGTGCCCCCCGTCCGTGAGCTCGGCCTGGCCTCGGCGTCGGGCGTGGTGGGCCTGATCGGCCTCGCCGCCTTCTATCGCGCGATGGCGATCGGGACCATCAGCCTGATCGCGCCGATCTCCGCGCTGGGGGCGGTGGTGCCGATCGCGGTCAACCTGATCGCCGGGCGCATCCCCGGGACCCTGGCCCTGCTGGGGATGATCGTCGCCCTCGCCGGCGCGTGCCTGGCGGCCCGCGCCCCGGGTCCGGCGTCCCGCAAGGGCATCGGCCTGGCCGTGGTCGCCGCGCTGGGCTTCGGCGCGTTCTTCTCCCTGCTGGCGGCGGGCTCGGGGAGGAGCCCGATCTGGGCCATCGTGGCCGCCCGCGGGACGTCGGTGCCGATCGGGCTGATCGCGCTGGTCGCCGCGGGGACGAGCCTGGCGATGTCGCGCCGCACCCTCCTGTTCGTCGTGTGCTCCGGGTGCCTGGACGTGTGCGCCAACCTGCTGTTCGCCGCCGGCAGCCAGCGCGGCGCCGTGAGCGTGGTCGCGGTGCTCGGGTCGCTCTACCCCGTGACCACGGTGGTGCTGGCCGGCACGGTGCTGCACGAGCGGCTCGGCCGCCTGCAGGCGGCCGGCGCGGGGGTGGCGCTGGGCGGGGTGATCCTGATCGCCGCGGGCTGAAAGCGCGGCGCCCTGCGGTCGACCGCCGGGCCGGATACAGTCCCCGCGTCATATCGCGGAGAGGCGTCACAATGGCCGACGGAACAGGTAGCGGGGACACACCGACGACGCCGGGGAACCTCTCGGGCGGGGCGGCGCTGCAGCGGCAGCGGCGGCTGAAGAAGCTCGACGCGCTGCGCGAACGGGGCATCGATCCGTATCCGGTCTCGTACCCGCGCGACCACGACATCGCATCGCTGCGCGCCGAGTTCGGCGACCTCGCCGCGGGCGCGACGACCACCGCGGTCGTGCACGTCGCGGGCCGCCTGATGCTGATCCGCGACCACGGCGGCCTGCTCTTCGCCCAGATCAAGGACGAGAGCGGCACGATGCAGCTGTTCATCTCCCGGTCGGCGATGGGGGAGCAGGGCTTCGCGGACGCCTGCGCGTTCGACATCGGCGACTGGGTGGGCGCCGAGGGCGCGGTGATGGTGACCGACAAGGGCGAGCTGTCGGTCGCGACCACCTCGATGACGCTCCTGGGCAAGGCCCTGCGGCCGCTCGCGACCAAGGGTCACGGTCTGACCGACCCCGAGACCCGCTTCCGCCAGCGCTACCTCGACCTGATCCTCAACCCCGAGTCGCGCCGCGTGGCCGATGTCCGCCAGCGCACCGTCGCGGCCATCCGGGAGTTCCTCGGGCGGACGGGGCTACGTCGAGGTCGAGACGCCCGGTGCTCCAGGCCGAGGCCGGCGGCGCCACCGCGCGGCCCTTCATCACGCACCACAACGCGCTCAACATCGAGATGTATCTGCGCATCGCGCTCGAGCTGTACCTCAAGCGCCTGATCGCCGGTGGGTACGAGAAGGTCTTCGAGATGGGCCGGGTGTTCCGCAACGAGGGCCTCGACACCCGCCACAACCCCGAGTTCACGATGCTCGAGGCCTACGAGGCGCTCGCGGACTACCACGACATGATGGAGCTCACCGAGCAGATGGTGGCCGCCGCGGCGATCGCCGCCAACGGCACCACGGTGATCCAGATCGACGGCCAGCCGGTGGACCTGGCGCCGCCGTGGCGCCGGGCGACGATGTACGAGCTCATCAAGGAGCACCTCGACATCGACATCCACCCCTCGATGCCGCTCGAGGAGGCCCGCCGCATCGCCACCGAGGCGGGCGTCGAGTTCGAGGACTCGTGGGGCAGCGGCAAGATCTGCGACGAGATCTACGACGGCGGCGTCGAGCACCTGCTGGTGGGCCCGATCTTCGTGTGCGACCACCCGCGTGAGACCTCCCCGCTGGCGCGCGCGCACCGCGACGACCCGACCCTGGTCGAGCGCTTCGAGGTGGTGGTCGCGGCCCGCGAGCTGGCCAACGCCTACAGCGAGCTGACCGACCCGGTCGACCAGCGCACGCGGTTCGAGGCCGAGGCGCGCGCCAAGGCCGCCGGCGACCTCGAGGCCGGCGACGTCGACGAGGACTACCTGCGCGCGATGGAGCTGGGCATGCCGCCCACCGGCGGCCTCGGCGTCGGCGTGGACCGCCTGGTGATGCTGCTCGCCGGCGCGCCGTCGATCCGCGAGGTGATCCTGTTCCCGACGCTGCGCCCCGAGGAGGGCTCCACGTCCGAGGCGGCTCCGGCGCTGGAGGGCTCCATCTCGGCGATCATCGCCCGGGACGACGCGCCCGCCGTCGCCCCCACGGTGCCGCACTCCGAGGCCCGTCCCCAGGACCGCGTGGTGCTGCCCCCGCCCAGCCGCGGCCGGCCCCAGCGCCGCCTGGTGCTGGCCGTGCTCGCCGCGCTGGCGGGCCTCGCGACCGCCCTCGTCGGCCTCCCCGGCGTCCACTCGCGTTTCGGCGGGCGTTTCGACACCGTCGCCGACTTCGACATCCGGGCCGGGGGGATGGTCGCCTCCGTGATCATCGGCTTCATCTGCCTGCTGGTGGCCGGGCAGTTGGCGAGAGGCAAGGAATCGGCGTGGTGGGTGGCCGTGGTGGGGCTGTCGGCGGCGACCGTCGCCCACCTGCTGAAGGGGCCCCATCCGGTCGCGATGCTCCTGACCATCGGCGTGCTGGTCGCCCTGGTGTGGTGCAAGGACGACTTCCGGGCGCCGGCCGACCCGCCCTCACTGTGGACCGCGGTGCGGTTCGTGCCCATCTGGCTGGGCGTGGTGCTGGTGTACGGCTTCCTCGCGCTGTTCGTCGAGCGCGACCACCTGAGCCCCGACCTCACCTTCACCGGCGCGCTCGACACCATCTTCAGCGGGCTCGTCGGCCTGGACGGGCCCTACACCTACGAGCGCCGGCTCTTCGGGGAGTTCTTCCCCGACTCGCTGATCGCGCTCGGCATCGTGGGCCTGCTGATCTTCGCCTTCCTGATCTTCCGGCCCCTGGCCGACCGCCAGCACCGTGAGCCAGGCCGACCGCGAGCACGCCGAGGCCCTCGTGCACCGAGTACGGCTGGGACACGCTGGCCTACTTCTCGCTGCGCGACGACAAGAGCCTCTTCTTCTCGTCCGACGGCAAGGCGTTCATCGCCTACGCCTACCTCCAGGGCCACGCCCTGGCGTCGGGCGACCCGATCGGCGCGCCCGAGTCGATCCCGCTGGTGATCGACGAGTTCCGGGCCTTCTGCACGGCGCGCGGCTGGCGCACGGCGTTCCTTGCGGTGCGCGAGTCGGATCTGCCGCTCTACGAGGCGCGCGGCATGAAGGGCCTCTACCTCGGCGACGAGGCGATCATCCGCTGCCAGACCTTCAGCCTCACCGCGCCCGGCATGAAGAAGGTGCGCCAGGCGGTCAACCGGGTGGCGCGCGACCACGAGTTCACGCTGATGCGCGAGTCGGACGCCAGCCCCCAGCTGGTCGATCAGCTCAACGCCATCAGCGAGGCGTGGCGCGGCAAGGACCCCGAGCGCGGCTTCACCATGGCCCTCAGCCAGGACGTGACCGGCGACAACCCGGAGATGCTGCTTGCCGTCGCCCGCCACGAGGGCAAGGCCGCGGGTTTCCTGCGCCTGGTGCCCTGCGTGGGCGACCAGCCGGGCTACTCGCTGGACCTGATGCGCCGCGACCCCGAGGCGCCGAACGGGATCACGGAGTTCCTGATCGCCCGCGCGGCCGAGGAGCTCGGCGGCCTCGGCGTGTCGCGCCTGTCGATGAACTTCGCGGCGTGGGGGCGGCTGTTCGACGCGGAGGCGGCGCTGGGCCCGCGCGACCGCGTGATGAAGTGGTTCGTCAACCGCCTCAACCCGTTCTTCCAGGTCAAGTCGCTCTACGACTTCAACGAGAAGTTCAAGCCGGAGTGGCTGCCGCGGTCGATGGTCTACGAGGAGGCGACGGACCTCCCGAGGGTGGCCATGCTCTACGCCGGCGTGGAGGGTTTCCTCAACGTGCCCGGTGCTCGGGCCGATGCTCGTGCCGCCGGTCGTCGCGGATGCGGGGTGAAGGGGGCGGTCGCCATCGCGCTCGTCGCCGTGGCGGTCGTGGTGGCGGGGTGCGGGAGGGCCGACTACTCGGCGGACGTCTCGTTTGAGGACGTGACGGCGGTGTTCGCCGACGCCGGCCTGCAGGTGTGCAGCACCGAGACATCCGAGACGCCGCCGCCCGGGGCGGAGGAGGAGCGCGCGTACGAGGTGGACGCCGACTGCGCCACCGACGACGGCCGCGCCCTGGTGGTGGCCACCGCCTACGACAGCGCCGGCGACCGCGACGCGGCCGCCCAGCGCTTCGAGGTGCAGTCGCGCCCGTCGGCCGCCGGAGCGATCTGGACGCTCGGCCCCTTCACGGTGCGCGTCAGCGGTGAGCGCGACGCCGACGCGGTCGACGCCCTCACCGAAGCGCTCGACCGCAAGGACGCCGAGTGAGGGGCCGCCGGACCGGCCGGCTGGCGGGGCTGGGGGTGCTGGCCCTCGCGATGATCAACGTCGCGGCGATGGTGAGCCCGCGCAACCTGCCGATGATGGCCGAGTACGGCTGGTCGCTGATCTTCTTCGTGATCGTCGCGGTGATCCTGTTCCTGATCCCGGTGTCGCTGGCCATCTCGGAGCTCGCGACCGCCTGGCCGCGGCGCGGCGGCGTGTATCCGTGGGTCAAGGAGGCCTTCCGCGGGCGGGCGGGGTTCCTGGCCGTGTGGTGCGACTGGTCGGAGAACCTCGTCTGGTTCCCGACGGTGCTGTCGTTCACCGCGGCGAGCCTGGCCTACGCCATCGACCCGGCGCTGGCCAACAGCAAGATCTTCCTGGTCTCGGTGATGCTGGCCATCTTCTGGGGCGCGACGCTGGCGGCCTTCCGCGGCGTGGGCGCCACCAGCGCGATCGGCGCCATCGGCACGATCCTCGGGGCCATCGTGCCGGCGATCCTCGTGATGGTGCTCGGAGTGGCCTTCCTCGCCGACGGCCGCGAGTCGAACATCCCGTTCTCGGGCGACGCCCTGATCCCGAACCTCGGGCTGACCAACCTGGCCTTCCTGGCCGGCGCGATCCTGATGTTCGCCGGCATGGAGGTGGCCGGCTTCCACGCCGACCAGTCGCGCAACCCGGGGCGCGACTTCCCGCGCGCGATCCTGCTGGCGGCCGTGATCATGGTGGTGTTCACCATCCTCGGCTCGCTCGCGCTGGCCGTGATCGTGCCGCAGCACGAGATCAGCCTGGTCGGCGGGGTGATGCAGGCCTTCCAGGCCGTGTTCGACGATCTCGGCGTCGGGTGGCTGCTGGCGCCCACGGCGATCCTGGTGACGATCGGCGGCGTGGCCCACATGGTGCCCTGGATCATCGGCCCGGCCACCGGCCTCGCCGAGGTGGCGGCCCAGGGCGAGATGCCCGCGGGCCTCGCCAAGGAGAACGCTGCCGGCTCGCCCACCCGGATCCTGCTGATCCAGGCGATCGGCGGGAGCCTGTTCAGCCTGCTGTTCCTGTTCATCCCCAGCGTGAGCACCTCGTACTGGATCCTCTCGGTGCTCACCGCCCAGATCATCATCATCATGTACGCGCTGATCTTCGCCGCGGTGCTGCGGCTGCGGTACACGCACCCCGAGGTGCACCGGCCGTACCGCATCCCCGGAGGCATCGTCGGGGTGTGGATCGTCGCCATCGTCGGGCTCTTCGGGTCGGCCCTGTCGTTCGTGCTCGGCTTCGTGCCGCCGGATCAGCTGAAGACCGGCAACCCGGTGGTCTACGTGCTGGGGATCATGATCGGGCTCGCGATCCTCGCGCTGCCCCCGTTCCTCTTCCGCCCCCATCCGCCCGACGCCGGGGCGCAGCGCTCCCCGGCCCCCGGCGGCCCGGCCGCCGCGTCCTCGCTCGGAGGGGATTGAGGGCCTCGTGACCCTGCTCGCCGTCATCGTGGCCCTGGTGTCGGCGGCCCTCTTCGCGGTCGGGTCGGTGCTGCAGCAGCGCGCCGCCACGGACGTTCCCGACGACGAGGCCCTCGGCATGGGGCTGGTGACGCGCCTGGTGCGCCGCCCGATCTGGCTGGCCGGGACGGCCGGCGACACCCTCGGATACGTGGCCCAGGCGGCGGCGCTCGGCCTCGGGTCGCTGGTGCTCGTGCAGCCGCTGCTGGCCACGTCGCTGCTGTTCGCCCTGCCGCTGGGCGCGTGGTGGGCCGGCCGGCGCCTGAGGCGTTCCGACGGCATCTGGGCGGTGGTGCTGACCGCGGCCCTCGGCGTGTTCCTGATCTCGGGGCAGCCGACCGCGGGCGTCGACACGGCCTCGATCTCGAAGTGGTTGGTCGCGAGCATCTTCCTGGTGCCGCTCACGGCGATCTGCATCGTGGTCGCGGTGCGCACGCGCGGCTCGACGCGGGCGGTGGCGCTCGCCTCGGCGTCGGGCATCCTCTACGGCGTGGCGGCGGCCCTCACCAAGTCGACGATGAGCTTCCTCGACGACGGCGTGGAGAACTTCGCCCTCAGCTGGGAGCCCTACGCCCTGATCGTCGTCGCGGTGCTGGGCACGTACCTCCAGCAGTCGTCGTACCAGGCGGGGTCGCTGGCCCAGGCGCTGCCCGCCGCCGCCGTGCTGGAGCCGGTCGTCGCCGTGGTGCTCGGCATCGCGCTGCTCAGCGAGACCCTCCAGGCCGACGGGCTGGAGTGGATGCTGATCGGCGCCTCGGCCGTCGCGATGACGCTGGCCACCTTCGCGCTGGCCCGCAACCAGGCGGAGGCGGAGACCGGTGAGGAGGCTGACCCCGTCCCCTCGGCGGCCGCGGCGTGAGCAGTCCCCAGCACCCGATCACGCACTGGTACGACACGACGATCGTGCAGGACGGGCGCTCCGGCGCCTTCTGGCTGCTGCTGTCGCTGCTGACCACGTTCCTGATCGTCCGCGGCATCACCCGGCGCATCCGGGCCCGCGATCCGGGCACCGAGGGACACGCGGTGCTCCGGGACGTCACGATCGGCGGGGTCCACATCCACCACCAGGTGTACGGCATCGGCCTGGTGCTGATCTCGGCCTTCCTCGAGTTCCGCTTCCAGCCCGATTCGCCCTGGCTGGAGCTGCTGGGGATCGCCTTCGGAGCGGGGGCGGCCCTGATGCTCGACGAGTTCGCCCTCTCGCTGTACATGCGCGACGTCTACTGGAGCGACGAGGGCCGCGCGTCGGTCAACGCGGTGCTGCTCTCGCTGGTGGTGGGCAGCCTGCTGGTTCTGGCCACCAGCCCCCTGCAGCTCAGCGACTACAACGACGGATCGCGCCTGGTGCTCAGCGTCTTCATCACCATCCACACGATCACGTCGTGCGTCGCGTTCCTGAAGAGCAAGTGGACCCTGGGGGTGCTGGGGATCGTGTTCCCCGTCGTCGGCCCGGTGGCCGCCATCCGGCTGGCCAAACCCGAATCGGTCTGGGCCCGGAGGTTCTACGCCGGGAGGCCCGAGAAGATGGCCGCCGCCGAGCGCCGCCACGCCACGGACGACGCCCGCCTCAACCGGATCCGCAACTTCCTCGCGGGCGCTCCGACGGCCCCGCCTCAATAGACTCCGCCGCGTGACTTCCGAGGAACGCGAGCGACTCGACCAGCTGCTGCGCGTGCCCAGCGTCAGCGCGCTCCCGGAGCACGCGCCCGACATGGCGCGCGCCGCCGAGCTGGTCGCCGACGAGGTGCGCCGGGCCGGCGGGACCGCCGAGGTGACGGCCACCGACCGCCACCCGCTGGTGCTGGGCGAGGTGCCCGCCAGCGGCGGCCGCCCGGACGCGCCGCGCGTGATCCTCTACGGCCACTACGACGTGCAGCCCCCGGGTCCGCCGGAGCTGTGGACCAGTCCGGCGTTCGAGCCGACCGAGCGCGACGGCAATCTCTACGCGCGGGGCGCGAGCGACGACAAGGGCAACCTCTTCATGCTGCTCGCGGCGGTGCAGCGCCTGGCCGCCGCCGGCGAGCTGCCGGTGCGGGCCGCCTTCGTGGTGGAGGGGGAGGAGGAGAGCGGCGGCACCTCGGCGCTCGACCACTTCGCCGCCGACGCGGCCCCGGCCCTGGCGGCGATCATCTTCGACAGCCCCATGATCGCCCCGGGCCGCCCGGCGATCTGCACCGGGGTGCGCGGCATGGTGTACCGGCGCGTCACCGTGCGCACCGCCGGGGGCGACGCGCACAGCGGGTTGTTCGGCGGCGCCGCCCTCAACGCGGCGCACGCCCTGCTGCGCGTCATCGACGCCGTGGCTCCCCACGAGGGACGCCTGCCCGCGCCCCTCTACGCCGGCGTGGCCCCGGCCGGTCCGTCGGAGGTCGCCGCGTGGGACGAGCTGCCGCCGGGCGCCGAGGCGCTGGCGTCCGCGGGCCTGCGCCCGGCCGACGCGGGCGCGGCGGAGGGCTTCTACCAGCGCACGCTGGCCTCGCCGTCGCTCGACGTCCACGGGCTGGCGGCCGGCGAGCCGACCGCGGTCAAGACCAACATCCCGGGCTCGGCCACCGCGACCCTCTCGCTGCGGCTGGCGCCCGGCCAGAACGCGGAGCGGATCGCCGCGACCCTCGACGAGCTGCTGCGGGCGGCAGCCCCCGCGGGGGCCGAGCTGACGATCGAGGATCTCGGGGTCGCCCTGCCCGCCGCGCTCGATCCGGAGCACCCGGTGCTGGTGGCGGCCGCGGAGGGCATCGAGCGAGGCACCGGCTGGCGCCCCGCCCCCGTGCGCCTGGGCGGCACGCTGCCGGTGGTGGCCGTGCTGGCGGCCAAGGGCATCCCCACCATCCTCACCGGCTTCGGGCTGCCCGACGACGCCATCCACGCGCCGGACGAGCATCTGCGCGTCGAGTACCTGGAGACCGGGACGCGGGCGGCCATGGGCCTGCTGGCGGCGCTCGGCGAACGCACGACGGAAGGCGCGTAGACGTGGCGAGATCGGTGCTGACCCCCCGCGGGGAGGACTTCCCCGCCTGGTACCAGGACGTGCTGGCCAAGGCCGAGCTGGCCGAGAACGGACCGGTGCGCGGCACCATGGTCATCCGCCCCTGGGCCTACGCCATCTGGGAGCGCATCCAGGCCGCGCTCGACGTGCGCATCAAGGCCGCCGGCGCCGAGAACGCCTACTTCCCGCTCTTCATCCCCGAGAGCTACCTGCGCCGCGAGGCCCAGCACGTCGAGGGCTTCGCCCCCGAGCTCGCCGTGGTGACCCACGGCGGCGGCAAGCTGCTCGAGGAGCCGGTGGTGGTGCGGCCGACCAGCGAGACGGTGATCGGCGAGTACATGGCCAAGTGGATCCAGAGCTACCGCGACCTGCCGCTGCTGCTCAACCAGTGGGCCAACGTGGTGCGCTGGGAGCTGCGCCCGCGGATCTTCCTGCGGACCACCGAGTTCCTCTGGCAGGAGGGGCACACCGCCCACGCCGACGAGGCCGACGCGGCCGCGTACGCCGAGCGCATCCATCTCGAGGTGTACCGCGACTTCCTGCGCAACGAGCTGGCCGCACCCGTGCTGGTGGGCCGCAAGACCGCCCGCGAGCGGTTCGCCGGGGCCACCAACACCCTCACGTGCGAGGGGATGATGGGCGACGGCAAGGCGCTGCAGATGGCCACCAGCCACGAGCTGGGCCAGAACTTCGCGAAGGCCTTCGACATCCTCTTCCTGGGCCCGGACAAGGTGCAGCACCACGCCTGGACCACCTCATGGGGGTCGTCGACGCGCGTGGTGGGCGGGCTGATCATGATGCACGGCGACGACAGCGGGCTGCGCGTGCCGCCGCGCCTGGCGCCCTCCGAGGTGATCGTGCTGCCCGTGCGCGAGAAGGACGAGGGCCTGGTGGCCGAGGCCCACGCGGTGGCCGCGGACCTCGCCGGCGCCGGACTGCGCGTGCGCGTCGACGCGTCGGCGCAGTCGTTCGGCCGCCGCGTCATCGACTGGGAGCTGAAGGGCGCACCGGTGCGCGTGGAGCTCGGCCCGCGCGACCTGGCCGAGGGCGTGGTGACGCTCGCGCGGCGCGACACCTCCGAGAAGGCCACGGTCCCGCGCGACGGGGTGGCCGCGGCGGCCCGCGACCTGCTGGCCGACATCCAGGCCAACCTGCTCGCCGAGGCCGAGGCCTCCCTGGCCGCCCGCACCCACGAGGTGACCACCCTGGACGCTGCGATCGAGGCGGCCGCGACCGGCTTCGCGCGTCTGCCGTGGGCGCGGGTCGGCGCCGACGGGGAGGACGCCCTCGCCAAGCACAGCCTCAGCGTGCGCTGCATCCAGCGCGCCGACGGCAGCCTGCCGGCCTCCGACGACGAGCCCGACCTCGTCTGCGTGGTGGCCCGCTCCTACTGACGCCGGGTGCGGGCGCGCGATCGGCTGTAGGCTTGCCCGTTGGCTGCATGTTTCCGGAGTCTTTCGAAGGGGGTCAGATGGCGGAGCTTTGGGGCGGGGAGACCCGCAAGGCGGTTGAGAATTTCCCGGTGTCCGGGGAGCGCGTGCCGATTCCCGTGGTGCGCTGGCTCGGCCGGATCAAGGGCGCCGCGGCGCGGGTGAACGCCGACCTGGGCCTGCTGGACCCCGCGGTCGCCGAGCGGATCGCCGCCGCGGGCGACGCGATCGCCGCGGGTGAGCACGACGACCAGTTCCCGATCGACGTCTTCCAGACCGGGTCGGGCACCTCGTCGAACATGAACGCCAACGAGGTGATCGCCAACCTGGCGGGCGACGGCGCCCACGCCAACGACCACGTCAACATGGGGCAGAGCTCCAACGACGTGTTCCCGTCGGCGGTCCACGCCGCGGCGCTCCAGGAGATCGTGGAGAAGCTGCTCCCGGCGCTCGACCACCTCGGCGACGCGTTCGCCGCGAAGGCCGACGAGTTCGCCGACATCGTCAAGGCCGGCCGCACGCACCTGATGGACGCGGTGCCGGTCACCCTCGGCCAGGAGTTCGGTGGCTACGCCGCGCAGGTGCGCCAGGGCCGCGACCGCGTCGCCGACACCACCAAGCGCCTCGGCCAGCTGCCGCTCGGCGGCACCGCCGCCGGCACGGGCCTCAACACGCACGCCGAGTTCGCCGAGCGGGTGCGCGCGCGCCTGTCGTCGGACACCGGCCTCACCCTGTCGGCCCCGGCCGACCCGTTCGAGGCGCAGGGCGCCCGCGACGGCCTGGTCGAGGTCTCCGGCGCGCTGAAGGTGGTCGCGGTCTCCCTGACCAAGATCGCCAACGACATCGCCTGGCTGGGCTCCGGCCCGCGCTGCGGCCTGAGCGAGATCTTCCTGCCCGAGCTCCAGAAGGGCTCGTCGATCATGCCGGGCAAGGTCAACCCGGTGATCCCCGAGGTCGTGATGCAGGTCTCGGCCCAGGTGATCGGCAACGACACGGCGATCACCATCGGTGGCCTGCAGGGCAACTTCGAGCTCAACGTGCGCATCCCGCTGCTCGCGCGCAACCTGCTCGGATCGATCCACCTGCTCAGCACCACGAGCCGGCTGTTCGCCGACAAGTGCGTGTCGGGCATCGAGCCCAACCTGCAGGGCCTCGCCGACCACGCCGAGGGGACGCTGGCGGTGGCCACCGCCCTCAACCCGTACATCGGCTACGACAAGGCGGCGGCGATCGTGAAGGAGGCGACGTCCTCCGGCCGTCAGCTGCGCGAGGTCGCCCGCGAGCACGGCGTCGAGGAGTCGGTGCTCGACGAGGCGCTCAACCTGAGGGTGATCGCGGCGGGCAGCTCCGCCTAGACGCCCGGCGTCACCCGGCCGTGGAGGGCGGGATCCTCTGCGGCCGGGTCGTCGTCAGTCCGCGACGCCCACCTCGGTCACCATGTGCGCCGGGGGCAGGCGGACGAGCATCTCGCCGGGCACGGCGTTGCGCCGGCCGTAGCCCTCGGCCTGCTCCTCGCCCATGTAGCGGGCGGCGATTCGGGTTGACCACTCGAGCATGACGGCGAGATCCTCGCTCAGCACGACCTCTCCGTCGACGCGCACGTAGGCGAAGGGCGGCGCCTCGTCGTCGACCACCAGCGAGGCGCGCGGATCGCGGCGCAGGTTGCGCCCCTTCACCGTCGTCGCACCGGTCATGAAGATCAGGTCGTCGCCGTCGAGCACGAACCAGATCGGCTGGACGTGGGGGCGGCCGTCGGGGCGCACCGTGGCCAGCTTGCCGGTGCGAGTGCCGAAGGAGAGGAACGCCCGCCTCTCCTCGGCAACCATCTCCCGGCTCACACCGCCCGCTTGACCGGCAGCACCTCGGGCCCGCGCACGTCTTCGGCGAAGGCGCGGGCCGCGTCGACGATGATCGCGTGCACGTTGGCGCGCGGCTTGACGAACCGGGGCGGGTTGGGCAGCAGCCCGATCAGGTCGGTCGACACCAGCACCTGGCCGTCGCACTCCTGGCCGGCGGCGATGCCGATCGTGGGGCAGGCCACCTCGCGGGTGATGCGCGCCGCCAGCTCGGCCGGCACGGCCTCGATGACGATCGCGTAGCACCCGGCCGCGTCGAGCGCGCGGGCCTCGGCGGCGATCCGGTCGGCCTCCTCGGGGGTCGTGCCCTCGCGGCGGTACACCTGCGGCCGTCTGGGGCAGCAGTCCGACATGGCCCATCACCGGGATGCCGGCGGCGATGATCGCGCTCACCTGGGGGGTGAGGCCGCCCTCGAGCTTCACCGAGTCGGCGCCGGCCTCCACCAGCAGCCGCGCGTTGACGACGGCCTCGTCCGGGGTGGCGTAGGTGCCCGCGCTCAGGTCGGCGCAGACGTGCGTGGCGGTGACGCCGTTGCGGACGGCGCGGACGTGGTGGAGCATCATCTCCAGCGACACGGCGCGCGTGGTGTCGTAGCCCAGCTCGACCTCGGCGAGGCTGTCGCCCACCAGCAGGATGTCGAGACCGGCGGCGTCCAGCGCGACCGCCATCGGGTAGTCGTAGGCGGTCAGCATCGCGAGCGGCGCGCCGCCCTTGCGGGCGCGCAGGGCGTCGGCCGACAGGCCGCCGTGCGGGGCGTGGGTCGTGGTGCCCGTGCCGTAGGTCATGGCTACTGCTCCCAGGAGACGGGGAAGACGCCCTCGAGCGCGACGACGTCGACCTGCCGGTTGCCGGCGTCCACGTGGACGACGTTGGGGACGAAGCCGTCGAGGTCGGCCTCGTCGTACTGCGCGTAGGTGATCACGATCACCAGGTCGCCCGGCTGGGCGAGGCGCGCGGCCGCGCCGTTGAGACAGATGTCGCCGGCGCCCGGCCGGTCCCTCGATCGCGTAGGTCTCGAAGCGCGCGCCGGTGTTGATGTTGAGCACCACCACCTGCTCGTAGGCGCGGATGTCCGCAGCATCGAGCAGATCGCGGTCGACCGTGATGCTCCCGACGTAGTTCAGGTTGGCGTCGGTGACGGTGGCGCGGTGGATCTTGCTCTTCATCATCGTGCGGGTGCGAGGCGGCACGTGGGCCCTCCGGGAGGTGGTGGGGAGTGGGTGGTTGTCGATCAGCCGAACCGGCCCGACGCGGGCCGCGAGCACGAGGAGGGCGTCCCCCTCGAGGGTGGTCAGGGGGGAGAAGGTGACGGGGTCGACGACGGTGGCGTACTCGAGGGCGCACCGGGGCTCGGCGGCGATCACGGCCCGCGCCGCGTCCTCGATGAGGGCCGCGTCGCGCTCGCCCTCCGCGGCGAGGGCATCGGCGGCGCGCAGGGCGCGGGAGAGGGTCACCGCCGCAGCGCGATCCTCGGCGTCGAGGTAGGCGTTGCGGCTGCTCATCGCCAGGCCGTCGCTCTCACGGGCGATCGGCCCGACGACCAGCTCGATGTCGTCCAGGTGCAGGTCGGTCATCAGCCGGCGGACGACCGCCACCTGCTGGGCGTCCTTCTGACCGAACACCGCGCGGTCGGGGCGCACCGCCAGCAGCAGCTTGGCGACGACGGTCGCGACGCCGCCGAAGTGGTGGGGCCGCGACGCGCCCTCGAGGCCGTCGCTGGGCCCGGAGACCGTGATCGCCGTGCCGAAGCCGTCCGGGTACATCTCGCCGGGCCCGGGAGCGAACACCAGATCCACGCCGACCCCGGCGGCCAGCTCCAGGTCGCGGGCCTCGTCGCGCGGGTACCGGGAGAGGTCCTCGGTGGGCGCGAACTGGGTCGGGTTGACGAAGAGCGTCACCACGACGGCGTACCCGTCGGCGGCGGCGAGGCGCATCAGCCCCAGATGGCCCTCGTGGAAGGCGCCCATGGTCGGAACGACCGCGATACGTCGGCCGGCGGCGCGGAGGGCGGCCACCTCGTGGCGCAGCGCGTCCACCGTGCGGACGACGGTCGGCGACTGCGGCGGGAGTGGGGGGCGGGATTCGGGCATGCGGGGCCGCACCGCGTCGACGGACACGCGAACGCGGCCACTCGATGGCCGGTTCTCCGTCGTCTCTGCTCCAACTCCCGAGAGGGATGCCGGGCCGTACGCGGACGGTTCGCCGAGTGTAACGCCACGTCACATTTCCCGCCAGCCCCCGGCGGCGACGGCCGAGCCGCCCGGTAGCCTGAGGAGGCGATGTCGGACGCCACCGACCGCACGGCGGCTCTCCAGGCCTACACCCGCGACGAGGTCGTCGACTGCACGCGCTGCGCCCTCGCCGAGGGGCGCACCCAGGTGGTGGTGGGCAACGGCGACCCGACCTCCGACCTGATGTTCGTGGGGGAGGCCCCGGGCTATCACGAGGACCGCCTCGGAGTCCCCTTCGTCGGCGCCTCGGGCAAGCTGCTGACCACTCTGCTGGAGGGCATCGGCCTCACGCCGCGAGGACGTCTTCGTCGCCAACGTCCTCAAGTGCCGGCCGCCCGGCAACCGCGATCCGCTGCCCGATGAGATCCGCTCCTGCGAGCCGCACCTGTTCACGCAGATCTCGCTGATCCGCCCCACGCTGATCTGCACGCTCGGCAACTTCGCGACCAAGCTCCTCTCCGGGCGCCCGGACGGGATCTCGCGGGTCCACGGCCACCCGCTCGGCATCGAGGTGGGCGGCCTGCCGGTGACGCTGTACCCGCTCTTCCACCCGGCCGCGGCGCTCTACGCGCGGGCCACGCTGAGCACGCTGGAGGAGGACTTCGCGCGCATCCCCGGTCTGCTGGGCACCACGCCGGCGCCCGAGCCCGTCGTCGCTGAGCCCCCGCCGCCTCCGGCCGTGGTCGCCGATCAGGGCGACCCGCAGCTCGGGCTGTTTTGAGCCCGGCCGAGGCGCCGCTCACCTGGGAGAGCGACGGCCCGCCGTCCACCGAGGCCCTCGGAGGGGTGCTCGCCGGGTGGCTCGCGCCGGGCGACCTGGTGCTGCTGCGGGGCGACCTCGGGGCGGGCAAGACCACCCTGGTGCGGGCGATCGCCCACGCTCTCGGGGTGCGCGGGCCGATCACCAGCCCGACGTTCACGGTCGCCCAGCGCTACCAGGGCGACGTCGCCGTGACCCACCTGGACGCCTACCGCCTGGGCGGTCCCGACGACGAGGACGCCGACCTGCTGCGGGCCGCCGTGGGGGACGACGCGATCGCCTTCGTGGAGTGGCCCGACGTGATCCTGCCGGCGCTGCCGCCGGCCCGTCTGGAGGTGGAACTGCAGCACGGGGGCGGCGACCGTCGACTGGTACTGTTGAGCCCCCGAGATCCGGATGGCCGCTCCGATCTCGCCGCCCGCCTTGCTGACCTTCGCGCTCGATACCGCAACCGCGAGCCCGAGCCTGGCTCTCGTTCGGGATGAGGACCCCATCGCCGAGCTGTGGCTGGCGCCGGAGCCCGGATCGGGCCGCCGGGTGCTCGAGGCGGCCCACGGGCTGCTGGTCTCGGCCGGCCACGAGGTCGCCGACATCGAGGCGATCGTCGTCGGCGTGGGGCCCGGCGGGTTCACCGGGCTGCGCATCGGCCTGTCGACCGCTCTGGGGCTGGGCCAGGCGCTGCGGGTCCCCGTCACGGGCGCCTCGTCCCTGGAGGCGCTCGCCCTCGGCATCGCCGGCGAGTTCCCGGACGGCGCGCTGATCGCCCCGATGCTGGACGCCCGCCGCCGTGAGCTGTTCACGGCGGTCTACCGCTCCCGCGGGGGCGACCTCGAGCAGCTGGTGGCGCCGGTCGCCATCGCGCCCGAGGCGTTCATCGCCCGGCTGCGGGCCTTCGGCGAGCCGGTCGCCGTGGGTGGGGAGGGCGTCGCCGCCGCCGGCCCCGAGATCGCCGAGTTCGCGGTGCCGCCGCCCGGCTCGCCGGCCCACCGGCTGTCGGCGGCGGCCCTGGTGAGACGTGTGCGGGCGGGGGCCGGGGTGCCCGCCCGGCCGGTGTACGCGCGGCTCCCCGACGCCGAGGTGGCCCGCCTCGACGCGATCGCCGCGGCGGGGGCCTGAGCGGTGCCCCGGGGCAAGCGCGCGCCCGCGGTCCCCGCGGTGCGCATCCGGCAGATGCACAACCGCGACGTGCCCCAGGTCGTGGTGATCGAGGCGGCCAGCTCCAACACGCCGTGGACGCGCGCGATGTTCCAGTCGGAGCTCGGGCGCCCCGGCACCATCGACCTGGTCGCCGACCGCGGTGGGGACGTGCTCGGTTACATCATGGTGTCCCGCTACGCCGACGTCTGGCACATCCTCAACGTGTGCGTCCGCGAGTCCCAGAGGGGCCAGGGCATCGGCGCGCGCCTGCTGGAGGAGCTGTTCGAGCGGGCCTCCGCCAAGCCCAACCTGGGCTTCACGCTCGAGGTGCGTGTGTCAAACGCGACCGCCATCCGCCTCTATCGTCGCAAGGGATTCCTGGAGCACGGCATCCGGCCGGGTTACTACTCCGACAACGGCGAGGACGCGATCATCATGTGGCGCGGGGGAGGCCCCGAGGACGCGGTGGGCGAGAGCGCATGAGCGGCCCGATCCTCGCCATCGAGACCTCGTGCGACGAGACCGCCGCCGCCGTGGTGGCGGGGCGCACGATCCTCTCGAGCGTCGTCGCCTCCCAGGCCGAGCTGCACACGCCCTACGGAGGCGTGGTCCCCGAGGTCGCCGCGCGCCACCACCTCGGCACGGTCAACGCGGTGATCGACAGCGCCCTGGAGCGGGCCGGCATCCGCCTCGAGGACGTCGAGTGCGTGGCGGTGACGCAGCGTCCCGGCCTGATCGGCGCCCTGCTGATCGGCGTCGCGACGGCGAAGGCGATCGCCTATGCGGCGAGAAAGCCCCTGGTGATGGTCGATCATCTCCACGGGCACATCGCGGCATCCTGGCTCGATCCCGTGGCGCTGGACCCCCCGTTCGTGAGCCTGGTGGCGTCCGGTGGGCACACCCGGCTCGACCTGGTCACCGACCTGCGCCACCCCGTGCCCCTCGGTCAGACGATCGACGACGCCGCGGGCGAGGCGATCGACAAGGGCGCCCGCCTGCTCGGCCTCGGCTACCCGGGCGGCCCGGCCCTGGAGCGCCTCGCCGCCGACGGCTCGCCGACCTCCCACCGCTTCCCGGTCGGCCTGCGCGGAGCCGGCCAGCGCGACTTCTCGTTCGCCGGCGTCAAGACGTCGCTGCTCTACGTGGTGCGGGAGCACGAGGAGGCGCTGACCGAACCCGAGCGCGCCGACCTGGCCGCCTCCTACCAGGAGGCGATCGTGCGCCCGCTGGCCGACCGGCTGATCGCCGCCGCGCTCGACGAGGGCGTTCCTGCGGTGGCCCTCGGCGGCGGCGTCGCCGCCAACGGCCGCCTGCGCGCGCTGGTGGCCGAGGGCGCCGAGCGGGCGGGGCTGCACCTCGCCGTGCCCGACCGGTCGCTGTGCACGGACAACGCGGCGATGATCGGGGCCGCCGCGCAGTTCACCGACGTGATCCCGTGGCCCGAGTACCTGGGCATGGACGCCGTGGCCTCCGCGCCGCCGGGCGGTATCGCGGCGTGAGGGCGTCCGCGCGGGCCGCGATCGCGATCGCCGGCGCCGCCGCGCTCGCGGCCCCCGGCATCGCCGTGGCCGTCCCGACTCTCGAGGCGCCCCAGCCCGCCGGAGGCGGGTCCGCCCAGGCCCGCGAGGGCGCCCTCGACGCCGCCGCCGCGTGGCGCGACTCGCTCGAGGCCTTCCGCGCGCCGCTGCTGGCGACGCCCGGAGACACCGAGTCGGTGATCCTGGTGCTGAAGGACCCCCCCGCGGCGGACGCCGCCCCGGCCGACCGGGCCGGCGCCGCGGAGGCCATCAGCGCCTCGCAGCGGGAGCTCGAGCCCGTGCTCGCGAGCCTCGGCGCGTCGGTGACCTTCCGCTACCGCGTGCTGGTGGACGCCCTCGCCGTGCGCCTTCCCGCCGGGCGGCTCGAGGCCCTGGCAGCGCTCCCCGAGGTGAAGGCCGTGGTGCCGGTCACGTTCCTGGCTCCGGCCCAGGCCGGCGACGGGACGACGACGCCGGCGGGCGACGCGGCCGCGGCCGCCGCCCCGGCCGTCGCCGGCGGCGGGCCGGTGCACATCGCGCTGATCGACGCGGGCGTGGACGTCTCGCACCCGTGGCTGGGCGGAGGCATGGGGCCGACCTTCCCGATCATCGGTGGGGCAGACCTCGTGGACGGTGACGGCGACCCGGGATCGGGCGAGGCGGACCCCTCCGTCGAGGCCCATGGCACGCAGATGGCGGGCCTCGTGCTGCACTCGCCGGCGCTCGCGGGCCTCGCCCCGGCCGCGTTCCCGCGGATGCTGGTGTACCGGGTGGTCGCCCCCGAGGCCGTCGGCGGCCGCGTGCGGCCCCTGGCCCGCAGCGACCGCGTGCTGGCGGCGCTCGAGCGCGCGGTTGACCCCAACGGCGACGGCGACCCCTCGGACACCGCGCAGGTGATCCTGATCGGGCTCTCGGCCGGCCTCGACGCGGCGGGCACCGACCCGGTCGCGGCCGCCGCGGCGGAGGCCGACCGGGTGGGCGCGACCGTCGTGGCCCCGGCCGGCAACGACGGACCCACGTTCTCGCGCCCGGGCTCCGTCGGCGGCCTCGCGGCGCGCCCGACGGTGATCGCGGTCGGCGGCGCGTCGGCCCCGGAGGGCCCCCGCACGGCCGATCTCGACGCGCGCCTCGGGCCCGCGGGCGCCCGGCTCGGACCGCTGCCCCTGCTGGGCCCGGACCCCGCGCCGACGGCCCTGCCGATCGTCGTCCTGCGCGACGACGCCGGCGTGTCGGCGGGCACCGAGGACGCCCAGTTCCGCACCGCCGACGGCGTGAGCCTGGTGGCCGGCGCGCTGGTGGTGATCGCACGCGGCGGCGCGCCGATCAGCGAGGTGGCCGCCCGCGCGGCGGCGGCGGGGGCCGGCGCGGTGGCGCTGTGGGACGAGGCCGGCGGCGCGAGCTTCCCCGCGATCCCGGGCGATTCGGGCCTGGCCCTGCCGGTCGTCGGGCTGGGCGCCAGCCAGGGCGCCGCGCTGGTGCGGCTCGCCCAGAGCGCGCCGGGGCTCGCGGTCACCCTCACCCCCCGGGGCGTGAGCGCCGCGCCCGTCGGTGTGGCCTCGTTCTCGTCGTCCGGCCCCACCGTGGACGGGCGCCAGAAGCCCGACCTGATCGCGCCGGCGGTGGACATCGAGACCGCGTGGCCCGGCCGCGCAGCCGACGGCACCGCCCAGGTGGCCCCCTTCACCGGCACCAGCGCCGCGGCGGCGGAGGTGGCCGCCCTCGCCGTGCGCCTGCGCGTCGACCGGCCCGAACTGGGTCCGCGCGGTGTGCAGAGCCTCCTCGTGCAGGGCGCCCAGCCGCTCGCCGGCGTGCCGATCGCGCGTCAGGGCGCCGGAATGGTGGCGAGCAGCGCCCCGGCGGACGCCTCGCTGCGCATCGAGCCGGCGATCGTCGCCACCACGACCCGCAAGGGCGCGGTGTCGGCGGCGGTCGTGCTCCACGACCTGGGCGGGGCCCCGGGGCGCTACACCGTCTCGCTGCGCACCGGCTCCCTCGACACCGTCGTCGACGGGCGCGTGACGGTGAGGCGCGGGCGCGACACCCCGGTCGCGCTGACCCTCCCGCGCGGGGGTGAGGGCGAGCTGGTGGTGCGCGACGAGCAGGGGTCGGAGGTCGCCCACGCGCCGGTGGTGCCCTCGCAGCCCGCCGCGACCCCCGCCGGAGCCCTCGGCCGCCCCGAGGTGACCGTCGGCCCGCGGTTCGCCGAGGTCCGCGTACGGCTGGGCGCCCTGCGCCGCGCCGACGCACGTCTCAGCAACGTCAAGCTGCACGGACTGCGCCTGGAGCTGGTCCCCGTGGGCGGCGGCGCGGCGCTGCCGGTGGCGGGGGAGAAGCAGTCGGCCGCCTGGGCGGCGGGGACCTACCGGTTCCTGGTGGCCCGTCGCCTCGCGTCCGGACTGCAGGCCCCCGCGGGCCGGTATCGCCTGCGCGCGCGGGCCGTCGGACCCGGCGGAACGGCGCTCATCAGCACCAGCGAATCTTTCAGACTGCGCTGAGATCGTCACGATCGTTGCATCGTGACCTTGCGGTGCCCCCTCCCGAGGTCGTAACTTGACCAACGTGTCACAAAGTCACGGCGAGGAGATCTGCTCCAATGGCGACTGACCGCCTCACTCTCGGGGTCGCGGCGCGGCTCTCACGGTATCTGCAGGTTCTCACCCAGTCGAAGAAGATGGGTAAGAGCAGCATCTCCTCGCAGGCCATCTCCGAGTACACGAACGTCAACCCGACCCAGATCCGCCGCGATCTCTCCGGGTTCGGCAAGTTCGGCAAGCGGGGGGTCGGCTACGACATCGACTCCCTGATCGAGCAGATCCGCAAGATCCTGCGGACCTCGGGCCAGCACAACATCGCGCTGTTCGGCGCCGGCAACCTCGGCCAGGCGATCGCCAACGCCGGCGTCTTCGCCGACCACGGCTTCCGCATCTCCGCGATCTTCGACGTCGATCCCGAGCGGGTCGGCACCACGCTCGGCGACATCCCGGTGCGCCACTACCGCGACCTCCAGGAGGTCGTGAGCCGCGACGGCGTGATGGTCGGCGTGCTGGCCGTGCCCGGCAGCGCCGCTCAGGAGGTGGCCGACGACCTCGTCGCCGCCGGGGTGAAGATCATCTTCAACTACTCCGACGCGCTCCTCACCGTCCCGTCAGATGTCACCGTTCACACGTCGAGCCCTGCCGTCGAGCTGCTCTACGCGCTCTACTTCTACCTGTCGTGAAGCACCACCGATCGCCGCGTCCCGGGAGGGCTGAGGGCGAGTGAGCGCGGGTTACGCACTGGCAGCGGCCGTCGGGGACATGCCGTCCCAGCTCCTCCCCGCGCGCAGCCAGATGGCGTTCACGCTCGGGTTCCACATCATCCTGGTGCCCCTGGGGGTGGTGTTCCCGCTCCTGATGGTGATCGCGAACTACCTCGGTCTGCGCCGCGACGACGCCGACTACATGATGCTGGCGAAGCGGTGGTCGAAGGTCGCCGCCGTCACGTTCGCGGTCGGCGCCGTCACCGGGACGGTCCTGAGCTTCGAGTTCGGGATGCTGTGGCCGGGGATGTTCGACCGCTTCGGCGACGTCATCGGCATCGCGTTCGCGCTCGAGGGGATCTTCTTCTTCCTCGAGGCGATCTTCATCGCGATCTACATCTTCGGATGGACGCGCCTCGGCCCCTGGGCAGCACTTCTGGACCGGCGTGCCGATCCCGTTCTGCGGGCTTCGGCGGGGCGTTCATGGTGCTCTCGGCCAACGGCTGGATGAACCAGCCCGGCGGGTTCGAGATGGACGCGGCGGGCAACGTGACCAGCGTCAATCTCTGGTACGGTCATCTTCAACAACGCGCTGCCGTACACGTTCGCCCACATGTACGTCGCGACGTTCATCTGCGCCGGCTTCCTGGTGGCGTCGGTCTACGCCGTCGGGATGCTGCGCGGGCGGCGCGACCGCTACCACCGGCTCGGCTTCCTGCTGCCGTTCACGGTGGCCGCCATCGCGATGCCGATCCAGATGTTCGTGGGCGACGTCGTCGCGCGGGCGATCTACCAGGACCAGCCGATCAAGTTCGCCGCCCTCGAGCTGAACTGCGAGCACCGGGCCCGACAAGCCCGAGATCCTGCTCGGCCACCTCAACTCCGACGGCACGGTGAGCGGTGGCTTCGAGATCCCCGGCCTCGCCTCGATCCTGAGCGATCCGGCGCACGGGGACCTCGACCGTCGTGCAGGGGCTCGACTCGGTCCCGGCGGAGAACCGGCCGACGATCGCCGCGACCAACATCGTCCACCTGGCCTGGGACATGATGGTGGGCCTGGGCACCGCGCTCACCTTCCTGGCGCTCTGGTTCGCCGTCCTGTGGTGGCGCCGCCGCAAGGACATCGTCAACAGCACATGGTTCCTGCGCGCCGCCGCGCTCGCACCGATCGCCGCCTACCTGTGCCTCGAGGCCGGCTGGGTGGTCACCGAGGTCGGCCGCCAGCCCTGGATCGTCTACGAGATCATGCGCACCGAGGATGCGGTCACCAACGCGCCCGCCGGCCTGGTGTGGACGTTCTTCACCGCGATCCTCGTGCTCTACACCGCCCTCGCCGTCGCCGCGATCCTGGTGATACGCGGCATGACCAAGCGCTGGCGCAGCGGTGACGTGAGCGATTCGGATGTCCCGTACGGCCCCTCGGGGGGCGTGCCGCCGCCGGTGCCCGACCCGAGCGCGACGCCGATGAGCGCCGCCGACGGATGCATCCTGGTGCTCGGCGTGGGCGTGCTGCTGTACGCCCTGCTGGGCGGCGCCGACTTCGGCGCCGGGTTCTGGGATCTGACCGCGGGCGGGGCCAAGCGCGGCGAGCGCCCGCGGGCCCTGATCGACCGCTCGATCGGGCCGGTCTGGGAGGCCAACCACGTCTGGCTGATCTTCTGCGTGGTGGTGCTCTGGACGGCCTTCCCGCCGGCCTACTCGGCCGTCTTCTCGACGATGGTGATCCCGCTGACCCTGCGCCGCGCTGGGCATCGTGCTGCGCGGCTCGGGCTTCGCCTTCCGCAAGGTCTCCACGCGGCTCGGCGTACGCCGCGTGTACGGCGCCACCTTCGCGTTCGCGTCCGTGCTGACGCCCTTCTTCCTCGGCGCGGTGCTCGGGGGCATCGCCTCAGGGCGCGTGCCGCCGGGCAACGAGGAGGGCGAGCCTCTGGACCAGCTGGTTCAACCCGAGCGGCATCGCCGTCGGCGCGCTGTCGGTCGCCGTCTGCGCCTACCTCGCGGCCGTCTACATGATCGTGGACGCCCGCCACCTGGGCGACGCCGCGCTCGAGCGGTACTTCACCCTGCGCGCGATCGGCGCAGGGGTGGTCACCGGAATCCTCGCGGTGGTCGGGATCCTCGTCCTGCGCTCCGACGCGACGCGGACCTACGATCGCCTCATCCACGAGGCGCTCCCGCTGGTGCTGATCTCGGCCGTCTGCGGCATCGCGGTGATCGTGCATGCTCGCCATGGGCCGGCCCCGCGGCACCCGGCATCCTCGCCGCCGTCACCGTCGCCGCCGTGATCGGGGCGTGGGGGGTGGCCCAGTGGCCCTACATGCTCCCGGAGAGCCTCACCGTCGACCAGGCCGCGGGCGACTCGACCACCCTGGTGTGGGTGATGGTGGTCTTCATCATCGCCATCGTCCTCGTGATCCCCTCGATCTTCCTGCTCTTCCTGCTCGACCAGAAGAGCCGGCTCGAAGAGGGGTAGCCGGCGCGGCCGAGAGGCGTCCGGCCGGGGGTCGCGCCAAGTGGCGCCGCCGCCCGACGCCAATTGGCGCGCGGCCTACATACCCGGGGCTCTGCATCATGATCGCGCCGTCCGCGAAGACCGTGGTGCCGGTCATGTAGCCGGCGCCCGGACCGGCCAGGAACGCCACCACCGAGCCGATCTCGACCGGCTGGGCCATCCGCCCGAGCGGGATGTAGGCGTTGAGCTTCTCCTGCGACGCGGGGTCCATCTCCACCAGGTTGATCGGCGTCGCCACCGCGCCCGGTCCGACGCCGACCACGCGGACGCCGTGCGGCGCCAGCTCCACCCCGGCCGTGCGGGTCAGCATGCGCATGCCGCCCTTCGACAGGCAGTAGGGCGTGTTGCCCGGCATCGGCCAGTCCTCGTGGACCGAGGAGATGTTGATCACGACCCCGCCGTCGCCCTGGGCGACCATCTGCTTGGCGGCGATCTGCGTGCCGAAGAAGGCGCTCTTGAGGTTGATCGCGATCACCTTGTCGAAGTCCGACTCGGTGCTGTCGAGGATGCCGGTGCGCGTCTCGATGCCGGCGTTGTTGACCATGATGTCCACGCGCCCGAAGGCGTCGACCGCCGCGTCGATCAGGCTTCTGTAGGTCGGCGACCTTGCTCACGTCGGCCTCGACGCCGATCGCGCGGTCGCCGAGAGCGACGACCTGCTGCTCCAGCGCCTCGGTGGCCTCCGGGTGCGAGACGTAGTCGATGACGACGTTCGCGCCCTCGGCGGCCAGCGCGAGCACGATGGCCTTGCCGATGCCGCTGTTGCCGCCGGTGACGATGGCGCACTTGCCGGTGAGGCTCATCTGCGCGACTCCTTGGTTGGTTGGAAGGTCGTGAGGTCAGAAGTGGGGCCGCGGGTGCAGTGACGGCGGGCTCGGGCCGTCGCCCGGCGACGACGAACGAGAGCGGCCCATGGCGGCGGCCACGACGGCCGTGAACCCGAGGATCGCGGCCAGGTCGACGCCGGCGGCCTGAATCGGGCCGACGCCGAACGCCGCGATGCCGTACCCGAGTTGGTAGAAGGCGATGACGCCGCCCGCGAGCGACGCCGAGAACGCCGTCAGCTCGGCCTGTCCGAAGCTGATCGTGAGCGGCAGGAGCGCCGAGCAGCCGAGGCCAGCGAGCCCGAAACTGAGGACCCCGAGCGCGGGAGCGTCGTCGGGCAGCAGGCCGATGGCCACGAAGGCCACGACCAGGACGAACGGGCAGCAGGTGGTAGGCGCGGCGGGCGGGGAAACGGCGCTGGACGACGGCGAAGAACACCCGGCCGACGGTCACCATGCCCCAGAAGGCGGTCAGGGCGAGGGATGCCTCCGTTGCCGAGGCGCCCAGCGAGGTCATGTCGAGCTGGGCCCAGTTGCCGTTCATGGTCTCGCAGATGCCGTAGAGCAGGGCGAAGGCGGCGTAGATCCAGAAGCGCCGTCGGGATTCCCGGAGGCCGGCGCGGACGCGGCGCCCGCCGCGGCCACCGGAGCCGGGTCGGTGCGCAGCGGCAGCCGCAGGCTCACCCCCAGCACGATCACCAGCAGGGCGGTGGCCAGCACCGGAAGGCCCCACCAGAAGCCCAGCCCAACGAAGATGGCGACGAACACCGGCGCGAGCGCCGTGCCCGCGCCGAGCAGCGCGTTGAGTACCAGGATCGACGTGTCGACCGACGCGGGGTGGAAGGCGGCGGTCAGGGTGTTGACCGCCGGCACGGTGAGCCCGAAGCCGACGCCGAGGCTCGCGGTGGCCAGCAGCAGCAGCAGGTAGGCGAGCGGCTCCTGGCTCTCTACCAGGCTGCTCACCAGCAGCAGCAGCATCGACACGATTCCCGCGCCCAGCCCGAACAGGAACACCCTGCGCGGCCCCGCCCGGCGCGACCAGGCGGCCCCGAGCAGCGACGCCGCGATCGCGGTGATCGCCTGGGGCACGAACATCGCGCCGTAGGCGGTCGCCGACAGGTCGTACTCGTCCGGGCTCGGTGAAGATCGCGCTGGCGGCGGGGAAGGTGACCAGCGCGAGCCCCTGTACCAGCCCGGCGGCGTAGACGACGGTGGATTCGGCCCTACTCGCGATCGCGCCGTCCCCCGGGAGCCTCGAGCGCGGCTATGCCAGCCGCTCCGACAGGTGCTCGCCCACGCGGATCGCATTCGCGATCGCGGTGAGCGCGGGGTTCACTGCCCCGATGCTCGGGAAGAAGCTCGTGTTGACCACGTAGAGGTTGTCCAGTTCGTGGGCCTTGCAGTTGACGTCCAGCACCGAGGTGGCGGGGTCGGTGCCGAAGCGGCAGGTGCCGGCCTGGTGGCCGACGCCGGCGATCCCGATGTCCTGCTTGAGGTAGTAGTTCTTGTCGCGGATGTGGTGCTCGGCCATCCCGACGTGGTTGAGGATCTTCGTGAGCTCGTGGTAGAGCCGGTCGGCCGACCGGTCGTTGGTGGAGCGGTAGGCCAGGTGGATCGCCCCGCGGTCGTCCACCGTGACGCGGTTCTCCGGAAGGGGCAGGTCCTCGGTGGTGAGCCAGAAGTCCACGGCGTGGTCGGCGACCTCATCCAGGCTGAAGCTCGGCGCCAGCCGGGTCATCGCCGGTCGCTCGCCGCGGTACATGTCCGGCTGGGACTTGCCCACCATCTGGATGTTGCCCATCGGGAACTCGTAGTCGTCGCTGCCGAAGTAGAAGTCGTTGAGTCCCAGGGTCTTCTGGTAGAGCGTGTCGTTGGGCTCCTTCGAGAGCGCGACGATCGCCCGGCTGTTGTGGAACATGTAGTTGCGGCCGACCTGGTCGGACCCGTTGGCCAGCCCGTTGGGGTGCGTGTCGTTGGCCGACGTGAGCAGGATCTTGGCCGTGTTGGACGCGCCGGCCGACAGGGCGACCACGTCGGCCTCGTAGGTCTCCAGCGAGCCGTTGCGGGACACGACCACCCCGGTCACCGAGCGCCCGGAGGCGTCGGTCTCCAGCCGCACCACCTCCGCGTTGACCAGCAGCGTCACGTTGTCGCGCTCGAGGAGGGGCCGCACGGTCATCGTCTCGGCGTCCGACTTGGCGTGCACCAGACAGGGATAGCCGTCGCACCACGTGCAGCGGATGCAGGCGCTCCGCGCGCGGTCGTCCTCGTCGAGCAGGATGCCGCAGGGGGAGTGGAAGGGGTGGTACCCGTGTCCCTGCAGGTCGTCGAAGATCCGCTGGATGCGGGGCTCGTGCGAGACGGCGGGGTGGGGGTACTGCCGGCTCCAGTGGCCCTCGGTGGGGTCCTCGCCGTGGGCGCCGCGCACCTGGTACAGCCACTCGGCCTTGGAGTAGTAGGGCTCGAGCTCGTCGTAGGTCAACGGCCACGCCGGCGATACGCCGTCAACGTGGTTCAGCTCCCCGAGGTCCTGCGGCCGCATCCGGTAGAGCGCGGCGCCGTAGAGCTTGGTGGCGCCGCCGACGTAGTAGTGCACCTGCGGCTGGAAGGGGCGGTCGTCGGCGTCGAACCACGTCTCGGGGGAGATGTAGCGGTTCTTCTCGAACACCTCCGCGACGTTCCAGTTCTCCATCTCGCGGGGCAGGAAGTCGCCGCGCTCCAGCAGCAGGATCCGCTTGCCGGTGGGGGCCAGGGTGTAGGCGAGGGCGCCGCCCCCGGCGCCGCTGCCGACGATGATCGCGTCGTAGCGCTCAGCCACTGTTGGCCTCCTTCGTGGTCGTCGGGTCGTACGCCTCGCCGCGCCAGTCGATGCGCGGGGTGTCGCTGCGGTCGAGGGGCTGGGAGGCCCGGCTCGTCGAGAAGTAGTCCCAGGCCCAGTCCATGAAGGCGTCGACCCGGGGCCGCACCCCGGTCATCAGGGTGGCGTGCACCCCGAGCCACATCAGGAAGGCCACCGTGCCGTCCACCTCGTGGCGGCCCTTGCCGACCTCGGCGACGGCCGAGTTGTGGCCGATCATCGCCATGATCCCCTTGTCCTTGTACCGGAAGGGCCTCGGCGCCTTGCCGTGATCGCCTGGCGAGGATGTTCTTCGCCGTCCACTGGCCCGACTGGAGGGCCACGGAGCCCGAGCTGGGGCAGGGGGGCCCCGTCGGGCCCGGCGATGTTGGCGAGGTCGCCCGAGCACGTAGACGCCCGGGAACCCCGTCGACGGTGAGGTCCGGGGGCGACGTCCACGCGGCCGCCGTGGCCGGTGGGCAGCCCGCTCTGCCTCGGCCAGCGGGGAGGCCGCGATGCCGCCGCCCCAGATCACGGTGCGGGTGGCGATGCGCGAGCCGTCCGAGAGCGTCGCGTGGCCGGGTCCGACCTCCTTCACCCCCGTCTTGAGACGGATGTCCACGCCGCGGCCCTCCAGCACGCCGGCGCGGCGTAGGCGTGGGCATGCTCCGAGAAGGGCCCCAGCACCGCGCCGCCGTGGTCCACCATCACGACCCTGCGCCGCGGAGATGTCGAGGTCCGGGTACTCGATCGGCATGGTGTGCGCGATCATCTCCGCGAGGGCCCCGGCGATCTCGGTGCCGGTCGCGCCCGCTCCGACCACGACGAAGGTCAGGGCGCCCTCGTCGACCAGCGACGGGTCGCGCGTTGGCCGCGTCGAACACGTCGATGATCTGCGTCGCGCAGCCGGCTCGGCGTGCTCGATGGTGTAGAGCGGGAACGAGTGCTCGGCGGCGCCGGGCGTCGTCGAAGAACCGGGCGCGCGAGCCGGCCGCGAGCACCAGCGCGTCGCCCGAGAAGCGCTGCGCCCGTCGCTCGTCGTGACCGTGCGGGTCGCCCGGTCCACCGCGTCCACCTCGGCGACGACCACCTCCACGTTGGGGTGGGAGTGGAACAGCTCGTGCAGCGAGAAGGCGACGTCGGCGCGCGCGAGCTGGCTAGGTGGCCACCTGGTACAGCAGGGGCTGGAACTGGTGGTAGTCGTTGCGGTCGATGAGGGTGACGTGCACGTCCTTGTGCTTCGCCAGGGCGCCGCGCGCAGCCCAGCCCGGCGAAGCCCGCGCCCACGATCACCACCTGCGCGTCCGCTGCGCTCACGCGATCGCCTCCGTCGTCTCCACGCCCTCGCCGCGCCCGGTCGAGCAGATCGGCGAGCAACGTCGCCGTGTTGATCAGCGCGAGGTGGCTGAAGGCCTGGGGGAAGTTGCCCAACTGCTCGCCGGTGGGGCCGATCTCCTCGGAGAACAGCCCGAGGTGATTGGCGTAGGTGTGCATCTTCTCGAAGACGATCCGCGCGTCCCGCACCCGGCCGGATCGGGCCAGGGCCTGGACGTACCAGAAGGTGCACATCGAGAACGTCCCCTCCGAGCCCTTGCAGGCCGTCGGGAGACGCCGCCGGGTCGTAGCGGTACACCAGGCTGTCCGACACCAGCGTCCGGTCCATGGCGTTGAGGGTCGAGAGCCACATCGGGTCGTCCGGGGCGATGAACCCGACGAGGGGCATCTTCAGCAGGGACGCGTCGAGCACCGTGGAGCCGTAGTGCTGGACGAACGCGCCCAGCTCGGAGTCGAACCCCTTCTCCATGATCTCCCGGTACACGGCGTCGCGCTCCGCCCTCCACCGATCCAGGTCGGCCGGCCGCCCCCGCGCATTCGCGAGCCGGATCGCCCGGTCGAAGGCCACCCAGGTCATCAGGCGCCCGTAGGTGAAGGGCTGGGGCCCGCCCCGCGTCTCCCAGATGCCGGCCTCGTCACGGCTCCAGTTGTCGGAGAGCCAGTCGATGGTCTGGGCGAGCCGGACCCAGGTGTCGTGGCTCAGCACCAGCCCCGCCCGATCCGCCTGGTAGATGGCGTCGACCATCTCCCCGTAGATGTCCAGCTGGAACTGGTCGGCGGCGCCGTTGCCGATGCGCACCGGGCGCGACCCGCGGTAGCCGTCCATGTCGAGGGAGATCTCATCGAGGTCGGGATCACCGTCGACGCGGTACATGATCTGCAGCGGGTCGCCACCGGCGCCCGCGCGGTCGCGGATGCGCTCGCCGAGCCAGTCGATGAAGGCCCCGGCCTCCTCGGTGAACCCCAGGGCCAGCAGCGTCGCCACCGAGAACGACCCGTCGCGCACCCATGTGTAGCGGTAGTCCCAGTTGCGCTCGCCACCCACCTGCTCGGGAAGGCCGGCCGTCGGCGCGGCCACCGGCGCCCCGGTGGGCGCGTAGATCATCAGCTTGAGGGTGATGGCCGAGCGGAAGACCATGTCGCGCCAGCGCCCGCGGTGGTGGGACGTCGCCAGCCACCCCTTCCAGAAGCGCTCGGTCTCGTCGAAGAGCGACACGATCTCCTCGCGCACGAGCATCGCGGGCGGCTCCTCGGCGGCCGACTCGAGGATGGCGCCCGAGTACTGCCCCTCCGAGAGCTCGAACGACGACCTCACGCCGGTGCCGTGCTGCTCGAGCCAGGGCGAGTGCAGCGTGAGGTGCAGGTCCGGGGTCCGGAACACCGCGCCCTGCCGTGTGACCTCGACCTCGTGGCCGGTGCGCCCGTAGTCGAACCGGGGATCGCACTCGAGGGCGAACCGCATCGTGCCGCGCACCACCCGCACGCCGCGCACGACCCGGCGGCGGTCGGTGGCCACGGTCCCGCGGGTCGGGGGCATGAAGTCGATCAGCTCGCCCACGCCGTCCTCGCTCATGAACCGGGTCACCAGGATGGCGGTGTCGGGGAAGTAGAGCTGGCGGGTGGTGTAGTCGCCGCCCTCGGGCGCGATCTGGAAGCTGCCGCCCGTCCTCGGCGTCCAGCAGCGGCGGCGAAGACGCTCGGCGAGTCGAACCGCGGCATGCAGAGCCAGTCGATCGTGCCGTCGGTGCTGATCAACGCGGCGGTCTGGAGGTCGCCGATCAGACCATGGTCGGCGATGAGCGGGTACTCGGGCACGGGGGACCCCCTGAGTTGCGGCAGACCGCGATAACGCTACGCCTCGGTCAGCACTCGGCAATGGCGCGAGCGGGTGACCGACAGGGTGAAGCCCCGACCGCGGGGGAACCCGGGAGGGCCGTTGCTATGCTCGCCACCGGATGGCCGACCACGACGTTCCTCTCGGCGTACTGACCGGGGCCCGTGAGCGCTTCCAGGAGTCGGTTGACTTCACGGTCGGCATCGAGGAGGAGTACCAGCTCCTCGACCCCGAGACCCTCGCGCTGACCAACCGCTTCGAGGAGCTGTTCGGCGCGGCGGACGCGCCCCTCTCGGAGCGCCTCGCCGGCGAGCTGATCGCCAGCGAGATCGAGTACCGCACCGCGCGCCACCTGCGTTTCGCCGACGCCGCGCGCGACCTGGTGGAGGGCCGCCTCGCCACCCTCGCCCTCGCCGACCGCCTGGGCATCGCGCTCGGCGTCTCGGGCGTCCACCCCTTCAGCCCGTGGACCGAGCAGCGGATCATCGACACGCCGCACTACCGGCGCGTCGAGGAGGAGCTCGGCTACATCGCCTGGACCAACAACACGTGGTCGCTGCACCTGCACTCGGGCGTCCGCGACGCCGACCGGGCCATCGCGATCTCCACGGCCATGCGCAGCCTGCTGCCGGAGTTCCTCGCGCTGTCGGCCAACAGCGCGGTGTACGCGGGGCGCGCCACCCGGCTGCACTCGACGCGCATGCAGGTGTTCACCAAGAGCTTCCCGCGCTGCGGCGTGCCCGACGCCTACACCGACTGGGACGACTACGCGCGGTTCGTCGCGCTGCTCGAGAGCACCGGCTCCATCGTGGAGAGCACCCAGATCTGGTGGAGCGTGCGGCCGCACCACACCTACGGCACCGTCGAGGTGCGCATCTGCGACGGCCAGACCGAGATGCCGCTCGCGCTGGGCGTCGCGGCCCTCGCCCTGGCGTGCATCGCCACCTTCGCCGCGCAGTACGACGCCGGACACCCGCTCCCGGCCCACCAGCGTGGGCTCATCGAGGAGAACATCTGGCGCGCCGAGCGCCACGGACTGGAAGGACGCCTCATCGATCTCGACCGAGGACGCGAGCGACCCACGACGGAGGCCATCGAGCGCCTCCTCGAGTGGTCGGCACCGGTTCACGAGCCCCTCGGGCTGACGCCGTTCCTGGCCGTCGTCCCGCGCACCCTCTCCGAGGGCAACGGCGCGATGCGCCAGATCGCCCGGCTCGCCGAGCTGGGCGACGTGCGCGCCATGCACGCCGAGGTGGTCGAGCGCACGCGCAGCTCCGCCCACGAGGCCCTCGAGCTCTCGGTGGCGGCGGCATGAGCGACCCCAGCCCGCAGCCGCCCCCCGGCCCCGAGCGCGAGCCCACCCAGGAGGAGATCTCCGCGGCGCTGGCCGACCGCCTCGCCCGCACGCCGGTGCGCGACGTGCTGCTCCAGTGCATGGCGACGTTCATCGACATGGCCGGCATCCGCCTCGGCATGGGACCCAGCGGCGACGCCGCCCGCGACCTGCCGCAGGCCCGCCAGGCCATCGAGGCGCTCCGCGCCCTGCTCGGGCGTGGCCGAGCGCGAGCTGGGCTCCGCGCAGGTGAACCCCTTCAAGGAGCCGCTCGCCGTGCTCCAGATGGCGTACGCGCGGGCCTCCGAGGAGCCCGGCGAGGAGGACCCCGACGAGTCGCCCGGCGGGTCCGAGCCGCCGCCTCCGCCTCCGCCGCCGCTCGCGCGACGACCCGGCGGGCCGCCTCTGGGTGCCACCGGGAAGCCGCCGATAGCAGCGGGTCCGGCCACGTCGTCCGGGGCCGTGTGGTAGAAAACCGCGTTGGCATGGTGCTCATTGACACGAGCACATGCCGGCGCGACCCGGTGCGCGTGGCCCAGATCGGGCAGTTCGGCGCGCTCGACTGACCACGATCTCGGAGGAACCAATTGGCCGACTTCCTGTCGGACAACACTGTCTGGCTCGCGGTGGTCCTCGGCCTCGTCGCCGTGGCCTATGGCATCGGACTCACCTTCTACCTGCTCAAGCAGCCGGCCGGTGACGAGAAGATGCGCGAGATCGCCGCGGCCATTCAAGAGGGCGCGCAGGCCTATCTGAAGCGCCAGTACACGATCATCGCGGGTGTCGCGGTGGTGCTCTTCGTCCTCATCGGACTGCTGGGCCAGTCCGTCGATTCGTCGCTGCTGGGCTGGAAGGCGGCCATCGGCTTCCTCATCGGCGCCGTCGCCTCCGCAGCCGCCGGCTTCATCGGCATGAACGTCTCGGTGCGCACCAACGTGCGGACCGCCGAGGCGGCCAAGAAGGGCCTCGGCGCCGCCCTCGGCGTGGCGTTCAAGGGTGGAGCGGTCACCGGGCTGCTCGTGGTGGGCCTCGGCCTGCTGTCGGTGTCCGGCTACTTCCTCATCCTCGGCTCCGACGCCGTCGACGTCCCGCCGCTGGTGGGCCTGGCCTTCGGGTCGAGCCTGATCAGCGTCTTCGCCCGGCTGGGCGGCGGCATCTTCACCAAGGGCGCCGACGTCGGCGCCGACCTGGTCGGCAAGGTCGAGGCGGGCATCCCCGAGGACGACCCGCGCAACCCGGCCGTCATCGCCGACAACGTGGGCGACAACGTCGGCGACTGCGCCGGCATGGCCGCCGACCTCTTCGAGACCTACGCGGTGACCACCGTCGCCGTCATGTTCCTCGGCTCGCTGTTCCTCGCCGACTTCGGCAACGCACTCATCTTCCCGCTGGCGATCGGCGGTGTATCGATCATCACCTCGATCATCGGCACCTGGTTCGTACGCGTCGGCAAGAACGAGTCGGTCACGGCCGCGCTGTACACCGGCCTCGGCGTCTCGGCCATCCTCTCGATCCTCGGCTTCCTGCCGGTCACCTACTGGCTGATGGACGGCGCCGAGAACGTGACCAACGGGCCACGGAGTGGATGGACTACTTCTGGTGCGCGGTCATCGGCGTCGGCGTCACCGTCATCCTGGTCGGCATCACCGAGTACTTCACCGGCACCATCTGGCCGCCGGTCAAGAAGATCGCCAAGGCGTCCGAGACCGGCCACGGCACCAACATCATCGCCGGCCTCGCGGTGGGCCTGAAGGCCACCGCCGCCCCGATCGTCGTGATCACGGGCGCGATCGCCGCCACCTACGAGCTGGCCGGCTACTACGGCATCGGCGTCGCCGTGATGGCGATGCTCTCCCTGACCGGCGTGGTCGTCGCGCTCGACGCGTTCGGGCCGATCACCGACAACGCCGGCGGCATCGCCGAGATGGCGGGCATGGACGAGAGCGTCCGCGCCATCACCGACCCGCTCGACGCGGTGGGCAACACCACCAAGGCCGTCACCAAGGGGTACGCCATCGGCTCGGCCGGTCTCGCCGCCGTGGTGCTGTTCGTGTCCTACGTGGAGGAGTTGCGCCATTCGATCGGCGATGCCGCCGCGGCATCGCTCGACTTCAGCCTCGATCAACCCGTTCGTGGTGGTGGGGCTGTTCATCGGCGGCATGATGCCGTTCCTCTTCGCGGCCTTCTCGATGGAGGCCGTCGGAAAGGCCGGCGGGCAGGTGGTGGAGGAGGTGCGCCGCCAGTTCCGCGAGAAGCCGGGGATCATGGAGGGCACCGAGCGCCCCGACTACGCGCGATGCGTCCGCATCGTGACCGCGTCGGCCCAGCGCGAGATGCTGCTCCCCGCGGCGATCCCGATCCTGTTCCCGATCATCATCGCGTTCATCTTCGGCGTGAACAACGGCCGCGAGATGCTCGGCGGGCTGCTGCTCGGGAACGATCGTCACCGGCATCTTCGTGGCGATCTCGATGACCTCGGGCGGCGGCGCGTGGGACAACGCCAAGAAGCTGATCGAGGACGGTCAGTACGGCGGGAAGGGCTCGGAGGCCCACAAGGCCTCGATCACCGGCGACACGGTGGGGGACCCCTACAAGGACACCGCCGGCCCGGCCATCAACCCGATGATCAAGGTCGCCAACATCGTGGCCCTGCTCCTGGTGCCGTTCCTGAACTGATCCACCGGAACGGATGACGGAAAGCGAGGGCGCCGTCCGACACGGCGCCCTCGCTGTTTGTGGGCGGGGGCCCGGCCGAAGGGGGAAGAGACGGCCGCGCCCGTGTCCGGTCGGACCCCTACCAGTCGGCCCCGGTGATGGTCGCCTCCTCGGGCGCGATCGCCGCGACGTCGAGAGGGATGCCGGCGCGGTGCAGCATGCGGCGCGCCGAGCCGATGCTGCGCTCGTGCTGGTCCGGGGCCGCGACGAGGACGACGCGGGGCTCGAGGCCGGTGGCGCTCAGCGCCCGCAGCCGGTCGACCGTGCAGCGCCGCACGAGCGTCTCGGGCAGCTCCACCTCGAAGCAGAGCGGTCGGGTGGTGCCGCGCTCGCAGAGCACGTCCGGAGGCGCCCCGGCGGTCGGTGGGGGAGCGGAGAACTCCTCGCTGCCCATCGCCCGGATCGTCCACTTCGTCCGTGAGGCCAGATCACGTGCCAGAGCCGCGACGCCTGCGTCATGCAGGGCGAGTCTCCGGCGAAAATCCTCTAGCCAGGCGTCGTAGCTGTCCAACGCAACCCCAATGGGGACGGGAGCCCGATCGCCTGTTGACCCTAGCGCCGGTGTCGGACGGCCCCGTCTGACACGGCTGTCGCCCGGGTCCGGGGATACACTCCCGTCGTTCCAGACCCGGTGAAGGAGTGGCGTCAACGATGGGAAACGACGGATCCAAGGGCAACAAGACGCTGCCCCGCGTCCCGAATGCCGACAAGCCGCGACCGGACGAGACGGTCCTCAAGAAGTCCGGGGCGGATCTCCAGAACGGCTGGCTCGCGCGTCACGGCGAGCTCCTGTGCACCGAGGACCGCCTGGTCTTCGTCCCGACGCCGCTCGACTCCGCGCTGCGCGCCAAGCGCCGCGAGATCCCGCTGGACGACATCTCCGAGATCGAGCGCTTCCCGGTCTCCCCGGGCGGCATGCCCCCCGGCGGCCGCCGGCCGCGGATGATCCTCCACACCCCCGCCTGCGATTACGAGATCATGGTGTCGGACCTCGACGGGTGGATCGACAGCCTGATCCGGATCTACCACCTGCGGGCGAAGAAGGGCAACGCCCACGAGCCCACGGTCACCCGTGAGGACTACGTGGATTTCCTCACGCTGGAAGAAGAGGAGTCCGACCGGTAGCTCGCGTCGTGGGACGTCTCGGCTAAACTCCCTATCAGTCACGGGGTTTAGGGGAGTTCCACTGATCACGATCACCGAGAAGAGCCGCTCCGCCGTTCTCGCCCTCACCGAGCTGGCGCAGCGCGGATCGGCCGGGCCCGTGCCGATTCTCGAGGTGGCCGAGGCGCGGGGCATCCCGCTCCACTTCCTCGAGCAGATCTTCGCCGGCCTGCGGCGCGCGGGCGTGCTCCAGAGTCAGCGGGGCGTGAAGGGCGGCTACTCGTTCCGGCGCTCGCCGGTCGAGGTGAGCATCCTCGAGGTGGTCGAGACGGTTAACGGGCGCATCACGCCACCCGGCGGCGACGACGCCGGTCGCGGATCGGAGTCGGTCTGGATCGAGGCGCAGGCGACCCTCGCCGAGCTGCTCGGCAGCCTGACGATCGCCGACATGCAGGAGCGCGAGGCGCGCATCCAGGACGCGCCCATGTTCCACATCTGAAGGTGCCCCGCTCCTAGCAGGGGATTCCTCCTCGCCCGGGTGCCTTTGGACCAATCAGGCCCCGGCCGCTGGCCTCCAGGAAGGCCTCGAGACAGTCGCCCGCCACGTTGCGCTCGGCCGGCTAGGGATCTTTCGACCCCCACCCCGGCGACTTCCCTTGTCGCCTTCTTTCGAATGCGCTGGAGTGTCTCTGGCGTCGCGGCGGCGCCACACCAACGAAGGAGGCACGGATGCTCGATCACGATGAGATCGTCGCCCACGTCAACGCGCTCGCCCGCTCACGCGGCTGGGTCGGCGTCGGCTACACCACGTACGACAACGGCACGGTCCACGCCACCCTGCTGTCGGATCGCCCGTTCGACCTGATCCCGGAGAGCCGGGTCGGCGCTGGCGGCGACGACGAGGCGGCTGCGCTGGACCTGATGCGCGCCGACTCTGCGCTCTGGGAGGGCGTCCACCCCGGAGCCTGATCCTGGGCCAATCGTGGACTAGGTGCTGGTCCATGCGCGATCCTGCAGGGGTAGCTTCAGTCGGTCAAGCCGGTCAGACGCCGCTTACCATGCGGGATCTGGGCGATCTAGTCCTCAGCACCCTGGCGATGTTCCACATCTAGGGGCTCTGCCGCTCGGCGGCGGTGGCCTGCACGACGGTATCCTTCGTCACATGCCCTACACCGTTGATTTCACGAACGTCTCGACCGAGGGCCTGGAGTCGTCACCGGTCGTCGACGCGCTCGCCGGCCTGCGGGCCAACGAGGCCCGCTACTTCATGAACAAGTACACGCACGTCTTCACGGTGGAGCCCGCGAGCGACGCCCAGGCGACCGTCAACTACGTGCACCGGATCCTCGCGGAGGAGCGCGACATCGTCATCGCGTCGCGCCCGCTCGAAGCGACGGCCTTCCAGGTCGAGAACATCCGCTGGGCCTACGTGTTCTACGAGAGCGGTCTCTCGATCAACGTGATGTACACCGTTGACGACCCGAAGAAGCGGGCGGTCGGGTTCAAGCTCTCCGACGGGATGGACATCCCGGAGGAGCTCGCGTCGCGTTTCAAGTTCGCGCGCCAGAAGTCGAAGCTCGCTGGGACGATCCGCGGCTCCTACTTCGTGATCAAGAACGAGTACTGACCCGGACGGGCCCGCGGTGCGTCAGCCGGTGGGCTGTCCGTAGGTGGGCACCGGTTCACCCGAGCGGAAGTCGTCCTCCGCCGAGAGGGCGGCGGGCGGAACGCCGTGGCGCGCGGCGCATCCCGGGCAGAGCCGGACGGGGATGGTCACTGGCCCGGAGGGCGGGATGCCGGGGGCGGCGGCGAGCTCCTCAGCCGCGATGACGGCAAAGGTGCGACGCGCCCGATCGGTGGACAGACCCGCGACGTTGACGAGCCCTCCGATGATCCACTCCGCCTCGCCCCGGAACACGACGACGGTCGACGTGTCGCCCCGGAAGCACGAGACACAGCTCCCGATCGGCGCGACCAGGGTCGCGGCGTCCTCGGTCATTCGACCTCCATCGCTCGGCGGACTGCTAGGCGGACGGCAACGCCCTCTGCACGTGCTGCGCCGCCTCCAGCTGAGTATCGCCGCGGAACATGATCCCGGGCCCGCTGCGGGTGATCCCGACCGGGATCGCCTCGGCCATGAACTTGCCGTCCGGCAGCTCCTGGAACTTGATCTCGTAGCCCTGGGCGCGGAGGGCGTCCTGAACGGCGGCGAGCTCGGAGTCGTGATCGCTCATCTGGTGTCTCCCGGCTGGTGACGCGGACGCGGTGCCGACACATGCTGACACGACCGGGGCCCCAAACGGGCGATGCGCCCCGGGGGCGCATCGCGTGACGCTGATTGAAACAGTGGCCCGGGAAGGATTCGAACCTCCGGCCGCGCGGTACGAAGCCGCGCACTCTCTCCGCTGAGCTACCGGGCCGTTGTCATATGCAGCAGATTGACTCCCTTTCCATCGACCGGGACCCGGCAGACGTTTAGCCCGGTCGGGGAGGTGGGGCCTCGACCTCAGGCGAGGAGGCCCCGGCCCATCGGGTCCGTCCACAGCCTGTGGATGAATCCGGTGGGGACTTCACGGGCCCGTAACCGGTTGCGTAACGTCTGCGGCCGGTCACGAGACAGGAGACGCGGATGGCATCGGGCGACGAGACGGCACGGCTGGACGTACTGGGCATCGGCAACGCGATCGTCAACGTGCTGTCGGCGACGGACGACGAGACCCTCGCCGCTCACGACCTGCCCAAGGGGGGCATGACGCTCATCGACGCCGAGCGCGCCGACGCCCTCTACAACCAGATGGGGCCGGGGGTCGAGGTCTCGGGCGGCTCGTGCGCCAACACGATGGCCGGCATCGCCTCGCTCGGCGGCCGGGCGGCCTACATCGGCAAGGTGCGCAACGACGAGCTGGGGCGCATCTTCACCCACGACATCCGCGCGGCCGGCGTCGAGTACGGCACCCCGGCGGCGCTCGAGGGCCCCGGCACGGCGCGCTCCCTGATCATGGTCACGCCCGACGCCCAGCGGACCATGTCCACCTACCTCGGCGCCTCCGTGGAGCTGGGCCCGGAGGATGTGGCGCCCGATCTCGTGGCGAGCGCCGCGGTGACGTATCTCGAGGGCTACCTCTGGGACCCGCCGCAGGCCAAGGAGGCCTTCCGCGTGGCGATGAGCGTCGCCCACGGCGCGGGCCGCCGCGTGGCGTTCACCCTCTCGGACCCATTCTGCGTCGATCGCCACCGCGACGAGTTCCGCCAGCTGGTGGACGACCAGGTGGACGTCCTGTTCGCCAACCAGACGGAGATCGAGGCCCTCTACGAGTCGGACGACGTCGACGGGGCCGTCGCGGCCGTGAGGGGGCGCTGCGAGATCGCGATCATCACCCGGTCCGAGCTGGGCTCGCTGGTCGTCACCGCCGACGACGTGCACGAGGTGCCCGCCGTGCCGATCGAGCGCGTGGTCGACACGACCGGCGCGGGCGACCTGTATGCGGCCGGCTTCCTGTTCGGGCTCACCACCGGGCGGGCCCTCCCCGAGTGCGCCCGTCTCGGCGCGATCGCGGCCGCCGAGGTGATCTCGCACTACGGCGCACGACCGGAGGCCCGCCTCTCGACCCTGGTCGGCTGAGCCGACGCCAGGGCGCGATGGTAGGGTCCGCCAGATGCCGATCGCGGACTCCATCACCGAGCTGATCGGGCGCACTCCGCTGGTGCGGCTGGGCAGGATCGCGGAGGGCTCCGGGGCGCAGATCGTCGGCAAGCTCGAGTCGTTCAACCCGGCCGGATCGGTCAAGGACCGCATCGGGCTCGCGATGGTCGAGGCGGCCGAGGCCGAGGGCGACTGCTGGTGCCCGGCACGAGCGTGATCATCGAGTCCACCTCGGGCAACACCGGCATCGCGCTGGCGTTCGTGGCGGCGGCCAAGGGCTACCGCTGCATCCTCACGATGCCCGAGACGATGACCCTCGAGCGCCGCACCCTGCTGAAGGCGTACGGCGCGGAGCTGGTGCTGACCCCCGGCGCCGAGGGCATGCGCGGCGCGATCGCCCGCGCCGAGGAGATCGCCGCGACCACCGAGGGCGCGTTCATGGCCCGGCAGTTCCAGAACCCGGCCAACCCCGCGATCCACCGGCGCACCACGGCCGAGGAGATCTGGGCCGACACCGACGGGGCCGTCAACATCCTGGTCGCGGGCGTCGGCACCGGCGGCACCATCACGGGCGTGGCCGAGGTGCTCAAGGAGCGCAAGCCCGAGCTTCTCGCCTTGGCGGTCGAGCCCGTCGACTCGCCGGTCCTCTCCGGAGGCGTGGCGGGGCCGCACAAGATCCAGGGCATCGGGGCGGGTTTCGTGCCCGGGGTCCTCAACACGGAGATCTACGACGAGGTGCTGACCTGCAGCGCGGACGACGCCTTCGCGATGTCGCGGCGGCTGGCCCGCGAGGAGGGCATCCTCGTCGGCATCAGCGCGGGAGCGAACGTCTGGGCGGCCCTGGAGTTGGCCCGGCGGCCAGAGAGCGCCGGGAAGCTCATCGTTACGTTCCTCTGCGACACGGGCGAGCGCTACCTCACGACCCCCCTCTTCGAGGACGCCTAGGGGTCCCCTGGCGCTCGCCGAGTCCTGTGTGAATCGGAGCTGAGATGGCCAAGAAGGGGACAGGGGTCGCCAAGAAGGTCGCCGCGACCAACGGCGCCGCACCGCCGACCAAGCGGCTCAAGAAGGACGTGTACGAGGAGGAGCTCGCACGCCTCCAGATCGAGCTCGTGAAGATGCACGAGTGGATCAAGAACACCGGCTTCAAGCTGCTGGTGGTGTTCGAGGGGCGCGACGCGGCCGGCAAGGGCGGCGTCATCAAGCGCATCACGGAGAGCCTCAGCCCCCGCATCTGCCGGGTGGTGGCGCTGACCGCTCCCACCGAGCGCGAGCGGACCCAGTGGTACTTCCAGCGCTACGTCGCTCATCTGCCGGCCGGCGGCGAGATGGTGCTGCTCGACCGCAGTTGGTACAACCGCGCCGGCGTCGAGCGGGTGATGGGCTTCTGCACCGAGGAGGAGTACCGCGACTTCCTCGCCACGGCCCCCGACTTCGAGCGGATGCTCATCCGGTCGGACATCAAGCTGGTCAAGTACTGGTTCTCGGTGAGCGACCACGAGCAGGAGAAGCGCTTCCAGGAGCGCATCGACAACCCCACCAAGCGGTGGAAGCTCAGCCCGATGGACCTCAAGTCGCGCGAGAACTGGGTCGAGTATTCGCGGGCGAAGGACGCGATGTTCGCCCACACCGACACCAAGCAGGCGCCCTGGTACGTGGTCGAGGCCGACGACAAGCGGCGGGCGCGGATCAACTGCATCTCGCACCTGCTCAGCCTGGTTCCCTACACCGACCTCACGCCCGAGCCCGTGGTGCTGCCCAAGCGGCGCGACGACAAGCTCTACGTGCGGCCGCCCATGGACGACCAGACCTTCGTGCCCCAGGTCTTCCCGTAGGCCGCTATGCGCGGCGGATCATGAGGGTCCGCCGCGCGCCGCGCTCCTTGAACCCGAGCGCGCGCAGGAACGCCTGGCCGGGCGTGTCGACCTGCACCAGGGCGGCGAGGTGCGTGCCCCGCGCCTCGCGCACCTGCCGGGCGAGGTCGGCGATCAGCAGGCTGCCGACGCCCTGGCGCCGCTTGTCGGGCACCACGCCCATCCAGTTGATCCAGCCCTCGGGCAGCATCGCCTGGGCGAAGCCGAGCATGTCGCGCTCGTCGCGGGCCACGCTGAAGGCGTCGAAGCCCTCGGCGCCCTCGTAGCCGGTCGGCTGGCCCATCTCGGCGAACACCGCGAGGCCCTCCATCGACATCTGCTCCGCCGCCGTGAACGCCTCGGACCACTCGTTCCTGTAGGGCTCGACGCTCACCCCGGGCACGAAGGCGGCCCGGCGCATCCCCTCGATGGGGCGCGCCATCACGGCGACCTGCGCGTAGGGCTCGAAGCCCTCGGCCAGCAGGAGTCCACCGACCGGATCGTCGCTCGCCACCTCGGCGTCCCATGGGGGCGGGGCCAGCTCGGCGAGCAGGGCGCGCAGAGCCGGCAGCCCGTCGGCGCGCAGACCCTCCAGGCGCAGTGCGCGCGAGGTGGGGGAGGGGCCCGGCTGGCAGGAGGCCCCCTCGACGGCGACGCTACTCGACGTAGGTCTCCAGGTCATCGACGCGCACGCCGAGGCCCTCCAGATGCCGGCGCGCCTCGGTGAGGCGCTGCTCGGTGCCGGTCACCTCCATGATCACCCAGCCGGTGCTCTCGCGGATGTCGGCGCGACGGATGTTGGTGACCACGTCGAATCGCTTGGAGAGCGTGTAGATGATCGGCTCTTTGATCAGCTGCTCGGGAAACGTCAGCTTCAGCTTCTGACGTGTCAGTTTGGGCGCCTCCTCACGGGGGGCGCCTATACTAGCCCGCATGTCACGGCGCTCGCTGCTCGGGCGGCTTGGCGGCGCGAAGCGGTCGTTCGACCGCGACATCGAGGTCGCCAGAGAGCGCGACCCGGCGGCCACCTCGCTCGCTGAGATCCTCCTCTGCTATCCCGGCCTGCACGCCGTGTGGATGCACCGCGGCGCCCACGCGATGTACGCGCGGGGGCTGCGTCTGCCCGCCCGCGTCGTCAGCCAGGTCTCACGGTTCCTGACCGGCATCGAGATCCACCCGGGGGCCCAGATCGGCCCGGGCTTCTTCATCGACCACGGCATGGGCGTGGTCATCGGCGAGACCACCGAGATCGGCGAGGACGTGACGATCTACCAGGGCGTCACGCTCGGCGGCACCGGCAAGGACGTCGGCAAGCGGCACCCGACCGTGCGCGACGGGGTGATCGTCGGCACCGGCGCGCGCGTGCTCGGCCCGGTGGTGCTGGGGGAGTGCTCCAAGGTCGGCGCCGGCGCGATCGTCATCAAGGACGTGCCGCCCAACTCGACGGTGGTGGGCAACCCGGGCCGGCCGGTGGTGGTCGACGGGCGCAGGGTCTCGTACGACGCGCACCACCCCGACATCGACCACGTGCACCTGCCCGACCCCGTCGCCGAGGCGATGAACTCGCTCGTGCGCAGGGTCAGCGAGCTCGAGCGCGACCTGGCCGACGTGCGCGCGGGACGGCCGCTCGCACCCCGGCCGCACGCCGACGACACGCTGAGCGCCGAGGAGGAGGTCGCGAGCATCCTCGGCCTCAATTCCGGGGCCGGTATCTAGCGGCGTCACCCCGTGGGGCGTCGGGTGCCTCCGGTAGGATCCAGGAGGTGTCCGACCCGCTCGCCGGCCTCAATCCTCCCCAACGTGAGGCCGTTCTCCACGGCGATGGGCCCCTGCTCGTGCTGGCCGGGGCGGGGAGCGGCAAGACCCGGGTCCTGACGCACCGCGTCGCCCGCCTGATCGACGACGGGGTGCCGCCGCAGGCGATCCTCGCGATCACCTTCACCAACAAGGCCGCCGGCGAGATGCGCGAGCGCATCGGCGCGCTGGTGGGGCCCGCGGGCGCGCGCGATCTGGGCCTCGACCTTCCACTCGGCGTGCGTGCGCATCCTGCGGCGCGAGGCGCCCGTCGGCGGGCTACGCGCGCGACTTCTCGATCTACGACGGCGACGACCAGCTGCGGCTCATCCGCCGCTGCATGGTCGACGAGGACATCGACCCCAAGCGCTTCGCGCCCCGCGCGCTGCAGGCCCGGATCTCGCGACGCCAAGAACCAGCTGCGCGGGCCCGAGGAGATGGCGGCCCTCGACGGCTCGTACAACGACGAGGTCGCGTCGCGGGTGTACCACCGCTACGCCGACGCGCTGCGCGCCAACGGGGCGATGGACTTCGACGACCTGCTGATGGTCACGGCCCTGCTGATGGAGAACGACGAGGCGGTGCGCGCCCGCTGGCAGACGCGCTTCGAGCACGTGCTGGTGGACGAGTACCAGGACACCAACCACGCCCAGTACCGCCTGGTGCGCGCGCTCGCCGAGCCCCAGCGCAACGTGATGGCGGTGGGCGACGACGACCAGGGCATCTACTCGTGGCGCGGCGCCGACGTGGCGCAACATCCTCGACTTCGAGCGCGACTACCCCAACGCCCACGTGGTCGCGCTGGAGCAGAACTACCGGTCCACGGGGACGATCCTGCGCGCGGCGAACGCGCGTGGTGGAGCGCAACCCGCACCGCCACCCAAGCGGCTCTGGACCGACCTCGGGCGACGGCGAGCCGATCACCGTCGTCTCGTGCCGCGACGAGCACGAGGAGGCCGCGCGTGGTGGCCGGCGCCATCGACCAGGCGCTGGGGCGCGGCGACAGCCTCTCCGACATCGCGGTCTTCTACCGCACCAACGCCCAGAGCCGCGCGATCGAGGATCAGCTGGTGCGCCGGGGGGTCAACTACACGGTGGTCGGCGGCCCGCGGTTCTACGAGCGCGCCGAGGTGCGCGACCTGCTCGCCTACCTGCGCGTGGTCGCCAACCCCGCCGACGGGGTCAGCCTGGCGCGCATGTTCGGCGCGCCCAAGCGCGGCCTCGGCCCGGGCTGCATCGCCAAGCTCGAGGCCTTCGCCGCCGCCCACGTGCTGCCGATCGGCGACGACCCTGCTGCGCCCCGACGAGGTCGCGGGGCTCCAGCCCGCGCCAGCGCGCGACCATCGCGGCCACGCGGCGCGCTGCTCGAGGACATCCGCCAGCGGGTGGCCGCCGGGAGCCCGCTCGACCGGGTCATCGAGGAGGTCATCGACCGCTCCGGGCTGCGCGAGGCCCTCGAGCGCGAGGGCACCTTCGAGGCCCAGGGGCGCATCGAGAACCTCGACGAGATGGTGCGCGTCGCGGCCGAGTACGACGCATCCGAGGAGGAGGCGACCCTCGGCGGGCTTCCTCGAGGGCATCGCGCTGCAGGCCGACGCCGACCTGGTGGACGAGTCGAGCGGCGCGGTGACGCTGATGACGATCCACAACGCCAAGGGCCTCGAGTTCGACACCGTGATCATCACGGGCCTCGAGGAGGGCCTGTTCCCGCACTCGCGCTCGGACACGCCCGAGACGCTCGAGGAGGAGCGGCGCCTCTTCTACGTGGGCCTGACGCGCGCGCGGCGCCACCTGATCCTGACCCACGCCGAGAGCCGCGCCATCCACGGGGGCCGCGACTACCGCCTGCCCTCGCGGTTCCTGGGCGAGATCCCGGCGGATGCCCTGGCGGCGGCGCCGGGCGGCCGGCGCTCGGCGGCGACATCCGTGACGGTGCCCGCAGGCGCCCGGGCCCGGATGCGCGCGCCCTCGCTGGCGACGGGCGACTCGGTGGTGCACGCGACCTTCGGCGAGGGTGTGGTGACGGCGATCGAGGGCGGGGGGGATCTGGTGAAGGTGCGGTTCGCGGAGGATGGCGCCGAGCGGCGGCTGATGGCCGGCGCGGCGCCCATGAGAAAGGTCGGCTGAATGGCGGCGACGATCATCGACGGAAAGGCCGCGGCGGCCGAGCTGCGCGCCGAGGTGGCCCAGGGCGTGGCCGCGTTCGCGGCGCGCCACGGCCGGCCTCCGGGCCTCGCCGGCATCCAGGTGGGCGCCGACCCGGCGTCCGAGCTGTACCAGGCGGGCAAGGCGCGGGCGGCCGAGGAGGCCGGGATGATCTCGCGGCGCGTCGTGCTGCCGCTCGAGACCACCGAGGCCGAGCTCGACGCCGTCATCGACGAGCTCAACGCGGACGACGCGATCGACGGGATGCTGGTGCAGCTGCCGGTGCCGGATCAGCTGTCGGAGGTCCGGATCGCCAACCGCATCCACCCCGACAAGGACGTGGACGGCTTCGCCCCGGTCAACCTGGGCCGACTGATCCGCGGTGAGCCCGGGTCGGTCTCGTGCACGCCGGCGGGGATCATGTGGCTGCTCGACCGCGCGGGCGTCCCGCTGGAGGGCGCGAACGCCGTCGTCGTGGGGCGCAGCCTGATCGTGGGCAAGCCGATGGCCCTGCTGCTCACCGCCCGCAGCGCGACGGTGACCGTCGCGCACTCGCGCACCCGCGACCTGCCCGCCCTCTGCCGCACCGCCGACGTCCTGGTGGCCGCGGTCGGGCGGCCGGAGATGATCCGCGGCGACTGGATCAAGCCGGGCGCCGCCGTGATCGACGTGGGCATCAACCGCACCGACGACGGCCTGCGCGGAGACGTGGCCGGCGCCGAGGCGGCCGAGGTGGCCGGGTGGCTCACGCCGGTCCCCGGTGGGGTCGGCCCCATGACCATCGCGTACCTGTTGTCCAACACCCTCGACGCCGCCCGACGACGGGCCGGCGAGAGCACACACACGGGAGACGAGTGACCAGATGAAAATTGCGATCTTCGGCGGTACCGGCGATCTGGGCCGCGGCCTCGCCATCAACTTCGCCGCCGCCGGCCACGAGGTCATCGTGGGCTCCCGCAGCCAGGAGCGGGCCGACCAGGCCGCCGAGACCCTGCGCGAGGCGCTGCCCAGCGGCACCTTCACGCCCCTGGACAACGTGGCCGCGGCCGCCGCGGGCGATCTGGCCGTCCTCTCGATCCCCTGGGAGGGCATCGAGGCGACCATCCCGCCGATGGCCGAGGCCCTCGCCGACAAGGTCGTGGTGTCGGTGGTCAACGCGCTGCGGTTCGGCAAGAGCGGCGCGATCGCCGAGCAGGACGCCCTGCCGCTCGCCTCGTGCGCCCACCAGATCCAGGAGCTCGCCCCCGAGGCGAAGGTCGTGGTGGCCTACAACAACCTGCCGGCCGCCGGCCTGCAGGCGCAGCACCACCTCAACGCCGACGTGCTGGTGTGCGGCAAGAGCCGCGCGGCCCGCGAGGCCGTCATCGAGCTCACCTCGGCCATCCCGGGCACGCGTGCCCTCGACGCCGGGCCGCTGGCCAACGCCCTGATCATCGAGGGGATGACCGCGATCATCATCAACCTCAACAAGCGCTACGGCGGAGAGGCGAGCCTCTCCATCTCGGGGCTGGAGAACGCCCCCGAGCGCCCCGCCTGAGCCGCCGCGCCGGGTCGCCGTCGATCGGACGGCGGCCCGGCGGTCGCGGTCAGCCGCGGGCGTCCTCGAGGATGACGCGGGCGCGCGAGATCGCCTGCTGAGCGCCCTCGAGCTCGCGGCGCAGGCCGCGGCTCTCCGCCTCCAGCGCCACGATGCGGTTCTGGGCGGCGTGCAGTTCGTCCGCGAGACGCGCCAGGGCGACGCTCGGGTCGCCGTTCAGGTCGCCCTGCTCACGGGCGCGCCAGCGGATGAATCCGGCCGCGATCTCCTCGACGCCGTCGTCGTCGCCGAAGCGCCGGGCGGCCTGCTCGATCGTCGCGCCCGCCTCGACCAGCGGGAGCATCTCCGCGTACAGGGTTGGGGATCCGGTGTCGGTCACCGCAACGTGCTCCTTGGCGCGACGGTCGGTCCTCCACCGTAGCGCCGGCTCACCAGCCACGCCAGACCGAGAGCTCGGACACGTCGGGGCGGGGCGAGCGGTTGGCCGGATCTGGCCCCATCGGCAGGCCGAGGTAGACGAAACCGACCACCGCGTCGCGCGGCCCGAGCCCCAGCGCCTCGAGCACCTCGGGGCAGTCGGGCATCACGCCCGTGCGCCACATGCTCGCAAGGCCGCGGGCGCGGGCGGCCAGCAGCAGGTTCTCGATGCCGGCCGCCACCGCGTCGCGGTCCTCGCGGGCCGTCACCGGGTCCTCGCCGGGGCGGACGCAGCAGGCGATCACGACGGGCGCGCGCTCGAGGCGGTTCGCGGCCTTCTCCAGGTCGGCGGCCGAGATGTCCGGATCGACGCGCAGGGCGTTTCGGGCGAAGGCCTCGCCGATCTCCCGGCGGGCGTCGCCGGCGATCACGACGAACCACCAGGGGTTGGTGAGGTGGTGGTTGGGGGCGCGGATCGCCGCGCGCAGCAGCTCCTCGACCTGGGCCCGCGGGATCGGGTCGGGGGCGATGCGGCCGATGCTGCGGCGGTCGAGGATCGCCGCCACGATCGTGTCGCCCTCAGGCGTAGCCGAGCTCATCCAGCTGCTCCTCGTCGAATCCCAGGTGATGGCCCAACTCGTGGAGAACGGTGATCCGCACCTGCTCGATCAGATCGGCGCGGTCGGTGTGGTGGTCGGTCATCGGATGCAGATAGATCGCGATGCGCGCAGGCGGCAGGCCCGAGACCACCACGCCCTCGATGAGGGGCACGCCGGTGTACAGCCCGTAGAGCGGCGGCATGCCGGGCGGCGCGTGATCCTCGACCACCACGGCGACCTCGTCGAGGGCGGTGGCGAAGGGCTCGGGAACGGCGTCCATGGCCTCGCCCACCAGCTGCTCGAACTCTGCCCGGTCCATGCTCACGAGGCGATCGTAGTGACTCCCCGGTCGGGGGGCCGAGGCCCCTCGTCCGTTGGTTATCCCGGGCGGCTCCCGTGGCAATCCTGTGATCACACGGATGGACCCGAGGGGAGGGCCGATGCGGACTCGACACTGGATGCGTGGAGCGCTGGTCGCCGCTGTGGCGGCGATGGTGATGCTCGTGGCGATGCCGGCGCTGGGCGCCGTCGCCAAACCCACGCCCATCCCGCTCTCACAGGCCCTCACGCTGCTCGACCAGGGCGTGCCGTCCGCCGCCGTGCTCGACGCGAGCCCCGGGGCGCAGAGCCTGACGCTGGTGATCGACGGCAAGCGGCGCGTGACGGCCCTGCCGACCGGCCTCACCGAGCGGGTGATCGACTCGGCCCAGAAGGGCGACGTGCCGCTGCGGGTCAAGCAGCCGGCCGCCGAGCCCGCGGCCGTGGGCGGCGCCTCAGGCGGAGGCGCCGGGCTCAACATCGAGTACCTCGTCCAGACCTGGGGTCCGCTGCTGCTGCTCCTCGGCCTCGTCGTGGTCTCGGCGCTCGCGCTCCGGATGGCCGGCGGCGCCCGCTTCAAGCACCAGGTCAAGGCGGTGACGTCGACCACACGGTTCCAGGACGTGGCCGGCGTGGACGAGATCCGCAGCGAGGTGAGCGAGATCGTCGAGGTGCTGCGCGATCCGGCACGGTTCGAGAAGGTCGGCGCGGCGCTGCCGAGCGGGATCATCCTGCACGGGCCTCCCGGGACCGGGAAGACGCTGCTCGCCCGCGCCGTGGCCGGCGAGGCCAACGTGCCCTTCTTCAGCGCGTCGGGCTCCGAGTTCGTCGAGGTGTACTCCGGACTCGGCTCCAAGCGCATCCGCGCCCTGTTCGCCGCGGCCCGCAAGGCGGCCCCCGCGGTGGTCTACATCGACGAGATCGACGCGGTCGGCGCCAAGCGCACCGGGCACGCGTCGTCGGGCGAGCGCGAGCAGACGCTCGACCAGCTGCTGACCGAGATGGACGGCTTCGCCCAGGACCCGGCCCGCCCCGTGGTCGTCCTGGCCTCCACCAACCGGCTCGACGACCTCGACCCCGCCCTCGTCCGCTCCGGGCGCTTCGACCGCAAGATCGCCGTCGGCCTGCCGGGTCGCGAGGCGCGCCGCGAGATCCTCGACGTCCACCTGCGCGGCCGCCCGCTGGCCCCCGGCACCAACTCCGCCGCCGTCGCCGCATTCACGGTGGGGATGGCCGGCGCCGACCTGGCCGCCCTCTGCAACGAGGCCTCCTTCGAGGCGGCGAGAGGCGGAGCCGACTCCCTGTCGATGCCGCACTTCCGCAAGGCCCTGATGCGCCTCGCCGCGGGCCCGGAGCGGCGCGGCCGAATCCTCTCGGACGACGAGCGCGCACTGGTCGCCTACCACGAGATGGGCCACGCCCTGGTCGGCCACATGAGCCCCCGCTGCGACACGGTCGAGCGGGTCACGGTGATCCCGCAGGGCCAGGCGCTGGGAGTCACCGTCTCGCTACCCGACGAGGACAAGTTCCTGGCGACGAGGGAAGAATGCGTCGAACGCCTCGGCATGATGATGGCCGGCCGAGCCGCGGAAGAACTCATCTTCGGAGAGTTCACCAGCGGAGCCGCGGACGACCTTCTCCGAAGCGCCACCCTGGCACGCCGCATGGTCGCCGAACTGGCCATGTCCGCGCCCACCACCGGCGAAAGCCTGGGAGGCGGCCTCCCCGGAGCGCAGGGAGCCGAGGCCAACGAACGCACCGAAGCCGCGGCGAGAGCGCTGATCCTCCAGGCCTTCGAGAGCGCCACGGAGATCCTGCAGGCCAACATCAACCTCCTCCACGACGCCGCCAACCGCCTGATCGCAGAGGAGGCCCTGGAGAGGGACGACCTCTCCGACCTCTTCGGCCCCCGTCCCTCCGCCCGCCGACTGGCTCCCTCCCTGGGCTGAGGGCCCGGTCGGCGCCCGGTCGGTCCTGGCTGCTTTGGGTGTTGGCGTCAATTGGCGTTGTCGGACGATGTCAATTGGCGCGCACCCCACAACCGAGGCGCCGCCGACTCAGGTCAGCGGCCCCGCGTGCGCTCCCGTCCTCCAGGATCGCTCCGATGGCCAAGACCTTCTACAAGGCCCGGGGGATGGGGGCGTCTCCGCCCTGCGCGATCTGCATGGGGCCGGGGAGTGGGCCGCGGGCGGCCGTGAATCTGCCCTTCGGCGTCCGGGTGTGGCTCTGCGCTGATCACCGGTCCGAGGAGTTCGCCCGGCGGCGGGCGGGGCGGGATCTTGTCGTGAGCCTGATGTCGGTGTGGGAGGCCGCTGGGTGTCTCACACGGGTTCGGCATCGGGCGCTCGACGCCCACCTGGCGCGGATGTCCCGGGTCGTGCGGGAGCGAGAGCTGCCCGGGTCGTACTCCTGGCCGGCGCTGCGGCAGGAGGCGGAGGCGCGGTTCGCCCGGGGTGACGCCTTCGCCGTCGTGGCCCGTGAGCTGCGTGCCCGTCACGAGCCCGATCCGGCCACGGCGCCGAGCCGGCGGACCATGCAGCGGTGGCATGCCGAGCGGCGGTGGCTGGACGGGGGAGCGCCGCCTGTCCGGACGGGGAGCCCGACACCCTCCGGCGGATCAGCAGACGAAAGAGGCTCCGTTCCTACCGTGGATGTGCAGACACGCACAGATCGATCTCACGGAGGGGAACATGGCCCGGACGCCACGCAACGCGAATCCCGATCGCTCCCGCCAGAGGGGCTTCACGTTCGTGGAGCTGCTCGTGACGGTGATCATGATCGGCCTGCTGTCGGCCCTGATGATCCCGGCCTTTCTGAGCAGCCGGGACAAGGCGTCGGGCGCGACCGCCGAGTCGCTGCTGCGCACGGGCGCGACGACCATGGAGTCGGTCGTGGTCGACACCGAGACCTACGACGCGGTCAGCCCGGGCCTGCTGCGTGCCACCGAGCCCAACCTGACCTGGCTGTCGGCCCCCGGCGCCGAGGCGAGCCACAACGAGGTCTCAGTCAGCGGCCTCGGGGCCCACGGCTACACCCTCTCGACCACCACGCCCTCCGGCGCCACCTACGTCCTCACCAAGGACATCACCCACACGCCGACCGTCACCCGCACCTGCGGCACGGGCTGCGCCTGGTAGGCGGAGACTCCTCCGGGAGCACGGCCCTAGAGGTCGTGCTCCCATCCGCGTTTCGTCAGCGCGATCGCCCGTCCATCCCCATCGCGGACCTCCAGGCCGGGAGTCCCCGCCTCGAGCGCGCCGACGGGGGTGAGCGGGAGATCGAGCAGGGCCCGCAGGGCATCGAGACGGTCCGGCGGGACGGCCACGAGCAATTCGTAGTCCTCGCCGCCCGTCAACGCCAGGATGCGCTTGTCCTGGCCGGTCGCCTCCGCAACCGCGTCAACACCGGGGGCGACGGGAATCGCGTCGAGGTCGATCACCGCGCGCAGACCCGAGGCCACGGCGAGGCGCCCGCCGTCGAGGGCGAGCCCGTCCGAGAGGTCCATCATCGCCGTCGCGCCGTGGCCGGCCAGACGCCTCCCCTGATCCACCCGAGGCTCCGGCCGTCGCTGGGCCGCCCGGAGGGTCTCGGCGAGCGCGATCCCCTCGGCCAGGCCGGGGTCTTCCAGCAGAAGGAAACCGGCGGCCGCGGCGCCGAGCCCCCCGGTGACGCACAGCAGATCGCCCGCACCGGCCCCATCACGGCGCAGCGGCACCACACCCGGATGCGGCCGGCCGACGACCGTCACGGCCAGGGTCAACGCAGGCCCGCCAGTGAGATCTCCGCCGGCCACGGTCACGCCGAACCGGGCGGCGAGCTCCTCCATGCCGTCGTAGAGCGCGTCGAAGTCGTCGTCCGTGAAACCCGCGGGGGGCAGCACAAGCCCGACGAAGGCCGCGATCGGCTCGGCTCCCATCGCGCCGATGTCCGAGAGGTTCACGGCGAGCGCCTTGTGCCCGAGGTCCCGCGCGCCGGTGGTCGAGAGCCGGAAGTGGACGTTGTCCACCAACAGGTCCTGGGCCACCACCGCGTCGGCGCCCACGCGCAGGATGGCCGCGTCGTCGCCGACCCCGAGCTCCGTGCCCGGCCGGCGGGCGGCGCGCAACGCGATGCGCTCGATGAGATCGAACTCGGACACCGGTCCGTGCACTCCCTTCGCTGGCATTACCCAGATCAGGTTGGAGGGTCGAGGCTGATCGCCTCCTCTCAGCCGCCCTGCGGCAGCTCCCCTGCAGGACGCGACCCTACCACCGGCCTCCCGGCTCAATCGCGAAGAGGAGGGGCCGATAGGCACCGCGATGGGTGAGAAGAGCGAGCCGCAGGCCGGCGCCGTCGTCACCGCCACGACCCAGATCGCGATCGTGGGGATCGCGGACGTCGAGTACGCCCTCCCCATGGCCCTCGTCCGGCAGATCGCCCCGTACCGGACGCCCCGCCCGGTCCCCGGCAGCCCGACCCACGTCGAGGGCGTCGTCAACCTCGGCGGCCGCATGGTCGCCGTCGTGAGCCTTCGCTCCCTGCTGGGCGTCGGCGCCGCATGGACCATGGACGACGCGCGGATCGTCGTGGTGGCCGCAGGTCCGCTCTCGGCCGGCCTGGTGGTCGACGAGGTCAGCGAGATCCTGATCGTGGACATGGCGCGTTGCGCCCTGCGCGAGACAAGCGGTGAATCGGGGCCGATCGGCGGCACCGCCCGCGTCGAGGGTCGCGAACTGCAGCTGCTGGACGTTCCCGCGATCCTCGGGGAGCGCAGCCCAGCCGCCTGACCGCGGCCGGCGCTTCAGCCGGCCGCCTCCCGAGACCTCCGGTAGCGCTCGAGCGTGATCTCGCGCCGCTCACGGTGGTCCACACGCGGTGCCGGGTAGTCGTGTCCGATGCGGCACCCGGCGCCGCGCTGATCCTCATCCGAGAGCCGCCACGGTTCGTGGATGTGACCGTCCGGGACGTCGCGCCAACTCCGGCACGAACCGCCTCACATACGCGCCATCCGGGTCGAAGCGCTGGCCCTGCCGGGTCGGGTTGAGGACCCGGAAATACGGCGCCGCGTCGGTCCCGGTGCCCGCCGTCCACTGCCAGCCGCCGTTGTTGTTGGCCGGGTCGCCGTCGACGAGCCCCTGCATGAAGGCCGATTCGCCCCGCCGCCAGTCGATCAGCAGGTCCTTGACGAGGAACGATGCCACGATCATCCGCACCCGGTTGTGCATCCAGCCGGTCGTGGCGAGCTGGCGCATGCCCGCATCGACGATCGGGAAGCCGGTCTCGCCGGCTCTCCAGGCCGCGAGGTCCTCGGCCGGCCCCTCCCACGCGATGCCACGCAGGTTGGCCTGGAAGGCGACGCTGGCCACCTCGGGATGGCGCGCCATGTGGTGGTGGTAGAACTCGCGCCAGCAGACCTGACGCCAGAAGGCCTCACGTCCGCTCGAGAGGCCCGCCGGAAGGCCGAGCGCCCGCCCGATCTGGCCGCCGGTGCACATCCCGAAGCGCAGGTACGCCGACATGTGGGACGTGGCGTCGTGGCGAGGGGATGTCGCGCTCGCTCCCGTAGGCGTCGGCGCCGCCGGAGCGGATGAACGCGACCAGCCGTTCGCGGGCCGCGGCCGGGCCCGCCGGCGAGCGGAGGGTCGCCCGACGGCAGGCGCCCGAGGCCCGGCGCTGGGAAGCGCCGGCCCGGCGATCGCGATCGGGCGCCGGAACGTGCTCGGGAAGCGGGATCGCGCTCCACGCGCGGCTGAAGGGAGTGAACACGCGATAGCCGCTGCCGGAGGATCCCCGACAGATCCCGGGGCTCGGCGAGCAGGTCGCCGCCGGTGACGCGCACCTCGACGCCGGCCGACCGCAGGGCGCGCCGCAACCCGCCGTCGCGCGCGCGCCCGAGGGGGGAGACCTCCCGGATGTGGGTCACCGTCGTCGCGTCCGCCTCGGCGGCCACGGCCGGGACGACCTCCTCGGGAACGCCCTCGCGCACCACGAGCCGCGATCCCCGCTCGGCCAGCTCCGCGTCGAGGGCCTCGAGGCCGGCGCGAAGGAAACGCAGCCGCGCCGGAGCCTGGTGGTGGCGGCGGCCGAGAATGGCCGGATCGACCACGAACAGGCACACCACATCACCCTCGCGGGCGGCGCGCGCCAGGCCGGGATGGTCGGCCACACGCAGGTCGCGGCGGAACCAGACCACCGTCGGCCGCTGGGATGTCAGCTCGCGGCCCTCGCCTTCCCGGCCCGCTCCTCGAGCACCGATCGGGTGAGCCGGTGCCGCTCGGCGAAGGTGCGCGCCAATTGGCGCCGCACGACGAGTCGATTGGCCAGACGCCCCAGCGGCCCCAGGGGGAGCCGGTAGGTCACCCGGTCCGTCATCAGGGTGCGCTCGCCGTCGAGGGCCGCGAAGACGTGCTCGTGCCGCCATGAGGCGAAGGGCGAGCGCTCGGCGACATCGACGATCAGGGTCGGGCTTCTCCAGAGCGTCGATCCTCACCCGCCAGGTGGTTGCGAACGGAATGGGGCGTTGCCGCAGCCGCATCGTCACGACGGAGCCCTCGCGCACCGGGAAGATGCCGCTCACGTCGACCACCGTGGTGCCGGCAGGGGAGATCAGCCGGGCGTTGCGGGTGTCCAGGTGGAAGCCGAAGACCAGCGCGATCGGAGCGGCGATCTCGACGGCGCTCTCGAATGTTGACGGGCTGCCCATCCGACCGAGCCTAGACCGTGCCGGTTGGCCCGCGTACCCCTTCCGCCCGGGCCATGAGGGGTCGACGCCACTTGGCGTCAACACGGCGCGCCAATTGGCGCCGACCCACCGGACTGGGGCATCCGACGTCCCGGGTCCCCTCGTCAAAGGGAGCCCGGACGCCGATAGGGGAGGGGAGTCCCAACTTCAGGAGTACCCGTGCCGCCTCCCCGTTTCCTCGTTCCGCTCGCCCTCGCCGCCGCCGCTCTCGTGGCGGTGCCCGGTCTCGCGATGGCGGAGCGGATGTCCATCGTCTACGACGATCAGGCAGTCCGTGCGGACGCTCACGGATCCGTCCGGGCCGGGGCCGGCGATCGGTATCGATCGCGGGGCTTTCCGCCAGGATCCCGGTATCGGTGGGCTCTTCGACCCCGCGGGGCCGTGATTCCAACTACCGGATCGGGAAGGTGAGCGCGTCGGTGCTCGCGGACCTCTCTCCCGAGGCATCGCCGACCGTCTGCAGGATGAGATCGACGATCCCGAGTACGGGAACACGTCGGGTCTGGTCGCCGTGGACGAGATCGGCAACGAGTTCAACGACGGCCGGGTCAAGGTCAGCTACAGCTACAAGACGGGTGCGCGGCAAGCAAGATCCGCGTCTCGTCGTTCAACCGCCTGATCGTGACCAAGACCGGCTGGCGCCTGGCCAAGGGCCCCGTGCCGCTGCCGGTGATCGCCCCCGACAGCCCCGGCGCAGAAGCATGTCGGACGCCATGGCGCTTCTCGCGGCGCGGCCCTACCCGGGCGGCGGCTCCTACGCCGCAGCGCGTCCACTTCTACGTCGCCCCGGCGTTCCTCACCTCGATCAGCGACGGGCGCGGCCCGCACCACCACCTCGGCCTCGACGGCAAGCCCCACCGCGCCACCTGGCGCGGCGTGATGCCCGCCCTCGCCCGCTCGGGCGGCGTGTGGCTCGAGATGTACCACCACTCCGCGGCCACGGGCCTCACCTCGCTGAGCGCGGCCGAGTGGAAGAAGGCCCCCCGCGTCTTCAGCACCTACGCCGGCTCCTTCGGCGTCAACCAGAGCCGGATCCACCTCGTGATCAGCTCCTCGCCGGCCCCGCCGGACGGCGCGTCGAACTGCGGCTCGCCGATGCAGTGCCAGTGGACGCTCGCCCAGGCCGACACCCGCGGCGGCGCGACTGCTCTCCAACGGCCCCGGCGCCTACAGCCTCGGCTCGCAGGCGGAGGAGTGGAGGACGGAGTTCAACCGGGTCTTCGCCGGCGCGTAACACCCGCGATGTCCTCTACAGTGCCGAACTGGGCGTCGTGGGGTCCCCCCGGGCCCTTCAGGGAGGCGTGTGGCAGTACCACCGATCACGGACGTCGAGCCGCGGGAGGACACCGGCAGCCATCGGCGCCCGGCTCCCCCGACGGCTCTGCCCGTGCCCGATGCCGATCCGCCCGGAGGGCCACGCCGGTTCCTCGCTGACCGCGCGCAGGTGCTCGTCTGGGGTCTCATGGCCCTCTACGCGGCCGTTTTCTCGTGGATGTCGGTGCAGGGCTACCGGGGCTATTCCACCGGCCGCTTCGACCTCGGCAACATGGTCCAGGCCGTCTGGAGCACCACGCAGGGCCGCCCGCTCGACACCACCGACATCTCCGGCGAGCAGTTCAATCGCCTCGGCGCCCACGTCGACCCGGTGCTGGTGCTGTTCGCGCCGCTCTGGATGGTGTGGTCGAGCCCCGAGATGCTGCTGGTGGCGCAGGCGGTGATCGTCGCGGCCGGCGCGCTGCCCGCCTTCTGGCTGGGGCGCCGCTGGCTGGGTGACGACCGCCTCGCCCTGGCCGGCGCGGCCGCCTACCTGCTGTATCCGGCGCTCGGCAACGCCACGCTGTTCGACTTCCATCCGGTCACCCTGGCCGCCCCGCTGCTGCTGTTCTGCATCTGGGCGATGGAGGAGGCCCGGTGGGTGACGCTCGGCGTCTGCGCCGACGCTGGCCGCCCTCTGCCAGGAGCAGGTCGGGCTGCTGCTCGTGGTGCTCGGGGTGTGGGCCTGGTTCCGCCATCCCGAGCACCGGCGCGCGGCCGTCGTGCTCGCCGCCGCCTCGGCCGCGTGGGTGGCGATCGCCGTCGGGGTGATCATGCCGGCCTTCGGTCTCGAGACCACCAACGCGCACCTCGACCGCTACTCACGACTCGGCAACGGCCCGGCCGACATCGCCCTCAACCTCGTGACGCGGCCCTGGGAGTTCGCCGACGTCCTGCTCACCCCGGGCCGCATGCTCTACCTCCTCGGCCTGCTGCTGCCGCTGCTGCTGCTGCCGCTGGCCGCGCCGGTGCTCGCCGCCGTGGCGGTGCCGCAGTTGCTGATCAACCTCTTCGCCAGCAGCGGACCGGCCCAGAACGTGGACTACCACTACGCCGTCCTGATCACGCCGGTCTTCGTCGCCGCCGCGCTGCTGGGCCTGGCCAACCTGCGCGACCGCGGTCTGGAGGGTCGTCTCGGCCGGCTGATCGACCGCTCCGGGGCGATGGCGGCGCTGCTGGTGGGGGCCGTGATCCTCACCGGGGTCTGGCAGGGGCCGCTGCCGCTGTGGGGCTGGGTGCCCGGGGGGTGGGGGAGTGTGCCCCAGAACGCCCTCGTGGTGGACACGCACGCCCGTGCGATCCAGAAGGCCGTGGACATGATCCCTCCCGGCGCGGCGGTGTCGGCCACCAACGACGCGGGCTCGCACCTGTCGGCCCGCGAGCGGATCCTGCTGTTCCCGAAGCTCGCTCGACGCGGACTGGGTGCTGATCTCGGACGGCACGCGCCTGCGCCTGATGGCGCGCGACCGCCCGACCCTGCGGTTGTTCGGCAGCCGCTCGCGCGCGCGTCTGCTGCGAGACGAGCAAGGCCTGGCGCCTGGTGTTCCAGCAGGACGGGGTCAGGCTCTACCGCAGGGTTGCGAGCATCGACCGGAGCTGAGCCCTCGGGCTGACCCTCAGCCCGAGCCCGTCTGCTCCTCGTAGGCCTGCTGCGCCTTCTCCACCGCGTCGACGCGCGCCTTGCCGGTGGCCTCTGCCCGCGCCCGCGCCACGGCGTTCGACGATTCGATGCCCGTGAGCGAGTCCTGGAAGCGCGGCATCACGTGCCGCGCGAACAGCTCGTAGCTGCGGTGCACCTTGTCGCGGGGGGCCCACTCGTTGGCCCACACCATCAGGCCCCCGAACCCGCCCGACCGCTCCTGGAGGCGTTCGATGGCCGCGACAGCGTCGTCAGGGGTGCCCACCACCCAGCTGCCCGCCTCCACCATCTGGTCGATGACCCTGTCGGCCGGGCCGGGCACCGGACGGGGCCTGCCGGTGATCGCCTCGGCGTAGTCGAGCAGGTACGCACCCGCCCCGGCGCGCGCGTCGTCGAGGGCCTCCCTGCGCGTCTCGGCCAGGTGCACCGGCAGCGACAGGCGCCACTCGGCACGGTCGACCTCACGTCCCGCCTTCGCGGCCTCCTCCTCGGCGACCCTCCACTGGGCCTCGAGGTCGATCGGGCCGCGCGGCCCCTTGGCGACCGTCAGCGACAGCACGCCGGCGCCGTGGCGGCCGGCCAGCTGCATGCCCGCGGGCGACTCCATGCTGGTCACCGCGATCGGGGGGTAGGGGCGCTGGTAGGGCCGGAGCTGCAGCACCGCGTCGGTGAGCGAGAACCACTCGGTCTCGACCGTGAGGGGGGTGGGGTCGGTGAGCAGCCGCACGATCACGTCGAGCGCCTCGGCCATGCGCGGGCGCAGCAGCTCGGGCGGGATGCCGAGCATGCGCGCGTCGGTGATGTGCCCGCCGGGGCCGACGCCGAAGTTGATCCGCCCGCGGGTGAGGTGGTCGAGCAGCACGATCCGGTCGGCCACCATCAGGGGGTGGTGGTAGGGGAGGCTCACGACGCCGGTGCCGAGCCGGATGTGCCGGGTGCGCTCGGCCGCGACGGCCAGGAACAGCTCGGGGGAGGCGATCGTCTCCCATCCGGTGCTGTGGTGCTCGCCCACCCAGGCCTCGTCGAAGCCGAGGGCGTCGAGCCACTGGATCAGCTCGAGGTCACGCTCCAGCGCCAGCGTCGGATTCTCGCCGGGCTGATGGAACGGGGCCATGAAGACGCCGAAGCGCATGCGCACCGGTTCGAGTCTATTGCCCGACCCGCGCCCATGGCGTGGCGCGACCCCAGAGGAGTGGGCGCGCGAGGCACCCGGCGGCGCCGATCGCCACCAGGGCGAGACCGGCGGCGTTGACCAGCCCGGCCACCTCCGCGGCGCGCCCCATGGCGTCGAAGCCCTCCGGCCCGAACACGAACGCCCAGTCGTGCTGCCCGCCGATCAGCTCGAGGCGCTCGTAGGGGGCGTCGGCGATGTAGATCGATGCCTCGTGCGCGGAGGTCCCGGCCCAGGCCAGGCACAGCATCCCGGAGACGAGCTCGCGCCGATGCAGGAAGTGCGCCGCGATCGCGAGGGGCACGGCGACCTGGGCGATCGAGCCCATCATCGCGGTCACCACGTCGGGGAAGACGTAGGTGACGACGTGGCCGAACTCGTGGATCGCCAGGTTGATCCAGGCCAGCACGGGCACGCGCCCGTCGCCGGTGAAGCCCAGCACGCCGAGGATGACGCATGCCGCGGCGCCGGCCAGGTCGCGCCAGAGCGCCCGTGATGGCAGCCGATCGTCGATATCAGCGTTATCGGCGCGATCCGGACTCCTCGTTATGGCCCGATCGCCCGATACTGAGGACATGCCCCGCATCCGTTCGCTCCTCGCCGCCGCCCTGGTGGCCGCCGCCGCGCTGCCCGCGCTCGCGACGGCGACGCCGCTGCCCGGCGCCCCGAACTGCCCGGTGCTGCCCGCCGGCAACGTGTGGAACGCCCCCGTGGACACCTTGCCCCGCCAGGCCGACTCGGCACCGGCTGATCCAGTCGATCGGCCTCACCGAGGCCCTGCATCCGGACTTCAGCGACCAGGGGCACTACGGCATCCCGATCAACATCGTGCGCCGGACGACCCCGCGGCGCGCCGTGACCTTCGACTACGCCGGCGAATCCGACCGGGTCCGCTACCCGATTCCCGCCGCGCCGCGCATCGAGGGCGGGTCGGACGCGCACATGCTGCTGGTCGATCGCGACAGCTGCCGCCTGTACGAGCTGTTCGCGGCAGCGCGCTCGGGCAACCGGTGGACGGCCGGATCCGGCGCGGTGTACGACCTCCGCTCCAACCGCCTGCGCCCCTCGGGGTGGACCAGCGCCGACGCGGCCGGCCTGCCGATCCTGCCCGGCCTCGCGCGCTACGACGAGGTCGCCCGCGGCGCGATCGACCACGCGCTGCGGTTCACCGCCCCGCGCACCCGCAACACCTTCATCTACCCGGCGCGCCACGCCGCCTCCAGCTCATCGGATCCCGCGTTGCCGCCGATGGGCCTCCGGGTGCGGCTGAAGCGCTCGGTCTCCCTGGCGGGCTACGGCCCCCAGGCCCGCCGGGTGCTGGTCGCGCTGAAGCGGTACGGGATGATCCTGGCCGACAACGGATCGCCCTGGTACATCACCGGCGCGCCGAACGCCGGGTGGGACGACGAGGACCTCCACGGCCTCGGGCGGATCCGCGGCAGCGACTTCGAGGTGGTCGACACCCGCACGCTGCGCAACCACTAGCGCCGAAGCGAGGCCTCCAGGCCGTCGAGCATCGTCGTGAGGCCGTACTCGAAGAGGTCGGACGCCGACTCGCTGGCCACCGAGTCGGCCATGTCGGCGAGGATCTCGCGAGCTGATCGGGATCGTCGAGGAGGCCGGCGGGCGCGCAGATGGGGCGCTGGCTGCCCTCCACCAGGTAGTAGCCGACCACGTACCGGTAGACGGTGCGCGAGGCCCGGATCGCCGTGGCCCGGTCGAAGCCGCCGCGCTCGAGGGTCTCCACGGCCGTCTCGACCGTCGTGCTGGCCGCCGCGTACGAGCCCAGGGCGCGCCCGGCAAGCAGCGGGATCGCGTTGGGGTGCTTCAACAGGATGCTGCGGATGGCGTGGGCGATGCCGTTGAGCTCGGTGCGCCATTCGGGGCTGTGCTCGTACGGCGGGGCCTGCGAGAGCATCCGCAGCACGACACCGTCCAGCAGCGCCTCCTTGCCCGGCACATGCCAGTACAGCGACATCGCCTCGACGCCGAGATCGGCGGCGACGGCACGCATCGTGCAGGCCTCCAGCCCTCCGTCATCGATGATGGCCAGAGCAGCGTCGAGGATCGCATCGCGGCTGAGGCGGGGGCGGGGCGCGGCCACTGGCGACATTCTTCCAGATGGAGGCAGGTTTTCGTCAGGACGACATAACTTCAGTTCCCGTGCGCGGACGAGAGGGTGGAGGGCCCACCGTCCGGGGCACCCGTTAGCGTGCCCCCCAGTGACCGTGACCTCCACCCGGAGACCCGCCATGCCCTCGCTGGAGCACCCTCCGAGCGTCACCGACGAGGTGATCGCGACCATTCCCGAGCTGCCGCGGGAGATCGACGCCGAGGCTCCGACGCCCGTCGCCGTCAACGCCGGCTCGTGGCCCGACGCCGACTACCGGGGCTGGTCCGGGCTGTAGCCGCCGGCCCGGCGGTCGATCGCCACCAGGAGCTCCCGGGCCGTCCCGGGCTCCGGCGCGACGCCGCCGCACAGTGCGATCAGCGCACGACCGAGCGGGTCGGGCACCTCGGCCGCCGGATCGATGAGCGCCAGCTCGTAGGCGCGGGTTCCCAGTTCGGCCAGCGATTCGACCTCGCGCCGGGACGGAGAGCGTCTCCTGGGCCGGGGAGCCGGCCGCTCCTCCACCATCCGCAGCGCGAGACGCGGGCGCCCGCCGTCGCCGGCCGCCGCCCGAACCACCCGCGCGCGCACCTCCCAGGGCTCGCTCGCCGGCAGCCGCAGCGTGATCGTCGCGTCGCCGACGTCCCAGAGCAGCGGCTCGTTGAGCTGGACCAGCACCCCGTGCTCGGAGGCGTCCACCGCCCGTCCCGAGCAGTGCAGGTGCCCGTCGCGCACCGACACCGGGAACGCCACCGCCACGCGCGGCTCCCCGCGGCGCTCCGTGCCGCCGGCCGGGTCCTGCGGGAGCGTGTGACGCGCCATGGCTGTGGCCTGTGTCGGGTTGGGGCTTCAGGGTCTCACAGCCTCCCCGTCCGGGCGAGTCCCGTGGTATGAGGTCGATGTGGTCCCCGCCCGACAGGTGATCGTGCTGCTGGCGGTGGGCCTGGTCGCCGCCGTGGTGGGCTTCGCCGGAGCCGCGGCCCTGGAGAGCTCCCCGTCGCCGCCGCCCGCCGTGGCGGCCGAGCCGACCGCGCTGCCCGAGGAGGCCCTGCCGCCGCCCGGCCCGCCCGAGACGACCCCGCCGGCCACATCGCCGGCCCCTGTGAGCTCCCCGCCGCCCCCACCCGTGGTCACCGCGGCGCCGGCAACGACCGCCCCCGGGCCGGCTCCGGTTCCCGCTCCGGCCACGACGCGCGCGACGACAGCGGCCCCGCGACCGGTCCCCCGGGGACCGACGACGGCGGCGGCCCCCGCACCCGTACCCGCCCGCCACCGCCCACGGCGCCCGCACCGACGCCGATCGGGCCGCCGGCCTCGGCCCTCGAGACGCAGCCCGACCCGCCCTCCGGGGTCCGGATCCCGGCCACCGCGGCGCTCACCGGGTACGAGCCGGCGCGCCGGGCCCTGGCCACGGCGTACGCCGCGTCCGAGGCGGGCTCGGTCACCCACGACGACATCGCCCGCCAGCTCGCCCTCTGGACGACCTATCTCGGCCCGGACGCCGTGTCGGCGCCGGCGGGCCGCCGCGCCACCATCGCCCGGGCGCTGCGCGACAACGCCTGGTGGTATTCGCGCCGCGGTGCTCCGGCCGATGCCGTGCTCCTGCGCGACGAGGACGGCGTGCTGCTGACCTACCGCCCGCGACAGGGCTTCGTGGTCAACCCGGTCGCCACCACCGGCCGCTGGCGCGATCTCAACGACGACGTCCCTTCGACCGCGCTCGCGCGGACGCTCTCCGAGATGGCCGTCGATCGCACCGCCGGCGACCGCGCCTTCCTCGCGTGGGAGTACTACGACGTCCCGGGCGAGCCCGCGGCGATCCGCCCGGGAACCTCCGGGATGGCCCAGGCGCGGCTCGCGCTGCTGATGGCCCACGCCGCAGACGACACGGGAGACCCGGCCTTCACGCGCATGGCGCTCGGGGCGCTCGCGGCCTTCACCGTCGATGTGGACCGCGGCGGGGTGCGCGCGATGGTCTCGGTGCGCCCCGATCAGGCGCTCACGCCCTGGTACGTCGAGCGCGCCTATCCGGGCGAGAACCCGTGGACCGGCGCGGCGCTCAACGGCTTCATGGTGACGTTGCTCAACCTGCGCGGCGCCGCGACGCTGCTGGCCCGGGTGCCCGGTGACGACCCCGCCTCGACCACGGCCGCTGAGCGTGCCCTCGACCTGGCCGAGCGCGGCGAGGTGTCACTGGAGCGCCACCTGCCCGATCACGACACGGGGGCCTGGAGCTACTACGGCCTGCTGACGCGTGGGCGCCCGTGGAAGACCCACCTCGCCGACCTCAACTACCACTGCTACCACGTGCACCTGCTGCGCCAGCTGGCCCAGGTGTCCCCCGACCACGGGTTCGCCGACGTGGCGACCCGGTGGCAGGGATACGTCGATACCGCCGGGCTCACCTGCCCGGCGCGTTAGGGGCGGGGTCGGCCCACACGGTGTCGAGCAACGCGCCGTCGGCGTGGAGCACGTCGAGGTGGTGCACCTCGGGCTCCTTCCCGGGCCGCCGCCCGCCGAAGGCGGCGTCCACCGCCGGGTGGATCCGCTCGTCGAAGGCGCGCTCGCAGGCCTCCTCGGACTCCCAGACGTCGATGTAGCGCAGGCGCCCGTCGGGTTCGCGGACGCAGAGATGGAGCAGCGAGCCGGCCACCGGCTCCGGGCCGAGCGCGTCGAGGACGCGCCGGTACAGCTCCTCCCCGATCGGGACGTCCTGGATGTAGGCATAGACCATGACTCCGTCCTCCCGTATATTCGTCCGAATGTTATTCGGATCAATGGGGAGACCGTAGCCGTCGATGGAGCGACCGGGTCAAGGAGCAACCGGGCGACCGGCGGGCCTACCGCTCGCCCCGCCGGGCCGAGCAGGCGGCGAAGACCCGCCGCGCGGTGCTCGCCGCGGCGCGCGGGCTGTTCGTGGAGCGCGGCTACCGCGCGACGACGATCGCCGAGATCGCCGAACGTGCCGGGGTGTCCGTTGACACCGTCTACGCCGCCGTCGGGCGCAAGCCCGCGCTGCTGCGCGAGCTCGTCGAGACCGCGATCTCGGGCGGCGCCCGGGCCGTTCCCGCCGAGCGACGCGACTACGTGGTCGAGATCCGGGCCGCGGCGTCGGCCCGCGACAAGATCGCCCTCTACGCCGAGGCGGTGGCCGACATCCAGGAGCGCATGGCGCCCGTGTTCCTGGCCCTGCGGGACGCCGCCGCCTCCGAGCCCGAGTGCGCTGCCCTGTGGGCGGAGATCTCCGAGCGGCGGGCGGCCAACATGCGCCTCTTCGCGGCCGATCTGCGCGCCACCGGCGACCTGCGGGACGACCTCAGCGACGAGCGGGTGGCGGACATCGTCTGGAGCATGAACGCCGCCGAGTACTGGGTGCTGCTGGTGCGCGAACGCGGCTGGAGCCGCGACGCGTTCGCCGCCCACCTCGCGGACACCTGGACCCGCGTGCTGCTCGCGGCCTAGCGGAGCACCGAGCGCAGTGAGGTCGGGCGCCACTCCGCGCCGCCGCGCGGCGTCGGGATGCTCTCGGCGTTGAGCGTGTCGCAGATGGCCTGGAGGGTCATCCCCTCGCCCCTCAGCTCGCGGATGCGTGCGGCGACCGGCGCCGGGGTGGACGAGGGCCTGCCCGGCCGGCCCGCCAGCGCGCGCCCCGCGGTGGTCAGCGGCCGCGCCTGCCACGTGGCGGCCTCGGCGAGCACCTCCCCCACCGCGCGCCCGCCATCCGACGAGAGGTCAACGTCCGGGCTCAGCGAGATCAGCGTGAAGCCGCCCTCGACGGCCTCGCGCACCAGCTCGGCCAGGTCGATCAATGAGTAGGTCAGGCGGTCGAGCCGCGCGACGACGATGCCCTCGGCGGCGCCCGCGCGACACGCTGTCAGGGCCGATCGGAGGCCCGGCCGGCGCAGCGTGCGACCGGAGCGGACGTCCTCGAAGACCTCGACGAGATCCCAGTCGCGCTGGGCCGCAGCCGACCGCAGCAGCTCGCGCTGGGCGTCCAGGCCGGGCCGCTCCCCCACGCGCTCACGGGGTGCGACACGCAGGTAGGCAACCAGAGGGCGTCCCATGCAGGGGACTTTACACTAATCGTGATTTCGTGTAAAAACACGAAAGACTTTTGTGTAAGAGCACGACCGACTGAGGAGAACCGCCCGTGAGCGACACCGTCAACGTAGCCATCATCGGGGTCGGCAACTGCGCCTCGTCCCTGGTGCAGGGCGTGGAGTTCTACAAGGACGCCTCCCCCGACGAGTTCGTGCCGGGTCTCATGCACGTGGACCTCGGCGGCTACCACGTCCGCGACATCAAGTTCACCGCGGCCTTCGACATCAACGTGACCAAGGTCGGCACCGATCTGTCCGCGGCGATCTTCGCGGAGCCGAACAACACGATCCACCTCGCCGACGTGCCCAACCTGGGCGTCAACGTCGAGCGCGGCATGACCCACGACGGCCTCGGCAAGTACCTCTCCGAGGTCATCACCAAGGCCCCCGGCCCGACGGCCGACATCGCGGGCATCCTCCGCGACACCAACACCCACGTGGTCGTGAGCTACCTGCCGGTCGGCTCCGAGAACGCCACCAAGTGGTACGTCGAGCAGATCCTGCGCGCCGGTTGCGCGTTCGTGAACTGCGTGCCGGTGTTCATCGGCCGCGAGCCCTACTGGCAGGAGCGGTTCCGCGAGCGGGGCCTCCCGATCGTCGGCGACGACATCAAGAGCCAGGTCGGCGCGACCATCGTGCACCGCCAGCTCGCCCGCCTGATGCGCGACCGGGGCGTCAAGCTCGCCCACACGTCGCAGCTCAACTTCGGCGGCAACACCGACTTCCTCAACATGCTCGAGCGGGAGCGGCTGGAGTCGAAGAAGATCTCCAAGACCAACGCGGTGACCTCGATCCTCAACGACGAGATCAAGAAGGAAGACGTCCACATCGGCCCGAGCGACTACGTTCCGTGGCTCACCGACCGCAAGTGGGCGCACATCCGTCTCGAGGGCACCGGCTTCGGCGACATCCCGATCAACATCGAGCTCAAGCTCGAGGTGTGGGACTCGCCGAACTCCGCCGGCATCGTCATCGACGCCGTCCGCTGCGCCAAGATCGCGCTCGACCGCGGCATCGGCGGCACGCTGGAGGGTCCGGCCTCGTACTTCATGAAGAGCCCGCCCATCCAGCACCCCGACTCGGTCGCGCACGACCTGACCGAGGACTTCATCTCGGGCGCCAGCGACGCGTTCGTCGCCCCCGGCCCCGCCGAGGACGAGGCTCCGGCCGACTCGCGCACCGAGGCCGGCACCACCTCGTAACACCCCGGTACACCCCCGCTCGCCCCAGGCGGGCGGGGGTCGTGCCTAAGATGGGTGGGAGTGACGCCCCCCTCCCCCATCGCGCCACCGCCGAGCGCCACTCACCTGGTCGCCGCGGGAGGAGTGTCGAAGCGTTTCGGGTCGGTCCAGGCCCTCGACGACGTGACGCTCGAGATCACGGCGCGCGCGACCGGCCTGCTGGGCGCCAACGGCGCGGGCAAGTCGACCCTGATGAAGGCCCTCCTGGGCCTGGTGGTACCGGATGCCGGGCGCCTCGAGGTGCTGGGCATCGACGTGGCCCACCACCCCGAGGAGGTGCGGCGCCGTCTCGGGTACATGCCCGAGCGCGACTGCCTGCCGCTGGAGATGTCGGCGCGCGACCTGGTGGTGCACATGGCCGAGCTGCGCGGTCTGCCGCGGCGCGACGCCGTGCTGCGCGCGTCGGAGGTGCTGTTCCAGGTGGGCCTCGAGGAGGAGCGCTCGCGCCTGATCGGCACCTTCTCCACCGGCATGAAGCAGCGCACCAAGCTCGCCCAGGCGATCGTCCACGCGCCCGAGCTGGTGGTGCTGGACGAGCCGACCAACGGCCTCGACCCGTCGGGCCGCGAGGAGATGCTCTCGCTGGTGCGCCGCCTGTCGAGCGACCTCGAGATCGCCGTGCTGCTCTCCTCCCACGTGCTGGAGGACGTCACCCGCACCTGCGACGCCGTGGTGGTGCTGCGCGACGGGCGCCTGGTGACCTCGGAGCGCATCGACGAGATGGAGGGGCTGCACGACGACGGCGTGCTGGTGCGCGTGACCGGCGAGGCCGAGGCCTTCGCCGAGGCCCTCAGCGCGCGCGGGCTGACCGCCGTGGCGCGCGACGACGGGCTGGTGGTGACCGGGGCGTCGATGGACGAGGTGCTCGACGGCGTGCGCGACACGGCCGACGAGGCCGGCGTCGGCCTGCGCGAGATGCGCCCCGCCGGGCCCACCCTCGAGGACGCCCTGGTGGAGGCCCTCGAGTGAGCCCGGTGTCCGGCGACGCCGAGATCCGGGATGTCCGCTACACCCGCTACCGGGGCGTGCGCCGCGGGCGCATGGCCGGCGTCATGTCGCTGGCCCGGTGGGGGGCGCTGCGCTCGCTGGGCGCCCGCCGCAGCTGGAAGGCCAAGGCCATCCCGATCACGCTGATGGTGCTGGCTCTCGGGCCGGCGGTGATCGTGCTCGGCGTCCGCGCCCTGTTCGCGGACCAGACCGGCATCGACCTCACCGAGGCGCTGCCCTTCTCGGGCTACCAGGGCATCATCGGGGTGCTGATCCTGCTGTTCGCCGGCGTCACGACGCCCGAGCTGCTGTGTCCCGATCGCCGCGACGGCACGCTCGCCCTCTACTTCTCCACCGCCGTGAGCCGCCGCGAGTACCTCGCGGGGCGGGTGCTGGCGGCCGTCGTGCCGCTGCTGCTGGTGACGCTGGTGCCCCTGCTGGTGCTGTACGGCGGGATCATGGTGTTCGAGGACCACCCGATCGCGTACCTCCAGGACAACTGGGCCCAGCTGCCCCGCATCCTCGCCTCGGGGCTGCTGCTGGCGGTCTACTACGGCCTGGTCGGGCTGGCCGTGGCGTCGCTCACCGGCCGGCGGGCCTTCGCGGTGGGCGGCTACCTGCTGCTGCTGGTGGCGCCGACGGTGCTCGCGGGCATCCTCGGCGAGGCCTTCCCCAGCTCGCACGCCATCCACCTGATCGAGCTCTCGGTGCTCCCGATCGCCTTCGCGGCGTCCCTCTTCTCGGACACGGGGGACATCCCCAACTCCACCGCGTCGCTGGCCGCGGCGTACCTGGTGGTGGTCGTCGCGGCCGCCGGAGTGCTGCTGTGGCGCTATCGGCGGGGGGCGCCCGAATGAGCGGCGGCTCCCTCGTGTTCGACGGCGTCTCGCGCTGGTACGGCGACACCGTGGCCCTGGCCGACGTCACCTTCTCCATCGGCCCCGGAGTGACCGGCCTGCTCGGACACAACGGCGCGGGCAAGTCGACCGCCCTCAAGCTGTGCGCGGGCTTCACGCCCCCCAGCAGCGGCACCGTCCGCGTGCTGGGCACCGACCTGTCGGCCAGCCCGGAGGCCTACCGGCGCATCGGCATCGCCCACGACCGCGACGCCCTGTGGCCCTTCCTCACCGCGCGGGCCCTGGTGGCCCTCTGCGCCCGCCTGCGCGGGGTGGCCGACCCGGACGCCGCCGCCGTGCGCGCGCTCGAGGAGGTCGGCCTCAGCGACGCCGCCGATCGCAAGGTGAAGGGCTTCTCCCACGGCATGCGCCAGCGGGTGAAGATCGCCCAGGCGCTGGCCCACGAGCCGGAGCTGCTGCTGCTCGACGAGCCGCTCAACGGCCTCGATCCGGCCCAGCGACGCGGGGTCGTCTCGCTGATCCAGAGGCTCGGCGACGAGGGCCGCACCGTGCTGGTGTCGTCGCACGTGCTGCACGAGGTGGAGCGCATGGCGCCGCGGGTGCTGGTGCTGGTCAACGGGCACCTGGTGGCGAGCGGGTCCACGGCCGCGATCCGCGCCCTGATCGCCGACCGCCCGCGCAGCATCCGCCTGGAGGTGGCCACGCAGGCGCGCGGCCTGGCCCGCGAGCTCGTCGGCGCCGGCCTGGTCAACTCGGTGCGCTTCGACGACGGCGCGGTGGTTGTCGAATCGGCCGACATCGAGCGCTTCAGCCGGGCGCTTCCCGGGGTCGCCCGGCGCCGCGGGCGCGCGCCTGCGGCGCGTCGAGCCGGTCGGCGACGACCTGGAGAGCGTCTACACCTACCTGCACCAGCGCGCGCGAGGGGTGGGCCGGTGATCGCCGCCGTGCCGGTCAGCGCGCCGGTCTTCCGCCTCACGATCCGGGCCCTGGTCGACGGACGCCGGCTGGTGATCCTCACCCTGCTCGCCCTGCTGCCCGTGATCGCCGCGCTGGTCTACCTGGGCGCGGGCGAGGTGGCGCCCGAGATCTTCTGGGCGCGGCTCGTGAACCGTCTGATCCTGCCCACGGTGACCGCCTTCATCGCCGTGGTGATCGGTGCCAGCGCCATCGCCGAGGAGCGCGAGGACGGCACGATCCTGTTCCTGGTGTCCACGCCGCTCTCGCGCGCGACGCTGATGGTGACCAAGATCCTCGCCTCGTGGACCGCGGCGCTGGTGCTGCTGGTGCCGGCGGTGATCGCCGCGGGGCTGATCACGCTGGGCTCCTCCGCCGACGCGGGCGAGATCCTGTGGCCCCTGGCGGGGGTCGTCCTGACGGCGCTCTGCTACTGCGCGATCTCGTCCTGGCTGGCCATGATCACCCGCCGTCCGGTGGTGATCGGGGTGCTCTACATCCTGCTGTGGGAGGGGACGATCGCAACGTTCGCGGCGTCCGCCGACCGCTTCTCGATCGCCGCCTACGGGCGCGCGCTGGCCTCCGAGGGCATCGTCGGCCGCGACAACGGGGCGCCGAGCTTCGGCGGCCTGACGGGCGCGGTGGTGCTGATCGCGGTGAGCGTGGTCGCCGCCTGGCTCGCCACGCGCCGTCTCACCCGAACCGAGCTTCCGTGATCCGGCTCTCGGCGGTCCAGGCCACGCAGCGGTCGCGTCCGGACTCCTTGGCGCGGTAGAGCGCGCGGTCCGCGCTGCGGACCAACTCGTCGGGGCCCGCCGCCGGCTCCAGCGCCGCGACGCCCAGGGAGGCCGTCACGCGGCCCGCGACCGGGAAGTCCGTGTCGCCGATGCGCCGGCGCAGGCGCTCGGCGCCGTCCATCGCCGACGCGAGGTCGGCCTCGGGCATGAGCCAGGCGAACTCCTCGCCGCCGATGCGGGCCGTCACGTCCTCGCGCCGGGCGCAGCCCATCAGGCGGTCGGCCGCGTCGCGCAGGACGGCGTCGCCCACCTGGTGCCCGTATGTGTCGTTGACCCTCTTGAAGTGGTCGAGGTCGATCAGCACCAGCCCGAGGGGGATGCCGGCGCGCGACGCGCGTGAGCACTCGGCCTCGAGGCGATCGCGGAACGCGCGCCGGTTGGCCAGCGCGGTGAGCGGGTCGGTGGTCGCCATCGCGACCAGCCGCTCATGAGCGCGGTGGTTTGCCACGGAGAGGCTCACCAGGTCGGCCAGCGGCCGCAGTCGCTCCAGCACGTCCGGATCCGGCGCCGCGTCGAGGCCGCCGCGGGCCATCACCACCCCCCAGGGCTCGTCCGCGACGGACACGGCCGCGCGCGCGGTGCCGGTCGCCACGGCCGGCAGCGACACCACGTCGCCCAGGCGCAGCGACGGGCCGCTGGCGCCCACCACCACGCCCTCGTCGCCGTGGCGGCGCACGACGGCCGCCCCCTCCGCGCCGGCCACGACCGCCGCCTGGCGGGCCACCTGTGCCGCCACCTCGGCCAGGTCGGCCCCGCCCGCGACCGCCGCCGTGATGCGGGCCAGGGAGGCCCGGTCGGCCTCGGCGCGGACGCGCTCGGTGACGTCGCGCGAGTCGGTGTGCACCTCGCGGATGCGGCCGCTCTCGTCCCGCACCGTGCGCACGCTGGTCTCCATCCAGATCCACCCGCCGTCGGCCCGGCGCAGGCGGTGGGCGTACAGGCCCCGCCCGTCCGGGCCGTTGGTGTCGCCCTCGTACGCCCGGGAGGCCGCGTCCCGGTCGTCCGGGTGCGAGAGGTCGACGGCCCGCCGCCCGACCAGGTGCTCGGGCTCGACCCCGAGGGCGTCCCGGGCCGCTTCGGATGCGTAGAGGATCGATCCCTCCGGCGAGTGGCGGGCCAGCAGGTCCCGGCTGCCGTCGGCCAGTTCGTGGATACGGCGGGCCTCCTCGAGCAGGGCCCGCTGCGTCCGGCGGCGCCGCGCCTGAGCGGCCGTGCGGGCCGCGATCTCGGCGGGATCCGCACCCACGCGCACCACGTCGGCGATGCCGACGTCGAGGCTCACCACCACCTCCGACCCGGGCGCGTCGTCGGCCACCACCAGCACCACCGGCGTCTCTCGTCTCGGCGTCTGGTGCCTCACGAAATCACGCGCCATCTCGGCATGCATGGACGCCGCCCACAGCACGACATCCCAATCCCCGTGGCGGAGCTCCGGCTCGGCCATGAGCGGGTCGAGGGCGGCGGGTGCGTCGAGACCGAGGCGCCGGAGCCGCCGCGCGAGGCGGAAGCGCTCGCAGTGGACTGTCGGAGACGACGAGGGCACGAGGCCGAGCGAGTCTCGGTTGGCGGCGGAGGGTGGGCACCCGGTATGACAATGATCGGCCGACGGCGCCCAGGGCATGAGGGCCACTTTCGCCGCGGAGGGAGCCCGTGGTACGGTCCTCCGCTCGCGGACGGAAGGCTTCGTTCGCATGACGATTTTCGCACCTCCTGTGATGAGACGCCCCCTTCCCACGCGGGCGCCGACCGGATCCCGGGCAGCCGTCACCACGGCCCTGATGGTCCTCGGCGCCGCCCTCACCGTCGGAACCCTCGCCGCGTTCGCGGTACACGCGGCGCCGTCGCCGGTCAACGCGCAGCGCGCCCAGGTGCGCGGGCTCGAGGCCGAGATCCAGGGCATCGATGCGCAGGCCGGGGCCGCGGCCGACGCCCACGCCGAGGCCGTACGACGGGCCGACGACCTGCGGACGCGCATCGCCGCCACCACGAGGGAGCTGGCCGCGACCCGCGCGGCGCGGGCGGAGGCGCTGGATCGCCTCTCCGAGCGCCTGGTGGCGATCTACCGCGAGGAGCCGCCCACCCTGATCGAGCTCGTGCTCTCCTCCGGCGACCTCAGCGGGGCGGTGGACGCCCAGCAGGCCCTGGAGGTGATCGGCGACGGCGACCGGCGCATGGTCGAGCGCCTCAGCGCCACCCGCACCCGGCTGAGCGCGCTCGCGGCCGATCTGAAGGGCGACCGGGCGGCGGCGGACGCCCAGGTGGCGGAGACGCAGACCCACCAGGAGCAGCTCGACGGCCTCATCGCGCGCCGGCGGGCCGTCCTCGACGATGCCCAGTCGCAGCTCGACGCCGGGCTCTCACGCGCCCGGGCGGCCCAGCGGGCGCGCGCCGCCGCGGCGGCCCAGGCCCGTGGGGAGCGCGATGTCGAGGCGACCCTGCGGCGGCGTGCGCAGGCCGATCCCGTCCCCGCGCCCATCCCGGCGGCACCGGCGGCCACCTCCGCTCCGGCCGCGACCTCCGGGGTGCCGGACAGCGTGGCCGCGCACCTGGCGCGGATCGCCCAGTGCGAGTCCGGGGGCGACCCCACGCTGGCCGATGGCCAGTACCGCGGCAAGTACCAGTTCGACATGGCCACCTGGCAGGCCGTGGGCGGCACCGGCGACCCCGCCGCGGCGCCCGAGGCCGAACAGGACCGGCGTGCCGCGCTGCTCTACGCCCAACGCGGAGGGGCACCCTGGCCGGTCTGTCAATACCGATAGCAATACCGATGGCATCCGGTTTCCGGGGCCATCTGCCACTTGACGCACAGGCCCCGTCGGAACATAGTCTCCAGCTGGCCGGTGACGGTCGGTGCCGTGGGAGGCACGCGAGATATGCGCGCTCCCGTCGATGGACTTCCGTGGCGCTCGACTCACGATCCAGCCCCGTGTCATGCCGAGACGTCGGTGCGGTCGCCCTGTGCGCCCGCGACGGTGCCCCGGGACGGCAGAACAGCTTTTTGAGGACCCCACGCGGGAACGGAGGCGGATGACAACGCAGCAGGTGACCGGTCTGACGCGCGACGGAGAGCTCCGAGAGCTGATCGTCCGTGGGCAGGAGATGGGCTTCCTCGGCATGGAAGAGGTTGCCGAGGTGATCGATGGGCTGGGCCTGGACGCGGATGCCGTCGAGGCGATCTACCAGCACCTCGAGGAGGCAGGTGTCGAGCTGCTCGAGCAGTCCGAGGCGGGAGCCCGGGCCGCACAGCTCGCGGAGGAGGTCGAGCGTCCGCGCCGCCCCGCCGCGACGGTCGAGCAGACCACCGACGCGCTCCAGCTCTTCCTCAAGGACATCGGCCGTGTGCCGCTCCTCACCGCAGCCGACGAGGTGCGGCTCGCCAAGCGCATCGAGCTCGGTGACCAGGCGGCCAAGCAGCAGATGGTCGAGGCCAACCTGCGCCTCGTCGTCTCCATCGCCAAGGGCTACCGCGGTCGCGGTCTCCCATTCCTGGACCTGATCCAGGAGGGAACGCTCGGCCTGGTCCGCGCCGTCGAGAAGTTCGACTGGCGCCGCGGCTTCAAGTTCTCGACCTACGCCACCTGGTGGATCCGCCAGGCGGTCACCCGCGCGCTCGCCGACAAGGGCCGGACCATCCGGATCCCGGTCCACGTCGTCGAGAAGCTCAACCAGATCAGCCGCGCCGAGCGCGTGCTGATCGGTCAGCTCGGCCGCGAGCCCACGATCGAGGAGATCGGCGACGCCGCCGGCCTCCCGCCGGACGAGGTGGAGGAGATCCTCCGCAGCGCCCAGCCCACGGTCTCGCTGGAGAAGCCGGTCGGCGAGGAGGAGGAGTCCGAGCTCGGACGTTTCCTCGCGGACGAGAACAGCGTCGCCCCGGAGGTCTCCGCGGAGACCAGCCTCCGCGAGCAGGCGCTGCGCGACCTCCTGGACCAGCTCAGCTACCGGGAGCGTCGTGTTCTGGAGCTCCGCTACGGCCTGCGCGGCGAGAAGCCCCGCACGCTCGACGAGCTCGGCCGGATGTTCAACGTCACCCGCGAGCGCATCCGCCAGGTCGAGAGCCAGTCGCTGCAGAAGCTCGGCTCGCTCCCCGACTCCGGACGGCTCGGGTAGTTCACCGCCTGCGTCACCGGCTCCCGAGGGGGCCGGTGACGGAATGGCTCAGTTGGTGGTCGGATCCTCCGGCATGCGCGCGATGATGCGCCACGAGCCGCCCTTGCGCTCCAGCACCCGGCTCCACAGGCTGTTGTGGTCGTCGGTGAAGACGTCGTCCGCGACGGCGTCGCAGTCGACCCAGGCCTCCTCCTCCATCTCGCGCTCGAGCTGCCCGCCGGCCCAGCCGGCGTAGCCACCGAAGGCGCGGATCGCCCGCACGGGCCCGATACCGACGGCGTCCACGTCGGGATCGACGATGCCGACCGTCCCGAAGGCGATCGTGGCCGCCTCGGAGACGTCCTCGAAGTCGGCCAGCACGATGACGGCCTCCGGCTGCACCGGCCCGCCCTCGAACACGCGCTCGCGGTCGGGCATCACCTCGGCCAGGCGGCCGGGAAGGGCCTCGCGGGACACCAGCGGCGTCGGCCGGTTGAGCACCAGGCCGAGGGCGCCGTCGTCCGAGTGCTCCAGCATCAGCACCACCGCCCGGCGGAAGCTGGGGTCGACCAGGGCGGGAGCGGCCACCAGCAGCCGCCCGCGTCGGCTGAGCGACGCCTCGTCGCTCACGGGAAGATCTCCTGCACGAGCTCCACGAAGTCGCCCAGCTCGTCGATGTCCTTCGCCAGGCTGGCCGCAAGGAGGCCGTCGAACGCCTGGATGGCGATCGGCCCGAGCCGGAAGCCGGTGCGCCCGAAGAACGTCAGCAGGTGCCGCGACTGCACCACGGCCTCGTCCCACCGGGCCTCGCCGCCGAGCGCGGCGACCACGGCGGTCCCGACCCGCGCCACGTCCCCGTAGGTCGGGCGTCGGGCCCTCGTCCTCGGCCATCGCGGGCGCGCCGGCCAGGCGCTCGACGTCCTCACGCCAATCCTCGTCGCCCAGCCGCGCAACGACCGTCGCCAGGCGCGAAGCCCGGTCGGCCACCGCTCCGGGCGTCACCGCGTCTGCTTGCGGCGCCGCTCCAGCCGGAAGTTGTAGATCGCTCCGCCGATGATGAACAGCACCCCGGCGACCAGGAGCAGCTTGAAGATGTCCAAGTGCGCCGGAAGCGTGTCGAGATGCGCGCCCTTGGACGGCGAGTCCTTGAGCGCGAAGCCCGCGCAGAACCACACCATGGCGACGATGAACAGGGTGCCCGCGGTGCGGAAGGGCCATGTGGCCGGAAGGTCCTTGTACCGATCTCCACCGCTAGCCATGTGCGTTTCCTTCTCCGCCGTCGACGAATCCGGGCAAGGCTACCACGGGCTCCGGACCGCCTGGTGGGGCCGGGAACCCCCTCGCGGCGGGCGGAACGTCACCGCCCGATCGCACCGGGCGATGCGCCGCTCGCGCGCCAGCACCTGGAAGTCGCCCGATCGCGAGCGGTAGAGCTCGGCGGGGCGGCCCGGTCCGTCGGCGCGCGTGCGCCCCACCGCCTCGACGATGCCCGAGGCCAGCACGTCGCGACGGAAGTTGCGCGTGTCGAGGTCGTGCCCGAGGACGGCCTCGTAGACGGTCTGCAGCTCGGCGAGCGTGAACGCCTCGGGCAGCAGCTGCAGGGCGATGGGCGCGTAGGCCGCCTTGGAGCGCAGCCGCGAGCGACCGTACTCCAGCACCTGGGTGGCCCCCTCGGCCAGCGCGGGCGGGTCGTCCATCGAGAACCAGCGCACCTGCACGACGCCGGGGCCGGGCGTGAGCGGGTGCCGCTCGCCGGGCACCAGGCAGAGGTAGGCCACGCACACGGCCTCCGCCCCCTCCCGGTCGAACGTGTAGAGCTGCTCGAGGGCGGCGCCGCGGATGCCGGTCTGATCGGCCAGCGCGGTCAGCGCCGCGCCCTCCAGCGTCGATCCCGACGGCACCTCCGACCCGGGCAGCGTCCAGACGCTCCCGGGCAGGCGCACCAGCAGCGCGTGAGGCCGGCCCTCGCGCACGCTCGCCACCACCATCTCGACCCGGACGTTCTTCATGTCCGAAATACAATAACTCAGCCCTCGGGCGGCCTCAGCCCGCGTCGCCCCCGTGCTCGGCCGCCCAGCCGGCGAGTCCGACGACGTTGTCGTCGGCCCACCCGAGCCGACGCCAGAGCGCCACGGCGGCCGGATCGCCGACCGTCTCGTCCAGCGGCACGCGCGCGTCGATCTCGTCGGCGAGCGACTCCGGGCGGCCCGCCGCGGCGCGGCCCGCCTCGCCCATCAGCGCCCATCCGCGGCGCGCACTGTCGATGGCCCCGGCCGGGTCCTCCTCCGGCCCGAAGTGCGTCAGCAGCAGGTGGGGCGGCGCCAGCGCGCCGATGCGGTCGATGCTCGCCAGCCCCGCGGCGATGTCGATGTCGGGCGGCGGCAGAGCCGGGTACAGGCCCGCGCCGTCGAAGCGCACGCCCACGGCATCGCCCGCCATCACGGCCCCGGTGGCCGAGTCCACAACGCAGGTGTGGTGCCGCGCGTGCCCGGGCGTCTCGATGATGGTCAGGGTCCGCCCTCCGCCGACGTCGATCCGGTGGCCGTCGTCGGCCGCCGTGACCCGTTCCGCCGGCGTGCGGTCGAGACCGCCGTAGAGGCTCCACCGCGTGCCGTAGACCGCCGCGGAACCGGCGAGCAGCCGGCCGGGCTGCACCAGGTGGCGCGCCCCGCGACGGTGCGTCACCACCGTCGCCAGGGGGAACGCGCTCGCCAGGATGCCGGTTGCTCCGCAGTGGTCCAGGTGGACGTGCGTCGGGACGATCCAGGCGAGGTCGTCCGGGCCGATGCCGAGCGCGGCCAGCGCCTCGCGCACGGCGGGGGCCGACGTGCGGGCGCCGGTGTCCACCAGGGCGGGCCGCTCGCCCTCGACGAGGTAGGCGGCCACCACCCCCGGCACACCCCCGAGGAGGGTGTCGATGATGCGGATGCCGGGCGCGACCTCATGCACGGCACGATCGTCGCATAGCCTTGGGGCAGATGAACGACGATCGCAATCGCGCCTGGGCGGCCGCGGGCCACGCCGCGGCGGGGCACGTGGAGGACGGCATGCGCGTGGGCCTGGGCACCGGCCGAGCGGCGGCGGCCGGCATCCGCGCGCTCGGCGAGCGCGTGGCGGGGGGCCTGCGCTGCACCGGGTACCCCACCTCGCACGCGAGCGCCACGTTGGCGCGCTCCCTCGGCATCCCGCTGGGCCGCCTGCGCGCGCCCCTCGACCTGGCGTTCGACGGCGCCGATGCGGTCGATCCGGGAGGCCTGGTGGTGAAGGGCGCCGGCGGCGCGCTGGTGCGCGAGCGCATCGTGGCCAACTCCGCCCGTCGTTTCCTGGTGCTGGTGGACGCGCCCAAGGTGGTCGGATCCCTCGACGAATGGGGCGCGCTGCCGCTCGCGGTGGTGCCCTTCGGCGTCGGCCGGGTGCTCGAGGAGCTCGCCGACCTGGGCCCTGACCGCCGGCCGGGGCTCAACGACGACGGCCTGGCGCTGGTCGACCTGAAGGTGCCCGCGGGCTCGGACTGGATCGGCATCGCCGCCCGCGTGTGCGTGCTGCCGGGCGTGGTCGACCACGGCCTCTTCGGGGTGAGCCTCGGCGACGTCCTGGTGGGGCGGCCCGACGGCGGGTGGGACCCGGCCGGACCGGCGGGGCCCGCCGCTACGATCCCCGGGTGCCCGCCCCCTCGCTGACCATCGCCCGCGCCGCGGGCGTGCTGTCGCGATCGCTGGGACGGGGCGGTGGCACCACCCTCCCGGGGCGCCTGCTGCTGCGCATGCGGCCGAACGCCCTCGCCGAGCTGGGACACTCGCTGCCCCTCGGCACGACGGTCATCTCGGCCACCAACGGCAAGACGACGACCTCCCGCCTGGTGGCGTCGTGCGCGCGCGAGCAGGGCGTGGTGCTGGTGGCCAACAGCTCGGGCGCGAACCTGGTCTCGGGCGTGGCGACCGCCCTGCTGGAGGCCCGCGGGCGGCGGCCCGAGCCCGAGGGCGGGCTCTTCGAGGTGGACGAGGCGGCGCTGGCCGAGGTGGTGCGCCAGCTGGAGCCGCGGGTGCTGGTGCTGATGAACCTCTTCCGCGACCAGCTCGACCGCTACGGCGAGCTGGAGCACCTCGCGGAACTCTGGGCGACGATGGTCGCGGGGCTGCCCGCCGACGCCGTCCCGGTGCTCAACGCCGACGACCCGGCGATCGCCGCCCTCGGCGCGGGTCGCGCCGGCGTGCTGACCTTCGGCATCGACGACCCCTCGGTGGGACTCGCGGCCCTCCCCCACGCCGCCGACTCCACGCGCTGTCGTAATTGCTGCCGAACCGCTGGTCTACGACCTGGTCACCCTCGGCCACCTGGGCCATTGGCGCTGCGCCGGATGCGGCCTCTCGCGGCCGGTGCCCGACGTACGGGCGACCCGGGTCGAGACCCTGGGGGCGCACGGCATCCGGGTCCACATCGAGACGCCGCAGGGGCCGATCGACGCGCAGCTCGCGCTGCCCGGTCTGCACAACGCCTACAACGCCACCGCGGCCACGGCGGCCGCCCTGGCGATGGGGATCGGCACCGAGGCGATCTCGCGCGGCCTGGCCCGCAGCCCGGCCGCGTTCGGCCGCGGCGAGCGGGTCGCCCTGCAGGGCCGCGAGCTGGTGCTGCTGCTGGCCAAGAACCCGACCGGCGCCAACGAGACGGTGCGCACCGTGCTGCTCGATCCCGAGCCGGCCCACCTGCTGATCGCCCTCAACGACCGCACCGCCGACGGGCACGACGTGTCCTGGATCTGGGACGTCAACTACGAGCGCCTCCTGGAGCGCTCGGCGTCGCTCACGCTGACGGGCGACCGGGCGTACGACCTGGCGCTGCGCATGCGCTATTCCGGCCTCCCCTCGGAGCGCATGACCGTGATCGCCGACCCCGAGGCCGCGCTCGATCAGGCGGTGGCCGCCACGCCGGTCGGCGGCACCCTCTACGTGCTGCCCACGTACACGGCGATGCTCGGCCTGCGCGAGCTGCTGGTGGGCCGCGGCGCGGCGGAGGACTTCTGGCATGAGCGATGACGAGGCGACCCGCTTCGCGGCCGAACACGCCCACTACACCGAGGATCTCGCCTACTGGCGCTCGGCCGGGGCCCGGCTGGGCTCGCCGGTGCTGGACCTGGGGGCCGCCGCGGGACGGGTCGCAATCCCCCTCGCGCGCGACGGGCTGGAGGTGTGGGCCGTCAACCGCTCGCCCGAGATGCTGGCGCAGATCCGCGTCGAGCTCGCCGGCGAGGCCCCCGCGGTCGACGCGCGCGTCCACACGGTGGTGGGCGAGCTGCAGTCCTTCACGCTCGATCCCGCGTTCCGGCTGATCATCGTGGCCATGAACACCCTCCAGGTGCTCACGGAGCCCGCCGACCGCGCCGCGTGCCTGCGCCGCGTGCGCGAGCACCTCGCCGAGGGCGGCGAGTTCATCTTCGACGTGGCGCTGCCGGACGTGGAGGAGATCCGCGACACGATGGGCGTCGAGCGGCCGAGCGGGCGCCACCGGGAGCCCGACGGCTCCGTGCTGATCCACTCGGCCTGGTACGACAGCTGGGACCCGGCCACCCAGACGCTCGAGTTCACGATCCGCATCACGCGCGCAGGTCGACGGCCGGGATGTCGGCGAGACCCTGCGCCACCACCGGGTGCACCTGTTCACCCCCGCCGAGCTGGCCGGCCTGCTCGCGGACGCCGGCCTGGAGCAGATCGCGGTCTCAGGCGATTTCGAGGGCTCCCCCCTCGACGGCGACTCCGAGCGCCAGGTGCACCGCTGCCGGGCGAGCCGCGTGAGCGGCCTCGCCCTGCGCCTGGGGCACCTCTATCCGGATGAGATGAACATCTACGCCGACCGCGGCAACATCGCGGTGCTGGAGCGGCGCCTCGCGTGGCGCGGGCATCGGCTGGAGGTGACCGAGATCGGCATCGGCGACACGATCACGCCGGGCGATCACGACCTCTACTACCTGGGCGGCGGCCAGGACCGCGATCAGGCCGTGGTGGCCGAGGACCTCGCCCTGACCAAGGGCGAGGCGCTGCGCGCGGCCGTGAAGGACGGCGCCGCCGGACTCGCCGTGTGCGGGGGCTTCCAGCTCGCGGGCCACGGCTACACGGGCATCGACGGCTCGCGCATGCCGGGCATCGGGATCCTCGACCTGGACACGGTGGCGGGTCCGACGCGGCTGATCGGCAACCTGGTCATCGAGGCCGACCTCGACGGCGAGAGACGGACCGTCGTCGGCTTCGAGAACCACGCCGGCCGCACCCACCTCGGGCCCCGCTCACGCCCGCTCGGGCGGGTGATCAGCGGCCACGGCAACAACGACGAGGACGGTTTCGAGGGCGGCGTCACCGGGCGGGTGATCGGCACCTACCTGCACGGCCCGCTGCTGCCGAAGAACCCCTGGGTCGCCGACACCGTGATCGGCTGGGGGCTGGCCCACCTCACCGGCGCGCCGGTGGCCCTGGAGCCGCTCGACGACTCCCTGGAGGACACGGCCCACTCGGCGGCCATCGCCCGCGCCCGGCGTTAGTGAGCCAGGCCTCCGGTCGAGCCGAACCCGCCCGCGCCGCGCCCATCCGAGTCCGGCAGCGTGTCGACCTCGACCGCCGCGGCCAGCGAGACCGGGGTCAGCACCAGCTGGGCGACGCGGTCGCCGGCGCGGACCGTGTAGGGCTCCTGGCCCAGGTTGACCATCAGCACGGTCAGCTCGCCGCGGTAGCCCGCGTCGATCAGGCCCGGGCGAGTTGGTGAGGGTGACGCCATGGCGCCGCGCCAGACCGGAGCGCGGCAGCACCAGACCCGCGAACCCGCACGGGGATGGCGATCGCCAGGCCGGTGGGCACGGCGACGCGCTCGCCCGGAGCCATCGCCGCGCTCCTCGACCGCCACCAGGTCGAGCCCGGCGTCACCGGGGTGCGCGCGGGTCGGCACCACCGCCTCCGGGTGGAGACGGTGGACCGGGAGCGCGGGCTCCGTCACTACCCGACGAGCGAGGCGATGCGGTCGGCGGCCTCGTTGAGACGCTCGTCCGGCACCGTGAGGCTCATGCGCACGAATCCCTCGCCGCTGGGGCCGTAGGCGGCGCCCGGGCGAGATCACCACGGCCGCCTCCTCGAGCACCTTCTCGGTGAACGAGGCCGAGGTCTCCCCGTCCGGCACGCGCGCCCAGACGTAGATGGCGCCCTTGGGCGGGTCGACGCGCAGGCCGATGCGCTGGAGCGCGCCCACCAGGACGTCGCGGCGGCGCTGGTAGATCGCGCACATCTCGGCGACCGAGGACTGGTCCGAGCGCAGGGCGGCCGCGGCGGCCTCCTGGAGGGCCTCGAACATGCCGCTGTCGATGTTGGTCTTGAGCTGCCAGTAGGCGCTCACCAGATCGGCGTTGCCGACGACGGCGCCGGCCCGCCAGCCGGTCATGTTGTACGTCTTCGAGAGCGAGAAGATCTCGATGCCGACGTCGATCGCGCCGGGGGTCTCGAGGAACGAGGGCGCCCGGTAGCCGTCGTACGTGATCTCGGAGTAGGCGTTGTCGTGGACGACGATGATGTCGTGCCGCCGCGCGAACTCCACGACGCGCGCGAAGAAGTCGTCCTCGATCACCCCGCCGGTGGGGTTGTTGGGGTAGTTGATGAAGAGGATGCGGGCGCGGGCGGCCACGTCGGCCGGGATCGCCTCGAGGTCGGGCTGGAAGCCGAGCTCCGCCAGCAGCGGCATCGGCACCGGCTCGGCGCCGGCCAGCAGGGGACCGGTGGTGTAGACCGGGTAACCGGGGTCGCTGGCGAGGGCGACGTCGCCGGGGTCGAGGAACGCCAGGTTGACGTTGGCCACGGCCTCCTTCGCGCCCATCGCCGGGATGATCTGGGTCGCGGGATCGAGGTTGACGCCGAACCGCGTGTCGTAGAACTCCGCGACCGCGTCGCGGTAGCTCTGGCGGCCCCGGTTGGAGGGGTACTGGTGCGTGTCGGGGCGGGCCACCTGATCGCGCATCACGTCGACCACCAGGCCGGGCGTCGGCGTGTCGGGATCCCCGATGCCGAGGGAGATGATGTCCACGCCCTCGGCGCGCTTGGCCGCGATCTTCTGCTCGATCTGGGCGAAGAGGTACGGGGGGAGCCGCCGGAGCCGTTCGGCGCCGACCGGCTTGGTGGCGCTCAGAGCTCCTCCAGAGCGTGCGTCAGATCCGCGGAGAGCTCCCCGCGATAGATCTCCTCGGCCGGACCGGTCATCGTCACCTCGAGGTCGTCGTCCACGGCGATCTCCAGATCGCCGCCTGCAAGATGCACCGTCACGGGGCTCGTGAGGCCCCCGAGCCGCACCGCCGCCACCGCGGCCGCGCACGCGCCGGTGCCGCACGCCAGGGTCTCCCCCGCCCCGCGCTCCCAGACGCGCATGGTCAGCTCGGACGGGCCCTCGGCCCGCACGAACTCGACGTTGGTGCGCTCGGGGAACCGCGGGTCGATCTCGATCGCCGGCCCGAGGGCCCGGACCACGTCGGCGGGCGCGGGGTGCTCGATGATCGCGTGGGGATTGCCCATCGAGACCTCGGCCAGCTCGACCGACCAGCCGTCGCCGCTCAGCTGCTCGCGGCCCTCGCCGGCGGGGAACCGGGCGCGGCCCATCTCCACCTCGACGCGGCCGCCGGGGAGCGGACGCACCGTCACCGGGCCGGCGCCGGTCAGGACGCGGCCGTCGGCGGGCAGCCGGCCCTCGGCCTCGAGGTAGCGCGCCACCATCCGGATGCCGTTGCCGCAGTTCTCGGCCTGGCTCCCGTCGGGGTTCCACACGGTCATGCGCGGCACGCCGCCGTCGTCGGACACCTCGAGGATGCCGTCGCCGCCGACGCCGAAGTTGGGGTCGCAGATGCGGCGGGCCCGCTCCGGGGTGAGGCGGATCGGCCACGCCTCGCGGTCAACCACCAGATAGTGGTTACCGAGCCCCTGCCACTTGGCGAATCTCATCCCGGGGAGGGTACCGGATCGCCGCCGCCGCCCCGCCACAGGGCCAGCAGGCGCGGCAGCGCCGACTCCGCCGGGGCGTCGCCGATCTCGAGGGGCACGACGTCCGGCGTCTTGCGCAGCCAGGTGAGCTGCTTGCGCGCCAGCCGGCGGGTGCGGGCCGCCAGCCGGTCGGGCAAATCCGCGGCGGGCAGCTCGCCGACCGCGATCGCGGCGACCTCCCGGGCCCCGATCACCTGGAGGGCCTCGCGCGAGACGCCCGGGGTCGCCATGCGCCGCCGTCAGCTCGGCCACCAGGCCGTCGGCCAGCTCACGCTCCACGCGCACCGCGATCCTGCGGTCGAGCTCCTCCCGCGGCCGCGAGAGCCCGATCAGCAGGGTGGGGCGGCGCGCCTCCGGCGACCACAGCGACCCCGCCGGCGGCCCTCCGCCACCCCCCACAACGGCGATCGCGAGGGCGCGCGCCAACCGGCGGGGGTTCGCGGCGTCGATCCGCTCGGCGGCGGCGGCGTCGCGGCGGCGCAGTTCCGCGAGGGCCGCGACCGGATCGCGCGCCACCAGCTCCTCGGCCCACGCGCGCACCTCGGGGTCCGCATCCTCGGGAAAGCCGAGGCTCGGCGATCGCCGCCCGTACGTAGAGACCGGTGCCGCCGCTCACCACCGGCACCCGGCCCCGCGAGAGCGCGTCGTCGATCGCCCGATGGGCCAGCCGCGCGAAGCCCGCGGCCGTGGAGCGCGCGGTGAGCGCCAGGTCGCCGACGCAGTGGTACGGCACCTCCGACCGCGCTCGCGCGCTCGGGCTGTCCGCCGCGATCTCCAGGCCGCGGTAGCGCTGGAAGGGGTCGGCGACCACGATCTCGCCGCCCAGCTCCCGCGCCGCGGCGTGGGCCAGGGCGCTCTTGCCGGACGCCGTCGGCCCGGCGACCACAAGGACCTCAGGCGGGGACGAGATCCGCCTGCGCGGGAGCCCCGACCTGGCGGCCGGAGAGGGTCGTCGAGGTCGCGCGCTCGATGGAGACGCGGGTGATCTCGCCCGGGGCCGCCGTGCCGTCGAAGTTGACGGCGATGTTCTGGCTCAGCCGGCCGCGCAGCCGCGACGGATCGGTGCGCGACGGGCCCTCCACGAGCACCTCGCGCGTGCTGCCCACGAAGCGGGCCGCGCGGGCGGCGGCGGTGCGCTGCACCACCTCCACCAGCCGGCCGATGCGCTCGCGCTTGACCTCGGGGGACACGTCGTCGGGCAGGCTCTCGGCCGCCTCGGTGCCCGGCCGGGGCGAGTAGAGGAAGGTGTACGCGCCGTCGTAGGCGACCTCCTCGACCAGGCTCAGGGTGTCGGCGAAGTCGGCCTCGGTCTCGCCGGGGAAACCGACGATCAGGTCGGACGTGAGCGAGAGGTCGGGGATCGCGTCGCGCAGGCGGTCGAACCAGCTCGAGGTAGCGCTCGCGGCTGTAGGTGCGCCGCATCGCCTTCAGCATCCGCGTGCTGCCCGACTGGGCCGGCAGGTGCAGGTGCTCGCAGACCTCGGGACACTCCGCCATCGCCGCGATCACGTCGGCCTTCATGTCCTTGGGATGGGGGCTCGTGTACCGCACGCGGTCGATGCCGTCGACGCCGGCGACGGCGCGCAGCAGCTCCGCGAAGGTGGCGCGTCCGGCCTTCGGCAGGTCGCGGCCGTAGGAGTTGACGTTCTGGCCGAGCAGGGTCACCTCGCGCACCCCGTCGGCGGCCAGCGCCGCCACCTCGGTCACGACGTCGCCGGGGGGCCGGCTGCGCTCGCGGCCCCGCACGGCGGGCACGATGCAGTAGGCGCACACGCAGTTGCAGCCCACCGAGATCTGCACCCACGCCTGGTGGGGGCGCTCGCGCTTGGAGGGCAGACTGCCCGAGAAGGCGCCGTCGAAGCTGAACGCCCCGACCGCGTCGAGGCGCTCGCGCGCGACCAGCTCGCCCAGGCGGGACACCTCGCCGGGGCCGAACGCGATGTCCACGAACGGGAACTCGCGGAACACCTGCTCCTTCTGGCTCTGGGCCCAGCACCCGCCCACCGCGACCACGGCGTCGGGCCGCTCCCGCTTGACCCGCTTCGCGTCACCCAGGTTGCCGAGGAACCGCTCGTCGGCGCTGCCGCGGATGGTGCAGGTGTTGAACAGGATCAGGTCGGCGTCGTCGCGCCGGTCGGCCTCGTCGTAGCCCAGCCCCTCGAGCAGGCCCTTCATCCGCTCGGAGTCGTGGTCGTTCATCTGGCAACCGAAGGTGGTGAGGTGGTACCGCATCCGGCGGCAGTCTATCGCCGGGCGGTGGCCCCTCCGCTGCCGGCGGCGGGAGGTGCCGGGGGCGGCGTGGCCGCCTCCTCGAGCGCCGCCAGCAGGGCGTCGCGCGGCACGGCCACGGCGCTCGGGTCGTTGTGCACGGCGGTCACCAGGCGACGCGATGGGGCGGGCGTCACCGGCCGCAGCACGACACCCGGATGCACCACGGCGAGCGTCGTCGCCGGCAGCAGGGCCACCCCCACTCCGGCCGCCACCAGGCCCTGAACGGCCATCTGATCGCCCTGCGCCGCGACCACGCGCGGCACGAAACCGGCCTGCGCCGCCGCCCGCTCCAGCACGCCCTCCCGGGCGGCCTGCGCACCGGCGATCCACGCGGCGTCGGCCAGGTCCTCCAGCCGCACGGTCGCCTCGCCCGCCAGCGGGTGGTCCTCCGCGAGGGCGATCGCCCAGTCCTCCACCAGCAGCAGCCGCGTGCGCAGTCCGTCGGTGTCGGCCCCGTTGTCCTCGTCGATCCAGACCACCGCCACGTCGAGCTCCCCGGACCCCACCGCCGCGATGGCCACGTGGGTGTCGGGCGCGTGCCGCAGCGCCACGTTGCCCCGCTGATCGTCCGGCAGCAGGGCCAGGGCGCGGGGCAGCAGCGATGTGAGCAGCGTCGACAGCGCCGCGACCCGCACCGGCCGCACCGCCCCCGCCCGCACCCGCAGCACGTCGGCCTCGGCCGCCGCGATGCGCGCCATCACCGCGTGCGCGTGCTCGGCCAGCAGCAGGCCGGCCTCGGTCAGCTCAACGCCGCGTCCCCGCCGTCGCACGAGCTCCACGCCGCAGGCGGCCTGAAGCCGTGCCAGCAGCCGCGACGCCGCGGGCTGGGTGAAGCTGAGCGACCGGGCGGCCTCGGTCACCGAACCGTGCCGTTCGAGGGCGTCCAGCATGCGGAGTTGGTCGAGAGTGAACATGTCGCGACGGCATCATATCCACCGAAATCATCATTTGACGCCATATGAGGCCCGCGGCGAACATCAGGTCATGACCACTCACACGGACGCCCCAACGATGTTCGACGCGCAGGCCGCCGGCTACGAGGCCCAGCGCCGTCAGCTGATCCCGCCCTACGACGACTTCTACGGCACCGCCGTCGCGGCCCTCGCCCTCGCGCGCCGGCCGGTGGAGCGCGTGCTCGACCTCGGCGCCGGCACCGGGCTGCTCGCCCGCCAGGTGGCCCGGGCCTACCCCGACGCCCGCCTCACCCTGGTCGACGGCGCCCCCGCGATGCTCGCCGAGGCGCGCGGCCTGCTCGGCGACGGGGCGACCTACCTGACCGCCGACCTCGCCGACGACCTGCCGGCCGGCCCCTGGGACGCGGTGGTCAGCGCTCTCGCCATCCACCACCTCGACGACTGCGGCAAGGCGGACCTCTTCAAACGCGTCCGGCGCGTCCTCGCACCCGGAGGGATGTTCGTCAACGCCGAGCAGGTCGCCGGCCCGACGGCCCTCTTCGACGACCACTACGCCGACTGGCACCGGCGGCGCTCCGCCGATCTCGGCGCCAGCCCCGAGCGATGGGACGGCGCCGTCGAGCGCATGCGCATGGACCGCTGCGCGAGCGTCGAGCACCAGCTGACCTGGATGCGCGACGCGGGTTTCGCCGACGTCGACTGCCTCTTCAAGGATCACCGCTTCGCCGTGCTGGTCGCACGACGCTCCGGCTGAGCCGCCCGGAGCCCTCCCTGGAAACACAGACGCCGGAGTGGAGAGAGTCCTTCGCTCTCCACTCCGGCGTCCTTACTTCCGCGCGTGCTCTCTCAGCTCAGTTCTTGGCGGCGCTCGCCACCAGGGCGGGCTCCGCGGCCTTCGCCGCTGACGCGGCTGCTGCCGCCTCCGCCTTCGCCGCGGCCGCGGCGGCCTTCTTGGTGACGGTGGGCGGCTCGATGACCTCGCCCGTCGTGGGGTCGAAGCTCGGGTAGCTCGGCACCCCCGCGTCGTCGCGGATCTGCGCCTCGAGCTGGTCGGCGATCTCCCGGTGCTCCTTCAGGAAGGCGCGGGCCGCGTTGCGCCCCTGGCCGAGCCTCTCGTCCCCGAAGGAGAAGTAGGCCCCGCTCTTCTGCACCATCCCCCGCTCGACGCCGAGGTCGATCAGGTTGCCCTCGTGGGAGATGCCCTCGCCGTAGATGATGTCGAACTCGGCCTGCCGGAACGGCGGGGCCACCTTGTTCTTGACGATCTTGACGCGGGCCCGGTTGCCGACGGCCTCGGTGCCCTCCTTGAGGGTCTCGATGCGCCGGATGTCGAGCCGCACCGACGCGTAGAACTTCAGCGCGCGACCACCCGGGGTGGTCTCGGGGGATCCGAACATGACCCCGATCTTCTCGCGCAGCTGGTTGGTGAAGATGCAGATCGTGCCGGCGCGGTGGAGGTTGCCGGCGAGCTTGCGCAGCGCCTGCGACATCAGCCGGGCCTGGAGGCCGACGTGCGTGTCGCCCATCTCCCCCTCGATCTCGGCCTTCGGCACGAGCGCCGCGACGGAGTCGATCGCGACCACGTCGAGGGCGGCGGAGCGGACCAGCAGGTCGGCGATCTCGAGCGCCTGCTCGCCGTGGTCCGGCTGGGACAGCAGGAGCTCGTCGACGTTGACGCCGATGTTCTTCGCGTAGGCCGGATCCATCGAGTGCTCGGCGTCGATGAACGCGCACAGCCCCCCGCGCTTCTGCGCCTCGGCGATCAGGTGGTAGACCATCGTCGTCTTACCCGAGCTCTCCGGCCCGTAGATCTCGACGATGCGCCCCTTGGGGATGCCCCCGATGCCGAGGCCGATGTCCAACGCCAGCGAACCGGTGGGGATGGCGTCCATCTCGGCGATGGGCGCATCGCCCATCCTCATGATCGCGCCCTTCCCGAACTGCCGCTCGATCTGCGCGACGGCCGAGCCCAGCGCCTCGTGCTTCTCCACGGAGGGCCTCCTTCAGAGGTGTGTTCGATCACTACCGCGATGGAGCCCCTGAACGGGACGACCCTCTCGGCGACTGGGAAGGATCATAGAGCGGCGCTCGGCTGTTAGCGAACATCTGTTCGTCGTCCGAAACGACGGAAGTGGGTCGCCGGCGTGCCGGTGCCCGTCACCTCTCGGGCGACGCCGCCAGGTTCATCCGCAGCAGGTGCATCGCGCTCGCCACGGCCCGCGTGCGTATCCCCTCGCGGCCGCCGCCCCGCCGTGTGAGCACGATGTGCGACGCTCCGGACGGGCCCGCGATGCCGACGTACACCAGCCCCACCGGCTTCTCCGGCGTGCCGCCGCCGGGCCCCGCGACGCCCGTCGTGGAGAGGCCCCAGTCGCTCCCCAGCCGCGCGCGCACACCCGCCGCCATCTGCTCCGCGCACTCCGCCGAGACGGCCCCGTGGACACGGATCACCTCGGGGTCCACGCCCAGCTGGTCGACCTTCACCGCGTCCGCGTAGGAGATCACCCCGCCCAGCACGTAGGCCGACGACCCGGGGCGCTCGGTGAGCCGGGCGCCCGAGCCCTCCCCCGGTGCACGACTCGGCCACCGCGACGGTCTGCGCCCGCGGCGATCAGCGCCTCGCCCACCACGTCGTCCACCGTGGCGCCGTCGCGCGAGAAGAGCGCCTCGCCGAGGCCGTCGGCCACCCGCCGCTCCAGCGCGTCGGCCGCCCAGACGTCCTCCGCCGACGAGCGGATCGTGACCTCGAGCTCGCCGTCGCGCGCGCAGATGCCGACCGTCAGCCGGTTCCAGGCGTCGGGGTCGATGCCCTCGATCTCGCTCACCAGCACCGACTCGGGGACCGCGTGGACGCGCAGGATCCTCTCGTGGGGCGACCCGGCGCGGGCGACCAGGTCCGCCACCAGGGGCTGGGCGGTGAGGGCCTCCTCCCACATCGACTCGAGCTCCCAGGGGGGGCCGGGCAGCACCACCACGACCACGCCGTCGTGCTCGAGCACCGATCCGGGCGCGGTGCCCGCGGGCGGCAGCACGGCCGACCCCGCCGGCAGGGACGCCTGCTTCTCCTGGAGGGCCCGGTGCACCGCGCCGGCGCGCGGGATGAGCAGGCTGCGGGCCCTCACCATCTCGAGCGCGCCCGGCGTCGAGCACGAGCTCGCGGCCGGTGGCCCGCGCCACGGCCTCCATGGTCAGGTCGTCGTGGGTCGGCCCGAGGCCGCCGGTGACGCAGAGCAGGTCCACGCCGCTCGCCAGCAGGCCGCGTGACCGCGGCCGCGACGGCGTCCCGCTCGTCGCCGACCATCTCGATGCGATCGATCGAGATGCCGCGCTGCTCCAGAGACCGCGCCAGGATCCCGGCGTTGGCCTCACGGATCCGGCCCCGCAGGATCTCGTCCCCGGTGACCAGGATCGACGCGCGGGCGCCCGAGCCGGGTCGATCAGCCGAGGCTCTTGGCCCCCGTGGGCGTGATCAGCCACGTCCCGCCGCTGGTGCTGTTGAGGTCGGTGACCTTGCCCCCGACGGTCACGACCAGCTCGGCCGGGTTGCTGGCGTTGACCCAGATGCCCTCGGTCACGCGGAAGGTCTTGCTGTCGCCCGGCGCCAGGATCTGCTCGAACACGATGCGGCCCTTGGCGTTGCGGCTGCGCACCTGCACCCAGCAGCCGTTGACGCCGGTCCCGGCGAGGATGATCTGGGTCTTCTTGGCGCGCACGGGCGCCTCGGTGGACGCCGTGTCGGGCTCGACGACCGCGGGCACCGAGCGGGGGCCGGTGCTGGTGGTCGGGGTGGGCGCCACCGGCGTCTGGGTGTCGGACTGGCCGACGCCGAGCCAGATCAGCAGGGCCACGGCCATCACGCCGCCGATCGCGAGCCACAGCAGCTGGACCTCGGTGCGGCGCCGCTTGCGCGGGCGGCCGGGCCGGCGCGGCGGCTCCGGGCTGCGCCGGCGGACCGCCCGGAATCGGAGCGCCCGGAGCGTGCCGGGCGGGAGCCACCCTCCTGCGAGAGGCTGTAGGCGCCGAAGCGCGACTCGTACTCGTCGAGGACCAGCCGGCCGTCCAGATCGAGGAAGTCCGCGTACGTGCGAAGGAAGCCCCGCACATACGTGGGCGACGGCATGAGGTCGAACTGCTCCTCCTCCATCGCCCGGAGGTACTTCGCCCTGATCTTGGTCTCGGCCTCGCAATCGAGGATGTCCAACCCTCGACGCAGGCGTGCCTCTCGGAGTGTGTTTCCGATTTCGAACATGGGTTATGAGCGAACAGGGAAACCCCTGCTCGGGGCCGGACCCTAGCCCAGCGCGGAGACGAACCGCAACCCAATGGCGGAAACGTCCCTACTCGATGTCGTCTGTCCCATGGTCGTCGTCATCCGGCACCGGCACCCGGTTGAGGATGCGGTCGACGTCGCCGGGGCCCACGAGCACCGAGCGGGGCTTGGAGCCCTCGTGCCCGGAGACCACGCCCAGGCGCTCCATCGCATCGACCAGGCGGCCGGCGCGCGCGTAGCCCACCCCGAGGCGGCGCTGGAGCAGCGAGACCGAGGCCGTGCCCTGCTGGACCACCATCTCGATGGCGCCCTCGAGCATGTCGTCGGCGTCCGAGTCGAGCGGGTCGTCCACCACCTCGGGCCGCTCCATCAGCTCCTTGCGCATCTCCGGCTTGCCCTGGGCGCGCCAGTGGTCGGTGATCGCGAGGATCTCCTCCTCGCTGACGTAGGCGCCCTGGAGGCGCTGGAGACGCGAGGTGCCGACGGGGCGGAAGAGCATGTCGCCGTGGCCGAGCAGCGACTCGGCGCCGCCGGCGTCGAGCACCACGCGCGAGTCCACCTGCGACGACACCGCGAAGGCGATGCGCGAGGGGACGTTGGCCTTGATCATCCCGGTGATGACGTCCGCGGAGGGCCTCTGCGTGGCCAGCACCAGGTGGATGCCCACGGCGCGGCTCTTCTGGGCGAGGCGGATGATCGAGTCCTCCACCTCGGCCGGCGAGACCATCATCAGGTCGGCCAGCTCGTCGATGAGCACCAGCACGTGCGGGATCGGCTTCTCGCCGGCCGCCACGCGGATGTCGTTCCAGTCGCGCAGGTTGCGGGCGCGCTGCATGCCCATCAGCTCGTAGCGGGTCTCCATCTCGCGCACGATGTTGGAGAGCACCGCGGCGGCGTCCTTCATGTTGGTGACCACGGGCGTGAGCAGGTGCGGGATGCTCTCGTAGTGGTTGAGCTCGACCTTCTTCGGGTCGATCAGGATCATGCGCAGGTCGTCGGGCGTGGAGCGCAGCAGCACCGACGCGAGCAGGGCGTTGAGGCACACGCTCTTGCCGGTGCCGGTGGAGCCGGCGATCAGCAGGTGGGGCATCCGCGCGAGGTCGATGTAGACCGGCTTCCCGCCCAGGTCGAGCCCGAGCCAGGCCATCAGGGGGCCGGCGTGGGCCGGGAACTCCCGCGTGATGTCGCCCAGCGTCACCAGCGACGCCTCGGGGTTGGGAACCTCCACCCCGACCGCCTGCTTGCCCGGGATCGGCGCGATGATGCGCAGCTCCTCGCGGGCGGCGAGCGCGTAGGCCAGGTCGTCGCGCAGCGCGGTGATGCGGCCGACCTTGGTGCCCGGCGCGAGCTGCAGCTCGTAGCGCGTCACCCGCGGCCCGCTGACCGTGTCGGAGACGGTGGCCTCGATGCCGAAGTGGCCGAGCGCCTCCTCCAGCACGGTGCTGGTGCGCCGGATCAGCTCCTCCGGCTGGCTGGTGGGGCCGCTGGAGCGGCGCAGCAGGCTCGCCGAGGGGCGCTTGTAGGCCCCGTTGCGGCCGCGCGTCGCGATCTTGGGCGCGAACACCGGCTCCAGCTCGGGAGCCTCGTCGCCGAGGTCCATCTGGCCCACGCGGCCGGGGGTCGCCACCGCGGCGACGGCCGGCGCGAGGACGGGGGCCTCGTCGACCAGCGGGCCGGTGTCGTCCGGGCCGAGGGCGGGCGAGGGCGGCATGTCCCCGCGCTCGCCGAAGAGGTCGGGGAAGTTGTCGGCTCCGTCGACCAGGGAGTGCGACGGCGCCGCCGCGGGCGCGCGGCGCCCGATCAGCGTGGGCGGCTCGATCGCGTCGAGGCGCTCGCGGATCTTCTGGCTGCTGCGGATCGCCGTCACCGAGGCGGTCGCGACCCCGCGACCGACGCTGCGCGAGGCGGTCGCCGCGCCCTCGCCGCCACGGCGCACGGCCAGGCCCAGGGACGCGCCGGAGATCAGCACGGCCGCGGCCACCAGGCCGACGACGATGAGCAGCGCGGTGCCGAAGCTGCCGATGGTGTGGCTGGTCGCCCAGTACCCGGTCTCGCCGATATAACCGCCGCGGTCGCTGATGCCGGAGTCGAACCAGGACTCGCGCGGGGTGCCCCCCAGCCCGAGGGTCTCGGACGCGAGCGCGATCAGGATCGCGGCCGCGCCGATCGCCAGGCCCAGGCGCATCGGGCGCGCGGCCAGGATCGGGTGGTCGAGGATCAGGGCGATGCCGAGGGCGATGAAGATCGCCGGCGCCAGCGCGACCGCCTGACCCATGAGCAGGCGTAGCCCGTCCTCGAGCCACTGCCCGAGCGGTCCGGCGCCGAATCCGAGGAACAGCGAGACGCCCAGGAAGATCCCGAGCGCGACCAGCGCGAGCCCGGCGAGCTCGCGGGTCTGTGCGTCGCCGGCCGGTCCCTTGCCCTTCGAGCGCCCGGCGGGGCGACGACGACGTGCTGATGCGACCTGCGTGCCGATCTCACACCTCCCGGATGCGCGACGTGCGGGCGGCGGCCCGTGTCACAGGAGGTTTGCCGTGGGCGGCGTGGTTCCTGCCGTGCCGGGGCCCGGTGGCCCCCTAGATCATCCCGGCGGCGCGCACACCGATCATCATGCTGGCGAGGTTGGTATTGGTCTGCGGGATGACCGGCATCACCGAGGCGTCGGCCACGGTGACGTTGTCGAGCCCCCGCAGGCGCAGCCGCCGGTCGACGACCGCGGCCGGATCGCCGTCATCGCCCATCGCGCAGGTGCCCACCGGGTGGTTGTAGGTGCTCGCCGCGGCGCGCAGGGCGGCGGCGTCCGGGTCGCGCCACCACGCGTCGTCCGGCACCGTCACCGCGCCGGCCGCGGCCATCTCGTCGATCAGCGCGCCGGCGTGGCCCACCACCTCACCCAGGCGCGCGAGGTCGGAGGGATCGCTCAGATGACGGAGCCGGATCTCGGTGCGGCCGCCGCGGATCCTGATGTCGCCCAGGGAGCGCGGGGCCATGATCGAGGCGGCCACCGAGATCTGCGCCGGCGGCGCGGCAGCTGTCGTAGAGCCACGTCTGGAACGGGAACACCTGGCCCTCGTCGCCGGTGTCGCCGCCGATGCCGTACCGCAGCAGGGCGCCGCTCACGGGGCGCGCCTCGGGTGCGCGGGGGTCCACGGCGAGCACGTCGAGCATCGCCCACGGGTGGTCCTGGAGGTTGCGGCCCACGCCCGGCAGGTCGATCACCGGGGCGATGCCCTCGGCCTCGAGGTCGGCCGCGGGGCCGATGCCGGAGCGCAGCAGCAGCTCGGGAGTCCCGTAGGCCCCGGTGCTGAGCACCAGGTGGTCGGGCCGCACGACGCGTTCGCCGTCGGGCCCGCGCAGCACCACGCCGGTGACGCGGGACCCGGTGATCTCCAGGCGGACGGCGACGGTGTCGGGCACCAGGTCCACCCGCCCGCGCAGCAGGGGCATCACGCCGACGAGGGTGCCGAGGCGGCCGCCGTCCTCGGTGCGGTTGGTCGGCCAGGGGCCGATGCCGAACGCGCCGGGGGCGTTGTGATCGGGCGCGTCGGCGTGGCCGGCCGCGGAGCAGGCGGCCGCGAAGGCGTCGTCGATCGCGCCCGGCGAGAGACGCGTGATCCGGATCGGCCCGTCCGACCCGTGGTAGTCGGCGTCGCCGAACTGCGCGTCGCTCTCGACCGCGCGGAACGCCGGGAGGCAGTCCGCCCAGGTCCAGCCCCCTCCCCAGGCGTCGAAGGAGGCGGGCTGGCCACGCACCGCGGCGCTCGCGTTGGTGGTGCTGCTGCCGCCCAGCACGCGCCCGCGCATCAGGGTCACGGAGCGCTCGGCGTCCGAGTAGCCCCAGTCCATCGCCGCGCCGAACTGGTGCGTGTGGGGGATCGCGGCGGGAGGCGGGGTGCCCGGGTCGGGTCCGCCCTCCACGATCGTCACCCGGGCGCGGTCGGCCAGGCCGAGGGCGCAGAAGAGGCCCGCCGATCCGCCGCCGATGATCAGGACCTCCGGCGATTCACTCATGCGGCGACGATAACCCCGGCCCGGAGGCCCTCCCCCGGCGCCCGGGGGATCTCATCCCTAGGGACGATCCGCCACGACGAGGGCCGAGGCGAGCACCGCCACGAGGCCTTCGCCGATCGGCTCGGTGGCGATCCACTCCTCGCGGGTGTGCATGCCGCCGCCGGTGGTGAGGCCGATGGTCGCCGCGGGCACGCCCGCGCCGAGGGCGGCGTTGGCGTCGGTGCTCACCGGCGACTCGTCGGGGGGTGGAAGGCCCAGCGCGGCCCTGACGTCCAGCAGCTCGCCCCGGAGCGGATCGGCCGGATCGAGCCCGCCGGCCGGGCGGCGGCCGATGTCGTGCACCTCGGCCTCCACCCCCTCCCGCACCGCCGACGCCTCGATGGTCGCGCGCGCCCGCGCCTCGAGGGCCTCCAGCTCCTTCGGATCGACCGCGCGCAGGTCGATCTCCATCCACGCCTCGGCGGCGAGGGTGTTGATGGAGGTGCCCCCGCCGATCAGGCCGACCGACACCGAGGCCTCGGCGCTGCGGGGGATGTCCGCCACGACGGCCGCGGCCCGGGCCATGCCGTGCACGGCGCTCGGCGCGCCGCGATCGCCCCAGCTGTGCCCTCCCGGGCCCGTCATGCGGGCCTCCAGGCGCGTGCTGCCCACGGCCCGGGTGGCCACGCGCTCCCCGAAGTGCCCCTCCACGGCGAGCAGGGCGAACGGCGCGAGGTCGGCCACCACGGCGCGGGCGCCGCGCAGGTCGCCCCTGCCCTCCTCCCCCACGGTGAAGGCGCACACGATCGGGCGCCGGGTGGGCGGCAGGCGTGTGAGGGCCTGGGCCACGGCGATCAGGGCCGCGACGGCCAGCGAGTTGTCGCCGATGCCGGGCCCGAACAGGCGCCCCTCCTCCTGACGCACCACGTGCGGCACGTCGTGGCCGAACACCGTGTCGATGTGGGCCGCGAGTACGACGGGCGGCCCCTCGCCGGGGTGCGCCGCGAACAGCACGCTGCCCTGGGCGTCGACCGTGGCGCAGGGCAGTTGCGCGCGGATCCACGCGGCGCGCGCGTCCTCCTGGCCCGTGGGCGCCGGTATCCCGCCGACCATCAGCGTCAGCGCAACCACGAGGGCCGGGTCGCCGAGCGCCTCCCGGGCCCGCGCGACGGCCGCAATGGCGACGTCGGGCTCCTCGAGGGGCGGCGGCGGGGTGTCCATGTCCGCCGCCAGCCTAGACCCCACGGGTGTCCCCCAGGGGGCTCCGGGAAAACTCGCCCCGAGGGATGAGGCCACCGCCCAGCCCCGGTGCCTAGTCTGGGGGCGATGGCGACATCCTCCCCAGCCGCGGGTCCGCTGCCCGAGGTCGCGCGTTTCATCGCGTCCGAGCACCGCATGTTCATCGGCGGCGAGTGGACCGCGGCGCGGGGTGGCGCGACCTTCGAGGTCCACGACCCCGCGAGCGGCGCGGTGGTGGCCCACGTGCCCCTCGCCTCGGCCGAGGACGTCAACGACGCGGTCGCCGCCGCGCGGGCCGCGCAGCCGGTCTGGGCCGGCCTCTCGCCCGCCCAGCGGGCGACCATGCTCTGGAACCTGGGCCAGCGCATCGAGGACGAGGCCGAGGTGTTCGCCCAGATCGACAGCATCGACAACGGCAAGCCCGTGTGGGAGGCGCGCGCGGTCGATGTGCCCCTCACCGCGGGCATCTTCCGCTTCTACGCCGGCCTGGTGCAGACCATCGCCGGCAGCGTGCTGCCCGTGTCGCTCGAGGGGTTCCACGCCTACAGCCGCCGCGAGCCGGTCGGGGTGGTCGGCGCGATCGTCCCGTGGAACTTCCCGCTGCTGATGTGCGGCTACAAGCTCGGCCCCGCCCTCGCGGCGGGCAACGCCGTGGTGATCAAGCCGGCCGAGCAGACGCCGCTCTCGGCCCTGCGCCTGGCCGCGCTGATCGAGGAGGTGGGCTTCCCGCCCGGCGTCGTCAACGTCGTCACCGGCTTCGGCGAGACCACCGGCGCCCCCCTGGCCGCGCACCCGGACATCGACAAGATCAGCTTCACCGGCTCCAGCGAGGTCGGCCGCCGCATCGCCGCCGGCGCCGGGGACGCGCTGAAGAAGACCACCCTCGAGCTGGGCGGCAAGTCGCCCAACATCATCTTCGCCGACGCCGACCTGGACGCCGCCGTCGAGGGCGCCCACGGCGGCGTCTTCTTCAACCAGGGCCAGTGCTGCGTCGCCGGCAGCCGCCTGCTGGTGGAGCGCACGGTCGTGGACGAGGTGCTCGAGCGCCTGCGCGCCAGCGCCACGGCGATCCAGCTCGGGCCGCGGGCTCGACCCCGCGACCCAGATGGGCCCGCTGGTGAGCGAGGAGCAGCTCACGCGGGTCGGGGGATTCGTGGATCGCGCCGTGTCGGACGGGGTGACGCTGGTCGCGGGCGGCGGCCGCCGCCGACGTCGCCGAGGCGCCCGGCGGCTGGTTCTTCACCCCCACCGTCCTGACCGGCGCCTCCCAGGCCCACGAGATCGTGCGCGAGGAGGTGTTCGGCCCCGTGGTCGCGGTCACGGCCTTCGACGACGAGGACGAGGCGATCGCGCTGGCCAACGACACCCCCTACGGGCTCGCCTCGGGCCTGTGGACCACGCGCCTCGATCGCGCCCACCGCGTGGCCGCGGCCATCGACGCCGGCACGGTGTGGGTCAACACGTACGGCATGTTCGACCCGGTCGCCTCCTACGGCGGCCGCCACGCCAGCGGCTTCGGGCGCGAGCTCGGCGTCGAGAGCCTGGACCCCTACCTCCAGACGAAGACCGTCTGGATCGCGCTGTGACGACGGGGCTCATCCGTGGGGATGAACCGGGCCGGGCTGGGCGACGCACTGGTGGTGGACTGCCACGTCCACATCCTGAGGCCGGACTGGAACCCCAACATGGGCGAGGGTCTCGAGGGCCTGAGCGACAGCTGGGCCCGCCAGGTGCGCTGGTACTACGGCCCCAAGGCCGACCCGGCGTACCTGATGGAGAGCATCGCCGCGTGCTGGGACCCCGACGGAGACCGTCTGGTCGCGCGCATGGACGAGGCGGGCGTTGACGTCTCGGTGATGATGCCCATGGACCACACCTGGGCCTTCCCCGACCCCGAGGTGATCCCGATCGCCGAGAAGAACCGCCTCTGCCGGGCGGCGTGCGCGCGCCACCCGGGGCGGCTCTACACCTTCGCCGGCGTCGATCCCCGCCGGCCGGACGCGGTCGACATCCTGCGCGAGTCCCTCGACGAGGGGGCGATCGGCCTCAAGCTCTACCCCACCGACGGCTTCTTCCCCGACGACGAGGTGGTCGCCCCCCTCTACGCCCTGTGCGCGGAGCGCGACGTCCCGGTGCTGTTCCACACCGGCCACTCCTCGGGGCGGCAGAAGAGCAAGTACTCGCACCCGATGTACATCGACTCGGCGGCCGCCGACTTCCCCGAGGTGCGGATGATCATGGGGCACTCGGGCCGCTTCGAGGCGTGGTCCAAGGAGGCGCTCGCGGTGGCGCTCTACAAGGAGAACACCTACCTCGACCTCTCCCTGTGGCAGCACTTCACCTCGCCCGACGAGCTGGTGCGCCAGCTGGTGTGGATCCGCGACCGGATCGGCATCGATCGCGTGCTGTTCGGCAGCGACATGGTGGGCATCGACGTCTCCCTCAGCCTCGGGGAGTGGGCCGAGATGATCCGCCAGGTCCCCGAGTGGGCCAACCAGCTGGGCTTCCGGCTCACGCCGGAGGAGATCGACCTGGTGCTGGGCGAGAACGCGCGCCGCTGCTACCGCATCCCCGACGCGGCGCGCGAGGCCAAGCGGGCACGCACCGCCTGATCGCCGAGGAGCCCACGATGCCGCCCACGCTCGCCAGCGGAAAGCTCTGCTACATCGAGATACCGGCAGTGTCGAGCGTTCTGCGGGTTTCTACGCCGAGGTCTTCGGCTGGACGCTCCGGCGCCACGGGGGCGGCGTCTCGTTCGACGTCATGGGGATCCACCAGGACCCGGCCGTAGCCGCAGCTGGAAGCTGATCCCGGCGTCCACGAAGCCGAGCGCCTCGTACATGCGGTGCGAGGCGCGTCCGCGCGTGGCCGCTCTCGAGCCGCAGCATGTGGCAGCCGCGGGCCGCGGCCTCCGCGCGGGCCGCCGCCACGAGGGCCGCGCCCACGCCGCGGCGGCGCTCGTCGGGGAGAACCACCAGGTCGGCGATCCACGCCTCCGGGGTGTCGTGGTTGAGCCGCGTCGCGGAACCAGAGGCTGCGGCCAGCCCCACCACCCGTCCCGCACGCTCGCCGACGAGCAACCGACAGGCGGGGTCGGACATGCACGCCGCGAGGCCCGCGCTCTGGGCGGGCGAGGGTGGGTCGGCCGCGGCGGCCGCCCGAGGACCTCCAGGAGCGCGTGGACGGCGGGCGCATCGGAGGGCGCGGCCTCCCGCACGATCACCTCAGGCGGAGACGTCATCCAGGAGCGGCGGCGGCCGCGGCGAGACCGCACGGACCCCGTCGAAGCTGATCGGCAGCCCCACGCTCGGGATCGGCCCGGCCGTGGGGTGGGCCTGCTCGCCGACGATGCCGAGCGCCTCCACCTGCGGGGTCGCGAGCGCCGCCGCGACCCCCTGAACCGGCGCGCACACCACGCCCGCCGCGCCGAGGGCCGCGACCCAGTGCGCCGTGGGAGCGCCGCCCATGACGTCCTCGATCAGCACGCGCAGCGCCTCGGCGTTCTCGACGCGGGCCGAGTTGTCGGCGAAGCGCGGGTCCTCGCGCGCCGTCTCCAGGCCGAGGGCGCCGCAGAGACGCCCCCAGGCGTCGTCGCCGCCGGTGCCCACCACCACGAGGTGGCCGTCCTGGGTGCGGTAGGCCTCGTAGGGGGCGAAGAAGGGGCTGCGGGTGCCCTCCGGCGAGGGCTCGTCGCCGCCCAGGCGATAGGTGACGACGTGCATCGAGAGCCAGGCCATCGCGCACTCGAGCAGCGACGTGGTCACGTGCGAGCCGAGCCCGGTGCGGTCGCGCTCGCGCAGCGCGGCGACCGCCCCGAGCGCGGCGTAGAGCCCGCTGCCGAAGTCGAGGGCCGCGATGGGGATCTTGGCCGGCGCCTGGCCGGGGTGGCCGGTCATCGACAGCAGGCCGCTCTCGGCCTGGAGCACCAGGTCGTAGCCCCCGCGCGCGGCGTCCGGGCCGACGGCGCCGAAGCCGGAGATCGAGACGTACACCAGCCGGGGATGCCGGCCGTGGAGGTCGTCGAACCCGAGCCCGAGGCGCTCCATCGCGCCCGGCGTGCCGTTCTCCACCAGCAGGTCGGCCTCGTCGAGCAGCCCCTCGAGGGCCGCGCGGCCCTCCTCGGAGCGCAGGTCCAGCACGGCGCTGCTCTTGCCCCGGTTGAGCGTCAGGAAGCTGGCCGACTCGCCGCCGGGCGCGAACACCGGGCCCTGACGCCGGTACACCTCTCCCCCGGGCCGCTCGACCTTGATCACCTGCGCGCCGAGGTCGGCGAGCACCATCGTGGCGTAGGGGCCGGCCACGTAGCCGGTCAGGTCGACCACCCGGACCCCCTCGAGGGGGGCGGCCGCGCTCACGGCGGCGACCCCTCGACCAGCTCCACCAGCACGCCGCCCATCGTCGCCGGGTGCAGGAAGAGGCTCGGCCGGCCGTCCGAGCTGGGGGTGACCGGGCCGATGACCCGCACGCCCGCCGCCTCGAGTCGCAGCAGGACGTCGCCGAGGGGCTCGTCCACCGCCAGGGCGACGTGGTGCAGGCCCGCTCCGCGGGTCGCGAGGAAGGCCTCGACCGGGCTGCCCGCGGCGGCCGGAGCGCACGAGCTCCACGCCCCCCTGGCGCGTGATCTCCACCCCGCTCGGCATGTCCCGGCGCAGGATCTCGCCGTCGAGCAGGCCCTCCAGCGGGTGGGAGCCCGCGGCGGCGACCCCGACGTGGTCGAGGCGCCCGCGGATCAACGGGGTGTCGCTCATACGACCGTCGAGGGGACGTGGCGGCCGAACACGGTGGCGAGGCGGTCGCAGATCTCCCCCATCGAGCCGTAGGCCTCCACGGCCTCGACGATCGCGGGCATCAGGTTCTCCTCGCCGCGGGCCTCGTCCTCCAGGCGGGTGAGGGCCGTCTGGAGCACGCCCTCGTCGCGCTCCGCGCGCACCCGCGCGAGCCGCTCGAGCTGACGGGTCGCGACCTCCTCGGGCACCCCGTGCACCGGCACCATGCTCTCGCGCGGAGGTCTCCGGATCGACGTGGACGTTGACGCCCACCACCTCGCGCTCGCCGCGCTCGATCGCCTGCTGCTCACGGTAGGCCGCGTCGGCGACCGCGCTCTCCAGGGAGCCGTCCTCGATGCAGGCGATGACGCCGCCGTTGCGCTCGATCTCCTCCATCGCCGCCCGGGCGCGGCGCTCGATCTCGTCGGTGAGCGACTCGACGTAGTACGAGCCGCCGAGCGGATCGGCGGTGCGGGTCATGCCCACCTCGTGCTGGAGGATCTGCTGGGTGCGCAGGGCGATCAGGGCCGCCTCCTCCGTGGGCAGGCCGAGCGCCTCGTCGTAGCCCATCGTGTGCACCGCCTGGGCGCCCGAGAGCACGATGGCGAGCGCCTGGTAGGCGATCCGCACCACGTTGTTCATCGGCTCCACCGCGGTCAGCGTGGTGCCGTCGCCCCCCGAGAACAGGCGCAGCTGCATCGAGCGGGGGTCCTTCGCCCCGAAGCGCTCGCGCACCGCGTCGCTCCAGATGCGGCGCGCCGCGCGGTGCTTGGCGATCTCCTCGAAGAAGTCGCGCATGGTGGAGATGTTGAAGCTGAAGCGGGGGGCGATGACGTCGATGTCGACGCCCCGGTCGACCACCGCCTGGAGGTACGCGAGCCCGTCGGAAAGGGCGATCGCCACCTCCTGCACCGCGTCGCTGCCCGCCTGGCGGATGTGGTAGCCGCACACCGAGATCGGGTTGAACCGCGGCGCCTCGCGGGCGCTCCACTCCAGCACGTCGGCGGCGAGCCGCAGGGACGGGCCCGGCGGGTAGATGTAGGTCTTGCGGGCCAGGTACTCCTTGAGGATGTCGTTCTGCACCGTGCCGCGCAGATCGGCCGCGTCCACGCCCTGGCGCCGGCCGACGGCGATGTACATCGCCAGCACCACGGAGGCCGTCGCGTTGATCGTGAACGACGTCGAGACCCGGTTGAGCGGGATCTGATCGAAGATCGTCTCCATGTCGGCCAGCGTGGCCACCGACACGCCCACCTTGCCGACCTCGCCCGCGGCCAGCGGGTGATCGGGATCGAGCCCCATCTGGGTCGGCAGGTCGAGCGCCACCGAGAGCCCGGTCTGGCCGCGCTCGAGCAGGTAGCGGAAGCGCCCGTTGGTGTCCTCCGGGCTGCCCCAGCCCGCGTAGAGGCGGATCGTCCAGGGGCGCCCGCGATACATCGACGGATACACGCCGCGGGTGAACGGGGGCTGCCCCGGGAAGCCGATCCGCGGGTCCGGCTCCGCCGGGCCGTACAGCGGATCCACCGGGATTCCCGAATCGGTCTGCGCGGGCGGCAGATCGGAGGTCGCCGCATCGTGGATCGCGCGCGGAGTGTCGGGATCACCCATCGCCGTGATCGTAGGCCCCGGCCACCACCCGGCACGACCCCGGGGCAAACATCATCCGAGGGGACGATGCCTCCGGGCAGGGGCATGTCCCTAGCGTGCTCTGACCATGGAGACCATTGAAGAAGTCGTCAGCCAGAAGCACCTCGACGCCGGGGTGGACCTCGCCCAGGCGCTCGTGGCCACGCCGAGCGTCGTCGGCGAGGAAGAGCCCATCGGGCGCGTTCTCGAGGAGTGGATGAACGACCTCGGGCTCCCCCAGGTGGAGCTCCAGGAGGTCGAGCCGGGCCGCTACAACGCGGTCGCCACGATCGACAGCGGCGTGCCCGGGCCGACGATCGTGCTCAACGGCCACATGGACACCAAGACCGTGTGCCACGGCTGGGACCGCGACCCCTACGACGCCTACGTCGAGGACGGCCGCCTCCACGGCCACGGCGTGATGGACATGAAGGCCGGCCTCGCCAGCCTGATCGCCTCCGCGGCCGCCATGCACGACTCGGGCGCCGTGACGAGCGGCAAGGTGAGGGTCGCGGCCGTCTGCGGCCACATGGCCCAGCAGGAGGGCAGCGTCGCGTTCTTCGAGAAGTACCCGGACGCCGACCTCTGCATCCTGGGCGAGCTCTCGGACCTGCGCGTCTACCTCGGCCACCGCGGACGCATCTACTTCGACGTCACCACCAAGGGGTACGCCGCGCACACATACCTGCGCGAGCAGGCGATCTCCGCGGTCAACCAGATCGCCCGCGCGGTGCTGGCGATCGACGCCATGCGGGCCCGCTTCGAGGTCGATCCCGAGGTCGAGCGCGTGTTCGGCTCGCACCTGATCCACGCCGTCGGGCGGGTCTACGGCGGCCTGCCGCCGGACGGGCCCTCGATGATCCCCGACCGGGCCACGCTGCGGGTCAACTGCCGGGTGCCCCCGGGCGTCGTCGCCGCCGACGTGCTGCCGCTGATCACGACCGTGCTCGACGGCCTGCGCGAGGACGACCCGACCTTCGCCTACGAGGTCGTCGAGGCCGACGTGAAGTCGTCGTACTTCATCCCGGCCGCGTCGCCCGAGGTGGGATGGATGGTCGACGCGGTGCAGGAGGCGACCGGCGTGCCCGCGCAGATCACGGGCGTCGGCTGGCTCGGCGACACGGCGTCGTTCGGGCACATGGTGCCGACGGTGATCTTCGGCCCCGGCCGCGAGCCGATCTACTCGGCCAACGAGTGGCTGGAGCATCTCGGACATCCACACCTCGGTGCGCGTGTACGCGGGCACCATGGTGCGAGCGCTCGCCGCCGCGAGCGCGTGACCGATCCGCTCGACGGAGCTCCCCCGGCCCCCGATCCGGCGGGCCTCCACCGCGCCAAGCTGGCCGCCCTCGAGGAGCGGATGGCGGAGGCCGGCCTGGGCGCGCTCGTGGTCCAGGACATGCATTCGCTGCGCTGGCTCACGGGCTACTCCCCGTTCATGCGCATCACGCCCCCCACCGGCGCAGGTCGCCGTGGTGCGACCGGGCGAGCCGGTGCGCCTGATCCCGATCCCCTACTACGTGGGCGACGCCCGGCGCCGTGCGCCCGTGGCTCGACGTGGTCGAGGGCGGCACACCGGTCGCCGACCTGGTCGCCGGCGCCCGGCGCGTGGGCCTGGTGGGCGTCACCTGGCAGCTCGGCGCCACGCTCTCCCCGCCCGCCGACCTGGTCGACGCCACCGACCTCGTGATGCGCGCGCGGGCCGACAAGGTGCCCGGGGAGGCCGATCTGGTGGAGCGCGCCCTGGCCGTGGCCCGCGTCGGCATGCGCGCCGCCTGCGCCGCGGCCGGCGCCGGGGTGAGCGAGGAGGAGGTCGCCGCCGAGGCCGAGCGGGCGATCCGCGTCGCCGGTGGCGACGGCCACGCGATCGTCGGCCGGGGCGCCACCGCGGCCGGCCTGACCGAGCTCGCCGGACCCGACCGGCTGCGCGCGGGCGACTGCGTGCTGGCCGACATCGGCTGCTACCTGGACGGCTACCGGGGCGAGTTCGCCCGCACCCTGTCGATCGACGAGCCCCCGGCGACCCTGGTGCGCGCCCACGCCGCCACCCGCGAGGCCCTCGAGGCGGCCGAGGAGGCGCTCGGCGACGGGGTGCCCGCCGACCGCGTGGCGGCGGCGGCCCGCGCGCGGCTCGAGGCGCTCGGCTACCCGGCGGCCACGCTCCCGTACCCGGTGGGCCACGGACTCGGCGTGTCCGGCGGTGAGCCGCCGGCGATCGAGCGGGGCTCGTCCGACACGGTGTCCGCCGGCGAGGTGCTCAACCTGGAGCCCGGCGTCTTCGATCCGGCGACCGACGTCGCCGTGCGCATCGAGGACACCTACGTGGTGGAGCCCGGCGGAGCGCGCCGACTGACCCCCGAAAGCCGCGACCTGGTGGTGTGCTGATGCCGGACGACGAGCTCCGCGTCAGCCTCACGCTCCAGGGGGTGCACCCGCCCGAGGAGCTGTTCACGATCGCGCGGGTGGCCGACGAGTCGGGTTTCTTCGGCCTGTGGCTCACCGACTCGAGCCTCCACTCGCGCGACTGCTGGACCCTGCTCGGCGCACTCGCCGGGCGCACCGAGCGCATCCACCTGGGCACCGCCGTCACGCACCCGCGCACCCGCCACCCGGCCCTCGCCGCGGTGGCCGCCGCCACGCTCGACGAGCTCACGGGCGGCCGCGCCATCCTCGGCGTCGGCGCCGGCGACCGGCCGGTGACCGAGCTCGGACGCCGGCCCGCCCGCATCGCCGAGGTCGAGACGATGATCTCCATCTGCCGCGCCCTGCTGCGCGGCGAGGCGCTCGACACCGGCGCCCCCTTCACCGTGCGCGGCGGCTTCCGCCGTCTCGAGCCCTCGCCCGACCTGCCCATCTGGATCGCGGGCAGCGGCCCGCGCATGCTCGACCTCGGCGGCCGGGCCGCCGACGGCGTGCTGGCCCTGGTGGGCACCTGCGACGAATGCGTCGCGAGCGTGATCGGCGAGGTCACCGAGGCCGCCGACAACGTGGGCCGCCCGACGCCCGAGATCGCGCTGATGGGATACGGCGCCATCGGGGACGACGGCGAGGCGGCCTGGAAGGCGTCGCGCTCGATGGCGGCCTGGTTCGCCAAGACCGCGCCCCGCTACTGCGATCTGGCCGGCATCGACCCCGAGCTGGTCGGCCGGATCCGCGACCTGCTACTCCGGCGGGGAGTTCACCGAGGCCACCATCGCCGCCGAGCTGGCGCCCCGCGAGATGGTCGAGAAGCTGACCCTGTCGGGTACCCCTGCCGAGGTGTCAGACCACCTCGACCGGCTCGAGCGGGCGGGCATCCGCCACGTGAACTACTTCCCCATCGGCCCGAACCGCCTCAGCTCGTTCCTGGCCTTCGCGGACGTCGTCCGCGCGCGCGCCGCCCGCCGCCCCGCCGCCTGAATCCCTCAGCGGGGCCCGGCCGGCGCGCCGCCGGTCAGCGGCGAGCCCCGCGCGCCAATTTGGCCATGGGACCAGATCGCACCTTGACGACATCGTGCCATCGGCCACATGATGTGTCATATCTCATACGCTACTTTGGCGGACATGAAGACCACCTCCTCCTGGCTCCCCGAGCCCGTCGCGGGTGCCACCACACTTCGAGAGCGTTCCTACGAGGCCATCAAGGACGGGATCCTGCGCCTGGAGCTGGAGCCCGGGGCGCCCCTCGTGGAGGCCACCCTCGCCGCTCAGCTGGGCGTCAGCAAGAGCCCGATCCGGGACGCGCTGCACCGCCTCGAGCGCGAGGGCCTCGCGGTGCGCCAGCCCTTCAAGGGCGTCTACGTGGCCTCGCTGTCGCGCGCGGACATGCTCGACGCCTTCGAGGTGCGCTCGGTGCTGGAGGACCACGCCGTCGATCGCGCCGCGCGCGGCATGGCGTCCGGGCTCATCGAGCAGGCCCGCGATCACATCGCGGCCGGTGAGCGCGCGGTGGACGCCGGCGACGCCGAGGCGGTCGACGACTCCATCGACGGATTCCACCGCACCATCCTGCTCGGCGCCGGCAGCCCCCTTCTGACCCACCTGCTCGGCAGCGTCTACGACCGCCTCGCCCGCGCCCGCGCGATGGCCGTGCACAGCGGCACGCGCGGGCGCCGGTCCATGGCCGAGCACGCCCAGATCATCGACGCCATCGAGGCAGAGGACGCCGCGGGTGCCATCGCGGCGTCGCACGCACACAACGAGCGCCTCCTGCGCGAGATGACGGAGCTGCTCGACCGCCATTTGCCGACCTCTGGAGACACGCCATGAGCCCCGAGCGCTTCGACCCGATCGCGGTCGCGCTGGTGGATCCACGCAGGCGCCTGCGCGCGTATGCCGACCACCTCGAGGCCCGCCGTGTGAGGGTGGTGGCGGTGGTCTCGGAGGCGCGCGTCCTGCGCCGGCTGCCGGCCGACTGCGTCCTCGACGCCGTCGCGATCGGCGGATCGGGTCGTAACGTGCCCGCGGCCATCGCGGCGGTGCGCGAGCTGGACGGCGAGGTGCCGGTGCTGGTGTGCGGCGACTCTCCCGCCCGCGACGACCTGCTCGACGCCCTGCGCGCCGGCGCCGAGAGCTACGTGGTCACGCCCGCCACCCCGCGGGCCGACGTCATGGACGAGCTCGCCATGGCGCTGCACGCGACCGCGCACGGCGGCACCTGGGTCTCCCCCGGCGTCGCGCGCCACCTGGTGACCGAGGTCCGCGACAGCATGGCCGGCCGGTCGTTCGCGTCCCTCGCCGCGCTCCCCAACGTCACCCGGCGCGAGCGCCAGGTGCTGGAGCTGATCGGCGTCGGCTGCACCTACCGGGAGATCAGCGAGCGCCTCTTCATCAGCGCCTCCACCGTGAAGACCCACGCCCACAGCGCGCTGCGCAAGCTGGGCCTGCGCAACCGGGTCGAGGTCGTCCACTGGCTCTCGAGCATGTCCACCGCGGCCTGAATCAGCCGGCGGGCGCGAGGTCCGGCCACTGGATGGAGCCGTACCCCATGTCCCAGAACTGGCGCTCGAACCGCGAGGCCGTGGTGAAGATGCGCTGGAGCTCGGCCTCGTCCTCGGGGGCGGGCATGTGGTCGAGGGCCTCGCAGAGCGGCGCGACCACGGCCGCGTACTCGTCGGAGGCGAAGAAGCCGACCCACTCCGAGTAGATCGGGTGCGGCGCGACCTCGCCGAGGCTGCGGGCGATCTCGCCGTAGCTCATGGCGCAGGGCAGGATCGCGGCCATGATCTCGGTCGGCCCGTGCAGCGCGGCCACCGACGTGAGGAAGCTGGTGTAGCCCGCGCAGGCGGGGGTCATGACGTCGGGGTTGCGCTCGTCCGGCGCAAGCTCGGAGGCGCGCTCCAGCAGGCGCCGGTTGGTCGGCACCTCGACCTCCAGCAGCTGGAGGGCGTTGGACGCGAAGAGCGTCATCTCCTCGACGCTCCGCGCCTTCGCCGCGCCGATGCTCATCGCCCGGCTCAGCTCGGGCAGGTACATGATGTTCTGCTCGACGTAGAAGCGGAACCGGGCCGCGGGAAGGGTCCCCGCCGCCATCTCCCGCACGAAGGGGTGGGAGAACGAGCGAGGTCCAGGCCTCCCCCGCCCCGGCGCGCAGCCGATCGGTCCGCGTCGTGGCGGTTGAGCTCATGCGAACGAGCCTAGACGCACTCCCGGGGGCCGAGAATCGGCCCCCGGGAGGAGATTCCTAGACCTCGAGGATCACCGGGACCACGACCGGCCGCTGCTGGGTGCGCTTGCGCACCAGCGAGGCGACGACGTCGTGGAGCTGGTGCTGGAGGACGCTGGCCTCCGTGACCTTCTGCTCGGCCGAGCTGGCGAGGCTGCGCTCGACCGCGAGCCGCGTCTCCTCGATGAGCTGCTCGTCCTCGCCCGAGCCGAAGCCGCGGGTGACGATCTCGATCTCGCCCACCGGCGAGCCGTCGGAGGCGTCGATGCGGGCCACGACCAGCACGAGGCCGTCGTCGGCGAGGTGCCGCCGGTCGCGCAGGACGCTCTCGGTGATGTCGCCGCCGCCGGCCTGATCGACGTAGCTGAGGCCGGCGTGGACGCGATCGACGATCTTCGCCTCGTCGCCGGTCACCTCGAGCACGTCGCCGTTGTCGAGGATGTGGATGTCGGTCTTCTTGACCCCCAGCGCCTCGGCCAGCTCGGCGTGCGCGCGCTGGTGGCGGGCCTCGCCGTGGATCGGCGCGAACACCTTGGGGCGCAGCAGCTCCAGCATCAGCAGCAGGTCGCTGGCGCTGCCGTGGCCGGAGACGTGCACCTTCGGGTTCTGGCGCTCGGTGATGAACTCGGCGTCGGCCCGCACCAGGCGGTTGACGATCTCGTTGACCGCCAGCTCGTTGCCGGGGACCGTGCTCGACGAGTACAGGACGGTGTCGCCGGGCTCGATCTGGACCTGGTTGTGCTCGCCGCGCGCGATCCGGCTGAGGGCCGCCATCGGCTCGCCCTGGCTGCCGGTGCAGATGATCACCTGCTCGTCGCGCGGGTGGGTCTCGAGCTCCTTGAGGCTCACGAGGGTCCCGGGGGGCGCGGTCAGGTAGGTCGTCCCGGCCGTGGGCGCCTCGGGGTCGGTCAGGTTGCTCGCCATCTTGACGTTGCGCGTCAGCGAGCGGCCCAGCAGGGCCACGACGCGCCCGTCGAGATACGCGGCGTTGAGCACCTGCTGGACGCGGTGGATGTGCGACGAGAACGTCGTCACCAGCACGCGGCCGCGCGCGGTCGCGAAGATGCGGCTGAGCTCGCTCTGGACGTCGCGGGTCGGCAGCGGCGAGGGGGGCGGGCCCTCCTCGGCGTTGGTGGAGTCGGCCAGCAGCAGCTGGACGCCGCGATCGCCCAGGCGGGCGAGCCCCGGCAGGTCGCTGCGGCGGCCCTCGACCGGGACGTACTCGATGCCGAAGTCGCCGGTGTGCACCACCGTGCCGACCGCGGTGGACAGCGCGACGGCGGCGCAGTCGGGGGTGCTGTGGGTGAGCGGGATGAACTCGGTCTCGAACGGACCGACCTGGACGGGCACGCCGGGGCGCACCTCGATCAGCTCGGCCTTGTCGAGCAGGCGGTGCTCCTCGAGCTTGAACCGCAGCAGCGCGAGCGTGAAGCGGCGCGCGTAGATCGGCACCTGCCCCACCGCGCGCAGCAGGAACGGGACCGCTCCGATGTGGTCCTCGTGACCGTGGGTCAGGATCAGACCCTCGAGATTGTCACGACGCTCGACCACGTAGCTGAAGTCCGGCAGAACGATGTCCACGCCCATCTGATCGTTCTTGGGGAACGTGATGCCGCAGTCGATCAGGACCATCCTGCCGTCCTGTTCGACCACGTACATGTTCTTGCCGATCTCGCCTGCTCCGCCGAGCGGAATCACCCGCACGCTGGCGCCAGTCGCCATGTGACCTTCCTCAGTTGTTACGTAGTCGCGGGCTAGGCCCGCGAGAGAATGCCCTGGCGCTCGAGCACGCTGCGCAGAATGTCGCGTTGCACGGGCGTGGCCTCCACCAGGGGGAGACGCAGGCGCGCCGAGGGGATCAGTCCGATCATCTCGAGCGCCGACTTGATGAGAATGGGGCTGGTGGTGACGAAGAGGCCGGCGTACGAGGTCGGCCAGTGCGGCGTCGCGCCGCCGGGCCTCCTCGAGGTCGCCCTTGCCGGCCGCGGTGACGACCGCGGCCATCTCCTCGCCCACCAGGTGGGATGCCACCGAGATCACGCCGACGCCGCCCATCTCGAGGACGGGGAACAGCATGTCGTCGTTGCCGGCGTAGAGCGCCAGGTCCGACGTGCGCGCGACCTCGCGGCACTCGTCGAGGTCGGGGTTGGCCTGCTTCACGGCCACGACGTTCGGGATCTGGCCCAGCTCGGCGATCGAGGTCCGGGGGCATGTTGACCACCGAGCGCCCGGGGATGTTGTAGAGGATCACCGGCAGGCCGACCTCGGCGATCGCGGCCACGTGGGCGATGATCCCCTCGCGCGGCGGGCGGTTGTAATAGGGGGTGACCACCAGCACGGCGTCCACCCCGACCTCGGCCGCGAGGGCCGTGAGGTGCACCGAGTGCGCGGTGTCGTTGCTGCCCGTGCCCGCCACGACGCTGGCGCGCCCGCCCACCTCGCGCACCGCGAGGCGGTAGAGGGCGAGCTTCTCCTCGTCGTTCAGCGTCGAGGCCTCGCCCGTCGTCCCCGCCACGACCAGGCCGTCGGAGCCGTGGTCCACGAGGTGGTTCGCGAGAGCTGCCGAGGCCGCCTCATCCACCCGCAGGTCCGGGTCGAAGGGCGTGGCCATGGCGGTCAGGATGGCGCCGAGCACTCCGGGGAGTATAGACCCGGACTCGGCGCCATCCGTTTCACCTATTGGGTCTGCCCGCAGACGACCCAGATCTTGAGCGGCACGGCCTGGGTGTTGTTGGACTTCACGATCACCTGCCAGGTGCGAGGGATGCTCGCGCCGTCGGCCACGATCTGCCCGCCGATGATCTCGCCGTCGCTGCTGTTGCCGAGCGCGGCGGTGCCGCCGACGGCGATGCCGCTGTTGCTGCAGGTCTTGAACCCGACGACCGCCTGACCGGCGGTGCCGGCGACGGTGCCGTCGAACGTCTCGACCTTGAAGCCGGTCACGGAGCCGGGGCCGCCGGCGCCCTGGCCCTTCTGCGCCAGCAGCGTCCAGTCGGGGTTCACGCCCGGCAGCGGCTGGCCGCTGGGGACCGGGTTGGCCGCGACGTACGAGGAGCCGTCGTACTGGACCGCGTCGTCCTTGGCGTACGCGGTGACGCCCGAGTACGCGCCCTTCCACTGCAGTCCGCGCGGTCCGGCGGGGCCGGCCGGGCCGGTGTCGCCGATGCCGCCGCGGGGGCCGGTGGGGCCCTGGGGTCCGGAGGGGCCCACCGCGCCCGGGCGCGCCCGCGGCACCCGCGGGGCCCTCGGGACCGACGCCACCCGCCGCCACGGCCTTGGCGAACCGCGCCTCCAGGGAATCGAGGCGCCCGTTGAGCGCCTGGATCTGCGTGGAGAACGTCTTGACCTGGCCGGTCAGCACCTTGGCCTGCTTGGGCAGGGTCTTGAGCTGCTTGATCAGGGCCGGCGAGGCGAGCGCGGCCTTGGAGGCCTTCCTGGGCTTGGGTTTGGGCGCGGCGCTCGCCCCCGTGATGCTCGCAGCGAGTGCGAACGCGAATATCGCGGCGATCGCGATCGACATGATGGTGATGAAACGCGGCGAGCGCATGGGCTCCTCCCGGCATCGAGCGAGCAGGCCGTACCCCGGTGCCGAGCCGTGGAGGAGACGGCGGCGGGCCAGGTCAGCTGAACAGTTCTCTCATCGGCAGCCCGCGGGAGAAGCTCGACTCCCCCCCGATGCCGTAGCTCAGGCGGCGTGACCCGCGCAGGCCGCGCGCGCGGCGGCGACCGCCTGGAGCGCCCGACCCTTTTCGTCCGCGGAGAGGCGCTCGCCGCGCAGCATGCGCTCCTCGGCGTCGAGGGCGCGGATGACGCCGATCGCGCGCCTCGTTGGGCTTCGAGGCCCCGTTGATCAGGTGGACGCCGGCCGAGGCCTGTGCGACGTAGGCCGCCAGGGCCGCCTCGCGCACGGGCCCCGGGGCCATGTAGACCACCTCGTAGCGCATCGCCATCAGGTCGCGCTCCCATGACGCCACCGAGACGCGGCGCTTCTCCACGTCGCGGTAGAGCTTGGCGCTGAGCTCGCCCACCGTGCCGCCCGCCCGCTCGGCGTACTGGCGCAGCTGCACGAGCAGCGCCTGCTTGCTCGACTCGTTGGCCGGATCGGCCATCCAGGCCTTTGCCGCTCTGCAGCAGGGACTGGGCCGCGGCGGCGCCCTGGCGCTTGGCCAGGACCGCCGCCAGGCTGACGAGACGGGGACCCATCAGGTGCGGGGGATCTCCTCGCCCGTCTCCGGGTTCAGCCGGATGCCGTCAGTGATGCCGGGGCCGGGAGGCGCCCCGATCGTGAGCCAGACGGCCTCGCGGTCGCTGTTGTTCTGGATGCGGCGCGGGACGTCCTTGCCGAAGCGCAGCCACTCGCCGTCGGCCACCTCGATCACCTCGCCGTCGACGAAGATCTCCTGCGGCCCGCCGGAGATCAGCTTGTAGACCTCCTCCTGGGTGTGGTGCCGGTGGTAGGCCATCGCGTGCCCGGGCCCGTAGCGCCAGACACGCAACGTCATCTCCTGCGCGCCCAGCGCGCCGGCCAGGTCACGCGACCCGGCTCCGCCGCCCTTCCGCTCGCGCTGCTCCACCTCGTCCTCTGCGATCCTGCTCCACGTCGTCGCTCATCGGCCCCCCTCGGGATGTCTGCCGGGGCCATCCTAGTGCCGGAGGAAGTCAGCTCTCGCCGAAGAGGATCGGCTCGAGCCCGAGCGTCAGTCCCGGCCGGTCGCGGACGGCGCGCACGGCGAGCACCACACCGGGCATGAAGCTCTCGCGCGACAGCGAGTCGTGGCGGATCGTGAGGGTCTCGTCGTGCCCGCCCAGGATGACCTCCTGGTGGGCGACCAGCCCGGGCAGGCGCACCGAGTGCACCACCGGGTCACCCTCCATGAGCGCGGCGGTGCGCAGCGCGGTGCCCGAGGGGGCGTCCAGCTTGCCGTCATGGTGGAGCTCGATGATCTCCGCCTTCGGCATGTGCCGCGAGGCCTCGACCGCGAAGCGCATCATCAGCACGGCCCCGACGGCGAAGTTGGGCGCGATCACCGCGTTCGCCGGGCCCGACTCGGCGAGCTCGCGGATCTCCGCCACCTGGGCCTCGCTGAGGCCCGTGGTGCCGACGACCACGTGCACGCCGGCGCGCAGGGCGGTGATGGCGTTGGAGAAGACCGTCTCGGGGATGGTGAAGTCGACCATCACATCCGGCGGCCCCTCGACCAGCACCGCGGCCAGATCGCTGTGGCCGGGCAGCACGGGGTCGACCGACGCGGTCACCCTCATGTCGGGCTCGGCGCCGACCGCGCCGACGACGGCTCGACCCATGCGGCCTGCGGCCCCGGAGACACAGACGTCGATCACGCCGGTGAGCCTACAGCGCCGTAGGGTTCGGACGTGCGACTGATCCTGGTCCGGCACGGCCGGTCGACGTGGAACGCCGAGGGCCGCCTGCAGGGGGTGGCCGACCCGCCCCTCAGCCCGACGGGGGTGGAGCAGGCGCGCCGCCTGCGCGGTCTGATCCAGGCGCTGGCGCCCCAGGAGGCCGTCAGCTCGGACCTCGCGAGGGCGCGCGAGACGGCCCGGGTGCTCGCGGGTCGGGCGACGGCCCTCGATCCACGCTGGCGCGAGATCGACATCGGCGCGTGGACCGGACGGCTGATCGACGATATGAGCATCGTCGAGCTCGCCGATCTGGAGCGGTGGCGCCAGGGCGTGACGACGCCTCCGGGAGGCGAGACCTGGGACGACGCGCGCGCGCGCATCCTCGGGGCCGTGCAGAGCCTGACCGACAGCGGCGCCCGCAGCGCGCTCGTGGTCACCCACGGCGCCGCGATACGCGCCGCCTGCGCCGCGCTCGGCGACCTCGGCCTGACCAACCTGGCCGGGGTGCCCAACGCGTCCCTCACGATCATCGAGACCGAGCCGCGGCCGCACCTGCTGGCCTACGGCGTCGCCCCTAGGCCGCGCGAAGCTCCGGGGAGAGGCTCGCCACCGCAGAGCGAATGATGTCGCCCTTCGGGCCGATCGCGGCGGCCGACATCGACTCGGGCTGCCAGTGCTCCTGGGCCAGCGCGAGCACGTCCTCGGCGCTCACGGCGTCGACGCGGGCGATGATCTCGTCGATGGTCAGCAGCTCGGTGCCGGTGAGCACCGAACGGCCGATCCGGTTCATGCGCGTGCCCGAGCTCTCCATGCCGAGCACCAGCCGGCCCTTGAGGTGGTCCTTGGCCCGCTGGAGCTCCTCGGCGGGGAGCGGCTCGCTGCCGATGCGCCGGAGCTCGGTGCCGATGATCTCGCAGGACGTCGCGAGGTTGTCCTCACGCGTGCCGAGGTACACGCCGACCTGGCCGGCGTCGGCGTAGCCGACGACGTACGAGCCGACCGAGTACGCCAGGCCGCGCTTCTCGCGCACCTCCTGGAACAGGCGGCTGCTCATCGATCCGCCGAGCACGGTGTCGAGCACCGACTGGGCGTGCCGCCGCGGGTCGTTGCGCGACAGGCCGGGGCCCCCGAGGCACAGGTGGTACTGCTCGGTCGCCTTCTCCTTGACCACGAGGGTCGGCGTCCCGGGCTGCGCGGGCTCGTACACGCCCTCGCCGGACGCCGGGGAGAGGCTGCCGAGCAGCTGCTCCGAGAGCTCCAGCACGCGCTCGTGCGAGACGTTGCCCGCGGCGGCGACCACCATGTTGGGCGCCGTGTAGTGGTCGCCGTGGTAGGCGCGGACGCCGGGGACGGTGACCCCGCCGATGACCGAGCGGTTGCCGATCACCGGGCGGCCGAGGGCCTGATCCGGGAACACGGCGTTGCTGGCCAGGTCGTGGATCTGGTCCTGGGGATCGTCCTCGTACATGGCGATCTCCTCCAGCACGACCTCGCGCTCCTGCTCGAGGTCGACGAAGGTGGGGCGCTGGAGCATGTCGGTGAGCAGCGGGAACGCCCGGTCGAGCAGCTCGTCGAGCACCCGTGCGTAGAGCACGGTGTAGTCCTTGCCGGTGGCCGCGTTGACCTCGCCGCCGAGACCGTCGAAGGCCTGGGCGATCTCCTCGGCCGAGTGGCTCGGCGTCCCCTTGAACAGCATGTGCTCGAGGAAGTGGGAGACGCCCGCCTCCTCGACGCGCTCGAAGCGCGATCCGACCCCGATCCAGATGCCGATCGCGACGGAACGGGCGCCCGGGAGGGTCTCCGAGATGACCCGGAGACCCCCCGACGTGACGCCCAGGACCGGCGGAGCGATCGTGGCCGGCGTGGTGCTCACTACTCGGCGGCGGTCAGCCGACGCCGACGGCGGCGCGGCTGGTCGTCGTCGCCCCCGCCCTCGGAGTCCGCGGCCGCGCCGTTGCCGCCGCCGTCGGCGTCCTCCATGCCGACGATGCGCAGGCCGATGCGGCCACGTGCCTTGTCCACCTCGACGACGGTCACATCGACCGTGTCGCCGCGGTTGACGACGTCCTCCACCTTGTCCACCCGGCCGCGGCCGAGGTTCGAGATGTGCAGCAGGCCGTCGACGCCCTTGGTGAGCTCGACGAACGCGCCGAACGTGGTCGTCTTGACGACCTTGGCGCCGGTGTAGGTGTCCCCCACCTCGACGTCCTTGGTCATCGCGCGGATCGCCTCGACGGCCGCGTCGGCCTTCTCGCCGTTGACGCCGTAGACCTTGACGGTGCCGTCGTCCTCGATCGAGATCTCGACCTCGTAGTCGGCCTCGAGGCCGCGAATCGTCTCGCCGCCCTTGCCGATGACGGTGCCGATGCGCTCCGGGTCGATCTTGATCGCGGTGATCCGGGGGGCCCAGGCGGAGAGCTCCGTGCGGGGCTCGGCGAGGGTCCCGGCCATGATCCCGAGGATGTGCTCGCGACCCTTCTTGGCCTGGGCGAGCGCGTCGCGCAGGATCTCGAAGGTCACGCCGTTGATCTTGATGTCCATCTGCAGCGCGTTGATGCCGTTCGCGGTGCCCGCGACCTTGAAGTCCATGTCGCCGAGGTGGTCCTCGTCGCCCTGGATGTCGGAGAGCACGATGTAGTCGTCGCCCTCCTTGATCAGGCCCATCGCGATGCCGGCCACCGGCCGGGTGATCGGGACGCCCGCGTCGAGCAGGGCCAGCGTGGATCCGCAGACCGAGGCCATCGACGACGAGCCGTTGCTCTCGAGCGTCTCGGAGACGAGCCGCAGCGTGTACGGGAACTCGACGTCGTCCGGGATCATCGGCAGCAGGGCCCGCTCGGCGAGCGCGCCGTGACCGATGTCGCGCCGCTTGGGACCGCGCATGAAGCCGGTCTCGCCGACGCTGAACGGCGGGAAGTTGTAGTGGTGGATGTAGCGCTTGGTGGTCTCGATGCCGAGACCGTCGATGCGCTGCGCCTCCTTGGTGGTGCCGAGCGCGAGGCTCGTCAGCACCTGGGTCTCACCGCGGGTGAACAGACCCGAGCCGTGGACGCGCGGCAGGATGCCGGCCTCGCACTCGATGGGCCGGATCTGGTCGGCGGCGCGACCGTCGGGGCGCTGCTTGTCGACCGCGATGCGGCGACGGATGATGCTCTTCTGGAGCGCGTCGAAGGCGCGGCTGAACGACGCGGCGTCCTCGGGGTCCGGGTCGTCGCCCAGCACGGAGGCGGCGGCGGCCTGGCGGACGGCGGCGATCTTGTCGCGGCGCAGCAGCTTGGCCTGCTCCAGCGTGGCCTCGTTGAGGTCCTTGCCGGCCGACTTCTCGATCGCGGCGAGCACCTTCTCGTCCACGGCGAGCGGGGCGATGTCCCACTTGGGCTTGCCCGCGGCCTTCTGCAGCTCGAGCTGGACGGCGCAGAGGGTGCGGATCTCCTCGTGGGCGATCTGCAGGGCCTCGAGCATCGTCTCCTCGTCGACCTCCTTCGCGCCCGCCTCGACCATCGAGATGGCCTCGGCGGTGCCGGCGACCACGAGGTCCAGCTCGGACTCCTCGGTCTCCTGGAGCGTCGGGTTGATGATGAACTCGTCGCCCATCAGCCCGATGCGCACGGCGCCGACGGGGCCGGCGAAGGGCATCTCGGAGAGCATCAGCGCGGCCGAGGCCCCGTTGAGGGCGAGGATGTCGAACGCGTTGACCTGGTCGACCGAGAGGATCGTCGCCACGACCTGGGTCTCGTTGCGGTAGCCCTTGGGCCACAGAGGCCGGATCGGCCGGTCGGTCATGCGCGCGGTGAGGGTGGCGCGATCACTGGGGCGCGACTCCCTCTTGATGAAGCCGCCGGGGATCTTGCCCGCGGCGTACATGCGCTCCTCGACGTCCACCGTGAGGGGGAAGAAGTCGGCTCCGGGCCGCGGCGACTGCGCGCCGACGGCCGTCACGAGCACGATGGTGTCCCCTGAGCGGACGAGCACCGATCCGTTGGCCTGCTTGGCCAGCTTGCCGGTCTCGAACGAGATCGGCGAATCGCCGATCTGCGCGGTAACGATCTCTACTGCCATGTCACATCCCTTGTCTGCCCCGCGCCACTCGGCCGGAGCGCCTCATTGCCCGCACCACCCTGGTGCCAGGCCGTCGTTCTTCGTGTCCGGCCGCGACTACCTGCGCAGGCCGAGCGTCTTCGTGAGCTCGCGGTATCCGTCCAGATCGGTGCGCTGCATGTAGTTGAGCAGCCGCCGGCGGCGGCCCACCATCTGGAGAAGACCACGCCGCGAGTGGTGGTCCTTCTTGTGGATCTTCAGGTGCTCCGTGAGGCCGTTGATCCTCTCGGTGAGGATCGCCACCTGCACCTGCGGCGAACCCGTGTCGGATTCGTGGCGGCGGTGGGTACCGATGACACCGGACTTGGCGTCCTTGCTCAGCATTTTCTCGTGTCTCCTGGCTCAGCCGCGGCGCAGCCGAAGCCGCCCCGGGTCGTCTCGTGTATGCGGGGGGATCGCACGTGCGACACGCACCCCGGCCCGGCGACGATAGCAGACCCCCCTCGGGCCTCAGCCCGGGCGATCCCCGGTCGCCGCGGGGCGTGCCGGATCGCCCGACCACTGCGACCACGACCCCGGATACAGGGCCGCCTCGATGCCCGCCACGGCCAGCGCGGCGACCTCGTGGGCCGCCGTCACGCCCGAGCCGCAGTACACCGCGACCGATCGCCCGTCGTCCGCGCCGAGCGTGGCGAACCGCGCGCGCAGATCCTCAGGCGCCAGGAAACGCCCCTCGGGATCGAGGTTGCCGGTCGTGGGCGCGGACCGCGCCCCCGGGATGTGGCCGGCGCGCGGATCGACCGGCTCCACCTCGCCGCGGTACCGCTCGGCGGCGCGGGCGTCGAGCAGCACCCCGGTCACGGCGAGCGCGGCGGCCGCGTCGGCCTCCACCACGGGCATCCCGTCGGAGCCGAGGACGATGTCGCCCCCCTCGGGCGCCACGTCGCCGCTCTCGAGCGCGCCGCCCGCACGCGCCCAGGCCGCGAGCCCGCCGTCCAGCAGCCGCACCCGCGACACGCCGGCCCAGCGCAGCAGCCACCAGGCCCGGGCCGCCGCGAGACCGCCGGAGTCGTCGTAGGCCACGACGTCGTGGCCTGCGCGCACCCCCCACCGCCGGGCGGCGTCCTGCAGCCGGGCGGGCGACGGCAGCGGGTGGCGGCCGCGCGCGGTCGAAGGCGGGTCGGTGAGCTCCGTGTCGAGGTCAACGTAGACGGCGCCCGGGACGTGCCCCTCCGCGTGGCGCTCGCGCCCGCGGTCGTCGCCCAGGGCCCAGCGCACGTCGAGCAGGGTCGGCGGATCGCCGCCGTCGAGCCGTGCCCGCAGCGCGCCGGCGCCCACCAGCACGCCGCCGCTCACGGCGCCGGCGGCTCCAGCGAGCCGCTCAGGTGCGGGGCGGCGAGCTCGCGCGTGAGGGCGATGTCCTGCGTGACCTGGGCCATCAGGGCGTCGACCGACTCGAAGCGCCTCTCGTCGCGCAGGCGCTCGATGAAGTCCACCCGCATCGTCTGGCCGTAGAAGTCGCCGCCCTCGTGGTCGAGCAGGAAGGCCTCCAGGCGCAGCGGCCGGGGATCGCTCGCTCGCGAAGGTGGGCGCCACGCCGATGTTGACCGCGGCGGCGCTGCGGCCGGAGGCCAGCACGGCGCGGGCGGCGTAGACGCCGCGGCTCGGCAGGGCCGCGTCGGCGGGGATCTCCAGATTGGCCGTGGGCAGGCCCATGCCGCGCCCGCGGCCGTCGCCGCCCACCACCACGCCCTCCACCGAGTGCAGACGGCCGAGCAGCGGGATCACCGCCGCCACCTGGCCCGTCGCCACGAGGCGCCGGATGCGCGTGGACGAGATCGGCTTGCCGTCGTCGCTGACCACGATGCCGGGCGACTCCACCTTCAGGGCGCGCGAGCGGCCGAACTGGGTGAGCATCTCGACCGTGCCCGTGCCGCCGTGCCCGAAGCGGAAGTTGCTGCCCACCACGACGGTGTCCGCGCTCAGCGGCGGCGCCACCAGCATCTCCGCGAAGCGCTCGGCCCGGATGCGCGCGAACGCCTGGGTGAAGGGCACCACCAGCAGCTCGTCCACGCCGAGGCGCTCGATCAGCTGGCTCTTGAGGGCGATGTGGGTCAGCACGCCGGGGCGCAGCTCGGGGCGCAGCACCGCGATCGGCTGGGGCTCGAAGGTCATCACCATCGACGTGAGGCCCATCTCTTCGGCCCGCTCGATCGCCTGGCGCACCACGGCCTGATGGCCCACGTGGACCCCGTCGAAGGTGCCGATGGCGACCACGCGGCGGGGGGCGCCGAGCGGGCAGGTCGCCGAGCGACTGGTAGCGCCTCACCGCGGGTCCTCGAGCACGACCCCGGGGCGCAGCGCGCCCGTGCCGTCGGGCGTGCCGATCGCGACCAGGCGGTCGTCGCTCACGAGCGCCACCGGGCCGTCGCCCGATCCCGCGTCGTATCCCACTCGCCCGCCGTGCAGCACACGCACCGTCTCCTCGTCGGACAGGCGCCGGACCGGCAGGTGACCGAGCCCGCTGAGGGGGTCGAGACCCCCGCGCGGCGCCACCTCGTCCGGACCGACGGCGTCGTCGACCGAGAGGGTGCCCACGGCCGTACGTCGCAAGGCCGCACAGTATGCCCCGCACCCGAGCCGGTCGCCGATGTCGCCCGCCAGCCGCCGCACGTACGTGCCCGACCCGCAGCGCACCTCGATGGTCACGTCGCCGTCGCCGAGGTCCTCGACGGCCCGCAGCGAGTGGATCGTCGACCTCGCGCTCGGGCAGCTCCGACGTCCTCGCCGCGCCGGGCCTTGCGGTAGAGGCGCTCGCCCTCGACCCGCACGGCCGACAGCGCCGGGCACGCGCTGGCGCTGCACGCCGACGAACCCCGGCAGCACCTCGCGCACCCGCGCGAAGGTGGCGGGATCGCCCGAGCGCGTCGATCGGCCCCTCCGGATCGAGCGTCTCCGAGACGAAGCCGGTGCGCAGCGTGGCCAGGTAGGTCTTGTCCAGGCCGGTCAGGTAGGGGGCGAGGCGGGTGGCGCGGCCCACCATGCAGCACGAGCAGCCCGGTCGCGAACGGGTCGAGCGTGCCGCAGTGCCCCACCTTCGCCGTGCGTCCCAGCGCGCGCCGGGCGGTCGCGACGATGTCGTGGGAGGTCGGGCCGGCGGGCTTGTCCACGAGCCACAGCGCCGGCGCCGGCGCGACGGCGGCCTCAGCCATCGGCTCCGTTCGCATCCATGCGCTCGCCCATCTGCTCCCCGAGCCACGCCAGCAGGTCGTCGGGAGGGCGGCGCGGTGCTGAAACCGGCGGCCGCGCGATGGCCCCCGCCGCCCTCCTGCCGGGCGATCGCGGAGACGTCGATCTCGGGGTCGGCCGTGCGCAGGGAGACGCGGTAGCTCCCCTCGGGGCCGGCCTCGCGCACCAGGGCGGCGGCGCGCACGCCGCGCACGCCGCGCATCACCTCGACGATGCCCTCGGTGTCGTCGCCGCCGGCGGCGGCGAAGTCGTCGCCCGTGAGCACCGCCGCCAGCATCCGGCCGCCGGCCAGCGACTGCGCGCGCTCGAGGGCGCGGCCCATCAGCAGCAGGCGGTCGAGCGGCTGCTCCTCGTAGAGGATCCGCGACATGCGGGCGGGATCGACCCCGGCCTCGATGAGCGCGGCGGCGGCGCGGTGCGTGCCGGGACGGGTGTTGGCGTAGCCGAAGCGGCCCGGTGTCGGTGACCATGCCGATGTAGAGGGCGTCGGCGATCTCGGGGGTCAGCGGCCAGCCCGCCTCCGCCAGCACGCCCTGGACCACCTCGGCGGTGCTCGACGCGAGGGGCTCGACCAGGTTGAGGTCGCCGAACCGCGTGTTGTCCTGGTGGTGATCGATGTTGACCACCACGCGCGCGGCCTCGTGGAGCGGCTCGGGCCACATGCGCCCCTCGGTGGCGCAGTCGACGGCCACCAGCACCCGCTCGGCCACGTCGGGGGGCGGCGCGTCGAGGAACACCTCGCCGGGCGCGACCATGAACTCCAGGTCGCTCGGCACCGGCGGGCGTGTCGGCGTGCGCGAGCACGACGTCCTGGCCGGCCGCGCGCAGGGCGCGCGCCAGGCCGAGCAGGGAGCCGATGGCATCACCGTCGGCGTTGTGGTGCGAGGTGACCACGAACCGCTCGCCGGGCCGGGCGAGCACCTCGGCGACCTCGGCGCGCGACGCGTCCCGGGGCACGCGCGGGCTCACGCCTGCTCCTCGTCGATGGGGTCGGGCGGGGGCGCGGGCGGCAGGTCGGCGGTGACCTCGTCGATGAAGCGGGTCAGCTCCACGGCGTCGCGCTGGGTGGTGTCGTAGTGGAAGGTCAGCTGGGGGGTGTGGCGCGAGCGCAGCTCGCGGGCCAGCCGCGACTGCAGCAGGCCGCGCGCCGACTCGAGCGCCTCCTGGCTGCCGCGCCGCTCCGAGCCCTTCAGCGTGGTGAAGTAGACCTTCGCCTCGCGCACGTCCTGGGTGGACTCGACGTGGGTGATGGTCACGAAGCCCAGCCGCGGATCGGACAGGTCGCGCGCGATGCCCTCGGCCAGCACCTGACGCAGCGCGGTGTCGACGCGGCGCATCCGCGTGCTCCGCGGCCGGCGCGCCACTCACCGCGCCCCACGAGATGGCGGTCTCGGCCTCGACGGCGATCAGTCTCGTGCGACGAGCCGACCACCTGGAACGCCTCGTCGCTGTGCAGCGCGCGCAGCACGTCCTGCAGCCGCTGATCGGTCTCCGCCGCCTCGCGGCCGACGATCGCGACGGTGAGCCCGCACGCGCTGCCACAGGTCGTGGTGGTCCACCTCGGCCACCGCGCACGCGAAACGCCGCGTCAAGGAGCTCCTCACCCGCAGGAGCTCCTTGCGCTTGGTCTTCAGTGAACGGCCGTCCGGAAGGTGCAGGTCCACCGTCAGGATGCCGACGTACCCGCCCTCCACCGGCTACTCAGCTTCGACGGGGGCGGCCGGGGCGATCGGGGCCGGCGGCGACGGGATGGCGGCGGCGGCCTGGGCCGTGCGCGCGACCTCACGCAGCTCGTAGACCTCGATGGTGTCGCCCTCCTTGACGTCGTTGTAGTCCTCGATCAGCACACCGCACTCGAAGCCCGCGAGCACCTCGCGCGTGTCCTCGTTGAAGCGCTTGAGCGACGCGATGCGGCCCTCGTGGACCACCGTGCCGTCCCGCAGGAGCCGGACGTGCGAGTTGCGGCGCACGACGCCCTCCGTGACGTAACAGCCCGCGATGGTGCCGATGCGGCTCGCCTTGAAGGTGGCGCGCACCTCGAGCTGACCGATGATGTCCTCGACGATGTCCGGCTCCAGCAGGCCGACCAGGGCGTCGCGCACATCCTCGATCGCCCGGTAGATGACCCGGTAGGTGCGGATGTCCACGCCCTCGCGCTCGGCGAGGCTGCTCGCCTCGGGCCGGGGGCGGACGTTGAAGCCGATGATGATCGCCTGCGAGGCGGCCGCCAGCATGACGTCCGACTCGTTGATCGCGCCGACGCCGGTGTGGATGACCCGCAGCCGCACCTCGGTCTGCTCGACCTTCTCGAGCGCGTCGGCCAGGGCGCCGACCGATCCCTGCACGTCGCCCTTGATGATGATGCTGAGCTCCTTGAGCCCACCCTCCTTGATGCGCGCGAAGAGGTCGTCGAGCGACACGGGGCGCCGGTTGGCCAGCTCCTCCGCGCGCAGGCGCTGATTGCGCTCGGACGCCTGCTGGCGGGCGGCGCGCTCGTTCTCGACCACCCGGAAGCGCTCGCCGGCATCGACGACGCCGCCGAGGCCCAGCACCTCGACCGGCACCGACGGGCCCGCGGCCTCGATGGTGGCGCCGGTGTCGTCGCCCATCGCGCGGACGCGCCCGAAGACGTCGCCGGCGACGATGACGTCGCCCACGTGCAGGGTGCCGCGCTGCACCAGCAGCGACGCGACCGGGCCGCGACCCGGGTCGAGGCGCGACTCGATGACGGTCCCCGAGGCCTCGGGCTTCGGGTTGGCCTTCGGCTCGGCGTCCGCGTCGGCCACCAGCAGCACCGTCTCGAGCAGGGTGTCGATGCCGCTGCGCTCGAGCGCGGAGACCTGCACGAACTCGTGCGTGCCGCCCCAGTCGGAGGGGATGACGTCGCGCTGCGACAGCTCCTGCTTGACCCGGTCCGGGTTGGCCCCGACCTTGTCCACCTTGTTGACGGCGACCATGAACGGCACCTCGGCGGCGCGCGCGTGGTCGATCGCCTCGATCGTCTGCGGCATGACGCCGTCGTCGGCCGCCACCACGATCACCGCGACGTCCGTGATCTTGGCGCCGCGGGCGCGCATGGCCGTGAAGGCCTCGTGGCCCGGGGTGTCGAGGAAGGTGATCTCGCGACCCTGGTGGTGCACCTGGTAGGCGCCGATGTGCTGGGTGATGCCGCCGGCCTCGCCCGCGGCGACCTCGGTGCGAGCGGATCGCGTCGAGCAGCGACGTCTTGCCGTGGTCGACGTGACCCATCACGACCACGACCGGAGCGCGCGGGACGAGGTCGGACTCGTCGTCGTCGAACTCCTCGGCGCGCTCGGCCTCCTCCTCGGCGTGGACGATGCTGACCTTGCGCTCCATCTCGCCGGCGATCAGCTCGATCGCGTCGTCGGAGAGGGACTGCGTGATCGTGGCCATCTCGCCGAGACCCATGAGCAGCTTGATGATCTGAGCCGTCGAGACGTCGAGGATCTCCGCGAAGTCCTTGACCGTGGAACCCGAGGGGACCTCGACCTCCGGCATGTCCGCCGGGGCGACGACCACGACGGGCTTCTCCTCGGCGCGCGGGCCGGGACGGCCTCCGCGACGGTCGCGGCCCTGTGGCGCGGGCCCACGGCGTCCGGCCTGCGGGTCGATGACCACGCGACGGCGCTTGCCGCGCGGGCCTCCGCCGCTGCCGGTGGCGCCGGGCACTCCTCCGGCCGGGCGGCCGCCCTGGCCGGCGGGACGCGGGCCCTGGCCCTGACCGCCGGGACGGGCGTTGGGACCGGTCGGGCCGGTCGGCCGGGCACGCTCGGATCCGGGCGCCGGGCCTCCCGGGCCGGTGGCGCCGGACGGACGGGGACGCTCCGCGCCGGGGGCCGGGCCCTTGGCGTTCGGGCCGGTCGGGCCGGTCGGACGCGGGCGCTGCTCGGATCCCGGGGGCGGGCTCTTGGCGTAGGGGCCCGTCGGGCCGGTCGGACGCGGACGGACCACCGGAGCGGCGGGCGTCGCGGCGCGTCGCGGCAGGCGTCGTCGCCGCCGCGGGCGCGGCGGGTGCGGGGGTCTCGGCCTTCGCCGGAGCCGCGGCCTTCGCCGGGGCCTCGGCCTCGGCGGCCGGAGCAGCGTCGGCCTTGGCCACCGGAGCGGGGGCCGGAGCGGGCGTCTCGGCAGGGGCCTTCGCCGCGGCGGGGGCCGGGGTGGGCTCGGCCACGGGGGCGGCCTCGGGCGCCGGGGCGGGGGCCTCGGCGACCGGGGTCGCGACCTCGGGCGCCTCGGGCGCAGGGGCCTCGGCCTTCGCGGCGGCAGCCTTCGGGGCCGCCTTCGGCGCGGCGGCCTTCTCGGCCTTCGGCGCCTCGGCGGTCTCGGCCTTCGCCGCCTTCGCCTTCGGGGCGGGCTTCGGCTTCTCGACCTTGGGCGGCGGCTCGGGCTTCGGCTCGGGCTTGGGGTAGCGGTTGGGGTTCAGCACGTGCAGCGTCTCGGCCACGTCGACCGTTGACGAGGCCGTCTTCACGTCCACACCCGCGCGCTGAAGGCGCTGCAGCACCAGGGAGCTGGGAAGCCCCTCATCCTTGGCGATCTCGTAAATCCTCTTCTTTTCCATCTCGTCCCCCATTGACCCCACTGCCGAACTCCGCGCCCAGCTCCGGATCGATTCTCAGCTCTCCGCGGATCTTCGCCCCCCTCTGGAAGGCGCGACGCGCGACAGCACGTTCGAAGCACTCATCCCGGCGGCACACGTACAGACCGCGGCCGCCCAGGTGGGCGTGGTCGTCGCGAACGAGCAGATGAACATCCTCGCCGCGGTGCGGCCACGAATCGTGCCAGCTCCGGCTTCTCCCGCCGGGCTCCACATCCGAGGCACCGCCGCTCGGGCACCTGTCGCGCGCGCTGCGCCATGCGTACCTACCCCTCGGCACCCTCCCCCTGGCCCTCGCGCGGACACGGCCGCCGTGGGAGCCAGCTCCAGAACCCGTCCGAGACCCTCTTCGGTCCCGGTCTCCTCGATCTCCTCCGCGGTCAGCGAACGCCCGAGCGAACGCTCGAGCTCGGCCAGCTTGGAGTGCGCCGGCAGGGCGCAGTACCGCGTCCCGGTGACGGCGGCGTTCGGGCAGCGCTTGCCCGTCCGCAGCATCGCCGCGCAGCGCGACACGCTGGCGTCGTTCTCGTCCCCGAACTCGTCGCTCTCCTCCTCGCGGGCGAAGGTCGACTCGCTCTTGATGTCGATGTGCCAGCCGGTGAGCCGCGCGGCGAGCCGCGCGTTCATGCCCTCGCGGCCGATCGACAGCGACAGCTGGTCGTCGGGCACGATGACGGTCGCCTGGCGGTTGTCGTCGTCCACGAGCACCTCGCGCACGCGGGCCGGCGAGAGCGCCTTGGCCACGTAGCGGGCGGGCTCCTCGTTGAACGGGATGATGTCGATCTTCTCGCCGCGCAGCTCGCTGACCACCATGCGCACGCGCGAGCCACGGGGGCCGACGCACGCGCCGACCGGGTCCACGCCCTGGACGTGTGAGATGACGGCGATCTTCGACCGCCAGCCCGGCTCGCGGGCGACGCCCTTGATCTCCACCAGGCCGTCGGCCATCTCGGGCACCTCGAGCTTGAACAGCTCGCGCACCAGCTGGTCCGAGCGGCGGCTCACGATCACCTGCGGGCCCTTGGTGGAGCTGCGCACCTCGATGATCACGGCCTTGATGCGCGCACCGTGGTCGTAGCGCTCGTTGTGCACCTGCTCGCTCTCGGGCAGCAGCGCCTCGACGCGGCCGAGGTTGACCAGCGTGTAGCGGGAGTCGGACTGCTGGATGATCCCGGTCACGACGTCGCCGACGCGGTCGACGTACTCGTCGTACATCATCTCGCGCTCGGCCTCGCGGATCCGCTGCAGGATGACCTGCTTGGCGGTCTGCGCGGCGATGCGGCCGAAGTTGTCCGGCGTGACGTCGATCGCCTCGATCTCGGTGTCCTCGTAGGCGGCCCAGTCCACGTCCGGCGGCGGCGGCTCGTACTCGGCCGGGTCGACGCCCTCCGGGATGACCGGCTCCTCGCGCGGCAGCGTCCGCAGCTCCTCGCCCTCGGGCAGGATCAGCTGGAACACGCGCATCTCGCCCGTGTCGCGATCGATATCGACCCGCGCGAACTCGGCCGCGTCGGGCGTCTTCTTGTATGCGGCGAGCAGAGCGTCCTCGAGCGCGACGAGCAGGGTCTCGGAATCGATCCCCTTCTCACGCTCGATCTGCTTGATGGCCTCGATGATCTCTCGGTTCACCTGCTGCTCCCCCCGACGAACTCAACGGCGACGACCGGGACGGTCACCACCGCGCTGACGATCGCGCGCGCCCTCACCCCTGCGCCCCGACTTCCTCGAACGCGTTCGCCCGGCGGATGGCGGAGAAGGGGATCTCCACCACGTCGTCGTCGAGCGAGAGGCGGATGGACGTGTCGTCCGCCTCGAGCAGCGTACCCCTGTGGGTGCGCCGCCCCCGGGCGGTCTCGACGACGACCTGGACCTCACGGCCCACCGCGCGGCGGAACTGGTCCGGCGTGCGGAGCGGCGGCTCGGGGCCCGGCGACCACACCTCGGCGCCGTAGTCCTCGAGCAGACCCGCCTCGTCGAGCGCGTGGGTGACCGCGGCGCAGACCTCGTGGTCCACGCCGTCCGGGTGGTCCACCACCAGGCGCAGCATGCCGCCCTGGGCGGACAGCACGGTCAGCTCGAGGAGGTCGACCTCCGGAAGGGCGGCGGCGAGCACGCCCTCGACACGTCCTTCCAACTGCTCATGGCCGGTGACCGGCATCGCTCCCCCCTTCCCCTGAAATTCTTCGCGCCCACAAAAAAGGTGGGTTCGTGACCCACCTCCAACACCACGGCCGTCTCTCCCTCGCGGATGAACGAGGATAGCACTCCACCCCCGGAAGCGTCCCGCGGGGCTGGCCCCGCGGGACCCGGATGCCGGTCTGCGTCAGGCATCCACGCCGGGGCGGTAGGTGCCGAAGCTCCAGAGGTTGCCCTCGGGATCCCGGGCCGCGTAATCGCGCGATCCGTAGTCCTGATCGGTGAGCTCCATCACGATCTCGGCGCCCGCCGCCCGCGCGCGGTCGTGGTGCGCGTCGGGGTCGTCGACGACCACGTACGACGCCCCCGAGCCCGGCGGCGGGGCCAGTGAGCCCCAGCCGGCCGGCTTGGCCGAGCCCAGCATCACGCGCCCCGCCCCGTGGGACATCTCGGCGTGGGCGATCGTGCCGTCGGGGCCCGCGTGCACCATCGCCGGCACGAAGCCGAAGGCCTCCTCGAGCCAGGCGATCGCGGCGGGCGCGTCGCGGTAGGTCAGGGTCGGGAAGATGGTCGGTCGCTCGCTCATCGGTTCCTCCGCGGTTCGTCTCGTGCAGTGACGCCACGCTAGGCCGGGGCGCCCGCCGGGTCTTGGACGAATGTGACCGGCCGGCCGGCGCGCACCTGCGCCGGCGTCAGACCGCTGAACGCGCGCACGTCCCGGCTGAGGTGCGCCTGGTCGTAGTACCCGCACCCGACCGCGATCTCCCCCAGCCCCGGCCCTTCGGGCGCGCGCAGGGCGGCGAGCGCGCGCCTCGAAGCGCAGGATCCGCCCGACCAGCTTGGGGCCGACCCCGACCTCGTCGCGAAAGCGCGCCGCCAGGTGCCGGCGGCTGCAGCCGATCTCCGCGGTCAGCTCGCCGACGCCGACCCGCCCCCGCGACAGGTCCAGGCGCCGCCAGGCCCACGCCACGTCGCCGGCGGGCCGTCGGGCCCCCGCGATGCGCCCGGCGATGAAGGCGTCGATGATCGCGAACCGCGCCTCCCATGCCGGCGCGTCGTCGATCCGCTCGAGCAGCCGGTCCGCGTCACGGCCGAGCACGTCGGAGAGACCCACCGTGCGCCGGGCCAGGTCGGACATCCCGCAGCCCAGCAGCATCCGGGCGCCGAGCGGAGTGAGGTCCACCTGCACGCCGTGAGACACGCCGGGGTGCGCGGTCTCGACCACCCGGTCATGGACGCCGGCCACGAACGACCCGAAGCGCTCGGCCGGGACGCCGGGGCGGTCGGTGGAGCGCACCGTGAACGGGTCGCCCAGATTGAGGATCACGGGGATGTCGGCCGAGGGCGTCTCGCAGCGCCGCACCCCGCCGGGCGCGATCTCCCGCCATCCCGTGTAGCGGCGGACGTATCCGGCGATCCCCGGACGAGGGGAGCCGGTCGCCATCTCCAGAGGCGCGCCCATCGCCCGAGCGTACTACCCTTCCCCGCGTGAGCGACACCGAGAAGACGCCCCCTCCGCTGCTGGTGGAGTTCCCCGCCGACGACCCCGAGCGGGCGCGGCGATTCTGGGAGGGCCTGCTGGCGGTCCCCCTCGCTCCGCGCAGCGCGGGCCAGGGCGAGGGCTGGCAGACGGAGCCGGGCGCACCCGCGATCGGAGTTCACGCGCGAGGCCCCGGCCCGGGAGACACCGTCTCCCTCCCCTACCTCTCCGTCCCGGATCTTCCGGGCGCTCTGGAGCGGGTCGTGGAATTCGGGGGGACGGTGATCCACCCCGGAGAGCGCTGGGCGATCTGCCGCGACTCCGAAGGAAGCCCGTTCGGACTCGGAGCCGCCTGAGCTCTGGGGGTTTCTGAGCTTCGAGGTTTCTGAGCTTCGAGGTTTCTGAGCTCGGGTTTCTGAGCTCTGGGGTTTGTGAGCTCTGGGGTTTGTGAGCTCTCGGCGAGCTTCGGCGTTTGCTCCCAGTGCGTGGAGGACTGGCGACAAGGCGAGGAACGGCCCTCTTGCGGGGCCGTTCGTCGCGCGCTCATCGCCTACCGGCGATTCGGCGGACGGCGGCACCGGTCTTCGCCGGGAAGGGCCGCCGGAAAAGCCGGTCAAGAGATCAAACGAGCATGCCCACGCTCTTTGACGTGGCCCTTCCTCTCGCTTTGAGGGGTTGGCCGCCACGCTTGGCCGTGGTGTGGACCTTCTCTCGCTTTGAGGGGTTGGCCGCCACGCTTGGCCGTGGTGTGGACCTTCCTCTCGCTTTGAGGGGTTGGCCGCCACGCCTGGCCGTGGTGTGGACCTTCTCTCGCTTTGAGGGGTGGCCACGCCCTTTGGGTTTGTGCGCTAGCTGTCGAGGACGATCGTTACCGGACCGTCGTTCTCCAGCCCACCGCCATCGTCGCTCCGAAGCGGCCGCGGGAGACCGGGATTCCGTGCGCCGCAACGGCCTCGGCGTAGGCCTCGACCAGCGGTGCGGCGACCTCTGGCGGGGCGGCTCCGATCCAGGAGGGCCGGTTTCCGCGTCGCACGTCGGCGAGCAGCGTGAACTGGCTGACGCACAGGAGAGCCGCTCCCTCGACGTCGCCCAGCGAGAGGTCGAAGGGGCGCTCGGGGCCGGCCAGGATGCGCAGGCGCGCCGTCTTGTCGCCCAGCCGCTTCGCGTCGCCTGCGGCCCGTCGCCGACGGCCACGCCGACCAGAGCCAGCAGCCCGGGGCCGATGGAGGCGATCCGCTCGCCGTCCACATCGACCGTCGCCCACGACACCCTCTGGAGCACCACGCGCACGGGCGGATCGTATTGGGGCCTGCCGGGTAGCATCGGTCGATGACCTCCCCGGCCGAGCGCCTCGCGCCCATCATCGAGGCGCTCGACATCGACGCCGAGCGGCGCGGCGAGCGCGAGTGGAGCGTCGGCGTCCCGTGCGGCACCCGCGGACCGGTCGCGGTGCTGATCACGGTCCGCGAGCTTCACCGTCACCCTGCAGGCGTTCGTGATGCGCCGGCCGGACCGGGACGCGCGAGGGCGTTCACGCGCGCCTGCTGCACAAGAACCTCGGCACGCGCCACTGGCGCTTCGCGATCGACGACCTCGGCGACGTGTTCGCGCGCGCCGACGCGCGCCTGGAGGGGCTCGACACCGACGGCGCTCGACGGCCTGCTCGGCGAGCTCTCGACGCATCGTGGACGAGGTGTACGAGAGCATCGTGCGGATGGGATTCGAGGTGCCCGAGGGCACCGAGTTCGCGCCGCCGCCCGAGCCTGGGGACTAGCTCAGTCCAGGCCCGTCCCGAAGCAGCGGGCGAGGCGGTAGTGCCGACGGGCCATCGGGTCGCCGAGCCGCGACAGCGAACGCGCGAGCCCGTAGTGGGCGTAGCCGTCGGTCGGCGAGATGTCCACGGCGGCGGAGAACTCGTCGGCTGCGCGGCGGTACGCGCGGGACGCCAGATACGCGCGGCCGAGCGCCTCGCGGATGGAGCCCTTGTCGGGCTCGAGGGCCTTCGCGCGCTCGAGCGCGATCACGGCCTGCGGGTACTCGCGCGCCTCCAGCAGCCAACTGCCGTTGCGGAAGGCCTCGTATGCCTCAGCGGAGCCGCTCATCCTCGACAACGGTATCGCGCCGGGGGCGCCGGAGGCCAACCGCGGCCATCAGGCGGCGGCCGAGCGGGGCCCGGCGGCGGATCGCCCGGCGCAGGCGCCGCGACTCCCGCCAGGCCTCCGCGGCCTCGCCGCGCGGGGGCGGCTCGGACGCGAAGCGGGCGCGCGAGGCCCGGTCGTAGAGGGACGACGGATCGACGCCGGTCAGCGCGCGGACGGCGCTGGCGCGCTCGCCGGTCGATGCCGAGGTGGGCGGCGCCAGGCCGAGGGGCGCGATCGAGGCCTCCAGCTCGCGGGCCGCGGCGATCACCCGGCTGCGCTCGTCGCCATGGTGGCGCCCACGGGCACGGCGCAGCGCACGGCCGGTGGGGGCCGCGAGCACGGTGACGCCCAGCACTCCGACGATGCCGAGGCGCCACCAGGGCGGTCCGTCCGACGACGGCGCGGCGGTGGCCTCGGTCGTCGTCCCGGGTGCGGGGGTGGGCTCGGGGGCCGGCGTCGGCGCGGGCGGCGGGCGCCGGCGGCGCGACGGGCGTGTCGGCCAGGCCGCCGCAGATCCACGTCGCTGCGGGTGGGGGCGTAGTCGGGCGACGAGACGGACGCCGGGTTGGGCGCCGCGCGGCCGGGCGTGGGGTCGAAGGGCAGCCAGCCGTACCCGGGGAACCAGACCTCGACCCAGGCGTGGGCGTCGCGGTCCATCACCAGCCACTGGTTCGAGTCGGCGTCGTAGTGGCCGCCGGTGTAGCCGACGGCGACCCGCGAGGGGATGCCGAGCGTCCTCAGCATCACGGTCATCGCGCCGGCGAAGTGCTGGCAGTAGCCGCGCTTGCTGCCGAACAGGAAGTCGACCAGCGGGGGCCGGCCGGCGGGCATGTCCGACGGCCAGTCGTCGGGCAGGCTGGTGGGGTACGGCGGCTGCTCGTCGTAGGTGTAGTTGCTGCGCAGGTAGGCCTCGATGCGGTTGACCGCCGCGTACGGAGTCGTCGCGTCGCCGGCCACCTGCTGCGCCAGGCGTGCGCACCTGGGCGTAGGCCCCGAGCGAGGCCGCCTCGGGCAGGGCGCCGCCGCTGCCCCAGAGGGGGGTGTCGACGGGGTCGGCCCAGAAGGTCGGTCGCAGGCGGGTCGTCCCCGACGGGACCGTGCCCGGGTCGTACGAGGGCGCGTCGGTGAGCTCCGCGGGCGTCGCCTGCGGAATGCGGGTGTCCACCGTGTAGCTCTGCCCCGGCCGGAGGGGGGTGGCGACGCGGATGGCGTCGCCGACACGGTCGGCCGTGCCGGAGAAGGGCCCGGTCACCCTCTCCGGGCGGCCCGAGGCGATGATCACCTTGGAGGTGGTGCTGCGCAGGGTGACCTTCTGCACCACGTCCTCACCGGGGGTGCGGTCGCCCTGGTCGGAGACGATGGTGCCGTCGCGCACCGCCGTGGCGCCGGACGACTGGGAGTCGGACAGCGTGAACGCCACGCCGTCGAAGTCCTCGAGGCTCACCGCGCGCAGGGGCCGGGCCGTATCGGAGCTCGACCGTCAGGGCGATGCGCGGCGTGGAGGGCCAGTCGAGCTTGCCGTAGCTCTGGGTCAGGTCGAGCGCCGCGCCCGAGCCGGCCGCCGACCGCGCGCCGAAGTCCCAGTCCTTCCAGCTCCACCAGCCGTCGCCGGTCTGCGCGGGGCCGCTGCCCAGGCCGACCGCGACGAGCAGCGCCACGCCGCCGAGGGCCACGGCGCCCCCGAGGCGCCCGGCGCCGCGCGGATCGAGCGAGCCCCGCCACCCGGCCAGGGCGAGCACCGCGACGAAGCCGGCGAGCGCCAGCACCCCCGCGACCGCGGGCGAATCGGGCGGCCGGACGGTCCAGCAGTAGGCCAGCCCGACGCCGACCGCCACGAGCCCGGCGACCGGCCGGCGGCGCACCACGATCTGCCACACGGCCACGCCCGCCAGAGCCGCGAGCGCGACGTCGAGGAGCGCCACCAGATCCGGGGCGTCCGAGGCGGCGACGGGCAGCGCGGTGTGGGCCGCCTGGGCGAGCCCGTCGGGGAGGATCTCGCGCACACCCGCCCACGCGGTCGCGTCGAGCGGTGAGGAGATCCCAGAGCGACGTCGCTGAGCGCCAGAGCGAGCACCAGGAACATCGCGACCAGGGCGGCCGCGGCGGCGATCGGCGAGCGGGCGCGCGGCGCCGTGGCGGCGGCGGCCGGCAGCGCGGCAAGGGCGCAGAGCGCCACCAGGTGCCAGGTGCCGACGCCCTGGTAGAGGCGCGTCCAGGCGATGGCCAGGATGGCCACGGCGACGACGGCGGCGGCGATCGGGCCCGGCGACCACCGGGAGATGGGCCTAGGAGACACGAACCTCCACCGCCGAGCCGTTGAGAGCGGCGGCCAGCCGGTCGCGGTCGGTGACGACCACCACCTCGGCGCCGACGGCCGCGACGTCGGCGGCCACCCGCGCCGCCGGGCCCACCAGCACCGCCGCCACGCCGATGCCCCGCGCCCGCGCCGTCGCGACCGCGCCGGCGAGGGCCGCGTCCGGCGCGCACGTGAGCACCACGATCAGCTCGGGTGTCTCCGGCGCCGACGCCTCCGCGCGCAGGGCGAGGGCCAGTGCCCGGTCGCCCCCGGGCGCGAATCGCGCGCGAGGGCGACCTCGATCGCCGGCCAGCCGGCGCGGTCGGCCGGCATGCGCAGCGCGGGGCTGCCGGTGTGCGCCAGGGCGACGGGCTCGCGGCGCGCGCACATGTCGCGGGCGAGCGCCGCCGCGGCGCTGACCGTGGTCTCGAGGTCGTCGCCCGGCGGCGACGGCGCCGTCGAGCAGCAGCAGCACCGAGCGGCCGGCCCCCTCGGTGGCGCGCAGTTCCTTGGTCTGGAGGCGGCCGCGTTTGGCCGTCTGGCCCCAGTGGATGCGCGAGAGCGCGTCGCCCGCCTGGTAGTCGCGCACCCGGTCGAGCTCGCCGAAGCCCGAGTCGGTGCGCCGCCGGCGCCACCCCAGCCCGCGGGCGCGGGCGCCGACAAGCGCGCGCTCGAGTTGCGGCGCGTCGGGCACCACCAGCAGCGCCGCGCCCCCGCCGCCCTCGCGCGTCCGCGCCGCGAGGCCGAAGGGATCGCCGATGCGCACGCGCGGCGGGCGGCAGGTGGTGATCGCCCCGCCGCGCGGGGAGGCGCCACGAGCGCCCGCCCGAGCCGAGGGGCTCGGGCCGTCCGGCGCGGCCCATGCCGGGGTCGATGTCGACCTCCAGCAGGCGGTCGAGGCCGACGTCGGCACGCCCAGCCGCGCAGCACCACGCGCACGGTCACCGGGTCGCCGGCGCGGCAGCGGGTGGGATCGACGCGCCGCTCCATGCGGATGCCGGTGGACGGCGATCCACACCAGCGCGGTGACGATGACCGGGCAGCGCGATGAGCCCGGTGCCGAGGATCGCGAGGGCGCCGGTGCCGAAGCCCTGGCTCGCCACCAGGGCGGCGACGCCGACCGCGGCGAGCGCGAGCGCCCGGGCGGGCGGGCCCTCGAGGCGGCTCACAGCGGGACGGGCACCGACTCGAGCGCGTCGGCCACCACGTCCTCGACGGTCGCGCTGCGCCCCCGGGCGTCGGGGGTCAGGATGAGGCGGTGCGACAGGACGTTGCGCGCCAGCGACGCGCACGTCGTCGGGCGTGGCGTAGGCCCGCCCGTCGATCAGCGCGCGCGCCTTCGATGCGCGCAGCAGCGCCAGGCCGGCGCGCGGGCTGGCCCCGAGGGCGACGCGCGGGTCGCGGCGGGTCGCGCGACGTGAGGGCCACCACGTAGTCGGCGAGGGCCGGGTCGGCGTGGACGCGATCGACGACCGCGCGGGCGGCGACGATGCCGCTCTCGTCCGGCACCACGTCGACCAGGTCGAGGGGGTCGCGGGCCGCGAGGTCCAGCAACATCGCCGCCTCGTCGCCCGGGGCGGGGTAGCCGATCGACACGCGCGCCGCGAAGCGGTCGAGCTGGGCCTCGGGCAGCGGGAAGGTGCCCTCGTACTCGACCGGGTTCTGGGTCGCGATGATCATGAAGGGCCGCGGCAGGATGCGCGTCTCGCCGTCGACCGTCACCTGCCCCTCCTCCATGCACTCGAGCAGCGCCGACTGGGTCTTGGGCGAGGCGCGGTTGATCTCGTCGACCAGGATCACGTTGGCGAACACCGGGCCGGGCCGGAACACGAACTCGCCCGCGTTCTGATCCCACACCGTCACCCCGGTGACGTCGGCGGGCAGCAGGTCGGCCGTGCACTGGAGGCGCGAGTAGTGGCAGCCGGCCGCCCGGGCGAGGCTCTTGGCGAGCACCGTCTTTCCCACGCCCGGGCACGTCCTCGATCATCACGTGGCCGCCGGAGAGCAGGGCGATGACGCACGTCTCGATGGTGGCGCGGGGCGCGCGCACCGCACGGGCGCACGCGTCGGCCAGCGCGGCGGCGAGCGCGGCGGCGGGCTCCAGCTCGTCGGCTCGGAGCGGCGGCGTTGTCACGGACGAGGACGTCGTTCGAGGGTAATGCATCACCGCCCCGATCAGTCCGGCGGCGGGCCCCTCAGGGTCGCGCGGCGGAGCAGCGGGACCACGGCCGCGAGGATCCGCTCGGCGCAGGCGTCCTTGCTCATGCGCGGGAGGGTCTCCTCCCAGTCGTCGCCGATGATCGTGATCTCGTTCTCGCGTGCTGCCGAACCCGATGCCGTCGACCGACACGTCGTTGTGGACGATCAGGTCGAGGTGCTTGCGCCGCCGCTTGTCGCGCGCGCGCGCCAGGCCGGCCGGCCCGTGCTCGGCCGCGAAGCCCACGATGACCTGATCGGCGCGGCGGCGCGGCGAGGTCGGCGACGATGTCCGCGGTCGGCTCCAGGTCCAGGGCGAGGCGCCCCTCGACGCCCTTGTCGATCTTCCCCGTCGCGTGCGTCGCCGGGGCGGAAGTCGGCGACGGCGGCCGCCATCACCAGCACGTCGCACGCCGGGAACTCGGCGAGGGCGGCGTCGTGCAGGGCGGCCGCGGTCGGCGCGTCGATGTACCGGACGTCCGGGTGCCGGGGCAGGTTGACGTTCGCGCTCAGCACCGTGACCTCGGCCCCGCGGCGCCGGGCGGCCTCGGCCACCGACCAGCCCATGCGGCCGCTCGAGCGGTTGCCCACGTAGCGCACGGGATCGATCGGCTCGCGGGTGCCCCCGGCGCTGACCAGCACACGGCGTCCGGCCAGCGTGCCGGCGCCGACGAGCAGGGCCTCCACCGCGTCGGCGATCGCCGTCGGCTCGGCCAGGCGCCCGACGCCGACCTCGCCGTCGGCGAGCAGGCCCGAGCCCGGGTCGACCACCGTGACGCCGCGCGCGCGCAGCAGCGCGAGGTTGTCGGCCGTCGCCGCGTGGAGGTACATGCGTGTGTTCATGGCCGGGGCGATCACGACCGGGCCGTCGAAGGCCAGGTGCACCGATCCCAGCAGGCCGTCGCCGAGGCCGGCCGCCATGCGCGCGATCGTGTTGGCCGACGCCGGCGCCACCAGCAGCAGGTCGGCGCCGCGCGCGAGCTCGAGGTGGTCGTAGCCCGGACGTCGCCGGGCCGAAGAGGTCGAGCCCGACCGGCCGGCCCGAGAGCGCGGCGAACGTGGCCGGCCCCACGAAACGCTGGGCGGCCTTGGTCATCACCACGGTCACGCCGTGCCCCCGGCGCTGGAGGATGCGCATCGTGTCGATGGACTTGTAGGCGGCGATGCCCCCCGACACGCCGAGCAGGATCTCAGCCAACGCGGCTCCTCCCCGAGCACGTCGGCGAGCACCCGCGTCAGGTCGTCGACCGCGGTCTCCACATCGGCGTTGACCACGCGGTGGTCGAACTCGTTCATGGCCTCCAGCTCGACCCGGCTGGTCTCGACCCGCTGGGCGATCTCGCCCGGCGGTGTCGGTGGCGCGCCGCTCCAGGCGGGCGACCAGCTCCTCGAGCGACGGCGGGCTGATGAAGATCGACACGGCACCGGGGATGGTGTCGCGCACCGCACGCGCCCCGGCGAGCTCGATCTCGACGATCGGCGAGTTGCCCTCGCCGGTGATGCGATCGATCTCCGAGCGCAGCGTGCCGTAGCTGGTTGCCGGCGTAGACCACGTGCTCCAGGAAGTCGCCGGCGGTCGACCCGGCGCGCGAACTCCGCGGGCGCGAGGAAGTGGTAGTGGACGCCGTCGCGCTCGCCCGGGCGGATGCGCCGCGTGGTGGCCGAGATGGCGACCCTCAACCTCGGGAACCGGGGGAGCACACCCTTGATCAACGTGCCCTTACCCGCGCCCGAGGGACCGGAGATGATGATGACGCGGGGAGGCGTCGTTACCGGTGCAGGAGCTCCAGCAGCTCTGAGCGCTGTCGATCCGACAGGCCCCCGATGGTCTTCCCCTGGGAGATGCGGCAGGTGTTGAGGAATCGCGTGGCCTTGACCTTGCCGTACTTCGGGACGGCCATGAGCATGTCAAAGACCTTCGCCGTCAGCACGAACTCCGGCGGCGAGGAGATGACATCGGCGATCGCCACGTGACCGCTCTTCAGGTCCTTCTTGAGCTGCGCCCGCCGCGAACGGATGTCGTTCGCCCGGCGAAGCGCTTCCATCCGCTGGTCCAAGGAACGCTCGGGCGCCTGCGATTGGGGCTTGTGAGTGGTCGTCGTCACTGGGGGCCATTCTAGGTTCGCCGTGAGCCCCCTGGCAAGGTGGAGTTTGCAGCCTATTTACGCGGCTTTCACGCATGTTGCAGGCGAAGTCACGTCTCCGCACGTTGCGGATATCTCGGGCTCAGGTTGAGCCTGAGTACCTCAGGGCGACTTCCCGCTTACAGCGTAGAACGGCTTGGGCGGAACGCTCCGCCCGCCGGAGCCGCCCGCCCCAGATCCTGCAGCGCCCGCGGCGCGGTGGACACCGTGGAGGTGATCGCGGCGGCGGCCGCCTCCCCCGCCTCGATGGTGGTGATGCACGGGATGCCCGCGCGGACAGCCGCCGCCCGGATCTCGAAGCCGTCGGTCCGCGCGCCGTATCCCCCGCGCGGCGTGTTGATGACCAGGTCGATCTGGCCGTCGGCGATCATCTCCCCCACGTTGGGCGAGCCCTCGGAGATCTTGCGCACCGCGAGCACGTCGAGGCCGGCGGCGGCGAGCGCGGCGGCCGTGCCCGAGGTCGCCACCAGGTCGAGGCCGGCCGGCGGCGAGGCGCGAGGCCAGTGCCACGGCCTTCGGCTTGTCGGCGTCGCGCGCCGAGATGAAGGCGGCGCCCGTGCGCGGCAGCGCCTGGCCGGCGCCGCGCTGCGCCTTTGCGAACGCCTCGGCGAAGCTCCCGCCCAGACCCATCACCTCACCGGTCGCGCGCATCTCCGGACCGAGCACGGGGTCGGCGCCCGGGGAAGCGGGAGAAGGGCAGCACGGCCTCCTTGACCGCCACCTGCCGCGGCGGCGCGGCGACCGGCAGCCCGAGCTCGTCGAGCGAGGCGCCGAGCATCAGGCGCAGCGCGTGCGGCACCAGGGGGACCCCGGTCGCCTTGGAGACGAACGGCACCGTGCGCGAGGCGCGCGGGTTGGCCTCGATGACGTAGACCCGGCCCTCGCGGACCGCGAACTGGACGTTCAGCAGGCCGACGACGCCGAGCCCCTTGGCGAGCGCCGCGGTCCGCTCCTCGAGGTCGGCCACCAGCACCGGGGCCGACGCTCTGGGCGGGCAGCACGCACGCCGAGTCGCCCGAGTGGACGCCGGCCGCCTCCACGTGCTCCATCACCGCGGCGGTCCAGCAGTCGGTGCCGTCCGAGAGCGCGTCGACGTCGAGCTCGATCGCGTTCTCGAGGAAACGATCCACCAGCAGGATGCCCGAGGGGCGCTCGAGCTCGAGGTAGCCGCGCAGGGCGTTGGGCGAGTCGCAGATCGCCATGGCCCGGCCGCCGAGAACGTAGGAGGGGCGCACGAGCACCGGGTAACCGATCTCGGCCGCGGCGGCGAGCGCCTCGTCGCCGGTGGCCGCCACGGCCCACGGCGGCGCCTCGAGGCCGAGGTCGGCGAGCAGGGCGCCGAAGCGCCCGCGGTCCTCGGCGAGGTCGATGGCGTCCGGGGAGGTGCCGAGCACGGGGACGCCGGCCTCGACCAGGGTGCGCGCCAGGCGCAGCGGGGTCTGCCCCCCGAGCTGCGCCACCACGCCGAGCGGCTTCTCGGCGGCGCAGATGTCGAGCACCGAGTCGACCGTCACCGGCTCGAGGTACAGCCGGTCGCTGACCCCGTGGTCGGTCGAGACGGTCTCGGGGTTGCAGTTGACCATCACCGACGCGTAGCCCAGCTCGCGCGCCGTCTCGGCGGCGTGGACGCAGCAGTAGTCGAACTCGATGCCCTGCCCGATCCGGTTGGGGCCCGAGCCGAGCACGACGATGGACGCCCGGTCGTCGCGCGCGAACTCGTCCTCGCTCTCGAAGCCGGCGTAGTAGTAGGGCGTCAGCGCGGCGAACTCCGCCGCGCAGGTGTCGACCGCGTGGTACGAGGGGCGCACGCCGAGGGCGCGGCGGCGCTGGCCGACGGCGAGCTCGGTGGACCCCGACGGCGGCCGCGATGTCGCTTGTCGGCCAGACCGGCGCGGCGGGCGTCGCGCAGCGCGCGCGCATCCAGCGCGTCGAGCGGGCCCTCGAGGTCGGCGCGGGCGCCGGCGATGGTGGCCAGCTGCTCGAGGAACCACGGATCGACCCGGGTGACCTCCTCGATGGCCGCGACGCTGACGCCGCGCTCGAGCGCCCACAGGATCACGTCGTAGCGATCCCAGGAGGGGATGCGCAGGATCTCGAGGGCGTCGTCGACATCGCGTGGCGTGCGCGGCGCGATGTCCAGCTCGCGGCCGGCCATGGCCTTGCCGAACGCCTCGGCGAAGCTGCGCCCGAGGGCCAGCACCTCCCCCACGCTCTTCATGTGGGTGGTCAGCTCGGTCGAGGCGCCCGGCAGCTTCTCGAAGGCGAAGCGCGGGATCTTGACCGCGACGTAGTCGAGCGTCGGCTCGAAGCTCGCGGGCGTGACCCCGGTGATCTCGTTGGGCAGCTCGTCGAGCGTGTACCCGACGGCCAGGCGGGCCGCGATCTTGGCGATCGGGAAGCCGGTCGCCTTGGAGGCCAGGGCCGAGCTGCGCGACACGCGCGGGTTCATCTCGATGACGACGATCTCGCCGGTCTGGCGGTTGAGCGCGAACTGGACGTTGGCGCCGCCGGTCGAGACCCCGACCGCGCGGATCACGGTGATCGCCGCGTCGCGCAGGCCCTGGAGCTCCTGGTCGGTGAGCGTCATCACCGGGGCGACGGTCACCGAGTCGCCGGTGTGCACGCCCATCGGATCGATGTTCTCGATCGAGCAGACGATGACCGCGTTGTCGGCGCACGTCGCGCACCACCTCGAGCTCGATCTCGGCCCAGCCGAGCACCGACTGCTCCACCAGCACCTGGCCGATCGGGCTCGCGCTGAGGGCCTCGGCGAGGCGGTGCTCGAGCTCCTCGTGGGTGTGGGCCGCGCCGCCGCCCTCGCCGCCGAGGGTGAACCCGGGACGCAGGATCACCGGCAGGCCCAGCTCGGCCGCGGCCGCGCGCCCGGCGGCCATGTCGGTCACCACGAAGCTCGCCGGCGTGGCGAGGCCGGCGGCGTCCATCGTGTCGCGGAAGACCTGCCGGTCCTCGGCGCGGCGGATGGCCGGGATGTCGGCGCCGATCAGCTCGACGTCGTACCGCTCGAGCACGCCCGCGGCGTGGAGGTCCATCGCCAGGTTGAGCGCCGTCTGCCCGCCGAGGGTCGGCAGCAGCGCGTCGGGGCGCTCGATGGCGATCACGGCCTCGACCGCGGCGACGTCCAGCGGCTCGACGTAGGTGCGGTCGGCCACCGAGGGGTCGGTCATGATCGTGGCCGGGTTCGAGTTGACCAGCACGACCGTGTACCCCTCCTCCCGCAGGGCGCGCGCGCCCTGGGTGCCGGAGTAGTCGAACTCGCCGGCCTGCCCGATCACGATCGGGCCGCTGCCGAGGATCATGATCGTCTGGATGTCCTCGCGGCGCGGCATCAGGCTCCCCCGCCGATGCTCGTCACGAACTCGCGGAACATGTACCGCGCGTCCCGCGGACCGGGGCTCGCCTCGGGGTGGTACTGCACCGACCACGCGCGCAGCTCGGGGGCGGCGATGCCCTCGACCGAGCCGTCGAAGAGGCTGGTGCGCGTCACCTCGACGCCGTCGGGCAGGTTCTCGGCGACGACGGCGTACCCGTGGTTCTGCACCGTGATCTCCACCCGGCCGTCGTCGGCCCGGCGCACCGGGTGGTTGGCGCCGCGGTGGCCGAAGGCCAGCTTGCGGGTGGACAGGCCGAGGGCGTGGGCGAGCATCTGGTGGCCGAGGCAGATGCCGAACACCGGCACCTCGCCGAGCAGGTCGCGCACCGTGTCGATGACCGGCGTCACGGCGGCCGGGTCGCCCGGGCCGTTCGAGAGGAACACCGCGTCCGGGGCCAGGTCGCGCACCTGCGCCGCGGTGACGCCGGCCGGGACGACGTCGAGGCGGCAGCCCGCGCCGACCAGCCCGCGCGCGATGCTGTCCTTCATCCCGCAGTCGATGGCGACCACGCGCGGGCCGTCGTCGCCCAGCAGGCGCGCCGTCGCCGGCCGCCTCGGCGGTGAGGTCGCGTCCGTCGAGCACCGGGTGGGCGCGCACGCGCTCGAGCATCTCGTCGGGGCTCAGCTCGGTGGTCACCCCGCCGCGCATCGCGCCGTTGTCGCGCAGGCGCCGCACCAGGCGCCGCGTGTCGCAGTCCTCCACCGCCACGATGCCGCGCTCGCGCAGCCAGGTGCGCCAGCCGGTCGGGCCGCCGGCGCCGGCGGCGTCGCCGGCCCGCGCCATGATCACCGCGCCCGGCCAGGCAGCGGTCGCTCTCGTCGTGCCCGGGGCCCGCGCCGTAGTTGCCGACCATCGGGGCGGTGAAGCACAGGATCTGCCCGAGGTACGACGGGTCGGTGACCGCCTCCTGGTAGCCGGTCATGCCCGTCGTGAACACCATCTCGCCGAGCGCCGTGCCGGACGCCGCCACGCCTCTGGCCTCGAGGACGAGGCCGTCCTCGAGGACCACCCAGGCCTGCGTCATCGCACCAGCTTGGAGATCGTCTTGAACTCGGGCGAGCCGGCCACCTCGAGCAGCTCGAACAGCGCCATCTCGGCGCTGGTCAGCTGCGCGCCGGCCGCGGACATCCGCTCCAGGGCGAGGTCGCGGTTGGCCGGTGCGCGCGACGAGACCGCGTCGGCCGCCACATACGTGTCGTAGCCGCGCGAGATCAGGTCGAGCACGGTCTGGTTGACGCAGACGTGCGTCTCGATGCCGGCCACCACCCAGGCGCTGCAGCCGCTCGCCTCGAGCGCCGCGTCGAAGGCCTCGACGCCGCACGCCGAGAACCGCAGCTTCTCGATCGGCTCGGTGCCCTCGGGGAAGCGCTCCGCGAGCTCGGCCACGGTGTGGCCGAGACCCTTGGTGTACTGCTCGCTCACCAGCACCGGCCGGCCGAGCGCGCCGAAGCCCTCGGCGAGCAGGCCGCAGTTGGCCACGGTCTCGTCGAACCGGTCGATGACCGGCCGGAACGCCTCCTGCACGTCGATCACGATCAGGCCGGTCTTGTCCCGCTCGAGCAGCCCGGGGTGCGCGCGCTAGATCCGCCATGCGATCTGACCTCCTGCGATGGTGAGCGTGATACGCCCGTGGAGCTCCTCGCCGGTGAACGAGGAGTTGCGTGACTTGCTGCGGAACCCGTCCGCGCCGACGACGAAGGTGGCCTCGGGATCGACGAGGGCCACGTCGGCGACGGCCCCGTCGGCCAGCGTCGGCACCGGCAGGCTGACCGCCGTGGCGGCGTCGCTGCTCATGCGCCGCACCAGCACCTCCAGCGGCACGAGCCCGGGGCGCACGAGCCGGGTGAAGCAGACCGGGAAGGCCGTCTCGAGGCCGGTGACGCCGAAGGGCGCCTCCTCGAACGGCACCTCCTTCTCGTCGGCCGCGTGGGGCGCGTGGTCGGTGGCGACGCAGTCGAGGGTGCCGTCGATGAGCGCCGCGATCAGCGACTGCCGGTCCGACTCCTCGCGCAGCGGCGGGTTCATCTTGTGGCGGCTCGGGTCGAGCGAGACGATCGCGTCGTCGGTGAGCGCCAGGTGGTGGGGCGTGACCTCGCCGGTGATCCGGATGCCGCGCTGCTTGGCGCGCCGGATCTCCTCGACGGTCTGCGGCCGCCGAGACGTGGCAGATGTGGATGTGCGCGTTCTCGTACTCGGCCAGCGCCGCGTCGCGCGCGACGGCGATGCTCTCGGAGACCGCGCGGGATGCCCTCGAGACCGAGCCGGCTGGCCACGGCGCCCTCGTGCACCACCCCGCGCCCGGAGAGGTGGCGGTCCTCCTCGTGCAGCACCAGCGGCAGGCCGGTGATCTGCTGGTACTGGAGCGCGCGGCGCATCACCCGGGCGTCGGACACCGGGTAGCCGTCGTCGCTGAACCCGGCGGCGCCGACCTCGGCCAGCTCGGCCTGCTCGGTCAGCTCGTTCCCGGACTGGCCCACCGTGATCGCGGCGTAGAAGCCGACGCGGATCACCGCGTCCAGGTCGCCCTGGTCGAGCAGGGCGGAGAGCACGGGGGCGGTGTCGATGACCGGGACCGTGTTGGGCATGGACACGATGGTCACGAAACCGCCCGAGGCGGCGGCCAGCGTGCCGGTGGCGATCGTCTCCAGGTCCTCGCGGCCCGGGGTGCGCAGGTGCACGTGCGGGTCCACGAAGCCGGGCAGCGCCAGCAGCCCGGTGCCGTCGATCTCCTCGAGGCCCTTCGCGTCGCCGCCGATGACGCCGTCGCGCACGACCAGGTCGCGCACCTCGTCGATCCCCGCGGCCGGGTCCAGCACCCGCGCGCCGCGGATCACCAGGGAGGCCTTCGGCCCCGTGCGCTGCGCCAGCCGCACCGCCATCAGGCGGCCACCGCGCCGATCGGGTACTCGGCCGGCTCGTTGCCCCCGGAGGGCCCGGCCAGCAGGTCGTAGAGCACCGCCATCCTCACCACCATCCCGTTCGCGGCCTGTCGCTCGATCAGGGTCTTGGGGTCGTCCGCGAGGTCGCTCGAGATCTCGACGCCGCGGTTGATCGGACCCGCGTGCATGACGCGCTGGCCCGGGCGCAGGCGCCCGTGGTTGACGCCGTAGGTGGACGCGTACTCGCGCAGCGAGGGCACGAAGCCGCCGGCGCCCATCCGCTCGAGCTGCATCCGCAGCACGTAGACGACATCGGCGTCGGCCACGTCGCGGATGTCGGTCGAGGTCTCGACGCCGAGCGCCCTCTGGGCGTCGCGGGGCAGCAGCGTGGGCGGCCCGATCAGGGTCACGCGCGCGCCCATGGTCTGGAAACCGCGGATGCCCGACCGCGCGACCCGCGAGTGCGCGACGTCGCCGACGAAGGCGATGTGCAGGCCGTCGAGGGGCCCCACCTCGCGCTCGATGGTGTAGAGGTCGAGCAGGGTCTGGGTGGGGTGCTCGTGCTTGCCGTCGCCCGCGTTGATGACCGCGGCGTCGGTGTAGCGCGCGGCCAGCTCGCAGGCGCCCACCGAGGCGTGCCGGATCACCAGCACGTCGGGCAGGTAGGACGAGAGGGTGATGACCGTGTCCTTGAGGGTCTCCCCCTTCTCCACGCTCGACCCCGAGCCCTTGACGTTGACCACGTCGGCCGAGAGGCGCTTGCCGGCCAGCTCGAACGAGGTCGAGGTGCGCGTGGAGGCCTCGAAGAACATGTTGATGATGGTGCGGCCGCGCAGGGTCGGCACCTTCTTGATGTCGCGTTCCATGACCTCGGCGAACCGGTTGCCGACGCGCAGGATGCGCGCGATCTCCGATCGGTCGAGGTCGGCGATGGTGAGCAGTGAACGGCGGCTCATGACGTCCCCCGTGCCTCGGGCTCGAGCACGACCTCGTCGCGGCCATCCACCTCCGCGAGGTGCACGCTGATGCGCTCGTTGCGCGAGGTGGGGAGGTTCTTGCCGACGTAGTCGGGCCGGATCGGCAGCTCTCGGTGGCCGCGGTCCACGAGGACCGCGAGCTGCACCAGCGGAGGGCGGCCGTAGTCGAAGACGGCGTCGATCGCCGCCCGGATGGTGCGTCCGGTGAACAGGACGTCGTCCACCAGGATCACGGCGCGGTCGGCGACGTTGAAGTCGAGCACCGTGTCCCCCACGACGGGCAGCGCGCGGCGGCGGTCGCCGAGGCCCACGTCGTCGCGGTAGAGCGCGATGTCCACGGTGCCGATCGCCGGGCGCGGCGCCGGCGAACTCGCTGATCAGCGCGGCCAGCCGGACGGCCAGCGGGACGCCGCGGGTGTGGATGCCGACCAGTGCGAGGCGCGCCGGATCGGCGTGCCGCTCGACGATCTCGTGCGCGATGCGCGCGATGGTGCGACGGACCTGGTCGTGATCCACGAGCACCTTGCCGGCCTCGACACGTTCGCTCATGGGCGCGCGGGCAGGCGAGTGCTGATGCTCCAGCGGGTCATCGTCGCTCCTTCTCGGTCTCTCGGGACCGGGTTAAAGGTCAACCACGGGCAACGTAGCAGGTGCGTCCGACACATCGTCGGAGGCCCCCTGACGCGGCCCGCCGCTCCGCGCGGAGTGCACGATCGGGCGCACCTCGCTCGGGGAACGGGATCTCGACCTGATCGAAGTCGCGGGCCACGATCACGCGGTCGAACACGGATTCGGCCTCGGCGCGAAGATCGCGCGGGGCGAAGCGGCTGGAGAGATGGGTCAGCACCAGCAGCCCCACGTCGGCCTCCTTCGCGAGGGTGGCGGCCTCGAGCGCGGTGGAGTGGTGCGTCTCCCGCGCGCGGTCGCGGTCCTCGTCGAGGAAGGTCGCCTCGTGCACCAGCACCGATGCGCCGCGGGCGGCCGCGAGGGTCGCGTCGCAGGGCTCGGTGTCGCCCGAGATGACGACGGTGCGCCCGTCGCGCGCCGCGCCGAGCACGTCCTCCGGGCGCACCACGCGCCCGTCGGCCACGACCACCTCGCCCCCGCGCTGGAGCACCCCGAAGTCGGGCCCCGGCGGCACGCCGAGGGCCCGCGCCGTGGTCACGTCGAACGCCCCCGGGCGGGCGTCCTCGGTGAGCGCGTAGCCCACCGACGCGATCGCGTGCTCGGTCGGGAACGCGACGATGCGGAAGCCGTCGCCGCGCACGGCCTCGCCCTCGTCGAGCTCCTCGATCTCCACGTCGAACGGCAGGCGCCCGATGATCGGCCGCAGCGTCTCCATCAGCCGGATCAGACCGCGCGGGCCGAGCATCGCGAGCGGCCGCTCGCGCCCCCGCAGGCCGTAGGTCTTGAGCAGGCCGGGGAGGCCGAGGTAGTGGTCGCCGTGCATGTGGGTCAGCAGGATCAGGTCGAGGTCAACCAGGCCGATGCCCGAGCGCAGCAGCTGGCGCTGGGTGCCCTCGCCGCAGTCGACCAGCCAGCGGTCGCTGCCACGGGCGATCAGCGTCGCCGCGGTCCCGCGGGCGGAGGTGGGCACCGATGCGGCCGTGCCGATCATCGTGACGAACAGGTCCATGGCGGCCAGCCTAGAAGGTCCGTCAGGGCGAGACCGCGCACCAGGTCCCAGCCGAGCGGTCCGGCCGGGTCGTCGACGGCCCAGAAGAGCACCTCGGGCGGGCGGCCCTCCGCGAGCACGATCTCGGCCATGCTGTGCCGCGCCGACCGGCGCCGGTCGGTGGGGCTGCCCGGGTTGAGGATGAAGAAGCCGTCGGGCGCCGTGTCGAGCAGCGGGATGTGCGAGTGGCCGAACACCACCCCGCCGGCGCCGGGGAAGCGCCTGCGCAGCCGCTCCCGGCGGCCGGCCTCGGGGCCGCCGTCGTGCACCACGCCGAGCGTGAGGCCCGCCGAGCTCGACCTCGGCCGTCGCGGGCAGCGCGCCGCGCACCGCCGGCTCCTCGACGTTGCCGTGCACGGCGACCAGCGGGCCCAGGCCGCGGACCATCCCGAGCGTGGCCATGTCCGACCAGTCGCCCGCGTGGACGATCAGGTCGGCCGCGCGCAGCCGCTCGAGGCACGGCGCCGGCAGCACCCGCCCGCGGCCGTGCATGTGGGTGTCCGATATCACCGCGATCCGCACGGGAGCGGTCCTTTCCTCACGTCCGGGGGTGCGAATAGTCTGCCCTGCGTGACGACCCGTCTGCCGCACGGCGGAGCCAGGATCCTGCTCGCGGTGGGCCTCGCCCAGGTGCTGGTCACGCTCGACTACTTCGCGCTGAGCGTCGCGCTGCCCCAGATGGCGCGCGACCTCGACGTGACGACCACCAACCTGCAGTGGGCCATGACCGGCTACCTGCTGTCGTTCGCCGCGCTGCTGGTGGCAGGCGGGCGCATCGGCGACATCCTCGGGCGGCGGCGGGCGCTGCTGGTGGGCGTGGTCCTCTTCGGCCTCGCGTCGCTGCTCTGCGGGATCGCGGTGGACGAGACCACCATCGTGGCCGCCCGCGTGGTCCAGGGCGTCGGCGCCGCGATCCTCTTCCCCTGCAGCATGGCCATCGTCTCCAACTCCTTCGACGAGGACACGCGGCCGCGGGCGATCGGCATCGTCGTCGCCGTCTCCACGCTCGGCACCGCGCTCGGGCCGCTGGTCGGCGGCGTGCTCACCGACGCCCTCGACTGGCGGTGGGTGTTCTTCATCAACGTCCCGTTCTCGATCATCGCGACGCTGATGATCCTGCGGTTCGTCCCCGAGTCGCGCGACGAGACGGCGCCGCGCCACGTGGACCTGCCCGGCGTCGCCACGCTGGCGATCGGCATCGTCGCGCTGACCCTCGCCATCGACCGCGGCCCCACCTGGATCGACGACGACGCGCATCGCGCTGATCGCGTGCATCGCCGTCTGCGTCATCGCCCTGGTGGCGTTCGTGGTGATCGAGCTGCGCGTCGCCAACCCGCTCATCGATCTGCCCACCTTCCGCAGCCCGGCGTTCGTGATGGTCGCCCTCAGCGGGTGCCTGTCCAACTTCCTCTGGGGCCTGTCGGTGTTCGTGGCGACGCTCTGGCTACAGGAGGTGAAGGACCTCTCCCCCCTCGAGTCGGGCCTCGCCTTCCTGGCGATGTCGGCCGGGGTCGCCGTCGCCGGGCCGCTCTCGGGCCGCCTGGTGCGGCGCTTCGACGTCGGCCTGCTGATGGCCGTGGCGTCGGTGCTGGGCGCCGCCAGCGCGTTCGCGATCTCCTTCGTGGACGCCCTGCGCGATCTGGCTGCCGGTGTTCCTGCTGCTGGGGCTCGGCGTGGGCACCAACTACGCGCTGGTCAACCAGGGCACGCTGGCCGCGGTGCCCCGCCGCCAGGCCGGGGCGGCCTCGGGCATCGCGATGACCACGATCGTCATCGCGGCCGCCCTGGCGACGGTGATCGGAGCGACGCTGCTGGAGGAGTTCTCGGAGCTCCGCGAGCGTCGATCAGGGCGCCGTGGACGCCGTGATGAGGATCGGCGCGCTGGTCGCGCTGGTCTCCGCGGTGCCCGCGGCGCTGCTGTGGCGCCGCCGCAGCCCCGAGCGTGCTCTAAGCTGAACGCCGTTGCGCGCGTAGCTCAGTGGATAGAGCGCTGGCCTCCGGAGCCAGAAGTCGCAGGTTCGAATCCTGCCGCGCGCACTGCACGAGACCCCCATCCCAGGGGGTCTCGGCGTTTCAGGAGACGAGCCGCAGGTGGCGCCGACGGGTCTCGACGTACATCGGACGTACACGAGCCTGAGCGATCGCCTCCTCGATCGGGACGACCTCGCCCTGACGCGAGCCCTCGAAGAGGTGCACGTAGTGGCGCCAAGTGGTCTCCGCCGAGGAGTGCCCCATGGCCGCCGCCACGGCGAGGGGTGAGCGCCCCTCGTGGATCAGCAGGCTCGCGTAGGAGTGCCTGCCGTCGTAGGGCTTGGCCTGCAGCCCTGCGGCGACACAGGCAGGCCCCCAGACGCGCGTCCGCGCCAGTTCGTGAGGCTCAGGTGCCCTCCCTTGCTGTCGTGGAATACGAGGCCCTCCCCGCTGCCCTCCTTCTGCAGCTCCTCGAGGTCCTCCCGGAGCGCCGCCACGATCTCGACGGTCCGCCGGGCAGTGGGTCTTGGTCGGCTTCTCCTCCGCCGTGCGTCCATGCGCGGTCGATCACCAGCACGTTGCCCGACGTCGGTCCATCGGAGCGCCAGTGCCTCCTCGGGACGTAGGCCGGCCCCGGGCTTCCCAAACCTCGGGAAGCGGACGTTTTGACGACGGGGAGGGCTGTCCGGGCCCGCGCAGGTCTAGTCGTCCCATTTCCGGTGCGCTAGAAGATGTGGACGGAGGGCCCTCCCGGCTCGCCCCTAACAGGAGGGACACGGATGTCCCAAGAGCAGATCATCTTTCGGCTGACCGACACGTGGGGCACGCTCAGCGCTGCCGCCGACCAGGATCCCGCCATCGCGGCACTGCGCGACATCGTCGCCCGCGGTGTGCGATCCGCCACCGACGCCGCGATCGTGACCACCACTGACACCGGCCGCACCAAGGTCATCAGACTGCACGCCGACGACCCCGACGGACCGGTGTGGTCGGTCATCTACCCTCGACCGCGTCCCGCGACGTACACACGACGTACAAGTGAACGGGTGTTCGGGGGAAAGTGAGGGTAGGCCGGAGGGCAGAGAATCCCGTTCCGCTGGGATTCTATTGCCCTCCCCTACCCCCCTTACCCACCCCGGATTGCACTCCGGAGCCAGAAGTCGCAGGTTCGAATCCTGCCGCGCGCACTGCACGAGACCCCGCTGACGCGGAGGTCTCGGCGTTTCCACAAGACGAGGCGCAGGTACCGAGACGGCTCGTGGCGCCGTGCGTCAGGCCGCGTTGCCACCGGCGGGAGGGGTCCGGTGGTCCACGCGTTCGATGCGCAGCGGGGGCACATTGACGATGTCGTAGGTGGCTGACGCGATCTCCAGGCCCGCAGCGTCGAACGCGGCCAGGATCTCGCGGCTCATGTTGTCCTTGATGCCCCGCGCGCCGCGGTCGGGCACGAGGAACCGCACCGACATCTCCAGCCAATTGTCGGTGATGCGCCAGTAGACCGCCGGAGCGAGGTCGTCATGTTCGACGCCGTAGCGCCTGCGCATGCTCGAGACCACCTCGTCGTGGATGGCATCGACCACCACGCCGTGCCGCCCGGCGGCGTCGCGGAGTATGGCCTCGACCGCGGCACGATCGGCCTCGTAGGACACCGGTATCGCGATCTCCTCCCACAGATACGGGAAGTCGCGGGTGTAGTTATAGACCGGCTCGCTGAAGATCGTCCCGTTGGCGATGCTCACGAGCCGCCCGGTGTACTGGCGGCTGTGCACCCAGACCGCGGGGTCGGCCTGCTGCACGGCCGGCGGCTGGCCCATCTCGAAGACCGTGGTCTTGATGAAGCCGAGCTGGACGACGTCGCCGCGCACCCCGCCGAGCGTGATGCGATCTCCGACCGTGAACATGTCGCCGCGCAGGATCACGAAGTAGGCGGCCAGCGAGGTGATGACCTGCGACAGGGCGAGGGCGAGACCGGCGCTGATCAGGCCGACGCCGATCGTGAGGTCGCTGCCGGGGGTCACCCAGATGGACAGGGTCCCGATGACCAGGGCGATCGCGAAGACCAGTTGGATGCCCTGACGCGACCAGAAGCGCGTGCTGTCCACGCGCCCTCCCGGCAGCCGTCGCGCCCCGGCGAGGGCGAGACGGCGCAGTGCATAGACCACCGCGACCAGCGCCAGGGTGAAGAGGAGCTTCACGCCGGTGCGCTCGCTCACGCCGATCAGGGTGACCCCGAACACCTGGAGCGCGGCGGGGCGCATCACCGCCACGGCGAGTAGCGCGCTCACGAGGCGGGGTGGCCGATCGACGCCATGCCCTCGGGGACGATGCGGGCATCGCGCTCGGTGCGGGCATCGGCGAGAGCGGACCCTGTGCGGGCGTCCGCCAGATCGTTGACCGACTCCATCCGGCCGGCCCTGTAGCGCCCCTCCGCCGCGACCCGCGCGTCCTCGGGGAGGGCGACGGGCGGCGGGGTACCCGGGGGGGCGGCCGGGTCCATCGCGGCCGCGTCGGGAGCATGCCCATGGCGCCGCTCGATCCCACGACCGGTGGCCGCCGCCCGGGACGCCAGCCGCGAGACCTGGATCGACGTGCCCATGTTGTGGATGAAGACCAGCAGGCGGCCGAGCGCCACAAACGCCGGCACGATCGCGCCGGTCACGCTCACGCGCGGGAAGAGACCCACACCGGTGGCCTCGACCTCGGAGCGCACCGGGCGCAGGACCACCGGCCAGTAGCCGACGATGCCGAGGATGGTGCCGGCGATGAACCGGTTCAGTCGATCCGCGAGGAACCCGGGGGGCGGGTGGTCCTCGTTGCAGGCCAGGGCCATGCTGGTGTTCAGCACGGCGGCCGAGAGGACGGCGCCGAGCGGGATGTGGGCGAGCCTGCCGACGAGCGCCGCGCGCGCAGGACCGGTCGCGCTGTCCGAGAGGTACACGCGGCGGACTTACCCCCGGGCGCCGGGCGGTAACCCGGCGCGGGCCGTGGGCATGGCCCGGGAATGCCGACCGCCGGCGGCGGGTCGAACCGGCGCATATCGGGTAGCGGACTCTCGGCGGGAGCCACGGGGCATCGCCATCGGCACGCCCCGCAGGGGAAACGGCCAACGCGGCACGCGGACGGAGAAGATGGCCGACGAACGCGGCACGAACGCGAAGATAACGCTGACCGGTGCGGTCTCGATGGGCACGGGCGTGATGATCGGCGCCGGGGTCTTCGCGCTGACCGGTCAGGTCGCCCAGGCCGGAGGGAAGTGGTTTCCCCTGGCCTTCGTCGCCGCGGCCGTGATCGCCGGGACCACCGCCTACTCCTACGTGCGGCTGTCCAACACGTTCCCCTCGGCCGGCGGGATCGGCACCTTCCTGAACAAGGCGTACGGGGTGGGCCCCCTCGCCGCCTCCTTCACGATGGCGATGTGGGCCTCGATGGTCCTCAACGAGAGCCTGGTGGCCCGCACTTTCGGGACCTACTTCACCCAGCTGATCGGGATCGACGAGGCGACCTTTTCGGTGGCGGCGCTCGGGGTCGCGCTGCTCGTCGTGTCCTTCGCGGCGAACGCGGCGGGCAACCGGGTCGTCAACACGAGCGAGAACGTCATGGCCGCGGTCAAGATCGGCGGGCCTCGTCGTGTTCGCCGGCGCGGCCCTCATCGTCGCCGACTTCCCGCCCACGGCGGCGGGTGCGGAGCCGTCGGTGAGCCTCGATTCGCTCGTGGCCGCGGTCGCCCTGGCGGTGCTCGCCTTCAAGGGGTTCACCACGATCACGAACACGGGCGGCGACATCGAGCGGCCCCACGTCAACGTCGGCCGGGCGATCATCATCTCGATCAGCGTGGCGACGGTCGTCTACGTCGCCGTGATGATCGCCGTGCGGGGCAATCTCGGCATCGGCGAGATCATCGCGGCGCGCGATTATTCGCTGGCCGAGGCGGCGGCGCCGGTCTTCGGCTCGGCGGGCTTCAGGCTGGTCGCCGCCCTGGCGGTGGTGGCGACCGTATCGAGCGTCATGGCCTCGATGTACTCCACCTCGCGGATGCTCGGGATGATGAGCGACATGGACGAGGTGCCCAAGGTCACCGCCGGGTCGTCCTCGCCGATCGGCTCGCCCCCGCTCATCGTCACCGCCGCGGTCGCCATCGTGTTGACCGTCGCCTTCGACCTGACGCGCGTCGCCGCCCTCGGTGCTCTCGCCTACCTCGCCCTCGATGCGGCGATCCACTGGGGCCATCTGCGCCACCTGCGCGGCGAGACGGGGGCCCGGACCGCGCCTCTCGTGGCCGCGATCGCGATGGATGTCGTGGTGTTCGCCGGCCTGTTCGCCTATAAGGCGCGGACCGACCTCGTGGTCGTCGGGGCCTTTCTGGTCTTCGCCGTGGCCGTGGCCGTGGGCGAGCACCTCCACATGCGCCAGGTCGGCGACACGGCGACCCACCAGAGCTGATCGTCCGGGCGAGCGCCACCTCGCCCACCCTGTTTGCGATCTGTGGTCCCCGGGGACTCAGGGACTCGTGGATGCTCGCCGGCTCAGACGCCTTCGGATTTTCAACGTGGTCGTCGGCATCGTCCTTCTCGCGCAAGGCCTGGCCATCCTCGCGCTGTCCAATGGCTTCTCCCTGCCGGTCACCGCCAGCTTCCTGAGCGGCCCGCCTGGGAAGGGGGCGTCGGCTCCCGAGGTCCTCACCGACCTCCGCATCGCGCCCCTCGTCGCGGCTTTCCTGTTCCTCGCGGCCGTCAACCATCTCGTCGTCGCCGCACCGGGCGTCCACTCGTGGTACGAGGCGAACCTCGGTCGTGACCGCAACATCGCCCGGTGGACCGAGTACGCCATCAGCGCCTCGTTGATGATCGTCCTGATCGCGATGCTGACCGGGATCGCCGACATTGCCGCGCTCGTGGCGATCTTCGGGGCGAACGCGGCGATGATCCTGTTCGGGTTGCTGATGGAGCGCCAGCAGGAGCCCGGGCGGGCCGACTGGTCCGCCTACTGGTTCGGGTGCATCGCCGGAGCCGTGCCGTGGATCGCCATCGCCATCTATCTGCTGGGAGGCGATTCGCCGCCCACCTTCGTCTACGCGATCTTCATCTCGCTGTTCATCCTGTTCAACTCCTTCGCCGTGAACATGGCGCTGCAATACCGGCAGGTCGGGCCGTGGCGCGACTACTTGTTCGGGGAGACCGCTTACATCGTGTTGAGCCTCACGGCCAAATCGGCGCTCGCGTGGCAGGTGTTCGGCAGCACCCTGGCGACGTGATCCACCACTGCGCGGGAGGGCCAGCTCACGCCGGCGCGCCCAGGCCGGATCAGCCGCGGCGCCTCCGCCGAGCCGCGACAGGGCTGGGCTCGCGGCGCTGGCGCACCCTGGACGGCCTCGCGGGGCCCTGATGAGCCGCCCGCCGACGACGGATTCACGGAGGAGTCAGCCGAGGTCGGAGAGGGAGAGCGCGAGCACCAGGCCAAGGGCGACCGCCAGACCGGTGGTGTAGCCGCTCTCCTTGAACGCCTTCGGGAAGACCTCGATGGCCAGCGACCCCGTCACGGCGCCGCCGGCGAAGCAGCGGATCAGCGCGAGGTCCGACTCGGGCACGCCCGCCAGCAGCAGGTTGCCCGCCACCGCAGCTGCGGAGAGGAGGGCAGCCGTGGCCACCCACAGCAACAGAACGGAACGATTCGGCCGCCCCTGGGCCATCTGCTGGGCCCCACCGGCGGCCTCGGGGAGGTTCGAGAGAAGGATCGACCCGGAGAGCGCAGCGGCGCCCAAGGGGCCGGTGCCGATCAGGGCCACGCCGAGAGCCAGGTTCTCCGGGATGCCGTCCAGGGTGATCGCGGCCAGCAGCCCGCCGCCGCTGCCGCTCCCCCAGCGGTTCTTCACGAGGTCGTCGAGCACCGCGAAGACGACCGCGCCGAGGACCACCATCGCGCAGGCCAGCCACAGCGGCGCTTTGCGCGAGGAGGGCTCGATCAGCTCCAGGACCGCGGAGACCATCAGGGCACCGCCGGCGAGGGCGACGATGAAGCCCTCGACCTTCGCGGGCATGCTCGCGTAGATGCCGAGTACGGCGCCGGCGACGAGAGCGCCGGAGACGACCAGGATGACGAGCAGCGCGATCACCGGTCCGCCTGCGCTCCCACCAGCAGGACCGAGCCGCTCCCACGGCTGCTCTCCGGCACCACGCTGAGGGTGCCGTTCGGCTCCAGCACCACCGCGCCGACCAACTCGAGCCCGCCCAGCCCGGCGCTGCGCACCGCCTGGGGGAGGCTGGGCTCGCTGATCCGCTGGCGCGGCAGCGCCTGGCCGTCCCGCAGCAGCACGGTCGACTCGGAGGTCACCGCTCGCCGGAGCCACGGGGCGTGGACCGAGCCCCACGCGCCAGGGTCGAGCCGAGGGCCACGGTCACGATGAAGTCGAAGGCGTTGAGCTGGGCCCGCGTGCGCTTGCCGCTGACGCGCAGGACCACGACGAGCCAGACGTAGGCCGGCGGGCCCGCGACGAGCACTCGAGCCAGCCTGGAGACGTCGCCGAAGAACGCGTGCTTCTCCCGGTGTGTCGGTGGTGGGTGGGGCAGCAGCAGGCGTCCACCGCGCGGCGGTAGCGGCGTACCCCGGTACTCGACGTGCCAGGTGTACCCCTCAGCGGTCCCGGACAACCCTCGACGCGTTCAGGGGGTCCGGGCCGGGGCCGATCCCGGCCAGAGCGCCGGAGTGGTCGAGCACCGTCTCGAGGCGGGTCAGGGCCGCCCCCGCCCCCGCGCACCGCCGGCCTCCCCGCAGGATGGCCCGTGGTTGGCATGAGCGGACAAGGCGAAGACCGAGAAACCCATCACGAAGGCGTTCTCATGCTCCCCCGGCGGATCCCTGTTTGGGAGGAGCCAGGCCGGGCAGCGGTCGACCACAGCATTCGCAACCAAGGAGCCGCGCATGTCGCAGGTCGAAGAGACGATCGAGGTCGAGGTCCCGGTGTCCACCGCCTACAACCAGTGGACGCAGTTCGAGGAGTTCCCGACGTTCATGGAGACCGTGGACGAGATCCGCCAGGTGGACGACACGCACCTCCACTGGGTGGTGTCCGCCGGCGATCACCAGGAGGAGTTCGACGCCGTCATCACGGAGCAGATCCCCGACGTGCGCGTGGCGTGGACCACCGAGTCGGGCCCGAAGCACGCCGGCGTCGTGGACTTCCACAAGCTGAGCGATGAGCGGACGCAGATCGTGGTGCTGATGGACACCGAGCCCGATGGCCTCGTCGAGAAGGCGGCCGCGAAGGTCGGCCTCGTCGGTCGCGGCGTGCGGGGCGACCTCGAGCGCTTCAAGGAGATGATCGAGTCGCGGGGCCACGAGACCGGCGCATGGCGGGGCGAGGTCGAGCGATGAGCGCCGACGACAAAGGCCTGAACCTGGAGGAGGACCTCACCACGGGGCCCACCCCGGATTCCCGTCGCGCCGACGGCGAGCCCGCGCAGGACAAGGACACCAGCGACGGTCCCACGCCCGAGACGCGCGAGGCGGACCACCGCTAGAACGGTCGATCGACGTCAGGGACCCCGCGGGGCTGCGACAGCCCCGTGGGTCCTCGGGCGCCGCGCGCACCCTCCTCATTCGCGCATCTGGCGGTTCGCCACCCTGAGTCGGAGCCCATATCTGGCGTTCGGCGCACATTCGTGTCATACCGGTGTCGCGCGCGCCCCAGACCCCGGCGCCGTGAACCCCCGGATGGCATATGCCCTACCCCGAACGCCTCGGCTCCGACGGCCTCCTTCATGGACGCCTGCATCACATGGACGGACGCCTCGAGTACGCCCTGTCCGGTGATCTCGACCTGGCGAGCGCCGATGCCCTCGCCGAGCGCCTCGTGCTGCTGGCCGAGCTGACCCCCGGCGATGTCTACGTCGATCTCGCCGACCTGGAGTTCCTGGGTTCGACCGGCATCCGAGCGCTGCTGACGGTCCACGCCGACCTGGCCGCGGACGGCCGCAGGCTGGTCCTCCGCAACACACCAGACATGCCGCTTCGCGCGCTGGACCTCACCGGCGTGAGCGAGACCCTGAACCTCGAGTAGCCCGCGGCCGAGAACTCAGCCGATCGGCAGCCCGGTCCCGCACCCTCCGCAGGCGCTGGTGCCGCGGTCGGGTGTGCACTGCGAGGCGTCGAGGGGCACCAGCCGGGCCGCCCCGACCTCGGCCTCGCCGCACGAGGGACATGCGGCCCACCAGGAGCCCGGCGCGCCCAGCGGGTAGACCTCGAATGCAACGGTCCTCGTCATCGCCGGGCCACGATACCGGCGGGTTCGGACGTGGCCCGGGGGGCGAGAGCCGGCGGCTCAGGCCGTCATGAACTCGTGGAGCTCGTAGACCTCCGTCTCGGGCGGCTCGGCATCGGGCCCGACGATCTGCTGCACGGCGGGCATGAGGCGCTCCTGCATGAACCGCTCCATGTGGTCCCGGGTCTCCCAGACGTCGAAGATCCGGAAGCTTCCATCGGCCATGAAGCCCGCCGTGTGGACGAGCCCGCCATCGGGCGGGTTGTCGCGAACGCCCACCGCCTCGGTGATCGCGTCGTAGTTGCCGGTGCCACCGTCGCTCGGCGGCCAGGTCTGAATCAGTGCGACCGGCACGGTGATCCCCCCTGTTGTGGTGACCCGACTATGGCCCGGGCCCGAGGCGCGGGCAACTCCGGACATGCGCCCGGATGCCCGGCGTCATCCATCGCCGGCCGCCCGTCGTTCACACTTCCCCCATCCGAGGAGAGGAGGCCGTCATGGACATCGAGCATCCCACCCTGCCCTACCCCGGGCCCCCGGCCGGCGACGAGGATCCCGAGCCCGAGCCCGTGGTCACGCCGCGCGACGACGGAGAGACCTGGATCGCCGACTCCATCGTCGCCAAGGTGGCCGCATCGGCCGCACGCGAGGTGGACGGCGTCGCGAGCCTGCGCGGGGGCATCCCGCGGCGCGGCCTGATCCGCGGCTCCGATCGCCGGCGCGGAGGAGCCATGGTGCAGGTGGACGGCGGCACGGTGGCCGTCTCGGTGCGCCTCGTGGTGTTCGAGGGGTTCGCCATCCCGCGGGTGATCGACACGGTGCGCGAGCGGATCACCGACCGCATCGCCTTCGCCACCGGGATGACGGTGAGCCACGTGGACATCGGCGTCGTCAACGTCGTGCCGCGCCCGGCGCCGGGCCAGCCGGCTCAGACCGCTCCGCCCGCGCCCGCGTAGGCGGGCGCGGCGGGAGGGCGGGCGGTGTCTATCCGGTGACCGCCGGCATGGTGGTGCGGGGGCGGGAGGTGATGACGGTGCAGGCCTTCGCTGCCGCGGAGGCCGCGGCGCCCGAGCGGGTGACCGTCGCACGGTTGCAACGCCTGCCCGAGACGCCCTCGTCGATGGTCACCTTGACGGTGAACGTGCGCGCCTTGCCGGCGCCCAGGGACGAGAGACTCCACACCAGACGGCCGCCCTTCAGCGACGATCCTCCCGGGATGCGCGCCAACGACATGCCCGCCGGCAGATCGTCGGCCAGGAGCAGGCCTCCCGAGCGCGGCGGACGAGGTGTTCTTCACCCGGATGCGATAGCTGACCCTGGTGCCGGCGACCGCGTGCTTCGGGCCGGTCTTGGTGACCGTGAACGTCGGGCTCGACTGGGTCGAGCGGCGCGGCGACGAGGGGCCGGAGGTGTCCTCCGGGGACGTCGGGTCCTTGGTCTCGAGCTGCTTGAGCGGGCCAGAGATCGGCGTGACCGGGGTGACGGCGTGGAGTGGCGGGTCTCGAACGGGATCACCGGGCAGTCGTCGAAGGTCACGACGGTAGACGCGCTGAACTCGGCGGCGGTCAGGAACAGGGTCTCCTGCGGCGTGCTCGCGCCCGTGGTGGCCCGGGCCGCGCGGGTCAGCCGGCCGCCCTGGGAGCGGGCCGTGACGGTAACGGCGCCCGGCGTGGCCGAGGTGACCGACGCGTCGGCGACGCCGTTGGCGTCGAAGGTGACCTGGGCGGGGCTCACGACGCCGGCGCCGCCGGTCGCCGAGAGCGTGGCGGTGCTGCCAGGCGTGCCGGTGAGGCGCAGGGCCACGGCGCTGCGCCCGGCGCAGCCGTGGGTGGCGGCGGCGGTGATGGTGACCGGCCCGCCGATGGCGTGACCGGCGGCCAGGGCTCGGATGGCGGCGGTGCGCGCGTTGAGCGCGGCGTCGTTGGTGGGCGTGGTCTCGCGGATCTGGTCGGTGAGCTGCCAGACGGCCACCTGGAGGGCGCCGGCCTCGAGGGCGCGCGCGCTGGAGGGGGCGGCGGCGACCATCGACTCGGCCTGCTGGATCAGCCATGCCGCCTCGCCGAACCGCGTCGACCCGAGCAGCGGCTCGTCGTCGGCCGTCCGCAGCGAGACGTTGTAGTTCACCCCACCCGTGATCGCGTGGAGCGAGTCGGCGCAGAATCCGCGCTGCTCCACGGCGGTTCCACCGGCCGGCGTGATGCGCAGGCGGAAGAGGCCCGGCGAAGCCGTGATCTGCCTTCCGGCGGGCGTGGTGAGCAGCGTCGAGCGGTACTCGGGGTCGCTGCCGGTGAGCCGGAGCGTCGCCGGCTGGGCCGCGTTCGCCAGCGTCGGAAGGAGGGCGAGGGCCGCGAGGAACGGGAGGGCGAAGGCCGTCGCGCGACGGATCATGGGGCCGAATGAGGGCGGCATGGGTGCCTCGGAATTGGACGGACGGGAGGCGCGCAAAAGGGTCCCTGACGCGCGCTAGACCTCAAATCGGTGCCCGCGGGTCCGCCTTTAGGCATGAGGTAGTGTCCGGCGCCCATGCCGGATCCCCACCAGGTTCACTCGCTCACGCTCCCGGCCGGCGCCGCGCCGCCGATCAAGGTCTACGTCAACGGCGAGGAGTGGACCGAGGGCACCGACTTCACGGTCGACGGCCCGACGCTGCGGTTCTCGCGGATGCTGCGGGCTCAGCCGCCCATGGGCCTGGGCCGCAAGATCATGCTCGCCATCGGCATCGGCGTGTACGGCGACCTCAAGGGCGACAGCCTCGACGTGCAGTACCAGGCGGGCGACCGCACGCAGATCGCGTCGATGCCGCTCACCGGTCAGGGAGCGGCAGGAAAGCCCTCCGCCAGGCTGACCACGTCGCGGCGCCACTCGTGCGCCGGGGCCCATCCCGTCTCGGCGAGCCGGCCGGTGCGGGCCCAGAGGGACAGGCCGAGGGCCTGACTCATCGCCCCGCCCATCGAGACCGCCGCGAGGCCGGGCGGCAGGTGGTCGGGAACCGGATGGCCGGGCACCGCGCAGACCGCGCGCACCACGTCGGACTGGGTCGGCACGTCGGCCTCGGCGGCCGAGTAGACGCCCGGGGGCAGATCCCGCACCGCGAGCAGGGCGTCGGCGGCATCGTCGGCGTGCAGCAGGGCCCAGCGGTTGCGGCCCGGGCCCACCATCTTGAAGCGCCGGGTGCGCAGCCCCACGATCACGTCGCGCGCGAGGCCGCCCGGGCCGTAGACCCAGGGCACGCGCACGATGTGGGGCGAGGAGCCCGCCAGCGCGCCCTCCGCCGCCACGGCCGCCGCCGCCAGCGCCGGCACCGAGACGGCCGCGTCGTCGTCAACCGCCGCGCTGTCGCGATCGCCGTAGACCAGCGCGCGTCGACAGCATCACGATCGGCCGCCGGCCGGCCAGCGTCGCCAGCGCGTCGGCGCCACGGGCGGCCGGGCCCGCCCGGCGGCGGGCGGCGCCCCGTCGCACCGGGGGATCGAGACGGGGCAGCGCCGAGGTGGAAGATCACCTCCGCGTCGGCGGCCTCGGCCGTCCACTCGGCCAGGTTCTCGAGGTCGGTGTAGAGCGGCTCCGCGCCCAGTGCCGTGAGGGTGGTGTGCGCGCCGAGGGTGCGGGCCGTGGCCAGCACGCGCACGCCGGAGCCGGTCAGCCGCGCGACCAGCGCCCGGCCGACGAGGCCCGTCGCCCCGGTGACCAGGGCGACCCTCAGCTGCTCAGCCTCCGGCGACGGCGGGGAGGATGGTGACCTCCTGGCCCTCCGTGACGGCGGTCTCGATGCCGTCGCCGAACCGGACGTCCTCGCCGGCGACGAACACGTTGACGAACCGCCGCAGCGCGCCGTTCTCCATCACCCGGTCGCGGAACCCGGCGTGCTGGGCGTCGAGCTGATCGATCAACTCGCGGACCGTGCCCGGCTCGCACTGGACCGCCGACGCGCCACCGGCCAGGGGGCGCAGCGGGGCGGGGATACGGACGGTCACGGGCATGTGGTCTCCTTGGGCACGAACACGGACGACACGATCACGCGATCAGGCGGGCCTCGCCCATCGCGGCCTCGAAGCTCGCGACGGTGGGCTGGATGGGGTGGCGCTCGACGCGGTCCGCGACGGCGTCGAGGGTCTTGAGGCCGTCGCCGGTGATGTAGACGACGACGCGCTCGTCGGCGCCGATCTGGCCCGCGCGGGCGAGCTTGGCGAGGGTGGCCGTGGTGACGCCGCCCGCGGTCTCGGTGAAGATCCCGGTGGTCTGGGCGAGCAGCTCGATGCCCTCCACGATCTCCTCCTCGGTGACGGCCGAGATGGACCCGCCGGTCGATCGCGCCACGTCCAGGGCGAAGACGCCGTCGGCCGGGTTGCCGATCGCGAGGCTCTTGGCGATCGTGGACGGCCGAACGGGGGCCACGAAGTCGAGTCCGGCGTCGTAGGCGGCGGCGACCGGGCCGCAGCCCAGCGCCTGCGCGCCGTTCAGCACCGGCACGTCACCGTCCACCAGCCCGGTGTCGATGAGGTCGTGGAAGCCGCGATTGATCTTGGTGTAGAGCGACCCGGAGGCGATCGGCACGATGCAGCGGTCGGGCAGGGTCCACCCGAGCTGCTCGGCGACCTCGTAGGCGAGCGTCTTCGAGCCCTCGGAGTAGTACGGCCGCACGTTGACGTTGACGAACGCCCAGGGCCGGTCGCTCGCGAGCTCCATGCAGAGGCGGTTGACGTCGTCGTAGTTGCCGTCCACGGCCATCAGCTTGGTGCCGTAGACCGCGGTGGCGACGATCTTCTGCTCCTCGAGGTCGGCCGGCACGAAGACGTAGCTCTCCAGGCCGTGCGCCGACGCGTGGGCGGCGACCGAGTTGGCGAGGTTGCCGGTCGAGGCGCACGCGACCACGGTGTAGCCGAGCTGCTTGGCCTTCTCGAGGGCCACCGAGACGACGCGGTCCTTGAAGCTGTGGGTCGGGTTGGCGGTGTCGTTCTTGACCCAGACCTCGCCGAGGCCGAGGGCGGCGGCGAGACGCGGGGCCTTGACCAGCGGCGTCATGCCCGAGGGAAGGCCGGCGTACTCGTCCTCGGGCGAGCACGGCAGGAAGTCGCGGTAGCGCCACAGGGAGTGCGGGCCGGCGGCGATCTTCTCGCGGCTGACGCTGGCGGCGATGCGCTCGGTGTCGTACATCACCTCGAGCGGCCCGAAGCAGTACTCGCAGACGTACGCGGCGGTGAGACCGGTCGTACGCTCGCATTCCTTACATCGCAGTGCGGTCGCCGCCGTCACGTGCGTCACAGGCCCCCCGATCGGTCTCGCTCCAGAAACAAGAAAACCCTCCACCGGAAGGGGCGAGGGCAATTGATCCGTGGGACCGACCGTGTGCTCTCGCATCTCCCGGGTCATGCCCGGTGGAATTGGCACCTGGCGCGTCTCTGCGCTGGTTGCCGCGGCTTCAAAGGGCCAGTCCCTCCACCGCTCTCGATGCGGCTCGGAGTATAGGGACGACCCGCGACGGACGTCAAACGGGTCCGAAGGTCGTGCCCAGCTCGCCCACGATGCGGCGGCGCGAGAGCTCGAGCTCCACCGACGGGCAGCCGCGCAGCGCCTCGATGAGGCGGCGCTCGCGCCACTCGCGGAAGTGGTCCGGCTCCACGCGCAGGCCCTCGGCGATGCGCACCAGCAGGTCGTCGCCCGGCACGCCGCGCTTGCCGCTCGCGTGGTCGTGCAGGTTGCCCACCGGCACCAGCGTCCTGCTCTCCAGGTCGCGGAAACTCATCTCGCGCGCGGCCAGCGCGGCGCGCAGAGCCGGCCCGAAGGGCTCCGTGGTCCAGGGCAGCGCCGGTTCCGCGCTCACGACCGCACGATACCCACCGGTTCACGCCCGTGTAACGGGAGCCCGCCGGGTGGCCCGTTACCATGCCCCGAACCCCTGATGAGCTCCGACCCGACCCCTCCCGACCCGCCGATCCCGCCCGCCCCCGCCGAGGAGGCGCCCGCGTCGGCCGAGGAGGCCGCCGCGCCGCCGCCCAAGAAGCGCTGGCTCTCGCGCCGCACCCCGGCGCCCGCCGCCGCCGAGGCGCCCGAGGCGCCCGAGACGCCGGCCCCCGCCGACGGCGAGACGGTCGTGGTGCCCGCCGTGGAGGTGCCGGCCGAGGCCGAGGACGCCCCCGTGCGCCCGGGGCGGCTCCGGCGCACGCGCAAGAAGCTCGTCGCCCGGCGCGAGGTGGCGGTGTACGACCTCGGCGGCCTGGCCTTCGAGCTCTACCGGCGCGACATGCTCACCGAGGAGGTCATGCGCCTGCGGGCCAACGAGATCGCCGAGCTGGACGAGTCGGTACGCGAGATCGACGGGCGCCTCAGCGAGGTCGACGCCGAGCGGCGCGCGCGCCGTGCCCGCACGCCGGCCGACCCCAGCGTGGGCTGCTGCCTGGTGTGCCGTACCCCGTTCCTCGCCGAGGCGCGCTTCTGCTGGAAGTGCGGCACCGAGGTGGCGCCGCCGCCGCCGGCCGACGACCAGCCGACCGTCGCCATCGCGACACCGCCCCCCGCATGAGCGAGCCGCCCCGCACAACCGGCTGGGAGGGCGCCGACAAGTGGTTCGCGTCGTCGGCCGGCGGCACCCCGCCTGCAGAGGGCGAGCCGGAGACGCCGCTCCCTCCCCGCTGCGCGGTCTGCAACGCGGAGCTCGACGCCGACCAGACGTACTGCCTGGAGTGCGGATCGCCCACGCCCCTGGCGCCCAGGCTGCGGAAGCCAAAGACGGCGTACATCCTCGCCGCGGCGATGGTGGTCCTGGGCCTCGGGGCGGGGGGCCTCGCCTACGCGGTGGTCAACAACGACGACACCGCCTCGTCAACCGGGGCGCCGACGGCGCCGCAGACGCTGAGCACCGGCACGATGCCGGTCGTCCCGCTGCCGCCGGAGACCGGCCCGACCACCGGGTCGCTGCCGCCGGACACCACGTTCACGGAGCCGATCGACACCACCGGGACGGCGATCGACACCGGCACGTCGGGCTTCGACACCGTCACCGGGCCCTCCCCCACCACCTCCCGGCGACACCACCACCAGCAGCGAGCCGCCGACCACCGACACGCCGCCGGCCGGCGCCTCGGACTGGCCGGCGGGCACCACCGCGTGGACGGCGATCCTGTCGTCGCTCGGCACCGAGTCGGCCGCGCAGGCGGCGAAGACCAAGCTCGAGGGCCAGGGCGAGCAGGCCGGCGTGCTGTTCTCGTCGGACTTCCCGGATCTGCGCCCGGGTTACTACGTCGTCTTCTCCGGCCAGTACGACGGGCGCGACGCCGCGGTGGCCCAGGCGACCAAGCTCCGCGGCCAGTTCCCGGGCGCCTACGCGAGGCAGATCAGCGGCTGACGCGGGTCCCGATGTGGGTGCGATCGCCCGGCACGACCAGCGTCACGCGGCCCGCCGACCGTGGCGTGCGCACCACGAAGCGCCCGCGTGAGTCGGCCCTGACGCGCGCGAGACGCCGCCCGGAGCGCGCGCGGGCCTCCACCACGAGCCGCGCGCCGACCGTGCCCAGCGTGGCGCGGATCACGCGCCGGCCCCCGGAGGCGCCGACGCCGAGCACCCGCACGGCCACCTGACGGCGGATCACGCCGACGTCGCGCAACTCGAGCCCGTTGAGCCCGGGCGTCGCGGTCAGGACGAGGGTGGCGCGCGCGCCCCGCACCGGGATGTGCAGATCGCGCCAGCTGGTGGTCGCGGTGATCACCGCCGCCCGGCGGCCCGCGCTCGCGCGCACCGTGCCCTGGCCGCGCACCGCCACCAGCAGCTCCCGCGCGCTCGTCCCGAGCACGAAGGTCGGCGACCGCAGGCCGAGCGGCGTATCGGTGACGAACAGCGACCCGCGGGTGCGTGACCCGCGCCGGTCGAGCGCGCCCGGCGCAACGGTCCAGCGGGGCAGGGCGGCGGTCACCGGGCCCACGCCGAACACGTCGAGCGTCGTGCCGAGGGCCGGGACCGGGTCGAGGACGATGCGCACCTGGCGTCCGGCGATGCCGCCCACCCCCACGGCCCAGCTGCGCCGCGCGGTGCCGGGCTCGAGGGTGCCGAGCTCGATGTCCGGGCCACCCTCCACCGGGCGCGCGCTGACCACCATCAGGCCGTCGCCCCCGGGCGCGCGCAGGGTCACCGCGAGGGTCTGGGCGCCCCGGGGGATCACGAGAGGCGGCGAGACCAGCGTCGTGTTGCCCACGATCCTCACGCCCGGCGAGAGCGGCAGCACCGGCTCCGCGCCGAGCGCGTCCCAGCCGTTGAGCCCCTCGGTGAAGGCGCCGTTGGCCGGTCCGGCGGACAGCGTCACGGGCGAGGTGCGCAGCAGTCCCCCCGGCGCCGACACGGGGAGGGTGGCCGCCGCGGCCGGGGTGGCGGCGACGGCGAGGACGGCCAGGACGGCCACTGCGCGCGGTGCGGTTGAGATCGGGTCTCCCCAGTAGAGTCGCGGCGATGATAGAGCCGAGCGGGTCGACCCCGGAAGGCGCCTTGGTCGGCGTGGACGTGGGAGGCACCTTCACCGACGCGGCGGTGGTCGCCGACGGGCGCCTCACCACGGCGAAGGTGCCGACGACGCCCGAGGACCAGAGCGAGGGTGTCATCGCCGCCGCCCTGACCGCCCTGGAGCGGGCCGGCCTCGGCCCCGCCGACGTGACGCGCTTCGGCCACGGCATGACCGTCGGCACCAACGCCCTGCTCGAGGGCAAGGGCGCGCGCACCTCGCTGATCACGACCGAGGGCTTCGGTGACGTCCTCGAGCTGCGCCGCCAGACCCGCGCGCACCTCTACCGCCTCGACGCGCACCACCCCGCGCCGCTGGTCCCCCACGCGCGCACCCACGAGGTGGTCGAGCGCTGCGGCCCGGAGGGCGTGCTGACGCCGCTCGACGAGGAGTCGGTGGCCCGCGCCGTGGAGGCGGTGCGCGCCGACGGCGCCGAGTCGGTGGCCGTGGGGCTGCTGTTCTCGTTCGCCCATCCCGCCCACGAGGCCGCGGTGACCGCCGCCCTGCGGGCCGCGCTTCCCGGCGTGCACGTGAGCGCCTCGAGCGAGGTGCTGCCCGAGATCCGCGAATACGAGCGCATCTCGACCACCGTGGTGGACGCCTACCTCACCCCGGTGCTGGGCCGTTACCTCGAGCACCTGGGCGAGCGCGCCGCGTCGGCGGGCCTCCCCTCCCCCGCGATCATGCAGTCGAGCGGCGGCGTGCTGCCGCTCGCCGAGTCGGCCGAGCACGCCGCCTGGACGGTGCTCAGCGGGCCCGCGGGCGGTGTGATCGGCGCCGCCCGGCTGGCCGTGCGCGACGAGCGACGGCTGGCGCTCACCTTCGACATGGGCGGCACGTCATGCGATGTCGCGCTGGTCAGGGACGGCGTGCCCGCGCGCACCAGCGCGACCGAGATCGCCGGGCACCCCCTGCACCTGCCGATGCTCGACGTGGCCACCGTCTCGGCCGGCGGCGGCAGCATCGCCTGGGCCGACTCGGGCGGCGCCCTGCGCGTCGGACCCCACTCGGCCGGCGCGCGCCCGGGTCCGGCGGCCTACGGCCTGGGGGGCACCGAGCCCACCGTCACCGACGCCGACGTGGTGCTCGGGCGCCTGCCGACGGACGTGGCCCTCGGCGGGCGCATCCACCTCGACGCCGAGGCCGCCCGCGCCGCCGTGGGGCGGCTGGCCGAGACGCTCGGCCTCGGGATGCTGGAGTGCGCCGAGGGCATCATCACCGTCGCGGTGCAGGAGATGGTGCGCGCCCTGCGGCTGGTGAGCGTGGAGCGCGGCGAGGACCCCCGCGAGGCGACGCTGATCGCCTTCGGCGGCGCCGGGCCCCTCCACGCCTGTCCGGTCGCCGACGAGCTCGGCGTGCGCCGGGTGGTGGCCCCGCCCGCCGCCGGCGTGCTGGCTGCACTCGGCCTGGTGATGGCCGGCGAGCGCCGCGACTACGTCCAGACCGTGCTCGCCAAAGTGGACGACGGCGAGCTGGCCGGGCGCCTGGAGCCCCTCCGCCTGCGGGCCGAGCGCGAGATCCCCGGCGCCCCCCTCAGCGCCGCGGCCGACTGCCGCTACGCCGGGCCAGAGCCACTCGCTCACCGTGCCGTGGGACCCCGCCGCGCCCGAGACCGCCCTGGCCGAGACCTTCCACGCAGCCCACCGCGAGCGCTACGGCGATGCCGACCCGTCGCGGACGGTGGAGGCGGTCAGCATCCGCCTCGCGGCCGAGCGGCCGGGCGTCGATCCGGGGATCGCGACCTCGGAGCCCGGACCACCGATCGCCGGCCCCGCCGTGGTCCCCATGGACGGCGCCACCTGCTGGGTGGGCGAGGGCTGGACCGCGCGCGTGGACGGGATCGGCGCCATCGTGATGGAGCGCGCATGAGCCTCGACCCCGTCACGCGCCAGGTGATGGCCAACGCCCTACGCGCCGTGGCGCAGGAGATGGAGGCCGCCCTGGTGCGCAGCGCCTTCAGCCCCAACATCAAGGAGCGCCGCGACTGCAGCACGGCGATCTTCGACGGCGAGGGGCGGATGGTGGTGCAGTCGGCCTCGATCCCGGTGCACCTCGGCGCCATGCCCGAGGCGGTCGCCGCGGTCCGCGAGCGGGGAGCCGTGCCCGGCGAGGTATGGGTGGTCAACGACCCATACCGGGGCGGCACCCACCTGCCCGACCTCACGATGATCAACGCGATCGCCCTCGGCGGGCGCACCGCGGCATATGCCGTCACGCGCGCGCACCACGCCGACATCGGGGGCATGGCGCCGGGGAGCATGCCGGCGGGATCGCGCGAGCTGCTGCAGGAGGGGCTCGTGATCCCGCCCGTGCGCCTGGTCGCCGAGGGCGAGCCCCTGCGCGACGTGCTCGATCTGCTGCTGGCCAATACGCGCACCCCGGTCGAGCGCGAGGGCGACCTGCGCGCCCAGCTCGCGGCCCACCGCCTGGCCGAGCGGCGCCTGGACGAGGTGGCCGAGCGGCACGGCGTGGAGCTCGTCGACGAGGCGCTCGAGGACCTGCTCGCCTACGGGGAGCGCCGCACGCGAGCGGCGATCGCGGACATGCCGGACGGCCGCTACGAGGCGCGAGAGGCGATGGAGGGCGACGGGGTCACCGGCGACGACCTCTGGATCCGCGTCGCGGTGACGATCGCGGGCGACCGCATGACGGTCGACTTCACCGGCACCGATCCGATGGGGCCGGGCAACTGCAACTGCCCGCTGGCGGTGACCCGCTCGGCCGTCTACTTCGTGGTGCGCTGCGTCACCGACCCCGACATACCCGCCTCCACGGGAGCGTTCGCCCCGGTCGAGGTGATCGCCCCGCCCGGCACGCTGGTCAACGCGATCTCCCCCGCCGCCGTGGCGGGCGGCAACGTCGAGACCTCGAGCCGGATCGTCGACGCCGTGTTCGCGGCCCTCGGCCAGGCCGTCGAGGTGCCCGCCCAGGGCCAGGGGACGATGAACAACCTGACCATCGGCGCGCCGGGCTTCACCTACTACGAGACCCTCGGCGGAGGCCAGGGCGCCTCGGCCGGGCGCCGACGGGCCCTCGGGCGTCCACGTCGCGATGAGCAACACCCTCAACACGCCCGTCGAGGCGCTCGAGACCGCCTTTCCGCTGCGGATCGAGGCATACCGGCTGCGGCGCGGCACCGGCGGCGCGGGCCTCCATCACGGCGGCGACGGCGTCGAGCGGCGGGTGCGGGTCCTGGTGGACGCCGACGCGTCCGTCATCGCCGAGCGCCGCCGCCAGACCCCGAAGGGCCGAAAGGGAGGCGAGGACGGCGCCCTGGGAAGAACGACCCTGAACGGCGAGGAGCTGCCGTCCAAGTGGCGCGGGGAGCTGAAGGCCGGCGACGTGCTGGGGATCGAGACCCCGGGCGGCGGGGGCTTCGGGAAGGCCTGAGCGTTCTGAGCTCTGAGCGTTTCTGAGCTCTGAACGATCTGAGCCGTGGGTGAACTCTGAACGATCCTGAGCTCTGAACGTTTCCGAGGCTTTGACCCTCAGGGCTCACAAACCCCGAAGTTCGGAACGCTCTGACCCCTATCCCCCGGCGATGTCCGTTCCCACCAGCACGACGACGTCGGCGTTGTCGGTCTGGGCGCTGGTGAAGCCGTCGAGGGGCGGGGCGCGCTTGATGCCGAGGGCCTTGGCGACGTTCTGGGCCACGTCCTGCTTGCCCTTGGCGTACATCACCACCGACTGGGCGCGGCCGGTCTCGCCGTCGGGGGGATTGTCCACCTTGCCGATCGTCCAGCCCTCGTTGGTCAGCTTGGGGGCGATCGTGTCGCGCGCCACGCCGGAGATGCCGCTCGCGTTGAAGACGGCCACGGTGTAGGCGGCCTTGTCCTCCACCGGGGCCGGGTTGGCCGGGACCAGGGTGCTGTCAACCGGCTTGGGCGCGGTGCTGGTGGCGGGCTTGGTGCTCGCGCCCGCGGCGAGGGCCGGCTCGTCGGAGCCGGCCGAGGTGCCGCTGTCGCCCTTCACGAACAGGTACCAGACCCCGCCGATCGCCGCGATCAGCGCCAGGGCGACCAGGGCGACGACCCCGGCGGTGCGCATCTGCCCCGACGAGACCTTGCGGCCCTCGGAGACGCGCTGGCGCGCCTGGAGCTCCGCGATGCGCTGCAAGGGGGCGTCCACGGCGGCGTCGCCGGAACGAGCGAGGCGCTCCTCCAGGCGCCGGATCGCACGCCCCTGCCGGATGGCCACGACCACGAGGGCCACCACCGCGAAAAGGGCGAGGATCGCCGCTGAAGGGACGACGAGATCGAGCCAATCCATCGGCGCGCCACGCTAGCAGGTGACCCCACGGAACTGCGGGTCGTCAGGCCCCCGGCGTCACCCGATAGGCGTCGAAAACCGACTCCACCTGGCGAATCCCTGAGATGCACGACTTGAGGGTCTCGACGTCGCCCACCTGCACCGTGAAGCGATCGTGGACCATCTGATCCTCCATCGAGCAGTTGGCCGAGACGATGTTGACGCCGGCCTCGGCGAAGGCCCGCGAGAGGTCCTCCAGCAGCCGAGACCTATCCCAGGCGTCGACGGCGATCTCTACTCGAAAGGACTGCTGGTTCGCGCCGCTCCAGGAGACCGGCGTGAAGCGCTCGGGGTTCTTCTTCAGTGCCTTCGCGTTGGGGCAGTCCTCGCGGTGGATCGTGATGCCGCGGCCGAGCGAGATGTAGCCCAGGATCGGATCGCCGGGGACCGGCTTGCAGCACTTGGCCAGGCGCACGAGGACGTCGGCGAGGCCGTCGATCTCGATGCCGAGCTCGCTGGAGGCCGTCGAGGTGTGGGGCCGCCGCCCGCGCGGGGTGGTGACCGGGGCGGCGTCGTCGGCGACCGCCTGGCCGGCCTTCAGCCGCTGGAGGATCTTGTTGACCACGATCTGGACCGAGGTCTTGCCGAGGCCGAGCGAGATGTAGAACTCGTCGGCCTTCTTGAAGCCCATCTCCTGGATGACCTCGAGCAGCAGCGGGGAGCCCGCCAGCCGCTGGCTGGGCAGGCCGGCCTTGCGCAGCTGGTCCTGGAGGGCCTCGCGGCCCTGGTGCTCGGCGTCCTCGCGGCGCTCGCGCCGGAAGAACTGGCTGATCTTGGACCGCGCCTTGGTGGTCGTGACCAGCTGGAGCCAGTCGCGCGAGGGCGCGCGGGGGGCCTTGGAGGTGAGGATCTCGACGAAGTCGCCCGACTGCAGGGCGTAGGTCAGGGGCACGATGCGCCCGTTGACCTTGGCGCCCACGCAGCGGTGGCCGACGTCGGTGTGCACGTCGTAGGCGAAGTCGAGCGGGGTGGCCCCGGCCGGGAGGTCGCGGACGTCGCCCTTGGGCGTGAACACGTAGACCTCGTCCGAGTACAGGTCGGAGCGCAGCGCCTCGAGGAACTCGCCCGGGTCGTGCGTCTCGCGCTGCCAGTCCATCATCCGCGACACCCAGGCGGGCTGGTCGGCGCGGCCCTCCTTGTAGAGCCAGTGCGCGGCGACGCCGAACTCGGCCGTCGCGTGCATCGCATACGTCCGGATCTGGATCTCGAGGGGCTTGCCGCCGGGACCGATCACCGTGGTGTGCAGGCTCTGGTACATGTTGAGCTTGGGCATCGCGATGTAGTCCTTGAAGCGCCCGGGCAGGGGCTTCCAGAGCGAGTGGATGATGCCCACCGCCCCGTAGCAGTCCTTCACCGAGTCGACCAGCACGCGCATCGCGGTGAGGTCGTAGATCTCGTTGAACTCCTTGCCCTTGCGGGTCATCTTCTCGTAGATCGAGTAGAAGTGCTTCGCCCGCCCGGTGATCTCGACGCCGGTGATCGCGACCTCTTCCAGCTCGCGGCCCAGGATCTCGCCGGCCTCGTCGATGAAGGCCTCGCGGTCCGGCCGGCGCTGGTTGACCATCTGCTGGATCTCGCTGTAGCGCTTGGGGTGGAGGGTGGCGAACGCCAGGTCCTCGAGCTCCCACTTGAGCGAGTTGATACCGAGGCGGTGCGCCAGCGGCGCGTAGACCTCGAGCGTCTCCTTGGCCTTCTGGATCTGCTTGGGCTTGGTCATGTAGGCCAGCGTCCGCATGTTGTGCAGGCGGTCGGCCAGCTTGATCACGAGCACCCTGATGTCGCTCGACATCGAGACGATCAGCTTGCGGTAGTTCTCGGCCTGGTGCTCCTCCTGGCTCTCGAAGTGGATCTTCGAGAGCTTGGTGACCCCGTCCACCAGGGCGCTGGTCTCGGCGCCGAAGGCCGCCTCGATGTCGGCGAGCGTGGCGGTGGTGTCCTCCACCGTGTCGTGCAGCAGGGCGGCGACGACGGCCGTGCCGTCCAGGCCGAGGCTGGCGGCGATGCGCGCGCACCCCAGCGGGTGGGTGATGAACGGCTCGCCCGAGTTGCGCAGCTGCGCCCGGTGGTGCGTCTCGGCGTACGCGTAGGCACGCCGGATGGCGTCGCGATCGACGTCCGGGTGGTGATCGGCGACCTCGATGATGACCTGCTCGAGCTCGGGAACACCCGAGGCGAGCGCCAGATCGAGGTCTGCGAGGTCCTTGGCCATACGTCAAGGATACCGCGACCCGCCGGCGTCCCCCATTCCGGGACGCCGGCGGGGTGCTCCGCCCGGTCTAGAGGAGCGGCGGAGGCGTGGGCAGGGTGCCCGCGACCGGCAGCAGCACGTTGGACTGGAACGTGTACGACGCGGCCCCGTAGAGGGTCGCGCTGCGCCGCACGCTCACGGTGATGAACTGCGGCCCGGTGGAGATGGACGGGAGCACGATCACGCCCCCGCCACCGGCGCGGTTGAGCAGGTTCCAGTTGAAGCCGGAGGTGCGACCGACCTGCTGCTGGGCGACCACGACGTTGCCCAGCGCGGTGCGGATGGAGACGTTGATGAACACGCTGGCCTTCGGGATGCCCGCGGCGCCGGCCGGCGTGGTGCGGGCCGCGACCAGGGTGGCCGTGGTGTTGCCCGCCGAGGCGGAGCCCAGCGTGGTGACGCCGGTCCCGGTGGACGAACCGCCGCCCGAGCCGCCGCAGGTGGTGTTGAACAGGTCCTGCAGCACGGCGCCGGGGATGTCGGCGTCGCCGCAGAAGTTGCTGCCGAAGTCGAGCAGCGTCCACGAGAGGTTCGGGTTCTGCCGGAAGATCAGCCGCACGGCCGGGCCCTTGCGGCCCTTGACGGCGCGCGGGGTGACCACGCCCGAGGCGTAGACCGGGTCGGTGGAGGCGGTGCTGATGGTGATGTTGGTGACGATGAACGGCTTGCCGGGGATCCGGGCCAGGAGCGGGGACGTCTGGACGGCCTCGAGGATCGACGTGATGTCGGCGGGTGAGCTCGGACGCGATGCGACGGCCTGGCCGGGGATCAGCGTCAGGCAGAACGCGAGCAGCGCCGCCACGCCGATCGCGCGCGCGAAGTTTCGGGACACGGTGACTCCTCCTGCGAAGGGCACTCGCACGGGGTGGGTGATTTTTCCGTCCGCCACCCTAATCCAACCGGGTCAGCCCGCGACAGCCGCCTCGGTGAGGGGGATCCGAGCCGTCAGATCCAGCGTCAGCGCGAGCGCGAGGAACGCCTGCTGCTCCTCGTAGCGCGCCCGCGCCCGGCGGTAGGTCAGCGACGCGTCGAGCTCGCGGCGCTCGGGGTCGACGACGGCCTGGACGCCGGCGTCGTCGATGCGCACCAGCCCGAGCTCGCCGAGCACGCCGAGGGCCCGCGCGGCCACGCGCGGGAACCGCGGCAGCGCGGGATCGCCGAGCACCGCCCCCGCCAGCTCGTCGCCCCACCGGCGCGTCACGCCGTCGCGCAGGGCGACCCACAGCGCGGTGACCGTCGGACGCAGCTCCCAGCGCTCCTCCGCCGCCGCCAGCGCCACCGCGACCTCTGGGGCCCCCCACGCGAGGTGGAGCCAGCGGTCGGCGGCGCGGTGCAGCGCCCAGGCGGCCTCCGTGCGCGAGGCGGGCGGGTCGATCAGCACCAGGTGGGCGCCCTCGGGCGGGGCGACCAGGGCCAGGTCCTCGTACTCGAGCACGCTCAGCGATGGGACCCCGCGCGCCAGGGCGAGCCGCTCGGCGAGCGCCTCCGGGTCGCACCTGCCGCCCCCCAGCACGACCACCTCGGCGCCGACCCGCTCGGGATCGAGCGCGGCCTCGAGCGCCTCACGGCGGCGCGCGGCGTCGGCGACGACCGCCACGACGCCCCGGTCGGCCCCCGCGAGCGCGGCGATCGCGCTGAGCGCGGCGCCCTCCTCGCGGCGGTCGCGGACGCCGAGGGGCGCTCCGGCCACCGGCGGCGGATCCGGCAGGTCGGGCACGGGATCGGCGAGCATCGCCCGCAGGTCCGGCGCGCCGCAGGCCCGGTCGTGGGCCTCGTGGGCCTCGGTCCAGCGCGGCGACCGGCGGGTGAGCGGTGCGATCGGGTCGAGCGCCTGCAGGGTCACCCGCGGGCCGACGATGCCCTGCCAGCGCTCCACGTCGAGCTCGATGATGGCGTCGTGGCGGTGCTCGAGGTCGATGCCCGGGGCGCGTTCGCCCATGCGGAAGCCGATCGCGCGGGCGTGGACGCCGCCCGAGCGGATCCTCACCTGGAGGTGCTCGCCCTTGCCGACCCGGCTCGGCGACTCGAGGGCCACCCCGGGCACCACCAGCCGCACCGCGGGATTGCCCCGCCCGAAGGGGGCGAGGGCCTCGAACGCCTCCGCCGTCGCCAGGGTCAGGTCGCGCCCGCCCACCACGGCGTTGACCGTGCGCACGCGGGCCCGCGCGATCGCGGCCCTCGCGCCCTCGGCGGCGGCCATCAGCTCGTCGCGGAAGCGGGCGATCGCGGCGGCGGGCAGCTCCAGCCCGACCGCGCCGGCGTGCCCTCCCCACCGCGTCAGCGGCCCGGAGGCCGCCCCGACCAGGGCGTGCAGGTTGACGCCGGGAACGCTGCGGCCCGAGCCCTTGGCCGTGTCCCCCTGGCGCGAGAGCACGATCGCCGGGCGCTCGAAGCGCTCGGCGAGGCGCGAGGCCACGATGCCCACCACGCCCTCGTGCCACCCGTCGCCCGAGGCCAGCACCACGCCGCCCGCGCGGATCTCGTCCGGCTCGGCCTCCACCTGGGCGATGGCGCGCTCGACGATCTCGCGCTCCACGTCGCGGCGGTCGGAGTTGAGCGCCCACAGCTCGGCGCCGATCGGGTCGGCCGTCTCCCGGTCGGGGGCCAGCAGCAAGCTCGAGCGCGCGCTCGGGGTGGGTCATGCGCCCCGCCGCGTTGATGCTCGGGGCGAGGGTGAACCCCAGCGCGCGCGCGCTGATCACCCGGGGCTCGAGGCTCGCGGCGGCGCAGAGGGCGGCGATGCCGGGGCGGGGGTGCTCGCGCATCACCCGCAGCCCGCGCGCGACGCGCCGCCGGTTGTCGCCCACCAGCGGCACCGCGTCGGCCACCGTCGCCAGCGCCACCAGGTCGATCGACTCGTCGGGGTCGGGCGCCAGCCCTCCCCCATCCACGCGCACGGCGAGCGCCCGCACCAGCATGTGCACCACGCCCGCGGCGGCGGGCAGATCCTCGGCCGGCCGGCCGAGCGCCGGGTTGGCGATGATCCCCGGGGGCCGGTGCCCGCCCGCGAGGTGGTGGTCGAGGGTCACCGGATCCATGCCGAGCTCGACCGCCCGGGTCAGCGCGGCCAGCGCCGACGTGCCGCAGTCCACGCACACCAGCACGCGCGCGCCCTGGTCGGCGAGGGCCTCGACGGTGGACACGGCGACGCCGTAGCCCTCCACGAAGCGGCTGGGCAGGAACGGGATGACGTCTCCCCCGCGCCCCCGCAGGGCGCTGACCAGGATCGCCGTGGACGAGATGCCGTCGCAGTCGTAGTCGCCGTGCACCGCGATGCGCTCCCCCGAGCGCAGGGCCCGCGCCAGCCGGTCGGCCGCTTCGGCGATGCCGGCCAGGTCCTCCGGCGGGGCCAGCGGGCCGTCGGAGGACATGAACTCGCGCGCCGCCGCGGGATCGGCCAGGCCACGCCGCACCAGCACCCAGGCGACGGGCTCGGGCACGTCGAGGGCCTCTTGGAGGGACGACGACGTCCGCGAACGCCACCCGGCTGGCGCGCCAGGTCACCATTTGCCCGATCGGAAGATGCCGACGCACAGCCACGCGACCAGGGTGAACGCGATGATCCAGCCCGGTAGGGCGATGTACGAGAGCCCGGCCAGGTCGGCCGAATGGGCGAAGACCGAGATCACCGCGGAGCTGATGATCAGCGCCGCCGCGACCAGGCCGAGGATCATGCGGTTGGCGCTCGCCTGGATCTTCTCGACGGCCTCGGTGAACCCCTCGGGCCGCACCGTGATCTCGATGTCGCCGTCCTTGAACTCCTCCAGCAGCTCCGAGACCTGGAACGGGTACTCGAGGAACGCCTCGACGTAGCGCCCCATGTCCGTGCCGGCGCGCTCGATGACGTGGTCGGGGCGGAACCGCTGGGCGGCCAGCCGCAGCGCGTACGGCCGGGCCACCTCGAAGACGTTGAGGTCGGGGTAGATCTCCACGGCCACCCCGGCCAGCGTGGCCAGGGTCTTGTCGAGCATCACCCAGCGCGCGGGCAGGGTGATGTCGAGCCGGTAGATGGTCTGGAAGATCTCCTTCAGCACCTCGCGCGCGTCGATCTCGCCGAGCGGGCTCGCCGAGTAGCGCTGGAGGATGACGCCGAGGCGGTCGGCGAGCTCGCCCTCCATCTTGCGCGGATAGCGGATCCCCAGCGCCCGCAGCCGCCGCGGCAGCCGCTCGGCGTTGCCGTTGAGGATGTCGAGCAGCAGGCGCACCGCGGCCTCGCGGTCGCGCGTGCTGAGCTGCTCGGTCATGCCGAAGTTGACCAGGCTGATGTGCTCGGCGTCGCGCACCAGGATGTTGGCCGGGTGCGGGTCGGCGTGGAAGAAGCCCTGCACGAAGACCATCTGCATCCAGGTCTCGGTGATCCGGTTGGCGAGCTTGCGCCGGTCCTCCGCCGACCAGGTCGGTCAGGTCGAGGCGGCCGAGCACGGTGCCCTCGACCTGCTCCATCGTGAGCACCCGGGCGGTGCTGTACCGCCAGTAGATCTTCGGGATCGAGACCGCCTCGTCGCCGGCGAAGTTGCGCCGGAAGACCTCGGCGTTGCGCGCCTCGATGCCGTAGTCGAGCTCGCGCCGCACGGTGCGCGCGAACTCGTCGACCGTGCCCACGAGGTCGATGAACTGGAGTCGCCGCACCCGCTCGCGCGCGACGCGGGCCACCTGGTACAGCAGCTGGATGTCGGCGTTGATCTGGCGCTCGGCGTCGGGCCGCTGCACCTTGACCACCACCTCCTGACCCCCGGGCAGCCGCGCGCGGTGCACCTGGCCGATCGAGGCGGCCGCGATCGGCTCCTCGTCGAACTCCTCGAAGATCTGCTCGATCGTGAGGCCGAGCTCCTCCTGGATCACCTGGCGCACGTGGGAGAACGGCTCGGGCCGCGCGTCGTCCTGCAGCCCCCGCAGCTCGGCGAGGATGTCGGGCGGCACCACGTCGGGCCGGGTGGCCAGCAGCTGGCCGAACTTGACGAAGGTCGGGCCCAGCTCGTCGAGCATCTCGCGCAGGCGACGACCGCGGTTGCGAGTGCTGATCGCCTCGCCCGAGGGGTCGTCGACGACGGCCTCCTTACGGCCGAACGCGTACCCGAAACCATGGCGCGCGGCGACCTGTGCGATCTCGCCGAGGCGCGCAAGGTTCTGCCGCCGTTCTCCCCGCGCCATGCGGGCCAAGGTAGCAGTCGAGCCGGACGCGGAGGGCCGCCCGCCGGCGCACCGGCGGGCGGCCCCTCACGCCGTCATCGCACCCGGAAGGTCCCGCTGGCGGCGAAGGGCCCGGAGGCAAGCGCCGCGACCCGCACCGTGAAGCCGAGCGGAGTCGGGGCGAAACCCGGGTCCGTGACCACTTCGAGCACGCTGGCGTCGCAGTTGATCGTGCCGTCGAGCTGCAGCACCAGGGTGCCCGGGGCCAGGTCGTCGCGGTCGGTGACCGTCCACGCCGTGGGGGCCTGGGGCAGCTCGGCACGGAAGCTGACGCCTCCGAGGGCCTGCTGGCCGGGCTGGAGGGCGAAGCCGCCGATGGCGAAGCGTCCCGTGCGTGACGGGTCGTCGGCCTCGGGGGCGGCGACCGGCGCGGCGACGGGCACGATCGGGTGCACGGCGGCGTGTGCCACCGGCTCGGGCGCGACGGGGGCCTCGGCGGGCGCGTCGTCCCACTCGAGAACCGTCTCCGGCTCCTCCGGGGCGAACGCGATCTCCGGCTCCTCGGGCGCGAACGCGACCTCCGGCTCCGGGGCCGCGACGGCCTCCTCGGCCACCGGCTCCTCGACCGGGAAGTCGGCCGGCTCGGCGGCGAACGCCTCGAACGCGATCTCCTCGTCCTGCTCGAAGGGGGCGAACTCCATCTCGAGCGAATCCGCGGGGACGGCCTCGGCGACCGGGGCCTCGGGCTCCGGCGGCGCCGCGTCGAAGGGGTCCTCCGGCATCGCGAACTCGGCCTCCGGCGCCGCGACGGGCTCCGGCTCGGGGTCGCGGATCACCGGGATCGGCCCGGTGGCCTGGTCGTCGTCGGTGTACGACTCGTCGATCTCCCAGCCGGAATCGGTGTCGTCGGCGGGCGTCTCCCAGACGGGCTCCTCGGCCTGGACCGGCGCCTCGGCGGCCGGCGGTGCGGCCTGCTGCACGGGCTCCTCGGGCGGGGCCCACTGCGGGATCTCCTCCGCGGCGGGCTCGGCCGGCGGGGTCCACTGGGGGATCTCCTCGGCGGCGGGCTCGGGCGGCGCCCACTGCAGGTCAGCCGGCGGCGCCGACGTGGCGGCCTGCTCGGACCAGCCGCTCGCCGCGCCGGCGCCCACGGGCTCCTCGGCGGAGGCGGACCAGGGCACGTCGACCTCACCGGGGATGGGCCATCCCGGCTCGGTCACGATCTCGTCGCTCGGCCATCCGGCCTCGGCCTCGGTGATCGGGGGCGCGGTCTGAAACTGCGGCTCGGCGGGGGGCTGCGGAGCGGGGGGCTCGGGCTGCGCGGCGACGGGCTCCGGCTGCGAGGCCGGGGCGGGGGCCGCCCAGTCGATCGGGTCGGGGTCGTCGGCCGGGGGCCACTCGGCCACGCTCGGCTCGGATGCGGGGGCGGCCGACCACTCGGGGGCGGGGGCCGGGTCGGCGGCGCGCGCGCTGCTCTGGCCGGCGGCGGCCAGTGGCATGGGCTCGGGCGGAGGCGGCGGGGAGCCGTTCTTCTTGCCACGCCGCCGCTTGCGCTCGCTCTTGCCGCGTCCCGCGCCCGCGCTGGAGGACGTGTCCTTGTCCTTGCGCCGCTGGACGATCAGAACGACCAGGCACAGGATGATGCCCGCGATGATCGCGATGGTCAGCATGGACATTCTGGCGCTGCCTCCTTGGGGTTGCGGCGGGGTGCCGCGGTCGGGCGGTCGGCTCCGAGTGGACCCGGACCTTCAATGGTCATCGGCCGGCGAGCTGAATGGTTGAGGCTCACAGCGCCAGCTCGTAGCGGCCGGCGGCGGCGAACGTGCCGGGGCCCTCGGCGCAGAGCAGGATCGTGAAGCCCTCGGCGTCGGGGGCGAACCCGCCGTCGCCGAGCACCACCAGGCCGCCCTCGGCCACGTTGTTGGCGGCCTCGGTGACGAGCGTGATGGAGTCGGGCGTCAGCAGGCCGGAGCGCCGCTCCTGGAAGGTGATGCCGCACAGCGCGATGTGACCCGCCTGCGTGGCGAAGCCGCCGAGCGAGAAGCGGCCGGTCTCGTCGACGCGCACCTCGACCTCGACCGCGACCGGCGCCGAGCCGTCGTCGGGGATCAGGATCGGCGTCGCGTCGGCGACGAGGGCGGGGCGCGGGACGGCGGGCGCCAGGCTGGTCGCCCACTCCGCGGAGATCGCCAGGTCCAGCGCGTCGCTCTCCGGGGCGCGGCCGTTGCGCAGCGCGGCCGGCGCGGTGACCCACTCGTTGAGGATCAGGAGGTCCTGGATGGCGACGTCGTCGTCGTCGGGGTCGAGGAGATCCTCCAGCAGGGGCTCGGGCTCCGCGTAGAGGACGCCGGCGGCCGCGGCCTGGGCCTCGGCCAGCTCCACCGCGTCGGCGGCGAGCGCCTGGGCGATCCGGGCCTGGTCGGTCAGCGGCGCCGGCTCAAGGGGCGAGCGCGCGGCCTCGAACGCCGGGGGCGTCTCGTGCCGCCCATCCCGGCGGCCCTTCACGTACGCGGCCGTCACGAGCAGGACGGCAGGAACAAGCAGACGACTGCGCAAGGGGTCTCCGTTCCCCGTGGCCCCAGCTACCGGGGGCCGTCACCCTGAAATATCGGGTGACGCGCGCAGGCCTTTAGCCTGAAACCGTCGTAGACCGCGGAATCAGGCCTGGTCGGCGGTGCCCGGAGCCTCTTCCGCGTCGCGCTCGAGAAGCTTGATCCGGTGCTCCAGCTCCATCAGGCGCAGCTGCACCTCCTCGAGCTCCGGGCGCGCCACGACGCCCAGCTCCCGGAGCAGCCCCTGGAGGCCGCCCTCGACGCGTCCGACCAGCCCGGAGACCGACGCGCCCCCCTCGCCGCGCACGCGCGCCAGGAGGCGGTCGACGGCCGCCTGGCCCTCGTCGGTGCCGATCTGGCCCTTGCGCACCAGCTCGGCCACGGCGGCCTCGGCGCGCTCGCGCGTGAGCGCCGCCGCACCGATCGACATCAGCACCGCTTGCTCGACACCCTCGCGTACCGTGGTCATCGCTTCCTCTTCTTCTGGACGTCGCGGTGACGACGGACCCGATCGGGGTTCGCGCGGCGCCGGGGCGCGGGTGCGGCCGGGGCGGGCTCGGCGGCGCCGTTGGTCGGGGCCTCCGCGTCCACGGGAGCCTCCGTCGTGTCGGCGTCCACGTCAACGTCGGGCTCGGGGTCGACCTCGGAATCCGGCTCGGGCACCACCGCGACGTCGGTGCCGGGCGCGGCGTCGCCATCGTCCTCGGGCACGGCCTCACCGGCGCGCAGCTCACGCAGCTCCTGCTCGCTGTATTCGCCCTCGTCGAGCTCCTCGGCGCCACGGCCGTCCTCGATCCGCAGCTCCTGGTCGAGGGCCGCCTCGGCGCGCGCGAGCGTGTCGAGATCGACCACGTCGGAGTCCGACGAGATCGCGGCGGCACGACGCCCGGCCTTGACCGCGCGCCGCTTGTTCTCGGGTTCGCGTTCCTTCCAGATGGCCGCCAGCGGCGCCGCGATGGCGATCGACGACAGGCCACCGGAGAGGATTCCGACGAGCAGGGCGAAGGCGAAGTCCTTCAGGGTGTCGCCACCGAAGAAGAACAGCACCGTGATGGGGATCAGCGTCAGCACCGACGTGATGATCGATCGCGTCAGCGTCTCGTGGACCGAGGTGTTGACCACCTCGCGGTAGGTCAACTTGCGCATGATCGGGACGTTCTCCCGGATGCGGTCGAACACGATGACCACGTCGTACAGCGAGTAGCCCAGGATGGTGAGCAGAGCGGCCACGGTCGCGCTCGTCACCTCCCGCCCCGTGAACGAGTAGATGGCGATCGAGAGCCACACGTCGTGGATCACCGAGATCAGGGCCGGGATCGCGAGTTTGTACTCGAACCGGATGCTCAGGTAGATGACGATGACCGCGAAGCTGAGCAGGATCGCCCAGATCGCGTTGCGGATGATCTGACGGCCGAAGGTGGGGCCGACGGAGTCCAGCTGGAAGGTCTCCTGCTCGATGCCGAACTTGGCGTCGAGGGCGCGCTGGAGCTCGGTGCGCTCGGCCGGCTGCAGGGTCTTGGTCTGCATCTGGAACCCGCGCACGGTCTTGCCGTCGATCGTCTCCGACGTCGACTGCACCTTGGCGTCCTTGTAGCCCAGGTCCGAGAACAGCGCGCGCACCGAGTCCTCGCTCGGCTGCGTCGTGAACGCGGTCGTGATGCGGGTGCCGCTCTCGAAGTCGAGGCCGAGGTTGAGGCCGTGGATGCCGATCCAGACGGTCCCGATGATCAGCGGGACGATCGAGATCGCCAGCCAGAGCTTCCACTTGCCGACGAAGTCGAGCTTCCAGTGGATCTCCTTCTGGTCGAGACCCATGAAGCGGTTGTCGCGGAGGAATCGCGTGTCGGCCAGCACACCGAACGCCGCGCGCGTCGCGACGACCGCCGTGAACAGGGACAGCAGCACGCCGACGCCGAGGGTGAAGGCGAAGCCCTTCACGCCCGCGGTGGCGAACAGGAACAGGATGAGGGCGGTCGCGAACGTCACGACGTTGGCGTCGATGATCGCCCCGATGCCCTTCTTGTAGCCGGCGAGGATCGCCGCGCGCGGCGGTTTGCCGGCGCGCGCCTCTTCTCGCACGCGTTCGAAGATCACCACGTTGGCGTCCGAGGCCACGCCGATGGTCAGGATGATTCCCGCGATGCCCGGGAGCGTCATCGTGATCGGCAACAGCACCACCACCGCGTACAACAGGATCGCGTAGACGATCAGCGCCAGGGCGGCCACGATGCCGAGGAAGCGGTAGTAGACGATCAGGAACAGCATCACCAGCACCAGGCCGACGATGCCGGCGACCAGGCCCTGGTGCAGCGACTGCTTGCCGAGGGTCGCCGAGACCTGCTTCTGGCTGATCACCTTCAGCTCGATCGGCAGGGCGCCCGAGTTGATCTGCTTGGCCAGCGTGTCGGCCTCGCCCTGGCTGAAGCTGCCGTTGATCTCGGCGCCGTTGTCGCCGCTGATCCCGGTCGGGTACTGCTGATAGTCCACCGACGGGTTGGAGACGATCTTGCCGTCGAGGATGATCGCGAAGTGCTGGAGCGCGCCCTTCAGCTGCCCGTCGGTGGCGAGCTGGCGCGTGATGTCCGCGAACTTGTTCTGGCCGGCGCCCGTGAACTGCAGGGTGACGATGCGGTCGCGGCTGCCGAGCCCGCCGGTCTGGATCGTCGAGCGGGCCTCGGTGACGTCGGCGCCCGTCAGGCCCGGGTTGTTCTGGAAGATGTACCAGGTCTTCTGCAGGCCGGCGTCACGCGTCTGGAGCTTGGGCGACTCCTCGTACGCGAGGAAGAGGCCGCGGGGCACCTTCAGCACCTCGACGCCCGGCGGGATCTTGTTGTCCGGGAAGCTGTCCCTGAGCGAGGCCATGTCCTGGGCCGCCGGCACCACGAGCTGCTTGTCCTTGAACGCGTAGTACGTCGGCTTGCCGCGCACCTGGTCGGGCGTGGTCTTGGTGGCCTGGGTGACCGCGGCGTAGAGGTCGGTGGTCCCCTGGGGGTTCACGACGTTGCGCTCGAAGTTGATGAACGTCAGCTGCGCCGGCGCGATCAGGTCGTTGACGACCTGTTCGGGGTTCTTCGCGCCCGGCAGCGCGACCACGATCTGGTCCTTGCCCTGGGTCTGGATCTCGGGCTCGGCGACACCGAAGGCGTCGACGCGGCTCCGGATGATCTCCACGGAGCGCGAGATCGCCTCGGGGGTGACCTCGCTGGTCTCGGTCGGCTGACCCTGCAGCACGACCTCGACGCCGCCCTGCAGGTCGAGGCCGAGCACCGCCGGGCGGAGCGCGATGGCGACGAGTGAGACGGCCACGAGGCCGATCACCATCGCCAGGAGAAGGAGGGGACGCCTCACGGGCGGGGGGCCTCCCTTTTAGGAGGCGTCGTCGGAGACCGGGGCCGTCTCGGGCTCCGCGTGCGTCAGGACGCGCGCGATGGAGGCCTTGGCGACGCGGATGTCGGTGTCCTCGGCGATCTCGAGCAGAAGGGTGTCCCCATCCTCGATCTCGGTCACGGTTCCGTAGATGCCCGACATGGTGACCACCTCGGCACCTGGGACCAGAGAAGTGAGGATCGTCTCCAGGTCGCGGCGCCGCTTCTGCTGCGGACGCACGCCGACGAAGTAGATCAGCCCGACGAAGATCAGGATGTAGAGCGGGAGAAGCAGACCCATAACGGGGGAGGCACCTTCCGGGGGCGGCCATCAGCGGGCCGGCAGAGCAACGTCCGGCGAGGGCGACGATAGCAAAGGCCCCGGGCGGCTCCGGCGCCCCCGGGCACCCCGGGATCGGCGCACCACCGTGCTACCTTGCGCCGCCGTGACGGACGCCCACCGCCGCTCGCCGCTCGCGCGGGCATGGTTCGCCGAGTGGCCGGTCTGGGCCGAGGTGATCCTCTTCCTCCTCCTGACGGTCGCCTACGAGTGGTTGCGCGACGTCGTGGCCACCGACGACGTCAACGAGGCGCTGCGCCACGCGCGGCACGTGATCGACGTCGAGAAGTCGGTCGGCCTGTTCGTCGAGCCCGACATCCACGACTGGGTGCAGTCGGTCGGGGCGGCCAAGTTCACCACCACCTGGATCTACACGCTGGCCCACACGACGGGGTTCACGGTGATGTTCCTGTTCATGTGGTTCCGCCGGCGCGAGAACTACCCGATGTTCCGCAACTGGTTCTGGGTGACCAACGGCATCGCGGTGCTGGGCTACTGGATCTTCCCGCTGGCCCCGCCGCGCCTCACGGGGATCGGCCTGGAGGACCCCACCAAGGCCGCCCTCGAGCTGGGCGGGGCGCTGTCGTGGTTCCAGCCCTTCCGCAACGAGTTCGCCGCCATGCCGTCCATGCACGTCGGCTACTCGTTCCTGTTCGCGCTCACCCTGTTCTGGATGTTCCGCCCCTCGCCCTGGCGCTGGCTCGCCTTCCTGTGGCCGATCGGCATGCTGTTCACCGTGATCGCCACGGCAAACCACTGGTGGCTCGACGGGGTCGGCGGCGCGAGCGTGGTGCTGATCGCCCTGGCGATCTCGTCCCGCTTCAACGGGTCCTACCCGCGGCCGTGGCAGCGCCGCGCGGGCGGGGCGCCATGAGGATCGCGATGGTCACCGAGTACGCCTACCCCGTGCTCGGCGGCGTGCCGGAGCACGTCCACAACCTCAGCCGCGAGATGGTCGCCCGCGGCCACGAGGTGACCGTGCTCACGAGCCTCGCGCCCTTCGGCATGAAGGCGCGGGCGCGGGCCATCGACGCCGAGAACCTGTCGGTCCACGGCTACCGCACGCTGCGGATGGGCGTGTCGATGCCGGTGATCTCCAACGGGTCGATCGCCCGGGTCAGCGTGGGCATCGGCCTGAAGGCCGCCATGTCGCGCGCCCTGCGCGACATGGACGTCGTGCACGCCCAGGGGCTCGCCTCGCCGATGCTGTGCCTCTGGGCGCTGCGCACCTCGCGCGCCCCGGTCAACGTGGGCACCTTCCACACGTACTTCGAGGGCGGCCACTGGGGCTACAAGCACTTCTTCACCTACGTGCGCAGCGCGATGGCCCGCACCGACCGCCTGATCGCCGTCTCGGAGGCGTGCATCACGGCGCTGCAGCCGTACTTCGGCACGCGCCACTTCGACATCATCCCCAACGGGGTCGATGTGGACCTCTACCACCCCCTCGCCCCGGACGAGCCGCGCCCCGCCGACCCGCCGCGCATCCTCTTCATGGGGCGCTTCGACCCGCGCAACGGCCTCGACACGATGCTCGAGGCGACGCGCATCCTGATGGACGAGGGGCGCGACTTCACCGTGCAGGTGGTGGGCGACGGCCCGATGCGGCCGGTGTACCACCGCCAGGCGCGCTCGCTGGGCGTGTGGGACCGCATCCAATGGCTCGGCCTGCTCGACAAGGAGCGGCCCGCGCTCTACCGGGAGGCGACCGTGTTCGCGTCCCCCTGCGTGCTCGCCTCGTTCGGCGTCGTGCTGCTGGAGGCCATGGCCAGCGGCACGCCGGTGGTGTGCGCCGACAACATCGGCTTCCGCCAGGTGATCCGCGACGGCGTGCCCGGCCGGTTCGTGGCCCCGCACGACGCGGCCGAGCTTGCGGCGGGCATCGGCGAGATGCTCGACGACGCGGAGCTGCGCCGCGACTGGGGCGCCCGCGGCCGCGAGGCCGTGGTGCAGCGCTACTCGTGGCCGGAGGTCGCCCGCCAGGTGGAGGCCGTCTACCTCGAGATCCTCGAGGCGAAGGGCACCGCGCCCCTCATCCCCCCGCCCGTCGGCCTGCGCTACAACCTGCGCCGCAACCCGGTGGAGCTGATCAAGAACATCCCCTCCGCGCTGAGGTCCGGCTTCCCCAAGGCCTAGCGCGCGGGGCGGGTCAGGATCCTCGCGCCGGCGGCACCTGGCCGAGGTCGGCGGCGCCCGAGAGCACCCCGACCACGTCGCGCATGTTGAGCACGCCGACCAGCTGGCCGTCGTCGTCCACCAGCAGGTGGCGCACCGAGCGCTCGATCATCAGGTGGCACGCCTCTGACAGGGGTGTCGCGGCGGGCACCGACACCGGGTGCGGCGTCATGTGATCGCCCACCACGGCGGTGTCGAGGTCGGTGCCTGCGGCGATCGCGCGCAGCACGTCGCGCTCGGAGATGACGCCCCCGCCCTCCACGTCCACGATCGCGAGGCCCGTGCGGGCGTCGCTGAGCCGCGTCGCGAGGCTGCGGAGGGTGACCTCCGGCGAGAGACGGACCTTCACGTCGCCCATCACGTCCTTCACGGTCTGCGGCATGGGCCGACAATACCCCGCTTCGGGGGCGGGCGCTGCCCGGGCTCAGAACAGGCCGGGCTGCCCCTCGTCCGCCGGGGGCACCAGGCCGAGGTGGCGGTAGGCGCGCGCGGTGGCCACCCGGCCGCGCGGCGTGCGCTTGAGCAGCCCCTCCTGCAGCAGGTAGGGCTCGTAGACGTCCTCGATGGTGTCGGCGGCCTCCCCCACGCTGTCGGCCAGCGTGCCGAGGCCCACCGGCCGGCCCTCGAAGGTCTCGGCCAGGCGGCGCAGGATCTGCCGGTCCAGCTCCTCCAGCCCGAGGTCGTCCACCTCGAGCAGATCGAGGGCCTCCTCGGCCACGGCGCGGTCGACCACCGGGCGGCCGCGCACCTGGGCCACGTCGCGCACGCGCCGCAGCAGGCGGTTGGCGATGCGCGGGGTGCCGCGCGAGCGGCCGGCCAGCGCGTCGGCCGCGTCCGGCTCGATCTCCATCTCCAGCAGGCGGGCCGAGCGCCTCACGATCGCCGCCAGGTCGTCGGCGCCGTAGTAGTTGAGGCGGTGGAACACGCCGAAGCGGGCGCGCAGCGGCGTGGTCAGCAGGCCGGTGCGGGTGGTGGCCCCCACCAGGGTGAACCGGGGCAGGTCGAGGCGCAGGGTACGCGCCGAGGGCCCCTGGCCGAGCACCACGTCCAGCTGGTAGTCCTCCATCGCCGGATACAGCACCTCCTCGATCGAGCGGTTGAGGCGGTGGATCTCATCGATGAACAGCACGTCGTGGGGCTCGAGCGCGGTCAGCACGGCGGCCAGGTCGCCCTTGCGCTCCAGCACCGGGCCACTGGTGATGTGGAAGCCGACGCCCAGCTCGGCGGCGACGATGCCGGCCAGCGAGGTCTTGCCCAGGCCCGGCGGGCCGGCGAGCAGCACGTGGTCGAGGGCCTCGCCGCGCTGGCGGGCCGCCTCGAGGAAGATGGCGAGCTGCTGCTTGACCGGGTCCTGGCCGATGAAGTCGTCGAGCCGCTTGGGGCGCAGCGAGCTGTCGATCTCGTCCTCGGCCCCGATCTCCTGACCGGCCGCGAGACGCTCCGGCCCGGCCTCCGGGTCCGGCCCGATCTCCTCGGGATCGGTGCCCCAGGCGTCGCCCTCGCTCATCGGCGCCTCAGACGGGCCAGGCCGTGGCGCACCAGGCCCTCCGCGTCGAGGCCCGCCGGGGCGTCGGCGAGCGACTGGTCGGCCTCCTCGGGCCGGAAGCCGAGCGCCACAAGGCCGTCGCGCGCCGTGATGTGCACGTCGGCCTGGGACTGCGTGGGCGACGCGGCCGAGCCGTCGATCGCGCCGAGCCGGTCGCGCAGCTCCAGCACCAGGCGCTCGGCCGTGCGCTTGCCCACGCCGCTGGCGGTCTGGAGGCGGGCGCTGTCGCCCCGCGCGATCGCCAGGCGCAGCTCGTCGGGCTCACCGATGGAGCAGATCGCCAGCGCCAGGCGCGGGCCCACGCCGCTCACGGTGGTGAACGCCTCGAACAGGCCGCGCTCGCCTGCCGTCGCGAACCCGTAGAGGTCGAGCGACTCCTCGCGCACCACCAGCACGGTGAGCAGGGACGCCTCTCCGCCCGGCGACGGCAGCGCGCCGAGGGTGGTGGACGAGACGCGCACCAACAGGCCGACACCGCCGACCTCGACCACCGGGCCGTCGGGCTCGTGCACCAGCACGCGCCCCCTGATGGAGCGGATCACGCCCCCGAATCTAGCGGGCTCGGCGGATGGCCCCGCGCAGGGGGGCCGAGCTCATGTGGCAGATCGCGGCCGCCAGGGCGTCGGCGGCGTGGTCGGTCTCGGGCTCGGCGCCGGTCAGCCGGCGCACCATCGCGCGCACCTGGCCCTTGTCGGCGCTCCCCGACCCCGTCACGGACTGCTTGATCGTGTTGGGCGAGTACTCCACCACCTCGACGCCGGCGCCCGCGAGGGCCACCAGGATCGCCCCGCGCGCCTCGGCCATCTGCATCGCCGAGCGACTCACGGGGTGCACGAACCACGCCTCGATCGCGGCGGCCTCGATGACGTGCGACCCGGCCAGCTCGGCGACGCGGTCGTGGATCGCCCTCAGGCGCTCCGGGTGCGCCGTGCGCGGCGATGTGCGCACGGTCCCGATGGCGACCACCCGCGGCCGCGACGGGGGCCCGCACAGCAGCGCGAAGCCGGTCGACGCGAGGCCCGGATCGATGCCGAGCACGTGTGTCCGGGGACGTTCCACGCCCGGTACCCAATCAGCCGGGGCGGACGGCGGGGCCGTCCCGCGCGCGACGTATGGTTGCCGCCAGCCCCGGCACCGCCATGCATCGAAGGGACGGAGAGACCCCATGCGCACGAGACTCCTCAACACCGGAACGCTGCTCATCGCCGCGCTGCTGGTGATCGCCCTGAGCGGCTCGGTGTTCGCCGCGCCGACGTCGCGGAGGGCGACGGTCGGCACGGCGCAGCTCAAGAACGGCTCCGTCACGCTCGCCAAGATCAGCCCCGCTGCCCGTCGCGCCCTGCGCCACCCGGTGGGCCCGCGCGGCGCCACCGGCGCGAAGGGCGCGACCGGCGCCAAGGGCGCGAAGGGCTCGACCGGGGCGCGCGGCGCGACCGGGGCGCGGGGCGCCACCGGCGCGGCGGGGCCGCAGGGACCGGCGGGCTCGGCGCGCGCCTTCGGATTCGTGTCATCGACCGGCGCCGTCGTGGCGGCCCGCTCGTCCAAGATCACCGTCACCAACCTCGCCGGGGCGGGCGCCTACTGCGTCGCGCCGGCCGCCGGCTCGGGCATCACGCCGGCCGCGACGATGCCGACGGTCACCCCCGACGTGACCGACGGTACGGGCACGTTCCACATCGCCCAGGTGGTCAGCGCGCAGGACCCCGCGTGCGCCGCGACCACCGGCTGGGTGATCTTCACCAGCACCTTCAACGGGACGACGTTCGTCAACTCCGACAACGCCTTCTCGATCCTGATCCCCTAGGCGCGCCGCCCCGTCGCGCCATGCGCGCGGCGGGGTACGGCGGGGTCAGCCCGCGACGGCCTCGAGGATCTCCTCGGAGATGTCGAAGTTCGCGTAGACGTCCTGCACGTCGTCGTTGTCCTCGAGCTGGTCGATCATGCGCAGGATCTGGCGCGCCTCGTTCTCGGAGGGCTCCACGGTCGTCTTGGGGACCATGGTGAGGTCGGCCGAGATGTAGCCGATCCCGGCCTCCTCGAGGGCGGTGCGCACCGGCATGAAGTCGTGCGGCTCGGTCGTGATCTGCCAGTGGTCGCCGTCCTCGGCGATGTCCTCCGCGCCGCCGCTGAGGGCGACCTCCATCAGGGCGTCCTCGTCCACGCCCTCGGCCTCCACCACGATCACGCCCTTGCGGTCGAACTGCCACGCGACGCTGCCGGGCGTGCCCAGCGAGCCGCCGTTCTTGGTGAAGATGAACCGCAGGTCACTGGCGGTGCGGTTGCGGTTGTCGGTGAGGATGGTGCAGATGACGGCCACTCCGCCGGCGGCGTAGCCCTCGTAGAGCATCGACTCGTAGTTGTCGCCCTCACCGGAGCCCGCGCCCCGCTGGATCGCGCGCTCGATGTTGTCCTTGGGCATCGAGTTGTCGCGCGCCTTCTGGATGGCGGTGGCCAGCGTCGCGTTGGACTCCGGATCGGCGCCACCCTCCTTGGCCGCGATGATGATCGCCCGCGAGAGCTTGGAGAAGAGCTGCCCCCGCTTGGCGTCGGTCGCACCCTTCTTGCGCTTGATCGTGGCCCATTTACTGTGTCCCGACACGTTCCCGCCTCCCCTCTCGCCCCTCGGCCCCGCGTGCGTGCCGCGCCCGCTCCACGAGCCATTCGTGAAATCGCCGCTCACCCGAGAGCTCGGGATGGAACGCCGTCACCAGCAGGTCGCCCTGGCGGGCGGCCACCCCGTGCCCCGCGTGCTCGGCCAGCACCTCGACCGTGGGCCCGGCCTCCTCGATCCACGGCGCGCGGATGAACACCGCGTTGACCGGCTCGGAGCCCACTGCGGGGACGCTGAGCGAGGTCTCGAACGAGCTGCGCTGGCGCCCGAAGGCGTTGCGGCGCACCACGATGTCCATGCCGCCGATCAGCGGCTGGGAGCCGCCCGTCGTGGCGCGGGCCAGCACGACCATCCCGGCGCACGTGCCGAGCGCGGGCATGCCCGCGGCCAGTCGCGCCCGGAGCGCCTCCAGCAGGCCCGACTCCTCGGCGACGAGGCCGAGCGTGGTGCTCTCCCCGCCCGGGATCACGATCGCGTCGAGGCCCTCGAGCCCCTGCGGTCCGCGCACCTGCACCGGGTCGGCGCCGATCGACGCGAGCACGGCCTCGTGCTCGGCGAACGCACCCTGCACGGCCAGCACGCCCACCCGCGGGCGCCGTGGAGCCGTGGTCACCATCCGCGGCCCTGCAGCAGCTGCTCGCTGGCGAGCGTGGAGATCTCGATGCCGGGCATGGCGTCCTTGAGACCGCGGGAGACCCGCGCCACCACCTCCGGGTCCTCGAAGTGCGTGGTGGCCTCGACGATCGCGCGGGCGCGCGCCGCCGGGTCCTCGCTCTTGTAGATGCCCGAGCCCACGAACACGCCCTCGGCGCCGAGCTGCATCATCAGCGCCGCGTCGGCGGGGGTCGCGATGCCGCCGGCCGAGAACAGCACGACGGGCAGGCGCCCCTCGGCCGCGACGCGCGCGACCAGGTCGTACGGGGCGCGCAGATCCTTGGCGGCGGCGTGGAGCTCCTCGGGGCGCAGGCCGGTGAGGCGCGCGATGCCCGAGCGGATCGCCCGCATGTGGCGGACGGCCTCGACCACGTTGCCGGTGCCGGCCTCGCCCTTGGAGCGGATCATGGCCGCGCCCTCGGAGATGCGCCGCAGCGCCTCGCCCAGGTCGGTCGCGCCGCACACGAAGGGGATCGTGAACGCGTGCTTGTCGATGTGGTGCGCCTCGTCGGCCGGGGTGAGCACCTCGGACTCGTCGAGGAAGTCCACGTCCAGCTGCTGGAGGATCTGCGCCTCGACGAAGTGGCCGATGCGGCACTTGGCCATCACCGGGATCGTCACGGCCTCCTGGATGCCGGCGATCATCTCCGGATCGCTCATGCGCGCGACGCCGCCGTCGGCGCGGATGTCCGACGGGATGCGCTCGAGGGCCATCACGGCGCAGGCGCCGGCGTCCTCGGCCACACGCGCCTGGTCGGGCGTGGTGACGTCCATGATGACGCCGCCCTTCAGCATCTGAGCGAGTCCGCTCTTGACGCGCATCGTTCCGGTGCGGCCGTTTGCCTCTGCCACGCGCTCCCCCGTGTCTCGGTCGAACTCCGGCCGAAAAGTCTACCGGACCCGCCCCCCGCGACCCCTTGGAGTGCTCAGGCCCCCACGGCGGCGAGGTCGGCGCGGGCCGGAACCGGCGCGAGGGCACCGGCCAGCGCCTGCGCCACGGCGACCATCGCCACCAGGCTCGGCGACCCGTCCCGCGCGTCGGCGGGCACCACCCGGGCCAGCGGGGAACGGGCGAGCGGGTTGAGAGAGGAGTCCACCAGCACGGCGGCGGGCACGCCCGCGGCGCGGGCGGCGGCCACCGCGCCCTGCGCGACGCGCGACTCACGGCCGATCGCGATGGCGAGCACGCCGCCGTTGGGGCCGAGGGCGTCCAGCCAGGCCCGCGCGGTGGGATCGAGGGTCGTGACCGCGGCGACCGGGCGGCCGGCGCGGCCGAGGCGCTCCTCGATGAGCGTCACGACGCTGCGGGCGTGGCCCTCGCCGGCGACGATCAGAGGCGTCCGGGGGCTGAGCGCGGCGACGATGGCGCCGAGGCCGGCGCCGGCGAGGCGCTCCGCCGCGTCGTCCAGCACCAGCCGCTCGGCGGCCAGGGCGGCCTCGAGGCCCTCGGCGGAGATGGGCAGACCCAGCTGGCGGTCGCCCGGGCGCGGCGGCAGGCCGGGCCGCTGGGCGCGCCGGACGATGCGCTGCATCTCGGGATACCCGGAGTACCCCAGGGCCTGGGCGAAGCGGACCACGGTGGCCGGGCTGCAGTGCGACGCGCGGGCGACCTCGTGGGCCGACAGCAGCGGCACGTCGGCCAGGTGATCGGCCAGGTAGCGCGCAAGGGACTGCTGCGCCGGGCTGAACCGCTCGTAGTCGCGCTTGAGGCGCTCGGCGAGCGCGTGGACGTCGGGGGGCACGCGCCACGTTTTCGCCGCCGAGGCCCGGTCCCCTACCGCCGCCGCGCCTGGAGCGTGATCGGATGCCCCGACCGCACCACCATCTTCACCGAGCCCACCTCGGCGGCGGTGATCCCGCGAAGCACCACGTAGAAGGTCGCGGCGCCGCCGGGGGGCACGCGCCTGGGCACCCGCGCCAGCAGCCGCAGCGCCCGGCGCGCGGCGGGGCCGTCGCCCGGCTGGAGGGCGTCCTTCGCCGGCTCGATCGGGATCGCGCCGTTGTCGCCCTCGAGCACCGCCACGAACCGCGGGGCGACGACCGGCTTCGAGCCCTCGTTGATCATCGAGGCGATCCCCACGCTCGGCACCACGCCCGCCTGGCCGGCCTGCCCGATCAGCGCCTGGTCGATGGCCTCGGACACCGGGTCCTCGCCGTGGAAGTCCAGCGACCCGCCGACGCCCCCCGAGCCGCTCCCCACGAAGTACCCGGTGCCCGTGGGCGGGGGCTCGGGCGTGGGGTTTGTCGCCACCGCGCCGCCGGAGCCGGAGCACCCCGCCACGCCGGCGGCGAGCGCCGCCACCGCCAGGGCGCCGAGCGCCCGGCGCGCGGCCATCAGGTCCCCGCGCCGAGCTTCGCGACCGCGTCGTCGAGGGCCTGGGGATCCTCAAGCAGGCCGATCGCGAGATCGCCCTCGCTCGCGACGCGCCGCGCGACCTCGCCCATGGTGAACCGGCGCGGGTCCAGCCCCTCGCGCACCTCGTCCCAGCGCAGCGGGGTCGCCACCGGCGCGCCCGGCCGCGGCCGCACCGAGTAGACGCAGGCGATGCTCTTGCCCCGGCCGTTCTGGTTGGCGTCGAGGTACACGCGCGGGCCGCGGTCGGAGATCTTGGTGCGCGTGGTGACCAGGTCGGGCCGGGCGCCCACCAGCGCCTCGCTGACCACGCGCGCGAACAGGCGCACCGTGTCGAACGAGAGCCCGGGCACCAGGGGGACGAGGATGTGCATCCCCGAGGCGCCCGAGGTGCGCGGGTACCCCCGCAGGCCGACCGTCTCGAGCGCCTCGCGCACCAGCAGCGCCGCCTCGACGACCCGGGCGAAGGGCAGGTCGTCGGCCGGATCGAGGTCGAAGAGCACATGGGTCGGCTCGTCGGGCGTGGCGGCCCGGCTCTGCCACGGGTTGAGGTCGATGCAGCCCAGGTTGACCACCCACAGCAGCGCCAGCGGATCGTCGATCAGCACGTAGTGGCTGCGCTTGTCGTCGGGCCGGCCGCTGCGCGAGAGGTCGGCGCGCGCGATCCAGTCGGGCCCGTCGTTGACCGTGTGCTGGAAGAAGAAGTCCGCGTCGATGCCGTTGGGGTAGCGCTTGAGGATCATCGGGCGCCCGGCGAGGTGCGGCACCAGCACCGGCGCGATGCGCAGGTAGTGGTCGAGCAGGTTGCCCTTGGTGATGCCCTCGCGCGGCCAGTACGGCTTGTCGAGGTTGGTCAGCGTCACGCGCCGCGGGCCCTCCTCCACGACCCGGTCGCCCCCGGCCTCCGAGAGGGGCCCGCTCGGCACGTCGGGGCCGGCCGTCTCGATCAGGCGGTGGAACACCGGGGCGCGCAGGCGCCCGTCGGTGGTCCGCTCGGCGAACTGCACCTCGCACGAGAGCTCCGGCCGCACCCAATGGGGCCGCGCCGGAGCCTTGGGGACCTCGTTGGCGAACGGCGACTCGTCGGCCTCCATCTCGCGCAGCCGGTCCCAGAGGCCGCGCGCCAGCACGTCCGAGAACCCCGAGCCGACGTGCGACAGGTAGGTCAGGGAGCCGTCCTCCTCCCGCTCGCCCACGATCAGCGCCCCGAGCGTGCCGCGCCGCGAGCCGCCGCCCTCCGTGAACCCCCCGATCACGGCGTCCATCTCCCTGCGCGTCTTGACCTTGCGCCAGTCCTGGGTGCGGGTGCCGGGCCGATAGACGGCGTCCATGCGCTTGGCGACGATGCCCTCGAGGCCGCGCTCCGCCGCCGCGGCGAACAGGGCCCGGCCGCCACCCTCCACGTGGTCGCTCAGCATCATCAGGGGCGGCGCCTCGGGCGCGATCACCCGCTCCAGGCGGGCGCGCCGCTCGCGCCAGGGCAGATCCTCGATCCACTCCCCGTCCACGTAGAGCAGGTCGAACGCCATGTAGGTGAACGGGCCGCGGCCGGCCGCGAGCGCGCCGAAGTCCGAGCCCCCCTTCTCATCGAGCACCACCACCTCGCCGTCGAGCACGGCCTCCTGGCAGGTGATGCGCCGGCGCAGGTCGGTCAGCGCCGGGTAGCGGGGATTGAGGTCCTGGCCGTTGCGGCTGCGCAGGCCGGTGCCATCCGAGGTGATCACCGCGATCGTCCGGTAGCCGTCCCACTTCAGCTCGAACGCCCACGCCGGGTCGTCGAAGGGCGCGTCGGCGGACGACGCGAGCATCGGCCGCAGGGCGCGCGCCCGGGGGCCGGGGTCGGGCGGTCCGGGCGGGCCCTTGCCCGAGCGGAAGATCAGCCACTCCTGCTTGCCCGAGCGCTCCCCCGTGCGCACCAGGTGGTAGTGGCCGCGCAGGATCGAGCCCTCGAGGATCAGCTTCCACTCGTCGTCGGTGCGCAGCTCCTCGGTGTAGGTGCCCGTGTCCCACACCGTCATGCGGCCGGCGCCGTACTGGCCCGGCGGGATCACGGCGGCGAAATCGAGGTACTGGAGCGGGTGGTCCTCGGTGCGCACCGCCAGCCGCTTGACGCCCTCGCGCAGCGGCGGCCCCTTGGGCACGGCGAAGGAGGCGAGCGCTCCGCCGACCTCGAGGCGCAGGTCGAAGTGGAGGGCGCGGGCGTCGTGGCGCTGGACCACGAATCGCGGCGCGTCCGGGGTGTCGGCCGCCGCGGGGGCCGGCGCGGGCTCGGGCGTCTCCGCGAAATCGCGGCGCTCGCGGTACTCGCGAAGGTCGGCGTCGTCCATCAGAAAACCGGCTGAACGAGGGGCCATGCCACGTGTGCCAGTATCCCACCCCGTGACAGCGACCTCGCCCGGGCGGCCCATCGCCCGACTCCTGCTCGAGCTCCGCGTCACCGGCACCGGCCAGGCGGCCCTCGGCATCGCCATCCTCTTCGTCGCGCTCGCGGGGACCGACATCCCCAGGGCCCGCGCGATACTGCCGTTCATCGTCGCCTTCGTCGCCGTCGGCGCCTTCAGCTTCTACAACGCCCGCTGGCTGCGCGACGCGCCCATGCCCCCCGCGGCGTCCGGCGTGCGGGTGGAGGAGCGCCGCCTGACCATCCGGCGCACCCTGATCACGCTGGTGCTGCCGCTGATCGCCGTCGGCGTGGTCAGCGTCCTCAGCATCGGCCTCGCCGTGGTGCTCGGCGGCATCCTGGCCGGGGTCGGCGCGGTGGACCTGCGCAACTTCATCTGGGTCCGCGACCGCGAGGGCACGACCGCAGCAGGGGATCTACCGCGAGCTCGGCAAGTCGCCGTTCTCGGGCGGCAAGAGGCCCCTCTACACCCGGCCCATGTAGCCGACCACGCTGTTGATGTAGGCGGTGGTGTCGTCGTACGGGCCGCGCTGCTTGAGCGAGGACAGGCCCTGGTAGTAGCCGCCGATCGCGGTGCGGGTGTCACCCGCGTTGCGCAGCAGCCACCCGAGGTAGGCAACCCCGGTCTCGATGTTGTCGCTGACGTTCGACGGATCGACCTGGCGACCGAGCACCGCCGGTCCGAACCAGCGCGCGGTGGCGGGCATCAGCTGCATCACCCCGACCGCGCCGACGTGCGAACGGGCGCTCTGGTTCCAGCGGCTCTCCTGCCAGGCGATGGCCCGCGCCAGCGAGAGGGGGACGCCGTACCGCGCCGCGTTGCGCTCGAGCAGCGCCGCGATCTCGCTGGATGACGAGGGGGTCGAGTAGGAGACGTCTGGTGGTCGCCCGCGGCGCCGAGCCGGGCAGCGACAATCTGGTGCCGACACTGATCCGGTTCGGGTTGGAGATGCCGTTGACCGCGGCCAGCGCCGAGACGCTGTAGCCGTGGCGCGAGGCGATGGCGCCGAGGGTGTCGCCGGGGCGCACGGTGTAGGAGCCGCCGCCCGAGCCCGGCCGCCGGCGCTCGACGCGTACGAGGCGCCGCCGCCCGAGGACCCGGTGCCGGGGAGCACCAGGCGGCGTCCGGCCACGATCACGTTGGGGTTGGAGATGCCGTTCGCCGCGGCCAGCGCGCTGACGGTGGTGCCGTTGCGCGCGGCGATCCCGCTGAGGGTGTCGCCGGCGGCGACGGTCACGGTGGCCGCCTGGGCGGCCGCGGCGACGCCGAGGAGCACGGCGAGCAGGCCGATCAGGAGCACGAGGGACCGGGTCGGGAGGTGTGGTGGGGCGCACGTTCATACGGCGCATGATCGGCATCCCCACGCGGATTTCCAGTCCTCCCGCCCCCTCCCCCCGGTCCCTCTTTTTCGCCCCCGCCTCTCCCCCGGGCCCTCCAGCTCCCCCCTCCCCCGGGCGTCCACCGATCCCGAAATCCGCGAGAATGGCGCCAGCACGACCGGGGAGGTGAGATGGCGGACGCTGCGGGCACCCTGATCGTGGGCGCGGGCCTCGCCGGCAGCGCCACGGCGATGCACCTGGCCGAGCGCGGCGCCCAGGGCGTGGTCGTGGTGGACCCCGATCTGGCCGGCGTCCGCTCGTCGTCCGAGCTCAACGCGGGCGGGGTGCGCGCCACCTGGTGGCGCCCGGTCAACGTCGAGCTCTGCGCCGCGACGATCGCCTTCTTCGCCGAGCACCGCGACGAGTTCGCGTTCCGCGAGCGCGGCTACCTGTGGCTGCACCGCCCGGACCGCTGGCCGCACGCGGTGGAGCACGTGCCGATGCAGAACACCTTCGGGCGCGCGGTGGAGCTGTTGACGCCCGCCGAGGTCAACCGGCGGTGGCCGGTCATCGATCGCGTCGACGACCTGGGCGGCGCCACGTTCTCGCCCCGCGACGGGCTGGTGAGCCCCAACGCGGTCAAGGAGCACTACCGCGCCCGGGCCCGGGCGGCGGGGGTGCGTTTCATCGACCGGCGCGCGCTGGTCGCGGTGCGGCGCGACGGCGCGCGGGTGGTCGCGGCCGAGATGGCGGAGCTCGAGGACGCCGGATCGGCCGAGCGCACGCTGGAGGGCGCCGCACCCGGCGGTCCGACGACCACGATCGGCTGCGAGCGGATCGTCAACGCGGCGGGCCCATGGGCCGCGCCGGTGGCCGATCTGCTGGGCGTGCCCGTCCCCTGCCGGGCCGTGCCGCGGCAGATCAGCGTGATCGCCTCGCACGACGTCGACCTGTCGGCGGAGGGGATGATCGTGGACAGCAGCGACTGCTACTTCCACCACGAGGGCGGCGAGCTGATCCTGGCCGGCTACTCGCCCCCGGGCGACCCGCCCGCCTACCGCTTCGACTACGAGGGGGCGGCCTTCTTCGAGCGCGAGATCTGGCCCCGGCTGGCCCACCGCATCAGCGCCTTCGACCGCCTCGACCACGTCCGCGGCTGGACCGGCCTCTACGAGCTGTCGCCCGACAACTCCGCCCTGCTCGGCGCCGTCCCGGGCCTGGACAACGCGTTCGAGATCCACTCCTTCTCGGGACGGGGCGTGATGCAGTCGTGGGCAGCCGCGCTGTGCCTGGCCGAGCTGATCACCGAGGGCGCGTTCGTGAGCTTCCCGCGCGCGGCGCTGCTGTCGGCCGCGCGCTTCGACGGCGGCGAGCTCCAGCCCGAGGAGCTGCACATCTGACCCATGGCATAGTGCGCGCGGCAATCGGCGACCGGAGAGGGGCCGCGCGGTGCACGAAGGCAGCAAGAGGGCGATCTTCGCCGCATTCCTGGCCAACCTCGGGATCGCCATCGCGAAGTTCATCGGGTTCCTGATCACCGGCGCGTCGTCGATGCTGGCCGAGTCGATCCACTCGCTGGCCGACACCGCCAACCAGGGCCTGCTGGTGCTGGGCGGCAAGCAGGCCGCCCGCCCGGCGACGCCCGAGCACCCCTTCGGCTACGGCCGCGACCGCTACTTCTGGGCGTTCGTGGTGGCGATGGTGCTGTTCCTGGTCGGTGGCCTGTTCGCCGTCTACGAGGGCATCGACAAGATCCGCGACCCGCACTCGATCTCGTCGCCCGCCGTGGCGTTCGCGATCCTCGGGGTGGCCGCGGTGCTCGAGCTGTTCTCGCTGCGCACGGCGGTGCGCGAGTCGCGCGCGCCCAAGGGCGGCCAGTCCTGGGTGGCCTTCGTCCGCCGCTCCAAGAGCCCCGAGCTGCCCGTGGTGCTTCTGGAGGACCTCGGCGCGCTGATCGGGCTGTTCTTCGCGCTGGCCGGCCTGACCCTGACCGAGGTCACCGGCGACGCGGTGTGGGACGGCGTGGCGACCCTGCTGATCGGCGTGCTGCTGGTCACCATCGCGGTGATCCTGGTGACGGAGATGAAGAGCCTGCTGATCGGCGAGGCGGCCACCACCGAGCACCAGGCGGCGATCCAGGCGGCCATCGAGGGGACGCCCGACGTGCGCTCCCTGATCCACATGAAGACGCTGCACCTGGGCCCGGACGAGCTGCTCGTGGCCGCCAAGATCGATCTCGGGCCCGACCTCGACGCCACCCACATCGCCGCGGCGATCGACGCGGCCGAGGCGCGGGTGCGCTCGGCCGTGCCGATCGCACGGGTGATCTACCTCGAGCCGGCCCTGCGAGACCCGGCGCCCGAGGTGGCGTGAGGGCCTAGCTCTCGAGCTCCGGCTCGGCGGCGTGCGCCGTCGCCTCCTGGCCCACGTCGCTGCGGTCCAGGAAGATCAGGGTGGCGATCAAGCCGATCAGGGCCATCCCGGCGCCGACGGCGAACGCGTACTGGAACCCCTCGGTGAGGGCCCGGGTGAGCTGCGACGAGTCGCCCCCGGCCTCCTTCATCACCGAGTCGGTGTGCGTGGTGGCGATGGTGGCGAGGATCGCGATGCCCAGCGCGCCACCGATCTGCTGGGAGGTGTTGATCAGACCCGACGCGATGCCGGCCTCGTGGGCCTGCACGCCCTGGAGGGCGGCGATCGAGACCGGCACGAAGGCGAACCCGAGGCCGACGCCCGTGAGCAGGAAACCGGGCACGAGGTTGGTCACGTAGGAGCCGTTGACCTCGATCATCGTGAACCAGAGCAGGCCCAGCGTGAGCAGCGCCATGCCGATGGCGAGGATGATCTTGGACCCGTAGCGGGTGACCAGCGCCTGCGACACGCCCGCGGCGATGATGATCGTGATCGCCACCAGCAGGTACGCGAAGCCGGAGCGCAGGGCCGAGTAGCCCAGCACCTGCTGCATGTAGAGCGACAGGAAGAAGAACATCGAGAAGATCGCCGCGCCCAGCAGCAGCCCGACGATGTTGGCGCCGGTGAGGCTGCGCAGGCGGAAGATGCTGAGCGGCAGCAGCGGCGCCTTGGCGCGCATCTCGATGACGACGAAGGCCACGATCAGGGCCGCCGACAGGGCCATCAGCCCGATCGTCTCCCCCGACGCCCAGCCGGCGCTGTCGGTGTTGACCAGCGCGTACACCAGCAGCGCGAGCCCGGCCGTCACCGACACGGCTCCGGCGACGTCGAACGAGCGCGTGGCGCCCTCGGCGCGGCTCTCGGCCACGAAGCGCGGGGTGAGCAGGATGACCGCCACGCCGACCGGGACGTTGACGAGGAAGATCCACTCCCACCCGAGGGTGTCGGTCAGGATGCCGCCCAGCAGCACGCCCGCGGCGCCGCCGACGCCGGCGATGGCGCCCCAGATCCCCAGCGCCTTGTTGCGCTCGGAGCCCTCCTTGAAGGTCGTCATCAGGATCGAGAGGGCGCCCGGCGAGATGACCGCCGCGCCCACGCCCTGCACGGCGCGCGCCGCGATCAGGAAGGTGTCCGTCTGCGCGAGGCCGCAGGCGAGGGAGGCGGCCGAGAACAGGGCCAGGCCGGCCAGGAACACCCGGCGGCGGCCCAGCAGGTCGGCGGTGCGCCCGCCGAGCAGCAGGAACCCGCCGAACGTGAGCGTGTAGGCGCTCACGACCCACTGCAGGTTCTCCTGTGAGAAGTCCAGCGCGTCCTGGATGGAGGGGAGCGCCACGTTCACGATCGCGACGTCCAGCACCACCATGAACTGGGTGGCGCACAGGAGCACGAGGGCGATCCACTTGCGCGTGTTCGGAGAGCTCAAACCACCTGCTCCTTGACCTGGTTCAGCGGACTGTCTGCTACGGTCCCGTAGCGGAATGGCGCGAACGATACGCGTGCGTAGCGGATCGCGCAAGGCGGGTACGGGGTGGGGGCCGGATGCATCAGGAACGGGCGGATCCGCGCGTGCTGCGCTCCAAGGCGACGATCATGGACGCCTGCGCCGAGCTGATCGCCGAAGAGGGCTTCGCCGGCGTCAGCATCGAGGCCGTCGCCGCCCGATCGGGCGCCGCCAAGACCACGATCTACCGCCACTGGCCGAGCCGCGAGGCCCTCTGCATCGAGGCGTTCGTGGCCTGCACGTCCGCGGAGGGCCGGCCCCTCCCCGACTCCGGCGACCTGCGCGGGGACCTGATCTCGGTGATGTGGGGCCTCGCCGATCGCCTCAACGATCCGGCCTGGACGGCCTCGCTGACCTCCCTGGTGGACGCGGCGAGCCGCGATCCGGAGCTCGCGGAACTGCACCGTGTCACCGTCGCGGACGGCCGGCGCATGCTCTGCGACCTGCTCGCGCGGGCGCTCGAGCGGGGCGACCTGGAGGCCCCGCTCGACATCGAGCTGGCGACGGCCCACTTCGCCGGCCCGATCTTCTACCGCGGCATCATCGCCCGCGAGCCGATGGACGAGGACTTCGTCGCATCGGTCGTCGATGGCGCCCTCGCGGCGCTGCGGGCCCAGGCGGCCCGCGGCGCCGCGTAGCTCCGAGAGGGCCTAGCCGCCGAGCCGGTCCCCGGGGTTCATGTCGGGGATGTGGTCCTCGCTCACGCCGACCAGCTGACGCAGCTCGGCAGGACGCCCGATGAGCGGCGGGAACGTGCCGAAGTGCCCCGAGATCACGTTGGTGTTGCCGATCAGGCGCACGGCGTGGGCCGCCTGGCGCGGACCCATGGTGTAGAAGTCGCCGATCGGGAGCACGCTCACGTCGGGCTTGTAGATCTCCCCGAGAAGAGCCATGTCACCGAAGACATCGGTGTCACCCGCCTGGTAGACGACCAGGCCGTCGGGGAACTCGAGGATGTAGCCGGCCGGGTCGCCGCCCTCGACGATCGATCCGTCGTCGTCGGTGATGCCGCCCGAGTGGTGGGCGGTGACGAGGGTCGCCTTCACGCCGGCGACCTCGATGGCGCCGCCCTTGTTGAAGCCGTTGACCTCGACCCCCTTGTTCCCGAAGTAGGTCGCGAGCTCGAAGATGGCGAACACGGGGGCGTCCGGGTTGGCTTTGATGACCGCGATGGCCTCGGCCCCACCCTGGCCGATGTGGTCGAAGTGACCGTGGGTCAGCAGGATGCCGTCGAGCTTGAGCGCGGCGAGGTCCTTGAACTCCTCCGGCGTGGACGGATTGCCCGTGATCCACGCGTCGATGAGCAGCCGCTTGCCCTCGGACGTCTCCCACAGCCACGTGCCGTGGCCGAGCCAGGTGACCGCGTTTCCCTTGAGATCCATCGTTCCCCCTTGTGATGACCGCGGGGGATCAGCGTCCCGGTGGGAGCTGCCCTTCCGCGAGCGCTTTCTCGAGTGCCGCAACCGCCTCGGGCCAGAACTGCGCGCCCGAGCACCGTTGACACTCTGCCAAAGCATCCTCGCGCGAAAGGGGCACCCCGTACGGACGCTCGGAGGTCATCACGTCCCAGGCGTCGGCGAGGGTCATGATGCGGGCGCCCTCGGGGATGCCCTGGCCCTCGAGGCCGTCGGGGTAGCCGCGCCCGTCCCAGCGCTCGTGGTGCCCGCGCACCCAGGCCACCTGTGAGCTCGAGAGCACGTCGGCCACGATCTCGGCGCCGAGCGCGGCATGGGCCTGCACGCGGCGGAACTCGTCGGGGGTGAGGCGGTCCGGCTTGAACAGGATCGCGTCGGGCACGGCGATCTTGCCCACGTCGTGCACCAGGCCGGCATCGCGCAGCGACGAGGCGTCGTCGCCGGTCCAGCCCAGCGTCTCGGCGAGCACCTTGGCCACCTCGGCCACGCGCTCGGAGTGCTGGCGCGTGGAGCGGTCCTTGGCGTCCACCGCGCGCGCCAGGACGCGGATGCTCTGGAGGGCCTGGAGACGCGTGAGCCGCTCGGCGTGCTCGGCGTCCGAGAGCACCTCGACCACCTCGGGCGAGTAGAGGAAGGCCACGTCGCGGCCGTGCTGCTTGGCCCAGTACAGGGCGCCGTCGGCCAGCCGGAACAGCTCGCCCTGCTCGCGCGCCTGGTCCAGATCGCAGACGCCGGCCGAGATCGTCAGGTGCCCGACCTCGTCGAAGGGCTCGGTGTTGATCGCCGCGCGGGCCCGGTCGGCGGCCTTCCACGCCTCGGCGCCGCTGGACTCGGGCATCAGCCAGGCGAATTCGTCGCCGCCGATGCGGGCCATCAGGTCGCCGGCGCGCGAGAGGCTGTCGAGGCGGCGCGCGGCCTCCCGCAGCACCTTGTCGCCCATCTGGTGGCCGAGGTCGTCGTTGACCCGCTTGAAGTGGTCGAGGTCCAGCAGCACCAGGGAGAACCGGCGGCCGTGGCGGCTCGCGCGCACCACCTCCTGGGCCAGGCGCTCCTGGAAGGTGCGGTGGTTGGCGAGGCCGGTGAGGTGGTCGGTCGCCGCCAGGGCCGCGAGGCGGGCCCGGCCCTCCGCGTTCGACACCGCGATGCCCACCAGCTCCGCGAAGCGGGCCAGCCGGTCGGCCGCGTCCGGGAAGGCCCGGTCGTGCGCGATGCCCGAGACGCCGATGGCGCCCCAGAGCCGGTCGCCGGCGCGCACCGGCGCGGCCACCACGGTGTCGGGGCGGGAGCTGCCGGCCGGTCCGGGGCGCTCCAGGCGGGCGGCGCGGCCGCTGCGCGCCACCAGGGCGGCGGGGCCGTCGCCGTCGAGGGTCTCCCCGGGCGTGAAGGTCGGCGTGGAGCCGGCCAGGGCCCAGGCGCCCACGGGCGACGCGGTGCCGTCGGGCGCGAAACGCACCAGACCTCCGCTCGCGGCCCCGATCAGGCGCACGGCCTCCTCGCACACGAGGTCGAACACCGACTGGGGGTCGTCCTCCAGCGCGACGGCGGTCGCCACGCGCCGCAGCGCGCCCTGCTCGTCGGCGAGCCGGCGGTTCTCAGCCTCGCGGCCGCGCAGCTCCAGCTCGGCCGCGTGGCGCGCCGTGATGTCCAGCACCACGGCCGCGATCACGGGCGGCGTCTCGGAGCCCACCAGCTGCATCCGCACCTCGACGGGGTACGTGGTCGCGTCGCGGCGGCGGTGGACGGTCTCGAACTGGACGCGCTGGACGTCGCCGGTGCGCAACGGCTCGACGATGGCCTCGAACGCGTCCTCGTCGAGCTCGGGCAGCAGGTCGAGCGGGGTCATCGCGTACAGCTCGTCCATCGCGTAGCCGCTGTTGGTGACGGCGCTGTGGTTGACCTGCAGCAGCGTGAGCGTGCGCGCGTCGAACACATAGGCCTCGTCGCGCGACTGCGAGAGGATGCGGCCGAGGCGGCTGACCATGCCCTCGCGGCGGCGGCGCTCGGAGATGTCGGAGAAGCTGGAGACCACCGCCGTCGGGCCGCCGTCGTCGGCCGGCACGGCCTCGGCGTTGACGGCGATCCAGCGGCGCTCGCCGTCGGGCATCGCCAGGCCCATCACCACGTCGGTCTGGGGGCGGCCCGTCGCCGCGGCGATCGCGGTGGGGTTCTCATCCCGTGAGAACGGGGTGCCGTCCTCGTGGACCGGCTGCCAGTCCGGCCAGTCGCGTCCGACGATCTCGGTGGCCGGGACGCGCAGGATCCGCTCCGCGCTGGGATTGCACGACACCACGCTCCCATCGAGCGCGTGCACCACGACGCCCTCGTGCACGGCGGCCACCACGGCGCGGTAGTCGTTCTCGCCCGCGGGGAGCCCGGGGGCCGCGGACAGCTGGCGCACCACGACGACCGCGGCGGCGTCGGAGTCGCGCTGGTCGTCCATCAGCACCGAGCGCACCTTGGCGGGCGTGGTGGTGCCGTCGCGGCGCACCAGCACCACGGAGGCCTCGCGCGCACCCGACGAGAAGCGGCTCGACGCCGGGGGCAGCAGACCGTCCACCCACCACGGGTGGGGCGACTCGCGCCCGACGATCTCATCCCGCGGATACCCCAGCATCACGCAGATCGCGTCGTTGGCGTCCAGCACGCCCCCTGCGGCGTCGAGCACCAGCACCCCGTCGGGAATGGCGTCGAACAGCGCCCGGGCCAGCGAGCCGGCGGGCAGATCGGTTAGGCGTCCTCGGAACACTCGCGCATGTCGGTCGGTCCTGCTCGTGGACGGGACCCTGCACCACGGAAGGTCGGGGTCATGTTCGCTCCCCGGACGCGGACTCCTCGCCTTCGTAGAGAGCGCGATCCGCGGCGGCCAGCAGAGCGCCGGCGACCTCGCGCGCCTGCTCGGGCGTCAGGCGCGCGTAGATCGGGCCGGAGCCCCTCGCTCCACAGCAGGTCCACGACGGGCCGGCCGCGGTACGCCGGGCCCGCGACCACGGCCTGGACGATGGTCCGCGCGGGCTCGCCGTCGCCGTACCGGACCGATTGGGGATCCGACGTCAGCTCCACGCGGGCCTCCGAGAGCACGCGCGCATCGACGTCGGCGCGGCCGAGGCCGTCCTCCCAGATCGAGCCACCCTCCCCCGCCGTGCCCGCCACGATTCCCTCCTCCGACGGGCGCAACTCTACGACGTGGAGCCCTCGACGTCGTCGCTCAGCAGGGAGAAGATCGCCATATCGGTGCGTTTCGGGCCGCGATACCAGGCCCCGCGGGCCGTGCCCTCGCGCACGAAACCGCACCGCTCGGCGACGCGGATCGACGCCAGGTTCTCCACCGCGGCCTGCAGATCGAGGCGCACGAAGGGGCCCGGACCCACCGCCCAGCGCGACAGCAGGGCCAGCGCCCGCCCGGCCACGCCCCGGTTGCGCGCCGCCGGCGCCACCCAGTACCCGATCTCGGCGCGGGCGTCGTCGTGGCGGTCGACGATCAGCCCGATGGCGCCCAGCAGACGGTCGTCGCCGGCTCCGGCGATGGCCAGGTCGAGCGACTCCTCGAACAGGCGGCGGCCGGCGGCGCCGGCCACGAACGCGCGCGCGTCATCGGCCGTGTACGGCGTGGGAACCCGCGTGTAGAGCTGGATCAGGGGCTCGTTGGTCGCCGCGACCAGGTCGTCGAACGTCCTCGATGCGGAACGGGCGCAGCACGATCACGCCGTCGCCCAGCGGCGGTTCGGGCAGCGCCAGCACCCGAACTAGTTCCGGATGGTGACGGGCGTGCCCGGCGTGGCGATGCGGGCCAGCCGCAGGATGTTGGCGTTGCTCATCCGGACGCAGCCGTGGCTGGCGCTGGTGCCGATCAGTCCGGGTTCGCTGGTGCCGTGCACCGCCACCCGGCCGTTGCCCCCGGCGTACTCGTTGAGCGTCTCCGAGTATCCGGTCAGCGGCATCACGACCGGCCCGAGGAACCCGCCCGGATTGTGGGTGGAGATCACCTCGGCGATGGCGAATTTCTTGCCCCGCGGGGTGGGCGTGCCGGCCTTGCCGATCGCGACGCCCGCGCGCAGCACCACGTGGTTGGCGCGGTAGAGGGTGAGCCGGCGCTCGCTGAGGTCGATCACGATCCGGGCCCGGGTGGTGCTCAGCACCGTGCTGTCGGCGCGGATCCACCCCGTGACGCCGTTGGGGCGCATCGGCAGCAGCACCTCGAGCCAGCGCACGCCGTCGACCACCGTCGTGCGGGTCACCAGCAGCTGGGTCGGTCCGCGGCCGAGCGGAGCGAGGGCGGGCAGCACCTTGCGCACCTTCGCGGAGGATCTCGGTGCCGTGTAGGCCCGTGCGGTCGGAGCGACCACCCGCGCCACCCACGCCCGGACCGGCGTCGGCTCGGTGGGAACCGGCCCCTCGGCGGCGACATCCGCGCCGGCGGCGCCCCCGGCCGCGATCAGGCCGAGCAGGAGGGGCACGGCCAGGGCCGTGAGGAAGAACCGGGCGCGCATTGGCACCGAGGCTATCGGCGGGGGCGGCGCATTCCCAAGATCAGGGGCATCTCGGCGACCACCACGATCGACCGCAACGCCAATACCTGCCGCTCGAGGATCTGATGAGAGCGATTGACCGCCGTGCGCAGCGGTCCGTCGAGCGCCACCTGGCGCGTGATCTTGAGCGCCGTGCGCGGACCGGCGCGGCGCATCAGGTCGCGCTGAGGGGGCATCGCCACCGCTCCCACGAGGGAGCCGATCACCACCAGCCCGGCGGCCTCCACGGTCTCGCGCCACTCCTGCTCGGTCAGGGGTTCGATGCCGATCGACGCGAGAGCCTCCCGCGCCTCGGCGTCGGGCCGCAGGCCGGGCGCCGTCGTGAACTCGTGGATGGCCACACGGCCGCCGGCGTGCAGCAGGCGCGCGGCCTCGGCCAGCACCGCGGCGCGGCCGGACGCGGACAGGGTGCACAGCAGGGCGTCGGCCACCACGGCCGTCGCAGACTCGTCGGCGAGTCCCGTGGCATCGACCGGCGCCTCCACCACGTCGCGGCCGGAGCCGCCGACCTCCTTGGCGAGTCGCGCCGCCGCGAGCGGGTCGGGCTCGACGCCGGTCCACGTGCGCGGATCGCGCGCCAGGATGGCCTCCGTCGTGACGCCGAGGCCGGGCGCGAGCTCGACCACCCGGTCGCCGTCGTTCAGGTCGATCGCGTTGAACGCCCGCTCCAGCATCACGCGCCCACCCGGCTGGGCCAGGCCGGCGATCGCCCGGCGCGCCAGCGGCCACGGGTCCACCCGCTCCTGCGTCTGCACCCTGGTCGTCATCGTCCTCCTCGTGGCCGCACGGGATCCGCCGGTATGGAATCAGCCGGACCGGACGAATCCTAGAAGAAGAAGGCCCGGCTCCGGCCAAACCCTCGAAGCAAGAGGGAGGGCCACACCACAGAGCCAAAGCGTGGCGGCCAACCCCTCAAAGCAAGAGAAGGTCCACACCCACACCACACAACGTGGGCGCACCTCGCTGTGAGTCCTTGACTGGCTTTTTCCCGGACGCCGCACTTCGGCGGAGCCGTGCGGCCGGTATGCCAATGCGCCCGGCCAGGGCGCATTTGCGCACGACACCCGCCCCGCCCAAGAGGGCGGGTGTCCGCAATTGTCACCAGTCCTCAACGCACTGTGCGCAGCGCCCGAAGCTCGCCCGTAGCTCGCAAACCCTCAGAGCAAGAGGAAGGTCCACACCACGTGGGCACCCTAGGGCCGAAGCGCCGTGACGCGGATCCCTCCACCCGAACCGGCTTCGCCCCAGGCCACCAGTCCCCCACGCACTCCACCCGCCACGATAGGCGCGGCCGGGGTGCGACCCGGGGTGACGGGGGCGCGCGTCCACTCGTCGGCGCCGGGACCGTGGGCGGATGCCCCGCCCGAGCCGATTCCGTCCCCGTCCTCGCGGCGCCAGCCGACGAGGGCCGTCCCCGAGGCATCGACCGCGACCTCGCCGACGGTCAGCGCGCAGTCGCACGTCCGGCGGGCCACCACGGTGGAGGCCGCCCACCGGCCGCCGGCGCGCCGCGTGCTGGCCTCGATGCCCTGCGGCGACCCCGGGGCGGCCAGCGCCCAGGCGACGACGGCGTCGCCGCGCGCGTTGATCGCCGCGAGCGGGGCCGCGCCGATGCCCGCGTCCTCCGAGGCGCCCCAGCCCCGGGAGGGAGCCGAGCGCTCGGACACCAGCACCACGGGGGTGCCGCCGGGCAGAGCGACGCTCCACGAGGCGAGCATCCCGCCGAGGGGCGTGAGGGCCACGCCGGGCGACCCGGTGCCCTGGGACGAGACCTCGATCGCCGGCTCGAACATGCCCCCGACGGTGCGCGAGGCGCGGGCCTTGGACCCGTCGATCCAGGCGACCATGGCGGCGGCCCGGCTGATGGCGAGCGAGGGGGGCGTCGGGCCCTGCGTCGAGATGCGGGCGGCGCGGATCGTCCAGGCCACCTTCGGCGAGGCGCGGCTGGCCGTGCGCACCAGGAAGTCCTCGCCGCGCCGCTCGCTCCACACCACGGCGGGGCGGCCCACGCGGTCGATCGCCAGCCGCAGGTCCTGCACGGGCCCCCCGGCCTCGATCGCCCCGGCGGCGGACCACCTGCCGACCGGCCCGCGCCGCGCCGAAGCCACCAGACGGCGGCCCGAGACCCACACCACCACGGCGTCCCCGCGATCGTTGATCGCGACGCGCGGAGCGCGCGCGCCCCGGGCCGAGAGCACGATCGGCGCGCTCCATCTGCCGGCGACCGATGGGCGCGTCGCCACCTGGACGCGGGCGGCGCCCGCGGCCGAGCCGGCCGGCGTGCGCACGAACGCCGTCAGGGCACGGCCCGCGCCGGCGACGGCCGTGTCGGGCTGCGAGTAGGCGGCCCCGTCGCGCGCGGAGACCCACGCGGGGGACGACCAGGCGCCGAGTGCCGGCGCGGGTGCGCACACCGCCGCCACGGCGATGGCGCAACTGAGGGCCCGAAGCCGCATCGGCGCGACGCTAGCACCCCTCCCCGCCCGGGCCGGCGGGGAGGGGCCGGGCGTTACGCCAGATTCAGCACGGGCGTGCCGACCGGCACCCGCGGCCACAACCAGAGGATGTTGGCGTTGTAGTTGCGGGTGCAGCCGTGGGAGTAGTACCGCCACGTGTGCGCCAGCAGGTACTCCTGGTTGGTGCCGTGGATGCCGTAGCCACGGTGGTACCAGAGCACCAGCGGGCCGAACGCCGAGTTGGGGCCCGCCGTCTTCGAATACACGGCGAACCGGCCGACGGGGGTCGGCGTGGACGGCTTGCCGAACACCACCGGGAACACGCGCCGCAGCATGCCGTTCTCGTAGTAGTAGAGCTGGAACTGCGAGATCTCCTGCACCAGGTAGTGGGAGGCCGACTTCGGGATGTGGTGCGGGTTGGACCCGAACACCGCCATCGGGGCCGTCGGGCTCGCAGCGCCACCCGAGTCACGCCCGGGCGTCGGGGCGGCGACGAGCCTGAAGCGCCACTTGCCACCGGCGGGAGGCGTGAAGGTGGCCTTCACCCTGCCGGCGCGCACCGGCACCTTGGCGATGGTCTTATAGGCCGTGCCGTTGAGGGAGCCCTGGAGGCTGACCCTCTCGCCGTTCTTCGCCCCGACCGCGGCGCCGGAGACCGTGAAGGGGCGGCCGGAGATGTTCTCGAGCGGCTGGGCGGTGACGGCCACGGTGAGGCGGCGCACGACGGCGATCGAGACGCGGCGGCTCGACTGGATGATGCCGTCGGGGGCCTGCACGGACACCCGCACGCTGCCCGGACCGAGGGCCAGGGTGGTGGCGAACGCGCCGGCGGCGGTGCTCTGGAGGGTGATCACCGGGACCCAGGCGCCGTTCTCGAGCTTCTCGACCACCACGGGCACGGCCGCGGCGGGGGCGACGCGCCCCTTGAGGGTGGCGCGCTGGCCCACGAACACCCGCGAGGGCGCCGTGAACGTGGCGACGTGGAGGCCGGCCGGGGCCACCGCGGGGGGCGCAGCGGGCGCCGGAGCGGCGGGCGCGTCGGCGGCGGACGCCAGGGCGGGGACGGCGAGCGCGGCGGCTGCCGCGAGCGGAACCGCCCATCGACCGACTCTCATCTTTCACTCCCGTTCTCAGGTGGCCACGTGCCGCGTATTCGACATCGGGCGGCGAATCCTTAGCCGGAGGGATACCGTGTTCGCATGGCCTCCCCTCCGCCGCTGCGCTTCTTCGCCGCCACGAGCGGGTGGGAGGGCCCCTTCCAGCACGAGCAGGTGCTGGTCGCGGCCGGCGACGCGGAGGAGGCCCGCCTTCTCGCCGAGGCCGCCTTCGGCGAGGTCGCCCAGCCGGTGTGCCGCACCAAGATGCGCATCGCCGACCTCGGTCCGGTGGCGCCGGGCGTGGTCGCCGGCCCACTGCGCGCCGGCGACTCGCTCGCCGCCGGGGGAACCCCCGTCGATCTGCGCTGCGACTGATCGGATGTGACAGCCCCGCCGGGGCCGTTCACATGTGTCAGGCCCCATAGCCGCTCCGAGCGGGCAGTTCCTTCTCCACAGGGGTGACGATCCAGCGCGCGGTGTCGCAGAATCCGGCCGGCGGGAGCGGTGACGGATGACGGAGGCGGCGTGGCTTCACGGCACTGGTGGCGGACGGTCTCCCCGAGGCGCTTCGCGAGGCGACGACGGAGAGTCGGGGACCGGGGCGCCGGCCCGCAGGGACCGCACCGCGCTGGGCACCGCGATCCGCGGTCTCGCCGAGGCGGACGACCTCGGCTCGGCGGCCGTGCTGATCGCCGAGCGCGCGGCCTGGATGCTGCGCGCCGAGCACGCCGTGGTGCTCCGCGCCGACGAGCACGGTGGAGGACTGGTGACCGCGTCGTTCGGCGACGGCGCGCCCCCGCTGGATTCCACGATCGCGCTGAGGGGGCCGATCGCGGCCTGCCTGCGCAGCGGACGGCCGCAGGAGGTCCGCGCCGACGGCCGCGCCTTCGCCGTCGCCCCGGTCACCGTGGGCGGACGCGCCTGGGGGGCGGTCGCCGCCGACGGCCTCGCCGCCCGCGTGGGACGTCACGCCGGCGAGCGCCTGGCGCCGTTCGCCGACCTGGTGTCGCTGGCGGCGGCGACCCACGAGGCCCGCACCCACCTCGCCTCGCTGGCCGGCACCGACCCGCTCACCGGCCTCGGCAACCGGCGCACCTTCGACGGCCTGCTGGAGGTGGAGGCCGAGCGCGCGGACCGCCACGGCGACCCCCTCAGTCTGGTGATGCTCGACATCGACGGCTTCAAGAGCGTCAACGACCGCTTCGGCCACCAGCTGGGCGACCGCGTGCTGATCGAGGTCGGCCGCCGCCTGGTCGGCATCGCCCGTCGCGGCGAGGCGGTCAGCCGGATAGGCGGCGAGGAGTTCGCCTGGATCCTGCCGCGCACCGACGCCGCCGGATCGATGGTCGCCGCAGCCCGCGCGCTCGACGCGATCTCGGGCGCGCCGTTCGAGGCCGTCGGCACCCTCACGATCTCGGCCGGCGTGTGCGAGCTGGCGGCCGCCGGCAGCCCGGAGGAGATGGTGCGCCTGGCCGACCGCATGCTCTACCGGGCCAAGGCCGACGGGCGCAACGCGGTGCGCTGCCTGGTGCCCGACGAGGAGCTCGCCGGCACCGGCTGAGCGCGGCGTCTAGATCCTCTCGAGGACGGCGCGCCGCTCGAGGTCGGCGGCGCTGAGCGCCCCGGCCTGGGCCAGCAGCTCCAGGGCGGCGACGGCCTCCTCCCAGAACTGGGCGCCGGCGAGCCGGCGGCACTCGACAAGGGCGCGCTCGACCGTCATCGACTGCAGGTAGGGGCGGTTGCTGGTCATGGAGTCCCACGCGTCGGCGAGGTGCAGGATCAGGGCGCCCTCGGGCACCTCGCGCCCGACGAGTCCGTCGGGGTAGCCCTGGCCGTCCCATCGCTCGTGGTGCGCGCGCACCCAGGAGGTCTGGTCGGGGGTCAGGACGTCGGAGAGCATCTCCGCGCCGAGCACCGAGTGCAGGCTCACCTTGGCCATCTCCGTCTCGGTGAGGCGCTCGGGCTTGAAGAGGATGGTGTCCGAGACGGCGATCTTCCCCACATCGTGCACCAGCGCGGCCTCGCGCAGCAGCGCGGTCTGCTCGGCGTCCCACCCGAGCGTCTGCGCCAGCGCCTCGGCGAGGCCGGCGACCCGCTCGGAGTGGCGCCGCGTCGAGGGGTCCTTGGCATCGACCGCGCGGGCCAGCACGCGGATGCTCTGGAAGGCCTGGCTGCGCCGCAGCTCCGTGCGCCGCTCCTCCTCGCCGAGCGCCTCCATGGCCTCGGGGGTGTAGAGGAACACGACGTCCCGCCCGTTGCGCTTGGCCCAGTAGAGGGCGGCGTCGGCCTGGCGGTAGAGGGCGTCCGCGTCGGGAGCCCGCTCGAGGTCGCACACGCCGCCCGACACGGTCACGCGGCCGACCTCCGGGAAGGGCATCTCCGACATCGCGGCGCGCGCCCTCTCGGTGGCCTGCCACGCCTCCATGCCGTCGGTCTCGGGCATCAGCCAGGCGAACTCCTCGCCGCCGATGCGGGCGAGCACGTCGCCCTCCCTCACCCGCGAGGCGAGCCGCAGGGCGGCCTCGCGCAGCACCGCGTCGCCCACCACGTGCCCGTGCGAGTCGTTGACGTTCTTGAACAGGTCGAGGTCGAGCACGGCCAGCGAGAGATCGCGGCCGTGGCGCCGCGATCGGGCGACCTCCTCGGTGAGGCGCTCCTCGAAGACGCCGCGGTTGACCAGGCCGGTGAGCGCGTCGGTGGCCGCCCGCCACGCCAGCTCGGCGCGGACCTCGGCGTTGCCGATCGCCAGCGACACCAGCTCGGCGAAACGGGCCAGGCGGCGCTCGGTGCCCGACGGGAGTGGCTCGTGGCTGTCGGTCGCGACGATCACGGCCCCCCAGAGGCGGTCGCCCACCTTGACCGGGGCGGCCACGCTGCCGCGGAACGAGCGCGGGTCGAGCACCCAGGGCACGGCCCCGGCGAAGGCGCGGAAGTCGTCGGCGCGGGCGGCCTCCCCGGTCTGGGCCACCTGGACGGACGGCAGCGGATCGGTGAGCGGCACGGTCAGATCGCCGGAGGGCCAGGCGCCGGGGCGCGCCGACCACCGCCCCACGAAGGTCGCCTCGCCGTCGTCGAAGCGGACGACGGCGCCGCCCGCGACGGCGAGCACGCGGGCGAGCTCCTCGGCGACGAGGTTGAAGATGCCCTCGGGAGAGGTCTCGCTGGCGACGGCGACGGCGATGCGGCGCAGGGCGTCCTGCTCGAAGGCGGCGCGGCGGCGCTCGCCGGTGAGGCAGACGGCGACCCGCACCAGCAGGTCGTCGGCGCTGATGGGCACGGTGACATGGTCGTCGGCGCCGTCGTCGATGGCCGCGAGCACGCCGAACTCGTTCTCGCGCGTCACCACCGCGAGCACCGCGGGCCCCAGCCCGGGACCATCCCGCAGGCGCGCGATCAGCGACTCGCCCTCCTCGTCGAAGAGCTCGGAATCGGCCGCCACGAGGGCGATCTCGCATGTCGCCACGATCTCGAGCGCCCGCGCCGCGTCCTCGGCTTCGATGACCTCGTGGCCGGCGTTGATGAGGGGGCCTCGCAGAGCACGTCGCACCGAGCTCCCGGGGTGTGCCACGAGAACCCGGCCGACCGCGCCGTCGCGGCTCGGTGGCATTGCATCCATGCATAGCGACCTTCGGCCCCGCCGGGCTCTGACTTGAGCGCCGTAGATTGTCGTCCATGCCCGTTTCCCGAGACCGGCGCTCCCCCGTCGTCGGCTGGTTCGCCGCGCTCGCCGCCGCCTGCGCCGCGGGCACCGCGATCACGTTTCTGATCGCGATCCGCACCGCCGAGGGCCAGCGCCTCGACGACGCCGCCCGCGGACGGCTGTCGGCCTTCGTCGAGCCAAGTGCCTACCGGGGCACCGAGAGCCTGCTCGAGACCATCAGCGTCTCGTCGCTGGCGCTCTTCGGACTCGCGATCATGGCCGTCGCGCTGATCCGCGGCCGGCCCCGGCTCGCCCTCGCCGCCGGCGTGATCGTGCTGGGCGCCAACCTCACCACGCAGTTCCTCAAGAGCACCCTCGACCGCCCCGACCTGGTCAACGGGCTCGGGCCCAGCCCGGGCGCCTTCCCGAGCGGCCACGTCACGGTCGCGATGTCCCTCGCGATGGGCCTGGTGCTGGTGGCGCCGCCCGCGCTGCGATGGGTGGCGGCCGTCGCGGGCTGCGGGTACGCGGCCGCCGTGGGCATGGCCGTGCTCGCGCTCGACTGGCACCGCCCGAGCGAGGTGATCGCCGGCTACCTGGTGTGCGTGGGCTGGGCGGCGGCCGTGACCGCCGTGCTGGTCGCCACCAGCGGCACCGCCGAACTGAGGGCCGGGGGCCCGTCGGTGGCGACCCGCGTCGGGGCGATCGCCGCGGTGGTGCTCGGCGTGGTGTTCGTGATCGTGGTGGGCACGGCCCTCGAGCGCCGCCTCGACGTCATCGATTTCGTGGGCGACAGCACCGCGTTCGCCGCCGCCGCGGTGGCCTGCGCCGCCGCGTGCGCCGCCCTCGGGGCGGTGGTGACCGCGCTGCTGCAGCGCGCGGCGCTGCCGCCCGACGGGTAGGCTGCGGGCCGTGCGAGTCGGCGTACTCACCGGTGGGGGCGACTGCCCCGGGCTCAACGCGGTCATCCGCGCGGCGGTTCGGGTGGGCTCCGCCACGTTCGGCCACGAGCACGTCGGCCTCCACGGCGGCTGGCGCGGCCTCCTGCTGCGCGACACGCGCCCCCTCGACGGCGACGTCGTGGCCCCGATCCTGGCCCGCGGCGGCACGATCCTCGGCAGCTCGCGCACCAACCCGTTCAAGGACCCCGGCGGCGGCGCCAACTGCGTCCGGGCGTTCGAGGACATGGGCCTCGACGCGCTGATCGCGATCGGCGGCGAGGACACCCTGGGCGTCGCCCGGCGCCTGCACGCCGAGTTCGACCTCCCCGTCGTGGGCGTCCCCAAGACGATCGACAACGATCTCTCGGGCACCGACTTCACGTTCGGCTTCTGGACCGCGGTGCAGATCGCGACCGACGCCATCGACCGCCTTCACACCACGGCCGAGTCGCACGACCGCGTGATCGTGGTCGAGGTGATGGGCCGCCACGCCGGGTGGATCGCCCTGGAATCCGGCACCGCCGGCGGCGCCCACGTCATCCTGATCCCCGAACAGCCGGTCTCGATCGAGTCCGTGTGTCACCGCGTCACCGACCGCAAGGCCCGCGGCCGCGGCTACACGATCATCGTGGTCAGCGAGGGCGTGACGTTCGGCGGCGAGGACGAGACCGACGATCTCGACGACTTCGGGCACGCCCAGCTGGCCAAGATCGGAGTGGCCGAGCGGCTGGCCGAGCGCATCGAGGCGGAGACCGGCGCCGAGTCGCGCTCGGTCGTCCTCGGGCACGTTCAGCGGGGTGGCACGGCGACCGCGTTCGACCGCGTCCTTGCCACCCGATACGGCACGCGTGCGGCCGAGGTGGTCGCCGAAGGCGGGTTCGGGCGCATGGTCGCGATCCTCGGCAACAAGATCACGGATGTGCCCCTGTCCGACGCGGTCAGCGAGCTCAAGACCGTGCCCGACGAGATCTACCGGCAGGCCGAGGCGGTCGTCTCCAGGCCCTGAAAGGGCCTGTCTTCACACCGCTGCACCGGCCAGGCGAGTTCTCCGAGGGCGGTGCTAACCTCCGCCGCCATGCCGCCCCTGATCATCTGCGAAAAGCCGTCCGTCGCCCAGGACGTCGCCAAAGCCCTCCTCGGCTCCAAGGCCAAGAGGGTGGCCGACCACTGGGAGGGACCGGACGCGATCGTCGCCTTCGCCGTGGGTCATCTGGTCGAGCAGGTCGACCCCGACGCCTACGACGAGAAGTTCAAGAAGTGGCGCTACGAGGACCTGCCGATCCTCCCCGAGCACTTCAAGTACCAGGCCCGTGACGCCCGGGCCAACAAGACGCTGAAGTCGCTCCACGCGCTGATGAAGCGTCCCGACGTGGACTCCATCATCAACGCCTGTGACGCCGGGCGTGAGGGCGAGCTGATCTTCAAGCTGATCCTCGAGACGGCCCCCAAGGCCGCTCGCGAGAAGCCGGTCAAGCGCGCCTGGTTCAGCTCGATGACGCAGAAGGCCATCCGCGACGCGTTCGACTCGCTGCGCGAGGACGAGGCGATGCAGCCGCTCGAGGCCGCCGCCCGCGCCCGCAGCGAGGCCGACTGGCTGGTCGGCATGAACGCCACCCGCGCCGCGACCACCAAGGCCGGCTCGGTGCGCAAGGTGCTCTCGCTCGGCCGCGTGCAGACGCCGACCCTGGCGCTGATCGTCAACCGCGACCTGGCCATCGCGGCGTTCGTCCCCCAGGACTACTGGGAGGTCGAGGCCGACTTCGAGGCCGCCGGCGGCGCGCACTACAAGGGCCTCTGGCACGAGGGCTCGACCAACCGCCTCGACGAGGCCGCCCCGGCGGAGGCGATCGCCGCCGCCGCGAGCGGCGCGAAGGCCGTCGTCGAATCGCTCGAGACCAAGCCGCAGGTCGAGCAGCCGCCGCTGCTCTACGACCTCACGACGCTCCAGCGCGAGGCCAACAGCCGCTACGGCTTCTCGGCCAGCCGCACGCTCGGCACGGCCCAGGCGCTGTACGACCAGCACAAGCTGCTCACCTATCCGCGTACCAACTCGCGCTACCTGTCGGGCGACATGGCGGGCCAGCTCAAGAGCGTGGTGAGCGGCGTGGGCGCCGCGGCGCGCGAGTACGCCGACCCGGCCCGCTACGTGCTGGGCCTCGACCGGCTGCCACTGGGACGCGTGGTGAACGACGCCAAGGTCACCGACCACCACGCCATCATCCCGACCGAGGGCGACCACGACCTGGCCGGCCTCAGCCGCGACGAGCAGCGCATCTACGACATGGTCGCCCGCCGTTTCCTGGCCGTGTTCCACCCCGCCGCGCGCTTCGAGCGCACCGTGGTGGAGACCCGCTGCGCCGAGCATCTCTTCCGCAGCCGCGGCAAGGTGATGATCGAGGCCGGCTGGCGCGCCGCCTACGGCGAGTCGGTCGGGGCCCCGCCCGCGCCGCCCCAGGGCTCGGACGCACCGGCGACCAAGCCGCCCGACGAGGACGAGCAGTCTCTGCCCGCGCTCGCCGTGGGCCAGCAGGTCGCCTGCCTCTCGGCCGAGGCCATCGCCAAGCGCACCAAACCCCCGGGCCGGTTCTCGGAGGGCACGCTGCTGCGCGCCATGGAGACCGCCGGCAAGCTGGTGGAGGACGACGAGGCCGCCGAGGCCATGAAGGACGCCGGCATCGGCACGCCGGCCACCCGCGCGGCCACCATCGAGCGCCTCGTGGACGCCGAGTACATCGAGAAGGAAGGCCGCGGCCTTCGGGCCACCGAGAAGGGCATCGGCCTGGTCACCATGCTCGGCGACCACGTGCTGACGAGCCCCGAGCTGACCGGCCGCTGGGAGCAGCGCCTCAACCGCATCGAGCGCGGCGAGGAGCAGGCCTCGGAGTTCCGCGGCGAGATCGACGGGTTCACCCGCGAGGTGGTGGCCTGGTTCGCCGACAAGGAGCGCGCCGACCTGCGCGTCGAACGCACGCCGCTGGCGCCCTGCCCGACGGCGGGCTGCGAGGGCCAGATCGTCGAGTACCCCAAGAGCTACGGCTGCAACACGTACAAGGGCAAGGACGACCCGGGCTGCGGCTACACGCTCTGGAAGCAGCAGAACGGGCACACGATCACCCGCGACGAGGCGCTGGAGCACATCGCCGCGGGCCGCTCGAGCAAGGACCTCGAGAGCGAGCGGGAGATCATCGGGCCCTGCCCCACGCCCGGGTGCGGCGGCGAGATCGTCGAGCGCACGCGCAGCTACGGGTGCACCAGCTGGAAGAGCCGCTCCGAGACCGGCTGCGGATACGTGATCTGGAAGAAGGTGCGCGGCTCCAAGGTGGAGGTCGACGCCGATACGGCGCGCCAGATGGTCGCGCGGGGCGAGACCAACGCCGTCCCGGTGGTCGCCAAGGAGCCGATCGGCCCCTGCGCCACCCCCGGCTGCCCGGGCGAGATCGTCGAGAACAGCCGCGCCTATGGCTGCACCAGCTGGAAGAGCCGCAAGAACCCCGGATGCGGGTTCGTGATCTGGAAGCGCGAGAAGGGCCACGAGGTGACGCGCGAGGAGGCGACGGCGCGACTCGAGGAGGCGCGCGCCGAGGCGGCTGCCGGCACCGAGCCCAAGGTGGCCGCGCCCACCACGTGACCCCGGCGGAGGCCGCCGCGCTCATCGCCGAGCGCGCGTCCTGGGGCTACTCGCGCTCGTCGGGTCCCGGCGGGCAGCGTCGCGATCACACCGAGACCCGCGCCGAGCTGACCGTCCGCTCCGGCGACCTGGACGGCCTGCCCGAACGGATCGCCGAGAGGCTGCGGAGCTTCCTCGGCCTGGACGAGCACCCCCTGCGGCTCACCAGCCAGGCCCAGCGCTCCCGCGAACGCAACCGCGACGTGGTGATCCAGAGACTCACCGAACGCGTCGCCGAGGGCCTGGCCCCGGGAGCGCCCAAACGCCGCCCGACCCGCCCGAGCAGAGGCGCCCGCCAGCGCCGCCTTGCCGACAAGAGCCACAGATCCCAGACCAAAGCGGGGAGACGGCCCCCGAAACCGGACGACTGACCGTCCGGGCTGGGGGTTCCGAGCTCTGAGGGTCAAGAGCAACAAAGGCGTTCCGAGCTCTGGGGGTTCTTGAGCTCTGAGGGTTTCTGAGCTTCGGCGTTTTCTTCGCGGTGCGTTGAGGACTGGTGACAATTGCGGACACCCGCCCTCTTGGGCGGGGCGGGTGTCGTGCGCAGATGCGCCCTGGCCGGGCGCATTGGCGGACCGGCCGCACGGCTGCGCCGAAGGGCGGCGTCCGGGAAAAGCCGGTCAAGGACTCACAGCGAGTCATGCCCACGCTTCTCGTGGTGTGGCCTTCCCACTCGCTTTGAAGTGGTTGGCCGCCACGCTTTGGGGTTGTGGTGGTTCGGCCTTTTCCGGCCGAGGGCGTGGGATAGTGAACGTTCGCTATCTTCAGCGTCGTGACGACTTTCGAGGAGACCAGCCGCCGCGTGCCCGCGGCCGAGCGGCGGACGATGATCCTCGCCGCGGCGCGCAGTCTGTTTGCCCGGCAGGGCTACCACGGGACCTCGATCGGGGATATCGCCCGTGAGACCGGCTGCGCGGAGGCGATGCTCTACCGGCACTTCCCGTCCAAGCAGGCGTTGCTCGCCGCGGTGCTGGCCGACGGGGGCCGGACCGTGCGGGCTGAGATCGAGGAGGCCCTCGCCGACGTGGGCGACGATCCCTTCGGCGCCCTGGTGGGCTCCATCGGCCGGCGTCGCTCGGCCGTGGACATGGCCGACGCCCTGCGGGTGCGCTCCCTGGCCGTGACGATGGTGCACGACCCCGAGATCCGCGAGAGCCTCGAGGAGCACATCGTGGCCTTTCGCGTGTTGATCGCGGCGGCGGCCCTGACGAGCCAGCGCAACGGATATCTGCGCACCGACGTGGGGCACGAGCAGATCGCCGCCCTCGTGAGCGGCATCAGTTTCCTGGCGGCCTTCGAGCTCGCCATGTTCGGGACGCCCGCGCTCGACGCCATGGGCCCCGTGGCCCAGGCGCTGCTGACCGTGCTGCGCCCCCCCGACCGACCGGAGCCCGCGTGAGAACCCGCATCCAGGGCCAGAAGTGGTGGACCCTCGCGGCCATGTGCTTCGGCCTGTTCCTGATCATGCTCGACAACACGATCGTCAACGTCGCGCTGCCCTCGATCCAGCGCGAGCTCGACGCGAGCCCCTCGACCCTCGAGTGGACGATCAACGCGTACGTGCTGGCCTTCGCGGTGCTGATCCTGCTCGGCGGCAAGCTGGGCGACCGCTTCGGCCGCAAGAAGATGTTCATCGTCGGGCTGCTGATCTTCACCGGCTTCTCGGTGGCCTGTGCGCTGGCGCCGACCGCCGAGTGGCTGGTCGCGTTCCGCACCGGCCAGGGCGTCGGCGGCGCGCTGATGAACCCGCTGACGCTCTCGATCATCGTCGCGACCTTCAAGCGCGAGGAACTCGGCACGGCGATCGGCATCTGGGCGGGCATCTCGGCGCTGGCGCTGGCGATCGGCCCCCTCGTCGGAGGCCTGCTGGTGCAGCACGTCGGCTGGGCCGCGATCTTCTGGATCAACGTGCCGGTCGGCATCATCGGCGCCCTGCTCACCCTCTACGCCGTGCGCGAGTCGCGCGACCCGGGGGCGCTGAGACTGGACCTGCCGGGGCTCGCGCTGATCACCGGGGCCCTCTTCTGCGTGGTCTGGGGCCTCATCGAGACCAACTCGCACGCGTGGGGCTCGCTCTACACCATCGCCTTCCTGGCGGGCGGCGCCGTTCTGGTGGCGCTGTTCATCGCCTGGGAGCAGCGCACCTCGACGCCGATGATCCCGCTGGAGTTCTTCCGCCGTCGCGCTTTCACGACGCCCAACATCCTCGTGGGATTCGTCGGCCTCTCGCTGTTCGGCGTCGTCTTCTTCATCACCCTGTACTTCCAGAACGTGAAGGGCTGGTCGCCCACCGAGGCCGGCATCAGGACGCTGCCCCTCACGATGATGGTGATGCTCATCGGGCCGCTCGCCGGCAAGCTGCAGGCGCGCTTCTCGGCGCGCTCCCTGATGACCCTGGGCATGCTGCTCGCCTCCGCCGCCCTCGCGGGGCTCAGCCAGGTGCAGGTCAACACCGGCTACGAGCGCATCTGGCCCTTCTACGTGATGATGGGCGGCGGCCTCGCGCTGGCGATGCCGACCACCTCCACCACCGCCATGAACGCGGTCGACCGCGACAAGTCGGGCATCGCCTCGGGCGTGGTCAACGCGTCGCGGCAGGTGGGCGCGGCGCTCGGCCTGGCGATCCTGGGAGCCGTGGGCGCGTCGCTCACCGCGCGCTCGTGGGAGAACTCGGTGGCGGCTCTCCCCGCCGACCAGCAGGCGCAGGCGCTGAAGCTGGAGGAGCTCGCGATCGGCGGACAGGGCGACGCCGTCACGGCGATCGCCGGCCCGCAGGCGGGGCACGACGCGCTGGAGGCCTTCGTGACCGGAATCCACGGCGCCATGTGGGTGGGCGCCGCGCTGATGCTGTGCGCGGCCGCGGCGGCGTTCTTCGGCCTGCGGGGCACCAGCGCCGCGCGCCCGGCCGTCGCGCCGGCCCGGCCGGGGACGCTGGCCGCCGAGTAGCGCCGCTCCGGAGGTAGAGTCCGGCCCCCGGAAGGCGACCAGGGGGACCGGAGATGGACGCGCTCGAGGCCATCCGAAAGCGGCGCAGCGTGCGCCGTTACACCGACCGTCCGGTGGCGGACGACGACATCGACGAGCTGGTGCGGGTGGGGCTGCTGGCCCCCACGGGCGGCATGTCCCAGTCGTGGTCGATCCTGGTGGTGCGCGACGCCCAGAAGCGCGCCGAGCTGGCCCGTCTGGTGATGCGCGGTGGTGGGAAGTACTTCGCGATGATGCGGCCCCCCAAGGAGGGAGCCACCCCCGAGGAGCACGCCGCCTGGGGCCACGAGTACGCGCAGCAGGCGCTCGGCACCTACCCGCAGGTGCCCGTGTGGCTGGTCGGCCTGCTGGTTCCGCGCAAGCTGTTCCCGTCGCGAGGAGCGCACGATGGAGCGCGACGCCGACATGGTCTCCGTCGGATTCATGATGGAGAACATCTTCGTCGCGGCCCGGGCCAAGGGGCTCGGCACCGTGCCGACGGTGTTCCAGTGGTTCGTGGAGGACGAGATCCGGGCGCTGCTGGAGATCCCCGACGAGGTGGAGATCCCCCTGGTGACGCCGGTCGGCTACCCGGAGGAGTTCCCGACCGGGCTCCCCCCCGCCCTCGCCGCGATCCGCCGGCCGTGGCGGACGCTGGTGCACGACGACACCTGGGGGCATCCCCGGGCCTGAGGGCTTGATGACGTCCGCGGCGTGAGCGAACATGTGTTCGGTGATCGTCGCGGTCAACATCCCCCGCCTGCCCCTGCTCGTCGCACTGCTGCGCGCGCGGCGGCCGCTCGACGCCCCCGTGGCGCTCGGGCCGGCCCCGGGCACCCCCCAGGTGGTGGGGCTCTGCACGCCCGCGGCCGAGGCCGCCGGCGTGCGGCCGGGGCTGCGCGTGGGAGAGGCGCTGGCGCGATGCCCCGACCTCGACCTGGTGGTGGCCGATCCCGACGCGGCCGCCGAGGCCTCCGAGCGGACGCTCGAGCGACTCGAGGCGGCGGGTTTCGCCGTCGAGCAGATCGGGCTCGACGCGGCGGTGTTCGACGCCCGCGGCACCATGCGCCTCTACGGCGGCATGGACGGCGTGCTGCGCCGGGTGCGGGCGGCCCTGCCGGTCGGGGCCGACGGCCGCGTGGGGGCCGCCCCCTCGCTCTTCTCCGCCCTGCAGGCCGCGAAGGAGGCCGTCCCGGGGCGCCCCCTGGTGCTGACCCGCGACGAGGTGGTCGCGTTCCTCGCCCCCCTGCCGGTCTCGCGCCTGCCCCTCGATCCCAAGATGGTCACCGCGCTCAACGATCTGGGACTCCGCACCATGGGCCAGGTGGCCGAGCTGCCGCGGGCGGCCGCGCTGGAGCGGCTCGGCTTCCCCGGCCTCGCCGCCTGGCGTCTCGCGCGCGGCGAGGACGGCCGCGCGCCGCGTCCGCGCACCCCCCCGCGCCCGCTGAGGGCCGTGATCATGTTCCCCGAGCCCATGGGCGCCCTGCCGGCGCTGGAGGCCGCCACCCGGCTGCTGCTGAGCGAGATCGCCGGCGCGGCGCGCGGCCGCGGGGCCGCCCTGCGGATGCTGATGCTGCGCGCGCGCCTCAGCGACGGCGGATCGTGGGTGCGCGACCTCACCCTGCGCGAGGCGACTGCCGACGCCGACCGCCTGGCCCTGGCCGCCCTCCCCCGCCTCACCGAGATCACCGGCCCGGTCGACGAGCTCTGGATCGGCGGAGACGCCTCGGGCGCCCTTGCGGGCCATCAGCTCACGGCCATCCCCTCCCCGGCCCAGGAGCGCCGGACGCGGGCAGGAGAGGCCGTACGCCAGGTGCGCGCCGCGCAGGGCGCCGGGGCGATGCTGAGGGTGGTCGAGATCGAGCCCTGGTCGCGGCTGCCCGAGCGGCGCTGGGCCCTGGCCCCCTACGAGCCGTGACGCTGCGCGCGGTGGGCGCGCCCCACCCGGTGCGGGTGGAGAGCGATCGCGACGGCACGCCGACGGCCGTCACCCTGCGGGGACGCCGGCGCCCGGTGGTCGCCGTGCGCGACGACTGGCTGGTCCAGGACCTCTGGTGGACCGACCGCCCGATCGACCGCCACTACTTCGAGGTGGTGCTCGACCCCGGACGAGTGGTGGTCACCTACCGCGAGTCCGCCGGGGCGGACTGGTTCGCCCACGGCTGACCCAGCCGATCAGGGCTCCAGCTGCTCCGGCCCCTCGATCTGGAGGTTGGCGCCCTGCTCGATCGCCTGCGCCACCGCATCGACGGCGCCCGCCTGCCAGCCGGCCTCGAACCATGCCCACATGGCCTGGCTGAAGATCAGCAGGTCGGCTTCGTCGATGCGGTGATCGTCGCCGAGCTGCTCGCGCGCGCGCCGCACCGCCTCGACCAGCTGCAGGCGGGTGGCAGCGGACAGGCGGCTGCCGACGCCCTCGGGCATCGCGCCGATGATCTCGTCCTCCAGGTCATCGCTCACCGCGGGTGAGGATATGTCAGGGACCCCGATCGCGCGGGTATCCGCCTACGGGCTGGCGGTGTTTACGATGGCGAGCCAGCCGCCCTTGCCGACCAGGTTCTTGGGCCCGGTCTTGACCAGGCGGTACCCGCCCGGGATCACCTTGGGCTTCACCTTCCACGGCCCGATCGTGGCCGGCAGCGTCGTCGGCGGCGGCGCGAAGCCGACGATCACCGCGATCCACCCGCCCCGGCCGACCGGATTGCCGACGCCGGTCTTGACCAGCTTGTAGCCGGCCGGGGCGCTGGCCGGCTTGTTCTTCCACGGCCCGAGGGTCGGCGCCAGGCGAGGCGGCGCGGTCACGCCCTGGGCCGCGTAGGCGGCGATGCCGCGCCCGACGGCTTCGGCGATGGTCTCGCGCACGTTGGGGTCGGCCAGGAACAGGGCTTCGGTCAGGGTTGGTCAGGAACCCACCCTCGACCAGGATCGCGGGCATCTCGCTGTGGCGCAGCACGTAGAAGCCCGCGGTCTTCACGCCGCGGTCGGGCAGCCGCAGGCTGGCGACCAACTCGCGCTGCACGTCCTCGGCCAACGTCCGCGCCGCGGCACTCGAGTAGTAGTAGTGGAACGTCTCGGTGCCGCTGGTGGTGGCGCCCAGCGCGTTGTTGTGGATCGAGACGAACAGGTCCACGTGCGCCGCGTTGGCCAGGTCGGTCCGGGCCTTGAGGTCGTTGGTCGTCGTGGTCAACGGACGGTCGCCGCCGGCCAGGTCCTGCGTTCTCGTCATCAGGGTGCGCCCGCCCTGGGAGCGCAGCCAGACGTCGAGCCGCTGGGCGATGTCGAGGTTGATGTCCTTCTCGTAGAGCAGCGTCCGCCCCTGCGCGTCAACGCGGGGCGTGAGGCCCGTCTGCGTTCCCGCCGGCAGATAACCCACCGCTCCGGTGTCCCCGCCGCCGTGGCCGGCGTCAACCGCCACGTAGGGCAGGGCGGCCATCGCCGCGGCCGGCGCGCCGAGCAGCGCGGCGAGGGCGAGGGCGGAGAGGGCGAGTCGTCGATGCATCGGCGGGGTCCTGTCGTGGGGCGGGGCCGCGAACCGGCGCGATCGTACTGGCGGGCACCCGCACCCCCAACGCGGTCGGTTCCGCCTCCAACAGCACCCGCCGGGTTTCACCCTGCGAGCGACCGGGAAAAAACCATCTGTCACGCCGAGGAGGGGCACCCCCTCGACGCGGCACGCGTGGCGCACGACGCACGCGTCACCAAGAGCGGCCATCGGAGGGCACCCGATCGTCGCCGTCACGGAGGGGGGCCACCGCCACCGCGGGGCCCCCCTCACCGTGACGTCACAGCGCCGTCACGGCCTTGCCAGAGCGGGTTTTCACCCCTATCGTGCCGCGCTAATGCCGCACCCGATCTCACTGACGCTCTCCGACGACCTGGAGCGCAACCGCCTGACGGTGCTGGTGCGTCTGATCCTCGTGATCCCGCATCTGATCTGGCTGTCGCTGTGGGGCATCGTGGTGTTCTTCGCGGTGATCATCAGCTGGTTCGCCACGCTGTTCGCCGGCACCACGCCGATCGGCCTGCACAACTTCATCGCGCAGTACCTGCGCTATGCGGTCCAGGTGTACGGCTACCTGCTGTTCCTGGCCGATCCCTACCCGGGTTTCCTGGGCGACCGGCCCTACCCCGCCGATCTGGTGGTGGCCCCGCCGGAGCCGCAGAACCGCTGGGTGACCGGCTTCCGCGCCATCCTGGTCATCCCCGCGCTGATCGTCGCGCAGATCCTCGGCTACCTGATCGAGATCGTCGCGTTCATCGCGTGGATCGTCTGCCTGGCCACCGGCCGCATGCCCCTCGGCCTGCGCGACCTGACCGCCTGGGTCGTCCGCTTCACCGCGCAGACGCACGCCTACGCGAGCATGCTCACCGACCGCTACCCGAACTTCTCCACCGACCCGCGCGAGTAACCGGGTCCGCCCTGTCGGCCCCCGGGCTCAGCGCGGCGTCTGCTGGTGGAACACCAGCTTCCAACCGTCGGAGCGCTTGGCGTACACGCTGCTGATCAGCGCCGAGTATTCCCGTCCGTCCCGTTCGGCGACGACGGCGTACGTGACGACACCCGTGTCCGGTGTGGGCCTGAATGACCGCAGGTCTTCGAGCGCATAGCGGTTCCATGGCCGTCCTGACATGGACTCGACGATTGTCGCCCGGTCGTCCAGGGATATGCCGCCCGGCAGCAGCATGACGACCCGGTCATCGAGAACCCGGTCATAGAACGCTCGCGCCGCCTCGCCATGCGAAGACAGGGACTCCCAACCCTGCCGCTCCAGCGCGGCGAGTTCACCTTCGCTCATGGACGTGTCATTCCCGTTGCCGCCGCTCCCGAACCTGGGGCCAAGACCGCTGAGCCCGGCTGCGGCACATGCCGGATAAATCGTGCGAACATGTGTTCGTATGCCGCCCCCTCCCTACGTCGAGCTCCACGCGCACACGGCATTCAGCTTCCTGGACGGCGCCTCCGCCCCTGAGGAGATGGCCGGGGCCGCCGCCCAGATGGGCCACGCGGCGCTGGCGATCACCGATCACGACGGGCTCTGCGGGTCGCTGGCATTCGCCCAGGCGGCCCGGGCCGTCGGCGTGCGGCCGATCACCGGGGCCGAGCTCACGCTGCGTGACGGGTCGCATCTCACGCTGCTGGTGGCCGACGCGACCGGCTACGCCAACCTCTGCCGGCTGATCACCATCGCCCACGCGCACACGCGGCCGCCGCCGGATCGCCGGCCGCTGCCCCCGGCCCTCGATCGCGAGGCGCTCGGCGCCCACGCGGACGGCCTGGTGTGCCTGACCGGCTGCGCGCGGCACGGCCTGGTGCCGCGGCTGGTGGCGGCGGGCGCGCGCGCGGCGGCCGAGGCCGCCGTGCGCGCGCTGAAACGCGACTTCGGGCCGGGCAACGTCCAGGTGGAGATCCAGCGCCCGCGCTCGCGGGGCGACCGGCGGCTGGCCCGCGAGCTGGCCCAGCTGGCCGAGGTGACCGGGGTGCCCTGCGTCGCGACCGGCGATCCCCACTCCCACGCGCCCCAGCGGGCGCTGCTGCAGGACGCCTTCGTGGCGATCGGCCACCGCCTCACCCTGGACGGCTCCGAGGACGCCCGCCGCGGCAACCGCCAGGCCGTGCTGCGGCCGCCGGCCGAGACGGCGGCGCTGTTCGCCGACCACCCCGATGCCGTGACGCAGACCCTGCGCACGGCCGAGCGCCTGGAGTTCGACCTCACACGCGACCTGGGATACCGCTTCCCCGACTTCGTCGGATCGCACCCGGGCGAGACGGCCCAGACCGCGTTGGCCCGCGTCTGCGCGCACCAGCTCGGCGCGCGGTACCCCAACGCCACCAAGCGCGTGGCGGCCCGGACGCGGCTGGACGAGGAGCTGGCGCTCATCGACCACCACGACCTCGCCGGCTTCTTCCTGCTGCACCGCGACATCCTGGAGCTCGCCCGCGAGGTGGCCCTGCAGGTGCGCCCGGCGGGATCGGCGCGGCGCTGGCTGCCACCCGGCCGTGGCCGGGGATCGTCGGTCGGCTCGATCGTCTGTTACCTGACCGGCCTCTCCCATATCGATCCGGTCGAGAACAGCCTGTTCCTTGGGCGTTTCCTCAACCGTGACATGGCGTCGGTGCCCGACATCGACCTCGACTTCCCCCGCGACGTCCGCGAGCGGCTGATCGAGGAGATCATCATCCGCTACGGGCCCGAGCACGCGGCGCTGGTGGCCGCCTTCCCCACCTTCCGCATCCGCATGGCCATCCGGCAGCTGGGGGGCGCGCTCGCCCTTCCCGAGGCCGATCTCGAGCGCCTGGCGCGGCTTGCCGACGGCTGGTCATCGGCCGACGCCGTCGAGGAGGAGCTGGCCCGGCTGCCCGACGGGCCGGCCAAGATGGCCTCGCCGCGCTGGCGGGCACTGGCCTTCCTGGCCCGCGAGGCGGCCAACCTGCCCCGACACCTGTCACAGCACTCGGGGGGCATGGTGGTCAGCGCCCGCCCGCTGATCGAGCTGGTGCCCGTCGTCCCGGCGGCGTTCCCCGGGCGGCAGATCTGCCAGTGGGACAAGGACTCCTGCGCCGATGCCGGCTTCGTGAAGATCGACCTGCTCGGGCTGGGGATGCTCTCGGCCGTGGAGGAGTGCGTCAACCTGATCGCCACCGAGCGGCGCGAGAGCGTGGACCTGTCGCGCATCGGCTTCACCGACCCCGCCGTGTACGCCGAGATCCAGGACGCGGACACGGTCGGCGTGTTCCAGATCGAGAGCCGCGCCCAGATGCAGAGCCTGCTGCAGACGCGCCCCGAGAACCTCGACGACCTGACCATCCAGGTGGCCCTCATCCGCCCGGGGCCCGTGAGCGGCGGCGCCGTGCACCCCTACGTCAAGCACCGCCGCGCCAAACGGGCCGACCCCGGCTTCGAGCCGCCCTACGACCATCCCCTGCTGGCCGACGTGCTGCGCGAGACCCTGGGCGTGGTGGTGTTCCAGGAGCAGGTGCTCGAGGTGTCGATGGCGCTCGCGGGCTTCACCCCCGGCCAGGCCGAGGCCCTGCGGCGGGCGATGAGCCGCAAGCGCAGCCGCGAGGCGATGCTCGACCTGTGGCGCGAGTTCCGCGACGGGGCGCGGGCCCGCGGGGTGGACGACGAGATCATCCGCACCGTCTTCACCAAGCTGATCGGGTTCTCCAACTTCGGCTTCCCCAAGGCGCACTCGTCGGCGTTCGCCGTGCTGGCCTACCAGAGCGCCTGGCTGCGCCAGCGCTATCCGGCCGAGTTCCTTGCCTCCCTCCTCAACGCCCAGCCGATGGGCTTCTACCCCCCGGCCAGCCTCGTGCGCGACGCCCAGCGCCGGGGGGTGCGCGTGCTGGCGCCCTGCGTCGCGCGCTCGGATGCGATCTGCACCATGGAGGACGGCGCCGTGCGCGTGGGGCTGGGATACGTGCGCGAGGTGCGCCAGGACGCGGCCGCGCAACTGGTGGGCGAGCGGACGGCGGACGGGCCCTTCCGCGACATCGCCGACCTGGCGGCGCGCTCGCAGATGCGGCGCGAGCAGCTGGCCCAGCTGGTGCGGGCGGGCGCCTGCGACGTGTTCGAGCGGCCGCGCCGGGCGATGCTGTGGGAACTCGGGGTGCTGTCCCGGCCGCGGGCGAGCGCGGCGGGCACCCAGCTGGCGCTGCCCATCCCCGCCGCCCCGGCGCCGCCGCTGCCCGAGCTGAGCCGCTTCGAGCGCACGATCACCGACTACGAGACCACCGGCCTGTCGACCGGCTGGCACCTGGTGGCGCTGGTGCGCCCCGGCCTGCCGGCCGGCGTGCTGACGGCCGCCCAGCTGCGCGAGACCCCCCACGGCACCGACGTGCTGGTGGCCGGGCTGGTGGTGGCCCGCCAGCGCCCGGCCACGGCCGGCGGCATCGTGTTCCTGCTGCTGGAGGACGAGACCGGGATGGTCAACTGCATCGTGCGGCCGCAGATCTATGAGCGCCACCGCGCCGTGGTGCGCGCCGACCCCCTGCTGATGGCCTGGGGGCGCCTGGAGCGCCACGAGCGCACCATCAACGTGCTGGTCACCCGCATGCAGCGCATCGACCCCCCGGCCGAGGACGCCCGCCCGAGCGCCGGCGAGGTCGCCGCCATGACCCGGGTGCGGGCGGCCGCGCCCGAGGGTCAGCACTTCGGCCACGGGCGCCGCTAATCTCCGCTCGTGGCCTACCTTCTCGCCGCGATGATCATCGCCGCGATGACGGTCACGCCGCTTCCGCTACCGCCCTCCTGGCTGGTGCTGAGCTACCTCAGCCTCGAGCTGGACGCCCACCCGGTGGGCATCGTCGTGGCCGGGGCGCTGGGCGCGACGGCCGGGCGCGTGGTGCTCACCTGGTTCTCGCGCGAGTTCGGCCCGCGGGTCATGCGCGGCGCCACCCGCGAGAACGTCAACTACCTGGCCGGGCGGCTCCACAACCGCAACGGCACCCTCGGCGCCGCGGCGCTGCTGGCCCTCTCCCCTCCTCCCGCCGGCGCGCTCTACATCGCCGCCGGGCTGGTGCGCATCAACCTGGCGGTGGTCGCGATCGCCTGCTTCGCGGGGCGCCTGGTGACCTACGGCATCGGCGTCGCGGTGGTCAGCGTGGCGGCGGGCCAGCTGGAGGACCGCCTGCGCTCGGCCGCCGCGCCGTGGTCGATCGCCCTCGGTCTGGCCCTGTTGGGCGCTGCCCTGTGGGCCTTCGCCCGCATCGACTGGCGCCTCCTCATCGAGGGGCGCCGCCTGGGGCTCAGGCGTCGGGAGTCGGCACCCGCCGGGGAGTGACCCGCGCCGGCTCGCCCGCCGCCCGGTGTCTAGGGCTGGGAGAGCTTCATCGCCGCGGTGAGGCCGAGCGCCCAGATCCCGAGGCTGATCACCCCGAGCACGAGGCCCGCGATGGCCAATCCCCGCTTGCCGACCCTGCCACCGGTCGCCGTGTGGTCGTCCATCGCGAACAGGCCGAAGGCGACGGCGGGCGCCGAGAGGAACGGCAGCATGAAACCGACGATGCCGAGCACCAGCGAGGCCACGCTCTTGCCCTCGCGCGGCGACGCCGCGGGATCGGGTCCACGGGCCGGCGTGCGGAGCCCGATCAGGGCCACGGCCGTGCCCGCGAACAGCACCAATGAGCTGAGCAGCATCAGCCACCCGGCGGTGTCGAGGCTCACGTCCTCGCCGGGGAGCAGCTCGTCGGAGGTGCGGAAGCCGACCAGCGCGAAGGCCACGAGGAGGGCGAAGAACGACGAGATGCCGACACCGGTGATGCGGGCCCACGGCCACGGCGCCGCCGCGGCGGCCACGCAGAGGACGGCGGCGACGACTCCGATCCACGACCCACCGGCCACCTCGATGCGGCCGAAGTCGCCCTGGTTGACCGCGGTCGCGCCCGCGGTGGCCGCGGTCAGCACACCGCCCACGGCGGCGATGCCGAAACCGATCCGGCCGAGGATCGTGACCGGGTAGACGCCGCCCTTCGGGGGGCCCTCGGGCGCCGGCACCACCTGGGACACCGGCGCGACGGCCGTCTGCGCGGGGGCGACGGCGGTCTGCACGAAGGATGCCTCGACGACGGGCGGCGCCGGGGCACGAGCGGGGGCCGGCGGAGGAGGCGGCGGGCCGAGGATCGGGTCGGTGTCGACGCCACCGTTCTCGCTGACGTGCTCGGTCCACTGCGATCCGTCCCAGTAGCGCAGCCGGTGGGCGCGCGTCGGGTCCGGAAGCCACGCAGCCGTCACGATCCGTCCTCCCCGTGGATGGCGCGGGTCTTGTGCCCGCTCCGCACACCTATCGGCACGCGAGGGCAGGATCCGCCTGTCGCGAGCCGCCGGGTGGCGGCCTGGGCGACCTCGGCGATGAACCGGTCGCCGACGGCGTCGGAGACCCCCGACGCGCTCCACGTCATGACCGCCGCGACCACCGGGCCGGAGGCCAGGTAGACGATGCCGCCGTCGTGCTTCACCTGCTCGGTGTACCCGGTCTTGTGGGCCACCGGAACGCCGGCCGAGACCCCGGCCACCAGCTTGCTGGTGTCGCGCACGTCGAGCAGGCGGGCCAGCAACTCCGTGCGCGCCCCCTGGCGGCCGATGCCCAGCCGGGCGACCCCGCCCGTGCCCACCGCCCCCCGGTGGATGGCCACCATCAGCCGCGAGAGCTCGAACGGCGTGGTGATGAAGTTGGTGAACAGGGCCGGCGCGCGGACCGTCGCGATCGGCAGGGGCCGGCGGGCGTCCTCGATGATGTACGGGCGGCGCACCAGCGAGCGGCTGAGGCCCAGGCGGTGCAGCGTGTCGGTGACGCTCACGGCGCCGGCGTCGCCCGAGCCGTTGCCCAGCGCCGCCAGCACCTGGTTGGCGGCCACGTCGTCGGAGTCGCGGATCATGCGGTCGAGCAGCGGGGCCAGCTGGGCGGCACGGCCGCGGCGCACCGCGTCCACCAGGATGCCGGCCTTCAGCGTGCTGGCCGCCGGGAACTGGGCGTCGGCGTTGTAGCTGGCGCCGCAGCCGGTCACGAGGTGCTGCACGTACACGCCCGAGATCGCGGGCATGCCGGACACCAGGTGGTCAACGTCGCGCTGGAGCGGGGCGTCCACGAAGCCGGGTAGGCGGCCCGGTCGCAGCGCCGACCGCGGCAGCACGCGGATGCGGGCCACGGCCGACCAGCGCGCGCCGCCCGAGCCGACGGCGCGGACGCGCACCGCGCCGATGCCGGGGGGAACGGACACCGAGAGCCTGCGCGGCCCGGGCGGCACCTCGCGCCGCACGACGATGCGGCCGTCGCGCTGCACCTCGATGCGGCGCGTCCCCGGCCCCAGGCGGACGGTGATGGCGCCGAAGGCCACCGGCGGCCCGGCGACGATCGCGGGCGCCGGGGGGACCGCGTGGGCGATCACGCCGCTCTCTCGACCACCATCGCGATGCCCTGCCCACCGCCGATGCACAGGGCGGCCAGACCGAGCCGCGCGTCGCGGCGGCCCATCTCGTGCAGCAGGGTGGTGAGCACCCGCGCGCCGGACGCGCCCACCGGGTGGCCGAGCGCGATCGCGCCGCCGTGGACGTTGGTGCGGTCGGGGTCGAGGCCGAGGCGACGGCACACCGCCAGCGACTGGGCGGCGAAGGCCTCGTTGAGCTCCACCAGGTCGATGTCGGCCAGGCTGACGCCGGCCTTGTCGAGCGCGGAGCGCACGGCGCCGACCGGGCCGAGGCCCATCACCGAGGGCGCCACGCCCACCGACGCGTAGCCGCGGATGGTGGCGAGCACGGGCGAGCCCATCTCCTTCGCGGCCTCGGCGCTCATCACCACGGTGGCGGCGGCGCCGTCGTTGATGCCCGACGACGAGCCCGCCGTCACGGTGCCGGCCGCATCGAAGGCGGGGCGCAGCTTGGCGAGCGCCTCGAGGGTGGTGTCGGGGCGGGGGAACTCGTCGCGGGCCACGACCGTCGGGTCTCCCCGGCGCTGGGGCACGCTGACCGGGACGATCTCGGCGTCGAACACGCCGTCGCTGACCGCCTGGGAGGCGCGCTGCTGGCTGCGCAGGGCGAAGGCGTCCTGGTCCTCGCGGGTGATCTCGTCCTCACGGGCGATGTTCTCCGCCGTGACACCCATGTGGTAGCCGCAGGCCGCGCACCACAGGCCGTCGTGGATCATCGAATCGACCGCCTCGGTGCTGCCCATCTTGGTGCCCGCGCGCAGGTGCAGCAGGTGGGGTGCGCCGCTCATGCTCTCCATGCCCCCGGCGACCACCACCTGGGCGTCGCCCGCGCGGATCGCCTGGGCGGCCAGCGTGACGGCCTTCAGCCCGGAGCCGCAGAGCTTGTTGATCGTGGTCGAGGGCACCGAGTCGGGGATGCCCGCGCGCAGGGACACCTGGCGCGCCGGCCCCTGGCCGAGCCCGGCCGAGAGCACGTTGCCCATCAGCACCTCGTCAACCCGCGCCGGATCGAGCGACGCGCGTCGCATCGCCTCCGCCACGACCACGACGCCGAGCTCGATGGCGGACACCGTGGAGAGGCCGCCCATGAAGCTGCCGATCGGCGTGCGGACGGCGCTCGCGATCACCACGTCATCCATCAGCCGCTGCTCCTGTTCGTCTCTCCGGGCCCCCGAACGCTACTGCGCGAGCCTGGCAGCTGTTCAGGTTTCACGCCCGCCGCCGATAGAGAGGGGGCAATGCACGGATGCAGCGCAGCTCTGGCCAGGACGGCCGCGATCCTCATGTGTGTGGCAGCTCTTGCGGGCACCGCCACCGCCACGGATTCGACTCCCGCCTCGTCGGGCCCCACCACCGCCTCGGCGGCGACCTCGGTCCAGATCGAGCGCGCTCTCCTCACGGCCATGAACCGTGCCCGGGCCACCAACGGCCGAAAGCCCTTGCGCCCCCTGGCGTCCCTCACCAAGGCCGCTCGCACGCAGAGCAGGGCCCTGGTCGCGGCCGACGCCTTCCAGCACGAGAGCCTCGACGGGTCGCCCTTCTGGACCCGCCTCGTGGCCGCGGGCTTCCCCGCGACCCGCAGGATGGGCGAGAACCTCGGCCTGGTCTCCTGGTGCGACGCCTCGGCGGCGACCACGACGGTCAAGATGTGGCTCGCCAGCCCCGGTCACCGGGCCAACCTGCTCAACCCGCGCTTCCGCTTCGTGGGCTCGGGCGTGGCCAGCGCGCCCGACTGCTCCACCACCATCCTGACCGCGGACTACGGCTCCTGAGGGAGCCGTTCGGTCCCGGCCGGTGACCTAGGCCTGGAAGCTCTTCCCGCAGCCGCATGAGGCGGATGCGTTCGGGTTGTTGATCAGGAACCCGGCGCCCTGGAAGCCCTCTTCGTAGTCGAGCTCGACGCCGAGGAGGTACGGGACGCTGAAGCGGTCCACGATGACGCGGACCCCGTCGCTGTCCACCACCTCGTCGCCCTCGGCGGGCGCGGCCAGCGAGAGGTCGTACTCGAAGCCGGAGCAGCCGCCCGGGACCACCTGCACCCGCAGCCCGGCGCCCTCCGCGGGCTCCGCCGCGATCAGCGTCCGAAGCTTGTCCTTGGCCTCTGGCGTCAGCGTGACCATCTGCGACCTCTGCATCCGTGGTGTCGAAACCGACCCACCGAGTGTGGCAAAGGCCCCGGACGCGCGCAAGCTCGTTCGCCTGTTAACGACCTGTGGCCGGGGCCGGCGCGGGGGCGATCAGGATCGGCAGGGGGCGGCCGCTGAACGCGAGGGCGGTCTGGCTGGTGGCCCACACCGACGAGAGCATCGTCTGGGCGGTGGTGCGCACGCTCCCGTCGGGCTTCTGGAGCCGGGCGAGGTAGGCCCGCGGCCCGCCCGCCCGGTCCCACGGGGGCCGGTTCGCTCGCTGGCCGAGCGCCCGCAGCGAGAGCGCCACCCAGGCGGTGGTCAACGCCGTGCTCGTCCCGCCCACCACGGCCGGGAAGCCGCCGTCCGGGTTCTGGGCGGAGCGCAGGAACTTGGCCGCCCGCGCCACCGACGGCGCCGTCCGGGCGCGGCCCGCCGCGATCAGGGCCTGGATCGCGTCGGCGGTGGTGTTGGGCCCCGACCCGGGCGAGCCGTCCGTGAGCCCCCAGCCGCCGTCGGGGCGCTGCGACCGCTCGATGGCGTCGCGGGCGCGGACGACGGCCGGCGCGTCCGGCGCGAGCCCCCCGGCGCGCAGCGCCATGATCCCCCAGGCGGTGGTCGAGGAGTCCGCGCCGATCGCCCCACCCGAGCGCTGGGCGGCCAGCACCTCGCGCACCAGATCGCGCCCGCCGGCGTCCCGTGGGTCGCCCCCCGAGGCCACGATCGCCACGGCCGCGCGCTCGGTGTCGGACAGCGCGGGCCCGATGTTGCGGGTCAGGGCGCGGCGCAGCGGCCCCTCCTTGCCCCTCCACTCGCCGGGGGCCGCGGCCACGGCAAGCGCGACCCACTCGGTCACCGTCGGATCCGTGCCCCCGGTCTCGGCGAAGCCGCCTCCGCGGGGATCCTGCGCGCCGGCCAGGTTGTCGAGCGCCCGGCTCAGCGTCCCCGCCGACGCCGGCCCCGCGAGCGCTCCGGCGAGGCCGAGCAGCACCACGAGGGTGGCCCATGATCGTCCGAGCAGTCCGTGCCCGATGGAGCGCCATCTCATCGCCGGGAGGTTTAGCGAGCCCTGCGGGGCGGAGCAACCCTCGGACGGATGGAATGACGCCTGACACGGGGTCGGGAACCGCCAGGTGTTGCTAGCGTCAACCCGTGTCGAACGACCCATCACGCGGTGTCGCGCCGCTCGCCCTTCGCACGGGCCTTCTCGGACCGTGAGGGCAACCTCCGCACGACGCTCCTGGTCAGCCTGTCGATCGTGCTCGTGTTCCTGATGTCGACCGGCACCTTCATCGCGCTGATGTGGGCCAACGCCGGCAGCCCGGGCGTGCTCGGGCTCTGGGTCATCGCGGCGTTCTTCCTCATCAAGCTGCCCCTGCTGATCGTGGTGTGGTGGATCCTCGGGCGCCGCAAGGACCCCCCGGGGGGCGGCGGCTGGTCGAGCAAGGAGTGCGGGGAGATCCTCGACTACCTCGAGACGCAGGCCCGCGACAGCGTCGGCCGCCCCGACGCCGCGACGCGGCTCGCATACTTCGCCCGGGAGGCCTGGTTCGTGGCCGATTCGGCCGACGACGCCGACACGCCGCGGGCGGTCAACACCGCCGTGCTGATCGAGGCGATGGCGACCGAGGCGGGCGCTCCGATCGACCGCAGCGGACCGGCGCGTGCCGCCGGAGGCCCCGCGCCCGTCTAGACTGGACCCCGCGCGGTCGCCGATCGCGCAACGGACACGCGATCAGGGGCACGGTCACACCGCCCCTTCCATCGGCCCGACGCGACCCGAATCTGACGAGTCGCATGCACGATCGCGTTGCCTGCTCCGGCCCAGACCCCGCCGAGCACGAACTCGGACGGAAGAGGCGGGAATGGGCGTCGGCTCGATCGACTTCAACGGCGGCGGTGCGTTCTACGCCGATCTCAAGGCGCGGGTGCGCGAGCACCTCGCCGAGCCGGGGCGCCAGCGCCGGGCTCAGCGGCGCATGTACGTCAAGACCGCGATCATCCTCACCTGGACGATCGCGTCCTGGGTCCTCCTCGTCTTCTTCGCGAGCACCTGGTGGCAGGCCGCGGCGTTGATGGTCTCGCTGGGGCTCGCCCTCGCGGGCATCGGCTTCAACGTGACGCACGACGCCAACCACGGCAGCTACAGCACCAACCGGGACTTCAACCGGATGATGCGCTGGTCGCTCGACGTGATGGGCGCGAGCTCGTACGTGTGGCGCATCAAGCACAACGTCGCCCACCACACGTTCACCAACATCTCGGGCGCCGACTCCGACATCGAGCAGCTGCCCCTGGCGCGCCTGGCGCCGGATCAGAAGCGGCGCTGGTTCCACCGCTACCAGCATGTCTACATCTGGCCGCTCTACGGCCTGTTCGCGGTCAAGTGGCACACCGTCGGCGACCTCGGGCTGCTGCTCAAGGGCCGCGTCGGCGAGACCCCCCTGCCCTGGCCGCGCCGCCGCGAGCTCGTGGGCCTGGTGCTCGGCAAGGTCGCGTTCATCTCCTGGTCCATCGTCATCCCGCTGCTGCTGCACCCGGCCTGGACGGTCGCGGTGGGCTTCATGGCCACCTCGTTCGTGCTCGCGGCGACGCTGGCCGTGGTGTTCCAGCTGGCCCACTGCCTCGAGGAGGCCGAGTTCTCGAGCCTCGACCAGATGGGCGACGTCGGGCGCACCGAGTGGGCCCGCCACCAGGTGGAGACGACGGTCAACTTCGCGCCGCGCAGCCGCCTGCTGGCCTGGTACCTGGGCGGCCTCAACTTCCAGGTGGAGCACCACCTGTTCTCGCGGGTGTGCCACATCCACTACCCGGGCCTCTCGAAGGTGGTGGCCGCCACGTGCGCCGACCACGAGATCCGCTACCTCAGCCACGACACGGTGTGGTCGGCCATCGCGTCGCACACGCGCTGGCTGCGCCGCATGGGCCAGCCCGCCCGAATCGTGGCCGCCACCGGGGTCGCCGCACCCGACTGACGCTTCACACCGCTGTCACGTCTCGGGGCGCCCACCGCGGCCGCGGCGCCGGATAGCATCCGCGCCGCCCGGCCGTGCCCCCGAGGGAGTGGTGAAGGTTGAAGCTGCGGCGTGACAAGGGAGAGCCCGGCGAGGCCGCCGCGGACCCCCCGCCGCTGGAGCTCGAGCCGAGCGAGCTGGCGCACATGTTCGCCACCCCGACCTGGCTGCGCGATTTCGGGATGCTCGCCTGGTTCCTGGTGGGCGTCGGGATCCTGCTCTTCGGCCTGATCTGGTTCCTCGGCCAGATCTCCTCGATCGTCGGCCCGGTGATGGCCGCCTCCATCGTGGCCGCCGTCACCGCCCCCTGGGTCACCTCCCTGGCGCGGCACATGCCCCGGGGCGCCGCCGCGGGGCTCGTCCTGCTGGGACTGCTGGTCGCCGTCGCGGTCGTCGGCCTGCTCGTGATCGGCGGCATCGTCGAGAACAGCGCCGAGATCACGGCCGCCCTCAACAAGGGGGCCGACCGGATCCAGAGCTGGGCCCACGACCTCGGCGTCGGCTCCTCCGGAGCCGAGAGCGCGACCAACGACGTCGCATCCTCGGTGCCCGACATCGGGCAGACGCTCCTGAAGGGCGTGGCCGGCGGCATCGACGGGCTCACGTCGATCGCCTTCTTCCTGTCGTTCTTCTTCTTCAGCACCTTCTTCCTGCTGAAGGACGGCCGCGTCTTCCGCCGGTTCATCGACCGCCACCTCGGCATCCCGCAGCCCGTGGCCACGATCGTCACGGGCAACACCCTCACGTCGCTGCGGCGGTACTTCTTCGGCGTCACGATCGTCGCCGTGTTCAACGGCCTGGTGATCGGCGGCGGGGCCTGGGTGCTCGGCGTCCCGCTCGCCGGCACGATCCTCGTGGTGACGGTGGTGACCGCCTACGTGCCCTTCATCGGGGCCTTCGTGTCGGGCGCCTTCACGGTGATCATCGCGCTGGCCACCGAGGGCACCACGACCGCGATCATCATGCTGATCCTGGTGCTGCTGGCCCAGGGCATCCTGCAGCAGATCGTGCAGCCGATCGCGTTCGGCGCGACCCTCGACCTCAACCCGCTGGTGGTGCTCATCGTGACCATCGCCGCCGGGGGGCTCTTCGGCATGGTGGGCCTGGTGCTGGCCGCGCCGCTCACCTCCGCCGGAGTCCACATCAGCCGCGACCTCGCCCGCGCCCGCGCGGAGCTGCGCGGGTCCGGCGACTCCCCGTCCCCGATCGACGAGGACCCCGGTGGGGGTTCGCTCGCCGGCATCCCCCTACCGTAAGGCGGCCACATGGCAGGTGAGGAGATCGCGCGCCGTGACAACGACGGCGACGAGTGGCGGCGCTGGGGCCCGTATCTGAGCGAGCGGGCCTGGGGCACCGTGCGCGAGGACTACAGCCCCGACGGCGAGGCGTGGTCGCACTTCCCCCACGACCAGGCGCGGTCGCGCACCTATCGCTGGAGCGAGGACGGCCTGGGCGGCATCTGCGACGACGAGCAGCTGCTGTGTTTGGCGTTCGCCTTCTGGAACGGGCGCGACCCGATCCTGAAGGAGCGCATCTTCGGGCTGACCGGGGACGAGGGCAACCACGGCGAGGACGCCAAGGAGTACTGGTGGTACCTCGACTCGACCCCGACGCACTCGTGGATGCGCTGGCGCTACATGTACCCGCAGGGTGAGTTCCCCTACGAGGAGCTGCTCGAGGTCAACCGCGCCCGCGGCAGGGACGAGCGCGAGTACGAGCTGCTCGACACGGGCCTGTTCGACGAGGACCGCTACTGGGACATCACGGTCAACTACGCCAAGGCCGGCCCGGCGGACATCTGCATGCGGGTCACGGTGCGCAACGCCGGCCCCGACGCCGCGACGCTCCACGTGCTGCCCCACCTGTGGTTCCGCAACCGCTGGTCGTGGGACCCCGAGTCGGAGCGGCCGGCGATCACGCTGACCGATGGCGCGCTGGTGGCGCGCGAGCCGGAGCTCGGCCCGATGGCGCTGCGCGGCGACGGCGATCCCGAGGCGCTGTTCTGCCACAACGAGAGCAACACGGACAAGCTCTGGAGCCACCCCGGCGACCCCTTTCCCAAGGACGGGATCAACGACCACGTGGTGCACGGCCGGGCGACGGTCAACCCCGACGCCACCGGCACCAAAGCCGCGCTCTGGTACCAGCTCGACGTGCCCGCCGGGCGAGACGAGGGAGATCCGCCTGCGCCTGGCGCCCGACCCGTCCGACCTCGACGCCGGCTGGTCGGCCACGATGACCTCCCGGCTCGCCGAGGCCGACGACTTCTACGCCGGGCTGGCCCCGGCCGCGACGCCCGACGAGACGCTGGTGATGCGCCAGGCGTTCGGGGGGATGCTCTGGAGCAAGCAGTTCTACCACTACGACGTCGCGCGCTGGCTCGACGGCGATCCGGCCGGCCCTCCTCCCCCGCCGGAGCGCCACACCGGCCGCAACCACCGCTGGCGCCACCTCTCCAACCGGGCCGTGATCTCGATGCCCGACAAGTGGGAGTACCCGTGGTACGCCGCGTGGGACCTCTCGTTCCACTGCGTGACGCTGGCGCGCGTCGATCCCGCGTTCGCCAAGGAGCAGCTGCGCCTGATCACGCGCGAGTGGTACATGCACTCCAACGGGCAGCTGCCGGCCTACGAGTGGGACTTCGGCGACGTCAACCCGCCGGTGCACGCGCAGGCGGCGCTCCAGGTGTTCCGCGCCGACGGCTCGCGGGACGTCGAGTGGCTCAAGCGGATCTTCCACAAGATGCTGCTGGGCTTCACCTGGTGGGCCAACACCAAGGACATCGAGGGCGACAACCTGTTCGGAGGAGGTTTCCTCGGCCTGGACAACATCGGGCCGTTCGACCGCTCGAAGCCCCTCGCCGACGGCCACATCCTGGAGCAGGCCGACGGCACCGGCTGGATGGGCCTCTTCTGCCTCAACATGCTCGAGACGGCGCTGGAGCTGGCCCAGCACGACCCCGCCTACGAGGACGTGGCCGTCAAGTTCTTCGAGCACTTCACCCAGATCCAGCGCGCGATCAACGACAAGGGCCTGTGGGACGAGGCGGACGGCTTCTACTACGACCAGATCTCGCGCGCGTCCGACGGCGTCAGCTGGCCGGTGCGGGCCCGGTCGATGACCGGCTTCATCCCGATGTACGCCGTCGCGGTGGGCGACGGCAAGGCGATGCGGGAGCTGAGCGAGTTCCCCCGCCGCGTGCTCGACTTCCTGCGCGCCCGTCCCGAGATGGCGGCCGCCATCTCGCTGGAGACCAACGGCGACCGGCAGAGCATCCTGCTGGCGATGGTCGGCCTCGACCGCCTGCCGCGCCTCATCGAGCGCCTCGGCGACACCGAGGAGTTCCTCTCACCGAACGGGGTGCGGGCGCTCTCGGCCGCCTATCGCGGGCGCCCGTTCGAGATCTGGGAGAACGGTCACGTCGTCTCGACGGTCAACTACGAGCCGGCCGAATCGACCATCCCGCTGTTCGGCGGCAACTCCAACTGGCGCGGCCCGATCTGGTTCCCGGTCAACGTGCTGCTGATCACCGCGCTTCACAACTACCAGAAGCACGTCGGCGACGGCTACACGCTCGAGTACCCGCGGGGCTCGGGCGAGCAGCACACCCTGAGGGAGATCGCGCACGACCTCTCCGCACGTCTGATCTCGATCTTCCTGCCCGACGAGAACGGGCGCCGCCCCGTGTTCGGCGACATCGAGCGATTCCAGACCGACCCGGCGTGGCGCGACAACCTGCTGTTCCACGAGTACTTCCACGGCGACAACGGCGCGGGGCTCGGGGCATCGCACCAGACCGGATGGACGGGCCTCGTCGCCAACCTGATCATCCACCAGGCCTCGCTGCGCGAGCAGCCGACCCCGTGACCCACACGGCGACGCGGGTCTACGACGCCCCGCTGGGCGCGACGGTCGACGCCGACGGCACCGTCTTCGGCGTGTTCAGCAGCCTCGCCGACGCGGTCGATCTGTGCCTGTTCGACGCTGCCGGCGCGGAGGAGCGGATCCCCCTGATCGCCTCCGACGGCTACGTCTGGAGCGCCCACGTCAGCGGGGTCGGCCCGGGGCAGGCCTACGGCTACCGGGTCCACGGCCCGTGGGACCCGGCCTCGGGGCGCCGCTGCAACCCGGCCAAGCTGCTGCTCGACCCGTACGCCCGGGCCATCGACGGCGAGGTCACCTGGAACCCGGCGATCCACGCCGACGCGCCGGGCGCCCCGGAACGCCGCGACGACACCGACTCGGCGCCATTCGTACCGCGGTCGGTGGTGTGGGCCGACGACTTCGACTGGGGCGCCGACCATCACCCGGGCACCCCGATGGCCCACTCGATCATCTACGAGACCCACGTGAAGGGCTTCACCCAGCTCCATCCCGACGTCCCCGCGGAGCTGCGCGGCACCTATGCGGGCCTCGCCCACCCCGCCGCGATCGCCCACCTGGCGCGCCTCGGCGTGACGGCCGTCGAGCTGATGCCGGTGCACCAGATCGTGCACGACGAGGCCCTCGTCGCCCGCGGCCTGCGCAACTACTGGGGCTACCAGACGATCGGCTACTTCGCGCCGCACAACGGCTACGCCGCCGGCCGCGCGGGCGATCAGGTGACCGAGTTCAAGTCGATGGTGCGCGCGCTGCACGCCGCCGGCCTCGAGGTGATCCTCGACGTGGTGTTCAACCACTCCGCCGAGGGCGACGCCAGCGGTCCGACCCTGTCGTTGCGGGGCATCGACAACGGCACCTACTACCGGCTCCAGCAGGATCCGACGGCGGTACGTGGACGACACCGGATGCGGCAACACGCTCGACGTCCACCGTCCCCAGACGCTGCGCCTGGTGATGGACTCGCTGCGCTACTGGGTGGAGCACATGCACGTCAACGGCTTCCGCTTCGACCTGGCGGCCGCCCTCGGGCGCGCCGACGCCGACTTCGACCCCAGCTCGCTGTTCCTCGCCGCCGTCGGCCAGGACCCCGTGCTGTCGCGGGTCAAGCTGATCGCCGAGCCCTGGGACATCGGGCCGGACGGCTACCGCGTGGGCGACTTCCCCTCGCGCTGGAGCGAGTGGAACGGCCGCTACCGCGACACGGTCCGCGACTTCTGGCGCGGCACCGAGTTGACGCTGCCCGACTTCGCCACGCGGGTCTCGGGCTCGAGCGACCTGTACGGGCACGGCGGTCGCCGCCCGGCCGCGTCGGTCAACTTCGTCACCGCCCACGACGGCTTCACCCTGGCCGACCTCGTCGCGTACGAGCGCAAGCACAACGAGGCCAACGGCGAGGACAACCGCGACGGCACCGACGACAACCGCTCGGCCAACTACGGGTTCGAGGGTCCGACCACCCACCCCGACATCCTCGAGGTGCGCGCGCGCCAGCGCCGCAACCTGCTCACCACCCTGCTGCTCAGCCAGGGCGTGCCGATGCTGCTGGGCGGCGACGAGATGGGGCGCACCCAGGGCGGCAACAACAACGCCTACTGCCAGGACAACCCGACCGGCTGGTTCGACTGGGAGGCCGCCGACGACGAGCTGATCGACTTCGTCGCGCGCCTGTGCCGGCTGCGCCGCGCGCACCCCGGCTTCCGCCGCCGCGGGTACCTGCGCGGCGAGCCCTCGGTGCCCGGCGGCATCGACGACCTCGACTGGCTGCGGCCCGACGGGCGGGCCATGGGCCCCGAGGACTGGGCCCTCCCCTACTCCCGCGCGGTCACGGTGCTGCTGGGCGGCTCGGGCGTCGGCCCCGGGGCGCCCGACGACGACCCGATCGCCATCTGCATCAACGCCTGGACGGGTGATCTGCCCTTCCAGGTGCCGCCCATCCCGGGACGGGTCTGGTCGGCGACGGTCGACACGGCGGATCCCCGCGTCGGCGGCGAGGCGGGGCGCCGTCCCGCGCCCGACGGCGCCCTCGAGCTCGGCGCGCGCTCCATGGCCGTCCTCATCGCCGACCCGGCGTAGCTAGCGCAGCACCCGCACCGCCGCCTCCACGCGCCCGAGCGCGTCGAGCATGGCGGTGGCCGCGCTCTCCATCACCTCGTTGGCCTGGACCTCGCCGTCGTCGTCCAGGAACTGGGCCACGAAGGGGATGTTGACCGCCTCAGTGATCGGCCACATGCTGAGGGTGGTGACCACCTGCTTGGCCATCTGGACGCCGCGGGTGCCCGCCGAGACGCCGCCGTAGGACACGAACGCGACCGGCTTCTGCATCCACTCCACGTGGAGGAAGTCGATCGCGTTCTTCAGCGGGGCGCAGATGCCGTTGTTGTACTCGGGCACCACGAACACGAAGGCGTCCGCCGCCTCCACGCTCTCGCTCCAGTCGATGGTGTGCTGGTGCGTGTAGCGCCGCAGCCGCGGGTGATTGGGCTCGTCCAGGAAGGGCAGGTTGCGCTCCGCGAGGTCCTCGACGACGACGTCGAAGTGGCCGTGGGCGTTGGCCCGTCCGATGAACCACTGCGCCACGGGGAGGCCCACCCGGCCGGGCCGCGTGCTGGCGATGACGATCATGAGTTTGGGCATCCGCGCAGGATGGCAGCCCGTCGTCGCGCCGGGCCCCGGGTCTGGGATGATCGGCGCCGTGCAGAGCGCCGTCGGACAACTCTGGGGGCGCATGTGGCGGGGCGTGCGCTGGGCCTCCGATCCGTTCGGCGTCGGCCGCGGCCCCCTCAGCCCCGCCAACGGCATACGCGCGGGCATCATCTTCCTCGTCCCGTTCCTGCTCGCCCTGCCGGGCGACAACATCGACGGCGCCACCAACGTGGGCATCGCCGGTCTGCTGGTGACGCTCACCGACGTGGGCGGGCCGCGCCGCCTGCGGGTGACGCTGATGGCCATCTCGACGGTCTGGGTGACCGTGGCCGTCGTGCTCGGCGTGGTGGTCGGGGTCGAGCCCCTGTGGCTGCAGGTGATGCTGCTGGTCGTGCTGGTCGCCGGCGTCACCACGTGGTCGTCCGTCGGCGCGATCGGCACCACGGCGGCGCTGGCGGCCACCCTCGCCGCGATCAGCGGCCTTGCGTACCAGGACGAGACGGTCGCCTGGGTCACCGGCGCGCAGTACGCGCTGGGTGGCGCCTGGGCGATCGCCGTCGCCATCGCGCTGCCGTGGGTGACCCCGGAGGAGTCGGCGCTCACGCGCACCCAGGTGGCCCTCTCACACGTGGCCGACCACCTGGACGTCGTGCGCGGCGCGGGGCGCGCGACGACGTCCGCGTCCGCCGCCGCGGCCCACCAGGCGCTGACCAAGGCCCGGGCCGCGATCAGCGCGCTCTCGGCCAACCGCGGCAGCACCATCGCCAGCTCGCGCATGCTGCTGCTGGTGCGCGAGGCGTCGAAGACGCTGGAGGAGACGGCGGTGGCGGCCGAGAAGGCCGCGGGGAGCGAGGACGCGGCGGAGACGCGGCGCACCGACGCCCTGCTGGGCGCGTCGGCCGGTGTGCTGCGCGCCGTCGGCCTCGCGGTGGCCGACGAGGGCGAGCACGTGGACGTGGCGCGGCTGCACGAGGCGATCGCGGAGCTGCCGCACACCCGCGACGGGGCCGTGGAGGGCGCCATCGCCCGGCGCGTCGCCGCGACGGCCGAGGAGGGTTTCGTGTGGGACGCCGTGCTGCTGCCCATGCGCGGCGTGCCCCGCGGCGGGTCGGTCGGCGGGTCGCCGGTGGCGCGTGAGGTGCGCCGCGGGGCGCTGGCGCGGGCCCTGTTCTCCCCGCACTCGGTGGTGTTCCGGTACGCGGTCCGCCTGGGCGTGGCCGTCGCCATCGCCTACGGCGTCGGCGTCGCGATCAGCCCGGACTACGGCCAGCTGGCCGCCGTGGGCGCCCTGCCGGTGCTGCAGCCCAACGTGGGCGGCACCCTGCGCGAGGCGCTCAAGCACTCCCTCAGCGTGGTGATCCTGATCGCGGTGGCCTCGGGCATCGTCACGATCGTCGACGATCCCAACACCCTCGCCGCCATCGCGACCGTGCTCGTGATCGGCGTCTTCGCGCTCGAGCGCATGAGCTTCGGCGCCTTCGTCGTGCTGCTCGCCCCGCTCGCCGTGATCATCGCGGCGGTGGTGGATCCCGAGCATCAACGCCGCGGTGCTGGCCGAGGTGGGCTTCGCGCTGCTCGGGGCGGCCGTCGCGATCGTCGTCGGATACCTGGTCTTCCCCCGCTGGGAGCGGCGCGCGCTGCCGGTCCAGATCGCCGCCGCGCTGGCCACGGCGCGCGGCTACCTGGGCGCCGCCCTCGACCCGGCGGCGCCGGACGACGCGGTGGCGCGCGCCCGCGTGCAGGCCGAGATCGGGCGCATCAACGCCTCCGCCGCCCTGATGCGCGCGCTGGCCGACTCACACACGCACATCGACGATCCCGAGCCGGTCGAGACGATGCTGGCGAGCGACGCCGAGTTGATCGACGCGGTGGCCGTGCTGCGCGCGGCCGACACCGACCCCACCGAGATCCGCGACTGGGCCGACGCCGGACTCGCCCGTCTCGAGGATGCGGTGGCCCGCGACGACGTCGCCGCACCCCTCCCCCCGCGCCCGCCCTCGGCCGCCCGCTCCGACGCCGCCGCCGCGATCGCCCGCGCGGTGGAGGGCATCGACGACGCGATGCGCCGAGGTCAGCCGGTGACCACCCGGTAGGTGAACGGGGTGGTCGCGACCGTGACCCGGTTGTCGCCCACGGCCCTCCGGGTGAGCGTGATCGTCCCCGTGCGCACCGTGGGCGCGGTGGCGCCGCGAGTGCATCCCAGCCCGCTGCTGCCGTCGATAGTGACCGACCCGGGGGCGCTGAACACGCCGCCCTGCACGGGCCCGGTCAGGTCGAAGCCGCGGCACGCGTCCAGCGTGACCCCGTACCCGTCGTCCTCGCTCGCGACGATGGTGGCCGGCGCCACGCCTCCGAGCCGCAGGGTCAGCCCCTGGCTGAGGTCGATCGGCTGGGCGCCCTCGACCGTCACCGTGGGCGTCACGGCGGGGAGCTGGAGGGGAGCCCCGACGCTGAGGGGGCCGAGCCAGAAGGGCCGCACGCCGGCCCGGCCGGGGACCTCCGAGTCGTCGTCGGGCGCCTGCAGGGCGTCGATGCGCACGCGCGGCCGCCGGTGGTGTCGTCCCCGGCGGGAACGCGTCGAGCAGCGCCTCGGTCAACTGCCCGTCGAAGGGCAGGTCGAGGGCGACGCGTCCCGTTCGCCGCGGCCGTCACCGCCGCCGCCAGCACGCGGATGTTGCGCGTGCCGAACACCAGGCTCACCCGCTCCGGCGCGCCCGGCAGCAGCCCGCTCGCCGCGACCCGCACGACGCTCCCGGGCCCGGCGGACGCGGGCGTCACCGTCACGGCCGGCTTCAGCCAGCGGGCCACCGTGACGTGGGTGACCTGCCCGCCCTTGAGCGCCCCGACGTACTCGAAGGCGGTGACGTACCCCCGGGGTCCGGTCACGTACAGGGGCGGTCGAGGGCTGTTCCCGGGACCGGTGGCCTTCTTCAGGCGCGCGCCGTAGAAGTGGCGCAGCCGGCCCGACATCAGAGCGGCGCCCACCCCTCGGCGGGTGGCGTAGCGCCGGTCGCGCAGCAGCGGCGGCACGATCGGCTGGGAGACGTTGGTGCGGTAGAAGGCCGTCAGCGCCTCCGCCCTGCCCAGCAGGTCGAAGGTCGCTGTGACGTGGCTGTCGAAACCCAGCTCGCACTCGGAGCCGAGCTGGTCCGTGCTTCGTGTGCAGCGCTTCACCGAGCCGAAGATCGCCGCCGCGCGGGCGCGGGTGTCCCCCAGCGTGAGGCCGCCGATCGAGCGCCCCTCCACGATCAGAGCGGTGCGCGGTTTGGCCGCCGCGCTCGCGGCCCCCGCCATCCCCGCCACCGCGAGCGCCGAAATGACGGCCGCGATCACGCGTTGACGCCGGGTCCGGGAACCGCGGTCCACAAGGCCTCCTGCGCAGGGCGGAGGCCGACCCTATCCCCTCCCGCCAGGAAAAAGGTGACCCGGACTAGACGAAAAGCATCGAATCGCCGAACTCGTGCCAGAGGTAGCCCGCGTCCACCGCGGCCGCGTACGCCGCGCCCACCAGGTCGGAGCCCGCCACAGCCTCCAGCAGCAGCAGATGGCTCGCCTCGGGCGGATGGAGCCCCGTGATCAGGCCGTTCACCGCCCGCGCCGGCCGGTCGGGACCGAGCACCAGGCCGGTCCAGCCGGCCGCCGGACGGACCCTGCCGAGGTCGTCGGCGGCGCTCTCGATCGCGCGCACCGCGGTCGTGCCCACGGCGATCACGCGCCGCCCCGCATCGCGCGTGTCGTTGACCAGACGGGCCGTCGTGGCCGGCACCACGAACCGCTCGGGCAGCGGCGGCTCGTGCAGCTCGGGGCTGGAGACCGCCGCGTGCAGCACGATCGGCGCCACCACGATGCCGCGCGCCATCAGGCGCACCAGCAGAGGGGCGGTGAAGGGCCGGCCGGCGCTCGGCATCTCGGCGCTGCCGGGCTCGGTGGCGTAGACCGTCTGATGGTCGGAGAGCGGGAAAGCGCGCGGCGAGGTGGCCGTAGCCGATCGGCCTCCCGTACCGGGCGAGGTAGTCGAGCGCCGGCACCGGCGGGGTCACGCGCGCCGCCCACAGGCGGCTCGGCGTCGTCTCCGCGTCGGGATACGGCGCGGTCCAGCTCGAGCCTGCGCCCGTCGGGAAGGCGCAGGATCTCGCCCCGCGCCCCCCTCGAGATCCGGCCCGCGGCCATCGCGGCGGCGCAGCTCGACGACCCACCGCCCGTCATCGAGCGGCGCGCTCACATGAACCGGCGCCGGGCGCCCGTCGGTGCGCCGCGCATCGAGCGCCGCGGCCACCGTCGCCGAGGTGTTGACCACCACCAGATCCCCCGGGGCGAGCAACTCGGGCAGGTCGCGGAAGTGGTGATGCGCCACCCCGTCCGGCCCGGCCATCAGCAGCCGCACCGCGTCACGCGCGATGCCGCGCCGCTCCGGCGGCTCGGCGGCCTCGCCGTGCGCGGGCAGCACGAAGCGGGTGGTGGGCGCGACGAGCGCCGCCGAGCGGGCCGTCGTCATCGGCCGTGCACCGGCGCGAGCGCGTCCACGCCATAGCGGCCGCTCGGCAGATCGCCCTCGATCAGCCGCAGGACGTGCGGGCACCACGCTCTCGGGCGAGGGCCGGTCGCTGATGTCCTCTCCCGGGTACGCCCGCTGGTGCATCTCGGTCGCCATGTCGCCGGGATCGATTGCGTAGACGGGCATCTCGGGATGCTCGGCCGCGAGCACCGCGGTCAGCTGGTCGAGGGCCGCCTTGGACGACCCGTAGCCGCCCCAGCCCTCGTACGCGCCCACCGCCGCGTCGGATGAGACGTTGACGATCCGGCCGCCCGAGCGCTGGAGGAGCGGCATCACGATCTGGGCGAGGGCGATCGGGGCGATCGCGTTGACCGCGAACACCCGCTCGAGCTCGGCGACCGGGTAGTCGGCCAGGCCCGGCTGCGGGCTCGGCCCGAGCACGGACGCGTTGTTGACCAGCAGGTCCAGGCGGCCGAGCTCGGCGACCGCCACGGCCAGGCCCGGCCCGATGCCAATCGTCGGAGACGTCACCGGCGAGCGCGGTGATGCGCGACGCGGGCAGGGCCGCGGAGACCTGCGCCAGCGCCGCCGGGTCGCGGCCGTCGGTGACCACGTGCCATCCGTCGTTCACCAGGCGCTCGGTCAGCGCCCGGCCCGAGCCCGCGCGAGCCCCCGGTGACCAGGGCCACCGGGCGAGTTGATGTCCTCTTCGTCGTCGTCATGACGAGGATGGTACGACTTCAAGTGCGCTTGAAGTCAAGGGCCTTCCGGCGGATCATTCGAGACGAGACGGCAGGACCGGCCGCGAGCGACCGGCCCTGCCGTGCTGTGCCCTACCGATGAAGGCGGTCCCGCGCCGTCGATGGCCCGCTGCGGGTGCGCAAGGAGCGGCCGGCGAGTCGAACGGCTGCTCGCGCAGATCCTCTGGGTCGCCTACCCGGCGGGCGGGCGCAGGATCGGCTTGCCCAGCGGAGGGAACGCCGGCCCCCCGAGGGACAGGTTCATCACGGTCCACGAGAGCCACATCCCGAGGGCCGCGAAGACGAACGTGATGTAGCCGGCGATGTGGATCAGGTTGCTGCTGGGCGGGGTCATCATGTACGCCGCCGCCACGAAGCCGAGCGTGACCACCACGAGGCCGAAGATGAGCGTGTAGATGATCGGCAGGCGGACGCTGGCGAGCGTCAGGAACACGAAGAACGCTCCGAACGACATGGCGAACACCGCGACGGTGCGGCCCACATCCCCGGGCGGGATGACGAACCAGTTGTGCAGGAGCGCGAGCACGAGGATGCCGTAGGCCAGCCAGAAGCCGCCGAAGGTCCCCGCGAAACACGCGACGAACGACTGGCCTGCAACGGCGGCCCAGACGGTGGACAGGAGCAGGAAGATGCCGGTGCACATGAGGATGATCGCGAGCGGGGCGCCGAGCGCCGCCGGGGACACGAACTCGACGAGCTGGAATGCGAGCGCGAGGGAGCCGATCGTGAAGACCGGCGCCGCGACCAACTGCGGGTCGCCGTGATCCATGGGGTCCTCCAGGTTCGGGAAGGTGCCCGCCCGGCGAGTGACCGAGCGGGCTGAGGGGTGGGACCGGTCGGTCCCGGGCCGGCTACACGCCGGGCGGCTTCGGGAAGCGGTGGCGCATCGTGTACTGGAACGGCGTGGCGAACATGAGGTCGCCGATGTCCTCCGGCGAACGCTGGATCGTCTGGGTCCAGATGGTCTCCGCCCCCGGGATGACGAGGTCGAAGCTGAAGCTCATGAGCCCCAGGAGGTCCTTCACCGGCAGCAGGTTGCCGACGTTGTCCCAGGGGGTGGCCTGAAGGATCCAGCTGCGGATCGCGCCGACCGAGGCCGTGCGGATCGACTCCGGCTTGAGCTGGAACCGGTGCTGCCCCTCGGTCTCGGGGCGGCCCATGCCCTTGGCCAGCTCGGGCGTGACCTCCGACGGGATGTAGGTGAGATCCCACTTCGTCGACATGAGGTCGGGCTCGGTCACGAGCCGCAGGTTCATGCGCCCGTAGCTGGGATCGCCGTAGAAGGCCGGCTTCGCGGGGAGCTCGGCGTCGTCGTACTTGCCGGTCGCCGTGTGGATCAGGTAGCCACGACGCTCCATGGTGAAGTTGAAGTAGTCGTTGCCGAAGCCGCCGTAGCCGTCGTCCTCCTTGCCGCCGTGCTCCTGGGTGACGATGTAGGCGATCTTCTTCGGGAAGCCGAAGGGCTCACGGCCGGCGGCGACGCCCGTCGCGGCGGTCAGCCACATGTACGGGTAGTAGCCACCCTTGTACGTCTTGCCGTCGCCGTTCTTGTGGCTGGCCGCGATCGTCACGCCGACCTCGCCGTAGGGCCCGACACCCGTGTGGAGGTGGTCCACGTACCAGAACTCGACGATGTCGTCCTCGAGCTCCAGACACTTCGGGAGGATCGTGCGCAGGTCGCTCTCGTCGGCCCGGTAGAAGAAGGCCGACCACCGGGAGTTGGTGTACGTCAGCGGGACGATGTCGTAGTCGAAGAACGGGTCTGCGACCGGCTGCGAGATGATGTCGCGCTTGTCCCGGTCGAGGGGCAGAGGCGGTGCATCGCCCGAGTCGATCCACGGGGTGCTCCGGACCGTCAGCTCAGCCATCGATTACCTCTCAAGACGAGGGGGTCACCGCCCGGGCTTGATCCGACGCCACCCCTCTGGGATATCGTGGATTTCGGACCCGGCCGCGGCGTTCGTTGGGGGCGACGCTATGAACGGCACCGTTAGAGGTCGGATCGCCGGTGGGCACAGGTGCCACCGGCGACCATCAGAAACTCGTTAGCGGCGCGGACCCGCGACCTCGATGGGCGTCCGCCCCAAGATCACGGCCAAGCTCAGGCCGCCCCCGCCCGCCTCCATCCTGATCGAGCGCCCGCGGGTCCAGACGGCGCTGGACCGCGCCGCCGAGGGCCACTCCGTGGTGCTGCTCGTGGCGGGCGCGGGGACCGGCAAGACCACCGAGGCAGCGCGGTTCCTCGCGGGACGCCCGGGCAAGACCGCCTGGCTGTCGGTGGACCCGTCCGATCGCGCGTCGGGCCGCTTCGTCAGCTATCTGGCCGCGGCGATCGGGACGGTCGAGCCCGGCCTCGAGACGATGGTGCAGGAACTGCTCGCGGACGGGATGCTGGCCGAGGACTGCGCCGCGCTGCTCGCGGAGCGCCTCAGCCAGGACTGGACGATCGTGATCGACGATCTCCACCATCTGGAGCCCGAGGCCCAGGCCCTCGGCCCGCTGCGGACCTTCGTCCGCGGGCTGCCGGCCGACACCCTCGTGATGCTCGTCTCGCGCCGCATCCCCGACCTCGACCTCTCCAACGAGCTCCTGCGGGGCAACCTGAGCGGCGTGTTCGACGCCGAGCTCGCGTTCGACCTCGACGAGACGCACGCCCTGCTCGAGGCCCGCCAGGCCCCCGGCGACGCCGAGACCGTCTGGAGAGCGACGGGCGGATGGGCGGCGGGCATCGTGTTCGAGGCGCTGCGCAGGCCCGAGGGGGCTCCTGGCCTGCCCCCCGCCGAGGATCCCCTGTTCTCATACCTCGGCGGCGAGATCCTCGAGGGCCTGCCGCCGCGGATCCGGCGGGCGCTGCTGCGCACCGCGGTGCTCGACACGGTCACCGAGCCCCGGCTCGCACGGCTTCCGCAGGAGGAGCCCCCGGTGCTGCTCGACGAGCTCACGCGTCTCCACCTGCCCGCCACGGCCGAACCCGGAGTGCTGCGCTATCACCCGCAGTTCCGGGAGTTCCTGGAGCACCGGCTCGCACGGGAGCTGTCGCGCGAGGTGCCGGGCCTGCTGATGTCCTACGGCACGCAGCTGGCGGAGGAGGGCTTCCGGGAAGAGGCCGTCGACGTCTTCCTGCACGCCGGCAGGTCGGAGGAGGCGGAGGAGCTGGCCGAGACGGTCGTGACGGACCTCAGGCGCCGCGGCGACTGGGGCAAGATCCTCGCGTGGTCCGACGCGCTCGGCGAGTCGGCGGTGCGGCGCAGGCCCGCGCTGCGCGAGGTCCAGGTGCGCGCACTGCTCAACACCCGGCGCCAGGAGGAGGTCGAGGATCTCGTGCACGAGATGCTCGCCGAGGGTGAGATCGGCGAGCTCGTCGAGTCGGCCCCCGACGTGGCCGCCTGGGCGGTCTGGGCCCTGCACGGGTCCGGCGAGTGGGCCAAGCTGCTGCCGCTGCTCCCCCCGCGCGGCCGCTCCCGGGTGGGCGAGGTGATGCGGTACATGCTGGTCTCGACGGTCGCCCGGGATGCGCCCGAGGAACTTCCCGGAGTCGGCCCTCGGCCGCATGCACCCGCTCCACGTCGTGCTCCAGGAGGCCCTCTACTTCCAGGGCAGATTCGACGCCGCGAGCCGCATGGCCGAGGTCGCCGCCACCTCGGGGGGTCCGGTCACCGCCTCGGTGGCGCAGGTCCACAAGGTCAACGTGCTGCGCGCGCGGGGCGAGACCGCCGCGGCCCGGCGGGTGCTCGAGTCGGTCCCCGTCAGCATCCGGACGTCGCGCTTCATCGAGTTCTGGCTCCACGCCGAGGCCGAACTGTGCCTCGAGGAGGGCAGCGGCGACCGCGCCCTCGAGCTCATCCGCGCCGCGCGGGGCGCGTCCGCGCGCCACGGCTGGAGGGTCGGCGACGGCGCGATCTTCGGCGCCGTGGAGGGCAGGATGCTGGTGCGGCTGGGCGCGCCCGACGCCGCGGTCGAAGTGCTCGGCGCCGTGCGCGACTGGTGCGCCCGGAGGGGACTGGCCTCGTTCCGGGAGTGGGCCGAGGCCTGGCTCGGCGGGGCGATGCTCCTCCTCGACCGCCCCGCGGAGGAGGCCCGCCATCTGCTCCGGCCCGTCGTGGACTCGATGCGCCGCGCGCGGCGCAATCTCGAACTCCCCGCCGCGGCGGTCTTCCTGGCAGAGGCCGAGTGGCGACTCGGCAACGAGGATGCCCACGACGCGGCCGCGGAGGCCGCCTATTCGGCGTCCGAGCAGTGCGGGACGCTGCATCCGCTCATCAACGCGCTGGCGCTCGCACCGGGAGTGCTCGCGCGCCGGCTCGACTGTGAAGGCCCCGACAGCGAGCGGCGCTGGAGCGCCCTGGTGCCCCTCGCCTCCACCGAGACGGTGGCCCCGGAACTGGAGGGCGCCCGCCTGCGCGTGCGCACGCTTGGGACCCCCCTGCTGGAGCTGGATGGGACGCCCCTCGCCAACGTCCCGCTGAAGGCCGTCGAGCTGGCGGCGGAGATCGCGCGGTTCGGACCGCCGGGCGTGCCGCGCAGCCAGCTCATCGGATCGCTGTTCGAGGGCAGCCGTGACGGCCCCAACTACCTGCGCCAGCTGGTCTTCCGCCTACGGCGCGTGCTGCCCAGCGACCTCGAGGTGCGGTCCACGGGGCGCCGTCTCGCGTGGAAGCCCGCCGAGCTGGTCGCCTCCGACGACGCGATGCTCGAATCGCTCTATCACCGGGCGCGCACGGAGGTCGGGCCGGCCCGCGACGAGACCCTCGCGACCGCCCTCGAGCTCGCCGAGCGCGGGCCCTACATGGAGGGTCTCGACGACGAGAGCGTGATCAACCGGCGCCGGACCCTCTCCGCCGTGGCGATGGACGTGCGGCTCGACTTCGCCCGGGCCATGCGTGCGGCGGGCCGGCCCGGAGAGGCGGTCGCCGCGCTCCAGGCGGCCATCGACGCCGACCCCTACCGCGAGGACGCGTGGCAGGAGCTGATGCGCATCCACGCGCGCCTGGAGGGACCGGCGTCGGTGGCCCGCGTCTTCCTCGAGTGCCGGAGGTCCCTCGGCGAGGTCGATCTCCAGCCCTCCGGTGAGACCTTCCTCCTGCTGGAGCGCCTCCGCAGCTGAGGGGCGGGCCGGGCTCGCGTTCGACGAACCGATAACGCATCCTCCGACCGGCCGCCGCCGCCCCGCCCCGGCGAGTAACGCGGCGTGCATAGCGTGAGCCTCATCCAACGCCCGCTCGGCCGGTCCGTCCGCGCCGTGGCCGGGCAGGGAGTTGACCAGCGGCTCATCCATCCCTGGACAGAGGCAGGCGCAGAAATGGCACAGATGGCAGTGACTCAGATCCCCGGCGCCGACACAGGCGAGGTTCCGCCTCCCCCGGTGAAGCGCGACGAGAAGACAGCGTTCATCGGCGGCCTGGCGGACCCCCTCTGGGACATCGACACCCTGCCGCTGACCTACACCAACTCCCGGTGGTCGGCGTTCTTCTACCACGCCGACGAAAAGCACCTGCGGCGGGTCCTCCCGGACTGCATGGAGCTCGAGGACGACGTCGTGGAGTTCTGGTACGTCGACCACAACCACACGATGATCGGCCCCTACGGGGAGATGGGCGTCACCATCGCCGCCAGCCACAAGGGCGGCGACGGGAAGACCTACTACGGGGGCTACTACCCGTACATGTACCTCACGCAGGACGCCGGGATCGACGCCGGGCGGGTGCTCGGCTTCCCGAAGAAGGACGCCTTCATCCGCACGGTCGAGCACGGCGGCGCCCCGGACGACGGGTACAGCACATACGACACCAAGGTCTACCAGTTCGACTACTTCTCGTTCCTGATGATCCGGCTGGGCTACGTGATGCACTCGGCCACCGGCAGCTACGACGACGCGGAACTCTCCGCCAAGCCCGCCTTCTACGGCAACACCGACTACGGCCGCCTCAACATGAAGGTGGTCACGAGCCCGGACGTGGCCACCTCCACGTGGCAGCTCGTCCACATGCCGTCGCTGGTCACCAAGGATCTCGCCACGGCCGTCGGCCGCCCCGAGACCGAGGGATCGCATCGCTTCCAGGTGAAGCCCGAGTCGATCCGCACCGCCAGCGCCGACAGCATCAACTGGTTCATGCAGGCGACGCCCTACGACAACCTGGGCTGCGAGCTCCCGCCCAAGAAGATCATCGGGCTCATGACCTTCAGCTTCGACCTGATCATCCCGGCGGGAGAGGTCCTCTGGACCGAGACCTACAGCCGGGACGCCACCTGGGCCGGCGCGGCCAAGCCGTACCGTTACGGCCTCCGCCACCGCTTCCCGAAGCCCGTCGGACTGGCGGCATAGGCCGAGGGACGCCCGCGGCGCGGCCGCGCCGCGGGCGTCCACCACCTCCGGGCTATTCCGCCCGCTCCGTCCGCGGCAGGAACGCCATGACGATCACGGCGATGACCGGGATCAGGAAGCCGACCACGCCCCAGACGACCGGGCTGTAGCCCTTGGCGAGCGCTCTCGTCGCGCACCACCACGAGCAGACGACCGCGACGATCAGGCTGACGATGATGAAGATGAGCCATCCCACGGGGTGGGCCTCCAGCTGCTTCGCGGACGACGGGGCCGCACCCTAACCGGCCTGAACGTGCGGGCCGGACGATGCGCGGGCGATTCACCCCTCGCTCACCCCGCGTGGGCGCGTCGACCGCGGCGGCGTGGCCGATATAACCGGGCCTCAGCCGCGTTCACCGTCGCCCGTGCCGCAGCGCGCGGGTCGCCGAAACAAGGGGGAACATCATGGCCACCACAGCCCAGTACCGGCGGCCGTCGTCGGCGACGGGATGGGTCGTCTTCGCCGCGGCGGTCCTCATCACCGTCGGCGCGATCGACATCATCCAGGGCCTCACGGCGCTCTTCAAAGAGGGCACCTACGCCATCGGCGAGTCCGGTCTTCTGGTGACGACCAACTTCACCGCCTGGGGATGGACCCTGATCCTCTGGGGCATCCTGGTGATCCTCGCCGCGCTGGCGCTCTTCTCCGGCAAGGAGTGGGGGCGCTGGTTCACGATCGTCGTGGTGATCATCAACGGCATCGGCCAGATCGCGTGGTTCCCGGCCTACCCGCTGTGGAGCCTCCTCGCCATCGGGCTCGGGGTCGCGGTGCTCTACGCGCTCACCGCCGGGTGGAGGGACGCCCAGGCCGACCTGCGATGACAGATCGGGGTGCCGGCGGCGCGTGACGACGCCCCGCCGGCACCCCGGATCCGCTCCCGCTCAGGGCGTGGCGCGGAGGGCGACCTCGTACTTGGTCACCGACTGGCGCCGGCCCGGCGTCTCCCCGCTGGGCATCGCGTTCAGCACCGCGTCGCCGCGCCGGTAGCTCTCCTCGTCGGGGAAGAGGATCATCACCAGGGACCTCTCGGCGTCGGGATCGTGCAGCAGGATGATCTCCGTCGGCTCGAGCCCCTCGGGCGGCTCCCCCTCCCCGATCTCCTTCTTCAGTTCCTCGATCCGCTCTTTGGTGACGCCGTCGAACGTAACGACGCGTGCGAGCGCCATCTCGCATCCTCCTGTCGGCTGATCGCATTCGAGGCCCCCGCGCGACCACGCCTGGCTCGCGCTGCCCTCGCGATGACGTTCTCCCGACCCCGGGGGAGACGTCAAGAGGCGAGGCGGCTCTGGCGCCGGCGCCAGAGGTTGACCGCCGGGCCGGTCAGGGCAAGCAGGAGGAGCGGCCAGTAGGTCGTCGCCGGGATCGCCAGCGAGATCGCGAGGGCGAGGAGGAAGGCCAGCGACGTGATCGCCGCGGGAGCCGCCTCGGGGCTCCGGCCACGCTCCCAGAGCTCGGGGGGCCCGATCACGAGCGCGATCAGGGCGAGCAGCGCCGAGCTGAGCGCCATGGTCCCGATGTAGAGGACCTTGGCCGTCGCGTCGTTGGATGTCTCCGCCACGAGCGCGGTCGGGAACGGCAGCACCACGATGGTGAGCGTCCACAGCATCAGCAGTATCCCGGACGTGCGGTCGTAGACGAAGAGTCCCGAGACGACGCGGTGCTGGCCGAACCAGAGCCGCGAGATCACGAAGAAGCTCAGCAGGAAGGCCCCGATCTCGGCGAGATGGTCGTCCAGGAGGCCGGCGACCGATCCGCCGTCGAGCTCGGACGGCAGTTCGGCGAGCGGCAGCACGAGGAGCGTGATCGCGATGGCGACCACGGCATCGACGAAGGTCAGGACTCGCTCGAGGTCACGGTGGCGACGGCGAGGGGCTCTTTCACGCCACGAGGGTAGGGCCCCGGTCGGACGAACCCGGCCCGTCGAGGGGGGCCGTGAAAGGTAGGTTCCCCCGGGGAGGGTGTGGATCGCAGGGTGCAGACAACCCTCGCGGCTGGACGCCCATGCGGGGTCGGACAGCCTGCGCGGGGCACGCATCGCCGACGCGAAGGGCTCCGCAATGGTCACCATCGACACCGAGGCGTTCTTTGCCATCGTCGTGGCGTCGGCGCTCGCGGCGCTCGTCGTCGGCATCATCGGCTCCCGGTTCGTCCTTCCCGTGGTGGTGCTCGAGCTGGTGTTCGGGATCCTGATCGGGCCGGAGTTCTTCAACTTCGCCCAGCCCGATCAGTTCATCCTCTTCTTCTCCAACCTCGGCCTCGGCATGCTGTTCTTCTTCGCCGGCTACGAGATCGACTTCGAGCGGATCAACGGGCACCCACTGCGGCTCGCGGCGATCGGCTGGGGAATATCGCTCGCCCTCGCGTACACGCTCGGCGGCATCCTCGCGGCGCTGGGGATCGTCCTGTCCCTGGTGTTCGTGGGGTCGGCGATGGCGACCACCGCGATCGGGACCCTGATCCCGATCCTGAACGACGCCGGCGAGATGCGGACGCGTTTCGGCACCTACCTGCTCGGCGCAGGGGCGATGGGCGAGTTCGGCCCGATCCTGCTCGTCACCCTCGTCTTCACCACGAAGGGCGCCCTCAGCGAGACCGTGATCCTCATCGCGTTCGTTGCGCTCGCCGTCGCGGCCGGCCTGATCGCCGTCCGCTCGGTGGGGCGCAGCTGGGACATGTTCGAGCGCACGCTCGAGACCAGCGGCCAGCTGGCGATCCGCACGACGGTGGTGATCATCTTCGCCCTCACCGGACTCGCTGCGTCGCTGGGCCTCGACCTGCTTCTCGGCGGCTTCGTGGCCGGGGTGATCCTGCGCCTGGCGCTGCAGGGGCGCGAGGTGACGGTGCTCGAATCGAAGCTCAGCGCCGTCGGCTACGGGTTCCTGATCCCGTTCTTCTTCGTGGTCAGCGGTATCAGCGTCAATCTCGACGCGCTCACGAGCGATCCGGTCGAGGCGCTCAAGGTGCCGATGTTCCTGCTGCTGTTCCTCGTCGTGCGCGGGGTGCCGGCGCTGCTGCTGTACCGCCACGACCTGGACCTGCGCGACCGGTGCGCCCTCGCGTTCTTCTGCGCCACGCAGCTGCCCCTGGTCGTCGCCATCACCACCATCGCCGTCACCGAGGGCCACATGACCTCGGCCACGGCCTCCAGCCTCGTCGTCGCCGGCATCATCTCGACCGCGCTCTATCCGCTCATCGCATTGGGGCTGCGCGGCGATCGCCCGACGAACGAGGGCACGGCGCTCGACGCGTCGCCCCCCGACATCGGTGCCGCGGAGGTCGCCACCGCCTGAGCGTCGTCCTCGGCGACCCGCGGTAACACACCACGTCTGGATTCGCTCCACGCCTCCGAGTTATGCTCGATGCGCAGTACAAGTAACACATGTCACTTATACGAGGGGGACGCCAGCATGAGTGGTGATGAACGCGACGAGGACCGTCGCAAGGAAGACGAGCTGAACGCCGGTCCCACGCCCGAGGTGCGCAAGGCCGAGGGCCACGGGGACGACGGCGAAGAGATCACGAAGGGGCCCACCCCGCAGGTTCGTGCGGCGGAGAAGAAGGGCTAGAGCGCGTTTCGCGCCCCGGCGGCTGCCACGCCACGTCGGGGCGCGTCGATTTCGCAGGATCCGGCCGTGCCCCGGGTCTCCCCCACTCCGGAACCCGTCGCTCCTCAGCGGAGAGCAACTCCCCGAACCGCGCCGCATTCCGGAGCGCGTGGTCCTTCGCCTTGTTGTTGAACCACAACGCGACCCCGGTAGCCATGCGGTTTCTCAGGAAGATGGGGAACCGGATGGGGAACTTCACGGGGAACTCAGGCCCGTTGGAGCCATTCCCTTGGGCGCCAGGGTCGTTCGGGTGGAGAACGTCGTGACACGGACTCGGATCACCTGCCCGGAGTGCGGCACCAGGGCTGAGGAGGAGATGCCGGCCAACGCCTGCCTGCACTTCTACTCATGCGCGGGTTGCGGAGCGATGCTCACGCCGATGTCCGGCGACTGCTGCGTCTTCTGCTCGTACGGGGAAAATCCGTGCCCTCCCCGACAGGTCGACCCCGCCTCGTCCTGCTAGGCCCGCGGGGCCTCCACATTCGCCCGCTCCCACGTTGACGCACCGCCCGATGGAGGGGCGCGGAACCCCCCGCGGGGCGGGTGCGGCGACGGGCGCGCCGCCCCTAGGGTCGTGCGAGGGCACCCGCCGCCGAGGGCGCGGCGGCCGTGCCGACATCAGCGATGGGGAGAGCATCGTGAGTGTTGAGGATCGGGTGTTCGAGCGTGATCGGCGAGCGGATGGGTTGGGCCGTCGCCGCTGGCTGTGGTCGGCCGGTGCCGTGGCGCTGTCCGTCGCGGCGTGCGCGCTTGTGGGCGGCGGATTGTCCCCCCAGCAAGCGCTCGCGAAGAAGCCTCCTCGCCTGATCCACAACCACTCGCGGGTCAGCGTGGCCTGCGTGGCCGGGCCGGCAAACACGATGCGCGCTCGAATCGCGGTCAGGATGACCGTCGTCAACTACGACGGCATCGGCGACTGGGCCGACCACATGGAGGCCAAGGCCCGCCTCGAGCCGACCAGCGCGGGCCTCAACTACTTCCGGTCCTGGAGATCCGACAAGACGCCCTACCTGATCCAGAACAAGCGGCACGCGTACGACATGCGTGTGCTCACCGACAACGTCAGCGCCAACGCCGACTGGCAGGTGCACGTCAAGCTGATCTGGCATCGACCGGCCCCGATCAAGAACGTCACCAAGGACCTGTATCTGCCGTTCGACTGCGCACCAGACGCTATCGACCCCTTCCCCCCCGCCCCCACCCCCATCCCGAGCGGTGCTTAGCCGCCCGAGGACCGCCCTCCACTCCCTCGGCGACGACCGCTGCTGCCTCGCACGGCGGCGGTCGCAGCGCCCCGCCTGGGGACCTTCTTGGGGAAATCGTGCGCCGATCCGGCCTCTTTGCGCCTTCTTGCGCCCGGTGGGGGACTCGCCCCGGCGCTCAGCCGCTCGGCGGAACCGGCTCGTTAGCAGCGGAAAGTAGCTCCCCGAAGCGGGACGCGTTGCGCAGCGCGTAGTCCTTCGCGTTGTTGTTGAACACGACGGCCACCTCCTGGGCGCGCTCGGCCATCTCGAGCACCGGGTCGATCCACTCCTCCATCTCGTCGTCCGTGTAGACGTGGTCGAAGCGCTCGGCGACCGTGCGGCTCGAGTTCCAGGTGGCCTTGTTGCGGCCGTGGAGGCGCAGGTAGGCCAGCGCGGGTGAGGTGACCTCGACGATCGGCGGCATCACGTTCTTCGCGTCGATGCGGGGCGCGTCCACCACCACCCAGGCGGCGTCGTTCTCGCCCAGCAGCTCGGCGGCGGCCCTGCGCTCCTCCGGCTCGGCCCAGGAGCGGTGGCGGAACTCGACGGCGGCGCGCGCCGGCTTCAGGCGGCCGAGGATGCGCCCGAGCTCGGCCCGCTGCTCCTCGCCCGACACGACGTAGGGCGGCAGCTGCACCAGGATCGCGCCGAGCTTGTCGCCCATCGGACCGAGGGCCTCGAGCAACGAGTCGATGACCGCGTCGCGCAGCTCGCGGCTGGGCTTGCGGATGCGCCCGTGGGAGTCCTGTGAGTAGGGCAGCGCGCGCAGCGGCGCGGGCAGGCGCCCCGGCTCGGAGGGGTGCCCCGAGATCACCTGGTGCGCCTTGACGTGGAAGCGGAAGTCGTCCGGGGTCCGCTCGGTCCAGGCGGCGGTGGTCTCGACCGTCGGCAGCGCGTAGAAGGTCGCGTTGACCTCGACCATCGGGAAGCGGTCGGCGTAGTAGCGCAGCCGTCCCTCGGCGTCGCCCTTCACGTCCGAGGGGTACCAGCCGGCCTTGATGAACTCGGGGTCGGTCCAGGAGGCCGTGCCCACGCGTACGTCGCTCGACGACACCCGGGCACTCTAGCCGTCCGCTAGATCCAGCCCTTCTCGCGCGCCAGCAGCAGCGCCTGCGCCTGGCTGGTCACGCCGAGCTTGCCGTAGATGTGGTGCAGGTGGTTGTGGATCGTGGAGGGCGAGCAGCCGAGCTCGGCGGCCACCTGCTTGGGGGCCGATCCGCGCGCCAGCAGGCGGAACACCTGCACCTCGCGGTCGGTGAGGCCGGGCGGGCGGCGCGGGGCCTCGGTCTCGCTGGACGACATCAGCAGCTGCTCCAGCGCATCCGGGCTGAGGTCGCAGGTCGCGGCCCCCTCGCGCAGGCGGTCGATGGCGTCGGCGTCGCCGGCCGCCGCGTGGGCGGCGAGGTCGGCCAGCCAGACCGGCCGTGCCACGGCCTCGCCGGGCGGATGCGGGTCGTGGTGGCGCTCCAGCGCGAGGCAGAGATCCTCGGGAAGCCCCCAGCGGCGGGCGATCCAGGCGCCGACGCGCGCGTGGTCGGTGCCGAACAGCTCGCGCTCGTCGCCGATGGTGGTGAGGCCACCGGGCGGCACCTCGATGCCGCGATCCTCGGCCACCGTGGCCAGGATCGGCTTGCCGAGGTCGTGCAGGAGGCCGGCGAGGTAGGCCTGGGATGCGAGCGCGGCCGAGCGGGAACGGGCGATCTGCTGGGCGGTGGCGGCGACCTCTCCCGAGTGGCGCAGCAGGTAGACGCGCGGCAGGCCGTAGGCCGGCACCGGGCCGTCGAGCAGACGGTAGGTGGTGGCCGCCAGCAGCAGCCCGCGCAGGGTGTTCTCGCCGATGCGCACCACGGCGCGCTCGAGCGTGTCCACCGGCTCGGTGAACAGGGCCGAGTTGCCGAGACGCAGCACCTGGGCGGCGATCTCGGGGCTCTGCCCCACGCGGGCCGCAAGAAGCCGCGCCGACGCGGTGCCCTCGTCCAGCAGCTGGAGCACGCCCGCCACCACGGTCGACGGCGCCGCCATGCGATCGGCCGCCTCGGCCACGACGCGGGCCGTCACGCGGCCGGTCTGCGCGGTCGGGGCGGCCTCCTGCGTGGCGGGAAAGGTCGGACTCATCGTGGGCGTCAGGCGGCGGGAGGGCCGGAGGTGTCGGTGTCGCCGCGCCCGACGAGGGCGCGCAGGGCGGCGACGGCGACCGGGTCGAACTCGCTGCCCGCGCGGCGCTCCAGATCGAGCATCGCGTCGGCGACGATCATCGGCGGGGTGGCCGGCGTGCCCGAGGTGAGGTGGTCGAACGCGTTGGCGACCGCCAGCACGCGGCTCTCGACGGGGATCGCCTCGCCGCTCAGCCCGCCCGGATACCCGAGGCCGTCCAGGCGCTCGTGGTGGTGCAGCACCCAGGGGGCGACCGACGCGAGGCGGCTGCCCGAGAGCATCCGCTCGCCGATCTCCGGGTGGCGGCGCAGCTCCTCCCACTGGACGTCGCTGAGGCTGTCGTCGGCCACCAGGACGTCGTCGCTGACGCCGATCTTGCCCACGTCGTGCAGCAGGCCGGCGACGCGCAGGCTCTCCACGCGCTCGTGATCGAGGCCCATCTCGGCGCCGATCAGCGCGGCCAGACGGCCGACGTTCTCGGAGTGGTGGGCGGTGGACGGGTGGCGCGCGTCGATGGTGGCGACCAGGGCGAGGATGGTGGTGAGCACCTCGTCGTCGCCCGGCGACTCCTCGCGCTCCTCGCTGCGCAGGATCTCGGCCGTCTCGGCGTGGAACAGGAACGTGCGGTCGCCGCCGTGGGTGCGTGCCCACTGCAGGGCGCGCCCGGCGTTGTCGATCAGGCTCTCCGGCCGGCCTGCCTGGGAGGGGAAGCTGGCGACGCCCACCGACAGGCGGAAGCCCTCGAGCGCGTCGGCGCCGCGCACGGTGGCCCGTGTGCGCTCGGCGACGCGCAGGGCGTCGAGCCCCTCGACCTCGGGCAGGATGATCGCGAGCTCGTTGTCGCTGATCCGGCAGCCGACGTCCATGCCGCGCAGGCGCTCGGCCACGTGGGCCGCGAGGGCCTCGACGGCGGTCTCGGCGGCCACGCCGTCGCCGCGCTCGCGCATCTCGGCGAGCCCGTCGAGCGACATGATCGCCACGCTGAGCGGCACACCGGCGCGCAGGGCGCGCTGGCACTCCTGGTCGAGGCGGCTCTGGAAGTAGCGGGCGTTGAAGAAACGCGTCGTCGGGTCGACCGTGCCGAGCTCCCGCACCTCCTGGCGCAGGATCGACATGGTGAGCGCCGTGGCGACGTGGCCGGCCAGCTCGCCGAGAGCCTCGAGATCGTCCTGGTCCACCGGCACCTCGGAGTCGCCGAACACGGCGAGCACCCCGAGCGCGGCGCGCGGTCCGATGCCCACCAGGGCGGCGCTGGCGAAGCCCCGGTCGCGAAGGGTGCTGTGGTCGGGCAGCGCGCCCCGCCACGCACGGCCGCCGGCCAGCTCGGTGCGCCGCTCGGGCGGCACGAGGGAGGCGAGGTCCGCAGGGGAAAGGGCGTCGAGGCCGTCGTACGCGGCCACCTCGGGCGTCGGGGTGCCGGCCGCGAGGAGGGCGGCGGCGGGTGCGTCGACCAGGGCGCGGGCCTCGGCCAGCACGCGCGCGACGGCCTCGCGGGGGTCGCGGGGCTCGTGGACGGCGGTGGCGGCCGCGCCCAGGCGGCGCGCGCGGATGCGCTCGTCGGCGCGCTCGCGCTCGATCACGAGGGTCTCGAAGCTGCGGGCGCAGACGGCGGCGACCAGGCGCAGGGCGGCCTCGGCCGCGTCCTCGTCGGGGACGTCCCACACCTCGATGTGGCCCAGCGAGCCGTCGCGGCCCTGGAGCTCGGCGGCGATCACCGATGCGCCGGCGGTCTCGTCGCCCTCGACGGCCAGCACGCCCAGGCGGCCGGAGACCAGCTCACCCACCAGGCGCCCGCCACGGGCGCCGGTCGCGGCCAGCGCCGCGGCCAGCACCGAGGGCGCCAGACGGTCGGGCCGGCGCTCGGCCGACATCCGCTCGATGATCTCCGCCAACCGTCCTGGACTGACCACGCTCCACCCACTCCGCTTCCGTGCGGTCACGCTCGGCCTCCCCGCCATGATCTCTTCGGTCGGTATCGACCGCGCGAGGGGCGAAGTGAAGCGGGCGGGATCAGCCCAATCGCCGAAGTTCCTCGTCCAGGCGCGCGGCCTCGTCGGGCGTCAGCTCGGGGGCCGCGGGCGCGTCGGTGCGGGCCCGTTTCGACCAGCGCCGGGTGATGAAGGGGATCGATGCCAGGCCGAGGGCCACGAACAGGCCGGGGACGACCCACGCGATCAGGTCGAAGCCCTCCTTCGGCGGCGTCGCGAGCACGTTCTTGCCGAACTGGTCCACCAGGCCGTCGATGATCTGGTCCTTCGTCCATCCCGCCTCGATGCGGCGCGCGATGTAGGCCTTCATGTCCTGCGCGACCGGGGCGCTCGAGACGTCGAGCGGCGTGTTGCAGGTCGGGCAGCGCACCTCGCGGGCGACGTCGTTGACCGTCAGCGCCATGGCGAAGCCGGGCAGGGCCACCAGCACCAGCAGGGCCATGCACAGCGCGCGGCGGATCACCGGTTCTCCGCCTGGATCTGCGCGATCGGCGTGGTCAGCTGGCGGGGATCGGTCACCGCGCCGGCGATCTTCAGCGCGATGCGGCCCTTCGGGGTCGATGACGAAGCTCTCGGGGAGGGCGGGCACCTGGTAGGCCTCGCGGCCCTTGTCCTCACCGTCGCGCAGCGACGGGTAGGTGAGCCGGTGGTCGCCCACGAAGGCGAGCGCGTCGTCGCGCAGGTCCTCCACGTCCACGCCGAGGATCACCACGTTCTTGTCCGGCCGGTACCCCGCGGCCACCTTCTCCAGCACCGGCGCCTCGTTGGCGCACGGGCCGCACCACGAGGCCCAGAAGTTGAGCACCACGGTCTTCCCGCGCAGATCCTTCGAGCGCCACCTTGGATCCCACCGGGCCGATGCCGTCGCCCGCCACCAGCACGGGCAGCGTGATGTCGGGCGCCGCCGGGCGCTTGCCCTCGGCCAGCGCGTCCTGGATCGAGGTCCCGATGTCGCGGTTGAGCAGGCCGATCACGAGCAGCGCGACGACGCCGACCACCAGCACGCCGGCGACGATGGCGCCCACGGTCCGGCGCCGGTCCCATCCCCCACCGCCCTCCGGGGTCTCCACCTGCGGTTCGTCCACCCCGCAAATGTAGCGGGGTGCGGCCCGAAACCCTCGGTCATTCGGCAGGCCGGGCGCGGTCATTCGACCGCAGGGGCCCGCTAGTCGGAGGAGTCGTCCTCGCGGGCGGCGCGGCGGGCGATGGACTCCTCGAACTTGGCGAGCACCCAGTCGGGCACCCGGCCGCCCGGGGCGCGCTCCTCCTGGGCCTCACCTGGATCCGGCTCCGCGTTCGACCTCAGCCTCCACAGCGCCCTCCGGATCGGCGTCCGCCACCGGCAGGGCGGAAGCCCTGGCGCGGATCGGAGGCGTGGCGATGCTCTTCTGGTCGGGCGCTCCGGCGGGGTCCTCCTGGTGGATCACCTCGTCGTCGCGCACCACCAGAACCCGCCACGAGCTGGCGTTCTCGCCGTAGATCACCTCGAGGCGGGAGCGCTCCAGGGAGGCGTTCTCGCGCGCCTCGGCCTCGGAGCGATGCTCCGAGACGACACTTCGGTGGGAGGCCGCCTGCCCCTTGAGGCCTTCGACGACGACCTCGTATCTGCGGCGGCGGCGCACCCGACCATCTTCGCCCCTCGGACCCCCGAACCTCTATAGGGGGGTTCCCTCAGGTGATGGAGGGCGCGGCCAGGGCGACGGATCCGCTGGGATCGCCGCCCAGCTCGCCGTAGATCGCCGTGGTGTTGCGCAGCCAGTTGGAGTTGAGACCGGTGGGATCGTTGGCCGCGCCGACCGGGCAGTACTTGGCCTGGATCTGGGCCAGCGTGACCTTGCCCTCGTCCAGATAGCCGTTCTTGAGGCCCCTGGCGACGGTCGCGATGTTGTCCTGCCAGCTGGCGAAGGTCTGGTTGGGGCCCCAGCCGAAGGCGTTGTTGCGCGCCCGGGCGCCGGGGTCGGAACCGAGGGAGCTCTCGGCGCGGGCGATCGAGACCAGGGCCCGCGGATCGATGCCGTTGGCCTCCCCCTCGCGCACGAACACGTCGCCCATGCCGATCAGCGGCGAGCCCGGGTTCTTCTTGGCCATGTAGGCGTCGAGCTGCGCGCCGGTCACGGTGCTCGACGCCGGGCGCGACCGCCGGGGCGGTCGTGGTGGCCGTGGCCGGCGCCTTGGCGGCGGCCGAGAGCAGGGTGCTGAAGTCGCCCGTGCCCGCGGTCGCGTCCGCCGTGGTCGCGGTCGTCGCGGCGGACGACGAGACGGCCGCCTGGGGCGCGGTGATCTGGGTGATCTCCCGGATCCTCGCCAGCGTGGCCGCGATGCCCGAGGTTGCCGAGTCGACCCTCATACGGGGGCCATCGGTCCCCGCGGGCCCGGCTTTAGCCGAGAAGCGTCCTCGCGGCGCGGACCGGATCGTCGGAGCGCATCAGCACCTCGCCCACCAGGATCGCATCGACCCCGGCCTCCTCCAGGCGCTCGACGTCCTCGCGCTCGGTGATGCCCGACTCGGCCACCACCACGGTGCCGGCGGGGACGTCGGCCAGCAGCCGGAAGGTCGTGTCGAGATCCACCTCGAGGCTGTGGAGGTCGCGGTTGTTGATGCCGATCAGCTCCGCCCCGGCCTCGATCGCCGTCTCCACCTCCTTCTCGTCGTGAACCTCGACGAGCGCGTCCATGCCGAGATCCGAGGCGGCGGCCATCAGCTTGCGCAGCCGCTTCTTCTTGAGCGCGGCGACGATCAGCAGCACCGCGTCCGCGCCGGCCGCCCGCGCCTCCAGCAGCTGGTACTCGTCCACCACGAAGTCCTTGCGCAGCAGCGGCAGGTCGCAGGCGGCGCGCGCCTCGACCAGGTCGTCGAGGCTCCCGCCGAAGTACTCGCCCTCGGTGAGCACCGAGACGGCCCGCGCGCCGGCCTCCTGGTACGCGCGCACCACCTCCGACACGCTCGCGCCCGGGCGGATCGGGCCCTTGGACGGGCTCGAGCGCTTCATCTCGGCGATCAGCGAGATGCCCTCGTCGATCAGGCCCTCCGAGAAGGGGCGCCCGCGGCGGGCGGGCCCCAGGCGCAACTCGAGCTCCGAGGCGGGGAGGGTGCGCTTGCGCTCAGCGAGTGCCGACTGGGTGCGCTCGACGACGGTCTCGAGGAAGGTGGGCATCGCTTGCCCCTAAGCCTAACTTGGTCCGAGCCGGCGCGTCGCCGCGACGAACGCGTCGAGGCGCTCGGCCGCCGAGCCCTCGTCGATGCTGGCGACGGCGAGGGGCACCGCGTCCTCCAGCGTCTCCGCGCGGCCCGCCAGCCAGATCGCGGCGGCGGCGTTGAGCTCGACCACGTCGCGCGCGGGCCCGGGCGCGCCCGCGAGCACCGCGCGCAGCACGGCGGCGTTGTGGGCGGGGTCGCCGCCGGCGATCTCCCCGTCCTCGGGCGGCGGGTAGCCGAGCGCGATCGGATCGATGATGCTGGCCCGCACGGCGGCCCCGTCCACGGCGACCACGTCGGAGATCGCGCCGGTGGACACCTCGTCCATGCCGTCGCGTCCGTGCACCAGCAGGGCGCGTTCACACCCGAGCATGGACAGCGCCCGCCCCATCCGCTCCAGGTAGGCCGGATCGGCCACGCCGATCAGCTGGCGCGGGGCGCCCGCCGGGTTGGTCAGGGGCCCGAGCAGGTTGAAGATCGTCCGCACGCCGAGCGCCCGGCGCACCGGGACGATGTGGCGGAACGCCAGGTGGTGCGAGGGGGCGAACATGAACCCGAGCCCGGTCTCCTCCAGGCAGCGCGAGACCGCGTCGGGGTCGAGGTCGATGCGCGCCCCGAGGGCCTCGAGCACGTCGGCGCTGCCGCTCTTGGAGGTGGCCGAGCGGTTGCCGTGCTTGGCCACCGCCACGCCGGCGCCGGCGACGACGAAGGTGGAGGTGGTGGAGATGTTGAACGTCGAGCGCCCGCCGCCGGTGCCGCAGGTGTCGATGAAGGGGCCGCTCGGCGGCGTGACCGGCTCGGCGTGCGAGCGCACCGTCGCGGCGAGGCCGGCCAGTTCCTCGGCCGTCTCCCCCTTGGCCCGCAGCGCGATCAGGAAGGCCGCGGTCTGGGCGTCGCCGGAGTCGCCGGCCATGATCACCTCGAGCACCTCCGAGGCGCCGTCCGCGGCCGAGGTCCTCGCCCGCGAGCAGGCGATCGATCGCCCGGGACATCAGCTCCGAGGGCATGGCTACGCCGTGAGTCGGAGGAAGTTGGCGAGCAGCCGCTTGCCGGACCCCGAGAGGATCGATTCGGGGTGGAACTGCACGCCCTCCACGGGCAGCGTGCGGTGGCGCACCCCCATCACGACATCCCCGTCACACCACGCGGTGCGCTCCAGGTCTGGGGCGAGAACCGGGTCTATCACCAGGGAGTGGTACCGCGTGGCGACCGTCGGGTTATCAAGTCCTGAGAACACCGTGCGGCCGTCGTGGTGGATCTCGCTGGTCTTGCCGTGCACCGGCTCGCGGCCGCGGACGATCTGCCCGCCGAAGGCCTGGCCGATGGCCTGGTGGCCCAGGCAGACGCCGAGGATCGGCACCGTCCCGGCCAGGTCGCGGATGGCGTTCGACCGAGATGCCGGCCTCGTCGGGCGTCTTCGGACCGGGCGAGACCACCAGGTGAGTGGGCGCCAGCGCGGCGATGCCCGGGACGTCGATCGCGTCGTGCCGGTGCACGAGCACCTCGGCGCCGAGCTCGCCCAGGTACTGGACCAGGTTGTAGGTGAAGCTGTCGTAGTTGTCGATGAGGACGACGCGGGGCATGGGCGCTCGGCTACCAGTCCGCCTGGGCCGCGGCGACCTCGATGGCGCGGAACAGGGCCGCCGCCTTGTTCTGGGTCTCCTCGTACTCGGTCGTGGGGACCGAGTCGGCGACGATGCCCGCGCCCGCCTGCACGTGCGCGACGCCGTCGCGGCACACGATGGTGCGGATCGTGATGCAGGTGTCGAGGCTCCCGTCCCACCCGAGATAGCCCACGGCGCCGCCGTACGGGCCCCGCTTGGTGGTCTCCAGCTCGTCGATGATCTCCATCGCCCGCACCTTGGGGGCGCCCGAGAGCGTCCCGGCCGGGAAGATCGCGCGCAGGGCGTCCGAGGCCCGGCGGCCCTCGGCGAGGCTCCCCACCACGGTGCTCTCGATGTGCATCACGTGGCTGTAGCGGCGCACGTCCATCAGCTCGGTCACCCGCACCGAGCCGACCTCCGACACCCGCCCGACGTCGTTGCGCCCCAGGTCGACCAGCATCACGTGCTCGGCCCGCTCCTTGGGGTCGGCCAGCAGCTCGTCGCGCAGCCGGTCGTCCTCCTCGTCGGTGACGCCGCGCGGGCGGCTGCCGGCGATCGGATGCATCTCCACGGCGCCGTTCTCGACCTTCACCAGCGTCTCGGGCGACGATCCGACCAGCGTGACCTCGTCGGTCTCGAAGAAGTACATGTACGGCGACGGGTTGACCGTGCGCAGCCCCCGGTACACCGAGAAGGGGTCCAGGCTGATCGGCGCGGAGAAGCGCTGGCTGGGCACCACCTGGAAGGCGTCGCCGGCGAAGACGTACTCCCGCACGCGCTCCACGGAGGCCTCGAACTGCTCCTGGCGACACGTTGCTCGTCACCGGGCCGAGGATCGGCTCCTCGAGGCCTGGGCTCGGCGCGCGGCACCGGCCCGGAGAGCAGGTCCTTGAGCTGGGTGAGGGTCTCGACCGTGCTCCAGTAGGCCGCCTCGAGGTCGCCCTCGGGGTCGAGGTCGCACGGCGCGACGATCGTCAGCGAGCGGTCCAGGTGGTCGAAGACCACCACGGGGCCGGTGATCAGGGCGATCAGGTCGGGCACGCCGAGGTCGTCGGGCGGCTGGTCGGGCAGGTGCTCCACGGTGCGCACCAGGTCGTAGCCGAAGTACCCGACCGCGCCGCCGGCGAAGGCCAGCTCGGCGGGCGGCGGCGCCATGTCGACCGCGTTGACGGCGTCCTCGACGGCGCCGAACGGGTCGGAGGCGTCGAGCGGCCGTGCCTCGCCGTCGCGGCCGGTGATCTCCAGGCGGCCGTCGGCGCCGCGGATCACGGCCTGGGGGCGCACCCCGATCATCGAGTGACGGCCCAGGCGCCCGTGCTCCACCGACTCCAGCAGGAACGCGGGCCCGCCGTCACGCAGCTTGAGGAAGGCGCTCACCGGGGTCTCGCAGTCGGCGATGTAGCTGTGCACCAGCGCCACCTGCCCGTGCCGGCCCACCAGCGCGCGGGCCTCGTCCAGGCTCGGAGACACGTCGAGGGCCGCACCGGAGAGGCGGCGGGGTACCTCGAGACGCAGCCGGGTCATGCCGCGGGAGGTCGGCGCGACGCGAGCTCGGCGGCCACCTCGTCGAAATCGACGCCGGCGGCGCGCCACAGCACGGCGAGGTGGTAGAGCAGGTCGGCGCTCTCGTAGACCACCTGCCCGTGCTCCTCGCCCTTGGCGGCGATGACGACCTCGGTCGCCTCCTCCCCCACCTTCTTGCACACCGTGTCGATGCCCTTGGCCAGCAGGCGGGCGGTGTACGACGACTCGGGATCCGCCGTCGTCGGCGCGCGCGTTGACCGTGCGCACCAGGTCGGTGATGGCGGCGAAGGGCTCGGCCGCGTCGTCTGTCAGGGGGTCGTGGAAGCAGGTCGCCGCGCCGGTGTGACAGGCGACACCGGTCTGGTCGACGCGCACCAGAACGGCGTCCCCATCGCAATCCAGCGACACCGACCGCACGGCCTGGGTGTTGCCGCTGGTCGCGCCCTTGTGCCACAGCTCCTGCCGCGAGCGGCTCCAGAACCACGTCTCGCGCCGCTCGATGGTGCGCTCCAGCGACTCCCTGTTCATGTACGCCAGCGTCAGCACGCGCCCGTCGCCGGCGTCCTGCACCACGGCCGGCACCAGCCCGTCCGCGCCGAACCGCACCTTGGAGACCAGCTCGGCGGAGGCGCCCTCGCCCGTCGTCGCCATCAGGAGGTCCCGTTGAGCTCGGCGAGCTCGGCCAGCACGCTGGCGGCCGACGAGGTGCTCACGCGGGCCGCTCCGGCGCCGATCATGGCCTGCACCAGCTCCAGGGTGGCCACGCCGCCGGCGGCCGTCACCCCCACGCCCTCGGGGAGCGCGTCGCGCATCAGCTCGACATCGTGGACGGTGGCGGTCGTGCCCACGCCCGTGCACGTCTTGGCGAAGTCGGCGCCCGAATCGACCACGATCTTGCAGGCCAGTCGCTTGACCTTGTCGTTGAGCAGCGGCGCCTCGATGATGACCTTCACCAGCACGTCGCCGCGCGCGTCGTTGGCCGCGCGGCCGCGCACGGCCCGCACCACGCGCACCAGATCGTCGCGCACGCCCTTGAAATCGCCCGCCAGCATGGCCCGGTAGTTCATGACCACATCGAGCTCATCGGCCCCCTCGGCCACCGCCCGATCGGCCTCCTGGGCGCGCTCGAGCGACGACGAGGCACCGCCCGGGAAGTCGATCACCGCGCAGGTCTTGACGTCACACCCACGCAGGAGGTCGGCGATCTGAGGGACGTACCGGGGATACGAGCAGAGGGCCGCGAAGTGGTGCTCGCGGGCGTCCTCGCAGGCTCTCTCGATGTCCTCGGCCGACGTCGTCGTGGCGAGGACCGTCTGATCGAGCGTCTTTGTGAGGTCCTCGGCCCGCATCAGCAGCGCGCGGGACAGGGCATCTCGCTCATCGGGCCGAGTATAGCGACGCCCCCGAGCGCCGCCCTCGATGCCTGAGCTTCCCGAGCTCCAGGCGCTGGCCGAGGGGCTCACCACGGCGCTCGCGGGAGTCACCATCGAGGGCGCCCGCGCCCACCATCCGGCCACCCTCAAGACGGCCGTGCCCCCGCTCGACGCCCTGGTGGGCCGGTCGATCGTGCGGGTGTGGCGGCGGGGCAAGCTGCTCGGCATCGAGGCCGAGGGCGACCTCACGCTCGTGATCCACCTGATGCAGGCCGGGCGCCTCGGCATCGCCTCCGCCCCGAAGGGGCGTCCGGGGCGGACCGCGGTCATCGACCTGGCCATCGGCGACGGGCGGGGCGAGCCGACCCAGGTGCTGCGCCTGCGCGAGCTGTCGTCCAAGCACCGGGCCTCCGCCCACCTGCTCGACCCGGCCGGCCTGGCCGAGCACCGGCCACTCCAACGCGCTCGGCCCGGAGCCGATCGGCCTCTCGCCCGACCAGGTGGCGCGAGGTGCTCGCCCCCGGAGCCGTGCTCCACACCGCGCTGCGCGACGGCCGCCGGGTGGCCGGCATCGGGCGCGCCTACGCCAGCGACATCATGTGGGCCGCGCGCCTCGCCCCCTTCGCGCGCACCGGCACGCTCACCGACGCCGAGCTCGCCCGCCTCGCCCCCGCCGCCGACGCGGTGCTCGACCAGGCGCTCCAGCGGGCGCGCGAGCGCATCACCACGGATCTGCCCAACAAGGAGGCGCGGGTGACGGCCGTGCACAACCACTTCGGGGAGCCCTGCCTGCGCTGCGGCACCACCCTCGAGCACGTCGCCTTCGAGGAGTACGACCTCGTCTACTGCCCCCACTGCCAGACGGACGGCCGCGTCTACAAGGACCGGCGCATGAGCAAGTTCCTCACGTGAGCGACGGCTGGTCGCTGCTCTACGACGCCGACTGCGGGTTCTGCCGCGTGTGCGTGGCCGTGCTGCTGGTGAAGGACCGGCACCATCGGATGGAGCCCGTGGCCCTCCAGGACCCGCGGGCGGTCGCGCTGCTGCCCGGCCTGGACGAGGCCGCCCGGATGGCCTCCTGGCACCTGGTCGCCCCGGACGGGAGGGTCTGGTCGGCCGGGACCCGCATTGGCCCCGGCGCTGCGGCTGCTGCCGGGAGGAGGCTTCGCGGCGAAGGCCGCGGAGCGATTCCCGGGTGCGGTGGATCGCGTCTACTGGTTCGCGGTGCGGCACCGAGGACGGCTGGGGAGGCTGATCCCGGGACGGGTGAAGACGTGGGCGTCAGCTCGAATCACGGCCACGGAACTTTGAGGGTCAAACCCACAAAGGCGTTCTGAGCTCTGGGCGTTCTGAGCTCTGGGCGTTCTGAGCTATGGGCGTTCCGAGCCCCGGACATCCTCGAGCTCTGAGCGTCTCCTCTGAATGTCATGAAGGAGGGCCTCCCCGGTGCCACGCTCCGGCGTGGAACCAAAGGAGCGAGCAGGAGGAGGCCCACTCACATGATGCTGCACGCCGGATTGGATCTCAGCCGTAAGCGGCTGGACTACTGCCTTGTCGATGAGCGGGGCGAGCGCTTGGAGGTCGGCGCCGCCCCGCCGGACGCCGAGGGCCGTGTCGGCTTCGCCCGCCGGATCGACGAGACCTACGGGCCCGTGCCGGTGAACGCCGCGATCGAGTCGATGAACGGCGCCCGCTTTGTCCACGACATCCTCGAGCGCGCCGGCTGGGCGGTCGAGGTCGCCGACGCCCAGAAGGTCAAGGGTCTGGCGCCCTTGGCCTGCAAGACCGATCGCATCGATGCCTGGGTGCTGGCCGAGCTCTCGCGCCGCGAGCTGGTGCCGGCGATCTGGCTGCCGAGCTTCGCCCAGCGCGCCGAGCGCGAGCGTGCCCGCTGGCGCCTCTACCTGGTGCGCAAGCGAAGCTCGCTCAAGCACCGCATCCACGCACAGCTTCTGGCCTTCGGCCACGCCTGCCCGGTCGCAGACCTGTTCGGTGTCCGGGGGCGGCGGCTGTTGGAGAGCCTGGACTTCCCCGAGCCCTGGCGCGGTGGGCTCGTGGCGGCGCTGTCCATGATCGACGACCTCGATCGCCAGATCGCCGACATCGATCGTGAGCTCAGGCAGCTCGGGGCCAACCACCGCTATGTCCCCCTGCTGATGAGCGCGCCCGGGATCGCCTGGGTGCTCGGCTACACGATCGCCGCCGAGATCGGCGACATCGGCCGCTTCTCATCGCCGGCCAAGCTGGCCGGCTACACCGGCCTGTGCCCGCGCGTCCACCAGTCGGGCACCACCGACCGGCGCGGCCCGCTCACCCACGCCGGCCCCAAGTACCTGCGCTGGGCGCTGATGGAGGCGGCCACCCACGCCTGCCGCCATCCGCTCTACCGCGAGCGCCATCAGCGCATGAAGCGCCGCCTGGGCCGCCAGCGCGGCCCCAAGGTGGCGATGGTCGACATCGCCCGCCGCCTGGCCGAGGCGATCTGGCACATGCTCACCCGCAACCAGCCCTTTGCTCCGGCAGGCGCCACGACTGCTCTGGCCGCATGACGGCCCTCATCTGAGATGCGCCGCCGGAGCACGCCCCATAGAACCTGGTCCTTCTGCGAGAAGGCGATAGAGAGTTGAGCGTTGCTCACGCCCACGACCGGGAGTCCCGCCGACGGTCATCCTGAATCCGTTGACACCCCACCCTCCTTCATAGAGAGCGGTCCCGCATCGTCTGTCGGCGCGCTTGTCCCTTACGCGTCGAAGCCGGCCACTTGCGGGCCGGCCAGGACGCGGCAAATCCGCCCTGGCCGGGCGGATTGGCATTCGGTGGCCGCCTTCGGCGGCGACCTTGCACAGCCGGCCAAATGGCCGGCTGTTTCTCAGCCCTACGGCTTAAAGGCCCAGTCTCGTCAGCATGGACTCGTCGTCGCGCCAGCGTTTTCTGACCCGGACGGTGAGATCGAGGTGGACTTCGGTGCCCCAGAGGCGGCCGAGGGCGGAGCGTGCGGCGGCGCCGATGTCGCGGATCATGCCGCCGCCCTTTCCCACGACGATGCCCTTCTGGGAGTCGGTCTCGACGACCAGGGAGGCCCTGCACGACGACGCCGTGGCGGGCGGGTTCGATCTCCTGGATGTCGACCGCCAGCGCGTGGGGCACCTCCTGGCGCAGGCGCATCAGGGCGGCTTCGCGGATCAGCTCGGCGGCGAGCTCCTCCTCGGTCTGGTCGGTGGCCATGCCGTCGGGGAAGTAGCGCGGGCCCTCGCTGAGCAGCTGGGGCAGGTCGGCGCGCAGCTCGGGGATGCCCGTGCCGAGCTTGGCGCTCACCGGGTGCAGCTCCAGGAAATCGACCAGCGTCGCCGCCTTGGCGATCGCCGTCGCCACCTCGTCCGGGGTCAGCTTGTCGATCTGGTTGAGCACCGTGATCACCGGCAGCTTGGAGGCGCGCAGGCGCTCGGCGATGAAGCGGTCTCCCCCGCCGACCGGCTCGGAGGCGTTGAGCACGTAGAGGGCGGCGTCGCAGTCGGAGAGGCTCTTGTCGACCGTGGCCTGCATCCGCGCCGTCAGGCCGTCCGCGGGGCGCTGGAAACCGGGCAGGTCGAGCAGAACGGCCTGCCAGCCGTCGCCGTGGGCCACGGCCGTGATGCGCCGGCGGGTGGTCTGGGGCCGCGGCGAGACGGCGGCGACCTGGCTGCCCGCGAGGGCGTTGGCCAGCGTGGACTTGCCCACGTTGGGGCGGCCGGCCAGGGCCACGAGGCCCGATCGATAGCTCACGCGGTCAGCCCCATAGCTGGAAGATGGCGATGGCGATGCAGGTGCCGAGCACGGCGCCGGCGGCGACCTCCAGCAGCGAGTGGATGCCGGCCTCCACGCGCGACTGGGCCACCAGCAGGGCCATCAGGAAGGCCAGGGTCGAGATCAGCACCGCGTGCCGCAGCGGCTCGGAGATCACCGTGATCGCGGCCCAGGCCGCGAAGGCGGCGGCCGCGTGGCCCGAGGGCAGCCCGCCGCGCAGCGGCGTGCCGCGGCCGGTGTACGCCTTGATGGCGATCACCGCGATCAGGGTCACGATCATCACCACCACGACCAGGTTGGTCGGCGCCCGGCGCACCTGCACCAGCAGGTCGCGCGACGGATCCGTGAGGCGGTCGTAGAAGATGAAGTACGCGATCGCCAGGGCGTTGACCGTGGCCACCAGCACGGCGCCGGCGGCGACGTCCTTCGCGATCTTCACCAGCGGGTGGTAGCTGGTCACCACCGCGTCGATGGCCGCCTCGACGGCCGTGTTCATCATCTCGGCCACCAGCACCAGGCTGATCGCGCCGAGGATCGCGGCGATCTCGAGGCCCGACATGTTGAGCAGCAGCGCGGCGATCAGGGCCAGGAATGCCGCGGTGACATGGATCTGCATGTTCCGCTGCGTGCGGAGCACGTAGACGATGCCCTCGAAGGCCCACGTGAACGACCAGCGCAGCGAGCCCTGCTTGGGCAGCGCGCTGGGGGGCTTGGGGCGCCGGAGGATGCTCCTCATGGCGCCTCATCGACCAGACGGTCCTGCAATTCGAGCATCTCGCCCTGGTCGACCTCGTGGTCGTAGCCGAGCAGATGCAGCAGGCCGTGCACCGCCAGGGTCTCGAGGGGATCCTGGGCGGCCTCCGGGCAGATGACCACGTCGCCCAGCTCGGGCGGGGGCCCGTCGGGCGGCCAATCCAATGCGTCGGGGCCGTCGACCGGGAAGGCGAGGACGTCGGTCGGCACGGGTTTGTCGCGGTGCTCGCCGTTGATGGCGGCCATCTCGTCGGGGCCGACCACCATCAGGCCCATGCTCGCCCGCTCCAGCCCCAGCCTCTCGCACGTCCACACCAGGCGCGCGACGATCGGGGCCGTGTCGACGCCCTCGCCGCGTGCTTCGACCTCGATCACCCGCCCCCGCCGGGGTGCTCGGCCGTGCCGTACGCGTCCACGATGCGCTGCACCAGGCGGTGGCGCACCACGTCGCGACGGTCCAGGCGCACGAACGAGATGTCCTCCACGCCCTCGAGCACGTCGATCACCTGCACCAGGCCCGACTTCTGCGCGGTCGGCAGATCGACCTGGGTCACGTCGCCGTTGACCACCATGCGCGAGCCGTAGCCGAGCCGGGTGAGGAACATCTTCATCTGCTCGGGGGTCGTGTTCTGGGCCTCGTCGAGGATGATGAAGCTGTCGTTGAGGGAGCGGCCGCGCATGAACGCGAGGGGCGCCACCTCGATCTGGCCGCGCTCGAACATGCGTCTCGACGCGCTCGCCGTCGAGCATGTCGTACAGGGCGTCGAACAGCGGGCGCAGGTAGGGATCGACCTTGGCGGCGAGGTCGCCGGGCAGGAATCCGAGGCGCTCGCCGGCCTCCACCGCGGGCCGGGTGAGGATGATGCGCGCCACCTCGCGGCGCATCAGGGCGGCGGTCGCGATGGCCACGGCGAGGTAGGTCTTGCCGGTGCCGGCCGGGCCGATGCCGAAGGTGATCGTCGAGCGCCGCACGGCGTCGACGTAGCGCTTCTGCCCCGGCGGTGCGCGGCGTGACCACGAACTGGCCGTTGCGCCACACCACGTCGTCGAGCACCGGGCCGATCGCCTCGGCGCCCTCCACCGCGTCGGCCACCGTCTCCACGGTGCCGGGCACCAGGGGGCGCCCGCCGCGCACGAGGCCGGCGAGCTGCTCGACGACCTCGGCGCCCGCGCGCACGCGGGGCTCCACGCCGGTGAGCGTGAGGAGGTTGCCGCGCAGGGCGATCTCCAGGTCCAGCCGGTCCTCGAGCGCGCGCAGCACGCTGTCCTGCTCACCCGCGAGCTCCACCGCGACGCGGTCGTCGAGCTCGATGACCTTGACGATGCGCTCTCCGACGCCGGAGGCGCTCACATGCTCTCGGATAGCCGGCCTCCGCCCATGACGTGCCAATGGAGATGGAAAACGCTCTGGCGCGCGTCGGCGCCGTGATTCGTGGTCACCCTGTATCCCGATCCCTCGATCCCCGCGTCGCGCGCCACCGCCGCGATGAACGGCAGCATCCCCGCGCGCTCGCGCTCGTCCAGCTCCCCCACCACGGCGATCGACTCCACGTGCCGCGTCGGGATCACCAGCAGGTGAACCGGCGCCTTGGGGGCGATGTCGCGGAAGGCCAGGAAATCGTCGTCACGCGCGACCACGTCGGCCGGGATCTCGCCCGCCACGATGCGGCAGAACAGACAGTCCGTCACGCCCGCGCCTCCCAGCCGGAGGCGGCGGCGATGGTGACCGCGGCGATCGCGGCCGTCTCGGCCCGCAGGATCGAGGGGCCCAGATGCGGCGACCACCAGACCCGCCGCACGCGCGCGCGCCACCTCGTCCTGCGAGAAGCCCGCATCGGGCCCGACCACCACGGCGACGCGTGTCACCGCCCCCTCCTCGCGCGCGAGGGCGGGCGGCAGTGGGACCTCGCCTCGTGGGTCGATCAGGAAGCCCTCCCCAGAAGGGATCTCGCCGATGATCTGATCGAACGCTAGCAGCCCCCGCAGTCGTCCCAGCGGCCCCCGCCCCGACTGGCGCGCGGCGGCCTCCGCCACGCGCCCCAGCCGCTCCCGGCGCCGCCGCCAGGCATCGGGCTCCGGGAACCCGGCGCGTCCGCTCGGAGGTGAACAGGGTGACCTCCGAAACGCCCAGCTCGACGGCCTTCTCGACCGCCGTGTCGAGACGTCCCCACTCCATCAGGCCCAGGTACAGGGCGACGCGCGTGCCGGGCGCGCGCAGCGGGGGGCGCTCCTCCGACACCCTGACCGTCACGACGGGGGTGGTGCTCAGCACGCGCGCCGGCCAGAGGTGGCCCTCGGGATCGATCAGCTCCACCTCGTCGCCGGGCCCGCGGCGCACCACGCGCGCCAGGTGGTGCGCGTCGGCGTCCGAGAGCACCACCTCGGCGCCCGGCGTCCGGCACCTCGCCGACCACGTAGCGGAAGGTGTGCCTCACGGGCGCTCGAGCAGCACGCTCGCCCAGCCCTCGTCCACGATCCGGCGCGCCTCGCGCAGGCCGCGCCCGGCGAAGACGGCGACGACGCCGTCCACCTCCTCGGGGCGCATCCCCGAGGCGACCAGCCGCGCGGGGCCCGGGCGCGGGCAGCGCCGGGGCCAGCAGCCGCAGCACCGTCGCGGTCAGGTTGGCCATCACCGTCGGCGTCGCGGGCAGGGCGTCGCCGCCGATGGCGCGCCGCGCGACGCGCAGGCCGACGCCGTTGCGGCGGGCGTTGTCGATCGTCGCGTCCACCGCCAGCTGGTCGAAGTCGATCGACCACACCGGATCGAAGCCCAGCCGCCGCGCGGCGATCGACAGCACGCCCGATCCGCACCCGGCGTCCAGCAGCCCGCCCGGCGCCACCGGCAGGCCGGCCAGCAGCGCGAGGCAGGCTCGCGTGGTGCCGTGCTGGGCGGTGCCGAAGGCCATCCCGGGGTCGATCTCGATGTCCAGCAGGGGCGGGCGCGGCGGCTCCCACGGCGGGCGCACCAGCAGACGCCCCGCCACCTCGACCGGCCGGTGGAACTCGAGCATCGCCCGGCGCCACGCGTCGTCCTGGCGGTGGGCCGCGACGCGCGCGTCCACGCCGCGGTCGGCCAGCGCGCGCCGCGAGGGCGGCGGGATCGGGCCCCGGCGGCGGGCACCCAGAAGTCGAGGATGCGCCTCGCCCGCCGGGCCGGTCGCCTCCATGCAGCCGCAGCCCAGGATGTCCGAGGCGGCGACGAGCGCCAGGTCGGCCACCTCCGCGGGGGCCGTCACCGTGAGCCGGATCAGCTCCGGATCAGCGGAAGGCGTGCTTGAGACGGTCGAAGAACCCCTCGTCCTCGCGGTAGTTGCGCTCGTCCAGGCTCTCGGCGAGCTTCGCCACGACGCCGCGGCCGTCCTCGGTCTGGACGCGCGGCACGCGCACCTCCACCACCACCCGCTGGTCGCCGCGGGCACGCCCGCTGAGCGCGGGGAAACCCTTGCCGCGCAGGACGTACTCGTCGTTGGGCTGGGTGCCCGGGCGCAGCTCGACGTGGGCCTCGCCGTCGACCGTCGGCACCGTCACCGTGGCGCCCACCATCGCGTCGGTGACCGGCACGGCGACGCGCGTCACCACGTCGAGGCCCTCGCGCCGGAAGCGCTCGTCCTCCTCCACCGCGACCTGGACGTAGAGGTCGCCGGGCGTGCCGCCGCGCTCGCCCGCCGCGCCCCGGCCGGGCATGCGGATGCGCTGGCCGTTGGCGATGCCGGCGGGGATGTTGACGTTCAGGCTGACCTTCGTCGGGCGGCGCCCGGCGCCCTCGCAGTCGGGGCACGGCTCGGCGGGAACCTCGCCCTCACCGCCGCACTGGGGGCATACCTGGGTGCGCATGAACTGGCCGAACGGCCCGCGCGCCACCTGGCGCACCTGGCCCTGCCCGCCGCAGCCGGTGCAGCGCACCTGGTGGCTGCCGGGGGCGGCGCCGCTGCCCTCGCAGGTCTCGCAGGCGCCGACGATCGTGTAGTCCAGCGTCCGCTGCGCGCCGGCCGCCGACTCGGCGAAGGTGAGCGAGACGGCGATGCCCACGTCGTCGCCCACGCTGCGGCCCTGGCGGCCGAAGACGTCGCCGCCGAAGAACGCGTCGAACAGGTCCTGGAACGAGCCGAAGTCGGCGAAGTCGGCCCCGTTGTTGCGTCCGCGCAGGCCATCGTGCCCGTAGCGGTCGTAGAGCTCACGGGTTTCGGCGTTGGAGAGCGCCTCGTAGGCCTCGGCCGCCTCCTTGAAGAGGGCCTCCGCCTGAGGATCCGGATTGACGTCCGGGTGCAGTTCGCGGGCCTTGCGCCGGAAGGCCTTCTTGATTTCGGCGTCGTCCGCATCGCGGGAGACGCCGAGGATCTCGTAGTAGTCGCGCTTCATCGGAGTCGTCCGCGCAGATTAGCAAGGGGGCCCGCCGTCCCACCCCACGCTCATCGGCCCCGCGGAGGGGGACCTTGACGAAGGTCCCGGCCTCGCGGCTAGCGTTTGGCGATCCTCACCTTCGGCACCTTGAGCACCCGCGAGACCACGAAGCGGTTGGTCCCGGGGCTGGTGGAGCGCAGGCGGATGCCGAGGAAACCGCGGTCGCGGAAACGGATCGTGATGCGCGACGACCGCGTGAGGCGGGTCGCGGCGATCTTGCGCCACGCCCTGGCGCGGTAGCCCTGAACAACGAAGCGGGTGCGCCCGCCCTTCAGCGAGACCGTCAGCGTGAGGGTGAAGACGCCCTTCTTGAGCCTCAGCACCGGCTTGCCCAGCGCGATGCGCCGGCCCGAGCGCAGCTCCACGGAGGCGGGATCCGGCGGGCGGGCGGCGGCCTTCGGCAACACCGGCGCCGGGGCCGAGATGGCGCCGAGGGGGTCCTTCGCCGTGGTGCCGCCCCCGCCGCCCCCGACCGCGGAGTCGGGGACCGTCACCCGCAGCGACTGCATCGCGGCGAAGGCGGGCTTCACGCTGAAGTCGTTGCGCAGGATCCCGAAGTTGGACTCGAGGTATGGCGTCTGCCGGGCGTCGCGCATCTGGTACCAGAAGAGGCGGTCCACGCTCAGGTTGCGCCGCATGTAGGTGTAGGCGCGGGCCAGATAGTCGGCCTGCTGGGCCTCCGACACGCAGATGAAGCCGTAGTCCGGCTGCTTGCAGGTGCTGTAGCCGTACTCGACGATCCAGATCGGCTTCCCCGGATCGACGCTGTTGAGGAACGCGCGCACGTCGAGCATCGACGGCAGCGTCGGCTGGGGCGCGTTGCGGCCGGGCGGCGGCGGATCCTCGGGCTGCGACGCCGAGAACAGCATCCAGCCGAGGACGTCGAAGTTGCCCTTCAACCCGGCGGCGTACGCCGAGCGCAGGAAATCGAACGCCGTGCCCTTCGCGTAGACCGAGCCCGAGACCACGATGCCGGTCGGGTCACCGCTCTTGATGGCCGGGTAGGTCGCCTTCATCAGCTCCGCGTAGCCGGCCGGGTCGGTCGGGTTCCAGTACTCGAGCTGGTTGACCTCGTTCCACGGCGAGTATGCGTCGATGTACGGGCCGAGGCGGGCGCTGAGATCACGGAAGAAGGCGGCGTACGCGGCCCGGCCGTCGGCCGTGGGCGGCGCGCTGTTGGCCGTGCTGCCGCCGTTGGCCCAGGCGGGCGCGCTCGTGAAACCGACCATCGTGCGCAGGCCGATCGAGTGGGCGTAGGTGACCTGCCCCTGCAGCGTGTTCCACGCGGCGGCGCCGGGGCCGTCGGGCCCGAGGGCCCCGCCCGCGACCGGCTGCAGGTCGCTCCACCGCGCCGCCACGCTCACCCACGGGACGCCGGCGGCCTTGGCCGAGTCCATCTCGCGCTGGTAGCTGCCTCCAGCGATGCGCAGACCGCCGTCGGGGACCACGAACGCGGCGCTCGCCGTCGCCGGCAGCACCGCGGCGGCGGCCAGCGCGAGGATGATGAGGAGGCGGCGGATGTGCGCCACTCTAGACAGGCCTCGGAGGAAATCATCCTCCACGGGTACAGCCTCGGCGCGTTCGTCTCGGCCCCCCGGTCCAGTGTGCGCCGTCGGCGGGGCCGTCTAGTATCGAGCCGCCCGAGGACCGGAAACGACCGGGGTGAGGATCGCGCTGAGGTTCCGTCGAATTCCGCGCACGATCGCCGTCCTGGCGGCCGCACTGGCCGTCGCGGCATGGACCGGCACCGCGAGCGCCCAGAGCGCCGACGTCGCGGCCTGCGTCCGCGACAACCTGGTCAAGTACGCCGCGCCCGACCGCGCGGTGGTCGATCAGTACCTCAGCATCGAGGCCGCCTGCGAGGCGTACATCAACGGCGATCCCTCGGCCCAGATCAGCGTGACACCGATCGACGGCGCGGGCGGCGGGACCTCGGGATCCTCGGGCTCGTCCAGCGGTGGTTCGGCATCGGGAGGCACGACGACATCCCCCTCCGGCGCGGCGACCTCCGGCGCGGGTGGGTCGGGCTCCGGTGGCGGGACCACCACCCCCGGCGCCGAGGCGCAGGGCACGGCCAAGGGCGGCGGTGACGCGGCGGCGCTGGCCGCGGCGGGCAAGATCGCGCCCGCGGACGCCGGCTCGCCGGGCGCGGTGTCGGCGATCACCGACGCGCCGATCTGGCTGATCCTGCTGCTGGTGCTGGTGGTGGCGGGGGTCGCCACGGGCGTGGTGATGGGGGCGCGACGACACACGAAGTGACCGGCGCCGATCGCGTGCGCGGTCAGATCCCCCTCGTCGTCAGTGCACTGCCGCTCCTGGCGGCGCTCGTGCTGACCTACCGCGACGGCGGGTACTTCATCGACGCGTGGGGCGTGGCGTGCATCGCGCTGCTGGGCATGCTCGCCACCGCCGTCCTGCTCATCCGGTCGTCGCTCGGTGGCCTGGTGGGCATGATCGCGCTGGCCGGCTGGGGCGGGCTGGCGGCGTGGCAGGGGCTCTCGTCGCTGTGGGCCGACGAGCCCACCGCGGCCACCTCGGCGATGTCGCTCACCCTGCTCTACGCGGCCGCGTTCGGCCTGGTGCTGGTGGCCTCGAACGGCGCCCCCACCCTGCGCCGCCTGCTGGAGCTCTCGCTGCTGCTGGCCGTCGTGGTCGGCGTCTCGTCGGTGGGCCAGCGCATCCTGCCCGACGTGATCCCCGGCCACGAGACCGGCGGCCGCCTGGCGACCCCGATCAGCTACTGGAACACCCTCGCGCTGGCGTTCGCGTTCGGCCTGGTGCTGGCCATCGGCATCGCGGGCGACGCGACCCGTGGACGCGTGGTCCGGGCGCTGTGCGCGGCCACCCCTCCCCTCTTCGCGCTCGGGATCCTGTTCACCCAGTCGCGCGGATCGCTGCTGGTGGCCGTGGTCGGCGTCGTGCTGCTCATCGCCGTCGCACCGGGGCGCCTGATCACGGTCTGGTCGGCCCTGGTCGCCGCCGTCGTCAGCGTGCCGCTGATGGCCTACGCCAACGACCAGACCGCCCTGCGCGCCGAGAACGTGCTCGAGCAGCCCCACGCCGCCGCGGGCGCCCGGGTGGCGATCGCGCTGCTGATCGCCGCCGCCGTGGGCGCCGCCGCCTCCCTCTACGTCACCCCCCTCTCCGAGGCGCTCGGCACCGGCCGGCGCAGCCGGATCGCGGGCATCGCCGTGGGCGGCGTGGTCGTGGTGGTGCTGCTGGGACTGCTGGTCGCACGCCCGCCCGAGGGCGGCCCGGTGTCGTGGGCCGACCGCCAGTACGACGCCTTCCGCAGCTACGACCCCGGCGCACGCAACAACGCCGACAGCGTCTCCGACCGCCTGGTCGTGGCCGCCGGATCGGGCCGCTGGCAGAACTGGTCGGTCGCCTACCACGAGTTCGAGGACGCGCCGATCGCGGGCACGGGGGCCGGCGACTACCGCTTCCGCTGGAACGAGTACCGCGACGTCAACCTGACCGTGCGCAACGCCCACTCCCTGTACCTCGAGACGCTCGGCGAATCGGGGCTCGTCGGACTGCTGCTGCTGCTCACCCCGCTTGTCGCGGTGGGCGTCGCCATCGCCATGGCCCTCCTCGCCGGCGCGCCGCCCGCCCTGGCCCGCGACCTGGGCATCGTGGCCGGTGCCGGCGGGGCCGTCGCGCTGCACCTGGGCGGCGACTGGGGCTGGCAGATGCCCGCCGTGGTGCTGCCCGCGATGGTGATCGGGGCCGCGGCCATCGCCGCCTCGGCGATCCATCTGGGACGCGACCGGCCCGGCGCCGCGCCCCGTGTCGTGGGCCGTCGCCGTGGTCGCGCTGATCGGGGTGCTGCTCACCTTCGGCCCCGTGGCCTCGGCCCAGCGGCTGCGCAGCGGTCAGGACATGGCGGCCACGGGGGATCTGGCCGGCGCCCTCACGGCCGCGAACCAGGCCGCCTCACTCGACCCTCAGAGCCCGGCGCCCCGGCTGCTGCAGGCCAACGTCCTCGACGACCTGGGACGCCCGGCCCAGGCCGACCGCGCCTTCGCCGCCGCGGTGCGGCGCTCGCCGCGCGACTGGAACGTGCGGGCCGACTGGGCGGCCGCGCTGATCCGGCGCGGCGACCGCGCCTCGGCCGCGCCGCTGGTGGCGGCCCTGGTGACGCTCGATCCGCGCGAGCCACGCGTCGCACTGCTGCGGAAGGCCCTCGGGAAGCCCGCCGCCTGAGTGAGGTCAGCCGCCGGCGTGCGGCAGTTGCACCGTGACGCAGAGGCCCCCCGCGGGCCGGGGGGCGAGGGTCAGGGTCCCGTCGTGCGCCTGGGTGATGCTCCTGACGATCGCCAGGCCGAGGCCCGCGCCGGCGTGGTCGGTGCGTATGCGTTCCGTACCGCGCTGAAACGGCTCGGCAAGCGTCGCGACCAGCTCTGGCGTGAGGTCCTCGCCGGTGTTCTCGACGGTGAGCACGACGTTCGTGGCGTCGGCGCGGGTGGTGACCCAGACGGTGCCGTGGTCCGGCAGGTTGTGGACCACCGCGTTGTGCACGAGGTTCGTGCTCAACTGCAGGAGGAGGGCCGGCGAGCCGATCGTGGGCGCCGCGTCGCCCGAGGTCTCGATGGTGACGCCGCGGTGCTCGGCGAAGCGCAGGAGCGTTTCGGTGGCCTCTTCCGCGATCAGCGACAGGTTGACGCGTTCCGGGACGAAGGACCGCTGGTCGGCGCGGCTGAGCAGGAGCAACGCCTCGGTGAGGTCGATCGCCCGGGTGTTGACGGTCTGGAGGCGGTTGACGAGCTCGCCGGCGTCGCCGTCCGGATCGTTGCGGGCCACGTCGAGAAGCGTCTGCGTGATCGCCAGCGGGGTGCGCAGTTCGTGCGAGGCGTTGGCCGCGAATCGCTGCTGTTCGGCGACGTGCGCCTCGAGCCGCGCGAGCATCGCGTCGAAGGCGTCGGCCAGCTCGCGGAACTCGTCGTTTCGGCCCTCCATATCGATCCGGTGCGAGAGCGATCCGGCGGCGGCCATGCGGGTGGCGTCCGTGATGCGGGTCAGGGGCGCGAGCATCCGGCCGGCGAGGATCCATCCTCCCACGAGACCGAACAGCAGCAGGAACGCCAGCACCGCGGCGGCCCTCGGAGCGAAGGTGTGCAGCAGGTTGGACCGGATGGGAAAGACGGTGAGGGCGTTGTCGCTCGTGGCGTCGATGAGCGTCGCGCGGTCGGGGACGTAACGCAGCAGGAACAGCCACACGGCGGCGAGCAGCAGGGCGCCGGCGAGCATGAGGAAGCCGGCGTAGCTGAGGGTGAGCTTCAGGCGAACGCTCAGGCCCGGGGCCCTATCCACCGTCGCCTCCGTCCGCTCCGGCGCCCGGTGACGTGTCGATGCGGTAGCCGACGCCGGCCACGGTGGCGATGACCCAGGGCTCACCGAGTCGCTTGCGCAGCGCCGAGACCGTGATGCGCACGGCGTTGGTGAACGGGTTCGCGTTCTCGTCCCACGCCCGCCCCAGCAGCTCCTCGGCGCTGACGACGCCGCCCTCGGCGGCGACGAGCACCTCGAGCACCGCGAACTGCTTGCGGGTGAGCGCGACGTAGCGACCGTCCCGGAAGACCTCGCGGCGGAACGGATCCAGGCGCAGACCCGCGATCTCCTGCAGGGGCGGCCTGTGGTGCGCACGCCTGCGGTCGAGCGCGCGGAGGCGCAGCACGAGCTCTCGCAGCTCGAACGGCTTCGTGAGGTAGTCGTCGGCGCCGAGCCCGAACCCGGAGGCCTTGTCGTCGAGACGGTCGGCGGCGGTGAGCATCAGGATCGGCATGCCGCTGCCGGACGCGACGATGCGCTCGGCGATCTCGTCGCCGGTCGGTCCGGGGATGTCCCGGTCGAGGACGGCGATGTCGTAGGCGTTGACGCTCAGCAGCTCCAGGGCGGCGTCGCCGTCGCCGGCGATGTCCGCCGCGATCGCCTCCAGGCGCAGGCCGTCGCGGATCGCCTCGGCCATGAAGGGCTCGTCCTCAACGAGCAGCACGCGCATGACCGGATGGTAGAGCCGGCACATATCGTCGGCGTATCGAGAACCGCATACGCGCTCGGCAACGGCGTCCCGCCTTCACTGGGGGCATGACCCACGGCCGACGAGCGACGACCACGACCCATCCGCGTGCAAATCCGCTGGTCCCGCGTGGCTGGGGTGCTCGCTCCTCATCGCGGTGATCGCCGTCGTCGTCGGCTCCCAGCTGCCGGCGTCCGTCCTCGACGGCCGCAGCGCCCGCCGAGGTCGCGCAGAGCGAGCTCCAGCGGCGCGCCCGGGGGTGTCCTCCCACGCGACGCGACGGCCGCTAGGCGCCGCGGTGCGCTGGGCGAGGCCGACGGCGCTGTCCCCGATGGGACGACGGTCTTCGACGACGCGGTGCCGGGCGTGGCCCGGCTCGACCCCGATCTGCTCGGCGCCCTGCGCCGGGCCGCGTCCGATGCCGCGGGCGACGGGGTCGCGTTCTACGTCAACAGCGGCTGGCGTTCCCCGGCGTACCAGGAACGGCTGCTCCAACAGGCGATCGCGAAATACGGCTCGGAGGCGGAGGCCGCCCGGTGGGTGGCCACTCCGACCACCTCGGCTCACGTGTCGGGGGACGCGGTGGACATCGGGCACGTCGATGCCTCGGCGTGGCTGTCCCGGCACGGCGCCGGGTACGGGCTGTGCCAGGTCTACGCCAACGAGCCCTGGCACTTCGAGCTGCGCCCGGATGCCATCGAGCAGGGCTGCCCGCCGATGTACGCCGACCCCACGCACGATCCGAGGATGCAGCCCTGAGGGGCTAGCCGAGCGGGACCACGAGCCCCCGGCGCCGGTCCTGCTCGCGCACGGGTCCCACCGGAGGCGGCTGCGGCGGCGCCGCCGAGCGCGGTGACCATCTCGCAGAGCACGGTCATGATGCGGTCGGTCGCCTCGCGGTTGCGCTGCTTGCGGGGCCCGGTGGTGATGTCGCTGACGTCGATCGGCGGCCCGAACACGACGCGCGCGGGGCCGCGGAACAGCTGGGTGTCCCAGGTCACGGCGGGGATCACGGTCACCCCGGGCCGCAGGGCGAACATGCCCGCGCCCGGGTGCCCGCGGCGCATGTGACCGGTGCGGCTGACGTGGCCCTCGGGGAATACGACCAGGCACTCGCCGGCCTCCAGCAGGCGCACCGCGTGGCGGATCGCCCCGAAGTCGGCCTGCCCGCGCCGGATCGGGAACGCCCGCACGGCCAGCAGGATCGCCCTCACCACGCGGTTCTTGAACAGCTCCGACTTGGACATCATCGCCGTCCGGCGCGGGCGCGCGGCGGCCATCATCACCAGCGGATCGGCCACCGAGATGTGGTTGCAGACGATCAGCAGCGGGCCGGTGCGCGGGATGTTCTCCATCCCCCGCCGGCGCATGCGCAGCGGCGGCAGGTAGAGGAGCGGCATCACCAGGGCGCGCGAGAGCGCCCAGGCCACCCGATCCACTACCGCGCGGCGGTCAATCGTCGTCGCGCGAGCCCTCATCGTCCTCATCGGGGTGGCGTGCGAGATTGGCCTGGGCGGCCTCGATCAGGCCCTGGGCCTCCTCGAGGTTGACGGCCCGGTACAGCAGTCGCGTCAGGCTGCGCGCGTCGCGCGGCGATCAGGTGGTCCACCGAGCCGTCCTCCACCCAGAAGGGCGCCGCGTCGGGGTCCTGGCGCAGCAGCTCCACGGCCTGGTGGCCGCAGTCGAGCGTGTAGGTGGCGATCGCGTAGCGCGCCGGGGGTGGTCGACTCGGCGTCGGGCTCCCAGGGCACGAGCGGCGACGACCGCAGGCCGCCCGGCTCGATGACCTCGGACGCCAGCTCCACCTCGCGCCAGGCCAGATCGACCGGCACGCGCAGGTCGAACAGCAGGCCCTCGGCGTCCTCCACCTTGTCGGCCGCGCTCGCGAGGACGGCGGCGACCCAGTGCGCCTCGGCGAACGAGAGCCCGGTGAACAGGTCGGCCTCGTCCAGCAGCGGTGCCAGGTGGGCGTCGGGCCGGGTGCTGACGCCGACCGCGTACTCCTCGGGCCCGTATGCCCCGGCCTCCACCTTCGCGAGCACCCGCACGGCCGCCGACGCGTCGCCGCGCAGGGGCCTGCGCCAGACCTCGAGGATCTCGAAGCGGTCGTCGATCGGGCGGACCTCGTCTTCGTCACTCATCTTTCGTCCCTCCAGGGTGCCGACCGCTCAGGGTAGTGAGTTCCGCGCGCGCACGCTCGCGGGTCAGCGGACCAGCCCGTCGATGAAGGTGTCGATCGCGAACAGGAAACGCTCCCGCCCCTCCCCGCCGACGATCACGTCGGCGTTGGCCACCAGGTTGGGGAAACGGTCGGCGGGCAGCTCCGAGAACTCGCGGTGCAGCTTGTCCTTGTCGTACGGCGCCTCGCCGCTCACCGCCTGCCGCTCCTGCCCGACCATCGTCTCGACCGCCGTGGCGGTGACGATCAGGACGAGCGCGTCGAGCGCCCAGGCGGCGCGCTGGGGCTCCACCCCGCCGGCGAGCAGCATCGCGAGCATCGCCTCGGCACCGGCCATGGCGTTCGGCCCCAGGGGGACCTCGGCCAGTGCGACGCGCGCGACGCCGGGGTGCGCCTCGAGCGCCTCGAGGAAGGCCAGGCACAGCGCCCGCAGCTGGTCGCGCCAGTGGGCGGGATCGAGCTCTTCGATCGGGACGCCGGAGGCCACCTCGTCGAACAGCAGGCGCCACAGGTCGTCGCGGCCCCCCACGTAGACGTAGAGCGACGCGGCGCCCGTGTCGAGCTCCTTCGCCACCCGGCGCATCGTGACCGCGTCGAGGCCCTCGGTGCGCAGGATCTCCATCCCCGCATCGATCACGGCGCGCTCCGACAGCGGCGCCTTGGCGGGACGGTCGCGCGTGGAGCGATGCGGCGGGGTGGCCATCTGGCGGGATCCTATCCGCGGGATTGACACGAACAGTGTACGCCACGTACGCTGTTCGTAACGAACACTGTTCGTGATCACCTCTCCACCATCGCGCCGAGGACGACCACATGAGCGACATCACCGCCGGCCCCGCGCCCGCCACCACCCGCTCCCCCGCCTCCGCGGCCATCGCCTCGGTCGCCAAATACCCGGGGCGCTGGGCGGTGTTCGCGGTGGTGCTGCTGGCCGACGTGATGGACCTGGTCGACTCCACCGTCACCAACGTCGGTGGTCCCGCCATCCGCGAGAGCCTCGGCGGCGGGCAGTCGCTGCTGCAGTGGCTCGGCGCGGGCTACACGCTCGCGTTCGCCGTGTTCCTGATCACCGGCGCGCGCCTGGGCGACCTCTACGGCCGCCGCCGCCTGTTCCTGATCGGGGCCGCCGGATTCACGGTCGCGTCGGCCCTGTGCGCGCTGGCCTGGTCGCCCGAGTCGCTGATCGTGACACGCGTGCTGCAGGGGGCGTTCGGCGCGCTGATGATCCCGCAGGGCTTCGGGATGCTCACCGAGGTGCTCGACGAGAAGGACATGCCGAAGGCCTTCGGCCTCTTCGGCCCGATCATGGGCCTGTCGGCCGTCGCGGGCCCGATCATCGGCGCGGCCCTCATCCAGGGCGACCTGCTGGGCGCCGGCTGGCGCACGATCTTCCTGGTCAACGTGCCCCTCGGCCTCGTCTGCATCGCCGTCGGCGCGCGCTACATGCCGCGCAACGTCACCGCCAAGGGCGGCGGCCTCGACCTGATGGGCATGACCCTGATCGGGTTCGCCGCGCTGGCGCTGATCTACCCGCTCATCGAGGGCCGCGAGCTGGGCTGGCCGCTGTGGACCTTCGCGCTGATGGTCGCCGGCGTCGCGCTGGCGGTGGCGTTCGTGGTCTACGAGCGCCGCCTGCCGGCCCAGAGGGCGCTGATCCAGATGAGCCTGATGCGCAATCGCAGCTTCACATCGGGCATGGCCGTGGCCACGGGCTTCTTCGCCGCCTTCTCCGGGGTGATGCTGGTGCTCTCCCTGTTCTGGCAGGTCGGCGAGGGCTTCTCCCCGATCCGGGCCGCCCTCTCGCTGGCGCCGATGTCGGTCGGGATGATCGTCGGCATGGGCCTCTCGTTCGCCCTCATCGCGCGGCTCGGGCGCCGGCTGGTCCACACCGGCATCTCGGTCACGACGCTCGGCCTCGCTGGGCATCGCCGCGACGGCGCACCTGACGACCCACCCGTCCCCGTGGTCGATGGTGCCGTCGGCCTTCATCGTCGGCGTCGGCGCCGGCATGGTGTTCGGTCAGCTCTTCGACGTCGTGCTGGGAGGCGTCACCGAGACGGAGGTCGGCTCGGCCTCGGGGCTGCTCAACGCCCTCCAGCAGCTCGCCTTCTCGTTCGGCATCGCGCTCGTGGCGACGATCTTCTTCGGCGTCCTCGACGTGCCCCGCCCGGCCACCGACGCCCTCGCGCTGGCCGCCCTGCTGTCGATCGTCCCCCTGGTGATCAGCTTCGTGCTGGCCTTCCGCATGCCCCGCGCGCCGCGGGAGGAGGCGGCCCACTGATCACTCGTAGACGCCCTCGACGTACTTCGAGAGGATCTGCGCCGCCTCGCGCACGGTCGCCATGGCCAGCCGGTAGTCCATCCGGGTCGGCCCGAACAGGCTGACCGTGCCGAGGTTGCGCCGGGGCACCCCGTAGTTGGCCGCGACCATGCTCAGCCCGGCCAGGCTCTGGTCGGGCAGCTCGGCCCCGATGCGCAGGTACACCTGGTTGCGGCTCAGCGCCCCGCGCAGCATGGCGAGCAGCTCGTAGCGCTCCTCCAGGCTCTCCATCAGCGCGTCGATCGCCATCAGGTCGAGGTGGCGCTGCTCGGCCAGGAACCGCGCGCGGCCGCCGACGAAGATGCTCCCCGGCGCGCCGTCGTCGAGCTCCACGATCGCCGGGGCGAGCACCGCCAGGAAAGCGCGCTCCATCGGCGACAGCGAGGGGTCCTCGATGCGCGCCTCGACCAGGCGCGAGCCGACGGCGAGGCCGACGATGCGGTCGTTGAGGAAGGCGCCGGCCCACTCGCACAGGCCCTGGTCGACGGCGCGGTCGAAGGCGAACACCCGCTTGGTGACCGCCCCCGTGGAGGTGATCACGACCACCATCACCACCTGGGGCTGCAGCAGCAGCACCTCCACGTGGCGCACCGACGACGACTGGGGCGCCGGGGCGGTGACGATGCCGAGCAGGTTGGTCACCTGGGCCACCACGTCGGCCAGGCGGCCGAGCGCGGCGTCCACCTCGCGCTGCACCTCGCCCAGGTCGAGCGCCGACTCCAGCACCGCCGGCACCTGGGCCGGCTCGCGCGTGAGCAGGTTGTCGACGTAGTAGCGGTAGCCGCGGTCGGTGGGCACGCGCCCGGCCGAGGTGTGCGGGTGGTTGAGGAACCCGAGCTCCTCGAGCCGGGCCAGCTCGTACCGCACGGTCGAGGCGGCGAAGTCGATGCCCTCGCGGCCGGCCAGGTTCTTGCTGCCCACCGGGATCCCGGAGCCGATGTGCTCCTCGACGACGGTGCGCAGGATGGTCTCCTGGCGCGCGGTCAGGCGCTCGTCGCCCACGATCTCGGGCAGCGCCTCCTCGCTCACGCGTACTCCATCAGCTGGTGCAGGATCGCGTTCTGCACGAAGCGGCCCTCGCGGGTCAGCAGCACCTCCTCGCCGTCCTGGCGCAGCAGGCCGGCGGCGCTCAGGCGATCGAGGGCGTCGGGGTGATCGGGCGGGCCGGCCCACGCCAGCGGCATGCCGCGGTCGAGCCGCAGACCGAGCATCCAGCGCTCGCGGCGCATGTCGTCGGCGTCGAGCGGCTCGTGGGTGCGCGGCGGCGCCTCGGCCGCGCGACAGCGCCGCGATGTAGCCCTCGAGGCCCGGGCGCGTCGCGCCACCGGTCGCCCGCCACGGTGCTGACCGCGCCGACGCCGATGCCGAGGTAGTCGGCCGCGCCCCAGTAGGCCAGGCTGTGGCGGCACTCGTGGCCCGGGCGGGCGAAGTTGGCCGTCTCGTACCAGCGGTAGCCGGCGTCCTCGAGCGCGCCGACGATGCGGCGGTACGCGTCGGCGCCCTCGTCCTCGTCGAACGCCGGGGTGCCCCGGCGCGCGAGCGCAGAGCCCGGCTTGATCTCGAGCTCGTACCAGGAGATGTGGTCGGGGCCGAGCGCCAGGGCCGCGGCGAGGTCGGCCTCCAGGTCGTCCGGCGTCTGGCCCGGGATCCCGAAGATCAGGTCGATGCTGAGGTTCTCGAAGCCCGCCGCCCGGGCGCATTCGGCCGCCTCGCGGCACTGGTCCGGGGTCGCCGCGCGGTCGAGCGCGGCCAGCAGGTGGGGCTGGAACGACTGCACGCCCAGCGAGAGCCGGTTGACCCCCATCGCGCGCAGATCGGCCAGGGCGCGGCGATCGACGGTCTCGGGGTTGGCCTCGATGCTCACCTCGGCGCCCTCGGCGAGGCGCGGGCGGATGTCGTCGAGCAGGGCGCGCAGCCGGCGCGAGCGCATCAGCGTCGGCGTGCCGCCGCCCAGGTACACGGTGTCGAGCGGGCCGAGGATGCCGCCCTCGAGGGCCAGCTCCCCGCGCAGCGCCTCGAGGTAGGCGTCGCGCCGGTCGAGCGCGCCGACGTGCACCACGAAGGCGCAGTAGCCGCAGCGCGCCGAGCAGAAGGGCAGGTGGACGTACAGGTGGCGGGGCGCTTCAGCGGCGGCGGTCACTTGCCGCCGTTCTGCCCGGAGCCGCCGATCTGCAGCACCGCCAGGAAGGCCTCCTGGGGCACCTCGACCGAGCCGACCTGCTTCATCCGCTTCTTGCCCTCCTTCTGGCGCTCGAGGAGCTTGCGCTTACGGCTGATATCGCCGCCGTAGCACTTGGCCAGAACGTCCTTGCGGCGCGCCTTGACCGTCTCGCGGGCCAGGATCTTGCCGCCGATCGCGGCCTGGATCGGCACCTCGAACAGCTGGCGCGGAATGGTGGTGTGCAGCTGCTCCACCAGGGCCTTGCCGCGGGCGTAGGCCTGGTCGCGGTGGACGATCATCGACAGGGCGTCCACCGGGTCGCCGGCCAGCAGGATGTCGAGCTTCACCAGCGGGCTCTCGCGGTACCCGACGATCTCGTAGTCGAGCGAGGCGTACCCGCGCGTGCGGCTCTTCAGCTGGTCGTAGAAGTCGAGCACGATCTCGGCCAGCGGCATGTCGTAGACGATCTGCTGGCGGTTCTCGATCGGCTCCATCGTGACGAAGACGCCGCGACGGTCCTGACAGAGGCCCATGACGGCCCCGACACCCTCCTTGGGCACCAGGATCGTGCAGCGCACGAAGGGCTCCTCGATCATCTCGATGCTGGTCGGCGAGGGCAGGTCCACCGGCGAGCGCACCGGGGTGCGGTCGCCGCCGGTCGTGGTGACCTGGTACTCGACGTTGGGGGTCGTGGCCAGCAGCTCGAGGTCGTACTCACGCTCGAGGCGCTCGCGCACGATGTCCATGTGCAGCAGGCCGAGGAAGCCGCACCGGAAGCCGAAGCCGAGCGCCTGCGAGGTCTCGGGCTCCCAGCTCAGCGAGGCGTCGTTGAGCGACAGCTTCTCGAGGGCGTCGCGCAGGTCGGGGTAGTCGTCGGCGTCCACCGGGAACAGGCCGCAGAACACCATCGGCTTGACCTCGCGGTAGCCGGGCAGCGCCTCCTCCGCCGGCCGCGAGGGCACGGTGAGCGTGTCGCCCACCCGCAGGTCGCCGAGGTTCTTGAGGCCGGTGACCAGGTAGCCGGTCTCCCCCGCCCCGAGCCGCCCGGTGGGCGTCATCACCGGCGCCATCACGCCGATCTCCTCGGCGTCGACCACCAGGCCGGTCTGCATCGCCTTGAGGCGGTCGCCCTTCTTGAACTCGCCGTCGACCACCCTCACGAAGGCCACCACGCCCCGGTACTGGTCGTACACCGAGTCGAAGATCAGGGCGCGGGCCGGCGCGTCGGGGTCGCCCGAGGGGGGCGGCACGCGCGCGACCACGGCCTCCAGCACCTCCTGCACCCCCACCCCGGTCTTGGCCGAGATGCGCAGCACGTTGTCGGCGTCGTCGCCGATCAGGTCGGCCACGGCCCGCGCGTGCAGGTCGGGGTCGGCGGCCGGCAGGTCGATCTTGTTGAGCACCGGGATCACCTCGAGGTCGCCCTCGATGGCCAGGTACGTGTTGGCCAGCGTCTGGGCCTCGATGCCCTGGCTCGCGTCCACCACCAGCAGCGCGCCCTCACAGGCGGCCAGGCTGCGCGAGACCTCGTAGCTGAAGTCCACGTGCCCCGGCGTGTCGATCAGGTTGAGCTGGTAGGTCTCACCGTCGGAGGCCGTGTAGCTGACCCGCACGGCCTGGGCCTTGATGGTGATGCCCCGCTCGCGCTCGAGATCCATCGAGTCGAGCACCTGGCTGCGCATATCGCGCTCGGCCACGGCGCCGGTCGACTGGAGGATGCGATCGGCCAGGGTCGACTTGCCGTGGTCGATGTGGGCGATGATGCAGAAGTTCCGGATGTGCCCCTGGTCCACGCGACCTACTGTAGCGGCCGCCTGAGCCGGGTCAGCGACCTCAGCTCGGGCATCTCCATGGCCATCGCGGCGGCGAGGTAGGCGATCGCCGCGGCGGCGATGGCGGCCGAGACGCTGAGGATCTGACCGATCGGGCCGTCGGGCAGCGCGTCGGACACGACGGTCCACGAGGCCCACGCCAGCAGCACCGAGACCAGGCTGCCCGCCACGCTGCGCCCCACGCCGTCGAACACCCAGTCGCGGTGCAGCCCCCCGAGCTCGCGCTCGAGCAGCCACACCAGCACCGCGAAGGTGATCACGCTCGAGATCGAGGTGGACAGCGGGATGCCGTTGGTGCCCATCGGCTTGTAGAGGATCGCGTCGAGCACCAGGTTGAGCACCACCCCGAGCGCCGCGACCTTGGTCGGCAGCCAGGGGATCTGCATGCTGAAGAAGGCCCGGATCACCAGCAGGCTGGCGCCGTTGAAGGCCAGGCCGATGGCGAAGAAGAACAGCGCGCCCGAGGTGAGGCTCGTGCTCTGCGGGCCGAACTCGCCGCGCTGGAACACCAGCTTGACCACCGGCTCCGAGAGCACCAGCAGGAAGGCCGAGGCCGGCAGCAGCATGAAGAAGATCTGCCGCATGCCCGAGGCGATCGTCTGGCGCAGGCCGATCAGGTCGTCGCGCGCGGCCAGGCGCGAGATGGTCGGGAACAGCACCGTCGAGATCGCGACGCTGAACACGCCCTGGGGCAGCAGGTACAGCCGGAAGGCGGCGTCGATGGCACGCGGGGCCTGGTCGCTGACCAGGGTCGCGAAGATCGTGTCGACCGTCAGGTTGATGTTGATCAGGCCGAGGCCGAGGGTCACCGGCAGCATCAGCACCAGCACCTGGCGCAGGCGTTTGTTGCGGAAGCCGAGCGACAGCGGGAACGGCCCGAGGCCCTTCAGCGAGGGCAGCAGGTAGAGCAGCTGGGCGAGCGTCCCGATGACGACGGCGACGGCGTAGACCGTGATCTGGTCGTCGGAGGGCACGAACGGGGTCACCGCGACGAGCCCGCCGATGATCACCATGTTCCACAGCACCGGCGCGAAGGCCGTGGCGCCGAAGCGGCCGGCGGCCTGCAGCAGCGCGGCCACCAGGCCGGTGAGGCCCAGCAGCACCACGATCGGGAACATGATCCGCGCCATCTGCACGGTCTGATCCACCAGGGCCGGGTCGAGACCCGGCGCGAACAGCGGCATCAGCCACGGCGCGGCGATGATCGCCAGCAGGCTGATCAGGCCGAGCGAGATGGAGATGAAGCCGAAGAACGCCCCCGCCAGGCGCTGCGCCTCCTTGTGCTTGCCCTGCTCCTGGAGCTGGGTGAACACCGGCACGAACGCCGCGGAGAGGGCCGAGTCGGCCACCAGGCTGCGCAGCAGGTTGGGCACGTTGAAGGCCACGACGAAGGCGCTGATCTGGCCCGAGGTGCCGAACAGGGCGGCCGCGACGATCTCGCGCACGAGCCCCGCGACACGGCTCACCCCGGTCCACAGCGGCGAAGATCGCGGTGGACACCGCGAGGCGGCGCTGACGGCGCTGAGGGGTGTCGTCGGTCGTCACCGCTGGCCGCCGACCTGCTGGGCCGCTACCATGCGACGCCGACCGAACCCTGGAGGACGCCCCGCGTGGCGAACATCAAGCAGCAGAAGAAGCGCAACCGCCGCTCGCTCGAGCAGCGCGACCGCAACCTGAGGTACCGCTCGACCATCAAGACTCTCTTCCGTCGCCTCGAAGCCACGGCCGAGACCGGGGATGGGGACCAGCTGGGGGCCCAGGCCCGCGAGCTGGAGCACCTCGTCGACCGCGCCGCCGCCGAAGGCGTGATTCACCGCAACAACGCGGCACGCAAGAAGAGCCGCGTGGCCCGCATCACCCAGAAGGTCGGCACCGCCACCTAGTTTTCGTCGTCCGGGGCGGGCTTCCCGCCCCGGGCCAACGTGAGCAGGTCGCGCGCCGCCGTCTCGAGCACGAGGCGCTCCCCGTCATCACGGGAGCGTCCCAATCTCGCGAGCTCCGAGACGCGCAGCTCCAGCTCGAGCGCCGCGAGGCGCGCGACGGCGTGCTGGGCCGCGCCGGGGGGCATCGCGCGCGCCTGCTCGGCCAGGATCGTGGCCGGGTAGCCCTTGATGCCGGTCGCGGCGCCCACCGCGTCGGCCGACGGGCTCGGCCCCAGGGCCTGCGCCTGGGCCAGCGCGCGGAAGCGGTTGGTGAGCTGCACCTGCACCACGATCGGCACGACGGGCTCCTCGCCGGTGGCCAGGTCCTGCAGCAGGTCGTAGGTCCTGGCCGCGTTGGCGGTGGCCAGCGCGTCGGCCAGCTCGTAGACCTTCGCGTCCGGGTGGCGGGGCACCATGGCGTCCACCATCTCGGCCGTGATCGCCTCGCCGTCGGCGTAGGCGGCCAGCTTCTCGGCCTCGCGGGCGAGCTCCATCGCGATGATCCCCGACTTGCGCACGTCGGAGCGGTCGACCATCACGCGATCGACCACCGATCGGGCGATCGCCGGCGACACGTTGGCCCCGCAGCGGCGCACCTCGTTGACGAAGTGCTCCACGAACCACTTGGTCCGCTCGCCGCGCTTGGCCTTGGGGTCGGGGCCGTAGCGCAGCTCGCCCCCCAGCGACTTCACCGCGGCGTGCAGCTTGGGCGTGAGGGCCCCCGAGGCCACCAGCGCCAGGCAGGTGCCCGGGTTGGGCGCGTCGAGGTAGGTCACCAGCGCGGCGGCGTCGGCGGCCTTCCACTCGTCGGCGCCCTCCACCACCACCAGGCGCAGGCCCGCGAACGAGAGCGCCTCGCAGGCGGCCACCACCTCCTCGGCGGGGGTCTCGCCGGCCTGGACGCGCTCGGGCGGCATGCCGCCGTCGCGCTCCACGCGCGCGATCAGCCGCGCCACCGCGCGGTCGACGGTCGCCCTGTCCTCTCCCCAGATGACGTAGGCGGGCTTGAGGGGTTCCGGGGCCATCGACCGGCCAGGTTATCTGCTCCCGTCGACGACCAGCGCATCCCCGTCCGCGCTCACGCTGACGTCGCCCGCCAGGTCGGTGACCCACGTCGACACGCCCCGGGCCGCCAGGGCCGCGAGCGTCTGCGGGCCGCGGGTGCCGGAAGGGGTTGTCCTCCCCCGCCGAGATCAGCGCCACACGCGGCCGCAGGCGCGTCAGCTCCTCGCGGCAGGCCGGTGTCCTCCGAGCCGTGGTGCGACACCTTCAGCACCTCCACCGAGCCGGTCACCAGCGGGCGCAGCGCGTCGCTCTCGGCGTCGGCGGTCAGCAGCACGTCCAGCGAACCCGCCGACGCGATCGCCACCAGGCTGTAGGGGTTGGGGTCGGCCCCGACCGGCCGGGCGCCCGACGGCGACAGCACGCGCACGGTCCAGGCGCCCAGCGAGAAGCGCGTGCCCGCGCGGATCACCCGGATCGGCACCCGGCGCGCGCCGGCCTCCGCGATGACGGCCACGCACGCGGGTTCCCACCCGTCCACGGGGTCCGGCGGGTGCATCACCACCCCCACCGGCATGCGGTCGAGGATGTCGATGGCCCCGCCCACGTGGTCCAGCGAGTCGTGGGTCATCACCAGCGCGTCCAGGCGATGCACGCCCAGGCGCGCGCAGCGCCGCGATCACCGGCGCCGGGTCGCCCGGCGGGCCGGTGTCCACCACCGCCGCGGCGCCGTCGGGGCTGCGCAGCAGGATCGCGTCGCCCTGGCCGATGTCGAGGGCCGTCACGGTCGGCCGCGCCGGCCACGGGGGCGGCGCCGGCGGCCGCGAGAGCGCCCAGCCCGCGGCCAGCAGCACCACCGGCGACCACGGCCAGGCTCCTCCAGGGCACCATCCGCCACGCCATCCCCCATCCCCCCGGGCCGCAGCAGACCCCACGCCACCGCCGGGCACCGACCGCCAGCAGGGCGAACGCCGGCGCCGCGCCGCCCGGCACGTCCACCGCCGCCCCCGGGATCGCCGCCCCCAGCCGGGCGCCGATCAGCAGCGCCTCGGCGCCCAGGCCCGCCGCCCAGGCCAGCACGACGCCGGCGGCGGGCAGCACCGCCCCCGCCGCGATGCCCGCCAGCGCCAGCACCACGATCGGCGCGGCCATCGGCACCGCGACCACGTTCAGCGCCAGCCCCGCCAGCGAGAGGCGCCCGAAGTCGCCGACCACCACGGGCGCCGTCGCCAGGCTCGCGGCGCCGGCCATCGCCGCGAGGTCGGCGATCCGCCCCGGCAGCCAGCCCCGCAGCCATGCCGCGAGAGGCGGCGCCAGCACGAACAGGCCCACCACGGCCGCGAACGACAGCTGCAGGCCGGGATCGCCCAGGGCCCGCGGCTGCTGCGCCAGCAGCACCGCGAGGCCCACCAGCATCAGGTACCAGCGCTCGCGCGGCGACGAGCGCAGCTCGGCCACGAGGCCCAGCCCGCCCACGATGCCCGCGCGCCCCACCGAGGCGCCGCCGTCGCACGCCAGGCAGTAGGCCACCATCACCAGGGCGGCCCCGGCCACCGCGGGGCGGCGCCGCACCCCGAGGGCCGTCAGACCGGCGAGCACCGCCAGCGCCACCACGGCCACGTTCTGCCCCGACACCGCCAGCAGGTGCCACAGGCCGGCGTCGCGGAACGCCTGCCCGGCGCCCTCCGAGAGCCCCGCTCCGCCGCCGAGGGCCATGCCGCGCACCAGCTCGGCCCGGTCGCCGTCGAGCCCCGCCGCGGCGTGGTCGCCGGCCCACTCGCGCCAGCGGTCGCGCAGGCCGGCCAGACCCCCGCGCCGCCCCGCGGTGCGCACGTCGCTCACCTTCAGGCGGCCGGCGATGCCCTGACGCGCCAGCCAGCGCCGCCACCACCCGGGAGAGCGCGGCTCCGACGCCGCCCGCACCTCGGTGTCCACCCGCAGGCGCGTGCCCACCGGCGGCGGGTCGTCCGACTCCGGCAGATCGATCAGCAACCGGGTGCCGGCCGGCACCACCCCGTGCTCGGCCGTCAGGTGCTCCACCAGGGCCCGTGCCCGGAGGCCCCCGAAGGCCGCCGGCACGGGCGGCGTGTCCAGCACCACCGTGCCCCGCACCGCCGTCGGCAGGTCCAGATCGGGCGGCGCGGTGGCCGCCAGCCGCGCCCCTCCCCACCCGGCGCCCACGCTGAGCGCCGCGAGGCACAGCAGCACCATCGCCGCCCGGGCCCGTCCCCGCAGGGCGCAGACGGCCGGTCATGACGGCCGCGGAGGCCGCCGACCACGATCGCCGGCCCCACCGGCACCGCGGCGACCAGGGCGGCGATCAGCCCGGCGCAGAACAGCACCAGCACCGCGTGGGGCGCGAGGCGCCACGGGGTCCTCGACGAATGGCGCCACGCCGACACACGGCGAGGCTAGGAGCGCCTCACGCGCGCGGGTCGCGCCCGTCTGTCCCCGCGTCAGAACACCAACCGGGCCCTACTCCGGCAGCGGCTCTCCGGAGGAGGGGTAGGGAAGGCGCTTGGAGGGCTTGGCGGTGTCGGCCTCGTTGTTGGCGCGCTCGATCTCGGCGGCGGTGCGGGCGGCCTTGGCGTCGCGGGCGGCGAAGACCTCGTCCTCGGGCTCGCCGGCGAGGATCGCGAGGAACTCGGTGCGCTCGATGGTCTCGCGGCGAAGGAGGATCTGGGAGAGGGTCTCGAGGTCGGTGCGGTGCTCGACGAGGATGTCGCGCGCGCGCTGGTGGGCCTCCTCGATGATCCGGCGGATCTCGGCGTCGATCGTGCGGGCCAGATCATCCGAGTAGTCGGGCTCCGAGTGCATGTCCCGGCCGAGGAAGGGCGCGCCCTGGTTGTGGCCGAGCACGCGCGGGCCGAGCTTGTCGGACATGCCGAAGCGCATCGTCATCTGCTTGGCGGTGCCGGTCACCTTCTCGAGGTCGTTGGCGGCGCCGGTGGTGATCTCGTCGAAGACGAGCTCCTCGGCGGCCCGGCCGCCGAGGGTCATGGCCATCTGGTCCTCGAGCTGGGCGCGGGTGGTGAGGAACTTGTCCTCGGTCGGCATCGAGATCGTGTAGCCGAGGGCCTGGCCGCGGCTGACCACCGAGATCTTGTGCACCGGGTCGGCGTCGGGCAGGAAGTGGCCGACAAGGGCGTGGCCCATCTCGTGGTAGGCGGTCACCACCCGCTCCTTCTCGGAGAGGATGCGCGACTTCTTCTCGGGGCCGGCGATCACGCGCATGATCCCCTCCTCGAGCTCCAGCTGGTCGATCACGCGCTTTCCCTTGCGGGCGGCGAGCAGGGCCGCCTCGTTGACCAGGTTGGCGAGATCGGCGCCGGTGAAGCCGGGGGTCTGGCCCGCCAGGGTCATCAGGTCGATGTGCTTGGCAAGGGGCTTTCCCTTGGTGTGCACGCGAAGGATCTGGGCGCGGCCCTCGCGGTCGGGGCGATCGACGACGATCTGGCGGTCAAAGCGCCCCGGGCGAAGAAGGGCCGGGTCGAGGATGTCGGGTCGGTTGGTGGCCGCGATCAGGATGATGTTGTCCTTGGCCTCGAAGCCGTCCATCTCGACCAGCAGCTGGTTGAGGGTCTGCTCGCGCTCGTCGTGGCCTCCGCCAAGGCCCGCGCCGCGGTGGCGGCCGACCGCGTCGATCTCGTCCATGAAGATGATGCAGGGGCTCGACTGCTTGGCCTGCTCGAACAGGTCGCGCACCCGGGATGCGCCGACGCCGACGAACATCTCGACAAAGTCCGATCCCGAGATCGAGAAGAAGGGCACGCCGGCCTCCCCGGCCACGGCGCGCGCGAGAAGGGTCTTGCCGGTTCCCGGGGGGCCGAACAGGAGCACCCCCTTGGGGATGCGGGCGCCGAGCGCCTGGAACTTCTTCGGGTTCTCGAGGAACTCCTTGATCTCGTGCAGCTCCTCGACGGCCTCGTCGGCGCCGGCCACGTCCTTGAAGGTGATCTTCGGGGCGTCCACGGCCATCCGCTTGGCCCGGCTCTTTCCGAAGCTCATCACCTTCGAGCCGCCGCCCTGCATGCGGTTCATCAGGTAGATCCAGAAGCCGATGAACAGGACGAAGGGAAGCAGCCAGATCAGCGAGGACCACCAGGGGGTGCTGGGGATGCCCTTGACCTCGAAGGGAACGTTGTTCTCCTCGAGCTGGTTGATCAGGGTGCTCGCGTAGTCCTGCGGGTACCCGGTGGTGAACTCCTTGCCGTCCTTCAGGGTCGCGTCCACCTGAAGGTTCTCCACCTTCATCGTGGCCTTGGCCACGTTGCCGGAGGCGATGTCCTTCGTGAACTGGTTGAACGTCGGCGGAGGGGTGGAGGGCTCGCTCGACACCACCAGCCGCTGGGCGACGAACACCAGCAGGATCACGATGAGGATCGGGAACGCCGCGCTCTTGAGGAACTTGTTCAGTTCGCCCCTCCTCGGGGCTCGGGGATCGCGGCACCAGGTCCGCGTGTCCAGTCGTCAGGATAGACGACGCTGGTCTCAATCGGCCTCGTCAGGGCACAACGTGAGATCGAAGGCTCTCGAGGCGAGTCGGGCCGATGCCGGGCACCTCGAGCAGCTGCTCCAGCGAGGCGAAGCCGCCGTGCGCGGTGCGCCACTCCACGATGCGCCCGGCCAGCGTGGGGCCGATGCCGTCGAGGGCGTCGAGGTCCTCCGCGCTGGCCGACGAGAGGCTGACCGGCCCGCTCGCCGCGGCGCCGCCGGCGCCCCGCCGGGGCCGCCGCGCCCGGCACGACCTTGGCCGGCACCACCACCTGCTGGCCGTCCTGAAGGGTCGCCGCCAGGTTGATCCCCGACATGTTGGCCTTGCGCGTCGGGCCGCCGGCGCCGCGGATCGCCTGGATCACCCGCGCGCCCGCGGCGATCGGGTACACGCCGGGGCGCTTCACCTCCCCGGCCACGTGCACCATCCCCTCGGGCTCGCCGGGGGCGTGCTCCTGCACCGCGACGGTGCCCGACCCCGGCGGACGCCGGCTGCCCGGCCTCCCCTCCCCCCGCGCCCGGGCCGATGCGCCAGGCCACCAGGGCCAGCGCGAGCGCGGCGGCCACGTAGGCCCATCCCGAGCGGCGCAGCCATGGCAGCAGTCGATCCACGCCGACCACGCTAGGCGCGCCCGTCGCACACGCGGACGCCGCGACAGCGCCGCAGGGCGCGCCGGCGGGCGACCTACTTCACGACGAAGTTCACCAGCCGGCCGGGGACGACCACCTCGCGCACCACGTTCTTGCCCTCCAGGGCGCTCGCCACCTTGGGCAGCTCGCGCGCGGCGGCCAGCACGTCGGCGTCGGCGGTGCCGACGGCCACCTCGAGCCGGTCGCGCAGCTTGCCGTTGACCTGCACCACGATCGTCGCGGTCTCGCGCTGGAGGAAGGCCGGGTCGGCCACCGGCCACGGCTCGCGCCACAGCGGCTCGCCGCCGAGGGCCTCCCACAGCTCGCTCGCGACGTGCGGGGCGAACGGGAACAGCAGCGACACGGCGGTCTGGGCCGAGTAGCGCAGCGCGGCGGTGGCCCGCTCGCTCGCGTAGAGCCCCTCGCCGACGCCCTTGGTGGCCAGGTTGACCAGCTCCTGCACGGCCGAGATGGCCGTGTGGAAGGAGAAGCGCTCGGAGATGTCCTCGCTCACCTTGGCGATGGTCGCCTCGGCCTTGCGCACCAGCTCCAGCGCGGCGTCCTCACCCTCCAGGCCCTCGCGCGTGGGCCGCTCGGCGAGGCCGCCCGGGGCGAGCCCGCCCACCAGGCGCCACAGCCGGTCGATGAACCGCCGCTGCCCCTCGACGCCCCGGTCGCTCCACTCGATGTCGTCGGCCGCCGGGCCCATGAACAGCACGTAGAGCCGCAGCGTGTCCGCGCCGAAGCGGGTGACGATCTCGTCGGGCGGCACCACGTTGCCCTTGCTCTTGCTCATCTTGGCGCCGTCGCGGTAGATCATCCCCTGCGTGAAGAGGCGCGCGAACGGCTCGCGCACGCTCACCAGGCCGGCGTCGTAGAGCACCTTGGTGAAGAAGCGCGCGTACAGCAGGTGCAGCACCGCGTGCTCCACGCCGCCGATGTACTGGTCCACGGGCAGCCAGTAGTCGGCGATCTCGCGCTGGAAGGCCTCGGCCGACAGGTGGGGCGCCGTGTAGCGCAGGAAGTACCAGGACGAGTCGACGAACGTGTCCATCGTGTCGGTCTCGCGCTTTCCGGGACCGCCGCACTGCGGGCACGCGACGTTGACGAAGTCGTCGTTGGAGGCCAGCGGGCTCTGACCCTGGGGCGCGTAGTCGGCCACCTCGGGCAGCAGCACCGGCAGCTGGTCGTCGGGCACCGGCACCACGCCGCAGTCGGGGCAGTGGATCACCGGGATCGGCGCGCCCCAGTAGCGCTGGCGCGAGATCAGCCAGTCGCGCAGCCGGTAGCCCACCGTCGCCTCGCCGAGGCCCTGCTCGTCCAGCCACGCCGCGGCGGCGGCCTTGGCCTCGGTCACGTCCAGGCCGTCGAGGAAGCCGGAGTTCACCAGGCGCCCCGGGCCGGTGTAGGCCTCCTCCAGCGGGGCCTCGGGCGCGGTGTCGGCGTCGGCGATCACGCGGCGGATCGGCAGGCCGTGGGCGGTGGCGAAGGCGAAGTCGCGGTCGTCGTGGCCGGGCACGGCCATGATGGCGCCGGTGCCGTAGTCCATCAGCACGTAGTCGGCGACCCAGACGGGGATCTCCTCGCCGTTGATCGGGTTGACCACCCGGCGGCCCGTGTCGACGCCCGTCTTCGGCCGGTCGGTCTCGCCGCGGTCGGCGGCCGAGGCCCGCGCCGCGGCGGCGGCGTAGTCGCGCACGGCCTTCTCCTCGGGCCGGCCCTCCACCAGGTGGCCCACCATCGGGTGCTCGGGGGCGAGGATGAAGAACGTCGCCCCGAAGAGGGTGTCGGGCCGGGTGGTGAACACCGGGATCTCCGCCGACCCGTCCTCGGTGCGGAACGACACCCGCGCGCCCTCGGAGCGGCCGATCCAGTTGCGCTGCATGGTCAGCACGCGCTCGGGCCAGTCCACGAGCTCGGACATGTCGTCCAGCAGGCGCTGGGCGTAGTCGGTGATGCGCAGGAACCACTGGGTCAGCTGGCGCAGCTCCACCTCGGTGCCGCAGCGCTCGCAGCGCCCGTCGATCACCTGCTCGTTGGCCAGCACGGTCTGGTCCTTGGGGCACCAGTTGACCGCCGCCTCGCGCCGCTCGGCCAGGCCGCGCTCGAAGAAGCGCAGGAACAGCCACTGGGTCCACCGGTAGTACTCGGGATCGCTGGTGGCGATCTCGGTGTTCCAGTCGATGGCGAAGCCGAGGCGCTTGAGCTGCTCGCGGATGCGGGCGATGTTGCGCGCCGTGACCATCGCGGGCGGCTCGCCGGTGCGGATGGCGGCGTTCTCGGCCGGCAGGCCGAACGAGTCGTAGCCCATCGGGTGGAACACCGCGCTGCCCATGCGGCGGTGGTGGTGCGCCACCACGTCGCCCATCGTGTAGTTCTTGACGTGACCCATGTGGATCTCGCCGGAGGGGTAGGGCAGCATCTCCAGCACGTACGCCTTGGGGCGCGCGGGCAGGTCGGGGGACTCCCCGTCGCGCGAGACCGGCTCGGCCCGGAACGCGTCATCGCGCTCCCAGACCGTCTGCCACTTGGACTCGACGGGCGCGGGGTCGTACCGTTCCGGCAGGATTCGCGCGGGCGCCGACATCGGCGCGAGTATCGCATACGATCCGTCTGGCTCATGACGACAACCCGCCCACCCGTGGTGATCCGCAACGCCGATGTCGGCGAGGACTTCCTCGGCATCATCGGGCTCTACCGGGCGCACGGCTGGACCCACGCCAGCGACCCCACGCGGCTGCGGATCGCCATCGAGCACTCCTCCTACGCGATCGTCGCGATGGAGGGTGACCGCGTGGTCGGGTTCGCCCGCGCGATGTCCGACGAGGCGTTCGCCGTCTACATCGCCGACATCCTGGTGAGCCCCGACCGCCAGCGCCGGGGCATCGGCCGCACGCTCACCGAGTCGATCCTCGAGCACTACCCCATGGATCGCTTCCACCACCAGGTGCTGGTGGCCGAGCGCGGCGCCGAGGGCTTCTACCGCCGCCTGGGCCTCGTGCCCGTCACCTCCTACGGGCTGACCGCCTTCATCCGCGCCGCGAGGTAGCCGAGCTACTCGCGGGGCTCCAGCTCGGCGAGGCGCTTTTTGATCTCGGTGAGCTCGGCCATCAGCTCGTCGTGCTGGTCGAGGCCGCGGCGTTTGCGGAAGCTGTCCACCAGCCCGCTCGCGGTGACGCCCGAGAGGATCGAGATGAACGCGACGCCCATCAGCATCACGACGCCGGCGACGAACCGGCCGAGGGTGTCCTTGGGGACGATGTCGCCGTAGCCGACCGTCGTCACGGTCTGCGCCGCCCACCACACGGCCTCGCCGTAGCTCGGGAACTCGCTCTCGTCGAAGAGGCGCATCACCAGGGCGGCGATCAGCACGATGCTCACGGTGAGGCCCGAGATGAACGCGATCGCGCGCCCCGCCGTGAGGCCGTCGGGTCCGAACAGCCGCTGCCCGTCGTGGCGTGGGGAGGTTTTCTGCGGATCAGACATTGCAGAGTCTTTTCGACTCGTTAATCCCGACCCCTACCGCACCGAGTTCGCCGGGGTGCGTTTTCAACGCCATAACGCACCCCGGGTTCCCGCGGGGCCAACCGGGCGGCGCGATTCTCTTGCCCCCTGACCAAAGTGTCAGGGGGGGTCGCGGACGGAGGGTTCCGCCATCTTGGTCGCCGCCCAGACGCCACCCTTCGGGGACACCTCGAACACGTTCTGTGACGGCGATCCTCCCGGAAGTAATGCGCTCATTTCCAGGTATTTCTGCCGACGCCTGCGAGGTGCCCCGCGATGACCACGTCGCAGCGAACGGTCCGTCCGTCACCGCCCCGCGCGACCACGACGGCCCCGCTGACCGCCGGCTTTCCGCGCTCCTCCGCGCGCCCCGCGTCACGCTCCCGGCTGCTCGCGGCACTGGTCGTGTGGGACGCCCTGCTGCCGGTCGCCCTGCTCCCCATCTGCGCCCAGCTCCAGGGCACCGCGGGGGCCCCGCTCAACGGCGGCGCGGCGAGCCCGTTCGACCCGCTCGCGATCCTCCTGGCGGTGCTCTCGGTGCCCGGGCTGGCGATCGCCGGCGCCTACCAGCACCGGCGCCGGCGGGAGGGCAGCCGGCTGATGTTCGGCCTGCGCCTGCTGGTGCTCGGGATGGTGCTCTCGTGGCTCGCGATCATCGTCTCGGCCGCCGCCGGCTGGCCGGTCGACCTCTCGCAGATGGCGGCCATGGCCGTGCTGCTGCCGGCCGGCTGGCTGCTGGGACGCTGGGCCTGCGACCGCCACCCGGCGGCCGGGGTCGAGCGCGTGCTGCTGGTGGGATCGGGCGAGGTGACGCGCCGGGTGATGAACCTGGCCGGCCGTCACCGCAATCAGCACATCGCGGTGGTCGGGCGCATCGACGACCAGCCCGGCACGCAGAGCTGGCACCGGGGCGATCCCCCCCTCCTCGGCGACATCCGTGACCTCTCGTCGATCGTGCGGGTGTTCCGCGTCGATCGCCTGATCGTCGCCTTCTCCCCCGGCCGCGACTCGCAGCTGGTCGGGGCCCTGCGCGAGTCGATCGCCCAGGGCGTGCAGGTGGACGTCGTGCCGCGCTTCTTCGACCTCGCCGGACCCGCGCCGCGCGCCCACGCCCTGGGCGACCTGGCCCTGATGGAGGTGCCCGGCCGGGGGATGTCGGCCGCGGAGCGGATCCTCAAGCGCAGCAGCGACCTGGTGGGCGCCGCGCTGCTGATCGCCCTGTTCTCGCCGGTGATGGCCGCGGTCGCGATCGCCGTGGCGATCGGCGACGGGCGACCGATCCTCTACCGCCAGGTGCGCGTCGGCCGTGGCGGCCGCGAGTTCCGGATCTTCAAGTTCCGCTCGATGAGCCCCGAGCCCGACGTGGCCATGAACGTCGGCGGCCCGATCTCCGACGTGGTGCGCGAGATCAAGGAGGCGGGCAGCTTCCGGGTGACCAGGGTCGGGGCCCTGCTGCGCCGGACGAGCCTCGACGAGCTGCCCCAGCTGTTCAACGTCATCAGGGGCGACATGAGCCTGGTCGGCCCCCGGCCGCTGCGGCCGTTCGAGATCGACGCCCTGGCCCCGTGGCAGCGCGCGCGCCAGGACCTGCGGCCCGGGCTCACCGGCCTGTGGCAGGTGCTCGGGCGCAGCGATGTGCAGTGGGACGAGCGCATGCAGCTCGACTACTCGTACGTCTCGCATTGGTCGTTCGCGTCGGACCTGCGGATCCTGCTGCGGACGGTGCCCGCCGTGATGAAGAGGGACGGGGCGGTGTGAGCACCGTGGTGATTTCGGCGACCGACGACGACAGAGGCCCCTCGTGACGGATTCTCCGCGGTTGAAGCGGGTGCTGGTGACCGGGACCGCCGGCTTCATCGGCTCGCATCTGAGCGAGGCGCTCGTGGCCGAGGGCACCGAGGTGATCGGTGTCGACTGCTTCACCGACTACTACCCCCGCGCGCTCAAGGAGGCCAACCTCCGCCGCCTGGCCGGCGATCGCCAGTTCACGCTCGTGGAGGGCGATCTGACCGACCTGCGCCTCGAGCCGCTGATGCGCAACGTGGACGCCGTGTTCCACCTCGCCGCCCAGGCCGGCGTGCGCGCCAGCTGGGGCGACGACTTCGACCTCTACGTGCACCACAACGTGCACGGCACCCAGCACGTGCTGGAGGCGGCGCGCCACCGGGGGGTGCGGGTGGTGTACTCGTCGTCGTCGTCGATCTACGGCGACGCCGAGAGCTTTCCGACGCTCGAGTCGGCCACGCCCGCCCCGGTCTCGCCCTACGGCGCCACCAAGCTCGCCGGCGAGCACCTGTGCCGCATCTACTCGCGGGAGATGGGCGTACCGACCGTGTCGCTGCGCTACTTCACGGTGTTCGGACCGCGCCAGCGCCCCGACATGGCCTTCACCCGCTTCCTGCGGGCGGCGTGCCTGGGCGAGCCCATCGAGCTCTACGGCGACGGCACCCAGAGCCGCAACTTCACCTACGTGGCCGACGCCGTGGAGGCCAACCTGCGGGCCGCGGGGTTCGGCACGGCGGGCGGCGTCTACAACGTCGGCGGCGGCGCCCAGGTGAGCGTCAACGAGGTGCTCGAGATGCTCGAGGACCTGACCGGCGCGCCGATCCTGGTCGACCGGCGCGAGCGCCAACCGGGCGACGCGCGCCACACGGGCGCCGACGGCACGCTGGCCGAGCGGGAGCTGGGCTTCCGCGCGAGCACCTCGCTGCGCGAGGGGCTCGGCCATCAGCTCGCCTGGGTGCAGGCGAGCCTCGACGGCCGGCTCTCCCCCGCCGCGCACATGCGCGACGCCCACCGCGAGCCCACGAGCACGGCGGCGTGACCAGCGGGATCTCGTGGGACCGCCTCCGCACGCTGGCGCGGCGGTCGACCGGCGTGCTCGCGACCATCGGCTCGCGGTTCCTGACCAAGGCGCTCAGCCTGGGCTTCATCGTGCTGCTGGCGCGGCTGACCTCGCCCGAGACCTTCGCCGCCTACTCGTACCTGATCGTGCTGGCGCTCTCGTTCTACATCCTCACCGACACCGGTGTGGGCGTGGTCGCCGGGCGCGACGTGGCCCGCGGCGATCTCGATGTGGGCACCGCGTACCGCGCCAGCCTGCTGCCGGTGTCGGTCGGCAACCTGGTGGGCGCGACGGCCCTCGTCACGTTCGGGCTGCTCGACTCGGGCCCCGGCACGGAGGGCCTGCCGCTGGCGTTCGCGGCGATCTACGTGGTCACCGCGGGGTACTTCGGGATGCAGGCCAACCTGATCCGCTGCACCGGCCGCCTCAAGCTGGAGGCGGTGCTGCAGACGGTCTCGGCCGTGTCGTTCGTCGTGGTCGGCACCGTGCTGCTGCTGGCGGGGTTCGGGCTCGCCGCGATCATGGCCGCCTTCGGCATCCGCCAGGTGCTGCTGGTGCTGCTGGCCCAGCGCTACCTGCCCCTGCCCTGGGCGTCCACCAAGGTGCCGGGCACCTCGGTGGCGCTGCTCAAGCGGGGGCTGCTGATCGGCGTGGCCAGCACGTTCCTGGTCATCGTCGGCCGCTCCAGCCTGGTGCTGGTGGCCAACCTCACGCCGGTGCTCGAGGCCGCGCGCTACTCGGTGGCCTTCCGCTTCCTCGACCTCGAGCTGATGCTGGCCCAGACGCTCGGCTTCGCCCTGCTGCCCGCCATGGGCGCGCGGGCCGGGCACGACCAGCAGCAGGGCGCGGCCCTCGCCCGCCGGTTCCTGTTCGTCTTCGTCGGCGCCTCGCTGGTGGTGGTGCCGATCGCGGTGCTGATCACGCCCACGGTGCTGGTGTTCTGCTTCGGCGAGACCTACGCCGCGGCGGCGCCCGCCGCCCAGATCCTGGTCGCGCTGACCCCCGTGCTGCTGGCCTTCATGCTCGCCTGGTACGGGCTGATGGCCCTCAGGATGGAGGGCCTGATCCTGGTGTCGGCCGCCGCGGCGCTGGTCGCCGCGGCCGCGTCCGCGTTGGTGATGGTCAACAACCCCACCAGCACCGCCGCGGCGCTCAGCGCGGTCGTGGCCTTCGGCGTCGGCGCGGCCTGCTGCACCACCGGGCTGCTGCTGCAGCGGTGGCGCCCGAGCCGCAGCACCCAGGGCGAGCTCGAGGCGGTGGCCCCGTGACCCGCCCGCTGCGGGTGCTCCAGGTGCACGCCCACGGCGCCGACCCGGCCGTCGGCGGCGTCGGCAAGCACCTCACCCGCCTGGGGCTGCGCCTGCCCGAGCGGGGTTTCGAGGTCTACTACCTCGCCTCGTTCGAGGAGGCCACGCCGCCCCCCGGGCCCACCGTGACCCTCCACCACGACCACTGGAAGACCAGCCGCATGCGGCGCATCCGCAACCACGCGGGCGACCTGGTCTCGCGCCCCACCCACCGGCTCGAGGCGGCCGTGCGCGCGTCGGACGCCGACGTGATGCACACCCACAATCTGCCGGGCATGACGACGGCCGTCTGGGAGGTGGCCCGCCGGCTCGGGATCCCCGTCGTGCACACGGTTCACGACTACCAGCTGCTGTGCCCGCGGGTCACCCTGCTGCGACCCGACGGCGAGGCCTGCCGGCCCCACCCGATGCTCTGCGGGGCGCGCACGCGACGGCTGGCGCGCTGGTCGGGCGGCGTCAACCTGGTGCTCGGCCCGACGGCCTACGTGCTGCGCGCCCACGCCGGGGTGTTCTCGCCGCAGATCATGCGCGTGGTCCGCAACCCCTACGACGACGCGGCGACCGCGGTGCGCATCCCACCGCCGCGCCGCCGCCTCGAGGCGCTCGGGTACCTGGGCCGCCTGGACCACACCAAGGGCGTCCGCCAGCTGCTGGCCGCGGCGCCGGCCCTCGCCCGGCACGGCTGCAGCCTGCGCATCGCCGGCGACGGCAAGCTGCGGGCCGAGGTGGAGCAGGCCACGCGCGCGCTGCCCAACGTCCAGTACGCCGGCGTGGTGCGCGGGCAGCAGAAGTCCGACTTCCTCGAGTCGTGCGACGCCGGCATCGTGCCGTCCATCTGGCCCGAGCCGGCCGGCCCGGCCAACGTGATGCTCGAGTGGCTCTCCGCCGGCCGGCCGGTGCTGAGCTCGCCGCGCGGGGGCCTGGCCGAGGCGATCGCCACCTCGGGCGGCGCGATCGAGGTCGAGCCCGCCGCGGCGGCGATCGCCGACGCGGTCGGACTGCTGCGCGATCCGGCGCGCTTTGGCGCCGCGGTCGCCGCCATCTCCACCGTGCCCCACTCCGGCGACGAGGACCGCTGGATCGACGAGCACGCCGACATCTTCCGGCGCGTTGCCGCCGGCCAACCCATCGACGGCTGCGGCCTCGGGAGCGTCGCACGATGATCGACACCCACTGCCACATCCTTCCGGGGCTCGACGACGGGCCCGCCACCCTCGACGAGTCGCTCGACCTGGCGCGCGAGCTGGTCAACCAGGGCGTCGGCGCGGTCGCCGCGACCTCGCACGTCTCCGACCAGTACCCCAACACGCTCGAGGACATCGCCGAGGGGGTCGAGGCGGTGCGCGAGGCCCTGCGCGAGCAGGGGATCCCCCTGCACGTGCTGCCCGCCGCCGAGATGAGCGCCAACCAGGTGCTGGCGCGGGCCCAGGGCGACCTCAGCGGCTTCGCGCTGGGCCAGGCCTACGTGCTGGTGGAGCCCCCGCGCGTCGGGGGCGCCGCCGCGCTGCCGACGCTGGTCGCCGCCATCCAGGGCTCGGGACTGCGGCCGGTGATCGCCCACCCCGAGCGGGCGAGCGACGCCCGCGATCAGCTGCGCACCCTGGAGGAGCTCGCCCGGGCGGGCGTGGTGTTCCAGGTGGTCGCGTCGAGCCTGTTCGCCGTGCGGCGGCCCGACATCCAGCGCACGGCGCTGGCCCTGCTCGACGGCGGCATCGCCACCTGCATCGCCAGCGACGCCCACGGGCAGAGCTACCGGCCCCCCTTCATCGCCGACGCCTGGGACCTGGCGGCCGACCGGTGGGGCGAGCCGTACGCGCGCTGGCTGCTCGACGACGTGCCCGGGGCGCTGCTGCTCGGAGCACAACTGCCGCGCCGTCCGGAGAGGGCGACGGCGCGCCGTCGCGGGGCGAGGCGATTCATGTCCAGAAAAGTCAGGGGAGCCCTGTGAAGACCGGACTCGGAAACACCCGGCGGTGGTGGGGATCCCTCGAGGGCGGCCTGCGCCAGTACTGGTGGGTCGTCGCCTCGTGCGTCGTCGGCCTGGCGCTGCTCGCCTTCGTCTATTCGTCCCTGCAGACGGCCAAGTACGAGGGCGTCTCCAAGGTCGTCGTCAAGAACTTCCAGAACCTCTCGGCCCAGCTGGACGGCAGCTCGGGCAGCTTCCAGGACCCGAACCGGGTGGTCGCCACCCAGGCCGGCCTGGTGAAGGTGCCCCAGGTGCTGCGCGACACGCTCACGCGCGCCGGCCTGTCGCCCACCGACATCAAGCTGCTCAACCAGGCGACCTCGGTTGACACCCAGGTCAACTCGGACATCATCACGATCAAGGTCGTCTGGGATAACCGGGAGACCGCCACCAAGCTGGCCAGCGCCCTGGCGGCGAGCTTCGTCGCCTACCGGGCCGAGCTCGACACCAGCGCCCTGGTGAGCGCCGAGAAGGACCTCCAGACCCAGATCTCGAGCCTGCGGGCGGGCGGATCCGACCAGACCTTCCTGCAGCAGCTGACGCGCACGCAGCTCGACCTGCGCTCGCGCATCCTGCTGGGCAGCCGCAACTCGGAGGTGGTGGAGACCGACGAGCAGGCCGACCAGATCTCGCCGCGGCCGCTCAAGTCGGCCGGGCTGGCCGGGCTGGCCGGGCTGCTGATCGCCGTCGGAGCCATCGCGGTGCTGCAGCTCAGCGACCGGCGCATCCGCACCCCCGACGAGGCCTCGGCGATCCTCCAGTGCCCGCTGCTGGCCTCGATCCCCTCGCGCGGGCGCGGCGCCGCCAACGACGAGAGCGTCGCGATGCTCGAGAACCCGTCCTCGCGCGAGTCGGAGGCCTATCGCCTCTTGGCGGCGTCGCTCGACCTCACCAACGTCGGCGGCGGCTCGCGGGTGATCATGGTCACCAGCGCGGCGAGCGGCGATGGCAAGACCACCTGCACGGCCAACTCCGGGGTGGCCAGCGCCCGCGCGGGCCGCCTGGTGGCCCTCTGCGACTTCGACCTGCGCAAGCCGGGCCTCAGCCAGCTGTTCCGGCTGCGCTCGCAGGTGGGGCTCACCAACGTGCTCACCACCAGCGTCTCGGCCGACGACGCCCTGGAGAACATCGACCTGGCCGGCGCCGACGAGGCCCCGGGCCTGACCACCAACCCCAACAACGGGCTGCTCTCGGTGTTCGGCAGCGGCCCGCTGCCGCCCAATCCGGGCGACTTCGTGGTGGCCCCGGGCGTCACCAAGCTGTTCGACACCCTGCGCGACTCGTTCGACCTGGTGCTGGTGGACACGCCCCCGTGGCTGGTGGTGGGCGACGCCCTCGCCCTCTCCAAGAACGTGGACGGCGTGATCCTGGTCGTGAAGAGCGGCGCCACCCGCAAGGCCGGCCTGATGCGCCTGCGCCAGGGCCTCGAGGACGCGCGCACGCCGCTCCTCGGCTTCGTGATGGTCAACTGGCGGCCGGGCGGGGCGGAGAGCTACGGCGACTACGGCTACTACTACGGCGAGGCGCCGGCGGCCGGCCAGACGCCCGCCATCCCGGCGAGCGTCGAGCCGAGCGAGACCCGGTGAACCAGCCGGCCCCGCTCACCGCCGGCCGGCGCGACGACGACCGCACCCTCTGGGTCACCGTCGCCCTCGCCAGCCTCGGCGCCCTGGTGGCGCTGGTCGCCCTCGCGGTGATCGAGCCGCGGCCGGCGCAGCTCGCCGTGATGGCGGTCGGCGTCGCGGCCGCCGCGGGCATCGCGTGGGAGTGGCAGCACGACCGCGTGCTGTCGCTCAGCGTGGTCACCTACGTCTTCATCCTGCTCACGTTCGTGGCACGGCCGGCATATCTGCTGGCCAACGAGGCGATCCTCGGCAGCTACACCCGCTCGTCCGACCGCACCCAGGCGCTCAGCGACCTGCAGGGGCAGGAGATCGTGGAGTTCATCTCCTCGCGCTTCTCCGGCGACGTCGGCGCCTTCGTCACCAAGGGGATCCTGATCGGCCTGCTGTTCACGGCCGCCTTCCTGATCGCCCGCCTCGGTCTGTCAGGTGTCAGGGCGCGCACCCCGGGCTTCGCCTTCCTGCGCACCCGCCCCACGCCGACGGCGCTGAAGGCCGGAGTCGTGACCCTGCTGGGCATCGGCCTGGTGGGCCAGGCGCTGATGATCTCGGGCGGCGGCGGCCTGGGCGCGGCCCTCTCCCACCTCAACACGCAGGCCACCCTGCAGCAGTCGTTCACGTACACGCTGCTCGCCAGCTGCGGCACGGTCGCGATCATGCTGTGGGCCGCCTACGGCCCGCTGCGCGGCGTGGCGGCGGTCGCCTTCTCGGGACTGCTGATGGAGCTCGTCGTTTTCGGCGCGCTCACCGGATCGCGCAACGGAGCCCTGCGCCCCCTGATCTGCACGGCCATCGTCATCCACCTGGCCCGGCGCCGCTGGCGGCGCCGCGAGGTCATCGCCGGCGCCGTCGCCCTGCTGGTGCTGGCCACCTTCGCGCTCGGCGTGCGCCAGCTGGCCAGCTCGCGCCCCTTCTCCGAGGCCGTCTCCACCGGGGCGTCCAACGCGATGAACCTCGGCGTGGTGGCCAACGACAACTCCCAGTTCGACGCGCTGATCACCCTGGCCGACATCTCGCCCGGGCAGATGGCCCAGCAGTCGGGCGGCCGCGTCATCGCCGGGCTCGAGAGCCTGGTGCCGAGCGGCCTGCTGCCCGGCAAGCCCACCGCGGGCGACGTCACGTTCCGCCAGGAGGTGTGGGGCGATTCCAAGAAGGCCGGCCGCCCCTACACGGTGGCCGGTGAGTTCTGGCTCGACTTCGGCTGGACCGGCATCGCGATCGGCGCGGCGCTCCTCGGAGCCGTCTGCGCCGTGTTCCGCGACATGGGCGGCCGGTCGTTCCTCGCCCCGAGCACGGCGATCGTCGCCTCGGTGGTGCTGCTCATGTACTGGCAGATGCTGAACGGGGTCTATTCGAGCGCCACGACGATCCTGCTCGTGTTCGGCATCCCGCTGATCCTCGCCACGGTGCTGTTCCGCGCCCTGGCCGGCATGCAGACATCGAAGGGGGTGGTGGGCCATGGTGCCTAGGACCGGGGGCGGCGTGGCCGACCTCCCGCGCGTGCTGGTGGTCGATCACGTGGCCGCCAAGAGCGGCGGCCAGCTGGCGATGGCGCGTCTCGCCGACGAGCTGCGCCACCGATTCCGCTTCGACTTCGCCTTCGCGGAGGAGGGCCCGGTGTGCGACCGGCTGCGACTGGCGGGCCACAACGTCCACATCCTGCCGCTGGGAGAGGTGCGCAACCTCTCGATCGCCCAGATCGACGTGAAGCGCGACCCGCTGCGCTTCGGGCCGACGCTGCTGCGGGCCTCGGCCCGCGTCGCCCGCCTGGCGCGCCGCGTGGACGCCGACCTCGTCTACACCAACTCCCAGAAGGCCCACATCTACGGCGGCATCGCGGCGCGCATGTCGCGCCGCCCCTGGGTGATGCACCAGCGCGACATCCTGTGCCCGCCCTACGTGCCCCAGTCGCTGGCCGGCGCGATGCGCGCCTTCGCCCGCTCGGTGCCGCCGACGATGGTGATCGCCAACTCCATGGCGACCGCCGCCGTCTCGCCCGCGCGGGTGCCGACGGCGGTCATCCCGAGCGGAGCGACCCGCGCGCCGAGCGTCGCCGTGCCGCCCTCGCTGGCCGGCTGGCCGCGCCTCGGCCTGCTGGGCCGCATCGTGCCCTGGAAGGGCCAGCACATCGCCATCGAGGCCCTTCCCCGCCTGCGCGAGACCTTCCCCGACTGCCGCCTCGTGATCGGTGGCGACACCGGCCACGGCGACCCCGACTACCTGCACCGGCTGATCGAGACGGCCGACCGCCTCGGGGTGGGCGATGCGGTCACCTTCGCCGGTTTCGTCGAGGACCCGTACGCGTTCTTCTCGTCGGTGCACATCGCCCTGCTCACCTCGACCTCGCCCGAGCCCTTCGGCCAGGTGGTGGTGGAGGCCCTCTCGGTCGGGCGCCCGGTGATCGCCACCACCGGCGGCGGCCCCGACGAGATCCTCGGCGGCAGCGGCGGCGGCGTGCTGGTGGCGCCGGGCCGCGTGGAGGCCCTGGCCACGGCGATCGAGGACGTGGTGCGCGACCCGGCCCGCCTCGAGCTGCTCGGACGCGACGCCGCCGTGCGCGCCGGCGAGTACGGCATCAACCGCTCCGCCGAGCGCACCGAGTTCATCCTGCACGCCGCGATGCGGTCGCACCGGCGCGTATGAGCACCCACCTCACCAACGGAGCCGTCAGCCCGATCGCACCGCCCCCGCCCGCCGGCGTGGGCGACCTGCTGGTCTCCGACGCCGACCAGCTCGCGCACAACCGCGCGCTGCGCCCGCGCTGGCTGCGCATCTGCCGCCAGCTGCTGCTCAGCCCGCCCCTCCAGGCCTGCCTGCTGCTGCGCCTGGCCGAGCACGCGCCGCGCAAGAGCTTCCCCCTGTGGCGCCAGCTGCTGATGAGCCGCCACGGCATCGACGTCGGCCCCGACATCCGGATCGGACCGGGGCTCAAGCTGCCCCACCCGACCGGCATCGTCATCGGCACCGGATCGCGGGTGGGCGCCAACGTGACCCTGTACCAGCACGTGACCCTGGGCCAGAAGCGCGAGAGCTACCCGCGCATCGGCGACGGCGTCGTGATCTTCCCCAACAGCGTGATCGTGGGCGACATCGTCGTCGGCGACGGCGCGGTGATCGGGGCCCTGTCGTTCGTCGATCGCGACGTCGCTCCGGGCGCCGTGGTGAGAGGGAGCCGGTAGATGCGAGAGGATCCGCGCTTCCTCGCACGCCCACCTCTCGCAGGAGCCACGACCGTGACCCCAGAGCCCGAGACGCCCGACACCGAGGCAGCCGGCACGGGAGGCCCCTCACCCCGGGTGGTGCTGGCCCACGAGTGGCTGGTCAAGTACGCGGGCTCGGAGCGGGTGGTCGAGGAGCTGGCCCGCGCATTCCCCGACGCGCGCATCCTGACCACGATCCTCGAGCCGTCGCGCGTGCCGCCGCTGCTGCAGAAGGCCTCGCCGTCGCTGCTGCAGCACGTGCCCCACGCGGCCGACCACTACCAGCAGCTGCTGCCCCTGATGCCCCTGTCGTGGCGGCTGCGCGGCCGCATCGACGACGCCGACGTGGTGGTCTCGAGCAGCCACGCCTGCGTCACCAGCGTGCGCGTCGCGCCCGGCATCCCGCACGTCTGTTACTGCCACACGCCCATGCGCTACGCCTGGGATTTCGAGCTCGAGCGCGAGCGCTTCCCGCGCCGGCGCTCGGCGCCGCCCTGGAGAGGTGATCCCGCGGGTGCAGCGCTGGGACCGTCGTCGCTCGCAGCAGCGTGACCCGCTACGTGGCCAACTCGCAACGCCGTGGCCGCGCGCATCCGCGACTACTACGGCCGCTCCGCCGAGGTGGTGCACCCGCCGGTGCGCACCGACTACTTCACCCCCGGCGAGGAGACCCGCGAGGAGCCGTACTTCCTCTACGTGGGCCGTTTCGTCGCCTACAAGAAGGCCGACCTGGTGGCCGAGGCCTTCCAGCGACCTGCCCTATCGCCTGGTGATGGTGGGCGACGGTCCGCTGCTGGCCGACATCACCGCGTCGGCCGGCCCCAACGTGGCGCTCGCGCCAGGGCATCGACGACGAGGAGCTGCGCGCGCTGTACCGGGGCGCGACGGCCCTGGTGTACCCCTGCGAGGAGGACTTCGGCATCGTGATGGCCGAGGCCCAGGCCTGCGGCACGCCGGTGATCGGCGTGCACGCCGGCGGCGCCCTCGACATCGTGCGCGAGGGCACCGGCTGGCTGGTCGAGCCCGAGGTGGCGACCTGCGCGCCGTCGATCCACCGCGCCGCCGACCGAGGACCTCGACCGCGCCGCGATCCGGGCCAACGCCATGCGCTTCTCCTCTGCCCGGTTCCGCAACGAGATGGAAGCGATCGTGAAGGAGACGTGCCGACGCTAGGTCTGGCCCTCTCCGGCGCCACCGCGCTCACGATGATCGCCGTCGCGGCGGTCCCGGCGCTCGGCGCCACGCCCCCCGTCGGCGAGAGCCCGGACGTGCCGGGCGTCGTCTCCGGCGTGAAGACCGTCGTCCCCGCCGACGCCCCGATCAGCGTGCGGGTCACCGACGGGGTGGGCGGCGTCTCGCTGGCCGCCTCCACCAACGATCCGGTCGAGGTGCTCGGCTACGTCGGCGAGCCCTACCTGTTGCTGCGCGGCGGCGCGATCTACGAGAACCGCCGCTCGCCCTCGACCTACGTCAACGCCGTGCCGCCCCCGCAGGACATTCCCTCCCTCGACCAGCTGAGCGGACCGCCGCAATGGCGCAAGGTGGGCAAGGGGCGCACCTGGCACTGGCACGACCACGAGACCCACTTCGGCACCACCGCCTCGGCGCGCATCAAGGCCCATCCCGACCAGGGCTTCCGCCTCGAGAACTGGACGATCGATATCCGGATCGCCGGCCGGCCCGTGACCGTGAAGGGCGCGCTCGACTACTCCCCCGCGGCGGCGGCCATCGCACCGCCTCCCCGCAACTCCGCATCCGGCGGCGGATCCTCCCGGGGTCTCGGCTATGCCGCGCTGGTCGGCGCTCAGGCGCTGGTCGTGCTCGGGATCCTCGGCGGCGTGATGTACCGGCGCCGGCGGCGCACGACCTGACCCCCCAGACCTAGGGTGACGATGCTCCGAGACACGCGCGCGCGGCTGGGCCTGGTTGCGGCATCGGTGGCGCTCGCCGCCCTCGCCCTGCTGGCCATCGCCCTCGCCTCGCCCGCGCCCGCCTCGGCGCACGCGCTGACGCCCGCCGCGCTCAAGAGCCTCAAGAAGCCCGTCCCGGTCAAGGTGCAGCGCTGCCTGCGCCAGACCAGGGTGCAGAAGCGCAACGAGCAGCGCCTGCGGCGCATCGAGACCCTCACCCTCGGCCGCGAGCACGCCCGCGAGCACGCGCTGATGCGCATCGAGGACCGCACCATCACATGCACGCCCAAGAAGACGACCAGGGGCCGCCAGAAGGCCCACGCCACCGGGCCGCCCGAGCAGGTGGGCCAGTGGGCGGCGCCGTTCCAGGTGCCCGTCGTCTCGATCCACGCCGTGATGCTCCCGACCGGGAAGATCCTCTCGATGGGCCGCAAGGGCACCACCTCCACGGCCGCGTACCTCTGGGACCCCGCCACCCACACCGGCACGCGCGTGGACCCGCCCAACAACCTCTTCTGCGCCGGCCAGACCCTGCTCGCCGACGGCCGCGTGCTGGTGGTGGGCGGCACGCTCACCTCACCCGGCGGCGTCAACCCGTCGCCCAACTACACCGGCCTCAACCAGGTCTGGATCTTCAACCCCTACACCGCGACCTGGAAGCGCCAGCCCGACACCCTGCACGGGCGCTGGTACCCCACGGTCACCCGGCTCGCCGACGGCCGCGCCGTGCTGACGAGCGGCTATGACGAGGTGGGCGACAAGCTCAACAGCGACATCGAGGTGTTCACACCCTCGCAGAGCCTCACCGGCATCGGCACGGTGCAGAAGGTGGGCACGCGCACCTTCACCGGCGCCTACCCCCACCTCTGGCTCCTGCCCACCGGCAACCTGCTGCTGGCCGGGCCCGGGCGCGCCGACACGGCGCTGCTCAACCCGTCCAGCTGGACGCTGGACCGACCAGCCCGACCTGATCCAGGCCCACGCCGCGTACGCGACCGGCGTGCTGCTGCCGGGCGCACCCTCCGGCTCGTCGAAGGTGATGCTGATGGGCGGCGGCAGCGCGACGGCCATCACCGCCAACACCGAGGCCTACGACGCCACCAACCCGGCGGCGGGATGGGTGGCCAGGGCGCCGCTGCCCCAGCCGCGCCACGACCTCAACACGGTGATCCTGCCCGACGGCCGGCTGCTGACCGTCGGCGGCAACAGCGCCCCCGACAACCGCGGCCTGCCCCAGCACGAGGGCGAGCTGTACGACCCGGCGACCAACACCTGGACGCCGATGGCCAGCCAGGCCGAGGACCGCACCTACCACTCGACGGCCCTCCTCTTGCCCGACGGGCGTGTGATGTCGGCCGGCGACGACGGGCCCAACGGCGGCGGCGACAACGTGGACGACATCGAGATCTTCTCGCCGCCCTACCTCTTCCAGGGCGCGCGGCCGGTGATCGGCTCGGCGCCCGCGTCGATCAGCTGGGGCGCGACCTTCCAGGTGAGCTCGCCCGACACCATCGCCCGCGCGGTGCTGATGGCGCCCGGTGCGGTGACCCACGCCAACGACATGCACCAGCGCCACATCGAGCTCAGCATCACCCCGACGGCGGGCGGCATCAGCGCCATCGCGCCGCCCAACGCCAACGTCGCTCCGGCGGGCCAGTACATGCTGTTCCTGCTCAACGCCGCCGGCGTGCCCTCCACCTCGACCTGGGTCACCCTCGGCCCGAGCGGCGGCACGCCGCCCGACACCTCCACCCCGACGGTCACCGGGCGCGACCCCTCCCCCAACCACACGACGGTGGCCACCAACGCCGACGTGGTGGTCGACTTCTCCAAGCCCATGTCCACCGGCAGCGTCACCGGGTCGAGCTTCCGCCTCACCCCGGTCGCCGGCGGAGCCGACATCGCCGCCACGATCACCGCGAGCGAGAACGACACCCGCTTCACCCTCGACCCCTCGGCCACTCTCGCGCCGGGCACCGCCTACCGCGTGAGCCTGGGCGGGGCGATCTCCGACACGGGCGGCCGCACGATCGCGGCAGAGAGCTTCACCTTCACCACCGTGCGTCAGGGCGCCGCCTTCCTCGAGAGCGGCGGCAAGGTGTTCATCGAGGCCGAGCACTTCGACCAGTCGATCGCGCGCGGCGGGCGTGCCTGGACCGAGGTCAGCGACCCGCCCGGCTTCGGCGGGCAGCGCGCGATGGCCGTGCTGCCCAACTCGGGCGGCGCGGCGACCACCAACTTTCCCACCACCGCCCCGCAGCTGCGCTTCCCGGTCAGGTTCTCCCAGGCCGGCACCTACTACGTGTGGGTGCGCGGCTACGGCGCCACCGGGGCCGACGACACGGTGCACGTGGGCCTCGACGGGGAGCAGGTGCAGACCGCCGACAACATGAACCTCGACCCGAAGTATCCGGGCGCCTTCACCTGGAACAACACAACCCTCGACGGCCCGCGCGCCACCATCGACATCGCCGCGCCGGGCACCCACACCATCGACGTGTGGATGCGCGAGGACGGCTTCATCCTCGACCGGGTCGCCCTGGTCACCGACTCCACCTTCGCGCCGAGCGCGGCCAACCAGGACGAGAGCCCGCGCAGCGACGACGCCGACACCACGGCGCCCACGCTCACCGCCACGAGCCCGGCCGACGGATCGAGCGACGCGGGAGCCGGGGCCAACGTGGTGGCCGACTTCTCCGAGCCCATCAACCCGGCCAGCGTCACGGCGAGCAGCTTCACCCTCGCCCCGGCGGCCGGCGGCGCGGCGGTGGCCGCGACGATCACCCCGAGCCAGGGCAACACCCGCTTCACCCTCGATCCGGCCACCAACCTGAGCGCCGGCGCCCAGTACCGGGCGACGCTCACGACGGCCATCACCGACGTGGCGGGCAACCCGCTGGCCCAGACCCAGACGTGGACCTTCACGGTGGCGAGCGGCCTGTTCCAGGAACAGGGCGGCCAGGTGGTGATGGAGGCCGAGAACTATGACCAGTCGATCACGCGCGGCGGCCGCACCTGGACGCAGATCACCACCCCGACCGGCTACGTGGGCCCGGGAGCGATGCAGGCGCTCCCCAACAGCGGCGGGGGCATCGACACCAACTACGCGACCACCAGCCCGCAGCTGCGCTATCCGGTGTACTTCTCGACGCCGGGCACCTACCGCGTGTGGCTGAGGGCGCGCGCCGACACGGGCAACGACGACACGGTGCACGTGGGCCTCGACGGCCAGGCCGTCACCACCGCGGGCCGCATGCTCCTGGAGAGCCGCGCCGGCTACGTCTGGTTCAGCAAGACCATCGACGCGCCCACCGCCACGATCACGGTGGCCAGTGCGGGCACCCACACCATCGACGTGTGGATGCGCGAGGACGGCTTCATCCTCGACCGCCTGCTGCTCACGACGGCGGCGACCACGCCGACCGGTGACGGTCCCGCCGAGAGCCCGCGCGGCGCGCCGCCGGCCGACACCACCCCGCCCACCCTCACGGCCAAGAGCCCGGCCGCCGGATCGACCGACGCCGGGCCCGGCACGAACGTGGTGGCCGACTTCTCCGAGGCGATCAACCCGGCCACCGTCACCGCCACCAGCTTCACCCTGGCCCCCGCCGCCGGAGGCGCCGCCCTGCCGGCCACCATCACGGCGAGCAACAACAACACCCGCTTCACGCTCGACCCCACCGCCAGCCTCGCCGCCGGCGTGCAGTACCGGGCGACGATCACCACGGCGGTCACCGACGCCGCCGGCAACGCACTCGCCACCCAACAGACGTGGACCTTCACGGCCGCCAGCGGGCCCTTCCTCGAGCAGGGCGGCCAGGTGGTGGTGGAGGCCGAGGACTACGACCAGAACATCACCCGCGGCGGCCGCACCTGGACCTCGGTCACCACGCCCACCGGATTCGTGGGCGCCTCGACGATGCAGGTGCTGCCCAACTCCGGCGGCGCCACCGACACCAACTTCGCGACCACCGCCCCGCAGATGAGCTACGCGGTCAACTTCTCGACGCCCGGCACCTACCGCGTGTGGCTGAGAGGCGTCGCCGCCGCGGGCGCCGACGACTCTGTTCACGTCGGCCTCGACGGCCAGGCGGTCGCGACCTCGAGCCGCATGATCCTCGACAGCCGCGCGGGCTACGCCTGGTTCAACAAGAGCGTGGACACGCCCAACGCGACGATCACCGTGGCGAGCGCGGGCACCCACACCATCGACGTGTGGATGCGCGAGGACGGCTTCTCACTCGACCGCATGCTGCTGACCACGGCCACCACCACCCCCACCGGCAACGGCCCGGCCGAGAGCCCCCGCGGCGCCCCGCCGGCCGACACCACGCCGCCGACCGTGACCGCTCGGACCCCGGCACCCGCCTCAACGGATGCCGGCGCGGGCGCCAACGTGGTGGCCGACTTCTCCGAGGCGATCAATCCGGCCACCGTCACCGCCACCAGCTTCACCCTGGCCCCGGCCGCGGGAGGCGCGGCCCTGCCGGCCACCATCACGGCCGGCCAGGGCAACACCCGCTTCACCCTCGATCCCACGGCCAGCCTCACGGCCGGCGTGCAGTACCGCGCGACGATCACCACGGCGGTCACCGACACGGCCGGCAACGCCCTGGCGGCCCAGCAGACCTGGACCTTCACCACGGCCAGCGGCCCCTTCCTCGAGCAGGGCGGCCAACTGGTGATCGAGGCGGAGAACTACACCCAGAACATCACCCGCGGCGGGCGCACCTGGACCGCGATCACCAGCCCCACCGGCTTCGTGGGCAGCGCCGCGATGCAGACCCTGCCCAACACGGGCGCCGGCATCGACACCAACTTCGTCACCACCAGCCCGCAGCTCAGCTACGCCGTCACCTTCGCGACGCCGGGCACCTACAACGTGTGGCTGAGGGGCTTCGCGCCCTCGGGCACCGACGACACGGTGCACGTGGGCCTCGACAACCAGGCCGTGGCCACCTCGAGCCGCATGCTCCTCGACCGCACCGGCTACGCCTGGTTCACCAAGCGGACCGACGCGCCCACGGCCAGCCTCACCGTGACGTCCGCAGGCGCCCATACGATCGATGTGTGGATGCGCGAGGACGGCTTCATCCTGGATCGGCTCCTGCTCACCACGGCGGCCACCACACCCACCGGCAACGGGCCGGCGGAGAGCCCCCGCGGGTGATCTCGGCCGCCGGAGTTACGGCCTGTTCCGGCATTCGCCAGAACTGTCCTGCCCGGTCCTGCGGCCAACATTTGCAGCGCATTCTCTGGGCACGTGACCAATGAATGCGAGCGGGGGTCTGGAAGGCTCCTGACCATGTCGACCATCGGCCACTCGGACCTATTCGATCGGCCAGTGGTTAAGGAAACATAAGGCTGCATTACTCCCCGCCGAAGGGGTGTTATCCAGTTCGGTGGTTCCTAGGCCGGGCACAAGATGGGAGGGCCAGACACGTGGAAACGTCGGAGCGCACGCCCAGCACCAGCCCGACTCCCGACCCCTCCCGCGGTCGTGCGGCGGTCGCGGCTGACGACCCAACGAGCGTCCAGTGGCGCGACGCCGCGGGTGCCGATAGCGATCAGAAGGCCGCCACCTCGTACGCCGCCGGAAAGTCGGCGTCACGGCCCCGCCTGCAGGGAGCCCTTCTCCTGTGGGACGCCCTCCTTCCCGTCGCGCTCCTGCCGCTCTGCGCCCAGGTGCAGGGCCCCGCGGGCGCGCCGCTCAACGGCGGCGCCGCGAGCCCCTTCGACAAGCTCGCGCTCTTCCTGGCGCTGATCTCGATTCCGGCCCTCGCGATCGCCGGCGCCTACCAGCACCGGCGCCGCCGCGAGGGCAGCCGCCTGATCTTCGCCCTGCGCCTGCTCGTGGTCGGCATGGTGCTCTCCTGGATCTCGATCACCGTCTCGGCCGCGGCCGGATGGGCGGTCGATCTCTCGCAGATGGCGGCCATGGCGGTGCTCCTGCCGGCCGGATGGCTCCTCGGCCGCTGGGCCTGCGACCGCCACCCCGCCACCGGCGTGGAGAGGGTGCTGCTGGTCGGATCGGGAGACGTCGCCCGCCGCGTCATCGACCTCGCCAACCGCCACCGCAACAACCACCTCGCCGTGGTCGGGCGCGTGGACGGCGACCCCGAGTACAGCCCGCGCTGGGAGCACGGCGACCCGCCGCTCCTGGGCGACCTCGAGGACCTCTCGAGCGTCGTGCGCAGGCACAAGGTGGATCGCCTGATCGTGGCGTTCTCCCCGGGACGCGACTCCCAGCTGGTCGATTCGCTGCGCGAGTCGATCGCCGAGGGCGTCCAGGTGGACGTCGTCCCCCGCTTCTTCGACCTCGCCGGCCCGTCGCCGCGCGCCCACTCCCTCGGCGACCTCGCCCTGATGGAGGTTCCGGGCCGCGGCCTCACGGGCTCCCAGAAGGCCCTCAAGCGCGGCTGCGACATCGTCGGAGCGGCGTTCCTCATCGCCATCGCGTCGCCGGTCATGGCCGCCATCGCGATCGCGATCGCCGTCCGCGACGGACGACCGGTCCTCTACCGCCAGACGCGCGTCGGCTGCTGCGGCCGCGAGTTCCAGATCATGAAGTTCCGCTCCATGCGCCCCGCGCCGGACGTGGTGATGGACGGCGGCGCCTCGATCTCCGACGTCGTGCGCGAGGTCAAGGCGGCCGGCAACTTCCGCGTCACGAAGATCGGCGGCTTCCTGCGCAGGACGAGCCTCGACGAGCTGCCCCAGCTCTTCAACGTCATCAAGGGCGACATGAGCCTGGTCGGCCCGCGGCCCCTGCGCCCCTTCGAGGTCGATGCCCTCGCCCCCTGGCAGCACGCCCGCCAGGACCTGCGCCCCGGCCTCACCGGCCTCTGGCAGGTCCTCGGCCGCAGCGACGTCCAGTGGGACGAGCGCATGCAACTTGACTATTCCTACGTGTCGCACTGGTCCTTCGCCTCGGATCTGAGGATCCTGGCGCGGACGATCCCGGCGGTCACTCGACGCAATGGGGCTGTGTGAGCCTGTTCTGTCGTCCGGATGGGCGACGAGCGGCGCAAGCGCGGGGGAGTGCGAACCCTTCCGCGCGGGTGGCCCGCCCCCCGAGGGGGTGTGACCCAACCGCCCCTTGTAGCGCATCGCGCGGCCCAGCCGGCGGGCGCCGCATTCGTTAGGAAGAACGCACTCCACCTACTGCCCTTGCCCGGGATGCGATAGACGTTGGGCGGAAATGCTGCACCTTCCCCCGACATGCCATCTCGGCCAAACCGAACGGACCTCCGGATGAATCTGGTTTGCCAAGCTAGCCTCCAGCTGGTCCGTCATCGGCAGTCGTGCGCAAGATATCTTCCGTGCCGTCGTGAGGGAGCGGAGGGGTGTTGGCGCTGTCGTAGAGGCCCTTCGCGCCCAATGGTGGCTCGTCGTTGCCTGCGCAGCGATTGCGGGCCTCGTTGCCTTCGGCGCAAAGCACGTCCAGGAGACGCAGTACAAGGCAAGCGCAGCAGTCCTATTTCGCAGCACTAACCTTGATGCATCTGTGCTCAACGGCGCATCGTATTTCGGTAAGTCGCAGGATCCCCTTCGCACGGCTGCGACCAACTTTGAACTGATCCAGAGCCCGGAAGTGGCGACGCGCACAGCAAAGGCGCTCGGGAGCCCGTGGACCGCAGCAAGGGTCCAGTCCCTCGTCAGCTTCAGGGAGGTCTCTAACTCTGATGTCGTGCAGGTTTCCGCGACCGACCCGTCACCCACCACGGCGACCCTCGTCGCGAATACGTGGGCCGAGCAGTTCGTGGACTACCGCCGAGCGAGCGACCGCGATCAGGTCGCCGAAGCAATACGGTTGATTCAGACGGAGCTGGCCAAGCCCGGCTCCCAAAGTGTGAACGACGCTCGCACCGACGAGCTTCGGAAGAGTCTGGCGAACCTTCGCGTGGTGCAGGCGCTTCAGACGGGGGCGTCGAGTTCATCGAGCCGGCCGATGTTCCGACGATCCGACGGGAGCTCCCTTAGCACTCATCGTCATTGGGGCGACGATCGTCGGCGCAATGGTAGGCGCGATCGCGGCCGTCCTCGTCCACCGGGGAGATCGTCGTCTTAAGACTCCCGCAGACGCCTCGGCTCTCGTCGGATCTTCCCCTCCTGGCCAGCGTTCCCCGCTTGCGCGCCAAGTCGGCGGCCAACTCGACGAACGCCCTGAATTCCCCGAGGCCAGAGAGGCATTTCGGACGCTGGCGGTCCGTCTGCGCTTCTTCGATCTCGACGAGGCCCGGCAGGTGATCGCGGTGACGAGCGGAGAGCCGCGAGAGGGGAAGACCTTGGTATCCATCGGGCTCGCCTTGACGTATGCGGCAATCGGCCGTCGGGTCGTGCTCGTCGATTGCGACCTCCGAGAAGGAGATTTGCGCTTGCGCCTCCCGCTCGGAACGGGCCCTGGGCCTGGCCGAAGTGCTCTCCGGACAGGCAGATCTCGACGATGCTCTTGAGGTACTTCAGGTGGACGAGACTTCCGGCACCGGCATGCCGACCCGGATCGCCCTGGTGGCTCGGCGGGCCTTCTTTCAGTCCTCCCAGCGGGAGTGACGCCGCCAAACCCCGTGCAGATGCTGGCCAGCAAGGCCATGGGCGAAGCCCTCGCCGTCCTGAAGGCCAACTTTGACCACGTCATTCTGGATACCGCTCCGCTCCTTCGAGTGAGCGATACCGAGACGCTCCTTGGCAAGGTGGACGGCTTCATCACGGTGACGAGAATCCACGCCTCGACGACAGACGACCTGAAGAGTCTCGGGCTCAGACTTCGCGACCACCACGACCGAGCGCTTGGCGTGGTGGTGAATGACATTGGCTCGCCGGGACACACGCGCCGGCTACTACGGCACTGCCGCAAGTCATAGCGTGACGACGTCGGGCGGCAAGTAGGCGCGTGGCCCTCCTCGCAGCTTTCGGAGACACGGCCCCGCCGCGTCCAGGCGGAGATCGCGGCGTCAATTGCCGGGGCGAGACCGTCGATGCCGACACTGTTCCTCGGGAGACGCCGTGGACGAACACGCCGCCTTACGACGGCGTTGACGACAGGGCTCGCTGGCCTCGTGACATGGCCCCTCTCCGTGGGGGACTCCTAGCGATAGCCGGCAACCACGATTTCGAGCAGAATGGCGAACTCAAGCACTACTCCACAGCTCTTCGCGAAGTAGGATGTCAGCCTTCGCCGGCGAGGCCGCTTCAGCGCCGACCTCGAGGCGCTTACAACTTGTCGGTTTGACGCTACCGCAGGGTGCCCACGCGGTGCCCGCCGATGACCTCACCTGGTGTAGTCGTGAGTTCCGTAGAATGGCAGCGTTGGTCCGCCATCAGAATCGTCGCAGTGCATGAGCCGCTCTTACCGGTTGCCGGCCGCATTGGTTTTCACTTGATATCACATCCGAGCGAGCCGGGATGCCCTGCTTGGATATCTCGAAGAGTGGGGCGTCAGCGTCGTGCTGTGCGGACACGAGCACCTCTATGCACGACGCGAGATCGCACCGGGCCTGATCCAAGTCATTCCGGCGGAGGCGGCGCGAGAAGTGAGAGCGCCGTCTATGCCCATGCGAGTTCTATTTCAATGGCCCGCACTTTGTCACCCTGCAGTCACAGGGAGAGGGCCTCGTGATTGAGGCACACTCCCTCGCTGGGGAGGTCGTCGACCGCGCCTCCAGGCAGGCGCATGTTGATGGCGCGCCTCACCAGCCATCGGCGGTCGAGTGACCCCCTGACCGCTTGCCCTCGGGCCCTCCGCGAGCGCACTCCTCGGGCTGGCAATCGGAATCGGCCTTCCCCTCGTTCCGGCCGCTGCTCTTGGCTCTGCGTGGGTGCTGCGTTCCCCCTGCCCAGCGTTCGTGGGAAACGAGCCTGGTTGGGCTAGCGGCGACCATCTTCTGCCCGTTCCGCATCAGCCGGGCGGTCTTGATCGGGGGGGCCGCCATCTTCGTCGTGGCGTCTGCCGTCGTTATCGCGACAAGTCGGGTGCGAAACGGACGGAACTGAGCACCGCCGAAGTGGTCGTCGTGGCCGGCCTCTCCCTAATCGCCGTTGTGCTGACAGCGAGCGCCGCAGCAGCGGGCGACAACTCTTCGGTCGGGCCATTCGTCAGCGCCGTGACTTGCGCTCGCCTTCTTCTGGGGGCTCTGCAAAGAGAGCTACGGCCGGCCCAGTCCCTCTTGCCGCGGGGATCGCACTCGCCTCCCTCGCCGCGAGCGTATCGTCCTGCTCCGGCTCGGGGGCCTCCCCCTCATCGGGTCCCAGGGCAGTTCCGCGTACGTTGACGCAAAAAGCGTCGTAGTTTCCGAGCTGGGCGATGTCAACGGTCAAGCCTTCATCGTGATGTTTGGCCTTCCTTTCCATGCTCGCGTTCGCGCTCGAACGACAACGGCCGGGTCGAGGTGCTGGCAGCAGCGTTGTGTACCCGTCCCTACCCTAGCCCTCGTCGTCCTATTAAGCAGATCCGCCCTGGTTGGGGCGGCTGTCGGGTCACGGTTGTCGTCCTCGCGATGTCGAGACTCTCGCCACGGCGGGTGGCGGTGACACTAGGTGTGGCCGCGACAGCCGCGCTGCTATTCGGTCGCAGACATAACAGAGCCTGACCTCGGACCAGACGAACCTCAACCTACGATCAACGCTATGGGGACCGCCATCGATTTCTGGCAGAGAGCCCATTGTCGGCCATGGACCAGACAGTTGGCCACCCTGGTCGCCGAGAACGTCAGGTGGTCGCCTCAAGGCGGCGCCGGCGGCACCCACAACGCTTTCCTCTTTTCCGGCTTGTCGCCGGTGGAGTGCTAACTGCCGCCCTGCAGTGCCCTCTTATCATCGTCGTTTTTTGGTCGGGTTTCGCGGGCTAAGGCGACTCATTGACAAGTCCAAAGACGCTCCTGCATATTTGCCTCAGCGGCGCGATGGGCGCGTTCTGGCCCAGATTGTCCGTGGGTTCTTTGAAGCTTCCGGCTGGCCCGGCACCCGCACGTACGACCTCCGCACTTGGGGGGGCTTCCTTCCCCTCGCCGTCGTGGTGCGGTGTTGGCGCCGTCTGCGGCCGCATTTCGCACTCGGGTGATCGGGCCGCCCCTCGTGACTGCCTAGAGCCCTCGAGGCGCAACCGAATCCAACCAAGCACGAATCCAGCTCGCCGCTCGCGGAGTCGCGATGGCGCTCAACCTGCTGGCATTTGCGATCCTGCTGGATGCCCTTGGGGCCGAGGGCTTCGGTCAGATGACCCTCGGCTTGGCCGTTGCGTACATTGTTAGCGTATTGGCGGGCCTGGGCCTTGATGTCGCTCTGTTTCGTGGCCTGTCGTCAGATGAGAGTGCGGGAATTCCTGGCAGCCACTCTTCCGCGCCACCGTTTGTGCAGCGGCGCAACCCTCGCCACCATCGTAGCGCCGTTGCCCTACCCCTGAGCTCGGGGTTAACCCTCTGCATCGTGCTCGCCTCCCTCAGCATCCTTTTCGGCCCCCTCGACCCTTCACAAAGATCCTTCGAAGCAGGGTAAAGCTCATTCCATTTGCGGTCGGTGACGTAGCTGTAAGCGTGCTGACCCTCTCCGTCCTATTTGTCCTGTCCCTGCCGGCTCGCCTCAACGCAGCGACGGCGGTCGGACGACCGTGTTCGCCAACGGTGTCGTCGCCGAGCCTCGCCCTAATGGTCTCCAGGCCCTGAAACCCACTTTGGGGCGGTCTCGTCCAAGGCGATGGTCCGACTTGTCCGGGAGGCCCGCCATCTCGCCACCGGCGATCTCCTCGTCGTCGCCTACTATCGGAGCGATGTGCTGGTCTTGGCGCTCTTGCGGGCGCCGCCGCAACGGGCGTCTATGGCGCGGCCTATCGACTCGTTGACGTAGCGATGTATGCCCAGGCAATCTTCATTGGGGCGGCGTTCCCCGGGCTCGTTCGAGCGCAGTGAGCCCGCACTCCTCAAATCCGCGATCGCCCCCCTCCTAGAGCACCTCGTTCTACTCGGAAGCGCCATCTTCTGCGCGTCCCTCGTCCTCGGTCCGGCCCTCCTGATCCGTGTCGGGGGCTCCGGGTTCGACGATTCAGCCTGTCGTGGTCTTGCTGATGCTTGCCGTAGTAGTTATGTTCGCGAACCGCGTCCTTGTCCAGTCGCTGATTGCCGCAGGGCGAGGACGCTCGCAGATCGCCTCGTGGTTCGGGGGCTTCGTCGGGGTTGGCGTGCGTCCTCGCGGCGCCCAGTTACGGGGACCGCGGCGCGGCCGCGAGCGTGCTTCTCGGGGAGGTCGTCATCCTCCCGATCGCTGCGGACGGCTCCGCGCGCTTGGGGCACTCGACCGAACCTTCTTTCGGCCAGGCTACGTCGTTGCGTCCGCCGGGGTGGTCGGGACGATCCTCGCGTGGCTGCTCGCGCCCAGAGCTGGATGCCGCCGTCGTCGGTGTCTTTGCGGCTGCTGGCTGGGCTATATCTCCCAGAGGCCGCCGGAGTCACGTGCGGGTCGCCCCGGGGCGCAGGTAGCAGATGGACCCCCCATTAGCAATCACACTACGACCCTCACCAGGCTACCGTCCGCCAGTCGTCTGTTTTTCTACCGCGGACTGGGACGCCCCCCTCTGGACGAACAAGCAGCATCTGATGTGCGTCTCGCGGAGGCGGGCACAAAGTCCTCTATCTCGATTCGCTCGGCCTCCGTGCTCCCGGCCTCGGCAAGACCGATCTGACTTCGCATGGGCGGCGACTACTGCAATCGGCGTCCGACGCTAACACTGTCGCCGGTCCACCTGGGGTCTGGCGCGAAGCCCGCTGGTAGTACCCCTGACACCGGTTCGCTGCGTCCGTCACCTGAATCGTCTACCTCCTTGGTAAGCGTCTAAGCCGCAATGAGAGGCGCTCGCCATTCTCGGGCCATTGTTTGGGCCGATACGCCCTCGGCCGCGGTTGATGCCTACATCTCCAGGCCGACATCAGGTGCTTTGGTGTACCATTGCGTCGACGACCTTGGTGCCTACCCAGGCATCGACGAGGCAAAGTTTTCGCGTCGCTCGCGAAGATTACCCGGTCGTAGCCGAGGCCGATGTCTGCATTGCCTCGTCTTCGCAGCCGTTGAGGGCATCACTCTTAATCGCTCGGCGCGCGTGAGGTGCTCTACTGGCCGAATCCTGCGGACACGAGGCATACGCGCGGGGTGCCCTGGCCCGAGGGCCACCGACCGACCGACCATCGTAGGCTTCGTAGGGGCGATCCAAGAGCACAAGGTGGACTACCCCTCCTAAGAGAGACGGCTGCTCGAATCGCGCCCGGAATGGCGCTTTGTGCTTAGTTGGGCCCGTCGGCGGGGAATTCTCGCGAGCCACGACACGTAGGTTCGAGACGAGCTTTCCCGACAACGTTGAGTTCTGGGGGCTGCGGCCGTCGCGCAGGACTCCCATCGATAGTGGCACAGTTTCGATGTGGGAATCATTCCGTACGCCCTGAATCCTATACGCGTGGCGTCTTTCCTATGAAAGTCTTCGAATACCTGGCGTCAGGGATCCCGGTCGTATCGACACCTCTGCCACTCTAAGTTGGCGAGGTCGAACACATCGCGTTTGCGAACGATCCGGACGCCTTCGTTCGGGAGATCGCCCCCTCGCAGGTGCAGAATCGGGACAGGCGCGCCGGGCCTACGCTGAGGGCTTCTCGTGGGAGCGGCGGACAACCCAGGCGCTCGACCTTCTCGATCGTCTTTCGGCGCTATCCCGCAGGTGATAGACATCCGCGCCCGTACTACCTCGTAGAGTGGTCCGGCGGGCTCGGCCACTATGCTTTTCTTTTGGCGGACGCCCGCGCGATCGCGCAAATCCGTGCTTCAGCTAACTCGTGATGGCTTCGAGCTAGCGGAGACTCCTCACCACCAAGAGGTTCGACTCCTTGGTCGAAAGCGCCCACGGGCCCGCGTGGATGGAGGCGCAAGCTTCGGGTTGGGCACAGTCGTCTCACCGGGTGGCTGCGGGTGGCCCGCCTGGTTGCCGCTGAGCGTCGAAGCCGTCCCATTGTCCATCTTCAGAGCGCCGACCTTCCGCTGGAGATGGCCTTTGCTGGATTTATGCGCTTACTTGGCGCCGTATGCCATTCTCACTGTTCACAACGCGCGACCCCACGATTCGCGAGGCCTTAGTGCGTTTCGCCAGAGGCTCGGGTTTCGTATCGCGAGTGGGTTTATTACCCATACCGAAGCTGCGGCGCAGGAGGTTCAGCGCGTCCGCGGGGCCCGAGTTCCTCTTCGGGTGCTCGCGCACCCCTCCTATGGCGCGCTTGTGGATTCGGAGCGTCGCCTGTCAACGAGGCCGACCGGGACCCTACGTGTGGCTTCGCTTGGAATGATTCGTCCCTACAAGGGGTTGGACTTCGTGGTGCAGACGTTCTCGAAGGTCCACGCTACTGGGTTGGGTTGCGAGCTCCGAGTCGCCGGCAGAGCGGAGAATCCCCAGTGGGTGGTGGAAACGCTGGGACAGCTGCCGAGCCATGCCGTCTCAGCCGCCTCGGCTACCTACCGCTCGACGACTTCCTGGACGAGATCCTCCAAGCAGACGTTCTGCTTCTTGGCCACCGCTCGACGTCTGCCAGCGGGATCGCCCAACTGGGACTGGGTGCTGGCGTTCCGGTTGTCGGCCCGCGAATGGGCGCCGTCGGAGACTTGTTGGCGAGTCGCGACGAGTGGCTCTATCAGCCAGGAGACGTTGACGGCGCGGCACGCCGACTCGCCGACGTCTTAAGGCACCTCTCCCACGACCGCGATAGCCAACATGGGGCCGCTCTCAGCATCGCAAACGCGGCGCCGTCCTGGGACGCCATGGCTGCTGCATGCCTCGGGGTTATCCAGACGCTCGACACGACTCGGCACCGGCCGAACCTCCCGCCTACCAAGCCGTACCCCCCGCTGGACTTGGCATTGCGCCCATCGCTCACTGGGCACTTGGCTTGGTTCCTGCTCGGCGCACGCTGACGGCCTCACGGCCCCTGGAGAAGAGCAGCCAGCCATCATCTCGCAGCCTGCGAGTCCATCCGGCGCCCTCTACATTGAAGCGCCTTGCTCGACGCTCACGATCCATGAGGTCGCGTTCCAGCCGATCGGTCCGGCCGGCAACGAGGCTCTTCGCCGCCCGCCGGAGCGACAAACCCTTCTCAGAAGGAAGGTGCCAAAGGCCGAGGTCAAGAGCGCCCTCTGGGTTGACGGCGCCGTGGCGCGGTCCAGTAAGGATCCGCCCTGCAACGTCGGCCATGTCGCGAAACTGAACCCTTCCCACGCCGCCCGCGAGCGTGAGGAGTTGCTCTTCAGTGGCGAGACGACGCCCGGTCTTCTCCAGAAGCTCGTTCTCAACCATCTCCACTTCTCGCAGCAGGTCCACCAGGTCTGCGACGCTTCCTTGAAGCAGCTCCCCATCCAGGGCGGCGCCGTGCCTGCTCCGCCCACTGACCGACCGAGTTTGGCGAGTGTCACGTGGCTTTCGCCGTTCACATCCCTTGTCGGTGAATATCCGATCTGCACGCACCCGATACCAGGCATTGTCGCTTGAGAAAGAAGGAGCTCGGGATCCGGCCAGACACAGTCATTGTCAACCAGGATCAGCTGACGCGCCGTTGGGTTTGATCCCGCGAGCGCTTCTATCGCGTCGAAAACGTATCGGGATGCGAAATACTTCACGACATCACCGTCTGGTCGATGCGTGTACTCCGCCATGACGCGAGACACGCCTAAATCCGAGAGCGTTCGCAGGAGCGTCCGCCCCCATCCTCCCACACGAACATCAATGCCGGCATTCGTTACGACCGCGATGTCGCATCGCGCGCTGCGGAGTCGCAACGTGCCGGCGTTTGCTACACAGCATTCGAGATATCTCTCAACCAGACCTTGACCCGCTCGGCCTGTGCGCGCCGTGGGTAGGAAGCCTCCTCATCGGGCGAGTGTGCGTACAGGTAGAACGCAACAAGTGGAATCTGTGTCACGGGCCTCCCCGTTGGCTCGCCGACCGCCGCCTGCTCGATCTCCGGGACCAGGACCGGCCGTTTCGTTGGGCGTCGTTCAAGACCCTCTACTCCGTGATGGCAGCTATTACCTCGAGATGCCGACCTGCCCAAGCAGCCGGAGAGTAAGTCGCGGCCCAGTCCCTCGATAGTTTGGCGCTGGCGGCGCCGGCTGCGACCTGGATAGCCTCGCCGAGCGCCTCCGGCGTCGCCTTGGTGGCCGCGACGCCCCATCCTCGTACTGACGGGGCTAAGCCCGAATCCTCTACGACGACGGCGGGAAGCCCAGCAGTTGCCGCCTCCAAGAGGCCATACGGGAACCCCTCGCCGGATCCACTCGTGGGAAGGACGGCCACATCTGCGGCCCGATACACATCCCGCGGATCAGACACGTGACCCGTGAAGACCGTCGAGCCGTCCGTCGCCGCCGCCTTGAGGTTTTCCATCTCGGCGCCATC
>CAWIOJ010000004.1:0-40000 GCA_963837725.1 uncultured Thermoleophilia bacterium
CGCAGCAGGAGGCGATGAGCGGCCTCGACGCCCGCCTGCTGCACCGCGCGGCGCGCGTCGTCCGGCCGTCGCTGATCCGCGTCGAGGCCGACGAGGTCACCTACAACCTCCACATCGTCCTGCGCTTCCAGCTCGAGCTCGCCCTGATCCGGGGCGACCTGCAGGTGCCCGACCTGCCCGGCGCGTTCGCCGACGGGATGCAGGAACTGCTGGGCATCCGTCCGCCGAGCGACGCGCTCGGCGCGATGCAGGACATCCACTGGGCGGACGGCCTGTTCGGCTACTTCCCCACGTACACGCTGGGCAACCTCTACGCGGCGCAGCTCGCCGAGGCCGCCGAGGGCGAGCTCGGGGGCATCGAGCGGGCCGTCGCCGACGGCCGCTTCGGCGAGATACTCGGCTTCATGCGCGAGCGGGTCCACCGCCACGGCGCGCGGCTGCCGACCGCCGAGCTGATGCGCCGCGCGACCGGCGTCGAGCTCGGCTCCGACGCGCTGATCGCCCACCTGGAGCGCTCCTACACCAGCGCGGGGTAGGGCCGGCCGCCATCGGGGTCGCTGCGGTCCAGACGGGGGGCCCGGCGACCGATAGGAGGGGTGATGCGACCTCGCACCCCGCCCGCGGCCGGACGACGCCTCGCGGTGCATCGCCGCCGTGGCGCTGGCGTGCGCCCCGGCGGCGATCGCCGAGCCGTCCGCCGACGCGCTGCGGGCACGGGATGACGCGCTCACGACCCAGGACGCCGCGCTCGGATCCGACCTCGCGCGCGCCGAGGGCGCCCTGGCGGCGGGACGCGCCCGCCTCGACCAGGCGCGCGCGCGGCACCGGGCGGCCCTCGAGGGCCTCGACCGGCGCCTCACCGCGATCTACGTCAGCCCCGAGCCCAGCCCCATCGTCGAGGTGCTCACCGGCGGCGACCTCACCTCGGCGCAGGCGGGGCTCGATCTGCTGGAGGCTCTCGGGGTGCGCGATCGCCGGCTCGTGGAGGAGTACCGCGCCGCATCCTCCGCGCTACGCGTCGCCGAGGCGACCACGCAGCGCCGCAAGGACCGCCTGGTGCAGGAGCGGCTGCGACTGGGAGTGGAGCGCCAGCTGGTCAGCGGCCGGCTCGAGGTCGCCGTGCGCCGTGAGCGCGCCATCGCCGCCGAGGCCAGGGCGAGCGCCCTCCCCACGCTCACCACGGGCGGCGGCCTGGCCGTGACAGGTCCGCCGGGACTCTCGGTCGCGGGCGCCGGCACCCCGGACGCCGACGTGCCGGTCTCCCCCACGGGCTCGACGCGGGGCCTGCCCACCTCGTTCCTCGCCGACCGCAGCCTGCCCGGCGCCGCGCCGGTCGACGCCGAGAGCGGGGCGGCGGTCAACTCGGAGCCCCTGACGGCCGGTCCCGCCGCGACCCGCGCCTATCCGGGCCTCGGTGTCGTCGGGCCCGCCTCCGGCGCCCCGATCACCGGCCGCCTGCCCACCTTCACCGCCGTGGCCTCCTGGTACGGCCCCGGGTTCACGCGCGCGCACATGGCCAGCGGTGAGCCCTACGACCCCAACGCCTTCTCGACGGCATCGCGGACGCTGCGTCTCGGCACGCTGCTGCGCATCGTCTACGGCGGACGCGTCGTCACGGTGCGGGTCAACGACCGCGGTCCCTACGTCAAGGGCCGCGACCTCGAGCTGTCTCAGGCCGCCGCGGCCGCCCTCGGGCTGCCAGGCGTCGGCACGGTCACCGTCCAGATCCTCCCGGGGTACGCCGGGCCGCTGACGCGCGCCTAGTCGCGGGCCGCGCCGGAGGCGTCAGGATCTCCCGCGCCCGCGCCCCCGCGCCCACGATCCCTGCCTGGTTCTGCAGCGCCGCCGCCACGACGGGCGGGCGTACGTCGAGCAGCGGGATGAACTTGCCGGCCTTCCGCGAGACGCCCCCGCCGAGGATGATCAGGTCGGGCCAGATCAGCGCGTCGATGCGGTTGAGGTACTCGCTCAGGACCGGGGCCCACTGGTCGAACGACTGGCCCTTGCGCTCGCGGGCGCTCGCCGACGCGCGCAACTCGGCGTCCTTGCCCCGGATCTCGATGTGGCCGAGCTCCATGTTCGGCACCAGGGTCCCGTTGACGAACAGGGCGGCGCCGATCCCCGTGCCGAGGGTCAGGAAGAGGACCACGCCCTTGACGCCCCGGCCGGCGCCGTAGCGCACCTCGGCGAGCCCGCCGGCGTCGGCGTCGTTCAGCACGACGCAGGCGCGCCCGATCTCCTCGGCGAAGAGCGCCTCGGCGTGGACGCCGATCCAGCCCGGGTCGATGTTGGCCGCGGTCATGACGCGGCCGCCGACGATCGCCCCGGGCACGCCGATGCCGATCGGGCCGGAGTCCGGGTCGAGCCCCGCGACGAGCTCGGCCGTGGCCTTCACCACGGCCTCCGGCGACGCCGGCTGCGGGGTGGCAACGCGCACGCGCTCCCCGACGAGGATCCCGCGCCGCGAGTTCGACCACCCCGGCCTTGATCCCCGAGCCACCGATGTCCACGCCGATCAGACCTCTCACGCCTCCGCCACCTCACTGTCGTAGGTCACCAGGGACATCACGTCGTAGCCGGCCAACGTCGCGCGGCCCGGCAGGAACGTCAGCTCGGCCACCACGGCGATGCCCGCGACGACGCCGCCGAGCGCCTCCACCAGCCGGCAGGCGGCGAGCGCGGTGCCGCCGGTGGCGAGCAGGTCGTCATGCAGCAGCACCGACTGGCCAGGCCGCAGCGCATCGCGGTGCAGCTCCAGCGCGTCGCTGCCGTACTCGAGGTCGTAGGTCTCGCTGACCGTCTCGCCGGGGAGCTTGCCCGGCTTGCGGGCCGCGGCGAAGCCCGTTCCGAGAGCCGACGCGATCGCCCCGCCGAGCACGAAACCGCGCGCCTCCACGCCGAGCACCACCTCGGGCGCTCGCGGGCGGGCCCACTCGACGATCCCCTGCACCCCAGCCGCCAGGCCTCCGGGGCTCTGGAAGAGCGGCATCAGGTCGTAGAAGAGAACCCCGGCATGGGGGTGATCGGGAATGCGGCGGATCGCGCCGTCGATGTCGAACGGCATCGGACGGGTCGTGCCGCTCACTGGCTCGCGATCTCCCGCAGCTCGGAGATCAGCATGAGGTGGCGCATGTGCGACGCGAGCGCGGCGAGGCTCTCGAGCGAGTCGAGCGCCTCGCGCCGCCGCTCCGGATTGCGCGAGCGCAGGCCGACGGTCAGCAGCTGCTGCAGCAGCCCGGCCTCGCGCTCGGCCGCCACGCGGAACAGGCGCAGGTGGCGCGGCTCGACGCCGTAGCTCGCCAGCTCGAGGGCCGTCTGCACCACCTCCCGGTCGGTCTCGTCGTAGACGTCGGGTCCATGACCGCCCACGAGGCCGTACTCCTCGAGGGCCTTCAGAAGCTGCGGGCTCGCGCCGGTCGTGGCGATGATGTCCTGGGCCCCGTAGCGACGGCTGGGAGCGGGCTCCGCCAGCTGTGCCCGCTTGAGCTGCTTGGCCTGGTTGGCGACGCTGAAGGCGCCGGAGGTGGACGACTCGAGCTCCTGGCGGATCACCCGCAGCGGCAGGAACTCGTCGCGCTGCAGGCGCAGGATCGTGCGCAGCCGCTCCACCTCGAGCGGGCTGTAGAGCCGGTACCCGCCCGCGGTGCGCTTGGGCGTGATCAGGCGCTGATCCTCGAGGTAGCGGATCTTCGAGATCGAGATCGAGGGGAAGTCGGCCTTCAGCAGGTCGCAGACTGCGCCGATGGTCAGCGCGCCGTCGTCCGCGGCCGGCCCCTCGTCCGGAAGCAGGCTCGGCTGGTTCACCCGAGGAGGAAGGTCAGTCTGAACTTGCCGATCTGCAGCTCGTCGCCGTCCTCGAGCATCTCGTCGCCGTCGATCCGCCGGCGGTTGACGTAGGTCCCGTTCAGGCTCCCCAGGTCGCGCAGCGCGGGGCCGGAGGGGCCGATGGTGATGATCGCGTGGTTGCGCGACACGGTGACGTCGTCGAGGAAGACGTCGGCCGACGGCTCACGCCCGATGGTCACGGTCTCGTGGTCGAGCGAGAAGACGGCGCCCGGGGGCCCGCCGGAGCGCACGGCCAGGGTCGGGCCGTCGAGAGCGGGACCCTTCCAGGCGCCCGACGCCGCCTCCTCGTCGCTGATCGCCATCGGCCCGGTGATCTCCCCCGTGCCCTGGTTCTCGACGATCAGAAGCGCGCCGCAGCGGCCACAGAACTTGTGCGCCTCGCTCTGGTGAAAGCCGCACTCGGAGCAGTACATCGCGTGACCTCCCGGCCGACCCGGCGCCGTCGGGCGCTCAGTCGCCCTGGAGCTGGTCGAGGTCGGGGAGGCGCCCGGCGAGGATGCGGCTGAGGGCGTCGAGGTCAACGACCGACAGCTCGCCCTCGTCGCGCCCCTTGAGGCGGCCCACCAGCTCGGCCTTCAGCAGCTCGATGCGGCCATGAAGCAGCCGTCGCTGCTTCGAGACCTCCCGCTCCTCCTCGGTGAGGTTGCGGATCAGGTCCTTCAGCTCGGCATCCGTCAGCGCGCTGAGGTCGGGGTGGGCGTCCATCGGGGCTCCTCGTCAGGTGGAGACTCAGCATAGCGGCCTCGCGCGGAACCCTCAGGGCCGGGTCGAGGTCTCCCCGCGACGTGCCATCAGCGCCGCCGCCTGGCGGATGTAGTTGGCGAAGGTCCCGAGGGCCACGACGACGGCGAGCCACAGCACCAGCTCGACCCACGTCTGGTCGAACAGGAGCGCCGTGCCGGTCGCGAGCATCGTGAGGGTGGAGGAGATCTTCCCGGCCATGTCGACCCTCAGGTCTACCCCGCGGCGAAGCAGGTACACCGCCCCCCCGATGATCGCGACGTCGCGCGCCAGCAGGATCACCGGCGCGAGCGGTGGCACGCCTCCGAGCAGCAGTACGCCCACCAGGCCCACGCCCACCAGGAGCCGGTCGGCCAGCGGGTCGGCGATCCGCCCGAAGCGGCTCTCGGCGTTCAGGCGCCGGGCGAGGAAGCCGTCGAAGAAGTCGGTGAAGGCGACCACGGCGAAGATCAGCCAGGCGAGGAAGGAGGTCGTGCCATCCTCGCGCACCAGCACCGCGAGCAGCACCGGCAGCGCCGCCAGGCGCGCGATGGTGAGCGCGTTGGGCAGCCAGCGGAGTCGAGCGGTGCCGTGTGGCGTTTCTGACCGGCCCACGTCGAGGAAGAGTAATCGGGGCGAGAGGATTTGAACCTCCGACCGCCCGGCCCCCAGCCGGGTGCGCTACCAGGCTGCGCCACGCCCCGAGAGCAGCCAGGTTACCGCACGAGAGGGTCCGTGTCGCGCGGGCCGCGCTGCACTAGGATCCTGCGCCGATGGCCAAGGCCCCGATCCTCACCCCGCGCGCCGACGACTTCCCGCAGTGGTACCAGGAGGTGGTGGCCAAGGCCGACCTCGCCGAGAACGGCCCGGCGCGCGGCACGATGGTCATCCGCCCCTACGGCTACGGCCTCTGGGAGCGCATGCAGGCCGAGATGGACGCCCGCATCAAGGCGTCGGGGGCCGAGAACGTCTACATGCCGCTGTTCATCCCCGAGTCGTACCTGAAGCGCGAGGCCGAGCACGTCGAGGGCTTCAGCCCCGAGCTGGCCGTGGTCACGATCGCCGGCGGCAAGGAGCTGGAGGAGCCGCTGGTGGTGCGGCCCACCTCGGAGACCGTGTTCGGCGAGCTCATGGCCAAGTGGATCCAGTCGTACCGCGACCTGCCCATGCTGCTCAATCAGTGGGCCAACGTGGTCCGCTGGGAGCTGCGGCCGCGGATCTTCCTGCGCACGACCGAGTTCCTCTGGCAGGAGGGCCACACGGCGCACGCCACGCAGGCCGACGCCGCCGCCTACGCCCGGCGCATCCTGCACGACGTGTACCGCGACTTCATGGTCAACGTGCTCGCGATGCCCGTGCTGATCGGCGCCAAGACCGCGCGTGAGCGCTTCGCCGGGGCGACCAACACGATGGCCTGCGAGGCGATGATGGGCGACGGCAAGGCCCTGCAGATGGGCACCAGCCACGAGCTCGGCCAGAACTTCGCGAAGGCGTTCGGCATGCAGTATCTGGGTGAGGACGGGGTGCTGCGAGCACTGCTGGACCACCTCGTGGGGCACGACCACCCGCATGATCGGCGGGCTCATCATGTGCCACGGCGACGACAACGGCATGCGCGTGCCCCCGGCGCTCGCCCACATCCAGGTGGTCGTGATGGTCGTCCGCGACGACGACACGGGCGCTGTGGCGCAGGAGGGCCGCCGGCTGAGCGCCGAGCTGAACGCGGCCGGCATCCGCACCCGCCTGGACGACCAGGTGGCCACCGGCTTCGGCCGCCGGGTCGACCGACTGGGAGCTGAAGGGCGTGCCGGTGCGGATCGAGATCGGCCCGCGGGACCTGGCCGAGGGCGTCGTCACGCTCGCCCGCCGCGACGTGCGCTCGAAGGACACCGCTCCGGTGGCGGGGATCGCCGGCGCGATCGGAACGCTTCTCGCACGAGATCCAGAAGGCCTCCTGGCCGAGGCCACCGCCTTCCGCGACGCGCGCATCGCCGACGTCGCGTCGATCGACGAGGCGATCGAGGCGGGCAGCACCGGCTTCGCCCGCATCCCGTGGGAGCTGGTGGGCGACGACGGCGAGGACCGCCTCGCCGAGCACGCCATGACGGTGCGCTGCCTGCAGACGGCCGACGGCGCGGTGCCGGAGGGCACGGACGACGGCCCCCTGCGCGCCATCGTCGCCCGCTCCTACTAGACCGGCGCCCCCGCCCGCGGGTAGCGGGCCTCGACGTACTCCTCGACCATTCGGATGAACTCGTCGGCGAGACCCGCGCCTTCGAGCGTGGCCACCTTCTCGCCGTCCACGTACACCGGGGCCCTCGGCGACTCGCCGGTGCCGGGCAGGCTGATGCCGATGTCGGCGGCGCGGCTCTCCCCCGGCCCGTTGACGATGCAGCCCATCACGGCGACCTTCAGGTCGACCACGCCGGGGCGCTCCGCCCGCCATCCGGCCATCCGGACGTCGAGGTGGTGCTCGATCGACTGGGCGAGCTCCTGGAAGACCGTGCTGGTCGTGCGGCCGCAACCCGGGCACGCGGTCACCTCGGGCCGGAAGGCTCGCAGGCCCAGGCTCTGCAGCAGCTCGCGGCAGACCCGCACCTCGATGGTGCGGTCGCCGCCGGGCTCGGGCGTGAGGCTCGCGCGGATCGTGTCGCCGATGCCGTCCTGAAGCAGGATGCCCAGGGCCGCCGTGGTCGAGACGATGCCCTTGCTGCCCATGCCGGCCTCTGTGAGCCCGAGGTGCAGCGGGTAGTCGCAGCGCTCGGCGAGGTCGCGGTAGACGGCGACCATGTCCTGCAGCCGGCTGGTCTTGCACGACAGCACGATCCGATCGCCCGGCAGCCCGATCTCCTCGGCCGCCTCGGCCGAGGAGATGGCGCTCTGCACCATCGCCTCGCGCAGCACGGCGTCGGCGCCGGCAGCGGGACGTCGAGCCGCCCGTTCTCGTCCATCAGCGCGTCGAGCAGCTCGGGGTCGAGGGATCCCGCGTTGACGCCGATCCGCACCGGCCGGCCGTGGTCGATCGCCGCCTGCACCATCGTCGCGAAGTTCGCGTCGTGGCGCACCCCTCGACCCACGTTGCCCGGGTTGATGCGGTACTTGGCGAGGGCGTCGGCGCAGTCGGGGAACTCGCGCAGCAGCGTGTGGCCGTTGTAGTGGAAGTCGCCCACCAGCGGGCACCTCGACGCCGTGCTCGTCGCGCAGCCGGTCGCGGATCTCGGCAACCCGTGCGGCGGCGGCGCGGTTGTTGACCGTGATGCGCACGATCTCCGAGCCGGCCTCCGCAAGCTCGGCCACCTGGGCCGCGGTCGCCGCGGCGTCGGCCGTGTCGGTGTTCGTCATCGACTGCACGACCACCGGGGCGCCCGCCCCGACGGTCACGTCCCCGACCCGGCACGCGCGCGAGATCCTGCGGTCGCCCATCATCCGACGGACGTTAGCCGAGCGCCGCCCCGCATGCCGCTACCCGACGGACGCATCGCCGGCTACCGGTTGACCTGGAAGCCGTCTCCGGTGAGGCGGCCGATGTCGTTCTGGAGGGCGATCACGAAGATCAGCATCACGATCGCGAAGCCCACGAACGAGGCGCGTCCATAGGTGACGGCGCTGAAGCGCCGACCCCTTCACCTTCTCGGCGATCGCGAAGACGATGTGCCCGCCGTCGAGGGGCAGGATCGGCAGCAGGTTGAAGATGCCGAGCGCGAGGCTGATCACCCCGATGAACTGCAGGATGTCGATCAGCCCGTTGCCGGCCACCTCGTTGAAGGTGGCCCCCACCCCCACGATGCTCGAGACCTGGCCGCGCGCCTGGCTGTTGACGAACGAGTCGCCGATCACGCGGACGTTGGTCTTGACGATGTACCACGCGAAGTCCCAGCCCTTGGCCAGCCCTTCCAGGGGCCCGAAGCTGACCGACGGGCCCGGCGTCGCGTCGAAGGTGAAGCCCAGACCGGTGAGCGGCCTGCCGGTGTCGGGGTTCTTCAGGCCGTCGCCGGTGAGCGGATCCTCCAGCACCTGGAGCCGGGCGGTCAGCTCGACGGTCTCGCCGCCCCGCTCGACGGTGAGCGCGCGGACGTCACCCGGGGCGCCGGACTGCAGGGCGGTGCGCACCGTCTCGGAGTCGCCGTTCGCCGGCACGCCGTCGACCGCCACCAGGCGGTCGCCGGGCTTCAGGCCGGCGACCATCGCGGCCGAGCTCGGTGTTGACGCTCCGCACCGAGGTCGTCGGGTTGGACGTCGGGACGCCGATCCAGAAGATCGCGGCGAAGATGACGATCGCGAGGACGATGTTCACGGCGGGGCCCGCGAGGATCGTGGCGACCTTCTTCCACGCCGGCTTGGCCGTGTAGGCGCGGTGCTTGACCTCGTCGTCGATCTCCTCGCCGACGGTCATGCCGCTGATCTTCACGTAGCCGCCCAGCGGCAGCCATCCGATGGCGTACTCGGTCTCGCCGCGGGTGAACGAGGCGACCGGCTTGCCGAAGAAGATCGAGAAGCGCTCGACCCGCATGCCGCACCACTTCGCGACGACCATGTGCCCGGCCTCGTGGATGAGGACCAGCGCCATGAGGATCACGACGAAGTAGAGGAGATTGAGGATCACGCCGGCACCCCTTCGATGGTGAGCGCCGCGGCGTCGCGGGCGCGGGGTCGGCGTCCAGCACGGCGTCGAGGCTGTCGGCCGGCGCGGCCGGGACGCGCTCGAGCGCGGCGGCCACGACGCGCGGGATGTCCATGAAGCCGATGCGGTCGTCGAGGAACGCCGCGACGGCGACCTCGTTGGCGGCGTTCAGGACGGCCGGCGCGGTGCCGCCCTCGATGCCGGCCGCGCGCGCCAGCCCGAGGCACGGGAAGGCGTCGTCGTCAGGGGCGTCGAAGTCGAGGCGCCGGCCGACCAGATCCATCGGCTCGCCCGCGGGCGGCGCCTGCGGGATGGCGCAGGGCGTGCCCGATCGGCACGCGCATGTCGGGGGGGCCGCAGTGGGCCAGCACGCTGCCGTCGTCGAGCCGCACCATCGCGTGGACGAGCGATTGCGGGTGCACCACGCACCTCGATCCGCTCGTAGGGCAGATCGAAGAGGTGGTGCGCCTCGATCACCTCGAGGCCCTTGTTCATCAGCGTCGCCGAGTCGATCGTGATCTTCGCCCCCATGGTCCAGGTGGGATGACGCAGCGCGTCGGCGCGCGTGACCCCCTCCAGATCATCGGCCGCCCGTCCGCGGAATGGACCCCCCGATGCGGTCAGGATCGCCGCGCGCACCCGCTCGGCGGGCACGCCCTCCAGCAGCTGGAAGAGGGCCGAGTGCTCGGAGTCGACCGGCATCAGGGCCGCGCCGGTGCGCGCCGCGCGCCGCGGCGACGAGGTCGCCCCCGGCCACGAGGCTCTCCTTGTTGGCGAGCGCGACGGCGATGCCGTGCTCGAGGGCCGCCAGGGTCGGCCGCAGGCCTGCGGCGCCGACGATGGCGTTGAGCACGATGTCGGGCTGGGAGGCCTCGATCAGCGCGTCCAGATCGGGGTCGAACCGGACGGTCCCGCCGCCGGCCGCCGCGGCGGTGTGCGCGACGCCGTGCGCGGGCGGCCTGGGCCGCCATCTCGGCGACCCGGGCTCCGCAGGAGAGGCCCACGACGGTCAGATCGGGGGCGCGCCCGATGACCTCGAGCGCCTGGACCCCGATCGACCCCGTTGAGCCCAGGACGAGTACGCGTGCCACCCGCTCGAGTGTAGCGAGGACCCCACCGCCTCCGTGGTAAGGCCTCCTTAAGGTGTCGCGGCTAGCGTGGGCTGCGTGCTGCTGCTCATCGCCGTCGGATTCCTCGCGGGCGTCGTGACCGCTCTCTCTCCGTGCGTCCTTCCCGGCGCTACCGGTCGTGATCGCCGGGCTCGGCCGGAGGGGGCCCGCGGCGGGTGACGGGGATCGCGGTGGGATTCGTCGCGTCGTTCGTCCTCTTCACGCTCGATCCTCACGACGGCCCTGCGCAACATCGGGCCTGAGCCCCGGCGCGCTGCGCAACCTGGCGATCGCCGCGCTGATCGCATTCGGGGCGACCCTGCTGGTGCCGGCCCTCGGCGAACGGCTGGCCGTGGCGCTCGGCCCGGTCGCGCGCCTGGGGGAGCGGATCCCCCGGGGGCGCTCCGGGCTCGCCGGGGGGCTGCTCGTGGGCGTGGCGCTCGGCCTGGTGTGGACGCCGTGCGCCGGACCCGTGTTCGCCGCGATCGCCGCCGTGGCCGCGACCGGCGACGCCGGGCCCGCGGCATTCGCCGTCCTCACCGCGTACGCCGTGGGCGCCGTCCTCCCGCTCTGCCTGGTCGCCGCCGGGGGCCAGCGGCTGCTCGGGCGCCTGCGCGGGCGCGGCGGGGCGGCGGTGCGCCCCGTGCTCGGCGCGCTCATGATCGGCGCGGGCGTCATGATCGCCCTCGGCGTCGACACCCGTCTGACGACCTACGTCGTCCGCGACCTCCCCGCGTACACCGACACGCTGCAGGCCCTCGAGAGGACCTCCGACGTGGGCCGCGAGCTCTCCGGCCTGCGCCCCGGCGCGCCGACCGACATCCCCCCGTTCCTCTCGGCCGCCCGCGGATCCGACGCGGGGGGAGCGGACCTGGGACTGCCCGACGCCGGCCCGGCCCCCGAGCTGCGCGGCATCTCCGCGACCTTCAACGGCGGCGGGGATCCCCTCACGCTCGCGTCGCTGCGGGGGCGCGTGGTGCTGCTCGACTTCTGGACCTACTCCTGCATCAACTGCCTGCGCACCATCCCCCACCTCGAGGCGCTCTACGAGCGCTACCGGGCAGACGGCCTGACGATCGTCGGCGTGCACACGCCGGAGTTCGCCTTCGAGGCCGACCCCGGCAACGTGGGCGAGGCGGTGCGGGAACTGGGGATCACCTATCCCGTCGCGCTCGACCCCGACTTCGCGACATGGGACGCCTACGGCAACCGGTACTGGCCCGCGACCTACCTCATCGACCGCGCGGGGCACGTCCGCGACCTCCACATCGGCGAGGGCGACGAGGAGCGCACCGAGACGCTCGTGCGCCGCGCGCTGGGGGTGTCCGCGGAGAGCCCGCACGCCGGGGAGGACGATGCCCAGGCCCCGCCCTCGGGCCGCGACCAGACGCCGGAGACCTACGTGGGCGCCGCGCGGATCCAGCGGCTCGTGGCGGGCCAGAGGATCCGGCCGATGCTGCCCACGCGCTACGAGGCCCCCGACCGGCTGCCGGCCGACCAGCTCGCGTTCGACGGCGACTGGACCATCGAGGACGAGTACGCCAGGGCGGGCGGCAACGCGGCGATCGAGCTCTCCTTCCGGGCGAAGGGCGTGTACCTCGTGCTCGACGGGGATGGGAGGACCCGCACCGGGCGCGTGCTCATCGACGGCCGACCGCCGACGCGCCCGGGAGGCGGGCGCCGACGTCGGGGCGGGCGGGGAGCTCACCGTCGGCGACCGCGCCTCTATCGGCTGCTGGAGCTCCCCGAGAGCCGCGAGGGGCGGATCCGCATCGAGCTCGCGCCCGGCACGCAAGGCCTTCGCCTTCACGTTCGGCTGAGGACCGGGAGTCGTCGTCGCCCCCCGGCCCGGCGGGCGGCGACGGTCCACCGGGAGGTAGCACCGGCCGCTCCGGCGGACCCGCGCTCAGCCACCGGCCCTCGCGGAACCACCGCCGCATGGTCCGCGCGCTCGGCGGAAGGGCCGATCCCCGGGCCTCGCGGGCGCGGAGGCGACGGATCACCTCCCCGGGCGACTCTCCCAGGGCGAACGCCGCCTCGGCCTCGCGGCGCGGCGATGGCCACGAATAGGACCCCGGCGCCGGCCGGGAGGGCATCCCGGCGTCGAGCCGCGCGCGATGGAGAGCGAGCGAGCGCGCGCGGGACGCCGTCAGGCATCCCGCCGAGCGCCACACATGGAACAGGCTCGCCTCGAGATCACGGCCCGCGCGCCGGGTCACGAACGCCGGAGAGCGATGCGCGGCGCAGAGCCACACGCTCACCCCGCACGGCAGATGAAACGGAGCGCGCCCGCCCTCGCCGGCCCCGACACAGATCGCGCACGCGGGACGGCTCCCGAGGCCCCTCTCCTTGTAGAAGCTCCTGACCACGCACCCATCGTGCCCCCGGAAAGCGGACGTGTGGGGGTGCGGGTGCGCGCCACGTGGAACGCCTCCGCGTCGTGGCAGGTTCCAATTGGACGACCCCCCGAGATCCAATTGGACCCTCCCACCACCGGCGATCCGCATCGATCGATCCCGGCGGGCACCACCACCGACGGCCCTCGCGCGGAACCGTCAGGCGAGCGGAGTCTGCTGGTGGTGGGCCATCAGCCAGCGGCCGTCGCGCTCGACGTACACGCTCCCCATGAGGGCTTCGTAGGTCACCTCGCCCCGGCGCCCGGTGAAGCGGTAGTCGATCAGGGCCGCTCCCGGGGCGAGCATCGTCAGGCGCTCGTCGTGCATGGAGATCTCGTCCCAGCCGGGACTCGCCGCCATGCCCTCGATCGTCGCGTCCCTGTCCAGCGCCATCCCGGGGACGATGACCACGGCGTCGGGGGTCAGGTGGGCGCGGTACTCGTCGGCGCCGCCGGACGCGAGCGCGCGCTCGGTTGCGAAGAGGTCGTCCTCGAGAGCCACCTCACCTCCCTGCCGATCACGCCGGTCGGACGGTGCCTGCCCGATGCGCCGGCGACGGAAACCCGCCCCCGGGACCGGAGGCGATCAGGGCACGAGCGCCTCGGCCGTCTCGCAGAAAGCCGTGACCAGGGCGACACACGCGTCGAGGTCGTCCGGGTGACAGGACTCCACGACCTGGTGCACGTAGCGGGTGGGGATCGAGACGCACCCCGCCGGGGCCCCGTCCCCGGACAGGCCGAGCTCCCGCGTGTCGGTGCCGCCCCTCACCATCACCTCGAGCTGGCTGGGGATGCCCCGGACCTCGGCGATCGCCACGAGGTGGTTGACCACCTCGCGCGGGACGATGGCGCTCGTGTCGTAGACCTTGATCGCCGCGCCGCCGCCGACCGTGGTGATCCTCTCGTGCGGCTTCGCGCCCGGGCCGTCGTTGGCCAGGGTGATGTCGATCGCCAGGCCGATCCGGGGCCTCACCCGCTGGGTTGCGACCCGGGCGCCCCGCAGGCCGACCTCCTCCTGCACGCTCGCGACCGCGACGACCTCGCAGTGGTGCTCACCGAGGGCCCGGAAGGCCTCGATCATCACGTACAGGCCGGCGCGGTTGTCGAGGCTCTTGCAGGTGACGAGATCGCCGAGCCGCGCCATCGCCCGCTCGCGCGTCACCACGTCTCCCGGGCGCACCAGCTCGCGCACGCGCTCGGCGGACAGGCCGAGGTCGACGAAGTAGTCGTCGAGGGCCGGTGCCTTGCGCTTCTCCTCATCGCTCATCAGGTGGACGGCCTTCGTTCCGAGCACCCCGAGCAGATCCTCGCGCCCGTGCACGATCACCCGCTGGGCCGTGAGGGTCTTCGGGTCGAAGCCGCCGAGCGGGATCAGCCGGAGGAAGCCCCCGTCCTCGACGTGCGTGACCATGAACCCGATCTCGTCCATGTGGGCCGACAGCATCAGCGTCGGTCCGCCGCCACCGGCCTTGCGGGCGATCAGGCTGCCGAGAGGATCGACCTCGATCGAGTCGGCCAGCGGCTCGAGCTCGCGCCGGACCACGGCGCGGATCCGCTCCTCGCGCCCGGGCGCGCCCGGGGTCTCGCAGAGCTCGCTCAGCAGTTCGAGGTTCACGCGGTGGAACCTATCGCGCCGCCGCCCTCAGTAGACGAGCCAGACGGTCACGAAGTAGGCCGCGACCGAGCCGAACAGCAGCGCATCGAATCGGTCGAGCACGCCTCCGTGCCCGAGCAGCAGCCGCCCCGAGTCCTTGGCGCCCGCGTCGCGCTTGAGCACCGACTCGAAGAGGTCCCCGAGGAACGCCGCCGGACAGATCGCCAGGCCCAGGATCAGCGACTGCCAACCGCTGATCCAGTCCATGTAGAGCCCCGCGACCCATACCGAGCCGGTCGCCACCACGAGCCCCACGACCGCCCCCTCGACGGTCTTCTTGGGAGACGTGAGGGGCGCGATCGGCCGCCTGCCCCACATGCGCCCGCCGACGTACGAGGCCGTGTCGAAGATCCACACGCCCACCAGGACGTTGACCACAGCCCCGGCGCCGTCGGGGAGATCGCGCATGATCATGAGGATCGCCAGCGGGAAGCCGAGGTAGACCACGCCCAGGAGCGTGGTCGCCATGCGCGCGGTGATGTCGTCGCGGCGCGGCAGGATCAGGGCGGCGATCGCGACCAGGATCACGCTCAGGCCGAGGCCCAGCAGAACGCCGTGCTCGGCGTCGTCCATCCCCCAGGCGAAGGCGATCAGGCTCAGCGCGCCGAGGTACCCCGCCCAGCGCAGCGGCCGCGCGGCGGCCGTGAGGCTGTAGAGCTCGTAGAGGCCGAGGGCCGCGATGATCGCGAGCGCCAGGGCGAAGGCGATCCCGCCCACGGCGACGATCGCGATGGCGAGGATCACCCCGGGCACCGCGACGATCAGCCGGCTCGCGAGGCCGGTCGGTGCGGTGATGTTCAGCGTCCGCCGAAGCGGCGATGGCGCCGCCCGTACTCCGCCATGGCCTCCTCGAGGTCCTCGGGGCCGAAGTCCGGCCAGAGCCGGTCGGAGAAGTGCAGCTCGGCGTAGGCGCTCTGCCAGAGAAGGAAGTTCGACAGCCGCTGCTCGCCGCTGGTGCGGATCACGAGCTCCGGGTCGCGCATCTCCGGCGCGTAGAGGTACTGGGCGAACTCGGCCTCGCCCGCATCCGGCCCGCACTCGGCCGCGAAGCGCCGGGCGGCGTCGGCGATCTCCCGCCGGCCGCCGTAGTTCATCGCGACGAAGAGGCGCAGGCCGGTGTTGGTGGCCGTCTCGGCCTCAGCGGCTGCGATCCGCTCGCGGAGGTCCGGGTCGAGCTCCTCGAGCCGGCCGATGAAGCGCATCTGGACGTTCTCCTCGTTGAGCTCGGGCACCTCGCGGTCGATCAGCTCGCAGAAGAGCCCCATCAGATCGCCGACCTCGGAGTCGGAGCGGGTCCAGTTCTCGGTGGAGAACGAGAAGACGGTCAGGTGCTTCACGCCGGCGTCCGATGCCGCGCGTACCACCTTCTTCAGCGCCTTCGCGCCGGCGCGGTGCCCGGCGCCGACCGGCAGATGGCGGTCGCGCGCCCAGCGCCCGTTGCCGTCCATGATGATCGCGATGGACTCGGGGATCTCGGTCAGGCCCGCAGGGGGCTCGAGCCGCGGAGCGCGGCCGAGCCCGAGGACCGATCGCGCGGTCCGCAGGCGGGTGAGGAGGGTCATCGGGGCACGCGGGGCCAGCGCTCAGACCTCGAGGATCTCGGCCTCTTTACGGGCCATCAGCTCGTCGATGGCCTTCACCTCGGCGTCGGTCAGCTTCTGCACCTCGTCCTGCCCGCCTTTGAGCTGGTCCTGGGACAGCTCGCCGTCCTTCTCGGCGCGCTTCATCTCGTTGAGCACGTCGCGACGCACGTTGCGCACCGCGACGCGGCCCTCCTCGGCCATCTTGTGGACCAGGCGGACCATCTCCTTGCGGCGCTCCTCGGTGAGCTGCGGGATCGCGAGGCGGATCGTCTGGCCGTCGTTGTTCGGGGTGAGGCCGAGGTCCGACTCCATGATCGCCTTCTCCACCGACTGCATGATCGAGCGGTCGAACGGCTGGATGGTGAGCATCCGCGGCTCGGGCGCGTTGATCGTGGCGAGCTGGTTGAGGGGGGTCCGCGTGCCGTAGGCATCGACCGTCACCCGGTCGAGCAGCGCGGTCGAGGCGCGCCCGGTGCGCACCGACGCGAACTCCGACCCGAGCGCGGCGACGGCCCCCTGCATCCGGCGTTTCGCGTCCTTCAGTCGTTCCTCCACGGAGAGCCTTCCTAGTCCGTTGATTCGGTGGCGACCATCGTGCCGATCTGCTCGCCCTCGAGCAGCCGGCCGATGTTGCGCTCGTCACCCATGTTGAACACGAAGATCGGGAGCCCGTTGTCCATGCACAGGGTGAGGGCGGTCGTGTCCATGACCCGCAGGCCCCGCTCGATCGCCTCCATGTGGGTGATGCGCGGGATGAGCTTCGCGTCGGGCACCAGCCGCGGGTCGGCGTCGTAGAACGCCCGTCGACCGCTTCTTGGCCATCAGGATGCATTCGGCGCCGATCTCCAGCGCGCGCAGCGCGGCGGCGGTGTCGGTGCGTGAAGAACGGGTTGCCCGTGCCGGCCGCGAAGATGACCACGCGCCCCTTCTCGAGGTGGCGGATGGCACGGCGGCGGATGTACGGCTCGGCCACCTCCTGCATCGCGATCGCCGACTGCACCCGCGTGGTGAGACCCGAGCTTCTCCAGAGCGTCCTGCAAGGCCATCGCGTTCATCACCGTGGCGAGCATGCCCATGTAGTCGGCGGTGGCCCGATCCATGCCGATGCGCATGCCCCGGCAGGCCGCGGAAGATGTTGCCGGCGCCCACGACGATCGCCACCTCGACGCCCGGCTCGGCGGCGTCCTTCACCTGCCGGGCGATCCCCGCGATCCGGCCGGGGTCGATGCCATAGGGCTCGTCGCCCATCAGCGCCTCGCCGAGAGCTTCAGGAGCGACGCGGTTGAACACCGAGCCGCCCGGCCGCGAGTCCGGCCGGCGCGTCGCTCATCGCGAGGCCTCGGGGCTACTGGCCAAGCTCGAACACGCGAAACGCCGGACCGTGATGTTCTCGCCGAGTCTCGGCGCCTCGACGCGCAGGTCCTCGATCGGTCCGGGCTTCTTCTCGCCCTGGTCCCTCACGTACTCCTGCTCCAGCAGGCAGATCGGAGGCCAGGTGCTTCTTCAGCTTGCCCTCGATCGCCCGCTCGCGCGGCGTGCTCCGGTTTGTCCTGCGGCCTGGGCCTCGTAGATCGCCTTCTCGGCGGCGACTTACTCCTCCGGAACGTCGGCGACGCCACGAACGGCTTGAGCGCCGCGATGTGCAGGGCGATGTCGTGCACGAAGCTCTTGAACTCGTCCTTGCGCGCCACGAAGTCGGTCTCGCAGTTGACCTCGACCAGCACGCCGACCTTGCCGCCCGGGTGGATGTAGCTATCGACCCGCCCTCGTTCGCGGCTCGGCCGGCCTTCTTGGCCGCCTTCGCGAGGCCCTTCTTGCGCAGGTAGTTGAGCGGCCTTGTCCATGTCGCCGCCGGCCTCCTCCAGCGCTTCTTGCAGTCCATCATGCCCGCGCCGTGCGCTCGCGGAGCTCCTTGACCGCTGCGCACTGATTTCGCTGCTCAACTTCGCTGTCCTCCGTCTCGCTCCGGCTCCGCTCTCGCTCGGCTGAGTTGGCGTCGGGCGTCTCGGCCCCGGCGTTCTCGCCCTCGGTCTCGCTCTCGGCCGGGCGGCGGCCTCGGCGGTCGGGGCTGCGGCGGCGCCGAGCTCGACCACGGGGCCTCGCACCGGTGCCTCGACGCGGATCGGCGCCGGCGGGCTCCGTCGGCCTGCTCGGCCGCGCGCTGCTCGTGCCGAGCCGCGAGCCCTTCCCCGACACCGCGTCGGCGATCTCGCCGAGATCAGCTCGATGGCGCGGATGGCGTCGTCGTTGCCCGGGATGATGTAGTCGATCTCGTCCGGGTCGCAGTTGGTGTCGACGAGGGCGATGACCGGGATGCCGAGGCGGTTGGCCTCGCGCACGGCGATGTGCTCCTTCTTCGGGTCGATCACGAACAGCGCACCGGGCAGCTTGCTGCATGTCCTTGATGCCGCCGAGGTTCGCTCGAGCTTGCTCGCGCTCGCGCTCGAGCTGCAGGCGTTCCTTCTTGGTAGCAGCGTCGTAGCTGTCCTCCGCGTCTTCTCGATGTTGCGCAGCTTGTGCAGACCGGATGCGCTGAATGATCGTCCAAGTTGGTCAGCAGTGCCGCCGAGCCAGCGGTGTGATCACGTAGTATGGCCGCAGCGCTGGGCCTCGTCTGGCAGCACGTCCTGGGCCTGCTTCTTGGTGCCGACGAACAGCATGGGCTGCCGCGGCGGCAGATGTCGCGCACGACGCGTAGGCCGGCTCGAGCAGCTGACGCGTCTGCTGCAGGTCGATGATGTAGATGCCGTTGCGCTCGCCGAAGATGTACGGCTTCATCTTCGGGTTCCAGCGCTGGGTCTGGTGACCGAAATGGACGCCCGACTCGAGCAGCTGCTTCATGGTGATCGTGGGCATGGAACTCCCTTGGGGCAAACGGTTGTCGATGATTCGTGCGCCGGTGCGCGGCAGATGGAACACGGACCGTATGCGTGCGGACACGCGAAAAGGCCCGAGCACCGCCATCTGGCCGGGTGCGCCGGGGAGGGGACGTTTAGGTGGGGCTCATCCTAGCGCCTGAATCCGGGCCCGCTGGTCGGCGCGGCCACGGCGGCGCGGCGGGCGCGACCCAGGGCGAGCTCCAGGTCGTGCGGCAACGGGCTCTCGACGTCAACCGGCTCGTCGGTGATCGGGTGCGGGAACGCGAGACGCACCGCGTGCAGGAACTGGCGCTCCAGGCCGAGGGCCTCCTCGCGGCGCCCGTAGACGCGGTCGCCGACCACCGGGTGCCCCACCGACTCCAGGTGGACGCGGATCTGGTGCGTGCGGCCCGTCTCCAGGCGGACCTCCAGCAGCGAGACGCGGCCGAGTTCCTCCAGACGCCGCGGTATGGGTGACCGCCTCGCGCCCGTCCTCCTCGGAGGCGATCGCCATCCGGGTGCGGATGCGCCGGTCGCGGCCGATCGGGCGGTCGATCGTCATCGCCGGGGGGGTGGCCCCGTGCACGAGCGCCAGATACGTGCGCTCGAGGACCGCTCGCGCAGCATGCGCTGCAGGCGCCGGTGGGCCCGCTCGGAGCGGGCCACCACCAGGAGCCCCGAGGTGTCGCGATCGAGGCGGTGCACGATGCCGGGGCGCGTGGGGTCGTCACCGCCGGCGATGGCGTGGGCGAGCAGGCCATGGACGAGGGTCCGCCCGGAGTGGCCGGCCGAGGGGTGCGTGACCACGCCCGGCCGGCTTGTTGACCACGAGCAGGTGCTCATCCTCATAGCGGACGGTCATCGGCACGACCTCGGGCACGCAGCTCCGACAGGGGCGCGGCGGTCGGCTGGACCTCGAGCACCTCGCCGTCGCTCAGCAGGTGGCGCTTGGCGCGCGGAGCGCCATCGACCAGCACGCGCCCGGCGTCGATCAGCCGCTGCGCCTCCGCGCGGCTGCCCACCCGCTCCAGCGAGCCCACGCCGGCGTCGAGCCGCCTCCCGGCGAGGTCGGCGCCCACGACCAGCCGGAAGGGCCGCGGGTCGCGGTCCTCAGTCAGGCTCCTCATCCTCCTCGCCGTCCTGGACGAGCCCGAAGACGATCAGGGCCGCCCCGATGGTGATCCCGCAGTCGGCGACGTTGAACGCCGGCCAGCGGGTGAAGTCGAGGAAGTCCGTGACGGCGCCGTGGATCAGCCGGTCGATCAGGTTGCCGAGGCTCCCCCCCACCAGCATCCCGGCGCCCGCCGCCACGAACGCGTTGCGCGAGACCAGGCCCGCGAGCGCGACGGCGATGGCCGACAGGGCGACGACCGTGAGCACCGCCACGACGGCCTGACGCCCGGGGAAGAAGCCGAAGGCGATGCCCTCGTTGGAGACGCGCGAGAGCGAGAAGCCGGGGAAGACCTCGATGCTCTCGCGCGGGCTCGAGCGTCGCCCTGACGATGACCTTCGCGATCTGGTCGAGCACGAGGACGAGCGCCGCCAGGATGCCGAAACGCCACCAGCGCGCCTTGACCTGACGGCGTTGCCGGCGGGCGATGGCGTGGATCAGCGCGTCGCGCGTCGTGGGCTTGGTGGGGTTCACGGAGGGCTCGACCAGAGTACCCAGCGCGGAGGCGAGCCGGCCCGCGACGGCCTGCGGGTCGCCATCGACCTCGATCAGCTTGCGGGCGCCGCTCGAGCCACGGCGCACCCGCACGGCGTTCGGGCGCACCCCGGCGGCCGCGGCCAGGTAGGCGCACAGGGCCGCGTTGGACTGGCCCTTGTGCGGGGGTGCCGCGATCTGAACCCGCAGAGCGCCGTCCTGGACCCCCACCGCCCGCGTCGCGCGCGAGCGGGGCACGGCCTTCACCGCGATGATCACGCCCTCGCGCCCCACCGTGATCCAGGGGGGCAGATCGCTCAGAAGGATCCCAGCATCGACAGCACGAAGCCGCGCAGGATGTAGAGGACGATGATCGCCACCATGGGCGACAGGTCGAACATCCCGAGCGGCGGGATGATCCGGCGGAAGACGTTCAGGTACCAGTCGGTGCTCTGGTGGACGAAGTCCCAGAAGGCCCGCGCCGCGCGTGAGCCGGGCGCCATGGGGATGAACGACAGCAGGATCCTGACGAAGATCAGGACGATGAAGACGGTGAAGAGCGCCGCGACGTAGGTCTCGACCTTGCCCATCAGAGCTCGTCCGCCCGTCGCGCCGCCGCCAGGACCGCGTCGGCCATGTGCGCGCGCACAGCACCCCTCTCGAGAACCGCCACGCCGGCGATCGTCGTCCCCGCCGGAGAGCTGACCCTCTGACGCAGAAGCGCCGGGTCGGTCCCGTCGGCCAGCAGCGCCGCGGTGCCCGCGAGCACCGCGCCCACCATCTCCCGCGCCTGGGCGCGCGTCAGCCCGGCGGCGACGGCGCCCTCCTCCAGCCCCTCGGCGACCACCGCCACCAGCCCGGGACCGCTGCCCGCGAGAGCGGTCGCGGCCGAGAAGAGCGACTCGGGAAGGGGCACGACGGCCCCCAGGGGCGCCAGCAGCTCGCCGACCCGCGCCGCGCGGGCGTCGTCCAGGTCGTGCGTCGCCATGGCGACGACCCCGGCCCCGTGGCGCACCGCGAGGTTCGGCATGGTGCGCACGAGCGGCGTGCCGGGAGCGGCCGCGGCGAGCCGGGCGAGATCCCAGCCCGCGATCACCGAGAGCACCACCCGATCGGGGCGTGGTGCGGCGACGACGCCCGCCAGCACCCCGGCCGCATCCCCGGGCTTCACCGCGACGCAGACCAGCTCGCACGCGGCCGCCTCGGCGACGCTCGCCGGGCGCCCCCCGGCCTCGGCCACCGCGCCCTCGACCGCGGCCGGCACCGCGTCGGCGATCAGCAGGCTCTCAGCGAGCTCCGCGTGGCCCCGGACCATGCCGACGGCGAACGCGCGCCCCATGGCGCCCGCCCCGATGAGTCCGATGCTGGCCGGCCAGGCACCCACGCTCAGTATTGGTTGAAGAAGCCCTTCTCCAGGAGGCGGGCCCTCTCCTCGGCGGACACCTCGACGTTGCGCGGCGTGAGCATGAAGACCTTGTCGGCCACCCGCTGCATCCCGCCGTCGAGCGCGTACGTCAGGCCGCTGGAGAAGTCGATCAGCCGCTTGGCGAGGTCGGTCTCGGCGCTCTGGAGGTTGAGGATCACGGGGATCGTGCCCTTGAACTTGTCGGCGATCTGCTGCGCGTCGTTGAAGCTCTTGGGGACGATCAGGTGCACCTCGGCCGGCTGGGGGCGCGACTCGACCGAGCGCATCACCGGACGGCTGTTGGTGCGGGTCTCCTCGGCGAAAATGTCGTCGAACTCGTTCTCGCGGCGTCGCGGGCCGAGGCGGCGCACGTTCGGGCGCTCGCGGTAGGTGCGCTCGAGATCGTCGTGCGGCGGAGGCGCGCCGCTCGCGATCGCGGTCGCGGCGATCGGCGTCGTCCTCGTACTCCTCGGCGTAGTCATCCGGCTCGTCGGCCATCCCGAAGTAGACGAGGGTGCGGTGCCAGATATCGGTGACGGCCATCTAACGGTTTCCCTGAGTGGTTGTCTGAACGCGCTCGAGGAGCCCGCGACCGACGCGGACCTTGGTGGCGCCCTCTTCGGCCGCCACGAGGTAATCCTGGCTCGTGCCCATCGAGAGCTCGCGGAAATCGTGGCGGCCGTCCCACTCGCGGGCGAGATCATCGGCCAGCCTCCGCACCGCGGCGAAGTATGGGCGACTCATCTCTGCATCGCTGTGCGACGGGGGCATGGCCATGAGACCACCGATCACGAGGTCGGTCTGAGCCGACACCTCATCCACGAACGCCCGAAGTTGGGGCGGCACGATACCACCTTTGGTTGGCTCCTCGGCGACGTTGACTTCGACGAGAACCCGGGTGGGACCTTCCGAACGGGAGGCGATCTCCGGCGCGAGCCGCACCGAGTCGAACCGAGTGGATGAGGCGCACCAGCGCCAGCACGTCGCGAACCTTGCGCCGCTGAAGGTGGCCGATGAAGTCGAAGGTGAGCGCACCCTGCGAGGCGGCCGGCCTTCGTCCTGGAGGTCCTGGAGGCGGTTCTCCCCCACCACGCCGACCCCCGCGGCGATCAGCGCGGGCACGTCGTCGGCGGGCATGTACTTGCCGGCCAGCACCAGCTCGACATCGCCCGCGCGCGCGGCCGCCGCGCCCGGCGGCCTCGTCGAGCAGCACCCGCGTCTCGGCGAGCACTTCGCGCAGGCGATCGGCGTTCATCACGCGGCCACCGGCCAGACGACGCGGCCTGGCGGCCGGTGCCCGCACCGTCGCGCCGGTAGGAGTAGAAGCGCTCCGGATCGCACGAGGTGCAGGCGCCCACCGACGCGATCGACCCGGAGGGCACACCCGGCCGACACGAGGGCGGCGCGCGCGGCGGCGGCCAGGTTGACCGCCTCGCCCGCGACCACCTGCCGCGCCGAAGCGCCCCACGAAGGCCTCGCGCACCTCGCGACGACACCGGGTAGCAGCAGGGGCCGATGCCCGGGCCGATCGCGGCGCCCGTCGACGCGGGCGCCCCGAGCGCGGCCACGGTGGCCTCCAGCACGCCCGCCACGAGCCCGCGCCAGCCGGCGTGGGCCGCCGCCACGCGGGGCACGTCGCGCCGCCACATCGCGCACGGGCAGGCAGTCGGCGCCCAGCACCACGAGGGCCGTTCCCGGCGTCCCGGTGACCAGCCCGTCGCCCTCGGGCCAGTCGCGCAGGTGGCCGAGGAAGCCGCCCTCGCCCCCGCTCACCTCGCGGACGCCCGCGCCGTGGACCTGACGCCCCATCGCGACGCGCGCCGGATCGAGGCCGAGCGCCGCGCAGACCCGCGCGCGGTTCTCCCGCACCCGCTCGTCGGGATCGTCGCGGTCCATGCCCAGGTCGAGCTCCGCGAAGCCGCCGGTGCTGACCCCGCCGCGCCGGGTGGTGAACACGGCGCGCGCCGGGCGCGCCGGTCGGCGACCTCGATCAGCTCGAGGCGGCTCACGCGGCCCTCCCGGGCGATCCGCAACGCCATCGCCAGCTGCTCCTCATGGCCGCCGACGCGCCCGTCGAGAACCGCCGCCCGCACCTCGGAGAGCGCGCGGCCGATCGCGGGGCCCGGCGGCACGCCCTCCCGCACGAGGTCCGGCGCCGCTGACGCTCGGGCGGAGGTCGGACGCCCACCAGGCCCCGACCGCGGGCGCCCCGTGGGCATGGGCGCCGATCGCGGTGGCCGGCGAAGACGCGCGCATCAGGCGGTCGATCTCCGACGGGCGCAGTGGCGCGCTCGAGCCGTGCGGCGAGGGCGGCGCCGGCCTCGCCCTCCGCGGCGATCGCGCGCGCCCAGCCCGGCAGGGCGACCCGCTCCAGGGCCTCCGGCGTGATCGCAGCGCCGAGGCGCAGCGCCCATCCCGGCACGCCGGGCGCGTGGGCGTGCGCGGCGGCGGCGTCGAGCGCGGCGATCGCCGCGCCCGCGCCGGGGCGGATCCACGGCACCCCGAGCCCGCGCAGCAGCGCGAGGGCGTCGCCCGCGCCGTCCTCGTCCAGCACCCGGCGCAGCTCCTCGGCGACGCGCGACGACGGCCGGATCGAGACGGGGCGCCACGGCGCGCGCGGCGGCCTCGGTGGCGGGGTCGGGCGCGAGGCCGAGGCGAGCCGCGTAGCGGGCGCCGCGCACGAGACGGCTCGGATCCTCGGTGAAGGCGTCCGCGCGCACGGTGCGCAGCACCCCGGCGGCGAGGTCACCCGCGCCCCGCGTGCGGGTCGACCAGCACCCCGCCGGCGCGCGCCGCAGAGGCCGAGGGCCATCGCGTTGACAGTGAAGTCGCGCCGCGCGAGGTCGTCGAGGAGATCGCCGGGTCCGACCGTCGGCAGCGCCCCGGGCGCGGCGTAGGTCTCGGTGCGCGCGCTCACGAGGTCAACGTGGCCGCCGTGCGGCAGCTCGATGTGGGCCGTGCCGAAGCGCGGGTGCGCGACGACGCGCGCGCCGAGCGCGTGGCCGAGGGCCTCGGCCGCCGCGACCGCGTCGCCCTCCACCACGAGGTCGAGCTCGTCGGCCGGCGCGCGGCCGATCAGGGCGTCGCGCACGACGCCGCCCACCGCGCTGACATCCCCGGCCAGGGCGGGTGGCACCCTCGCCACCAGGGGATGCGCCCCCACGGCGGGCGCCGCGCCGCACTAGGATCCACGACGTGGCCTACGACCCGGTCTCCCGCAAGCTCGCCGCCGTCGCGCCCGGTCGCCGACGGACCTGCTCGCGCGCTTCGAGGGTTCGAGGGCCTGACGCTGGCCGAGCTCCAGGAGGCGTTCGACGGCCGCCGACGAGCGCTTCAAGCGTGGGTGAAGGCGCCCGGGAACGAGGGGCGACCGATCAGCGAGGCGCCCGACTACATGGACCGCATCGCGCTCGACAGCCTGCTCGAGCGCCGCACCTGGTCCGAGTAGCGCCGGGCACGCGGGCCTGCCCGCGGCGATGACGGCCACGGCGTCGATCTCGACGCGCGCGCCGAGCGGGAGCGCGGCGACGCCCACCGTCGCCCGCGCCGGGGCGTGCCCCGCGAAGGCGGCCGCCGTAGACCTCGTTCATCGCGGCGAAGTCGCCCGCGAGATCGGTCAGGTAGACCGTCGTCTTGCACGACGTCCTTCAGCCCGGCGCCGGCCTCGGCGAGGATCGCCGCGACGTGGTGGAGGGCCACGACCGTCTGCTCGTTGACGTCGTCGCCCACCAGGGCGCCGGTGCTGCGGGTCGATCCCGAGCTGGCCCGAGACGAAGACCATCTCGCCCGGTGACCCGCGGCGACGGCCTGGCTGTAGGGCGCGCCGGCCACGGGGGCGGGCGCGGCGTCGGTGCGGATCGGTCTCATGGCCCCAGCCTACTTGCGGACCGGGACGCCCGCGCTCGGCCATCGCCGCCTTCACCTGGGCGATCGAGTAGACGCCGTCGTGGAAGACCGAGGCCGCCAGCACCGCGTCGGCGTGGCCGCGCGTCACGGCCTCGGCGAAGTGCTCGAGGCTGCCCGCCCCGCCCGAGGCGATCACCGGGACCGGCGCGGCGGTCGACACGGCCGCCAGCAACTCGCAGTCGAAGCCGTCCTTGGTGCCGTCGCGGTCCATGCTCGTCAGCAGCAGCTCCCCGCGCCCCGCTCCGCGGCCTCCGCGCGCCCACGCGACGGCCTCGCGCCCGGTCGGCAGCCGGCCGCCGTTGAGGAAGACCTCCCAGCCGGTTCCGTCCTCGCCGGCGCTTGGCGTCGATCGCGACGACGACGCACTGGGCGCCGAAGCGCGCGGAGGCCCGCTCGATCAGCCCGGATCGCGCACGGCGGCCGAGTTCAGCGAGACCTTGTCCGCGCCGGCGGCGAGCACCGCGCGGATGTCGTCCTCCGAGCGCAGGCCGCCTCCGATGGTGAAGGGGATGAAAACCTCCTCGGCGGTGCGCCGCGCCAGCTCGACGATCGTGGCGCGCCCCTCGTGGCTCGCGCCGATGTCGAGGAAGACCAGCTCGTCGGCGCCCTCGGCGTCGTAGCGCGAGGCGAGCTCCACCGGATCGCCGGCGTCGCGCAGGCCGACGAAGTTGACGCCCTTCACCACCCGCCCCTCGTTCACGTCGAGGCACGGGATGACGCGGATCAACCCCGCCCTCCCGCCGCCAGGACCTCCAGAGCCTCCCCGATGGTGAAGCGGCCCTCGTAGAGCGCGCGGCCCACGATCACCCCGTCGAGGTTGGCGATGCCGAGGTCGCGCAGGCGGCGCAGGTCGTCGAGCGACGAGATGCCGCCCGAGGCGATCAGGCGCAGCGGCGGCGCGGCCTCGGCCAGGCGCCGCATCGCGGCGAGGTTCGGCCCGCCGAGCGTGCCGTCGCGGTTGATGTCGGTGTACGCGAGGCGGCGGACGCCCATCGAGACCAGGCCGGTGGCCACCTCGACCGCGTCGCGGTCGGTGATCTGCGTCCAGCCGTGAGTGGCGACCTTGCCCTGGCGCGCGTCGAGCGCGACGACCAGGCCGTCGCCGAGGCGGTCGATCGCCCACGCCAGCAGGTCGTGGTCGTCGATCACCGCGGTGCCGAGCACGACGCGGTTCACCCCGGTTGCGAGCGCGGTCTCGATCGCGGGACGTGAGCGCAACCCTCCGCCCAGGTGCACGGTGCCCGGGAACGCCGCGGCGATGCTCGCCACCAGGGCCGCGTGCACCGGCTCGCCGGCGCGTGCCCCGTCGAGGTCGACGACGTGCAGCGAGAGCGCACCATCCTCGGCGAAGCGCCTCGCCTGGTCCACGGGGTCGTCGCTGAACGCGGTCGACTGGTCGAAGTCGCCCTGGCGCAGGCGCACGGCCTGCCCGCCCTGGAGGTCGATGGCGGGATAGAGGGTGATCACGAGACGGAGGCGACCGGACCGCGCGCGGCGACGCCGGCGAGCCAGCGGCCGAGGAGGCCGAGGCCGGCGGCGCTCGACTTCTCGGGGTGGAACTGCACGCCCATCACGTCCTGCCGCCCGGAGGCGGCGCAGAACTCGACGCCGTGATCGGAGCGGCCGAGCACCAGCGAGGGGTCCTCCGGCTCGCAGCCGAAGGTGTGGACGAAGTAGTAGGTGGACGAGGCGTCGTCCTCGTCGTCGGGGGCGAGGAGGCAGCCCGGCTGCCAGCGCACCCGGCTCCAGCCGATGTGGGGAAGCTTGCGCGCGGTCGCGAGCCGGCGCACCGCGCCCGGCAGCAGGCCGAGGCCGACCGCGCCGGGGCTCTCCTCGCTCTCCTCGAAGAGCAGTTGCTGGCCGAGGCAGATGCCGAGTACGGGCAGGCCCTGGTCGACCGCGTCGCGGACCGCGACGTCGAGGCCGGCCGCGCGGATGCGCCGCATCGCCTCGCCGAAGTGCCCGACGCCCGGCAGTACCACGGCGTCGGCGCCCGCGACCCCACCGGGCCCGGTCACCACGCGCACCGTCGCGCCCACGTGCTCGAGCGCCTTGCAGGCGCTGCGCAGGTTGCTCATCTCGTAGTCGAGGACCGCGACGACGGGGCATCACAGGCTTCCCTTCGTCGACGGCACACCGGACACGCGGGGGTTGGGCGCCACGGCCTGGGCGAGAGCGCGGGCGAGCGCCTTGAAGCTGCCCTCGATGGCGTGGTGCGCGTTGCCCGGAACCAGCAGGCGTACGTGGACCGTCATCCCCGCGTGGTTCGCGAGGCCCCGGATGAACTCCCCGAGCAGCTCGGTCTCGAAACCGCCGATGACCATGGCCGGCAGCGGGACGTCCACCGCGACGTAGGGGCGGCCCGACAGGTCGACGGCCGCCTGGACCAGGCACTCGTCCATCGGGATCAGGGCTGCGCCGTAGCGCTCGATCCCCGAGCGGTCGCCGAGCGCCGAGGCCAGCGCCTGGCCGAGCGTGATGCCGACGTCCTCCACGGTGTGGTGGCTGCCGGTCTCCAGGTCGCCGCGGGCCTCGACCTCGATGTCGATCAGCGAGTGACGGGCGAGGAGCGTGAGCATGTGGTCGAAGAAGCCCACCCCGGTCGAGATCGTCGAGGCGCCGCTGCCGTCGAGCTCGACGCCGGACGCGGACATCGGTCTCGCCCGTCGTGCGGCTGATCTCGGCGCGCCGGCTCACGAGGTCCTCCGTCGCGCCTCTGCCGAGCGGCGGTGCATCGTGAAGCCCTCGGCGTCCGCGAGCGCCACCAGGTGGGGCGTCAGGGTATCGACGGCCTCGTCGGTCATGTCGACCACGGACATCCTCCGCAGGAACGTGGTGGGACCGAGGGCCGACGCGTGTCGGGCGGCGCCCCCGGTGGGCAGGACGTGGTTGGATCCGGCGATGTAGTCGCCGAACGCGGTCGCGCCGTTGGGTCCGACGAACACGGCCCCCGACCGCGTGATGCTCGCGGCGATCGCCGCGGCGTCGCGGGTCGCGATCTCCAGGTGCTCGGGGGCGAACGCCTCGGCCAGCTCGATCGCCAGGGGCATGCTGGCACACTCGACGAGCGTGATGGGGCCCAGACCCTCGCCGAGCTCGCGAAGCTCGGCCTCCACGTCGGAGATCACCACCGGATCGTCGCTCACCAGGACGGCCGGCGAGTCCTCGCCGTGCTCGGCCTGGGCCAGCAGGTCGAGTGCCAGCGCGCGCGGATCGCACGAGGCGTCAGCGATGATCATCACCTCGCTCGGGCCGGCCACCCCGTCGATTCCGACCGTGCCGACCACCTGGCGCTTGGCCTCCTGCACCCACGGGCTGCCCGGCCCGACGATCACGGCCACCGGGGCGATCGTGGCGGTGCCGAATGCCAGGGCTCCGACGGCCGCCGCGCCGCCGGCCGCGTAGACCTCGTCGATCCCGAGCAGGGCGGCGGTGGCGAGGATCGACTCGGCGGGGCGCCCGTCGGGCCCCGGCGGGCTCACCACGACGATCCGGCGGACGCCGGCGACCTGGGCCGGCACCACGCCCATGATCAGGCTCGAGGGGTACGCGGCGCGGCCGCCCGGCACGTAGCAGCCGGCGGCGTCGACCGGGATCGAGCGGACGGTGATGCTCTGGCCGGCGGGCAGGCGGACGCGCGCGGTCCTGCGGCAGCGTGGCCTCGGCCACCAGCGCGCACCTGGGCCGCCGCGACGCCGATCGCGGTGCGCAGGTCCTCGTCCATCGAGGCCGCGGCGCGCGCGAGCGTCGCCTCCGGCACGCGCAGGCGGTCGTGCGTGAAGTCCGGGCAGTCGAAGCGCCGGGCGCCCTCGACCAGGGCGTCGTCGCCGCGCTCGCGCACGGCATCGAGCACATCGCTCACGCCGGTGGCGACCCCGGCGACGTCGAGCACCGGCCGCAGGGTCCGCGCCAGCACCGCGGTGCCGCCGGACCGCAGCCGCGCGCGACGCGGCCCGGCGCTCATGACGAGGCCTCCCCCATGCGCGCGACCAGCGCATCCAGCTCCTCCGCGCGCAGGGTCTGGCTGACGCGGTTGACGATCAGGCGGGCCGACGAGTCGAAGATCTGCTCGCGCTCCACCAGCCCGTTCTCGCGCAGGGTGCGGCCGGTCGCCACGAGGTCGACGATGCCGTGCGCGAGACCCACCAGCGGGGCGAGCTCGACGGAGCCGTTCACCTTCACGACCTCGGCCTGGCGGCCCGTCGCCGTGAAGTGGCCGGTCGCGGTGACCGGGTACTTGGTCGCCACGCGCACCACGCCCAGGTGCTCGAGGGCGGCCGGTGTCGGGTCCACGCCCTCGCGGGTGGCGTAGACCATCCGGCACCCGCCGAAGCCGAGGTCCAGGACCTCGTAGACATCGGGGTCGCGCTCGTACAGGACGTCCTTGCCCACGATGCCGAGGTCCGCCGCCCCGGCCTCGACGTAGGTCGGCACATCGCTGGGGCGCGTCGTGATGAAGGTGGTACCGCTCGGGCTCTCCACGATCAGGCGACGGCCGGCGTCGCGCAACGGCTCGACGTCGACGCCCGCGCGCTCGAGCGCCTCGATCGACCCCGGAAAGAGCGCGCCCAGCGGGACGCAGATCCTCAGTCCCGCCATGCGACCACGTCCTCCAGGCGCGAGCAGGCACGGGTGGCGCCCGTCGCGCGGTCGGTGACCGAGAAGCCGTCGGCGGCCCGGTGGGCGACCCAGCGCCATCCGTCGGCGGCGGCCAGGGCGTCGGCCTCGGTGGACCCCTCGGCGAGCGCGACGACCGGAATGCCCGACCGCGCGCGCGGCGGCCGCGGCGGCCGGATCGGAGTCGAGGCCGCCGGCGAGGACGATCCCCCGCCGCAGGGACGTGGGCTCGGCGCCCGAGGCCACCAGCGCCTGGTGCAGCAGGTCGAGGGTGATGGCGAAGCCGACCGCCGGCCGGTCGCAGCCGAAGCGGGCGCCGAGGCCGTCGTACCGGCCGCCCATCGCGATGGGCGTGCCCACCCCGGGCGCATACGCCTCGACGACCACCCCGGAGTAGTACGACCAGTCGCGCAGGATGCCAAGGTCGAGGATCACCGCGTCGGCGGCGCCCTGCGCGGCGAGCAGGTCCAGCGTGAGGCCGAGGCGCTCGCAGGCGGCCGCCGCCGGGGGCACCTCCGCCGCGATCCGCGCCAGCACCTCGCGCCCGCCGCGCAGCGACGGAAGGTCGCGCAGCAGGTCCGACGCCGGGCCCGGCGGGGAGGGCGGGGGCGGCCAGGCGACGCCACTCCACGAAGTTGCGCGCCGCGAGCGCGGCGCCCAGGTCGGCGCGCACGCCGGCGGCGATGCCCAGCCCGTCGAGAACCGCATTGGTCAGCGAGACGTCGCCCACGCCGACCCGCATCCCGGTGAGGCCGGTCGCCCGCAGGCTCTCGACCAGCAGCGCGAGCACCTCGGCGTCACCGGCGGCGCCACCCTCGCCCACGAGCTCGACGCCGGCCTGGCGCTGTTCCGACGCGCGCGGGTGGCCCGGGGACGGCGGGCGGAAGGCGCGGGCGAGGTACGAGACGCGCACGGGTCCGGGGTGGTCGGCCATGCGGGTGGCCACGAGCCGGGCGACCGGGATCGTGAGATCCGGGCGCAGCACCAGCACGCGGCCGTTCTCGTCGAAGAGCCGGAAGCTGTCGCGCAGGCGGCCCTCCTGGGCGCGCTCGACGACGTCCGCGAACTCGAGGACCGGGGTCATCACCTCGCGGTAGCCGTAGGCGTCGAAGCGGGCGCGCAGCGCCGCCTCCGCCCCGCGGAGCTCCTGCGCCTCGACCGCCAGCACGTCCTTGCCCCCGGAGGGGAGGGCGGCGGCCCAGGAGCCGGCACGCCCGCTGTGGGCCTCACTCACGCACACGCTCGATGTCGGCGCCGAGGGCGCGCAGGCGCTGGTCGATCCGCTCGTAGCCGCGATCGATCTGGCCGACGTTGTCGATCACGCTCGTGCCCTCGGCGGCGAGGGCGCGCGATCAGCAGGGCCATGCCGGCGCGGATGTCCGGGCTCTCGAGCCGCTCGCCGTAGAGCGGCGACGGGCCCGCTGACCACCGCGCGGTGCGGGTCGCAGAGCACGATCCGGGCGCCCATCGCGATCAGCTTGTCCACGAAGAAGAGCCGGCTCTCGAACATCTTCTCGAAGATCATCACCGTGCCGCGCGCTGGGTGGCGACGGCGGTGGCGATGCTGGTGAGGTCGGCCGGGAAGGCCGGCCAGGGTGCCGTCGTCGATCTTCGGGACGCGTCGCCCTCGTCGGAGACCACGGCAGCGACTGGTCGGCGGGCACGACGCAGGGTGTCGCCGTCCATCTCCACCCGGATCCCCGAGGCGCTCGAAGCGTGAGGGTGATCATGCGCATGTCGCTCGGCGCGGCACGTCGGTCGATGCGTCAGGTCGCGCGCCGGTGATGGCGCGCGAGGCCGATGAACGAGCCGACCTCGATGTAGTCGGGGCCGATGCGTGAAGTCGGCCGCCGTGCAGGCGGTCGACCGCCGTCGATGATCAGCCGGTTGGTGCCGATGCCGCTCGATCTGCGCGCCCATGCTCGACGAGGAAGCGCGCGAGGTCCTGGACGTGCGGCTCGCAGGCGGCGTTGCGGATGACGGTGCGGCCGGTCGGCGGTCACCGCGGCCATCAGGGCGTTCTCGGTCGCCGTGACGCTGAGGCCTCGTCGAGGAAGATGTCGGCGCCGCGCAGGCCGCGGTGCGCTCAGCTTGTAGCTGCGGTCTGACCTCGCAGCTCGGCGCCGAGGCGCCCGGAAGGCCAGCAGGTGGGTGTCGATGCGGCGGCGGCCGATGAAGTCGCCGCCCGGCGGCGGCAGCTCGACCTCGCCGCAGCCGCGCGAGCAGCGGGCCGGCCAGCAGCAGCGACGCGCGCAGGCGCCGGCAGAGGTCGGGGTCGAGGTGGGTCGTCCGCACGCGGTCGGCGCGCAGCGCAAGGGCATTGGGGCCCTCGTCGCGGACGCTGACCCCGAGGTCGTCGAGCAGCGCGAGCATGACGTGGACGTCGAGGATGTCGGGCACGTTCTCGAGCACGACCTCCTCGTCCGTGAGAAGGCATGCGGCGAGTATCGGCAGAGCGGCATTCTTGTTGCCGCTCGGCACCACGGTGCCGGACAGCGCTCGGCCGCCCCGGATGACCAGCCTGTCCTGACTCACGATCCTGGACGCTACCAGTCGCCGCGCGCGGTCGCGGTGACGAGGCCGGCCAGCAGCGCCACGTCGTCCGCGCCGCTGAAGAAGCCGAACGACGCCCGCAGGGCGGCGGGTCTCTCCAGCCAGCGCACGATGCAGCCCCGCTCGGCCAGCGCGGCGCAGGCCGCCTGGGGATCGCGGCCCTCGATGACGAACGTCACGAGTCCGGCCTGGGGCCCCGCCGGCGTCAGCACCCGCACGCCCGGGACGGCCTCGAGCGCCGCGCGGCCCTGCGCGGCGGCGTCGGCCGTCCGCCGCCGGACCCACTCCCACCCGAGCCCCTCGAGCCAATCGATCGACGCGCGCCATGCCGGCAGCAGGGCGGCGGGCGGCGTTGACACCTCGTAGCGCTCCGCGCCGGCGTGGGGCACCAGCGCGCCGCCGAGCGCGTGATCGTGGCCGCTCTCGTATCCCGCGGCGGTGAGATCGATGCGCTCCATCGCCGCCGGGGCGACCCACAGCGCGCCGAGCCCCTCGGGGCCGAGGAGCCACTTGTGCGCGGGAAACGCGTACGCGTCCACTCCGAGCCCGGCCACGTCGACCGGAATCGCGCCGACGGACTGGGCTCCGTCCACCAGCACCAGGGCGCCCACCTCGTGCGCGGCACGTGCCGCGCCGGCGACGTCGAGCACGGCCCCCGTCGCCCAGGAGACGTGCGAGAGCGCCACCAGGCGCGTGCGCGGGCCGCACGCCGCGGCGACGCCGTCCGCCAGGCCCTCCCCTGTTCCGCCGGTGTCGATCCAGCGGATCACGACGCCATGGCGCCGGGCGATCAGCGCAAGGGGAACGGTCATCCCGGGATGCTCGAGGGCCGGCGCCACGATCTCGTCGCCGGCGCGCCAATCGATCCCCCAGGCCACGATGTTCAGGCCGGTGGTGGTGTTGGCGGTGATCGCGATCTCGTCCTGCGCGCCACCCGCCACGGCGGCGACGGCCGCCCGCAGCGCGGCCATCTCCCCGACCATCGCCTCGAACGAGGCCAGGCTCCCGCGCACCCGGCCCACCGCCTCGTCGCCCCAGGCCCGCAGGGCCTGCGCCGCGACCAGTGGGAGGGGACCGCACCCGCCGGCGTTCAGATACGCGCCGGGAGCCAGGCTCGGCAGCTGGGCGCGCACGGCGCGCAGATCGGGATCCACGGATCCATCGTAGCCGGGCGGCCCGAGGGCGTTGCGCGGCCCGCCGCGACATGGGTATAACCGCCGGCATGAGGCTCCTCAGGATGATGCCGGGCTATGGCGAGGCGCTCGTGTGCGAGGGGGATCCCCGCGTTGACGAGGACCGCGCCGAGCTGGTGAGGGCGTTCCGGAGCCAGCTCGAGGGCGGCATGTGGGCGGCGGTCCCCGTCACCGACGGTCGCAGCGGTCGTCGCGAGGCCGTGATGGTCACCGACTTCGCCGACGTCCCCGCCGACGCCGAGCGAGTGCTCTTCTGGCCGCGGGCGGCCGGCGGCGCCCGCCGGGCGCGCACGGACTGATCCGGGCGCGATGAGCTCCGGGCTGATGGTCATCGGGCTGGTGACGACCATGGGCCTCCTCGGCGTCGCGATGCAGATCGCCGGGCGGGGCACGTCGGCCCCGCGGAGCCGCACCGGCCCGCCCGCCTGGCTCGTGGAGCAGCCGCTCGCACCTGAGGAGGCCGAGCGGCGCTCGCTGGAGCTGCTGCGCTCGGTGGTCAACCCCGACGAGTGGCAGATGTTCCAGGACCTGGGCTTCATCTGCGTCGCGGGCCGGCTTCGCGCCCGCCGGGGCGGCGCCGCCGCGGGGCCGCGGCACCGCTATCTGATCTACCCGCACCTGCCCCTCGTCGCGCTGCTGCCACACTCCATGGCTCCTGTGCGCGAGTACTGCGTGCAGTTCCCCGACCGCAGCGCAGTCGCAGGCTCCCCGCGGCTGCCCGCCGGGGACGATGTCCTCGCGAAGTGGATGACCCTGCGCGCCGACGAGGAACGCCTGCTCTCGTACGCCAACGTCGCCGGACCCGGCTGCCAGGTGCCGCTCGGGCGGATCGAACGCGATCTCGGACGCCTCGAGCGCTGGAGCGCCCGCCGGGCGGCTCAGAACGGCGCCGAGGGCTCCCCGGCGGCGGCGTCGCGCCCGGTGGCCGGAAGGTCCTCGGCGGTCAGCTCCTCGATCCGCCTCTGAGCCGCGCCGAGACGCTCGCGGCAGGCGGCGAGATAGCCCTGGCCGCGTTCGAAGAGGGCGACGGCCTCCTCCAAGCCGACCTCGCCGCTCTCCAGACGCGTGACGACCTCGTCCAGACGGCGCAGCGCCTCCTCGAACGTCACCGGGGGCTCGTCCCCCGACGCCGGCCCGCTCATGCGCCCGCCTCCTCGGCCCGGGCGGCGATGTGGCCGTCGCGCAGGCCGATCTCCAGGCGCCGGCCCGGTGCGACACCGGCCGCGGCCGCGATCACGGATCCATCCTCGGCGTCACGGACGATCGCGTACCCGCGCGCGACCGTGCGCTCGGGCGAGAGCAGAGCCAGCAGGGACGCCGCCCGCTCGACGCGGCCGGACGCCGACTCCCCGCGGGCGGCGACGGCGCGCTCGATGGACGCCGAGCGCGCCGCGAGGGCGGCCGGCGCGCTCGCGCCGGCGCGCAGGAGTGCCGACGACAGCCGGGGGGCCAGGCGCTCCACGCGGTCGCGCCCCAGGGCGCCGCTCGCGCGCAGAGCGCGGACGAGGGCCTCGCTACGACGGTCCACCGCGCGTCCCGCGGCGACCCCGGCCCGCTCGAGCCCACGGCCGATGGCCAGCGATGCGTCCGCGAGACGCGCCTCCACGGCCTCGAGACTCGGCACCACCACGGCGGCCGCCGCCGTCGGGGTCGAGACGCGGACGTCGGCGACGAGGTCACAGAGGGTGACGTCGCGCTCGTGGCCGACGGCCGAGACGATCGGGGTCGCCGACTCCGCGACGGCGCGGCAGACGGGCTCGCTGTTGAAGGCCATCAGATCCTCCAGCGACCCGCCCCCGCGCGCCACCACGATGACGTCCACGTCCGGCCGCCGGTCCAGGTGACTGAGGGCGCGCACGATCAGGCCCGGGGCGGCGTCGCCCTGCACCGGCACGCTGACGAGCACGACGTCCGCGGCCGGGAAGCGGGTCCAGAGGGTCGTGAGCACGTCGTCTCGCGCGGCGCCGTCCGGGCTCGTGATCAGCCCGATCCGCCGCGGAAGCATCGGGGGGCGCCGCTTTCGCCCGGGATCGAGGAGGCCGTCCGCCTCGAGCCGGGCCCTCAGCTCGTCGACCCGGGCCCGCAGCAGGCCGTCGCCGGCGAGCTCGAGCTTCTCGACCCGCATGGAGATCTGCCCGCGCTGGCGCCAGAACTCGATGCGCCCGTAGGCCTGCACCATGGCCCCGTTGGCGGGACGGTGCGCGAGGCGGTCGAAGACGATCCCGTTCATCGACGCGTCGAGCACATGCTCACCGCGCAGCGTGAAGCGCATCTGCGTGCGCGCCGGGCGCAGATCCTGAACCTCCGCCTCGACCCAGAAGGACTTCAGGCCCTCGAACATCCCCGACAGGCGCGCTGTGACGTCCTCCACGCTGAAGACCCGGCGCTCGCCGACGAGCCTCACGGGGTCAGCGCGTCGACGATCCCGGCGGCGCGGACGCCGCTCGACACCGCGCCCTCGATCGAGGGGTGGGTCGTGAGGTCCCCGGCGAGGACGAGGTTGTCGACGGCCGTGCGCGCGCCCGGGAGCCGTTCGCGCACGCCCACCAGCGGCCGGAACTGCGCGAAGGGATGCTCGTAGAGGCCGATGGGCTCGGCCAGGCCCGCCCAGTCGAAGCGCGGGGCCCACCGGCGCACCAGATCCCCGACGGCCTCCACGAGTCCCTCGGCGCCGCCGCCCGCCGTCGTGACGCGGGTGGCGAGAAGGATGTGCGGTCCCTCCCCCGCTCCGGGCCGTGTGATGTTGGTGGTCTGACACAGGAGATCCACGCGGGGCTCGCCCGCGACGACCGGCGCCGCATTCAGCACGATCGAGCGGCCGCGGTAGAGCGGGCGGCGCAGCGCGAAGGCGGCCGAGACCGAGGAGGCAGCCTCGCGTGGCATGCGGTCGGCGGCAGCGGCATCGAGCGGTCCCAGCAGCTCGCGCGCCACCGGGGCCTCGACGGCCAGCACGACGGTCCGCGCACTGAACGCCCGGCCGTCATCGGTGCGCACGTTCGTCACCCGCCGACCGTCGGGCCCGGTCTCCAGCGCCACGACGCGCGCGCCGAGCTCCACCGCTCCGCCGGCCTGACGCACGGCCGCCGAGGTCCACTCGGCGATCATGCCGAGGCCGTCGCTCGGGATCACCGAGGGACCGCGCGCGAGCATCGACATCAGGAACCGGAAATAGCCCTCGTCGGCTCCGAGGCTCATGTCGAGGGTGACGACCCCGAACAGCGGACGGAAGAACCCCTCCACCGCGTCGGGCGAGAAGCCGAGCTCACGCAGGAGGTCCTCCGTCGAGCGGTCCGCGGCGGAGGTCTCGAGCAGGGCCTCGACGGGCCGCGCCACCACCGACGCCGCGAGCTTCACCAGCAGCGCCCGATCGCGAGCGCCCATCCCCCCGAACCGCAGTGCTCCCAGCTTCGAGGCGCTCAGCCGATGGGCCTCGCCGGACGCCCCGATGAAGACCGCGCCTCCGTCCACCGGTCTCAGATCCCTCCGCGGCAGGCCGATCGCCTTCAGCAGCGCGCGGGTCTCCGGGTACGAGCGAAAGAGGACCTGGAAGCCCCGGTCCACCGGGCCGGCCGCGGTGCCAGACCGTCCGCGCACGCCCTCCCGGGGCCTCATCGGCCTCCAGCACGGTCACCGACCCGCCCGCCGACGCGACGCGCTGGGCGCATGCGAGCCCGGCGAGGCCTCCACCGACGACGATGCAGTCGAGGTCCTGCCGCGGCGGTACCGGATCGTTCATCGAGCCGATCGTACCAGCGGCCCCGGCGGCCTCAGGGCACGGGCCGCTCGCCGGCCTCCAGCGACTCCTGGAGACCCGAGCACAGCTCCTGGGCACACGCGATGAAGGCCCGCGCGGCCGACGACAGCGCCCGGTCGCGGTGCCAGGCGAGCGCGATCCTGCGGTCGGGGACCTCACCCGCCATCGGCAGCACGCGTCACCCGGGGGTCGGCGCGGTCGGCCGCGAGCAGGGGCACGAGCGCCGCCGCCATCCCCGCACCGACGAGGCCCTGCACGGTGCCGTTGTCGTCCGAGCGGAACACCGTTCGGAGCTCGACGCCCTGGGCGCGCACGTACGCGTCGGTCCGCTCGCCCGCCACGCAGGTCCGGAAACCGATCATCGGCAGGTCCGCGAGATCCGCCAGCGCCGGCGGCCGGCCCGCCCGCGCCAGCGCGTCGTCCGCGGCCACCAGGAGCACGTAGGGATCCCGCATCAGCTCCACCCCCTCGAACGGCCCCTCCGGCAGGGGGAGCACGCTGAAGGTCAGGTCCATCTCCCCGCGCTCGAGCAGGTCGAGCAACTCCGTGTCGGACCCCGACTCGGTGAGCAGCACCTCCATCCCCGGCCGCTCGGCCACGAGCCTCCGCATCAGCCCGGGGAGGATCCGCGCCCCGACGCTCTGATAGGTCCCGACCCGCAGCGTCCCCGTATCGCCGGCCGACAGCGCCTCCAGGTCGGCCCACGCCGCCTCCATCCCCGCCACGATGCGCTCCGCGTGACGCAGCAGCACCTCGCCGGCCGCGGTCAGGGACACCCTCCGCGGTCCGCCCGGCCGATCCACGAGCCGCTCGCCCACCGCGCGCTCGAGCGTCGCGATCTGCTGGGAGACGGCCGACTGCGTGTATCCGAGGCGCACCGCTGCCGCGCCGAACGCGCCCTCGTGCGCCACGGCCCGAAGGGCGGCCAGGTGCCGCACCTCGATCTTGAGCCATCCATCGCGTTCCATGATGGCCCCGAACGCTAATCCGATTTGTCCTGATACGAAAGCCCCGGCAGGCTCCAGCGCACGCACAGCGACGGCCGGGGGCCCGACATGAACTACAGCCGACTGAACGCGCTCGCCCAGTCCGATGAAGAGCGCCGCGCTGCCGCAGGACACGCCGCACGCGCCACCACGTCGCCGCCCGGCAGGCTACGCGGGCCCGCTCACGCGGGCCGCACGCGCCTCGCGGTCGCGGACCCCGGCCCGCCCACGTCCTCGAGGGCGAGGCCGCGCCCGCGCGCGGCCTGCGAGCATCCTCGACGCATCACGGCCTGAACCACACGTCCGCGCTGCGGGCGCGATGCCCGTACCCCGAAACCCGGCCCGTTCACGACGAAAGCCGCCGGATAATCCGCGGCTCACGAAGCACGACTATCACATACCCGGCGGCGACCTACTCTCCCGAGGCTTCCCACCAAGTACCATCGGCGCTGAGAGGCTTAACTACTCTGTTCGGAATGGGAAGAGGTGTGTCCCTCTCGCTACGACCACCGGAAACTCGTCGAGGCGCACGTACCCTCAAGACTGCATAGCGGCTGTCAGTGTGCTCCTGTGTTGGTCAAGCCCTCGGCCTATTAGTACTGCTCTGCTGAACACATTGCTGTGCTTACACATCCAGCCTATCAACCTGGTGGTCTACCAGGGGCCTTACCCCTTAAAGGGGTGGGAGATCTCATCTCGAGGTGGGCTTCCCGCTTAGATGCTTTCAGCGGTTATCCCGTCCAGACGTAGCTATCCAGCGGTGCCGTTGGCACGACAACTGGTACACCAGAGGTCTGTTCACCCCGGTCCTCTCGTACTAGGGACGACTCCTCTCAAATCTCCAACGCCCACAGCAGATAGGGACCGAACTGTCTCACGACGTTCTGAACCCAGCTCGCGTACCGCTTTAATGGGCGAACAGCCCAACCCTTGGGACCTACTCCAGCCCCAGGATGCGACGAGCCGACATCGAGGTGCCAAACCCTCCCGTCGATGTGGACTCTTGGGGAGGATAAGCCTGTTATCCCCGGAGTACCTTTTATCCGTTGAGCGACGGCAATTCCACTCTCAACCGCCGGATCACTAAAACCTACTTTCGTACCTGCTCGACTTGTAAGTCTCGCAGTCAAGCTCGCTTATGCTTTTGCACTCTAC
>CAWIOJ010000004.1:45000-307429 GCA_963837725.1 uncultured Thermoleophilia bacterium
ATGTCGTCCGGAACCTGCCGATCCCGCACGGTGCGGTTGAAATGTTCCTCCGCCCGCGCCCCGGCCCCCGGGCCGTGGAACCGATCGGCGATCAGAGCGGCCAGCCGGCGCTTGTCCTCGCCCGGGTGACCCGTCGGCGGGGGCGCAGTGGGCGCGAGCAGGCGGTACCACTCGGGCAGCACGTCGTCGGGGATGCGCATCGTGCGGCCGAACTGCTCCTCGGGGGCCTCCGCGACGCCGATGTGATTGCCCAGGGACTTACTCATCTTCTGGACCCCGTCGAGGCCCGGGAGGATCGGCATCGTCATCACGACCTGGCTCGGCTGGCCGAAGGCGGCCTGGATGTCGCGCCCGAGCATCAGGTTGAAGAGCTGGTCCGTTCCGCCGAGCTCGACGTCGGCCTCGACCTTGACCGAGTCGTAGGCCTGCATCAGCGGGTAGAGCAGCTCGAGCACCGAGACCGGGCGGTCGGCGCCCATGCGCTCCGCGAAGTCGTTGCGCCGCAGCAGCTGGTTGACCGTCGCCGAGCCCGCGAGCCGGAACAGCTCCTCCATGCCCATCTGGGCGAACCACTCGCCGTTGGGCCGGATCTCGGTGCGGTCCGGGTCGAGGATGCGGAAGGCCTGGTCGCGGTACGACGCCGCGTTGGCCTCGATCTGGGCCTCGTCGAGCATCGGCCGGGTCGAGGTGCGGCCCGACGGGTCGCCGACGCGCGCCGTCCAATCGCCGATGATGAGGACCGCGAGGTGGCCGGCGTCCTGGAACTCGCGCAGCTTGCCGAGCACCACGGCGTGGCCGAGGTGGATGTCAGGGGCCGTGGGATCCACGCCGAGCTTGACCCGCAGCGGCCGCCCAAGGGCGAGCTTGGCCGCGAGCTCCCCGGGCGGCAGGCGTCTCGACGGAGCGCGCCGCGAGGTCGTCGGCGCTCGCGCTCACGCGCGCGGGAACGGCTTCGAGAGGTACGGCGACCCGACCAGGCCGAAGCGCCACGGGAGGTTGACGGCCACCGAGATGCCGATCCGGGGGCCGGTGACGACCTCGACGTCGTCCTGTCGCGCGTGGACCGCGACGCGGGAGCCGATGTCGATGGCCGAGGTGTCGTTGAGGTCGCGATCCATGCCGAGTGCCTGGGTGAGCCGGCCGGGGCCCGCGCACAGGAGCCGGTCGGGCAGCGCGCCCCGGCGGGCGCGCATCGCGCCGAGCTGGTGCTCCGGGGCGATGCGCGCGCAGCAGCACCGCGGCCCCCTCGCCCTCGGGCTCGCACACCAGGTTGGCGCACCAGTGGAGGCCGTAGATGCAGTAGACGTAGACCCGTCCCGGGGGGCCGAACATGATGGCGGCCCGGCCGCCGGGGCCGCGGAAGCTGTGGGAGGCGGGGTCGTCCTGCTGGTAGCGCTCGGTCTCGACGATCGTTCCGCCGACGCCGTCCACCAGCAGCGTGCACCCGATCAGGTCGGGGGCCACCTCGGACACGGGGCGCGCGAAGAAGGCCGCGTCGAGCCGGCGCCCGAGACGCGGGGCCGATGTGAGCGACGTGCTCACCAGGCCGCCACCCGCTCGCGCGCGGCGCCCATCTGGGTGACCACGGCCGCCCGCGCGGTGCCGCCGGGCGCCGCCTTGGCCTCGACCGAGGCCTCGGCGGTCAGGATCGGCACCGCCACGTCCTCGATCCCCGCCGCGGCGAAATCGGTCGGGCTCGGCGTTCTCCAAGCCCAGCCCCCGCTCGTCGAGCGAGCGCACCAGCCGGCCCACGGCCTCGTGCGCCCGGCGGAAGGGCCAGCCCTGGCCGACAAGGTGGTCGGCGAGGTCCGTCGCGGCGAGGAAACCGCCCGTCACCGCCGCCGCCATGCGGTCCGTGCGGAAGCGGGCGGTCGCGATCATCCCCGCGAGGGCGGGCAGCAGCAGATCAACCGTGTCGATGGCGTCGAAGAGGTACTCCTTGTCCTCCTGGAGATCCTTGTTGTACGCCAGCGGCAGGCCGGAAAGCACCCCCAGCAGGCCACCGAGGTCGGCCTGGAGGCGGGGCGCCTTGGCCCGGGCCAGCTCGGCCGCGTCGGGGTTCTTCTTCTGGGGGAGCATCGAGGAGCCCGAGGTGAAGGCGTCGTCGAGCGTCACGAAGGCGGTCTCGTCGCCGGCCCACGGTGACGATCTCGCCGCCGAGGCGCGAGAGGTGCACCCCCAGCTGGGCGGCGAAGTGCAGGTAGTCGATCAGCGCGTCGCGGCTGCCGACCGCGTCGAGGCTGTTGGGGCTGGGGCGCAGAAAACCGAGATCGGCCGCCGTGCGCTCGCGATCGATCGGGAAGCCGACCCCCGAGAGCGCCCCGGAGCCCAGCGGGCACTCGGCGCTCGCGGCGTCGATGGCGTGCCCGAGGCGCGTGCGGTCGCGGTCGAGCATCCAGACGTAGGCGAGCAGATGGTGGGCCAGGCGCACCGGCTGGGCGCGCTGGCTGTGGGTGTACCCGGGAAGCAGCGTGTCGAGGTGCGCGTCGGCCTGCGCCAGCAAAGCCTCGGCCAGCGCCCGGAGGCCGTCGATCTGCGCGGTCGCGTGCGCGCGCAGGTGCAGGAGCGTGTCGGTGATCACCTGGTCGTTGCGGCTGCGGCCGGTGTGCAGGCGCCGCCCGGCGTCGCCCACCAGCTCGGTCAGCCGGCGCTCGACGGCCGTGTGTATGTCCTCGTCGGCCTCGCGGAAGACGAACTCCCCCGACGCCAGCTCCTCACCGACCTGGACCAGCCCGGCGTCGATCGCCGCGGCGTCCTCGGGCGGGATGATCCCCTGGGCGCCGAGCATGCGGGCGTGGGCGCGGGAGGCCATCACGTCCTCGGGCCAGAGCCGCCTGTCCACGGACAGCGATGCGTTGAGCCGGTCGAACGCGTCCGCAGGCCCCGCGCCGAACCGACCCCCCCACAGGCGGATCTCCTCGCTCATCGCCCGAGGACGGTGGCCAGCGCGCCGCAGACGCGGTCAACCTGGGCCTCGGTCATCTGCGGGAAGAAGGGCAGGGCGATGGTGGAGGCGCTGATCGCCTCGGTGACCGGGAACTCCCCGGGCCCGTGGCCGTGCGCGTCCTGGTAGTAGGGCTGGAGGTGGATGCACGGCAGGTACGGCTTGGCCGAGATGCCGAGCTCATCGAGCCCGCCGATGACCTCGTCGCGGTCGAACTCGGGGTCGAGCCGCGGCGCATAGACGAACCACGACCGCTGCTGGGGCCCCTCGTACATGGGGGTCACGCCGTCGATCTCGGCGGTGCGCGCCTGGTACCAGCCGGCGACGCGCGCGCGGGAGTCGAGCATGTCGGTGAGGCGCTCGAGCTGGGCCACGCCGATCGCGCTGTGCACGTCCGAGAGGCGGTAGTTGAAGCCGAGGCGGGAGTGCACGAGCCACGCGCCGTCGTCGGAGCGGCCCTGGTTGCGCAGGCTCGAGAGCACCCTGGCCAGCTCGTCGTCGTCGGTGAGCACGACGCCGCCCTCGGCCGTGGTGAGCTGCTTGTTGGCGTAGAAGCCATAGACCGCCGGGTGCCCGAACGTGCCCAGCTTGCGGCCGTCGTAGGCGCCGTCGATCGACTGACAGGCGTCCTCGACGCGGGCGAGGCCATGGCGCTCGCGCGATCTCGACCAGCGCCGGGACCTCGGCCGGGTAGCCGAAGATGTCCACGATCAGGATCGCCTTGGTGCGGGGCGTGATGGCCGCCTCGACCGCGGCCGGGTCCATGTTGAACGTGAGCGGGTCCACCTCGGCGAACACGGGCGTCGCGCCGGTGAAGAGGATCGCGTTGGCCGAGGCCACGAACGAGAACGACGAGGTGATGACCTCGTCGCCCGGCCCGAGGCCGAGGGCGTGCAGGCACAGGTGCAGGCCGGCGGTGCCGCTCGAGACGGCGACGGCGTGCTTGACCCCGATGCGCTCGGCCCAGGCGCGCTCGAAGCGCGGCACCATCGGGCCCAGCGAGAGTTGCCCGGAGCGCAGCACCTCGTCCACCAGCTCGCGCTCGCGGTCTCCGATGATGGGCTTCGCGAGCGGGATGCGCTCCTCGGCGGTGCTCAACCGGCGGCCGCCGCGCGGGAGCGCGCCACTCGGCGCGTCCCGTGCTCGACGCTGTCGAGCAGCGCCTCCCACGAGGCCTCGATGACGTTCTCGCTGACCCCGATCGGCGCCCCACGTCTCGTGGCCGTCGCTGGAGTCGATGAGCACGCGCGTCACCGCGCCGGTGCCCTTGGTCTCGTCCAGGATCCGCACCTTGAAGTTGACCAGCGAGATCTCGCTGAGCTCGGGCACCCGCGCGCCGAGCGCCACCCGCAGAGCGGCGTCGAGGGCGTTGACCGGGCCGTTGCCCTCGGCGGTGGCCACCAGGCGCTCGCCGTCGTGGAGGATCTTGAGCGTCGCCTCGGTCTCGACGAGGCCGTCGGCCCGCTTCTCGGTGATCACGCGGAAGCTCTCGAGCGTGAACAGGGGCTCGTAGACCCCGATCTCGCGCTCGATGAGCAGCTCGAACGAGCCGTCGGCCACCTCGAAGTGGTAGCCCTCGTGCTCGAGCTGCTTGAGCCGCGCGAGGATGCCGGCGATGCGCTCCGGATCGTTCTCGACGTCGATGCCGAGCTCGCGCGCCTTGGCCACGATGGTGCCGCGACCCGACAGCTCGGACACCAGCACGCGCCGGTCGTTGCCCACGCTGAGCGGATCGACGTGCTCGTAGCTGCGGGCGTCGGCGTTCATCCCCTGCTGGTGCATGCCGCCCTTGTGCGCGAACGCGTTGCGCCCGACGTAGGGGGCCCAGGAGTCGGGTTGGAGGTTGGCCGTCTCGGCCACGAAGTTGCTCAGCGCGGTCAGCTCGGCCAGCCGCTCGGGGTCGAGCACCTCGTGGTCCATCTTGAGGGCCAGCGACGGGATGATGGAGATCAGGTTGGCGTTGCCGCAGCGCTCGCCGTAACCGTTGACGGTGCCCTGCACCATCCGGGCGCCCTCCTCGACGGCGACCAGGCTGTTGGCCACGGCGCACTCGGCGTCGTTGTGCGTGTGGATGCCGAGGGCGACGCCCGGCAGCGCGGCGCGCACCGCGCGCATCGTGGCCGCCACCCGGGTTGGCAGCGTCGCGCCGTTGGTGTCGCACGGGGTGATCCACGCCGCCCCGCCCGCCTCGGCCGCCCGGAGGCACGCGATGGCGTAATCGGGGTGGGCCTGGAACGCGTCGAAGAAGTGCTCGGCGTCGTACACGACCTCCTTGCCCTGGCGCACCAGGAAGGAGACCGACTCCTCGATCATCCGCAGGTTCTCCTCGCGGCTGACGCGGGTCACCTTCTCGATGTGCAGGTCCCAGGTCTTGCCGACGATGGTGATCACCGGGGCGAAGCTCTCGGCGAGCCCGCGCATCGCCGGGTCGTCCTGGGCCGGCGTGTTGCGGCGGCGGGTCATGCCGAAGGCGGCGAGCCGGGTGCCGCCCAGGTCCTCGCGCTCGAGCAGGCCGAACAGCTCACCGTACTTGGGGTTGCTGGCCGGGAAGCCGGCCTCCAGGTACTCGACGCCGAACTCCGCCAGGCGCAGGGCCACGGCGAGCTGCTCGCCCACCGAGAGGCTGAGCCCCTCCCGCTGCATGCCGTCGCGCAGGGTGGTGTCGTAGATGACGACGCGGTCGCTCATGGGATCACGGGGAGAGCGTCGGAGCGGCGGCGCCCACGTAGTCCAGCCAGCCGGCCGAGAAGCGGATCGCGGCCCTCCGTCGCGGCGAAGAACCGCTCCTGGAGGCGCTTCGTGATCGGCCCCGGCTCGCCGAGCGCGTGGTCGTCGACCTCGTTGATGGGGCACACCTCGGCGGCGGTGCCCGTGATGAACACCTCGTCGGCGGTGTAGAGCTCGCCGCGGGCGACCTCGCGCTCGAGCACGGGGATGCCCTCGTCCTGGGCGAGCGTGATGATGCTGGCGCGGGTGATGCCCTCGAGGATCGAGGCCTGCACCGGGGGTGTGATCAGCACGCCGTCGCGGACGAGGAAGAGGTTCTCGCCCGAGCCGTCGGCCACGTAGCCGGCCTCGTTGAGGAGGAGGGCCTCCTGGTAGCCGGCCTTGTGCGACTCGATCTTCGCGAGGATCGAGTTGAGGTACTGGCCGCCGGCCTTGGCCGTGGCGGGGATGGTGGTCGAGCCGATGCGGCGCCAGCTGGAGATCTTGGCGCGGATTCCCGTGCGCAGGCCGTCCTCGCCGAGGTAGGCGCCCCAGCGCCACGCGGCGATGGCGACGTCGACCGGCGCCTCCAGCGGGAAGAGGCCCATCGTGCCGTAGCCGCGCAGGGCGATCGGCCGGATGTAGCAGCCGCCGAGATCGTTGGAGGCGATCACCTGGTGGATGGCGAGGCGCAGTTCCTCACGCGAGTACGGCAGGGGCATGTGGTACATCGCCGCCGACCGCTCGAGGCGCTTGAGGTGGTCGTCGAGGCGGAACACCGCCGTGCCCTTGTCCGCGTCGTAGGAGCGGATGCCCTCGAATACCGTCGTGCCGTAGTGGAGCCCGTGGGAGAGGACGTGCACCTGGGCGTCGGCCCAGTCGACGAGCCCGCCGTTCATCCAGATCTTCTCGGCTTCCTGCATGTTCACGGTTCCTTTGCGAGGGCGGCCCGCACCGGGCCGGACGAGGGGACAGGTTACCGGGCCGGTCCAGCGGAGGGCAGAACGGGGCGGGGGCGGTCGCCCCCGGGCCCGTGACCGCGCCGGTACACCATGATCGTCCGCCGGAAGGTGATCACCACCACGCCGTCCTGGTTGGACCCCGTGGTCCGCACCGTCACGATGCCCACCTCCGGCCGCGAGCGCGAGGGCCGCAGCTCCAGCACCTCGCTCTCGGAGTAGATGGTGTCGCCCTCGTAGACCGGGGCCGGCAGCCGCACATCGTCCCAGCCGAGGTTGGCCATCACGTTCTGGGAGACGTCGGCCACGCTCTGGCCGGTGACCAGCGCGAGCGTGAACGTGGAGTCCACCAGCGGGCGCCCGAACTCCGTGCCCGCCGCATAGTGGCGGTCGAAGTGGATCGGGGCGGTGTTCTGGGTGAGCAGGGTGAACCAGGAGTTGTCCACGTCGAGCACCGTGCGGCCGAGCCGGTGGACGTAGACGTCGCCCACCGCGAAGTCCTCGAAGTACCGCCCCTCCCAGCCCGGGACCTCGGCCATCAGCGGGCCAGCGCGGCCAGGATCAAGTCGCCCACCTGGCGCGTGCCGAGGTCGCCGCCGATGTCGCGCGTGCGGTGGCCCTCGCCGAGCACGGTCTCGACGGCCGCGTCGATGCGGTCGGCGGCCTCCGGGGTGTCGAGCGAGTAGCGCAGCATCAGCGCCGCCGAGAGCAGCGTGGCGATCGGGTTGGCGATGCCCTGGCCGGCGATGTCGGGCGCCGAACCGTGCACCGGCTCGTACAGACCGAGGGTGCCGGGACCGAGGCTCGCCGAGGGCAGCATCCCGATGGAGCCGGTGATCATCGCGGCCTCGTCGGAGAGGATGTCGCCGAAGAGGTTCTCGGTGATGATCACGTCGAAGTCCGAGGGCCGGCTGACCAGCTGCATCGCCGCGTTGTCGACCAGCATGTGCTCGAGCTCGATGCCGGGGTGCCCCGCGGCCGTCTCGTTGACCTGCTCGCGCCAGAGGCGCGAGGTCTCGAGCACGTTGGCCTTGTCCACGGAGGTCACCTTGCCGCGGCGGGCCGCGGCGGCCCGAAAGCCCCACTCCGCCAACCGCGAGACCTCGGCCTTGGTGTAGACGCAGGTGTCGAAGGCACGCTCGGGCTCGCGCCCGCGCTCGCCGAAATAGAGCCCGCCGGTCAGCTCGCGCACCACCAGCAGGTCGGTGCCCTCGATGCGCTCGCGGCGCAGGGGGCTGGCCTCGTAGAGGGCCGGGAAGGGGCGCACCGGGCGCAGATTGGCGTAGAGGCCGAGGCCCGAGCGCATGCCGAGCAGGCCCTGCTCCGGGCGGGGCTTGTCGGGGTCGGTGGTGTCCCACTTGGGTCCGCCGACGGCACCGAGCAGCACGGCGTCGGAGCCGGCGCAGGCCGCGAGCACCTCGTCGGTGAGCGCGGTGCCGTGGGCGTCGATCGAGATGCCGCCCATCAGGTGCTCGTGCCAGCCGATCGTGAGGTCGTGATCGGGCGCGATGGCGTCGATGACGCGCACGGCCTCGGCGACCACCTCCGGACCGATTCCGTCACCCGGCAGCAGCGCTACGGACACCTCTGGCACACCGACCCCTTCCTTCGACGACGAGCCCGGGGAGGGTATCCGAGCCCGGGTTCGTGGGGACGGCGGCGTTTCACCAGATCAGGCGCGGGTAGCGTCCTGACATGAGCGATTACACGCATCTCAATCTGCGCGGCGATGTCGTCGACATGGCCGCGAAGCACGGCATGGACGGCGTCGAGGGCCACTTCGCGACGAAGGATCTCGAGCTGGAGGACGCGGGCCTCAGCTTCCAGCGGCTGGAACCCGGAGTGCGCCAGCAGTTCGGCCACCGGCACACCTCCCAGGAGGAGGTCTACGTCGTCGTCGAGGGCTCGGGACGGGTGAAGCTGGACGACGAGATCGTCAACCTCACCGTCTGGGACGCCGTCCGCGTCCCCGGCCCCACCTGGCGCTGCTTCGAGGCCGGCGACGACGGCATGTCCTTCGTGGCCGTCGGAGCGCCTCAGATGAAGGATCTTCAGAAGGAATCCGAGATGGAACCGGGGTGGTGGAACGACTGACGACACCCACAACCCACAAGCCTGGCGGCCAAACCCTCAAAGCAAGAGGAAGGTCCACACCACAGAGCGAAAGCGTGGCGGCCAACGGCCACCCTCAAAGCAAGAGGAAGGTCCACGTCAAAGAGCGTGGGCATGACTCGTTTGAGTCCTTGACTCGTTTGTCCCGACGACCTGGCCCCGGCGAAGCCGGTGGCGTCGGTCCGCCGAATCGCCGGTAGGCGATGAGCGCGCGACGAACCGGCCCGAAAGAGGCCGGTTCCTCGCCTTGTCACCAGTCCTCCGCGCACTGGCAGAAAACGCCCGAAGCTCGGAACGCTCAGAGCTCACGACGATCAGAGCTCTGAGCGCTTCCCGACCTACTTGAACGGAGTCGTCACCGGTCCGTTGCGCTCCCGGTCGGACTCGTACTTCGTGATGTCCTCCTCCTGAAGCAGGGAGAGGGCGATGTCGTCCCAGCCGTTGAGCAGCCTCTGCTTGATCCCCGGCTCGATGGCGAAGGGGATGTCGCGTCCTTCCGACGTCGTCACCAGCTGCTGCTCCAGGTCGACCGTCGCGGTGACGCCCGGCGAGGCCACGGCCAGGTGGATCAGGTCGTGGACCTCGTCCTCGGGCAGCACCACCGGCAGCAGGCCGATCTTGGTGCAGTTGGTGTGGAAGATGTCGGCGAAGCTCGGCGCGATGACCGTGCGGAAGCCGTGGTCCTGGAGGGCCCAGGGCGCGTGCTCACGCGACGAGCCGCAGCCGAAGTTGCGTCCGGCCACCAGGATCGGCGACCCGGCGTACTCCGGGCGGTCGAGGGGGAAGCCCTCCTCGCCGCGCCAGTCCCAGAAGAGGAACTCGCCGAAGCCCGTGCGCTCGATGCGCTTGAGGAACTGCTTCGGGATGATCTGATCCGTGTCCACGTCGGCACGGTCGAGCGGGCAGACCACACCGTCGATGCGCGTCACCGGCTCCATCAGCCCACCTCCGCCAGATCGGTGTCCAGCGAGCGCACGTCCACCAGGTGCCCCGCGACGGCCGCGGCGGCGGCCATCGGCGGGCTGACCAGGTGGGTGCGGCCGCCCTTGCCCTGCCGCCCCTCGAAGTTGCGGTTGCTCGTCGAGGCGCACCGCTCGCCGGGCTCCAGCACGTCGTCGTTCATCGCGAGGCACATCGAGCAGCCGGCGTCGCGCCACTCGAAGCCGGCCGCGCGGAAGACCTCGTCCAGGCCCTCGGCCTCGGCCTCGGCCTTCACCTGCATGGAGCCGGGGACCACCATCGCGCGGACCCCCTCGGCGACCTTGCGTCCGCGCACGACGGATGCGGCGGCGCGCAGGTCGGGAAGGCGCCCGTTGGTGCACGAGCCGATGAACACGGCGTCGATGGCGATGTCCTCGATCGCCTCGCCGCCCCGCAGGCCCATGTAGTCGAGCGCGCGGCGCACCGAGTCGGGGTCGTGCCCGTCGTTGTCCTCGGGGGTCGGGATGCGGCCCGTGATCGGGGCGACCATGCCGGGGTGGGTGCCCCAGGTGACCTGGGGGGCGAGGGAGGCCGCGTCGATGACCTCCTCGTGGTCGAAGACCGCGTCGGCGTCGCTGGTCATCGCCCGCCACTCCTCGATCGCGGCGTCGAGGTCGGCCGGGGCGCCGGGGCGTCCGGCGAACCAGGCGAACGTGGTCTCGTCCGGCGCGACCATTCCGGCGCGCGCGCCCCACTCGATGGACATGTTGCAGACGGTCATGCGGCCCTCCATGGAGAGCGCGCGGATCGCCGACCCGGCGTACTCGACCACGTGGCCGGCCGCGCCCGAGACGCCGAGGGCGCCGATGGTGCCGAGGATCAGGTCCTTGGCGCCGACGCCGACGCCCGGCTGGCCCTCGATGTTGACCCGCATGGTGCGGGCCTTGGCCTGCGGCAGGGTCTGCGTGGCGAGCACGTGCTCGACCTCGCTGGTGCCGATGCCGAAGGCCAGCGCCCCGAAGGCGCCGTGGGTGGAGGTGTGGCTGTCGCCGCAGACGATGGTCATGCCGGGCTGGGTGACGCCGAGCTCCGGACCGATGATGTGGACGATGCCCTGCCGCGCGCTGCGCAGGGAGAACAACGGGATGCCGAACTCCTCGCAGTTGCGCTCCAGCGCCTCGACCTGCGCCCGCGAGAGCGGGTCCACGATGCCGCCGGCGCGCCCGATGGTGGGCACGTTGTGATCGACCGTGGCGAGCGTCCGGTCGGGGCGCCGCACGCGCCGCCCGGCGAGCCGGAGCCCGTCGAACGCCTGCGGCGAGGTCACCTCGTGCACCAGGTGCAGGTCCACGTAGAGCAGCGCCTGCTGGCCGCGCGCCTCGGGGACGACCTCGTGGGCCTCCCAGATCTTCTCGTACAGCGTCTTGCCCATCTCACACACCCCCCGCCGCGACGCGCTCGCCGTGCTCGGCGTGGCGGCTTGCGTTGACTGCCCTCACATAGGCGATGGCGCTCGCCTCCATCACATCCGTGGAGACGGACTGCCCGGCGAACCGCCGGCCCCCGATCTCGCACACCACGCGCGCCTCGCCCAGCGCGTCCTTGCCGCTCGTCACCGACGTGACGTGGTACTCGAGCAGGATGCCCGACGTGCCCACGGCCGCGTCGATCGCCTTCATCACCGCGTCCACCGGCCCGTCGCCGACCGCCTCGGCCTCGTGGACGCCCCCCTCGGGATCGCTCACGGACACCGTCGCGCGCGGCTCGTCGCCGATACCCCCGGAGAATCGCAGACCGTCGAGGCGATAGCCCTCCCCCGTCCCCTCGACGCGCATCTCGTCCGAGACGATCGCCTCCAGGTCGGAGGCGGAGATGCGACCTTTGCGGTCGGCCACGTCCTTGAAGCGGGCGAACGCCTGGTCCAGCTCGGCGCGGTCCAGCTCGTAGCCCAGCTCCTCCAGGGCGTTGCGCAGCGCGTGGCGCCCGGAGTGCTTGCCCAGCACGATCTCGCTCTGCGTCAGCCCCACCGAGGCCACGTCCATGATCTCGTAGGTCAGCGGGTTGCTCAGCATGCCGTGCTGGTGGATGCCGGCCTCGTGCGCGAACGCGTTGCGGCCGACGATCGCCTTGTTGGGCTGCACCGGGTAGCCGACCATGCGGCTCACCAGGCGGCTGGTGCGGGTGATCTCGGGAGTGACGACGCCCGACCAGAGCCCGCCGAGGGCGTCGGCGCGGGTGCGGAGGATCATCGCGACCTCCTCCAGGCTGGCGTTGCCGGCGCGCTCGCCGATGCCGTTGATGCACCCCTCGACCTGACGGGCGCCCACCTGCACGCCGGCCAGCGAGTTGGCGACGGCCAGCCCCAGGTCGTTGTGGCAGTGCACCGACACGATGGCGTCGTGCAGCTGCGGCACCCGCTCGTAGAGGTCCAGCAGGAAGCCCTGGAACTCGGTGGGCATGGTGTAGCCGACCGTGTCGGGGATGTTGATGGTGCTCGCGCCCTCCTCGAGGGCCGCCGCGATGACCTCGGCCACGAAGCCGCGGTCGGATCGGGTGGCGTCCTCGCACGAGAACTCGACGTCCTCCACCAGGGTGCGGGCGAGCCGGACGGCGTCGATCGTCGCGGCCATCACCTGGTCGCGGTCCATCCGCAGCTTGTACTGCATGTGGATGTCGCTGGTGGCGATGAACGTATGGATGCGGGGGCGCTCGGCGGCCCGCACGGCCTCGCCGGCGATGCTCACGTCCTTCTCGTTGGCCCGGGAGAGGGCGGCCACGATCACGCCCGAGACCTCCTCGGCCACCGCGCTGGTCGCCTCGAAGTCGCCGGGCGAGGAGATCGGGAAGCCGGCCTCGATCACGTCCACCCCGAGGCGGGCGAGCTGATGGCCGATCTCGACCTTCTCGCGCGTGTTGAGGTGGATGCCGGGCGACTGCTCGCCGTCGCGGAGCGTGGTGTCGAAGATGATGACCCGCTTGGCGGGGTCCTGCTGCTGTGGTGCCTGCTCGTCTGCGGTCACGGAAAAGAGCTCCTCACGAATGGGGCTTCGGGGCGATCGGGCCCGGCACATCCGGGCATGGGTGTCGGCAAGCTCCCCCTACCGGGGGAGGAGCCCACGAAGCGTCAGGAGGTCGCGCGACGGCAGAAGGGATGTGTGCGCGACGTCCAGGAGCATGTGCGCAAGGATACCCACGCCCGGCCCCACCGGCAAACGCGGCACCTCAAGGCGTGGCGGCCAACGACCACCCCCAAAGCGAGAGGAACGTCCACGTCAAAGAGCGCGGGCACGCTCGTTTCAGTCCTTGACCCGTTCTTCCCGACGCCGCAGTTCCCGGCGAAGCCGGAGCGTCGGTATGCCGATGCGCCCGGCCAGGGCGCATTTGCGCACGACACTCGCTCCGCCCACGAGGGCGGGTGTCCGCAATTATCACCAGTCCTACGCACCGCGAGGAGGACCTGGAGCGGGAGCTCTCGCTGGCGATCGCCTCCCGAGCTCGCGAGCCCCCCAGGGCCTCCGGCGACGCCTGGTGGCCTGGTTGGCCTCGGCGAAACCCATCCCTGGAGTGCCTCGTCCAGACCCCGGAGGTCGTCCGGCCCGAGCCGAGGGCTACTCGACGTCCAGGGTGGCGAACCAGACGCGCTCGAAGCCGTCCACCTTGGCGAGCTCGTCGGCGGCCTCCTCGGGCACCGGCGAGTCCACGGTCACAGCCATCACGGCGCCGCCCTCGCTGCGCGAGCGCGAGACGGCCATGGAGGCGATGTTGACGTGGGCCTTGCCCAGGATCGTGCCGACGCGACCGATCTGCCCCGGGACATCGAGGTTGCGGATGATCCCGAGGTATTGAGCGAGTTCGATGTCGATGTCCTCGCCGAGCACCTCGACCAGCCGGGGGCGCGCCGTGGTGCCCGTGGTGGTGCCGCCGACGCTGACGCCGTTGGCGGCCGTCAGCGTGAGGCGGTTGGTGTAGTCGCGGCTCTGGGGCGTTGTCGTCTCGGTCCACTGGATGCCGCGCTCGGCCGCGAGGGACGGCGCGTTGACCACGTTGACCGGCTCCTCGACGTGGCCGTCGAGGATGCCCGCCAGCACGGCGGAGGTGAGGAGGCGGGTGTCGAGGTTGGCGAGCTCGCCCTCGTAGGCGATCTGCAGCGGGGAGGGCCCGCCGCCGCTCAGCACCGTGATCAGCTGGCCGAGCTGACGCGCCAGGGGCACGAACGGGCCGAGCACGGCCAGGGCCTCGGGGCCGACGGAGGGGATGTTGACCGCGGAGGTGACGACGCCGCCGGTGAGCGCCGCGGCGACCTGCTCGGCCACCACCACACCGGCGCGATCCTGCGCCTCCTCGGTCGAGGCGCCCAGGTGCGGCGTGACGACCACGCCGGGGAGGCCGAAGAGCGGGCTCTCGGTGGTCGGCTCCTGCGGGAAGACGTCGATGGCCGCCCCGCCCAGGTGCCCGGAGGTGAGCGCCTCGACCAGGGCGTCGGTGTCGACCACGTCGCCGCGCGCGGCGTTGATCAAGCGGGCGCCCTTCTTCATCTTCGCGAACGCCGCCGTGCCGACGAAGTTGCGGGTCTCGGGTGTCGAGGCCAGGTGAAGCGTGATGAAGTCGCTGATCGCGTAGAGGTCGTCCGGCGTGTCCGCCTTCTCCACCCCGAGCTCGCGGTAGCGGCCCTCGGCCACCAGCGGGTCGTAGGCGACGACGTTCATGCCCAGGCCCTTGGCGCGCTCGGCGACCATCTGGCCGATGCGGCCGAACCCGACGACGCCGAGCGTCTTGCCGTTGACCTCGATGCCGCCGAACTTGGAGCGCTCCCACCTGCCCTGCACCAGGCTCGCGTGGGCCTGGGGAATGTTGCGCGCCTGCGACACCAGCAGCGCGATCGCGTGCTCTGCCGCCGAGAGGGAGTTGGAGCCCGCCGCGTTGCAGACCACGATGCCGCGGCGCGTGGCCGCCGGGACGTCGACGTTGTCGACGCCGGTGCCGGCGCGGCCGACGACCTTGAGGCGGTCGGCCCGGGCGATCAGATCGGCGGTGACCTTGGTGGCGCTGCGCACGACGATCGCGTCATAGGCGGCGATGCGGTCGGCGATCTCGTCCTTGGTCCAGTCCAGGCCGAGGTCGACCGTGAAGAGCCCGGACAGGTGGGCGACGCCTGCGTCCGCGATCTTCTCGCAGATCAGTACTCGCAGATCGGCCCGCGCGAGGGTGGCGGAGGGGGTCAGCTCAGAACTCCGTGTCGATCCAGGACATCATCCCGCGGAGCCGCTTGCCGACCTCTTCGATGGGGTGCGCGGCGTCACGGCGGGCGATGGCGTTGAACTGCGGGCGGCCGACCTGGTTCTCGGTGAGCCACTCCTTGGCGAACTGCCCGTTCTGGATCTCGGCGAGGATCTTCTTCATCTCCGCGCGGGTCTCGTCGGTGATGATGCGCCGGCCGCGCGTCAGGTCGCCGTACTCGGCCGTGTTGGAGATCGAGTACCTCATGCCGCTGATGCCCTTCTCGTAGATCAGGTCCACGATCAGCTTCAGCTCGTGCAGGCACTCGAAGTAGGCGAGCTCGGGGTTGTAGCCCGCCTCGGTGAGCGTGTCGAAGCCCGCCCGGACCAGCTCGCTGAGCCCTCCGCAGAGCACGACCTGCTCGCCGAAGAGGTCGGTCTCGGTCTCGTCGCCGAAGGTGGTCTCGATGACCCCGGCGCGGGTGCAGCCGATGCCCTTGGCGTACGCCAGCGCGGTGGCCTTGGCGTTGCCGGAGGCGTCCTGGGCGACCGCGACGAGGCCCGGCGTGCCGGCGCCCTCGGCGAAGGTGCGGCGCACCAGGTGACCCGGGCCCTTGGGGGCGCACATGATCACGTCCACGCCCTTGGGCGGCACGACCTGGCCGAAGTGGATCGCGAAGCCGTGGGCGAACAGCAGGGTGTTGCCCTCCACCAGGCCGGGGGCGATGTCCGACACGAACAGCGCCGCCTGGATCTCGTCGGGCGCGAGGATCATCACCAGGTCGCCCTTCGCGGCGGCCTCGGCCGGCGAGAGCACCTCGAGGCCCTCCTCGCTCGCTGCCGCCACGGACGATGACGACGGTCGCAGCCCCACCACCACGGACACGCCGGAGTCGCGGAGGTTGAGGGCGTGGGCGTGGCCCTGGCTGCCGTACCCGATGACCGCGACGGTCTTGCCCGTCAGCAGTTCGAGGTCGGCGTCGTCGTCGTAGAACATCGGCACGGTGTGCGCTCCGGGGGCGGGGGTGTGGCGGACGTGAGCCCGGGTGGGCTCAGGTGTGGTGCGAGCCGCGCCCGAGCGCGACCACGCCGGTCTTCACGAGCTCGATCAGTCCGAACGGGCGCAGCAGCTGCTCGAAGTTGAGTAGCTCCTCGGTCTCCCCCGTCACCTGGATGGTGAGGGACTCAGGGGTGACGTCGATGATCCGCGCCTCGAAGATCTCGACCAGCTGGATGACCTCGCTGCGCGTGCGCGCATCGGCGGCCACCTTCATCAGCGCCAGCTCGCGGGACACCATGTTGTCGGGGTCCATGTCGCGGATCTTGATGACGTTGATGAGCTTGTCGAGCTGCTTCGTGATCTGCTCGACCGGGAAGCGACTCGCATCGACCGCGATGGTCATCCGCGATCGGTCGGGATCCTCCGTCGGGCTCACGGCCAGGGAGTCGATGTTGTACCCGCGGCGGGTGAAGAGCCCGGACACGCGGGAGAGGACGCCTGGCTTGTTCTCGACCAGGACCGAAAGAGTGTGCTTCACGACGGGGCAGCATACCCGACGGGATCGGCCCGGCTGGCCCGCGGGCCAACAGGCTCTACGCTGTTGGCATGGAGGGCCGTCTGCTGCTGGTGGAGGACGACCCCCAGGTGCGGGCGATGTTGACGCGCGCCCTGGGCTATGAGGGCTTCGAGATCGTCGCCACGGGCGACGCCGCGAGCGCGATGTCGGCGTTCCGCGCCGGGCGGCCCGATCTGCTGCTCCTGGACCTGCTGCTGCCCGACGACGACGGCGTCAACGTGTGCCGGCGGCTGCGCGAGGCGGGCGACCAGGTGCCGATCCTGATGCTCACCGCCCGCGACACCGTGTCGGACCGCATCATCGGCCTCGAGGCCGGGGCGGACGACTACCTGGTCAAGCCGTTCTCGACGGCCGAGCTGGTGGCGCGGGTGCGCGCCCTGCTGCGCCGGGCGCGCGACCGCGACGCCGGGCCGCGCCGGCGCTTCGAGGACCTGACCCTCGACGCCTCCACCCACGAGGTGCGCCGCGGCGAGCGCCAGCTGGAGCTGACCCGCCGCGAGTTCGATCTGCTCGCGCTGCTGCTCGACAACCCGGGCGCCGTGATGCACCGCGAGCGCCTGCTGACCGACGCGTGGGGCTTCTCGTCCACCGTCGAGACCAACTCGGTGGACGTCTACGTGGGCTACCTGCGGCGCAAGCTGGAGGAGGGCGGCGAGCCGCGCCTGATCCACACGGTACGCGGGGTGGGCTACGTGCTGCGCCGCGATCGCAGCGGCGAGGGCGCCTGATGAGGCTCCAGACGCGCATCGCGCTGTCGGCAGCCGCCGCGGTGCTGGCCGCCGTCGCCCTGTTCGGCGTCGGGGCCTACTACCTGATCTCGGAGCGGGCCTACGACCGCCTGGACAGCTCGCTCAACGACACGGCGACGCGGGTGGCCGGCGAGCTGGCCGGCCCCGACGTCGGTGGCCGCGACTTCGCGGAGCCGCCCACTGCGGGCGATCCGGCCCAGCCGACCCCCAGCGCGAGCGCCGACCCGGCCGGCACGCGCGTCCAGCTGGATCCCCTCGGCAAGACCCCGCCCAGCGGCCCGCGCACCGTGACGCTGCAGGGCGAGCGCTACCGCCTGCTGGTGCGCGCGCTGCCCACCGCCTCCGACGGCAGCCGCAGGACGGTCGCCGTCGCCCGGCCGCTCACCGACGTCGAGCAGACCCTCGACGAGGTGGCCCTCGGGCTGCTGATCGCCGCCCTTGTCGCCGCGTTGCTGGCCACCGGTCTGGCGCTGCTGATCGTGCGGGGGGCACTGCGACCGCTGACCCAGGCGCGCCAGGCCGCCGAGGACGTCGCCGCCAGCCAGGACCCGTCGGTGAGGGTGCCCGAAGGGCGCGCCGACGAGGTCGGCGGGCTGTCGCGCGCGATCAACCGCATGCTGGGGCGCCTGGAGGACGCCCAGGGCCGGCTGAAGACGACCCTCGCCGAGCAGCGGCGCTTCGCCGCGGACGCGTCGCACGAGATGCGCACCCCTCTCACCGCCCTGCGCGGCGACATCGAGACCATGCGCGGCCACGACCTGCCCGCCGCCGAGCGGGACGCGGCCCTCTCGGACATGGCGATGTCGGTCGAGCGCATGGACCGACTCGTGCAGGGGCTGCTCGGGCTGGCGCGCGTCGATGGCGACGACCGCGAGGTGGAACGGGTCGACCTGGGCGAGATGATCGGCGAGATCGCGACCACCGACGAGCTCGCGGACGTGACCCCGGACGTGGTCGTGAGCGGCGACAGGGCGGCCCTGCGGGGCATGGTCGTCAACCTGATCGACAACGGCCGGCACCACGGCGGGCACGTGCGCGTGGCGCTGCGCGCGGAGGAGGACGAGGCCGATCCTCGAGGTGAGCGACGACGGGCCGGGCATCTCGGAGGCCGACCGCGACCGCGTCTTCGACCGCTTCTACCGGGCCCCAGAGCGGCGCGGGTCGCCGGGCGCGGGCCTCGGCCTGCCGATCGCGCGGGCCACCGCCGAGCGCTGGGGCGGGACCCTGCGGCTCATCCCGTCCCCGGCGGGCGGGCGGTTCGAGGTGCGGCTGCCGCGGTCGCCCTGACAGCCTGTCGCTCCGCCTGCGCGGCGAGCTGGGACGCGCGCTCAGACTCCCCCACCTCCTCGTACCATAGGGCCGATTCGAGGGCGACGAGGGGCCGCCACGCGGCGACCCGCGGCGCGATCCCCGCGTCGCCGTAGCCCGCGAGCAGCGCCGCGAGCGCGGTGTCGCCCATGGCATCCATCTCGGCCGCGTAGGCGAGCTCGAAGGCGGGGTCGCCCAGGTGCGAGTACTCCCAGTCCACCAGGACCGGGGCGTCGCCGTCCCAGACGATGTTGCCGCCCCACAGATCGCCGTGGAGCCTCCGGAAGGCGCGCGGGCGGGCGGGATCGCGGTCGACCGTGGCCGCGATGACGCGCTCGACGAGGGCGCCACGCGTTCCGGCCGTCGCGCGCAGGGCGTCCGCGCGCCGGGCGCGGTAGTCGGCCAGGGTGGAGGAGGTGTGCTCACCCCACGCGGGGATCGCCCCGGCATCGGCGTGCTCGTGTTCGTGGATGCGCCGGACCTGGGCGCCGAGCCGATGCAGCGCCCCCGCGTCGGCGCCGGCGAGTCCGCGGGTTCCGCCGGGAATGCGAGCCGTGACCAGCACCCCCTCCCCGGCGGCGATCAGCGCCGGGGCCACCCCGAGCGCGGCGACGCGCTCCAGCGCCCGGGCCTCGTGCCGCACCAGATCGGGGGGACCGAGCTTGACGACCACGTCACCGCCGGGGCCGGGCAGCGACCACAGCCGGGAGAAGGTTCCTCCGGGGAGGGGCTCGGCCGGGTCGGAGGCGCGCGGGGACACTACGAGAGCCCGACCCGCTCCTTCACGAGCTCGCCCACGCGGGCAGGGTCGGCGCGGCCGCCGGTCGCCTTCATCGCCTGCCCCACGAAGAAGCCCACCAGCTTGTCCTTGCCGTCGCGCAGCTGCGCGGCCTGGGCCGGGTTCTCCTCGATCAGGCGCTCGACGATCGCGATCAGCTCGCCCTCGTCGGAGATCTGGCCGAGCCCCTTCTCGGCGACCACGTCGCGCGGCTCGGACCCGCTCGCGATGACCTCCGCGAGGACCTCCTTGGCGAGCGGCACCGAGAGGGTGCGGTCGTCGATCATCGCGATGATCTCGGCGAGGCGGGCGGGGGTCGCGTTGCTCTCCCACGGCTCCTGGTCGCGCTCGCGAAGCTGGGCGCGCAGCTCGCCGCGCACCCAGTTGGCGGCGGCCTTGGGATCGGCGATCGCCGCAACCGCCTCGAAGTAGTCGGCCAGCTCCTGCGTCTCCGAGAGCACCTCGGCGTCCTCGAAGCTGATCCCCAGGTCGGCCGCCCAGCGGCGGCGCTGGTCCGCCGGCAGCTCGGGCAGGCCCGCGCGCAGCTCCTCGACCCAGGCGCGATCGGGGACGACAGGCACGAGGTCGGGCTCGGGGAGGTAGCGGTAGTCGTGCGCCTCCTCCTTGCTGCGCAGGGAGTGGATCTCGCCGGTCTCGGGCGCGAAGTGGAGCGTCTCCTGCACCACCCGCTCGCCGCTCTCGAGGATCGCGATCTGACGAGCGATCTCGGCGTCCACGCCCCGCTCGAGGAAGCGGAAGCTGTTCATGTTCTTGAGCTCGGTCTTGGTGCCCAGCTCGGTCGAGCCGGCGGGACGCACGCTGACGTTGGCGTCGGCGCGCATCGAACCCTCCTCCATGTTGCAGTCGCTCACGCCGAGACGGCGCAGCGTGGCGCGCAGCTGGCGCAGGAAGGCGCCGGCCTGGGTGGAGGTGCGGATGTCCGGCTCCGAGACGATCTCGAGCAGCGGGGTGCCGCCCCGGTTGAAGTCCACCGACGACATCTCGGCGCCCATCCGGCGGCCGCCGGCCCCGGAGTGCACGAGCTTGGCCGCGTCCTCCTCGAGGTGGGCGCGGGTGATGCCCACGGGGAAGTCGCCGTCGGGGAGCAGCACGTCGACCCGCCCGCCGATGCAGATCGGCTCGTCGTACTGGGAGATCTGGTACGCCTTCGAGAGGTCCGGATAGAAGTAGTTCTTGCGGTGGAACTGAGAGTGCAGGGCGATCTCGGACCCCAGGGCGAGGCCGGTGATCACGGCCAGGCGCACCGCCTCCCGGTTGAGCACCGGCAGCACGCCGGGGTGCGCCAGGCACACCGGGCAGGTGTGGGTGTTGGGCCCGTCGCCGAAGCTGAGCTCGCAGCCGCAGAACATCTTGGTGCGCGTCAGCAACTGCACGTGGATCTCGAGGCCGATCACCGGCTCCCAGCGCGCGTCGCTCATGCCACACCCGGCGGCGAGGGGTCGAACCCGAGCGCGCCCTCGAGGGCGTGGGCGACGTCCAGCAGCCGGTTCTCGGAGAACGAGGGGCCCGCGATCTGGAGCCCCACCGGCAGTCCTTCGGAGAGGCCACAGGGGATGGAGATGGCGGGGATCCCCGCCAGGCTCACCGGGATCGTGCAGACGTCGGAGAGGTACATGGAGAGGGGGTCCGCGACGCGCTCGCCGAGCCTGAACGCGACCGACGGCGAGGTGGGCGAGACCACGAAGTCGACCCTCTCGAACACCTTGGCGAAGTCGCGCCGGATCAGCGTGCGCACCTTCTGGGCGCGCAGGTAATAGGCGTCGTAGTAGCCCGACGCGAGGGCGAACGTGCCCAGCATGATGCGCCGCTTGACCTCGGGACCGAACAGGCGGCCGCGCGTGTACTCGTAGTGCTCGAGGATGCCGTCGGCGCCCTCGAAGCGGGGTCCGTACCGGATGCCGTCGAAGCGGGCCAGGTTGGCCGAGCACTCGGCGGGGGCGATGAGGTAGTAGGTGGCGATGCCGTGCTCGCTGGTCGGCAGGCTGACGCGCTGGGCGGTGCCTCCGAGCTCTTCGATACGGCCGATGGCGGCGTCCACCGCGTGCCGCACGCCCGGGTCGACCCCCTCCCCCATCAGCTCGTCCACCACGCCGATGCGCACGCCGCGCAGGTCGGTCGCCGTGGGCATCACGATCGGCTCGGTCCACTCGAGCGAGGTCGAGTCCATCTCGTCGTGGCCCACCAGGTGCGAGAGCAGCAGGGCGCTGTCGCTGACGGTCCGGGTCAGCGGCCCGACCTGGTCGAGCGACGACGCGAAGGCGATCAGTCCGTACCGCGACACGGCGCCGTAGGTGGGCTTGAGACCGACGATGCCGCACAGGGCGGCGGGCTGACGGATCGAGCCGCCGGTGTCGCTGCCGAGGGCCCACGGGGCCTGGAACGCGGCCACGGCCGCGGCCGAGCCGCCGCTCGAGCCGCCCGGGACCCGGTCGGGGTCCCACGGGTTGCGGGTCACCTGATACGCGGAGTTCTCCGTGCTCGAGCCCATCGCGAACTCGTCCATGTTGGTCTTGCCGACGATCACCGCCCCGGCGGCCTCGAGCCGCGCGACGCAGGTCGCGGTGTAGAGGGGCCGGAAGCCCTCGAGGATCCGCGAGGCCGCGGTGGTCGGGATGTCGCGCGTCGACAGGGCGTCCTTGATGGCGATCGGGATGCCGGCGAGCGGCGGGCGCTGCGGCATCGCGTCGATCTCGGCGGCCCGGGCGCGGGCGCCCTCGGGGTCGGTGGCCAGGAAGCTGCCCCAGCGGTCGTCGGCGACGCGCGCCAGGGACGCCTCGACCAGCTCGCTCGACGAGACCTCGCCCGCGTGCAGGGCGCGCACCGACTCGTGCGCCGTCAGCTCGTGGAGCGGCGTCACGAGTCGAACTTCACGACCGCGAAGCGGTCCTCCACGACCTCGGGGGCCTCGCGGAGCGCCTCCTCCACGGACAGGCTCGGGCGGGGCACGTCGTCGCGCATCACATTCTCCAGCGACACGACGTGCGTGGTCGGCTCGACGTCGTCCAGGTCGAGTCCCTGGATCAGGTCGACGTGCCCGAGGATGCCCGAGAGCTCGGCGCCCATTCGCGCCTCCTCCTCGGGCTCGAGGTGCAGCCGTGCCAGGCGCGCCACGTGCCGGACTGTCGCATCGTCGATCACGGCGAGGATGGTACCGGCTCAGCCCGGCGGGGGCAGGCTGATGAGCACCGCCACGCTCACCAGCAGCAGTGCCGCCACGGCGAGCTCGGCCCGCACGCTGACCCGCAGGGCCGCGGCCGCGCCGCGGTCGCCGGGGTCCAGCCCGAGGGCCGCGCGCTCGAGGCGCGGGTGCACCACCAGGCGGTTGTAGGCCCCGCCCACCAGCAGCACGGCGAACAGGGCCAGCTTGATGACGAGCACCCTGCCGTAGGCGCTGTCGAGGATGTCGCCGAGTTCGACCTCGGCGAGGGCGCGGTAGACGCCGGTCACCACCAGCACCCCGACGGCCGCCAGCGCGAGCGCCGAGAAACGCACCACCACCGCCGCGGCCAGGCGCACGCGGTCGGCGTCGGCCAGGCGCCCCACGGCCGGCGAGACCAGCGTCGCGAGACCGAGCAGCCCACCGAGCCACACGGCGGTGGCCCCGTTGTGGAGGGCGTCGATGACCATGTTGGGGGTGCGGTCGCCGCCGGTCGACGCGTGGCCCGACCAGCTGATCGCGACCAGCGCCACGGCGGGCGGCACGCCGAGCGCCCAGGCCCACCCCCTCCCGGCCAGGATCCGCGACACCCCTCCCCCGCCGCGTGCGAGCGCAGCCGCGATCCCCGCCGCGAGGACGAGGCAGACGACCTGCACCCACCAGGAACGACCAAGGCGCGTGTGGTCGAGCAGGTCGCCGAGTCCTCCCGGGCCCTCGCGGAGCCCCCGCAGCGCGACGACGGGGACAAGCGCCAACCCCACGGTCCCGGCCGCGATCAGGCTCCACCAGGCCCACCACCAGCTGCGCGACGCACCCGCGAGGGCATCGGCCGCCCGGGCGCGGAACCCGTCCGCGGCGGCAGGGGCCTCCCCGGGCGCGACGATCCCGCCGACCCGCACGGCCGGACCCACCACTGCCGCCGCGAGGGCGACCAGCCCGAGCAGTCCCAGAGGAGCCGCCAGGGCGAGGAGCCGGGCGAGCACCGCAAGTGGGCCGTCGTCGTCCCGCACCGTCGCGGATGGCCGCGGCACCGGCCCCCGGGGCCTCCCCGACGCCGAAGACGAAGGTGCCGCCGGTCGGATGGCCGTCCTGCGAGAGCACCCGCCACTGCACGCGCAGCGTCCCGTCCGGCGGGTCGCGAAGGGGGATCAGGATCGCGCGGGTCACGCGCGGATCACGCCGGGCCGGGCCCGACACGACGCTGCCGTCGGGTGCGCGGACCGAGGCGCTCAGGAACCTCGTCTCCACCGGGGCGTCCAGCACCAGGCGCACCACGGCGGGGGCCTCGGCGACGCTGCTGCCGGGGGCGGGCTCCGCCGCGACCAGCCCGGCGTGCGCCAGTGCGGCACCCGGCGCGACGGCGATCGCGACCAGTACCGCGACGACCCACCATCGAGCGCGCACGGCCCGACGCTACCAGCCGGCGCCCCGAGGGTCCGCCGGCGTGCGAGCTCAGTCGGTCAGTTGGTCAGCAGGTGGAGCGCCACGATGAGCAGCGAGGTGAGGACGAAGCTGCCCGCGGCGAGCCGCATGTTGGGAATGATCACCGTGACTCCGACGGAGGGGAGACATATGTCCCCTCTGACGTCGGCAATCGCGGGCGGCGACATTATCCCCGGGGCACGCCGGAATTTCACCCGGTCTGCGCGGCCCGCTTCCTGGCCCGGCCGCCGGCGAGGTTGTAGAGCGCCGCGCGTGAGATGCGGATACCCGAGATCACGGCCGTGTGGCCGTTCTCGGTCCAGGCGACCGCGGTCCGGCCATCGTCGTCGAAGCTGCGCAGCAGCACGCCCCGCCGGCCGGTCTGGCGCCCGGTGCGCGGGATCCTGACCGGCGGGCCGGAGACCGTCGTGTACCCCACGCGGACGCCCGCCTTCTCCCAGAACACCGTGAGCGTCTCGCGGCCCTCCAGCCGGTCCTGCCGGCTGCCGATCGGCATCCACCCGTCGGCGATCGCGTGGGCGACGAAACCGGAAGCCGCGGCGGCCTCGGTGAGCGGGGGCGGCGACGCCTCGGATGCCCGCTCGTGCAGGCCGACGACCTCCATCACGATGCGGGCGTCGTCGTCGGAGCGGGCCGCCGCGTAGGAGACGGCCAGCACGATCGCGATCGCGGTGATGGCGAGGCCCAGGGCGACGCCGATCCGGCTGCGCTGCTCGGGGGCGGGGGTCGTCACAGCGGGGTCGTCGGACGCGGGCATCCAGGGATCTTGACACCGGTCGCCGGCACATCCGCGGAGCTACGATGGCCGTGATGCGGCTCCTGAGAGATGGCCTGAGAGCGCTGCGGACGCCGGTCGGGTTCTCCCGGGTGTCGCTCGTCGCCCTCGGCTTGCTCTGGATCATCGTCCCGAGCGGGGCGATCGTGCGCCTCACCGCCTCGGGCCTCGGGTGTCCCGACTGGCCGCTCTGCGACGGCGGTGTGGTGCCGGCCACCGCCGGCCACCCCTGGATCGAGTTCACCAACCGCATGCTCTCGGGCGTGGTCGGCGCCGTGGCGCTCGGCACCTGGCTCATCGCGCGCCGCCTGCCCGGCGGGCCGCCCGCGCTGAGGCGCTGGGCGGCGGGCCTCGCCATCGCGACGGTCGCGCAGGTGCCGCTCGGCGCCGTGACGGTGCTCTCGGGGCTGCACCCCCTCGCCGTGGGCTCGCACTTCCTGCTCTCGATGATCGCGCTGGCTCTGGCGACGATGCTCGCCGTGCGGGCCTGGGACTGGCGGTTGGACCGGGTGCGCGGATGGGACCGCCGCCGGGGGCCGCTGGCCGCCGTGGTGGCTCTGGCCGCGGCCGTGGTGCTCTGCTCGGGCGTCATCGTCACGGCGGCCGGCCCGCACTCCGGCGACGACGACGTCACCAAGCGCTTCGGCGACCTGCTGCTGGCGCTGCAGGTGCACGTGCGCTTCGCGGTCGGGTTCCTGCTGCTGGCCGCCGTGCTGGTGGCGTGGGTGTGGCGCGAGGGTGGCGTGGACACGCTGACCGTGCGCCTCACCGCGCTGGCCCTGCCCCTCGTCGCGCTGCAGATCGGTATCGGCGAGTACCAGTACCGCCACGGCCTGCCCTGGCAGGTCGTGACGATGCACGTCTCCACCGCCGCCCTCGTGTGGGCCGTCATCCTCGCCGCGTGCTGGGGTGTCGCCCGGCCGGTGCTCGCCCGGACGCCGGAGGACGACTACGGCCGGCGGGAGGCCACCCTCTGGCAGGGCACGCAGCGCACCGAGTCGGGCAGCGCCCTCAACCGCCCCTCGGGGATCTCCGCGCCGCAGTCGACGCAGATCCCGTAGGTCCCGGCGTCGATCGCCTCGAGCGCGGCGCGCAGGCGCGCCTCGCGCTCGCGCCACCTCAGCTGCTCGCGCAGGTCGCGCTCGCGCAGGTCCGCGTCGGTCGCGGCCTCGGCCGGGTGGTGATGGGCGTCCCCGCGCTCCTCGCCGTCGCGCGCCAGATCGCGCGCCTCCAGGGCCGCGGTGACCTCGTCGCGAAGCCTCTTGAGGCGCTCGGCGGGGGCCTCGCGCTGCGTTGTCTCGTCGGGCATGGCATCCGATGGTAGCGAGGCCGCCCACGGGCGGGCAGGGGCACCCGACGGGGCGCTAGCCTGGCGAGCGGCGTCGCGACGGGAGGTGCTCGATGTCGGGTGACCTGGCGGTGGAGGCCGAGGGCCTCGAACGGGTCTTCAAGGGCGGCATCAGAGCCGTGGACGGCGTGGATCTGGCGGTGACCCGCGGCGAGGTCTACGGCTTCCTGGGCCCGAACGGGGCAGGCAAGAGCACCACGGTGCGCATGCTCGCGACCCTGCTGACCCCCACCGGGGGGCGCGCGTCGGTGGCCGGGCACGACCTGGTGTCCGACCCGGGCGCCGTGCGCCGCAGCATCGGCGTCGCGCTCCAGGACGCGGCGATCGACCCGTACATGACCGGGCGGGAGTTGCTGCACCTCCAGGCCGTCCTCCACGGCTTCGACCGCCAGCTCGGGCGCTCCCGCGCCATCGACCTGCTCGAGCGGGTGGACCTGGTGGACGCGGCCGACCGGCGCGTCGGCACCTACTCGGGCGGGATGCGGCGCCGCCTGGACCTCGCGCTCGCCCTGGTGCACGAGCCGGAGGTGCTGTTCCTGGACGAGCCCACGACCGGCCTCGACCCGATCTCCCGGCTGACGCTCTGGGACGAGGTGCGCCGGCTCAACAACGACGGCGCCACCGTGTTCCTCACGACCCAGTACCTGGAGGAGGCCGACCAGCTGGCCGGGCGCGTCGGGATCATCGACGGCGGGAAGATCGTCGCCGAGGGCACGCCCACCGCGCTGAAGGCCGAGGTGGGCGATCCGACGCTCCACATCGGTGTGGCCGACCCGGCCGACGCCGAGCGCGGCGTCGGCGTGCTGAGCGCCTTCGGCGAGGTCGTGCCGACCCGGCCCGCCGCGATCGCGGTGCGCCTGCCCGGCGGGGCGTCGGCCGTGGCGGCGGTCGTGCGGGCCCTGGACGAGGCGGGGGTCCCGGCCACCGGCCTCGACCTCGCCCAGCCGACGCTCGACGACGTCTTCGTGGCCAAAACCGGGCGCCGGCTCGAGTCCGAGAACGTCGAGGAGGGCGTCGCGGCCCCGGTGGCCGAGTGAAGCTGGTGCTGATCCAGACCCGCGCCCTGGCGCGGCGGGCGATCGTCGGGACGCTGCGGACGCCGCAGGCCCTGATCCCGGGCCTCTTCTTCCCGCTGGTGCTGATGGCCATCTTCACGGCCTCGTTCGCGAACGCGCCGGGGGCGATCCCGGGCTTCCCCCCGGTGCGCAGCTTCCTCGACTTCGCGATCGCCGGAGCGATCCTGCAGGGCATCCTGATCGGCGGGACCACGGCGGGCGCGGCGTTCGCGCTCGACATCGAGGGCGGGTTCTTCGACCGGCTGGTGGCCTCGCCGGTGTCACGCACCGCGATCCTGATCGGCCGCCTGGTGGGCGGCGTCGTGATCGCGATGGCCCAGACCCTGCTCTTCCTCGCGATCGGCATCGCCTTCGGCGTGCGCGTCGAGGGCGGCGTCTGGGGCGTCTTCGTGCTGCTGGTGCTGGCCGCGCTGCTCTCGGTGGCCATCAGCGGGCTCGGGGTGTTCCTGGCCCTGCGCTCCGGCTCGGCCGAGGCGGTGCAGGGCACCTTCCCCCTCTTCTTCGCGCTGCTCTTCTTCTCGTCCGCCTTCTTCCCCCGCGAGACGATGAGCGGCTGGTTCAAGGTGGTCGCCGACATCAACCCGATCTCGTACCTCGTCGAGGCGATGCGCGATCAGGTGATCGTCGGGCACGCCCCGCGGGCCACGCTGATCGGCCTTGGCGTGGTGGTCGGCCTCGCCGCGGCGGCCATCGCCGCCTGCTGGTTCGCCTTCAACCGGCGGCTGGAGGGCCCGCTGTGAGGCACACGCTGTCCGTCAGCTGGGGCCTCGCGTTCCGCAGCCTGATCCTGGTGCGGCGGATGCCGTCGGTGTTCCTGCCGTCGCTGATCATGCCGCTGTTCATCCTCGTCTCCACCGCCGGCGCCTTCCGCGGCATCTCGCAGCTGCCCGTGTTCGGCGGAGCCTCGTACCTCGCGTTCACGATCCCGCTCGCCACCGTGATGGGCGCGGGCTTCGCGGGCATCAACGCCGGGATGACGCTCGCCCGCGACATCGAGGGCGGTTTCGTCAACCGCCTCATCGCAAGCCCTGCGCCGCGCATCACGCTGATCCTCGGGCCCCTGATGGCGGCGGGCCTGCGCAGCCTGTTCACCACCACCGTCGTGCTTCTGGCCGGGCTGATCGGCGGCGTCGGCCTCCCCGGGCTGGGTGGCACGCTGGTCATCTATCTGCTCGCGATCGGCTTCTCCGCGGCGACGGCCTGCTGGGCGATGGGCGTGGCGCTGCGGGCGCGCACGATCCAGGCGGCGCCCCTTGATGCAGATCGCCGTGTTCCTGTCGGTGTTCCTCTCGGTGGCCTACGCCCCGCGCGAGGCCCTGACCGGGTGGCTGCGGCACATCTCGAACGTCAACCCGGTCACGTACCTGATCGAGGCGTCCCGGGCGGCCGAGCTCTCGTACCTCGGCTGGGACGAGCTGTGGAAGGGCGCCGCCGCGGTGGCGATCATGGTCGGCCTGCTCGGCATCTGGGCCCTGAAGGGCCTCTCCGGCCTGGCCCGCCGCTAGGAGATGCGCCCGGTGCGCCGCTGGTAGGAGCGCAGCACGAACCATCCGATGGCGTAGACCACGAAGATGGCGAGGGCGACCTCGATGTAGCCGAGCACCAGCGCCACCATCTGGATGACGAACAGCAGCAGCGCGCAGCCGATCAGGATCAGCCCGATGCGCCGGCGACGGATGTCCGCGTCAGTCAACTCCACGCGCACCAGCGTAGTGCGTGTGACAGAGGTTCACAGACTCCGCCGGAGGGCTGCCCTAGACTGCGCCCGGTGCGTTCACTTCTGCTCGCGACCCTCGTCGGCGCCGCCGTCGCCGCCTCGACCGTCGTGGCCACCCCACCCGCGATGGCCGCCACCGGCGTCATCCAGAGCATGACCTGCGTCGCCCCCGGGGACGCCACGGGCATCGACGCGATCCTGGCGCGCGCGGGCAGCCCGCTCCAGGGCGAGGGCGCGACCTTCGTCCGGGAGGGCACGGCCGCCGGCCTCGACCCGCGGGCCCTGGTCGCCATCGCCGCCCACGAGACGATCCTCGAGACCTACGGCCCGGCCCAGGCGATCCACAACCCGTTCGGCCTCGGTCCCAACATCGCGTTCCCGTCGGAGGCCGACGCCATCGCCCGCGCCGCGAGCACGCTCGCCTCCGGCTACATCGCCGAGGGCCGCACGGCGATCCCCGAGATCGGCGCCAAGTGGGCCCCGGTCGGCGCCTCCAACGACCCGGGCGGGCTCAACGACAACTGGACCGCCGGCGTCGGCGCCTACTACTCGGCCCTCGGCGGCGACCCGTCCCGGCCGATCCTGCTGGCCGACCAGGAGGCCGCGCCCGGCTGCTCCGGCGCCGTCGCCACCCCCGCCGAGCTCACCACGGCGCCCGCGCAGGAGACCCCGGCCGGGCCGCCGGTGATCGTGGCCTGGGGCGGCGCGGCACCCGCCGTCGCGGGCGCGAGCGCGGCCGACGGATCCGATCCGGCGACCGGCGCGGCGGCGACGCTGGACGGCTTCGTGTTCCCCCTCGCCCTGGCCCAGGGCGCGGCCGCGGCGTACCGCGACTCCTTCGCCGAGCCCGGCGCGGTCGACTGCGCCGGGGGACGCCACCAGTGCGCCGTCACCATCCAGAGCGCCGCCGGCGACCCGGCGGTCGCGATGGTCGCGGGCACCCTGCACGCCGGCGACGCCGCCGACCGCGAGGAGGGCATCGCCTTCTGGATCGCGACGCCGGGCGGCGACCGGGTCGGCTACGGGCCGCTCGCGGCCTACGCGCCCGGGCGTCGGCGAGGGCGCGGCCGTGACCGCCGGGCAGCCGCTCGGCACCAGCGCCGGCTGGGTGCGGATCGCCTGGGAGCGCGGCGGGGCCCGCATCAACCCGTTCCCCCTGCTCCAGGCGACGCGCCCGCCCAGCTGACCCGGGCGGAGGTGCGGTCGGGGTCGTAGGCTGGCGCCCCACCGATCCCGAGCGGAGGATGACCGTGGACGCCGTCGTTCTGAGTGAGACCGGAGGACCCGAGGTGCTGCGGGTCGTGAGCGCCCCCGATCCGGTGGCGGGCGCCGGCGAGGTGGTGATCGCGTTGACCGCCGCCGCCCTCAACCGCCGCGACGTCTTCGTGCGCAAGGGCATCGCCCCCAGCCCCCTCCCGGTGATCCCCGGATCGGACGGCGCGGGCGTGGTCCGCTCCATCGGCTCCGGCGTCTCGGGCCTCTCCGAGGGCGACGAGGTGATCATCATGCCCGCGCTCGGCTGGGGTGGCGGCGAGGCCGCCCCCGCCCCGGGCTTCCGCATCCTCGGCGGCCCCGACGACGGCACCTACGCCGAGCTGATCCGCATCCCGGCCGAGAACGTCTTCCCGAAGCCCGCGCGGCTCTCGTTCGAGGAGGCGGCCGCGCTGCCGCTCGCGGGCCTCACGGCCTACCGCGCGCTGGTCAGCCGCGCGGCGATCCGCCCGGGCGAGACCGTGCTGATCATCGGCATCGGCGGCGGCGTCGCCACCGTCGCGCTCCACATGGCGCGCGCGGCCGGGTGCCGGGTGCTGGTCACCTCCTCCTCCGACGAGAAGCTCGCGCGGGCCGCCGATCTCGGCGCCGCGGGCGGCGTCAACTACACCGAGGGCGACTGGGTGGCCGCGGTCAAGGAGCTCTCGGGCGGAGGGGTCAACGTGGTGGTCGACTCGGTCGGCAGCACGTGGGCCGACAGCATCAACTGCGTGCGCCCGGGCGGCCGCGTGGTGGTGTTCGGCGGGACGGGCGGCGGCAAGGTGGAGCTGACGGTGCGCCCCGTCACCGCGGGCCAGGTCTCCCTGCTGGGCACCACGATGGGCAGCCCGCGCGACTTCGCCGGGCTCCTGGCCGCGGTCGCGAACCAGTCGTGGGCGCCGGTGATCGACTCGGTGCGGCCCCTCGGCGAGGTGGCAGCCGCGCACGCCCGCGAGGAAGCGGGAGAGCATTTCGGGAAGCTGGTGCTGTCGATCAGGTGACCGCCCTGATCGCGGCGCGCGTCTTGCAGAGCGCGTGCCGTGAGGTGGCGCGGCGCACGGCCGACGCGACCGACGCCCCCAGCTTCTCTCCCGAGCTGCTGGCCGAGGGCTCGAGGGCGACCCGGACGCCCGGGCGCTGCTCGCGCGCGGCGCCGCGACCTGGGGGCGCACCAACCCGTGGGACGCCGGCGAGCGCCGCCTGGGCGCCCGCGCGGAGCGCATCGAGCGCCAGCACGTGGCCCTGAACGCCGTCGAGGAGCTGGTGATGGCCGGCGCGCTGGTGCTCGACGGGCCCGGGCAGCGTGCGTCTGCCGGGGTTCGGGCCCGCGACGTGGCGCGCCGTCGTCCTCCTGCGGGACGGCGAGGGCGGCGGAACCCGCCTCGAGCGCTGGGCGCGCGCGGTGGCGGCCGAGCCGGCGGCCGACCTCGGCGCCGAGGCCCCCGCATTCCTGCGCGATCTCGAACCCGACGCCGAGCTGACGGGCGCGGTTCGGCGCCTCCACGCGTGGGAGGCGCGCCGTCAGGACGCGCGCGATGCGCTGCTGCGCGCCCTGGCCGCCGAGGCGACGGCGCGCGAGCGCGGCCTCGACGACGCGGCGCGCACCATCCGTGACGACAGCGACGCGCTGGAAGCGGAGATCGGGCGGTGCGACGACGCGATCGCGGCGATCTGGGCGGCGGGGAGCGGGGAAAGCACCGGTTCGCCCGGCTAGTGTGCGGGCGGTGAACCTGCCCCTTCTCACCGCCCTCTGCGAGGCGGCCGGCACCTCGGGGCGCGAGGAGCGGGTGCGCGAGGTGGTCGCCCCCGAGCTGACCGCGCTCTGCGACCGGGTGGAGGTGGACCCCCTCGGCAACCTGATCGGCACCCGCGAGGGCGCCGGGCGCCGCCTGATGCTGGCCGCCCACATGGACGAGATCGGGCTGATGGCGACGCACGTCGAGGACCGCGGCTACATCCGCGTGATCCCGATCGGCGGCTGGGATGCCCGCACGCTGATCGGCCAGCGCGTGATGGTGCACGGGCGCGAGGACATCGAGGGCGTCGTCGGCATGACCCCGGTGCACCTGCTCGAGCAGAAGGACCGGGCAAAGGCGATCGAGGTCACCGACCTCGCGATCGACGTCGGGCTGCCCGCGGAGCGCGTGCGCGAGCTGGTGCGCCCGGGAGACGTCGCGACCCGCATCCGCGAGCTGCGGACGCTCGGCGACCTGGTGACCGGCAAGAGCCTCGACGACCGCGTGGGCGTGTTCGTGATGATCGAGGCCCTCCGCGCCGCCGCGCCCTCACCGGCCGAGGTGGTCGCCGTGGCGACGGTGCAGGAGGAGGTCGGCCTGCGCGGCGCGCGCGTGGCGACGGCGCGGGTGCGCCCCGACATCGCCCTGGCGATCGACACCTGCCCGGCCAACGACGGGCCCGGCGCCCCGACCTCGGGGCCCTCGACGGTGCTCGGCAAGGGCACGGCGATCCGCATCATGGACGCCAGCGCCATCGGCGCCCCGGCGCTGGTCGATCTGCTCACGCAAACTCGCCACCGAGCTCGGGATCCCCCACCAGTTCCACGTCGCCAACCGCGGCGGCACCGACACCGGCAGCCTCCAGCTCTCGGGCGAGGGCGCGATCGCCGGGTGCGTCTCCATCCCGACCCGCTACGTCCACTCCAGCGTCGAGGCCTGCCACCCGGCCGACATCGAGGCCTCGATCGCCCTCGTCGCCGCGCTCATCGAGCGCATCGACGAGCTCGAGGCGCCCGCCTAGGCTCTAGGCGACGGCGATGCTGACGACGACCGCGGCGGCCATCAGGGCGCCGATCGCCGTCCAGCCCGGGATGCCGAGCTTGCCGTAGGCCATGTGCCCGCGGCCGTAGCCCGAGAGGATGAACCCGGCGGCCGCGCCACCGGCCAGCCCGCCGAGGTGGCCGCCGATCGACACGCCCGAGATGGTGAAGGTCAGCAGCAGGTTGATCAGCAGCAGCGCGCCGACCGACGAGCCGAGCAGCGCGATGCCCCGCTGGCGCTCGAGCAGCAGCAGCGCGGCCATCAGGCCGAACACCGCGCCCGAGGCGCCCAGCGTCAGCGAGTTGGGCGACATGATCAGCACGAGGGCCGAGCCCCACAGCAGCGCCGAGAAGTAGATCGCGAGCATCCGCGCGGGCCCCGCGTACCGCTCGAGAGCGCCCCCGAGGATCCAGAGCAGGTACATGTTGAAGCCGATGTGGATCAGGCCCTCGTGGAGGAACCCGGAGGTCACGATGCGGTACCACTCGCCGTCGGCGACGGCCGGGCCGAAGAGCGCCCAGTCGCGGATGATGCGCGCGGCGCCGACGTTGTAGAACGTCCCGGCCTGGGCGATCTCGACCAGGTAGACCAGCACGTTGAGGCCCACCAGCACGGTGGTCGCGACCGCGGTGGCGGTGTTGACGCGCGGCAGGCGGCGCACGCCCGGAGCCCGAGTTGCCGCCGGCGCACTCCGGGCAGCGGAAGCCCACCGCGGCCGAGGTCATGCAGTCCGTGCAGATCGGGCGATCGCAGTTGGAGCACGAGATGAGGGTCTCGCGTCCGGGGTGGCGGTAGCAGCGCATCGTGTCCGGCGCGCGGATCTCGGGAGTCCCCATCGGCTTTCGATGGTAGCGCGTCACCCCCGCCGGACCGCGGGATGCGGGCCCCTCGAGGAAGAGTGGTCAGACGGTGCGCAGGCGCGACGAGCGGCGCCGCGAGCGCTTCAGGGCGATCAGGCTGAACAGCCCGGCCCCGATCAGCCCGATCGCCGTGCGGGTGGGGCTCACCCACCAGCACACGCCGACCACCGAGAGGGAGATCGCAACGATTCCGACGCGCGCCCGGATGCGCCGCGCTCGCTCGCTCGAGCGACGCGGGACCGCCTCCAGAAAGCGCCCGACAGCGAGTTCCTCGTCGATCGACCGCGGCCCGTGCTCGGAGGGAGGCTGCCCGAGGTCCCGCCACCCCTCGCGCTGGGCGATGCGGGCGACAATCAGGAGCTCGTCATCGCTAATCTTCTGCGTGGCCATCTCATCGGGCTTCTCGGCGCCAGGCGCCGGAACTTGAGGGGTGACGGCACCCACGTTGACTGCCATCCTGCAGGCGGGTTTACTGCAGGTTCGCCCGCCGGTCCCCATATGGGCCGGAAACAGCGTGTTCGCCGTGTTCGCCGGACCCCCGACCGAGAGGCCCGCGCATGACCGTTCCGCCCCCGTTCGCCACCACGCCGCCCAGCGGCCTCCCGGATCTGATCGAGCATGACGCCTGCGCGCTGGCGGCCTTCGCGACCCGCGACGGCCAGCCCAGCAGGACGATGGTCGAGCTCGCCCTGACCTCACTCCAGATGATGGTCCACCGATCCGGAAGCGTTGATGGCGAGGGGGACGGGAGCGGCCTGCTCGTCAACCTCCCGCGCAGCTCGTGGCGGCGGAGGCTGGAGGAGTCGGGTCTCGACCCCACCGCGGCCGACGACCTGCGGTTCACGGTCGCGCACATCTTCTTCGACAACGACGACCACGCCCAGGCGCAGGTGCCGCGCGTCGAGGCGGTGCTCCAGGAGCACGGCTTCGAGGTGCTGTGGAGCGCCGAGGGCATCACCGACCGCGGCGCCCTCGGCCCGCGGGCGTCGGAGACCCCGCCGATCTTCTGGCAGATCGCCTGTCTGGCGTCCGCGCCGGGCGCCGCGGCGTCCAACAGCTGCTACCGGGCCATGGTGCAGCTCGAGCGCGAGCTCGACTGCCACGTCGCGTCCTTCTCGGCCAACGACGTCGTCTACAAGGTGCAGGGCCAGCCCGAGGTCATCCCGCGCTTCTACCCGGAGATGGCCGAGCCGGAGTTCACCTCGTCGCGGATCATCGCCCACAACCGGTACTCGACGAACACGTACCCCACGTTCAGCCGGGTGCAGCCGTTCTCGATCCTGGGCCACAACGGCGAGATCAACACGATCGCCCAGCTGCGCGAGCAGAGCGAGCAGCTCGGCCTGCCCACCACGCGCGGCGGCTCCGACAGCCAGGACCTCAACCGCCTGCTCGAGGGCCTGATCTTCGAGAAGGGCCTCTCCCTGCTGGAGGCCGTCGAGTTCGCGCTCCCGCCGATCCTCGGCGAGGTGCACCGCCTGCCGGCCAAGCTCCAGGACCTCTACGTGCACTACCGCGAGGCCCTCGGCCCGTACGCGCAGGGCCCGGTCGGGCTCGCCTGCCGCGCCGCCGACGAGATGGTGTTCGCGGTGGACGCCATGGGCCTGCGGCCGCTGTGGTGGCTCGAGACCGACGAGTTCTACGTCGTCTCGTCCGAGCCCGGCGTGGTGCCGGTGGCCGACCTGATCATCGACCCGGCCCCCCTCGCCCCCGGCGAGAAGGTGGCCCTGGTCACCGGCGACGACGGCGCCCCGCGCGTCCTCGACTACTGGGAGCTCCAGCGCGAGGTGTACCAGCGCGCCAAGAGCCGCGGCGCCCTGCCGACGGCCGAGGCCCGGGCCCGCCTGGCCGGCGGTCTCGACCCCGTCGCGGTGGAGGAGTACCCCGACGAGGAGCTGGACGCCCCGGAGCTCGACCTCGACCTGCTGCTGGCCTCGGCCGGCTGGATCGAGAGCGACAAGCAGCAGCTCCAGTTCCACGCCGACCGCGGCGCCGAGCCGATCGGGTCGCTGGGCTGGGACGGCCCGCTCGGCCCGTTCACCCCGGTGCCCATGCCGCTCTCGGACTACCTCCAGGAGACGGTCGCGGTGGTCACCAACCCGGCCATCGACCGCGAGCGCGAGGTGGAGCACTTCTCCACCCGCGTCGTGCTCGGGCGCCGGCCCCCGATCCAGGGCGTCGAGCCCGATCCGCCCCAGCGCTGCGAGCTGCGCATGCCCATCATCCTGGGAGGGATGCGGGCCGGGCTGCGCGACTCTGTCGCTGCCCGAGCTGCGCCGCGTGGCCGTCGGCCACGGCGTGGCCTGCATGGAGGACGTGCTCGCCGCGTGGGACTGGCGGGCGACGCGCCTGCCGCTGAGCTTCTCGCAGGACATCACGGTGCGCGAGCACCTGGAACAGCTCTCCGCGGCGGCCGTGGCCGCCGTGCAGGAGGGCGCCGAGCTGGTGGTGCTGCACGACCTGGGCGCCGGTCCGGACGAGCGGGTCTGCGATCCGCACCTGGCGGTCGCCGCGGTCGACAAGGCGCTGCGCGAGGCCCTCAAGGAGGACGGCTCCTCGTGGCGCCGCGACGCCAGCCTGGTGCTCCAGGCCGCCGGCATCCGCAACGTCCACGACGTGATGGTGGCCCTCGGATTCGGCGCCCAGGCGCTGTGCCCGTACGCCCTCATGGAGAAGGCGATGGACGGCTCGCCCGAGCCGTCGGCCGTGGCGACCAACGTGCTCGAGGCCCTCCAGAAGGGCATCGAGAAGGTGCTCTCCACCCTCGGCATCCACGAGCTGCGCGGCTACGGCCGCCTGGTGTCGGCGATCGGGGTCTCCCCCGAGGTGCTCGACGTCCTCGCGATCCCGGGTTTCTGCGCCTCCGAGGGACACGGGCTCGGGCTCGACGCGGTCAACGACCTCGCCGAGCAGGGACGTCAGATCCGCGCCGGCGAGGAGAGCCCGTCCAAGGTCAAGCTGCCGCGCATGTACCCCAAGGTGTGGAAGGCGCTGGCCCGCGTGGCCACGTCCGAGCGCGGGTACGAGGAGTACGCCGAGACCCTCGACCGGCTCGAGACCGAGCAGCCGGTGGCGATCCGCCACGCGGTGCAGCCCCAGCTGGTGGAGCCGGAGCTCCGCATCCCCGCGGCGGAGGTCTCGTCGCGGGTCGGCGAGCACACGCTGCCGTTCCTGATCAGCTCGATGAGCTTCGGGAGCCAGGGCGAGGTCGCATTCCGCTCGTACGCCGAGGCGGCGATGCAGGCGGACATGCTCTCGATGAACGGCGAGGGCGGCGAGATCCACGACATGTACGGCCGCTACCCCAAGCACCGCGGCCAGCAGATCGCCAGCGGGCGCTTCGGCGTCTCGGCGCTCCTGATCAACTCGTCCGAGTGGGTCGAGATCAAGATCGGCCAGGGCGCGAAGCCCGGCGAGGGCGGCCACCTCCCGGGCTCGAAGGTGACCCAGGCGATCGCCCGGGCCCGCAACGCCCAGGTCGGCAGCGACCTGATCAGCCCGTCGAACAACCACGACCTCTACTCGATCGAGGACCTGGCCCAGCTGATCGACGAGCTCAAGACGTCGAACCCGTACGGCAAGGTGATCGTCAAGGTCCCCGTCGTCCCCGGCATCGGCACGATCGCGATCGGCATCGCCAAGGCGGGCGCCGACGTCATCACGCTCTCCGGCTACGACGGTGGCACCGGCGCCGCCCGCCAGCACGCGCTGCGACGCGCGGGCCTGCCGTGTGAGATCGGCACGGTGCTGGCGCACCACGCGCTCACCGAGGCCGGCATCCGCGACCGCGTCGAGATCTGGGCCGACGGCGGCCTGCGCAGCGCCGTGGACTGCATCAAGCTGATCTGCATGGGCGCCAACCGGCTGGGCTTCGGCACGGCCTCGATGGTCGCCATCGGCTGCACCATCTGCCGCGGCTGTCAGCTCGACTCGTGCCACGTCGGCATCGCGACGCAGATCGACGAGGAGGAGGCGCGCGAGCGCGGCCTCAAGCGGTTCGTGCCCCGCATCTTCGACCCCTCGGTCGATGGCCTGGTGCGGTACTTCACCGAGATGGGCGAGGCGCTCCGCGACCTCGCCGGCCAGATGGGCGTGCGCGAGGTGCAGGAGCTCGTCGGCCAGGCCGACCGCCTGGTCCAGGTCTCGCACCACGACCGCCTCGACCTGGCCAGCCTGCTGACCCCGGTCGACCAGCGCCTCATCACGTCGCCGGCCGGGACCCCCAGGTTCTTCCGTCCCTTCCACCCGCCGCCGCCCCACCGCGCGCCCGAGGTCGCGGCCGAGCGCCTCGCCGCCGGCGCCGCGCTCGCGGTCGAGGAGGAGGCCACCACGGCCGCCGACCGCAGCCTCGGCACCGACCTCGCGGGCCTGATCGCCCGCGCGACGACCGGGGTCAACAACGCCTGGGTGCGGGACGCCGAGCCGGCGCCGCCGGCCGTCAACGGCGACGACCCGGCCGGCAACGGCACGGGCGACGCCCAGGGCAACGGCGTGGTCAACCCCAACGGCGCCAACGGCAGTGGCAACGGCAACGGCAACGGGCACCACCCGGCGCTGGTGGACCTCGCGTTCACCAAGGGCGCCGCGGCGGGCAGCGGCCTGGCCGCGTTCACCCTCGAGGGCGTGCGCATCCGGGTGTTCGGCGGCGCGCAGGACGGCGTCGGCAAGTGCGCGCTCGGCGGCGAGATCCAGGTGCTGAAGGCCCAGAACAAGGAGGGCACGTGGATCGGCGGGCACGTCGGCAAGAGCTTCGCCTACGGCGCCCAGCGCGGCCTGTTCCTGATCCAGGGCAACGCCGACGCCCGCGCGGGCATCCGCCTGTCGGGCGCCGACATCGTCATCGGCGGCGAGCCCGCCGGGCCGCTGGACGACCGCCTCGGCACCCTCGCGGCGCGCGCCAACTGCAAGGGATTCGCGTTCGAGTACATGACCGGCGGCCGAGTCGTGGTGCTGGGCGACCCCGGGCCGTGGCTCTGCAGCGGCATGACCGGCGGCGTGGTCTACATCCGCCAGAACCCCGACTGGGGCCTCGACGCCGCCGCCGTGCGACGCCGTCTGTCCAAGGCCGCCAAGGTCAGCATCGTGGCGCTGGAGGACTCGGACGTGCTCAACGTGCAGGACCTGCTGGGCAGCTATGAGAGGGCCCTGCGGGAGAGCGGCCAGATCGCGACGGCGGACGACCTCCTGCCGCTGATCGCCGATCCGGTCGAGCACTTCGTCTCCATCAACCCGGTCACGCAGCAGGCCGACCCGAACATCTCCACGGAGTAGCGGGCCGATCCGCCCGTCGGTGCCGGCCGACGTCCTCGCGGTCACCGGAGGTCAGGACCACGGAGCCCGATTCGGGCTCCGTGGCTCCGAGACCACCCTCGGGCGCGGACCGGTGATGGACATCGTGCTCACCGACCCGCGGGTGTCGCGGCGCCACGCGGTGATCCGGCTCAGCGACACCGTGCTGAGCGTCGAGGACCTGGCCTCCAGCGCCGGCACGACGGTCAACGGCACACCGATCACCGCGACGCACGGCCCTCTCGCCCGGCGACCGCGTGGAGATCGGCTCCACCGAGCTCACGGTGCTCTGGACCCCCTCGGGCTCGTTCCAGCCCGAGCCCGAGCCGGAGCCCGCGCCGCCCGTCACCGCGGTCGCCCCTCCCCCGCGGCCCGCCCCCGCGCCGGCGCCCGTCGCGCCCGCCGAGGAGGCCCCGCCCATCACCGCGCGTCCCGAGGTGCTGCTGCCCATCGCCTGCCTCGCGCTGTCGGCGTTCTGCCTCCTGTGCGTGTGGATGCCCGTGCTCGGCGACCGCCGGGGCACCGACAGCGTGTGGAGCCTCGATCCCCAGGGTTTCCGCATCCAGGCGGTGATCGCCGCCCTGATCGCGGGCCTCGCGGCCGGGGGATGGCTGCAGGCCGTGTCCCAGCCCCACCTCAGCGCGATGCGCCTGCCGCTGGCCGTGGCGACGGCGATCGGAGGAGGCCTGGTCGCCGGGCTCCCGCTGTTCCTGGCCGCCGTCGACATCCCCGGCGCCGAGCCGGGAACTGGGCCTCGCGATCTACGTGATCGCGGCCATCGTGCTGGTGGGGTGCGCGGTCGCCGGGGTCGCGATGATCGCGGCCGAGCGCCGCGACGCGCCCGTGTCGGCGGGGGCCGTGCTGCTGGTGGCCGCGGGCGGGGGCGTCGGGGGGCTGCTGGTGACGATCGCGAGCCCGCTGACGTGGATCTCGTCCGGGCTCTCCGAGTACTCGGGCTTCGACGACAACGTGGGCGCGGGCGGCTGGCTGGTGGTGCTGGCCCTCGCCGTGGTGGCGGCGTCCGTGCTGGCGCTCGCGGTGGCGCAGGCGGCCGATCGCCGGGCGGCGCTCTACTTCGCCGCGTGCGCGGGGGCGCTGGCGGCCGCCTCGTTCACGTTCGCGACCGGCGCGGCGTTCGCCTTCTCGTCGTTCCAGATGGAGATCGGCCTCAGCCTGGTGCTGACCGGGTCGGCCATCGCGCTGACCTGCACGGCGATCGGCGCGGCCACCATGGCGCTGGGCCCCACAGCAGACCGCGGAGACCTCGACCTAGGCCGAGCCCTCCGAGCGCTCCGCGGCGGTCTCCCACTCGCGCAGCAGCCAGGCCAGTTCCTCCTGGAGGCCGCGGTGCTCCTCGCCGCGCGCGGCGACGGCGTCGCGGTCGGCGAGCGTGGCAGGGTCGGCGAGCGCAGCCTCGACCTCGACGATGCGCGCCTCCACGCGGGTGATCTCACCCTCGAGGCGGCGCACCTCACGCTGGCCACCGGAGCGGGCCGGGCGACGCTCGCGGGGCGCCGCGCCGCCCTTGCGCTCACGGCCGCGCGGCGCGGAGCGCGCCGGCGGCGGGGTGGGCGGGGCGGCCGACTCCTGCTCCTCGGCGCGCGCCTGGAGGAAGTCGGCGTAGCCGCCGAAGCGCAGGGTCGCGCCGCCGTTCTCCAGCGAGAGCGTGTGGGTGGCGATCGCGTCGATCAGGGCCCGGTCGTGCGACACCATCAGCACGGTGCCGTCGTACGCCTCGAGGGCGGCCTCGAGGGCCTCGCGGCTCTCGGTGTCGAGGTGGTTGGTGGGCTCGTCGAGCACCAGCAGGTTGCCACCGCGCGCGATCAGCGCGACCAGCGACAGCCGCCGGCGCTCCCCGCCCGACAGGCGCTCGACGCGCGTCTCGGCGGCGGCGCCCGAGAACAGGAAGCCCCCGAGCAGCGTCCGCGCCTGGGACGGCGTCAGATCGCTCTCGACGAGCACGGTCTCGACCACGGTGCGCGAGCCGTCCAGCTCCTCGCCCTGCTGCGAGAAGTACGCCGGCACCACGCGGTGCCCGACGCTCACCCGACCGCGGGCCGGGGGCAGGTTGCCGATCAGCGTCTCGATGAGGGTGGTCTTGCCGGTGCCGTTGGGCCCGACGATCGCGAGGCGCTGCCCGCGCTCCAGCGTGAAGCCGGCCCCGGAGATGAGCGACCGCCCGGGCACCTCGACGTCGAGGCCGTCGACCTCCATCACCACGCGTCCGCTGCGCTCCGCCTTGGGGAAACCGAACGCCAGATGCGACGCCTTGCGCGGCACCTCGATGCGCTCGATGCGATCGAGACGCTTCTTGCGCGACGCCGCCTGGCGCGCCTTGGTGCCGGCGCTCCAGCGGGTCACGAACCGCTCCAGACGGGCGATCTCGGCCGCCTGACGCTCGGCCTCCGCGCCCTGCCGGTCGATCGCCAGGGCCCGCTCGCGCCGGAACGCGGAGTACTTCATCGGCCACAACTTCCCGCGGCCGCGCTCGATCTCGAGGATGCCGGTGGCCACCGACTCCAGGAACCAGCGATCGTGCGAGACGAAGACGATCGTCGCGCCGAGGTCGGCGATCGTGCGCTCGAGCCACTCCACGGCGGCAAGGTCGAGGTGGTTGGTCGGCTCGTCAAGCAGCAGCACGTCGGGCCGGGAGACCAGCGAACGCGCCAGCGAGGCCCGGGTCAGCTCGCCCCCCGAGAACCCGTCGAGGGGCCGCGGCAGCTGATCCTCGTCGATGCTCAGGCCGCGCAGAACCCGCTCCATCCATGCCCGCCAGGCATACCCGCCGGCGCGCTCGAGCCGCGCCTGGGCCTCCTCGTAGGCCGCGAGCACCGACGCGCTCGCGTCGCCGCCCGCCATGCGCTCCTCGAGCGCCGTCAGTTCGGCCTCGGCCCGCTGGGCCGGCTCCATCCCCTGGGCGACGTACTGCTCGAGGGTGAGCCCGGTGCCGATCGGCGGGCGCTGGTCGTGGAGGGCCACGGACGATCCGCGCGGCAGGCTCACCTGCCCGGCGTCGGGCGCCAGCTGTCCCGCGAGGATGCGCAGCAGGGTCGTCTTGCCCTCGCCGTTGCGGCCGACCACCGCGAGGCGGTCGCCGCTGTCCACGCGGAAGCTGACCTCCTTGAGGACATCGCGGGCCCCGAAGGCTTTGCTGATCTGGATCGCCTGCACGACCGGCTAGGGTAGCGGTCGTGTCGAGCCCCGAGACGATCACGGACCCCGCGGGGGTCGATGCGGTGGTGCGCGAGGCGCGTGCCGAGGGCCGCGTGGCCATCGATCTCGAGTTCCTCTGGGAGCGCACCTACGCGCCGGTGGCGTGCCTCGCCCAGCTGGCGACCCCGGTGGGGATCCACCTGGTGGATCCGATCGAGGGCGCGCCGCTCGGCCCGATCGCCGAGCTGGTGTCGGACCCGGACGTCGACGTGGTCATGCACGCCCCCTCGGCCGACCTCACCCTGCTCGGGCTCGCCTACGGGGTCCGCCCCCAGGCGTTCACCGACGTGCAGCTCACGGCCGGCTTCGTCGGCCTCGGCGCGGGGCAGGGCCTCGGCAACCTGCTCGAGCGCGTGCTCGGCGTCCGCCTGGACAAGGGCGAGCGGTACACCGACTGGAGCAAGCGCCCGCTCTCCCCCGCTCAGCTGGAGTACGCGGCCGGCGACGTCGTCCACCTGCTCGCCCTCGCCGACGAGCTCGCGCGCCGCGCCGAGGCGCTCGGCCGCACCGAGTGGGTGGCCGAGGAGCACGCCCGGCGCTACGGCCCGGACGCCCGCCTGCTGCCCGATCCGGAGACGGCGTGGCGCAAGGTCAAGGGGGGCGGCCGCCTCAACGGCAAGGACCGCGCGGTGCTGGCCGCGCTGGCGGCCTGGCGCGAGCGCGAGGGCGCCAGGCGCGACAAGCCGACCTCCTGGGTGATCCCCGACCGCACGCTGGTCGAGATCGCGCACCGGCGTCCCGGCCACCCGCGCGGCGCTCGAGAACGAGCGCGGCCTGCCCGACCGCATCCGCGGCGCCGACGCCGAGGCGCTGCTCGCGGTGCTGCGGGAGGGCGAGAACGCCCCGCCGCCGCCGACGCCGACCGCCGCCCTCGCCCGAGATGCAGCAGCGCCTGGACGTGCTCGGACCGCTCGGCGCGGTGCTGGTCACCGCGCGCGCCGCCGGCCGTCGACCTCGCGCCGAGCCTGCTGGCCACGCGCGACGAGATCGTCGCCTTCCTGCTGGCCGCGATCCGCGGCGAGACCGACGACCTCCCGCTCGGCAACGGCTGGCGCCGCGAGCTGGCGGGCGGGGGCCTCATCGAGCTGGCCGCCGGACGGCTGGCGCTCGGGGCCGACGCGCAGCGCCCCTTCCTGGTCGAGCTCCCCCGGGGCGCGGCCGCCACCCCTCAGTAGAGTGAGCAGCGACCCCATGGCACCTCAGACGACCTTCGATCACATCGCCGCCTTCGTCGACGACTCGGGCGCGGCGAACGCCGCCCTCGAGGCCGGCGTGACCCTCCGTGAGCTCAGCGGCGGGCGGCTGAGCGTGGTCCACATCATGCCGAGCCCGGCCTTCCTGCTCTCCCTGGCGGCCAGCGTCGGCGGGGCGCCGGTGCACGACAGCGCCATGGAGGAGGAGGCCGCCGAGATGTGGCTCGACGAGCTGGTGCACGACATCGAGGGCGCCGAGGCCGTGCTGCTGGAGGGCAACCCGCCCAAGACCGCCGTCGAGTGGGCGCTCGAGGCCGAGGTGGACGTGATGATCGCGACCCGCCATCACGGGCGGGTGGAGCGCGCCCTGCTCGGCAGCTTCGCCGGGCACCTGAGCCATCACGCCCCCTGCGCGGTGCTGCTCACCAACCCCGCCGAGGACCAGCGCTGATCGCTCGCCGGGCGGTGCGGGGCGCTCGAAGGGCGGCGGGCCGTGGTGCCCCGCCGCCCCTGAGGGTGTTGCGCGAGGTGCGCTACGCGGCGAGTGCCGGAGCGACGCCCTCCCGCGGAGTCGATGTGGAGTGCAGATGCAAGCACCCCGGAACCGTGCACACGGCCTCCGGCTCGGGATCGAGGCGTGAAAGCAGGGCCTCGATGCGGGCGGTGTCAGCGGACGTGGTGTGTGCCTTCATGTCATCTCCCGAACTCGTGGGGCGTGGTGTCGGGGGCATCCAATCCGTCGCCCGTGTCAGCTCGGTTGTCCCGGCGTTAGGGCTCGGCCAAGCCGCCGTCGTCCACCAGCGGGGCGAGGTCGGCCATGGCCGTGACGAGCGCGACGCGGGCCACCGACGAGGCGCCCGCGGCCAGCGGCAGCACCTGCCAGACGGTGCGCCCGAGATAGGCCCCCGCCCACACCCGGTACCGCTCGCCGGTGCGCATCACCAGCGCCTGGATGCTGCGCAGGTTGTCGGTCCGGTCGGCGATCTTGATCACCTGGACCTCGGGCGGCGCCTGGGTGCGCAGCCGCTCGTAGTAGACGCGCAGCGACTCCGTGTCGGCAGGAGCGGTCAGCCAGTCGACGAGGTCGGCCACCTCGGCGCCGAAGCCGGTGCGGATCTCCTCGATGGTGGTGTGGGTGTCCTCCACCGTGTCGTGCAGGAGCGCGGCCTGGAGGAGCACCGACGAGCGCTCGCCCCAGCGGGCGAGCTCCATGGCCACGCGCACCAGGTGCACCCAGTAGGGCGTGTCGCTGCCGCGACGGGTCTGGTCGGCGTGCCGGGCCCGCGCGAAGGCGAGCGCCTGCTGGAGGGCCGTGCGCTGCTCGGGATCCGGCAGGGCGGCCACGAAGTCGGTCCACACCCGCTCGACGGTGACCGCGGCGTCGAAGGTGCCGGGCCAGGCCTGTCCCGACTCGCTGGACGGCCCCTCTCCACCCTCATCGCTGATCGACGGGGGACGAAGCGGAGTGGAGCCCATGTCGCCTAGGTTAGCGCCGCCCCGGAGCGGCGCCGAACGGCGCCTCGCCGTGATCGACATGGGCTCCAACACCTTCCGCCTGGTGGTGTTCCGCTACCGGCCGGGGGGATCGTTCCAGCTGGTGGACGAGATCCGCGACGCCGTGCGGCTCTCGGGCGGCGCCGGCCCCAAGGGCCTCGCCCCCGCCGCCCTGGATCGCGCCGCGCACACCACCCGCCTCTACGCGGCCTTCTGCGCCGCGTCGGAGGTGGACGACGTGGTGGCCGTCGCCACCAGCGCGGTGCGCGACGCGCCCAACCGCGAGGCCGCGCTGGCGGCCCTCTCGGCCGACGGAGCCCTCGACGTGCGCATCCTCTCCGCCGAGGAGGAGGCCTGGTACGGCTACCTCGGCGCGGTCAACAGCACCACCCTCGGCGACGGCCACGTGCTCGACCTGGGCGGCGGCAGCGTGCAGGTCTCGCAGGTGACCGGGCGGAGCCTCGACCGCGTCATCTCGCGCCCGCTGGGCGCCGTGCGGATGACCGAGGCATTCCTGCCCGACTCCCGCGCGAGCCGTGCGCAGATCAAGGCGCTGCGTCGGCACGTCGAGCGGCTCCATCGCCGACGTCGACTGGCTGAGGGCCGCCGGCGGCCGGATGGTCGGGGTGGGCGGCACCATCCGCACCCTCGCGAGCATGCATCAGCGCCGCACGCGGTACGCGCTGGACGAGCTGCACGGCTACAACCTCACCCGCGCCGGCATCGAGGACCTGATCGCCGCGATGGCCGAGCTGCCCGCCAAGCCGAGCGCAGCGCGCTGCCGGGTCTCAAGCAGGACCGGGCCGACATCACGCTGGCCGGAGCGGTCGTGATCTCGACGATCCTCGACCACATGGGCGTCGAGGGCGTCGAGATCTGCAGCCAGGGCCTGCGCGAGGGCATCTTCTCCGAGCGGCTGCTCTCCCCCGCCGACCCGCCGCTGGTGGCCGACGTGCGCCGCCAGAGCGTGCTGAACCTGGTCGAGACCTACCGCTGCGACGTGCCCCACGCCGAGCACGTCACCGCGCTCGCGCTGTCGGTCTACGACGAGCTGGCGCGCCTCGGCCTCCTCACCATCGACCGGCGCGAGCGGGAGCTGCTGTGGGCGGCCGGCATGCTCCACGACGCCGGCGTGCTGGTGGACTACAACGACCATCACAAGCACGGGTTCTACCTCGTGCTCAACGCCGGCCTGCCCGGCTATCGCCACCCCGAGCTGGCGATGATCGCGCTGCTGGTGCGGGCCCACCGCAAGGCGCTGCCCAACACGGCGCCGCTGGACGACATCGTGGGTCCCGAGGGCGCCGACCGCCTGGCGCGCCTCGCGGCCTGCCTGCGCGTGGCCGAGCAGCTGGAGAGGGGTCGCGCGGGCGGCGTGCGCGAGGTGCGCCTCGAGGCGCACGAGGGCATCGTGCGGCTGATCGTCGAGGCCGAGGGCGACCCGACCGTGGCCGTCTGGTCGGCGGCCCTCGAGACGCCCGCCTTCCAGCACGCCTTCGACCGGCGAGCTCGAGCTCTCGGTCTCGTGCCTGAGGCGCCTGCAGGGCCTAGCCGCCGGTCGGCTTGACCCGGTAGCGCGGCTCGAGGTGGGCGATGATGCGCGCGCGCTGGTCGCCCTGGATCTCGACCACCCCGTCCTTGACCGATCCCCCGCTGCCGCAGAGCTTCTTGAGCTCCTTCGCGACGCCCGCGACGTCGGCGGCGGGCAGGCCCGGTGACCAGCGTCACCGTCTTGCCGCGGCGGCCCGAGGAGGTGCGTCCCACCCGCACGACGCCGTCCCCCGCGGGGCCCGCCGGGCCGCGGCGGGCGCGGGCTCGGAACGCCGCCCGCCGTCGCTCGAATAGACCAGCCGTGTATTCGTTTCTCTTCTGTCAGGCATCCAACCAAATTACTCTGGTAGCCTCCCGCCGGTGAGCACCCTCTCCCTTTCGCGCGCCGATGTCGAAGGTCTGGCGGACGAGTTCGAGACCCGGTCGGCGCAGGAGCTGCTCGCCTGGGCGGTCGAGCGATTCGACGGCCGCATCGTGCTCACGTGCTCCTGGCAGCACCAGTCCTCGATCCTCGTGGACATGCTGTGGCGGCTCGGCGCGAAGATCCGGATCGTCGAGCTGGACACCGGTCTGCTGTTCCGGGAGACGTACGAGACGCGCGACCGGCTGATCGAGCGCTACGACCTCGACATCGAGCGGATCGACCCGCTCCAGACCGTCGAGGAGCAGGAGCGCACCGAGGGACCGGCCCTCTGGAGCCGCGACCCCGACCGCTGCTGCGCACCTGCGCAAGGTCGAGCCGCTCGAGCGCGCCCTGGTCGGCATGGACGCGTGGATCACCGGCATCCGCCGCGCGCAGAGCATCACCCGCGCCGGAGCCAAGGTGCTGGAGCTGGACCCCCGCGGCGTGGTCAAGGTGCAGCCGCTCGCGGGCTGGAAGGACGAGGACGTGAAGGGCTATCTCTACGCCCACGACGTCCCGTACAACCCGCTGCACGATCAGGGCTACCCCTCGATCGGCTGCACGCACTGCACCCGAGCCGTACGACCGGGCGAGGACTCTCGCGCCGGCCGCTGGGCGGACGCGGAGAAGACCGAGTGCGGGCTCCACCTGCCCTCGCTCACCGCGGCCCCCTCCTCCGAACGCTGACATCGATCGGGTCGCGGCCCGAAGAAGGGTGGGACGAGAGTGAGTGATCGCGCTGGAGCGACCCTGTGGTTCACCGGGCTTTCCGGGACCGGCAAGACGACCATCGCCGAGATCGTGGGCCCCGAGCTCGAGCGGCGCGGCGCAGCTGGTGGAGTACCTCGACGGCGACGTCGTGCGCACCCACCTCTCGAAGGGCCTCGGGTTCTCCAAGGAGGACCGCGACACCAACATCGGCCGGATCGGCTGGGTCGCGAGCCGCTTCACGCGCGCGGGCGTCGTGACGCTGGTCTCCGCCATCTCCCCCTACGCCGACACCCGCGCCGCCGCCCGCGGCGATGGTCGAGGAGTTCGGCCCGTTCGTCGAGATCTTCGTGGACACCTCGGTCGAGGAGTGCGCCAACCGTGACGTCAAGGGCCTCTACGCCAAGGCGTTCTCCGGCGAGATCAAGGAGTTCACGGGCGTGAGCGACCCGTACGAGGCGCCCGAGAACCCCGAGATCCACATCGCCACCGAGTCGCAGACGCCCGAGGAGAGCGCGGCGCTGGTGATCGCCGAGCTCGAGGCGCGCGGCCTCATCGGCGGCGCGGTCACCGCGTAGGCACCTCCACCCGAGCGGATCTCCACACCCACACCGTCGCCTCCGACGGCCGGCTGGCGCCCGACGGCGCTGGTCGAGCTGGCAGCGGAGCACGGTGTGGGCACGCTCGCCCTGACCGACCACGACACCATGGACGGTGTCGGCGAGGCGCCAGACGGCGGGCGCGCGGCTCGGCGTGCGGGTGATCGCCGGCGTCGAGCTCTCGGTCCACGCCCCGTCGGGGTCGATGCACCTGCTGGGGTACTTCCGCGAGCGCCGCCCCCGAGCCGCTGTGCGCGCGCCTCGGCGCTCTGCGCGAGGCGCGCGAGGACCGGGCCCGCCGCATGGTGGAGCGCCTGGCCGCGATCGGCGCGCCGATCGACTATCGCGGACGTCCGCGCCCGCGCGTCCGGCGCCATCGGGCGCCCCCACGTCGCCGACGCCCTGGTCGCGGCGGGCCACGCGCGCGACCGCCAGGACGCCTTCGACCGCTTCCTCGGCGACGGCGGCCCCGGGTACGTCGCGCACGAGGGGCTCGGGCCGCGCGAGGCGATCGCGCTGGTCGCCGCATCGGGCGGCGCGTCGGCGCTGGCGCACCCGGCCTCGCTGCGGATGCCCGAGCGCGAGCTGGGCGACTACGTGCAGCGCCTCGCCGCATGGGGCATCGCGCGGCATCGAGGTCCACCGGCCCGACCACACGCCCGAGCGCCGCGCGCGCCTCGCCCGCCTCGCGGAGCGCCACCGATCTGGTCGCGACGGGCGGATCCGACTTCCACCACCTGGAGGACGCCCTGCGCCCCGGCGACACCGGGCCGTCCGCCCCTGCCGCACGACGCCATCGACCACCTCCTCTTCGATACCGTGGAGCCATGACGACATCGATCGATTCCGCACCCGCCGGCCGCCGTGCCGCAGGGGTCCACTGGGACCTCTCCCCCCTGCTCTCCGACGCCGACGCCGCGCGCGCGCGCCTGGCCGCGGCCCTCGAGCGCCTCGAAGGCCTTCGAGACGAGAGTACCGCGGCCGCCTGCCCGAGCTCGACGGGCCCGAGCTCGCCGAGGCGCTGGCCGAGCTCGCGGTGCTCGACAACGAGCTGTCGCGGGTGAGCTCGTACGCCCACCTGCGCGAGTCGGTCGACGTGACCAGCAAGGAGAACAAGGACCTCTCCTCCGCCGTGGACCGCGGACTGGTCGAGGCGGGCAACGCGCTGCGGTTCTTCGACCTCGAGTGGCTCGCGCTGCCCGAGGCGGACGCCCGGGCCCTGTACGACGCGCCCGAGGTGGCCGCCGACCGCCACTACCTGATCTCCCTGCGCCTGTTCGCGCCGCACACGCTGTCCGAGCCCGAGGAGCGGATGCTCTCCGAGCGCGGCCCGGCCGCGGTCTCGGCGTGGCACACGCTGTTCGGGCAGGTGACCTCGACGCTCGAGGTGCCCGTTCGACGCCGGCGAGGGTGACGGGCCGGAGCCGCACACCATCGACCGCCTGCTGGCCCACGTGCGCAACCCCGACCGCGACCTGCGGCGGCGGGCGCTCGAGACCCTCTACGACGCGCTCGAGCCCCACACCGACACGCTGGCGCACTGCTACGACACCCTCGTCGGCGATCGTCTGGTGATGGACCGCCTGCGCGACTACTCGGGCCCGATGGAGGCGACGCACCTCCGCAACGAGCTGCCCGGGCCGGTCGTGGAGCAGATGCTCGACGCCGTCGAGCGCCACTACGCGATCGCCCACCAGTGGTTCCGCGTCAAGGCGGGCATCCTCGGCCTGGACCGGCTCGAGCTGCACGACCAGTACGCCCCGATCGGCGAGGGGCGCTCGGTGGACTACCCCGAGGCGCGCCGCCTGATCGGCGACTCGTTCGGGCGATTCTCGCCGCGCATCGCCGACCTCGCGGGCGGCTTCTTCGACGAGCACCGCATCGACGCCGAGCCCCGCTCCGGCAAGCGCGGCGGAGCCTTCTGCGCCTCGGTGGCCCAGGACGCCTCGCCCTACGTGCTGATGAACTTCACGGACCGCATGGACGACGTCATGACGCTGGCGCACGAGCTCGGCCACGGCATGCACTTCACCCTCTCCGCGGAGCGGCAGTCGGCGCTCTCGATGGGCACCGGCCTGGCGCTGGCCGAGGTGCCGTCCACGTTCGCCGAACTGCTCGCCTTCGACCATCTGCTCGACACCGAGACCGACCCGGTCACGCGCCGCGCGCTCATCTCGGAGCGGGTCGAGGGGTCGTTCGCCACCGTGTTCCGCCAGACGGTGCTGACGCGCTACGAGCAGCGGGCCTACGACCTGCGCGGCGAGGGCGGCACCCTCACGTCGGACCGGCTGTCGGAGATCTGGTTCGAGGAGAACGCCAAGTACTACGGCGACAGCGTCGGCCTGCCGGAGCGCTACCGGCTGGGGTGGTCGTACATCCCCCACTTCATCCACACGCGCTTCTACACCTACGCCTACGTGTTCGCGCACCTCTCCACGCTGGCGCTGTACGCGCGCTACCGCGAGGCGGGCGCCGAGTTCGTCGAGGCCTACATCGACTTCCTGTCGGCGGGCGGGTCGAAGACGCCGACCGAGCTGCTGGGCGGGCTCGGGGTGGATCTCAAGGATCCCGGCGTCTGGGACCCGGGCTTCCGCGAGATGGAGCTGATGGTGGAGGCCGCCGAGGCCGGCTGATCTGCCGGCCCCGGCACCTCCGGCACCACTAGCCCTTGGAGGCCTTCTTGGAGGCCTTCAGCGGGTTGAGCGCCTTCTGGACCTGCTCCGGCAGCTCACCGATCGGGTACAGCTGACGGCCGCACTCCGGGCCGCTGCGCGTGGGACGCGCGTGGCACACGGTGGGCTCGCTCCAGATGGCGGCGGTGCGGTGACCGCGCTCGCACAGCAGGATGCGGGCCTGTCGTCCACCGGCCGGCGTCTCGACGGCCACCAGGCCCTCGGCGACCGGCTCCTCGTGGGCCGCGGCCACGGCCTCGGGCACGTCGTCCTCGGCCGCGCCTCGACGGGCGCCTCGACGGGCTCCGCCTCGACCTCGGCGGCCGGCTCGTCCTGCACCGGCGCGTCCTCGACGACGGCCTCGGCGACGGGCTCCTCGGTCGCCACCACGTCCTCGGCGACCACCTCGGCCGTCTCCTCTGCCTCGCTCATGCGCGCTCCTTCGACTGACGTCTGACCGGGGAAGGATAGCGCGACGCCGAATCCGGTTGGCCGTCCGCCTCGGCCGGAAGGTCGCGGCGCCCGCGCAGCCGATCGAAGTTGGCCATCGCGCGGTCGAAGCCGACCACCCCGGGGTCGAGCAGCGCGCGCACCCGCCACAGCCGGTATTCGGCGAAGTAGCCGGGACTGACCCCCACGACGCTCGCGAGGCGCTCGAGCTGTTCGGCGGTCGGCGGCGCCCCGCTCCCGGAGCACAGCTGATGCAGTCGCGTGCGGCTGATCGCGATGCCCTCGGCGCGCAGCAGGCTCCCCAGCGCCGACACGGAGAGCCCGCGGCGCTCGAGTACGGCGGCAAGGGCCACGGCAAGGGGTTCGTCGCTGACCGCGGGGAGCGGACTGCGCCGATCGGGCATCGGTTGCGGGGCCATGTGGACTGCGGAGCCTACGCATGCGACGGGGGCCGGGAAAGGGCCGATTCCGATCAAAAGGCGTGCATCTGGGTACCGTGGACGGCCATGGACGATCCCCTCTCACCCTTTCAGGTGGTCCACGACGAGCTCGAGATCGGCCCGCTGCGGCTCTCGATCGCGCGGCCGCGCTCGGCCGAGGACCTGATCGACGAGGACGAGTACGCGAACGACGAGCGCCTCCCCTACTGGGCCGAGCTCTGGCCGAGCGCCCACGTCCTGGCCGAGGAGCTCCTGGTGCGCGACCTGGCGGGCCGGCGCGTGATCGAGCTCGGGTGCGGCGTCGGGCTGCCGGCGGTCACCGCGTCGCTGCTCGGCGCCGGGGTGCTCGCGACCGACTGGTACGAGGAGGCCCTCGACTTCACCCGCGTCAACGCCGTCGCCTCCGGCGCCCGCGTCGAGACGATGCTGGTGGACTGGAACGACCCGCCCGCGGAGCTCTTCGCCCACGGCGGCGCCGATCTGGTCATCGGGGCGGACGTCCTCTACGAGGAGCGCAACGGTCCGGCGCTGGCGGCGCTGCTGCCGCGCATCGTGGGCCCGTACGGAGAGGTCGCTGATCGCCGACCCCCGCCGCCCCCACGCCGACGCGCTGCTCGACCCGATGGTCGCCGCGGGGTGGACCCACGCGTCCGAGGACGTGCCGCATCGCGCCCGTCAGGACGAGGCGGGCCCGATCATCCGCCTCCACACGCCTGAAGCCGCCGGGGCATCGCCCACCGGCTTGATTCGCCTCGGCCCGGGTCCGATAGACTGGCGAACGAGCGTTCCTCGGTAGCTCAATGGTAGAGCATCCGGCTGTTAACCGGAGGGTTGCAAGTTCGAGTCTTGCCCGAGGAGTAGAAGAAGAAAGCCCCGCTATCGGCGGGGTTTTCTCGTTCTGGGGGGTTTCGGACGTCCGCGGCGCGACATCCGGGCACCGGCCTCATGTGCGCGCCCCGTGGGTCCGATACACCTTGCTCACGGCGAGGCCGGGCGCGCGCGCAGCGCCGTGGCCGACGGCTCATCCCGATCGCGTGCCCACGAGAGGTCGTCCCCATGCGCCGCTCACCCGGATATGGCTTCGCCGCGCTCGCTGCGGTCGCTCTCCTCGCCTGCGCCGTCTTCACGACCGCCGCAGCGGCCGCTCCCCCGCGGCCCGGGCCGAAGATCCTGAGCGCGTCGTGGGGCACCGACGGCGCGGTGGGGTGTCCCTCGGGTGAGACGGGGCTCGACAACATCCCGGTCACCTTCAACCGGTTCATCCGCCGCTCGTCGATCCAGACCACGGACTTCGCGGTCGTGCGAAGCGACGGGAGCACCGCCACCCCGACCTGCGCCCTCCAGTTCCCGCCCGACGAGTCGGACGAGGCCCAGACGGTCAATCTGATCGGCGACTTCGGCGACGCGGTCAACGGCCCGACGCCGGTGGGGATCCGCATCGTCGGTACGCTGCAGGGCAAGCAGCCCGGAGCGGCGCGCTGGCGCAGGATCCCGCCCCTGCCGCAGGCCGACGTCGAGCCGCTGTCGGGAGGCCCGTACATCGTGGACGCGTGGACGATCACGCCCTCGATCTACCGGCATGACCGCAACCGCTGCACGGTCGGCGCGACCTTCGTGCGTGTGATGTGGTCCAACGGGCTCACGGCATATCCCACGGGAGCCGAGGTCGGCGCCCCGGTGCTCGCCTCCTACCGCGCGATCTACCGACGCCCGAACGGCACGACCGTCGCGATCGCCCCGCTCGCCATCGCGGATCTCCACGACCACTCGAGCGCGACGAACGCCGACAACATGCACGACCTCTGTCTCCCGCCGCCCCCGCGGGGCGCGAGGCTCGCCGGGGTCACGATCGGGGGCGGCCTGATCCAGGACCCCAACGGCGATCCGAACCTCGCCCAGAGGTTCGGGTCGCGGGTCAGCCGCTGAGGTCGGCGGCGTACACCCTCTTCGGGTGGACGGTCACGATCACGCGGCCGTCACCGGGCTGGTCGTGGGCCGTGAAGTCCTGGCCGTACTTCGCGCCGGCCTTCGCGACGAAGCTCTTGTCGTCGTCCGGCACCACCTCGGCGTCGCCGCTCAGCTCGAGGTAGCGCATCGGGTTGGACGGATCGACGATCAGGACGTTGACCGCCGGGTTGCGCTGCAGGTGGCGCGTCTTGCTGCGGGACGTGTTGAGCGAGATCCGCACCACGCCGTCGTCGGCGCGGAACGCGACCTGCGACAGCTGGGGGCGCCCCGCCCGGTTGACCGTCGCCAGCGTGGCCCAGGGGGCGTTCAGCAGATCCAGGTGTGTCGCGGGGATCTCGGGCACGACGGCCTCCCGTCTCGTCCGCGCGCACCACGCCGCGGAGGGGTGATTGTGCCCACAAATATAGTCGCCGCGCTCCTCAGAGGACCAGCCACTCGGTGACGACCGGGAAGCGGTCCGGGTCGGGTCGGAGGAGGATGCTGAAGGGCCCGGACGCGACCGCCCGCAGGGTGAAGCGCCCCTCGGCGTCCGTGGTGGCGCGGGGGCGGCGGCCGCTCCCGCGGGTGCGCACCCGGACCGGGTCCTCCGGCGCCGGCGTCAGGAAGCCGTCCACCCGCAGGCCGCGGCCGTCCTCCATGGCGGTCACCTCGAGCCCGAGGATCAGGCCGGCGGCCACGAACACCAGCACGCGCGGGCCATCCCCTCCCGCCCGGTCGCCACTGTCGGCGGTGAGGCGGGCCTCGATCGGACGCACCCTCTCCTGCGCGTCCTCGGCCAGACCGTTGCCGCGGTCGATGCGCCGGATGGCGCGCCCGTTGGGGATCGTGTTCGGCTCCATGCCTAGGCGCCCACCGGTGCGCCGCTCGACGCGCCCGCACCGAGCGCCTCGCGGAGCCTGACGAAGACCCGCTCGCGGATCGGCCCGATGCTTCCGATGCGGATGCCGTATCCGGCCGAGATCTCGTGGTAGCTCGCCCCCGGGTCCCAGAGGTAGGCGGTCAGCACGAGCCGCCCGGTGGGAGACAGGCGCTGCATCACGTCGGGCAGGACCGCGCGCAGCTGGTCGCGCAGGAGGCCGATCTCGAGGTCGTCCTCTGCGCCGGTCGCCTCGGGCATCAACACGCTCTCCATCGCCCGGCGGCGGCGGCGCGCCCGGGCGATGCGCAGCGCCTCCCGGTAAGCGGTCGTCGCCAGCCAGCCGCCGACGGCGTCGCGATCGCGGAGGGTGCCGATGACGTCCACCAGCCGCAGCCAGGTGGCGGCGGCGGCGTCCTCGTGGTCCTGATGGGTCAGGCCCCCGACCGCCCGCACCCGCGCCGCGACGAGCCCCTCGTAGCGGCTGACCAGCTGCTGCCAGGCGTCCTCGTCCCCGAACGCCGCCTCGGCGACGATCGCGCCCGGCGGCGGAGTGGGGCCCGGGAGCCGGATCGTTGGTGAGGCGGCCCTGATCGGCAACGTGAACCTCCGCGCGTCGCGTGACGGTGCGGACGCGATGCTGCGGCACGATCGGGGCGGGCGAAAGCCACCCTAGGTGTCGTTCACCGCCACCTCGGGCTCAGCCGGGAGGGTCGCGCGACACCAGCCCGGCCTCGACGGCCATGCGCACGAGGCGCGTGCGCTTCTGGTTCTGGGGGAGGTCCTCGATCTCGAACTTGCGGAACAGGTTGCGCAGGTGCGCCTTCACGGCATCGACGCTCAGGTGCAGGCGCGCGGCGATCTCCTCGTTGGTGGCCGGCGGCTCGTATCTGCCCGCCTCGAGGGCGGGCCGGCACAGCTCGTGCATCACGCGGCTCTGCATCGGCGAGATGGCGCCGAGCGCGAGGGGCACCGACCCCTCCACCGTCCGATCCCCCCCGTCGACGCCCGGGTCGCGGTAGGCCAGGCTCGTGCGGCCCACCTGGATCACGTCGCGATCGGCCAGGCGGCGCAGGCCCTGCACGCGCTCGCCGTTGACCCAGGTGCCGTTGCGCGACAGGCCGTCGTCCTCGACGGTCCAGTCGCCCCCCACCCGCACCAGGCGGGAGTGCACGCGCGACACGCGCTCGTCCCAGTCGATCACGATGTCCGCCCGCGCCCCGCGGCCGAGGACGTAGCCCCCGTCCGCGTCGGCGAGGGACAGCACCCTCAGGTCGCCATCGCCGTGGCGGTACTGGACGAACGGGACCCCCCGCTCCTCGGCGTGCTGAACGCGGATGCGCTCGCCCGGCTGCTCCGGCCAGGGCGACTGCTGTATCACGGGGCTTCCATCGGGGCTCTGATTCTCGCGGACTCTCGACTTATGACGTAGCCCTGAGGTTGTTACGCGTAAGTATGCCGGCGGGCGCGCCTAGACCGTATTGAGCGCCGGGATCCGTGCCGGCGCCCCCAGCATGCGTGATCGTGGGTTGGCGCCGAGGATGAGCCCGGCGTCAGAGCCACAGTCATGGGAGGCGCCGACATGGGTAACGGTACGTTCGTCGGCCTGGATGTGCACGCCAGGAGCGTGGTCGCCGGGCTGATCGACGAGGCGAGCGGCGAGGTACGGACGCGGCGGGCCCCGCACGCGACCGATGAGCTGGTGGGCTGGCTGGCAGAGCTGCCCCGCCCGGTGCGCGCGACCTACGAGGCCGGGCCCACGGGCTATGGCCTTGCGCGCGCGCTCGAGGGCGCGGGCATCGCGTGCCTGGTGGCCGCCCCGAGTCGCATCCCGCGCGCGAGCGGCGAGCGGATAAAGAACGATCGGCGTGACGCCGAGCGCCTGGCGCGCATGCTGCGGGCCGGCGAGCTGGTCGCGGTGGCGGTGCCCACCCGGGCCGATGAGGGCGCCCGCGATCTGGTGCGCGCCCGCGAGGATGCGCGCGCCGACCTGATGCGCGCCCGCCATCGCCTGTCAAAGATGCTGCTGCGCTACGGGCGCGTCTATGACAAGGGGGCATGGAGCGGCGCCCACGATGCTCTGGCTGAGGCGCCAGCGCCTTGACGAACCCGCCGCCCAGGCGACCCTCGTCGACTACTACGACGCCGCCCTGGGGGCGCGCCTTCGCCGTGATCGCCTTGACGCGGCGATCACCGAGCTCGCCGAGCGCCCCGATCTCGCCCCGCTGGTGGGCCGGCTGTCGTGCCTGCGCGGGGTGAGCACCCTCACCGCCGATCGGGCTGGCGGTCGAGATCGGTGACTGGCATCGCCTCTCGGGCGCCACGATCGGCGCCTACCTGGGCCTCACCCCGAGCGAATCCCAGTCGGGCGCGCGCCACACCCGCGGCCCGATCACCAAGACCGGCAACGGCCACACCCGCCGCCTGCTGGTGGAGGCCGCCTGGCATCACCGGCGAGCGCCACGGCGAAGCACCGAGCTCGAGCGCCGGCGCGCGGGCGCCCGGCCCGAGGTGCGCGCTCGCGCCGAGGCGGCCGGGGTGCGCCTTCATCGACGCTGGGCGCGCCTCGAATCGCGCCGGGGCCTGCGCTCGACGATCGTGGCGGTGGCCGTCGCGAGAGAGCTGGCGGGCTGGTGCTGGAGCCTTGCCGTGATGGACGACTGAGCAACCTGAACAGAGCCTGGGCGAGGAGAGCGCGCCGGACGGCCGGCTGACGCCGCGAGAGGCGATGCGCGATTCAGCTATGAGCAGCCCCCTTGGGCCACGCTCGATCCTAGAGAGCGCCCCGCCTCCGCCGAACACCGGTCATGCGGTACCCAACCCGCGAATATCAGCCTGACCGCGAACCGTCGCAGCGCCCCCGGCGCGCTCTCCTGACCCAACAAGAAAGGCCCGCGTGAGCGGGCCTTTCAGGCATGCCTCTTGACAGGAGATCACTCCATATCAGCTGAGGTCGAGCGATGCCTCTGCGGCGAGGGGGCCCCGGGGATCGTGGCCGGGTCGTGGTCCGACGCGATCGAGGGCGGGAGCCCCGGGGTCGGCCCGGCGGCGCCGGACGCTCGTCATCGCGAAGAGGGCCGCGCCGGCCGAGTTCCAGTAGCGGGAGCACGCCCAGAGCTGGTGCCGGCGCGCGTCCCGGGTGGTCGCCAGGCGCCCGGCGACGAGACAGCGCTCATGCCCCACCTCGTCGATCTCGCGGTGCAGGGAGCAGCAACTCAGCACGCGATACGCGCGGTCGGGGAGTCCGTCGTGCCCCGAGAGCGCGCGGTACTCGAGGTCCTCGAGCCGCAGCTCGGGCGAGTACTCCATCGGCCGGGCGATCCCGGCGAGCACGGCGGCCGCCCCCGCGTAGCCGGCCCGGATCTCCGCTTCGATCAGCGGGCCGAACATCTCCCGGGTCTCGGAGTCCGAGAGCTGTTTGCGGAAGGTCTCGGCGAGCCGTGGTGTGACGCGCGCCCAGCGCCCGTCGTGGCCGTCGCGACGCCGGTGATCGAGCTGGATGCGCACCAGGGCCTCGACGCACGGGATGATCGCGACGTACGCGTCGATCAGCTCCCTGGAGGCCAGCCGCTCGCGCATCTCCTGGCGGGACGCCGCCTCCGTCCAGGGGTGGTTCCACAGGTCGGGATCGGTGTCGAGCATGTGGTCGATCTGCGTCCACACCGCGTGGAAGGCGACGCGCACGCGGTCGTCCGAGGCGACCCGCGCCTGGTAGGGGTCTCCCCCGTCGAGCGTCCGTTCGAGTCTGTGCGTCAGGGCCGCACCTCGCTCGGTTTCCTCTCGTGGACAGGACCGTAGGCCCCCTGTCGGATCCGAGCTCGCGAAACATGAGCGCCGCGCTCAGGCGGCCCGCGGATAGAGGGCGGCGACCCCGCCGGCGAGGCCGGCCTGCACGGTGCGGCTGAGGTCGTCGGCGAGCACCTCGGCGTCACCCGCCTCGAGCCCGTCGAGAGCGATCCGGGCGACCAGGGCGGGATCGAGCTTGGCGGCGTCCACGTGGCGGACCATGTCGCTGTCGAAGAAGCCGACGTGGAGGCCGGTGACCTGGACGCCCCGGTCGGCGAGCTCGTTGCGCAGCGCGTTGGTGAGCGACCACTCCGCCGACTTCGCCGCCGAGTACGCGCCGAAGCCCCGGGCGCTGAGCCACGACAGCACCGAGAGGACGTTGAGGATCGCGCCGCCGCCGGGAGCCGCGACGAGCTGGGGCGCGAACGCCCGCGTGACCGCCAGCGTGCCGAAGTAGTGGGTCTCCATCTCGAGGCGGATGTCCTCCATCGAGCCCTCGAGGAGGGACGCCCCGGTGTACGAGCCCGCGTTGTTGACCACCAGGCTCACCCCCTCGATCGCGCGCGCCGCGGCGGCCACCGAGGCCTCGTCGGTGACGTCGAGCTGAACCGGGATCGCTCCGGCTACGTCCACGGAGGTCGGGTTCCGGGCGCCGGCGTAGACCGTGGCGCCGCGGGCGATCAGCTGCTCGGTGAAATGGCGCCCGAGGCCGCGATTGGCCCCGGTGACGAGTGCGGTCGATCCGGCGATCTTCACGGCGAAACCCCTTGCATCGGTGAGTTGGAAAAACCAACGTACCCTACTGCATTGGTAATTCCAACCCGTCCCGGGGGTCAGGTCACGCCGCGACCCGCAGCCCCGCCATCAGCTCGGGGAGCCCGCTCGCCACGCGATGGGCGCGTCGCAGGTCGGCCGCCGGGTGGGTCGTCGTCACCGCCCACACCGTCATCCCGGCCGCGCGTCCCGCCTCCACCCCGGCCGGCGCGTCCTCCAGTACGACGCACTCGGCGGGATCCGCGCCGAGCCGGGCGGCGGCGAGCAGGTAGGCGTCGGGCGCGGGCTTGCCCGCGCGCACCATGTCAGAGGTGACGAGGATCTCCGGGACCGTCAGCCCGGCACCGCCCATTCGCACGACCGCCAGCGCGTGGTCGCAGGAGGTGACGACGGCGACCCGCGGCAGCGCAAGCACCTCGTGCGCGCCGGGGAACGCGCGTCAGCGAGCCCGCGTCGGCCACCTCGGCCCGGTGGATGAACTCCGCCTCCTCCTCGACCCGGGAGGGATGGACCACCTCGGCGACGACCTCCCACGCCGGGCGGCCCTGGTTGGCGGCCTGGAGCGCGACGCCGTCGATGCCGTGCCGGGCGCCCCAGGCGGCCCACGCGCGCTGGGACGAGGCCACCGAGTCGGCGAGCACGCCGTCGAGGTCGGAGAGCACGAACACGGTCAGCCCATTCCGATCACGGCGCGGGCGCCGTCGGTGCTCCGCACCACGCCGGGGCCCGCCGCCCGGCGCGCCAGCACGAACACCGCGACCGCGGCCGGCACCAGCACCGCGAGGGCCCACGGCAGGGAGGTCGCGCCGGCGAGGAAGCCGATCAGCGGCGGGCCGAGCAGGAAGCCGATCGATCCGGTGGACGAGACGGCCGCGATGCCGGGCCCGGCGGCCGTGTCGGGGCGGCGGCCGGCGGCGCTGAACATGAGCGGCACCCCGTTCGCGACACCGAGCCCGACGACGAACAGCGCCGGAAGGGCGACCGCGACCGACCCGCTCACCAGCATCAGGGCGAGGGGCACGGCGGTGAGCAGCGCGCCCAGCCGGAGCAGCGTCGTCGGGCCGAACCACCGGTTGAGCCGGTCGCCGACCAGCCGCCCGACGGTCATCCCGGATGTGAAGACGGCGTACGAGAGCGCGGCGAGTGCGGCGCCCGCACCGAGGTCGTTGCGCATGTAGATGCCGCTCCAGTCGGCCATCGCGCCCTCGGTCATCATCACCAGCAGACACAGGGCGGCGAGCAGCGCGACGCCGCGCGAGGGCAGCGTGAACCGTGCGGCCTCCTCCCCCTCGGCCACCGTGCCCTCGCCGAGTCGCCGGGAGCACACGGCGAGCAGCACCGCGAGGAGCCGCCGCGGTGAGGGCCACGGTGATCGCCCCGTCCAGGCCGAGCGCCGCGCCCAGCGCGCCCGCGCTGGCCCCCGCCGCCCCGCCGAGCGCCCAGCCGGCGTGGAGGGACGACATGATCGGCCGCCCCTCGCGCACCTCAAGCTCGACGCCGTGGCTGTTCATCCCGACGTCCATCGCCGCGCTGGCGCCGCCCAGGACGACCAGGGCCGCGGCGACCAGCACCGCGGTCGGGGCGATCACCGGCAGGGTCACCGCGAGCAGGCAGGCGACGCCTCCGGCGACGGCGACGGGCGTCGAACCGCGGCGGGCGACGGCCTGGCCGGCGATCGGCACGGCGACGATCACGGCCAGAGACATGCACAGCACCACCAGGCCCATCGCGCCCGACGAGAGGTCGAACTCGCGCTGGATCGAGGGGATCTGGGAGACCCAGAGGCCGATCACGGCGCCATTGACCACGAAGAGGCCGGTCGTGGCGACCCGGGGAGTCACGCGCGGACCACGGTCAGGCCGAGCGCGCGGTACTCCTCGAGCAGATCCTCGTCGGCCTCGGGCTCCGCGACGAGGTGCGTCACCTGGCGCACCGGCGCCACGAGATACGCGCTCGCCGCGCGGAGCTTGTCGGCCGTCGCCAGCGCGATCACGTCACCGGCGCTCTGGGCCATCGCCCGCTTGACCTCGGCCTCCTCGAGGCCGTCGGTGGTCAGGCCCACCTCGGGGTGGAGGGCGCAGACGCCCAGCACGCAGGCGTCGGCGCGGATCGTGCGGATGAAATCGACGGCCGACGCGCCCAGCGTGACCTGGGCGTCCCGGTCGAGCCGGCCCCCGATGACGATCACCTCGATACCGCGGCGCTCGGCAAGCTCGACGGCGATCGGCGGCGAGTTGGTGACGACGGTGCCGACGTGCGCGTCGGGCAGCAGACGCGCCAGCTCGAGATTCGTCGTCGAGCCGTCCAGCAGCAGCACGGTCGCGCCCGCCACCAACTCCACCGCCGCGCGCGCGATCGCCGTCTTCTCCGCCGTGGCGGTCTCCCTGCGACGGGCGAAGTTGCCGGGCTGCGGCGCCGGCGGCAGCGCGCCGCCGTGCACGCGCTGCACGAGGCCGCGGGCGGAGAGCTCGCGCAGGTCGCGCCGCACGGTGTCCTCCGAGACGCCGAGCTCATCGACCAGCCGCGCCGCGACCACTTTGCCGTCGCGGGCGAGGGCCGCGAGGATCGCGTCACGGCGCTCGGCGCTCAACTTGCGTGTTTGTGCGTGTTCCTGCATGAATATGCACGTTAGCGCATCCGTGCCATCGGCGACGAGGAGTGAGCGCCGCGCGCGGTGGGGCGCCCTCAGTCTCGCCGCGGCGGCCGGGTCGATGCGGCAGGAGCTCCCCCGAGGTCCAACGGACTCGAGAGGAACGCGTGCGCCGCGGTCATGGCCTCCGCCTTCCGCTCCGCGGTAGGGCGTGGCAGATCGCTGCGGTCGGGAAGCAGCGAACGGATCGTGGCGAGAAACACCAGAGGAGCCAACGGGAGCAGGCAGAGCACCGGCAGCACGCCCGGCGGCCCCCAGGGCGCGGCCGCCGCGACGATCAGCCAGAGCCCGAGGTAGATCCAGGCGCCCGTGCGCAGAAGGGCGGCGGCGATCGTCGAGACGGGAATCGAGCGGGGCTCGGAGGACATGGCGCCAGACTCCCGCTCCCGGTGCTCACGTGGCAGAGCCGATCGGGGGGGACTCCGCCGGACGGTCGGACGGCCCTCTAGATTCCGGACATGCCCGACCTCCTCGAGGGGCACCGCTTCTACCGCGAGCTGGCGGAATGGTGGCCGCTGATCTCACCGCCCGACGAGTACGGGGAGGAGGCCGCCTTCGCCGCGTCCCTGCTCGCCTCGGCGGCGATCCCCGTGCACGAGGTGCTCGAGCTGGGCAGCGGCGGCGGGCACAACGCGGTCCACATGGCCGGGCGGTTCGAGATGACCCTGGTCGATCTCTCGGACGACATGCTGGCGGTCTCGCAGCGTCTCAACCCGGGCTGCGCGCACCTGCAGGGCGACATGCGCACGCTGCGGCTCGGGCGGCGGTTCGACGCCGTCTTCATCCACGACGCGATCGACTACATGGTCACCGAGGCGGACCTGCGACGGGCGATCGCGACGGCGTACGCGCACTGCCGCGAGGGCGGCGTCGCGGTGCTCATGCCCGACCGCATCCGCGAGACGTTCGCGCCGGACACCGGGCACGGAGGCGAGGACGGGCCCGACGGCCGCGGCGTGCGGTACCTGGACTGGACCCACGACCCCGACCCGGCGGACACCTGGGTGCAGACCGACTACGCCTTCCTGCTGCGCGAGGGCGACGGCGCGGTGCGGGTGGTGCACGAGTCGCACCGGACCGGCCTGTTCGCCGGCGACGTGTGGCTCTCCCTGATGGCCGACGCCGGCTTCGCCGCGGAACAGGTGACGGAGGAGACGACGGAGGACCGGGCGCCGCGCGAGGTGTTCATCGGACGCCGTCCGGCCGGCTGACCGTCACGACCGGTGGCGGCCCCGGGTGAGCGGCAGCACCAGCCAGACGCCCGCGATCAGCGTGAGGATCGCGATCCCCACCACGGCGGCGGCCCAGGCGTCGAACAGCACGTCCGCGACGAGCAGTACGGCGCACGTGATGGCCATCCCGAGGAAGGCGAGGCCCGCCAGCGTGAGCCGATGCGACTCGATCACGATGTCGGCCTTCACCCCGCGGCGGAACCGGAGGCGGTGCATCGCCGTCGGCGCCATCAGCAGCACCGTCGCGATCGCCGTGCTCATGAGGGTGACGAAGTAGACCCCGCGCTGGAAATCCGTCGTGTCGTCGAAGCGCGCGCTGAAGGGCACGGTGAGCAGGAACGCGAACAGCACCTGGACCCCCGGGAGCACCACGCGCAGTTCCTGCAGGAGCTCGCTGAACTGGCGGTCGGACCGCTCGACAGCGCTCTCGTTGCGGCTCTCGGCGTCGCGGTCCGGCTGCACCTCGTGCTGCACCCACGCCCCCTCGGATCGGCCCGGCCGCGACAGGATCTCACGACGCGACGATGTGAGGGCTGGGGCGTGAGCGGGTACAGGGCTCTGGAGAGGTCAAACCCGGAGGACGCCATGAGCACCAGCTCGCCACCTGAGAAACACCCGAAGAAGTCGGCGTCGGAGGCCGAGGAGCGCCCCGCCCCCGACGAGGGGGCCGACGGGCTGGGCTACACGGCCCGTCCCACCGAGCACGAGCCCGAGGGCGAGAAGTCGCCCGGGAAGAGGAGTGGCCATGCCGAGGGGAAGTAACGCCAAGCGGGAGCGCCAGTACGAGCACATCCGGGACGGACTGCGCGAGCGGGGCGAGCCGGAGGCGAAGGCCGAGGAGATCGCCGCGCGCACCGTCAACAAGGAGCGCGCCCGGGCGGGCGAGTCGCGGACCGCGTCCCGCACCTCCACCGACGACATCTCGTCGGGCCGGCGGGGCGGCCTCCGGTCGGGCACCGACCGGACCAAGGGCCGAACGCGCGACCAGCTCTACGCCGAGGCCCGCCGTCACGGCATCACGGGCCGCTCGAAGATGAACAAGGCCCAGCTCCAGGCGGCCGTCGACCGCCGTGGGTGAACCCTCCGGCCCGCACTCGGCGCGGCGGCTCGTCGAGAACGAGCTGATCATGGAGTCCCTCAACCGCCGCCTCGAGGAGCGCGTGGAGGAGGTCCGCGCGGAGGACGACGAGGACCTCGCGGCGCCGATCGCGTTCTTCTGCGAGTGCTCCGACCTCGACTGCCGCGAGCGCCTCAGCCTGCGGCCGGGGCGCTACGACGAGATCCACCGGGAGGCCGACCTGTTCATCGTGCTCCCCGGCCATCAGGTCGAGGCGATCGAGACCACGGTCGAGACGCACCCGGACTACGCCGTGGTGTGCAAGAACGCCATCCCCTGAGTGCCGCACCGGCGGCGAGCCCATCGCCCGCCGCCGGACGCTGTTCAGTCGTCGCCACCCCGGCAGAAGAGCAGCACGGCGACGATCCCCAGCGTGAGGATGATCGCGATCACCGAGCCGATGGCGATCGGCTTCGGGGGCGTCGGAACGCGATTCCAGATCTTGGCCTGGCGGGCCTCGAACTCGCGGGCGCGCGCGTCGGCGTCGGTCGCCTTCTCGGAGGCCGTGGCGTAGAGCGTCGTGGCGGGGCCGGCCTTCTCGACGGCGTCCGTGTACCAATCGCGCGCGGCGGCGTCGCGGCCCATCAGGGTCGCGCGCTCACCCAGCAGGTAGCTCACGAGCGCCTCGATCTGGCGATCGCCGGCCAGGGGCTCGGGCGTGTTGGCCAGCACCAGCAACCCGTCCTCGCCGGTGGCGCCGAGGCCGTCGGAATCGTTCCAGAGCAGGTGGGCCGAGGCGCGAATGTGATCCCGGACCTCCGCGGTCAGGGCCGTCAACCGATCGAGTTCCGCGTCCACGAGCTCGACCACATCAGCAGGGGGCTTCGACACAGGACCATCCTCGTCGGGTTTCAGTCATTAACAACACCATGGATCCGGGGCGACCGCAAACGGGCGGCGACTCGTGATCATGTTCGACCTCCGCCCCCCACCTCCCTTAGCATGCCGCCAATGACGGGTGTCACCGCCAGCGGGGTGAACGGATCGTCGGGAACCCGCGCGTTCATGGGGCTCGGCGCGTCGCAGCTCCAGGACAGCGGCGACCCGAGCCGCTTCATCCCGACGCAGGGCGGCAACTACCGCCACATCCGCCACGCGGAGATCCTCGCGCGGTGGCCCGTGATCGCCGAGCCATGGGCCCAGCGGATCGAGACCGGCCGTGTCAACTGAGTGACATCCGGCGCTCGCGCCGCTGCCGGACCCCGCGCTACCCTCGAATGCGGTCGAGGGACGAGAAGGGGTGGAATGACCGACGTACACGGCTTGGTGCTGGACGAGAACGACCTCGCGGCCGCGCGCCGGTGCGCACACGAGGCGCTGGTGCTCGCCGTCGGCGAGATCACGGCGATCGGATGACGAGGTCCCCGGCCCCGAGGCCGAGGCGGTGATCGCCCACGCCCGCCTGGTGCACGCGCTCGGCACCGAGACCGATCCCCCCGAGCCGCTGGTGCTGGTCTCGAGCCGCGACGCCGACCTGCTGCTGGAGGGCGCGCGCCGTGTCGAGGAGGACCTGCGCGAGGGGCTGGGTCAGCACGGCGGCGACGCCGACGACCGGCGTCTGCGCTACGAGGGCACGATCGCCGCGGCCCAGCGGGTCCAGGAGATCATGGAGCTGCGCGCGGCCTGAGGTCAGATCTCGCCGGTCCGCAGGGCGTGGACGGCGGCGAGCGGGGCGTCCACGTCCTCGGGCCGCTCGAAGGCCTCGCGCGGCATCTCACCCCAGCCGTCCTTGCCGGTCGCCAGCGAGACGAGCGCCCATGCGCGAACCAGCGACAGCCACTGGCGGTAACCGAGGTTCTCCATCAGCGCGGCGAACGACAGCCGCAGGGTGCTCGCCCAGGAGTGGTACCGGCGGAACCCGCGCTCCTCGATCATCAGCGCGCCGAACGAGAGCACGAGCCCGAAGCTGATCGACAGCCCGAACACCACTGCCGCGAGCAGCGGGCTGACGTAGCCGGTGGCGAGGCCGACAGCGGTGAGCACGACGCCCATCACCTCGACGAGGGGGCCGATGGCCTCGAAGACCAGGAAGAACGGCATCGCGAGCATGCCGGGAACGCCGTACCGCGGGCGGCCGATCATCCCGCGGTGCAGCACCAGCGACTCCCACAGCCCCCGCTGCCAGCGCTCGCGCTGGCGGCTGAGCACGCGCAGGCTGGTGGGCGCCTGGGTCCAGCACACCGGGTCGGCGACGAACACGACACGGTAGGGCTCGTCGCGCTCGACCATCCGGCGGTGCAGCCGCACGACCAGCTCGGCGTCCTCGCCGACGCTGCCACGCGCGTATCCGCCGACCGAGAGCACCGCCTCGCGCCGGAACAAGCCGAAGGCGCCGGAGATGATCAGCAGACCGCCGAGGCGCGACCAGCCGACCCGCCCGGCGAGGAACGCCCGCAGGTACTCGACGATCTGGATGTTGACGAGCAGGCTCCGCGGCGCGCGGACGTCGGTGATGCGACCGCCCTGCGCCCGGGATCCGTTGGCGATGCGCACGACGCCGCCGCAGGCGACCACCGCGGGGTCGTTGAGGAACGGGCGCACCAGCCGCAGCAGGGCGTCGTCGTCGAGCATCGTGTCCGAGTCGACCGCGCAGAACAGCGGGTAGCGGGCGAACGAGAGACCGGCGTTGATCGCGTCGGCCTTCCCGCCGTTGACCTTGTCCACCACCATCAGGCGCGGGTCGCGACGCGAGACGTAGACCGCGTGGACGGTCGCCGTCTCGAGACGGGTGCGCGGCACGCGGGGCAGCTCGACGAGGTCGAACGCGCGGCGCAGCTCGCCGAGCGTGTCGTCCTGCGAGCCGTCGTTGACCACCATCACCTCGAAGTGGCTGTAGCGGGTGCGCAGCAGCGAGAGCACCGACGCCACGATCACCGGCTGCTCGTTGAACGCGGGGACGATGATCGAGACCGGCGGCGTGGTGGGCGCGCGCAGGATCTCGTCGTGGTCATCCAGTGAGCGGTTCATCAGGTAGTCGCGGATTCCGCGCCAGCCGAGGAACAGCAGCACGACCGACGACACGTTGACGATCGCGAAGTAGACGGCGAAGCCCCAGACGGTGATGTCGAAGGGGCTCACGCGCTCAGCAGGTGCCGTGCCACGAGCGCCTCCTCCGCACGGTCGCGGGCGAAGCGGTCGGGAGCCCGCCGGGCCTCCTCCAGCGCCAGCCGGCCGCGCGCGCTGACCGAGAGGGCATTGGCGCAGTGCACGCGGACCCACCAGGCGGTGTCGGCAAGACCCTCCGCCATGGCGCCGACCAGCTCGCGGCTCGGGTGCGGGTCGCCGATCAGGGCGATCGCGCCGGCGGCCTGGGCGCGCACGACCCATTCGGTGTCGGTCATCGCCGCGAGCAGCGACCCCTCGCCCCGGCCGAGCCGGCCGAGGGCACGCGCAGCGCGGACCCTCTCCTCCGTGGGGCCCGACGCGAGGGCGCGCTCCAGCTCGGGCAGCGCCGACGCGGGCGCGCGACAGGCCGGCGGCCTCGATCAGCAGGGGGCGCTGGTGGTGGTCGTCGTCGCGGGCGAGGGCGTCCGCGACACCGTCGGCGGCCCACGGGTTGGCGAGCTGGTCGAGCACGCGATCGCGGCAGGCGATCGTCGGCAGCGCCGCGAGCAGGGCATCGACGGCCTCCGGGGTGCCGATCATGCCGAGAGCCCGGACGGCGGAGGGCGCCGTGCGGGCATCGTCGAGACAGGGGGCGATGCGCGCCACCGCGTCCTGGGGGGCCAGTCGCCCGAGGATGAGCGCGGCGCGCGCGCGGACCACCGGGCGACGATCGCCCTGGATGCGCGTCAGCGCGTCGGTCACCGGGGCGCGGCCGGCCAGGCGGGCGAGCCCCGCGGCCCGGACCGGGTCGATGTCGGCCCTGCCGAGCGCCAGCAGGACGTCGTCGATCTCCTCGGGGCCGCCGCCGAGGGCGGCGACCAGTCCGCGTTCGACGCTGCCCTCGCCACCGTGCTCGAGCGCGGCCCGAAGATCGTCACGACGACGCCGGATGCGCGGCTCGCGGGCGTTGCGGAGGGTCTTGATGACCGCGACGACGATGGCGAGGCCCACGCAGAGCGCGATGGAGACGATCGCCAGATCGGCGAGGGGCTGCGACATCAGCGCGGCGATCGTGGGCGACGGTCGCGCCAGAACGGGGGACCGTGGCTCACTATCCGCCTCCCTGCGGGTGACAAGAAAGGCTCCGACGTGCTCCGGGCCCACCCCCGGCCTCGGCATCCGCCCGGTCCGACTTGAGGCGGGGGTCGCTGGCATGATCGGCCCGACCGAGACGATTCGAGGGGGCACGATGGCGAACGATTTCGAGCTGGGTGTGGATGTGGCGGTGCCGGCGGACACCGCGTGGGCACTCGCGGGCGACCCCGCGCGGGTCGGCGAGTGGTTCACCGCCGCCGCCGAGGTCGAGGTGACCGGCGACGAACGGCGCGTCACCCTGGGCAACGGCGCGAAGCTCGTCGAGCGCCTGGTCGACCGCGACGAGGCCGGCCGTGAGTACTCCTACGTCGTGGAGTCGGGCATCCCCGGACTGACCAGCCACAGGGCCACGATCCGCGTCATCCCCGAGGGAACCGGCTCACGGGTCACCTGGCGCCAGGTCGCCACCTCCGAGGTGGAGGGCTACGACATCGAAAGCCGCCTCAGCGGAGTCATGACCGCCGGACTGGAGAACCTCAAGGTGGTGCTCGAAGCCTGAGGCCACATCAAGAGCAACAGCCAAGCCAAGCGTGGCGGCCAACCCCTCAAAGCGAGAGGAAGGTCGACACCACACCAAAGCCAAGCGTGGCGGCCAACCCCTCAAAGCAAGAGGAAGGTCCACACCACAGAGCGAAAGGCGTGGCGGCCAACGACCACCCCCAAAGCGAGAGGAAGGTCCACGTCAAAGAGCGTGGGCATGCTCTGGCTTTGAGTCCTTGACTCGTTTGTCCCGACGACCTGGCCCCGGCGAAGCCGGTGGCGTCGGTCCGCCGAATCGCCGGTAGGCGATGAGCGCGCGACGAACCGGCCCGAAAGAGGCCGGTTCCTCGCCTTGTCACCAGTCCTCCGCGCACTGGCAGAAAACGCCGAAGCTCACCCGAAGCTCAGAAACCTCAGAGCTCAGAAACCCTCAGAGCTCAGCAGGCGGCGGCCAGCCACCTCGCCGCGTGGTCTCTCCTGCGCTCGAGCTGGTCGAGGGTCGCTTCGCCGACCCGTTCGATGCCGATGCGGCGGTTGAGTTCGGCGTTGACCTGGGAGTGGGACAGGCCGGTGATGCGGGAGATGTGACGGACCAGCGCGGCGTTGGCGTCGCGCAGGCGGCCGCGGCGTTCGCGGGGGCGCAGCACCTCGCCGTCGGGCATGTCCGGCGGCGGGGCCGCCAGCAGCGGGGCGCGGCGCGAGCTCCATCAGCAGGTCCTCCTCTCCCCCCTCGGCCACGGCCGCCGCCGGGAGATCGTCCGGATGGGCGGTCGGTGCGCCGACGCGGCACGGCCGAGATGGCCGCGAACAGCGAGAGCTGATCGTCGGCCGGTTCGGGCGCCTCGCGCTCGACCGGCTCGTCGAACTCGCCGGGGGCGGGTCCGGTCTCGGCCCGTCGCAGGCTGTGGCGCCTCTGCTGCGCGATGGCCAGGGCATGGGCCCGCAGGCGCGGGTCGTCGGGGATGAACATGTGGCTCGGCTGGGGCCCGAGGCCACGCGTCCACCGCACCAGGCGGCCGACGGCCTGCCGGAAGAAGAGCTCGGTGGTGGTGGTCGTGGCGAACACCCCGACGCGCAGGCGGGGGATGTTGACGCCCTCCGAGAGCATCCGCACCGCGACGATCCAGGGGTCCGTGCCACGGGCGAACGCGGCGATGCGCGCCGACGAGCCCGCGTCCTCGGAGCGTGACCAGGGTCGGCACGACTCCGACCCTGCGGCGCAGCAGGTCGGCGATGGCGCGCGCGTGCTCCTGGTCGATGGCGATCACCATGCCGCCGGCGCCCGGGTGATTGCGGCGGATGGCGAGCAGCCGCTCGTGCGCTCGCCGCAGGACGTCGGGCAGCCAGTCGCCCTCGGGCGACAGCGCGGTGCGCAGCCGCTGGGCGGTCGCGATCGGGTCGAGGGCGTCCTGGAAGCTGGCCGTGGCGTACTGGCCGTCGCTGCCGATCCACTCCATCTGCCCGTCCGTGCGCGGGAACCGGACCGGCCGCACGACGCCGCCATCCGACAGGGCGTCCCCGTAGCCGTACTCGATGTCGGCGCGCGCGAGGCCGTCGTCGTCGTAGAGCACGAACGGGATCGCCCGGGTGTCCGAGCGGAAGGGGGTCCCCGAGAGGCTCAACCGCACGGCGGATCCGGAGAAGGCGGCGCGCACCGAGTCGCCCCACGCCCGCTCCTCGCCGGAGTGGTGCGCCTCGTCAAGCACGACGAAGGCGTCGCGCGCGATCTCGGCGAGCGCACCCGTGCTGGCGGCCACCTGCTGATAGGTGGTGACCATGCCGTGCATGTCGGCGGGAAGGCGCCCGTCGGCCGCCGACCAGCCCGGCTCGAGGTGGAGGTCGAGGGCCTCCGCCGCGTCGGCCCACTGGGTCTTGAGATGCTGGGTGGGAGCGACGACGACGACCCGGCGGCGCGGATGCTCGCCCAGGTGCTGACGGGCGGCGGCGAGCGCGAAGGTGGTCTTGCCCGCGCCCGGCGTCGCCACCGCGAGGAAGTCGGCGCCACGGCGTTCCTGGAACGTCTCGAGGGCGGACCGCTGCCAGCGGCGGAGTCGGATCGTGTGTGCCATGCGAGCGCGGCACGATAGCTGGCCCGCGCGGATGTGACGGGCGGATGGCTGGCTCGCCCGCCGAGGCCTCCGATACCCTGGCGCGACCACGGACCGCTCGGGGAGGACTGGGAATGAGGTCGTTCACACGATGGGTGCTCGCATCACAAGGTGTGGGTGCTCGCGGCGTGGGCCGTGATCGCCGTGGTCGCCTTCGCGTCGACCTCGTCATCGGCGGGCGCGCTGTCGTCCGAGTTCAACCTTCCCGGCCGCGAGAGTTCCGAGGCGACCGCGATCATCTTCCAGAAGTACGGCAACGGCGGACCACGCGTCGAGGGCCCGCTGGTGACCGTCGTGCAGCTGCCGAAGGGGACGACGATCGACACCCCCGGCACCAAGGAGGAGGTCGCGAAGGCGTTCGCGGCCATCTCAGGATCCATCCCGGGGTCCCGGGCGGCCGACTACGCGACGACCGGCGATCGCCTCTTCGTCTCCAAGGACGGCCGGACCACCTTCGGGGTGATCTGGTATCCGCCCAGCACCGTGGCGTTCGACGCCGCGGGCCCGGCACTCAAGAAGGCGCGCGCCGCCGCGAGCGGACAGACGGTCGCCGGAGCGCCCGTGCGCATCACCGGGATCGACGCCCTGACGAGCGGCGACCAGGAGTCGGCCGGGCCGAGCGTCCTCGCCGAGACGCTCATCGGTGGGCTCGGCGCGTTGATCGTGCTGGCATTCGTGTTCGGCTCGCTGATGGCGCTGGTGCCGCTGCTGATGGCCGCGATCGCCATCCCGACCACCTTCCTGGTGCTGTGGCCCCTCGCGGAGGCGACCGAGGTCTCGGTGGTCGTCCAGTTCCTGATCGCGCTGATCGGCCTCGGCGTGGCGATCGACTACTCGTTGCTCGTCGTGATGCGCTGGCGCGAGGAGACCGCCAACGGGCGCGATCCCGAAGAGGCCGTCATCCAGACGATGGAGCACGCGGGTAGAGCGGTCATCTTCAGCGGCATCGCGGTGGCGATCGGCCTGCTGGCGCTGGTGGTGCTGCCGGTGCCGTTCCTGCGCAGCATCGGCTACGGCGGACTGCTGATCCCGCTGGTCAGCGTGCTCGTGGCCACGACGCTGCTCCCGGTGATCCTGGCGACCATCGGCCCGCGCCTGGACCGGATCGGCTTTCGCCGGCGCACCGGCAACTCGGGCCAGGGATGGATCCCCTGGGGCCGGTTCGTCGTCAAGCACCGATACATCGTCGGGGCGGTGGCCCTGATCATCCTCGGCGCCCTGTTCATCCCCGTCCTCGATTTCTCGACCGGCTCCCCGCGGGCTGACGCGCTGGCGTCCAACGGGTCCGCGCGCGACGGGCTCGATGCCCTGGAGCAATCCGGCATCGGGGCCGGCGTGCTCAGCCCGTACGAGGCGGTCGTCGTCGCCGGCGACCCCGATGCCACGGCGAAGACGATCTCAGGAGTGGACGGAGTGCTGGGCGCCGTGGCGCCGACCGGCGACGCGTGGCGCCGCGGTGACACGGCCATCGTCCAGGTCTTCCCCACCGCCGAGGACAGCCCGTCAACGGTCAGTGGGGTGCGTGCGGCGGTCAAGACCGACTCCGGCACGGTCCTGCTCGGTGGCTCCACGCCGGGGACGGTCGACTTCAACGACGCCGTCTACGGCAACTTCATCTACGTGGTGCTGGTCATCCTCGTGGTGACCTACATCCTGCTCGCGCGGGTGTTCCGCTCGCTGCTGCTGCCGCTCAAGGCGGTGCTGTTCAACATCATCTCGATCGGCGCCGTGTGGGGATTCATGGTCATCTTCTGGCAGAAGGGCCACGGATCGGAGGCGATCTTCGGGATCGAACCGACGGGCGCCCTGACCGTGTGGATCCCGCTGATGGTGTTCGCGTTCCTCTACGGCCTCTCGATGGACTACGAGGTGTTCATCCTCAGCCGCATGCGTGAGGAGTACGACCGCGACGGCTCGACCGACCGGGCCGTCGTGGCCGGCCTCGCCCGCACCGGGCGGCTGGTGACCGCGGGCTCGCTGATCCTGTTCCTGGCGTTCATGGCGCTGGCCTCCGGCCCGGAGACGGACATCAAGGTCTTCGCCACCGCCCTCGCCGTGGGAATCCTGGTGGACGCGACGATCGTGCGCAGCATGCTGCTGCCGGCATTCGTGTCGGTGCTCGGCCGCTGGAACTGGTGGATGCCCACGTGGGCCGGGCGCATCCTGCGCGTCGAGCCGTGCCACCCCCCGCGCGAGACGCGCGGGTCGGTGCCGCTCGAGCTCGACCCGCCGGAGTCGTCCAGCGCGCCCCGTGGCGGGCTCGAGCCGGAGCCCTCCACCAACTGAGCGGCGGCGGACCCGCCACCTCCCCGGCTCAGCCCGGGGAGGTGGCGACCGCCCGTTCGCGCTGGCGCCGGCGGCGTGGCGCGATGGCCAGCGCCAGCCCGGCCGCGATGAGCGCCGCGATGGCCCCGAGCCACAGCGAGGTGCTGAAGCCGGCCTCGGAGGGCACCGAGGTGCCGGGGATCGTGTTGCTGGCGATCAGGGTCACGGCCGCCTGGCTGCCGATGACGCTGCCCACCGTGCGCACGACCGTGTTCATGCCGGTGGCGATGCCCGTCTCGGTGGGGCTGACCGCATCGGCGATCAGCTTGGGCATGGCGCCGAAGGCGATCGCGACCCCGCCCGCGCCGATCGCGTAGCCCAGCATCAGCTGCCACGGCTCGGCGTGCACCGCCGCCAGCAGGGCGGAGCCGAGCGCGGTGATCACGAGGCCGATCGCGAGGGCGACGCGGAAGGTGACCCAGCGCCCGAGGATCCCTCCGAAGGGACCGGCGGGGAGCATCACCAGCGCGCCGGGCAGCAGGTACAGGGCCGACACCGTGACGCTGGCGCCGAAGCCGTAGGTCACCATCGAGGCGACATCCGGCGGCAGGCCGCTCGGGATCTGGGAGAAGAGCGGCAGCACGGTGAAGATCGCGTACATCGTGAACCCGCAGAAGAGGGCCGCCAGGTTGGTGAACAGCACCGGCCGGCGAGCCAGCATGCGCATGTCAACCATCGGCTGCCTGGTCCGGGTCTCGACCCAGCCCCAGATGACCAGGATCAGCATCCCGGCGCTGACCGTGCCGATCAGCTTGGCCGAGTCCCAGCCCCAGCTGCGCCCCTCGGTGAGGCCCACCAGGATGAAGATCAGCCCGGCCGAGAGCAGGAGCGCCCCGGGGATGTCGAGCTTGGCGGCGCTGCGCTGCGGCGAGGACGGGATGAAGCGGGACACGAGGATCAGGCCGAGCACGCCGATGACCGCGCCGACCACGAACAGCAGCCGCCACGAGCCGTGGTCGACGATCACGCCGCTCATCACCAGGCCGATCCCGCCGCCGAGGCCGAGCATCGACGAGATGAGGCCCATGGCCACGCCCATCCGCGCCGGGGGCACCTCGTCCCGGATGATGGAGAAGCTGAGCGGATACACCGCTCCCCCCACGCCCTGGAGCGCACGGAAGACGATCAGGGAGGAGATATTCCACGCGAATATGGAGAGAATCGACCCGATGGTGAAGAACCCCAGACGTCACCAACAGCATCCGGTCCTTGCCGAACTGGTCGCCGAGGCGGCCGAGCAGGGGCGTGGCCACCGACGCGCTCAGCAGGTAGATGCTGATGGTCCACGCGGCCCATTCCGTGCTGGTGCCGAGGTCGCGCTGCAGCGTCGGCAGCGCCGGGCACGATGACCGCCTGCATCAGGGCGAAGGAGCCCGAGGCGCACGTGAGGGCGACGAGGATGCGCCCGGTGTGGAGCCTGCGCGCGGCGTCCGAGGCGGCGCGCGCGGTGGGTGTGAGGGCCACGAGAATTCTCCCGGTGCGTGGTCGCCGCGCTAGCTTACGGAACGTATAGTAAATACGCTCATGATGGAAGACATGCCCACTCCCGCCCACGTTCTCACCATGACCACCCCGCGCGGACGGGGCCGGCCCCGGTCGGCCGAGAACGACGACGCGATCCTCGAGGCGGCCGCCGCGATCCTGCGCGAGGAGGGCTACGCGCGCATGTCGATGGAGGGCGTGGCGGCGGCGGCCGGGCGTCAGCAAGCCGACCCTCTACCTGCGCTACGCCTCCAAGGCAGAGCTCGTGGTGGCGGTGCTGGTGCACCTGCGGGTGGGCGGCGCGCCGGCGCTCAGCGGTGACCTGCGCGCCGACGTCGTGGCCCAGCTGCGCCACCTGCGCCAGGTGTACGAGCGCACGGGGATGTCGCTGATCGGCACCTGCCTCGCCGAGGAGCCGCGCCTGCCGGACCTGATCCACGAGCTGCGCACCCGCAGCCTGGTGCCCGGCCGCCAGTTGCTGCGCTCGGCGTTCGTCGCCGCGCGCGCACGCGGGGAGATCGACGCCGACGGCGACATCGAGACCGCCATCGAGACGGCGATCGGTGCCTACTACGCCCGCTACCTGGCGGGCGATCCCTTCGACTCGGACTGGGAGGAGCGGGTGGCCGACGTCACCCTGCGCGGCCTGGGGGCGGCGAGCTAGTCGCGGACCGGCGTCGGGCGTCCGTCCTCGTCCACGGCCACCATCGTGAAGATGCCCTCGGTGCACAGCTCGCGGGTGTGTGAGACGGGCTCCTCGCGATACGCCTCGACGCGCACCTTCATGCTGGTCCGCCCCACCGACTTCGACCGTGGCGACCAGCTCGACCAGCTCGCCCTGACGGATCACGACGCGGAACGTGAGCGTCTCGACGGCCGCCGTCACGACCGCCGCGGTCCCCGCCCGGCGCACGCCGGCCACCGCAGCGGCGGAGTCCATCCACGCCATCAGCGTGCCGCCGTAGAGCGTGCCGAGATGGTTCGTGTCGCCCGGGAACACGAACTCGCACATCCGCGTCTCGGGGTACTCGCGCTTCGGCGTCGGTCATCAGCCCGGGGCCGCCAGGGCGACGATCTCGAGGATGCGGGGGGCGTGCGTCTCCATCAGCCAGGGGCCCACGCCGCGCACGGCCGACAGCGCGGCATCGTCGCGCGGATCGGCCTGGGCGATCGCCGACAGCGTGCGGTTGGAGGCCACGCGGAAGGCCGGCCAGCCGAGCTCCTTGGCCACCTCGCCGCGCCACGTGCGCAGGGCGTCGAAGATGCGCCGTTCGTCGACCGACAGCGCGGCGGCCGGCTCGGGGGCGGCGCTCTTGGCCCGGGGCTCGTCCATCGGGATCGCGCTGAGCGCCACCAGATCGGCGGGCGGGCTGCACACGTCGCAGCAGCGCTCCTCGGGTGCCGGCTCGGCGGGGTCGTCGAAGTGGGTCAGGAAGGTCTGCCGGCGGCACCGCTCGGCCCGGACGTAGCCGGTCGCCTGATCGAGGCTCCGGTACCGGCGGCGCAGCTCGGCCGCGACCTGGCCCTCCAGGTCCTCGCGCTGGTCCGGCGTCAGCCGCGCCGACGCCAGGCGCCCGCGCCGGCCGCCGCCGGGCGCGCCCTCCACCTCCAGGGCGCCGACGCGCTCGGCCATCGCAAGCCGGAAGCCGGTCTCGTCGTCCACCTCGCGGCGGTCGAGCGTGAAGAACCCCTCCACGTCGGCGCGGGCGGCCAGCTTGGAGAGCAGCTGCTCGATCTCGCCCACGTCGATGCGGGCGTTGGAGATGCGCCGCCGGATGGCCATCTCGTCGGCCGGGCCGGTGACGATCAGGTGCCGCGAGGGCTCGCCGTCGCGGCCGGCCCGCCCGGCCTCCTGGTACAGCTGCTCCAGGGAATCGGGCAGCGCGGTGTGCACCACCAGGCGGACGTCCGGCACGTTGACCCCCATGCCGAACGCGTTGGTGGCGGCGACCACCTGCGCCTTCCCGGTCGAGAACGCGTCCTGGGCCTCGGTGCGGTCGGAGCGCCCGGCGTGATAGACGACGGCCGAGTGGCCCGCGGCGGTGACCGCGGCGGCGGTCTCCTCGGCGGCGCGGCGGGTGCCGCAGTAGACGATCGTCTTGCCCCCCTCGGCGCCGGCGAGCGCGGCGAGCATCGCCTGCCGCTTGCGGGCGACCGAGCCACGCCCCTCCACCCACAGGGCGTCGAACGTGAGGTTGGGCCGGTCGAAGCCGCCGATCACCTCGATCGGCTGGTCGAGCCCGAGGCGGCGGGCGATGTCGGCGCGCACCCGCGCCGTGGCCGTCGCCGTCAGCGCCATGGTCGCCCGCGGACGCAGCTCCTGGCGGAACTGGCCGACGCGGCGGTAGTCGGGCCGGAACTCGTGCCCCCACTCGGAGACGCAGTGGGCCTCGTCGATCACCAGCAGGGCGACGCGTGCCTCGGCCATCGCGCGCCGGAACACCGACGAATGGAAGCGCTCGGGGGCGACGTAGAGCAGCGAGAGCTCGCCGGCGCGGGCGCGGGCCAGGGCGACGCGCTGGTCCTCGTCGGAGAGGCCGGAGTGCAGGGCCGCCGCCGGGATGCCCGCCCGCGCCAGACCGGCCAGCTGGTCGGTCATGAGGGCGATCAGCGGCGACACCACCACTGTCAGGCCCCGCAGGGTGGCCGCCGGGGCCTGGTAGCAGAGGGACTTGCCCGATCCGGTGGCCATCACCACCAGCGCGTCACGACCCGCGAGGGCGGCGGCGATGGCCTGGTCCTGGCCGGGCCGCAGGCGCCGCACGCCGAGGCGCGCGAGGGCGTCGTCGAGGCCCGGCCGCGCCGGGGCGACCACGCCCGAGCCCTCGGGCGGCCTGCGGGCGACGAGGCCGGTCACGAGACGGCCGAGCACCGCCCGGTCGGGGGCCTCCATGGCGTTCCACGCCTCGCGCAGCGACGCGAGCAGCGCCTCGATGCGGCCGTGGGCCACGGGGGGTTCGACACCGGCCAGCTCGGCCGCCTCGACCCATTGGGCGAGCTCGGCGATGTCCCCGAGGGGCAGCTCGGCGCCGTCGATGATGCCCGGGTGGGTGGTGGCCGCGGTCGTCACCGACGCAGAGTGGCAGTCCAGCCGGACGGATGCCGGACAGGGGCCACCCGAATGGCGTCGACGCCGCTCGGAAAGACCGCTAGACGGTGGCGCTCGCCAGGAATCCGCGCCAGCCGCCGTGCTCGGAGATGTCCGGCGCGCCGTCCAGCGCGTGCGGCTCGCACACGAATCCGGCCACCTGCGAGCCGTCGGCGAGCACGCACCGTGCCGATGGCCAGCGGGGGTGGTACCTCGTCCACGAAGCTGCCGAACTCCCGCTCGCCGAGCTCCCAGACCTCCACCTCGATCGCCACGCCCGAGCCGTCGGTCACGCGCACGAGGCCGGGCTTCGGCGGCACGGTGTCTGGCAGGCGGAACAGCCGGTAGTCGGGCGCCGTGCGGGTGGCCGACACCAGGCGCGCGCCGCGGCCGGTGAGCTGGCGGTTGAGCGGCTGGCCGCTCAGGTGCGCGCCGACCACCGCGATGCGGGTGGTGCGCGCCGCGAACCGGCCGCCGATGGCGCAGAGCAGCTCGTCCTCGAACGCCGGCGCGATCAGCTGGACGCCGAAGGGGACCCCGGCGGCCGCGTTCGCCGGCCGGGATCGCGAGCGGCGCAGAGGTCCATCAGGTTGACGAAGTTGGTGTAGGTGCCCAGCGTCGCGTTGACGCCGACGGGGTCGTCGGCGACCTCGGCGATGGTCGGCGCGAACGGCACCGTCGGCACCATCAGCGCGTCCATCCGGTCCCACTGGGGGGCCGCCGTACGGATCAGCGCGTCCAGCGCGTACTGCCCGCGGTACGCCGAGACGGCGTCGATGTGCTCCGCCGCGAGGATGATCCGGCGCACCACCGGGTCGACCGTCGCGCCGGGGTTGTCGCGGATGAACTCCCCCACCGCGGCGAACCGCTCGGCCACCCACGGGCCGCCGTAGAGCATGTCGCCGGCCGCGCGGAACGGGGCGAGGTCGATCTCGACGACCTGCGCGCCCAGCGCGCGCAGCCGCTCGGTCGCGAGCCGGAAGAGATCGGCCGACTCGTCGTCGGCGAACAGCAGCTGCTCGTCGGCCGGGATGCCGATCCGGGGGGCCGCCTGGCGCACCAGGTCGGCGCGCGCGCTGCGCGTGGCGCCGTGCGGGCGACGGGCCCGGAGGGCTCGGCCGCGACGGCCAGCGCGAGGTGGGCCTCGGCGCACGTGCGGGCGAAGATCGAGACGCAGTCGAGGGTGAGGCACGCCGGCACGACGCCCTCGATGCTGATCAGCCCGCGCGTCGGCTTGAGGCCGACGATGCCGTTCATGGCCGCGGGCACCCGCCCCGATCCCGCCGTGTCCGTGCCGAGGGCGATGTCGGCCTGGCCCGACGCCACGGCGACCGCCGACCCGGAGCTCGATCCCCCGGCGATGACGCGGGGATCGGCGACCGACGCGACCACGCCGTGCGGCGAGCGCGTGCCCACCAGGCCGGTGGCGAACTGGTCCATGTTGGTCTTGCCCACGACCACGTGCGCCGGCGTCGACCAGCCGCTCCACGCACGGCGCGCTGTGCGCCGGGCGGTACGCGAACTCCGGGCAGCCCGCCGTGGTGTCCACGCCGACGACGTCGATGTTGTCCTTCACCGCGAGGCGCCACCCCGACAGCGCGCCGGGGCGCGGCGCGGGGGGCTCGTCGATCCTGGTGATCCACACGTTCATCCCACGCCTCCTGGGTCGTCGGTCAGGGTGAGCAGCGCCTGGCCCGGCGTGACCAGGTCGCCGGGGGCGCACATCACGCTCAGCACCCGGCCGTCGGCCGGTGCGGTCACCTCCACCTCCATCTTCATCGCCTCGAGCACCGCCACCACGTCGCCGGCCGCCACCATGTCGCCGACGTCGACCAGCATGCGCCACACGTTCGCCGCCAGGTGCGCCGTCACCTGGCGTCCCTGCGCCCCCTCGCCGGCGCCGTTGGCGGCGGCCTGGGCCGAGGTGCCGGGGTCGTCCCACGGCGGCTCGGCCTCCCATCGCGCGCGCTCGGCGGCGAAGGCCGCGCGCTGGCGATCGCGGAAGGCGGCGGTCTCGTCCGCGATGCCGGCCAGGTATTCCCGGTGGTCGGCCAGGGAGAAGGTCGTCTCGCGGATGTCGAGCGCGCGGGTGCCGTCGAGCACGCCCGCGCGCCAGTCGAGCAGCTCCCCGGGCGAGACCGGGAAGAAGCGGATCTGGTCGAAGAACCGGAGCAGCCATGGCGTGCCGGGCGGGAAGTCGGGCGTCGTGCGGTAGGTGTTCCACACCGGCACCGTGCGGCCGACGAGCTGGTAGCCGCCCGGCCCCTCCATGCCGTAGACGCACATGTAGGCGCCGCCGATGCCGACCGCGTTCTCGGGCGTCCAGGTGCGCGCCGGGTTGTACTTGGTGGTGACCAGGCGGTCGCGCGGATCGACCGGCGTCGCCACCGGGGCGCCCAGGTAGACGTCGCCGAGCCCCAGCACGAGATAGTCGGCGCGGTAGACGATCTCGCGCACCTCGTCGACGTCGGCCAGCCCGTTGACGCGCCGGATGAACTCGGTGTTGCTGGGGCACCACGGCGCGTCGGCGCGCACGGAGCTCATGTACCGCTCCACCGCGAGCAGCGCCGCCTCGTCCTCCCACGAGAGCGGCAGGTTGACGATCCGCGAGGGCACCACCACGTCGCCCGAGGCGCCGAGCGCCTCCTCGGCCGCGAGGGCGATGTCGAGGGCCGCGTCCACCGACAGGCGGTCCGGATCGACGTGCACCTGCAGCGAGCGGATCCCCGGCGTGAGGTCGATCACCCCGGGAACGTCGCGCTGCTCGAGCTCGGTCATCAGGGCGTGGATCCGCAGCCGCACGCCGATGTCGAGCACCGGGGGCCCGTACTCGATGAGCAGGTTGGCGCCGCCGCTGCGGCGGTACACCACCTCCGGCCGGCCGGGCATCTCGGGGGTGCGCACGATGACGCCGTCGGCGTCGCGGACGCCGGCGCGCGGCGGAGCCGGCGGGGGGACCACGCGAAAGCGCACCGTGTCGCCGGGAGAGAGCTGCCCGAGCTTCCACAGCTCGTGCCCGGCCACGGTCACGGGGCAGACGAACCCGCCCAGGCTGGGGCCGTCCGGGCCGAGGATCACCGGCATGTCGCCCGTGAAGTCGATCGCCCCGACGGCGTAGGGGGTGTCGTGGATGTTGGACGGGTGCAGCCCGGCGTCGCCGCCGTCGGCCCGCGTCCAGCCCGGGCGCGGGCCGAGCAGCCGCACCCCGGTGCGGTCGGAGTTGTGGTGGACGCTCCATCGCGCCCCGAGGAACGTCTCCATGTAGTCCGTCGTGAAGAAGTCGGGGGCGGCGTGGGGCCCGGAGAGCACGCCGATCTCCCAGTCGCCGGTCAGCTCCGGCGGCTCGAGCGGCGCTCGGCTCTGCCGCCGCCGCGCCGGCGGGGCCCATGCGCAGCACGTCGCCGCTGCGCAGCGCCCGTCCGCCGTGCCCGCCGAAACCGCCCAGCGTGAACGTGGACGCGCTCCCCAGGTAGTCGGGGACGGCGATCCCGCCGGCGATCGCGAGATAGGCGCGCGCGCCGGGACCCTCGACGGCCCCGAGCCGCAGGAGCTGGCCGCGCGCGACCGCGACGGGCGTCCACCAGGGCACGTCGGCGCCGTCCAGATCCGCCGCCATCCGCGCGCCGCCCAGGCACACGCGCGCGGCGCGGTCGAACCGCAGGCTCGCTCCGATGCGGGTCATCTCGAGCGCGGGCGCCCCCTCCGGGTTGCCGAGCAGGCGATTCGCGAGGCGGTGGCTGCGCGCGTCCATCGGCCCCGACGGCGGCACGCCGACCGCCCACAGCCCGAGGCGCCCGGGGTGATCCTGGACCGTGGTCACCAGGCCCGGCGTCCACGACCTCGATCGTGGCCGGCGCGGGCGCGATGCCGGCCAGCGCCGCGGTGGTCGGCTCCGCCTGCGCGAACGGGCCCTCGGCGACCGCGGCGCGCAGCAGGTCGAGGTTGGTCTCGATGCCGTGGACCTCGCTGGCGTCCAGAGCCGCGCGCAGGCGATCGAGCGCCTCGCGCCGGTCGGCGCCGTGCACCACGAGCTTCGCGATCAGCGGGTCGTAGTGCGGGGTCACCTCGGTGCCGTCCTCCACCCAGCCGTCCACCCGGGCGCCGGCCGGGAACCGCACGCGGGTCAGCCGGCCCGGAGGAGGGCCGGTAGCCGCGCGCGGGATCCTCCGCGTAGACGCGGGCCTCCATCGCGTGGCCGGCGGGGACGGGAGATCGGGCACCGCCCCGCCGCCGGCGATGCGCACCATCCACTCCACGAGATCGACGCCGAAGACCATCTCGGTGACGGCGTGCTCCACCTGGAGGCGCGTGTTGACCTCGAGGAAGAACGCCTCGCCGGTGTCCGCGTCGATCAGGAACTCGACCGTGCCCACGGAGCGGTACGCCACCGACTCGCCCAGGCGCACCGCGTGCGCGGCCATCGCGTCGCGCACCTCGGGGTCGAGCCCGGGCGCCGGCGCCTCCTCCAGCACCTTCTGGTGGCGCCGCTGCATCGAGCAGTCGCGGTCGCCGAGGGCGATCACCCGGCCGCGCCCGTCGCCCGCGATCTGCACCTCCACGTGGCGGGCCCGCGCGACGTGGCGCTCGACGAACACCCGCCCGGCGCCGAAGCTCGGCCGCGCCGACACGAGCCGCCCGCGCGATCGCGTCGGCCAGATCGCCGGGGCCGGCGCAGACCGACATGCCGATGCCCCCTCCCCCGGCCGTGCTCTTGACCATCACCGGATAGCCGATCTGCGCGGCCGCGCGCAGCGCCGATTCCGTCGTCGGCCACCGGATCGGACCCGGGCAGCAGCGGCACCCCCGCCGCGCGCGCCAGATCGCGCGCCGAGTCCTTCAGGCCGAAGGCGCGGATCTGGGCGGGCGTGGGCCCGCAGAACGCGAGGCCGGCGTCCTCGACGGCCGCGGCGAAGGCCGGGTCCTCGCTGAGGAACCCGTATCCGGGATGGACGGCATCGGCGCCCGTGCGCGAGCGCGGCGGCGACGATCCGGTCGGCCCGCAGGTAGCTCTCGGCGGCCGGCGGCGGCCCGAGCCGCACCGCGACGTCGGCCATCCGCACGTGCGGCGCCGAGGCGTCGGCGTCGGAGTACACCGCGACCGCGGCCAGGCCCATCGCGTGCAGCGTGCGGATGATCCGGCAGGCGATCTCGCCGCGGTTGGCGACGAGCACACGCCGCACGGCGCCCGCGTCAGCCACCCTCGGCCGGCGCGGTCACGATCAGGCGGATCGGCGTGGGGTCGAAGCCGTTGCAGGGGTTGTTGATCTGAGGGCAGTTGGAGATCACCACGAGGGTGTCCATCTCGGCCCGCAGCTCGACGTAGAGCCCCGGGGCGGAGATGCCGTCCACGATGCCGAGCGTCCCGTCCTGCTCCACCGGGACGTTCATGAACCAGTTGATGTTGCTCACCATGTCGCGCTTGCCCATCTCGCGCGGCGCGTGCGAGGCGAGGAAGTTCTCGACGCAGGCGTGCTGGTGCTTGGTGTGGTGGCCGTAGCGCAGGGTGTTGGACTCCTGGCTGCAGGCCCCGCCGATCGTGTCGTGGCGGCCGCACGTGTCGTCGGTGATCACCATCATCACGGCGCCCTCGCCCGAGAGCAGCCGCGATCCCGTGGTGAGGAAGATGTTGCCCTGCTCGGCGATCGTGTCGGCGGCGCTGTAGCGCTCGGACGGGTCGTCGGCGCGGTAGAGGATGCAGTCCACGGCCTGGTTGCCCTCCAGGTCGACGATCCGCAGCGAGTGCCCGCGCGCACCACCCCCGACCAGGGCGCGCGCGCCGGGACCACCTCGTCGAGGATCACGCTCACGGCGTCACTCCCAGGCCGAGCAGGTGGTCGTCGGTGTTCTCGAAGGCGCGGGCCCGCTCCGGGCGTCGCATGGCGCAGCGGGTCGTCGGCGGCCGTCGGCGCGCCCCGCCAGGCGGTCACCCGCAGCGGGCTGCACGTGTGCCCCGGGCGATCGTCGCGCCGGTGCGGCGCGTTGACCAGCGAGACGAGCACGTCGACCTCGGCCCGCAGCACCACCTCGCGGCCGGGCGCGCGCTCCGCGCTGAGCACCAGCGACCCGTCGGGCGCGACCCGCGTGCCGGCGAACAGGGTCAGCGCCGGGGGCAGATCGCGTCTGCCCAGACCGAGCTTGGCCATCGCCAGCAGCAGGGAGGGCCGCGCCGCCGGGGCGAGGCCGCAGAGCGCGTCGTGCCGGGCGCTGGTGTCGTCCTCGATGCTCATCAGCACCCGCCCCATGTCCGAGAGCAGCAGGCTGCCGGGCCCGAGGTACGCGCTCCACTGCACCTTGACCGTGTCGGCCACGTTGAGCCGCTCGGCGGGGTCGGTCGCGCTGTGCACCATCAGCGTCGCGCAGGCGTCGCCGGCCTCGTCCGCCAGCCGCAGGCGGGCGCCGCGCGGCAGGCGGTGCGCGGCGTACTCCCCGTGCCCGAGGGTCTCCTCCCAGATCATGTCCCCGGGGGCGACGCCCCGCGGGAGGTCGCTCCGCCGCGGCGGCGGGCAGCACGGGCTGGCTCTCGACGCGCGCGCCGGCCTGTGCCCGGGCGTGGTCCCGGGCCCCGTGGGTGCTCGACGTGGTGGACATCGGGTCTCCTGGGGACGTGCCGGGAACTTTCAAGGATGCATCGAAACTCCCCGCGTAGCCTGCGCGACGCGGGCCCCGTCGTCAAGTGCGCGTCGCCGCGCGAACTACACTGGCCCCATGGAGACCGGCCAGGGGCCCGCCGCGGAACCGCGCTCGCGCACCGGTCGCCCGCGCGCCGACTCGCGCCCGCTCGAGCACGAGCCGCGCCAGGAGATCGTCGCGGTCGCCAGCCGGCTGTTCGCCGAGCGCGGCGTCGCGCGCGACCACCATGAGCGAGATCGCCCGGCGCTCCGGGCTGCGCCAGTCGTCGGTCTACTACTACTTCCGCGACAAGGAGCAGATCCTCGAGGAGATCCTGGCGAGCGTGAACCGGGTGATCCTGGACGAGCTGGCCCGCATCAACGCCGACGGCGGCCCGCCCGCGCTGCGGCTCTACCGCCTGATCCGCATCGACGTGCGCCAGATCTGCGCCTTCCCGTACGACATCAACGAGGTGTCGCGGCTGTCGGCCCTCCAGGAGGAGCGCTTCCAGCGCTTCTGGGCCGAGCGGCGCGAGCTCAACCTCAGCGTCGAGGCCCTGCTGCGCGAGGGCATCGCGGCCGGGCGAGATCGTGGACGTCGACCCGCGCCTCGCGGCGCTGACCCTGCTCGCCAACGACGAGGCGACCCAGAACTGGCACCGCCCGGTCGGGCGCGCTCGGGCAGATCGAGGACGACGGCTACGAGCCCGACGCCATCGCCGACTTCGTGGCCGACCACGCGGTGGGCGGTCTGCTGACCGACCGGGCCGCCCTGGCCGGCCCTGCGCGACGAGGCCCGCCGAGGCCGGGACCCCTGACGGCGGGGCCAAGAGGACGCCCCGCCGGTTTCTCCCCCGGGCCGACTCGCCGCCCGCAGGGTTCTCAATAGCGTATCGAAAGACCCGGGCGCCGCCCGGTCGTGGTCCTTCGATCGCTCTTCGACGCACGAGGTGCGCCCGACATGAGATACCTGCGCAGCCCCCTGATCGCCGCCGTGGTCGCCGCTCATGGCGATCACCGTCGCGGCGTGCGGGAGCGATTCCGGCTCGTCCGCCGACACGGCGGGCTCCGGCACCACGGCCGCCGCGGCCGGCCCCGCCATCACGATCGGCTACAGCGCGTGGCCGGGCTGGTTCCCCCTCAAGGTCGCCGAGGAGAAGGGCTTCTTCGCGAAGGAGGGCGTCGACGTGAAGCTGCGCTACTTCACGGACTACGTCGCCTCGATCGACGCCTTCACGGCGGGCCAGATCGACGGCAACACCCAGACGCTCAACGACACCATGGCGGGCGTGGCCGCGGGCCAGAAGGCCGCGATCGTCGTCAACACCGACTTCTCGGCCGGTAACGACCAGGTGATCGTGGACAAGTCGATCAACACGATCGCAGGACCTGAAGGGCAAGACCGTGGCCGCCGAGGCCGGGGTCGTCGATCACTTCCTCCTGCTCCAGGGCCTCGAGTCGGTGGGCCTCAGCGAGAAGGACATCGACTTCCGCGGCGCTCCCACCGACGCCGCCGCCGCCGGGTTCGCGGGCGGCCAGTTCGACGCCGTCGGCGTGTTCGCGCCGTTCACCACCGAGGCCCTGAAGCGCGCCGGATCGAAGACGCTCTTCGACTCGGCCGACTTCCCGGGGAGCATCTCCGACCACATCGCCCTCAACAGCGACCTGGTCAAGGAGCGCCCCGCCGACGTCCAGAAGATCGTCAACGCCTGGTACGAGACGCTCGCCTGGATCGACGCGAACCCGGACGAGGCGATCGCGATCATGTCCAAGCAGGCCGGCGTGACCCCGGCCGACTACGAGACCTACGACGCCGGCACGGACATCCTCGACGCGACGGACGCCGCCGCCGCCTTCGTGGACTCCAAGGAGGAGACCTCCCTCCCCAACACCGCCCGGAAGATCAACCCCTTCCTGGTGGACTCGGGTCTCACCGAGAAGGAGGCCGACCTGACCGGCCTGTTCGACGCCGAGCTTCACCGACGCGTACATCGCCGGCGGAGGCACGTGAGAGCGGAGGCCATCAGCTGGCGCTGAGGCAGGACACCGACCGCGAGCGACGCGACGGGCGCCGCTCCCCCGAGGATGGGGGGCGGCGCACCGTCATCTCGTGGCGCAGGACCCTCGGGGCCCAGAAGCGCGGGACGCGCGGCCGGCGCCACCACGCGCTGTTCCGGATGCGCGAGGACATCCCCACCGGGTGGCACATCGGCCTCACGCTGGTCGGGCTGGCGATCCCGATCGGGCTGTGGATCCTCCTGTCCACGGGCTCCTCGGCCAACCCGCTGGTCCCCAACCCGGTCGAGACGTGGCAGGGCGGGCGCCGGCTGTGGCACGACGGCGTGCTGCTCGGCGACTTCTGGGCGTCCAACCGCCGCATCCTGATCGGCTACGCGATCAGCATGGTGATCGCGGTCGTCCTCGGGCTGCTGATGGGCACCTTCCGGTCGGTCGAGTCGCTGCTCGAGGCCCCGACCGGCTTCATGCGGTACATCCCCGCGACGGCGCTCGTGCCGGTGATGCTGTTCTGGCTGGGCATCGACGAGACGCCCAAGATCACCCTGATCGTGCTGGGCTCGGTGTTCTTCAACCTGCTGATGGTGGCCGACGTGTCGCGCTCGGTGCCGCAGGAGATCATCAGCGCCTCGTACACGCTCGGGGCCGGGCGCATGACGGTGCTGAGGCGCGTGGTGCTGCCCCACTCGCTGCCGGGCATCATCGACGTGGCGCGCATCAACCTGGCCGCCGCCTGGTCGATCCTGGTGGTCGCCGAGCTGCTCGCCGCCCAGGAGGGGCTGGCCTTCCGCATCGTGCGGGCCCAGCGGTTCCGTCAGGTGGACGAGATGTTCGCGATCCTGCTCATCTTCGGCGCGCTCGGCGTGATCAGCGACCTGTCGCTGCGCTGGCTGCGGCGGCGCGTGGCGCCCGTGGTCGAACCCATGAGCATGACCGTCGTGCGGCCCGAGAAGCTCGAGGTCGAGGGCCTGGTCAAGCGCTTCCCCGCGCGGCGCAAGCACGAGCCGGTGACGGCGCTCGACGGCATCGACCTGAAGGTGCGCGCCGGTGAGCTGGTGTGCCTGGTCGGCGCGTCGGGCTGCGGCAAGTCCACGCTGCTCAACATCATCGGGGGCCTGGAGGCGGCCTCGGAGGGGCGGGTCGAGGTGGACGGCGAGTCGGTCGTCGGGCCCGGGCGCCGACCGCGGCATGGTGTTCCAGGCCTACAGCCTGTACCCGTGGAAGAGCGTTGCGCAGAACATCTCCTTCGGCCTCGAGGTGGGCCGGGTGCCGCGCGCCGAGCGCCGCCAGCGCGTGGGCGTGCTGCTGGAGATCATGGGCCTCACCGAGTGGGCCGACCGCATCCCGCGCGAGCTCTCGGGCGGCATGCGCCAGCGCGTCGCGATCGCCCGCGCGCTCGCGCCGCGCCCGGACATCCTGCTGCTGGACGAGCCCTTCGGGGCCCTCGACGCCCAGACCAAGCGCGTGATGCAGGACTTCCTGCTCGAGATCTGGCGCGAGCTGAAGACCACCATCGTGATGGTCACCCACGACGTCGAGGAGGCCGTGTACCTCTCCGAGCGCGTCTACGTGATGACCTCGCACCCGGGCAGGATCGCCGGAGAGGTGCCCATCCCCTTCGGCCCGGACCGCGGCCACGAGATCCGGCGCGACGAGCGCTTCCTCGATCTGCGCGATGAACTGCAGGAGACGCTCGTCGATCAGGTCCGCCTCTGAGCGAGCGGCCACGGTACGGTACGCCGGACGCCGACCGACGAAGGGACCGCAGTGGAGATCACACGCGTGGTGTGCGCCGTGGAGTCCGGGGCGCAGAGCAGCGTCGTCGCGCGCCAGGCGATCGCGCTGGCACCCCCGGGGGTGCCCGTGGTGCTCGTGGGAGCCGTCAACCTCGAGGCGGCCGAGCGGGCCATGCAGCCCATGTCGGGCGAGATGGACACCGGCCAGCTGATCGCCCCGATCCCCGTCGGCGCCGCGCAGATGCTGAGCGACGCGATGCGCGAGGACCTCGAGACCACCCGGGCCGCCGTGGCCGACCTCGCGCCCGGCGCGACCGTCTCCCTGGTCGAGGGCCCGCTGATCCTGGCGATGCGCGAGGAGGCGGGAGAGGACACCGGCGTGCTGCTGGCGATCGACGCGCCGCACGAGGCGCGGACGCTGGGCATCCTGGGCGGCGAGCCGGCCACCTGGCTGCTGCACGAGACCACCCTGCCGGTGCTGCTGGGGCGTGCCGCGAAGGGCTCCGAGCCCTTCCCCCGCTCCGTCGCCGCCGGCTATGACGGCGGACCGACCTCCACGATCGCCGTCGAGGCGGCCGGCGAGATCGCCGCGCGCACCGGCGCCGAGCTGCGCATCGTGATCGCGAAGGGCGGCCCGAAGGGCGGCATCGGCGACCTCGCCGCAGGCCTGCCGGCCCACGAGGTGGTGCACGACGGCGGCAGCGCCGTGCACGTGCTCGCCGAGCTCGACGTCGATCTGATCGTGGTCGGCAGCCGCGGGCTGCACGGCCTGCGGGCGCTCGGAAGCGTGAGCGAGCGGGTGGCGCACAAGGCCCACGCGTCGGTATTGGTGGTTCGCTAACACAGGGGCCGCGAGGAGCGCGGGCGTCCACCGCGAATCCCTGAGGGTGATCACTCATCATTCTCAGGGAGGTCGGCGCTGAGGCTCGTACCGGGCGAGGAGTTCGGCCGCTACCGCATCGAGGCCGAGATCGGCCGCGGCGGGCAGGCGGTCGTCTACCGGGCGACCCAGCTCGACCTGGATCGGCAGGTCGCCCTGAAGGTCTTCGACGAGGGCTACCTCAACCGCGGCGGGGCCCTCGAGCGCTTCCGGCGCGAGGCGATCGCCGCCGGCCGGCTCGAGCACCCGCGCATCGTCCCGGTGTACGACGCGGGCGAGGCCGACGGGCGCGCCTACATGTCGATGCGGCTGATCCCGGGCGACAGCCTGGCCGAGCGCATCGCGCGCAACGGGCCCCTCCCCCCCGCCGAGGCGATGGCCGTGCTGTCGGACATCGGTGAGGCGATCGACTTCGCGCACGCCCGCGGCACGGTGCACCGCGACGTCAAGACGGCGAACATCCTGCTCGACCCCGACGGCGCCTCGTACCTGAGCGACTTCGGGCTGGTGCGGCTGGACGACATGCCCGGCCTGACGCGCCGGGGCGACTGGCTGGGCACCGCCGAGTACGTGTCGCCCGAGCAGGTGGAGGGCGAGCCCGCCACGCCGGGATCCGACCTCTACTCGCTGGCGGTCGTCGCCTTCGAGACGCTCACCGGCCGGCCCCCCTTCGTGCGCCGCGAGCCGAGCGCCACCCTGCTGGCCCACGTGCGCGACCCGGTGCCCGACGCGTCCGCCATCGCCCACGGCCTACCCCCGGCGATCGACGAGGTGCTGGCCCGCGGGCTGGCCAAGGAGCCCCGCGAGAGGCCCGAGAGCGCCGAGGAACTGGTGGAGGAGTTGCGGGTCGCGCTGGGATCGCGCGTCGCCCAGGGCGCCACGGTCGCCGCGGTCGGCGCAGGTGGGTCGTCCTCGGCGGGCGACCCCTGGGACGCCGCGATGGCGCGGTTCGGGGGACCGGGGGCCGCCAACGGCGACACCCCGCACGACGACGGGACCCCGCGTGAGTACGTGCCCGTGCCCGAGCGCCTCACCCAGGCGTTCGGCGACGCGTCGCGCCGGCGCGGTCTCGCGACGAAACGCGACGTCGCCATCGCGGCCGGCATCGCCGCCGTGGTGCTGTTGCTGACGGCCGGCGTCGGTGGGTGGATCCTCGGCTCCTCGAGCGCCGACGCGTCGGGGGCGAAGGCCGAGGGCTACGCGGCCGGCGTCAACGCGGGCAAGAAGGCGGGCGCGGTCTCGGGATCGCGCGAGGGCCGCATCGCCGGCAAGAAGGAGGGCCTCGCCCAGGGTCGCCAGACCGGTTTCGCCGCCGGCAAGAAGGCCGGCGTCGCCGAGGGCACCCAGGCGGGCGTCGCCCAGGGCATCGCGACCGGGCGGGCCTCCGCACTCGCCGGGCTCGGCAGCGGCTGGTACGTCGTCCAGATCGGCGCCAACGGGATCGCCAGCTCGCAGCCCGTCGCCACGGACGCGAGCAAGTGCTACGCCGTCAGCGGCGGAACGGTGCTCAGCGGACCCTGCTGAGCGCGGTCTGGCGCAGCAGCCCGCGGGCCCGCAGGTAACCCGTGATGCCGCGGCCGACGGCCGCGGCGATCGGATCGACCTTGCGCAGGAAGGCGTCGTCCACGCCGGGGGCGCCCGCACTCGATCAGCACCCGGGCGCCGGCGTTGGTGCGGTAGTAGCCGTAGTACCGCATCATCCGCGGGTTGCCGTTGCGCGGCTCCACCCCGGTGTAGGCGCCCCGCGCGCCGTTGGCGGCGGTGTGGATGGCGCCGAAGGTGACCCCGATGCGCTTGGCGAGGTCCAGCGAGCGGCGCTCCACGGCCGGTGACACCTTTGTCGCGGCCCGGTGTGGCGCGCTGTCGGAGTAGGGCACGGGGCTCGCGGTGCCGAAGCCCTCGCCGTGGTACCAGTTCTCCCCCGCTCCGGTGATCGCGTGGCCGATCGCGGCGTGCCCCCCGTCCGAGTCGTGGTGGAGGCTGATGAACACCGCGCCCCGTGAGCCGAAGGGCGCCACCCGGCCGGGCGTACGCCGGGCGTCGACGCCGGCGGCGCGAAGACGGGTCACCAGGCGGGCGGCGACGCGGGTGGTGAAGCCGACCTCGTTGCCGAAGGGGCCGTCGCCGGCACCGGTCTGGGCGGTGTACCCGGGCTCGCGCGGGCCCTCGTGACCGGCCTGCACCCACACGATCGGTGCCGGCGGCGTGGCGTGGGCGACGATCACCGCGCCGGGGCCAGATCGCGCAGCGCGGCGACCGCCTCGGCGGCGAAGTCCTCCACCGCGGCCTCGGCGGCCTCCGGATCGTCGGCCGCGCCGATGCGACGGATGATCTCGCTGGCCACGATCACCCCGTCGGCGATGCCGCCGATGGCCGCGACGTGCTCGGGCGTGCGGATGCCGAACCCGACGGCCAGCGGCGCGTCGATGGCGGCCCGGGCCCGCGCCATGAAATCCCTCAGCGTGGCGTCAACCCGCACGTCGCCACCGGTGACCCCGGCCACCGAGACGCAGTAGACGAACCCGTCGGCCTGCCGGCCGATCGCGGCCAGGCGGCTCACGTCCGTCGTCGGGGCGGCGAGCGGGACGATGCTGACTCCGGCGCGGCGGGCCTGCTCGCGCACCTCCGCGCCCTCGTCGATCGGCAGGTCGGGGATGATGACGCCGGCCACACCGGCGCGCGCGGCGCGTTCCATGAAAGCCCGCGGGCCCGCGGCGAGCACGATGTTGACGTAGGTCATCAGCACCACCGGAGGGCCGCCGCGCAGACCGTCGGCGATCGCGATCACGTCCTCGGGCCGGGCGCCGCGCTCCAGAGCGATCTGGCCGGCCGCCTGGATGGTCGGGCCGTCCGCCAGCGGGTCGGAGAACGGGATGCCGAGCTCGATCAGATCGGCGTGCCTGGCCGCGGCCGCCGCGTGGGTCGCGCTGGCCGCGAGATCGGGGTAACCGCCCATGATGTAGGGCATGAACAGCGGCCGGCCGGCGTTCTCGAACGTCGCGCGGATGCGCGCCCCGCCCTCAGTCATCGATGCCCAGAGCGGCTCCGACGGCGTCCACGTCCTTGTCCCCGCGCCCCGACAGGCACACCAGCACCGGGCCCGCACCGCTCAGCTCGCGGCCCTCGCGGGCCAGCAGCGCGAGGGCGTGCGAGCTCTCGAGCGCCGGGATGATGCCCTCCGCCCGCGAGCAGGCCTGGAAGGCGACGAGCGCCTCGGCGTCGGTCGCGCTCTCGTACCGCACGCGGCCGGTGTCGCGCAGGTGGCTGTGCTCGGGGCCCACGCCCGGGTAGTCGAGGCCGGCCGAGATCGAGTGGGGCTCGGTGACCTGCCCGTCGGCATCCTGGAGCAGGTACGAGTAGCTGCCGTGCAGCACGCCCGGGCGGCCGTGGCCCAGCGACGCGCCGTGGCGCCCGCTCTCGATGCCCTCGCCGCCGGCCTCCACGCCGACCAGCGCGACCTCGGCGTCGGCCAGGAAGGCGCGGAAGATCCCGATCGCGTTGGAGCCGCCGCCGATGCACGCCACCACGGTCCCCGGCAGGCGCTGCTCCTCGTCGAGCATCTGCTGGCGCGCCTCGACGCCGATCACCGACTGGAGCTCGGCGACGATCTCGGGGTAGGGCGCCGGACCGGCCGCCGTGCCGATCACGTAGTGCGTCTCCCCCACGTTGGTCACCCAGTCGCGGATCGCCTCGTTGAGCGCGTCCTTGAGCGTCCCGATGCCCGAATCGACCGGGCGCACCTCGGCGCCCAGCATGCGCATCCGGATCACGTTGAGCCGCTGGCGCGCCATGTCAACGCGCCCCATGTACACGCAGCACTCCAGCCCGAGCAGCGCCGCGGCGGTCGCGGTGGCCACGCCGTGCTGGCCCGCGCCGGTCTCGGCGATGATGCGCTTCTTGCCCATCCGCTGCGCGAGCAGCACCTGCCCGAGTGCGTTGTTGATCTTGTGGGCGCCGGTGTGGCAGAGGTCCTCGCGCTTGAGGTAGAGCCGCTCGATGCCGTACGCCTGCTCGAGGCCCTTGGCCCGGTAGAGCGGCGTCGGGCGCCCGACGTAGCGGTCGAGCAGGCCCTCCAGCTCGGCGCGAAAGGCCACGTCGTCGCGAAAGCGCAGGTACGCGGCGTCGAGTTCGTCCAGAGCGCCGATGACCGTCTCGGGCACGAACCGGCCACCGAAGTCGCCGTACCGCGCGGCGAGCAGTCCGTCCGACGGGCGGGTCTCGCTCACGCGACCACCTGGCCCACCGCGGCGACCGCCGCCACGAAGGCCGTCACCCGCGCGGGGTCCTTGCGGCCCGGGGCGCTCTCGACCCCGCTGGAGACATCCACCAGCACGGGGCGCAGCCGCACGGCCGCGTCGCCGACGGTCTCGGGACGCAGGCCGCCGGCCAGGGCGAACGGCCGCCCCAGCGCGTTGTCGGTCAGCAGCGACCAGTCGAAGCTCGTGCCGGTGCCCCCGTCGCGCCCCGCCACGGCGGCGTCGAGCATCACCAGGTCGGCGCGTGTCGCGCGCGCCCGGTCGAGCGAGGCCGCGTCACGCACGCCGATCGCGTGGATCACCGGCAGGCCGCTCGCGCGGCGCGCCTCGTCGGGATCGGCGTCGCCGTGGATCTGGAGGTGCGTCAGCCCGACGGCGCGCGCGATGCGGGCCATCTCGCCGGGCGAGGTGCCCACGAACACGCCCACCCGGGCGATCGTCGCCGGCACCACGGCCGTCACGGCGGCCGCCGCCGCCTCGTCGACCCGCCGCGGGCTGCCCTCGGCGAACACCACCCCGACGCCCCAGACGCCCAGGCGCACGCACACGGCGGCGTCCCCGGGCGTGGTCAGCCCGCAGATCTTGACGGCCACGCCACGCCCCTCAGGCAACATCGACGGACACCTCCGGCGCGGACCCGCTCCAGCGCGGCAGGAACACGCGCACCGTCGTGCCCTCGCCCGCTGCGCTCGTGATGTCGAACGATCCGCCGAGGATCTGGGCCCGGTCGCGCATGCCGTAGAGGCCGAATCGCGCCAGGGGCATGCCCGGCCGGCGGCGCTGGACCTCCTCGGGGTCGAAACCGGCCCCGTCGTCGGTCACCTCGAGCGTGACGCCCGAGTCGTCCTCGGTCACGCGCACGTCAACCCGCGTGGCCCGTCCGTGGCGCTGGGCATTGGTGAGCGTCTCCTGAAGGATCCGGTAGAGGGTGATCCGCTGCGTGATGGATACACCGTTGACCGGGAAATCCCCGATCCACTCGGCATGCGTCTCCACGTCGCTGCGCGACTCGAAGGCGGTGACCCCGTCCTGGAGGATCTCGGTGAGGCGGCGGTCCTCGAACTGGGCGGGGCGCAGGTGGCCGATCAGCTCGCGCATCTCGTGCAGCGCGCCGCCGACGGTCTCGTAGATGCGGCCCACCGCCGGCCGGATCGACTCGGGCGTGGGCAGGCCGCCCTCCTCGGCGTCCGCGAGGTCGGCCTCCAGCAGCTGCACCTCGAGCATCGCCACCGAGAGCTGCTGGGTGGGGCCGTCGTGGATGTCGAGCCCCATGCGGCCGAGCATGCGCTCGTCGGTCGCGAGGATCTGGGCCATCGCCCGCTCCAGGTTGTCGCGCATCCGCACGATGTCGATCAGGCGCGCCGATGCGGCGCGCGCCGACCCGCAGCGCATGGCGCGACACCGGGTCGACCGCCGGCGGCTCGCCCCCGGCCACGACGACCACCGCGCCCGACTGCGGGGAGACCGGCACGGCGATGGCGCAGGGAGCGCCCGCCGCGGACAGCGCCCCGGCAAGGCGGCCGTCGTCGCCGGCGGCGATCTCGCACTCCTCCGTGAGCCCCTCGTCCTCGACGGCCCCGGCGATCGCCGACGCCTCCTCATCGGTGAGGCCGGCCGAGATCAGGCGGCCGGCGGCCTCGCGGGGATCGTGGACCCACACCACAACGAGGCGGGCGTCCGCCCCGGAGCGGATCACCTCGGCGAGGTCGGCGATCGCGGCGTCACCGCGGGCGGGGTCCGCCTCGGCCGACGTGATGGCGACGAGAGCCGCGACCGCGGCGCGGGACGGTGGGTCGGCGGCGGGCATATCCGCCAATGGTACCGATAGCTCCCCCTGCGCTTCCGGGGACCACATTCGCCTATACCTCCTGATGGATCGAACTACCAAGGCGTCTAGGCGACCTGACGATGTACGGGGCGTAGGATTTTGCCGCGGAAGCCGTGAATCCGCGATTCCCATGTGACCGAGGGAGGGTCCGACCCGTTGGTACGTGTACTTCTGGCGGACGATAACGCGCGATTCCGAGGAGTCCTCCGGCGCCTGCTGGAGCGCGACCCTGAGATCGTCGTGGTCGCCGAGGCCTCGGACGGGGCGGAAGCCCTGGAAGCCGCCGCGGAGTTGCTTCCCGACGTGGTCCTGATGGACGTCTCGATGCCGGGGCTCGACGGGCTCGAGGCCACCTACGCCCTCAAGGCGCAGCACCCCGACGTCACCGTGCTGATGCTCTCGGTGGGCGACAAGGAGCAGGAGATCGCCGCCGGCCTCGCGGGCGGCGCCTCGGAGTACCTGGTCAAGGGCGGCCCGGCGCGCGAGATCGTGGACGCGATCAAGCGGTACGGCCCCGTCCCGGGAACCGCCTAAACCTCCAAGCACCTCGCCCGCGTGACGCTCGCGCGGGCCGGTCGTGGTAGCGCCGACCGGATGAGCCGTTAGGGTGGTCGATACCCCGTCTCTCAAGGCGGCCGGAACCGCGGCCGATAGAGACCTCGTGGCTACCACTAACGTGCCGAACCCCACCTCATCGACCACGACACCCCTGCGCGTCGCCATCGCCGACGACCATCGGCTGATGCTCGACGGCATCAAGCGCGCGCTGGAGACGGCCCCCGACATCAAGGTCGTCGGCGAGGCGATGAGTGGTGAGGAGATGCTGACCCTGGTCCCCCGGGTACGCCCGGACGTGGTGATCCTGGATCTGCGGATGCCCAAGGGCGACGGTCTCACCACCCTCGCGGCGCTCCGCAAGGACTACCCGGACCTCAAGATCATCATCCTCTCGATGTTCGAGGACTCCGAGCACATCGACCAGGCGCTCCACCAGGGCGCGTCGGGCTATGTGGTCAAGTCGATCAACCCTCTCGACCTCCCCTCCACCATCCGTCAGGTGGTCGAGGGCACGGTCTACCACCCCCGCGGAAGCGGCGGCCAGGGCGGATCCGGCTCGGGCAGCTCGGGCGGCGGACACCCCGGTGGCCTGACCGACCGCGAGCTCTCCATCCTGCGTCTCGTCGCCGAGGGCCTCTCGAACCTCGACATCGCGAGCAAGCTCTACGTCACCGAGCAGACGGTGAAGTTCCACCTGTCGAACATCTACCGCAAGCTCGGGGTGGGCAACCGCACCGAGGCCACGCGGTACGCCTACCGGAACGGCCTGATCGAATAGACCGCCGGCCCGAGGCTTGTGAGCTCGGGCGTTGGGTGAGCTCTGAACGCTCCGAACCTCGAGGTTTGTGAGCTTCGGGGTTTTCTTCGCGGTGCGTTGAGGACTGGTGACAAGGCGAGGAACCGGCCTCTTTCGGGCCGGTTCGTCGCGCGCTCATCGCCTACCGGCGATTCGGCGGACCGACGCCACCGGCTTCGCCGGGGCCAGGTCGTCGGGAAAAGCCGGTCACGGGCCAGGCCGGTCACAGAGCCAAACGAGTCATGCCCGGTCTTTCGTGGTGTGGACATTCCTCTCGCTTTGGGGGTGGTCGTTGGCCGCCACGCTTGGGGGTTGTGCGTACACCGCCTCCGCTGAGAGGGGCGGTGTACGCCATGTCGCCAGTCCTCACCCCACTGCGAAGAAGGCCTCGAAACCCTACGCCGAGGGGCTCAGGGCCACCTTGATGGAGCCCTTCTCGCGCGTGTCCATGATCTCGAAGCCGCGGGGGGCCTCGTCCAGGGAGAGGTCGTGCGTGAGGACGACGCTCGGGTCGATCTTGCCCTCGGTGAGCGCGTCGAGCAGCTCGGGGATGTAGGCCCGCGAGGGGCAGACGCCCGGGTGGAGGTGCAGGTTGCGCATGAAGGCCGGCGAGTAGGGCTGATCGACGGGCTCGAAGTAGTGGCTCATGCCGAGCACGGCCACCGAGCCGCCGTCGCGCACCGCGAGCAGTGCCCGGGTGAGCGAGTCGTTGCTCGAGATCGTCTCGATCAGGGCGTCCGCCCCACGGCCGTCCGTGAGCTCCTTGATGGCCTCGATCGGGTCGGTCTGCTTGGCGTTGATCGTGTGCGTGGCGCCGTTGGCGGCGGCCACGGCGAGCCGGTCGTCGTGGTGACCGACCAGGATCACGGTCTCCGCGCCCCGCAGGGCCGCGCCCTGCACGGCGCACACACCGACGGCGCCGTCGCCGAGCACCGCGACGATCGAGCCCGGGCCGACGCCGGCGTTGACCACGCCGTGGTAGCCCGTGGCGAAGACGTCGCCGAGCGGCAGCACCTTCAGGTCGGAGGCGTCGTTGGCCAGCGGCCCGGGGATGACCACCAGGGTGCCGTCGGCCTCGGGGACGCGCACGAACTCGGACTGGCCGCCCTCGACGTCACCACCGGCGTGCTCGCCCCAGAACGGGCTGCCGAAGATGCCGCCGTGCTCGCAGGAGCTCTGGAGGCCCTTCTGGCAGTAGAAGCAGGTCCCGTCGGAGAACACGAACGGCGCCACGACGCGGTCGCCCACCGCGATGCCCTTCACGTCGCCGCCCACGGCCTCGACGACGCCGACGAACTCGTGACCGAGGCGCGTGCCCTCCGCCAGGCCGAGGTCGGAGCCGTTGTTGAAGAAGTGGAGATCGGAACCGCAGATGCCGGCCTTGGTGACGCGCACCAGTGCATCCGAGCCCTTGAGGATCGTCGGCTCGGGTACGTTGTCGACGCGTACGTCCTGCAGACCGTGGTAACGAAGCGCTTTCACGCGATTCTCCCTCGTTTTACTCATTTGTGAGCGAACGGTCGGGATCGTACACTTCGGCACATGACCACCGCCCCGCGATCCGCGCCTGACCCCGAGCGGCGCACGCCCGGTGAGCTGATCGCGCTCGGCTCCGAGCTCGAGAGCGTGTTCGACCGCCTGGCCCGGAGGCAGGGCAACGTCACGCTGGTCCAGTTCCGGGTCATCGACGCCCTTGCGGCTCACGACCCCGAGCCGCTCGAGCCCTGGGAGATCGCCGGCCAGTTGACGATGGGCTCGAACCATCTCTCGATGGTGCTCGACCAGCTGGCGTCGCGCGGGCTGGTGGAGCGCCGCCCGCACCCGCACGACCGGCGCCGGAGACTGGTGCAGGTGACGCCGCTGGGCCGGGGGATCGCGGAGTCGCTGGGCACGCACATCGCCGCCCTCGAGGAGCGGATCATGGAGGCGGCGCTCAACCCGGCGGAGCGGCGGCAACTCGCGGTGGTGGCCGCCAACCTGCGGCGGGTCGTGGCCGCGATGCGCATCCCTGACACTCACCAGCGTCCGGGACCCTGACCGACACTGGGGATCAGGTGGGTATGCGACGCGCGGTGTGCCAGACTCCCCACGTGGCCACGCTGACGCTCACGAATGCCTCAATTCCCGCCCGGGTGGACGATGGCGAACCTTCCGAAGATCCGCCGAAGCCACGGGGGCGGGCAGGGGCCCGCGAACGCCTCCGAGCCTGAGCGCACCCGGCCCGATGTCCAGCGCATCGAGGCCCATGGTCTGACCTGGCTCAACATCGAGTCGCCGACGGAGATCGAGACCGCCTGGCTGGCCGAGCACTACGAGTTCCACCCCCTCGACCTCGAGGACGTGCTCTCGCGCAGGCGCCAGCGCGCCAAGATCGACGAGTACGACGACTACCTGTTCATCGTTCTGCACGTCCCCCGCTTCGACAAGCGCACGGGACGCCTCCAGGCGGCCGAGCTCAACATGTTCGTGGCCGAGGACCTGGTCATCACGCTGCCCAACGAGCCGCTCAAGCCGCTCAGCGCGCTCTGGTCGCGCTGCGAGCGCAACGAGCCCGCGCGCGAGCAGCACATGAGCAAGGGGTCGGGTTATCTCGTCTACGAGATCGTCAACACGATGTACGACTACTGCTTCCCGATCCTCGACAAGATCGGCTTCAAGCTGGACTCGATCGAGGACGCGCTGTTCGAGGGTGAGAGCGACGACCTCGTCCGCGACATCTCGAACATCAAGCAGGAGATCATCAACTACCGCAAGATCGTCAAGCCGCAGCGGCCCACGCTGCGCCTGCTGGAGCGCAGCAACCAGCGCTACGCGCCCCAGGACCTCGAGATCTACTTCGACGACATCGTCAACAAGAGCGAGCGCATCTGGGACCTCCTCGAGAACTACAAGGAGGTGGCCGAGGCGCTCGAGGCCACCAACGAATCGGTGATCACCCACAAGCTGAACGACATCATCCGGGTGCTGACCGTGCTGTCGACGATCCTGCTGCCGTTGACGCTGATCGCGAGCATCTACGGCATGAACGTCGACGTGTTGCCGTTCCACCGGGCGGGGGCGTTCTCCCTCATCTTCCCCCTGCTGCTGATGTTCGGCATCGCCGGCGCGCTGATCCTGTGGTTCCGCCACAAGCGCTGGTTGTAGATGGCCTCCGGAGAGGGGCCCGACATCATGTGGTCGCCCTGGCGGATGGCCTACATCAACTCCGAGCACGAGAGCGACGGCTCACCCCCGGCGTGCGTGTTCTGCGACCTGCCGCGCCGCGACGACGATGAGCACACGTACATCCTGTACCGTGGCGCGCGCGCGTTCGTGATCATGAATCTCTACCCGTACAACAACGGGCACCTGATGATGGTCCCGTACGCGCATGTGAACTCGCTCGCCGCGCTCGACGAGGCCACGATGTCGGAGCTCATGGGCTTGGCGCAGCGTTCGCAGGCGGTTCTCAGCGATCTCATGCGGCCCCAGGGTTTCAACCTCGGAATCAACCAGGGTCGCGCGGGCGGCGCCGGGATCGCGGACCACATCCACATGCATCTGGTGCCGCGCTGGGTGGGCGACACCAACTTCATGCCGGCCCTGGGAGACGTACGCGTGATGCCGCAGCACCTCGACGAGACCTACGCCCTGCTGCGCGGAGGGTTCACGGCATGACCATCGATCAGGCGGCCTTCAAGGCCTACGACATCCGCGGCCTCTACCCGGACCAGCTGGACGAGGAGGGCGCCGAGCTGGTGGGCGCCGCCTTCGTCGCCGTCACGGGCGCGCAAGCGCATCGCCGTCGGGCACGACGTGCGGCTGTCGTCGCCGTCCATCGCCGCGGCCTTCGCCGAGGGCGCGCTCTCGGCCGGCGCGGACGTGGTCGAGCTCGGCCTGTGCGCGACCGAGATGCTCTATTTCGCCGTGGCCGAGGGCGGCTACGACGCCGGCGCCTGCATCACCGCGAGCCACAACCCGCCCCAGTACACCGGGGTCAAGATGGTGCGCGCCGGCGCGGTGCCGCTGGCCGGCGACGCGGGCATCGGCGAGGTCGGGCGCGTCGCGCTGGCCGGCCCCCCGCGAGCCGCGACCCCCGGCACGCGCAGCCGCGACGAGAGCCTGCTGGACCGTTTCGTGGAGCGCTGCCTGGGCTTCGTCGATCCCGACGCGATCCGCGGCCTGCGCGTGGTGTTCGACTCGGCCAACGGGATGTCCGGGGTGTACCTGCCCCCCGTGCTCGAGCGCCTCGACATCGACGCCGTGCCCTACTTCATCGATCCGGACGGCCGGTTCCCCAACCACGAGCCCAACCCCCTGCTGCCCGAGAACCGCGAGTTCATCATCGGCAAGGTGCGCGAGGACGGCGCCGACCTGGGCATCGCCTTCGACGGCGACGCCGACCGCTGCTTCTTCATCGACGCCACCGGCGAGTTCGTGCCGGGCGACTTCCTCACCGCGCTGCTCGCGCGCCACATCCTGGCGCGGACCGGTCCGGAGGCCGGTGATCTACGACCTGCGCGCCTCGTGGGCCGTGCGCGACGCCATCACCGCCGCCGGCGGGACGCCCGACATGTACCGGGTCGGCCACGCCTTCATCAAGACGCGCATGCGCGAGATCAACGCGGTGTTCGCCGGCGAGGTGAGCGGCCACTACTACTTCCGCGACTTCTCGTACTCGGACAGCGGCCTGATCCCGGCCCTGCTGGTGCTCGAGATGGTGGCCACCACCGGCCGGCCCCTCGAGGAGTGGGTCGCCGGGTTCCGCGAGAAGTACCACATCTCCGGCGAGATCAACTCCACGGTCGACGACGCCCCGGCCGCGATCGAGCGGATCCGCGCGCGCTACTCGGACGCCCGCCAGGCCGAGATCGACGGTCTCTCCGTCGAGTACGACGACTGGCACTTCAACGTCCGCTCGTCCAACACCGAGCCGCTCCTGCGCCTCAATCTCGAGTCGCTGGTCTCGGAGGCGGACATGGAGCGACGGCGCGACGAGGTGCTCGAGGTGATCCTCTCCGGGTGAGCGACCCCCGGATGGTCGGCAGCCAGGCCGTGGTCGAGGCCGAGGATCTGGAGGTGCGCTACCACGGGGGCCCCGAGCCCGCCGTGCGCGGCGTCACGCTTCCGGATCGCCCCCGGCGAGGGGCTGATGATCTCCGGGCGGGGCGGGTCCGGCAAGACCACGGTGCTGCGCGCGCTGCTCGGGCTGGTCGCCCACCGCGGGGCGGCCGAGCTGTTCGGCCGGCCCGTGGGCGCCGCCGAGACCCGCGGCCGCGTGGGCTACGGGCCCGAGGGCACCGGGTTCGCTCCCGCACTGCGCGTCCGCGAGACCGTGCAGGCGGCCGCGGGCGTGCGCCGCCTGCCCTCCCCCGGCGCGGCGGCCGACGACGCGCTGGCGCGCGCCGGCCTCCAGTTCGTGGGCGACTGGCGCACCAGCCGCCTCGACGCCGAGGGCTACCGCCGGCTGAGCCTGGCGCTCGCGGTGATGGGCGACCCCGACCTCATGATCCTGGACGATCCCTGGGTGTTCTCGGACACGCTGCGCGAGATCCGCGCGGCCCGCGAGCGGGGCGCGGCCGTGCTGGTGGCCGCCGACCCGCCCCGGAGGCATCGCGCCGGTGCTCGGCCGGCGGATGACGCTGTACGACGGCGCGCCCCGATGAGGGCCCTCGTCGCCCTGCTCGTCCTGCGAGACGCGGCGCCTGTCGCGGCGGCCGTGGATCCTCGCCGGCGCGGCGGCGGGCCTGGTGCTGGCGCTGGTGGTGCATGGCGTGGCGGCGACCCACCACGACATGGCGCGCGAGGACAGCCTGCGCCAGGGGGCGGCGACCCTGCTGCTGCTGGGCGGCCTGGCGCTGGCGATCGCCCTCGGCAGCGCCGCCCTCAACCGCGACGCCGAGAACGGCCACTTCGGGATGCTCGTGGGCTCGGGCGCGTCGCGCCCCGGCCTGGTGTTCGGCGCCGTCGGCGCCCGACTGGCGATGATGGTCATGATCATCGGCGCGTGGGCGATCGTGCTGCAGGCCGGCAGCGTGGTGCTCAAGCTGGGACTGGACGGGCCGCTCGCGGTGCACACCCTGGCGGTCGCCGAGGGGCTGGTGCTGGCCATGATCGCCTGCGCGGCCGCGAGCTCGGTCGTGGGCCCGGCGGCCGCGGGCCTCTTCGGCGGCGGCATCTACGTGCTCGCCCAGGCCGTGGTCAACCTGCGGGCCGCATCGACCCAGGGCCTGATCGGGACGGCCGACACCGGGGTCGATCTCCTCTACTACATCGCCCCCCGCACGGTGACCTCGCCGATGCTCGCCGACCTGCAGCTGCGCGACGCCGCCGGCGCCGCCGCTCCGCGGGTCGAGATCAACGGCAACACGGTGCTTCGTGCACGCCGCCGGGTGGGACACCGTGGTGTGGACGCTCGCCTGGTGCGTACTGCTGGCGCTGGTGTGCGCCGCCGGCCTGCGTCGCCGCCCGCTCAACTGACGGCGGCGGAAGAACCCTCGGGCTAGGCCGCGACCTCGCCGCGGTCGACGCGGCCGTAGAGCGTGCCGCGCTCGCCGGGCACCTTGCCACCGGCGCGGATGAGGCCCTCCATCCGCTCCTGCGAGAGGCCGAGCGGCGTCTGCACCGTGGTCGCGTGGGCGATCCGCTCCTCGGTGAGCGTGCCGGAGAGGTCGTCCAGCCCGTAGCTGAGCGCCTCGGCGGTGATCTCCTCGCCGAGCATCACCCAGTGCCCCTTGATGTGGGGGAACGAGTCGAGGAACAGGCGGCCGACCGCGATCGTGCGCAGCTTCTCCTCGCGGCTCGGGCCGGGGAGGTACGCGAAGTCGGTGTTGCCGGGCAGGAAGGGCAGCGGGATGAAGGCCTGGAAGCCGCCGGTCTCGTCCTGCAGCTCGCGGAGCCGGTTCATGTGGTCCACCTGCTCCTCGGGCGTCTCGAAGTGCCCGAACAGGAGGGTGGCGTTGGTGCGCATGCCCTGGCGGTGGGCCTCGCGGTGCACGTCGAGCCAGACCTCGGCGGGGACCTTGCGGTCGGCGATGATCTTGCGCACCCGGGCGCTGAACACCTCGGCGCCGCCGCCCGGCATCGTGTCGTGGCCGGCCGCGCGCAGGCGCTCGATGGTCTCGGCGTGGCTCACCTTGGAGAGGCGCGAGATGAAATCGACCTCGACGGCGGTGAGGGCCGTGAGGGAGACGTGCGGCAGCGTCGCCTTGAGCTCGCTGAAGAGCTCCTCGTAGTACGGGAGGTCGTATTCCTTGGTCATCCCGCCGACGATGTGCAGCTCGGTGATGCCGAGCTCCGAGAGCTGGGATGCGCGCTCGACCAGCTGGTCGACGCTGTAGGCGTAGGCCCGCTCGTCCTTCTCGGTCCAGACGGCGAACGCGCAGAAACCGCAACCGACCACGCAGATGTTGGTGGGGTTGAGGTGCGCGTTGACGTTGTAGGTGATCTCGTCGCCGTACCGCGCGCGCACCACGGCGTCGGCCGCGGCGCCGAGGTCCTCGAGGGGCGCGTCCCGGAAGAGCGTGATCGCCTCGTCCGGGGTGATGCGGCCGCCGTCGGCGGCACGCGAGAGGATGGCGTCGATCATCTGCGCCCAACGTTACCAGGGCCTACCGTCATCATGATCGGACACCCGTCCCGCGCTAATCTGCCTGCCGTGGCAGAGCACGCACTCAAAGAGTGGGCCGTGACGATCGCGGCGCTCGCCGCGGGCGACCAGGTGCTGATCGTCCGCAAGGGCGGCATCGGCGAGAAGCGCTTCGAGCTGCCCCACCCGCGCTTCTACCTCTTCCCCACCTTCGCCCACCAGCGTCCCGAGCTGGTGACCGCCGAGGGCGCGCGCGCGCTTCGGCGACCCGCTGGCCCAGCGCGAGGAGCCGGCCCGCCTGCCCCTGGCGGTGTTCGCCGAGCTGCACTCCTCGCACCCGATCGCCGATCCCGAGGCCCTCGAGGAGATCGACCACCTGCACATCCTCACCCCGGACTACGCCGCCGAGCGCCTGCGCTGGCGCCGCAAGCACCCGCTGTGGGCCGCGGTGCTGCGGGTCTGGACGGTCACGGACCCCCCGGTGCTCGAGGTCGGCCCCGAGCACGGTGGCTGCGTGAGCTGGGTGGAGCTGCCGAGCACGATCGGCCCGCCCGCCGAGCTGGTGCCGGCGCTGTCCGACGAGGCCTTCGCCGGCGCGGCCGCCGAGGTCGAGGCGGCGCTCGCCGCCGCCGGGGTGACCGGATGAGCCGCACCCACCTGCTCATCTGCCGCGGGCCCGACTGCACGTCGCGCGGATCGCACGCCGTGTACACCGCCTTCGCGACGGCGGTGCACGAGGCGGGGCTCGACGACGCGGTCGTGCAGACCCAGACCGGTTGCGTGGGGCCGTTGTGCGGAGAGGGCCCGGTGGTGTGCTGCTACCCGACCGGGGCCTGGTACACCGGGGTGGCGGCGGCGGACGTCGAGGAGATCGTGAGCCGCGACCTCGCGGAGGGCGAGATCGTGGAGAGGCTCGAGGCGGCGACACGGGAGACGACGGGATGAACCACACCGACGCATTCGACGAGCTGCTCGCCGAGCAGCCCTCCGACTGGTCGTTCTTCGAGGTGTACGTGACCCTCGACGACGCCCGCAACCTCGCCGAGGCGCGCGTGTCGCTGGCCCGCGCCAACGGGCGGCCGATGTACACGACCGCCGACCACGACTTCGAGATCACCGTCGCCAACACCCACGGCCACGGCGCTCGCGCCGGCGTCGTGCGCTCGGCGCTGCGCATCCTGGACGACCGCAACATCACCGGCCGCACCTGGGGCGGCGCCACCAAGACGCTCACCCGCCCCGCCCCGCCGCACCGCTTCGGCCCCTAGGGCGACCCGGTGCTGCGCGACGAGGACGACCTTCAGCTCCTCGCCGAGCTCGGAGGCGTGCTGGACCAGACCGTGACGGCCGCCGGGCTGTCGGCCGGCTCGTACCTGGTGCTGCGGGATCTGGTCTCCCACCCGGGGGCCAACCCGGTCACCGCGATCGCGGAGCGCCTCTCGGCGACGCCGGACGAGGTGGCGGGGCTCTGCAGCCGGCTTGGTCGACCTGCACCTCGCGACGGTGCGCGGCAGCGGCATGGAGGTCACCGAGACCGGTGTCGCCAAGGCCGCGACGCTGGAGGAGGACGCCAACGAGGCGATGCGCGCGTATGTGGTCGAGCGCCCGCATACGGCGACGGTCTACGGGCTGGTGGCCTCAATGCAGAGCGGGCGGTTCACCGTGGAGGACCTGCTCGAATTCCTGGCGGAGGGCCCGACCGCGGACGACGAATGAGCGTCGTCGTCCTGATCCCCGTGCTGTCGGTGATCGCGCTGTGGGCCCTCATCATCATCCTGATCGTCGTGCGCAACCGGCGACGCGATCCGTAGAGGCGGCGCCTCTCAGTAGATGAGGTTGGTCTCCCCGAGGGCCGACCAGACGTCGAGCTTGGTGCGCACGCGCTTGATCACCTCGTCGGTGAACTCCACGGTGCCCGTGTGGCCGCCGAGGTCGGCGGTGCGGACGTCGTCGGCGACCGCCTCGAGCGCGCCCTCGTAGATCGCCCGGGACACGACCGGAGCCTGGGAGCCCGCCATGTAGGGCAGCACCGACGCGCCGGCGAGGATCATCGCCAGGGGGTTGGCGACGTTCTTGCCCTGGAGGGTCGGCGCCGTGCCGTGCGGCGCCTCGGCCATCACCGCGGAGGCGTGGAAGTCGTCGTCGAAGGCCAGCAACTGGGACTCGGCGCCCGCGATCGAGCCGAAGAGCTGGAGCACCATGTCGGAGAGGAGGTCACCGTCGCGGTTGAGTGCCGGCACGACCAGCGCGTCCCCCGTGTGGCTGATCAGCGCCGCGTAGAGCGCGTCGATCAGCATCGGCTTGTAGCGCACGTCCGGGTGGCGCTCGGCGGCGGCGTCGAGTTCCTCCTTGAGCATGCCCTCGTACACCGGGCTGACGGTCCACTTGGGACCGCCGAAGACGGTGGCCCGCATGCGCCGCGCCTGCTGGAAGGCGAATTCGGCGACCGCCCGGCATGTGCGCCGCGAGATGCGCTCGACCCGCCAGGCGATCTCGTCGTCGCCGTCCATCTCGCGGTACTCGCGGGCGTTGTACGCGTCGTCCACGGCCATGCGCACGATCGAGATCGGGGCGTGGATGCCTCCGATGGGGCGGACCCCGGACAGGCGGCGCCCGGTGCGGATGATCACCTTGCCGCCGATCGCCTCGCGCAGCAGGGCGTTCGGGCTCCCAACATCCCCGGCGCCCTCGGGCGTCACGGTCGCCGCCTTGAGGCCGAAACCGTGCTCGGTGGTGGCATGCGCGGCGTCGAACACCACCTGGTTCTTGGTGCGGCGGCGGTTCTCGAGCGACAGGTCGTACCGCTCGATGCCGATCGGGAAGCCGGTCACGTCCGGATCGAGCACCCGAAGGGCCTCTTCGAGCAGCTCCTGTCCGGTCTGATCGCCCTCCATCACGACGAGCGTGGACGGCTCTGCGGGGTGCGCTCACGAGCGGAGCTTAGTCTCCTCCATGGCATACACACGAACGCGCGGCGCCTTTTCCAGCCGCTCCGCGAGCTCCGCCAGGCGCGCCTGGGTGGCGGGGCGCAGGGCGAAACCCTCGGCGTCCTCGCGCCGGTCCCACTCGGCGAGGCAGCCGTACTCGCCCGCCGCCGCGTCGACGAACAGCACGTGCCGGCGGCATCCCGCGGCGGCCTCGGCCAGGCCCGCGGAGATCGCCGCGCGCCTCGGCGAGCGTGCCGGGCCCGAGCCGGAACGAGACCTCGGTGCCGAACAGGCTCACTCGTCGCGCAGGCGCACGAGGTTGGCCGCGACCATCTGGCCGGCGCCCTCGTCGCACTCCTCGATGGCCCGCGCCAGCCGGTCGGCCAGGCGGTCGGCGGCCCCGGCGCGTCCGGCGCTCTCCTCCACCGATCGCAGCGCCTCGATCAGCGCGGCGTCGAGCGAGTCCTGCTGCGCCACCAGGGGATCGGACGCCCGCATGAAACGGGCGTAGGCGCCGACCAGGCGCTCCTGCAGCCGCGACGCCTCATCGAGCTCGGGCACCGACGCGATCACGCGCCGCGGGGCGTCGCGCCAGCCCGCGAGCTCGAGCGCGCGGGCGGCGACCACCTCGAGGGGCTCAGCCACCTCCACCGGCTCACCGCCGAGGGCCAGCAGGCGCCCCACCGCGCGCACCAGGTCGCGCAGGGCCTCGGCGTCCACCAGCGCCTCGGCGTGCTCCCAGAGAAGCGTCGCCGACGCCGCCTCGCGCACGCGGCGCGCATCGCGCTCGGGCTCCAGATCGCCCGCGAGGCACAGGAACTCGGGCCCCTCGAAGGCGGCGACGTAGCCGCGCCGGCCGGCGGCGGGCTCGACCGCCCGCACTCCGAGCGGGGGCCGGCCCGCGATGCGCTCCGCCGCGTCGCGCGCCGCCTCGAGGCGCTGGACCAGGTCGCGCACCTCGTCCGTCTGGGCCGATGCCGATTCCACGATCCCACTGTTGCAGACACCGGGCGCGGGGCGTCGCCCGGGCCCGGCGTACACTCGCCCGAATGGCCGTGTGTCCCCCCCCGCCCCCGACCCGGTTGCCGGCGGCAGCTCCGCTGGCCGGGATGCTCGAGGAGGCCCTGCGCGAGCGCCGGCCGGTCGAGATCGACGCGCCGGGACGCCGCGCGGCGGTGCTGATCGTGATCTACGACCTCGACGGCGCGGCCCACATCCTGCTGACCAAGCGGCGCGACGACCTGCCCTCCCACCCGGGCCAGATCTCCCTGCCGGGCGGCACGGTGGACCCGGAGGACGCGTCGGCCGAGCAGGCGGCGCTGCGCGAGACCGAGGAGGAGGTGGGCCTGTCGCGGACCACCCTGCGCGTGATCGGCGAGCTCGACGACGTGGACACCATCGTCACCGGCTTCATCATCCGGCCGTTCGTGGCGCTGCTCGAGGGGCCCATGACCGCCGTCGCCAGCGACGCGGAGGTGGCGCACCTGGTTCACGCGAGCCTCGCCGACCTGCTGCGTGCCGACGCCGCGATGCCCGGCGAGCCTGGGGTGCTCGCCCTGCGCTATCCGCTGGCGGGCGAGGACGTCTGGGGCGCGACGGCGCGCATCCTGCGGACCTTCAGCAGGATCCTGCGGTGCGCCCTCAGCCCGGAGGAGTCAGACCCGGAACGGACTCGCGCGGGGGCAGATCCAGCGCGATGACGCCGGCGGTCTCGCCCTGGAGACCGAGCTGCTCGAGATAGTCGAGGTGGCGCCGCAGCTCGAGCTGGCGCGGGTGATCCGGCGGCAGGGCCTGGGCGTACTGGGCCACGCGGTCGCGGATCTGGAAGGCGAAGTGCGGCGTCGCCGCGCCCACCAACTGGTGGAGCTCATCCTCGCTGGGGATGTCGTGGACATGTTCGTAGACGGACACGACCGACAGGCTACCAGCGGGGTGCGACGGCGGGCTACGATGACCCATGGAGGTCGCACGGCGAGCGTTGCTGGGCCTGTGGCTGGAGATCCGGATCATCCCGGTCCTGCTCTGGTCCTACACCGCCATCACGCTCGGCACGGCGCTCGCCTGGCGCGACGGAGGCGACATCTCCGTCCTCGGCTACCTCGCCGCGATCACGGTCGGGGTGCTGCTCCAGGGGCTGGTCGCCCACTCGGTCAACGAGATCGCCGACTGGCGCTCGGGCACCGACCGTGACCCCTCGCCGCGGGTGATCAGCGGCGGCAGCAAGGTGATCGCCTCCGGCCTGCTGCGCCCCCGCGACCTGGCGATCATCGGCGTCGCGGCGGCCATCGCGGCGGCCGTGGTGGGCATCGCCGCCGCCGCGGCGTGGGGGTGGATCCTCCTGCTCTACGGCATCGCCGGCCTCGCCGGGGCGGTGCTCTACACGCTGCCCCCGCTGCGCGCGGCCTACCGGCCGTTCAGCGGCGAGGCCATCGCGTTCGTCTGCATCTGGGGATGCGCCACCGGGGCGTACGTGCTGCAGCGGGGCGAGATGTCGGGCGGGGTCGCCCTGACCGGCATCGCGTACGGGGCCTCGTGCGTGGCGATGCTGATGATGCACCACTACCTCGACCGGGTCCCCGACAGCCGCGCCTTCCCCCCCAAGACCACCACGATCGTGATGCTCGGGACGTCGGGGCGGCGCTACGCCGTGCTGTGGGCGGCGATCGCCGTGGCCGGCGCCGTGGCGCTGACGGCCCTGGTCGATGGGCGCTTCGCCATCCTGGCGGCCGGATTCGCGGCCGCCCTGGTGCTGCACGTGGTGGTCGATCCCGAGGATCCGGCGTCGGTCACGCGCTGCGAGCTCGGCGTGATCCTGATCGCGATGGCGGCCGGCCTGATCACCGCCGTGGCGCTTGCGCCGGGCCTGATCTGGGCGCTGGCGGTGGCCGTGGTGCTGGTGCCGCTGGAGCTGGTGCTGTCGGGCGCCGCCCACCGCGATCTGATGCTCGCCCGCGCCCACCCTCTCCCGGCCGAGCGGCGCCCGTGACGATCCGCGCCGATGTCCCCGCTCCGAGCGACCTCGGCCGCGCGATCGGGACGGCCGCGCGATGCCACCTGGGCTATCATCGGACGCCCCGAAGAGCGGATTCTTCGCACGCACCCATGGCCATGAGAGACGACGACAAGCTGGTTCGCCAGCTCTCCCTGCTCGCGTTCCTGATGTCGCAGCAGCGGCCGGTGACGGCGGACGAGATCCACGAGGCCGTGGAGGGGTACGGCGGCATGACCGAGCAGGCCTTCCTGCGCCGGTTCTACGCCGACCGCTCCGAGATCGAGGCCATGGGCCTGCGGCTGGCCGTGGAGCGCCCGGGCGACGACCCGTTCCAGGGCGACCTGTACGCGCTGCCGCCCGAGAACTACTACCTGCCCGAGCTCGACTTCGACCAGGCCGAGCTCTCGGCGCTCCAGACCTGCCTGTACCTGCTCGAGGGCCAGTTCGCCTACGCCGAGCCCCTGCGGCTCGCGCTCCAGCACCTGACGCTGGGACGCCCGAGCCCGCTCGACGACCACGCCGCGCGCACCGTCTCGGTCAACCTGCTCGGCGGGGACTACTCGCCCGAGGTCGCGGCCCACCTGACCAAGATCGAGTCGGCGATCAGCCGGCGCAAGACGATCCGCTTCACCTACTACTCGATCGGCCGCGACGAGCGCTCCGACCGCGAGGTGGACCCCTACAGCCTGCTCTACTCGGCGGGCAGCTGGTACGTCGTCGGCTTCTCGCACGAGCGCAACGCGACGCGGATCTTCCGCCTCTCGCGCATCGAGGGCCGGATCACCTTCAAGACCCGCGCCGAGCACGACTTCCCGGCGCCCCAGGACTTCGACCTGTCGCGCTACCGCGACCGCGCGCCGTGGCAGCTCGAGGGCGACGAGCAGACCGCCACCATCGCCCTCACCCCCACCATCGCCTGGTGGGTGGAGCAGATGTTCGGCGCCTACGGCACCACCGCGATCGGCGCGGACGGATCGGGCGTCTACACCACGTCGTTCAACAACCGCCGCGAGCTGGTGGCCTGGATCCTCGGGCTGGGCGCGGAGGCCCAGGTGATCGAGCCTCCCGAGCTGCGCGCCGCCGTGGTCGCCGCCCTGGAGCTGGTCGGCGAGCGCCACCAGGTCGACGGAGGCGCCCCCACGCCGCTCACCCCGGCACCGGCGGCCGCCGCCCCCGAGATCGTCGCCCCCGCTCCGGCCGCCGCCACCGCGCCCGCCGCGGGTGGTCAGGGCGCCTCCGAGCGCGTGGTCCCGGCGGAGCGTTTCGCGCGGCTGCTGGCGCTGATGACCCGCCTGCTGGCGGCCTGCGGCGACTCGGCCGAGGCGCACATCCCGATCGCCGAGCTGCGGGCGTCGCTCAACCTCGACCGCAAGGTGCTCGAGGACGACATCGGCCTGCTCAACCTGATCAACTTCGGTGGCGGCTGCTACGCCCTGTACGCCCAGATCGAGGGCGACACCGTGGCCGTGCAGAAGGAGACCTACGGCGACCGCTTCGCGCGGCCGGCCCGCCTCTCTCCCCTCGAGGCCAAGGCGCTTCTCTGGGCGCTCGACTTCATCGGCGACCGGCTGCCGATCGAGGCCGGCGGTTCGCTCAGCTCGGTGCGCGCCAAGGTCGAGGCGGCGATGGGCGGCGAGGCGCCTGCCCACGGTCGAGCTCGGGCGCGCCCAGGTCGCCAACTCGGGCGTCGCGGCGGCGGTCAGCCACGCGATCCGCGAGGACCGGCTGCTGGAGATCGACTACTGGACCGAGTCGCGCGGCGCGATCACCAAGCGCACGATCGAGCCGCACCTGCTCGTCAACGCCCAGGACGCCTGGTACGTGGTGGCCTTCTGCCGCCGCGCCGAGGCGCAGCGCACCTTCCGCCTCGACCGCATCCGCAGCGCCGTGCTGCTGGAGGAGCGCTTCACGCGCCGCGCCGAGATCGCGATGTCGGGCCCGTACATGCCCTGGGGCGCCCACCCGCAGCCGGGCGAGACCGTGGCTCAGAGCGCCTCGGTGTGGTGCAACCCGGCCCTCGCCCGCTGGATGCTGGAGAAGCACCACTCGCGCGAGCGTTTCGCCGACGGCTCCGTGCTGGTCGAGATCCCCTACGCGAGCGAGGACTGGCTCGTGAAGGAACTGCTCAAGTACCAGGGCGACGCCGTGCTGTTCGAGCCGGTCGCCCTGCGCCGCACGGTCGCCGAACTGGCCGAGCAGGTGCTCGCCGGCTACGAGGCCGACCGCAGGACGACCGCCCGCGTCTCCGGGTAGGGCCCGGCGGGGGGCTAGCGCTCGCGGCGCCGGTGGGCGACCAGGGCGACGACGGCGAAGGCCGCGGCGGCAAGGGTGAGCGCCAGCGACCACGCCGGCATCTCGGTCGCCACGTCGTAGGTGCCGTGGTACGGCGTCGGGTGCTTCTCGCCCGAGATGATGCGGTCGCCGATCCCGACCACCGCGCCCGCGCCCAGCAGCGCCGCGATGCTCGGCAGCGCCGGATGCCGCGGGGCGCCCCGGTCTGGCGCAGGATCATCGCCGACTTGATCAGCTTCGCCGCCTTCGCCAGATAGAGCACCTGGAGGACCCTCGATGCCCTGGATGCTGGAGAGGGCGCGCGCGGCGAGGAGCCCCTCGAGGATGTTGGTCAGCAGCGGGAAGGTCGCGATCAGGATCACGATGCCGAACAGGTGCCCCGCGCCCAGGCGCCGCGGTTCCGGACGACGCTCAGCATGATCACGGCCTCGACCATGAACACCAGCCAGATCGACCAGGCGAGCGACACGGCGAGCACCGCCACCCACCCCTCGAGCGACGAGAAGTAGAGGAGCACCGTCGGGATCGCGAGCCACGGGCGCTCCGAGAACCGGCTTCTGCAGGCGGCGCTCCCATCGCGCGCCACGGGGATCGGCTGTCGGGTCGATTCCGGCCACGACGCTCGACGGGTAGTCGGCGCGGCCGGGATCGAGGCCGGGCGCGGTCACCGACCGCGCGCCAGGGGCGTGGCCCAGAAGCGCTGACCCTCGCCCCGCACGGCCAGCCCCTCCACCTCCAGCAGCGCCAGGGCGCCGGCCACCGCGGCGGAGTCCTCGCCGAGATCCTCGGCGAGGCGGTCCGCGCTCATCGGCTCGCGCGTCAGGCGGTCGTGGATCCGGCCCGCCAGGCCGTCCAGGGCCGCCGGCAGCGGCGCCGTGGCGGCGTCGATCCACGCCCCGTGGGGCATCTCGGCCACGATGTCCCCGGCCGACTCGAGCAGCGCGGCACCGGCCCGCAGCAGCGCGTTGCAGCCCTCCGACGCCACCGCGCCGGGCCATCCGGGCACCGCCAGCACCGGCCGGCCGAGCTCGAGGCCGAAGTCGGCCGTGATCAGCGCCCCCGATCGCCGGCCGGCCTCCACCACGGCCACCGCGCCCGCCAGCCCCGCCACGATCCGGTTGCGGGCCGGAAACCGCCACGGCGCCGGCGGCGTGCCCGGCCAGTACTCCGAGAGCAGGGCGCCCCGCTCGCAGATGCGCTCCGCCAGTTCGCGGTTGCGCCGCGGGTAGGCGACGTCCACCCCGCAGCCGAGCACCGCGACCGTCGTGCCGCCGGCCCGCAGCGCGCCCTCGTGCGCGGCCGCGTCGATGCCGTGCGCGAGGCCGCTGACCACCACCGCCCCCCGCTCGGCGAGCTCGGCGCCCAGGTCGCGGGCCAGGCGGAGGCCCTGCGTCGTCGCCCGGCGGCAGCCGACGATCGCCACCACCGGCGCCTCGGCGAGCAGGGCCATCGCGCCCGCGACGTCGCCGCGCCCGAACAGCCCGAACGGCGGGTCGGGCAGGTGGAGCAGCGCCCCGGGATAGGCCGCCTCCGGCCGGCCGATGTGCGCGATCCCGCTCGCGAGCAGGCGACGCGCGTCGGCCGCGGGGTCGATGCCGGTCCGCGCCCGCTGGATCTCGTCCAGCTCGCCTCCGGCCGAGCGCATCCACCGCCCGAGGTCGCCGCGCCCGGCCCGCCACAGCCGCTCCGGTCCGCCCGCGGCGCGTGCCGCGCGCTGCAGATCGCGCCCGAGTGTCTGCGACATCCGCGCCAGGCCGAGGGGCCACTCCGGCGGCCCGGTCACAGCGGCCCCTGCGACGGCACGCGGTAGCCCAGGGCCTCGGCCAGGTGGTCGGCCGCCACCCCCTCGGCGCCGTCGAGGTCGGCGATCGTGCGCGCGACGCGCAGCAGCCGGTCGTGGGCGCGCGCCGAGAGGGCGAGGCGGTCCACGGCCCGGGCGAGCAGCGTTCGCGCCTCCGGGGCGAGCACGGCGGCGGCCCGCGCCTCCAGCGGCCCCAGCTCGGCGTTCGGCCGGGGCTGTCCGCGATCGGCCGCGCACGCCCGGGCCGCGGCGACGCGCGCCCGCACCACCTCGCTCGACTCCGCGGACGAGCGGCCCATCAGCTCCTCGCGATCGAGCCGGGGCATCGACACGTGAAGATCGATGCGGTCGGCCACCGGGTCCCGACAGGCGCGCCCGGTAGGCCTCGGCGCGCCCCGGCGGGCACACGCACCGGCGCACCGGATCGCCGTCGAACCCGCACGGGCAGGGGTTGCCGGCGCAGACGAGCAGCGGTCGCGCCGGGAAGCGCGCGCTCACCATCGCCCGCGTGACGTCGATGCGGCCCTCCTCCAGGGGCTGACGCAGCGCGTCGAGGGCCGACGGGGCGAAGGCGCAGACCTCGTCGAGGAACAGGACGCCGTGGTGCGCCAGGCTCACCTCGCCCGGCCGCGGGACGCGCCCGCCGCCGACCAGGCCGGCGGCCGAGATGGTGTGGTGGGGGGCGCGGAAGGGGCGCCGGACCACGAGCGGGCACCCCGCGTCGAGCAGCCCGGCGACCGAGTGGATGCGTGTGACCGCGATCGCCTCGTCCAGCAGCAGCGGCGGCAGGATGCCCGGCAGGCGCCGGGCCAGCATCGTCTTTCCTCCCCCGGGCGGCCCGACCAGCAGGATCGAGTGCCCGCCGGCGGCGGCCACCTCCAGGGCCCGGCGGGCGGCGCCCTGCCCGCGCACCTCGGACATGTCGGGGCCCGCCCCGCCCCCCGCGTGCGCGAGCAGGGTCTGCGCGTCCAGCGGCACGAGGGCCGACTGCGCCCGGCCCTCCAGCAGATCGACCGCCGCGCGCAGGGTGGCCGGCCCGAGGACCTCGATGCCGGGCACCAGCAGCGCCTCGGCCGCGTTGGCCCGGGGCACCAGGATGCGCGTCCACCCCTCCCGCGCCGCGTGCTCGGCCATCGCGAGGGCGCCGTGGACGGGGCGCAGCGACCCGTCGAGCGCCAGTTCGCCGACCGCCCCGACACCGGCCACCGCCGCGGGGCTCAGCTGACCGGAGGCCACCAGGATCGCGAGGGCGAGCGGCAGGTCGTACTGGGGGCCCGCCTTGCGCAGGTCCGCGGGGGCGAGATTCGCCACGATGCGCCGTGCCGGCACCGAGAAGGCCTGGTTGACCAGGCCCGAGCGCACGCGTTCGCGCGCCTCCTGCACCGCCGGCGTCGGCGAGGCCCACCACCGAGAAGGCCGGCAGGCCCGCGCGCAGGTCCACCTCCACCTGAACGGTGGAGGTCTCGAGGCCGAGGACGGCGGGGCTGAGGAGCTGGGCGACCACCACCCCAGGCTCCCAGCACCGGGCGCGTGGATCGGCGCGTGGATGTGCCGAGCGCGCGACGACTCCGCGTCCGCCGCCGGCGCCCTGGGGAGGATCCACCCGGCCCGGGACGGATATAGGTGCCGCTCGGGCGGGAAGCGCCTAATCTTCGGGCGACCGAGGAGGTTTGCCGTGAGGTTCGATCACGTCGCGCAGGAGGTCCCGGACATCGCGGAGGCCGTCGCGTGGCAGCAGCGCACCGTGCCGGACACGACGGTGCTGCATCAGGACCCGTCGTGGGCGCTTGTGGAGTCGGGCGGGGCGCGTCTCGCCTTCGTGCTGCCGGGCCAGCACCCGAACCACCTCGCGTTCCGCGTCGACGCGGCCGAGCTGGAGCGCCTGGCCGCGGCGAACGGGGCCACGATCGCGACCCACCGGGACGCCACGCGCAGCATCTACCTGGAGGGTCCGGGCGCCCTCGCGACCGAGATCATCGCCTACCCCGACGACGGCGACGCCTGAGCCGCCCCGGCCCGGGGATCAATCCTGAGAGTGCCGCCGACCACCCCGATGACCGCCCTCGCCGCGCTGGCCGTCGCGCTGGGCATCGCCGCCGCACCGGCCGTGGCGGCGACACCGAGCCCGTCTCCCGATGACAGCGGCCGGCCGCCAGGTCGTCGTCCAGCTCGCCGACGGCGTGACCACCCCCGGCGGTGGACGCGCTCGCATCCCGGGCCGGGATCCGCATCACCACGCGCCTCTCGACGCCGGGCGCGCGCGTGGCCACCGTGGACGACGGCGTCTCCCGAGCCCTCGCCGCTGGCCCGGCTGAACGCCGATCCGGACGTCGCGTGGGCGGAGCCGAACCACGTCTACACCACGATGGCCGTGCCGGACGATCCGTCCTTCCCCGCCCAGTGGAGCCTGCCGACCATCGGCGCCCCGGCGGGCTGGGACCTCACGACCGGAGGGGCGCCGGGCGTGCGCATCGCGGTCATCGACTCGGGCGTCGATCTGACCCACCCCGACCTCGTGCCCAACCTGACGGGCGCCAATCCGGGCGAGACCGGCTCCGGGCGCGAGACCAACCGCAGGGACGACGACGGCAACGGCAAGGTCGACGACTGGCGCGGCTGGGACTTCGTCAACAACGACAACGCGCCCCAGGACGACACGCCGGGGGGTCACGGGACGCACGTGGCCGGGATCATCGCCGCCCGCGGCAACAACGACCTGGGCGTGGCGGGGATCGCCTGGCGCGCCCAGCTGATCCCGGTGAAGGCGATCGACGACCAGGGCGACGGCACCGAGCAGCACATCGCGGCGGCCATCACCTACGCGGCCCAGCGCGGGGCGCGGATCGTCAACGCAAGCTTCGGCGGGCCCAACCAGTCGAACCTGATCACCTCCGCCATCGCGCAGGCGCCCGACACGCTCTTCGTGGTCGCGGCGGGCAACGGCGGCACCGACAGCGTGGGTGACGACAACGACGACGACCCCGATCTTCCCCTGCAACCTGACGCTGCCGAACGTGGTGTGCGTGACGGCCACGGGGCGCACCGACCAGCTCGCGAGCTTCGCGAACACCGGCCCGACCACGGTCGACCTGGCCGCGCCCGGCGTGGACATCCTCAGCACCGCCCCGGGGGGCGGCTACACCTCCGACTCGGGCACCTCGTTCTCGGCGCCGATGGTCACCGGCGCTGCGGCCCTGGTGCTGGCGGCCAACCCCACCTTCACCACCGCCCAGCTGCGCGACGCGATCCTGGGCGGCGTCCAGCCCCTCGCGGCGCTGACCGGCAGGGTGACGACCGGCGGGCGCCTGAGCCTGCCGGGAGCGCTCGGCATCACGCCGCTCCCGCCGCCATCCGGCGGAGGCGTCGTCACGCCCGCCGCCTCCCGCGCCCGTCACCCCCGTCGTGCCGAGGACCCTCCCGCGCGTCAAGGCGGTGACCCCCGCCCGGCCCTCCGCGAAGGTCCTGACCCTGTCGCGAAGGTGGTTCATCTCCCTCAGGATCGGGGAATCAGCAAAGGCCAGCGCCGTGCTGGAGCGCCGCCGGCCGGCGGTGAGACGACGCCCCGCGAGGTACGTGGTGGTCACCGGCGTACGCCGTAAGGCCTATAAAGCGGGAATCCGGCGGATTTCGCTGGGTACCCTCGCCGCGGGCCAGTACCGTCTCCGGATCACGGTGACCGGATCACGCGGTCGCACGACGCTCACGCGGTCGTTCCGTGTCCCGGTCGCGCCAACGAGGAGAGGTACCGCGTCGCATGTCGTGCTCGGCGGCTGACATACGCCCCCGCCCTGGAACGACGCGCCGGCGGCGGCGTGTCGGGCTCGCGCTGGCGGTCGCCCTGTGCGCGGTGGCCGGTCTCGCCGGAACCGCCTCGGCCGACGTCTCGACCCAGGTCTTCACGGACAAGGCGGGCGACAGCCTGGCCGCGCCCGACCTGCTCTCCACCCAGATCACGTACATCGAGAACGACGCCGGTTCCGCCTCCGACGACCAGATCCTGTTCACGTCGGTGCTGGACAAGGGCGGCCTGGGCGCCCGCTTCGCGCCCGGCGATTTCGTCATCTGGTACCTCGACACCGACAACAACGCCTCGACCGGCGGCCCGGGCGCGGTGCCGGGCAGTTCCCCGATCGGCGCCGAGTCGCGCATCGTCCTCTTCGGCCCGGCGACCGCGGGCGGGGTGCCCGACGTCGAGCTGTCGCGGTGGAACGGCAGCGGCTTCACCTTCGTGCGCGACCTGACCTCGTCGGAGGTCGTGATCTCCGAGGCCCTCGGCATCGTCGGCCTCCAGGTGCCGCGCGCCGACATCGGCGCCGCCCGGGGATCGACGCTCGCGCTGGTCGAGGCATCGACCACCTCCGGCCAGACCGATCCCGACTTCGCCCCGGACACGCCGCCGCGGTACACCCTCGCCATCCCTGCGGCCCCCGGCGCCCCTGGCGTGGCCCCCGTGGCGACGCCGGGGGTCCCGGGCACGACCGCCCTCACGCTCCACGCCGGCGTGGATCCTCGCGGACTGCCGACGACCTTCCGCTTCCAGTACGGCGCGAGCGCGCAGTACGGCTCCGAGACCACGTCCGGCAGCGCGGGGGCGGGCGACGGGCAGCGTCACCGTCACCGCGACGATCACCGGGCTGACGCCGGGGACCACCTACAACTACCGCGTGATCGCCACGAACGCGGCGGGGTCGACGATCGGTCCCAACCAGACGGCGACCACCTCCAGCCTCGCGCCCAGCGCGAAGACATCGGACGCGACGGTCACCGGCACACGCACGGCCATGATCGCGGGCATCGCCGGCACCCGGGGCAGCCCGGCGACGGCCTACTTCATCTGGGGCCGCACCGCCGGCGCCCTCTCGTCGCGCACGACGGCGCAGCGGGTGACGGGCGACAACCTGAACGTGCGAGCCTCGCTGAGCGGCCTGCGGCCCAACCGCCGCTACCACTACCGGCTGGTGGTCGAGGGCGCCGGCGGGCGCGCCGAGGGCGCGATCCTGAGCTTCGTCGCGCGCCGCACGCGCGTGCTCGCCGACGTGGCGGTGGCCACCGGCCCCGCGACCGCGACGCGCACGTCGCTGAGCGCGCCTCACCGCCACCGTGCGCACGGTCAGCCTCGCGACCGGGCTCACCGTGAGGGCCCCCTCGGCCCTCCGCCGGGCCCGGGTGACGGTCTCGTGCACGCGCGGCTGCTCGCTGTCGCAGGCCTTCGATCTCAGCGCCCCGCGCGCGCGCCTCAAACACGTCACGGGACCGCGCGGGAGCTTCTGGGGCACCCGCTCGCGCGCCGCCGGCGGCTCGGTGAGCCTGGCGATCCCCCGCCCAGGCCGGAAGGTGTCGCTGAAGCTCGCGACGCTCTTCACCGACGGGCACGGGCACCCGTACCTCTTCCCCGCCGGCTCGGTGATCCTGGTGCGGGTGGCCGGGCCCGGGCTGGTGGCCAGCGCGACCCGCATCGCGGTCGGGCCGGGCGTCCAGACGCGACGCTGCGCGCTCGCGGGCGGACGCACCGTCGGCTGCCGCCCCCTGTGAGCACCTACGAGCGGGTCGCGGCTCTGCCGCTGGTCGTCGAGGGCTACACGCTCGAGGTGCTGCGCCTGCGGCTCTCGGAGGAGTTCACGCCGGCTCACGACGGTCGTGCACCTGCACGGCGGCGGCCACGAGGGCGTCGGCGAGGACGTCACCTACGACGCGGACGAGCACACGGCGCAGGCGGAGGCCGGACCGATCCTGCCCCTGGCGGGCTCGTTCACGCTGGACGGCTTCTCCCAACACCTCGACCCCCTCGACCTCTTCCCCTCCACGACGCCGGAGTTCCCGGCCTTCCGGGACTACCGCCGCTGGGCCTTCGAGAGCGCGGCGCTCGATCTGGCGCTGCGGCAGGCCGGCACCAACCTGGCAGACGCCCTCGGCATCACCCCGCGGCGGGTCACCTTCGTGGTGTCCACCCGCCTCGACGAGCCGGCCGACACGAGCCGCGTGACGCGCTGGCTGGACCGCGATCCATCGCTGCGCTTCAAGCTCGACCCGACCGACACGTGGAGCCAGGCGCTGATCGACGAGCTGCGCGAGCTCGACGCGGTGCGGACCATCGACCTGAAGGGCTGCTACACCGGGACGATCGTGGACGGGTCGGACGATCCGGCCCTGTACCGGCGACTGATCGCGGGCCTCCCGGAGGCCTGGATCGAGGACCCCCGCCTCGACCCGCAGATCCGTCCCGAGTTGGCGGGGCACGAGGACCGGGTGACGTGGGACGCGCCGATCCACTCGGTGGACGACATCCTGGCCCTCGAGTGGACGCCGCGGATGATCAACATGAAGCCCTCGCGCTTCGGGGCGCTCAGCCGCCTCTTCGCCGCGTACGACCACCTGGCGGCCAATGGCATCGGGGCCTACGGCGGCGGCCAGACCGAGCTCGGCCCGGGTCGTGGGCACATCCAGTACCTCGCCTCCCTCTTCCACGCGGGATCGCCCAACGACGTGGCGCCGAGCGGCTACAACGACCCCTCGCCGCCACCGACGCTGCCGGGCAGCCCGCTGGCGGTGGCGACTCCCCCGCCGGCTTCCGCTGGGGCGAGTGACGGCCGACGGGTCGGAGTCGCGCGCGGACTGACACCGGCGTGTCGGTGGCGGGTGACGGCGGCGGGCAGGCTCCGCGGGCATGGGGAAACGCCACGAGCGGGGGCGGGCGGGAGAGCGGGCCGCCGAGCGCCATCTGGTGCGGCGCGGGTGGACGATCCTCGACCGGCGCTGGCGCGCGGCCGGCGGCGAGCTGGACCTGGTCGCCGCCCGCGGGCGCGTGCTGATCATGTGCGAGGTCAAGACCCGCGGGGACGCCGCGGCGCTGGTCGAGCCCCTGACGGCGGCCCAGCGCACGCGTATCGCGCCGGGCGGCGGCGGCCTACCTCGCGGGCCGGCCCGAGCTCCGCGAGCGGGAGGTGCGCATCGACCTGATCACCGTCCACGCCGGGCGCGCTGCGCGCCCGCGTGCGGCATCACGCCGGGTACGCGGCCGATCGGAACGAGAGCCGGTGAATCGGCGAGACGCCCTCCGCAGCCAGGGCGGCGTGGTGCTCGGGCGTCGCGTACCCCATGTGCTGGTCGAAGCCGAACCCCGGGTACGCCTCGGCCACCGGGCCGCCCATCAGGCGGTCGCGCGTGGTCTTGGCGATCACCGACGCCGCCGCGATGCAGGCGCTGGTGCGGTCGCCGCCGATCACCGCGCGATGCGGGGGCGCGGCGGGGCCGAGCCGGAAGCCGTCGACCAGGCACACGGACGGGCACGGGGCGATCGACTCCAGGGCGCGCGCCAGGAGGCGCAGGTTGGTGCGGTGCAGGCCGTCCCGGTCGATGGTGGCCGGCGCGGCGGTCAGCACGACCACCTGCTCGGCGTGCCGCATGATCGCCCGGGCGACCCGCTCGCGCACCACCGGGGTCAGCTTCTTGGAGTCGTCCAGGTCGATCAGCGCGCGGCGGCCGGCGGTGCTGAGCGCCTCGAGGTCGAGGCACACCGCGGCGACCACCAGCGGGCCGGCCAGACACCCCCGCCCCGCCTCGTCGGCGCCGGCGACCGCGCCGCCCCCGAGCGAGCGGTCGTGGGCGAACAGGCGCGCGGACGGGCGGTGCTGCCCGGGTCGTCTCCGGGCGCCCATCAGCCGACCGCGGCCCCGCCGGACGTGGTTAGGAGCGCTGCTTCTCGCGGATGCGGGCCTTCTTGCCCACCTTGCCGCGGAGGTAGTAGAGCTTGGCGCGGCTGACGTCGCCCTCCATGACCCGCTCGATCTTCTCGATCTTGGGCGAGTGCACCGGGAACGTGCGCTCGACGCCCACCCCGAAGCTCTGCTTGCGGACCGTGAACGTCTCGCGGCTGGTGGAGCCCTGGCGCTTGATCACCGTGCCCTCGAACACCTGGACGCGCTGGCGCGTGCCCTCGATGACGCGGAAGTGGACCTTCACGGTGTCCCCGGCCTTGAACTCGGGGATGTCGGTGCGCAGCTGCTCGCGCTCAAGGCTCTCGATGACGCTCATGGCGCGTTCACTCCTCGATCGGCGTAGCCCGGGTCAGGGCCCGGCAAAACGACCGGGAGCATAGCAAGCGATCCGGCCGAAACCCCAGCCGGCGCGGGAACGCCTACGACGGTGCGCGGCTCCAGCGTCCGCTCCTCGCGCCAGCGCGCGATGGCGCCGTGATCGCCCGAGAGCAGGACGTCGGGCACCGGCCGGTCGAGGAACCGCGCGGGGCGCGTGTAGTGGGGGTGCTCGATGCGCCCGCCCAGGCCCTCGGAGAACGATTCCGCGAGCAGGCTGTCGGCGTTGCCGAGCGCCCCGTCGAGGCGGCGGGCCACCGCGTCGATCACCGCCATCGCGGCCACCTCGCCGCCGGCGAGGACGAACGGCCCCAGGCAGATCTCGTCGTTGGCGAGCACCTCGTGCACGCGCTCGTCGAAGCCCTCGTAGCGGCCGCACAGCAGCGCGATCTCGGGCTCGACGGCCAGCTCGCGGGCGACGGCGTCCGTGAACGGGCTCCCCCGGGGCGTCAGCACCACGACCCGGCGGCGCTCGCGCACCTCGGCGGCGGGCTCCCCGTACACCGCCTCCAGGGCGGCCGCCATCACGTCCACCCGGATCACCATGCCGGGGCCGCCGCCGTAGGGCGAGTCGTCAACCTGACCGTGGGACAGCGGGGTGGTGTCGCGGGGCGAGAAGCACCGCAGCTCGAGGCCCGCCGAGAGGGCCGCGTTGGTCATGTGGCGCGGGCGGCGCATCCAGTCGAACCACTCCGGGAAGAGCGTGAACACGTCGATGCGCATGCGGCCCTACTCCGGGCCGAACAGGTCGGGGCGCAGCACGATGCGCCGGCCCGGCACGTCCAGCTGGAGCACCGCATCGGCGGTGAAGGGCACCAGCAGCACCTCCTGCGGCGTCTCGACCTCGAGCACGTCGTTGGCCGGGGCCGCGATCACCTCGCGCACACTGCCGAGCGGGCGGTCGCCCACGAGCACCTCGCAGCCCACCATCTCGCGCACGAAGAAGGTGTCCGGATCGGCCGGACGGCCCACCCGGTCCGTGTCCACGGCGAGCTCGCCGCCGGTGAACACCGCCGCGTCCTCGCGCGAGACGAGTCCCTCGAAGGCCAGGATCGGCGTGTCCGGCAGGCCGCTGCGGCCCGCCAGCACCAGCCGGCGGACATCGCCCTCGCGGGTGCGCAGGTCCACCGCCTCGCCCACCCGGATGGTGGCCAGCGTCGGGCCCGAGGCCCGCGCGTGCATCGCTCCCTGGATCCCGTGGGGCCGCCCGATGCGGCCGATGACGACCGACTCAGAGCTCACCGGCTCCCTCCGGGACTAGTCGACGATCTCGAGGCTCGCCCGCTCGCCCCGCGCCGTCGACGCCGACCGCAGGATCACCCTCAGGGCGCGGGCGATACGGCCGCCGCGCCCGATCACCTGTCCGAGGTCCTCGTCGGCCACGTAGAGGGAGATGACGCGCCCGTCGGCGTCGCCCTCCTCCTTCACCTCGACCTGCTCGGGGTGGTCCACCAGGCCGCGCGCCAGGGCGCCGACCATGCCCGAGAGGGGGCTGGGCTCCTCCGCGCTCAGGCCTGGGCCCGCGCGATCTTGATCAGCTTCTTGACCGCCGACGTGGGCTGCGCGCCGTTCGAGATCCAGGCGTCCGCCTTGGCGACGTCGACCTCGACGATCGAGGGGTGCGTCTGCGGGTTGTAGCGCCCGATCGTCTCGATGTTGCGCCCGTCACGGGGCGAGCGGACATCTGCCACGACGACGCGGTAGATGGCGTTCTTCTTGCCGCCCACACGGGCGAGGCGAATCTTGACCACGGTGCTCCCTTGCTGTTTTTGTGTGTCGATCAGGTGCCGAAGAGCGCGGGCATGCCGCCACGGCCCATCTGCTTCATCATCTTTCGCATCTGCTTGAACTGTGCCAGGAGCTGGTTGACCTCCTGCACGCTGGTGCCGCTGCCCGACGCGATGCGCCGCCGGCGGCTGCCGTTGATGATCTCGGGGTGGCTGGCGCTCCTGCAGCGTCATGCTCTTGATGATGGCCTCGACGCGGTCGATCTGGCGATCGTCCAGGTTGAGGTCGCGTCCCTTGGCCGCGTTGCGGAAGCCCGGGATCATGCCGAGCACCTGGGACATGGGACCCATCCGGCGCACCTGCTGCATCTGCTCGAGGAAGTCCTCCAGGGTCAGAGAGCCCCCGCGGATCTTCTCCTCGAGCTTCTTCGCGTCGCCGACATCGACGGTCGTCTGGGCCTTCTCGATCAGGCTCAGCACGTCGCCCATGCCCAGGATGCGCGAGGCCATGCGGTCCGGGTAGAACGGCTCGAGCGCCTCGAGCTTCTCGCCGGTGCCGATGAACAGGATCGGCTTGCCGCTCACGGCGCGCACCGAGAGCGCGGCGCCACCGCGGGCGTCGCCGTCGAGCTTGGTGAGGGCGACGCCGTCGAAATCGACCGCCTCGCCGAACGCCTTCGCCACGTCGACGGCGGTCTGGCCGGTCATCGCGTCGACCACCAGCACGACGCTCGTCGGCTGCACCGCCTGCTTGATCGCGGACCAGCTCGTCCATCATGTCCGCGTCGATGGTCAGGCGGCCGGCGGTGTCCACGATCACCAGGTCGCGGCCGGTGCGGCGCGCGGCCTCGACCCCGTTGCGGGCGATGGCGACCGCGTCCTTACCGTCCTCGCGGTGCACCGGCACGTCGAGCTGCTGGCCGAGCACGGCGAGCTGCTCGGCGGCGGCCGGGCGGTGGACGTCGCAGGCGACGAGCATCGGGGCGCGGCCCTGGCTCTTGAAGTAGCGCGCCAGCTTGGCGCTGCAGGTGGTCTTGCCGGAGCCCTGGAGGCCGGCCATCAGGACGATGGTCGGCGGCTTGGAGGCCAGCGGCAGGGCGACGTTGGACTCGCCCATCAGCGTCGTGAGCTCCTCGCTCACGATCTTCACGACCTGCTGATCCGGGGTGAGCGAATCCATCACCTCGGCGCCCTTGGCGCGCGCCGCGATCGCCGTCGTGAGCTGCTTGACCACCGGCAGGCTGACGTCCGCCTCGAGCAGCGACAGGCGGATCGCCCGCATCGCCGCGTCGATGTCGGCGTCGGTGAGCTTGCCCCGGCCCTTCAGGCCGGAGAAGACTCCCTGGAGTTTGTCGGTGAGCGCGTCGAACATCGGCAACCGCTCACTCTAGAGGACCGCTCTACTCCTCGGGAGAGAAGATCGCGCGCGCGAACGCCTGGGCGTCGAACGGCTGCAGGTCCTCGAGCTTCTCCCCGGAGCCCACGAGCTTGACCGGGATGCCCAGCTCGCGGCGGATCGCGACCGCGATGCCGCCGCGCGCGGTGCCGTCCACCTTGGTCAGCACCACTCCGGTCACGCCCACCGCCTCGTGGAACAGACGGGCCTGGCTGAGGCCGTTCTGACCGGTCGTGGCGTCGAGCACCAGCAGGATCTCGTGGGGCGCCTCCGGGTCGAGCTTGCCCACCACGGCCCGCACCTTGCGCAGCTCCTCCATCAGGTTGTGCTGGGTCTGGAGGCGCCCGGCGGTGTCGATCAGGGCCACGTCGGCGCCGCGCGCGGTGGCCGAGGCGACGGCGTCGTAGGCGACGGCGCCGGGGTCGGCGCCCTGCGCCTGGCGCACCAGCTGCGTCCCCGAGCGCTCGGCCCACACCGCGAGCTGGTCGATGGCCGCGGCGCGGAACGTGTCGGCGGCGCCGATCACGACGGTCTGGTCGAGCTCGGCGAGGCGATAGGCGAGCTTGCCCACGGTCGTCGTCTTACCGCTGCCGTTGACGCCCACCACCAGGATCACGGTCGGCGAGGCGTCCAGCGGGATGCGCGCGGGCTCGGGCGCCATCTGGGCGGCGACGGCGCGCCACAGCGCGCGCGACAGGTCGACGCCGCTCAGGATGCGCCCCTGCTCCCACTCCCCGCGCAGCTCGTCGACCAGCGCCAGCGTTGCGTCGACCCCGCAATCCGAGGCGATCAGGGCCTCCTCCAGCTCCTCCCAGGTCTCGGGGCTGACGAGACTCGGCGCGAAGATGCCCGCGAGCTGGGGCGAGATCGTCTGGCGCGGCTTGGTCAGGTTCTCCCGCAGCCGGGCCATCAGGCCGCGGCGCCGCGGGGCCTCCTCCTCCGCCGGGGGCGGGGCCAGGCCGAGGAGCTCCGCCCAGGCCTCGCGATCGGCGTCCGGCTCGGCCTCGGCCATCAGGCCATGCCGCCGGGGATCGCGTGGAGCGCGCGGCGCACGTACGGCCGCGCCGGCCCCTCGACGTCCCGGCGCAGGCGCCGCGCCACGACCTGGGACACGCCCTCGGCGCCCATCGTGACGCCGAAGATGGTGTCCGCGATCTCGACGGTCGGCTGCTGGTGCGTGATGAGCAGGAACTGGGTCGTCTCCGACAGGCGGCGGACGACGCCGAGGAAACGGCGCAGGTTGACGTCGTCGAGCGCGGCCTCGACCTCGTCCAGCAGGTAGAACGGCGCCGGCCGGGCCATCGCGAGCGCGAGGCAGAAGCCCAGGGCCACCAGCGAGCGCTCGCCGCCCGACAGCAGCGCGAGCGAGCGGGGACGCTTGCCCGCCGGGACGACCTCGACCTCGATACCGGCCTCGCCGTCGTCGTCGACCACGGCGCGCAGGCGGCCCTCCCCTCCCGGGAAGAGCAGTGCCGCAGACCTCCGTGAACCGCTCGCGGAAGGCGCCGAAGAGCGAGTCGAAGCCCTCGGCCACCGCGGCGTCGAGCTCGGAAAGGTGGTTGCGCAGCGACTCGGCGGCCGATTCGAGGTCCTCGATCTGGGCCACCATCTCGGTCTCGCGCTCGTCGAGCTCCTCGCGCTCGGCGGCCGCCAGCGGGTTGACCGCGCCGATGGCGCCGCGACGGCGCTCCAGGTCGGCCAGCGCCGCGGCCGCCTGCTCGGGGTCGGCGAGCTCCTCGCCCTCGGCGGGCGGGGGGCCGGCCTCGGCGGCCCGCTCGGCGGCGACCGCGGCGTGTACCTCGGCGCCGTGTGCCTCGGACGAGGCGGCGCTCGCCTCCGCCTCGGCGCGCTCGACGACACGATCCGCGCCCGCGACCTCAGCGTCGAGGTCCCGCGCGCGCGCGGCCGCCTCGGCGTGCAGATCGGCGGCCCGTGCGGCGGCCGGCGCGAGGGCGCCCGCGACGGTCTCGAGGGCGGCGGCGGCCCGGCGCGCGGGCCCGAGATCGGCGGCGTCATCCGACTCCAGGGCCAGCGCCCGCGTCGCCTCCATGCGCGCGGTGGCCTCGGCCTCGTGCGCCCGCGCCGCGGCCAGCTCGGCGCGCGCGTCGGCGGCGGCGGCGCTCGCGGTCCGCAGGGTGGCGCTCGCCTCCTGGGCGATGTGGCGTGCGGCCACGGCCGCCTCGGACGCCGCCGTCGCGGCGGCGCGCAGCGACTCGGCGCGCGGGCCGGCGGCCTCGGCGGCGGCGATCAGCCCGCCCAGCTCGCCGCTCAGGCGCTCCACGGCCTCCGCCGCCTCGGCGGCGCGGGTCGCGCGGCCGCCGACCTGGGCGCGAACCCGGGAGAGGGTCTCGGCCGCGCGCGTCGCGCTGCGCTCGGCGGCGCGACGGCGTCGGCGGACGTCCTGCACCGTGCCACCGGCGACCCGGGCCAGAGAGTCGGCGACGGCGACCGCCTCGGCGGCGCGGCTCTCGGCCTGCTGGGCCCGCCCGTGCATCGCGCGCCGCGCCCACGAGCCGGCCGAGCGGGTCAGCACCCCGTCGGCGGGACGCAGGGCGTGACCGTCGCTCGTGACGAAGACGCCCGTCGCTCCCTGGGGGACGGACTCCAGATCGTCGACGAGCCACGCGTCGGCGAGCAGTCGGTCGATGTGCGGCCGCGCGGGGCCGGAGCAGGAGATCACCAGATCGAGCACCGGGCGGGCACCCGCGGGCGGGCGCACGGCGGCGCGGGCCGGGGCCGGCACCACGGCCCACCCGGCGCCGGCCTCCAGGTTCTCGCGGGCGCCGGCGATCGTCGTCGCAGGCACGGCGTCCGACAGCGCGCCGAGTGCCGCGGCGACCGCGCGCTCGGCGCCCTCCTCCACCTCGAGACCGTCGCCGAGCGATCGGCCGCCGGATGCCTCGGCGGCGTCGGCGGGCGCGAGGGAGCGCGCGGCGACGCGTGCCTCGCGGAGGCGCAGCTCCGCGACGGCCCGGCCGCTGTCGGCGTCGGCGGCCGCCCGCTCGGCGTCCTGCAGACGCTCCGACCACCGCTCCACCCGGCCCGAGGCGATCTCGTCGCGCCGCTCGGCGCGGGCGAGCGCGCCCGCCTCGACGGCGTCGGCCTCGAGCTGCGCGAGCCGGGCCTCAGCCGAGGCGAGCGCGGCACGGGCCTGCTCGACGCTCCGGGTGGTCTCGGACGCCTCCCGCTCGGCGGCGAGGAGGGCGCTCGATTCGGCGGCGGCCGCGTCCTCGAGGCGGCGATGCTCACCGCGCGCGACCGCGTCGGCGGACTCGGCGGCGGTGGCCTCGGCGTCGGCGCGCTCGGCGTCCTGCCGCGCGACGGCGGCGACCTGGGAGGCCTCGGCAGCCGCGGCGGCCAGCGCATCCAGCCGCTCGGCGGCCGCCTCGCGGCGGCGGGCGCGCTCGGCCAGCTCGCCCTCGGCGGCGGCGACCCTCTCGGCGGCCAGCTCGGCGCGTCCGGCGCTGCGATCGGCCGCCGTGCGCAGCGCGGTGGCGAGCTCCTGGGCGCGCGAGGCGCTCGGCGCCGGCCTCGGCGCGGGTCTCGGCCACGTTCGACCGCTCGCGGCGGGCGCGATCGAGCCCCTCCGCCGCGGCGGCGACGATCGCCTGGAGCCGCGCGACCTGCTCCCGGGCCTCACGATGGGCCTGATCGGCCACGCGGGCGCGCGCCGCGGACACGGCACGGCGGGCCTGCTCGATCTCGGCGTCGAGCGACTCGGCGCGCTCGGCGGCGCGCGCCTGGCGGTCGAGCGCCCGGGCCCGCGAGCGCACCTCGCCGGCCAGGTCGCGCGCGCGGTCGAGCCGGTCGCCGACCCGCGCGAGCTTCTGCTCGGCGCGCCGCCGGCGGCGCTTCGCGACGGCCACGCCGGCGGCGGCATCGACCATCGCCCGGCGCTCGAAGGGCGTGCTGGTGCAGAGCGCCTCCACCTGGCCCTGGCGGATCACGGCGAGGGCGTCGGGGCCGACGCCCCGCGACGCGAGGGCCTCCTGCACGTCCAGCAGGCGGCACGAGGCCGCGTTGAGGCGGTAGTGGGCGTCTCCGGCGCGCGTCAGCCGGCGGCTGGCCTCCACCTCGGCGGGACCGGCGCTCTCGCCCGTCTCGTCCGAGAGCACCAGGCTCACCTCGGCGAACTGCGCCGCGGGGCGCTTGGCGCCGCCCGAGTAGAGGACGTCGGCCATCCCGCCCGCGCGCAGGCGTCCCGCGCGCTGCTCGCCGAGCGCCCACACGACGGCCTCGGCGAGGTTGCTCTTGCCCGATCCGTTGGGGCCGACCACCACGTTGACCCCGGGTCCCAGCTCGAGGGTGGTCGACTCGGCGAACGACTTGAACCCGCGCAGGCTGAGGCGGCTCAGCATCAGCCGCGCTCCGCGAGGCGGGCGAGGGCCTGGGTGGCGGCGGCCTGCTCGGACGCCTGCTTGGAGCGGCCGGAACCCTCGCCGAGCACGTCGTCGCCCACGCGCACGCGACTCGTGAAGGTCGGGTCCTGCGGCGGGCCGGTGGTGTCGACGATCTCGTAGGCGACACGTGCGCCCGGCCCCGGCGCGCGACCAATTCCTGGAGCGCCGTCTTGGGGTCCCGCGAACCCGGGGTGGCGGCGTCGAGCGCCGGCGCGAACGCCTCGAGGACCGCCGTGGCGGTGGGCTCGGCGCCCAGATCAAGCCAGCCCGCCCCGATCACGGCCTCGGCGAGCGCGGCGCGCACGGTGGGGCGCTGGGCCAGCTCGATCGCCCCCTCGCGGCGCGCCTTGGGGGCCGCGGCCACGAGCAGCGCGGGAAGATCGGCGGCCGTGGCGGCGGCGGCGCACGAATCGCGTGCGACCACCACCTGGCGCATCCAGGAGAGCTCACCCTCGTCGACCGACGGATGGCGGCGCATGAGCTCCTCGCTCACGACGACTTCCAGGACACTGTCACCGAGGAATTCGAGGCGCTCGTAGGACGCCTCCCGGCGCGCGGCCCATGAGCTGTGGGTGAAGACCTGGCGCCGCCGTTCGGCCGAAAGACCCGAAACGACCCGGGTGAGGCCGGTGCCGGCGGCGCCACCGTCGCTCAGGCGCTGTTCGCCATCACGAAGTTCGACCGCCTGCCCGACCGTGGCGATCTTCTCCGCCTCCTCGTCCGGGATCTTGATCTTGAACCGGTCCTCCATCTCCATGATGAGCTCGACCAGGTCCAGCGAGTCAGCGTTCAGATCCTCCTGGAAGGAGGACTCCACCGTGACTTCCGCCGGATCGACGCCGAGCTGCTCCACAAGGATGGCGCGGACCTCCTCGACTGCCTTCTCTCGGTCCAACACAGTCCCCCTTGATTCTCTCCACGCCAGTGGCCGCTCGGCTCTGGCAGGTCAACCTACACACGGTCTCGGACGAACCGCCGACGCTCGCGGCGGACGCGGGAATCCTACGTGGCGCGGGCGCGTTCGGCGCCCTCGCTGGCCAGTGCGGCGCCGAATTGTTCGACCAACCGCCCCCGGGTGCCGCGCGCGGCCACGCGAACCGCGTTGGCGACCCCGCGACCGCTCGAGTTGCCGTGCCCGATGACGGCCAGCCCGCGCACCCCGAGCAGCACCGCGCCACCGTAGGTCTCGGGGTCGATGCGATCGCGCATGCGGCGCAACGGCGGGCGCACCAGCAGGCCCCCGATGCGTCCGAGGGTCGTCGATCCGACCGCGGTGCGGACCTCGCCGAGCAGGAACGTGGCGACGCCCTCCATGGTCTTGAGCACGACGTTGCCGGTGAACCCGTCGGTCACGACCACGTCGGCGGCGCCGGCCGAGATGTCGCGGCCCTCGACGTTGCCGATGAAACCGGGCGTGTCGCGCAGGAGCCCGTGGGCGTTGAGGACGAGATCGCTGCCCTTGCCCTCCTCCTCGCCGATCGACAGCAGGCCGACGCGCGGCAGCGGGATGCCGAGGACGTCGCGCGAGAACAGGCGGCCCATCAGCGCGAACTGGGCGAAGTGCTCGGGGCGGGCGTCGGCGCTGGCGCCGGCGTCCAGCAGCACCACGGGCCCGCGAGAACTGGGGAGCACCACGGCGATCGCCGGGCGGATCACGCCGGGGACGCGGCGCATGTAGAGCGAGGCGGCCGCGAGCATGGCCCCCGTGTTACCGGCGGAGACGGCCGCGCTCGCGCGGCCCTCGCCCACCAGGCGGCACGCCAGCGACACCGACGCCTCGGGCTTGGCCCGCACGGCGCGGGCGCCCTCCTCGTGCGATCCCACCACGTCAGGGGCGTGGACGACCTCGATGCCGGGGTTGTCCGCTGCCTCCTGGCGCGCGAGCTCGGCCGTCAGCCGCCGCTCGTCTCCCACCAGAAGCACGTGGATCCCGTCCCGTGCTGCGTCGATGGCCCCTTCGACGGGAGCGACCGGCGCGTTGTCGCCCCCCATGCCATCGAGGGCGACCGTCGGCTCGATCGGTCTACCCCTCGATCTCGACGACGGGCCGGCCTCGGTAGTAGCCGCAGACGCCACAGACGTGGTGCGGCCGCACCGGGCTCGCGCACCGCGGACAACGGCCGAGGCGGGTCGCCTCGATCGAGTGCGTTGCGCGGCGCGTGTCGCGACGCTGCTTGGAGGTCTTTCGCTTCGGGACAGCCACGTGCTCACCACCGGTCGGAGGACTCGCGGAAGGGTAGCGGGCCGACGGGCCCAGAGAAAGGGGCGAAGTGCCCCGGAGCCGGGACGGCCCCCGATCAGTTGGCCTCGGGGTCTCCCGAGAGCCGTTCGGACAGGGCGCGGAGCGCATCCCAGCGCGGATCGACGACCTCGACGGCGCAGTCGCAGGTCTCCAGATTGTGGTTGGCGCCGCACGTCGGGCAGAGGCCCGCGCAGTCCTCGCGGCAGAGGACGACGGCCGGCACGACCTCGGCCACCGAGTCCCGCGCCCAGAGGGCCAGGTCGAGGGTCGGTCCGTCCACGTACTCCGAGTCGAGGCCCTCCTCGAAGGGCGCGTCGTCGGGGCGGCTCTCGTCCACGTACTCCGAGGTGTCGACGCGCACCGGCACCCGCGCGTCCTCGACGCAGCGCCAGCACGGGCCCACCAGATCGGCCTCCATCCGCAGGCGCAGGTGGAGCCCCGAGTGGGAGCGCGTGATGTCGACGTCCACCTCGGGCGAGGCCGGATCGGTGAGGTAGTCCTGCCCGGCGATGCGCAGATCGATCGGCGGGACCGCCACCCGCAGGTGGACGGCCGCGCCGGGCGCGAGGCCCAGCGCGCGGAGGTCGATCGTGGCGACCCCCTCCGCCACGGCGATCAGAGCGGCGAGTCGGGGGAGAGCGGCTCCCCGTTGTCGTTGTCGTCCGCGCGACCCTGCAGGCGCTCACGCCCGCGCTGGACCGCCTGGAGGAACTTGCCCAGGTTGACCTCGAGCGTCCCGAGCACCTCGTCGGCGTAGTCCTCGGCGCCGAGACGCACCTCGCGCTCGCGCTGACGGGCCTCCTCGAGGATGTCGGCGGCCTCGCGCTCGGCGCGCTTCACGACCTCCTGCTCGGAGGCCTCCTGCGCCGCCTTGTCGCGGGCGTCGGCCACGAGGCGCTCGGCCTCGCGCTTGGCCTCGGCCAGCATCTCCTGGCGCTCCTTGACGATCCACCGCGCCTGCTTGACCTCTTCGGGAATCGTCGCCCGCATCTGGTCCAGGAGGTCGTAGATCGCCTCGCGATCGATCCGCACCTGGTCGGTCAGGGGGACCGCCCGGGCGTTGTGGATCAGGTCGTCCAGCTTGTCGATCAGTTCCAGAACGTCCAACGAACCCTCCTCAAGGGATCGAGTCGACGCCTCGTGGGCGTCGTGCACGCAGTGCTTCCGCGACGATCGGCGGAACCCAGTCGTCGACCGAGCCCCCCCATGCCGCCACTTCCCGCACCCCGCTCGAACTCACGAAGCTGTACTGCGGAGAGGCCGGCAGATAGACCGTTTCTATCTCGGCCGCCAGATGCCTGTTGAGCTGCGCCATCTGGAATTCGTAGTCGAAGTCCGAAATGGCCCGAAGACCTTTTACCATGACCGTGGCGCCGATCGCGCGAGCGTGTTCGGTGATCAGGCTGTTGAAGCCCACCACCCGCACGTTCTCGAGATGCTCGACGCTCGCCTCGACGAAACCGATCCGCTCCTCCGCGTCGAACAGCGGGAGCTTCTTGAACGACCCGGTGGTCACCGAGACCACCACCTCGTCGAAGATGCCTGCGGCGCGGGCGATGATGTCGATGTGCCCGAAGGTCACCGGGTCGTACGTGCCCGGACACACGGCGATGCGCGAGGAGATGCTCATCCCCGCTCCAGCCACATCACGCTGACGGCCGTGTCGCCGTAGGTCCGATCGATTCGCGCGGCGATCTCCAATCCGCTCGGCTCCGGTGGGTCCAACGCGGCGGAATGCTCGATCACCACGATCCCGGGGGGCGCCACAAGGGGCGCGAGTGCAGCTCCGATCGCCGCCACGACCCGGTTGGTGAGGCTATACGGCGGGTCACAGAGGCACAACCCGAACGTCCTCCCGGCCGCGCGCTCGGCCGCGAGGGCCGCCCGCCAGTCGCGCCCGACCACGCGCACGCGGTCCTCCATGCCCAGGCTCTCGACGTTGGCCCGGATCGCAGGCGACGCGCACGGCCCGAGCGCTCCACCAGCGTCGCCGACGCGGCGCCGCGCGAGACGGCCTCCAGGCCGAGCGCGCCGGAGCCCGGCGAACAGGTCGATCACGTCGAGGTCGTCCACCGGGCCGATGATCGAGAACAGCGCCTCGCGCACCCGGTCGGCCGTCGGCCGGGTCTCGTCCCCCGGCGGCGCCGCGAAACGCCGCCCGCGGTGGGTGCCCGCCACGATCCTCATGCGTCGAGCAGCCTCGGCAGGGCGTCGAAGCGGTGCAGCACGGCGGCCCGCAGCAGCAGGTTCTCGGGCGTCGCGAGGTGCGGATCCTCCCGGAGGATGCGCTTGGCCACGTACCGGGCCTCCGCGAGCTCCCTGCGGTCGCGCGAGAGGCGGGCGAAGCGCAGGTCGGTCGGCCCCGCCTGGCGCAGCCCGAGGATGCTGCCCTCGCCGCGGATCTCGAGGTCGAGCTCGGCCAGCCGGAAGCCGTCGGTGGTCTGGGTGAGGGCCTCCAGCCGGCGCGCGCCGTCCTCGGTGAGCGGCTCCGAGAACAGCATGCACAGCCCGGGATGCTCGCCACGCCCGACCCGGCCGCGCAGCTGGTGCAGCTGGGCGAGGCCGAAGCGGTCGGCGTCCTCGATCAGGATCATCGTGGCGTTGGCGACGTCGATGCCGACCTCCACCACCGTCGTGGCCACCAGCAGATCCGTGCGGCCCTCGGCGAAGTCGAGCATCGCGGCGCGCTTCTCGTCGGTGGGCTGGGCCCCGTGCACGAGCCCCACCGAGAAGGCGGCGAACGGGCCGGCGCGCAGGCGCTCGGCCTCCGTGGTCGCCGCGCGCGCCTCCGCCGCCGCCCCCTCCTCGACGAGCGCGCAGATCACGTAGGCCTGACGGCCGGCGCGCAGCTCGGCCCGCACCTGCTCGTAGGCCTCCTCGCGATCGGCCTCGCGCACCCAGCGCGTCTCCACCGGCGATCGCCCCGGGGGCCGGGTGCGGATGGTCGAGACGGTCAGGTCGCCGTACGCGGTCAGCGCCAGCGTGCGCGGGATCGGCGTGGCCGTCATGTAGAGGATGTGGGCCGCCCCGTCGCCGCCGGCCGTGCGCTCGGCCAGGGCCTGGCGCTGCTCGACGCCGAAGCGGTGCTGCTCGTCCACCACGACGAGGCCCAGCCGGGCGAAGTCGACCCCCTCCGAGAGCAGCGCCTGGGTGCCCACCACCACGGGCGCCGTGCCGCTGCGCAGCGCCATCTGGCGCCGCTCGCGCTCGGCCTTCGGGACGCGGCCGGTGAGCAGCACGGGCTCGAGGCCCGCGGGCGCGAGCAGCGCGTCCAGCGTGCGCAGGTGCTGCTCGGCCAGCGTCTCGGTGGGCACCAGGATCGCCGCCTGCGCGCCCGCCTCGATGGCCTGGCACATGGCGAGCACGGCCACGAGGGTCTTGCCGGAGCCGACCTCGCCCTGCAGCAGGCGGCGCATCGGCTGGGCCTGGGCGAGGTCGCGGCCGATCTGGGCCGCGGCGCGGCGCTGGGGGGGCGTGAGCGTGAAGGGCAGGGCCTCGAGCAGGGGGCCCGAGCGCTCGCCGGTGGCGACGAGCACCGGCGCGGAGCCGATGTGGCGCCTGCCGGCGCCGCACGGCCTCGAGGCCGAGCTGGAGCACGGTCAGCTCCTCGACGACCAGCCGGCGGCGCCCGAGGCGGGCCTCACGGCGCGCGCGGGGGAAGTGGACCGCGACGAGGGCGTCGGCCGCACCCGGCAACCCGAGCCGCGCCCGAATCCACGCGGGCAGGCGCTCCGGCGCCGCGCGGGCGTAGGGCCGCGCCAGATCGACCAGCTCCCGGATGCGCCGCACCGGCATCTGCTCGGTGGCCGGGTACACCGGCACGAGCCCGCGCGTGTGCAGGCCCTCGGAGCCGCGACCGCCGATCACCTCGTGCGTCCGCACCGCGATCTCGCGGCGGCCCGCGGTGCCCACCTTGCCGCGCAGCAGCAGCTCGTCGCCGGGCTGCAGGATGCGGGCGAGGTGCTCCTGGTTGAACCAGGTGGCGCTCATCGCCCCCGTGGAGTCGCGCACCCGGGCCACCACCAGGCGCAGGCCGCGCCGCCGCGTCGGCCGCACGGTGATGTCGTCGAGGACCACGCGCACGGTGGCCTCCTCCCCCGCCGTCAGCCCGGCGACCGGGCGGACGTCCTGGTCGAAGGCCTCGTAGCGGGCCGGCAGGTGCTCCAGCAGGTGGCCGACGCCGTCGATGCCGAGGGCCGCCGCCCGCCGCGCCGTCGTGGACCCGACCCCCGGGAGGTCGGTGAGCGGGGCGTCCCACCACGCCGGTCCGGGCCCGCGCGGGGGTGGCGGGGACGGCCACGGGGCGCCCCGTCCGAGCGCCCAGCGGCGGGGTCGGCGGTGACGCCGTGTCCGGGGCGGTTGCGCTCGGGGGCATTGAACGAGCATAATCCGGGGCCGCTCGGACGCTCGTTGCGTCCCACAACGACAGCGACGGAAGCGAGAGCGCGGAATGTCCAAGGTCTGCAGCGTCTGCGCGAAGGCCCCCACCTTCGGTAACAACCGCAGTCACTCGATGCGCGCCACCCCGCGTCGCTTCAACGTGAACGTCCAGAAGGTGCGCATCCTGAAGGGCGTCACCCCGGTGCGCGCCTACGTGTGCACGTCGCTGCCTCAAGGCCGGCAAGGTCCGCAAGGCGGGCTGAGCCACCTGCGGTGCCCCCGTCCCGCGGGACGGGATGCGACTACCTGCCGTCGGCCAGCAGGTTGGCCATCACGACGGCCGCGTCCGCGGCGTCCGACCCGGCATTGCCCTTGTCGCCGCCCGGAGCGCGCCTCGGCCTGCTCCTGCGTCTCGCAGGTGAGCACCCCGAAGGCGCACGGCACCCCGGTCTCGCAGCCCGACGGCCATCAGGCCGGTCGCGGCCGCGTTGCAGATGTGGTCGAAGTGGGCGGTCTCGCCCCGGATCACGACTCCGAGGGCGATCATCGCCGCGTAGCGGTGGTGCGTCGCCAGCGACCTGGCGGCCAGGGGCAGCTCGAAGGCGCCGGGCACCCAGTGGTCCTCGAGGTGGCCCGGCCGGCAGCCCGGCCTCGTAGAGGCGCTCGCGCGCGCCCTCCAGCAGGCGCTCGCCCAGCTCGCGATGGAACCCGGCGACCACCGCCGCCATCCGGATCCCGGGGTGCTCGAGACGCGGAGCCGGGGGCGGAGGGCCGGAGCGGGCCATCAGCCCTCGACCTCGCCCGTGCCCGTTGGGTGGAGGTCTCGTCGAAGCGCAGATCCTGGTGGTGGAGGATGTGTCCCATCTTGTCGCGCTTCACCCTCAGGTAGTCGACGTTGTCGTCGCCCGGGTTCATCTCGATCGGCACCCGGTCGATCACCGACAGACCGTAGCCCCTCGAGCCCGACGATCTTCTTGGGGTTGTTGGTCAGCAGGCGGATCGACGTGAGCCCGAGGTCGACCAGGATCTGGGCGCCGATGCCGTAGTCGCGCAGATCCGGCGGGAAGCCGAGCTCGATGTTGGCCTCGACGGTGTCGAGGCCCCGGTCCTGCAGCTCGTAGGCGCGCAGCTTGTTGAGCAGGCCGATCCCGCGGCCCTCCTGGGCGATGTAGAGCAGCACGCCGCGTGCCCTCCTGCGGCGATCATCCGCATCGCCGCCCGCAGCTGCTGGCCGCAATCGCAGCGCTGCGAGCCGAAGACGTCGCCGGTGAGGCACTCCGAGTGCACGCGCACCAGCACGTCGCGCTGGCCGTCGACGTCGCCCTTGACCATGGCCAGGTGGTGCTTGCCGTCGAGGATCGAGCGGTAGCCGACCGCGCTCCACTCGCCGTACTCGGTCGGCAGGCGCGCCGCCGTGCCGCGCTCGATGAGCCGCTCGGTGCGGCGGCGGTGCTCGATCAGCTGGGCGATCGTGATCATCTTGAGCCCGTGCTCGCGCGGCGTAGGGGATCAGCTCGGGCACGCGGGCCATCGTGCCGTCCGGGTTGCTGATCTCGCAGATCACGCCGGCCGGGATGAGCCCGGCGAGCCGCGCCAGATCGACCGCCGCCTCGGTGTGGCCGGCGCGCTTGCAGCACGCCGCCCTCCTGGGCGCGCAGCGGGAAGACGTGGCCGGGCTTGACCAGGTCGTCGGGGCCCGGCGTCCGGGTCGATGGCCACCATGATCGTGCGCGAGCGATCCGGGCGCCGAGATGCCGGTCGTGATGCCGTGCCGGGCCTCGATGGGCTCGGTGAAGGCGGTGGCGTAGGGGGCCTCGTTGCGCTTGACCACCTGCTTGAGGCCGAGCTGGTCGCAGCGCGCCTCGGTGAGCGCCAGGCAGACCAGGCCGCGTCCGTGCGTGGCCATGAAGTTGATCGCCTCGGGCGTGGCGAACTGGGCCGCCATCACGAGGTCGCCCTCGTTCTCCCGGTCCTCGGAGTCGAGGATCACGACCATGCGCCCCGCGCGGATCTCCTCGAGCGCCTCGGCGATGGTCGCGAACTCGGCAACCGTGCTGGTCATGCACCCGTCCCTTCCGGCCTGTACGGCGCCGCCAATGATTCGACGTATTTTGCCACCACATCCACCTCCAGGTTGACGGGCCGCTCGAGCGCCTGCGGGCCGAGCGTCGTCACCTCCATGGTGTGGGGGATCAGCGCGACGGTGAAGGCGTCGGGCAGCCGGGCCGCCACCGTCAGGCTAACGCCATCCACGGTGATGCTGCCCTTCTCGACGACGTAGCGCAGCAGCTCGGCCGGCGCGGTGATCTCGAGGATCGGTGCTCTCCCCCTCCGGCGCGCGCCGCGCGCACGCGTGCCGACCCCGTCCACGTGCCCCTGCACCAGGTGGCCGTCGAGGCGGTCGCCGAGGCGCATCGGGCCGCTCGAGGTTGACCCGGTCGCCGGCTCCGAGCCCGCCGAGGGTGGTGCGCCGCAGCGTCTCGGCCACGCAGTCCACCGCGAAGCCCGTCCGGCGTCGATCTCCACCGCGGTCAGGCAGGCCCCGTTGACCGCCACCGAGTCGCCGATCTCGAGGCCCTCGAGCACCGTCGCGCGCGTTCACCACCAGGCGCGCGCCGCGCGTCGCTCGGGCGCACCTCGCGGATCGCTGCCGCCCTCCTCGACCAGTCCCGTGAACACGCCCGCTCCTCAGCTCGTGCCCGCGAGGGGGCGCAGGCGTCCGCGTGACCAGGATGTCGTCGCCCACCCGCTCGGTCTCGATGTCGCGCAGCCGCGGCGCGGCGGCCAGGTGCGCGATGCCCGGCGCCGCCCAGCGCCGACGGGCGCGTCGCGCGCCGCCGATCAGCTTCGGCGCGAGGAACCAGGCGATCCGGTCGACCGCGCCCCGCTGCGACCAGCGAGCCGGCGAGATCCGCGCCGCCCTCGACGAACAGCGACTGGATCGCCCCTCTCCCCCAGGGCGTCGAGGCCCGCGGCGAGCCGCTCGGCGCGCGAGCCCGTGCACGAGCACCACGTCCACCCCGGCGGCGCGCAGCGCCGTCCACGCGCGTCCGGCCTCGGCGTCGGCCGCGGCGATCACGACCACCGGGATCTCGCCGGCGCGCTGCGCACCAGCGCCGAGTCGAGCGGCAGGCGGGCGCCGGAGTCGAAGACCACCCGCGCCGGCTGGCGCACCGGCCCGGTCGAGGTCGCGGGCGGTGAGCTGGCGGATCGTCGGCGAGCGCCGTCCCCAGGCCCACCGCCGACGGCGTCGCTGTCGGCGCGCCAGCGGTGCACCAGCGCCGCGCGACGCCGGCCCCGAGATCCAGCGGCTCTCGCCCGAGGCGGTGGCGATCTTGCCGTCCAGGCTGGTCGCGAGCTTGAGCGTCACCTCGGGCCGGCCGGTGAGCGCCCAGGTGAGGAAGGGCGCGTTCAGCTCGGCGCAGGCCCGGGCCTCGGCGCCGTCGGCGACGGCCACCTCCACCCCGGCCGCCTGCAGCACCTCGCGGCCCTGCGCCCGCTCGCGCTCGAGCGGGTCGAGCAACCCGATCACGACGCGCGCGCACTCCGGCCGCCACCAGCGCGTCGGCGCAGGGCGGCGTGCGCCCGTAGTGCGAGCAGGGCTCGAGCGTGCAGACCACGGTCGACCCGCGGGCGTCGTCCCCGGCCACCGCCAGGGCCATCGCCTCGGCGTGCGGCAGCCCGGGGCCCTCGTGCCAGCCCTCGGCGACGATCTCGCCGTCGCGCAGCACCACGGCGCCGACCAGCGGGTTGGGGCTCACCCTGCCGCGGCCGTTGAGGGCCAGCCCGACGGCGCGGGTGAGGGCCGCCCGCTCGAGCGCCGAGACCGGCGACACCGCCACGCTCACCCGTCGGCCAGCGCGGCCAGCCCGGCGTAGGCCGCCACCGGATCGGGCGCCCCGAAGATCGAGGAGGCCGAGACGAACATGGTCGCGCCCGCCTCGCGGGCGAGCGGCAGGGTGGCGGTGCCGATGCCGCCGTCGACCTCGATCACGACCGTCTCGGGCAGCAGCGCCCGCAGGCGCGCGATGCGGTCCGGGGTGGTCTCGATGAACGACTGGCCGGCGAACCCGGGGTTGACCGCCAGCACGTTGACGTAGTCGAGCTCGGCGGCCAGCTCGGCCACGTGCTCGACCGGCGTGCCGGGGTTGATCGCGAGGCCGGCGCGGCAGCCCATGTCGCGGATCGCGCCGAGCAGCCGGTGCGCGTGCGGGCTCGGCCTCGACGTGGAACGTGATCGCGTCGGCCCAGGGGGCGAACAGGCCGCACCATCTCGGCCGGGCCGGGACACCATCAGGTGCACGTCCACCAGGCCGCCGGCGGCGTGGATCGGCTCGGCCACCGCGCGCGGCGAAGTCGGGTCCCACCGTCAGGTTGGGGACGAAGTGGCCGTCCATCACGTCGACGTGGGCCGAGCGCACGCCCGCGCGCGATCAGCCCGTCCAGCTGGGCGCCGAGCCGCAGCATGTCGGCCGACATCACCGACGGCAGCACCAGCGGGCGCGTGCGGAGAGCGCGGGGCTCACGACGCGCCGCCCGGACGGCGCAGCCGCGCGATGAAGAACCCGTCGGTGCCGTGCCGGTGCGGCAGCGTCAGCAGCGCCCCCGGCAGGCGCGGGTGCGCGTACTCGGGGAACCGCTCCGACGAGGTCGTCGAGCGGCGGCGTCCGATCGCGCCGACCACGTCCTCGTTCTCGGCGCTGATCAGCGTGCAGGTGGAGTAGACGACCCGGCCGCCGGGGCGCACCAGCTCCAGCGCGCGCGCGCAGCAGGTCGGTCTGCAGGCGCGTGAGCGGCTCCAGCGCCTCCTCGCGACGGCGCCAGCGCGCGTCGGGACGCGACGACAGCACGCCGAGGCCGGTGCACGGCGGATCCACCAGCACCGCGTCGAAGCCGCCCTCGGGCAGGTCGAGGGTCAGCGCGTCGCCCTCGATCACCTCGAGCGGCGCGCCCATGCGGCGCGCCAGCGTGCGCAGCGACTGCGCGCGGGCCGGGCGCAGCTCGACGGCCGTGACGCTTCGCGGCGCCGCGCGAGAGCGCGACCATGTGGGTCGCCTTGGCCCCCGGCGCGGCGCACAGGTCGAGCACGCGCTCGCCGGGCTGCGGGTCCACGGCGTGCGCCACCAGCTGGGAGGCGCGGCTCTGGCCCATCGCCAGCCCGCGGGCCCACGACATCGAGTCCTCCAGCGCGAAGCTGCCGGGGACGACGTAGGCCTCGGGCAGCAGGGGGTCGCGGTGCCAGCCCTCGGGCAGCTCGCTCTCCAGCCCCAGCGCGCGGGCCGCGCAGGGGGTTCCAGCGCACGGCCGACTCGGCCGCCTCGTCCGCGGCCTCCATCACGCGCATGGCGTCCTCGGCGCCCAGCGAATCGACCAGCCGCTCGGCGATCCAGTCGGGCATCGAGTAGCGCAGGGCCGCCGTGCTGGTGCCACCGGTCTCCAGGGTCGCCAGGCGCGTCCCGGCATCGCTCGCGATGCGCCGCATCACGGCGTTGACCACCCCGGCCCGCGCCGAGGAGCGCGCCTTGGGGCCGCGCAGCGCGCGCGCCTGGCGCACGGCCTGATCGACCGACCGCGTGGTCCGGGAGCGCCGTCCGAGAAGGCGATCTCGTACGCGCCGATGCGCAGGATGTCCCGCACGGCGGGCTCGAGCGCGGCGGGGCGGTCGAGCGCTCCGTCGATGAGCCAGTCGAGCGTGCGCCGGCGCTGCACGGCGCCGTACGCCAGCCGGGTCGCCTGGGCGCGCGAGCGCGGGTCCAGGTCGGCGCGGCGCGCCTCGGCGGCGAGCGCCCGGTCGGCGTACGCCCCGTCGTCCACGCGGCGCAGCACCTTCAGCGCGACCCCGCGCTCGCGCGCGACACCATCCCCAGCGGCCGTTTCGGCCATCACTCAACTCCCCATTCGAGTTCCCCGCGCCAACCGCGCAGGAACGCATCCGCACTCATCCTGCCGCGCCCGGGGGGCTGCAGCTCGAGGATCTCGAGCGCACCCTCCGCGCATCCCGCCACCAGCCGGCCGTCGACGACCGACAGCCCCGGCGGCACATCCTCGTCGCCGGCGCGCGTGCTCCAGATCTTGAACGGCTCCCCGCCGATGCGGCAGGTGGCGCCGATGCCCGGCGAGAGCGCGCGCACGCGGCGCTCCAGCTCCACCGCGGGGCGGCCGAGGTCGAGCACGCGGTCCTCGGCCGTGATCTTGGGCGCGAACGACACGCCCTCCTCCGGCTGGGGCGTCGCCTCGAGCGTCCCGGCCGCGATGCCGTCGAGCGCCTCGACCAGCAGGGGCCCGCCGATCTCCGACAGCCGGCCCACCAGGACGCCCGCGTCCTCGCGCTCGCCGATGCGCACCGACGCGGTGAGCAGCATCGGGCCGGTGTCGAGCCCGGCGTCCATGCGCATGATCGTCACGCCGGTCTCCTCGACGCCGTCCATCAGGGCGCGCTCCACCGGGGCCGCGCCGCGGTAGGCGGGCAGCAGCGAGAAGTGGACGTTGACGCACGGCCAGCGGGACAGGACGCCGTCGCGCAGGATCTGGCCGAAGGCCACCACCACGAGGGCCTCCGCGCCGGCCGCGGCGATCGCCTCGATGACCTCGGGGGCGTTGATCGTCGCGGGCCGCAGCGTGTCCAGGCCGAGATCCTCCGCCGCCCGGGCGACGGGGGTCGGCGACGTGCGCCGCGAGCGCCCGCGCGCCTTGTCGGGCTGGGTGACCACGACCGCCACCTCATGGTGCGAGCGCGGCGAGCGCGCGCAGGGGCGCCACCGCCGCCTCCGGGCTGCCCGCGAAGGCGACGCGCATGGGCGCGCTCAGCCTCCGTCGCGAAGTGCCCGGAGGGCCTCCCGGCGCTGCTCCGGCGCCGTGCGATCGAGGATCAGGACACCGTCGAGGTGATCGAGCTCGTGCTGGATCACCCGCGCGGCGAAGCCCGTGGGCTCGAACTCGAAGCGGCGGCCCTCGACGTCCTGCGCGACGACGTGGATGGCGAGCGAGCGCTCGACCTCGACGACGATCTCACCGATCGAGAGGCAACCCTCGGTCTCGATGTCCTTCTCCTCGGAGCGCCACGTGATCTCCGGGTTGCACAGCACCAGCGGGTCCATGTCCTCGCCGCCGATGATCACCGCCAGACGACGCTGAGAACCGAGCTGGGGGGCCGCCAGGCCCACCCCGCGCGCGTCGTTCATGACCTGGATCATCCGCTCGGCCTCGTCCTTCAGCGCCTGGTCGAAATCGGTGATCGTGAGCGCGGGCGAGCGCAGCACGGGGTCGCCGAGCTGGCGGATGTTGTCGAGCGCGGCGAGTCGCCGGCGCTCGAGGACGGGGTCGTCGAGGGCGCGAGATGACACCCTTCGACTCTAGCAGCGCGGTGCGTGGACGACCCGCGCGCGACGCCCCGCGAGGAGCCGGGCGGTCAGCCCCAGGGGTCGGAGAGAACCCCGTCGGGGACCGGGACCACGTGCTGGTCGGGGCGCGCGGCGAGGGCGCGGGCGTAGTCCTCCGCGCTCGCGCCCGGGCCGTGGAGCACCACCGCGCGCGGCCCCTGGGAGCCGTCCAGCGCGATCAGCACCCAGCGGTCGGCGAGGCCGGCCAGATCGGTCGGTATCGCGGCGACCACGCCGACGGTCTGGCCGTCGACCTCGAGCGCGTCGGCGCTGTGGAAACTGCCCCTCAGATCGTCGAGCGCCGTCGCGAGCTCGGTCCACCCGCCGGGGACGGACGCGACCGTGACGTCGCCGACCTGGGCGGTCGCCGCGCGGGCCCCGGCCGGGATGCCGCGCAGATCGGCGCTGGTCGCGGCCTGGGCCGGGATCTCCCCGTCCGGGCCGGGGATGGTGAGCGGCGGCGGCGTGGGCGCCACGGCGGCGGGGGGCGTGGAATCGTCGCCGGAGTGGGCGGCGGTCACGGCGAGCGTCGCTCCCCCCGCGACCAGCAGGCCACCGGCGGCGACGGCCACGACGGCCGTGCGCCAGCGGCGGCGCCGGGGGCGGCGCGGGCGCGCCATCACCCGGGTCGGGGCGTTGACGTCGCCGCGCAGCGCGCGGCGAGAGGCCGTCGATGACCTCGGCCGCGGTGCGCGGGCCGCTCGTCGGGCTCCTTCGAGAGGGCGCGCGCCATCACCACGTCCACCTGGCGCGGCAGGCCGGGCCGCACGCTGGAGAGCAGGGGCGCGGCGCGGTTGACGTGCGCGTACAGCAGGCCGGCGAGCGCGTCGGCCTCGAACGCGGGGCGGCCCGCGAGGGCCTGGAAGGCGACCGCGGCGAGGCTGTAGCGGTCGGAGGCGGCGCTGGCCCGCGCCCCGGCGATCACCTCGGGGGCGAGGTATCCCGCCGTTCCCACCAGCAGGCCGTCGGCCGTGACGGTGGTCGCGTCCAGACGGCGCGCGATGCCGAAGTCGGCCAGCCAGGGGCCGGCCGGGTCGAGCAGGATGTTGCCCGGCGTGACGTCGCGGTGCACCAGCCCGGCGCGCGTGGGCCGCGTCGAGGCCGGCGGCGATGCCGGCCAGCAGCCACAGCGCCTCGTCCGGGGCGATGGGCCCGCGCGCGAGGCGCTGCCCGAGCGTGCCGCCCTGGGCGAGGCCCATGGCGAGGTAGCCGCGCCCGTCGTCCTCGCCGCAGTCGCGGATGGGCACGATGTTGGAGTGGTGCAGCGCCGAGAGGGCGTCGCACTCCCGCCGGAAGCGGGTGCGGAAGGCCCGGTCGGACCACACCGAGCGGTGGAAGACCTTGACGGCGGCGAGGCCACCGTGCCCGAGGTGCCGGGCACGGTAGACGATCGCCTGACCGCCGCCGCCGATGCGCTCCTCGAGCAGCCAGTCGCCGACGACCCTCGTCCGGTCGAGGACCGTCACGCGCTCACCGGCGCGCCGGCAGCAGGCTCTTGGCCGTCGACTGGGTCCAGGCGCGGGCGGCCAGGTAGTCGCCGGCCTCCCCCACCACGAGGCGCTTCCAGCCCTCGCCCGCGTCGCCGTAGCCGGGGCCCGACTCGGCGCTCGCGAGGTTGATGCTCATGCCGTCCTTGTTCAGGGCGATCTCGGCCTGGGGGGCGCCGGTGCGCGGGAACGTGACGCGCGCCGCGCCCTCCTCGTTCTGCACCAGCGGCGCCGGGGCGAGCTCGTTGAGGTCGAAGAAGATGCCGGCCAGGCTCGGCCGCAGGGCCTGCGAGACCATGGGCATCAGGCCCTCGAGGCGGTACAGCTCGGCGACCCGCGGCGTGAAGAAGTACTCGGCCTCCCGCAGCAGCAGCAGGTCGGTGCCCTCGGCGCGGCCGCGCTCGGGGCGCTCCTGCACCCAGTCGCGCACGCGCAGCCAGCTGCGGTGGCGGATGTCGCGGTCGCCCGCGGCGGCGCGCTCGACGGCCGGCGACGGCTTCCGGTCGGGCGTGACCGCGACCAGGATCACCTTGTCGTAGACGTCGGCGAGGGCGTCGTGCGTGGCGGTCAGCCGCGCCTCCTCGTCGGCGTCGAAGGCGAGGGTGCTCTGGATCGCGATGCGTCCAGCCCGCCCCGCGGGCGACGACGTCAGCCAGCAGGCCCTCGGGACCACCCCGCAGGGGGCGCTGCTCGAACACCAGGAGCGCGTCGGCACCCGGCAAGGCCTCGCCGGAGATCTCCTCCACCAGCGCCGTCCTCGTCTCGGGGCCGCCCAGGGTCAGCAGGGTCGCGAGAACGTGAACCCACTGCTCGCGAGGCTCGTTCGACGCCTCGAACAGACGGGGAACCGGCATGTGAAGAAGCTCCTTGACGGGGATTGGTCCGCCGGCAAGCGTAGCGAAACTGTGACGTTCTTCCCCGTCGTCGCGGCACACCCTGCGCCGGCGACGACGGCCGCTCAGGCTTCCTGGGGATCCACGTCGACCGCCGCCCACACGCCGGCGCGGCGCATGGCGGGCGCGTGGGCGTCGAGGGTGGCCCGCAGCGGCACCGTAACCTGCGAGGTGCCGCCCGCGCGCAGCAGGATCGCGCGGCGGGTGCGGCCGCGCAGGCGGTGGAGCGGAGAGGGGCCGAGCACCCCGACCTCGGGGGCGGCGACCCGCAGCGGCGTCGGCGAGCTCGACGGCCGCGCGCACCACCGCCTCGGGCCGCTCGCCGTCGAGCACCACGCGCACCAGATGGGCGAAGGGCGGCAGGTCGTGCGCGCGGCGCCGCACCAGCTCGCCCGTGAGGAACTCCTCGACGGCGTGCCGCGCGCCCAGCTGCACGGCGCGCGCCTCGGGTTCGTAGGCCTGCACGATCACCCGGGCACGCTCGCCCCGGCGCCCGGCGCGTCCGGCCAGCTGCACGATGAGGGCGAACGCCCGCTCCTCCGAGCGGAACCCGGCGAACTGGAGGGGCGCGTCGGCGTCGACGACGCCGGCCACCGTCACGTCGGGCAGGTCGTGCCCCTTCGCGACCATCTGGGTGCCGAGCAGGATCGCCGCGCCGGGCTGGGCGAACTCCGCGAGCAGGCGCGCCACGGCGCCGCGCCCGGAGGCGCTCGAGCCGTCCATCCGCACCAGCCGCGCCGAGCGGCACGAGGCGCGCGAGGGCGGCCTCGACCCCCTGCGAGCCCATCCCCTGACGCGCGATGTCGGCGCTGTGACAGGTGGGGCAGACGCCCGGCACCGGCTCCTCGTGGCCGCAGTGGTGGCAGGCCAGGCGCCGCGGGTCCTCGTGCTGCACCAGGGCGACATCGCAGTCGGGGCAGCGGGCGATCCAGCCGCAGTTGCGGCACAGCGCCATCAGCGAGAAGCCCCGGCGGCTGGCCAGCACGATCGCCTTCTCCCCGCGCAGGGCGGCCGCGTGGAGCGCCGCGGCCAGGGGGCGCGACACCGGGCCCGCGCCCTGGGTGCGCATGTCGACGATCTCGACCGCGGGCAGCGGCGAGCCGTCGGCGCGCTCGGGCAGGGTGCGGCGCGGCAGGGCGTTCCACGCCTCCGGGCGGGGCGTCGCGCTGCCGTAGACCACCGCCGCACCCGGCCGGGCGCGCCCGCCGCGCCGCCACCTGCCGGGCGTCGTAGCGCGGCGAGGAGTCCTGCTTGTACGAGCCATCGTGCTCCTCGTCCACCACCACCAGGCCGAGGTGCACCACCGGGGCGAACACGGCGCTGCGCGCGCCGAGCACCACGTCGGCGCCGGCCCTCCCGCACGCGGCGGTGCTCGGCCGCGCGCTGGGCCGGGGTCAGCGCGGAGTGCCAGATCGCGATGTCCTCGCCGAGCCGCGCCCGCAGGCGGCCGAGCAGCTGGGGCGTGAGCGCGATCTCGGGCACCAACACCAGGCTGCCGCGGCCGCGGGCGCGCGCCGCCTCGATCGCGCGCAGGTACACCTCCGTCTTGCCCGACCCGGTGACCCCGTGGACGAGCAGCGCCCCGCCGCCCGCCGTCCATCAGGCGCTCGATCTCGCTCACGGCCGTCGTCCTGGGCTCGGGTCGACGCCGGAGGAGTGTCGGCCCGCGGGGCGGCGCCCCCCGCCGCGGCGAGGGCGTCGCCCGGACCCGCGCGCTCGCCGACGCAGGGTCGATCGCCCCCGCCTCGGCCAGGGCGCGCAGCGTGGCCATGGTGGTGCCCGCCTCGCGGCAGAGCGCGGCGGTCGGGCAGCGCCCCGCCCGACCGCTCCAGCGCGGCCAGCACCTCGCGCCGGCGCGGCGTGAGCCCGTCCGGCACGACCCCCGTGAGCCGCGCCACCAGGCGCTCGGCCCCGCGGCCCGGCGGCGCCGCCAGCACCCAGTTGCCGTCGTCGCCGCGGCGCAGGGCTCCGCCGCCGCCGGGCGGCAGCACCAGCTTGAGACAGGTGGCGATCGGCGCGAGGTAGTACCGCGCCATCCAGCCGGCCAGATCGAGAAGCTCGGCCGGGACCGGCGGCACGTCCACGACCCCGCGAGCGGCGCGAGGCGCCCCTCGTGCGTCGGCGCGGCGCGCCCCACCACCACGCCCAGCACCCGCCGCGGCCCCAGGGGGCACACCACCAGCGCGCCCGGCTGCGCGGCCCCCTCCAGCTCGGAGGGAACCGCGTAGTCCAGGATGCGGTCGAGACCTCGCGCCGCGACCAGGGGGAAGACCTGGGCGGCGCTCACCCCCGGATCGTTAGACCTTGGCGGCGAGCTTTCCGCCGGCCTCGAGGCCGATGGCGGTGCTCTCCCAGGTGAAGTCCGGGTCGGGACGTCCGAAGTGACCGTAGGCGGCGGTCTTCTGGTAGATCGGCCGGCGCAGGTCGAGCTTCTCGACGATCGCGCCGGGGCGCAGGTCGAAGTTCTCGCGTGATCCACTCGGCGATCTGCTCGGGCGAGCGGGTCTCGGTGCCGTAGGTCTCCAGGCTCACCGAGACGGGGCGGGCGACGCCGATCGCATAGGCCACCTGCACCTCGGCGCGCTTCGCGAAGCCCGCGGCGACGACGTTCTTGGCCACCCAGCGCGCGGCGTAGGCCGCCGAGCGGTCCACCTTCGACGGGTCCTTGCCGCTGAAGGCGCCCCCGCCGTGGCGGGCCATGCCGCCGTAGGTGTCCACGATGATCTTGCGGCCGGTCAGCCCGGCGTCGCCGAGGGGGCCGCCCACCACGAAGATGCCCGTCGGGTTGATGAAGAACGTGATGTCGTCGTTCCACATCTCGAAGCTCTCGAGCACCGGCTGGATGACCCGGGTGATGACGTCGTTCTTCAGCTCGTCGTAGGTGATCTCGGGCGCGTGCTGCGTCGAGAGCACCACCGAGACGACCTCGGTCGGGACGCCGTCCACGTAGCGCACGGTGACCTGCGACTTGCCGTCGGGGCGCAGGTAGCGAGAGGTCGCCCCGGCGCTCCTCGGCGAGCTTCTCGCAGATGCGGTGCGCGAGGGTGATCGGCAGCGGCATCAGCTGCGGCGTCTCGTCGCTGGCGTAGCCGAACATCAGGCCCTGGTCGCCGGCGCCCTGCAGGTCGTACCGGTCGCCGTCCGACGCCCGCCCGCGTCTCGAAGGCCGTGTTGACGCCCTGGGCGATGTCGGGGCTCTGCTCGTCGAGGGCCACCGAGACGCCGCAGGTCTCCGCGTCGAAGCCGTACTTGGCGCGGGTGTAGCCGATGCGCGCGGATCGTCGCGCGGACGATCGCCGGGATGTCGACGTAGGTGGACGTCGAGATCTCACCGGCGACCATCACCTGGCCGGTCGTGATGAGCGTCTCACACGCCACGCGCCCCATCGGGTCGTCGGTCAGGACGGCATCGAGAACCCCGTCGGAGATCTGGTCGGCGATCTTGTCGGGGTGCCCCTCGGTGACGGACTCCGAGGTGAAGAGGTGCTGTCCCATGCGGCGGTTTCTCCCTTGGCGGATGGAGGCGGCGACGAGCATAACAGGGGGTCCGGCAGGCCCCGGAAACGACCCGGGGGGCCCGCGCGAGACGCGGGACCCCCCGGTGGGACGTGCCGTCCGGTGACGCTACGCGGCGATGCGGACGTAGACCTCGAAGGTCGGCGTGTCGCCCGCCGTGGTCCATCCGGTGATGCTCTTGACCGGCCGCAGCTGCGCCAGGTCCTTCGCGTCCATCCCCGTCAGGGCGCCCGACTTCTGGGCGGCCGTCAGGGCCTCGTCCACGTTGACCCACACGAGCGAGGCGACCTCTCCGGGGATGCCGCTGGTGCCCGCCTGGAAGTCGGCCGAACCCGACAGCGGAGACGTCGGGCGCTGCACCGCCGTGACGGCGGGAACGCTGCTGCCGACGACGACCAGGTCGCCATCGACGCCGTAGACCACGCTCTGGTCCTTGTTGATCGGGATCGACCAGCCGTTGACGCCGGCGGCGAGCGGCACCTGCTTGGCGACCGGGGCCGGCGTGCCGGAGCTGACCATGCCGACCAGCGCCGGCAGGGCGGTCCTCACCGCGTCGAGGGTCTTGGTGGCCTCGGCGCCGTTCTCGACCTTGCTGGCGAGCGCGACACCGGGCGTCTTGGCGCCGGAGGTCACGACCACCGACTGCTCACCCGCGCCGAGCGCGGCCAGCTGGTCGACGGTGACGCCGAGCAGCGCGGGAAGCTGGCCGGAGATGGCCTCGAACTGCTTGCGCGCGTCGCCGCTCTGCGAGGCCTGGGCCTGCTGGAGCGCGGTGGTGACCGTCTTCGAGACGTCGCTGAAGCCGACGTAGGCGATCGCGTCGGCGGGCGCCTTGTCGGTGAGTGACGGGGAGAAGTTGCTCATGCCGCTGTCCGGCGCGCCGGTCACGACGCCCTTCACCCGGACGCCCTCGGGCTCCGCGGCGATCGATGCCGCCATCACGGCGTTCTGGTACTCGGAGAGCCCGGCCTGGCCGAGCTGCGGCGAGGACTTGCCGACCTGCTGCACCGCGGCGCCGATGTCGACGTAGGCCGTGCCGAAGACGTCTGCCGGCAGCTTGCCGATGGCGTCGCGAGAACTTGGAGGTGCCCGCGAGGGTCTTGTCGCCACCCGCCGCGTGGGCGTCGAGGGCCTTGTAGAGCTGGGCCTGCGTGTCCGACACCACGAGGGCGTCGGCGGTGACCCCGATCACGGTGTCGGCGCCGTCCTTGTAGATGTCCGCGCCGTCGTGCTCACCCGACTTGGTGGCGCCGGACTTGACGAGCAGCGCCTCCATGGAGGTCTGCTTGCCGTCGGCCAGCTCCACCACGCCGACCAACTGCTGGTCGTTGGCGGCCGCGGCGGCGGCACCGGCGGCGGCGTCGGGCGACGTGATCGAACCCGAGATCGCCTTCGTGCCCACGAGGTTGAGACCGGCGATGGCCGCGCGCCCACCGAGCAGCGGCTTCACCTCGGTCTCGAAGTTGACCGACTCCGACTGCAGCGCCTTGTCGAGCTGCGCGCGCAGCTCGGGGTAGGCGGGGAAGAGCTTGGCGAGGGAGTCGACCTGCTTCCACTGGGGGCCGCCGAAGTCGGTCGTCGCCTCGAGGTAGAAAGGGCTCCCGGCGGGCACGTAGCTGGCGGCCTCGCTCGGGCTCGCGCCTGATGCGGAGGTTCCCCCGCACCCGGACACCGCGAGCGCGGTGCCGGCCAGAGCGGTGCTCAGGAGCACGATCGGCCTGCGGTGACGCAGGCTGTCGATGATCTGGACGGCCATCCGGGAAAACCTCCGGTTGAAGGGGTTTGTGGCGCGGTCATCCGACGGTAGCAGCGCCCCTTCCGCCCACCGGGGGGTCGGAGTAAAGGGACGGTTCAGATGGCCGGACGAGGCCCTCAATAAGCCTCCTCGGCGGACATGGGCCCCGGCATGAGCCCCGTAACCGCACACGCGGCGACCGAAACCTCAAAGCGAGGAAGGTCCACACCACAGAGCCAAGGCGTGGCGGCCAAGAGCGTCAAGCGAGAAAAACGTCCAGCCCACCCAACGTGGGCATGACTCGTTTGGCCTTTGACGAGTTTGTCCCGACGACCTGGCCCCGGCGAAGCCGGTGGCGTCGGTCCGCCGAATCGCCGGTAGGCGATGAGCGCGCGACGAACCGGCCCGAAAGAGGCCGGTTCCTCGCCTTGTCACCAGTCCTCAACGCACCGCGAAGAAAACCCTCAGAGCTCAGAGACCCTAAGTCCGGCCGCGCACCTCGATCACCAGAGGCACCCCGTCGAGGTCGAAGCGCTGGCGGAGGCGGTTCTCCACCCAGAAGCCGTAGTCGCGCGTCATCAGGGAGCGGTCGTTGACCTCGAGGCGGAAGGTCGGCGGGGCCTCGGAGGTCTGCACCAGGTAGCGCATCGACAGGCGGCGCGGTCCGCGCCGCGGGCCCGGGCGCTCGGTGGCCAGTTCGCGCAGGGCCTCGTTGAGCTCGCGGGTGGAGATGCGCGCGCGGAAGCGGGATTCGAGCCGCAGCGCCGCCGGCAGCAGGCGGTGGAGCCCCTCCCCCGTCGCGGCCGAGCACACCTCGATCGGCGGGCGCTGACGCGACTTGGACCGCAGGCGTCCGCGGATGTGCTCGAGGTCGGGCTGGGCGAGGTCCCACTTGTTCAGCACCAGCAGCGTCGCGCAGTGGGCCCGCGCCGAGCGATCGACCGCCGAGAGATCCGACTCGGTGAGACCCTCGGTGGCATCGGCCACCACCAGGGCCACGTCGCTGCGCTCGGCCGACTGCAGCGCGCGGATCTGGCTGTAGTGCTCCACGCCCTCGCGCATCTGGCCGCGCTTGCGCAGACCGGCCGTGTCGATCAGCACCACGCGCCGGCCGTTGACCTCGATCAGCGTGTCGATCGGGTCGCGCGTCGTGCCGGGGGCGTCGTGCACCAGCACGCGGTCCTCGCCGAGCAGGGCGTTGAGGATCGAGCTCTTGCCCACGTTGGGGCGGCCCATGATGCAGATGGCGGGCAGGTGCTCGGCGTCCTCGACGATCTGGGGCGCCTCGGGCAGGCGCTCGACGAGGGCGTCGAGCAGGTCGCCGATGCCGCGGCCGTGCTGGGCCGAGACGGCGTGCACCTCACCGAACCCCATGCTCGCGAGGTTCTGGGCCGCCGCCTCCGGGGCCCAGTCGTCACACTTGTTGGCGACCAGCATCAGCGGGCGGTCGGCACGGCGCAGCCGGTCGGCCACCTCCATGTCGCCGGCGGTCGGGGCCGTCTGCACGTCCACGACGAACAACACGAGGTCGGCCTCGTCGATGCCGCGGATCGCCTGTGCGGCCACCTGCTTGCCCACGGCGCTCGGATCGGCGTCGTCGATGCCGCCGGTGTCGATGAGCTGGAAGGCCCGCCCGTTCCACTCGGCGCCCGACTGGCGCCGGTCGCGGGTGACGCCCGCCTGCGAGTCGACCACCGCGTCGCGCCGCCCGGCAAGGCGGTTGAAGAGGGTGGACTTGCCCACGTTGGGGTAGCCGACGATCGCGACGACCGGTTGATCGGTCGCAAGGGTGCTCGCCGCCGCCTGGCGCGGCTTCCAACGTGCGCGCTCGGCGCGTTTCTCAGCCATCGACATGCCCCGGGGGCTCGGTGCGCGGCCCACCCGCCTGGGGGATCAGGGCCGCGATCGCAGCCATCATACGGTCGACCGCCTCGCGGGACCGCTGGCTGCGAGGCCCCGGGGCCAGCGTCGAGAGGTCCACCGGTGGCCCGAAGGCCACCGAGACCTTGCGCAGCAGGCGGTTGCTGCCCCAGATCGCGACGGGCACCACGGTGACGCCCGGCTCCAGGCCGAGGGACCCCGCCCCGGGGAGGCCGGGCCGCAGGCGCCCATCGAGGTGGCGGGTGCCCTCGGGGAACATCAGGAGCACGTCGTCGCGCCCGAGCACGTCCTTGGCCAGACGCAGCGCGCGCCGGTCGGCGCCGCCGCGCTCCACCGGGAAGGCGCCGAGGCGGTAGACGATGCGGCGCAGCACCGGCGGGCGGAAGAGCTCGGCCTTGGCCATGTAGTGGATCTGGCGGGGCAGCGCCGCGACGCCCATGATCGGCGGGTCGGCCTGCGAGATGTGGTTGCTCACCAGCAACACCGGGCCCGTGTCGGGCAGGTGGTGGCGCCCGATCACGCGCAGGCGCAGGCCCCAGCGGATGGGCGGCACCAGCACGATGTGGCCGGCGATCCACCAGCGCGCGCGGGACGGTGGGCGCGACGTCGAGGTCGATGGGCTTCATCACGACGGCCCCTCGTCGCCGCGGATGTCGGCGATCAGCCGCACCACGAGGTCGGCGACCTGCTCGATGTCGAGCTCCGACGAGTCGACCACCACGGCGCCGTCGGCGACCTTGAGCGGGCTGGCCGCGCGGGTGCTGTCCAGGTGGTCGCGGCGGCGCACGTCCTCGAGCACGCCGTTCCAGCGGGAGGTCGATGCCGCGCTCCGCCATGTCCTCGCGGCGGCGGCGCGCGCGCTCCTCGAGGGAGGCGGTGAGGAACACCTTCAGCTCGGCGTCCGGACACACCACGCTGCCCACGTCCCGGCCGTCGGACACCCACGAGCCCTGGGACAGCAGGGCGCGCTGCGTCTTGACCACCTCGGCCCGCACCCCGGGGTGCGCGGACACCTCCGAGACGTCGGCCGCGATGTCCGGGGTGCGGATGACGTCGGTCACGTCGGTGTCGGCGATCCGCACGCGATCGCCGTCGTCGGTCGGCTCGATGCCGATCGGGTTGGCGCGCCGCGAGCGCGGCCAGGGCGTCGCCGTCGGAGGGGCTCACCGCGTGCTGGCGCGCCAGCCAGGTGATCGCGCGGTACATCGCGCCGGTGTCGAGGTAGGCCACCCCGAGGCGGCGCGCGACGATGCGCGCCACGGTGCTCTTGCCCGCGCCGGCCGGTCCGTCGATCGCCACGATCACGCGGGCACGCCGCCCAGGGAGGCGAGGTCGCGCGCGAACCGGGGGTACGAGACGCTGACCGCCTCGAAGCCGTCGACGCTGACGCCCTCGCGGCTGACCAGGCCCGCCACCGCGCCCAGCATCGCGAGGCGGTGGTCGCCGAGCGACTCCATCGCGCCCCCCGCGATGACGACCCGAGCCGCGCACCGCGAAGCCGTCCTCGCGCTCGTCGGCGTCCACCCCGAGCGCGCGCAGCGCGCGCACGACCGACGCGATGCGGTCGCTCTCCTTGACCCGCAGCTCCGCGGCGCCGCGCACGACGGTGGTGCCCGAGGCGAGCGCGCCGAGCAGGCCGACCAGGGGCAGCTCGTCGATCATCGCCGGCACCTCCTCGGGGGCGACCTCGGTGGCCCGCAGGCCCTCGGTGCGCGACACGATCAGCGCGCCGCAGGGCTCGCCCGCGACCGGGGCGCCGAGCTCCTCGCGCACGTCCACGCCCATCCGCCGCATCACCGCCAGCAGACCGGTGCGGCCGGGGTTGAGGTTGACCCCGTCCAGGCGCACCTCGGGATCGCCGAGCAGCGCCCCCGCCACCAGGTGGGCGGCGGCCGACGAGAAGTCGCCCGGAACGTCGATGTCGGGCAGCGCCAGCCGTTCGACCGGGCCCACCACGCCCACGGCCCCGCCCTCGCGCAGCAGCGGGACGCCCGCCGCCTCGAGCATCCGCTCGGTGTGGTCGCGGGAGGGCGCCGGCTCGCGCACCCACGTCGTCCCCGTGGCGTAGAGCCCGGCGAGCAGGATGCAGCTCTTGACCTGGGCGCTGGCCACCGCGAGATCGTGCTCGATGCCCACCAGGGCGTTCCCCCCGGTCACGACCACCGGAGGCGTCCCGCCGGGCGCGGTGAAGACACCGGCGCCCATCGCCCGCAGCGGGGCGGCGATGCGCGTCATCGGGCGCGTGCGCAGGGAGGCGTCGCCGTCGAGGACGACGTGGTCGATCGACTGGCCCACCAGCAGGCCCGCGATCAGGCGCATCAGGGTGCCCGCGTTCTCGCAGTCGAGCGCCGGCGCGGGCCGCAGGCCGCGCAGGCCGCGGCCGGCGACCACCAGGCCGTCGCCGAGGTGGCCCTCCACCGGCACCTGGCACGCCTCGATCGCGCTCAGCGTCGCCCCGGTGTCCTCCGAGTCGAGCGGGCGGCCGATGCGCACGGTGCGGTCGGAGATTGCCGAGAACAGCAGCGCGCGATGGGTGAGGGACTTGTCCGAGGGCACCTGGAGGGTGCCGCGGAGCAGGGGAACGGGGGCGATGCGGACGGCGGCCATGGCGGCGAAGCCTAGTGCGGACGCTAGGACAGGGTGCGCGGCGAGATCGACCGCGCCACCCGCATCGCGATCTCCTCCGCCTCGGGCACGCCGCGCACCTGGAGCCCGAACGCCCGCTCGGGCCCCTCCCACACCAGCGTCACCAGCCCGCGCCCGCGCAGCACCCCCGGCCACTCCCCCACCTCGACCGTGCGCGCCCCGCGGCCGCCCGTGTCGGGGCTCGCGAGCGGCGCCGGGCGCCTGCCGCAAGCAGGATGCGCGCGCCGTCATCGGCGGTCCATGCGAGCACCAGGGCGGCGGGCGCGGCCGGATAGGAGACGTCCGGCTCCACCCGCGGGCGGCCGCGGCTCAGCTCGGAGGGCATCCACGAGGGCAGCCACGGGTCGTAGCCCACCTCGAAGGCCGCGTCGGCCAGGGTCTGGGCCCAGCGTCCGGCGCCGATGCCGGCGCGCCATGCCGTGCGTCGCACCCAGGCGCCCGCTGACCGTCGATCCGTCGAAGCGCAGCTCGGCCACCCCGGACCGGGCCAGCCGGCCGATCGGCTCGCCCCCGGAGTCCAGCGCGTCGACCGCGAGCACCGGCATCTCCATCGGCAGGCGCACGAGCGCGAGGCCCTCGGCGCCGACCTCGACCGGCTCGGAGGGCTCCTCGGAGGCCAGCACCGGCACGATCGCGCTGGCCTCGGACGCCGCGCGCACCACGAGCACGCGGTCCTCGATCGTCGGCGCCATGTCCAGGGTGAGCACGCTGGCCACCAGCGGCCGCCACCGGCTCGGACGCCCCGGAGGACATGCCACCCGGGCGAGGATCGCTCCCGCGCGGTCCACCCATGCGACGCGGGCGCGCGGGAGATCGCCGGTGACCGACGCGGCCACGATGGGGTCGTCGTCCTCGCCGGCGAGGAGGTAGGGCACCGGGTGGCCCAGCGCGGCCTCGGCGATCGATCGAGCTGCGGACACGTCAATCCTCGGTTCGCCCCGGACGGACGGATGCTATCCGTCCGGGCCGTGAGTCATCCTGGCCCGATGCCAATCACATCGATCAGCTGTCACGACTGCGGGGCCGCGATTCCCGACGGCCTCGAGCTGTGGCGCGCGCCCGACGACGGCCACCCGGACGAGGACTCCGGGGAGCCCTACTGCGCGGAGTGCGCGGCACCGCTCGGCATCGCCGCCTGAGCACCACGTGAGCCCCGAGGGCACCGGGGAGCCCTTCCACCTCTCCCAGGAGGGCGCCACCCTCCAGGGTGAGGTCGCGGGGACGGGCGCCGCCGGTCCTGCTGCTGCACGGGCTCACGGCGACGCGCCGCTACGTGGTGCACGGCTCGCGGATGCTCGAGCGCGCCGGCCATCGCGTGATCCAGTACGACGCCCGCGCCCACGGTGCGTCGTCGCCGGCCGAGGACCCGTCGACCTACCGCTACGAGGTGCTCGCGGCCGACGCGATCGCCGTGCTCGACCACCTCGGGGTGGAGCGGGCGGTGCTGGCCGGCCAGTCGATGGGCTCGGCCACGGCCGTCGCCGTCGCCCTCGCGCACCCGCGAGCGGGTGCGCCAGCTGACGATCGTGACCCCGGCCCACCGCGGGCGGCCCAGCCCAAACCTCGACTACTGGGACCGCCTCGCCGACGGCCTCGAGGAGGGCGGGCCCGAGGGATTCCTGGCCGCCATGGGGCTCAACGAGCTGGACGAGCGCTGGCGCGAGGTGGTGCGCACCGTGATCCTGCAGCGGATGGCGCGCCACGAGCACCCGGACGCCGTGGCGGAGGCGCTGCGCTGGATACCGCGCTCGGCGGCCTTCGACGGCATGGAGGCGCTCGACGCGCCTCGACGTGCCGACGCTCGTCGTCGGCAGCCGCGACGACACCGACCCCGACCACCCCCTCGCGGTGGCCGAGGAGTACGCCCGCCTGATCCCCGGCGCCCGCCTGGTGGTGGAGGAGCCGGGCGAGTCGCCGCTCGCCTGGCGCGGCGGCGCGCTCTCCCGGGAGATCCTGGCCGCGCTCGAGGCGGCCGGGGAGGCTGTGCAGGTGGTGCCAGCCGGCCCGACGCGAGCGGTGTACGGCGTCGGCGAGAATCGCCTTGCCGACCTGGTGAAAGCGCCCGAGGCGCTTGGTGTCCACATGCAGCAGCTCGCCCGGACGCTCGCGCTCGTAGCGCAGCACCTCGGGGCGCGGTGGTCGCGGCAGGCGCGAGACGCCCCCTCGGGCGAGCACTTGCCGACCGTCGAGGCGGGGATGCCGAGGATCGCCCCGAGGCGCGCCGGGCCGTAGCGGCTGGCCCGACGCGCATTGAGGATGCGTGCCTCCACCTCAGCCGCCAGGCGGCGCGGCTGACGATGCGGGATCGGGCGTCGATCACGAAGGCCCGCCCAGCCCTCGCGATCGAAGCGGGCGACCAAGCGATAGACCGTCGCCCGGTGGACGCCTGAGCAGCCGGCTGCCATCGCCGGGCTCATCCCCTCGAGCCGGACCTTGGCGACGATCTCGCAGCGCGATTCCCAGGACAGGCGCTTGCGGCGGGGTCGCTCGGTTACGGTGAGCATCCGGGCCTCCTTTGGGCGGAGTGGCGTTCGCACCCCAACCCTCCCTCGGAGGCCCGGACCTTTGCGACTAGGTGTCGCGCAGGTGTGTGGTCAACGCACCTAGGCCAGGCCGATCCGCCGCGCCTCGTCGGCGGGCAGCGGGCCGAGGATCGTGAACTCGTTGCCCTCGGTGTCGGCCATCACCCGGTGCTCGCCCTCGGGGTCGAGGTCGACCTGGATCAACCGTCCTCCCAGAGCCTCGATGCGCGCCTGGGCGGCGTCGAGGTCGGCGACCTCGACGTCCGGGCGCGCGCGGGTGGTCGACGGGGCGCTCGCCGCCCGCCGGGAGGAAGGCCAGGTACAGGCCGCCGCGATCGCGCTCGAGCTGGATCCAGTCCGGACGCACGTCGACCGCGCCGACGCCGAGGAGCGCCTGCCAGAACCCGGCGGCCCGCTCGAGGTCGTCCGCCTCGAACACCAGGGCCCGGACCCATCCCACCGGACTCGTCTCGTCGGCGGTCATCGGGCTGCCTCCTGTGTCGTGGCGGGTCGGTCGAGGGTGGCGTCGATCCAGTCGAAGATGCGCTGGTTCCGCACCTGCGGGGCCATGATCTCGCAGTCGAGTCCGGCGCCGTCGGCCGTCGCGAAGCGCTCCACGTGGACGGGCCCGGCCAACGCGTCGATCACCTCCGGGGCCTGACCGCTCCAGGCCTCCTGCTGCTCCGGGATGCAGGCCATCACCGGGATCGCGATCTGCCCGGCCAGGTCCCCCAGGTCCATCCTGGCGAGGCCCGCCAGAGCGTCGAACGGCGTCGCGCCGGGGCCGAAGGGCTCGCACGCCTTGGCCGCCGCGAAGGCCACGTCGGGCGACGTGTCGGCGGCGAGTGCGGCGGCCACTCCGTCCCGGTCGCCTGCCCGGAATGCGGCGACCACGGGGTCGGGGAACTGCCCCAGCGTGGCGTCCACCACGCGGCTGACGGCGGGATCGAGCACCAGCGCTCCGACCCGGGGCTCACGCGCCGCCCCTCGGGCGCCGAGGTAACCACCGTGACTCACTCCGATCAGCGCGACGCGGTCACCGTCGATGTCGGGCCGCGCCAGCACGTGATCCAGGAGGGCCGAGAGCACGGCCTCGTAGTCCTCGCGCGCGGCGAGACCCTGCCGGTAGAGCGCCGCGCCCTGTCCCGGGCCGTCCACGGTCACCGCCGCATAGCCGCGGGCGATCGCGTCCTCGGCGCCGATCATGAGGGCGTCGGACACGGGCGTGTCGAGCCCGTTGACGAGCACCACCAGCGGCAGCGGCCGCTGCGGGGCACCCGCCGGACGGAAGAGATAGCCCTCGAGCTGGGTGCCCTCGAAGGGCACGCGGAGGGGCTCGATCGGCGTGTGCCAGAGGCGCGCCGCGGCATCGAAGGCGCTGCGGTGGTCCTCCCACGCCTGCGCCGCCCGCTCGGGAGCCGAGGTGCCGAGCACGTACCAGAAGCCCGCGAAGGCGTAGTTGGCCGAACGCAGCCAGGCGCCGGCCGCGCTCGCCCGGCGCCCCGCGCGCTCGCACTCGCTCGGCGACCCCGCGCAGGGCCTGCGCCCGCTCGGTCCAGGCGGCGAACCAGCCATCGACGTCGCCCGCGGCCACGCCGGGGCCGGTGGCGAAGACCTCGCCGACCTCCGCCATGCGGTAGGCGACGCCGTTCAGCGCGCAGCGAATCGCGAAATCGAAACCGAAATCGTCGCTGAAGCGGACCTCGGCCATCGCGCCTCCCTGGGATCACCGAAACCGCGCGGCAGTCTAGTGGAGGTCTCCGCCGACATGAGCATCGCCATCATCCCCGCCGAGACCGAGACGGCCGACGCCTGCATGCGCGGCGTCATCGGCGCCCTCTGCCCGGGCGACCGGGCGCTCTCGCGGGTGCAGCACGACATGCTGTTCGCCGTCGCCTCGGAGCTGTGGGGCTACGACGTGGATCCGTCCGGGCTCGCGCCGCTCTCCGCCGAGGAGCTGGCCGAGCGCATCACCGATCCCGCCGACCGGCGGCGCCTGGTGCAGCTGATGGTGACGCTGGAGCTGCTGCTGCACCCCCTGCCGCCCGAGGTGGCCGGCCAGGTGCGCGCCTACGCCCGCGTGCTCGGGGTCAACGAGCCCACCGTGCGGGCCGCGCGCCTGATCGCCCACGACCAGGCCGCCCTGATGTACATGTGCATCCAGCGCAACAGCTGGTACCCGGCGCAGACGCGCCGCGACATCCGCCACGGCCACCTGTTCGACCTGCTGGGCTCCAAGCTCGCCTACTACGCGGCCGCCCGCGACGACCGCATCGCCCGGCGCTGGTGCGCCCTCGGCGACCTGCCCGAGGGCACGTGGGGGCGCGGGGTCCACGACTTCTACCGCGGCAACGGCTTCCCGTTCCCCGGCGAGCGCCACGGCATCTACGAGGTCGGCGCCAAGCACGACTGGGTCCACGTCCTGACCGACTACGGCACGACGCCGGAGGGCGAGATCGACGTGTTCGCCTTCATCGCCGCCGCCATGCCCGATCCCCAGGGCTTCGTGCTGCTGGTGGTGACGCTCGGGATCTTCCAGAACGGCTCCATCCGCCACATGTTCGGCCGCCGCGTGCTGGCCGGCGGCGTGGACGTGATGGAGACGCCGGGAGCGCCGCAGCGCTTCGCCGACGCGCTGCGCCGCGGCGCCCTGTGCGGGGTCGACGTGCTCGGCGGGGTCGATCACTTCGCGCTGGCCGACCAGCCCCTCGACGCCATCCGCGAGCGCTTCAACGTGCTTCCCCCGGGCGCATGAGCGGCGCCCGCGTCGGCCGCCGCGGGGCGACCGCCGTGCTGGTGGCCGTCTCGCTGGCCCAGATCACCACCGTCCTCGACTACTACGCGCTCAGCGTCGCCCTGCCGCAGATGGCGGGCGACTTCCACGTGCGCCCCACCGACCTGCACTGGATGCTGACCGGCTACCTGCTCGGGTTCGCCGCGCTGCTGGTGCTCGGCGGCCGACTGGCCGACCGCTACGGCCGCAAGCGCGTCCTGCTGATCGGCGTGGCCACCTTCGGGCTGGGCTCCGCCCTGTGCGGGCTCGCTCCCACGATCCCCCTGCTGGTCGCCTTCCGGGTGATCCAGGGCGTCGGCGCCGCGCTGATCGTCCCGGCCAGCATGGCTGCCCTGGTGCAGGCGTTCCCCCGCGAGCGGCGCGGCTGGGCGGTCGGCATCGTCGTCGGCGTCACCAGCGCCGGAACCGCGGTCGGCCCCTTCGTGGGCGGCGCGCTCGCCGGCACCCTCGGCTGGCGCTCGGTGTTCCTGATCAACGTGCCGATCATGGTGGCCGCCATCGTCATGTGCGTCCTCGCCCTCGACGAGAGCAGCGACGCGGACGACCGCGGCAGCCTCGACTGGGCCGGCGCGGCGCTGCTCGCCGGGATGCTGCTCACCCTCACGCTGGCCATCGACCGCGCGCGGGAGTGGCCGGTGGTGCCGCTGGCCATCACCGCCGGCGCCGCCGCGGCGTTCCTGGTCGCCTTCCTCGCGGTGGAGCGCCGGGTCGCGCATCCGATCATCGATCTCGCGGTCGTGCGCGGCAACGGCGTGCGCAGGATCATCGCCTCGGGCTGCATGGACAACTACGGGTGGGCGGTCTGCGTGTTCGCGGTGACGCTCTACCTCCAGGTGGTGCGCGGCCTCTCGCCCGTCGCCACCGGCGCGGTGTTCCTGGCCCTGTCGGCCGGCACGGCCGTCGGCGGCCCGATGGCGGGCCGGATGGCGCGGTGGATCTCCGTGGGACCGACGATGGCGGTCGGGGTGGCGCTGAGCGCGGTGGGGCTCGTCTGGCTCGCGATGCTCGGCGAGCACATGGGGTTTCCTCGTGGCGCTCGCGATCACCGGCGCGGGGGTCGGCCTGGCCTACAGCACGGTGATCTTCGCCACCGCGTCGTCGGCGCCCGAGGGGCGGTCGGGGGCGGCCGAGGGCATCACGATGACGGCGATGATCATGGCCGCCGCGATCGCGATCACCACCTGCGGGATGCTCATCGAGGCGATCTCGCCCACCGGGCACGCCACCCGGGGATCGATCGCGGGGGTGCTGCTGGTCGGCGCGGCGGTGACGGGCGCGGGTCTGCTGCTGCTCGGCGCGGGGAGCGCGTTCCGCGCCATCGCCCGCCTGGTGCCTCAGCGTCCGAGCCAGGACGTAGCCTCTCGCGCGAAGCTGTGACATCCGCAACAAGGCGAGGTCGAGAGTGAGCAGCTCCACTCCCCGGGGACGACGGCGCGTGATGCTGGCCGCCGGCCTGTCGATGGGCCTCGCGATGGTGGGAGCCGGGGCGCTCGCCACGGCCGGCTTCGCGCTGGGCGGCGCCGATCCCGCGACGGTGTCCGCCGAGGACGCCCTCAAGGTCTCGATCGTCCGCGGCCAGCCCCTGGTCGAGCCGCCGGTGGTGCGCCCCCACAACGGCGTGGTGCGGCTGGACCTCTCGTCCCAGACGAGCGTCACGAGGATCGCCGGCTCCAAGGCGATCTCCAACGTCTACAACGCCCTCTTCCCCGGCCCGACGATCGAGATCGACCCGGGCGACCGCCTGGAGATCAACCTGAAGAACGGCGGGCAGTACCACGAGCCCACCAACCTCCACACGCACGGGATGCACGTCGACCCCAAGAACCCGGGCGACAACGTGTTCCTCAACATCCCGAGCCACGGTGAGCACTCCTACCGGTACGCGGTGCCGAAGGACCAGATCCCCGGCCTGCTCTGGTATCACCCGCACCGCCACGAGTACACGCAGACCCAGGTGTTCGCCGGTCAGGCCGGCGCCATCGAGGTGCGCGGAGGCCTCGACGACCTGAAGGGCGTCGGCGACGTGCGCGACCGCCTGCTGGTGTTCCAGGCGGTGCAGTTCAACAAGGACGGGCGGCCGATCCGCACCCCGTCCGACTCCGACCCGGCCAAGCAGCTCCAGCTGATCAACGGCCAGCTCGAGCCGACCATCGGCATCCGCCCCAACGAGACCCAGCGCTGGCGCATCCTCAACGCGAGCTCGGACAAGTTCCTGGTGCTGCGCGTCCAGGGGCACTCGATGTTCATCCTGGCCGACGACGGCAACCCGCGCGCCGCGCCGCAGAAGGTCACCACCCAGTTCATCGGCCCCGGCGAGCGCCGCGAGTTCCTCGTGCGGGCGGGCGCGAAGACCGGCGACTTCAAGGTCGAGTCGATGTACTTCGTCCCGGTGCGCGGCGGAGCCGAGCTACAGCTCGCCGACCCGCACCATCGCCACCATGCGGGTCCGCGGCACCCCGGTCACGCGCCGCCCGATCCCGACCCGGCTGCTGCCGGTCGAGGACCTGCGCACGGAGCACGTGGACCGGCGCCGGCGGATCGTGCTCGGCGAGTCCAAGACCTCGCCGAACTTCTACATCAACGGCAAGGAGTTCGACCCCGATCGCATCGATCAGACCATGCGTCTGAACGATCTCGAGGAGTGGACGATCGTCAACACCACCGACGAGTGGCACACGTTCCACATCCACATCAACCCGTACCAGGTGACCAAGATCAACGGGAAGCCCGTGAAGGGCATCACCTGGGACGACAACGTTGTCGTCGGGCCGTACGGGGGCTCGGTCACGATGCGCACGCGCTTCACCGACTTCACCGGCAAGTTCGTCATCCACTGCCACGTGCTCTTCCACGAGGACCACGGGATGATGAGCGCCGTCCAGGTGGTCCGCCGCTAGGGCTGGGCCTCCCACGCGTGGTAGCCGCGCTCGCCCACCAGGCGCACCGCCTCCTGGGCGGCGGCGGGGCTCTCGACCAGCAGCACCAGCTCGCCCTCGCCGTCCGGGGGCCCGGGGCGCAGGCTGAGGTCCTCGATGTTGATGTGGGCGTGCCCCAGGGCCGTGGCGATCTCGGAGATCGCTCCGGGGCGGTTGGGGATGCCGACGATCACGCGGGTCGCGTCGGCGGGCTCACGATCCTCGACGCGGCGCAGCCGGGCGCGCGCCTCGCCGGCCTCGGCCACGAAGCCGAGCAGCCAGTCGCGGTCGCCGCGCGCGAGCGCCGCCTCGACGTCGGCGAGGCGGGCCGAGTAGGCGCGCATCTCCTCCAGCACGGCGGCCGCGTTGGCCAGCAGGATGTCGGCCCACAGCGGCGGGTTGGACCCGGCGACGCGCGTGAGGTCGACGAACGACGGTCCGGCGGAGCGGAGCGCCTCACGGCCGCCGGGCGCCGTGTCGGCGGCCTGGTTGACCAGCGCCCCGGCGAGCACGTGCGGCAGGTGCGAGACCAGCGCCATCAGGCGGTCGTGCACCTCGGCGTCGATCGCCACGGGGCGGGCCCCGATCGAGGCCACCACGCCGTGCAGGCGCTGGAACAGGTCGGAGCGGGCTTCCGCCCCCGGGGTGAGGAACCACGTGGCATCGCGGAACAGCTCCTGGCGGGCGAAGGCGACCCCGGTGCGCTCGCCCCCGCACACCGGATGGCCGCCGATGAAACGGGCGCGGTCCGTCGGCCGAGAGCCCGGCCATGACACCGGTCTTGGTGGAGCCGATGTCCGTGACGACGCACTCCTCGCCCGACGCGTCGAGCGCCTGGCGCGCCAGCGCGGCGATGCGGGGCACCGGCGCGGCCAGCACCACCACGCCGGCCGCGGCCGCCGCCTCCTCGACCGAGCCGGCCGTCTCCGAGATGGCGCCGACCGCCAGGGCCACGCGCAGCGCCTCGGGGTCGGGATCGACACCGATGACGCGCGTGGTGGTGCCCAGCGCGCGCAGGGCGAGCCCCAGGGAGCCGCCCATGAGCCCGACGCCGACGATGGCGACCGGGCTCATCGTGTGGTCAGGAGGCGGCGACGGCCACCGGGGCGGAGCCGGAGAGGATCTTGCCCATCAGGTCGATGCAGCGGCGCACGTCGGCGACCCACGCGCCGAACGTGTCGGCGTGCAGGGCCTGGGGGCCGTCGCAGAGCGCGGTCTCCGGAGCGGGGTGCACCTCGACGATCAGCCCGTCGGCGCCGGCCACGACGGCCGCGCGGGCCATCGGCAGGATCAGGTCGCGCTTGCCCGCGGCGTGCGACGGATCGACGATCACCGGCAGGCTCGACAGCGACTTCGCGACCGGCACCGACGAGATGTCGAGCGTCGAGCGGGTGGCCGTCTCGAAGGTGCGGATGCCGCGCTCGCAGAGCACGATCTCGCCGTTGCCCTCGCGGGCGATGTACTCGGCCGACAGCAGCCACTCCTCGACGGTGCTGGCCATGCCGCGCTTGAGGAGCACGGGGGTGCGTGGTGCGCCCCACCTCGCGCAGGAGGTCGAAGTTCTGCATGTTGCGCGCGCCGAGCTGGATCATGTCCGCGACCTCGAGGACGTCCTCGAGCTGGCGCGGGTCCATCACCTCGGTCACGATCGGCAGCCCGGTCTCCTCGCGCGCCTCGGCGAGGATCTCGAGGCCGGCCTTGCCGAGGCCCGAGAAGGCGTACGGCGAGGTGCGCGGCTTGTAGGCGCCGCCGCGCAGCAGCGTCGCCCCGGCGGCCTTGCAGGCGCGGGCCGACGCGAGCGTCTGCTCGCGCGACTCGACCGCACAGGGGCCGGCGATGAGGCCGAAGTTGCCCCCGCCGATCGGGCGGCCGGCGACCTCCACCACGGCGTCGTGGCCGCGGAAGTCGCTCGAGACGAGCTTGTACGGCTTGAGGATCGGCACGACCTTCTCGACGCCGGGCTCGCCCTCGAGCTGGAGCGACGCCACGATCTGCCGGTCGTCGCCGATGGCGCCGATGACCGTGACGAACTCGCCGCGCGAAGGGTGGGCCCGGGCGCCCGCCTGCTGAATCCGCTCGACGACGTGGCGCACCTGCTCCTCGGTGGCGCCCTGCTGCATCACGATCATCATGTCTGCGTCCGTCCTGGTTGGGTCTCTCGAGGAGCCGAGCGGGCGAGCTGCGCCCGCGCGGAGAGGAATGCCGCGTTCTCGTCCGGGGTCCCGATCGAGACCCGCAAACGTCCCGGGCAGCCCAGCGACGTGCCATCGCGCACGATGACGCCCAGGCGCAGGAGCTGCTCGTGGACACCGGAGGATCCGGCGGCCGGATCGGAATCCGGCCGGACCAGGATAAAGTTGCCCTGGCTGGGGGTAAAGGCCCACGTCGAATCCGACAGCGCGGCCTCGACCCGGACGCGCTCGGCCATGACCTCGCGAACGCGCCGCTCGAGGGCCGCCGGGTGCCTGAGGCTCTCCAGGGCGGCGGCCTGCGCGAGGGTGTTGGTGTTGAACGGCTGGCGCACCCGGTCGATGGCGTCGATCCAGCCGGCGCCGCCGATCGCGTACCCCACCCGCAGCCCGCAGAGCCCGTGGGCCTTGCTGAAGGTGCGCGTCACCAGCAGGTTGGGCCGCTCGCGGGCCATCGACAGCGTCCTGCCGACGTCCGGCCGGTCCACGAAGTCGTAGTAGGCCTCGTCGATCAGGATCGCGAGGTCCTCCGGCAGGGAGTCGACGAAGCGCTCGATCGCGTCGGCCGAGCGGTAGACCCCGGTCGGGTTGTTGGGGTTGCAGACGATCACCAGGCGCGTGCGCTCGTCCACCGCGGCCGCCATGGCGTCCAGGTCGTGCCCGTCGTCGTCGGCGAGCGGCACCGCGATGGTCTCGGCGCCCGCTGCCGCCGCCAGGTGGCCGTAGAGCGAGAACGACGGCTCGGCCTGCACCAGCGTCGTCCCCGGATCGAGCAGGGCCTGGCCCGCGTAGAGGATCAGCTCGCAGGAGCCGTTGCCGATCACGACCTCGTCCGGACCGACGCCGTGGCGCTCGGCCAGCGCGCGGCGCAGGGCGCGCGCGGGGCCGTCGGGGTAGCGGTTGAGCCCCGCCGTTCCGGCGGCGACGACCTCGGCCACCTCGGGCAGCGGCGGGAAGGGGCTCTCGTTGGAGGCCAGCTTGGTCGCGCTCGTCATGCCGTAGCGCGCGAGCACCTCGGCGGTGGTCAGGCCGGGCTCGTACCGCGGGATCGCCGCCAGGCGCGGAGAGATGCGAATGCTCACGGGCCCATTGTAGGGACACCCTTGCGCGGGGCCCGGGCGGCGCTATTGTCCAGTTGACACGAATTGGCCGCGACGTTTGCGTCAAGGGGACATTAAAATGGCTGCGACGCCCCAGAGAGACCCCGTGATCGTGATCGGAAGCGGCATCGCCGGCGGCCTCCTGGCCCTCACGGCGGCCGAGAGCGGCCCCGTGGTGGTCGTCACCAAGGACGTCCTCGGCGAGGGCAGCACGCTCCGGGCCCAGGGCGGGATCGCCGCCGCGATCGACGGTCACGACTCGGTGGAGGCCCACCTGGCCGACACCCTGGCCGCCGGCGCCGGCCTCTGCGACCCGGCCGCGGCCGCCCACATCTGCCGCGAGGGCCCGGCGCAGGTGGCCACCCTGCTGGCGCGCGGCGTGCGCTTCGACCAGACGCGAGGGCCGCCTGCGCCTGGCCCGGGAGGGCGCCCACTCGGCCGCGCGCGTGGTGCACGCCGGCGGCGACGCCACCGGGGCGCACATCGTGACCGCGCTCACGGCGGCCCTGCGCGCCGACCCCTCCGTGGAGCTCGCCGAGGGCGAGCGCGCGTGGGAGATCCTGGTGCGCGACGGCCGGGTGACCGGGCTGCGCAGCATCGACGCCGGCGGCCGGGTGCGCGAGCGCGCGGCGCGGGCGATCGTGCTGGCGGCCGGCGGCATGGGCCAGCTGTACCCGTATACGACCAACCCCCTGGGAGCGACGGCCGACGGCCCCGCGCTGGCCGAGCGCGCGGGCGCGGCGCTGGCCGATCTCGAGATCACGCAGTTCCACCCCACCGCGCTCGCGCTGGGCGACGGTCCGCTCTCGCTGGTGAGCGAGGCGGTGCGCGGCGAGGGCGGCGCTGCTGCGCGACCACGAGGGCCGGCGGTTCATGCTCGACGAGCACCCGATGGCCGAGCTCGGCCCCCGTGACGTCGTGGCCCGCGCGATCGCCCGGCGCGCGATCGTCACCGGCGCGGACGTGACCCTCGACATGCGCCACCTCGACCCCGAGATGGTGCGCGGGCGTTTCCCGACGGTGGCCGCCCTGTGCGCCGCGCACGGGCTCGACCTGGCCACCGACCTGATCCCGGTCACGCCGGCCGCCCACTACGCCGTCGGCGGGGTGCTGACCGACATGGCGGGCCGCAGCACGCTTCCCGGCCTCTTCGCGATCGGCGAGTCGCGCCGCCACCGGGGCGCACGGCGCCAACCGGCTCGCGTCCAACGGCCTGCTGGAGGCTGCGGTGCTCGCTGCGGGCGCGGCCGAGGCGCTGCGCAGCGACCTGTCGGACTGGCCCGAGGGCCCGGTGGCGCATCGGCCGTCAGCCCGGCCCCGATCGGGGCCGGCGATCCGGCGACGCGGTCGCGCGCTGCAGAGCGCGATGTGGCGGGGCGTCGGCGTCGAGCGCGACGGGGACGGCCTGGCGCGCGCGTCCGCGCGAGCTGGCGGCGCTGCCCGAGGGCGGCGATCCGGAGACGGACAACCTGCTGCTGATCGGCCGCCTGGCCGCCGAGGCCGCGCGCGTTGCGCGCCGAGAGCCGCGGCGCCCACTTCCGCCGCGACCACCCCCTTCCCGTCCCCGCCTGGGCACGCCGCATCGCCTGGGTCCGCGGACGGCCCTTCTCTCTCACCCCGATCGTCGCCGAGTCCACCCGGCCACTCGCCATGGAGGCCGCATGACCCCCACCGTGCTCACCCCCGCCTGCGCACTGCCCGCCAGCGCCACCGCGGCCGGACAGGAGGACCTGTGGGAGCGCGCCTGGGCCGCCCGGCGCAGCCTCGGTTCGCGCGCCGTGATCCTCGGCCACCACTACCAGCGCGACGAGGTGATCGCATTCGCCGACGTCACCGGCGACTCGTACCTGCTGGCCCAGCGCGGCGCCGCCGCCACCGAGGCCGAGCTGGTCGTGTTCCTGGGCGTCTACTTCATGGCCGAGGCGGCCGACGTGCTGCGCGCGCCGCACCAGACCGTGGTGCTCCCCGACCTCGGCGCCGGGTGCCACCTGGCCGAGTGCGCCGACATCTACACCGTGCGCGACGCCTGGGACCAGATGACCGCGGCCCTCCCGGGCACGCGCGTGATCCCGCTGACCTACATGAACTCGGGCGCCGACCTGAAGGCGTTCGTCGGCGAGCACGGCGGCGCCGTGTGCACCTCGGGCAACGCGGAGAAGGCCTTCCGCTGGGCCCTCTCGGAGGGCGACGCGGTGTTCTTCTTCCCCGACGAGCACCTCGGGCGCAACACCGCCTGCCGCCTGGGGATGTCTCCCGACACGCCTCTCGTGTGGAACCCGCGGATGGCCGAGCTCGGCGGCATCGCCCCCGACGCCCTGGCGCAGTCGCAGGTGATCCTCTGGAAGGGCTTCTGCAACGTCCACACCGGCTTCACCGTCCCGCAGATCCTGGCCGAGCGCGGAGGCCGACCCGGACGTGCTGCGTGATCGTCCACCCCGAGTGCCCGCGGCCGGTGGTCGAGGCGGCCGACGAGGACGGCAGCACCGAGTACATCATCCGGCGCTGCGAGGAGCTGCCGGCCGGATCGCACGTGGTGATCGGGACCGACTGGAACCTGGTCAACCGCCTGCGCCTGCGGTACCCGGACAAGAGCATCTCCTGCCTCAAGGAGGACCTCTGCCCCTGCATCACGATGAACCGCATCGACCTGCCCAAGCTGACGTGGTGCCTCGAGTCGCTGGCGGCCGGTGAGATCGTCAACGTGATCTCGGTGGACGACGAGATGCGCCGGCAGGGACGTCTCGCCCTGGACCGGATGCTGGCGCTGGCGTGACGCCCGAGCGGGTCGTCGCGGTCGCCCTCGCCGAGGACCTGGGGGACCGCGGCGACATCACCTCCGCGCTGCTCGTCCCGGCCGAGGCCGTGGCCACGGCGCGCATCGTCTCGCGCCGCCCCGGGGTGCTCGCGGGACGCGCCGCGGCCGACGAGGTCTGCCGCCAGACCGGCGTCGGCGTGGTCTGGAGCGCCGCCGACGGCGACCGCCTGGAGCCGGGCACGCGTCGTAGGCGAGATCGCCGGGCCGGCCCGCGCCGTGCTCACGGCCGAGCGCACCCTGCTCAACCTGCTCTGCCACCTGTCGGGGGTGGCCACGCTCACCGCCGCCTACGTCGCCGTCTGCGCGCCGGCCGCCGTGCTCGACACCCGCAAGACCACGCCCGGGATGCGCGCGCTGGAGAAGGACGCCGTGCGTGCCGGGGGCGGCGTCAACCACCGGATGGGGCTCTACGACCGCGTTCTGGTGAAGGACAACCACCTCGCGCTGGCGGGGCCGGGGCTGGTGGACGCCGTCGCCCGGGCCCGGCGCGAGATGCCCGACGTGCTGGTGGAGGTGGAGGCCGACGACCTGGACGGCGTGCGCCACGCGCTCGACGCCGGGGCCGACTGGATACTGCTCGACAACATGACCCCCGACACCCTGCGCGAGGCGGTGGCGCTCACCGCGGGGCGGGCGCGCCTCGAGGCCTCCGGCGGCATGACCCTCGAGGGCGCGCAGGCCGCGGCGGCGACCGGCGTGGACGCCGTGTCCGTGGGAGCCCTGACCCACTCGGCGCCCGCCCTCGACCTCGGGCTCGACATCGAGTTCGCCGCGGGCTGACGCCTACTGGGCGTCCTCGCGCAGGTCGGGGCGCAGGCTGCGCGCGTCGCGCAGGTAGACGTGGTGGATCTCGCGGTCGCGCGGGCATGTGCAGTGCAGCATCACCCGGATGCACATGCCGAGCGCGCCGGGAACCGGGATCTCACTGGCGCACAGCAGCGGGATGCTGGTGAGGCCGGCCTCGCGGGCCGCGACGGCGGGGAACTCGGCCGTCAGGTCCGGGGTGCACGGTGAAGATGATCGAGATCAGGTCGTCGGTCGCGAGCGCGTTGCGCCCGAGGACCTCGGTCAGGAGCTCGGAGGTGCTCGCGAGGATCGCCTCGGTCGAGTCCTCCGACACGGAGGTCGCCCCCCGGACCGCCCTGACCACCGACTCGCTCAGCGCTCCAGCCCCACCAGGTTGCCGAGCTTGGTCCACTCGGCCCGGGTCACCGGGCGCCATCGTCCGGTGGCGAGCTTCTGCACGCCGATGCCCGCGTACCGCGAGCGATGCAGGCGCAGCACCCGGTGGCCGACGGCGTCGCCCATCCGGCGCACCTGCCGGTTGCGGCCCTCGGTCAGCTCCATCTGGACCCAGGTGCCCCCGGGCGAGCGGCGCTCCATGATCTCGACGCGCGCCGGCAGGGTGACGCCGTCCTCGAGCTCCACGCCGTGGCGCAGCTTGCGGATGGTCGTCGCCGACACCTGGCCGCGCATCAGCATCTCGTAGGTCTTCGGCGCCTTCGAGCTCGGGTGCATCAGCCGGGCGGCCATCTCGCCGTCGTTGGTCACCAGCAGGGCGCCGGTGGTGTCGATGTCGAGGCGTCCGACCGGGATACAGGCGGATGCCCTCCGGAAGGTCGTCGAGCACGGTCGGGCGCCCCTGCGGGTCGCTCGCCGTCGACACCACGCCGGCCGCCTTGTTGAGCAGGTAGGCGCGCCGCGGCTCCGCGCCGCGGACGCTGTCGCCGTTGACCACCAGGTCGTCCTCGGGGCCCACCAGCTGACCGACCGTGGCGAGTCTTGCCGTTGACGGTGACGCGCCCCTCGGCGACGAGGGTCTCGGCCGCCCGGCGGCTGGCGACGCCGGCCAGCGCCAGCGCGCGGTGCACGCGCATGCGGTCGTCCTCACGCGCCATCGGTGTCGCCCTCCTCGGGCAGGTGCCCGGCGTCGATCAGCTGCTGGCGCACGCGCTCGGCCTCGGGGCCGCTCAGCTCGAACCCCTCGAGCGGGGGCAGGTCGCCCGCCCCGCGCAGCCCGAAGCGCTCCTGGAAGAGGCGCGTCGTGCGGTAGCGCATCGCGCCGCCGTCGGCGGGCCGCCCGGCCTCCTCGAGCAGCCCGCGATCGACCAGCGAGACCACCGTCGAGTCCACCGAGACGCCGCGCAGGCGGCTGATCTGCGGGCGGCTGACCGGCTCCAGGTAGGCCACGACGGCCAGCGTCTCGAGCGCGGCCGGGGACACGCGGTCGTCGGTGGGGCGCTCGCGCAGCCGATCGCACACCGCAGCCAGGTCGGCGCGGGTGCGGATGCGTGACGCCGCCCGCGATCTCGGCGACCTCGAGGCCGGTCTCGGGCCCGTGGCGCTCGGACAGCTCGGCCAGGGCGCGCTGGACGGCGCCCGGCGACTCGTCGGTGACCTCGCAGAGGGTCACCACCGGGAGCGGCTCGGGCGAGAGGAACAGCAGGGCCTCCACCTGACGGGCGAGCTCGGTCACCGGCGCGACCCGGTGATCGCGATGTCGCCGAACGGCTCGGCCTGGGTCAGGGTGACCTCGCCGCGGCGCACCAGCTCGAGGGCGGCCATCAGCGCGATGGCCTCCTCCAGGGGCTCGAGGCCCTCGGCGATCGCGTCGAAGCTCACCGAGCGCGCGGTGGCGAGCGCGGACTGCAGCCGCGCGAGGGCGGCCTGCAGGCTCACCCGGCGGCTGGTGAGGTGGGTCAGCGAGGGCGCCGGGGGCGCGGCCAGCAGGGGCAGCATCGCCGCGCGCAGCAGCGCGGGGTCCTCGCGCGGGCGGCGGCGGTGGCGGCGCGCCGTCGAGGGCGACGCGGCGGTAGCGGGGGCCGGCGCTGTCGCGCAGGCGCTCGGCGAGCCACCCGGCGGCGCGCTGGAACGGCGCGTAGGCCACGAGGCGCGGCGGCCAGCGCCTCGCGGGCCTCCAGCGTGTCCGGATCGGGCTCCTCCTCGGCCGGCTCGCCCAGCAGGCGGCGCGCCTTGAGCTCGGCCATCGCCGCGAGCAGCACGATCAGCTCGCCCGCCGTGTCGGTGTCCCACCGCTCCCGCGCGTTCTCGCCGAGGGCGCTGGTCACGACCTCGATCAGGGGCACGTCCAGCAGCTCCACCTCGTCGCGCAGCACGAGGGTGAGCAGGAGGTCGAAGGGCCCCTCGAAGAGGTCCAGCTCGATCGGCTGTTGAAGGGCGTCTGATTGAGGCATCCGGCTTCCGGCCAGCATAGCCGTGTGCCCCGTCGTCACGGTCGGCCCCTAGGATGACGGGTGTGACCGCCGCCGCCCGCCGCATCTCCCTGACCGGCATCAAGCCGACGGGCATCCCCCACCTCGGCAACTACGTCGGGGCGATCCGTCCGGCCGTCGAGCTGGCGGCCGACTACGACGCCTTCTACTTCATCGCCGACTACCACGCGCTCACGACCGTGCACGATCCGGCGCTGCTCGACGAGTACACCCGCTCGGTCACCGCCACGTGGCTGGCGTGCGGGCTCGACCCGTCCGCCGTGACGCTCTACCGGCAGTCGGACGTGCCCGAGACCTTCGAGCTGGAATGGGTGCTCTCGTGCGTCACCGCCGAAGGGCATGCTCAACCGGGCCCACGCCTACAAGGCGGCGCGCGACCGCAACCGCGAGGCGGGCCTCGACGATGACGACGGCGTCAACATGGGGCTCTTCAACTACCCCGTGCTGATGGCCGCGGACATCCTGATCATGGGCGCCGACGTGGTGCCGGTGGGCCGCGACCAGGTGCAGCACGTCGAGTACGCCCGGGACATCGCCGAGCGCTTCAACCAGACCTACGGCGACCGTTTCGCGCTGCCCCTGCCCGCGCACGTCACCTCCGGCGACCGCGACGAGAACACCGTGCCGGGCCTCGACGGGCGCAAGATGAGCAAGTCGTACGACAACACCATCCCGCTCTTCGCCGACAGCGCCGCGCTGCGCAAGTCGGTGCGTCGCATCACCACCGACAGCACGCCGGTGGAGGATCCCAAGGATCCGGACTCGTCGCCGGTCTACGCCGTGTTCCGCCAGTTCGCGAGCGCCGACGAGCAGCGGACGGTGCGCGACCGCCTGGAGGCCGGCGGCATGGGGTGGGGCGAGATGAAGGACGTCCTCTTCGAGACCCTGGACGCGCATCTCTCGGGACCGCGCGAGCAGTACGCCCGGCTGATGGCCGACCGCGCCGAACTGGACGCGATCCTCGCGGACGGGGCCGGGCGCGCCCGCGCGCGGGCCACCGCGCTGCTGGAATCGGTGCGCGCGGCGATCGGGATCGACAGCCGGTAGGACCGTCGTCGCCGCTCCGCGCGGGGACGCCCCTAGAATCGGCAGTCGTGGCCACCCTCGAACAGCCGGGCCGGCGCTCCGACGAGCGCCGTGCCGGGCTTCTGGTGGCGCGTGCTGTCGCCGCCCGGGGCCGTGCTGGTGGCGCTGGCGGCCCTGGTCGTGATGGCCGGCGTGCTGTCGGTCGCGGACCTGTTGACCGACGCGCTCGGCACGATCCTCACCTTCGTCACCAGCCTGCTGCTGCTGTTGTTCGCCCTGCTCCTCTGGCGGGGCCTGCCGGCCCAGAACCGGCGCGCGGCGATCGCGATCAAGGGCCCGCTGCGCCAGGCGATCGGCGATCGGCATCGGCATCGGGCTCGCTGCTGGTGGCCGGGGCGGCCGTGATCCTGCTGACCGGCTCCGCGATCGACCCCGTCGTCGAGCGCCGCCTGAACGAGGTCGAGGACATCGGGACGGTGCCGTGGCAGGTGGTGCTGACCGTGATCGCCCTGGTGGTGTTGGCGCCCCTCGGCGAGGAGCTGCTGTTCCGCGGCCTGCTGCTGCGCGGCCTCGCCCGCCGGCTCGACTTCTGGCCGGCCGCGCTGATCACCTCGGCCGTCTTCGCCGGCGCCCACGCCGACTCGTACATCCTCTGGCCGCGCGCCCTGGCCCTGTTCGGCACGGGGCTGGTGCTGGCCTGGATCTACCGCCGGCGCGGCTACTGGGCCTCGGTGAGCGCCCACGCGACCGTCAACACGATCGCGGCGATCGCGCTGGTGGCCTCCTCGTGACCGACCCGGCCGACTTCCGCACGATCGAGCTGTTCGCGGGGCTCGACGAGCGCGCGCTGACGCATGCGGTCGATGGGCTCGAGGCCATCACGCTGCACCCCGCGGGACGAGTTCGACTTCTTCGGCGAGGCGCGCGCCGTGTGCTGCGTCGTCGGCGGCGGGCGGCTGGCCCTGTCCGTGCTGATCGGCGACGACGGGACCACGGCGAGCGCACCATCGGCATGCTCGAGCGCGGCGACGTGGTGGTGCGCCCGCTCGACGGCGTCATCTCGTCCGGCCCGCGCGTGCGCTGCTTCGCCATCGAGGAGTCACTGCTGCACCTGGTCGACCGGGAGCGCATGGAGGCCTGGCTGCGCGACCCCGCGCTGGCGGCCAACCTGGTGCGCGTGCTGAGCGATCAGATCGCCGACCGCGAGCTGGCCGTCGCCATCGCGCTGGAGCCCCGGGTGGAGCGGCGCGTGCTGCTCAAGCTGCGCCAGCTGGCCGACCGCTGGGGCCGGGTGACGCCGGACGGCATCCGGCTGGACCTGCGGCTGACCCACCAGGAGCTCGCGAACATGGTGGGCGCCGTGCGCGAGTCGGTCACCATCGCGCTGGGCCGGCTGGCCGACGCCGGCGAGATCGAGATGCGCCGCCGCCACCTGATCATCCGCCCGCCGCGCGACGAGCAGGAGCGAACCCGGCTAGGCGGCGTCGCGTGGCGGCCGCCGGGTGGGACGCGCGGCACGCCCCGCACGCCGACCGCGTGGCTGGGCGGCGCCGTTGGCCGGGTCGAGCTCGACCACCGACCGCTGCGGCCGCACCGGGGGGCGGTGCGCCGGCCAGGGCGCGGAGGATGGGCCGGCGGGGCGCTCCGAGAGGGACTCCGGCTCGAGGTGGAAGGCCCTGCGGCCGAGAGGCGCGCCGAGCCGGGGCTCGTGCAGCAGCCGCCGCCCGCGCACCAGATCGGCGCGGCGGGCGCGCTGGGCGGCCAGCATCGCCGAGAGCCCCGCTCCCGCCACGAACCCTGCCGCGGCGGCCCACGGCTCCGTCGAACGCGGTCCTGCGCCACGATCGCCCCGGCCACCGCCACCACGACCAGCGGGAACACCTGGGCGGCGAGCACCCGGACGACGGTCGCGCCGGTGGCCTCCAGCATCCACCGCGGCCGCACCGGCAGCGCCAGCCGGATCGCGCGGCGCACCGCGCGCCCGCCCCACAGGCACCACAGCACGAGCACCGCCGCGGCGAATCCGATCCCGGCCGCCCGCAGGCCGGCCCCTCCCCGACCCGCCATCGTCGCGATGCCCGCCGCGGCGACCAGCAGGGACACACCGGCGACGCGCAGCTCGAACACCGCGGGAGCGAGAGGTTTCATGCGTCCAGGATCGGCACCCCCAGAGCAGCACCACATCCCGCGCGACAGCCGACCTCAGCGCCCTCAAAACAAGAGGAAGGGACACCCACGCCCCCCAAGCGTGGCGGCCAAACCCCTAAAGCAAGAGGAAGGTCCACACCAAAGAACGTGGCGGCCAACGACCACCCCCAAAGCGAGAGGAATGTCCACACCACGAAAGACTGGGCATGACTCGCTTGGCCTTTGACCGGCCTGGCCCGTGACTGGCTTTGTCCCGACGACCTGGCCCCGGCGAAGCCGGTGGCGTCGGTCCGCCGAATCGCCGGTAGGCGATGAGCGCGCGACGAACCGGCCCGAAAGAGGCCGGTTCCTCGCCTTGTCACCAGTCCTCAACGCACCGCGAAGAAAACGCCGAGCTCAGCCCGAAGCTCAGAAACCCTCAGATGCGGCGCGCCACCGAGACGGCGAACCAGCCCCGTGGATCCTCGTGCCACTCGACCAGCTCCAGACCCGCCGCCGCGTACATCTCGGCCACCGTCTCCCGCGTGAACTTGCAGGAGATCTCGGTGCGCATCTCCTCGCCGGCCGCGAAGGAGACGTCCAGGTCGAGCGCGCCGACGTGCACCTCCTGCGCGGTCTCGGCGCGCAGCCGCATCTCGATCCAGGGCGGGCCCGGGTCGTAGAGCGCCACGTGGGTGAAGGCGTCGAGGTCGAAGTCGGCGTCGAGCTCGCGGTTGAGCACGCGCAGCACGTTGAGGTTGAACTGCGCGGTGACGCCCTCCGCGTCGTCGTAGGCCCGCTGGATGCGGGCCGGATCGCCCGCGATGTCGGTGCCCACCAGCAGGATGTCGTCGTCGTCCATCAGCTCGGCGACCGACGCCAGGAACGGCGCGCGGGACTCGGGCTCCAGGTTGCCGATGGTGCCGCCGAGGAACGCGACCAGCCGGGCGCCCGTCGCCGTCGTGTCCGGGGACGCCGCCGCAGGTGGTGGTCGAAGTCGCCCGCCACGCCGTGGACGTCGAGCGCCGGGTACGCGTCGCGCAGGCGTCCGGCGGCGGCGAGGATCGCCTCCGGGCACACGTCGAAGGGCACGTAGCGGCGCAGCGAGCGGGCGTCGCGCATCGCGTCGAGCAGCACGGCGCGTCTTGCGCGACGAGCCGGATCCGAGCTCCACCAGCTCGCCGATGCGGTGCCGCTCCACCACGCCCGCCGCGATCGACGAGAGGATCCGCATCTCGGTGCGCGATTGGTAGTACTCGGGCAGCTGGGTGATGCGCTCGAAGAGGTCGGACCCGCGCTCGTCGTAGAAGTGCTTGGGCGGCAGCGACTTGAACGGCGCGGTGAGGCCCACCCGCGCGTCGGCGGCCAGGCCGGCGCCGCCCTCCACGAGCGGGTGCACGTCGAGCCGGTAGGGGCGCAGGCTCGCGGTCATGCCGCGTCCCGCGCGAGCCGCAGCCCGCTGAAGATCTGGCGGCGCTCGGGCAGATCCCAGTTGCGGAAGGTCGTGCGCGCGGCGAGCGGCTGGGTGGCCCACGAGCCGCCGCGCAGCACGCGGTACGCCATCCCCGAAGAACACCTCCGCGTACTCCCGGTAGGGGAAGGCGCGGAAGCCGGGGTAGCCGCCGAAGGCGGTCGCGGTCCACTCCCAGACGTCGCCGATCATCTGGCGGCACCCGCTCCCGATCGGCGCGAAGGAGCCGCGCGCCGCCGGGCCGAAGGCCAGCTGGTCGAGGTTGGCCGCCTCCACCGAGACGGTGGCGCCGAGCGCGGCCCGCTCCCACTCGGCCTCGGTGGGCAGACGACAGCCCGCCCAGCGCGCGAACGCGTCGGCCTCGTGGGCGCAGACGTGGCAGACCGGGAGGCGCGGGTCGACGGGCTCCGTGTCCGCGAAGGAGCGCGCCAGCCAGCCGCCCTCACCGTCGCGCTCCCAGTAGAGCGGGGCCCGCGCGCCCTCGGCGACGCGCCACGCCCAGCCGGCGTCGGTCCAGAGCTCGCGACGCTCGTAGCCCCCGTCGGCGATGAAGGCGATCCACTCCCCCGCGCTCACGGGGTCCCGGGCGATGCGGAAGGCGGGCAGCTCGCGGTGCGTGGCGCGGGCGCTCGCAGTCGTAGGCGAACCCCTCCGCCGCGCCCATCGTCGAAGCGGCCCGCCGGGATCTCGCACCACTCCGGCCCCGCCACGTCCGGTGAGGCCCGGCGGCAGCGGCGCGCCGGTAGGACGGACGGTACGCGCCGGCCGGGAGCATCTGGAGCGCCTGGAGCACGGTCTCGGTGTGCTGCGCCTCGTGCTCGGCCACCATCTCGAACACGAAACCGTCCTCGAGCAGCGGGTCGTCGCCGGGACCGCCCGCCTCGTAGGCCCGGAGCGATTCGAGTGACGCCGCGCGGACCGTGCGCAGGTAGTCGTGGGTCGCCGCTGCGTCGAGGATCTCCACGTCGCCGCGCCGCGTGCGCGGCGTCTCGAACGCGTCGTAGACGTCGTCGAGCTCGGGGTGGAGCGGCGCCCGGCCGGCGATCCGGCGGGCCACCCACAGCTCCTCGTAGGCGCCGATGTGGCCGAGGTCCCAGAGCGGCGGGCTGAGCAGCGGGCTCACCTGCGCGACGAGGTGCTCGTGCGGCAGCGGCGCGTACAGCTCCAACGTCCGCTCGCGCGTCGTCTCCAGCCGATCCGCCAACACCGTCGAGAGCGCGTCCACCGGGTCAGCATTCCCCATGGGACGCGAATCACGACGTGATATTTCTCACATGGTGGAGTCCGTCACACACACGCCCGGATGGGTGATCCACCACCCTCCCGGTGACGTAGTGTGTAAGGGCGACAGCAGGCCGCCGCGCCGACCGCGATCCGCCGTAGGATCGCGGGCCGATGCCTGACCCCCCGCGCACCCGACCCTCCGGCGAGACGCGTCCGAACCGCCCGCGGGGTGGGTCGCCGCCGCCCACGCGCGGTGCGCGTCGCCTGCTGACCCGGCCGGTCGGTGATCGTGGCGGCGCTGCTACTGCTCGTCGTCGGCGGACTGGTGGCCGCGGTGGCCCTGAGCGGCGGCGACAGGGCAAGGCCCCGGCGGCGGTCACGGTGGCCGGCGTGGACGTGAGCCACAAGACCTCGACCGAGATCCTGGCGGTGACGCGCCGGCGGGCGCGCGAGCTGCTGGGCGAGCGCCTGGTGATCACGCGCGCCGACAAGCCCGCGTTCCGCGTCGCCACGACGCGGCGCGAACTCGGCGCGAGCCCGCGGATACGGGTCGCCCTCGACGCCGCCCTCGAGGCGCGCAGCCTGGCGGGGCGCGTGATCGCGACCATCGGGCTGGCCCCGACGCGCGACGTGCCCCATCACGTTCTCCGTGGTGCCGGCGAAGGTCAACGCGCTCGTCAACCGCGTGACCGACCAGATCAACCGCGACCCGCGGCCCGCCGCGGTCGAGGTGACGGACACCGCGATCACGGTGACCCCGGGCGCCGGGGGCTTCGGGGTGGACCCCGCCATGTTGCGCACGCAGATCAGCGCCCTGCCGGAGAGCATCGTGCTGCACCCCGGCCCGTTGAGCCCCCCGGTGAGCGAGCAGGCGGCCGACACGGCCCGGCTGCTGGCCATGCGCATCGTGGCCCACCCGGTCGCGGTGACGCTCGACGGGCGCGGCGTCCCGATCGAGCCCGACGTGCTGCGATCGGCGCTGCGTTTCACGCCGGAGTCGCCCAACCTCAAGGTGACGCTCGATCCCGACACGCTCTACGCCCGGATCAAGTCGGCCTACGCCAGCCGCGAGCAGCCGGCGCGCGACGCCACCTTCCGCATCGTCGGCTCCACCGCGCGCGTCGTGCCCTCGCGCATCGGGCGCAGCCTGGACATGCCGGCGATCGCCGCCGCGATCGTGGCGAACCCCGACGCGACCACCGTCCGCGCGCGCTTCAAGGTGAGCAAGCCCACGCGCACCACCGCGCAGGTGAAGGCGCTCAAGATCACGAGCCTCGTCTCGGAGTTCACGACGCCCTACAACTGCTGCGAGCCGCGCGTGACCAACATCCAGCGGGCCGCCGAGCTGATCAACGGGACGATCCTCCCCGCAGGCCGCACGTTCTCGCTCAACGACGCGCTGGGGCAGCGCACGACGGCGCGCGGTTTCGTCGAGGCGCCCCAGATCGCCGGCGGCAAGCTCGAGGACGCCGTCGGCGGCGGCGTGTCGCAGGTGTCCACCACCCTCTACAACGCGGCGTTCTTCGCCGGGCTCAAACTGGTGGCCCACACGCCGCACGAGTTCTGGATATCGCGCTACCCCAAGGGGCGCGAGGCCACGCTCTCGTTCGGCGGGCCCGAGCTGATCTTCACCAACGACTGGGACGCCGGCCTGCTGATCGAGGCCTACGCCGGGTCCAACGGGATCACGATCAAGTTCTACTCGTCGCCGCTGGGACGACGGGTCGAGACCGAGACCGGCGAGCCGCACGACGTCGTCGAGCCCACGATCAAGGAGGAGCTCGACCCGAGCCTCCCGCCGGGCGCGCGCGAGGTGGAGCAGGAGCATGGGCGGCGCCGGCTTCACCGTGAGCTACACGCGCAAGGTCTACGAGGGCGACACCCTGCGCAACGACGAGACCTACACCTGGACCTACAGCCCGGTGAACGCGTTCGTGAAGGTCGGCCCGCCCGAAGCCCAAGGGCGGCACGACGGCGCCCGAAGGCGGCACGACGGCGCCCGGGACGACCCGACGTCGACCCCCTCCGCGCCGTCGGCCCCGAGCGGGGGCCACACGCCGACGCCCGCCCCGAGCGGATCCACCACCTCATCGCTCCGGAGCGGCCGCGCCCGCCGCCCTGATCCGGGCCCGTCAGGCGGTGAAGAAGGCCTCGAGCGCCTCGATGGTCTCGCCGCGGGCACTCCTCGGGCAGGAAGTGGCCGCAGGGCAGCGGCGCGCCCGCGCACGTCGCGCGCCAGCGGCCGCCAGGTGTCGAGCACGTCGTAGAGCCGGTGCATCGCGCCGTGCTCGCCCCACAGCACCAGCAGCGGGCACGCGATGCGGCGCTCGCCGTCCTCGGCGTCGTGCGCGAGGTCGATGCCGGCCGCGGCGCGGTAGTCCTCGCACGAGCCGTGGATGGCCGCCGGGATCGCGGAACCACCGGACGTACTCCGCGGATCGCCTCCTCGGCGACCGGCTCGGCGCGCCCGCTCCACCGGCGCACGGTCTCGCGCAGGAACCACTCGGGGTCGCGCGCCGATCATGCGTCTCGGGCAGGCCGTCCGGCTGGATCAGGAAGAACCAGTGGTAGTAGGCCGTCGCGAACTCCTGGTCGGTGTTCGCGAACAGGGTGCGGGTGGGGACGATGTCGAGCACGGCCGCCGCGCTCGACCGCGTCCGGGTGGTCGAGCGCCATGCGGTGCGCGACGCGCCCGCCGCGGTCGTGCCCGGCGACGGCGAAACGCGGGTGCCCGAGCCGCTGCCATCGCGCCGACCAGGTCGGCGGCCATCGCCCGCTTGGAGTACGCGGCGTGGTCGTCGCCGCCGTCGGGCTTGGCGCTCTGCCCGTATCCGCGCAGGTCGGCGGCGACCACCGTGAAGCGTGCGCGCCAGCGCGGGCGCGACGCGGTGCCAGCACGACCGCGTCTGGGGATAGCCGTGCAGCAGCAGCAGGGGCGGGCCGTCGCCGGCGACCGACAGGGCCACGGTCGACCCGTCGACATCCACCAGGTGGTGCGCGAAACCCGACAAGCATCGCCGGATCATCGCACCCCCCGGACGGGGATTTCACGTCGGCCGCGGCCATGCCTACGATTCCATCGTGAGCCTGCCTCCCGCACACATCACGACGGCTCCCGGCCTGGTCGGACGCGCCGACGAGCTGCGCGAGATCGTGGCCCTGGCGGCCGCCCGGCCCGGCGTTGTGGTGATCAGCGGCGAGCTCGGCGTGGGCAGGGCGCGGATGGCGCGCGAGACCGCCGCGCGCATGGCGCTGGACGGGGCGGTGGTGATCGCCGCGGAGGAGCCGGGCGAGGGCATCGAGCGCATGGAGGCCGCGCTGCATCGACGCCGGCCACCACCACGACCCGGCCCGGGCGGCCCGCCTGCGACCGATCGTGATCCTGCTCGGGCGCCATCCCGACGAGCCGGGCCTGGCCGCCGAGCTCGCGCGGCGCCTCGTCGGGCTCGCGGGCGCTGGTGCTGCTGACCGCCGACGCCCCCGCGACCGACGCACCCGGGCTGGTGCTCGAGCGCCTGTCCGACGAGGACGGCGCGACCCTGGCGGCCCTGGCGATGCCCACGCTCACCGGTGCCGGCGCGCGCGCGGTCGCCGCCGCTCGGCGACGGGCTTGCCGGGCCGCATCGTGCCCCTGGCCCACGCCGCGCGGCGGTGGCCCGGCGGAGAGGCGCCGCTGCCGATCCCCCCCGAGCTGATCGCCCTCGGGCAGGCGCCGCTCACCGGGCTCGACCCGTGGCTGCGCGACCTCGCCGGATGGGTCGCCGTGCTCGACGAGCCCACCACGCCGGCCGACCTGGCGCGCGTCTGCCGCCGCCATCAGCCGCGCATCGAGAGGGACCTCGACGCCCTGGTGGCCGCCGGTGTGCTGCGGGAGATCCCCGGACCGCCGGCGACGCGCTGGAGCTTCCGCGACAGCCTGGGGCGCGCGGTGGTGCGCCGGGAGCTCGGCGGGGTCGAGCTGCGCACGCGCCACGCGGCGGCGCTGGTGGCCGGGCGCTCGGCCGGCTCACCGTCGGCTCGGCTGCTGCATCACGCCCTGGGGGCCGCCGACCCGGGCGCCGTGGTCGCGTTCGGCACCCGCGCGGCCGCCGAGGCGCGCGAGGCCGGCGACCCCGACACGGCGCTCGCGTACGCCGAGAGCGCGCTGGCATGGTGGAACCCCGAGATCGGCGAGTCGGCCCGGCTGCGCGCCGTCCACGAGCGCGGCATGGCCCTGCTCGACGCCTCGCTGTGGCAGGAGGCGGCCGAGGAGCTGGAGGCCGCGGCCGAGGGGCAGCGCGCCCTGGGCGAGCGCGAGGACGCCCTCGCGAGCGTCTCCGCCGCGTCGAGCGCCCGGTGGAGCCTGGGACAGCACGACACCGCGCTGAAGGAGCTGCAGGACCACCTCGCCCGCAGCCGCGACCCCCATCAGCCGCCCTCGGCGTCGCGCGCCGAGGCCCTCACCCAGGCCGCCGGCATGGCGGTGCAGACCTCGCGATTCGGCGAGGCGATGGCCCTGGCCGGAGAGGCACGTGACGAGGCGCGCGCCGCCGGCGCGCAGGAGATCGGCACGCGGGCCCTGATCTTCATGGGCATGTCCGAGAGCGGGCTGGGCGGCGACGGCGGCCTGCTGCACCTGGAGCGCGCCCGCCACGAGGGCGAGGAGGCCACCGGCTCGGCGCGGCGCAACGAGACCCTGGCCATGATCCACGAGAGCCACGTGCTGCTCGCCCTCGGGCGCCCGGACGACGCCGCCGCCCGCGCGCGGCGCGGCGCGGCGGTCGCGCGCGAGCTCGGCCTGACGACCCACGAGCTGGTGCTCGCGGGCAACCTGGGCGAGGCGCTGGCCGGCGCGGGCGAGCTGGCCGAGGCCCGCCGCGAGCTGGAGCGGGCCGCCGCGGGCTGGGACGAGCTGGACCGCGACGCCCTCTCCCCGGCCGATCCGGGCCTGGCCTGGCTGCTCTTCGCCGAGGGCAACATCGAGGACGCGGTCGCGCGCTACCGCGAGCTGGCGCCCGTGGCCGGGGGGCGAGCCCCTGCTGTTCGAGCAGATCGCGCCGGTCGCCGCCGGGCACGCCCTCGCGGCCGCCGCGGCCGGGGAGGACGACGAGGCCACCCGCGTGCTGCTGGCGGCGCTCGGCGCATGGTCGCGCACCGACGACCGGCTGACGTCGGTGATGCTGCTGGCCGCCGCGCCCGAGGTGCTGACCGGCCCGGAGGGGGACGACTGCGTCACGGCGCTCGCGGGAGATGACGGCGGGCGGCGGATCGCTGGCGGCCGCCGCCCACGCGTATGCCGCGGGCAGCCTCGCCCGTCGCCGCGGCGAGGACGGCGCCGCCGCCGTCCTGCGGGAGGCCGCGGCGCGCTTCGAGCGGCTCGGGCATGCGCTGGTGGGCCGCCCGCGCGCTGTTCACGGCGGGGCTCGCCGACGGGTCGTCCGAGGCGGCGGCCGACGACCTGCTGGCCGCCCGGGCCGCCTTCCGCGAGATGGGCGCCGAGGGGTGGCGGCGGCGCGCCGAGGCGCGCCTGCGGGCGATCGGGCGGCGCATCCCGACGCGCTCCCGCCAGCCCACCGAGCCCGGCGCCGGCCTGTCCGCGCGCGAGTACGAGGTGCTGTCCCAACTGGCCCTGGGGCTGCGCAATCGCGACATCGGGGCACGCCTGTTCATCAGCGAGCGCACCGTCGCCCGCCACCTGGTCCAGATCAACGCCAAGCTGGGCGTCTCCAACCGCACCGCGGCCGTCCACGAGGCCCGTCAGCGCGGTCTGCTGACCCCTGCGGAGGGTGTCACTCCCTCCGAGTGAGACAGACGCCGGCTATTCGGCGTTTCACGCAAGATCGGGACGTGGCATCCATGTGGAGTGATGGTCAATTCTGACCATGATCGCTGGGCACTCCCGCCGATAGCGTGCGGCTCGTCGTATCGAACCTGACGAGGCGGACAATGGAGCTCTCGACACCGGAGGCGCAGTTCATGAGCGGGCCGCACGCCCCGCTGAACGCCGGCGAGCGCGCCGCACTGCGCAGCTTCCGCCGTGCCGCCCTGACATCGCGCGGCTACCGCGCCCACCTCGAGCACCTCGGCATCGACCACAAGACCGTGACCCGCATCGCGCAGGTGCCCTACACGGACAAGCTCTCGGTGTTCGGCGACCACATCGACTTCTGGCTCGACGGCGGGCGCGTGACCGAGGCGGCCGAGCTGCTCACCTCGAGCGGGCAGACCGGCCTGTTCTCGGTGGGCGTCACCTCGCGCTCGGAGCGCCGCTCGCAGGAGCGGACCTTCGACCAGACGCTGCGGGCCCTGGGCGGCGGCGAGGACAGCACCACGCTGCTGCTCAACTGCCTGCCGATGGGCATCTCCATCCCGACCCGCCTCGCGACCGTCGCGACGCCCTCGGTGCACATGGAGATGGCCCTCGAGCTGCTGGCCCGCACCGGCCCGAGCTTCGACCGCGTGATCATCGCGGCCGAGCCCACGTTCCTGAAGGAGATGGGCGAGACGGCGCTGCGCGAGCGCGGCCCCGGATTCGCCGACCGCGTCGTGGCCTGCTTCGTCGGCGGCGAGTGGATCGCCGAGAGCTGGCGGCGCTACGTGTCGGAGCTCTTCGGCTTCACCGAGCGCCCGACCCGCCGCCTCGGGCTGATGGTGTCGATGGGCGCCGCCGAGGTCGGCCTGCACGCCCTGCACGAGACCCCCGAGCTGCGGCTCGCCCGGCAGCTGCTGGACAGCCCCGACTCGCGGACGGCGCTCTTCGGCCGCGACCCGGGCTATTCGCCGAGCCTCTTCGCCTGGGATTCCAACCGCCTGTACATCGAGGAGCGCGTGCACGAGGACGGCGTGCGCACCCTGGTGCTGACCACCCTCACCCGCCGCCTCCTGCCGTTGGTGCGCTACGACCTCGACGACGAGGCCGAGCTGGTCGATCCCGCCGCGGCCAACGCCGTGCTGGCCGACCTCGGCACCGACCTGCGCCTGGAGCGTCCGGCCGTCGCCCTCTGGGGCCGCCGCGGCGGCACCGTCCGTGGCGATGGATGGAGCCTGCGCCCCGAGCTGGTCAAGGAGGGCCTGTTCGCGACATCGGCGCACGCGGGCGCGCTGACCGGCCGGTTCCGCATCGCCGCCGAGGACGGCGCGCCGGTGCTCCACGTGCAGCTGCGCAACGGCGTCATGCCCGGGCCGGGGATCGACGCGGCGCTGACCCACATGATCACCATGGCCGCCGGCACGCCCGGGCGGGTCGTGGTGCACGACTACCGCGAGTACCCCTACCACGAGGCCGGCGACTACCAGCACAAGACGAACTACGTCGAGAGGGCCCGCCCGTGACGACGACCGCGCCCCACCGCGCGAACGCCGCGCTGTCGGTCGATGAGATCGACGTCACGGCCTCGGATCGGGTGGAGGACATCGACGAGGCACTGATGGTGGTCCACGAGGGGTTCGTCGAGGCGGGCTATCTGGCCCCGAAGCCGTCGGGCCGCCGCATGCACGCCGCGTACCTCAACCCGGGCACCGTGTTCTTCGTGGCGCGCATCGACGGCGAGACCGTCGGCACCTGCGCGCTGATCGCCGACGGCCCGTTCGGGCTGCCCTCCGATCGCGCCTTCGCCGAGGAGAACGACGCGCTGCGCGCGGCGACCCGGGGCACGATCTACGAGGCCGGATCGCTGGCGGTGCGCAGCGAGTACCGCCGCAGCACCCGCCGCATCGTGATGCGGCTGTTCGCCGCGATGACGCGCGTGGCGCTCGCCGAGTTCCCCGAGGCCCCGGTGCCCCTCGCGGTCACGCCCGAGAACCGCCGCTTCTACGCCGCCATGGCCGGCACCATCGAGCTGGCCGGGCCGCGCCCGCTGTACGGCGCCCCCGCCGTGCTGCTCCAGACCGGCGCCACCGCGCTCGCCGAGCACTGCGCGCTGCGCGCCACGCCGACCCAGCGCGCCATGGACGGGCTGCTCACCGAGATGTCGCCCTCCTGGTTCACCGACCGGCGCTCGCACCTGCCGCTGCCGTCCGGGTGGCTCAACACGCTGCTCGACGAGCAGGGCGTCACCGATCAGCTGGCGGCGCAGCTGCGAGCTGCTGGCCGAGACGTACCCGGACGTGCTGCAGCCGCGTCCTCGCGACGGCGCAGGGCCCGAGCCGCCGCCTGAGCCACCCCCGCGTGCTCGGATGCCCCATTTCTAAGGGCATTACGAGGCGCTGCCGATACGCTTCACGTGACGGCTTTCGGCGCATTTCGCACGTCAAACGAGAAGATCAGCAACCGAGCCATCATCACGACGCTGGTGTGCGCGGCGACCGTGATGCTGGTGGCGATCCCCTTCGCCCAGGCCGGCGTGCTGTCCACCTCGGTGGCCGCGGGCATCAGCGTTCTGCTGATCAGCCCCGTCGCCCTGGTCGGATTCTTCTCCGCGCTGCCGTGCCAAGAACCGGACGAGCGGTAAGGAGGCGCGGGTCTGGGGCCTCTTCGCGATCGGCCTCGCGAGCTGGAGCCTCGGGTGCATCCCCTACATCCTCTTCCTGGCCACCGGCGGGGACATCAGCCACCCGGCCGCCTGGTCGCAGCTGGGCTTCCTGCTGGCCTACCCCTTCTGGTACTGCGCCCTGTGGATGATCCGCCAGCCGGCCCTCGACGAATCGCGTCGCGAGAAGATCGAGGGCTGGGGCATCGAGCTCTCGGTGCTGGCGATGCTCTTCATCATCGTGCTGGGCACGATCTGGGCGTCGTCCCTGCCCGCGCTCCAGAACGTCGCGCTGCTGCTGCCGGTGGCCCTCGACCTGCTGCTGCTGGCCGCCCTCTACAACGCGATCCGCCGGTCCTCGCTGAGCAACAGCACCGCGTTCATCTGGTTCGCCTACGCGTTCATCGCGCTGGCCCTCACGGACGCGCTCGTCTCCTTCCTGGTCACCCGTGGCGGCGACGCCTCGAGCATCGGGCCCTCGATGCTCGGCTACATGGTCGCGATGGCGTTCCTCGCGTTCGCCGCGAACCGCCCGATCCGGGTCACCGAGGCGCAGGCCGTGCTCGGCCCCTCGAAGACCCTCCTCGCCGCCATCGGCCTCGCGCTCAGCGGACCGGCCAGCGTGCTGGCCCCCGCCGCGCTGCGTCCCTTCGTCTGGATCATCGCCGCGGCGCTCTTCTGGAGGCTCTGCGCCCTGCTGCGCATGCACGGCCAGTCCGACACGGACCCCCTCTCCGGCTTCCTCGAGCCCCGCTCCTTCGCCCGCCACGTGGGCGGTGTGCTCCAGGCCGCCTCCAGCGGCCGCCGGGCGCTGCTCGTGGCGGTGGACCTCGACGGCTTCGGCAGGTGGAACGGACAGAACGGCTTCGGCCAGGGCGACGCCCTGCTCACCGACCTGTCGCACAAGCTCGAGGGCTCGGGCCTCACCGGCGGCGTCTGGAGCCGCCTGGGCGCCGACCGCTTCGCCTGGATCGGCATCGGGCACGACGCCGAGTCGGGCCGCCACCTCGGCGAGCTCGTGCAGAGCATCGCGTCCCAGAACATCGGCGGCCTGAGCGCCCGCGCGACCTTCATCATCCTGCCCGACGACGCCGACACCGCCCCCAACGCGATGGCCGCCGCCGAGGAGGGCCTGGCCGCCGCCAAGGCGGGCGCCGTCAGCGTGGTGGCCTTCGACCGCGGCCGGCTGGACGGCATCGACTACACCGCCGGCTACACCGCCTCGCTCGAGCGAGCGCCGTGAGGACATCACCCAGGTGCTGCAGGACGCGGCCACGATCCAGACCGTGTTCCAGCCGATCGTCTCGCTGGACGACGGCCACACGATGGGCTTCGAGTCGCTCTCGCGCTTCCGCGCCGAGCCGCAGCGCCCGCCGGACAAGTGGATCGCCGAGGCGCACGCCGTCGGCCTCGGCCTCGAGATCGAGGTGGAGTGCGTCCGCCGGGCCATGGCGCTGCGGCACACGATCCTCGACGGCGCCTACCTGTCGGTCAACATGAGCCCCGACGCGATCCTCGCGCCCGAGATGGAGCTCGCCCTCGGCACCGACACCCTCGAGGGCATCGTCATCGAGATCACCGAGCACGACGCCGTGAGCGACTACGCCCGGCTGTCGGCCCGCCTCGCCGACTACCGCGGCCGCGGGGCCAAGGTGGCCATCGACGACGCCGGCGCCGGCCACGCATCGATGCGGCACGTGACCCAGCTCAACCCGGACTACATCAAGATCGACCGCTCCCTGATCCACGACATCCACCTGGACCTGGCCAAGCAGGCGATCGTCGGCTCGATGGTGAGCCTGGAGGCCAAGCTCGGATCGCGCGTCGTCGCCGAGGGCATCGAGACCACCGACGAGCTGCGCGCCCTGCGCGAGCTCGGCGTCCCGCTCGGCCAGGGCTACCTGCTGGCGCGCCCGCACCGGCAGGCGACGCCGGCCCCGTGGAGCAGCGCGCTCCTCGACCTGTCGGACGCCACGCACGCCGGACGGGCGAGCCCCCGGACGGCGAAAGTCTGCGCCGGCGACGCCGATGCGAATCACCAGAGAGGTCCTTCCTCCCCTTCGTCTAAGGACCCGGTGATCTCCAACCTGTCTCGCACGAAGCGCATCGTCGCTGTCGTCGCGCTCGTCGTCCTCGCGGCCCTGGCCGTCGGCGCCTACATGCTCTGGTCGGGCGCTCATTCGAGCACCGCGGCCAACGAGACCGGCGCCCTCGCCGAGTTCCGCGCTCAGCACGTCGCCGCCACCACCCCGCGCGTCGGACAGCCCGCCGCGGGCGTGTACACCTACGCGGTGACCGGCAAGGAGAAGGCCGGCAGCGGCGTCCTCTCGGCCGAGCGCTCCCTGCCCGCCGAGGCCGTCTACATGATCACGCCGATCGCGGGCGGCTACCACGAGGACCTGCGCCTGTCCGAGGAGCACGTCGAGGAGGCGCGCTTCCTGGTCACCGCCACCGGCAACACGGCCACCTGGCGCCGCACCAAGATCACCTTCCTGGGCGTGGGCGCCGACGACCGCGACCCGGTCGAGCCGCCCTCCCTGGACCACCCGGCCGCCCTCAAGGTGGGCGCGACCTGGGGTGGCACCTACAAGCTCGGCGACCTCACGACCAAGTACACCGGCACCGTGACCGGCAAGGGCACGGTCCAGGTGGACGGCGCGGCGGTCCCGGTCTACGTCATCCAGACCAAGAGCACGTTCACGGGATCCACGCCGGGCAACCGCACCGACACGATCAGCTGGTCGCCCAAGCTCTCGCTCCCGGTCGCCTGGACCATCACCCAGAAGACCGGCGGCTCGTCCGACTACACGATCAACGCCGACATGAAGCTCGTCAGCGGGAAGCCCCTCACCTAGACGCTGCCGCGGGGATGGAGGGCGTCCCGCCGGACGCCCTCTACCCGGTGCGCACGTAGGTGCTGTCGCAGTCGAGCAGGGGCGGCAGCCCCAGCTCGCGCGCGTGGTCGTCGATGAACGGGCCGCTGCGCAGCAGGCAGCTCACGTCGCGGCTCTGCTGGTCGGCCGTCCGCGAGCGGAACTCGGCCACGCCCTTCCAGGTGTCGTTGATCTCGCTGAGGATCTGACGGGCCTGGGTGTTGCGCTGGGCGATCGCGCCGCTCGGGTTCCAGCTGCGCCACACCAGCCGCAGCGCGGCGCCGACCGTCGGGTCGCCGTCCGCGGGGACGGCGATGTACGAGATGTACATCTGCCAGAAGAAGTTCTGGTACGGGCTGAGGCGGTCCTCGGTGCCGACGTTCGCGACCCCGACCCACGGGCGCCCGTTGAACGTGAAGTCGAACAGCAGCATCCCCGACGAGTGGAAGGTCGGCAGCGTCGCGTCGGCGACCACCTGGCGCACGTGCACGCTGGCGATGTTGACGCCGGCCGCCTGGGCGATCGCCGGCCACGCCGACTCCAGCCCGCCGATCGCGCTGGTGTACGGCTGGACGACGAGCGACGGGGGCGAGCCCGGGGGCGCGAAGCCGGGCAGGGTGACGTTGAAGGTCTGGCCGAACAGGAAGATGCCGCGCGGGCCCGAGCCCTCGAGGGCACCCTGGGCGCTGGTGATCGTCCAATCCGGGTCGGAGGGCACCCAGGCGGTGGCCCCGCCGTCGGGCGCGCGGTACGGGGTCAGGGCCAGCAGCCGGGCCGAGGCCGGAACCGTTCCCCCGGCCCCGGGGGTCGTCGCCTTGGCCCCGGGCGTCCCGCCGCGGACCGACGACTCGATGCGGCTGATCACCGCGGCGAGCTTCGGCTTCGCGGCCGGGCGGAGGCCGATCGTGACCACCAGGTCGGCCCCGCGGCGCACCACGAGGACGGTGCGGCGCTGGCCCTTGCCGGCGGCCACCAGGCGGTAGCGCTTGGTGGTGCCGGCGCTCGAGAGCACCGTGTCGCCCCTGCGGCCGAGCCCCCGCCCGTAGGCGCGCGCGCCGCGGGTGGTCTTCACGACCTTCACGGTCGCGGTCAGGCCGCCGCCGGTGATGCGGTACGCCCCGCCGGCCACGCGCAGCTTGTAGCCCGCGGGCACCTTGGCGCTGAACCCGCTCGGCGCGTGGGAGACGGTGATCGTCGTCACCTTCGCCGTCGCCGTCGCGCCCATCGAGGCCGACGCCCACGCCCCGGCGACGGCCGCCATGCCAACGAGGCACGCCGCAACCACAGATCGTCCCCTCACGAACCCTCCCCAGTCGTGACGCGTCCGGGGCGGACCCTAGGTCCCACCCCGGACGACGACAACTCCACCGACGGGCGGGATCGCCCTATCCGGCGTACAGCTCTAGGAGTTGGGCTGGCGCACGACCGGGGTGCGGGCGGCGGCGGCCTCGTCCAGACGGCGCACGGGGGTGCTGTACGGGGCGTTGCGAGCGATCTCCGGATCGTCGGCGGCCTCGCGCAGGATCTCGCCGACGGCGTCGGCGAAGGCCTCGATGGTCTCGCGCGTCTCGGTCTCGGTCGGCTCCACCAGCAGGGCCTCCTCCACCAGCAGCGGGAAGTAGACCGTCGGCGGGTGGTAGCCGAAGTCCAGCAGGCGCTTGGCGAGGTCGGTGGTGCGGATGCCCAGATCGCGTTTCATGGGCGCGCCCGAGAGCACGAACTCGTGCATGCAGCGCTCGCCGAAGGCCAGCGGCAGGTACGGCGCGATCTCGGGCCGCTGCAGCAGTGCCAGCAGGTAGTTGGCGTTGAGCACCGCGATCTCGGAGGCCTCCCGCAGGCCCTCGGCGCCCAGCGAGCAGATGTACGCGTACGAGCGCACGAACACGCCGAAGTTGCCCTGGAAGCCGCGCAGGCGGCCGATCGACTTGGGGCTCTCCTCCTCCAGGTCGAAGCGCGGCGGGCCGCCGTTCTCGCCCTCCTCGCGCACCACGCGGGGCACCATCAGGTAGGGCTCGATCCGGTCCGACACCGCGATCGGGCCGGCGCCGGGGCCGCCCCCGCCGTGCGGCTGCGTGAACGACTTGTGCAGGTTGAAGTGCACGATGTCGAAGCCCATGTCGCCGGGGCGGCTGATGCCCATCACGGCGTTCAGGTTGGCGCCGTCGTAGTAGAGGGTGGCGCCCGCGTCGTGGGTGATGCGGGCGATCTCCTCGATGTTGGGGTCGAAGATGCCCAGCGTGTTCGGGTTGGTCAGCATCAGGCAGGCCACGCGGTCGTCGGCCTTGCGACGCAGGTCCTCCACGTCGACGCCGCCGTCGGGCGAGGTGGCCACCTTCACCACCTCGTAGCCGGCCATCGTCACCGTCGCGGGGTTGGTGCCGTGCGACGTGTCGGGGGTCAGCACCAGCGTGCGCTCGTCACCGCGATCGGCGTGGTAGGCCCGGGTGAGCAGCACGCCGGCCAGCTCGCCGTGCGATCCGGCGCTCGGCTGCAGCGACACGTGCGGCAGGCCCGAGACCTCCGCGAGCGCCCGCTCCAGGTTCCACATCAGCTCGAGGGCGCCCTGGGCGCGCGCCGGCGCCTGCAGCGGGTGCAGGCGGGAGTGCCCCGGCAGGGCGGCGACCCGCTCGTGCAGCTTCGGGTTGTGCTTCATCGTGCAGGAGCCGAGCGGGTAGAAGCCGGTGTCGAGGTCGAAGTTGCGCTTGCTGAGCCGGTTGAAGTGCCGCACGATCTCGGGCTCGGCGATCTCCGGCAGCTCGGGCGGCGCGGCGCGGCGCAGGTTGGCCGGCAGCAGCTCGTCGAGCGGCACCTCCGGCACGTCCAGGTCGGGCGGCGTGAAGGCGCGACGTCCCGGGCGCGAGCGCTCGTAGATCGTCAGCACCTCCTCGCGCTGCTGGGGCGTCTGCGTCTGGACGCTCACGAGCGCGCCCCCGTGAGGGAGGTGGATCGCTCGGCGGCCACCGCGCGGCCCAGCACGTCGGCCAGGCGGTCGATGTCGGCGCGCGAGCGCTTCTCGGTGATCGCCACCAGCAGGCCGTCGGCGTACTCCGGGTACTCCCGGCCGAGCGCGTAGCCCGCGTTGACGCCCTCCGCGGCGCAGCGCTCGATGACCGCCGCGACGGGGGCCTCGAGGCGCAGCGCGAACTCGCGGGCGATCGGCTGCTCGTGCAGCGCCTGGACGCCCGGCAGGGCGGTCAGCGTGCGCCGGGCGTAGTCGGCGCGGCGCAGCATCAGCTCGGCCAGCTCCACGGCGCCCCGCTTGCCCAGCCACGACAGGTAGATGACCCCGGCGAGGGCGTTGAGGACCTGGGCGGTGCAGATGTTGCTGGTCGCCTTCTCGCGGCGGATGTGCTGCTCGCGGGTCTGCAGCGTGAGCACGAAGCCCCGCCGGCCGTCCACGTCGCGCGTCTCGCCGGCGATGCGGCCGGGCATGCGCCGGATGTGCTCCTGGCTGGCCGCGAAGAAGCCGAACGATGGGCCGCCGTAGTCCAGGCGGTTGCCCAGCGACTGGCCCTCGCCGACGGCCACGTCCACGCCGAGCTCGCCCGGCGAGCGCAGGATCGCCAGGGGCAGCGGGTCGCAGGAGGCCACCACCAGCGCGCCGACGGCCTTCGCGGCCGCGACGATCGGCTCCAGATCCTCCACCGCGCCAAGGAAGTTGGGCTGCTGCACGATCACCGCGGTCGTGTCGGGGCCCACCAGGGCGGCCAGCTCCTCGACGTCGGTCACGCCGTCGCGCAGCGGCGCCTCGATCGACGTTCTGCCCGTATCCCGGGGCGAGGGTGGTGAGGGTGGCGCGGCTGTGCGGGTGGACGCCCCGCGACACCACCACGTCGCGGCGCGCGTTGGCCAGCCGGGCCAGGTACGCGGCGGCGCCGACGGCCGAGGGGCCCTCGTACAGCGACGCGTTGGACACCGGCAGGCCGGTCAGCTCGCTGATGGCGGTCTGGTACTCGAACATCACCTGCAGCCCGCCCTGCGAGATCTCGGGCTGGTACGGCGTGTACGGGGTGAGGAACTCCGAGCGCGACAGGATCGAGTCGATCAGCGACGGCACGTAGTGGTCGTACATCCCCGCGCCGAGGAAGGTGATCTCGTCGTCCGCGCTGACGTTGCGGGCGGCCAGCGCGCTGAGGTGCGCCATGACCTCCTGCTCGGACATGCCGGCGGGGAGGTCCAGCGGGACGCCCGAGGCGCACCGCCTCGGGGACCGACGCGAACAGCTCCTCGATGGAGGACGCGCCGATCTCGGCGAGCATCACCCGCAGGTCGTCGTCGGTGAGAGAGGTGTACTTGCTCACAGGCCCCCCAGGTACGCGCGGTAGGCCGGCTCGTCCATCAGCAGCTCGAGCTCGGCGGGATCCGAGAGCTTCACCCGGATCAGCCAGCCCTCGCCGTAGGGGTCCTCGTTGACCACCTCGGGCCGGTCGCTCACCGCCGGGTTGACGGCGGTCACCTCTCCGGAGGCGGGGGCCACGATGTCGGACACGGCCTTGACCGACTCGAGCTCCCCGTAGGGCGTGTCCTTGGTGACGCTGGCGCCGACCGCCGGGCGGGTCGTAGTAGACGACCTCGCCCATCGCGTCCTGCGCGTACCAGGTGATGCCGAAGACGACCTCGTCGCCGTCCGCCCTCACCCAGTCGTGCTCGGGGTGGTACCGGAGGTCGGTGGGGTAGGTCTCCTCAGCAGCCACGGCGTCTCCTTCATTCCCTCGGGGATGTCGCCACGAGCGGGCGGCGGGCGGTGCGGGCGGCCTTGGGCTTCCCGCGAACATCGATGACAAGGTCGTTGTCGGGCGTCGCCAGCGCGGACGGGACGTAGGCCATCCCGATGCCGACGTCGAGCGACGGCGAGAGGGTACCGCTGGTGACGGTACCCGCGGGCCGCCCGTCGATCACCACGTCCTGCCCGGGGCGGGGGATGCCCGGCTCGGTCAGGCGGAAGATGGCGAGCCGCTCGGACGTCCCCTCCGCCACCTGGCGGCGCAGCGTGTCCGACCCGAAGAAGCGCCCGCTCTCGACGTCGCAGGCCCACTTGAGGCCGGCCTCGATCGGCGTGCGCTCGCGCGAGAGCTCCTGCCCGTAGAGGGGGTAGCCCATCTCCAGGCGCAGGGTGTCGCGGGCCACCAGGCCGGCGGGCGCCGGGGCGGCCGGCGTCGCGAGCAGCGCGTCCCACACGACGCGGGGCGTCGTCCCACGGGCACATCAGCTCGACCCCGGGCTCCCCGGTGTATCCGGTGCGGGCGATGCGGCAGGGCACGCCCGCGATCTCGTCGTCACCGATCGAGAAGTACTCGAGCGCGAACGCCGTGCCGCGCGCGGACAGCGGGCGCAGCGCGTCGGCCCACGCCGGCCCCTGCAGCGCGAGCATGGCCGTCTCGGGCGAGCGGTCGGTCAGCTCCGCGTCGGCGGGCAGCCGGTCGGCCAGGCGATCGCGGCAGGCGGCGATGTTGGAGGCGTTGACCACCAGCAGGTAGCGGTCGCCCAGCGCGTAGACGATCAGGTCGTCGATCACGCCGCCGTCGTCCTCGCACATCAGGGTGTACTGCCCCTGCCCCGGCGCGATGTCGAGGTCGTTGGTCAGCGTCAGGGCGAGACCCTCGCGCGCCCCGGCGCCGGACACCTCGAGCTGCCCCATGTGCGAGACGTCGAACACTCCGGCGCTCTCCCTCACCGCCGTGTGCTCCGCCCGGGCGGTCGAGTAGTAGAGCGGCATGTCCCACCCCGCAAAGGCTCCCATCCGAGCCCCGAGCGCCGTGTGGCGATCGTGCAGGGAGGTGTGCGCGGAACGGTCTGCCATCCGGGCTGACGGTACCACGCGGGGTCGGCTGGAAGCCGACCCCCCGCTACTTCAGGAAGTCGGGGATCTCCAGCGCGTCGTCGGAGATCTCGAAGCCCTTGCGCTCGGACTCGTCGAGGGTCAGCGAGGGCCGCGCGGTCTCGGCGGCCGGGCGGCGCGCCGGGGCCTTCGAGGCGGGCTCGCGCTCGCGCTCACGACGGCCGAAGCGCGGCTCGGAGACCTCGGGCGTCGCCGGCCTCGGAGCCCTCGAAGCCGGTGGCGATGACGGTCACGCGGATCGCGTCGCCGCTGGTCTCGTCGATGACCGCGCCGAAGATGACGTTGCAGTCGTCGTGCGCGGCCTGGCGGATGATGCCCGCGGCCTCGTCGATCTCGAACAGGCCGAGGTCGGTGCCGCCGGTGATGTTGAGCAGCACGCCCGTGGCGCCCGCGACCGTGGTCTCGAGCAGCGGGGAGGAGATCGCGGCCCGCGCCGCCTCCGCGGCGCGGTTCTCGCCCGAGGCGGTGCCGATGCCCATCAGCGACGCGCCGGCGTCCTGCATGATCGTGCGCACGTCGGCGAAGTCGAGGTTGATCAGGCCGGGGACCGTGATCAGGTCGGTGATGCCCTGGACGCCCTGGCGCAGCACGTCGTCGGCCATGCGGAAGGCGTCGATGATCGAGGTGCGCCGCTCGACGACCTCGATGAGCCGCTCGTTGGGGATGACGATGACCGAGTCGACCTGCTTCTGCAGCTCGTCGATCCCGTCCTCCGCGCGACGGGTGCGCTGCGCGCCCTCGAAGGAGAAGGGCCGGGTCACGACCCCGACGGTCAGGGCGCCCTGCTCACGTGCGATCTGTGCGATCACCGGAGCGGCCCCGGTCCCGGTGCCGCCGCCCTCGCCGGCGGTCACGAACACCATGTCCGCGCCGCGGACGGCCTCCTTGAGCTCCTCGCGGCTCTCGTCGGCGGCGTCGCGGCCGACGCGCGGATCGGCGCCGGCGCCGAGCCCCTTGGTGATGGTGCCGCCGATGTGGATCTTCACGTCCGCGTCGCACATCGACAGCGCCTGCGCGTCGGTGTTGACCGCGATGAACTCCACGCCACGCACACCCGCGTCGATCATCCGGTTGACGGCGTTGGTCCCCCCACCGCCGACACCCACCACCTTGATGACCGCCAAGTAGTTGCTCTGCTCCACCGGACTCCTCCGATCGGCACTGCTCATGCGGTGATTCGGGAAAGCCTCAATCAAAGGTCGAGGCTGGCGAAACACTCCCTGCGCCGTATTTCACCTGGCGTAGGCCCGGGTCCACCAGCCTGGAAGCTAGAGCCCCCGTCACGACGTGTCAAGCACATCTCATGTGTGAGTTGAGGCTCTGTGCGACCTATTGCCCAAAGTCTCAATGCGTACTTCAGGGTTACTGAGTGGTCGTCGTCGACGCCCCGGAGAGGCGACCGAGCGCGGGGTTCTCGGGGACGCTGAGGTCGATATAGGTGCCCGTCCCCCGCTGCGCCGCGGGGACGCCCTTCAGCATCAGCGCCAGCGCGCGCGCCTTGGCCACCATGCGATCCGCCGCGCCCAATCGCAGCTGGGGACCGTCCACCAACTGGGCGGTGACCTGGTGCGCCGGGTCCACCTGCAGGTCGCGCACCTTGGCCGCCACGGCCGGCTTCAACGCGTCGAGGAAGGCCAGCGTCGCGGTCGCGTCCGTCGGGCAGCGTCTGCCCGGGAGCCGGCGCCTGAGCCGCCAGCCGCACGGTGCCGAGCGACCTGCCCGGCTCCATCGGGCCGAGCACCCGGCCTGCGGCCGAGACCATCACGGCCGTGCCCCCGAACGACGCGATCGCCACGGGCTTCGCCTCGGTGACCACCACCTTCAGGCCACGCGGCCAGGTGCGGCTCACCGAGATCGACTCGACCCACGGGAACCGCTGCGCCGCGGCGCGCATCTCGCCGGTCGCCGGAACGATGATCGTGCCGTCGCCGGCCGCGCTCTGCAGCGCGGTGACCAGCTGGGCGCTGTCGTCGCGCTCGTAGCCGGTGACGTTGACCTCGTGCACCGCCAGCAGCGGCCCGGTCGCCAGCCAGTACAGCAGCACGAGCGCGACGCCGATGCCCAGCGACCAGAGGATCGCCGCGCGGCGCCTGCGTCCGCGGGCCCGCACCACCGAGCGGCGCCGGTCGGCGACCGCGGGGTGGGGACGGGCGGGCTGGCCCGGGGCGGGCGTCGAGCCGCTCATGCCCCGGGCACCGGGGCGTGGATGATGCCGCGCGCGGGGTCGAGGTAGCGCACCTCGGGATGGAGGGCGGGACCTCCACCGGCCAGCACGCGGCGCCTGCCCTCGCCCATCAGCTCCAGCACGTCCGATGTCCGGCAGCCCGGGAGACGCCTCGATGAAGTTGGCGTGCACCGGCGAGAAGCGGGCGCCGCCCACGGCGAGCCCCTTGCAGCCCGCCGCCTCCAGCAGCCGCCCGGCCGAGTCGCCCGGGGGGTTGGTGAAGACGCTGCCGAAGGTGCGCACGCCCTGGGGCTGGGTGGCCCGGCGGTGGGCGCGGAACTCGGCGAGGCGGGCGGCGATGGCGTCGGCGTCGCCGGGGCGCAGGTGGAAGCCGGCCGCGGCGACCACCTCGCCCGGGCGCCACGGCCGAGCGGCGGTAGCCGAGCGCCAGGTCGTCCCGGTCCACCCGGCGGCGCCCGTCGGGGCCGCAGATGACCGCCCAGCTGAGCACCTGCGCCAGCTCGCCCGCGTGGGCCCCGGCGTTCATCGCCACCGCGCCGCCGACGGTGCCCGGGATGCTGGCGCCGAACTCGAGCCCCTCGAGCCCGTTCGCGGCGGCGCGCTGCACGGCGCGCGGCAGGGAGGCGCCCCCGCCGCACCAGAGGTCGTCGCCGCGCACCGAGATCGCCGTCAGGCGTCCCACCAGGCGCAGCACCAGCCCGCGGAAGCCCTCGTCCGCGACCAGCAGGTTGGAGCCGCGCCCGACGACGGCGACCGGAGCGCCGGCCTCACGGGCCCACGCGAGGGCCGCCACCACGCCCCGGAACGAGGAGGCCCGGCACAGCCAGTCGGCCGTTCCCCCGACGCGGATGGTGGTGAGCGGAGCGAGCGGAGCGTCGGGCTCCAGGTCAGGCAGGGTCGGTGCGCTCGTGATCGTTCCCATCGTCAAGACGTCTTTCCAGGCGAGCCACCAACTCCTGCCCCACGGAGGTGATGTCGCCCGCTCCCATCGTCAGCACCAGATCGCCCGGGCGGCGCCAGGTCGAGCACCGCGTCGGTCGCCTCGGCGAGGGTCGGCGCGAAGATCGCGGTGGTCGGTGGCGGCACGCGCTCGGCCACGGAGCGGCCGGTCACCTGCGGGATCGGCGGGCTCCCGCGCCAGGTAGATCTCGGTCACCACGGCCACGTCGGCGGCGCCGAGGGCCTCGGCCAGCTCGCCCCCGAGGGCGCGGGTGCGCGAGGGCAGGTGCGGCTGGAACACCACCACGACGCGGCCCGGCGTCCGCTCCCGGGCGGCCGCGAGGGTCGCCCGGATCTCGGCCGGGTGGTGCGCGTAGTCGTCCACCACCTCCACGCCGGCGGCCGACCCCGCGCGGCTCCATCCGGCGCCCGACCCCCGAGAACCCGGCCAGCCGGGAGGCGGCGACCTCGAGCGGCACCCCGCACCAGTCGGCGAGGGCCAGGGCGCACGCGGCGTTCTCGGCGTTGTGGGCGCCGGCGACCGCCAGCGGCACGTCCACCCGGCGTCCGTCGGCCAGGGCGAGGGTGAACCCGGGCCGGCCGCCGACCCGCTCCACGCGGCAGAAGGCGCCCTCCACGTCGCCGACGGCGCGCACCGCGCAGGGCGCGCCCTCGGCGCAGGCCCGCGCGTCGGCGTCGGGAGCCGACCACCAGCACGCCGTCGGCGGGCAGCCGCGCGACGAACGCGCGGAACACGTCGCGCACGTCGTCGAGGGTCGCGAAGGTGGCGTGGTGGTCGTGGTCCACGTTCAGCAGGATCGCGCCCTCGGGCGAGAGGTTGAGCAGCGACCGGTCGCTCTCGTCGGCCTCGGCGACGAACCACGGGCCCGTGCCCCATACCGCCCCGGTCCCCTCGCCCCCCGCGATCGTGGCGCCCACGGCGGCCGAGGCGTCGCCGAGGGCGGCGTGCAGCATGGCGCTGGTGGTCGACTTGCCGTGGGCGCCGGCCACCGCCAGCCCACGCCGGCCGGCCATCAGCTCGGCGAGCAGCTCGGAGCGGTGCAGCACCGGCAGCCCGCGACGCCGGGCCGCGACGAGCTCGGGGTTGTCGGCGGCGATCGCGGTGGAGACGACGAGGGCGCGCCGCATCGGCGGGCAGCGCGTCGGCGCCGTGGCCGGCGCGCGCGTCCACCCCGGCGGCGCGCAGGGCGGCGAGGGTCGCCGACTCGTCGCGGTCGGTGCCCGAGACGCGGTAGCCGGCCGACTGGGCGAGCAGGGCCAGCCCGCTCATGCCCGCCCCGCCGATGCCCACCAGATGGACCGGCCGGGGCCCGCTCACCCTCGGCGCAACCGGGGGCGCCGCAGACGGCGCCACCAGCGCCGGCGCCCGCGGGCGATGGACAGGACCTCGTCGGCGACCTGGTCGGCGGCGTCGGGGCGCCCCACCGCGCGGGCGGCCTCGGCCATCACCTCGAGGCTGCGGCGATCGGCCAGCAGCGCGCCCGACCAGGCCCCGCAGGCGCTCGCCGGTGCAGTCGGCGTCGGGCAGCACGATCGCCGCGCCGGCCTCGGCCAGCCACTGGGCGTTGTTGGCCTGGTGGTCGGCCGTCGCGTGCGGATAGGGCACCAGGATCGAGGGACGGCCGATGGCGGCGAGCTCGAACACCGACCCGCCCGAGCGCGAGATCACCAGGTCGGCGGCCGCGATCGCGTCGGGCAGGTTGTCGAGCCAGCCGACGAGGCGGTACCCCGGCCCGGCCGGAGTGACGCGCCAGGAGCCGCGCGGTCTCGTCCAGCTGGCCCGGGCCGGCCACGTGGATCACGTCCACCGGGGCGTCGTCGCCGAAGGCCTCGACGGCCGCGGTGTTGAGGGTGCGCGCGCCCTGGCTGCCGCCGACGACCAGGAGCACGGTGGACTCGGGCGGGATGCCGAACGCGCGCCGCCCGGCGGTGCGGGTGGCGTGGGTCACGGCGCTCCCCACGGGGCGCCCGGTGACCAGGTATTTCGATCCGGAGCGGCCCGCGAGCGGGATACGCGAGCGTCACCCGGCGCGCGAACGGCGCCGCGAGCCGGTTGGCCATGCCCAGATGCGAGTCGGCCTCGGTCAGCAGCACCGGCCGGCGGGTGAGCCAGGCGGCCAGGGCGACCGGCGCGGCCACGTACCCGCCCCCGCCCACCACCACGTCCGCGTGGCCGGCGCACCAGCAGCGACATCGCCCGCGGCGTGGCGGCCACCGCCAGCACGACGGCCCACACGTTGCGCAGCGTGAACCGGCGCGCCAGGCCCCTCAGCGCGATCTGGTCCTCGCGGTAGCCCGCCTCCATGATCCTGCCCGAGGCGCCCGTGCCCCGCACCGCGATGAAGCCGACCTCAGCTCCCCGCGCGCGCAACGCGTCGGCCACCGCCAGAGCCGGCATCACGTGACCGCCCGTCCCGCCCGCCGCGATCATCACCCTCACGGGGCGCGACGGCGACGAGGCCGCTGGATTGGGCATGGGAGCGTCGGCCGATGTTGACAAGGATCCCCGTACAGGCCAGAAGGATGATGAGGCTGCTGCCGCCGAACGACACGAAGGGCAGCGGGACGCCGGTGACGGGTAGCACGCCCACGACGGCTCCGATGTTGATCGCCGCCTGCATCACCACCAGCGTGGTCAGGCCCGCGGCGAGGACCTGCTGGTGAAGGTCCCGGGCGCTCAACGCGATGCGGTAGCCGGCGACGGCGAACAGAGCGAACGCCACGAGCACCGCCACCACGCCGATGAGCCCCAGCTCCTCCCCCACCGTCGCGAGGATCATATCCGTGTGCGCTTCGGGGAGGTAGAAGGCCTTCTGCACCCCGCCGCCGAGGCCCACGCCGTGCAGCCCGCCCGCGCCGATGGCCACCTGGGCCTGGACGCTCTGGAATCCCGCCCCGTTGGGGTCGCTCCACGGATCGAGGAACGTGAACAGCCGCTCGCGCCGGTAGGGCTCCAGCAGGATCGCGAAGCTGGCGAGCACGAGCCCGGCCGCCACGACGCCGCCGAGGTGGCGCATGCGGGCGCCCGCCACGATCAGCATCGCGAATGAGACCGCGCAGAAGCTGACCGCCGTGCCCATGTCCGGCTCGATCAGGATCAGGGCCCCGAGCACGCCGGTCACCGCCAGGAACGGCACGATGCCCTTCCAGGTGTTGATCGCGGCCGGCGGCCGCACCACGGCCTGGGCGATCCAGAGGGCCAGGGCCAGCTTGGCCATCTCCGACGGCTGCAGCTGGCCGAGCCCGCCGAGCGAGATCCAGCGGCGCGAGCCGTTGACGGTCATGCCCACCGAGGGGATCAGCACCACCAGCAGCAGGAACGCCGAGATGCCGAGCGCCCACGGGCCGAGCCGCTTGAGGCCCTCCGGCTTCATGCGCGTGAGCACGACGAAGGCGCCCAGGCCCGACCACCGCGTAGAGGCCCTGGCGGATCACCAGCCCGAGGGGGTCGCCGTTGTTGAGCAGGGCGGTCGTGCTGGAGGTGGAGAACACCATCACCAGGCCGAAGCAGACCAGCGCGAGCACCACCCCGGTCAGCAGCCGGTCGGCCCTCACCGGACCCCCGCCCGAGCGTGAGGTCGGGCGCGCCGCCCGGGGGGCGGGGCGCGATGCGGATCGGGAGGTTGCCACGGCCCAGTGGTCTTCGCCGGGCACCGCGACCTCCCCTCCCCCGACCGGCGCCGATCAGTTCCCGGCGACCACCGTCCGGAAGGCCTCGCCGCGCACCTCGAAGTTGCCGAAGTCGTCGCCGCTCGGAGCGCCCGGCGACAGCAGCACCACCCCGCCGGCGGGCAGCATCCGGCGCGCCCGGCGCACCGCGTCCTCCATGTCGTCGGCCGGCTCGGCCGGCAGGCGCGAGACGCTCTCCGCCACGCGGGCGAGGATGGCGGGCCCGTTGCCGGGCAGCCCGACCACCCCGACCACCGAGTTCTCGTCGGCCAGATATTCCGCCAGCACGGCGTAGTCCTGGCGCGCGGTCGCGCCCGCCCACCAGCAGCACCGTCGGCCGTGGGGCCAGCGCGCGTGCCGCCGCGACCGAGGCCTCGGGGATGGTGGCGATGCTGTCGTTGACGAACAGCACGCCGTCGCGCTCGAGCACGGGCTCCAGGCGGTGGGCCAGCGGCCGGAAGGTGTCGAGGGCGTCCACCAGGTCGTTGCCCTGGACGCCCACCGCCTCCAGGGCCTCGAGCGCCGCGCAGACGTTGTCGAGGTTGTGGTCGCCCGCGAGGTGGATCGTCGCGCGCGGCGCGTAGGGGCGGCCGCGGTGGGTGATCCCCAGGTGGGAGGTGTCGAAGCCGTCGGGCGAGCGGAACCAGCGCCGGTGGGTGAAACGCGGCGGCGCGCTCGCGGATGCGCGCGTCGGCGTGGTTGAGCACCGAGATCATGTCGTCGCGGTGGTCGAAGAGGTTGACCTTGTCGTCCCAGTAGCGCTCCTCGGTGCCGTGCCAGTCGGTGTGCTCGCGGTACAGGTTGAGCAGCACCCCCACGGTGGGCGAGGCGTCGAGGTCGGCGGTCTGGAAGCTCGAGAGCTCCAGCACCCAGAGGTCGGCCTCGGTGCGCGTGGGCGACGCGAGCACGTCGGCGAGCGGGCGGCCGATGTTGCCCGCCAGCTCCACCGTCATCCCCCGCGCGGCGGCCATGTGGGCGATCAGGGCGCTGGTGGTGCTCTTGCCCTTGGTGCCGGTCACGCCGATCACCCGCGCGTCGGGGTACTCGGCGAACCAGAGCCGCGTGCCCGAGGTGAGCGTCACGCCCGCGTCGCGCAGCCCCTCCACCTCGGGCCGGTGCAGGCTGACCCCGGGCGAGCGCACCACCACGTCGCACTCGGCCAGCGCGGCGAGGTCGGCGCGCACGGGGATGCCCTCCCAGTGGTCGTCCGCGTCGGGCGGCCGGCCCTCGTCCACCAGCACCAGGGGGGTGCCGGGCAGCCGCGCGACGATCGCCCGGGCGGCGGCGAGGCCCTCGCGACCGAGGCCCCAGACGCCGACCCGCCGGCCCTCAAGCTCCGAGAAACGCACCGATGGCCCGGTGGTGGCGCGGCGGGATGTCGTGCGCGCCGAGGGGCGTGAGCCAGGGGTCGATCGCGTCCGCCGCGGGCCCGCCGATCGCGGGCGCGAGCGCGGCGACCACCGCGGCCGTGGCCCAGGCCGGGCGGGCGGCGAGGGCGCGCAGGGCGGCCCGCGCCTCGTCGGTCTCGCCGACGCACTCGAAGGGCTTCTCGGCGTCGATGCCGAGGATCGCCCGGTAGCCCTCGATCTGGGCCCGGTCGTCGAGCAGGTCGCCGCCCATCGCCGCCACCAGGTCGGCGCGCTCCATGAACGGCGCCAGCGCCAGGAACACGAAACGGCACTTGGGGCAGTCGAGGCACCACCCGGGCACCGACGGCTCGTGGATGCGGAAGCCCGTGTTGCAGCTCATGAAGGTGGCGTGGTGCTCGGGCAGACCGGCGAAGGCGCGACTGATGGCCAGCTCGGAGTACGGGCGCAGCAGCGAGAAGTAGGCGAGGTCGGGCGCCACCTCGCGGCGCACCGCGTCGGCGAGACCCCGCTCGGCCTCCCAGCCCTTGGAGTACTGGTGGTTGATCGTCTCCCCGAACGCGGCCCACGCGAAGTTGCCCGAGCTCGCGGAGCGCTCGTTGGACATCACCACCGCGTCGCACCCCTCCAGCAGGGCGCCGATCACGGCCAGGCACGAGACGATCGCGGTGATCGGGACGTGGCCGTTGTAGGCGCCCGCGGCGTTGAGGGCGAAGAGCTCCGGGCTGATGAAGCGCTCCACGTGGACCATCCGCACGCCCTCGATGCGGGCGGCGGCGTCGGCGGACGGCTTCTGGCCCACCGAGAACGCGACCAGGTCCTCGCCGGCGCGGCGCAGCGCAGCCAGGCTCACCACCGAGTCCTTGCCGCCGCCGATCGGCACCAGCGAGCGGGCGGCGAGGCCGGCGGGCGCCGGGATCGGCACGGGAGCCTGGGCCGACGGGAACGCGATGCCCCGGCCGATCTCCGGCAGGCGGTTGTGCCACGCGAACTCACCGAGACCCTGGGTGTAGAGGCGGCCGAGGAAGCGGGCGGTCTCGGGGCTCGGGAGCGGGCCGTCGATCTCCATGTGCGGCGGAACGGCCGCCTTGTAGTAGCTCACCCCGGCGACCAGGTGCAGCAGGCGCGCCGCGCGATCGAGCGCGCCGCGGCGGGCCTCGTCGAGCGCCTCGGCCGGGGGCGGGAAGCGGTACGACTCGGTGAAGTGGTGCTCGTCGTCGAGCGAGTAGCGCAGGTCCACCGCGCCGGCCTCCCAGTCGGCCGACCATCCGGTGAAGCGGAAGGCGCGCACCGAGCCCGGCGCGAAGCTCGGGGCGGAGGCCGTGGCCGCCTCGCTCACCCGGAGATGTTCTGGAAGTCGCGGAAGTACAGGGTGAAGCCGACCGCCGCGAAGATCGCCGCGATCAGCCAGAAGCGCACGATGATCTTGGTCTCGCTCCACGCGGCCATCTCGAAATGGTGGTGCACCGGCGTCATCAGGAACACCCGTCGGTGGAAGCGCTTGAACACGACGACCTGGATGATGACCGAAAGGGCCTCGGCCACGAACACGGCCCCGATCACGACCAGCAGGATCTCGGTCTTGGTCATGACGGCCATCGCCGCGATGGCTCCGCCGAGGGCGTACGAGCCGGTGTCCCCCATGAACACGGCCGCCGGGAACGAGTTGAACCACAGGAACCCGAGGCACGCCCCCACCAGGGTCGCGCCGAAGATGGCCAGATCGCGCTGGTTGGAGACGAACGCGATGCCGGTGTAGCAGAGCAGCACGGTGGCGCAGATGCCGGCCGCCAGCCCGTCGAGGCCGTCGGTGAGGTTGACCGCGTTGGCGGCGCCGGCCACCACCAGGAAGACGATCACGAAGAAGGCCACGGCGCCGATCTCGAACGACTCGTCCACCACGGGCACGCTCAGGGTGGTGGGCAGGCCGACGACGGTGACGGCAACCGAGACCAGCACCCCGGAGATGGCCAGCAGCCCGAGCATCCGCCAGCGGCCCGACAGACCCAGCGACCGCTTCTTGACGATCTTCATGAAGTCGTCGAGGAACCCGATCAGCCCGCACGCGAGGGTGGTGAACAACACCAGCATCGCCTCGGTGCTGCGGCTCGAGAGGATCACGAACGGGATCGCCGTGGCCACCAGGATCAGCAGGCCGCCCATGGTGGGCGTGCCCTGCTTGGCGTCGTGCCCCTGGGGGATCATCCCCGGCGGGCGCACGAACTGGCCGACCTCGTTGGCGCGCAGCCACCCGATGAACTTGGGGCCCAGGAACATCAGCAGGGTGGCCGCCGAGATGGCGGCGATCAGGACGCGGGGCAACTAGGCCGACCGGCGCGATGACGGCGCCCAGGCGCTCCAGCCGCATCGAGCGCGACCCCTTGAGCAGCACGACGTCGCCATCGACCAGCAGGCCGGGCACCTCGTCGAGCGCCGCCTCGACGGTGGCGATGTGGACCGCCTCGCGGCCGTTGGCGCCGGCCACGTACGCCGCCGCCCGGTCGCCCACGCCGATCACCAGGTCGATGCCCTCGGCCGCCGCGGCCTCGCCCACCTCGCGGTGGTAGCGCTCCTCCTCGGGGCCGAGCTCCATCATGTCGGCCAGCACCGCGACCCTGCGGCCGGGGCGGCTGGCGAGGTCGGCGAGCGCCGCCCGCATGCCGAGCGGGTTGGCGTTGTAGCAGTCCTCGATCAGCACCCCGCCGCCCGGGATCGGCCGCTCCTGGCCGCGCAGACCCGAGATCTCGACCTCGATCCGGGCGCCCTCGGGGGGCAGCGCGCCGAGCGCCTCGCAGCAGGCGAGGGCCGCGGCGGCGTTGCGCAACTCCCACGCCTTGCTCAGGCTCAGGTCGAGGCTGATGGTCGGGCGTCGCGCCGAACCGGATCACCCTCACCCCGGGGTCGAGCGCCGCGACGTAGTGGTCGAGCAGGGGCTCGTCCTCGGGCACCACCGCCGTGCCCCCCGGGCGCAGCGCGGCGAGGATCTCGGCCTTCGCCTGGGCCACCGCCTCCACCGTGCCGAGCAGCTCCAGGTGCACCGGCCCGATGGTGGTGATGCAGGCCACGTCGGGCGGGGCGAGCTCGGCCAGCTGGGCGATCTGGCCCAGCCCGCGCATGCCCATCTCGATCACCGCGACCTCGCAGCCCTCGTCCAGATCGAGCAGGGACATCGGCACGCCGACCTCGGTGTTGCGGTTGCCCGCGCTCCCCTGGGCGGCCACGCCGGCGGCGCGCAGCATCGCGACGATGGTGTCCTTGGTGGTGGTCTTGCCGGTCGCTCCGGTCACCCCCACCACCCGCGCGCCGCTGCGCTCCAGCGCCAGGCGGCCGACGGCCTGCAGCGCGGCGACCGGGTCCTTGACCACGACGACCGGGCGGCGCATGCCCTGCACGTCGCCCTCGATCCACCGCCAGGCCGACTCCCCCACCACCGCGGCGGCGGCGCCGTCGCGCAGGGCGTCGGGCGCGTGCTGGCCGCCGTCCGCGAATTCGCCGCGGACGCCGACGAACAGGCCGCCTTCCAAAGGCGCGCGCGAATCGACGTAGGCGCCCTCGAACTCCACGTCGGGCTTGCCCACGGGGATGCGGGCGCCCGGGACCGACTTCAGCAGGTCGTTGACGGTGAGCCTCATGCCGCGCCCGCCGAGCGCGTCGCGCGCCACATCGCGGTCGTCGAAGGGCGTCACGACGCCCCCGCGCTCCTGCCCCTGCTCGTGCCCCTTGCCGGCGATCACCACGACGTCCCCCCGCTTCGCGCGTTCGATGGCCCATCCGATCGCGGCGCGACGGTCGGCCTCCACCACCAGCTCCGAGACCCCCCGGCCCGCACCCGCCACGATCTCGGCGATGATCGCCTCGGGATCCTCGCTGCGCGGGTTGTCGGAGGTGACCACGGCGACGTCGGCGAGCTCCCGGGCCACGGCGCCCATCTGGGGCCGCTTGCCGCGGTCGCGGTCGCCGCCGCAGCCGAACACCGCGACCAGCCGGCCGCCGTCCACCAGCTCGCGCGCGGCGCGCAGCACGTTGTCGAGCGAGTCCGGGGTGTGGGCGTAGTCGACGATCACCGGGAAGGGCTGGCCCATGTCGATGGCCTCGAAGCGGCCGGGCACGCCGTCCAGCGAGGCGACCCCGGCGGCCAGGGCGTCGTGCGGCAGCTCCAGCAGCTCCGCCGACCGCGGTCACGCCGAGCAGGTTGGAGAGGTTGAAGCGCCCGCGCAGGCGGGTCGCGATCTCCACCGGCCCGCGCGGGGTGGCGAAGGTGCCGGTGATGCCGGTCTCGAGGCCGCCCACCTCGAGCGGCCGCACGTCGGCCGGGGACCGTGGCGGCGTAGCCGAGCGCGCCGGTCTCGCGCGCCAGGCGGGCGCCGAACGCGTCGTCCAGGTTGCTGGCCCCGGGCGGGTCGTCGCCCTCGCCCTCGGGCCGGGCGAACAGGGCCCGCTTGGCGGCGTAGTAGTGCTCCTCGTCCGGGTGGTAGTCCATGTGGTCGCGCGTCAGGTTGGTGAAGAGGGCCGCCGCGAACCGCGTGCCGGCCACCCGGCGCTGGTCGAGCGCGTGCGAGGAGACCTCCATCGCGCAGGCGGTGTCGCCGGCGTCGCGCATGCGGGCGAACAGTGCCTGGAGCTCGATCGCGTCCGGCGTGGTGTGCTGCACCGGCACGGCCTGGCCGCCGACGCGCGCCTCGATGGTGCCCACCAGCCCGCAGGGCCGGCCGGCCGCCTCGAGCACGGCGCGGATCAGGAAGGCCGAGGTGGTCTTGCCGTTGGTGCCGGTCACCCCGACCACGTCCAGCGACTCGCGAGGGCTGCCCGAAGAAGGCGGCGGCGGCGAGGGCCATCGACAGGCGCGCGTCGCCGGTCACGATCTGCGGCACCGGCAGGTCCAGCGGGCGCTCCACGATCAGCGCGACGGCGCCGCGGGCGACGGCCTCGGCGGCGTGGTCGTGGCCGTCGGCGCGGGCACCGGCCAGCGCGCAGAAGAGGGAGCCCGGCTCCGCGTCCTGCGCGCGATGCACCACGGAGGTGATCGCCGTTTCGCCGGAGGCGGGAGCGCCGGCCAGACGCCCCAGCGGCCCACTCCCGATCAGCTCCTGGAGGGTCATGCGGGCCGGGATCCTAACAGAGGCCTCCGGCACCGGATCAGGGGGCGATTCTCAGGTGCTGCAGGGAAAACTGGGCGATGCTCTCGAAGGCCGGGGCGGCGACATCGCCACCGTAGTAGGAGCCCTGGGTCGGCTCGTCCACCACCACGGCCACCAGCAGCTGGGGGTTCTCGGCCGGGGCGTAGCCGACGAACGACGCGTCGTACAGCGTGTCGCTGTACTCGCCGGTCTGGGGGTCGATCTTCTGGGCGGTGCCGGTCTTGCCGGCCACGCGGTAGCCGCTGATCTTGGCGGCGGTGCCGGTGCCGTTGTCGGAGACCACCTTCCGCAGCATCCGGTCCACCTTGGAGGCGGTCGCCTCGCTCATGATGCGCCGGCCCTCCGGGTGCGCGACGGGCTGGCCGTCCACCGACGCGACGACGTGGGGCGTCACCAGGTGGCCGCCGTTGGCGATGGCGGCGTAGGCGCGCGTGAGCTGCGTGAGCGTCACGCCGATGCCCTGCCCGATCGGGATGTTGAGGATCGACGTACCCGACCATTTCGTCGCCGGCAGCACGAGTCCCTTGACCTCGCCGGGATAGTCGATGCCGGTCGGCGAGCCGAAGCCGAAGCGCTTGATCCAGGCCTGCGAGGCGCGTCTGCGTGAGCCTCTGGCGCGATCATGACCGTGCCGACGTTGCTCGACTGCTCGAGGATCTGCGACGCCGTGTAGGTGCACGGGGCCGCGCTCGTGCGAGTCGTGCAGCGTCCGGTCGTAGAGCTTGTACTCGACCGGCAGGTTGAAGCTGGTGGAGGGGGTCACCTTGCCGTCCTCGAGCGCCCCGGCCATCGTCACGATCTTGAAGGTCGAGCCGGGCTCGAACGTGTCGGTCACCGGGCGGTTGCTCACCAGGTCCTGGTTGATGGTCTGGCGCTTGTTGGGGTTGAAGCGCGGCACCGTCGCCATGGCCAGCACCGACCCGTCGCGCGGGTCCATCACGATGGCCATCGCGCTCTTGGCCTTGAACTTCTCGCGCGTCTCGGCCAGCACCGACTCGACCTGGGCCTGGATCGTGGGGTCGATGGTCAGCTGGACGTCGACCCCCGGGGTCGGCTCCTTGTCGGCCAGCACCTGGATCGGCCGGCCGAACACGTCGCGCACCTCCACCCGGCGCCCCGGCGTGCCGGTGAGGGCCTTGTCCTCCTCCTGCTCGATGCCGGTGAGGCCCTGGTGGGTGTCGCCGGTCAGCCCGATCAGCTGCGAGGCCATGAACGAGTTGGGCAGGAAGCGCTGGTAGGTGTCGGAGAAGTAGATGCCGGGGATCGCCAGCTTGCGGGCGCGATCGGCGTCGGCGGGGGCCACGTCGCGGGCGAGCATGGCGTAGAGGCCGGGCTTCGAGAGGGTGTTGGCCAGCACGTTGGGGTCGCGCTTGATGATCGGCGCCAGGCGGGCCGCGACGCCGCCCGGGTCGGTGATCAGGTTGGGCGAGGCGGTCACGTCGACGGCCAGGCGGTCGGTCGCGAGGTCGGATCCGTCGCTGGCGAGGATCGAGCCGCGCTGCGCGAGCACCGTGGTGTCGACCCGGTTCTGGCTCACCGCGCGGTCGGACAGCGCGCCCGCCTCGACCGTCCCGAGGTACGCCGCGCGCAGCCCCAGCAGCCCCAGCATCACGACCGCGATCGCCACGAGCGCGCGGATGCGCCCGGATCGCTCGCGGCGCGTCACCTTGCGAGGCGCCCGCGGTCTCCGCGAGACGGGACGGCGAGGCGGAGGGCGGCGCGGGCGGCGATCCTGCGGGGGCATCTCTACGGTGAGGCCGCCGGGTCGAGGTAGGTCAGGCCGTCACTCGCCGGGGCCACCATGCCGAGCTGGTCCTGCGCGCGGCGGCGCACCGAGGCGTCCTCGCGCTCCAGCCGGCTCTTCAGCACCGCGGTCTCGGCCTCGATCGCTGCGCGAGCGCTCGATCACCTGGCCGGTGCGGTTGGTCAGCGACAGCTTCGCGACGTTGACCAGCACGATGCCGCCCAGGATGAGCGCGATCAGGGGGATCACCACGTACGCCATGCGGATGCGCGGCTCGCGGCGCGGAACCGGGCGGCGGCTGGGTGCGCGGGCGCGGCCGGGTCGCCCGGCTCGACGCGACGGGGCGCGGCCGCGGGTTCGGGCGCCGCGCGGGTGCTCACGCCTCCACCTTGCGCACGCCGCGCAGCAGGGCCGAGCGGGCGCGCGGGTTGCGGTCGAGCTCGGCCTGCTTGGGCCGCTGGGCCTTGGCGGCCAGCAGCGCGCCCTCGGCCGTGCGGCCGCAGCCGCACACCGGCATCTCGGGCGGGCAGATGCAGCCCTGGCTGCGGGCCCGCATGAAGCGCTTGACCATGCGGTCCTCGAGCGAGTGGAACGAGATCACGGCCAGCCGGCCGTTGGGGGCGAGCAGCGCGAACGCCGCCTCGAGGCCCCGCTCGAGGTTGCCCAGCTCGTCGTTGACCGCGATGCGCAGCGCCTGGAAGACCCTCTTCGCCGGGTGCCCGCCGGCGAAGAGGGCCGGGGTCGGAACGGCGGAGCGCACCACGTCCACCAGGTCGGCCGTGGTCGTGATCGGCGCCTGGGCCCGGCGGCGGACGATGGCGCGCGCGATCTGGCGGGCGTACCGCTCCTCGCCGTACGTGAACATGATGTCGGCCAGTTCCTTCTCGGAGGCCGTGGCCACCAGGTCGGCGGCCGAGCCCGGCTGCGAGGGGTCCATCCGCATGTCGAGGGGCGCCTGGCGCGAGTACGAGAAGCCGCGCTCGGTCTGGTCGACCTGCATCGACGAGATGCCGAGGTCCATCAGCACGATGTCGGCGCGCAGCCCCTGGTCGACCAGGCGCGGCAGGGCCTCGGCGAAGTTGGCGCGGATGAAGCGCGTCTCGCACACGACGTCGTCGGCGAGGTCGGTGAACCACGCGTCGGCCTCGGGGTCCTGGTCGATCGCGACGTAGCGGCCCGACTCGCCGAGGGCGGGGGCCAGGCGGCGGGCGTGGCCGCCGGCGCCGAAGGTGCAGTCCACGATCGTCTCGCCGGGGGCCGGGGCCACCAGGCGCACGACCTCGTCGGCCAGCACGGGCTCGTGCCCGCGCGCCGGTCTACGCGACTCGATCGGCAAGGCGCTTGGCATGAGTGGACACCCCCTCTCGGCGCAACTTGGCGAAGCGCTCGGCGAGACGCTCGGGGTCCCAGGCCTCCAGGTACTCCCCCACGCCGACCAGCTTGACCTTGCCGTCGCCGATGCCGGCGTGCTCACGGACCTCGGCCCCGAGGGGGATGCGGCCCTGGCGGTCCAGGTCGAAGTGCTGCGCGCTGCCGATCAGGAACCGGCTCATGTCGCGGGCGTCGTCGTCGAAGAGGCTCATCGTCCCGAAGTTCCTCTCCACGAGAGGGCCCCACTCGAGGGTGGGCACGACGATCAGACAGTCGTCGATCCACCAGCCGACGGTCGCCCCGGCGGCAAAGGGCTCACGGAGCCGCGCCGGAATAGCCAACCGGAACCGGTTGTCGAGGCTGCACTCATACGTCCCGCTGAGCAGCCGACGTTGCATGGGCCCCACGCTACCCCACATAGCCCCACATGACAATCCAATTTCCCCCCATCGGACAGGGGGTTCTCCCCCAGGCGGCCCCTCCGCAACGACGGGCGGCAGGTGTTGTCCCTGCACGCGGCGTTGCAGGGACCCCCTGCACGATTCGTTGCCGAACACTTGTTCGCGTCCGAGGGACGAACTACTGTTCCCTCCAATGCACGCCACCGCCCGCCAGACACCGCACTACGCACCGCAGGCCCCGGCCCCCCGGCCGCACCTGCGCGCCGTGCCCACGCCGCGCCGCAACCGTGTGCCGGCCGCGGCCACCGTGGCGCTCTACGCGATGGGCCTGGTCGCGGGCTTCCTGCTCGCCGCCCTCGCCTCCGCGCCGGGCGGCGCGACCATCGTGACCGTGCAGCTGCTGCTGGCCCTCACCGCGGCGACGATCTGCGGTCTGGCCCTGGTGCGGGCGCGCGCGGTCGCGCGGCGCCGACCGGGTCGCCGTGGTTCCCTGAACTCTCTGTAACAGGGCCAAGCGGCCGGGTTCGGCCGGGATAGACTGCCGCGACCCGTGCACTCGCCTCTGTGAGCACCGATGCCGCCGAGAGCAGCGTCACCACTGCCCCCTTCGCCGCAATCGACGTCGGATCGAACACGACGCGGTTGCTGGTCGCGCGTGCCGAGGGCGGCCGCGTCTCCCCCCTCGCCTCCGGCACCGCGATGACCGCGCTCGCGGCGGGACTGCACCAGGGGGGCGCCATCACGGCCGACAAGCTCGACCTGGTGGAGGTCGCCGTGCGGCAGATGGCCGAGGAGGCCCGCGCCCTGGGTGCCAAGGAGATCCTGCTCGCCTGCACCGCGCCGGGCCGGATGGCGAGCAACGCCGACGAACTGGCACAGCGCCTGGAGGGCGCCGCCGGCGTCGCGCCCCGCCTGCTGACCGGCGCCGAGGAGGCCGAGCTCTCGTTCCGCGGACTCCAGTCGGCCGGGATGCCCGACCCGCTGGTCGCGATCGATCCCGGCGGCGGCAGCATGGAGGTGATGGTCGGACGCGACGGCCGGCTCGACTGGGCCACCTCCCTGCCGATCGGCGTGCGCGGCCTCACCGAGCGTTTCGTGACCGGCGACCCGCCCTCGATCGACGCGCTGGAGCCGATGATCACCCGGGTGCGGCGCCTGGTCGATGCCGTGCCCCTGCCCGTGAGCGGTCGCCGAGGCGGTGGCCACCGGCGGTTCGGCGTCCGCCCTCGCCGATCTGGCCGGGGGGCCGCGCCTCGATCGCGACGCCCTGATCCGGGCGGTCGACCGGCTGGTCGCCCTGCCGGCCGAGGACCTCGCCGAGGAGACCGGCCTCGATGCGGCGCGCGTGCGCCTCAGCCTGGCCGGCGCGGCGGTGCTGGAGGGCGTGCGCCGGTCGTTCGGCGTGGACGCCCTCATCGTGACCACGGCCGGCCTGCGCGAGGGGCTCGTGCTGGAGGCCGCCGGATGAGCACGCCCGCCTACCTCGTGCACTGGGGCCTCGCCGAGGGCCCGTTCCGCCTCGAGCCCGACCCGCGCTTCGCCTTCGAGCGCACCGATCACCGCGAGGGGCTCGCGCGCATCCTGTTCGGCATCACCCAGCTCGGGGGCCTGGTGGTGATCACCGGCGAGATCGGCTCGGGCAAGACCCTGCTCTCGCAGACGCTGCGCCAGACCCTCGACGGCGAGGGCTTCCGCGTCGCCGAGGTGGCCAACCCGCCGCGCACCCCGGCCGCGCTGCTCTCCGCCGCCCTGCTGGCGATGGACGGCCCCAAGGCCGGCGGCTCGGCGGCGCGCCTCTCGGGCCTGATCCGCGTGCGCCTGGCCGAGGCCGAGGCCGAGGGCAGCCGCGTGGTGCTCGCCATCGACGAGGCCCAGCGCCTCGACCCGCGCGCCCTCGAAGAGGTGCGCCTGCTCACCAACCCCGGCTCGGGGGGCCCCGGCGCGCCGATCGTGCTGCTCGGCCAGCCCGAGCTGACGACCCACGTGGAGCACCTGCGCCAGGTGGCCCAGCGCGTGGTGGTGCGGTACCACCTCGGCAACATGACCGCCGACGAGGTGGACGCCTACGCGCTGCACCGCACCCGGGTGGCCGGCGCCGGCAAGCGGATCATCTCCAAGAAGGCCACGCGCGCCGTGTTCGAGGAGACCGAGGGCGTGCCCCGCCTGGTCAACCTGCTGCTGGCCAACGCCCTCTTCGTGGCGGGCGAGCAACGGCGACGACGTGGTGGGCGAGGACACCATCCGCGACCTGGCCGAGGATCACCGCATGACCCTCGAGGCCTCGTTGCCCCAGTCGGAGGAGGCGGAATGAGGCGGGTCAGCTACCAGTCGGCGCTCGGCGCCGACGTCACGCCCCCGGAGGCGACCGGCGTGTACGTGCGGCTGGGCGAGGAGGCGATCATCACCCGCCGCAAGGCCGCCCGGCACGAGGTGACCGTCGAGCTCTCCAAGGCCCAGCGGCTGTGGCTCAAGGAGGCGGTCTCCCTGTCGGGCGACCCCATCGACCAGGGCGCCGTGCTGCGCGCGCTGGTCGACCTGGGGATGGAGCTCGAGATCGACTGGGCCTCCATCACCAAGGGCAAGGAGCTGCGCCAGGCCGTGCGCGAGTCGGCGATGGTGCGGCGCCGGATCGCCGAGTAGCGGGGAGTGGCGCGCGCCTGGGACGTCCCCGGACTGACCGCCGGCTCGCGCTTTCGCGACGCGGCCGGCCGCGTGATCCTGACGCGCTGGCGGGAGATGATGAGCTACCGCGACGGCACCCTCGCCGGCGAGGACATCGAGGAGCTGCACGCGATGCGCGTCTCGTCGCGCCGCCTGCGCGCGGCGATGGACGCGTTCGAAGGCGCGTTCCCGCCCAAGACGTTCCGGCCCCTCCTGAAGCAGGTCAAGGAGATCACCGACGTGCTCGGTGACGCCCGCGATCTCGACGTCGCGGTCGAGCGCCTGATGGACGTGCTCCCCGCCCTGCGCGCCGACGAGCGGCCCGGCATCGAGGGCCTCATCGCCCGCTACCGCGACGACCGCTCGGCCGAGGACCCCAAGATCGCCGCGCTCATGCAGCGCATCGAGAAGGACGCGTTCGAGGAGCACCTGGCCGGCTACATCGCAAAGCACACCGGCGTGAAGCTCGCGAAGCTCAAGCCGCGGCCGCCGGAGGTCTGAGGGTGGCAAAGCCGCGCCGCGTCGAGGGCCTCGATCCCGACGACCGCCTTCTCCCCAACGCCCGCAAGGTTCTCGCGGTGCGCATCGACGAGGTCTACTCGTACGACCGCCCGGTCCGCGACCCGGCCAACGTCACCGAGCTGCACGACATGCGCATCGCCTGCAAGCGACTGCGCTACGTGCTCGAGATCTTCGGCATCGCCTTCACGTCCGACCTCGAGCCCCAGATCGACCAGATCAAGGTGCTCCAGGACCTGCTCGGCGACATCCACGACTGCGACGTGCAGGTGCCGATGCTCGAGGAGCACCTCGCCTGGCTCGCCTCCCGCGAGGCCGGCGCCGCCCGGCGCCTCGTGACCGAGACGGCCGCGAGCGTCTCGACGGCCGGGGCCTCGGAGGAGGAGTTCCAGGCCTTCCAGCACCGCCTCGAGGTGGGCCGGCGCGGCAGCGAGCGCCTTGGCGTCCACGCCCTCATCGGCCGCCGCCGCCGCGAGCGCGGCGAGCTCTACGCGACCTTCATCGCCGAGTGGCTCCGGATGGGCGACGAGGAGTTTCGCGAGACGCTCGAGTCGAAGCTGGGGATCGGCGGCGATGCCTGAGCGGCTCGCCGTGTTCGGCGACGTCCACGGCAACGAGCGCGCCCTGCGCGCGGTGCTCGACGCCATCGACGCCGCCGGCATCGAGAACGGCGCCTGCACCGGCGACCTGGTGATGCGCGGCGACGCCCCCGAGGCCTGCATCGACGAGCTCCGCGCCCGCGGCTGGCCCTGTGTGATGGGCAATACCGACCTCAAGGTGTCGGGGCGGCCCGATCCCGACTTCGACCACCCGAAGGCCGACTCGGTGGGATCGCGCGCCTGGACCCTCAACCAGCTCAGCCCCGCGAACCTCGCCTACCTCACCGAGCTTCCGATGATGGTCGAGCTGACCGTCCGCAACGCGACCGTCGTGCTGCTGCACGGTGGCATCGACGATCCGCGCGACGCCGTCGACGCCCACACCAGCTCGCGCGACCTCGCCCGCCTGGTGGCCAAGCTCGGCAAGCCCGACTGCATCGTCAACGGCCACACCCACGCGCCGCTGGTGCGCAGCGCGCGGCGGCTGCCTGTTCGTCAACCCGGGCAGCGTCGGCGAGGCGCACGACGGCGACCGCCGCCCGCGCTGGGCCTGGATCGAGGTCCGCCGCTCGGGCGTCACCGCGCATCTGGAGCGCATCCCCGAGAAGCTCGCGCTGGTGCGCAAGCACTAGCCCTTCCGGGCGCGCGCCTCGATCTCGGCGATCCGGGTCCGCACGATCGCCTCGACCACGGCCTCGGTCAGGGGCGCCTCCGCGGTGAAGCGGATGGTCCCGCCCTTGCCCGAGGTGTCGTAGGCGGCCAGCTCCTCCACCAGCTGCGACATCACGCCGTTGCTGTACGGGAACAGGCTGAGGTGGTTCGTGAAGGCCGCATAGCCCACCAGCGCCTTCCCCTCGTATTTGAAGGTGGGCATCTGGTAGCTGATCGTCTCGACCGCATCGGGCACCAGGGCTCCGGATCCTGGCGCGCAGTTCCTCGAGCGTGGCGCGCTGGGGCTCGGGAACCTGCGCGAGGTATTCGTCAACGCTGCCGGCTGTGGCCATCGGTCCCCTCCTCTCAGCATGCGGGTGAGCTCGTCGTGCTCGCGAAGGTAGTCCCGCAGATGCGGGGTGACGAAATCAACCCGGCCATGGCCCACCGCCTCGACCACGTCGGCCTCGATCAACCGCAGCCGGTACTGGCTCGCGTAGTTGGCGCTGACGCCGAGGCGCTTCGCGATCTCGCCCATCGACGAGGGGCCCTCGTCCTGGGCCATCGCCAGCAGGAAACGCCGGTCCACATTCGAGAGGGCGGCGATCGTCGGCCCGTGCACCAGGGCTCCGAGCCGTCCGTGCGCCGCGGCGAGACCGGCATCGACATCGCGGGCGGTGACGCGGCGCGCGCCGGGGTGCTGGCGCCAGACGTGGTAGCCGACGAGCTGGATCATGAACGCGTAGCCGCTCGTCGCCTCGGCGGCACGATCGGCGTCGGCGGGCGCGATCGACCGGCCCGACGCCTCGATCGGCGCGATGATCGCCTGCGCGACGTCCTCCATCGCGACCGGGCCGAGCACATGCCGGTCGGCGCGCCGCAGGAAGGTGAGCACCTCGTCGTTGAGCACGGTGCTGACCGACGACGACAGCCCGGCCCCGACGAATGCGACCGCCGCTCCCTCGCGGAACAGGTGCTGGAGCGTCGCGGCGAGCAGCCTCAGCTCATCCACCTGATGGCGATGGATCTCGTCGAGGGTGAGCAGCAGCCCGGCTCCCGTCGCCTCGAGCAGGGCGCAGAGCTGCGTCAGCTGACCGCGGAGCTCCGGAGACAGCGGATGGTGGTCGGTCGATTCCCAGGTCGCCCCGCCGAGCCCCATCGGGGCGGTGACGCCCTTCAGGCGCGTCGTCGTCGCCCCGGGATCGACCTCGTTGAGCAGGGAGGGCAGGCGCTCCGCCCACCAGCCGATCGACGAAACCCGGCGTCGCGGTCTCGGACGCGATCAACCAGCCCCGCCGCGTCGCGAGGTCCTCCACCTCGTTGAGCATCACCGTCTTCCCCGTGCCCCGGGCCCCCGTGTAGAGCGTCGCCCGACCGGGCGCGCCCGGCCCGTCCTCGAGCGCCTCGGAGAAGCTCGCCAGCAGGGCGGATCGCCCCACGAGAAGAGGCGGACTGACGCCGAAGCTGGGAGTGAACGGATTCGCCATGGTCTGACCGGGCCGAGAGAATTAGACGCCTTTAGATCTCTTTAGATGTCCACGCGGCGGGCTCGAACGAACCCGGGGCTTCGCCGTCCGTTTAGATTTCTTTAGATCTGTGACGCGCGCGCCTGGCCTGCTGTCAGTCTGGCGTCACCATCCGACGGCCCAGACCGGCGCGATGACGATCGGACGAGGCTTCGGTGGCGATCGGCGGCGCGGCCGCGGCGTCGCGCCCATCACCGGTGCGCGCCGGACGCGGGGGATCGGAGCCGGCGCCACCAGCGCGCGGATGTGGGCGACCGGGTTGACCGGCGGATGTCGCTGGGGGCGATGCTCGTGCACCGTCACGAGGGCCAGCATCAGCACTCCGACAGCCGTCACGGCGCCCACGTACTCGACCAGGGCCGAACCCCGCGACGGCGAGCGCACCGGTCATCCGATCACCGCCCCGACCTGTCGCGAGAGCTGGATCAGCAGCACGCCGAGCACCAGGATCAGCACCGCCGGAACCATCACCATCGCGACGACCAGCTGGATCTTCGGCGCCGCCGTCGCGGCGCGCTCGCGCGCGGCCTGCCGGCGTCCTGCGCGAAGGGCCTCGGCCTGCCCCTGCAGAGCCCGGGAGAGCGGGGCGCCGAGCTCTTCCGCCTGCAGCAGGGCCCCGACGGTTCGCGCCAGCTCGGGAGCGCCGACCCGGTCCACGAGGTGGCGGTAGGCCGCACTCCGCGGCGTGCCGAGGGAGAGGTCGTGGAGCACCTGGGCGACCTCCCCCCCAAGGGTGCCGCCCAGGCGCTCGGCCGCGAGGCCGAGTGCCGGATCGAGCGCCATGCCCGCCTCGACGCAGATGCCCAGCAGATCGAGGAGGTCGGGCAGCTCGCGCACGATCGCGCGGCGCCGCGCGCGCTGACGGGACGTCACCCACCGCCCCGGCGCGCACGCCGCCCCGGCCGCCAGCAGGGGCGCCAGGATCGCGACCACCGGCGCACCGATCGCGAGAGGCAGCGCCAGCGCGGCCGCGAGCACGGCGCAGCCCGCCCGGGCGCGGGCGAGCGTCATCGGGCGTCAGCCGCTCCCCCACCCCGGCCCGGGCGATCTCGACCGGGTCGGCCGACGCGGGTCAGGCTGTCGGACCAGAATCGCCGGACAGGGCAGCCGGGCGGCGGCGGTCAACCAGCCCGGCGGCCCTGGCAGCGCCGGGACCGTCGGCGCCGGTCGCGCCTCGCGGCGCCTCTCGCGCAGCCCGAACGTCGCGCAGATCATCGCGACCGCCCACATCGCCACCGGGCTCGTGAGCAGGCTCACGACTCCACCCGCCCGATGCGACGGATACCGATCACTCCCAGCGCATAGAGGCCCGCCGACACCGTCAGCAGCATCGGGCCGATGCCCTGCCCCAGGGTCTGGCCGAGCGTTCCGGGGGCGGCGATCTCGGTCATCACCGCGCCGCCCAGCGGCAGGGCGGCGACGAGCCACGCGGTCATCCGCGCCTGCGCGGTCGCGCCGCGCAGCTCGCGCGCCAGCTGCGCCCGCTCCTCGAGGCGCTCGGACAACGCGGCGAGCGCCCGCGCCAGGTTCCCGCCGGTCCGGCGCTGCACCAGGATCGCCGTGACCATGATGCGCAGATCGTGCGCCGGGACGCGCTCGGCGAGGCCCTCGAGAGCGGCCTCGAGGCGCGTGCCGAGCTCCAGCTCCGCGACCGCGCGCGCGAACTCCACCCGGGCGGGCTCGGGCGCGTCGCGCGCCGCGCGGGTCAGTGCCTGGCGCAGCGACAGGCCGGCGGCGAGCGCCGCCGCGATCTGCTGGGCGATGCCGGGGAGCTGCTCCTCGACGCGCGCCAGGTGGCGGGCGTCGGCCGAGCGCACCAGCGCCACCGCGCCGAACACGACGAGCCCCGCGGCCACCGGCGCCGCGGCGGGCAGCCGCAGCGCCATGAAACCGACCGCCGCCGCCGCGACGCTCGCCACAGCGACCAGCGCGACGAACATGTCCGGCCCCAGCGGGATCCCGCCGCGGGTCAGCCGGGCGCCAAGCAGGAGGCCGTAGGGGCGGGCGGCAAGGGGCCCGCGCCACGGCGTGCGGGCAGGGGCCGGCGCGGATCGGGCCCCGCCGGCGATCCGGCCAACACCGACCACCGCGAGCACCGCCGACGCCGCTGCCGCGGATGCCGCCATGCCGGCGCTCACGACGGGGCCTCCACCCCGGTGCCGTCCGTGAGGTCTCGCATCCACGCGTCCGCGCCCGGACTCCACTCGAAGGACGGCGGACCGCCCGGGCGGGGTCGCCACCTGACGAGCGTCGTGATCACGGGCCCGTCCGCCGAGGCCTCGACCGAGGCGATCTCGACGACACGCCGCACGCCGTCCGGATGCCGCGCCTGATGCACCACCACGTCGAGCGCGCTCGCCACCTGATCGGCGACCGCGCGGTACGGCAGATCGAGGTCGCCCATCAGGGCGAGCGTCTGCACGCGGCGGATCGCATCGCCGGGAGAGGAGGCGTGGAGCGTCGACAACGACCCCTCGTGGCCGGTCGTCATCGCGGTGAGCATGTCGAGCGCTTCGCCGCCGCGGACCTCCCCGACGACGATCCGGTCGGGCCTCATGCGCAGGGCGTTTCGCACCAGGGCGCGGATCGGCACCGCCCCGGCGCCCTCCAGCGACGGCGGTCGGCTCTCCAGACGGACCACGTGCGGCAGCGGGATCCGCAACTCGGCGGCGTCCTCGATGGTCACGAGCCGCTCGGTCTCGGGAACGAAGGCGGCCAGCGCGGCGAGGGTCGTCGTCTTGCCGCTCCCGGTGCCGCCTGTCACCAGCAGGTTGCGCCGGGCGCGGACGGCCCGTCGCAGCAGCTCGAGCATCGACGCGTCGATCGTTCCCAGGCGGACGAGGTCGTCGCCCGTCAGCGGCTTCCCCGCGAAACGACGGATCGTCAGCGCCGGTCCGTCCAGCGCGAGCGGCGGGATCACAACGTTGACGCGCGACCCGTCGGGCAGCCGGGCGTCCACCATCGGACTCGCCTCGTCCACCCGCCGGCCGAGCGGCGCGAGGATCCGGTCGATGACGTGCAGCAGGTGCGCGTCGTCCTGGAACCGCGCCGGCGAGGGGGAGATCCGGCCCGCCCTCTCCACGAACACCGACGCGGGACCGCAGACCATCACCTCGGTGATCTCCGGGTCGCGCAACAGCGCCTCCAGCGGGCCGAGGCCGAGCGCCTCGTCGAGCACCGCCTCCACCAGCGCGTCGCGGGACGCCGAGGTGAGGATCCGGCGCTCCTCGTCGAGCATGTCCTCGAGGATGTCGGCGAGGTCCTCCCGGTCCATGCCGGGACCGGCGACCCGCGGGTCGCGCGCGGCTCGGGCCCGCAGGTGCTCCACGACCGCCGCGTCCACGGGTGCGGGGTCGGTCACGTCACCACCCGCGCGAGCTCCGCGACGGCAACACCGAGACGCGCGCGGCGCCCCTCGGGCCAGCGACCGGCGGTGAGGTGGACTCCCTCCCGCTCCCTCCCAGGGCAGCTCGGCCAGCACCGGCACCCCGACCGCCCGGCCGAACGCCCGGGCGCCGATCTCCTCGGGTCGCGGGCCGTGGTTGATCACCAGCCCGCACCGCGAGTCGGCGCCCGAGAGGGCGAGCGATCCGAGCAGCCGCCGCGCACGGCGGGCGCCGGCGAGGGTCGGCGGGCTCACCAGCAGCACGCTCACCGGCCGCTCGGCGGCGAGAGCGGTGGCGAGCGACCACCCCGGCCCGGCGTCCACGATCAGCCGGGTCTCGACGTCGTCATCGACCTGCGCGGCGTCGAGCAGCCGCCCGACCTCGGTCGCGGACCACGGCGTCGCCCTCGATCCGCCGCCCGCAAGAACCACGCGTCACCCCGGACGGGTGCGCGTGGACGGCGCGGTTCAGGTGCCCGGAGTCCAACTCATCCGCAACCGCCGCGAGGTCGTCGAGGGTGCGCTCGGCCGGGAGATCCCAGGCCCCGCCGCGGTCGCCCCGCTCCAGATCGAGCTCCATCAGCCAGACGCGCGCGTCATCACGCGCCCAGGCCAGGGCGAGCGCGCCGGCGATCATGCTGGCCCCGCACCCGCCGCAGGCCCCCACGACCACGACCGCCGTCCGCTCACGGGCCGCGCGGGCGCTCACGGCGCATCCGCCTCGGTGACGGGCGCCGGGCCGACCTCGTCCTGAGGGCGGACCAGCAGGCGCACCTCGCGGGCGAAGTTGAGCGCGGCGGTGATGCGCAGCGCCTGCCCCGAGGAAACGCGGAGCAGCGCCTCGCCCCCGGGGACCGTCTGCCCGTCCACCGACGGCGGCTCGGCGATGGCGAGCACCTCGGCGTCGCTGACCACCATCGCGGTGCGTCCGGCAGGGCCCTCGCCGGTCGAGGCGACGACGTCGACGCGTGCGCCCGCACCGATCCCCGCGGCGACCCCGCCCGCAGCGGACAGCGGCACCGCGACCGCCCGCTCACCGACGGCCAGCGGCTCCGGGCCGATGCCCGGCGCTCCGCCGAGCACGGCCTGGGTGATCGGCTCGCCCGCGGCCACGGGCACGGCGATCCGCCGGCCGATCGCCTCGGAGGGATCGCGGATGGTGCCCATGAGGGAGACGGACGCGGGGACCGGGGCGACCGCGAGCGCCGTCGTCGCGGACTCGGCGTCGATGACCAGCCCGGGCGCGAGCGTCTGGGCGGCGACGACCACGCCGCCCGCGTCCGGCGGCTGGGCGACGGCGCGCAGGGTGAGAGCCGCCGCGAGGAGGCCGGCGACCAGGGCCAGCGCCATCCAGGTCGCGCCCCGGCGACCGCGTGCGCTCAGACGCGGGCGCCTCACCCGTCCACCCCGCCGACGGGCACACCACACCGGCCGCACGGGCAGCCCACGAGTCCACCGCCGGCGCACCGCTCGCACGGGCGCCAGGAGCGGGTCGCCCAGCGCGCGAGCACCCCGGGACGGAGGGCGGGGGCGGAGCGGCCCGATGCCGCGGCGCCCACCAGCACCTCGAGCCGGTGACGGCGATCGTGGCTGCCGAAGTCCGGATGCGAGGCCACGGCGACGGCCCACGAGGCGGCGGCCTCGGCGTCCGGGAGGCGAACCACCGGCGTCCCCATGATCCTGCCGAGGGCCGGCAGACATGCCGCGTCGGGATCGGCCCGAGCCGCCCGCGCCATCACGATCGCGTCAGGGCCCGAGACCGAGAGGATCGTGACCACGACATCGGCGTCGAGTGGACGCCAGTGACCGCGCCTGCGAGGCCGCGGCACGACCACCAGGTCCGGGGACGCCGCGCCGAGCGCCGACGACGCGATCCTGGCCTCGACGACGATGGCGCTCACGCGGCGCGCGGGCCGGCGGGCGGCACCACCGTCAGCGGCAGCGAGAGACGGAAGCACGCCCCGTCGCCGACGGGGTCGAGCGTGAGGGCGCCGCCGCACGATTCGGCGATCTCGCGTGCGATCGCCAGCCCGAGCCCACTCCCCGTGCCCACGGCCTGGGAGCCGCGCTCGCCACGGCCGAAGATCCGGGGGCGGTCCGCCACGGGGACCCCCGCGCCGTCGTCGCGGACCCGCACCGATGCCATCCCCTCACGACGAGAGACGCCCAGCACGATCGTCCCGTTCGGCGCCGCATGGCGGACGGCGTTCTGCAGCAGGTTGTCGAGCACTCTCTCGATCAGGCCCCGCTCACCGTCCACCCACGAGGGACGGCCGGCGCGCCGGACGGCGATCGTCAGGCCCGCGCGCCGCGGCGAGCGGGGCGAACCGCTCGGCCGCCGCGCTCGCCGCGTCGGCCAGGTCCGTGGTGGCCACCGGCCCGCCCGGAGGAGCGGTGGCACGCGACAGGGAGCGCAGCCCGTCGGCCAGACGGAGCGTCTCGGCGTCCATCATCTCGAGCACCCGGGTGCGCTCGAAACGCGGATCATCACGGCCGAGGATCGCGCAGAGGCCGCGGATGATGGTCAGCGGCGCGTGCAGATCGTGGACGATCCCCTGCGCGGCTGCGGAGGCGGGAACACCTGCCCTCTCGGCACTCAGCACGTCACGCCTCCTCGGGGAGAAGGCGGTAGCCGATCCCCCAGACGTTCACGACGAGACCCTCTCCCCCGCCCTGCGCGGCGAGCTTGCGCCGTAGGCGGCTGGCGTGGCTGTCGACCGTCCGCGTCCTGGCCGCGGCGCGATAGCCCCAGACGTCCCGGAGCAGTTCGGCCTTGGTGAAGACCCGCGACGGGTCCTTCGCGAGCGCGGTGAGGAGTGCGAACTCCTTCGCCGAGAGATCCAGCGCCCGCCCGCCGATCGTCGCTCGTCGCGAATGGCGGTCCACCGTGATCGTGCCGACGCGGATCTCCTCGCTCATGGTCGCGCCGCGAGAGCGGCGGATGAGCGACGACAGCCGCGCCAGCACCTCGGGGTAATGGAACGGCTTCGCGACGTAGTCATCGGCCCCCCGATCGATGCCCCGGACGGCCGCGAGCGGGCTCGCCTCTCCGGAGATGAGCAGGATCGGCATGCCCGAATCCCAGGGGTCGTCAGGCCCTCCCTCGCGGATGCGCGTGACGAGTTCGAGCCCGCTCATCCCCGGGAGGCCGACGTCCACGACGGCGACGTCGGGCCGGGCGGACCCGAGCATCTCCACCGCCTCCTCGGCGGAGGTGGCGGACACCGGCACGAACCGATCCGCGATCAGGTTCTCCGCGAGGAAGATCCGCGTCGGCGCGTCGTCCTCGACCAGCAGGACGGAGGGCACCACCTTTCCGAGCCCCAATGACATGACGACCTCCAAGCCATGCGCCCGGCAGCCCCGATGGCTTCCCGATCCGCATACCGACGAGGCGGTCGGCATGCCGTATTCGCCCCCCTCGGCGTCACACGATGTCCGCTCCGAGCGGGTTTTCCTGCGCGATCAGCGCCGGATCAGCACGTCTCCGCACCGCAGCCCCTCCATGACGCCCGCCCGGCACTCCACGACCGCCCGGGCGCCACGCGCACTCGCCGCGCGCCACGCCGGCAGCGGGTCTACGATGCGGAGCACGCGCCCGTCGGCGTCGAGGAAGGCGCACCCGATCGGCGCGCGAAGCGCCAGGGTGTGCACGCTGGAACACGGCTCCAGCCAGAGCGCCTCGTCCACGGAGAGGTCGGGCGTCCCGAGCAGACCCACGAGCCGCGCGCCGAGCGACGACGCGGTGTGACACCGGAGGGCGACGACGCGCCCACCATCGGTTGCCAGCCACGTCGGTGACGCGGTGAGGCGGTCGATGCGCAGCCGGGACATGCCCCGATGCTGACCAGCACCGACGCACCGAAGACCCGTCGGTTGTCTCAATTCCGGGCCCTCGGTGGCGACGGCGCCGAGGTGGTCGCCGGCGTCGGCGTGAGGCCGAGGGGGTCGGCCACGGCGTCTCCGGTGGTCGGCTGAAGGCCCCTCGGGACGACGCCGTGAGCCTCCGTGACATCCGCGCTCATCTCGGCGCGGATATCGCAGGGGCCGGCGGGGGCGTCCGAGGGGCGTTGCTAGGCTGACTTCGATGGGTCAAGGACCGCTCTCCCCCTGTTACTCCAGCGGCCGCGACTTCGCCGTCGAGGTCGAGGGCGTGCGCTTCCAGTTCAACCGCGACGACTTCGCCTCGCGCGTGCGGTGCGGCCGCCGTCCAGCTGGGCCTGGTGGACCGCGCGGAGCTGAACGAGGCGGAGATCCAGGACCTGGTCGCGCTGGCGGCGCACGGGCGCATCGCCCAGCCCGTGAGCGCGCTGGCGGCGCACATCGAGATCCACCGCGACGACCTGCTGGTGGGCGACGGCGACCTGGTGCACTGGCTGCGCCGGCTGGTGTTCCGCGGCGCGTGGATCGACCAGCAGGTGGCCGACGGGCGGCTGCTGCCGGAGTTCGACGAGCGCACCGGCTTCCGCTTCCGCGACGGCGTCACCGGCGAGCCGGCGGCCGAGGAGCCGCCGATCCCCGACTGGACGCCCATCGCCTACCGGAGCACGGCGTGAACGCCCAGAGCCCGCAGGAGGTGCTCGACGCGGTCCGCCGCCTGGAGGCCGACCTCGACTCGATCCGGGCGCGGGCGCGCGAGCGCGAGCGGGACCTGCGCGACCTGCGGGCGGGCATCGCGGCCGACGCGGCGCGCGAGCGGGAGCAGATCGTGGAGGACATGGAGCGCCTCGTGGAGCTGATCGGCACCAGCTGGGAGTCAACCCACCGGCAGATCGCGGCGCTGGCGACCGAGGTGGCCGGGTTGCGCTCATTCGCCGAGGAGGCCACCAGCGGCCTGCGCGGCGCGAAGCTCGAGGTCCGCTTCGACCCCGCGCGCCGCGACATCACCCAACGGCGCGGGGTCCGAAGCGCCGCTGACCTCGGTGGACGGGGTCGATCTGCTGTGGCTGCCCCTCGGGGCGGGGGCCGGGGGCGCCCTGGTGCGGGTGAGCGGCCGCGCCTTCGAGGCGATCCAGGCGCGTCGCGGCCGGCGGCCGCGCATGGACCTGTACCACTCGGCGCTGATCGTCCACAGCGAGGGCGCGCGCTACGTGATCGAGATGACGCCGGCGTGGGGCGCGCAAGGACGTCGCCCGCGGCGTGGTGGTGGAGGGCCCGGTCACGCTGCGCGCCGCCGGGCTGGTGCGGGCGTTCCGCTACGAGGTGCGCCGCTGGCGCGACGGCGTGATCGTCGATGCCGCGATGGCGGTGGGCGGGCCGCTGCGGGTGAGCGGCGACCCGGCGGTGGCGCGGCGGGTGCTCGCGCTGGTGCCCGAGCTGCCCGCGCCCATCTGGGGGCGGGACGAGCTGCACGCCGGCGGGATGTGGAACTCCAACTCGGTGGCCGCGTGGCTGCTCGAGCGCGCCGGAATCGACGCCGAGGCGATCCATCCGCCCGCCGGCGGGCGGGCGCCCGGCTGGCGGGCGGGCATCGTCGTCGCCCGCCGCCGGCCGCCGGCCTAGCCCTCAGTCGGAGGGGTGCAGCGCTCCCTGCAGGGCGGTCATGGAGCGGGCGAAGAGCAGTCCCATGGCGTCGGCGGCCTCGTCGGGGCCGGGCTGGGGCTGGAGGGTGGCAAGCGCGCCGGTGGTGAGCACCACGGCCTGCTGGATCACCTGCCAGCGGTCCACGGGCGTCGCCTGACCGCCCGACTCGGACTGCATCTCCTCGAACGCCTCTTTCTGAGCGCGCATCAGCTCCTTGAGGCGCTCCTTGAACTCCTCGCCCGCGCCCTCGCCGAAGGCGAAGTTGAAGGGGAACTCTGGCTCGTCACTCACGGTGTGTCGCCCTTTCGCGGTTACAGCCGGATCTCGTTGATGATGGTCGAACTGAACAGGTGCACGGTGTCGATGAAACGCACCGTGTTCCCCACCAAGTCCAGCACGATCGAGTGCGTTCGCGCCCCGTCCGCAAAATACCGCACTCCCTGCAGGAGATTTCCATCGGTCACTCCGGTGGCGATGACGTACAGCGGGGCCGGCGCGAGGTCGCGCGTGGAGTAGACCCGGTCGGCGGGGCCGTCCATGCCGAACTGGGCCATCTTCTGCAGGTCGGCGTCGTGGCGCGGCCACATCTTGGCCTGGATCTCGGCGCCGAGGCACTCGAGGGCGGCGGCGGTGATGACGCCCTCGGGGGAGCCGCCCATGCCCACGTAGAGGTGGTCGCCGGTGCCGTGCACGGCCACCGACAGGCTGGCGGTGATGTCGCCCTCGGGGATCAGGCGGATGCGGGCGCCCGCCGCGCGGATCTCCTCGATGAGCTCGGCGTGACGGGGGCGGTCGAGCACGATGGCCGTGGTGTCGCGCAGCGCGCGCCCGTAGCAGCGGGCCACCACGTCGAGCGTCTCGGCGATCGGGGCGTCGATGCTGACGCGCCCGCGCGCCGTGGCGCCCACCACCAGCTTCTGCATGTAGATGTCGGGCGCCGGCATCAGGCCGCCCGGCTCGCCGATGGCGCAGATGGCCACGGCGCCGCCGTCGCCGCGGGCCACCAGGTCGGTGCCCTCGAGCGGGTCGACGGCGATCTCGCACTCCATGCCGCCGCGCCCGAGCACCTCGCCCACGTACAGCTCGGGGGCCTCGTCCTTCTGGCCCTCGCCGATCACCACCGTGCCGGTGATGGGCATCTCGCCCAGCTCGGCGCGCATCGCGTCAACGGCCGCCTGATCGGCGGAGTTGTTGTCGCCCCGTCCCAGCCAGCGCGCCGACTCGATGGCGGCGCGCTCGGTGACCTTCAGGAAATCGACGCCCGCGACGAGCGAGCGCGGTGCCGCCCTTGGTCCTCTCCAAGCCGGCGGCCCTAGGCCTTCGTCTGGCGGGCCAGGCGCGCTTCGTTGTCGGCGTTGAAGCTCTCGATCCCGGACGCCGTGAGGGGGTGCTGGAGCATCTGGTAGAAGACCTTCGGCGGGATGGTGGCGATGTCGGAGCCCATCTGCGCGGCCGCGATGACGTGGTGCGGCGAGCGGATCGAGGCGGCCAGCACCTCGGTGTCGTAGAGCGAGCTGGAGAGCGCGTCCACGATGTCGCGCAGGCACTCCAGGCCGTCGTGGCCGATGTCGTCGAAACGGCCGACGAAGGGCGACACGAAGGCGGCGCCGGCGGCGGAGGCGAGCAGCGCCTGGGAGGCGGCGAACACGAGGGTCATGTTGACCCGGATCTCATCGACGGCGAGCGCCGAGGTGGCCGCGAGGCTCTCCGCCGACATCGGCAGCTTGACCACGATGTTCGGGTGGATCGCGGCGAGCCGGCGGCCCTCCTTGATCATGTCGCCGCGGGAGTCGGCCACGACCTCGGCCGATACCGGCCCGTCCACCAGCTCGCACACGCGGCGGTAGATGTCGTCGGGCTCGCCCTCGACCTTCGACAGCAGCGTCGGGTTGGTGGTCACTCCGGCGAGGACCCCCCAACCGGCGATCGTCTCGATGTCGGCCAGGTCGGCCGTGTCCACGAAGAGCTTCATACCGTCCACCCTTCCTCTTTGCGTGTCGTCGCCCCAGGGCGAGGCTACCACCGCCCCGCGGCTACTTCTCAACGTCCCGCCAGGCCTCGGCCCTACCCGTCATGAGCGCCTCGCACACCTCGAGCGCCGCGCGCACGAACTCCACGTCGTGCACCCGGAACACCGTCGCGCCGCGCGTGCGGCACCACACCACCCCGGCCGTCGTCTCCGGCCAGCCGCTCTCCGGCCGCGCGGCCGGTGATCGCGCCGAGCACCTTCTTGTTGGATATCGGCACCAGCACCGGCCGCCCGAGCGCCACGATCTCGTCGATGCGGTGGAGCAGGTCGAGGTCCTGGGGGGGCGACTTGCCGAGCCCGACGCCGGGGTCGATGACGATCCGCTCGGGCGGGATCCCCGCGGCGGCGGCCGCCGCGAGCTGCTCGCGCGCCCACGCGCCCACCGTGGCGGGCACGTCCACGTCGGGGAACGACGCCGGGCGCACCTTGGGGAGCCCGAAGAAATGGGTCATCACCACGCCCACCCCGCCCGCCGCCGCCACGCGCGCCATCTCGGGCTCGCGCAGGCCGGTGGGGTCGTTGAGGATCACGGCCCCGGCGGCGATGGCCGCCTCGGCGACGGCCGGCTTGAAGGTGTCGATCGCGATCGGCGTGTCGGTCGTGCGGCGACCAGGCGCTGCGATGACCGGCACCACGCGATCGATCTCCACCTGCACCGGGGTGTGCTCGGAGAAGCGCAGCGACTCGCCGCCCACCTCCACCACGTCGGCGCCGATCTGCGCCAGGCGCAACCCGTGCGCCACCGCCCGCTCGGTTCCCGCCGTCGCGCCCCCGTCGCTGAACGAGTCGGGGTTGGCGTTGACGATGCCCACCAGCCGCCCGCGGGCGCAGTCGATCGCGCCGCCCGCGTGGATCCACACCGAACCGGCCGGCGCTCACCCCACCGCGCGCGCGAGGCGCAGGTCGGATCCCCCGGTCCAGCGGGCGCGGCAGCCCACGGGCGCGCACTTGGAGGGGCGCACCTTGGCGGCTGATCGCCCGCGGCCGTCAGAGCCGTCTCGGCGGCCGCGGCCACGTCGGCGGTCGCGTCGGCGCGCGTCCAGAGCAGCATGGTGGGGCCCGGAGCCGGAGATGGTCGCGCCCAGGCAGCCCTCGCCGTCCACCAGGCCGCGGATGGTGTCGATGCCCGGCACCAGCGGGCCGCGATGCGGCTCGTGCAGGAAGTCCTCGAGCAGCGCGGGCAGGTCGTCGAGGCGGTCCTCGCACAGCGCGAGGGTGAGGCCCACGGCGCGCGACAGCGTGCGCGCGGCGTCGGCCAGCGCGACCGTCGCGGGCAGCGCGCGTGCGCGCCTCGTCGGTGCTGGTGCGGCAGTCGGGGATGACCGCGATGAAGCCGAGGCCCTCGGGCAGCGGCACCTGCTGGGCCACCGGCCCGGGCACCACGGCCACCAGGCCCCCGTTGAGGCACGCGGCGGCGTTGTCGGAGTGGCCCTCGATCTCGGTGGCCCGGGCGAGCAGGTCGTCGGGCGTCCAGCGCAGCCCGCCGAGGGCGTTTGCGGCGATCAGGCCCGAGCAGACGGCGGCCGCCGACGAGCCGAGGCCGCGGCCCAGCGGGATGCGGTTCTTGCACTCGATCGCGAGGCCGTCGAGCGATCCGAGCCCGCTCGCGAGCGCCACGGCACACCAGGTTGGTGGCGTCCTCGGGCACCTCGCCCGCGCCCTCGCCGGTGACCTTCACGGTGAGGGGGCCGGGGCGGCGCTCGATGACGACCGCGTTGCCCATGTCGAGGGCGACGGCGAGGCAGTCGAAGCCCGGGCCGAGGTTGGCCGAGGTGGCGGGGGCGCTGACGGTCAGGTTCTCGAGCTCAGGCAAAGACCGCCTCCTCCACCGCGTCGTAGTCGGCCGGCAGGCGCCGCACCGGCTCGGCGTTGACGATCGCCGTGTCGGGGTCCTTCAGGCCGTGGCCGGTGAGCACGCACACCACCCGCTCGCCCGCGCGGAAGTCGCCGGCCTCGGCGCGCTGGATCAGGCCCGCCACCGACGCGGCCGAGGCGGGCTCGCAGAAGATGCCCTCCTCGCTGGCGAGCAGGTGGTAGGCGTCGAGGATCTGGGAGTCGGTGACCGCGGCCACGCCGCCGCCCGAGGCGCGCATCGCCTCCATCGCCTGGCCCCCGCGGGCCGGGTTGCCGATGCGGATCGCGGTCGCGACGGTCTCGGGGCGGGCCACCGGGGCGCCGTCCACCAGCGGCGCGGCGCCGGCGGCCTGGAAGCCGTAGAGGCGGGGCAGGCTGCGCGAGCGCTCGGCCTCGCGGTAGGCCTGGAAGCCCAGCCAGTAGGCGCTGATGTTGCCCGCGTTGCCGACCGGGATGCACAGGGCGTCGGGCGCGTCGCCGAGGTCGTCGCACACCTCGAAGGCGCCGGTGCGCTGCCCGTCGATGCGGTACTCGTTGAGCGAGTTGACCATCGCGATGTTGTGGCGCTCCACCAGCTGGCGCACCACCACCAGCGCGTCGTCGAAGCTGCCGTCGAGGGCCAGCACGCGGGCGCCGTGGGCGAGCGCCTGGGCCAGCTTGCCGGCGGCGATCTTGCCCTCGGGGATGACGACCGCGGCCGTCAGCCCGGCGCGCGCCGCGTAGGCGGCGGCCGAGGCGGAGGTGTTGCCGGTGGACGCGCAGATCACCGCGGTCGCGCCCTCCTCCACGGCCTTCGACACGGCCATCGTCATGCCGCGGTCCTTGAAGCTGCCGGTGGGGTTCATGCCCTCGAGCTTGGCGTGGATCTCGATGCCGAAGCGCTCGGAGAGGCGCGGCAGCGGCACCAGGGGCGTGCCGCCCTCGCCCAGCGAGACGATCGGCGTGGACGGCGCTGACCGGCAGGAACTCGCGGTAGCGCTCGATCAGCGAGCTCATCGGTCGCCCCCCTCGCCGTCGCCCGAGCACGCGCAGCAGCACCGGCGCCTCGCGCACGTCGCCGAGCGTCCGCAGGCGGGCGACCGCCGCGTCCATGCGCTCCTCCGGACCGGCGTGGAGGATCAGCACGAGGCTGGCCTCGTCGCCCGATCCGCTCTGCACCACCGAGCGGATCGAGAGCCCCTCGTCGCCGAAGATCGACGCCACGCGGGCGAGCACGCCGGGGCGGTCGGCGACACGGACATGCGCAGGTAGAACGCCGACGACGACGCTGCCGGGAGGGGCGATGGTGCGCCCCGAGTCGGCCAGCGCGTTGTGCAGGAACGAGCCCTGGTGGGTGCCGAGCATCGAGAGGATGTCGGCGATCACCGCCGACGCGGTCTCGTCGCCTCCCGCGCCCGGCCCGACGAGCATGATCTCGCGGGTGGTGCGCGAGGCCAGCAGCACCGCGTTGTCGGGGCCGCCGATCGCGGCCAGGCGGTGGCCCGTTGGGCACCAGGGCCGGGTACACGCGCACGCTCACCGAGCCGTTCAGCAGCCGCGCGACGCCGAGCAGCTTGACCACGAAGCCGAGCGACGCGGGCGTGCTCGATGTCCTCGGCGTGGAGGGTGTCGATGCCCTCGTAGGGCACGTCGTCGATGCGCACCCGCGAGTGGAAGGCGATCGACGAGAGGATCGCCATCTTGGCGGCCGCGTCGGCGCCGTTGACGTCCTCGGTGGGGTCGGCCTCGGCGTAGCCCAGGCCCTGGGCCCGCGAGAGCGCCTCGGCGTAGGGCAGGCCGCCGCGGGCCATCTCGGTGAGGATGAAGTTGGTGGTGCCGTTGACGATGCCGGTCACGGCCGTGATCTCGGCGGCCAGCAGCGACTCGCGCAGCACCTTGATCACCGGGATCGCCGCGCAGGCCGAGGCCTCGAAGCGCAGCTCGGCGCCACCCTCCTCGGCGGCCTGCAGCAGCTCCGGGCCGTGGCGCGCCAGCAGCTGCTTGTTGGCGGTCACCACCGACTTGCCGCGCGCGAGGGCGGTGCTGCAGGTAGCCGAGCGTCGGGTCGAGGCCGCCCATCACCTCCACCACGATCGACACCGCCGGGTCGTCGAGCACGCGCGCCGGATCGGTGGTGATGAGCGCCGGGTCGACCCCCGGGCGGGGCTTTGAGGCGTCGCGCACCAGGATCGGCCCCAGCTCGAGGCGGTGCCCGGAGGCCCGCTCGATGGTGGCGCCGCCCTCGATGATCGAGCGCACCACGGCCTGGCCGACGGTGCCGCAGCCGAGGAGCCCCACGGTGACGGGAGCCCCGTCGGAGACGCGCACGGCCATCAGAGGTCCCGGGCGATCAGGTCGTCGTAGGTCTCGCGGCGGGTCACCAGGCGGGCCTCGCCGTCGTCCACGAACACGACCGCCGGGCGGGTGACCCCGTTGTAGTTGGACGCCATCGACACACCGTATGCCCCCGTGGCCGGCAGGCACACGAGATCGCCCGGTCCGACGGGAGGAAGGGACGCTTCGCCCACCAGCACGTCGCCGCTCTCGCAGTGCTTGCCCACCAGGCGCAGCGTCTGGGTGGGCTCGGCGTCGGCGCGGTTGGCCAGCAGCGGCTCGTACACGGCCCCGTAGAGCATCGGCCGCAGCAGGTCGCTCATGCCGCCGTCCACGGCCGCGTAGGTGCGCACACCCGGGATCACCTTGGTCGAGCCGACGCGGTACACCGTGACGCCCGCGCGGCCGACGATGCTGCGCCCGGGCTCCACCAGCACGCGCGGCATCGGCAGGCCGATGCGGCCCCACTCGCTGCTCACCGCGTCCACGACGGCCTCGGCGTAGTCCTCGACGGCGGCCGGGCGGTCGTCGCGGGTGTAGGCGATGCCGAGGCCCGCCGCCCATGTCCATCACGGTCAGGTCCTCGCCGCCCACCGAGGCGACGAAGTCGGCCACGATGGCCGCGGCGCGCCGGGAAGCTGGAGAGGTCGAACAGCTGCGAGCCGATGTGGCAGTGCAGGCCGACCAGGTCGAGCGAGGGCGCGGCGCGCACGGCCGCGACGGCCTCGGCCGCCGGACCGCCCTCGATCGAGAAGCCGAACTTCGAGTCGAGCTGCCCGGTCGAGATGTACGAGTGCGTCGAGGGCTTCACGCCCGGGGTGACGCGGATCAGCACGCGCTGGCGCATGCCGCGGGCCGCGGCCTCGCGCTCGAGCAGCGCGACCTCGTCGAGGTTGTCGATGATGATCGTGCCGACGCCCGCCTCGAGGGCCTCGCCCACCTCGCGCGCGTCCTTGTTGTTGCCGTGCATGTAGATGCGCGCCGGGTCGAAGCCGGCGCGCAGGGCCGCGAACAGCTCTCCCCCGGACGCGACGTCCACGCAGAGGCCCTCCTCGCACGCGAGGCGCAGCATCGCCTGGCCGAAATAGGCCTTGCTGGCGTAGATGACGTCCACGTCGGGGGCGAGGGCGGCGAACGCCTGGCGATAGGCGCGGGCCATCCCGCGCAGGGCGCCTTCGTCGTAGACGACGAGGGGGGTGCCGTGCTCCTCGGCCAGCGCCACGAGGTCACACCCGCCGATCGACAGGTGGCCCTCGGCAGTGACCGCTGCGGAGGGAGGCAGCACCTGTTCGAGCGGCATCATCAGCGCGCGGGACGGTACCAGATCGCCCTGGTTATCCTCCCCCCGGTGCCCTCCGCCCAGACCATCGCGCTGAGCGCTCCGGGAGGGCCGCGGCTGGCCGCGCTGGCCTGGGACGCGCCCGCCGGCGCACCGGCGGTGCTGATCGTCCCCGGGCTCGTCGAGCCGCAAGGAGAACCACGTCGACTTCGGCGACGCGCTGGCCGAGGCGGGCCTCGGGGCGATGGCGCTCGACCTGCGCGGTCACGGCGACAGCGAGGGAGCCCTCGACGGCGACGTCCTCGACGACGTGCTGGCCGGGCTCACGGCCCTCGCCGGGCGCGGGCACACCGTGCTCGGCGTGCGCGGCTCGTCGATGGGCGGCCTGCTGGCGCTGCACGCCGCCGCCCACGACCCCCGCGTGCGCGCCGTGGTCGCCATCTGCACCGCCCGGCCCGAGGGCCTGGCGACGCTGGTGGAGGACCCGTGGCCGCTGCAGCTGCGCCTCGAGCCGGTGGTCGAGAACGCCGACGGCGTCGCGCGGGGCTACTGGCACGCGATGGGCGACGAGCGCGTGCCGTTCATCTCGTCCGTCGAGCTCGCGGGTGTCACCGCCGACCCGAAGGCGCTCCACATCGTCGAGGGCGGCGACCACGGCAGCCTCCAGCACGACCCGGCCGTCGTCGAGCAGACGATCGCCTTCCTGCTCGAGCACCTCGTCGCACCGTGAGCGCGGCGGGTCTGGCGGAGCTGGCCGAGGAGGTCGTGGCCTGCCGCGCCTGCCCGCGGCTGGTGGCGTGGCGCGAGGAGGTGGGCCGGGTGAAACGCCGCGCGTTCGCGCGGGAGGACTACTGGGCCCGCCCGCTGCCGGGCTTCGGCGACCCGGATCCGGCGATCGTGATCGTGGGCCTGGCGCCCGCCGCGCACGGCGCCAACCGCACCGGCCGCATGTTCACGGGCGACCGCAGCGGCGATTTCCTGGTGGCCGCCCTGCACCGGGCCGGCCTGGCGAACCAGCCCACCTCGGTGAGGGCCGGCGACGGTCTGCGGCTGATCGGCTGCCGCATGACCGCCGCGGTGCGCTGCGCGCCGCCCGCCAACAAACCCGAGCCGGCCGAGCGCGACCGCTGCCGTGCCGTACCTCGTGCGCGAGCTGGAGCTGTGCCCGAACGCGCGGGTGCTGCTGGCGCTGGGGGCGATCGGATGGGACGCGATCCTGCGCACGCTGGAGCCGCCCCGGCCCTGGCCGCGCTTCGCCCACGGCGCCGAGGCGCAGGTCGGCGGGTTCACGCTGGTCGGTTGCTACCACCCCAGCCAGCAGAACGTGTTCACCGGCCGCCTCACCGCGCCGATGATCGACGCCGTGCTCGCGCGCTGCCGGGAACTGGGCTAGCTAGAGGTAGGCCAGCGGGTTGGTGGCCGCGCCGTTGACGCGCACCTCGAAGTGCAGGTGCACGCCGGTCGAGTGGCCGGTGGTGCCCATGCCGCCCACCACGGTGCCCTGCCCGACGCTCTGCCCCACCGACACGGCGAGGCTCGACATGTGGCCGTAGGCGGTGCTGATGCCGCCGCCGTGATCGACGACCACCATGTTGCCGTAGCCGCCGTTCCAGCCGGCGACGATGACCGTGCCCGCCGCCGCGGCGGCGATCGGCGTGCCGCTGGCGCCGGCGATGTCGATGCCCTCGTGCATGCGGCCCCAGCGCTGACCGAAGCCGGACGTGAGCGTGCCGCTGACCGGCCACACCATGCCCGCCGCGGAGGGCGACCCGGTCGCGACCGACCCGCTCGGCGCGGCCGGCAGACCCTGGGCGGCGCGGATCCGGTTGGCCAGCTTCGCCGAGCGCTCGGCGAGATCCTTGGCCTCGGCCTCGATGTCCTCGCGGTCGCCGGACACCCGGGCCAGCAGGGCGCGACGCCCCGCGAGCAGCGTCGTCTGCCCGGCGCGCTGCTTCTCGAGCTCGGCCTTCGCGGCGATCGCCTGGTCGGCCGCCGACTGGGCGCGCGCCTCGGAGTCCGCCACGTCGCGTCGCACGGCGGCGATGTCGTCCCGCGTGCGCCCGGGTCTCGTCGGCGTAGCGGGAGACCGAGCGCGCGAGCGCGCCGTCCTTGGTGGCGATCCTCTGCACCAGGTCGTTGGCCTCGACCGCGGCGGCGAGGCTGCCGGACTCCACCAGCACCAGGATCGGGTCGGGCTCGCCGCGGACGTAGAGATCGCGCAGGCGCCGGCCGAGAGCGTCCTGGCGACGGGCCAGAGCCGCCTCGGCCCGGGCGAGCTTGGCGCGCTCGACGGCGAGGCGGGCGCTGAGGGTGGCCAGGCGCTCGCGCAGGGCCGCGAGCTCGGCCTGGAGCTGATCGGAGCGGGCGCGCAGGGGCGCCAGCCGCGCCTCGAGCGCGCGGATGCGCCGCGTGTACCCGGCGACGTCGTCAGTGAGCACCTTCTCGCGCGCGCGCTCGCGCTGGAGGCGCTGCTGCGCGCTCTCGAGGCGCTGATCGACGTCGGCCTTCTCGTCGGCCGGTGCCGCGACCGCCACCCCCGAGAACCCGGTGAAGGCGATGGCGCCGATCGCGAGGCCGATCAGCCGCGCGCTGGGTCCCAACCGGAGCGAGCTAGTGCGCTGTCGGGTCCACGGCCACGAGGTCTGAATACGGGTCCGTCGAGCCGCCTCCTCCCGGGTGCAGCTCGAAGTGGCAGTGCGTGGCGCCGTAGCGGGCGTCGCCCGTGTTGCCGACCGCGCCGATCACCTGGCCCGCCGTGAGCTTGGTGCCGACGTCGAGGCCGGCGGCGATGCTGCTCATGTGCGCGTAGTAGTACTCGGTGCCGTCGGCGCGCTGGAGCCACACCCAGATGCCGCCGAGACCGGTCTCGACGCGGCTGAGGCGCTTGACCACGGTGTCGTCCACGGCGACGAGGGGCGTGCCCCGGTCGGCCATGATGTCGACGCCCTCGTGGCGGCCCTGGTGGCGCGGGGCGCCGTAGTCGTCCGAGTAGCTGTTGGCGCCGGCGACCGGGAACACCTTGAGGTAGGTCGATGCGCCGGGGGCGATGGTGCGCGCGACGGGTGCCGTCGCGGTCGCGGCGGTGCGGACCTTGATGCGGAGCTTCTTGAGCAGAGCCGCGTTGACGATGCCGGTCTGACGCAGCCGGAGGCGCTTCTGGAGCTTCTTGACCGCGGTGCGGGTGGCCGGCCCGAAGGCCCCATCCACGGCGACCTTGATCCCCTTGGCCCGCAGGGCGCGCTGAAGGTCCTTCACCAGAGAGCCCTTGGCGCCCACCTTGAGCGTCGTCACCGGCGCGACCGCGACGGGCGCGACCGGGGTGGTGGCGACGGGGGCCGGCGTCGCGGCGACCGGGGCCGGCGCGGCGGCGGTGGGCGCAGGAGCGGCCCCGGCGGACGGGGTCGTGGACGGCGCCTCGGGGATCTCGACGTCCTGCGCGAGGGCGGGGACGGAGATCACGAGGAGGGTCGACAGCGCAGCGACCGCCACCGCCAGGCGGCGATGTGGGCTACGGGGACCGGACGAAAAGCGCGGTCGTACTCTGATCCTTCGGCTCCTTTCCGCCACGGGCGAACCGCGGCTCACATCCACCGTGGAAGGGCATTTCCACGAGGACATTCGGAGTCATCTAGGGAACGGCGGGCACTCTAAGGGGTCTTCGCGGGGCGGGTCAAGGCAGCACGGACGCCCGGTGACGGGTGTCAGGGGGTCGCGTTCCCGCGAATCACCCTGCCCGAACAGACTTTCTATGTCAGTCCCTGCCGGCGCCGGCGACGGCGCAGCACGCGCAGTCCGAAGACGAGGATCAGGAAGCCGGTGAGCGCCGCGAGGATGACGCCGTTGACCAGGGTGCTGGAGCTGCCGCCACCCGAAGATGCCTGCAAAGGAGGGCAATCGCCGTAGCGCGCGTTCCACACGTTGCGGCCGGCGGGCGTCTCGTTCGCGTTCGTGCTCCCGGGGCCCCCTGGGAGCTTGAAACGGTAGGTGAACTCCAAGGAATCACGCATAGTGCGGCCGAAGCCGACGATGTCGTTGCCCGCGCAGGTCTCCTGGCCGATCTCCCCGACCCCGCCGCGGGCGAAGAGGTCGAAACCGGGGTTGTCGCCGCTGCCGTTGCCCAGATGGATGTCCACGGCGTTGAGCAGGGGGGCGGTGGGCGGCAGATCGGTCAGCGCGGCGAGCGACGCCGCGTCGGGGGCGAGGCCGGTCAGCGGGCGCTTGAACGAGAGCACGCTGTCGAGCTGCTTGGTCGAGTCGATGGCGTGGCTGGTCTCGAGCGTGAGCTCCCCGGAGCTCTCGTCGCGCGACGCCGCGATCTGCTCGTCGCCGGCGCTCCAGCCCCCGTCGGCGAGCAGCGGCGCGAACTTCGCGGCCGCGGTCTGGGGATCGTCGGAGGTCGAGAGGCCGAGGGCCTCCTGAGCCGCGGCGTCCAGGGTGAGGCGCAGCGTGACGCTGCCGCGGCCGTCGCGATCGAGGTTCACGTCGACGTTCAGCTTGGCCTGGCAGCCCGCCGAGCACCAGCGCGACCAGGGCGAGCGCGCCGACCAGGCCGAGGCGGCGGATCACGGGGCGTCGATCGCGTCGGAGCGGTTCATCAACTCGACGGCCCTGGCCCGCTCCGCGGCGTCGAGCTGTGTGAAGTCGTCGTCGGAGAGGTTGCCCGCGCGATGGTCCATCTCGATCTCGCGGATCGCCTCGAGCGACCGCTGGAGGTCCTCGTCGATGGCGGCGCGGGCGGCCACTCCGGGATCCACGGGGGGATCGTCGCCCCGGTGCGCCAGCAGGGGCCACGCGACCGCCGCCACCACCACGAGGGAGACGACGGCCAGGACGATCGCGCCGACGATCACACCGGGGCGCTGCCGGGCGGTGCGGGGGCGGTGGCGCGCACCCGGCGCGCGGAGGGTGAGCCGGGCCAGGCGGCGATGCCGCCGCCGAGCACGATCATCACGCCGGCGATCCACACCCAGAGCACCAGCGGGTTGACGAACACCGACAGGCGCGCGGTGCCGCCGTCCTCGAGCTGCACGAGCACCACGTAGAGGTCGCGGCTGGGCCGCGAGTCGATGGCCACCTCGGACGCCCGGGTGTCGTCGACGGCGAACTGGTCGATGCCCGGGCGCAGGGTGGTGATGCGGCTGCCGTCCTGGAAGACGCCGACCTGGACGCTGCGTCACGCGACTTGTGCGGGCTCGGCGGTCTTGGTGGCGCCCTCGTTGACGAGGGTGTAGCCGTCGACCTTCGCCGACTCGCCCTTCTGCGAGGGCGACGTCGGCCTCGGTGACGAAGGCGCGCGAGCCGACGATGCCGATGAAGAGCACCACGATGCCCAGATGGACGATGTAGCCGCCGTAGCGGCGCCGGTTGCGGGCGACCATCGAAAAGAGCGACCCCGGCCACGAGACGCCGCCGAGGGCGTGGCGCACCTTCATGCCGCGCCAGAACTCGCCGGTGATGCAGGCGACGACGAAGACGCCGGCCACCACGGTGGCAAGGGCCACCCAGTTGGAGGTGGCATCGGTGAGGGCCGCGATCGGGATGATCGACAGCAGCGCGACGACGATCGGCACCACGAAGCGCCGGCGCAGCTGGGCGGCCGAGGCCTTTCGCCACGGGATCAGCGGCCCGACCCCGGTCAGCACCAGGAGGGCGATCCCGATCGGCACGGCGACCTGCTCGTAGTAGCCCTGGCCCACCGTGATGCGCTCGCCGCGGGCGGCCTCGGACAGCACCGGGAACATCGTGCCCCAGAAGACCGCGAAGGCGAGGCCGACAAGGAGCAGGTTGTTGAAGAGGAAGATCGCCTCGCGCGAGAGGTAGCTCTCGAGCGAGTGCTGGGAGCGCAGCAGTGGCAGGCGGCTGATCAGCAGGCTGAACGCGCCGATCAGGATGATCGCGATGAAGGCGAGAAAGAACGGGCCGAGGGTCGATTCGCCGAAGGCGTGGACCGAGGCGATGATCCCCGAGCGCGTCAGGAAGGTGCCGAACAGGCACAGGCTGAAGGTGAGGATCACCAGGATCATGTTCCAGACCTTCAGCATCCCGCGGCGCTCCTGCACCATGATCGAGTGAAGGAAGGCGGTGGCCACCAGCCACGGCATGAAGGCCGCGTTCTCGACCGGGTCCCAGGCCCAGTAGCCGCCCCAGCCAAGGGTCTCGTAGGCCCACTTGCCCCCGAGCAGGATGCCGGCGCCGAGAAAGAGCCAGGAGAGGATCGTCCAGCGGCGGATGCTGGTGATCCAGGCCGTGTCGAGCTTTCCGGTGGCGAGGGCGGCCATCGCGAAGGCGAAGGGCACCGACAGGCCCACGTAGCCGAGGTAGAGCATCGGCGGGTGGATCTGCATGTAGAAGTTCTGCAGCAGGGGGTTGAGGCCGCGGCCCTGCTCGGGAACCGTCGCGAGCGTCTCGAAGGGGCTCGTGACGAAGGTGAGGAGGCCGAGGAAGAACACCCCGATGCCCATCAGGACGGCCATCACCACCGGCATCAGCTGGCGGTTGCGGTGGCGGTTGGTGAAGACCACGACCGCCGAGACCCCGGTGAGGATCCAGGCCCACAGAAGCAGCGAGCCGGCCTGGCTGCCCCACAGCGCCGTCACCTTGTAGGCCGGGCTCAGGGTGGTGGTGGTGTACTCGGCGACGTTTCGCAGGGCGAAGTCGTCGGTGAGGAGCGCCGCCCACATGGTGCCGATCGCGAGGCTGGTGAAGGCGAAGACCGCGTACACCCCGCGCTCGGCGCTCTGCTCCCAGGCACGCCGGCCGGGCCGGCGCGAGCCGAGCGCGACCACCACCACGTAGATCGCGGCGACCAACGCGAGAAACAACGCGGCGCGCCCAAGGATGCTCACGGGATCAGGTGGCCGACGGCTGGTCCGACTGGTCGGTGAACTTCGAGGGGCACAGGGTGATCAGCGAGTCGGTCTTGGCCACGAAGGTGCACGCCCTCGAGCTTGCCCGGTGACCACCACCTCGCGACCGTCCTTGAACTGGTCGGGCACCTGGCCGCGGTAGAGCACCTGGACCGACTTGGCCGGGTTGTCCTTGTCGACGACCGTGAACGTGAGGCCCTTCTCGCTCTGCGCCAGGCCCGCCGCGTCCTTGGGCGATCCGTTCGCGACCTTGCCGTTGAGGCGGTAGGTCTTCGCGGCGGACAGGGCTCCCGGAGACGCGTAGGTCTCCATGGTGCCGCCCAGACTGGTGTACGCCAACCAGCCGCCGAGGACGACGGCGAGGCTGATCGCGACAACAAACCTCAGTCGAGAGCGCATCGGGGGTGATGCTAACACCCACTCCGGGCGCGGAACCGGGGACGATCATCCCCGAAACGTGTCGACGGGCGCGCCGCCTGACCGCGAGGGCGCGGGGGGTCTTTCCACCTATAACCTGGGTTTTTTGGCGATATAGTCCTGCGGCCACTCTGGTGGATCGACAAGGGGAGCAACATGAGCCGACGTGACGAGGTCCTGGTCGACACCGACTGGGTCGCCTCACACCTGGACGATCCGGCCTTCCGGCTGATCGAGGTGGATGAGGACACGACCGCCTACGCGGGTGGTCATATCCGCAACGCGATCGCATGGCACTGGAAGGACGATCTTCACGACGCGCTGCGGCGGGAGTTCCTGTCGCAGGACGAGCTGATCGCCCTCCTCGGGAAGTCGGGCATCGGCCCCGACACCACCGTGGTGCTCTACGGCGGCAACAACAACTGGTTCGCGACCTACGCCTACTGGGTGCTGCGCTACAAGGGCTTCGACCGCGTGCGCCTGCTCGACGGCGGCCGCAAGAAGTGGGAGCTCGAGGAGCGCGAGCTGGTGACCGACGTGCCGAGCGTGACGCCGGCCCAGCCGGGCGCCCTCGGTGGGGTGCGCGAGGAGCTGCGCGCCTACCGCGACGACGTGCTCGCCCACCTCGGCGGCGCGGGCAACACGTTCGTGGACGTGCGCAGCCCCGCCGAGTTCTCGGGCGAGGTGCTCGCCCCGCCGCACCTTCCGCAGGAGCAGGCCCAGGTTCCGGGCCACATCCCCGGATCGGCCAACGTCCCCTGGGCCAGCACCGCCCGCGAGGACGGCGCCTTCAAGTCGGACGACGAGCTGACCGCGCTCTACACCAACGTCGGCGTGACCCCCGACACCGACGTGATCGCGTACTGCCGCATCGGCGAGCGCTCGAGCCACTCCTGGTTCGTGCTCCACGAGATCCTCGGCTACGACAAGGTGCGCAACTACGACGGCTCCTGGACCGAGTACGGCAGCCTCGTCGGGGTCCCCGTCGAGAGGTAGAGATCGATGCGCCCACCGCCCCCCTCAGCGGGGCGGTGGCGCAGGCACGGCCAACGCCGAGCAACCACAACCCCCAAGCGTGGCGGCCAACCCCCTAAAGCAAGAGGAAGGTCCACACCACAGAGCGAAAGCGTGGCGGCCAACGACCACCCCCAAAGCGAGAGGAAGTCCACACCAAGAGCGTGGGCATGACTCGTTTGGCCTTGACCGGCGTGGCCCTTGACTGGTTTGTCCCGACGACCTGGCCCCGGCGAAGCCGGTGGCGTCGGTCCGCCGAATCGCCGGTAGGCGATGAGCGCGCGACGAACCGGCCCGAAAGAGGCCGGTTCCTCGCCTTGTCACCAGTCCTCAGCGCACCGCGAAGAAAACCCCGAAGCTCGCCCATAGCTCGGAAACGTTCAGAGCTTCAAAGCCTCGAGCTCCGAAACGCCCAGAGCCGAACGCCCAGAGCTCGAAACGCCCGAAGCTCAGAAACCCCCGAACTGGGAGTGCGCCGTCAGGGTCTGCTGGATGGCCGCCTCGCTCTCGGCGGCCGCCTGGCGGTCGCGGTCCGGATCCGGGACGGGGCCGGCGTCCTCGAACCACCCGTGCGCCGGATCGGGGCAGCCCGCCGCAAGGGCGATCTGACGGAAGCTCTCGGGCAACAGGGTCCGAACCCACGCTCACCCCCGCCATCTCCGCCGCCAGAGCCGCCCAGGCCCGCGGCGGCGCCGTGCAGGGGTCGTAGCCGCCGCCCCCCATCGCGACCAGCTTCCCGTCGCAGACCTCGTCGGCCAGGCCGACCAGCGCCCGCCAGAGGTCGGGGTACAGCGGCATCGTGGTGAGCATGTGGCTGAGCGGGTCGCCGTGGTGGTGGTCGACCCCGCACTGGGCGACGATCGCGTCCGGGCGCGAAGGCGCGCACCATCGGGCACGACAACCCGATCCATCGCCGCGCGGTACGCGGCATCGCCGGCGAACGGCGGCAGGGCCACGTTGACGGCCGAGCCGGGCGCCTGCGCTCCTCCGGTCTCGGCCGCGAAACCGGACCCGGGGAACAGGTGGCGGCCGCTCTCGTGCACCGACACCGTCAGGACGCGCGGGTCGTCGTAGAAGATCCACTGGGTGCCGTTGCCGTGGTGGACGTCGAGATCGATGTAGGCCACCCGCTCCATCCCGGCGTCCAGCAGCACCTGGATCGCGATCGCGGTCTCGTTGTAGATGCCGAACCCCGAGGCGCGGTTGGCCAACCCGTGGTGCGCTCCGCCGGAGGGCACCAGCGCGGCGCGCGCGCTGCCCTCCGCCACCGCCAGCGCGGCCACGGCGCAGGCGGCGCACGCCCGGGCCGAGTCGTGGTGCATCCCGTCGTACGCGTTGTTGTCGCCGCCGATGCCCCATTGGGCCGCCTCGGGGGCCGCGGCCAGGATCGGGTTGGCGTCGTACCGGTGCACCGCGCGGATGAACGCCGGCGCGAACACGCGGGCCAGCGCCTCGTCGTCGAGGGGCCCCGGAGCGTCGCGCCGCTCCACTCCCTCCGCGTCGAGGATCCCCGACTCGCGGCACAGTGCGACGGCGAGCTGGTGGCGGCGGCGGTCGGTGGGATGGTCGCCGCCGAACCTCATGCCCAGGTCGTCGTCGTGCACCACCAGCAGCCGCAGCGGAGCGGCGTCCCCCACCGCCGGCCTAGGGGCCGAGGCCGTCGAAGACGCCGATCAGATCGAGAAGGCCGACCACCGCCAGCATCGCGATCGCCACGGCGTAGTAGAGCCAGGCGGGATCGCGGCGGCGGGGCCGGGGGGAGGTCTCCTCGCTCACCGGGACATCATCGCAGAGGATGCTCCAGCACCCGCAGCACCAGCACCGCGAGGTCGTCGCCGAGCTCTCCGCCGTGGAACGCGACGACCGCGCTCTCGATGGCCTCGGCGATCTCGTCGGCCGGGCGACCGGCGTGGCGCCCCACCAGGTCGCGCAGCCGCTCCTCGCCGAACATCTCCCCGCCGCGGCGCGCCTCGGTGACCCCGTCGGTGTAGAGCACCAGCGCGTCGCCCGGGCGCAGCTCGGCCGACCGGTCGACGATGCGCACCTCGGCGAACGGGCCGAGCAGCATCCCCGGCTCCCCCACCGTCTCCACCCTCCCACCACGACGCACCAGCAGCGGCAGCGGATGTCCCGCGCTGGCGACGGTCGCCACCACCGCGTTGGCGCCCAGCACCAGACGGGCGTAGAGCGCGGTCGAGAAACGCGAGTCGAGGCCCCGGTCGCGGATGAACGCCTCGTTGAGCTCGCGCAGCACGTCGCTCGGCACGGGCGTGCCGCGACTGATGACGCGGATGCCGTGGCGCGCCAGGGAGGTCAGCGCGGCGGCCTCGACGCCCTTGCCGCAGACGTCGCCCATCACGGCGGCCCAGCCGTCGTCGACGTCGAAGAGGTCGTAGAAGTCGCCGCCGACCTCGTGGCCGTCGCCCATCGGGGAGAACCGCGCCGCGGCCTCGATGCCGGGGATGTCGGGCAGCGTCGGCGGCAGCATGCTGCGCTGCAGCGTCGCGGCGATGTGCTGCTGGCCCTCGAAGAGGCGGGCGTTGTCGATCGCGACCGCCGCGCGCGCGGTCAGCTGGCGCACGAGCGCCACGTCCTGCTCGTCGTACCGGCGGCCGGAGGGGCCCATTCCGAGCGTCATCGTCCCGAGCGGACGGCCTCGCGCGACCATCGCCGACCTCGAGCAGCGCATCGGGATGGTCCACCGTGGGCGGCGTGGACCCCCCGATCAGGGCGGCCCGGCGCTCCGGCTCGACGTGCGCCGCGGCCACGATCTCGGCGCCGCCGTCGGCGGCCGTCACCGCGATGGTGCAAAAGTCGGCGAGGGCGGGTACCAGAAGGTCGGCGAGGCGCTCGAGGCGCTCATCCACCCCGAGCGCCGCATCGAGCGCCTCGCCGACCTCCGCCGCCACCCTCAGGCCGCGCTCGGCGCGCACCCGCGACGTGACATCGGACACGAAGACGCCGACGCCGACCACCTCGCCGTCGTCGCGGATGGGGTACCAGTCGGAGAGCAGGTGGCGCTCGACGCCCGGGGCGGCGGGCGTGCTGCCGCTCACCTCGACCTCGGACACCGACTCCTCGCCGTCGATCACGCGGCGGAACACGCCGAGCACCTGCTCGGCCAGCTCCGGCAGCAGCTCCGTCGCGCGCACGCCGATGTGCGCGTCCTCGGGCAGCCCGTTGATCTCCGTCAGGGCCTGGTTGACGCGGACGTACCGCATCTCGAGGTCGAACATCGCGAAGCCCAGGGGCGCGCAGGTGATGATGGTGTCGAGCAGCTCACGCGACCGACGCAGCTCGTCGGCGGTGACCTGTGCCTGCTCCTCAGACGTTGGGTCGCGCCGGGCCCGCGCCGGCCCCCGTCGTCGCGATGGCGCTCGCGATCTCGATCCAGATCGGCCGCGTCGAGACGCAGCTCCGCCGCCGCGATCCAGCCGTCGACCTGGTCGGGGGCGCGGGCGCCGACGATGGCCGCGGTGAGCCCCGGCCAGGCGAGCGTCCAGGCGACCGCCACCGCCGCGACGGAGACATCGTGCCGTGCCGCGATCGGCTCGAGGGCGTCGGCCAGCGCGAGGTTGCGCGACAGCTCCGGCTCGACGAAGGGCGGGAACCGCTTGCGCCAGTCGGTGTCGTCGAGCGCCTCCGCACGCGCGTGGCTGAAACGGCCGGTGAGCAGGCCCGACATCATCGGGCTGTAGGCGATCACCCCGGTGCCGTGCGATGCGCACCACGGCAGCAGGTCCTGCGCGGCGGCGCGGTCGATCGCGCTGAAGGGCGGCTGCAGGCTGTCGACGTGGTGGATGGGCTCGCAGCGCTCGAGCAGCGCCACATCGAAGTTGGAGACGCCCGCCCAGCGCACCTTGCCCTGCCGCCACCAGCTCGGCCATCACGCCCCACGACTCCTCGATGGGCGTGCCCGTGTTGTTGTCGGGCCAGTGGAACTGGAAGAGGTCGATGCGCTCGACGCCGAGCCGGCGCAGCGAGTCGTCGCACTGCTGGCGGATCTCCTCGGGGCGCAGGTTGGGCCGGGGGGTGCCGTCGGCCTGGTCGTGCCACACCATCCCGCACTTGGTGAACACCAGCGGCGGCTCCGCCATCCCGCGCAGGGCGCGCGCGACGACCTCCTCGGAGTGGCCGAGGCCGTAGGCGGCGGCGGTGTCGATCCAGTTGACGCCGAGATCGAGCGCCCGGTGGATGGCGGCGATCGAGTCGTCGTCGTCCTGGGGCCCCCAGCCGAAGGCCCAGTCGCCGCCGCCGATCGCCCACGCGCCGAACCCGACGGAGGTGATCGCCGGGCCGTCCGCGCCGAGGCGACTCGTCGGAAGTTGCGGGGCCATGCGGACCACCCTACCCAGGCGGGGCCAACCTCAGCCGTCACCCCAGACGGTGATGGTGATCGAGCGGGCGCCACCGTGATCGCGGTGCTCGCACAGGTACACGCCCTGCCAGGTGCCGAGGGCCAGGCGCCCGCCCTCCACGGGCAGCGTCAGCGACTCGCCGACGATGATCGCCTTGACGTGCGCGGGCATGTCGTCGGGGCCCTCCAGCGTGTGGCGGAACTCGGGCGAGCCGTCGGGCACGGCGCGGGAGAACCAGGCCTCGAGGTCGCTGCGCACGTCGGGGCTGGCGTTCTCGTTGAGCGCCAGGGACGCCGAGGTGTGGCGGATGAACAGGTGCGCGAGCCCGACCTCGACCGCGGCCATCTCGGGCACGGCCTCCACGATCTCGCGGGTCACCAGGTGCACCCCCCGCGGCCGGGCGCGGAGGGTCAGGGTGCGCCGGATCCACACTTAGAAGGCCGGAGCGGTGTCGGTGGGCGTGGTCGGCGTGCCGGTGGTGGTCGGGGGAGCCTCGGTGGTGGTGGGCTGCGTCTCGGTGTCCGGCGGGGCGTCGGTCGTGGTGGGCGCGGACTCGGTCGCCGGAGGCGACGCCGTGCTGCCGCCGCCCGGCTGATCGCCGGCGGCGACCGAGGCCGGCGGAGTCGCACCGGGGGCGGTGGTCCCGGCGGGGGCTCCGCTGCGGGTCGGGGCGCGCACGGGCGCGACCGAGCCGCGGCCCGCGGGAGCGGTGGTCACGGTGGCCCCACCGGCCGCGGCTCGGCGCCGCGGAACCGCCGCGACGAGGGGGCCGCGGGGGCGCTCCCGTCCGTGGTCGTTCCCGTCGTGGTCGTCGTGGTGGTGGTCGTGGTGCCGTTGCGCGTCGTCGTGATCTTCACGACCGCGGCCGTGCCGGCGGGCGGCACCCCGGCGATCTGGGTCACGCCCGGCGGGGGCGTCTCGTCGGAGCCGGAGCGGGCGCCGACGAGGACCGCCATCGCGACCAGGATCGCGAGCAGCGTGAAGGCGCCGACCGCCACGGCGACGCGCCCGCCGTGCATCGGGGGCATCAGCGCGGCGACCGTCTCCCCAGGCGGCTCGGGCGGCAGCTGCCCGCCGGCGCCCTGGCCGGCGTCGCGCGCGTCCGCGGCGCGCGCGGTCGAGGCGCCGAGACCGAGCCCGACGATCGGCAGCGGCAGCCACGCGCGGTACCTCACCGACGCGTCCTCGAAGGCCGCGCGGCTGGCCGTGCACGTGGGGCACAGCGCTGATGTGCTCGGAGAGGGCCTGCGCCCGGTCGGCGGGCAGCTCGCCGTCCATGAGCATGCCGATGTACCCGAGGCGGGCGCGACAGGCGGGGTCCATGCGTCTCGGGGTCGACCTGGGCGAGGCGCAGCTCGCGGCGCAGCGCCAGGCGCGCCCGCGCCAGCAGCTGGGCGACGGCCCCGGTGGTGATGTCGAGCACCCGGCCGATCTCGGCGTAGCTCATCCCCTCCAGCTCGCGCAGCGCCAGCACCAGGCGGTGGCGCTCGGGCAGGCGGGCGTTGGCCGCGCGCACGTCGTCGCCCTGGGCCGCGGCGAGCGCGCTCAGCGCGGGGTCGGCCGCCAGCGACGGATCGGCGCCGGCGTCGCGCTCGATGGTGGCGGTGGGGCGCTCGCGGCCGCGCGCGGAGGCGTGGTCGTACACCAGGTTGCGCGCCGTGCGGTGCAGATAGGCGGCGAGGTTGATCTCGCGGCCGCGCAGATCGTCCAGGCGCGCGTACACGCGCAGGAACGCCTCCTGCGTGATGTCGGCCGCGTCCTCGCGGTTGCCCGTGACGCGGTAGACCACGTTGTAGAGGCCCGGCTCGTACCGGCCGAAGAGCTCGGTGAAGGCGTCCCGGTCGCCGCCCAGCGCCCGCTGGCTGAGCTGCTCGTCGGTGAGAGCCGGACCGCTCATGACGGCTCGGGCTCGTCGCACTCGTCGTCCAGGTCGCTGCAGGAAATCGCAGAAGGCGGCGTGCCGCGCGAGGTAGTCCTCGAGGCGGCACAGACCCACCGCGGACCAGTCGGCCACCATTTGATCGTCGATCGTCTCTCGAGGCTCGGACATCTGACCCCCACGGAGTTCGGGTGAAACGCTCTCACCCCTCCAACGGGGCGCGGGCGAAATCCTCACGGCCCGTCTGTGAGAATTCCGTAAGCGTCCCCGGGCGTAAACGGTGCGCGAAGGTCAAGAACGCCCCCCGGCGACCGATACCCGCGACACCCGGTCCGTGGTCAAGGAGCAGTGCAGCGGGATGAACCCAATCCTGATCATCCTCGTGGTCGTCGCCCTGGTCGGCCTGCTGGTGTACCGCCGCAAGCGCGGCGCGAGCGCGTCGTCGACCGACGCCACGCCGGCCCCCGCGCCCTTCGTGGAGACCACGCCGGTCCGTTCGGCGCCGGTGTCGTCCGGCCCGGCCCCGCTGGCCCGCCCGGCGCCCGTCGTGGAGGACATGGCTCCGCCGGCGGCCTCGCGCCCCACGCCCCCGCCGCCCTCCAACTGGGTCCCCGACGAGACGATCATCGAGCCCGGATGGCCGCTTCCCGGCGAGATCGCGGGCGCATGGTCGCCGACGACCACCGACACCGGGGCCTCCGCCGCGGTCCGCGACGAGCCGGTCGCCGCCATCTCCCCCGTGCCGCCCCCGGTCGCGCAGGCCCCGGTCGTGGAGCAGGCCGCGCCGCCGAGCGCCGACGAGTGGCTGATGCCCGAGAGCTCGCCCGTGGAGTGGACCCCGGGGGCCGAGGACATCGCCCCCATCTCCGAGGTGTTCCCGGTCGCCGAGCCCCACGAGGTGGAGCCCGAGCCGGAGCCCGCCACCCCGAGCTACGCCCTCAGCGAAACGGCCGTGACCACCTGGGACACGACCGCCGCCCTCGCCGAGACCGAGCCGAGACCGAGCCGAGATCGCCGCCGAGCTGCCCATGTGGAACCCGGTCGCGAGCACCGAGCCCGATCCCGTGGTCTGGAACCTGGACGGCCCGGCCGACCCGGTTGAGGAGACGCCGGCCGAGCCGCGGCCCGAGGCCGACGCCGTCTCACCGTTCGACTCCTGGATCGCGTCCGACCCGGCGACCGAGCCGGAGCCCGAGACCGCCGTGGACGACGTCGCCACGCCGGAGCCGGAGCCGGAGGCGGAGCCCGCATTCGCGCCCGCGCCGGTTCTCGAGACCATCCCCGTGGCGGCCCTCGCGCCCGAGCCGTTCGTCGTGCCCGATCCGCCGGTCGTGACCCCGGAGCCGGTGGACCCCCGCGACCTCGGTCGCGCGGTCGCCGAGCTCGCCCCGCTCCTGGACGGCCTGCTGCCCCTCACGCGCGTCAGCGATCGCGCCGGGGTGACCCCGCGGCTGCTGGTGCTGATGCGGACCCTCGCCGACACCCCCCTCAGCGTGAGCGAGCAGGCCACGACCCTCGGCGTGTCCCGGCCCGTGGTCGCCGATCTCACGGCGCGCCTCGAGTCGATGGGGCTGGCCCAGCGCGAGCGCTGCACGGTCGACCGCCGCCGCGTGCGCGTGGTGCTCACCGACCGCGGCCGGCGCGTCTGCGACGAGGCCCCGATCGCTCCCGAGCCCGAGGCCGTCGCGGAGCGCCTCGCCCAGATGGATCCGGCCGAGCGCGACGACGTGCTGCTCGGCCTGCGCGCCCTGTTGGCGAGCTAGCCAGCGGGCCCTCATCGCCCCCGCCGCCGTGCACCCCCCGCCCCCGTGGGAGCGGGAAGGGTGCAGGGCGGACGTTCGTCGATCAGGCGCGACCCGACGACTGGCGGCCGCGACGGGCGGTCGCGTCCACGGTCACCGCGAGCAGCAGCACCACGCCGGTCACCATGTACTTGATGTCCGAGTCGAGGGCCATCAGGTCCATGCCGTTGGCGATCGAGCCGATCACCAGCGCCCCGAGCAGCGCCGACCAGGCGGTGCCCCGGCCTCCGAAGAGGCTGGTGCCACCGATGACGGCGGCGGCGATGGAGTTCAACAGCAGGTCGCTGCCACCGGCGCTCTGATTGACCGCGAACAGACGCGAGGCGAGCATGATGCCGCCGAGCGCCGCGATGGTGGAGCACATCGCGAAGATCACGATGCGGATGCGGAACAGCGAGATGCCCGCGCGCCGCGCCGCCTCGGCGTTGCCACCGACCGCGTAGACGTGGCGGCCGAACGCCGTCCGCCGGGTGAGGAAATCGACCGCGATCACGACGCCGACGAAGATCAGCGTGGCCAGCGGCACGCCGCGGTCCGAGTTGAGCACCGCGACGCCGATGATCACGCCGCCGCAGACCACGACCAGGCGGATCAGGATCAGGACGAAGGGCACCACGTCGAGCCCCGACGCGATGCGGCGCCGGTAGCCGTAGAGGGTGAGCAGCACGTAGGGCACCAGCACGACGAGGGCGATGATCCACCCCACGGCCTGGCTGAAGAACGTGTTGGCCAGGTCGGTGATCGTGGCTGTCGCTGACGTTGACCGTGCCGGTCGAGCCGAGGACCCAGAGCAGGGCCCCCTGGAACGCGAGCAGGCCGGCCAGGGTGACGACGAACGAGGGCACCCGGAAGTAGGTGATGAAGAAGCCCTGGACCAGGCCACAGGCCAGGCCGACGACGAGGCCGGCCAGGATCGCGGCCCAGCCCGGACCATCCGTGTTGGACGTTCAGGACCGCCATCACCGAGGCGGCCAGTCCGCTGACGATGCCGACCGACAGGTCGATCTCGCCGAGCAGCAGCACCAGCACGATGCCGGTGGCGATGATCCCGACGCCGGTGATCTGGAGCATCAGGTTGGTGATGTTGCCGGCGGTGAGGAAGTTCTCCTCCTTGAAGGAGAAGAACAGCCAGATGATGATCAGGCCGACGATCACCGGAAGGGAGCCGAGCTCACCCTCCTTCGACCCGCCGGGTGAAGCGCGTCCAGAGGCCGGAGATGCCCTCGGCGTCGACCTGGAGGCGGGGATCGCGCGGGGCGGTGGTGCTCATGAGGCGGCCCCGTTTCCGCCGTTGGCGACCGCGGCGGCCGTCGGGCCGCTCGTGATGGCGCCGACGACCTCCTCGCGTGTCGTGTCCTTGACCAGGAAGTCGCCGGCGTTGCGGCCGAGGTAGAGCACCGCGACGCGGTCGGCGACCTCGAAGACGTCTCCGAGGTTGTGGCTGATGACCACCACCGCCAGTCCGCGCTCCTTGAGCATCAGGATCAGATCGAGCACCTGCCGGGTCTGGGCCACGCCCAGGGCCGCGGTCGGCTCGTCGAGCATCACCAGCTTCGGCTCACCCAGCAGCGAGCGCGCGATCGCGACCACCTGCCGCTGCCCACCCGAGAGGGAGGCCACCGGGGTCGTCACGCTGGGGATGCGGGAGGAGAGCGAGCGGATCAGCTCGCTGGAGTGCTTCTCCATGTTCAGGTCGTCGAGCATGAAGAGCGACCGCAGAGGCCCGCCCAGGAACCGCTCGCGGCCGAGGTAGAGGTTGCCCGCCACGTCGAGGTTGTCGGCCAGCGCGAGGTCCTGGTAGACGGTCGCGATGCCGAGAGCGGTCGCGTCCTGGGGCGTGTGGATGCTCGCCGGCTTGCCCTCGAAGAGGAACTCGCCCGAGTCGGCCGTGCTCACGCCGGAGATGGCCTTGACGAGCGTCGACTTACCGGCTCCGTTGTCGCCGACCAGGGCGACCACCTCGCCGGCGTCGACGTGGAAGTCGACATCGGTCAGCGCCTGGACGGCACCGAAACTCTTGTTCACCCCGTGGAGATCGAGGACAGGAGCGCTCATTCGATGTGGGTCCTTTCGGTCCGGTGCCGGACGGGGCGGACCCCGTCCGGCGCTCGGAGTCGATCTTTACTTGATCCCGGCCTTGTCGCAGGCGGCCTTGTAGGGAGCGGTGCAGATCTGCGCCGCGCTCCACGTGCCGTCCTTGATGACCGTGTCGTTGATGTTGTCGACCGTCACGACGACGGGGTCGAAGATGATGCTCGGAACGTCATCGGTCCCGTTGTTGGTCGTCCCGGTGTGATCCGGGCGGGGTCGTCGCCCTTGACCAGCGCCACGGCTGCCTCGGCGGCCGTGCGAGGCCTCCGGGTTGGGAGCCTTGTAGATGGTCATGTACTGCGTGCCGGCCACGATGCGCTGAATGGCCGCCAGCTCGGCGTCCTGGCCCGTGGTGGGCCGGGTGCTGGGGTCGATGCCCGCGCCCTTCATCGATGCGATCGCGCCACCGGCGGTGCCGTCGTTGGCGGCGTAGACGCCCTGGAAGCCGGTCTTGCCGAGCTTCGTGATGGCCTGGTCCATCTCGCTCTGGGCCTTGTCCGGGCTCCAGTCGGGCGTGTCGTACTCCGCGCCGATCTTGATGGTGCTCTTGTCGAACACCGAGTGGGCGCCCGCCTTGAAGAGCTTGGCGTTGCCGTCCGTCGGCGCGCCGTTGATCATCACGATCGTGCCGCTGCCGTTGCCGTCGGCGGTCATCTTGTCGACGCAGCGAGGTGGCCTGGAGACGGCCGACCTTCTCGTTGTCGTACGAGATGTAGAGAGCGAGGTCCGAGTTGGAGATCAGACGGTCGTAGCTGATGACCGGGATGTCCTTGGCCTTGGCCTGCGCGGCGATCGCGCCGGCCGAGGCGGCGTCGACCGGGTCGAGCACGAGGACCTGGGCGCCGTTGGTGATGGCGGCCTCCGCCTGCTGCTGCTGCTTGGCGGCGTCCTGGTCGGCGTTCGAGTAGATCACCGTGCAGTCAGGACACAGCTCCTTCACCTTGGCGGTGAAGAGCGGCTTGTCCTGGGTCTCGTATCGAGCCGTCTTGGTCTCCGGCAGCAGGAGGGCGATCTTGCCCCCCGCTCCGGCGGCGGCCGTCGTGTCCGTGCTGCTGCTGCTGCTGCTGTCACTGCCACACGCGGCCACGCCCAGCGCGAGCGCGCCGATGGCCACGGCGGCGATGATCGCGCGCCCCCTTGACTTGCGGTTCACATGCCCCCCTTTGGGATTCTCGGGCCCGATGGGCCCCTCAAAGTCTCCGGGCCGCACAACGGCCGCCCTGACGTTGCGGCCACACTATGCAACGATCGCCACGATGTCACGCAGGAAAGCCGTCACGTGGGGGGATCCGGAAGCGTGACGGGCTCGCCCAGACGGTCGCTGAGACGCGCCGCGTCGATCACCCGCAGCACGCGCACCGCCTCGAGCGCCGCCACGGGGGGCGCAACGCCCTCGCGCAGCGCCCGCGCCACCCCGGCGTAGTAGGCCGGGTAGTCCCCGGGCGCCGTCGGCACCTCGCGCGCGGAATCCCCGTCGTAGAGCCGTCCCCAGCGCTCCGCCGGGACGCTCCCCCACCCCGGGTCGCCCGGGCGCCCCCCGTCGCGCAGGGCGTCCTCCTGCGGATCGAGACCGAACGACTCATACGTGCCCGCGGTGCCGGTCAGCCGAAAGCGCGGCCGGGGCGAGGCGGCGAGCATGCTCGCCGCGAGGTGGCTGCGCTCGCCGCCGGCATGGGTGAGCGAGACGAACACGTCGTCGTCGACACGGGCGCCCTCGCGGGCGCGCGTGATCTCGGCGTAGACGCGCACGGGCGGGCCGAAGAGCACGATCGCCTGGTCGATGACGTGGCTGCCGAGGTCGGCCAGCAGCCCGCCGGCATCCTGGGGCTCGGGCCGCTCGCGCCAGGCGTCGGCCGCGACGGCCGGCCTCCAGCGGTCGAAGCGCGACTCCAGGCGCACCACCCGTCCCACGGCGCCCTCGGCCAGCAGGCGCCGCACGGTGAGGAAGTCGCCGTCCCAGCGCCGGTTCTGGAACACCGACAGCAGCACGCCGGCCGCCTCGGCCTCGCGCGCCAGCTCGGCCCCCTGGTCGGCGTCGGGCGCCATGGGCTTGTCGATCACCACCGCCAGGCCCGCCGCGATGGCCGCGCGGGCGAGCGGGACGTGGGCGCGGTTGGGGGCCGCGACCACCACCAGGTCGATCTCGCGGGGCGACGCCCACAGCTCGTCGGCCGTCGCGACGACCCGCGCGCCGGGGTGGTCGGCGGCCGCCTGCGCCGCGCGCTCCGGATCGCCGGTCACGATGGCCGCGACGGCCATGCCCGTGGTCGCCGCGACCAGCGGCGCGTGGAACACCCGGCCGGCGAGGCCGTAACCGATGATCGCCACCCTGAGGTCCATCGACTCACCGCCCCCGAGGAGTCGCCGCTATGGGGCGAACCTACCGATCCGGGGTGTCCCGCGACCTGTTTCGCGAATGTGGCGAAGGAACCACGCCTCGCGGGGCGAAACAGCGACCCACATGAAGACCATCTTCGTCATCATCGGGGTCGTCGTGATCTTCGGCATCCTCTTCTCGAGCGGTGGACTCGCGGGCGCGGTCTGCGTGCAGGGCGTCGGGTGCATCCGCTCTGACGGCGGCGGCGTCAAACTCGACAAGACGGAAACCGTGACCATCTCCACCGGGCGGCCGTGAATCGAGCGGTACGGATCCCCTTCGGTCCGGACTTCAAAGACCCGACGTGGCGTTGGGCCTCGTTTCTCATGGGCATCGTGGCCTTCGTGGCCCTCCTCGCCATCGCGACGCTCGGCGGGATCATGCTGATCGGCTGGTGGTGGTTCTTCGCCGGCTTCGTCGCGATCCTGCTCAGCCTGCGGTCGGGGCGCGCCTGGGCGCGCGGCATCCCGCCCCATGCGCACTTCGCGGTGACGGTCAGCGAACGCGCCGTCGAGGCGCCGCGCCGGGCGCAGGTGCGCCCTCGCGAGTTCGGCCCCTTCTGGTGGGCCGTGTATTCGGTGTTCGTGCGCGCGCCCGTGGGCCTGGGCGACCTCGTCCTGACCCTCGGCTGGCGCCTCGCCGACGGACTCTGGAGCAACAGCACCGGGGTTCCCACCGGTCAGGAGATCCAGGTGGACGAGCTCGACTACACGAGCGATCTCCCCCAGCCCGACAAGGACACGTTCTGACCGCGCCCTGACGGGTCGGATTGTCTGAAATAGCGGGCCTCGGGTAGCCTCCCCGGGATGGCGACCCACCGTCCGCCGGAACGCGCGCGCGCGTCCGAAGGTGCTGAGCGACCCCCCCAGCGGCCGGATTCCGCAGGCGCGGGACCCCCTCCCGCGCGCCGGCGCAGGTGGCTGAAAGCGGTTGCGATCGGCCTGGGAGCCGTGATTTTCGGGTTCATGAGCGGGTTCGCGCTGCGCGGCTCCGGTCCGCAGATCGCGACGACCGGACCGCCGCAGGACGCCTTCCTCGGCGCCACCGCCCGCGACGACCTGCTGTTCCGCATCACGTCCGACCTGCCGAGCCTGATGGACACGGCGAAGCTGGACTACGACGACGGCGACGTCATCGACCAGGCGCACGTCGGCGACGGCACGCTCACCTTCCGCCCGCGCGACCTGTCCGAGGGCACGCACACGCTCAACTTCAGCATGGACCAGCCGTTCGTGCCGTGGCCGGTGCGGCGCAGCTGGACCTTCACGGTCAACACCGACCGGCCGCACATCAAGATCACCGGGCCCACCCGGCCGGCCGTCAGAGGGGCCCCGGTCACGCTGACGGGCATCGTGAGCGAGCCCTCGCGGGTGACGGTTGACGACTCCGAGGTGAAGGTCGACGGCAGCGGCCACTTCTCGGTGACCTTCCCCACCCCACCGGCGGCGGCCGTGGCGGTGCGCGCCACGGACCGCGCCGGCAACGTCGCGCGGCGTGCGCACCGAGATCCCGGTCGCCCCGCGCGAGCCGCTGAAGCCGATCCGCGCCGTGCACATGACCGCCATCTCGTGGGCCGTCCCGTATCTGCGCGAGCCGGTGCTGGCGATGCTGCGCGCGGGCCAGATCAACGCCATCGAGCTCGACCTCAAGGACGAGTCGGGCGTGATCGGCTACGACTCCACGGTCCCCCTCGGGGTGAAGATCGGCGCGGTCCAGCCCGAATACGAGATCCGCAAGGCCGTCAAGCAGATCCACGACCTGGGCGGCCGGGTGATCGGGCGCATCGTGGCCTTCCGCGACCCGATCCTGGCCACCTACGCCTGGGACCACGGCGATCGCGAGCAGGTGATCCAGGCGCCCGGCGGCACGGCAGTACCGCGGCTACGGCGGCTTCACCAACTTCTCCGACCCCGTGGTGCGCCAGTACAACATCGACATCGCCAAGGAGGCCGCGGGCCTCGGCGTGGACGACATCCTCTACGACTACGTCCGCCGCCCGGACGGCCCGCTCGACACGATGGTGTTCCCGGGCCTGAAGGGCGGGGCGCAGGCGTCGATCGTCTCCTTCCTGCGCGACTCGCGCGCCGCGCTCGACCCCACCGGGGCCTTCCTCGGCGCGTCGCTGTTCGGCATCGCCGCCGACCGCCCGGAGGAGGTGGCCCAGAACGTCCCGGAGATCGCCCGCAACGTCAACTACGTGGCGCCGCTGATCTACCCGTCCCACTGGGGCCCCGGCGTCTACGGCGTCGCCGAGCCCGAGCGCGAGCCGAAGAAGATCATCGAGGAGTCGCTGATCCGCTTCAACAAGCTCACCGAGGGCACCGGCGCCCGCGTCGTGCCGTGGCTCCAGGACTTCTCACTGTCGCGTCCACTACGGCCCGAAGGAAGTCTGCGCCCAGATCGACGGAGCCAAGGCCGAGAACGTCCACGAATACATCATGTGGGACGCCCTGGTGACCTACACGAAGGCCGGCTGCCTGAAGCCCTGAGGGTTTTCGGGTCTCGGTCAGATCCCCACAACGTTCCGAGCTGTGAGCGCTCAGAGCTCTGAGCGTTCCGAGCTTCGAGGCTTGTGAGCTCTGAGGTTTGCGAGCTCTGAGTGTCTCCTCTGAGCGGTCCCGTATCGCTGTCTGGCGCGCGTGTCCCTTACGCGGCGAGGGTCGGCCTCTTGCGGGCCGACCCAGGCGCGGCAAATCCGCCCTGCCGGGCGGATTGGCATTCGGTGGCCCGCCGGTTGGCCGGGGCGCCTGTGCACAGCCGGCCAGTCAAGGCCGGCTGTGCCTCGATCGCCTTCGGGCGATATCGCGGGCCAGGCTCTGTCGCTCTGCAGGTCACCGCTTCCCCGATGGGGCGACGGCCGGCTATTGCCGGCTGTGCAAGGCCCGTGTGGCCGAAAGGCCACGCGCGCCGCTTGCACCGTGCCCGCGGTGTGTCGGGCCCGGTGCGCGACGAACCGGCCCGCACGAGGCCGGTTCCTCGCCTTGTCGCCAGTCCTCAACGCACTGTGAAGAAAACGCCGAAGCTCGATACCCGAAGCTCGGAGAGGTTCAGAGCTCCAAAGCCTCAGAGCTCTGAACGTTGTCTGAGGGGTTTGGCACTCAGAGTCCAGAAACCCCCGAGCTCGGAACCGCTGTCTGAGGGTCTGACCCCTCAGGCCCCAGAAACCCTCAGACCCACTCACCGCTCCCGGACGGCATAGCTCAGGTGGGTCACCGGACCCCGGGCAACGGACGCGCGCCTCAGGCCATGGGTTCCGGCGTCGCCGCTGCTGCGCGGACCAGCACGACCGGCGGACCCGCGCGCTCCAGGAGGGTCTCGACCTGGGCGCGCATGCCGTTTCGGAGTCCCCGGCTGATCTTGAGCACGAGCATGTCGAACCGCTCGCCCTCGAGCAGACCGAGGACCCCTTCCGCGAACGATCGCGCCCGCAGCAGCCGCGTGTCGAACACCGCCGCTCCACGGCCGGCGTGCTCGCCCGCGTCCAGGAGCGCGCAGGCGTCGGCCACCGCGCGATCGAGGCTCGCGTCAAGAGGCTGGGCGTGGGGCACCACGACCACCGATGCGAGCACCACCTCGCCGGTCGGGCCGGCCAGACGCAGAGCGACGTCGAGGGCGGTCTCGGGGTAGGTCAGGTCGGTCGCGACCAGGATGCGGGGGCGGCTCATCGGTCGATCCTCGTCTCGCGCAGGGGCCGGTCGGCGATCAGGAGGAAGTCGACGCCCTCCAGCTCGGCCAGCAGGGTGGTGAGCAGGTCGGGACGCAGGCGCGACATGACGCCGCGGCCCCGGGGGGCCGCCATCGCCAGCCGGGTGACCGCGTGCTCGTGCGCGAGGCGCACCACCGTCGCGCCCAGCTCGTCCTCGGGGACGGGGATGAAGTGCGCTCCCAGCATCACGGCCAGTCGACGGATCAGGTCCCGCTGGCGCGCGGCCTCCTCGTCGAGACGGCCCTCGGGAACCACCACGTCCAGCTCCGCTCCCAGCCGGCGGGCCGCCCTCCAGGCCGTGCGCACCAGGCGCTGGGCGCCGAGCGTCGGACGCGCGACCACCATCACCCGCTCCTCGATGATCGGCGGCACGCCGCCGTGCCCCGCCGGGGCGGAGCGCTGGTTCTGATCGTCCACCGCGCCCGCCACCTCGCGCAGGGCCACCTCGCGCAGGGCGCCGAGGTTGGGCGTGGTGAAGAAGTTCATCAGGGCCGATTCGACCCGCTCGGCGGGGTAGACCTTGCCGGCGCGCAGGCGCGCCTGGAGGGCCTCGGGGGTGAGATCGACCAGGATCACCTCGTCGGCGTCCAGCAGCACCTGATCGGGGATCGTCTCCCGCACGCGCACACCGGTCATCTCGAAAACGCGGTCGTTGAGGCTTTCGAGGTGCTGGACATTAACCGTCGACATGACGTTGATACCGCTGTCCAGAAGCAGCCGGACGTCCTCGTAGCGCTTCGCTCGGGGCATCCCGGGCGCGTTGGTGTGCGCCAGCTCGTCAACCAGGGCGAGCTCCGGCGCCCGGGTGAGCACGGCGGCGGTGTCCATGTCGCGCAGCGGCACCCCGCGGTGCTCGACCACCAGCGGCGGCACCACCTCGAGGCCCTCGGCCATCGCGGCGGTCTCCGGCCTGCCGTGCGGCTCGAGCCAGCCGATCACCACGTCCTCGCCCTCGGCGGCGCGCGCGCCGCCCTCCTCCAGCATGGCGTACGTCTTCCCCACGCCGGCCGCCATGCCGACGTAGATGGTCAGCCTGCCGTCGTCGGTGCTCACGCCCCGAAGAGGTTGTGAACGATGAGATCGATCAGCTTGATGCCGACGAACGGCACGATCACCCCGCCGAGCCCGTAGATCAGGAGGTTGCGGCGCAGGAGGCGGGTGGCCCCGATGGCACGGTACTTCACGCCGCGCAGGGCCAGCGGCACCAGCGCCGGGATCACGAGCGCGTTGAAGATGACCGCCGAGATGATCGCGCTCTGGGGGCTGCCCAGGTTCATCACGTTGAGGGCGTCGAGCGGCCCGGTGTCCTGTCCCGAGGCGGCGTAGCTCGCCGCGAACACGGCGGGGAGGATCGCGAAGTACTTCGCGACGTCGTTGGCGATGGAGAAGGTCGTGAGGGCGCCGCGGGTGATCAGCAGCTGCTTGCCGACCTCCACGATCTCGATGAGCTTGGTCGGGTTGGAGTCGAGATCGACCATGTTCCCGGCCTCCTTGGCGGCGGAGGTGCCGGTGTTCATCGCCACGCCCACGTCGGCCTGTGCCAGGGCCGGGGCGTCGTTGGTGCCGTCGCCGGTCATCGCCACCAGGTGCCCCTTGCCCTGCTCCTCGCGGATCAGGGCCATCTTGTCCTCGGGTGTCGCCTGGGCGAGGAAGTCGTCGACCCCCGCCTCCGAGGCGATCGCCGCCGCGGTGAGGCGGTTGTCGCCGGTGATCATCACGGTGCGGATGCCCATGCGTCGCAGCTCCGCGAAGCGCTGGACCATGCCCTCCTTGACCACGTCCTTGAGGTGGACCACGCCGAGGGCGGTCGCGTCGCGGGCGACCACCAGCGGTGTGCCGCCCGAGCGGGCCACGCGCTCGACATCGGCGGTGAGGCCGGCGGGGACCGTGCCGTGGCGGGCGGTGACCCAGGTCTCGATGGAGTCGGCCGCGCCCTTGCGGATGTCGGTGCCGCCGGAGCGGACGCCGCTCATGCGCGTCTCCGCGGTGAAGGGGACGAACTCGAGCCCCGAGAGCTCGTCGCGCTCGCGCAGCCCGAAACGCTCCTTGGCGAGCACCACGATCGAGCGGCCCTCGGGGGTCTCGTCGGCCAGGGACGAGAGCTGGGCCGCCTCGGCCAGCTCTCGCTCGCTGACGCCCTCGGCCGGGATGAACTCCGAGGCCTGGCGGTTGCCGAGCGTGATGGTGCCGGTCTTGTCGAGCAGCAGGGTGTCCACGTCGCCGGCCGCCTCGACCGCGCGGCCGCTCATGGCCAGCACGTTGCGCTGCACGAGGCGGTCCATACCGGCGATGCCGATCGCCGACAGCAGCGCGCCGATCGTGGTCGGGATCAGCGCCACCAGCAGCGCGATGATCACGGTGATCGAGA
>CAWIOJ010000005.1:0-33230 GCA_963837725.1 uncultured Thermoleophilia bacterium
CGCCTCGTGGTCGGACGCGATCCGCGCCGCCGCCCAGAACCTGGGCGGCCCCCTCTACCGGGGCTCGGGCCTGCTGACCATCCCCGCCATCCAGGGCCGCTGGGCGCCGCACGGGGCGACCAACGACCCGACCAACCTCAACAGCAACTGGACCCGCAACGTCGGCATCTACTACGCGGAGCTGGGCGGCGACCCGCTCGGGGCCGTCTTCACCGGCGACGTCGTGGCCGCCGCGGCCGCGGCGCCCGTCGCGAGCGCCGCCGTTCCGGTCACCGCGGTGGTCCGCCCCCCGACGCCGGTGATCGGCCAGTCGGGCAAGGGCGCCGAGGCGGCCCAGGAGATCCTCGGCGAGCTGGGAGCGCCCTCGGTGACCCGCGGCGAGAGCCCGGAGACCGGGTTCGACGCCAGCGGCCTGGTGCGCTGGGCCTACGCGCAGCACCAGGTCAACCTGCCGCGCGCCGCCGACGCGCAGTCACGGGTGGGCGTGGCCGTCAAGGCGGCCGAGCTGCAGGTCGGCGACGCGATCTTCTTCTCCGACCCCGACGGCGCCATCGTCCACGAGGGCGTCTACGTCGGCGGCGGCCAGTTCGTCCACGCCCCGGACGGGGGCGGCGTGGTGACCACCGCCTCGCTCTACGCGCCCGAGTATGCCCAGGCCTACGCCGGAGCCCGGCGCTACTGAGCTAACGTGCGCGGCGTGATCGTCCCTCCGCGTCGTCGTGTGATCGTGCTTGCCTGTGCCCTGGCACTCCTCGCCGGCCTGCCCGCGCTGGCCACCGCGGCCGAGCGCCCGGCCTTCCGCGGCACGGTGCGCGCCCTCACGCCGGCCGAGCGCACGGCCATGACGCCCAGCGTGTGGCGCCCCGGCTGCCCGGTCAGCCTCGGCCGGCTGCGGCGCGTCGGCCTCTCGTACGTCGATTTCTCGGGGGTCGCCCGCCGCGGGGCCCTCGTGGTCAACGCCTCGGTGGCGAGCGACGTGGTCGCGGCCTTCCGCGCGCTGTACCGCGCCGGGTTCCCGATCCGCCGCATGCAGCCGATCGAGCGGTACGGCGGTGACGACTTCGCCAGCATCGAGGCCGACAACACCTCGTCGTTCAACTGCCGCGCCGCGACCGGATCGAGCAACTGGTCCAACCACGCCTACGGCTACGCGATCGACATCAACCCGATCGAGAACCCCTACGTCTCGGGCGGGCGCACATCCCATCCGGCGAGCGTCACCTACCTCAACCGCTCCCGGGTGAGGCCGGGGATGGCCGTCGAGGGCCGCGCCCTGGTGCGGGCGTTCGACGCCGTCGGCTGGGGCTGGGGCGGCCGCTGGTCGGGTGGAACGCGCGACCTGCAGCACTTCTCGCCCAACGGCCGCTAGCCAGGCCTGGCGGTGCCGTCCCTGCCGCTGCGCCTGCGCCCGTCCGCGGCCGATCTGGCCGCCGGGTTCGACCGCATCCGCGTCGAGCTGCAGATCCCCGGCGCCTTCCCGGCCGCCGTCGAGGCGGAGGCCGCCGCGTCCGCCGACCGGGAGTCCGCGGGCCGCGCCGACCGCCGTGACATCGCGCTGCTCACGATCGACCCCGAGGGCTCCCGCGACCTGGATCAGGCGCTCGCCATCTCCGTGCTCGGCACGGGGCACCGGGTCCACTACGCCATCGCCGACGTGGCGGCGATGGTCGCGCCCGGCGGCGCCGTCAACGCCGAGGCCCACCGCCGCGGGGTGACCATCTACATGCCGGACCGGCGCGCGCCGCTACATCCGCAGGCCCTCGGCGAGGGCGTGGCCAGCCTGCTGCCCGGGGTGGACCGGCCGGCGCTGCTGTGGACGATCGATCTGGACGCCGACGGCGATCCGACCGACGTCCACCTGGAGCGGGCGCTCGTGCGCAGCCGCGCGGCGCTCAGCTACACCGAGGCGCAGGCGGCGATCGAGGCCGGCACCGGCGACCCAAGCCTGGCCCTGCTGCGCGAGGTGGGCCTGCGGCGGCTGGCGCGCGAGGCCGAGCGCGGCGGCGTGAGCCTGAGCGTGCCGGTGCAGGAGGTCGTCCACGAGGGCGACGGCTACGACCTGCGCTACGAGCGGCCACTGGCCGTCGAGGACTGGAACGCGCAGATCTCCCTGCTGACCGGCATCGCGGCCGCGACGATCATGGCCCGGGAGGGGCTCGGGCTGTTCCGGGTGCTCGCGCCCGCCGAGCCGCGCGACCTGGAGGCGCTGCGCCGCAGCGCCCTGGCCCTCGGGGTGGAGTGGCCGGCCGGCATGGCGTACGGCGATCTGGTGCGGAGCCTCGACGGCACGCGGCCGGGCGACCTCGCCTTCGCCGTGAGGGCCACCCGGCTCTTCCACGGCGCCGGGTATGCCGTGTGGCGCCGCGAGGGCGGCGGGGAGCCTCCCGTTCATGCGGCGATCGCATCGCTGTACGCGCACGTCACGGCGCCGCTGCGCCGCCTGGCCGACCGCTACGCCAACGAGATCGTGCTGGCTCAGTGCGCAGGGGTCGCCCCTCCCCGCTGGGTGCTCGACGGCCTCGAGGCGATCCCGGGGATCATGGCCGAGACCGGGACGCGCGAACGCCGCGCCGAGCGCGCCGCCGTCGACTTCGTCGAGTGCGCGCTGCTCCAGGGGCGGATCGGCGAGCGCTTCCCCGCCGTCGTCGTGGACGTCCGTGACGGACGGGCGACGGTCCAGGTCGCCGAGCCCGCGGTGGTCGCTCCGCTCGACGGCGATGACGCCGTCGCCGGCCGGGAGCTCACCGTCGTGCTGAGCGAGGTGGACGCGGGCGAGCGGCGGGTGCGCTTCGCCCCGGCGACGGCCTAGCGGCCCTCTCCGGGCACCCACATCACGTCGCCCCCGGCCGCCTGGTTCTCCGCGCGGGCCAGGATGAAGAGCAGGTCCGAGAGCCGGTTGAGGTAGGCCAGCGCCTCGGGGGTGATCGGCTCGGTGTCGGCCAGGGCCACCGTCGCCCGCTCGGCGCGTCGGCAGACCGTGCGGGCGAAGTGCAGCGCGGCGGCGCCGGGGGTGCCGGCCGGGAGCACGAAGCTCGTGAGATCCGAGAGCCTCTCGTTGGCCTCGTCGCACCAGGCCTCGAGGCGCTGTACCTGCGACGGGGCGATCCGGAGGCGGCCCTCGTCGGGGTCGCCCGGAGGCACGCACAGGTCGGCCCCGAGGTCGAAGAGGTCGTTCTGGATCACCTCGAGCCACGCCTCCGCGGCGGGCGCGAGGCCCCGGGTGCGCGCGACCCCGATCGCGGCGTTCAGCTCGTCGACCTCGCCGTAGGCCACCACGCGGGCGCTGGTCTTGCGCGCCCGGCTCATGTCGCCCAGGTGCGTGTCGCCCTGGTCGCCGAGGCGCGTGTAGATGCGGGTCAGCCGAACCATGCGGCCGACTATACGCCCGCCCCGAGGGGCGGCTCAGGGCCCCAGGAAGTTGACCGTGAAGTAGATCTGGCCGGCGCAGTCGCGCGCCGCGCCCACGCCGCCGTAGCGCCAGCCGGGGGCGAGCATGTTGCGCCGGTGCGGGGGGCTGTTGAGCATCGCGCGGAATGCGACCGCCGCCGTGGGGGCCATCGCGATGTTCTGACCGGCCGCGTGGCCGCCGGCCCAGCTCATGCCGGAGGCGTGTGAGAACGCCCCGCCGGCGGCCATGTCGAGGCTCTTCGCGCGGCCCACGCGCTTCAGCGCGGGAAGGCGGGCCACGTTGGTCACGGGCACCGCGCGGCGCTGGGAGTCGATCAGCCGCGCCAGCCGGGCCTCATCGGCGGGCGCGACGGTCGGCGTGCACGCCGCAGCGGCGACGCCGATCCCGGGGGTGACGGCGGCGGCGATCCCGGCCACGGCCACGCTGAGTACCACGGTTCGTGCTCCCTGCATGCATCGTCCTCCGCCTGGGGGAACGTGTCACTTCGGTCGTCCGGGCACTGCGGTCGTTCACTTCACGGCGGCGAACCTACGGGGGGCACCCCGGCCCTACAACCACAATTCACGCCACGGTTGCGTTTTTCCCACAATCGCATTTGTAAGCAGATCGTGGTCTATTCCGGCCACTCGCGGGCAAAACGCAGCGCCTGGTCCCTCGTGCGCAGCACCCCGACCACCTGCCCCTCCCGCAGCGCGTCGAGCAGGGGGGCGAGCCACGGACCGGGATCCCGGCCGAGGGCCGCGGCCACCTCGTCGCCCGCCAGCAGCGCGGGCAGGGGCCCCCGGTCGGCCAGCGTGAAGTACTGGTCCATCATCTCCCGGGCCAGCACCAGGTGGCGGTCGATGGCCGACTGGCGCGTGCGCGGTCCGCGTGTCGCGAGACGGTCGGCGACCGACAGCACCATGATCTCCACCTCCGAGGGCGCGGTGGCGCGCAGGTAGCGATCGATCTGCCGCAGCGAGAGCGGCGTGCGGTGCACCAGGAAGCCCAGGGGCAGGTGCCAGCGCACCAGGCGCGCGACGGTCTCGCGCAGTCGCGCCGAGGTGTGGAGCCGCCGCATCAGATCGTCGGCCATCTCCGCGCCGAGGCGATCGTGGCCGATGAACGTGATCCGGCCGCCCTCCATCACGCCCCGGGTGGCGGGCTTGGCCATGTCGTGCAGCAGCGCCCCGAACATCAGGCCGCCCCGGCGGTCGAGCTCGTCGGCGAGCGGCTCCGCGAGCGCCGCGCGCACCCGGTCGGCGCGGCCGCGGAAGACCGGCTCCGGGTCGGCGGCCAGCGCGACCGCCTGCTCCACCACCTCGAGGGTGTGCCCGAGCACGTCCTTGTGGTGGTACTCGCTCTGGTCCAGGCCGCGGGACTCCTCGAGCTGGGGCACCAGTGCCCCCAGCACGCCGAGCTCGTCGAGACGGGCGAAGGCCAGGTCGGGACGCGACAACGAGACGATGCGCCCGAGTTCATCGGCGAGGCGCTCTCCCGCCGTGTCCCACACCCCGGCGGCGTCGCGCCGCGCCTGGGCCGCGCTGCCGGGATCCACGGCGAAGCCGATCTGGACGGACAGGCGCGCGAGCCGCAGCAGGCGCACCGGGTCGTCGCGGAGCGCCGAGTCGCCGACCAGGCGCAGGCGCGCCGCGGCCAGGTCGGCGAGCCCGCCGTGCTGGTCGATCACCTCACCGCCGCCCTGGACGGGCAGCGCCAGGGCGTTGACCGTCAGGTCGCGGCGGCCGAGGTCCTCCGTGAGGTCGGCGCCCTGGAGCGGGGTGATGTCCACCTGGAAGGGCAGGTCGCCGCCCTGGACGCGCCACGCGCCGAATGCCCGCGAGAGCCGGAAGCGCGTGCCCCCGTGGGCGCGGCACAGCGCGGCGGCGGCCCGTGCGGCGTCACCCGCGACGGCCACGTCGAGGTCGGCCACCGGGCGGCCGAGCAGCGCGTCGCGCACCCCGCCCCCGACGGCCCAGGCGCCCTCGCCGAGCGGCGCAAGCGGCGCCACCAGCGCGTCCAGCGGCGTCGTCATCCGCGCGGGACGCGGGGCACGCGGGGGCCGACGGCGCAGGTGACCTCGTAGTTGATGGTCTGGCGCCAGGAGGCGACCTCCTCGGCGGTGATGCGCTCCGACCCCTGGGTGCCGATCAGCGTCACCGCCTCCCCCACCTGCTCCTGGCCCTCGGGGCCGAGGTCAACCGTCAGCTGGTCCATCGAGATCGTGCCCACGACGGGCACGCGCCGGCCACCCGCGAGCACCTCGGCGCGGCCGGTGAGGCTCCGCGCGTAGCCGTCGGCGTAGCCCACCGGGACGAGGCCGATGCGGGTGCCGCGGGCCGCGCGCCACACGCGCCCGTAGCCGACGCTCTCGCGCGAGCGCAGGGTCTTGACCGACGCCAGGTACGACACGAGCGACATCACGGGGCGCAGATCGTGCTCGCCGGGGTCGCCCCCGAAGGGCGAGCACCCGTAGAGCGCGATGCCGCAGCGCACCATGTCGAAGGCCGCCCGGGGCTCGCGCAGCGTGGCCGCCGAGTTGGAGGCGTGCACGATGGCCTCGGGGAACCGAGGGCGCAGATCGGCCACCGCGGCGCGGAAGCGGACCAGCTGCTCGTTCATGAAGCCGGCGTTCTCGCCCTCGAGCTCGTCGGCCGTGGCGAAGTGCATCATCAGGCCGGACACCACCACGCCGCTGCCGGCACTGGAGGCGGCCTCGGCCAGTGCCGCGACGTCCTCCGGCCGGGCGCCCAGGCGCCCCATGCCGGTGTCGAGCTTGAGGTGGATCCGGGCGGGCGCGCCGGCGGATGCGAAGGCCGCCCGGGCGCTCTCGACGGCGGACGGGGTCCAGGCGGTGACCTCCACCCCGGCGGCGGCGGCCCGCGCCCACTCGTCGTCGCGCAGGGGCCCCATCACCAGGATCGGGGTCGTCAATCCGGCGTCCCGGAGGGCCTCGGCCTCGCCGATCGCGGCGACCGCCAGCGCGTCGGCGCCCCCCTCGAGCGCCGCGCGCGCGACCGGGACCGCCCCGTGCCCGTAGCCCTCGGCTTTGACCACCGCCATCAGCCGCGCCGAGCCGGCGGCGCGGGCGAGCGTCGCGGCGTTGTGCCGCACCGCGCTCAGATCGATGTCGGCGACCGCGCGGGTCGCGCTCACCGGCGGCTCTCGGCCAGCGCCAGCGGGAGGGCCTCGAGCACGTCCGAGGCGATTGTGCCGTCGCCGCGGTCGGCCAGCTCGCCGGCGCGGGCGTGGGCGGCCACCGCCGCGATCGCCGCGGCGTGGGGCTCCATCCCCTTGGAGAGGAAGGCCGCCACCGTGCCGGTCAGCACGTCGCCGGTGCCCGCCGTGGCAAGGGCGGCCGAGCCCCCGGAGTTGACGCTCGGGCGCAGGCCGGGCGCGGCGACGATCGTCCCCGCCCCCTTCAGCACCACCACGGCCCCCGAGCGCTCGGCCAGCGTCCACGCCGACGCGAGGCGGTCGGCCTCCACCTGGTGCCGGTCGACGCCCAGCAGGCGGGCCGCCTCCCCGGCGTGGGGGGTGATGACGGTCGGCGCCGATCGCACCTGGAGGCCCTCCGGGGCGTCCGCGAGGTGCCAGAGGCCGTCGGCGTCGAGCACCAGCGGCAGCGCGAGGCGGTCGATCAGCTCGTGAACGGCGGCGGTCGTGGCGTCGGCGCGGCCGAGCCCCGGGCCGAGCGCGACGGCCGAGGCCCGCCGGGACTCCGCCAGCACACGGTCGATCGATTCCAGGCCCAGGTGGCCGTCACGATCCGGCAGCGGGGCGCACATCACCTCGAGCAGCTGGGCCGACACCGCCGCCGCGGCCTCCGCGGGGGTGGCGACCACGGTCAGGCCCGCCCCGGCGCGCAACGTGGCGCGGGCGGCCAGGCAGGCGGCGCCGGTCAGCCCCGGCGACCCGGCGATCACCAGCACCGATCCCGACGCGTACTTGTCGGACGCGGCGCCCTTGCGCGGCACGGCCGCGATCACCGCGCGCCCCGCCAGCCACGCGGCCGGAGGCAGCCGGATCGCCGTGGGGATGCCGATGTCGGCCACCACGACACGGCCCGCAGAGCCCACGTCCGGGCGCGACGTGCAGCCCCACCATGTCGCCGTGGAAGGTCACGGTGAGGTCGGCACACACCGCGGCGCCCTCCACACGGCCGGTGTCGGCCTCGACCCCGGAGGGGACGTCCAGGGCCACCACGGGACCCTCGTGCGCCGCGATCCACTCCACGGCCCCCGCGGCGGCGCCACGCGGCGCGCCGTGGGCCCCCGTGCCGAGGACGGCATCGACCACGACGACATCCCGGTGGGGCGCGGAGGTGACGAACCGGCCCACGACGATGCCCAGGCTCGCGGCGATCGCCGTCATCGTGGCCCCGTCGGGGGTGGACGGCGCCGCTCCTTCGAGGCCGACCACCTCGACGTGCCACCCGGCCTCGGCGAGATGGCGGGCCACGACCAGACCGTCGCCGCCGTTGTTGCCGGTGCCGACCACGATCAGCGCGGCCGTCTGGGGCCAGCCCTGATCCAGGATCGCCTGCGCGGCGGCGATGCCGGCCCGCTCCATCAGGATGATCGAGGGGATTCCGTGGTCTTCGGTGGCGCCCCGGTCGGCGGCGCGCATCGCCGCCGCGTCGAAGAGGGGCGTCTGGCCGGCCACGGGCGGCGGGGATGAGGGGAGAGCGCGGGCCATGGTGGCCCGAATCCTCGCAGATGGGCCGCGATGGCCCGGGGCTCAGCCCTCGAGGCTCTCGATCACCGCCATCGCGACGGCCGCATCCCTGCCGTGGGTGAGTGAGATGTGGATGCGGTCCACCCCGAGATCCTCGGCGCGCCGGGCGTAACGCCCGTGGAGGGCGATCGTGGGGGCGCCGCGGCCGCGGACCACCTCGACCTCACGCCAGCGGGTCATCCCGATGCCGAGCGCCTTGCCCACCGCCTCCTTGGCGGCGAAACGCGCCGCGAAATGCTGCGGGGGGAACGCCTTCGACGCGCAGTAGGCCGCCTCGGCGGGGGTGAAGCACCTCTCGGCCAGCCGGGGACGCTTCGCGAGCGATGCCGCGAAGCGGTCGATCTCCATGATGTCGACCCCGACGCCGAGAACGGCCAACGTCTCAGCCTCTACTCGACGGTTACGGTCTTGGCCAGGTTGCGCGGCTGATCGACGTTCAGGCCGCGCGCCCGGGCGAGGCCGTATGCGAAGATTTGCAGGGGAATCACGGCGGCGATGGGCGACAGCAGCGCCGGCGTGCGCGGGGCCCAGAGCACGTCGTCGGCGTGCTGCTCGATCTCCTCGTTGCCCTCGGTGGCGACGGCGATGACGCGGGCGCCACGGGCGCGAACCTCCTGGATGTTGGACACGACCTTGTCGAAGACGTGCCCGTCGGTGGCCACGACGACCACCGGGGAGCCCTCCTCGAGCAGGGCGATCGGTCCGTGCTTCATCTCGCCCGCGGGGTAGGCCTCCGTGGGGATGTAGCTGATCTCCTTGAGCTTCAGCGCGCCCTCGAAGCACACCGGGACGCCCACGTGGCGCCCGAGGTAGAGGAAGAACGAGCGATCGGCGTAGGTCTCGGCCGCCCGCATGACCTCCTCGGGGGCCGACGAGGCCAGGTACTCCTCGAGCACAGCCGGCACGCGGCGCAGCTCCTCGGCCAGATCGAGCGCGCCGGCGGCGGTGAGCGCCCACTTGAGCCGCCCGAGCTTGAGCGCCAGCAGCGAGAGGGCCATCACCTGCGCGGTGTGCGTCTTGGTGGCGGCAACGCCGATCTCGAGGCCGGCGCGGGTGTAGAGCACGCCGTCGGCGTCGCGGGTGGCCTGCGATCCCATGATGTTGGTCAGGGCCACGACGTGGGCGCCGCGCTCGCGGGCCACGCGCATCGCCGCCAGGGTGTCGGCGGTCTCGCCGCTCTGGGTGATGCCGATCACCAGGTCGCCCGGGCCCGCGAGGCAGGTGCGGTAGCGGTATTCCGAGGCCACCTCGACGTGGACCGGGATGCGGGCCCAGTCCTCGATCAGGTACCGGCCGACCAGGCCGGCGTGGTACGAGGTGCCGCAGGCCACGATGTGGATGCGCTCCACGCGCGCGAGGGCCGCGTCGTCCAGGCCGAGCCCGACCAGCTCCACCGCGCCGTCGGGGCGCAGGCGGTCGCCGATCGTGTCCCAGAGGGCGGCGGGCTGCTCGTGGATCTCCTTGAGCATGAAGGTCTCGTATCCGCCCTTCTCGGCGGCGTCCTCGTCCCAGTCGACGCGCTCGGCGGGGCGCTCCCCCACCTCGACGCCGTTGGCGAACACCGTGTGTCCGTCGGCCTCGAGCACGACGACCTCGTCGTCCTCCAGCAGCACGATGTCGCGGGTCTCGCGCAGGAAGGCCGGGATGGCCGAGGCGACGAACCGCTCGCCGTCGCCGACGCCCAGCACCAGCGGGCACTCGCGGCGGGAGGCGATCAGGCGGCCGGGCTCGTCCACGTGCGCGGCGACGAAGGCGAAGTGGCCGCCGAGGCGCGGGAGCACCTCGCGGACCGTCTCCGCCAGATCGCCCATGTACTCGCGGGCGAGCAGCTGCGGGATGACCTCGGTGTCGGTGTCGGAGGCGAACACGACGCCGAGGTTCTGGAGCTCGGTGCGCAGCTCGATGTAGTTCTCGATGATGCCGTTCATGACGACGATCACCTTGCCGTCCGAGCTGGTGTGCGGGTGGGCGTTGGCGGTCGTGACGCGGCCGTGGGTGGCCCAGCGCGTGTGGCCGAGACCCGTCGTCGCCGTCGTGGTGCCGTTCAGGCCGGCGGCGTCACGCAGCTTGGAGAGGTTGCCGACCGCGCGCACGGCCTCGGCGACACCCTGCGTGCTGTCCATGAGGGCGAACCCCGCCGAGTCGTAGCCGCGGTACTCGAGCCGTTCCAGACCCGTGAGGATGAGCTCCCGGCACGGACGTCCACCCACATAGCCGATGATTCCGCACATCTCGTGCCTCCCTTGCCTGCAACGTCACGACACGTGAGGGTCAGAGCCGAGAGCCGCCCAGCTCCCTCTCGACGACCTCGACGATCGTTCGACACCACAGCTCGCAGTCGTCGACCGTCGGGGCCTCCACCATCACCCGGACCAGCGGCTCCGTGCCCGAGGCACGGACGACCACCCGTCCGTCATCACCCAGCGCGGCCTCGGACTCCCGGACCGCCTGCCACACCCCATCGGCATCGGGCAGGTCGGACTTGCGCTCCACGCGCACGTTCACCAGTCGCTGCGGCAGCCGCTGCATGACGCGGCCGGCCGTCGCGAGATCCTCGCCGCGGGCGGCGAGCGCGCGCAGCAGGTGCAGCGCGGCGGCGAGGCCGTCGCCGGAGGGCCCGTGGGCCAGGTTGATCAGGTGCCCGCTCTGCTCTCCGCCGAGCACGTATCCGCCGCGGCGCATCTCCTCGAGCACGTACCGGTCGCCGACGTCGGTCCAGCGCACCTCGATGCCGGAGGAGGCCATCGCCCGGCGGAAACCGAGGTTGGTCATCGTGGTGGTCACGACCGCGTCGCCCGGCAGGGCCCCGCGGGCGCGCAGGTCCAGGGCGCAGATCGCGAGGATCTGGTCCCCGTCCACCGGCGTGCCGCCGCCGTCGACCGCCAGCACACGGTCGCCGTCGCCGTCGAAGGCGAGGCCCAGGTCCGCCCCGTCCGACGCCTGAACCGTCTCGGACAGCAGCCGCAGATCGGTCGAGCCGCACCCGGCGTTGATGTTGACCCCGTCGGGCTCGGTGCCGATGCTCGTGACCTGCGCCCCGAGGCGCTCGCAGCACCTCCGGCGCGGTCACCGCGGTGGCGCCGTTGGCGCAGTCGACCACGATCGAGAGACCGCTGAGATCGACGTCGCAGCGCGCCATCAGCGAGTCGATGTAGCGGTCGCGGCCCTCGTCCCAGGCCTCGATCGCGCCCAGGCGCTCCGCCTCGGGGCGCTCCCCGGGCTCCTCGAGCGCCGCCTCGACCGCGGCCTCGTCGGCGTCGGCCAGCTTGAAGCCGTCGGCGCCGAAGAGCTTGATGCCGTTGTCGGCGAAGGGGTTGTGCGAGGCGCTGATCACCGCGCCGGCCACGGCGTCGGAGCCGCCGACCAGCTCGGCGACGGCCGGCGTCGGGATCACTCCCAGCAGCACCACGTCGGCGCCCGCGCTGGAGAGCCCGGCCGCGAGGGCCGACTCGAGCATCGGGCCGCTGCGGCGTGTGTCGCGGCCGATCATCACCCGCGAGCCGTGGGCGAGGCGCCCGCCCAGAGCCCGCCCGATCGAGAGGGCGAGCTCCGGGGTCAGCTCACGGTTCGCGACCCCGCGGACGCCGTCCGTACCGAACAGCCTCCGCGATGCCACAGGGGTGGTTCCGGGCGTGAGCCGGCTACCTCTTCGAGAACTGCGGACGCTTACGCGCGCCCTTGAGGCCCGCCTTCTTGCGCTCCTTGATGCGGGCGTCCCGCGTCAGGAAACCCTCGCGCTTGAGGTCGGGGCGAAGGTTCTCGTCCGCGACCGTCAGGGCCTTGGCGATGCCGTGGCGCAGGGCGCCGGCCTGACCGGAGACCCCGCCGCCGTGCAGCAGGGCGACGACGTCGAAGCGGCCGTCGGTGCTGGTGGCCTCGAACGGCTTCTTGGCCTGGGTGACCAGGACCTTGTTCCCGAAGAACTCGTCCACCGGACGGCCGTTGCAGGTGATGACGCCGGTGCCGGGGGTCAGGATGACCCGGGCGACGGCGTTCTTGCGCTTGCCCGTCGCGCGGTAGCGGACGGGGGTGGCGATGTCGGTGCTCACGCGGTGACCTCCGCGACTCGGGTGAGGCGCAGCGGCTGAGGCGCCTGGGCTTCGTGCGGGTGCTCGGGCCCGGCGTAGATCTTGAGCTTGAGCAGCTGGGACCGGCCCAGGCTGTTCTTGGGGAGCATCCCGCGGACGGCCTTGCGAAGGACCTCCTCGGGGCGGCGCGCGAGCTGCTCGCCGAGCGTGCGGCTGCGGATGCCGCCCGGGTAGCCCGAGTGGCGCCAGTAGCGCTTGTCACGCAGCTTGTTGCCGGTGACGGTGACCTTCTCGGCGTTGACGACGACGACGAAGTCGCCGGTGTCGCAGTGCCGGGTGTACCAGGGGGACCGCTTGCCGGAGAGGGTCTCCGCGATGATCGATGCGAGCCGGCCGAGGTTCTGACCCTCCGCGTCAACGATGTACCACTGACGATCGACGGTTCCGGGCTTCGCGCTGAGGGTGCTCACAGGCCGGTCTCTACCTCCACTGCACTGCATGACGACGCGGCACCACGACTGCCGCGAGAACGACCGCAGAGTCTAGGAAAGTGCGGGGACTCCCGCAAGCGCGTCCGAACCGATGCCTTTACTTCAGCGTTACGAGACGGCTAAAACTGGATGAACCGGATAACAGGTTGACGAGGAGTCGGCCTCCGCAACGAGTCGGAAGCGAACATGGAGAGTCGTTCGGTCAGCCGGTGCGTCGCGATCGCGGCCCACGGCAAAAGGTGTCAGCAGAGCCCGTTCCGCGGGAGCCCATACTGCTGGCATCACACCCAGAGCCGCAAGATCTGGGCGCCGAGCAGGCCCATGACGACCGCGACCGGCATGGCCCGGACTGCAACACCGGAGCCCGTCGAGAACGACTCGGACCGCATCGCCGCCGCCGCTCCCCTCGGCGAGGGCGCCGCCCTGGACCTGGCCTCGCGCCGTCTGGCCGAGCTGCTGGGCCCGCGGGGCACCGAGGATCTGCTCGCCTTCCTGGAGAGCGGCTCGGACGGCACCTACGTGATCATGCGGACCTCCGAGAACGGCCTGATCGGCGAGCGCAGCATCGGCGAAGAGGCCCGGAGGCGCTCCGCCTAGCCGGTCACCGGCGGGGCCGGCCTCTGCCGCGCTGGGCCTCGATGCGCCGGCGATCGCGTTTGCTGGGCCGGCCGGTCAGATCGGCGCCGGGCGCCGGGGCGAGGCGGCGCTGCTCCCTCTCGCGCTCGCGCTTCGCGACGCTCTCGGGGGTCTCCTCGTAGAGGGTCGCGGCCACGGTCGCCGAGCCCCGGCGGTCGGCGAGGCCGGTGACCACCACGGTCAGGGTGGTGTCCCCCATCGTGACCTCGATGCGCTCGCCCATCCGGACGTCGCGGGCCGGCTTGACGCGCGCGCCCTCCACGTGGACCCGGCCGCCCTGCACGGCGTCGGTGGCCAGCGAGCGGGTCTTGAAGAACCGCGCCGCCCAGAGCCACTTGTCGATGCGCACGCGCTCTTCGCTCATGCCCCGGATGATCCCACGTCGCCCGGCACCGGCGGCGGAGGCCCCGTGTAGCGCGCCCGCGGGCGGATCAGGCGGCCGTCGGCGCGCGTCTCGAGCGCGTGGGCGATCCACCCCACCGAGCGACCGAGCGCGAAGAGGCAGAACGCCGCGCCGTCGGGCAGTCCGAGCGACCGGGTCAGCGCCACGAGCCCGAAGTCGAGCGTCGGGCGCACGCCGAGCTGATCGGCCGCGACCGCGACCAGCTCCGGCAGCCACCGGATCGTCCGGTCGCGCCCGGGCGGCCAGCTCGAGCAGCGCGACGCCGCGCGGATCGCCGTGCGGGTACAGCGGGTGGCCGAACCCGGCGAGCGCGCCGTCGGCGCCGAGCGCCCGGCGGGCCGCCGGTGCCGCGCCGTCCCGATCGGCGTCGCGCACCAGCGCCTCCACCCGTTCGGTGAGCCCACCGTGGCGGCGACCACGCAGCGCGCAGAGGGCGGCCAGCACCACGTTCTCGAGCGTGGCGTCGGCCGATGCGACGCACCGCGCCGTGAACGAGCTGACGTTGAGCTCGTGGTCGGCGCTGAGGATCAGGGCGGTCTGCAGCTCCGCGACGGCGTCGACGCCCCAGCCGCGGGCGAGCCGCTCGGCGAAGCCCCCGTCGCCCTCGGCGCCTGCGGCGGCGAACAGGCCGGCGACCACGCGCGCGCCACCGTGCCACACCACCTGATCCGGCGCGTCGAGGGTGATCAGGGCGTCCTCCGAGGCGGCGACCAGGTGGCGGGCGAGGGCGGTGACCGACGGCCCGGGCGACGCGACGCCGGCCGCCTCGTGCGTGCCGGAGAAGACCTCGGCGACCGTGGCGGCGTCGCCGGTCCAGAGCAGCGCGGCCACCCGCTCGAGGGTCTCCGAGCCGGCCAGCTCCACCGCGTCGCGGCCCCGGTAGAAGAAACGCCCGCCCTCGATCGACGTCAGTGCGGAGTCGAGCACCGGCAGGCCCCAGCTCAGCGCCCCGTGGGCGGCCAGGTCCCGATCCCGCGCGCGGGCGCGGCGTTCGACCAGCGCCTCGACGGCGGCGCGCGGGTAGCGGCGCGCGCGGCTCGGGCCGGGGCCGGGCTCCGAGGCGACCAACCCGCGGCTGACGTACGCGTAGAGCGTCTCGCGGGAGATGCCGAGCAGCGCGGCGGCCTCGGGTGCGGTGAGGGTGTCGGCGGCCATTGGTTGATTATATGGATCAACGTTGACGACAGCCGGACGGCGGCTCCTACCGTCATCCCATGGACACTCACACGCTCATCTCCGATCCACCCGCGCCCGAGCTGTTCGAGCGCGCGTTCCCGCGCGAGGGATTCCCCCGCTGGGACTGGACCGACCGGCCCGACGGACTGCCGGCCGCCGCATGGACCACCGAGACCACCCACCGCGACGGCCAGCAGGGCGGGCTTCCCCTCACGGTGGAGGCCGGCATCCGCATCTACGACCTGATGTGCGCCTTCACCGGCGCCAGCGGCGCGATCCGCCAGGCCGAGTTCTTCGTCTACCGCCCGGCCGACCGCCGCATCCTGGAGGCCGCCATCGAGCGGTATCGCGACGGCGCCCCGGTCGAGCCGACCACCTGGATCCGCGCGAGCCGCCGCGACGCCGAGCTGGTCGGCGATCTCGGCGTGCGCGAGACCGGGATGCTGGCCTCCGCCAGCGATTACCACACGTTCCACAAGTTCCGGCCGGGCGGGCGGCGCCAGGCCGCCGAGGTCTACCTCGACGCCGTGCGCGCGGTGCTCGACGCCGGGCTGCGCCCGCGGCTTGCACCTGGAGGACGCCACCCGGGCGCCGGAGGAGTTCCTGCTGCCCTTCGCCGAGGCGGTCATCGCCCTCTGCGCCGAGCACGGGCCGGACGCTGCGCCCCAAGTTCCGCGTGTGCGACACGATGGGCCTCGGTCTGCCGACCGAGGGGGTCGCGCCGCCGCGGTCGATCCCGCGCCACATCCGGCGGCTGCGCGAGCTCGGGGTGGCGAGCGAGGACCTCGAGTTCCACCCGCACAACGACACCCACCTGGTGGTCGCCAACTGCCTCGCCGCCATCCAGGCGGGGTGCTCGGTGATCAACGGCACGCTGCTCGGCACCGGCGAGCGAACCGGCAACGCGCCCCTCGAGGCGATCGTGCTCCACGAGATCGGCATGGGCCTGATCGAGGAGCCGCTGCCCGATTTCCACGCCCTCAACGACCTCGCCGACCTCTACGCCGAGCTCGGCCGCCCTCTGGCCCCGACCTACCCCCTCTACGGCAGGGACGCGCACCGCACGCGCGCCGGCATCCACGCCGACGGCCTCAACAAGTTCTGGTGGATGTACGCCCCCTTCGACGTCCCCACGCCTGCTCGGCCGCCCGCTGGAGGTGAGCCTCACGCGCGACTCCGGCCTCGCGGGCCTCGATCTTCCTCATCCGCCAGCACACCGGCCGAGACCTACCGAAGGACGACCCGGGCCTCGCCGCGGTCCACGCAAGCCCTCATGGAGCAGTTCGACGCCGGCCGCCAGACCGCTGTGGAATGGGAAGAGGTGGCGAGCATCGGAGGTTTCTGAGCTCTGAGGGTTTCTGAGCTACGGGCGAGCTTCGGCGCTGCGCACAGTGCGTTGAGGACTGGGTGACAAGGCAGGAACCCGGCCTCTTGCGGGGCGGTTCGTCGTGCGCTCATCGCCTGGCCGGGCGCATTGGCGGACCGAGCCGCACGGCTTCGCCGAGGGCGGCGTCCGGGACAAACCGGTCAAGGACTCAAGCGAGTCGTGCCCAGTCTTTCGTGGTGTGGACCTTCCTCTTGCTTTGAGTGGTTGGCCGCCACGCTTTGTGGGTTGTGGGTGCGGCCTCAGTCCTTCCTCTTCAACGCAGCCCGCCCGCTGATCACCTCGTCCTCTCCCCCGGTGATCAGCCGGGCGCCGCGGCCGTGGGTGAGGAAGCTGACGGTCCAGCGGGTGAGCACGAGGAAGCGGTTCTGGAGGCCGGTGAGGTAGAAGAGGTGGATGAAGAGCCACCCGAGCCAGGCGATCGTGCCGCTCAGCCAGAGGCCCTTGACCTCGCCGACGGCCTTCATGCGCCCGATGGTCGCCAGGTTGCCCTTGTCGACGTAGTGGAACGGCGGCGGGGCGCCCGTGCCGCCCAGGCGGGCGCGCAGCACCTTGGCCGCGTACCGCCCCTGCTGCATGGCCGCGGGCGCGACGCCCGGCAGCGGGATCTGGCCGCCGGCGCCGTCGGAGACGCGCACCATGTCGCCGAGGGCGAACACCTCGGGGTGGCCGGGGAGCGTGAGGTCGGGCTCGACGGTGATCGCGGCCCGCCCGGTCGAGCGGGGCGCCGCTGGCCTTCGCCAGCGTCGCCGCCAGCGGTGAGGCGGCGACGCCGGCCGCCCAGATCACGGTGCGTGAGGCGATGCGCTCCTCGTGGTCGCCGCCGCACCTTGACGGTGACGCCGTCGGGGTCGACGTCGACCACCAGGCGGTCGTTGCGGATCGGTCACGCCGAGCTTCTCCAGCTGGCGCTCGGCCTTGTGGGAGAGCTTCTCGGGGAAGGCGGTCAGCACCCGGTCGGCGCCCTCCACCAGCATGATCACCGCGGTCGTCGGGTCGATGTGGCGGAAGTCGTGCCGGACGGTGTCGCGGGCGATCTCGGCGATCTGACCGGCCAGCTCCACGCCGGTCGGGCCCGCGCCGACCACGACGAAGGTGAGCAGCGCGCGCTGCACGTCGGGGTCGGGCTCGATCTCGGCGGCCTCGAAGGCGCTCAGGATGCGCCGGCGCAGCTCGAGGGCGTCCTCCAGCGACTTCAGCCCCGGGGCGATGGCCGCCCACTCGTCGCGACCGAAGTAGGAGTGCCGGGCGCCCGCCGCCACGATCAGCGTGTCGTAGGGGAGCTGCGTCGGGGGGTCCTCGCCCTGCTGCAGGGTCACGCTGCTGCGCGTCGAGGTCGATGTCGGTGATCTCGCCGAGCACCACGGTCGGCGTTGGAGTGGCGCTTGAGGACGCCGCGCAGGGGCGAGGCGATCTCGCCGGGCGACAGCGCGCCCGTGGCGACCTGGTACAGCAGCGGCTGGAAGAGGTGGAAGTTGCGCCGGTCCACCAGGGTGACGTCCGCGGGCGCCCGGCGCAGCTTGAGCGCGGCCTGGAGGCCGCCGAAGCCGCCGCCGACGATGACCACCCTGTGCTCGTGCTCGGCCATTCGGGCCCCCCTGCCTAGATCATTCCCATTCGATTGTGCCAGGGGGCTTGGAGGTGAGGTCGAGCGCGACGCGGTTGACGCCGTCGACCTCGTTGATGATGCGGTTGGAGATGCGCTCGAGCAGGTCGTAGGGCAGCCGCGCCCAGTCGGCCGTCATCGCGTCGTCCGAGGTGACCGCGCGGATCACGATCGGGTAGGCGTACGTGCGCTCGTCGCCCTGCACGCCGACGCTCTTTACCGCCGGCAGCACCGCGAAGCTCTGCCAGAGATCGCGGTAGAGCCCGGCGCGGCGAACCTCCTCCTGCAGCACGAAGTCGGCCTGGCGCAGGATGTCGAGCCGCTCGCGCGTGACCTCGCCGATGATGCGGATCGCGAGGCCGGGCCCCGGGAAGGGCTGGCGCCACACCATGTTCTCGGGGAGCCCGAGCTCCTCGCCGACCACCCGCACCTCGTCCTTGAACAGCTGGCGCAGGGGCTCGGTGAGCTCGACGGTCATGTCCTCGGGCAGCCCGCCCACGTTGTGGTGGCTCTTGATCTTGGCCGCCGTGCGCGATCCGGACTCGATCACGTCGGAGTAGAGCGTGCCCTGCACCAGGAAGCGGGCGTCCGACAGCTTGGCCGCCTCGGCCTCGAAGATGCGGATGAACTCACGGCCGATCGTCTTGCGTTTCTCCTCGGGCTCGGTGATGCCGGCGAGCGCCGAGATGAAGTGGTCCTGAGCCCTGATGTGCACCAGGGGGACGCCGAAGTGCTTGCCGAACGCGGCCTCCACCTGCTCGCCCTCGTTCTGGCGCATCAGGCCGTGATCGACGAACACGCACGTCAGCCGGTCGCCGATCGCGCGGTGCACGATCAGGGCGGCGACGGCGCTGTCCACGCCGCCGGACAGGCCGCAGATCGCCCGGGAGTGGCCGATCTGGGCCCGCACCCGCTCCACCTGCTCCTCGATGACGTGCGTGGCGGTCCAGGTGGGCGCGCAGTCGCAGGCATCGAAGAGGAACCACTTGAGCAGGTCGGTGCCGAAGGGCGTGTGGACGACCTCCGGGTGGAACTGCACCCCGTACATCCGCTTGGCGCGGCGACTCCATCGCCGCGACCGGGGCGGCCGCCGTCTGGGCCGCCACCGTGAAGCCGTCGGGAGCGCGCACCACCGCGTCGCGGTGGCTCATCCAGCACATCTCTGCGGAGAGCGCGGCGAACATGCCCTCGCGCGACTGGACCGAGAGCGGCGTCTTGCCGAACTCACCCGCTCCGGTGCGGGCGACCTCGCCGCCGAGGGCCTGGGCCATCGACTGCATGCCGTAACAGATGCCGAGGACCGGGATCCCCAGCTCGAGCAGCCGCGCGTCGAGCGCGGGGGCGCCGGGCTCGTACACCGACGCCGGGCCGCCCGAGAGGACCAGGCCGGCCGGATGCAGGGCGAGGATCTCCTCCGGCGGCGTGTCGTGCGACACGACCGCCGAGAAGACCCGGCACTCGCGGATGCGGCGGGCGATCAGCTGGCTGTACTGCGCGCCGAAATCGACCACCAGGACCCCGCCCGGGGCGGCGGCCGCAAGGGCGGGGTCCAGCGGGGAGTGCTCGACGGTGGCCAGGGGTTACCCCATCCCCACGTGCTGCGCCTGCTGGAGCTTCTTGCCCTCGCTCTTGAGGGCGGGCGCCACCATCACCTCGCACTTCTGGAAGCTCTGGATCGAGTCGTAACCACAGGTCGCCATCGCGCTCCGAAGCCCGCCGACCAGGTTGAGGGTGCCGTCGTTCTCGTGCGCGGGTCCGGTGAGGATCTCCTCCAGCGTCCCGATGGTCGTGGTCTTGACCCGGGTCCCGCGCGGCAGCTGCGGGTGGAAGGTCGCCATGCCCCAGTGGTAGCCGCGACCCGGAGCCTCGGACGCCTTGGCGAACGGCGAGCCGATCATGCAGGCGTCGGCGCCGCAGGCGATCGCCTTGGCGAGGTCGCCGGCGTAGGCCATGCCGCCGTCGGCGATCACGTTGACGTACTGGCCCGTCTCGAGCAGGTGCTGCATCCGCGCGCCCGCGGCATCGGCGATCGCCGTGGCCTGCGGAACGCCGACCCCGATCACCTGGCGGGTCGTGCATGCCGCGCCGGGGCCGACCCCGACGAGCACCCCGACCGCGCCGGTGCGCATCAGGTGCAGGGCCGCGTGGTACGAGGCGCATCCGCCGACGATCACCGGCACCGGCAGCTCGGCGATGAAGCGCTTCAGGTTGAGCGGCTCGGTCACCGAGCTGACGTGCTCGGCCGAGACCACGGTGCCCTGGATCACCAGGATGTCGAGCCCGGCGTCGAGGACCACGTCGATGTAGTCCGTCACGCGCTGCGGGGTCAGCGACCCGGCCACGGTGACGCCCTGTGCCTTGATCTCCTTGATGCGCTGCGCGATCAGCTCGGGCTTGATCGGCTCCTGGTAGATCTCCTGAAGGCCGCGCGTCGCCTGCTCGGGCGGCATCTTCGAGATGCGCTCCAGCTCGGCGTCGGCCTCCTCATACCGGGTCTGGATGCCCTCGAGGTTCAGCACCCCGAGCCCACCGATCTGCCCGATGATCCCCGCGGTGCGGGTGTCGACGACCCCGTCCATCGCCGACGCCAGCAGCGGCAGCTCGAACGAGTGCCCGTCGAGCCGCCACGTCAGATCCACATCCTCCGGATCGCGGGTCCGCCTGCTCGGCACGATCGCGATCTCGTCCAGCCCGTACGCCCGCCGCCCCTTCTTGCCACGCCCGATCTCGATCTCCACTCAGCGCCCCCCGCCACGTCCGTCCGACCCGGTCAGAAGACAAAAAGACCCAGGCCGGCGGCTGCCGGGACCTGGGTCGGTCACCTCGTCTGACATGGATCGGTGCTCACAAGAAATGATCGGACGAGTGTAGCGCCGGGTTCGGCCGGTAGCCCAACCCGAAACAAGTGCTATTCGTCGCTCACGATCTCGACCCTTCTCATCAACGACTCGACGTCGGCCGGATCGAACACACCGGCGCCGAAGCGCTGGGTGTTGGCGGCGCCGCAGGCCACCGCGAGCGCGAGGGCGTGCTCGGGCGACTGGTGCCCGTACCGGGCGGAGAGATAGCCGGCCAGCAGCGCGTCGCCGGAGCCGACGGTGGAGACGACGTCGAGGCGCCGGGGCAGCCGGGCGCGGTAGGTGCGGCCGCGCTTGCCCTCGGTGCGCGAGTGGGCGACGCAGCCGTCCTCGTGGTGGATGAGCGCCGTCTCGGCGCCCATGTGGGTCAGCGTCTCGGCCGCCGCGCACATGTCGTCCTCGTCGCCGAACTCGTGGCCGACGATCTCCTCGGCCTCGCGCACGTTGGGGCTCACGACGCCGGGCTCGGCCGCCAGGGCGGCGCGCAGGGCCGGCCCCGACGCGTCGAGGGCGGTGATCATCCCCTCCCGGCGCAGGGAGCGCAGCAGGCGCTCGTAGAGGTCGGCGGGCACGTCGCGCGGCAGCGACCCGGCCAGCACGAACACGTCCGCGCCCTTCGAGAGGTAGCGGACCTTGTCGAAGAGCACGTCGAGCTCGGCGGCCTGCACCGAGGGCCCGTACTCGTTGATCTCGGTCTGCTGGCTGTTGGTGGGGTCGATGACGGCCGTGCTGGTGCGCGACTCGTCGGAGATGCGCACGAAGTCGTTGAGGATGCCCTCGGCCGTCAGCTCCTCGATGATGTACGTGCCGACGCGCCCACCGGCGAGCCCGGTGGCGATGACCGGCTGGCCCAGCAGCTTCAGCGCGCGGGCGACGTTGACGCCCTTACCGCCCGGCTGGCGCAGCGAGGCGTCGGCCCGGTGGCGCGCCCCGAGCTGGAAGTTGGGCACGCGTACCGTGCGGTCGAGCGCGGCGTTGAGGGTGACGGTGACGATCACGGCATCAGACTCCCGAGGCCCGAGCGCAGGTGGTCCCACATGCTCGGCGCGGCCGCCGACTCGGTGGCGACGAGGGCGCGGGTGCCCAGCACGTGGGTCTCCCTGGCGGAGGGTGACGGTGCCGATGCGCTGACCCTCCGCGACCGGCCCGCCGACCTCGGTGGGGGCGACCACGGTCTCGGTGACCGGCGTTCCGATGCGGATCGGCGCGCGCAGGGCCGATGCCGCTTCGTAGGGGACCTCGCGGCCGGGGCGGTCGTCGACCGGGACGCGCCCGAACACCGTGCCGTCGGGGATCAGGTCGGCGCTCGCGTACTGCGCGAAGCCGTAGTCGAGCAGCTCCTTGGCGTCGAGGGCGCGGGCGTCCGAGCTCGGCGCGCCGATGATGGCCACGTACAGCTCCGTCCCGAGGCCCGCGCGCCGCGCGTGGCCCACCAGGGCGTAGCCCGCGCCGTCGGTCATGCCGGTCTTGATGCCGTCGGCCTCCGGATCGATGTCGAGCAGCTCGTTCTCGGATTCGTATCGGCGGATGCCGACCCCTCCGGGACCGGGGATGCTCGCCCGTCGGCTGGAGACGATGCCACGAAACACCGGATTGCGCATCGCCGCCTCCGCCAGCGTGACCATGTTCGCCACGCTCGAATGGTGCCCGGGCGCGTCCAGGCCGTGCGGGTTGGCGTAGTGCGTGTCCTCGAGCCCGAGGCGCTCGGCCGTCGCGTTCATCATCGCGACGAACCCCGCCTGGGAGCCACCGACGCCCTGGGCGAGGGTGACGGCGGCGTCGTTGCCGCTCGGCACCAGCAGCGCGGTGAGCAGCTGGCGCACGGTCAGCGTCTCCCCCGCCTCGAGGGATCCGGTGGAGCCCCCGACCGCCTCGGCCGCGGGCGGCACCGTGTACCGGTCGGTCAGCTGCGCGTTCTCGAGGGTGACGAGCGCGGTCATGATCTTGGTGGTGCTGGCCATGGGCAGCTGGCGGTCGGGCGCGCGGGCGGCCAGGGCCTCCCCCGTCGCCGGGTTGACGACCACATAGGACGCGGCGTCCACCCTCGGGACGGCGGCCTGGGCGAAGGACACGAAGAGCAGCGACGCTGCCACGGCGGCGATGGCCGCGAGCCGGCGGAACACCCGGCGATCGTATCCTCGCCGCGGCGGGATTACCTCAGCGATGGGTGTCGAAGGCGCTCCAGACGGCCTCGCGCAGCTCTTCGGCGGCGCGACGGGGGTTCTCGGCGAAGATGATCGAGCGGCTGGCGGCCACCAGTGCGCCCGCGGGGCGGCCCCCGAAGGCGGGGCCCAGGTCCTCGGGCCTGCCGCCCTGCGCGCCGACCCCGGGGATCAGGAACACCTGGTGCGGCATCAGCGCCCGGAGAGCCGCCATGCGCTCGGGCACCGTGGCCCCGACGACCGCGCCCAGCGACGACAGCCCGGAGCCGTCGACGCTGTCGGCGCCCCACCGCGCCACCAGGCGCGCGACCTGCTCGTGCCACAGGCCACCGGAGGCGAGCTCCAGGTCCTGCAGCTCGGCGGCGCCGGGGTTGGACGTGCGCACGAGCGCGAACAGGCCGCGGCCGCCCGGCTCGGTGGCCTCCAGGAACGGGGCGACGGCGTCGCCGCCGAGCATCGGGTTGATGGTGAGGGCATCGATCGGCGTGCGCAGGAACGCCGCGGCGTACGCCCGGCTGGTCACGTCCACGTCGCCGCGCTTGGCGTCGGCGATCACCAGCAGCCCGGCGTCGTCCGCGGCGGCGGCCACCCGCTCGAAGGCGTCCCAGCCGGCCGTGCCGAAGCGCTCGAAGGAGGCGAGCTGGATCTTGACGGCCACGCAGGCCGGGCCCGCCGCGGCGATCGCTCGGCGGCAGAACGCGCGCGCGCCCTCGGACCCACCCGGCACGCGCGCCGGATCCGGGTCGAGGCCCAGCACGACCTGGCTCGACCGCGACTCGACGGCCGCGGCGAGCCTCTGCCCCCACCCGCTCACAGCAGCGCCGCGCGCAGGAGCGGCAGGGTGATGGTCGCGAGGATCGTCGTGACCACGACCGCGCCGGCCAGCACGTCGGACCGCAGGCCCGAGCGGGCACCGATGGCGAGCGACATCATCGCGGTGGGCATGGCGGCCATGATCACGATGGTATTGAAGACGTCCCCGGAGAAACGGAGCGCCTCCGCCACCGCGACGCCCACCAGAGCCGCGAGACCGAGCTTCACGACGACCGTGTAGGTCATCTCGCCCCAGAGCCTGGCGAGGCCGCGGACCTCGATCATCAGCCCGGCGTAGAGCATGGTGAGCGGCAGGGTCGCCGCGCCGAGGATCTCGAACGGGCGCTCCACGCCGGCCGGCAGATCGCCATAGGTGAGGTTGACGGCGAGGCCGGCCACGAGCGCGCACATGGGCGGGTTGACCAGGTGCCGCAGCACCTGGCGCACCGTCAGGCTCGGCTCGGTGTGGGGCCGCCCGTAGTGCGCGGCGACCGCCACCGTCGAGGTCCACGTGATGACGCCCGTCGCGAAGGCGTCGTACATCACGGCGGCGGGCAGCGAGAAGCCGGAACCGGATGCCGCGATCAGCGGCAGCCCGAAGAAGCCGGTGTTGCCGACGGCGCTGGCCACGATGAGGGCGCCGGCGCGCGGTCGCTCCATGCCCCACACGCGCACCGCCGCCCACCCGAGGCCCAGCAGGATCAGGTGGATCGCGAAGCCGGCGATCGGCACCAGGATCAGCGACGCGTCCAGGTGGGAGGTCACCAGGATCAGGAACACCAGCGCCGGCAGCGTCAGGTTGACGATCAGCCGCACGAACAGCGGTCCGTCGGCGCGGCTGACGATGCCGACGCGACGCGCCACGAGGCCGACGAAGATGATCAGCAGGGCCCCGAGGGCGGTCTCGGTCAGGGCCGTGTCCCGGGTCTCACGGCCGCGAGCGTACTCCCGCGCGCGGCCGCAAGCCTGCGCGCCGCCCTAGGCGGGGGGCGCCACCTGCCTCCAGTAGTAGGTGTCCCAGGATCCCTCGAGCACCGGGTAGAACTTCGGCCGGAGGTACTTGAGGGTGTCGTCGTAGGTGTACGTGCGGCTGTTGAACATCGACGCGTACCCGCCGTTGGCCGTGGTCTGCGAGCCGATGTAGGTCATCGACTGGTGGCCGTCGGCGTTGGACTCGTACGTCCGCCACTGGCCGGCCTGCGCCAGCGAGGCGGCCCGCCAGGTGAGCACGGACGGCGTGTACTTGGCGATGATCAGCTCGTTGGCGGCGATCAGGCCGAGCACGTCGTCGCCCGACGCGGCGTATGTGATGTTGCCGCCGATGTAGACGTTGGCCTTGGTCGCGATGGTCACGCGGCCGTTGACCACCGAGGGCCGCGGCCCCGTGCTGGAGTTGCAGGAGTCGGTCTTGTTGCTGCCGTCGGAGACGATCACCGACTGCTCGAAGTACATCGCGCCGTTGGCCGGGACGTTGAGCGTCTGGGGGCACCCGAGCGTGCCGAGCTGGAGGCCGACGTTGGACGTGTTGGTGACCTTCCAGACCTTCATCCGGCCGTCGGCGAGGAACTGCACCATCCACGCGTCGGCCGAGGGGTCGTTCCACGCCGTGCCGCCCGTCGTGGCCGCGTCCTTGATGTCGAGGCGCGACCGGGTGAACTGGCTGAAGTCGATCGGCGTCGGGAACTTGTCCGCGAACGACGGCGTCGTGGTGGCGTCGTAGGCGCCGGCCTGGAAGATCGACGTCGGCGCCGACGCGCTCGGGCAGTCGAACTGGTTGCTGGAGCACACCCAGTGCGCCGCGTAGGCCGGAGCCTTGGCGATGCCCTGATGGTTGATGTCCTGGGCCGAGTACAGCTTGCCCGTCGTCGTCGCCGTGGAGCCGTACTTGATCGTCGCGTTGGAGATCATCTGGAAGTCGGCGATCGACGTCGGGTGGATCTGGCTCTGGATCGAGCGCGTGACCGGGTTGGGTTGGTTGCGGCCTGCCTGGGCCGTCGACTGGACCGTCACCAGGTCCGAGTTGCTCGGCGGAGGTGTGATGCGCAGCGAGTACGAGGCCTTGCCGAACCGCGAGTCCTGGAGGTCGGTCCAGGTCTGCGAGGGGCCGGCCGCGTAGGTCCAGGTGACGCCCGGCGACCACGCCGTCCCGGGGGCGTGGACCACGCCGTAGGGGTCGATGCGCGGGTCCTCGGCCAGGTCAACCCAGTGGTCGTAGTAGCGCGGGTCCTCGACCAGGCGCGAGATGTAGCGGTTGACGCCGGCGTCGGCGGCCTCGAGGGCGATGTCGCCGCGGCCCTCGCGGGCGGTCTGGGCGGTGGTGCTCTTGGCGTACGTCAGGCTCGCGACCACCATCAGCGCCAGCACGCCGGTGAGGGCGATGGTGGCGATCAGGCTCGATCCGGCCTGGGAGCCCTGGCGCGGCCGGCGCCGGAGGCTAGAGACGATTCGCATTGCGGAGGGCCACATCGGTGCGCAGCTCCAGGCTCGAGGCGGTGTTCCCGGTCTTCTGGCTCGCCAGGAGCCGTACCGAGACCTGTGCGATGTCGCGCAGCTGGTTCGCCCCAGGAGTGGCGGGCAGCGCGGCACCCTGGTTGGTGACGGCCGCGAAGGCGGGGATCGCGCCGTTCTGGACGGCGTCGATCAGGACGACGCGGTGGACGTAGGGCCCGTACGAGAAGGGCGGGGTGGCGCCCACCGGGTCCGAGGTCTCGCGGATGAACTGGTTGGCGACGATCGCGTAGTGCACCTTCTGGGGGCGCGGCACCGTCACCGAGGCGGCGCGCTGGGGATCGACGTAGATCTCCAGGCTGGTGGGGCTGAGGGCGATGATCGGCGCCGACAGGTCGTCGGGGCTGATGGCCTGGCGGATGTCGCGCTCGACGTAGCCGACGGTGGTGCGGCCGGTCGACTGGGCCTTGGCCTGCGACTCGTGCGTCCGGAAGGCGTCGAGGCCGGCGAAGAAGAACCCGTAGAGGGCGATGCTGAAGATGGACGCCAGCACGATGCCCATGAGCAGCTCGATGAGCGTGAAGCCCGCCTGCGCGTCGCGGGAGGCTGCGCGCCGCCGGGCCGTGGCGAGGACCCGTCTCATGGCACCGAGTACTGGCTCGTCGCCCCCGCGACGGCGGTCACGACCTTGCCCGCGCTCCACGTCGGGTTGCCGCCCGAGAAGCCGGTGGCGATGTAGGCCATGTAGCTGCCCGCGGCGAGGCCGCTGAAGTCGGCGCGGCCGGAGGCGTTGGTGTTCTGCGAGGCGTCATACGTGCCCGTGAGCGCCTGGAGCCGCACCAGCTTGTTGGACGTGCCGGCGTTGAGGCGGATGGTGCCCGTGTTGGACGAGGGGACCAGGAACACCGTGAGCGGCGTCGTCTGGTTCTGGAGCACCGCGGCCAGGATCGAGCCCGCGCCGTACCCCGGCTGGGCCACCGACACCACGTAGTTCGCGCTGCCCGACGGATCGAGGCAGAAGCGCACGAATCCCGCGCCGTCCGCGCTGCGCACCCGTGGCGGAAGGTTGGCCTGGCCACCCGAGACCTGCACCTGCGCCCCGGGGATCACCGGGTTGCCGGTGGCCGTGCTGCGCACGGTGATGTCGAGATACCCGCTCGGCACACGGGTCATCGCGAAGTTGAAGGTCTCGGTGGTGTTGCTCGGATACCCCACCGGCACCGGGCGATTGGCCTGGGCCGACTGGTAGCAGTCGGCCTGGGCGACGACCGTGAAGTCGGACGTGCTCGGCATGATCGGCTTGCTGAGGAGCGTGTTGAAGACATACGCGCCGGTGAACCCGTCGAGTTCGTCCGTGATGACGTCGGGGCCCGGCGTCGTGACGTCCACCTCGGAGCGCTCGGTGATGAAGCTTGCCGGTGGCCGCGTCGCGCAGGTTCACCTGGATCGTGGCCCGCTTGTAGACCTTGAGGGTCGTGGACCAGGTCTGCTCGGCGGTGAGGTGCTGCTGGGCCACCGCCGGCACGCTGTCGGGGTGGGTCACCCACGGGTCGGTCAGGCCGACCGTCAGGCGGTACTTGTACTTGGGGTCGGTCGGCGGGATCGCGCTCGGCTCGAGGCCGGCGAACACCACCTTGCCGTCGGCGTTCGTGGAGCGCGTCTGGGTGGGCGAGGTGCTCTTGTCGACCGTCACCGGGGCGCCCGCGACCGGCTGGTCGGTGATCGCGTCGATGACCGTGACGATGATCGTCGACTTGCCGGCGATCGCCCCGATCGCGGGAGGCGCGATGAGGGTGGTCTGCGTGTAGGCGTGCGACCGCGGCACCTGCGGGGTCACGGTGACCGTGACCTTCTTGTAGTTGACGTAGGTCTGCGGCTGACCCAGCGCGGGGTCGTCCACGTACACCACGTCGCGGTCGATCTTGTAGGTCGTCGTGCCCACCACGGTGTTGCTGGTCGCGAGGAGGATGCCCGGAGGGCTGCCCCCGGTGAGGCCGACGTCCTCGTAGTCCATGCGGTGGGTCCGGTCGAGCTCGGAGGTGGCCAGCTTGACCGCGGTCGTGTCAACCTTGGACGTGCCCAGCGACATGCTGGTGGCGGCCAGACCCTGCGCGATCCCACCCGCCACGATGGCGAGGATGAGGATCCCGACGAGGATCTCGATGTAGGAGAAACCGGCCTGACGCGCGCTCGTCCGTGAGTTCACGCGGCTCTTCCTCTCGTTCCGTGCACGACACGATCCCGCCAGTCGGTCGCGGACCGACGGGTACAGGAAGGCAGCCCGTTTATCGGCCGGAGGGCCTCTGGGCTTGATCCCCGGACGGGGTAATGTGCCGTCGTGCCCGCGAACGATCCCATTACGACCCCCCGCACCAACGCGCCCACGGTCGTAAAGGAGCCCGGCTGGGGGGAGCCCGACGAGCTCCGTTACCGGCCGATCGAGAGCTACGGGCTGATCGGGGACCTGCGCACCGCCGCGCTGGTCGGCCGGGACGGCAGCATCGACTGGTTCTGCCCCGGGCGCTTCGACGCGCCCAGCCTCTTCGCGTCGGTGCTCGACGCCGACATCGGCGGCAGCTTCCGCATCGCACCCGCCATCCCGTGCTCGAGCAAGCAGCTGTACCTGCCGGATACGGCGATCCTGCTGACCCGCTTCTTCAGCCCCACGGGTGTGGCCGAGGTCACCGACTTCATGCCCGTCAACCTCGATCCCTGCGCCATCGTGCGGCGCGTCAACGTGGTGCGCGGATCGGTCGAGTTCCGCATGGAGTGCAGGCCGGGCTTCGACTACGCGCGCTCGTCGCACCGCGTGACGGTGGACGACCCGCGCCGCGCGCAGTTCATCTCGGCGGACGGGCGCAGCACCGAGCTGGCCTCGAGCCTCGCCCTCAGCACCGAGGGCCCCGCCGCCACCGCGCGCTTCCGCCTCGAGCAGGGCGAGGGCGAGTGGTTCGTGCTCCAGCCCTGCGGCTGCGGTCCGCGCTGGGAGGGCGACACGGTGCAGGCGACCCTGGCCGGGACGCGCGACTTCTGGCGCAACTGGCTCTCGCACTCCAACTACGACGGGCGCTGGCGCGAGATGGTGCAGCGCTCGGTGATCACGCTCAAGCTCTGCACGTACCAGCCCACCGGCGCGATGGTCGCGGCGCCCACGTGCAGCCTGCCCGAGGGCTTCGGCGGCGCCCGCAACTGGGACTACCGCTACGCCTGGCTGCGCGACTCGGCCTTCACCGCCTTCGCCTTCCAGCGGCTCGGCTTCTACGAGGAGGCCCAGCGGTTCGCCGACTGGCTCGAGGAGCGCTGCCGGGAGACCGACCCGGACGACCCCGAGCTGCAGATCGTCTACGCCATCGACGGAGGCCGCGACCTCACCGAGCAGGAGCTGCCCCACCTCGAGGGCTACCGCGCCTCGAGGCCGGTGCGGATCGGCAACGGGGCCTACGACCAGCTGCAGCTGGACGTCTACGGCGAGCTGATGGACGCGGTGTACCTTTCCAACAAGCAGGAGCCGATCAGCTGGGAGCTGTGGAGCAGCCTGCGCCGCCTGCTCGACTGGCTGGCCGACAACTGGCAGCGGCCGGACGAGGGCATCTGGGAGGTGCGCGGCGGCCGCCGGCACTTCGTCTACTCACGGCTGATGTGCTGGGTGGCGTTCGAGCGCGCGATGCGCATGCAGGCCCAGCGTGGCCTGCCGGGCAACACCACCAAGTGGCGCGCCGTGCGGGACGAGATCTACGAGGAGATCATGGACAAGGGGTGGAGCCATGAGCGCCGCGCCTTCGTGCAGTACTACGGCGGCGACGTGCTCGACGCCAGCAATCTGCTGATGCCGCTGGTCAAGTTCATCGGCCCGCGCGACCCGCGCATGCTGGCCACCCTCGAGGCCATCGAGCGCGACCTCGTGTCGGACAGCCTGGTGTACCGCTACGACCCCGGCAAGGCGTCCGACGACGGCTTCGCCGGCTCGGAGGAGGGCTCGTTCTCGCTCTGCTCCTTCTGGCTCGTCGAGTGCCTCACCCGTGCCGGGCCGCACCGAGGAGGCCCGACTGGTCTTCGAGAAGATGCTCACCTACGCGAGCAACCTCGGTCTGTTCGCCGAGGAGGTGGGCGACACCGGCGAGGCGCTGGGCAACTACCCCCAGGCGTTCACCCACCTCGGCCTGATCTCCGCGGCCTGGGACCTGAACAGGGCCCTCGGCTCGCACTAGTGGTGCGGGTGGCGGAGGACGTCTCCCCGGTCCACCGCTTCCTGGCCGAGCTCCACGCGCGCGTGTCGCGTGAGGAGTCGGGCGGGCAGGTGGCCGGCTACATCCCCGAGCTTGCCCGCGCCGACCCGGACGCGTTCGGCATCGCCATCACCACGGCCGAGGGCGAGACCCACACGGTGGGGGACGCCGACGTGCCGTTCACGATCCAGTCGATCTCCAAGGCGCTGCTCTACGGCATGGCCCTGGAGGACAACGGCCCCGAGGGCGTGCTCGCCAAGGTCGGGCGTGGAGCCGACCGGCGAGGCCTTCAACTCCATCCGTCTCCAGGACGGGTCGGGCAACCCGTTCAACCCGATGGTCAACGCGGGGGCGATCGCGACCACCGGACTGCTGGGCGGCACCGACGCCGCCGGACGCCTGACGCGCATCCTCGACGCCTTCGGCCGCTACGCCGGACGGCCGCTGCACGTCAACGAGGACGTCTACCGCTCCGAGCGCGAGACCGGGCACCGCAACCGCGCGATCGCCCACCTGCTGCGCAACTTCTCGGTGATCGGCGACGACCCCGAGGCCGTGCTCGACCTGTACTTCCACCAGTGCGCGATCGAGGTGACCTGCCGCGACCTGGCGATGATCGGGGCAACGCTCGCCAACAAGGGCGTCAACCCGGCCACTGGCGCGCGGGCGGTGGACGAGCGTTACGTCGCGAGCGTGCTCAGCGTGATGGCGACCTGCGGCATGTACGACTTCGCCGGCCAGTGGCTCTTCGACGTGGGGCTGCCCGCCAAGAGCGGTGTCGCGGGCGGGATCCTGGCGGTGCTCCCGGGACAGCTCGGCATCGGGACGTTCTCGCCCCCGCTCGACGCCTACGGCAACAGCGCGCGCGGCATCCGCGTGTGCCACGCGTTGTCCAGCGACTTCGCGCTCCACCTGTTCGACCCGCCCCACCAGGCCGGCGGCGCACTGCGCAGCACGGCATCGTGCACCACGCTGCGCTCACGGCGCCACCGCGGCCCCGAGGCGCTGGCGGCGCTCGGCGCCCACGGGCACCTGATCCGGGCGGACACCCTGCAGGGCGACCTGATGTTCACGACCGCCGCGACCGCGGCCACCGGCGTGCTCGATCGCGCCCCACGGGAGGGCTTCGCGATCGTCAACCTCACCCGCGTGCGCGGGGTCAACCGCCCCGCCGCCCAGCTGCTGGCAGGCCTGCGGGAGCCGCTCGCCGCGCGCGGGAGCCTGCTGCTGATGCCCGGCGCCGGCCACCACCCCGAGCTGATGGCCGCCCTCGAGGTGCTGCCGGCGGATGACGCGGCCATCGTCTGGGACGACCTCGACCTGGCTGTGGAGTGGTGCGAGGACGAGCTGTTGGCGCGCCTGGGCGTGGCGACCCTCGACGAGGGCCCGGTCAGACCTCGCCGACACGGAGCTCTGCGTGGGGATGACCCCCGCGGAGGTGGCCGACCTGGCGGGCGTGCTGGAGCCGGCGCGCTTCGCGCCGGGCGAGGCGCTCTTCCGGCAGGGCGACCCGTCGGACCATCTCGTGCTGATCGCGGCCGGCCGGGCAGGGGTGGTCACGACGCGGCCCGACGGGGATCGCCTCCACCTGCTGACCCTCACCGCCGGCACCTTCATCGGCGAGGGCGGCCTGATCGACGGCGTGCCCCGCCCGACCTCCGTGGTGGCCCAGACCGACGTCGAGGCGTTCCGCCTCCACCGCGCCGCGCTCGACCGGCTCAGCGACACGGGCGAAGTGCACACCCGCACGACGCTGCTGCTGACGATCGCCCGCGCCCTGTCCGAGCGGCTGCGCCTGATGGGAGCGCAGCTCGCCGCGCGGTAGATGAGCCCACCTCTCGACGCACTGGGTGTCACGAATCCGGTGCTGGCCGCTCCGATGGCCGGCGGACCCTCGACGCCCGAGTTCGTCATCGCCACGGGGGAGGCGGGCAGCCTCGGATTCGTCGCCGCGGGCTATAAGGACGTCGCGGCCCTGTCGGAGCAGATCGCGGCGGTCCGGGCGTCCGGGGTCCTCTTCGGGGTGAACCTCTTCGCGCCCAACGCGGTGCCGATCTCGGAGGACGACTTCCGCGCCTACGCGCGGCTCCTCCAACCCGAGGCCGATGCCTACGGGATCGACCTGGGTGAGATCGGGCTGCGCGAGGACGACGATCAATGGGACGTGAAGATCGCCCTGCTGCTCGCCGATCCGGTCCCCGTGGTCAGCTTCACGTTCGGCATCCCCTCCGCCGGGGTCATCGCGTCATTCAGGAGGGCGGGCACGGTCACCGTCCAGACCGTGACGTCCGCCGCCGAGGCGCGGCTGGCGGCCGATGCCGGCGTCGATGTGCTGGCCGTGCAGGCCTCCGGGGCCGGCGGTCACTCCGGCACCCTCACGCCGCAGACGATTCCGCCGGCGACACCTCTCCCCGAGCTCGTCCGGCAGGTCGGCGCGGAGGTGTCGCTCCCGATCATCGGGGCCGGTGGCATCGCGTCGGCGGGCGATGTCGCGGCCGCCGTCGGCGCCGGAGCGGCGGCCGTCTCGGTCGGCACCGTCCTCCTGCGCGCCGACGAGAGCGGCGCCTCGGCCGCCCACAGGGCGGCACTCGCCGACCCGGCCTTCGACGCGACCGCCGTCACGCGCGCCTTCACCGGCCGCCCGGCCCGGGGACTGCGCAACGCCTTCATCGACCGCTACAGCGATGCCGCCCCCGTCGGCTATCCGGCGGTGCATCACCTCACCAGCCCGATCCGGAGGGCCGCCACATCCGCCGGCGACCTCCAGCGCATCCACCTCTGGGCCGGCACCGGATTCGCGGCGGCCACCGCGGAGCCCGTCGGCCGCATCCTCACCCGCCTCGCCTCACGACTCTGACGTAGGAGGGCGCGGAA